>NZ_CP047944.1:0-2581635 GCF_014279615.1 Synechococcus sp. RS9907 | reverse complement strand
AACCCAGTGCTCATCACAGTTTTTGATGAGCCAGGGCTGAGGAGAATTTTTCACAGGATGGGGAGTGAGACCTTGTTTTCCCCTTCTTCACAGCGGGTGGAAAGCTCGCGCGGTAAATGGGTGGATAGTTTTCGCCTGTTTTCCACAGCGTGTTGGGATGGTTTTCGGGCGTCTTCCGCAGCCGCTTTGTCGGTTGGTTTTGTCTTGCGGCCATAAAAAAGCCCCCTGAAGGGGGCAGAAGTGCGTTGATGCAAGACGGTGTGTCAGAAGCCCATCACGCTGGCGACGGTGCCCAGATCGGGACTGAGGTCGGTGTGGAAGGCGGCGTCGTTGTTGCTGATGGCGCAGTCGGGATCCTTGAGGCCGTTGCCGGTCAGAACGCAGACCACCGTGGCGCCGGCTGGCACTTCATCTTTGCGCTTGAGCAGGCCTGCCACAGAGGCAGCGCTGGCGGGTTCACAGAAGATTCCCTCCTGGCCGCCAAGCAGCTTGTAGGCCGAGATGATCTCCGCGTCGGTCACATCCAGGAACGCGCCATTGCTGGCTTCGCGAGCTGCCAGGGCCTTGGCTCGGTTGACCGGGTTGCCAATGCGAATGGCGGTGGCGATGGTTTCGGGGTCCGTCACCGTGGTGTTGTTCACCAGAGGGGCGGATCCGCTGGCCTGGAATCCCATCATTCGGGGCAGGCTGCGGCTCCTGCCGGCCTGTTGATATTCCTGGAAACCCATCCAATAGGCGGTGATGTTTCCGGCGTTGCCCATGGGAATGCACAGCCAGTCGGGTGCATCACCGAGGGCATCCACGATTTCGAAGGCCGCCGTTTTCTGGCCCTGCAGCCGGTAGGGATTCACCGAGTTCACGAGGGTGACGGGATACTTCTCTGCCGCTTCGCGAACGATGTCGAGGGCGCGGTCGAAGTTGCCGCGGATCGCCAGGACCTCAGCGCCGTACACCAACGCCTGAGCCAGTTTTCCCTGGGCGACATAGCCGTCCGGGATCAAGACGAAGGCACGCATCCCACCCCGCCGGGCATAGGCCGCAGCCGCAGCGCTGGTGTTGCCCGTGCTGGCACAAATCACCGCTTCACAACCGGCTTCCTTGGCTTTGCTGATGGCCATGGTCATGCCTCGGTCCTTGAAGGATCCCGTGGGGTTCAGGCCGTCGTATTTCACGAACACCTTCACGCCCTTGCCGATCTGTTCCGCAACTGATGGAACGGGGATCAGAGGGGTGGCGCCCTCACGCAGGCTGATCACCGGGGTCGCATCGCTGACCGGAAGCCAGCTGCGATAGGCCTCGATCAGTCCAGGCCAGTCCTGCATCACAGGGGTGGCAGTGAAACGCCGACGGAGGTTCTGAAACAGGGACACCGGCTGGGATGGGGGGATTGCCGGAATCTAGGCGGCGTCCGTTCAGGGCTTGGTCAGGGTTGCGCTTCCTTCAATCCGTCCAAGGGGGAGTCGGAGAAAAACTGCACCAGACCGGCGATGGATTCCGCTTTTTCGATCACTCCAAACAGAGCCGGAAGATTCACCGCCATGACGGCATTGGGGTAGCCCTTCAAAAAGCTCACTGCCGTGAGGCCATCTTCGCTTTGCAATCCACTGATCACTCCGGCGCGGATCGCCGGAACACTCACCTCTGGTTCCGGTGTGTAGATCGGATGAATGATGCGTGCGACACGACGCAGGATGGCTTCACCGATCCGTGTGTTGATCAGACGGCTTGTGAGCACCAGGGGAAGCTCAAGGCTCTGGTTGAGCATCTGCGCCACCTCGTTGGGGTCCTGCGCGGAGAGCTCCAGCAGGTCCTCCAGCAGACCAGTGGCATCCCCGGTTTCGGCGAGGTGTTCGATTTCTTTCACTGGAATGGAGCGGCGGAAGGCACCACTCACCAGGGCGACCTCCGTGGCGGCATGCAGGGGTTGCATGACGCAGCTCAAACTCAGCCCAAGCCCTGCCGCCATGGCCAGCAGAGAGGAACGGGTGAAGGGCTTGGGGAGCATCACGCTGAAGGTGTTGGCCGGAAGTTAGGCCGGAACTCCAGCAGCGACCCGTACCAGGCGGACAACTCCCCGTTCGGCCAGCCCCTGAGCCACCTTGAAGCCCATTCGCCGGGTGTCTGGTTCATTGAGCACCCTTGGCATTCGACGCAGCAGAAGCTCAGGGGTGAATCCCGGCAACGATTGCAACACCTGGATCAACTCCCGCACCGGCTCCAGTTGCATCAGTGGATCGGAGAGCCCGGGAGGTGTCTGGGCAAGGGCGGAGGGTTGCAGTCGTTTGGGGAGCCGTCGACCCAGGCGTTGCATCGTCGACCAACCCAGAGCATCCAGACGATCAACCGTGGCGGTCACCAGTTGATCCCGAAGCAGTCCTGCCTTGGGTGAGAACAGGAAGTCGAGCAGTTGATCGAGCAAGGCCTCCAGATCCAGCTGGGCCTGGCTTGCAGCGCTGGACACCAGATTTTCCAGACGGGTCCAACGGAACGCGTCCCCGTCGAACAGCATCTCTTTAAGGCTCTGACGCAACTGGGGATCGGGATCCTCCATCAGCCGCCTGGCGAAGTAGGGGTAGGCAGCACCGAGGATCTTGAAGTTCGGATCAACACTGAGGGCGATGCCTTCCAGGGTGACCAGTGATCGAATGATCAGGGCGTAATAAGGCGGCACCCGGAAGGGGAATTTGTACATCACACCCGACATGTCGTCGGTGACCGCTTTGAAATCCATGCGGTTGACGCCGGCTTCCAAGGCCTGGCTGAAGACCTTTTCAAAGGCGGGAACAATCGGTTCCAGGTTCACGTCTTCCGCCAGGAACCCCAGGGTGACGAAGTCTTTAGAGAGCTTCCCGAAGTTCCGGTTCACCAGATGAACCACGGCCTGAATCAAGCCGGTGCGTGACTCGCGGCTCACTTCGCTCATCATCCCGAAGTCGAGATAACAGAGGCGACCGTCCTCCAGAGCCAGGAGATTGCCGGGGTGGGGGTCGGCATGGAAGAAGCCATGCTCCAGCAACTGTTGAAGGCTGCAGTTCACGCCCACTTCCACCATGTCGTCCGGGTCCACACCGAGCTCGCGAACCGCATCAAGGTTGGTGAGCTTGACGCCGTCGATCCACTCCATCGTCAGCACCCGGCGGCTGGTGGCGTTGCGATAGATCGTCGGAACGGCGATGCGAGGGTTGTGTTGATGCAGCTCAGCGAAGGTCTCAGCGTTCGAGGCCTCGTTGAGGTAATCCATCTCTTCGAACACCCGTCGCCCCAGTTCATCGATCAGGGCGACGAGGTCGCTGCGGATCAATCCGATGTTGCTGTTCAACCAGGCGGCGATGTTGCGCACGATGTACAGATCCAGGGTGATCTGTTCGCGCAGCCCCGGGCGCTGCACCTTCACCGCGACCCTGGCGCCACCCTTGAGGGTCCCCTTGTGCACCTGACCCAACGAAGCGGCTGAAATCGGTTCCCGGTCCAGCTGCTCGAAAATGTCATCCACTGGTGCGCCGAGGTCTTCCTCGATGCAGGCCATGGCCAGGCCGCTGTCGAAGCCGGGCAGTTGGTCCTGGAGCTGGGCCAGTTCCTCCAGCAGCAACGGGGGGACGATGTCCGGTCGGGTGGAGAGCGCCTGGCCGGCCTTGATGAAGGCGGGACCAAGATCCACGAGAAGTTCAGCGCATTCGCGCGCTCGAGCCCGGGCCCGTTCCTCATCCTTCAGCAACTGGAAGATCCAGTCGAAGGCGACGCCCAGCAGCAACAGGCCGATGGGTACGAGGGTTTGCCAGAGCCGGCGGATCAGCCGCTGGGGATGACCGGCATAGATACGTGTGATGGCGGTGGGGTCGTACTCGAGCAACCCTGCGGCTTCGATGAAATCCCCGAGCTCCTGCGCCATCAATTCATCGGGATGTCCGACACCCCTTCTAAACGAACCGAGCTGCCGCTACGGTCGGCATCATCACAGGGCTGGACGTGCTCACCGGTCTGCTGCTGCAGAACATCGCTCTGATTGAGAGTCTTGAACTGGAGTTCAGCTCGGGTTTCACGGTGCTCACCGGTGAGACCGGCGCCGGTAAATCGATCCTTCTTGATGCCCTCGATGCGGTGCTGGGTGGAGCGCAGGGTTCCAGCGGCGTTCGTCTGCTGCGGACGGGTTCCGATCGCGCCAGGATCGAGGCTGCGTTTCAACTCAACTCAGCCCTGGAGCAGTGGCTGATCGCGGCGGAGTTTGACCCCGAAGAGGAGCTTCTGATCAGCCGCGAGTGGAAACGGCAGGAGGGTGATCGTTATTCCAGTCGCTGTCGGCTGAATGGCAGCACGGTGAACCGTCAGCAGTTGCTTGAGCTGAGGCCGCTGTTGATTGATCTCACGGTTCAGGGACAGACCCAGTTGTTGTCGCGGGCGGGGCAGCAACGGCTCTGGCTTGACCGTCTCGGTGGATCGGCATTGGCTGAGCTCAAAGTTCAGGTGGCTGATGCCTGGACCGAATGGCGCCAGGCCGCAGATGCCCTGACGGCACTTGAGCAGGAGCAGCAGCGCTCCGAACAGGAGCAGGCTGAACAGGAAGAGCAGTTGGAGCAGCTGCAAGCTGCCGATCTCGACGACCCCGACGAGCAGCAGCGGCTGGAACAGGATCAAGACCGCCTCGTCCATGGCGTGAGGCTGCTGGAGGGTTTGGCCTTGCTGTTTGGGCGTCTCCGCGACGGTGTGGATCAGGCGCCTTCCCTGCAGGAACATTTCGCGGCGTGCATCCAGGAGCTGCAGGCCATGGCGCAGCTGGATGGTTCGCTTGAGCCCCTGCGTGATCAGGCGCTGGATCTCGAAGCAGGTGTGGACGGTTTGTTGCGCTCCCTCGATCAATACGGTCTGGCGCTGGAGAGCGATCCAGACCAGCTGGAGCGGATTCAGGAGCGTCTGTCGGTTTTAAAACGCCTGCAGCGCCGTTATGGCCTTGATCTGGCCGGTTTGATTCAGCGGCGCGACGAGTTGCTTCATCGTTTGGGATCGGAAGGCTTCGCGGCGGATCTCGCCCGCCTGCAACAGGCCGAGACTTTCTGTCGCCAGACGCGTGATCAGGCCAATGCGGCCCTGCGTCGCGAGCGGTTTAAGGCGGCGGAGGCCTTAGAAGCCTCGTTGCTGAAGCTGTTGCCACCCATGGGCCTGGCCAACGTGCGCTTCAAGGTGGATCTCACCCCCTGTGATCCGGCTGAGCATGGGGCGGACGCTGTTCAATTCCTGTTCTCCGCCAATCCCGGCCAACCGATGGCACCGCTAACGGAGGTGGCCTCCGGCGGTGAGATGTCCCGTTTTCTGCTCGCACTCAAGACCACCCTTGCCGCTGTGGATGGGTCCAGCACGCTTCTTTTTGATGAGATTGATGCCGGGGTCAGTGGACGCGTCAGTGGAGCGATGGCCGATCTGCTTCAGACCCTGGCCCGTCAGCGTCAGGTGTTCTGCGTCACCCACCAACCGCTTGTGGCAGCGGTTGCCGATCACCATTTCCGGGTGAGCAAGCATGTGGAAGACGGTGTAACCCACACGCGAGTGTCCCGACTGCGGGACACTCAGGAACGCCGCCAGGAGCTGGCAGACCTCGCTGGTGGCGAACAGGCTGATGCCTATGCAGCAAGCCTGCTGGACCAGCGAACAGCTTGAAGGCTTCGGTTCTTCCTAAGCTCCTGAGCTTTCCAACGGGTCCTGATGGCGCGAGCTGCTGCCAAGATCGCTGACTCAGCTGGCCCGCTGGCGACTCAGGACGATGTGATTCGAGTGAGGGGTGCGCGGCAGCACAACCTCAAGAACGTCGACGTCACCATTCCCCGCAACAAGCTGGTGGTGTTCACCGGGGTGAGTGGCAGCGGCAAGAGTTCACTCGCCTTCGACACGATCTTTGCGGAGGGACAGCGCCGCTACGTCGAAAGTTTGTCGGCCTATGCCCGCCAGTTTCTCGGGCAGGTGGACAAGCCCGATGTCGATGCCATCGAGGGGCTGTCTCCGGCGATTTCGATTGATCAGAAATCCACCAGTCACAACCCCCGTTCCACGGTGGGCACCGTCACGGAGATTCAGGACTACCTCCGTCTGCTGTTCGGCCGTGCCGGCGAGCCCCACTGCCCCAAGTGTGGCCGTTCGATCAAGCCGCAGAGCATCGACGAAATGGTCGATCAGATCCTGCTGTTGCCGGAGGGAACCCGCTATCAGTTGTTGGCGCCGGTGGTGCGCGGCAAGAAGGGCACCCACACCAAGTTGATCAGTGGTTTGGCGGCGGAAGGTTTCGCCCGGGTGCGCATCAACGGTGAGGTGCGCGAGCTGGCCGACAACATCGAGCTCGACAAGAACCACAGCCACAACATTGAGGTGGTGGTCGATCGTCTTGTGGCCCGTGAGGGGATCCAGGAACGGCTGACCGATTCGTTGCGAACGGCCCTCAAACGCGGCGATGGTCTGGCATTGGTGGAGGTGGTGCCCAAGAAGGGGGAGGAGCTTCCCGAAGGCGTTGAGCGGGAGCGTCTCTACTCCGAGAACTTCGCCTGCCCCGTGCACGGCGCTGTGATGGAGGAGCTGTCACCGCGACTGTTTTCGTTCAACAGCCCTTACGGCGCCTGTGAGGCATGCCATGGCATTGGCCATCTGCGCAAGTTCACCGTGGATCGGGTCATTCCGGACCCAACGCAGCCGGTGTATTCCGCGGTGGCGCCTTGGGCAGAGAAGGACAACAGCTACTACTTCTCCCTGCTGTATTCGGTGGGTGAGGCCTTCGGTTTTGAGATCAAGACCCCATGGAATGAACTCACGGATGAACAGCGGGATGTGCTGCTCAACGGAAGCCGCGAACCGATTCTGATCCAGGCCGACAGCCGTTATCGCAAGGGGCAAGGGGGATACACCCGGCCCTTCGAAGGCATTCTTCCGATCCTCGAGCGGCAGCTCCGCGATGCCAGTGGTGAAGCCCAGCGCCAGAAGTTGGAGAAGTATCTCGAGCTGGTTCCCTGTGAAGCCTGTGGCGGACAGCGGCTCCGCCCTGAAGCCCTGGCGGTGAAAGTGGGGCCGTACCGGATTCCAGAACTTACGGCCGTCAGCGTCGGTCAGACCCTGGAACGGATCGAAAAACTGATGGGTGTGGGCGCCTACGAGGGTTCAGAGCCCTTGCTGAATGCCCGTCAGATCCAGATCGGTGATCTGGTGCTCAGGGAAATCCGCCTTCGTTTGAAATTCCTGCTTGATGTTGGTCTCGACTACCTGAGCCTTGATCGACCGGCGATGACGCTCTCCGGCGGTGAAGCCCAGCGCATCCGTCTCGCAACCCAGATCGGTGCTGGTCTCACTGGGGTGCTGTATGTGCTCGATGAGCCAAGCATCGGCCTGCATCAGCGGGATAACGACCGTCTTCTGAACACCCTGGTGCGGCTCAGGGATCTTGGAAACACCCTGGTGGTGGTGGAACACGATGAAGACACCATCCGTGCTGCCGATCACGTGGTGGACATCGGCCCTGGTGCCGGCGTCCATGGGGGTCACATCGTTGCGGAGGGAAGTTTCGATGACCTGGTGGCGAGCAGCGAATCCCTCACCGGCGCCTACCTGAGCGGCCGTCGCTCGATTCCAACGCCGGCTGAACGCCGCCAGAGCGGTTCGCGCTCACTCAAGTTGATTGATTGCAACCGCAACAACCTCAAGAACGTTTCGGTTGAGTTTCCCTTGGGTCGGTTGGTGTCGGTCACCGGGGTGAGCGGCAGCGGCAAGAGCACCCTGGTGAATGAGCTCCTGCACCCGGCTCTTGAGAACGGCCTGGGTTTGAAGGTGCCCTTCCCGCAGGGTCTGGGTGAACTGCGGGGGTTGAAGTCGATCGACAAGGTGATCGTGATCGACCAGAGCCCGATTGGACGCACGCCCCGCTCCAATCCAGCCACCTACACCGGTGCTTTTGATCCGATCCGTCAGGTGTTCGCCGCCACGGTGGAGGCCAAGGCCCGCGGTTACCAGGTGGGTCAGTTCAGTTTTAACGTGAAGGGTGGCCGCTGTGAGGCCTGCCGTGGTCAGGGCGTGAACGTGATTGAGATGAACTTCCTGCCGGATGTGTACGTCCAGTGCGATGTCTGCAAGGGCGCCCGGTTCAACCGCGAAACCCTGCAGGTGAAATACAAGGGCTACACCATCGCGGATGTGCTGCAAATGACGGTGGAGCAGGCCGCTGAGGTGTTTGATGCCATCCCTCAGGCGGCTGATCGCTTGCGCACTTTGGTGGATGTGGGCCTGGGCTACGTGAAGCTCGGCCAGCCGGCGCCAACCCTCTCGGGGGGTGAGGCCCAGCGGGTGAAGCTGGCCACGGAGCTGTCACGGCGGGCCACCGGCAAGACCCTTTATCTGATTGATGAGCCCACCACCGGCCTCAGCTTCTACGACGTGCACAAGCTGATGGATGTGATGCAGCGGTTGGTGGACAAGGGCAATTCGATCATCTGCATCGAGCACAATCTTGACGTGATCCGCTGCAGCGACTGGATTATTGATCTCGGCCCTGAGGGCGGTGACAAGGGTGGCGAGATCCTGGTCACCGGCACTCCAGAAGAGGTCGCCAAGCACCCCACCAGTCACACCGGCCGCTACCTGGCTCGGGTTTTGGAGCAGCATCCCCCGGAACTCCCCGTTTCCCTGGCGGCCTGATGGCCCGACTTCGCACCCACCTGGCGGCTCTGGCGTTTGGCATGTCAATGGCCCTCAGTGGAGGGCCTGCTTTTGCTTTGGAGCGGTTCGTGTTGCGTCTGCCGTTTCTTGAGACGGAGATCACGATCAACTTCGCTGATGGGGAGTCGGCTGAACAACTGATTCAGGCCAGTCCGGATCTGCAGGATCTGGAACTGGCCAGTGGTGGCAAGTTGTTGCCGCTGCTGCGTCAGGTGTTCCTTATGCCGCTGCCTCTGGAGACCAAGGCATTGCTGGCGGGATCGACCGGTCAGCCGCTGCTGGAGCAGGCCCTCCATGCGGCGACGCAGGTTGTGTCTCTTGAAGGGGTTGAGCTGGACGACAGCGGGCGGATGCTGACCGAAGCCCTGATTCGTGCTGAACGCCGGGGGCAACCCAACATTCTTGGCTTTTTCAGGGAGTTGCCTGGAGAGCAGGCATCGATCGATTTATCCCGCCTCGCTGAGGTGGCCAACCGGCTTAAAACCAATCTTGAGGAGGGGGTTGCCCTGGCCCGTTCCCTTGAGGCTGCATCCGCGACGGCCGCTCTGCGGGAGCCACTGCGCTCCGGTTGGTCCCGTGAGGTGGTTCAGGTTTCCGTGCCCCATCGGCCCAAACCCTTGCGAGTTCTGACGCTTCAGCCTGCAGCGCCAGCCAACGGACGTTTGGTCGTGATCTCCCACGGGCTCTGGGACGATCCGGAATCCTTTGAAGGTTGGGGTGAGGTGCTGGCTGCCCATGGCTACACCGTGCTGCTGCCAGACCACCCCGGCAGTGATTTCAATCAGCAGAAGGCGATGCTCGCCGGTGATGCGCCGCCGCCTGGGCCTGAAGAGTTGCGGCTTCGGCCCCTTGATGTGTCCGCTGTGTTGGATGCCATCAGTGCAGGGCGTCTTCTGTCTGGGGCCAGGTTGAACACCGATGCCGTTGCGGTGGTGGGCCACTCTTGGGGAGCCACCACCACGCTTCAGCTGGCTGGTGGTGTTCCTGTTGATTCCAGGCTCAAAGCCCGTTGCAACGACCTCAAGGATCCGGAGCGCAACATCAGCTGGGTGCTCCAGTGCAGTTGGCTTTCGGGGGTGAACCAGGCCGCTGTTGCCGACCCAAGGGTCAAGGCTGTTGTGGCCGTCAGCCCGCCCTTGCGTCTTTTATTCGACGGCAGTCGCCTGGAGAGCCTTCCAGCCAAGTTGTTGCTGATCAGCGGTACCCGCGATTGGGTGGTGCCTTCGGGCCCGGAAGCGATTGCTCCGATGCGTGAGAGCAAGGCCGTGCGCTTGGGTCACCGCTTGGTTTTGGTGCAGGGGGCAGACCACTTCAGCCTTCGCAGTTTTCGCGGTGAGCCGTCCCCGGCACAGGTTGGGCCGGTCATCCTTGGCTGGATCAACGAGCAGCTTGAGGTGGATGGCGCCGTCAGCTTCTCTGGGGGTGGTTGGGGTGATGAGCAAAGCAGCCTTGTCGATGTCAGCGACCGCCTCTGACGTTGCTGGCTTGTTACATCAAGCCGAGGGCATGCGTGTTGTCCCTTGGGTCCAGATCCATTGCACGACAACACGACTCCGCTTTTTGATTCGGTTTGATTGGTTGGTCTTCTAAGGGTTTTTTTATTTTTCACTCCTTCTTCCGCCTCTAAAGAAAAAACAACGGCACCGAATCTGCGTCCCGTTGTTGTTTGTGAGTGGAGCGAATGGGGATCCGGTTGTTGCATCTGCACCTTCACGGTCTGTTTCGTTCCCATGAGCTCGAACTGGGGCGGGATGCTGATACCGGTGGTCAGACGTTGTATGTGCTGGAGCTCGTGCGCAGCCTGGCGCAGCGGGCTGAGGTGGAGCAGGTGGATGTGGTCACCCGGCTGATTCAGGACCGACGGGTTGATCTCGATTACAGCCAACGGGTTGAAGACATTGCTCCAAGAGCCCGCATCCTGCGCTTTCCCTTTGGTCCGAAGCGTTATCTCCGCAAGGAGCTGCTTTGGCCCCATCTCGAGGAGCTGGCTGATCAGCTGGTGGAACATCTGAGCCAGCCCGGTCAGAGGGTCGATTGGATTCATGCCCATTACGCCGATGCCGGTCTGGTGGGTGCTTTGGTCAGTCAGCGGTTGGGGATTCCGCTTGTTTTTACGGGTCATTCCCTCGGCCGGGAGAAACAGCGTCGTCTCCTGGCCGGTGGCTTGGATCGCTCTCAACTTGAGCAGACCTATGCCATCAGCCGACGCATTGACGCCGAAGAGCGTGCTCTGGCCCAGGCGGATCTGGTGATCACCAGCACCCGTCAGGAGGCGGATCAGCAGTACTGCCGCTACGGCCACTTTCGGGCGGATCAGGCGGTGGTGGTGCCCCCTGGCGTTGATGCTTCCCGGTTCCATCCCCACGGTTCATCGCATGAAGGCTCCGCATTGCAAAGCCTGTTGCAGCCTTTCCTCAGGGAGCCGGATCGTCCGCCCCTGCTGGCGATTTCCCGTGCGGTGCGGCGCAAGAACATTCCCGCTCTGGTGGAAGCCTTTGGTCAGTCGCCGGTGCTGCGGCAGCGTCACAACCTGGTGCTTGTGCTGGGCTGTCGGGATGACCCGCGTGAGCTCGAGAAGCAGCAGCGCGATGTGCTCCAGCAGGTGTTCGATCTGGTGGATCGTTTCGATCTCTATGGCCAGGTGGCCTATCCCAAACAACACAGCCGTGCCCAGATTCCTGCCCTTTATCGCTGGGCGGCGCGTCGTGGGGGGCTGTTTGTGAATCCGGCGTTGACCGAACCCTTCGGACTCACCCTTCTGGAGGCCGCGGCCTGTGGTTTGCCGATGGTGGCCACCGACGATGGCGGTCCACGGGACATCCAACACCGTTGCGACAACGGTCTTCTGGCGGACGTCACCGATCCCGGGGCACTTCAGGAGGCCCTGGAATTGGCCGGCAGTGATCGCTCCCGTTGGCGCCGTTGGAGTGACAACGGGGTTGAGGCCATCAGTCGGCACTTCAGCTGGGATGCCCATGTGTGTCAGTACCTCGCTCTGATGCAGCAGAAAGTTCGCGTGTCACCTGTGCGTGGAATGTCGGTGGTGCGGCGGCCCAGCCCCGTCTCCAGGCTGTTGGCGCTGGATCTCGACAGCTGCTTGGAGCTTCCGGAGGAACGCTCCCTGGCGCATCTGCGCGATCGGCTTCAGGCCGCACCCTTCGCTTCGTCAACAGGCTTGGTGATCCTCACGGGGCGGTCGCTGGATCAGGCGCGCCAGCGCTACCAGGAGTTGCACCTTCCCGACCCCAAGGCCTGGATCTGCCGGGCCGGAACCGAGATTCACCACAGCTCGGATCGCGAGGAAGATCCCGTGTGGGCGAAGCGCATCAGCCAAGCCTGGAATCGTGAGGCTGTGCTCGCAGCGATGGGTCAACTCCAGGAACACCTTCAGCTTCAGGACCCGGATCATCAGAGTCCCTTCAAGGTCAGCTACCTGTTGCGTGCTTCCAACCGCGGCCTGATTGGTTTGGCCCGTCAGTGCCTGCGCCGCCATGGTCTGCAGGCGGAACCTCAGCTCCGTTGCCATTGGTTTTTGGATGTTCTTCCCCAACGCGCGTCCCGTAGTGAGGCCATCCGTTTTCTGGCCCAGTCCTGGCAGCTCCCCCTGCAGCAGGTTCTGGTGGTGGCCAGTCAGCAGGGGGATGGAGAGTTGCTGGATGGTTTGCCCGCCACCGTGGTTCCTGCGGATCACGATCCCTGCCTGTTGGGCCAACGGACCCAGCAGCGGGTGTACGTCTCGAAACGCCCCAGTGTTGGAGCCGTGCTGGATGGCTTAACCCACTACCGGTTTTCAGGCAGCCGTTGATCCTGGAATCACGGTCACACAGGCGGCTGCCCTGTCGGCTTTTGCTTGTGCTTCCTTCCGATCTCCTCCCCTTGCCAGGGCCACACCCATGCGTCGACCGGGCCGGGCTGTGGGCTTGCCGAACAGCAGCACTTGGGTGTCAGCTTCCGTGAGCGCTTGTTCGACCCCCTCAAAAGCCACGGAGTCCATGTTCGTTTGGGCCAGGATCACGCGGCTGGCGGCCGCATCAGCTGCCGTGATGGTGGGGATCGGCAGACCGAGAACAGCGCGTAGGTGCAGTTCGAACTCGCTCAGGTTCTGGCTGATCAGGGTCACCAGGCCAGTGTCGTGCGGCCGGGGCGACAGTTCAGAAAAAATCACCTCATCGCCACAGAGGAAAAATTCCACCCCGAAGAGACCGGCACCGCCCAGGTTGTCGGTGACGGTTTTGGCCATGGCCTGGGCCTGACGCAGTTGTTGGTCGGTGAGTTGAGCGGGCTGCCAGCTGCATTGATAGTCCCCTCCCTCCTGCTCGTGGCCGATCGGTGCACAGAACAGGGTTTCGCTATTGCGCTGACGGATGGTGAGCAGGGTGATCTCCAGATCGAAATGGAGAAATTCCTCCACGATCACCTGGGTTGAGGTGCCCCGGGCGCCGGCCATGGCGGCCTCCCAGGCCTTGGGCAGATCGTCTGCACAGGTCACCACGCTCTGGCCTTTGCCGGAGGAACTCATCACCGGTTTCACCACGACGGGCCAGCCCAGGGGTTCCGCCACTGCTGTGAGTTCCTCAGCACTGGAGGCATAGGCGAACCGGGCGGTGCGGAGACCGAGTTCGCCGGCTGCCAGGTCGCGGATGCGGTCTCGGTTCATCGTGACGGCCGTCGCGCGGGCTGTGGGAATCACGGTGATCCCCTCTTGTTCGAGTTCCGCCAGGGCATGCACGGCGAGCGCTTCGATCTCCGGGATCACCACGTCGGGTTGGTGGCGCCTGACCACCTCCAGCAAGGCATCGGCATCGGTCATCGGCAGCACTTCGGCCACGTCAGCCACCTGCATGGCCGGGGCAGCGGCATAGCGATCGCAGGCGATCACCCGGCAGCCAAGCCGTTGGGCAGCAATGGCCACCTCCTTGCCCAGCTCCCCGCTGCCCAGCAGCATCACGGTGCGTGGAAACGACGGCATGGTGATCCTTGAATGGCCTGCCTGCATCATCAATCAACGCAAGTCCTGAGACTTTCCGCAGCCTGGGGTGCAGCGCCTGATCTCCCGCTAGGTCAAGGATGCGTTCTTGATTGAGTCCAGTGCTTCGGGCGACGTTGTTGGCGGTTCTTGCTGGAGCCTGTCTCCAGCTTGAGCCTGTTCAGGCCAGGCCTGCGGATCCGATTCCACCGGTTGCCCCCTGGCTCAGTGATGCGGAGGCACTGGCCTTGCTGCCCGCTGCTGTTCGTTCCCGTGCCAAGAAGCAGCTGGTGCTGCATCGTTCCAGCCGTCAGCTGCTTCTGCTGGAGCACGGGCAGCTTCGTTTGCGTGTGCCTGCTGCTGTTGGCACCCAAGGCTGGGAGACACCTCTCGGCGAGCATCGGGTGCTGTTCAAAGCGGTGGACCCCGTCTGGCGGCATCCCGGCACCGGTGCTCTTGTACCCCCCGGAGGCCGCAACCCCCTGGGATCACGTTGGATTGCCTTCTATCAGGACTGCTCCAATCCCGGTGGTTGGGATGGCGAAAAGGTGGTGCAGGTCCGCGGCTGCTCCCACGTCGGCCTGCACGGCACGCCCCACCGTTGGACTGTCGGACGGGCCGTGTCCCATGGATGCGTTCGCTTGTATGACGAACACATCCGCAGGGTCTTTGACCTTGTGGACGTGGGAACGCCGGTGGTGGTCCTGCCTTGATGGTTGTGTCGTGACAGACCGAGGCACAAAAAAGGTGGCATGAAAAAAGCCCTGGGTTAACCCAGGGCTTGGTGGACGTGTTTTGTCGTTCTGCCGTTAGATCACCAGAGTCCCTGGACGGGAGCAGCAGGAGCGGGCTCTTCAGCCTTGGCGGTGTAGGCCTGGATGCAGGCCGGGGTGTTCATGTACCAGCTGAGCAGCGAGGTGTCCTTGTGGAAATCACCTTGCACCTCGGCATTGCAGACCTTCATGGCACCTTGCAGGCGCTGGTCGGTCGGCAGCTTGGCCATCATTCCGTAGCTGGAGAGCTTGCCATCTTCAGCATCGAGAATGATGGAGCTGCGAACGGCCTGCAGATCGTTCTGCTGGCTGTAGTACGGGTGATAGTTGCCGTTGATGCTCTCCTTGAGGAAGGCCTCGCCTTCTTCTGAGTAGAGGAAGCGAGTGACGTCAGCAACGTCGACGTCGTATTGCTTCTCCAGACCCACCTCGAGTTCTTCGCGGGTCCAACCGGAGAGATCGCTCAGATCCTGAGGAACGGGATTGGAGACGGCCTTTTTGCCACCGATGGGCAACAGCACGTTGGAGCGAACGAAACCGTTGGTGACGGTGCGGGCGGTTTGTTTGGGGGCGGCGAAGCTGGGGAGGCCAGCAGCGGCGACCATCAGGCCGGCACCGGTGAACAGAAGTGCTCTGCGCATGAGCTGCAGTTGATTTGCCTTCGAACCGTCGCCAGACCGTTGGCGCAGTGGCCCAGAACCACAGGGTTTTTTTCCTTTTAAGAGAGCGTTAACGAAAAACGGGAATGCTGTCTTTTCTCTGCCGGAAGGGTTCTTGTCTTAAGATTCTCTTCCAATTCTCGTTTTGATTGCTTGCTGGGTCTGTTTGCCGCGTTGCTTGTGCCGATGTCGGGTGTGGTGACCCAGGGCGTCGAACAGGACCATCCAGCCTTGGACATCTCCTGTCGTGTGGGTCGCCCGGTGCGTGCCGCCCATGACGGGGTCGGTCGGAGTCGCTGGACAGCCACCCACGGATGGACGTTTCATCTGGCCGGGGCAGGGATCAAGACGCGTTACAGCCATCTCAACGCTGGTGCCCCAGCAGGCTCCTATGACCGCGGCCAGATCATTGGTCTTTGCGGCAACACGGGCCGTTGGTCGACCGGGCCTCACCTGCACTTCGAAGCAGAACCCCTGCATCTCCTGGACGTGCTTGAGAGCCCCAGTGCAGAGCAGCTGAAATCGATGGAGCAAACCCCTCAATGGCGTCAGCGCTCGGTGGAAGCGAGCCGCTGAGGGCTCAATTCGAATCGGTGCTGCTCTGACGGCGCACTTCGCCGATCAGCCACACGCCCATGAATCCAAGCGACGACACACCGAAATAGATCAGCACCCACCGCAGAACCCGATCAGGATCTGCAGCGGCGCTGGCGAGCAGCTCAGCGGTTTTGGCAAGCAGGTTGTCCATTAGTTCTGAAGATCGGGGATCAGCGTGAGTTGGCGGACCGGCGATTCTTCGCTGACGAAACCCCAGGCTTCAAACACGGTGGGATCGGGATGCGTGATGCGCTGCTCCGTCCCCTCGCGTTCCAGTTGGAACCCCTCGCTTGACATGCGCCGCATCAAACTCGCTGACTCCTCAAAACGGGCAGCCATCGCCTCGAGGCTTGAGCAGTCAGCGGTGAGACCGGATTCACGCCAGGTGAAGTAGGTCATCCTGCTTTGCCGCCTCAAAGCATGACTTTAAGGGATGCAAGCGGTGCAAAGCATTCGTCCTGGATATCAAAAATCCTGTGAGTACCGACTGTGTCGTTCAGGCCTCCCTTGATTCAGGGAACTGCGTTGTGATCACTCCAAATTCTTAAAAATGTCGCTCTTTTTTTGCATCGGTGTCAACTTTTCTCAGACGTATTGACTTTGTGCGGGGGGAACCAAGTGCAACTTCATTGACAATCTGAATCACTGCATCCTTCAGCCCACTTCAAAGTCATAGTCCTCAGGATTGGATAAAGATCAGCGCTCAGGGACGCAGCACCAGTCCGAGAATCACCAGCCCTGCTGTGACGAGCCAGAACGCGGGCACCACGCTTCGTTCATCGGTGCCTCCCAGCTCAAAATGGTGATGCAGTGGCGCCATGCGGAACACCCGTCGCCCCTGTCCATCAGGGCCTTTCGTGGCCTTGAACACCCAAACCTGGATGATCACGGAGAGGGATTCCGCGACGAAGACGCCTCCCATCACCAGCAGGGGCCAGAGGCTGTTGGACAACAGAGCCACACCGCTGAGGGCGGCCCCCATCGCCAGGGATCCCGTGTCGCCCATGAAGGCCCGAGCCGGGTTTCGGTTGTGCACCAGAAACCCAAGCCATGCCCCGGCCATGGTCATGCAGAAGCCAGCCAAGGCGGGATCTCCGTTGTCTCCCCGGAGCATTAGTTGAAGTGCCAGACCGGTAAATACCAGTGCTCCGCAGCCGCTGGCCAAACCATCCAGGCCATCGGTGAGGTTGGTGGCGTTGCTTTCCGCCAGAACGACAAACAGCCCCAGCGGCCAGATCAGAAGTCCCAACGGCAGTTCAAGGCCAAAGGGCAAAGCAATGCTGCTGCTGATCCAGCCCTGCCAGGCAGCGATGGCCAGAAAGGCTGCAGCCGCCATGGCTTGCAGCAGTAATTTCCCTCGTGCCGTCAGGCCTGTGTTGGTGTGTTTGGTGAGGCTGCTCCAGTCATCGATGCCGCCGATCAGCATGAACGCCAGGGTCAGGGCTGCCAGGCTGAGCAGTTGCTGTGACGCCACGGCGTCCCGTGTGATCAGACTCCCGAGAATGACCCCGACGGGAACCACCAGAAGGCCCCCCATCGTTGGAGTTCCCGCCTTGCTCTGATGAGCTTTGGGGCCCTCCTCACGGATGAACTGCCCCATCTTCAAGCGACGCAGAAGGGGGATGCCCACGGCTGCAGTCGCTGTTGCGCAGACCGCTGTAATCAAGAGCGGCAGGCTCAGCTGCGAATTGGGGATCCATTTGTCGGCTGCAAAGCTGGTCATCAAGACCACCAGCATCAGCAAGCTGGCACTCAATGAGCCGTTCTCCCACCAAGGACGGTGGTTCGAATCCCTGGATTGCAAAGCGGCACTGGACTGGTCGCTGGGACCCTAGGTGAGTCGCTCAGTGGCGACCAGTCAGTGCTTGGGGGACATCAGTCCTCCCACTGCTCCTCGTTTTGCTCGTCATCCTTGTTGTAATCCTCTTTCTCACCCATGAGCGCGGAGAGTTCCTCCTCTTCGACGGTGCTCACTTCAGGTGAACCGGATTCTTCGTCGGCAACGAGACGGCCGCTGGTTTCCAGCCAAGACAGAAGGTCAGGCTCCTCACGCAGGGGCAGCACGGGTGCCGGGTCGCGGCGCCCGTAGCGGGTGAGGGACGGGTTGACGCTGTCCAGGGCGTTTAAATCAACCAGAGCGCTCATGCAGGGAGGGACGCGGGCCAATCAACCAAGATAGACCATGTGCTGTTTTCGGGCCGGCCCTGAATAAATCTGCGCTGCTTGTTCTTTTGTGGGGCCTGGCCCTGACGATCAGTGCTGGCCTGCATTGGTGGGGCTTGCAGCGGCCTGAACCGTTGCAGACTTCCTGGACCCTGGCGCTGTTGCTGGTCTTTGCCCCGGCTGTGGGGTTGGCTGCATGGTTGCTTGTGGCTTCGCCAAAGGTGGCGGCCGGCGAGACGAGAGAATCAGACGATTGTGATCAGGAGACCCATTGATGGGCCGCGCCAAGAAGGTGGTACTCGCCTATTCCGGGGGAGTGGATACCAGCGTTTGCATTCCGTACCTCAAGCAGGAATGGGGTGTGGAGGATGTGATCACCTTTGCCGCTGATCTCGGCCAGGGCGATGAGCTGGAGCCGATCCGTCAGAAAGCGCTGGATGCCGGTGCCAGTCAGTCGCTGGTGGGTGACCTGATCGAGCCCTTCATCAAGGATTTCGCCTTCCCGGCGATTCGTGCCAACGCCCTTTACGAAGGCCGTTACCCCCTCTCCACGGCTTTGGCGAGGCCTCTGATTGCCAAGCGCCTTGTGGAGGTGGCCCGGGAGGTTGGTGCCGATGCTGTCGCCCATGGATGCACAGGCAAGGGCAACGATCAGGTGCGTTTTGATGTGGCCATCGCTGCATTGGCACCGGATCTCAAGGTGCTCACTCCTGCCCGTGAGTGGGGCATGAGCCGCGAGGAGACCATTGCTTACGGCGAACGCTTTGGTCTGCCCGCACCGGTGAGCAAGAAGTCGCCTTACTCGATCGATCTCAATCTGCTGGGCCGAAGCATTGAGGCCGGACCCCTTGAAGACCCGATGGTGGCTCCGCCGGAGGAGGTGTTTGCGATGACGCGATCGGTGGAGGCTGCTCCGGATGCCTCCGAAGAGATCGAGATTGCCTTTGAAGCAGGCAATCCTGTGGCGATCAACGGTCAGCAGCTGGACCCGGTGGCCTTGATCCGTGAAGCCAACCGTCTGGCGGGCACCCATGGCATCGGCCGTCTCGACATGATCGAGAACCGCGTGGTGGGCATCAAATCCCGGGAGATCTACGAAACGCCCGGCCTTTTGTTGTTGATCCAGGCCCACCAGGAACTGGAAAGCCTGACCCTGGCCGCCGATGTGCTGCGCAGCAAGCGGCAATTGGAAATGCAGTGGGCCGATCTCGTCTACCAGGGCCTTTGGTTTGGCCCTCTCAAGGATGCTCTGGATGGCTTCATGGACCGCACCCAGACCACCGTCAATGGTGTCGTTCGTCTCCGGCTGCACAAGGGAACGGCCACGGTCACCGGCCGCGGCTCAGCAGACAGCAGCCTGTACGTCCCCGAAATGGCGTCCTACGGCAGTGAGGATCAGTTTGATCACCGCGCTGCGGAGGGCTTTATCTACGTCTGGGGTCTGCCAACCCGACTCTGGTCAGCATCCCAACGCCGTTCAAGCTGAGCGCTGCCGCTTCTGCAGGAAGTTGAGAAGCCTCAGGCCCGGAAAACGCACAACGTTGTCCGGTTCTGGGCTTCCAGGCAGGGCTGGCTGAGGTCGTTCGATCTGGTCTTGATCAACCTGTTCAGCCAGCAGTTGATAACGCTCCATCAACGGCTCAAGCCGCTGTTGGAAACGGCGTTCAAAGACATCCGGCAGTTCGGCCAAAAGTTCGTTGTAGGCCTCTATCTCGCCCTCGAGCTCTGAAATTCTCTGTTTCAGCAACCGAATCACTTCAGCGTCGCCATGACGCTCGTTCCAAATAGGTTCGGTTGGTTGAGAGTGGTCGTGTTTCGAATCCATGGGCGGACGGTATCGCCCACCCACGAATCCAACAATGCTGATCAGTCAGCTGATGCAGCGGCTTCGGCTTGTTGCTGTTGAGCAGCTTCGCTGCCCGGCATCACCCGAGGTGCGGGAAGGGGACCTTCCTGCTTCACGGTCAGGTAGCGGATCACATCCTCACTGAGGCGCATTGCCTTCTCGAGAACAGCAACGTGCTGGCCATCACCGTTGTGGCTCAGTTGCACGTAGATGCCTTCCTTGTGCTTCGCAATCGGATAGGCCAGACGGCGCTTGCCACGCATCTGGTTGTCCAGCACGTCGGCACCAGCTTCCACGAGCATGTCGCGGTACTTGGTGAGATGGCTTTCAACTTCCTCCTCCGGAATGTCCGGACGAAGGATGTACATGGTTTCGTAATACGGATCGTGCGTCATGGGCAGCACCGAAGGGGCATCAGGCTCACCGAAGTGAGCGACGGATCCAACACCTTATCCCCTGGCCTGCCCCCGAAGATTCAATAGAGCTGCATGCGTACGGCCTGGCTGATGCCGGGGAGGTCCGGTTCGCGCCCGCGCCAGCACTCCACCAGGGCGAACAGAAGGATCGCCAGCACCGCCACCACGACCGTGCTGGACAGGGTGCTCAGCAGCAGGCTGCCTCCGGCAATGGGTTGGAGAAGGATCCCAAACGCGAAGCTCAGCACAACGATGACGATGTCGGTCAGCAGGGCCTGCAGGGTGTTGAAGCGCAGGAAGTAGGGAACGGCCGGATTCCGCACCACCGCCAGAAACAGCACGAAGAACAGCAGCAGGCCACCGAAGGGAACCCCCCGATCCAATTGGATCAGTGGTACCGCGGGAATGGTCAACAACCTGAGCAGAGGGATCTGGTTGAACACGCCGTCAGCCCCGAGGCCAAAGGGAATGGCGTCACTCCAAGGGAGCAGGTACACCAGCGGTGCAAGAAGCCGCTGCCAGAGGGGAATCTGCACGGTGGAGCTAGGGATTGTTGGGACCTTAGGTCGCAAGAGCAGTGGCGGCGGCGCTGCGCATCGCCGCGACAGGAACGTCGTCGCGTCCACTCCAGAGCCGCAGCGAGGCAGCGCCCTGCTGCACCAGCATCTCGAGACCATCGATGCAGCGGTGACCCCGTTGTTGCCCAGCGGCGAGCCAGCTGGTGGGCCTTGGTGTGTAGATCAGGTCGTACAACACCGCTTCTCCGTTCAGGTTTGTCCAGAGCTCGGCCCCCAGTGGCATCGCCTCGGGGTCACCGTGCTGGGCCATGCCCACCGGGGTGGTGTTCACCACGAGAGCCGCTTGAGCCACGTTCTCGTTGAGCTGAACAGCGGTGTCGAGACAGGCCGTCAGAGGGGCGTGGCTCTGCTGCAGATCAGTGATGAAGGCTTGCAGTGCCTCGCTGCGCCGTCCCACAACGGTGATGCTGCTGAGGTTCAGGGTCTGCAGACCGGCGACCACGGCTCGAGCTGATCCGCCGCAGCCGATCACCACGGCATGGCGTCCGGCCCAGGCGTCGTTGGCACCGAGGGGCGCCAGAAAGCCCTCCACATCGGTGTTGGTGCCGAACCAGCCACCACCCGCTCCCGGAATCAGGGTGTTGACGGCACCGAGCCGTTTCGCCAGTGGGCTCAGCTCTTCGCAGAGCTCGGCGATGGCTTGTTTGTGGGGGATGGTGACGTTGAGGCCCTGGCAGTCAACTGCCCTGAGACCCTTCAGCACTTCATCAAGGTTTTCGCTTGTGCAGGGCATGGCCAGGTAGCGCCAGTTGAGCCCCATGCTTTCGAGGGCGGCGTTCTGCATCACCGGCGAAAGCGAGTGGCGCACTGGATTGCCAAGCAGGCCCACAAGGCTGGTGTCGCCGTTGATCATTGCCAGGGCCGGATCGCTCCACCAGCCTGCCTGTTCGGGAACCACACCTCGCCTGTCACCGGGTCTGCTGTGGAGGATGAGCCCATTCAAATCACCATTTCTGGAGGTGGGCACCGATGGGCAAGGTTGTCGGCATTGACCTTGGCACCACGAACAGTTGTGTTTCCGTGATGGAGGGCGGCAAGCCCACCGTGATCGCGAACGCCGAGGGCTTCCGCACCACGCCCTCCGTGGTTGCTTACACCAAGAACCAGGATCAGCTGGTGGGTCAGATCGCCAAACGTCAGGCGGTGATGAACCCGGATAACACCTTCTATTCCGTCAAGCGTTTCATCGGCCGTCGGGTTGATGAGGTGAACGAGGAATCGAAAGAGGTGAGCTACGGCGTCGAAAAGGCCGGCTCCAACGTGAAGGTGAAGTGCCCGGTTCTCGACAAGCAATTTGCGCCTGAAGAGGTGTCCGCCCAGGTGCTGCGCAAGCTGGCCGAGGACGCCGGTAAGTACCTCGGTGAAACTGTCAGCCAAGCGGTGATTACCGTTCCCGCCTACTTCAACGACTCCCAGCGCCAGGCCACCAAGGACGCCGGCAAGATCGCTGGCCTTGAGGTGCTGCGCATCATCAACGAGCCCACCGCTGCGGCTCTGGCCTACGGCCTCGACAAGAAAAGCAACGAGCGCATCCTGGTCTTCGACCTGGGCGGTGGCACCTTCGACGTGTCCGTTCTGGAAGTTGGCGACGGCGTGTTTGAGGTGTTGTCCACCGCTGGTGACACGCACCTCGGTGGTGACGACTTCGACAAGGTGATCGTTGATCACCTGGCCGAGACCTTCAAATCCAACGAAGGCATCGATCTGCGTCAGGACAAGCAGGCCCTGCAGCGCCTCACCGAAGCCGCTGAAAAAGCCAAGGTGGAGCTGTCCAACGCCACCCAGAGCGAGATCAACCTGCCGTTCATCACGGCCACGCCTGAGGGTCCCAAGCACCTGGATCTCACCCTCACCCGCGCCAAGTTCGAGGAACTGGCCTCCAAGCTGATCGACCGCTGCGCCATGCCTGTGGAGCAGGCGCTCAAGGACGCCAAGCTCTCCTCCGGCGAGCTGGACGAGATCGTGATGGTGGGTGGTTCCACCCGCATTCCGGCCGTGCTCGAGCTGGTGAAGCGCATCACCGGCAAAGACCCCAACCAGACGGTGAACCCCGATGAGGTGGTGGCTGTCGGTGCTGCCATTCAGGGCGGTGTGCTGGCCGGCGAGGTGAAGGACATCCTTCTGCTCGACGTCACGCCCCTCTCCCTGGGTGTGGAAACCCTCGGCGGTGTGATGACCAAGATGATCACCCGCAACACCACGGTTCCCACCAAGAAGACCGAGACCTACTCCACGGCTGTGGATGGTCAGACCAACGTGGAAATCCACGTGCTCCAGGGTGAGCGCGAGATGGCATCCGACAACAAGTCGCTTGGAACCTTCCGTCTCGATGGCATTCCCCCGGCTCCCCGGGGCGTGCCTCAGATCGAAGTGACCTTCGATATCGACGCCAACGGCATCCTCAGCGTCACCGCCAAGGACAAGGGCAGCGGCAAGGAGCAGTCCATCTCGATCACCGGTGCGTCGACCCTCTCGGATTCCGAGGTCGACAAGATGGTCAAGGACGCCGAGGCCAACGCCAGCGCTGACAAGGAGAAGCGTGAAAAGATCGACCTCAAGAACCAGGCCGAAACCCTCGTCTACCAGGCTGAAAAGCAGATGGGAGAACTGGGCGACAAGGTTGATGCTGACGCCAAGGCGAAGCTGGAGGAGAAGCGCCTCAAGCTCAAGGAAGCCACCGAGAAGGACGACTACGACGCGATGAAGACCCTGCTGGAGGAACTGCAGCAGGAGCTCTACACCGTGGGTGCATCCGTCTATCAGCAGGAAGGGGCTGCCGCTGGTGCTGGTGCGCCTGGTGCTGACGCCGGTGCCGGAGCCAACGGCGGTGGTGGCGATGCCAGTGACGACGTCATCGACGCGGAGTTCACCGAGACCAAGTGAACGGGTGATTCCCCAACGCACTAGGGCCCTGAGGGGCCCTTTTTTTATGCCTGCTCAAGTGATCTCTGCTCGACTTCAGCGGCGACCCACTCGGCGGTGCCCGGCGTGAGCAGAACGCCGTTGCGATAATGCCCACTGGCCAGGATCAACCCGGGTTCCAGCTCTTCCAGCAGAGGGGCCGGGCGATCCACGGGCCGGGCTCGCAGGCCACTCCAATGGCCAACCACCTTTGCTGAGCGCAGCCACTCCGGTGCTCGCTCATTCAGGTTGCGCATCAGCGTCAGAGGATCCTCGGAAGCGCGATCGCCCGGTTCCACGGTGGCCCCGAGTAGCAATCGTCCGGGTGCGGTTGGAATCAGGTTGAAGCCCTGATCCACCAGCACCGAGGGCCAGTTGTTCCACGTTGTCGGACCCGTTGTCAGTTCCAGTGACAGGGCCTGGCCCAACACCGGTGTCATCGGTCGGGCCTGGCCCAGCGGTTCCAGCAAGACGTCCGAGTGCAGGGCTGTGCAGAGCACCACAAGGTTGTGAACGGAGCTGTCTCCATCGGCGCGATGCACACGCCAGTGGTTGTCGTTGCGCTCCAGATGGTCCACCGCCATGGCATTCAGCTCCACGCTTTGCTCTGCCAGCGCCTGTCGCAGGGCCCGTTGCAGCAGCAGGGGATTCACACGACCGTCGTGGCGCGAGTGCAGGCCACCGTGCCTGGCCGTCGGCCAGACCGCTGCCAGGTCGGCGTTGGTGACCATCTGCAGGCCCAGGTCAACGCGCTGGGCGGCCAGCGCTTCCATCCGCTTAGCCGCTTGTTCGTCCTCGGCGATTTGCAGCAGGCCCGGATGGAGCCTGAGGTCAGGCTGGTGAGCCTGCAGCGTTTCGATCCATTGCGGCCAGAGCTCCATGCTCCGGCGGCGCAGCCTCCAGCCCCGCCCGCTGCTGCGGCGAAACACGTGGCCCATCAGCACCCCGAGGGATGCCGATGTTCCACTCAAATCGTTTGCTGATCCCTCGCGATCAACGGACTGGTTCAGGCGAGGGTCGTAAACAGAAACATCGTGCCCTTGCTGGGCCAGATGCCAAGCGGTGCCGAGGCCGATGGCCCCGGCACCAATCACTCCAATGGAGCGGCTCAGTTGAAGGCCTCAGCGGGGATCAGATCGCTGTAGGCATCAAATCCGGCAGCCACGGCGCTGTAGGACTTCTGCAGACGGCTGAAGTCCTGCAGGCGTGCTGCTTCATCCAGATCAGCCAGAGCTTCTTTCAGGGAGCGGGCCACCTTGGTGGCTTCCTTGCGCTCGCTCTTGTCGAGGCGCTGATTGATGTAAAGCATTTCCCGGCTCACTTCCTGCATGGGGCCATGCAGAAGGTTGCGGGTGAACACCCAATCCTTTTCGCTCACCAGCCGTGCCAGATCAGGCAGACGGGACTTTGCGTCTTCAAAGGCTGCGGCCTGGCGGCGGATCACGCCCAGGTCGTCAGGACTGATGCCGGCAGCATTGGCAGCAGCCGGGGCCATAAGACCCAAGCTCAAAGCGACGCAGAGGCAGAACGCGGCAAGGCGGCTCAGAGCCTTCAGCATGGTGATCGAAAATTTCCCTGCGACTTTAACCAGCCCCTCCTGCGCGGGAGAATTTTGTTTTTCAAAGCGTTGTTGTGAGTGACGCCACGGTCATCCTTCAGATGATCTGCCCCGATCGGCCGGGTCTGGTCAGTGAATTGGCGGGTTGGGTGGCGGCCAACGGCGGCAGCATTCGCCATGCCGATCACCACACGGATGCGGGAGCTGGGGTGTTTCTCAGCCGGATTGAGTGGCAGCTCCAGGGATTCGGCATTCCCCGCGATGTGCTTCCTGAAGCGGCTCAGGCTCTGGGACAGCGGCTTGGTGGCGAAGCGCAGCTCCACTTCTCAGACGAGTATCCCCGTGTGGCGATTTTTGCCAGCAAGCAGAGCCACTGCTTGCAGGACTTGCTCTGGCGGGTTCAAAGCGGGGAGCTGCCGATGCAGGTTCCCCTGGTCATCGCCAACCATCCGGATCTGGAACCCCTGTGTGCATCCTTTGGGATTCCGTTTGTTTGTGTTCCCGTCAGTCGGGACACCAAAGCGGAAGCGGAGCAGCGGATCCTGGAGCTGCTTGAAAAGAACAAGGTTGAACTTGCGGTGCTGGCCAAATACATGCAGGTGCTGAGCAGTGATTTCCTTGAGCGTTTCCCCCAGGTGATCAACATCCACCATTCGTTTCTGCCAGCGTTCAAGGGTGCTCAGCCGTACCACCGGGCCTGGGACCGTGGGGTCAAGCTCATCGGCGCCACAGCCCACTACGTCACCGAAGATCTGGATGACGGCCCGATCATTCAGCAAACCACCGTTTCCGTCAGCCATCGGGACGAAGTGGAGGATCTGATCCGCAAGGGCCGTGACACGGAACGCCTTGCCTTGTCGCGGGCCCTGCGTCTTCACCTGCGTCGTCAGGTGATGGTCTATCGCGGGCGTACGGCTGTTTTTGCATGACCTCTGATCGTGGCGGTCAGGCTTTCCGGCTTGGCCTGTTTCTGCTCCCCTCCAGTGCTCTGCTCTCGGGCATCTGTCTCTTTGTGGCTTGTGTCAGCGGCAGTCGGGGCAGGGATCGGCCTGTTTGGCAGGCCCGCTGGACCCAGCCGTTTCTGGTTGCTGCTCTGTTGATGCTGGTGGGGGCGCTGGCGGCGGAAACAGGGGCGCTGGCCTGGGCTGGGCTGGGCAATTGGTTGCCTTTGTTTTGGGCCTTCTGGGCTTTTCAGCCCCATCTGGCCAGCGAACAGCAGCGCCGTCAGGCCGCTTGGATGCTGGTGGCCGGCACCTTGCCGGTGCTGCTCACCGGCCTTGGGCAGATGTTTCTGGGTTGGCAGGGACCCTGGCAACTTGGAGGTGGCGCCATCATCTGGTTCGTCGCGCCCGGAGGTGAGCCGCAGGGGCGACTCTCGGCCCTGTTTGATTACGCCAACATCGCCGGTGCCTGGCTCGGGGTGGTCTGGCCGTTGATGTTGGCGGCTGTGCTGCGGCCCGATGGTTGGTGGCGGCGCGGTGCTGCTCTGGTGCTCACGCTTTCAACAGTTGTTGCGGTTGTGCTCACCCAGTCGCGCAATGCCATGGGAGCGTTGGCCTTGTCGGTTCCCTTTGTGATGGGGCCGATGCAGTGGGTCTGGTTGTTCCCCCTGCTGCTGCTCCTGGCCTCGCCGTTGGTGTTGGTGGTGCTGCCCGGTGTCCCGTCCGGATGGCGCCAATTGGCGATGGCCTTAATACCCGAACCGATTCTTGATCGACTCCTGGAACGGGGAGGGCCCACCGCCTGGAAACACACCCGTCTGGGGCAGTGGGGGTATGCCTTGGAGTTGGTTGCCGCCCGTCCTTGGCTGGGCTGGGGGGCTGCTGCTTTCAGTGTGCTGTACCCGATCTATGCGGCCAAGCGTTGGCATGGCCATTCCCACAATCTCCCCTTGGAGTTGGCGATCAGCCATGGCCTTCCGGTGATGCTGTTGATCGTCGGAACGGTGTTGCTGTTGCTGGTGGTGGCTCTGCGGCGTGGAATCCTGCAGAAAGCACCGATGGAACGGGCCTGGTGGACCGCCACGCTGGTGCTGGTGGCGATGCATGCCACCGACCTGCCGTTGTTCGACAGTCGGCTCAACATCCTGGGCTGGACCCTGTTGGCCGGTTTGGCTGCCTTCAATCGGGAGCTGGAACAGCCTCCATCGCCAAGGCCTGATCGTGATGCTCCCGCAGCGTCGCCGGAGCCAGGGGCCCCCTGAGGTGGGTCCAGGGGAGGGTTGTTGAGGCCTCCCATGGTTCCTGGATCACCGTGCTCCAGGGCGGCGGTGGCGGTAGGGCTGGGCCTGGCATCGGCTCGAGTTCCCCATTGAGGGCAGCCCGGTAGGTCTTCTTCCAGCCGCCCATGCTTTCGCGGCCCTCGCCAACGGCTGCGATCACCGGCGCCAGGCGACGATCGCTCCGGGAGAGCAGGGCCTGAATCACGCTCCAGCCATAGCTCTCCGGGCGGAATTCGATCCCCTTCGGTTTCAACCGTTTGGCGAGACGTTTGAGGCGCTTCTCGGCTTCCGGTCGGACGCCCTGCCACTGGAAGGGGGTCTGGGCTTTGGGCACAAAGGTGCTCACCCCAAGGGTGAAGCGCAGTCCCGGGGTTCCTTTCTTGAGCGCCAGCAGCAGATCCGCCGTTGCTTCGACGTCGTCATCCGATTCCGTCGGCAGGCCCACCATCCCGTAGAGCTTGAGACCCGTGAGGCCGCCCTGTTTGGCATGGCGAGCCGCTTCATGGATGGCCTCCGTGGTGAGTTTCTTGTTCACCACCTCGCGCATCCGCTCATTGCCGCTTTCGATGGCGATGGTGAGGGAGCGGCTGCCCCGTTTGGCCAGGATCCGACCCAACTCAGGGGTCACGGTGGCTGCCCTCACCGAGCTGACGCTGACGCGGGTGCCATCGAAACGGTCTTGATCCAGCCAGTGCAGGAGATCGGCGAACTGGGGATGCTGGGTGACGGAGGCCCCCAGTAGCCCAAGGCGTTTGGTGGCTTGAAGGCCTTTCTCCACGGCCGGGATCAGGCCGTCATCCAACGACGGTGTCCGGAACGGCAGCGTCAGGTAGCTGGCCAGACAGAACCTGCACAGTTCAGGACAACTGCGCACCACCTCCACCATGTGGATGTCAGGCCAGGCAGCCTCGGGGGTGACCACCGTTGAGTGACTCAGGGTGTTGCCCCGCCAGGTCTGTTTTTCCACCTGGGCTGGAACCGCTGGATCGATCGGTTCCACGCCCATCAGCTCTCCGTCAGGGTCGTACTGCGGGGCATAGAGCGACGGCACGTACACCCCCGGCACCTGAGCCAGCTGTCGCAGCCGCTCCGCTCGCGGTGCCCTTCGGCAGTTCTGCAGCGCATCGATGAAGGCGGGCAGCAGCAGTTCACCGTCCCCGAGCAGCACGGCGTCAAAAAACGGAGCCAGCGGCTCGGGGTTGGCCGTGAGCACCGGACCGCCGCCGAACACGATCGGGTCCTCATCTCCTCGCTCCAGGGCCCAGACCGGAATCCGCTGGTTCTGCAGCAGCTCCGGCAGCACCGGTCCATCCAGTTCCCAGCTCAGGGAGAGCCCGAACAGATCGATCTGGCGTGGCATCGCATCACCCTGATCCGTGAACAGCCGGCGCACGTCCACATCCGATCGCTGCGCAAGCGTCGCCCAGACGATCTGATAGCCGAGGCTGGTGATCCCCACGGAATAGGTGCTGGGAAAGGCCAGCACGGCCTTCAGGGCATCGGGGTCCGGCCTGGCCGGATCGAACAGCAGCGTTTCCTGGTTCAGCTGGGGCCTCCTGTTGGGCCTGATGGCGGGGTTGGTGGCGTGAACGGACGTCTGTAGCGGTTGAGCTTCATGGCCATCCGATCTTCAGCGTCGAGTTCCATGCCCATCTGACGTTCGTAGATCGAGTGGGGGTGGAACAGTCGGGCGATCACGAAGCTGGTGAGACAGGCCACCAGGATCGGTTTGAGGATCAGCAGATCCTTGGTGAGGGCAAAGGCCAGGAACATCGCCGAGATCGGCGTGCGGGAACAGCCTGCAACGAAGGCGCCCATGCCTGCGAACACATAGGTGGTGGGCACATGGCCGGTGAGGGCCTCAACGCCAAATCCACCGGCCAAGCCAATGGCCCCTCCCAGCGTCAGCATCGGCATGAACAGTCCCCCTGGCGCTCCTGAGCCCGCCGCAAGTCCGGTGCTGAAAAAGAGCACCACAAAGCTGGCGAGGGCCAGGCTGATGTCGGCCTTGCCGGCTCCAATCAGGTGCTTCAGTTCGCTGGGGTTATGGAAGGCATCCGGCAGGGCTGCATAGACGCAGCCCAGCACGAGCCCGCTCACCGTCATGCGCAGGATCAGTCGGTCCCCGAACCAACGGTTGCCCTGCCGCTGCATGGTGAGCACGTAGCGGGTGTAAAGCTCCGCCAGCACACCGATCACCACACCGAGAGCCACCAGATACAGCAGATCCACCGGCAGGAAGCGCACCAGGGGGGTGTACTCCCGTTCCAGTTGAAACCCGATGGTGCTGTTGAGCCCGCCGCCCCCGGGGTTGAGGCCGAGAAAACCGAGCACATCCGCCAGGGTGTCGGCCGAGAAGGTGGTGATGATCACCAGCAGCAGCACCACGGGCCTGGCGGAGTGGAGCAGCTCCTCGATCGCGTAGATGAATCCACCGATGGGAGCACTGAACACGGCGGCAATACCCGCACCACCACCGGCGGCCACAATCACCCGGCGAAAGGCCACCGGCGCCCGTAGCCAGCGGGACATCTGCCAGGCCACGGAGCCGCCCATCTGAACGGCGGGGCCTTCCGGGCCCAGGGGGAAACCCGAGCCGATGGCAATGATGCCGGCCACCAGTTTCACCAGGCCCACCCGAAGCCCCATCGGAACTGACCGGTGGCGCAGGAAGCCCATGATGTGGGTGATCCCGGCTCCGCCAGCGGCCGGAGACAGGTTGGTGATCAACCAGGCCGAGACCATGCCGCCGAGGGCGCCGAGGGCGGGGAGTACCACCCAGGCTGGAAATTCATCGAGCAGGTCGAGCCGCCAATCCCGCAGCAGGTTGATGCCGCTGGTGAACAGCAGGCCGGTGATGGCAGCCCCGAGGCCCGTGAGCGCCAGAGCCACAACCACCACCAGCCAGCGGCGTTCCAACAACCTCCTGATGCTCCGGCTGGAGCCCAGGAGGTGGCGTCGTTGTTTGGGTTCGCTCAGGGAGGGCACAGATGAGGTGATCCGGAATCAGGCCTGAGCCAGAACGGTTGCTTCGTCGTCAGCACTGACCACGCGCCCCTGGTCTTCAAAGCCGCTGATCTGATCGAAGTTCAGGTAGCGGTAGAGCTCATCGGAGAGGGGATCGATCTTCTCGGCCGCAATGCTGCGGTATTCCTCCGGGGTGGGAATGCGTCCCAGCTGGGCGCAGACGGCGGCCAGTTCGGCGCTGCCCAGGTACACCTGAGCACCTTTGCCCAGGCGGTTGTTGAAGTTGCGGGTGCTGGTGGAGAACACGGTGGTGTTGTCCTCCACGCGGGCTTGGTTGCCCATGCAGAGGGAGCAACCCGGCATCTCCATGCGGGACCCGGCGGCCTCGAAGGTGGCGTAGTAGCCCTCCTCCTTCAGGGTCTCTTCGTCCATCCGCGTTGGGGGACAGACCCACAGGCGCGCCGTGTTCTGGCCGGCGCCTTCCAGCACCTTTGCCGCGGCGCGGTAGTGGCCGATGTTGGTCATGCAGGAGCCGATGAACACCTCCTGCACTGGGTCACCAGCCACCTCGCTGAGCAGCTTCACGTTGTCGGGATCGTTGGGGCAGGCCACCACCGGTTCGGTGAGCTCGTCGAGGTTGATCTCCAGCACTTCCGCGTACTCCGCATCTGCGTCAGCACTCATCAGCTGGGGATTCGCCAGCCAGGCCTCCATCTCCTTGATCCGGCGGGCCAGGGTGCGGGCGTCGCTGTAGCCGCGGGCAATCATGTTTTTCAGCAGCGCCACGTTGCTGCGCAGGTATTCGCTCACCGTGTCTTCGGAGAGCTTGATCGTGCAGCCGGCGCAGGAGCGTTCGGCGCTGGCATCGGTGAGTTCGAAGGCCTGTTCCAGCTTCAGGTCGGGCAGACCTTCGATCTCCATGATCCGGCCGTTGAACAGGTTCTTCTTGTTGGCCTTTTCAACGGTGAGCAGTCCCCGCTGGATGGCCACCCAGGGGATGGCGTTCACCACGTCCCGGAGCGTGACGCCCGGTTGCAGGGACCCGCTGAAGCGCACCAGCACCGATTCAGGCATGTCCAGTGGCATGGCGCCGATGGCGGCTGCAAAGGCCACCACCCCAGAGCCGCCTGGGAAGGAAATGCCGAGGGGGAAGCGGGTGTGGCTGTCGCCGCCGGTGCCGACGGTGTCGGGCAGAAGCATCCGGTTCAGCCAGCTGTGGATGATGCCGTCACCGGGCCGAAGGGCCACGCCACCGCGCTGGGCGAAGAAGTCGGGCAGTTCGTTCTGGGTCTGCAGATCCACCGGCTTCGGATAGGCGGCGGTGTGGCAGAAGCTCTGCATCACCAGGTCGGAGGAGAAGCCCAGGCAGGCCAGTTCCTTCATCTCATCCCGTGTCATCGGGCCGGTGGTGTCCTGAGAGCCGACGGTGGTCATCAGCGGTTCGCAGCTGGTGCCGGGTCGGACGCCTGCAAGACCACAGGCCTTGCCCACCATCTTCTGCGCCAAGGTGAAGCCCTTGCCGGTGTCTGCCGGGGCTGAGGGGCGGATGAACAGATCCGAAGGGGTGAGGCCAAGCTTGGCGCGCACCTTGTCGGTGAGGGCGCGACCGATCATCAGGGGGATGCGACCGCCGGCCCGCACCTCGTCGCTGATCGTGGTGGGCTTCAGCTCGAACCGACTCACCACCTTGCCGTCCCGTTCGATCGTGCCGGCGTGGGGGCGAATGGTGATCACATCACCGGTGTTCAGGTCGGTGACATCGCATTCGATCGGCAGGGCACCGGAGTCTTCAGCGGTGTTGAAAAAGATCGGGGCGATCTTGCCGCCGAGGATCACACCGCCTGCCCGTTTGTTGGGCACATGGGGAATGTCATTGCCGGTGTGCCAGAGCACCGAATTGATGGCGCTCTTGCGGGAGCTGCCGGTTCCCACCACATCACCGACATAGGCCACGGGATGGCCTTTCTCTTTCAGGCTCGCGATGGTCTTCAGGCCCTCCGGATGGCGGGTCTCGAGCATCGCCAGGGCATGGACGGGGATGTCCGGCCGGGTGGTGGCGTGGGTGGCCGGTGACAGATCGTCCGTGTTGGTTTCGCCTTCAACCTTGAACACCGTCACGGTGATGCTCTCGGCCAGTTCGGGCTTGGCGGTGAACCACTCGGCTGCGGCCCAGCTGTCCACAACTTGCTTGGCGAAGCGGTTGTCCGCCGCCAGATCCATCACTTCGTTGAAGGCGTCGTAGACGAGCAGCGTTCGGCTGAGTCCCTCAGCAGCACAGCCAGCCAGCGCAGCGTCGGAGTGCTTCAGCAGCTCGATCAGGGCGGCGACGTTGTATCCCCCCACCATCGTTCCCAGCAGCCGGGTGGCCTCCAGTGGTGACACCAGGGGGCTCTTGGCGTCTCCCTGAGCCACGGCACTGAGCCAGGTGGCCTTCACGTAAGCCGCTTCATCCACACCCGGGGGGATCCGCTCGCTGAGCAGGTGCAGCAGGAACTCCTCCTCGCCGGCGGGAGGGTTTTGCAGCAATTCGGTTAGTCCCTGGGTCTGCTCGGCGTTGAGCGGAAGAGCGGGAACGCCCTGGGCTTCCCGGGCGGCGGCCAGCTCGCGGTACGCGCTCAGCATGGAGATCTCTGTTCAGCGATGACCACCATTCTTCCGGACCGTGTCTGTTGCCAGTGAGCGGGGTGCGTAGCCTTGGTCGGAGTCTCGCGTCCAGTCATGGCCACCACCTCCGATTTGCATGTGGTGGAGACACGTCCCCTGGTGGCCCCTGCCGTGTTGCATCAGGAGCTGCCCATGGACGCGGCGGCGCTCGAGACCGTGGCGTCAGCCCGCCGGCGCATTCAAGAGATCCTCAGTGGCCGTGATCAGCGTCTGCTGGTGGTGGTGGGCCCCTGTTCTGTTCATGACGTTAAGGCTGCCCGGGAGTATGCCCAGCGCTTGGCTCCGATCCGCGAGCGCCTGAAGGATCAGCTCGAAGTGGTGATGCGGGTGTATTTCGAGAAGCCGCGCACCACGGTTGGTTGGAAGGGACTGATCAATGACCCCCATCTCGACGACTCCTACGACATCAACACCGGCCTGCGGCGGGCTCGGGGACTGCTGTTGGATCTCGCCCGGGAGGGGATGCCTGCTGCAACGGAACTGCTCGATCCCGTTGTTCCGCAGTACATCGCTGATTTGATCAGCTGGACCGCGATCGGTGCCAGGACGACGGAAAGTCAGACCCACCGTGAAATGGCCTCAGGGTTGTCGATGCCGATCGGCTACAAGAACAGCACCAACGGCAGCGCCACCATCGCGATCAATGCCATGCAGGCGGCAGCCAAGCCGCATCACTTCCTCGGCATCAATCGCGATGGTCATGCCTCGATCGTCAGCACCACGGGCAATCCCTATGGCCACCTCGTGCTGCGCGGCGGCAGCCAGGGCAGCAATTACCACTTGGAAGCTGTGCAGGAGTCCGCAGCCGAGTTGAGCAAAGCTGGTCTGCAGGATCGCCTGATGGTGGATTGCAGCCATGCCAACAGCAACAAAGACTTCCGCCGACAGGCGGAGGTGCTGGCCAGCGTTGCCGAGCAATTACGGGGGGGCTCCAATCACGTGATGGGCGTGATGATCGAGAGCCATCTGGTGGAAGGCAATCAGAAGCTCAACGCCGACCTGACGCAGCTCACCTATGGCCAGAGCATCACGGATGCCTGCATCAGCCTCGAGACCACCGAAACCCTGTTGGAGGATCTGGCCGCGGCCGTGGCCAGTCGCAAACAGACGGTTACCGCCTGAGCATCAACGCCTTGGTTCAAACCACCAGTTGACTCCACAGCACCCCCACGCTGAGGGGAACGCTGAGGTTGTCGAGACCGCTCCAGCTGAGCTGCTCCAAACCGGTTGCCATCGCCACCATGCCAAGGGCTGCTGGCAGGGACAGGTCAGCCCCCGACCATCGCGCCAGGCCGATCAGCACCAGGCCTGAGACAACGGCCATGGTCATCGTGCCGACGCTTGATTTGGTTTGACCAAACAGAACCCACTTCGGGGATGCGACGTTGCGGCCGATCAACCCTGCAAGGCCATCCCCTAAGGCCATCACCAGAACCCCGGCGGACACCGCATCGGCTCGGGTTGGCCAGAACAGCAGAAGTAGCGTTGTGATTGCGATGCCGTAGGCGATGGTGCCGTAGCTGTTGCGATCAACATCCTCAACGGCGGGGATGAAGCGCCATTGGTGGTTGATCGTCGTCACAACCGTGATCACCGCCGCAACAGGCAGGGCAACAACGAAGGGAATTTCAAAGAACCAGGCCAAAGGAACCACGGCTCCGGTTCCGATGTGCACAATTTTTCGGCTCAGTTCCCGTTGATTCGGCCGAAGCCGGCGGCACAACACGGCGCCTGCTACCACCATCGCCATCCAGAGCAGGATGGCGATGGGTCCGGTGAAGGAAAGCAAGTGGCTTAGGCGGCTTGTTGGTGGTTGGTCATGGCCCGCAGCTTGAGAATCGCCTTGGCCTCCAGCTGTCGGACGCGCTCACGCGACACATTGATCTGACGACCGATCTCCGCAAGGGTCAGAGGTTCTTCACCACCAAGGCCGAACCGCAACTTCAGAATCTTCTGTTCGCGTTCGTTCAACTGCGAGAGCCAGCCCCCCAGATGTTCCTTCTGGATGCTGCGATCCATCCCCTCCATCGGTTCTTCACCGTTGGGATCCGGGATCAGTTCACCCAGGGTGCTGCGATCTTCCTCGCCACGGGCATGGGCATCCAGGGATGCACAAGGTGCGCTCTGGGAGATCAGATCCTCCAGTTCCCGGGGCTCGATGCCCATGGCACTCGCCAACTCCAGCCGATTCGGTTGACGACCGAAGCGGTGGGACAGCTCCCGGGAGATGCGACGCATCTTGGAGAGCTTTTCGCTGATGTGGATAGGCAGGCGAATGGTGCGGGCACTGTTGTCGATGGCCCGCGTCATGCCTTGGCGAATCCACCAGTAGGCATAGGTGGAAAATTTGTAGCCCATGGCGGGGTCGAACTTGTCGACCGCTCGCTCCAGGCCGATGGCACCTTCCTGAACCAGATCGAGCAGCTCCAGGCCCTGGTTCTGATATTTCTTCGCCACGCTCACCACGAGGCGGAGGTTGGCGGCCATCATCCTGTCGCGGGCCCGTTTGCCCATGCGGATCTTGTGGCGATGCCGGGAGGTCAGCTCCTCTTCTGGTAGCTCCTGAATTTGCTTCATCGCCTGCACATGGTGTGCAAGTTCGATTTCTTCAGCTGCCGTCAGCAAGGGGATGCGTCCGATGCTGCTCAGATAAAAACCAATGGAGTCGGTGGCAAGCCGCCCTCCTTGTCGAGTTGAAGGTCGACGTCCGGTGGACGGCAACGCAGGTTCCTTCCGGGACGACTGTTTTGTCGTGCCGGAAGATTCCAGAGGGATCCCCATCACCCTGGTCTCCTGAATGAATTTGGGCTGAACTTAGCACCAGGCAACAGTGTTGACTGTTTCGAATCGAAAGAATTTCAGGAGCTGAATCTTTGGGCTTTCAAAACAACTGATTTGGCTGTGATCGTGCAGGCTTCAAGTTTGTTTTTGAAGGAATGTTGTATCGGATGTCACAGACGCAATCCCTTTGAAAACCAAAAGAATCACAAGGATTGGATGCCGTTGCTCCATTCCTTGATCAATTGAATCTGGGAATTGCGTTCCGAGGTGTCGTTTTCGGGTTTGCGCTGCACAAATGTGCCGTCGCTTTGCATGTCCCAGGCAGCCTGGTTGTCATTCAAGTACAGCTGCAGCAGGCGTTCCAGTTTCTGGCGATGCTCGGGGTCTTCGATCGGTGTGACCGCTTCAACGCGGCGGTCGAGGTTGCGGCTCATCCAGTCGGCACTACCGATGTACACCTCCGGTGAGCCGCCGTTGGCGAATGAAAAGATTCTCGAGTGTTCCAGGAACGGGCCGATGATGCTGATCACCCGAATGTTTTCACTCAGTCCTTCACAACCGGGATAGAGGCTGCACATGCCGCGAATGATCAATTCGATCGTCACTCCGGCTTGGGAGGCTTCATAAAGAAGCGCAATGATCGTTGGGTCCACCAGGGAATTCATCTTGGCTCGGATCACGGCCTCTCGGCCCCGCTGGGCATGTTCAATTTCGCGGCGGATCAACAGCTCCATGCCTTTCCGCAGGGTGACGGGGGCCACGAGCAGGCGACGAAAACTTTGCTGCTTGGAAAAACCGGTGAGGTAATTGAACAGTTCCACCAGGTCTTGACCCAGCTCCTGGTTGGCGGTGAGCAGGCCCAGGTCGGTGTACAGCTTGGAGGTTTTGGAGTTGTAGTTGCCCGTGCCGATGTGCATATAGCTCTGCAGCTTGTCCTTCTCCTTGCGCACCACCAGGACAATCTTGGTGTGGGTTTTCAGCCCCAGCACGCCGTAGACCACATGCACTCCGGACTGCTCCAGGTGCCGGGCCCATTGGATGTTGTTGTCTTCGTCAAATCGTGCCTTCAATTCCACCAGTGCCATCACCTGCTTGCCGTTTTCGGCGGCACGGATCAGTGCAGCGATGATCGGCGAGTCTTTGGAGGTGCGGTAAAGCGTCATCTTGATGCCCATCACCTGGGGATCGTCCGCCGCCTGGTTGATGAACTCTTCGACGGTTGTCGAGAAGAGGTCATAGGGATGGTGCAGAAGGATGTCCTGACGGCGAATCACCGAGAAGATCGATCTGAACTCATCCGGCTTGATTGCTCCCTCGTCCAGCAGGTGTTGCTGACTGCGGGCGAGCACCGCTGGTGTCTGGCCCCCGTGGCTTTGGCTTTTGAGTTTCGGCAGCGGTAGGGCGGTCAGGCTGAAGAGGTCGTCGAGGCCCAGGGGGCCATCGATCACATAGAGGTCTTCCTCTTCAACGCTGAGACCTGTCATCAGCATCTCCACCACGTCCGGAGGCATTTCGTTGGGCACCTCAAGGCGCACCACCTCACCCCCCATGCGCCGCTTTCGCAGTCCCTGTTCCAGGGCCAGCATCAGGTCATCGGCTTCCAGATCCCTCAGTTCCAGATCCGCATCCCGCGTCACGCGGAAGAAGTAGTGCCCCTCGATCGTCATGCCAGGGAACAGCTCCTTCAGGTTGAAGGCGATCACCTGCTCGAGGGCGATGGCGGTGTGAACGGGTTTGTGCTCCTGGCCGCTCAGGTGCGAGGGGATGGCGATGAAGCGAGGAAGATTTTTCTGGGGAACTTTCACCCGGGCAAATTGCCGTTGCCCTGTTTCCGGATCAACAACCACGGCCGCAACGTTGAGGCTCAGGTTGCTGACGAAGGGAAACGGATGAGCCGGGTCCACAGCCAGCGGTGTGAGCACCGGAAACACGGAGGTTTGGAAGGTGTCGTCAACCCACTGGCGTTGGTCGTCGTTCAGCTGTTTGTAATCGAGCAGCTCAACCTTGTGTTCCAGCAGCTTCGGCCTCAGGTGCTGGCGGTAATGCACCTGTTGCTCTCGCAGCAGGGGAATCAGCCGTTCCCGGATCGCCAGCAGCTGCTCCAACGGCGATTTGCCATCCTCACTTGGCCTGCTGACGCCCGCCTCCACCTGAGACTTCAGTGACGCCACGCGAACCATGAAGAATTCGTCGAGGTTGTTGCTGAAGATGGCGCTGAACTTGGCTTGATCGAGCAGAGGTGTGCGCGGATCCAGGGCCTGGGCCAGCACCCTTTCGTTGAAGGCGATCCAGCTCAGCTCCCGGTTGATGTAGTGCTCCGGGGCTAAGGCAGCTGCGCACATGGGCTGAACGGCTCGGCGCTGGTGTCGTTAGCCGAAACGTAGCAATCAGGACTGGCTTGGTTGTGTGTCGGAGATGTCCGGCAGAGGGCTGCCGGCCACCAGGCCGATCACGATCACCAGCACGGTTGCCGCAGCTGCAAACGGGCTCACTGGACCCAGCAGGTCGTAGCTCAATCCCGCCAGGGGAGGGCCGAGGAAACTGCCCAAACTCTGCAGGGCCTGCAGGCTGCCGAGGGCACTGCCTTGCCCTTCGCGACCCAGGCGCCGTGACACGAGGCTGCGCAGGCTTGGTGTGACCAATCCGGTGCCCAGGGCAAGGATGCCGACGGCAGTGAAGATGGCGCCCGCCCGATCGGATGCACCGACGCTGGGGATCAGCAGGCACCCAATGATCACCAGGCCGAGGCCCAGCAAGGTCAGACGCCATTCGCCAAACCGTTTCACCAGCGGTCCGATCAGCCCCCCTTGCACCACGGTGGCGACCACCCCCACCACCAGGAAGGCGGTGGTGGCGAGCTCAGGGCCCCAGCCGAAGCGCTGCTTGAAATAGAGCACCAGGATGGCGGTGAAGCCGTTGAAGGCAAGGAAGAAGAGGAAAAAAGCTCCGCACAGTCGCCCCACGCTGGGGTTCATCAGCACCTGGCTCAGCCGTGCAAACGGATTGAGGTCGCGTTTTCTGGGCAGGTTTTTGCGGGATTCCTGGGGATGGGTTTCCGGCAGCAGATTGAGCACCACCAAGAGGTTGAGTGCAGCGAAGCCTGTGGCCACCCAAACGGGAAGGGACACGGCCACCCGGGCCAGTTGCCCGCCAACGAAGGGGCCAAGGATGAACCCTAAGCCAAAGGCCACGCCGATCAAGCCGAAGGCACGGGCTCGCTTGTCGGGAGGCGTGATGTCGGCGAGCACGGCGCTGGCTGTTGCTGCCGTACCGCCACTGATGCCGTCAATGATCCGTGCTGCGAACAAAAGCAGCAGTGGCAGCAGGCTTTGGCTGGGCCATGGCAGTGAAACCGTCACGGCAAACAGGCCGAGCCCCACCACGGATCCTGCGACGCAGATGCTGATCACAGGGCGGCGGCCGTAGCGATCACTGAGCGCTCCGATCAAGGGAGTGACCAGGAACTGCGCCAGGGCATAGCTTCCCGCCAACAGTCCCAGGGTTCGTCCGTCTGGGGCGAACTGGGCCAGGAGAAAGGGCAACAGCGGAAAAACAATGCTTTCGCTGAGCCGGTCGTTGAGCAGCGTGAGAAACGCGCTGAGCAGTGTGGGAATCCGAGGACGCTGCAAGCTTGCTGCCACGCAGGAGAGACTCACATTCCCACAAGCGGCTCCATGGATTTGCGTCCGATCGCTCCGGAGGATCACCCGCTGTTGCGGGAGATCTATGCCGATGCGATCGAATCGCAGGCTCCCCTCCTTTATTCAGAGGCACAAGTCAGGGCCTGGGCGGCTCTGGCCTGGTTGCCCGGCGTGCTCGATGCGAGTTTTCGGGAGGGCTCCGGATGGCTCACCACGGATGGTTCGGCCTTTGCGATCCGCCATCCGGAAGATCGTCTTTCGTTGCTCTACTGCCGTGGTTGTGCCTCGAGGCGGGGGCATGGCAGTGCCCTCTTGAAACGGATTGAGGCGGATGCGCTGGCGTCCGGCGTTCAACAATTACGAACGGAGGCCAGCCAGTTCAGCCGACCGTTGCTGGAGCGACGGGGCTGGTGTGTGGAAGCGCCGGAGACGATCCTGATTGGAGGCGTTCCGTTCGAGCGCTATCGGATGGTCAAGCTGCTTCGCCAAGCGCGGAGTTGATCGAGCTGGGCTTGGGCCTGGCCCGTCTCGAGAACGGATGCTGCCCGTTGAATGCCCTGTTCCAGGGAATCACTGCAGCCGGCGAACCACAGATAGGCGCCGGCGTTCCAGCGCAGGGCGTCGCAGAGAGGGCCTTTGTTCTGCAGGGCGTTGCGTGCCTGCTCAGCCCAGGTGGTGTCGTTAGCCCATTCCACGTCGGCGTCGTGACAGCCATGGTCACGGGGGTGCAGGATCAATCGTTCCGCCTTGCCGTTCCGCACCCGGGCCGTGATACAGGCTCGGCCGATGGGCAGGTCGGTGCCTCCTTCCAACCCCTTCACGGTGAGAACATCGGTTTCGCCGGCTTGCTTGAGGGCTTCCCAGGCGCGGGCTTCTGTTGGTGGGTGGACAAAGCCACTCACAAGCAGGTGGTCGCCTTGGTGGGGTGTCCAGAGCAGTTCCAGGCTGGCAACCGGGGGACGCTTGCCCAGTTCCTCGCGGTAGCCGATCAGGGTTTCCGCGATGGGGAAATGATCCGGCTGGTGAATCAGGGCGAAACCGGTCTGCTGGAACCCGTCGGCAACGGCGCTGATCGGCAGACCTGTGAGGTTGAGATCGAGAAGGCGGAACAGATCAACAGCGGTGACGCCGTATTTGATCGGCATCCGGTCACCGCCCTGCAGAACCACCGGCTGACCACAGGCCAGCAGCACCAGCGCGGTGAGCGGGTAAATCGGCGCTGTGCGCGTGCGCCCGTCGTAGGGCATGCCGAAACACAACGGTGCTCGACTGCCAGCAGTGGATTGCAGCACCGGGCCATGGGCTCGGTAGGTGTCGAGCATCCCCGTAAGTTCCTGGGGTTCGGGCCGTCGGATGCGATGGGCGATCAGGAAGGCGCCGATCTGTGCGGGCGTCGCTTCGCCCTGCAGCATCAACTCCATGGCATCAGCCGCTTCCTCGCGACTCATGCCTTTGCTGGTGTGTTCACCACTTCCCACCTTGCGCAGGTGCTGCTTGAAGCGGTCGCGGCCGGAGAGAACTGCGCTCGTCAAAGGTCCGACCTCAAGCTGAGGTCAGTCTTCAGGAGCGACTGACCCAGCAGGGGTAGCAATTGCTACGAAAGCTCAGGGCCTGCTCAGCCGGGATAGCCCCTCGAAACTGCCATGGCGAGGGTGCTCCGGGTGGTGGCGTCCTTCGGCGTAATAGAGCCGCTCCAGCATCAGTTGGGGAGCAGTGGTTGGTGGAAGGAATTGCCCCTGCAGCAGGGTTGCGATGGATTGGAAGAATTGGCTCATTGCAAATTTCTTCGTTGAAGGTTATTTCACCCGCTCATGGATCTGTTGGCTGTGCTTGTTGCTTCAAAACAGGCTGTTGTTTTGTAGTTGATGCTTCATTGTTCAGTCAGCATTTGCGCAACAGTTTTGGGGCTGCTGAGACGTTCCAGCTTGGAACGCTGTTTTTGAAGCGGCCATAACAACTTTTCGTTCAATCATGACTGTTTCAGCTGTTCCCTCGACCCCGTCGTTGGCAGCTCCTTCTCAGGAGACCGTCACCTCTACCTTGATGGCTGCCAAGAAGGCCAAGGGCATGAGCTTTGCTGATCTGGAAGCAGCCCTGGGCCTTGATGAGGTCTGGATTGCATCCCTGTTCTATGGACAGGCCACAGCTTCAAAAGAAGAGGCCGAAAAGCTGGCTGAGCTGCTCTCCCTTGACCCAGCCATCACCGCCGCTTTGCAGGAGTTCCCCACCAAGGGAAGCCTCGATCCGGTGATCCCCACTGATCCCTTGATCTATCGCTTCTACGAGATCATGCAGGTTTATGGCATGCCCCTGAAGGATGTGATCCAGGAGCATTTCGGTGACGGCATCATGAGCGCGATCGACTTCACACTTGATGTCGACAAGGTGGAGGATCCCAAAGGTGATCGCGTCAAAATCACCATGTGCGGCAAGTTCCTGCCTTACAAAAAGTGGTGAACAACCAAATGTCTTGATTGAAGACATCAAGCCCCGCAATCGCGGGGCTTTTTTATTGGCGGAATTGTTGGCTCAGTTGGGTGCTGGCCATTTTCCGCCGAACGTCGTCATTCAGCTCCTGGCTTAACTCCAGCAGGCAGCGCTGACTGGAAGGTGTAGCGATGCAACCGAGCGCGCGGAAGGCGGCCTCGGCAACAGGCAGGGAACCATTTCCACACAGCTCTGCCAGCTTTTCGCTGATCAACACGCCATCGCGGCGTTGCAGAACCCGAATGGCGGCCACAACGACTGGATCGCGAAAATCATTCAAAACCTCTTGGCAGAATTGCAGCAGTTCACCGTCGTCGAGGCAATGGGATCGGAAGCTGAGCAGTTGAAGACCGGCAAGTCGGTGCAGTTGGCCCGGGTGATGCAGGCAATTCACCACCACCGATTCGGGAACTTCGGCACCCCAGCAGGCGAGAGCCTGAACCACCATCAGGTTGGCGGCTTCATCATCTGAGGTTTGCTCGAGTTGAGCCAACAACCAATCGCGGGCTTCGCTCTGGTGGCAGAGTCCTGCCGCCATCACCAAATCGGGCAGAACCCCGTGGTTGGCGAGGAGGTCTTGGATCACGGGCCAGCCGCGCTCGGCCTGCATCCCCAGTTTTTCGCAGAGGGCTCGCCGCAGATCAACAGAAAGGCTGGGGGAGTAAACCTCCCCCAGCCAAGCGGGCTCCAAAGGAGCGCGTCGAGATCGGGCGAGCCGTTCCCAGAGAACGGCTTCGTCGTTCATGGATGGATCAGCGGGCACCCAGTTCAGCAGCGAGCTCACGCTCCAGCTTTTCATCGTGCTCGGTGGGCAGCACGTTCTCCATCGGTGTGCGATGGGTGCTGTAGAAGAGCATGCCGATGAACACCATGCCGCCCACGATGTTGCCGAGGGTGACAGGCAGGAAGTTCCAGAAGATCACCTTGGTGAAGGGCACGCCTGAACCGAGGATCGGGCCAGCGGTGTGCAGGAACTGGTTCACCACGATGTGCTCCATGCCCATCGATTGGAAGGCGGTGATCGGAAGCCAGCAGGCCAGGATCTTGCCGGGAACGCTCTTGCTCACCAGAGCCATGGTCACGCCCAGGCAAACCAACCAGTTGGCCACGAGTCCGCGCAGGAAGGCGAGGAAGAAGCCCATGCTTCCCAGGGCCTCGTACTTCTTCTCAACGTTGATTTGATTGAGGGCCATGATTTTCTGGGCCACGGCATCCCAGATCGGCGGGCCGACGTTGTCAGCAGCGCCATCCATGGTGCCGCTGGTGAGGCTGATGGCCATGATCACGGCCACAACGGCGGTGCCGATCCAGTTGCCGATCCACACCCAGACCCAGTTGCGGAAGGTGGCACCCCAGCTGCTCTTGCCGGCCCAGGTGGCCATCGGCAGCAGGGCGAAGTTGCCGGTCACCAGCTCCATGCCGAACAGCACGATGCTGGCGAAGCCGAAGGGGAACAGCAGCGAGCCCACAAAGGGGGCTTTGACGGTGATGCCCACGGTGAGGGCCAGGATCACCGCCAGGCCAAGGATGGCCCCGGAGTAAAAGCCACGGATCAGCAGGTTCTTCACGCTGACCGTTGATTTTTTGCCGCCGGCGGCAATCATGCCGTCGACAAGCTCATTGGGTAGGACGTAGTCCATCAGATGAGATTGAGAGTTGGACGAAGGTTTTGATGTCAACCGCTGATGCGGTTCATCAGGCGGGAGAACAGATCAGGGCTGCCGCCCTGACGGTTGATGGCGGCTCCGTCGCGACCACTGGCGCTGAGCCAGTTGACGAAACGAGAGAACACGTCGTTGCGGTTGGCCATGACGGTGAGGGGGAGTGGTCGGTGCGGGGAGCCGTGACTTCAAAAGGAAGCGTCACGGCCAAAGCAGCGATCAGGCCTTCGGGGTGGCCCCGAACTTGTCGATCAACACCTCTTTGAGAGCGGTCTTGATCTCATCGGCCGGGATCGCCTTGCGGTGGATTTCGCCGACCGTTGGGTTGGCGCCTTGGGATCCACCAAGGGTCATCACGTAGCCCTCACCCATCACGCCTTCACTGTTCTTGGCCTTGGTGCCGGTGAGGCCGATGGCACCCATGTAGGCCTGGCCGCAGGTGTTGGGGCAGCCGGTCCAGTGGATTTTCAACTCCTCGGGAAGATTGAGCTCCTGGTCCAGTTCCTTGGCCGCTTCCAGGGCTTGGTCCTTGGTGTTGGTGAGACCAAAGCCGCAGTAGGTGTTGCCCGTGCAGGACACGGTGCCAGCGGCAATGGTGCCTGGCTCCAGCGGGAAGCGCTGCACCAGGGCGTCTGCCTTCAGGGCGTCGAGCTTGTCGTTGGGAAGGCCAACGAGGATGACGTTTTGATCTTCGGTGAGACGCACCTCGCCATTGCCGTAGTTGAGGCTGGCGGTCGCAAAATCCTGCAGATCCTTGGCGGTCAGGCGACCCACCGGAACATGCAGTCCGGCAAAGGAGAGGCCTTCCTGCTTCTGCGGATGAATTCCGTAGTGGGATCGGGGCGTGGTGTTGAAAACAGAGCCTGGGTCGGGGGTCAACGGACCGAAGAGTTCTTCCACCTGGCTGCGGAACACGTCGTGGCCCACCTGATCCAGGTAGAGACGGAAACGACCCTTGGGGCGCTTGTCGCGCTCACCGTTGTCGCGCCAGAGCCGGATCACGGCATCGGTCATCTTGCAGATTTCATCTGGCTTCACCCAGGCGTTCAGGGGAACGGCATAGGCGTTCATTTGCGATGACAGAACACCGCCGATCCAGACGCCAAATCCCATCACTCCATCCCGTTCCACGGGGTGGAAAACGATGTCGTTGTGGAGCAGGAAGTTGTCTTTTGCGCCGGCAACGGCGGTGTTCCACTTGCGGGGCAGGTTCGAATACTCCGGGTTGCCCTGGCAGTTGTTGGTGAGGAAGTTCTGCAGCTCGGTGGTGTAAGGCCGCGTGTCGACGATCTCGTTGGGATCGATGCCGGCGATGGGGTTGCCGGTGACGTTGCGGGGATTGTCGAAGCCGGATTGGATCGTGCTCAGGCCGGCTTCTTTCAGCCGCTTGAGGATTTCCGGCAGGTCGCCCAGCAGCACGCCGCGCAATTGCAGGTTCTGACGGGTGGTGATGTCGCAGCTGCCGTTGTCGCCGTAGCGCTCAACGATGGAGCCAACCACCCGCAGCTGATCGGCCGTCAGCACACCATTGGGCACCCGCAGGCGCAGCATGAATTTGCCCGGCGTTTTCGGACGCCAGAACATGCCGTACCACTTCAAACGCAACTGAAGGTCGGTTTCATCCACCTGTTCCCAGCCGAGCTCGGCGAATTTTTCGATTTCGCTGCCAACCAACAGGCCATCCTTGGCCGCCTTGTTCTGCTCGATCTTGTTGAGCTTCTTGCCATCCAGGTAAGGCCTGGAGGGAGAGCTAATGGTCATAAGTCGATTAACGAGTGGGCGGATTGATTGCTCAAAGACGAGGCGCGAATCAATCGAGATGGCCCGAAGACCGGCAACGCTTCAAAACGAAGGGGAGCGTTGGGTTGATCGAATAAACACTGCGACGGCGACCCTGGTCCGTAACAAAGAGAACACTTTTGGTGCTAGTCAATCCCAGGGCTTTGTCCTGACCGATTTGTAAAACCGGCTACATCTGGTGGTTCCCACGAGGCCGTAAAAGGCAACTTGCTTCGGCCTCAGTATTGGCGTCCAATTTCGCCAACCATGCGCACCGCTCCGGCCCGGAGCATCTGCCAAACCCGCTTCATCGCAGCGAAGTCTTGGTCGAGTTCGGAGGGTCCGGCGGGACGGTCGAAGCTTCGGTCGTACCGGTCATGCCGGTCGTAACGGGCCTCCCTGGGGTCGTATCCCCGGCTGTACCTCTCGTCCCGGACGTCGTTCCGCCCGTCGTACCGGTCGTCTCGGAAGTCGTATCGCTCAATGCGTCCGTCCAGCGGTTCCCGGTAGGAGCGGCTGTCCAATGGGGCACGATCAAAACGACGGCGGGGCGCCATGACTCATCCAACGTTCACAACAACCCGATGACATCAGCCGGCATGGTCATCGATCCGTGGCCATTGCTACGAAATGATGCTTCCGATGGGGGGCGCCAGGGGTTGCATCTGGTGGTGCATGGCCGCAGTGGAGGTGTTGTTCCTGAGTGTTTGGCCTCTCTGCCGGACCTTCTGGCTCAGCGGCGCTCGGCGCCCGTGCAGTTGGAGGTGCTGACGGCTGAACAACCCGTATCGGCGCTTCCCCAATCCTCTTGGATCGTTCCCCTGCTGCTGCTGCCTGGGGCGCATGCCCGCACGGATGTGCCGGCGATTCGCAACAGGCTTCGTGGTGCCGGAGCCAGTGTGCGTCTGCTGCCCTTTCTGGGCTCTTGGACCACATGGTGGAACGCTGTGCTCTCAGCACTTCCGTCGTCTGAGCGAGCTGATGCCGTGCTGGTGCACCATCCCCTGCGCCCGGGGGTGGCGGATCGCTTCCTCGCGATGCTGGCGTCTCGCCTGGCTTTGCCCTTGGTTGCCTTTGATGCCTGGCCCGAGTTCCAGCAGCGCCATCCCAGGGCCAGGCCACTGCCACTAACCCTTGCTCCCAACCGCATGACGGATGCGTTGAGCGAAGCTGGTGGATTGCCTCCTCTGCTGGAGCATCCACCCACCCGTCAGGCCCTGATCGATCTGCTTGTTTCTCTGCCGTGACCACCGCTGAACAAACCGGAACCGTTTATCTGGTGGGAGCCGGTCCCGGTGATCCCGAGTTGCTCACGCTGAAGGCGCATCGGCTGCTGAGCCAGTGCGATGCGCTGGTGTACGACTCGCTGGTGCCCGAGGAAGTGCTGGATCTTGTGCCGGAAACCTGCGAACGCCGTTTTGTCGGCAAGCGTCGCGGTCATCATTCGGTGCCCCAACCCAGCACCAATGCCGTGCTGGTTGAAATGGCCCAGAAGCACAGCACCGTGGTGCGCTTGAAGGGGGGTGATCCCTTCCTGTTTGGTCGTGGAGGGGAAGAAGCCGCTTACCTGGCGGAGCGGAACATTCCTGTTCAGGTGGTGCCTGGTGTCACCGCTGGCATTGCTGCCCCTGCCTACGCCGGAATTCCCGTCACCCACCGGCGGGCGGGGTCATCGGTGACCTTCGTCACCGGTCATGAGGAAATCGACAAGCGCCGTCCCTCCGTGGATTGGCGTGCCCTGGCTGCGGCCAGTGACGGATTGGTGATCTACATGGGGCTGCACAACCTGCCCCGGATCGCAGAGGAGCTGATGGCGGGTGGTTTGGCTTCGACAACCCCCGTGGCGGTGATCCAGCAGGGCACGGTGGCGGGGCAACGCTGCCTCAAAGCCACCTTGGTTGACGTTGCCGATCAATGCCGAGCCGAAGCCTTCAAGTCACCCTCGATCGTTGTGGTGGGTGAGGTGATTGATCAGCAGGTTGAAGCCTGCATGCCCTCACCGGCAGCGGTCACGATGCCGATTCCGTTCTGAACGGCTCCGCTTGATTCCGCTCTATTCCTTCAAGCGAGCCCGGAGCTGGGCCAGGTTGCACGGTCGGGTGTCGGCATCGAGTTGAGCCCGGATGAGCCGGTTCCAAGCAGTGGTCACCGCATCCAGAGATCCCGGCAGCACAAACACGAATGTGCCGTTGGCCACGCCGGCCAGGCAGCGGCTTTGCAGGGTGCTGGTGCCGATGCTTTCGAAGGAGAGCACACGGAATAGTTCACCGAATCCTTCGATGGTTTTGTCCAGCAGCGGTGCCACTGCTTCGGGGGTGCCATCGCGTACGGTGAGCCCGGTTCCGCCGCTGGTGATCACCACATCAACCCCAGGATCGGCGATCCAGCGGCTCAGTTCACGGCGGATTTGATAGCGATCATCCGGGCAGAGTTGTCGCTCCTGAAGGCGATGCCCCGCGTCTTCAAGGCTGCGCTGCAGCTGATCTCCGCTGCTGTCGTCCGCCAGGGTGCGTGTGTCGGAGATGGTGAGCAGGGCGATGGAGAGGCCCATGGCACAGCGGCGGAGCCCTCGGACGCTAGAACCACTCCAGCTGCAATGGACGTGGTGCTGAAGGTGCTGCTGTTCGCTTCCCTGCGAGAACGCGCCGGTTGGGCCGAGCGTTCCCTTCCCTTCACACCAGGCGTCTCGACGGCCCGTGAGGTCTGGAACCAGCTGGATCTTGGTCCGCTGGAGGGCATCAGCATTGCGGTGAACCAGGAGTTGGTCGGTGCCGATCAGCCGTTGCAGGCCGGTGATGAGCTGGCCTTTCTTCCACCGTTCACGGGGGGGTGACGCGTGACCGATTGCCGTGTGGAGGTGTGCCCGGATCCCTTTGATCCTTGGCAGCAACTGGCGCTTTGGAGCGGGGATGCCGCGGCCGCTGCGATCTTCATGGGTCGGGTGCGTCCCACCACCATGGATGGCCGGCCTTTGGAGGCACTGGAGCTGGAGCACTTTCCCGGCCTTTGCGAACGTCAGATCACGGCAATGGCGCTGCGTCTGCAGCAGGAGCACCGGGCGGGGTCGATTTTGGTGCTGCATCGGGTGGGCAAGCTCGCCCCCGGTGAGCCGATCGTGCTGGTGGCGGTGCAGGCCGATCGCCGTGGGGCGGCGCAGCGCTGCTCGGCCGCTTTGTTGGAACAACTCAAGCACCAGGCCCCGTTCTGGAAGCGGGAGTGGTGCGCGGGTCAGGGCACCTGGCTGGCGGCCAACACGCCGCTCTGATCAAGGCGCGGGTGCTGCAGCTGGTAGCCCAGCTGTTTGAGCCGGCTGTTGCGAATCCGTCGGCCCCCTGAACCCGGTTCGTCCTGCCCAAGCCAGCGCACGGGGGCCAGGCCCTGGCGCTGCAGGCTGCGGCCTACCAGGTCCCGCAGCCGAAGCGGCTCGTCGTTGACCACATTCACCAGACCGGCCCATTCAGCATCGAGAGCGGCTTCAAGGGCACCGGCGGCATCGGCCACATGCAGCCAGTTGCTGTAGGTCGAGCCGCTGCCAGGGCGTTCCAGTCCGGCGAGCCCGCGTAGGCGTCGATCGAGATCGCGGCCAGGGCCATAGAGCGCCCCGAGGCGCAGGATGCACACCCGTCTGTCGCTGATGCCGCTGAGCAGTTGTTCGCTTTTCAGCAGAACATCGCTGTGGCCGCTGCCTGGTGTGGGTGGCGTTTGTTCATCCACCCAGTCCCCCGCGGCATCGCCGTACACCGAGCAACTGCCCGTGTAGACGATCTGCCGCAGTTTCGGCAGTTGTGGCAACAGCGACGTCAGGCAATGGAAGCTGTCGACGAAGGTGTGGCGGTAGCCGTTGGCATCCACCTGGCGATCTCCCTTTGGCCCGAGGCAGAACACGGCATTGCTGCTTTTCCGCAGAGCCTCCCGCAATTGCGCGGGGTCTGTGGCGTCGCACAGTTCCACCCGATCGGCGAGGGGGCTGAGTTGCTCCAGCCGTTCGCTGCTGGTGGTGGTCAGCGTCAGCTTCAGCTGGGGGCGTTTTGGTTGCAGCCGCTCCGCCAAAGCGAGCCCCACGTAGCCGCAGCCAACGATCGTCAGGTCCATGGCGGGGATGGCTGTTGGGGCGACCCTAAGGAGACCGACCGTTGGCTGCCGTCACGGACATGACTGATCAGTGGACCCTCAACCGCCGCAATTTCGCCGGCCACTGGCAGGGCTGCGGCCATTGGTTTGAGCGGGACGGCAGCGGTCGGCTGGATCTGCAGCATCCGACCCGTTGGATCGACCCCACCACCTACGCGATTTCCTTTTCCGATGACGACCACGGGGTGTGGGATGGATCGGGTCTGGCCTTTGCCCCCGGGGGTAAGGCCACCTATCCCATCAGCCGGGCCACCTACAACGCCGGTGGAGGCTGCTGGCAGTTCCCCGGGGCGGGCGGTCAGTCCAGCCGGGGGTTGGATGCCGAGCGTCCTCGCTTCGGCCATGAGATCAACTTGTTCTGCGGTCGTTCCCGCTCGATGCTGGTGCTGCTCTGGGAACCGCTTGACGGCCGCTGGCGTTTGCAGCGTGTTGGGGCGGTGGGTTTCCGTTGCATGAACGGCACCGATCCCGAACCCGACCGTCCCGCATGCGGGACACCCGAGGCCTTGCTGGCGCAGGTGCAGGGATGGAGTGGCGAGCGGCAGATGCTCAGGCCGCAGGCGGGGGTGAACGGCCAGGCGGAGGACGCCGCTTCGCTGGTGTTCGATCCAAGCCAGCTGTTGCACAACGACTGCTCAGCGGTGATGCCCGACGGCTTGGTGTTTTCGGTGCCCAGTGAGCTCCCCAGTGCGCCCTTCAGCCTCGAGATCGGTGGCCGTCTCGGCGCTGCCCTGTTTCAGCAGATCAGCATCCATTTCGATTCAACCGGCAGGCTCATGGCCTGGGAGCGCCGCTGGTTTCAGCCTGATCCGGCTCAGAAAATCCGCTGACGGATGAGCTGGGCCCAGAGACGGGTGCCGCTTTCGAGCGGGCCGGCTTCCGCTGGCAGTTCCAGCAGCAGATCGGCCTGTTGCAGGGAACCGATCCTGGACGAGGCCTGCGAGCCATCCACCCGTGCCAGCAGCGTTCCTGCGGCGTTGGTGTCAAGGCGGGCCCGAGCCAATTCCGGCCGTCCCGGTCGGCGGGACAACGGGTCAGCGAGTTCCACCATCACCCGGGGGAATAGCTCCGGTTCGCTTTGGCCCTCCAGAACCTGCAGGGCGGGCCAGAGCAGTTGCAGGGCGGTGACCGCCGCCGCCACGGGATTGCCCGGCAGTCCGAAAAATGGCACGCTTTCGCCGATGCTGCCGAAGGCGAAGGGGCGCCCCGGGCGTAGGAACAGTTTCCAGAAGTCCACGGCACCCAGCCCCGCCACCAGGGGTCGGATCCAATCGGTGTCGCCAGCGGAGACGCCGCCGGTGCTCACCACCACGTCGCAGTCATGGGCCAGATCCAGCAGGGCCTGGCGCAGGGCGTCGGGTTGATCGGCCACCACCCGTCGCTGGGTCACCGATTGCCCCAGGGCTCGGAGCATCGTCTCCAGAAGCGTGCCGTTGCTCTCCCAGATGGCACCGGGTTGCCGCGCTGTTCCGGGTGGCACCAGCTCGTCCCCGCTGATCAGCAGCCCGATGCGGGGTTGCTGCGCAATGGTTAGCTCGGCGATGCCGCAGCCGGCGAGGCGTGCGAGATCGGCGGCACCAAGGCGCTCTCCAGCGGCCAGCAGCAGGTCCCCCGCTCGGCATTCCTCATCCTCGAGGCGAATCCAGGGACGATCCGACGCCTCTTTCACCAGCTGGAGGCTGGTGCCGTCCACGCTGATCAGCTCCTGGGGCAGCACCCAGCCGGCACCGTCCGGCAGTGGAGCGCCGGTGAGGATGCGGATCGCATCGCCGGTGGCCAGGGTTCTGTTGAAGGGCTGGCCGGCGGCGGAGCGTCCCTTCAGCTGCCAGGTGTCCCCAGGTTTGGGTTGGTGGCTCTGCCCCAGGGCGTAGCCGTCCATGATCGAAGCCCGGAATCCCGGAACGGCCGCGCTGGCCAGCACATCCGCAGCGCTCACCCGGCCGAGGGCCTGCTGCAGCGGCACTGTGTTGCTGGTTGTGATCGGCTGAAGCGCCGCAAGAACCCGTCGACGTGCCTCTTCCAGAGGTAGCCCTTCGCGTCCGTAGGGCTCAGCGTTTCCAGACACCGTTCCTCCCTCCTTCCTTGAACTCCAGCTGGATCGCCTCGATCGTCATGGCTGGATCAACCGCCTTGAGCATGTCGTAAAGGGTCAGCAGCCCCACGGACACGGCCGTCATCGCTTCCATTTCCACCCCGGTCTGGCCTGTGGTGCGGCAACGGCAGTGGACCACCAGGCCAGGCAGGGAGGCGTCGGCGTCGATCGACACATCCATGCCACTGAGTGGCAGCGGATGGCACAGGGGAATCAGCTCCCAGGTGCGTTTGGCGGCCTGGATCGCTGCCACCCGGGCGACCGCCAGAAGATCTCCTTTCGGTGTCTCGCCCCGCTGGATCAGGCCGAGGGTTGAGGCGTCCATGCGAATGGCGCCACGGGCATGGGCTTCGCGGTGGGTGGTCGGCCGGTCCCCCACGTCCACCATGTGAACCTCGCCTTGCTGGTTCAGGTGACTCAGATCTTGCGTCATTCGATCAAGCTCACAACACCGCTGCTGAGTTGGAAACAACCCACCACCAGTTTCAGCGCACCGCTGGCTTTGGCCTCAGCCAGAACGGCGCTGCGTTGAATCAAGGTGGAGGCGCTGGCGAGGGCGTTGCGCTTCACGGCGTCCTCGAGATCGCTGCTGCCGTTGATGTTCTCCCGGATGGGTTGGATCAGTCGCTCCAGGGAGGGGGTCAGCGGGTTGGTGTCCATCGCCGCCGTCACGGCTCCGCAGTCGCTGTGTCCCATCACCATCAACAGTGGCGTCTTGAGAACGCTGACGCTGTATTCAACCGAGGCAATGGCTTCGGTGAAGGCGGTGTTGCCGGCGTTGCGGATCACGAACAGTTCACCAGGGGTGGTGTCGAACACCCAGCTCGGCGACACCCGTGAATCAGAGCAGGTGAGCACGGTGGCCCAGGGATGTTGGCTGGTGGCCAACGCCCTGGGGGAGTTGAAGCAGCGCGGGTTAGCGCCCGCCGTTCTGGGTGTCGTTCCGTCGTCTTGTTTGCCCTGGCGCCAGGCCTCGGCAAATCGGCGGTTCCCCTCCATCAGGGCCTCGAGTGGATCATTCGGGCTGCAGAAGCCCTCCTCTGCTGCCTCAACGGGGCGCGCTTGGATCAGGGCGGCCAAGGCCAGACCGCCCGTTCGTTGGAGGAATTGACGGCGCTGAATCCCCATGCCGGCACCTTATGCGGGCCGGCTGGTGGGCTGTGCTGCGTGGGCAGTGCGATCAGCGCTCGCCGAAGGCAGACCAGAGGGTGGCTTCGGAGCCCACAACAGGCTCAACGGCGGGCTGGATGGCAGCAGTGGGTTGGGCTGTTGCGGCTGCGGTGGCACTGGCGATGTCGCGCTCGGCCAAGGGAGCCCAGAGAGCGGCAGGGCCGGCGATTACCGGCTCCACGCCAGCGGCACCGGCCTGAACGGAAGCCGTCTGGGTGCGTACCAGCTGCACGGCGAGGGAACCAACGATGAAGGCGCCCAGGAAACCGGCGGCCAGGGTGATCGGGCTGCGGCCGGAAGCGGACGAGATGCTGCTGGTCACGGCAGAAACTCTTTAAACAGAGCTTCAGTATGGAAAAAATTGGTGTGAACGACTACTAAACAGGTTGAATTGTGTAGCGGAATTAACAGTTTCTATGGGATCAAAGCCCTGCATGGGCTGTTGTTGGAGTGCTTCAGCCGTGACCCATCCATGGGACATTCCCAGCAGCATTCCGAGGGAGAGGGCGAAGCGCACAGACCAACATTTGTAACGGGGTAAACATCTCTGTTTCCGTGGGCTTCCGTTGTCATCATTGACACCGATCAAGGCTTTGGTTGATGTCCAGCCGCCGTAATTCCGCCTGCCATTGCTTTGCCTTTGAACAGGACTTCATCGGCAACTGGCGCTGCATCCCTCTGTGTGTGCGACGCAAATTGGATCTGTGTGGGGTGAAGTTGAAGCTCAACCACTGGCTTGAACTTTCCCAGGAGCAACGTCAAGCCCTGGTGGATTGGCCGGATGGCGCCGATGCTCTTGAGCAGCTTCGCCAACACCTGCGCGATTGCACGCGCTCCATGGCCGATGGCATGGCCAAGGATCTGCCACCGGTGAGTGGTGCCCCCTGGCAACAGCAGGCGGAGCTGCCCGCTGTGGTGCAGGAGGCGGCCACAGTGCGGGGTGTGGCGCTGACCCTGGAGCAGTGGACCCAGCTCAGTGAGCTGGATCGCTTTGCCTTGTGCAAGTTGGTTCGGCCTGGGCACGACCACCACAACCTTGAGGCAGCCTTCAGCGAAGTGCTGGTGTGAGCAGCCGGCGCAGGGCCTCCAATCGTCCTTTCTGCTGTTCAACGGGCTTCACCACCGAGACGGCGGGAGCCACGATCACCGCGCAGGCCTTGAGTTCAGGCTGCTTTGACACCGGGCAGGCCTCGTCGTGCATGAGGGTGTTGGCTTCGCAGGCTTTCTCCTGGGTGAATCCCCAGTGCATCGGCAGGAAGACCGACCCACGCCGGATGCGATCGGTGACTTTCACCGTGGCGGTGAGGTGGCCGCGGCGTGAGCTGATCGCCGCCAGTTCACCGTTGCGCAGTTTCAACTCCTGCGCGTCACCGGGGTGAATCTCCAGCAGCGGCTCGGGATGCTGTTTCATCAACCGTTCCACCTTGCCGGTGCGGGTCATCGTGTGCCACTGGCCCAGGTAGCGGCCTACCGTCAGCACCAGCGGATAGGTGTCGCAGGGGGGTTCCGCTAGTCCCAGCGGTTGATCGGTGCTGAAGCGGGCGCGTTTGTTGGGGGTGGCGAATTGACGGTCTTCGTAGAGACGTTTGGCTTCTGTGGTGGGGGTGCTGCCGCTGGGATAGGGCCATTGCTGCGGTCCTTCGCCTTCCAGCAGTTCATGGCTGAGGCCGCTCACATCGCAAAGCCTGCCCTGGGTGAGAGCTGTGAATTCGGCGTACACCTCAGCCGCTGATTCGAAGTTGAACTGCTCGCTGTAGCCCAGGCGCCGGCCCACCTCGGCAAACATCTCCCAGTCGGGACGGCTCTCGCCGAAACGACGCCGGTAGGCCGGGCAGTAGGTGACCCGCCGTTCGGAATTGGTCATGGCGCCGGCCTTCTCGCTCCACTGGGCTGCGGGCAACAGCAGGTGGGCGTAGTGGGACGTTTCCGAGTCGGCGTAGGCCTCGCTCACCACCACCAGCGGGCACTTCTGCATGGCCGACTTCACCCGGTCAAGATCCGGGAGGCTCACCAGGGGGTTGGTGGCGGCCACCCACCACAGGTCCAGCGCCTCCTGTTCCATGGCCTCGATCTGCTGCCAGGCCGCCAATCCGGGCTTGGTGTTGATTCGTCCTGCCGGCAGCTGCCAGGCCTGCTCCACTTCGGCGCGGTGTTCGGCGTTGGCCACCAGGCGGTAGCCCGGCAGCAGGTGGGCCAGGCCTCCGGCTTCGCGTCCGCCCATGGCGTTGGGTTGGCCGGTGAGGGAAAACGGGCCCGCTCCTTGCTTGCCGATCTGGCCGGTGAGCAGATGCAGATTGATCAACCCCTGCACCACGGCCGTTCCTTCACGGCGTTGGTTCACCCCCATCGACCAGAGGCTGAGCACCTTCTCGCGCCGGTGGAACAGAGCCGCCACTTCCCGAAGGCGTTTTTCGGGGATGTTGCAGAACAGGGCCACCCGTCTTGGGGTCCAGCGGGCGGCGACGTCAAAAAAGGCGTCGTAATTCTCGGTGTGGTCGTCGATGAAGGCCGGATCCTGGCCGTTTTCGCGCAGCACCAAGTGGGCAATCCCGTGCAGCAGGGCCAGGTCGCTGCCCGGTGCAATCGGCAAGTGGATATCGGCGGCTTTGGCGGTGTCGGTGCGGCGTGGATCCACCACCACGATCTTGACGCTGCCGGGGTTTTTGCGTTTCCGCTTCAGCAGCCGCTGGAACAGCACCGGGTGGCATTCGGCCGTGTTGGTGCCGATCAGAAACGCCACTGTGCAGTGGTCGAGGTCTTCATAGCTGCAGGGGGGACCATCGGAGCCCAGGCTGCGGGTGTAGCCCGCCACCGCTGAGCTCATGCACAGCCGTGAGTTGGCGTCGAAATTGTTGGTGCCCAGGGCGCCTTTGAGCAGCTTCTGGGCGAGGTAGTAATCCTCGGTGTGGAATTGACCGGAGCCGTACATGGCGATGCCATCGGCGTTGCCGCGCCGGGCCACGCTCGCCTGGATCTGGCCGGTGATTTTGTTGAGAGCGTCGTCCCAGCTGATCGGCGCGAAGTCGTCCTCAAGGGTCTGGCGGAACAGGGGTTGGCGCAGGCGGCCTGGGGCCAGGGTTTCGCCGACGGTGGCGCCCTTGATGCAGACCTGGCCAAGGCTTGAGGGGTGTTCGCGGTCGCCGCGGGCGGTCCACATCGGGTTGCCCTCGGCATCCCGTTTCACGGCCTCACCCTTCACGGCAGGAGGCAAGAGCTCCAGGCCACAACCCACGCCGCAGTAGGGGCACTGGCTGCGCACGCTGCGGGGTGAGTTGGTCATGCAGGAACCAAAAAAAGAACAAAACCCGGAGCCGAAGCTCCGGGTCGTTGTGCAGCGACAGGGTGCTGCGGAGGGAGATGGATCAGGCGGTTTCGCCTTCGTGCAGGTCTGCGAAGGACCCCTTGGGCTCCTTCAGGAAGAAGAAGCAGAAGAAGGCCACGATCAGACCGGCCACACCCAGGATCTGGAAGAAGGCGCTGTTGGAAGCCGCGATCACCTCGGGGGTGGGTTCGCCGCCGCCGCCCATCCACATCGGCAGGAGGCTGAAGATGGTCAGGTAGGTCACAGCACCAACGTTGCCGTAGGCACCAACCAGGCCGGCCACCTGGCCGGTGACGCGACGCTTAACCAGGGGCACCAGCGCGAAGGTGGCGCCTTCACCGGACTGCACGAAGAACGAAGCGAGCATGGTGATTACCACGGCAACGGCAATGCCGGTGGTGCCGGTGAAGGTGCCGGGCTTGATCATGCTCATCACCAGGTAGCCCACGCCGAGACCGGCAGTGAGGAAGCCCATGGTGTTCTTGCGGCTGCCGACGCGGTCGGAGATCAGACCGCCAGCAGGGCGGGCGACCAGGTTCACGAAAGCGAAGCAGGACGCCAGGATTCCGGCGGTGGCCTTCGGCAGATCGAAGGTGGTTTCAAAGAAGGTGGGCAGCATCGAAACCACGGCCAGTTCAGAGCCGAAGTTCACGATGTAGGTGAGCTCGAGGATCGCCACCTGGCGGAACTCGTAGCGATCTTCCTTGGGATAAACCTTGTTGCCGAGGATCAGGTCGCGGTTGGTGCGAATGATTCCCCAGGTCTGGAAGGCAAACCAGACGGCAACGGCACCGAGGGCAAGGGGGTAGGTGCTTGCGGTGAGGAAGCCCACCTTGGAAAGGCGCCAGCAGAGCACGCAAAGGATGGCTGCGAAGGGCACGTTCATGCCCAGTAGACCCCAGAAGTCGCGCATGGAAGTGACTTCCAGGCCGGCGGATTTCGCCGGGCGCTGATACGTCTTGCCGGGGGGGGTGTCGGTGACGTTGAAGAAGTAGAAGAGGCCGTAGACGGCGGAGACGATGCCGGTCAGGGCGATGGCACCGCGCCAGTTCAGAACAGCGCCGGTGGGCAGTTCGAAGCCGCCGGAGAAGGAGAGGAAGCCAGCGAGGGCCACCATGCTGAGGGCGGAGAAGGCGGAGCCGAAGTTGCCCCAGCCGCCGTAGATGCCTTCAGCCAGGCCGATTTCCTTGGGAGGGAACCACTCGGCCACCATGCGGATGCCGATCACGAAGCCGGCGCCAACGATGGAGAGCAGCAGACGGGCCACCACCAGCTGGTTGAAGTCCTGAGCGGACGCAAACAGCAGGCAGGGAATCGCCGAGAACACCAGGATCGAGGAATAGGTGATCCGGGGTCCGAATTTGTCCAGCAGCATGCCGATCAGCACGCGCGCCGGAATGGTGAGGGCCACGTTGCAGATGGCCACGGTGCGGATCTGACCAACGGTCAGACCCAGGTCCGCTTTCACGGTGGTGGCCAGAGGGGCCAGGTTGAACCAGACCACGAAGGTCAGGAAGAAGGCGATCCAGGTCAGGTGAAGGGTTCGGTACCTGCCCTGGAACGACCAAAGGTCGCCAAGCATTGAGGAGAAGAGAAGGAACCTCGGGCTTCAAAAGGAAAGGTGCCCGGGGATGGCAAAACGGTCGAAAAGAGAATCCGTTTGACCCGCGCAGTTAATCAATTCGTCGGGCCCGTGTTTGGTCGGATTGGTTACCAATTTCTGTTTTTCTGTGCCGAAGCAAACATCAACGGGGCTGATTGATCGGATCAGACGTTCTTGTGCGGCAATGATTTGGTAGCGGTTGCAACTTTTGTGGGTTGTTGGACTCCGCTGGTGCAGATTGTTGGTCGGCGATGTGAACCAAGGCTTGCGGGTTTGTGTGCTCAGTGGCGGAAGCAGCCGTCGCATGGGGCGTGACAAGGCCCTCCTGCCGCATCCCTCCGGTGGTGTCTGGCTCACGGCCCTGGTCGACCAGCTGCTGCCCCTCGGTTATCCGGTGCAGGTGTTGAGTCGTCATGCCGCCCACGCAGAGCTGCTTGCCCACCGGCCGGGATGTTCCGTGCTGCTGGAGCCCCCTCCCTGGAATGGCCCTCTGCAGGCGCTGGCCAGGCTGTTGCCGTCTCAGCCTGGGGAGGCTGTGTTGGTGCTGCCGGTGGACATGCCCCGTTTGCGCACCGCCGTTGTCCGGCAGCTGATCGCAGCCTGGAATCGTGCCCCCGATCAAGCAGCAGTGGCCCATGACGGGCAACGGTTGCAGCCGTTGCTGGCGGTGATCCCCTCCGGTTCTCCCTTCCGCTCCTGCCTTGATCAGCAACTGCAACGCGGCGAGTTGCGCTGGATGGATTGGTTGACCTGCGTTCCCCATCAGGCGGTGCGCTTGCCTCAAAAGGCGTTGGTGAATGCCAATTGCCCTGCAGATCTGGCAGCGTTGGAGGGATGAGCACGTTGTTGCCGCTCGCAGACCGCCTCAACCGGCCCATCGGGGTGTTGCGGTTGTCGCTCACGGCCCGTTGCAATCTCGCCTGTCCGTACTGCTGTCCGGATGTGGAGGAGCCCCCTGGCCTGCTGACGCTGGAGCAGCAGATGCGCGTGATTCGTGTGGCCGCGCGCCTGGGGGCACAAACGCTGCGGCTCACCGGTGGAGAGCCGTTGTTGAGCCGGCGCTTGTTGCCGTTGTTGGAGGCGGTGGCCCAGGCCCGGCGGGATCGTTCGGATCCGATCGCTGGTTTGCAGGCCGTGGCGCTCACCAGCAACGGGGTGCTGTTGTCGGAACCGATGGCGCGGGCGTTGCGTGCCGCAGGGCTGGATCGAATCACCATCAGCCTGGATGCGGCGGAAGGGGAGGCAGCGGCGCGCATGGCTGGTCTCAAGGGTGGTGCCGTGGCTGGAGACCGCCTGGTGCGCCAGGTGCAGGACGGCATCGCGGCGGCCTGCGCCGCTGGCTTTGACCCCTCATGCGGCGAGCTCAAGCTCAATGCCGTGATCCAACGGGGGATCAATGACGATCAGCTGTTGCCCTTGGCCAATTTGGCCCGGCAGCAGGGGATGGAGCTGCGTTTGATCGAATACATGGATGTGGGCAACCGCAACCAGTGGACGCTGGACCAGGTGCTGCCGGCGGCGCAGATGGTGGAGCACATTCATGCCCGTTGGCCCCTGGAGCCTTTGGGTCGCCCGCGGGGTGGGACGGCCCGGCGTTGGCACTACCGCGATGGTGCTGGAACCATCGGTGTGATTGCCTCCATCAGTGAGCCGTTCTGCGGGGATTGCAACCGCTTGCGTGTCACCGCTGATGGGCAGGCGTTCACCTGCCTGTTTTCTGCTGAAGGCACCGATCTCAAGCCCGCGCTCGCCTCAGAGCCTCAGCTTGAGCAGGCCATGCGCCAGCTCTGGCAGCGACGCCAAGACCGCTACAGCGAGGAGCGTGATCCAGCCGCTGTTGCGTCAACCCATGCGGAAATGGCGTATTTGGGGGGCTGAACCGTCGTGATCGTCACCGTTTTTGCGTGATGCCCCCGGTACAACGGGGCAGCTGAAGGATCCCTCAGGATCCATCGACATGTTTGAACTGCTGGCCTACGAGCGCTTCCGCGACACCCCGTCGGTTCGTTTTTTCGACGTCACCGTGAACACCTCGAACGCGCGCGACCTGGTGATTCACAGCGGCCCGGCCGTGTCGCCCCCCAACGATCCGGAGAGCGGAGCCTGGCAGTTCTATCTGCATCCCCATCAGGAAGACAATCTGCTTGCGGCAAGCGGCGGCAGAACCTTCTTCCTGGTGAACCTGGCCTGGGAGCAGCCGTTCCACATCGTTCGGCTCGAGAGCGGTGGTGACATCCTTCGTATCCCGCCTGGCACTTTCCACCGCTCGATCTCCGATCCCGATGGTTCCGTCGTTCTGAACCAGGCGGTTCGTGAGGAGGGCGCTTCTCTGGTGAGGGAATTCCGCGTCTACAACAGCGCCGAGATCCCGGCCTTGATGGCAGCCACCCACAGCTCGGCGCCGAAGCCCCAGTTGCATGGGGTGGAGCCGTTGCTTCAGGCGGCCTGAACCAGGTTGCGTGAGGGGGTTTCCGTTGCGGAGGCGTCCTCTCTGATCTGAATCTGCCAGTTCAGTTCACTGTTGGCTCCAGGGGGGCCGCTGAAGCTGCCGCTCACGGCCGCGGTGAGTTCCGGCTTGGAGGAGGTGGCCAGCACGACATAGCGCTCGTTGACTTCCATCCCGGCACTGGGGTCAAAGCCCCGCCAGCCCGCTCCCGGCAGGTAAACCTCCGCCCAGGCATGCAGGTCGTACTCCTTCGGGGGAGGTTGCTGCAGTTGATAGCCGCTCACAAAGCGGGCCGGAAGACCCACCACGCGGCAACAGGCCACCATCAGCATGGCCAGATCACGGCAGGAGCCGATCCGCTCCCGCAGGGTTCGGCCCGCCGGCCAGGCGGGTCCCACATGGCGTTGGGTGTATTTCACCCGCTCTTGAATCAGTTCAATCAGTTGCTTCAGAAAGGCCAGGGTCTGCTGGTTGCTGCCCATCAGGGCTTCCTGGGTGAGCTCGATGGCCGAGGGTTCGTGTTGGCCGTTGGGCAACCAGCCTTCCAGTGCCCCCTGCAGATCGCTGTTGAGTTGGCCTTGCGGGTAGGGCAGGGGTGGTTCGAGGCCGTTGAAGCAGCTCTCCAGCGGGGGTGCTGGCCGGGTCTCCACCAGGCTGCGGGCCTCAAAGACGAGTTCATCGGTGCTGCCGAGAAAGCGGAGCCGTTGGATTTCATCGCCGCTGGCGGCCACCAGTTCCCGACGTTGCTCCGGTTCCGGCAACACGCTGAGTTGATGCTCCAGCAGGGTCTGGAATCCTTGCCCCCGAGGCCTCAGACAAAGGCGATGTTCCCCGAGGAACACCGGGGCGTCATACCGATACGTCAGGCGGTGAATGATGAGAGCGCGCATGCGGGATCGGTGGGGATGGAATGGAGGTCCGCGCTGGTGAAGTAGCGGGTCTGGATCAGGTGGTGGAGTTGGTTGAGGTCTTGCTGCAGCTGATCAATGGCTTCATGCAGACCGGCTTCGATCAGGTTGTCGATCCGCACATAGCTCCACCGGGCAAGGAGCTGACCGCGCAAACAGTCGAGGTCATCCGGCGTGTCTTGGTTCGGGAGCTGCTGGATCTGTTGCAAGGTGTCGCTGATGCCCTGGAGGCAGTACCGCACCGAGCGAGGAAAGATGGGGTCCAGCAGCAAAAAGCGTGCCACCGCTGCAGGGCTGATCGCTTGTTGCACGCTGTGGCGATACATCTGATAAGCCCCCGCTGTGCGCAGCAGGGTGATCCACTGCAGTTCGTCCAGCACGCCGCCCACCTCTTCAGGGGAAGGCAGCAGCAGGAAGTATTTGACGTCGAGGATGCGGGAGGTTTTGTCGGCCCGTTCGATCAGACGACCCAGCTGACTGAACAGCCAGCTGAGATCGCGGCTCAGGGTGGTGTCGGTGATCCCGTACACGAGCTGGCAGCCGCGGCGGATGATCCGCAGTTGTTCCTGCACCGGTTCGCGCCAGATGTCTTCGTCGTCTTGAAGGCTCCAGTGCAGATCGTTGATCTGCTCCCACATCTCCGTAGTGATCACATCCCTGATCTGCCGTGCGTTCTCCCGTGCCACCGCAATGCAACTCACGATGCTGTTGGGATTGCTGCGGTCCTGCAGCAGGAAGCGCACCACCTGTTTGGGTGTGGCATCGGGGTAGGCCGTATCGAAGCGCTGGCGATCCCCCGTCACCTCCACCAGCGGCAGCCAGGGTTCGGCGCTGCCCGGAGGACAGTCCAGCGCCATCGCCTCACTCACTTCCAGAAAGCGCGAGATGTTTTCGGCCCGTTCCAGATAGCGGTTGATCCAGTAGAGCGAATCGGCAACGCGGCTCAGCACGGCACCGCCTCCTGGGGGTGCCGTGCCGCCATCCGTTGGTCGTCGACGATCCAGGTGTCCTTGCAGCCGCCGCCCTGGGACGAATTCACCACCAGGGAGCCCCGCTTGAGTGCCACGCGCGTCAGCCCCCCTGGACTCACCCAGCTGCTTGCGCCGCGCAGCACGTAGGGGCGCAGATCAACGTGGCAGGGGTAGAGCTCACCGTCACTGAGGGATGGCACGGTGGAGAGTTGCAGCGTGGGCTGCGCAATGAAGTTGCGGGGATTCGCACGGATCTTCGTGTCGAAGTCCGCCAGCTCCGATCGGCTGGCCTGGGGGCCGATCAGCATTCCGTAGCCCCCGGCTTCCGCCACCGACTTCACCACCAATTGCTCGAGGTGTTCGAGCACGTAGCGCCGGTCGTCCGGTCGGGCGCAGAGATAGGTGGGAACGTTCTCGATGATCGGCTCCTCATCGAGGTAGTAGCGGATCATCGCCGGCACGTGGGCGTAGATCAGCTTGTCGTCGGCGACGCCGGTGCCCGGGGCGTTGGCGATGGCGACCCGTCCTTGCCGCAGCACGTCGATCAGGCCCGGCACCCCCAGCATCGAGTCCTGGCGGAACACGGTGGGATCGAGAAAATCGTCGTCGATCCGGCGGTAAATCACATCCACAGGCTTGAGGCCGTTGGTGCTGCGCATCCACACGCGGCCGTCTTCGCACACCAGGTCGCGCCCTTCTACCAGTGCAATGCCCATCTGCTGGGCCAGATAGCTGTGCTCGAAATAGGCGCTGTTGAACACCCCGGGCGTCAGGATTGCCACGCGGGGGCTGTCACTCCAGGGCGCCAGGTCTTGAAGGGTGCGCAGCAGATGGGATGGATAGGCGTCGATCGGTTGAACGGCACGGCCTTCGAACAGGCCAGGGAACAACCGTTTCATCACCCGACGGTTCTCGAGGAAATAGGCCACCCCCGATGGACAGCGCAGGTTGTCTTCCAGGACACGCCAGGTGCCACTGCCATCGCGGATCAGGTCGAGCCCGGAGATGTGGCACCAGCGGTTGAGCGGCAGGCTGATGCCCTGCATCTGAGGTCGCCAGCCGGAGGAACTTTCAACGTCTTCCCGCGGGATCACTCCATCATTGAGGATCTGCTGGGGGCCATAGATGTCTGCGAGGAAGCAGTCGATGGCTTCCAGGCGTTGCAGCAGTCCCCGCTCCAGGGTGATCCAGTCGCTGCGGCTGATCAGCCGGGGCAAGGGATCGAAGGGGAGAATCCGTTCGCTGCCTTTGAGGCCGGAATCGTTGAGGCGAAAGGTGGCGCCGAGGCGACGCAGCAGTTGGCTAGCCGAGGCATGGCTGCGGTTGAGCTCGGGCAATCCCAGCTGCCCCAGTGATGTGAGCAGCGTGGCCAGATCGTCGCGCGGTCTGGCTGTTTCATTGCAGAAATATTCGTCGAAGCCGACCGTGGGTTTGTAGTCGGTGAACATTCCAATCGCGTAGGTGAATGTCATCCAAGGCGTCGCCCCAACCCCCTTCGGGTGGTGGTTGCTACACATTCCGCAATTTCAGGCGACCGGGCGCTGATCGCCTGATGTTTGGGTATCCGAAGGCACCGAAATCGAAGGCGACAGCTGGAGCTGGGACGCCTCTTTTGCTTACCTGTTTCTGGAGTTCAAACGCTCTTCGCCTTGGATGAATTGCTCTGGGCGCGACTGATCTTTGCCCTTGGTGCCGTTGTGACTGCGGCGACGGTGGTGATGATTCTGCGCGGACACCTGTATTGGAATCGCAGGGGGTCGACGGATGTCCGCTGACTCGGTTCCCTTCCTTCAGCCCGGGATCGCCTGGGCGTTGGTGGTGCTGTTCTCTGTGCTCTGGGTGGCGCTGGGGATTGCCTGGGGCCGGCGCGGTCAAGGCAATGCCGACGACTACATGCTGGCGGGGCGCAACATCGGGCTGGCCCTGAGTACGGCCACGTTGATGGCCTCCTGGGTCACCGGCAACACCACCCTGCTCGCCCCTGAATTCGGCTACAAAACCGGCCTCTGGGGCATGTTCAGCTATGCCCTGGCCGGGCTTGGCCTGATTCTGTTCGCCCCCCTGGCCTCGCGGATCAAGCAGTTGATGCCCAACGGGCGCACCAGCGGCGACTTCATTCGCCTGCGCTACGGGCGTCTGGCCTGGTGGGTGTTCATGCTGATCACCGCGATCTACACCCTGGGCTTTCTGATGACCCAGGCGATGGGTGCTGGCCTGCTGCTGCAGGCGCTTTCAGGCTTCGATTACCACGTGGGAATGGTGGTGGTGATTGGTGTTGCCACCGTCTACACCCTGTTCGGTGGGATGCGGGCCGTGATTGGCACCGATTTCATCCAGTCGCTGTTGATCATGGTGTTGCTGGCGGTGGTGGCGGTGCTTGCCTTCCGTCAATTCCCGATGCCTGAGGTGCATGCCTCCTTGCTGGCCCGGCATCCCGATCGGCTGGATCTGCTGCTGCCGGCGGGCTTGTTGATCGCCTGGAATTCCGCCCTCTTTTCGATGGGCGAGGTGTTTCACAACAACATTTGGTGGTCCCGGGTGTTCGCCAGCCGGCGCTCGGTGGTGATGACCTCTTTTGTTTTGGGCGGAATCGCCTGGATGAGCGTGCCGATGGTGACGGGCTCCATTGGCCTCGTGGCCCTGGCCCGTGAGCTGCCCCTCGAGCAGGTGAACATGGTGTTCCCTGTGATGGCAGCCGATCTGCTCGGGGCCGGTGGCGCGGCCCTGGTGTTTGTGGTGGTGTTTGCTTCGCTCACCTCCACCTTGGATTCGTTGCTGGCATCCACCGCCGATCTGTTGGCGGAGGATGTGTACTTCCGCCTGTTGCGGCCCCAGGCCAGCGACCTACAGCTCAAGCAGGCGGCGCGGCTGATGGTGGTGGGGTTGGCCGTCGTCACCCTGGCGCTGTCCTGGCCGCGGCTGGATTCGCTGGCGTCGGTGCTGTTCTTCACCGGTGCCCTGGTGGCCTCCACGGTCTGGCCGGTGGCCTGCGGTTTGTACTGGCGCACGGCCAACCGCACGGCTGCCATCGCGGCCATGCTCGCCGGCAGCGTTGTGGGCCTGCTCGCCTATGTGCTGATCGCGCCCTACTGCGCTGCTGTGTTTTCGGCGGCCGTGTCGGCGGTTGTGATGCTGATTGGCAGTCGCATGCGGCCGGAACGCTTTGACTTCACCTTGCTGAAGGAGGAGGGATGATCCAAACGCTTCCTTTGATGGCCGGCCTCGTTGGTCTGTCGGGTTTTCAGTTTCTGCTGGTGGCCAGTCAGCTCGCCCTGGTGCTGTCGGTGCTCGTGCTGCTGGTGATTTGGTGGGTGGAGTGGAGGAATGGCCGGGTTTGGTGATGTCTCCTTTAGCCGTCCACCCCAGCACAATCCTTTCCGGATCTTTGCTTAAGAAGCTGCTTCTTCGTGGACGAAGCAGTGTGGTTGTTGTTACGGGTGAAAGATGTAATTCCTGGCTTTAGCACTCGGTCTGGCAAACAGGGTGTTGATCCGATCCCGCTATGGCACAGGCCAAATCAGCAGTTGTGGACGCGTCATCGGTTCAGATTCGCTTTGAGCCGATGGGGCCAGATGTTTATGGGCAGAACCAACCCCAGGAGCTGCTGGCTGCCATTGCCGAAGACGTTGAGCCTTTGAAGGATCTGGTGGATCAGCACGTGGTCTCGATCCAACCGTTTCGCCCACAGACTCTTTTGCAGGTGTTTCGGCTGGCGGCGAAATTCGAGAGCAATCCAGACCGCTATTGCCGTCACAACACGCCGCTCACCGGCAAGATTCTGATCAACGCGTTTTACGAACCAAGCACGCGCACGCGGCTGTCCTTTGACAGCGCTTGGCACCGCCTCGGCGGTTCCTCCATCAACATCACCGACAGGGCCACCACGGGGATCGCCAAGGGCGAATCCCTCGAAGATGTCGCCCACATGTTCAACAACTACGGCGATTGTGTGGTGCTGCGGGACAGCGATCCCGGTGCGGTTTATGCGATGACGTCAACCCTGCGGATTCCCATCATCAATGCGGGGAATGGGATCGATGAGCATCCCACCCAGGCGATGGCGGATCTCTACACGATCTTCAAGTGGCGCCCCAAGCTTGCTGAAGCTGAAGTGGCACCCGCTGATCGGATTCGCATTGGGATCGTCGGAATTCCCTCGCGGATGAGAACGGTTCGCTCACTGTTGCGGATCCTGGCCAAGTTCCCGCAGGCCGTGGATGAGGTGGTGGTGATTCATGCCCCTGGGTTGGAGCCGGAGCAGCCGCTGTTCGACCCAGGACAGTTGGAGGAGCTTGAAGCATGTGGGATGAAGGTGCGCTCCAGCACCGATCTGCAGGCGGAAGTGCCCGACTTGGATGTGGTTTACATCAATGCCATTGCCTGGGTCGGCGATTCCTATGAAGTGCACGGCGGAGGGTTCCGTCTCACCCGCGACATGCCCTTCAAGCCGGAAGCGATCGTGCTCCATCCGCTAGCTCGGGGAGCGGAACTGAGCACCTGCATGGATGACACGCCCCACAATTGGTATTTCAGCCAGGCCAGGGGAGCTGTGTTCCTGCGGATGGCCCTGCTCACCTGCATGGTGGATCGGGCCGAACGCGTGATGGATGTGATCTGAGGTGGACTGATGTGTGGAATCGGGGGTGTTTTCAATGCCGACCGTCAGCAGACGGTGGATCGCCAGCTGCTGGTCAACATGGCGGCGATTCAGGCCCATCGCGGGCCCGATGGCTTCGGCGTTGAGGTGATCGATCAGGCCGGCGTTGGCTTCTGCCATGCCCGCCTTTCGATCATTGACCTGAATGAGTCACGGGCCCGGCAGCCCTTCCTCACCGATGACGGTGAGGTGCTGATGGCCCACAACGGTGAGTTCTACGACTTCCAGCGAATCAGGGCTGATCTCACCGCCCAGGGAGTGCGCTTCAGCAGCAAGAGCGATTCCGAGATCCTGCTGCGGCTGTATCAACGCCAGGGCCTTGAGGCGACCTTGCCCCTGTTGCGCGGTGAGTTCGCCTTTGCCTTGTTTGATCGGTCCGAAGACTGCCTTTACCTGGTGCGGGACCGCTTCGGCATCAAACCGCAGTACTGGGCGATGACGCCTGAGGGTCTGGTGTTCGGTTCCGAATTGAAGGTGCTGTTCGCCCATCCGGCGGTGGAGCGACGTTTCACCTCGGAGGGTCTGTTTCACCAGTTGATGCAGACCATGGTTCCCGGCACCACCGCCTTCGCCGGGGTGCATCAGGTGAAGCCCGGCCATGTGCTGAAGGTGCAACGGGTGAATGGGCATCTGGAGGTGTCGGAGTCCACCTACTGGGACGTCGACTTTCCGCGCAAGGACGAGCGGGACCCGAAGCGAACCGAAGCCGACCACATCGCTGCCGTTCGTGCGGCTTTGCTGGAGGCCGTTGAACTGCGCATGGTGGCCGACGTGCCGGTGGGTTGTTACCTCTCAGGCGGCATCGACAGCTGTTCGATCCTCGGCTTGGCCTCAGCCGTGAGCCAGGCACCGGTGAAGGCGTTCACGATCGGGTTTGACGACGCCCGTTACGACGAGTCGCCGATTGCCCGTGAGATGGCCGAAGCCACCGGCGCTGAGCAGGATCTGATGCGTCTCTCGGGCCAGGAGCTCTATGGCCACATGGAGCGCACCATGTGGCATGCGGAGCGAACGATCTACAACACCCTGGCGGTGGCCAAGTTCTTGATGAGCCGTCACGTCAACGACGTGGATTACAAGGTGGTGATGACTGGCGAAGGCTCAGATGAGCTGTTTGGCGGCTATCCCGCCTTTCGCCGCGACATGTTCCTCCATGGTCTCGATGACCTGCCGCAGGAGGAGCGCGCCAGCTGGGAAAGCCTGCTGCAAGAGTCCAATGCCCTGGTGAAGGGGGCAATGCTGGCTGAAAACCAGGTGGATGACCCCGATCTTGATGCGGTGGTTGGCTTCACCCCCAGTTGCCTGCAGCCGTGGCTGGCCTGCGCGCCTTTGGTGCCGGAGCTTCTGGCGGAATCCCATGCCACAGCGTTGAAGGATTACTCCCCGGGCAAGGCGATTGCCGAGCAGCTGGATGCGGATCAACTGGAGGGGCGCCATGCCCTGGACAAGGCCCAGTACGTCTGGATCAAGACCATGCTGGAGGGCCAGATCCTCACCTGGGGTGGCGACCGGGTCGACATGGCCAATTCCATGGAGGCGCGACCCGCCTTCCTCGATCACCATTTGGCCGCGGTTGCGGTTCAGGTGCCGCCTGAGCTGCGGATCAAGGGGAAAACCGAGAAATACGTGCTGCGGGAAGCCATGGCCGGCCTGTTGCCGGAGGTGCTGTACCGGCGTGAGAAGTTCGCCTTCATGGCACCGCCAGCCCACACGGAGCCCGAGAAGTGGGAGCAGATGAAGCAGCTCGCCGACGACTACCTCAGTGATGAGGCGATCGATGCCGCTGGTTTGTTGAGCAAAGCCGGCGTGCGTGCCTTGTTTGCCCGTCACGAGGATCCAGCCACCACCGATGCAGAGCGTGTGCAGATGGATGCGGTGATCAATCACCTGCTGGGCGTGCAGATGTTGCACCGCATGTTTGTGGCGGAAGACATGCCAGCCCTGGCCCGCCGGGAGGCGGACCGCCTGGGCTGGCGCGTGCTGATGCCCGTTTGAATTCTTTGATCAGGGTTAAATCGTTGCGCTAGCTACAGGCCGATCGGTCCGTTCAGGTGAAGGTGTTGGTTCCTTTGAACTGAAGGTCACGGCATTGCCAGCGCTCATTTCGGCTTCTCCGACCACCCCTGCATCGCGGGTCGAGCCAGCCAAGATCGCGGCGCGTCCAAACCGTGATCGTTTGGTGGCAACGATTGAGCAGCTGGCCAGCATTGGCGCCAAGCCTGATGGCAGCGTGTGTCGACGCGGTTTTTCGCCGGAGGATGTGGAGGGCCGTGAGTTACTGGCCCACTGGATGAAGCAGCTCGGCATGCAGGTGCGTGTTGATGCCGCTGGCAACTTGATCGGACGCCTCGAGGGCCTGGATCCCCACCGCCCTGCCCTGGTGACCGGGTCGCACCTCGACACGGTTCCCACCGGTGGACGTTTTGATGGGGCCCTGGGGGTGTTGGCCGGTCTGGAAGCCTGCCGCGCGCTGCAAGACCAGGGCCTGCGCCTGCAGCACGGCATCGAGTTGATCGCTTTTGCCGACGAGGAGTCGACCATGGTGGGCTGCAAGGGCTTGGCGGGCACGGCCTCCGATGACCCGGAGAGTTATGCCACCAGCAATGGTCAGCCGATTCAGGACAACCTGGCGCGCATCGGCGGCCACTGGCCCTCCCTGGCCTCGGCGCGCCGCTCCGATGATGCTTATGCCGCTTTCCTGGAGTTGCATGTTGAGCAGGGTGGCGTTCTTGAGCAACGCGGTGATGCCATCGGTGTTGTGGAGGGCGTTGTTGGTCAGCGTCGGTTCAGCATCAATGTGAAAGGCCAGGCCAATCACGCCGGCACCACACCGATGGGGTTGCGACAAGACGCCCTCGTGGCGGCCTCGCGTCTTGTTCTTGCCATCGAGGCCATGGCTTCCCGTCATCCCGGAGATCCGGTGGCGACGGTGGGTCGACTGGAGGTTTGGCCCAATGCAGCCAATGTTGTCCCCGGCGCAGTCGCCCTGACGGTTGACCTCAGGGATGTGGATCCCACCGTTCTCGATCAGTTGGTTGAGGAGTTGATGCATCAGGTGGAACGCATCGGTGTTGAAACCGGCTGCCCGATTGCGGTTGACCCCCAGTTCAGCGTTGATCCCACCCCTGCTGACGCTGTGGTGATGGCCACGATCGCTGAGGCCGCAGCCGATCTCGGCCTGTCCCACAGCCATCTCCCCAGCCGCGCCAGCCACGATGCCCAGGAGGTTGGCCGACGTTGGCCGATGGGCATGATTTTTGTGCCCAGCCGGGGCGGCCTGAGTCATTCCGCTGCTGAGTTCACCAGTGACGAGCAGTGCTGGGCGGGCACCGCGGTGCTGCTGGAAACGTTGCTGCGGCTCGACCGTCAGCTGCCGTGACCTTTTCGATCCTGGCCCGGGACCCCAGCAACGGTCGCTTCGGCGTGGCTGTGGCCACCTGTCATCTGGCTGTTGGATCCACCGTGCCTCACATCCGCGCCGGAGTTGGTGCTGTCGCCACCCAGGCCCACACCAATCCGTATCTGGGGATTTGTGGCCTTGAGCGCCTTGAGCAGAGTTCCGATGCCGAGAGCGTTCTGGCCAGCTTGCTGGCGGATGACCAGCACCGAGACCGGCGTCAGTTTCACCTGATCGACCTGGACGGTCGCACGGCCTGTTGGACGGGGCAGGATTGCGGCCCTTGGGCAGGGCATCGCCATCAGCGTGATCTGTCTGTTGCCGGCAATTGCTTGGTGGATGAGGGTGTGTTGGCGGCGATGGAACAGGCCTTTCTCACCAGCGACCCCAGCTTGAAACTGGGCCGCCGTCTGATGATGGCTCTGCAGGCCGGGGAAGCGGCGGGCGGTGACCATCGCTCTCCCTTCTGCACCTCAGCAGCGGTGCAGGTGAGTGGTGAAGCTGCTTTTCCGCTGTTGGATCTGCGCGTTGATTTCCACGAGTGCGCCGTGGAGCAGTTGATGGAGGTGTATGAGCGCAGTCAGGCCCTCTGGGCCCAGGAGTGGAGGGATGAGCTGTCGGAATTGCCGATGCTCAACCGCTTGGTGGCTTGAGTATTCAGAGTCGTTAAGCCATTAAAAAAGCCCTGCAACGCAGCCGTGTGCAGGGCTTCTGGGGAATTCAGAAGTGCTCAGCTGGGGACGGATGCTTCCCACTCCACATTCAGGCCGGCCTGACGTGCGTCGGTGATCAGGTCATCGATGCAATCCATGCCAAAGGCGGCTTGCCCAGACAGCAGGGCGTCCCATTCCTGAGACGGAAAGTGGGTTTGCAGCCAGAACACGCCATGCACGCTGGAGGGACTCACTTGCACGAGGCCCTGGTCGAGGCGAGAGGTGATGAGATCCAACGTCTTGGCTGAAGCTGGATCTATTACGCCTCAATCCTCGGAACTGGAATGTTCGAGTTGCTACGGATTGAGAAGTTGGCCTAGCGGGTGTAGCGCACGCCGCGGTACACGAGCTGCACCGGAGTGCTGTGGTTGTTGATCTGGCGGGCTTGGTACACGTTGCGGCGGTAAACCAGCTGCACCCCAGGCTTGCCCTGAGTGGCGTTGTTTTGCTGGTATTGATGCCCGCGATAGAGAAGGGTGGTCATTGGATGGTCCTCGAAGCAAGCTCAGGTCCCCGTTCCATGGCCTGAGGCGAACTGCGCTTCGCGCGATGCGAAGTGAACGATCGGTAGCTGTTGCTACAGAAATATTGAAGCTCTTGCAAATGCCGAAGTGGTGTTCAGGTTGATACCTCTTCAGAAAAGTTTTTGGTTTTGTTTATTTTTGTGCGTAGGAATTAGTGGGTCTGGCTGATCTCAATCAGTTGATTGAGCACAGCATTGAAGAAGTTTCGGCCTTGTTTCTGAAGCGTGGTGCCCAGCCTGCGCCAGTCCTGGCTCAGGCGGTCGGGTCCTTCAGCTCCAAGGGCGCTCACCACGTAGTCGTGGTCGTTGGCGATCCAGCGTTCCAGCGCATCGCCGTCGATCTCGAGGTGGCATTGCAGGCCAATGGCGTGGGCTCCGATCCGAAACACCTGTTCGGCGCAGTGCAGTGAAGAACCCAGCAGGGTTGCATCGGCCGGGAGGTGGATGCGATCACCATGCCAATGCAGCACCAGAGTGCTGCTTGGTTGCCCCTTGAGCAGGGCCTCATCACTGGGATCCGCGACCCAGTGGATCGCGCCAAGCCCCAGTTCCTTCAGTTGCTGCGGTGGTGCGCCCACCTGCAGCGGTTGAACGCTGCCCCCTGCAGCCACAGCCAAGAGCTGCGCCCCGAGGCAGATGCCCAGCACCGGTCGGCGTTGCTGGTGCCAGGCCCTCAACCAGTCCAGTTCCTGCTGCAACCAGTCCATGCCTGGTTGGTCGTGATCGTTCACGCTCATCGGGCCACCGAGCACAAGGGCGATGCTGTTGGCACACGCCCTGGGGTCCGGCAGTGGGTCGCCCCGGTCGGGCCTCAGGATCTCGAGTGTCAGGCCCAGCTGCCGCGCCAGCTCTCCCACCAGTGCGGCGTCTTCGTGGTCCACGTGTTGGACCACCAGCAGCGTGGGGCTCAAAGCAGCAGGTAGCGCTGGGCCAGGGGCAGCACCTCGGCGGGCTCACAGGTGAGCAGTTGACCATCGGCGAACACCTCATAGGTCTGTGGGTCCACGCTCACCTTGGGCAGTGCTGAATTCAGCTTGAGGGCGCTCTTGCCCACGCTGCGGGTGTCCTTCACCGCCATGCAGGTGCGCTCCAGTCCCAGCTGGCGTTGGATGTCGGCATCCATCGCCGCTTCGCTCACGAAGGTGAGACAACTGGGGGCGAGGGCTTTGCCGAAGGCGCCGAACATCGGCCGGCCGTGCACCGGGCCTGGGGTGGGAATCGAGGCGTTGGCATCGCCCATCTGGGCCCAGACGATCGAACCGCCCTTCACCACCAGTTCCGGGCGAATGCCGAAGAAGCCCGGCTTCCACAGCACGAGATCGGCGAGTTTGCCGGTTTCGATCGACCCCACTTCGCTGCTGATGCCGTGGGCCAACGCCGGGTTGATCGTCACCTTGGCGATGTAGCGCTTGAGCCGGTGGTTGTCGTTGCGAGCGGAGTCTTCGGGCAGGGCACCGCGCTGCACCTTCATCTTGTGGGCGGTCTGGAAGGTGCGGGTGATCACCTCGCCCACGCGGCCCATGGCCTGGGAGTCGCTGGCGATGATCGAGAAGGCGCCCAGGTCGTGAAGGATGTCTTCGGCGGCGATCGTTTCGCGCCGGATCCGTGATTCGGCAAAGGCCACGTCCTCGGGGATCTTCGGATCGAGGTGGTGGCACACCATCAGCATGTCGAGGTGCTCCTCGAGCGTGTTGCGGGTGTAGGGCCGGGTGGGGTTGGTGCTGCTGGGCAGCACGTTGGCCTCACCGCAGATCTTGATGATGTCTGGCGCGTGTCCACCGCCGGCGCCTTCGGTGTGGAAGGTGTGGATGGTGCGTCCCTTGATGGCGGCGATCGTGTCTTCCACGAAGCCGGCTTCGTTCAAGGTGTCGGTGTGGATGCACACCTGCACATCCATCCGATCGGCCACCGACAGGCAGGCATCGATGGTGGCGGGCGTGGTGCCCCAGTCTTCGTGCAGCTTCAGGCCGCAGGCACCGGCGCGCACCTGTTCTTCCAGCGCTTCCGGGGTGCTGGCGTTGCCTTTGCCGAAGAAGCCCAGGTTCACCGGCAAACCTTCGGCGGCCTGGAGCATCCGTCCGATGTGGAAGGCGCCGGGGGTGCAGGTGGTGGCATTGGTGCCTGTTGCCGGTCCGGTGCCGCCGCCCATCAGGGTGGTAACGCCGCTGGCCAGGGCCGTTTCGATCTGCTGGGGGCAGATGAAGTGGATGTGGGTGTCGATGCCACCGGCCGTGAGGATGTGGCCCTCCCCAGCGATGGCTTCGGTCCCTGGGCCCACCACGATCGTCACCCCTTCCTGGGTGTCGGGGTTGCCGGCTTTGCCGATGCCAACGATGCGGCCGTCCTTGAGGCCGACATCGGCTTTGACGATGCCCCACCAGTCGAGGATCAGGGCATTGGTAATCACCGTGTCGACGGCGCCCTCGGCTCGAGGGGTCTGGGATTGGCCCATGCCGTCGCGGATCACCTTGCCGCCGCCGAACTTCACCTCATCGCCGTAGACGGTGTAATCCTTTTCGACTTCCAGAATCAGATCGGTGTCGGCCAGGCGAACCCTGTCGCCGGTGGTGGGTCCGTAGGTCTCGGCGTAGGCCTGGCGGGAGATGCGGTAGGGCATGGGTCAGGCGTCGAGGGGTCCGTTGATCTGGCTGTTGAAGCCGATGACGCGTCGCGCACCGGCGAAGGGAATCAGGTTCACGTCGCGGCTGTCGCCGGGTTCGAAGCGGATGGCGGTGCCGGCGGGGATGTCGAGCCGTTGACCGCGGGCTGCGGCCCGGTCGAACTGCAGGGCGGCATTGGCTTCGGCGAAATGGAAATGGGAGCCCACCTGCACCGGCCGGTCGCCGCTGTTGGAGACGCTCAGTGTGGTGACGGGTCGACCTGCATTCAGTTCCAGTTCACCCGGTTCGGGGAGCAGTTCGCCTGGGATGAGAGGTGCCATGGGTTCTGCCTCAGCGAATCGGGTCGTGCAGCGTGACGAGCTTGGTGCCATCGGGAAAGACGGCCTCGATCTGCACCTCATGGACGAGTTCGGTCACGCCTTCCATCACCTGGTCCTGACGCAGCCAGGTGGTGCCTTCCTGCATCAGCTCCGCCACGCTCTTGCCGTCACGGGCACCTTCCAGCACCAGAAAACTGAGCCAGGCCACCGCTTCGGGGTGGTTGAGCTTCAGGCCACGGTTCAAGCGCCGCTCAGCAAGCAGTGCCGCGGTCACGATCAGGAGCTTGTCCTTTTCCTGGGGACTGAGATGCATGGCGAAGCTCGGTCTTCTTCAGTGTGTCTCCGCTGCAGCCTCGAAAGCGTTCACAGTGGACGTTTGTCGGCGCAGAGGCTGTTCCTGCAGGGGCCAGACCCTGGGGATGCGAGGCCGTGTCAGCCCTCGGATCGTTCGCGTTCGCTCCCAGATCCGGCTGAACCAGAAGCGGGCATCACGGCTCGACTCGCCGGAATAGCGGGCGATCAGTCCCTGATTCAGGGCGCCGCAGCGCATTGTGCCCGTCAGGCCTTCGCGGTCGGCCCGTGCTCCCTCCAGCAGTGATGCTGTTGTTTCGGCACCCATGGCCATCGGTGCGGCCCAAGCCAGTGTTCCGAACACCGGTGCGCCTCCCAATCCATGCGGGCTGTCCAGGCTGGCGCCGCCGAGCTCCACCCGATCCGCCAGCTCCCAGGTTGGGCTGTTGCCTGCGAGGCGCTGAATGGTGAGGCTCGAGCGCCACCGTCCCTGCTGCAGGGTTTCGCCGGCGGCGGTTCGGCCCAAGCGCACGATCTCTGCGCTGAGAAAGGAGGCGTCCTGGGGCAGGGTCACCGTCAGCTGCTGCTCGAACAGGGCATCGGCGTACAGCACCAGTTCCTGCGGCAGCCATTCGAAGTCACTGCCGCTGGCCAGTGAGCAGCGCACCTGTTGATGGGCAAAGCAGCCCTCGGGTTGCAGGCGGCTGCGGCCGATCGATCCGTAAACCTTCTGCGCCGCCACGCTGGTGATCAGGCCGCGGCTGTTGGCCTCAAGCTTGAAGTCCAGGCTGAGTTGATCGCCGCCCACCAGGCCTCCGGCGGTGTGCAGCACCGGCAGCTCGCAGCGTCCGTCATCGCCGCGTTCACTGCGAAGCAGCTTGAACGGAGCCGTGCAGCCCCCCTGGTGTTTGGTGCTGCCGTTGGTGGCATGAAACTGCAGGTCGCAGCGGCCGTGCCAGGGATCGAGACGTTGCATGGCCTCACGCTCCGCCGCCACCGGCTTCAACTCTGTAGCAATGCACACCAAAGCGCTGCTGATTGATCGGCACGCTTTTGTTGTGGAACTGGAGAGGAGCTGCTGGTGACGGATGCGGTGGTCGTGCTGGAGCAGCGCCTGCAGAACAGCAGTGCCACGGCCACCCTGCAGTTGCCGTTAACGGCCGAAGAGCGCACGGTGCTGCGGGGCCGTCGCACCACCTCCTGCGGTCGCCCGGTGCTGTTGCAGTTGCCCCGTGAGGGTTCTCTCCAGCCCGGTGACTTGTTGGGGGATCAGTCCGGTTCGACTGTTGTGGAGGTGGCGGCAGCGCCGGAAGCATTGATGCGGGTGCAGGGATCGCATCCTCTTGAGCTGTTGCAGGCGGCATATCACCTGGGCAATCGCCATGTCGCCCTGGAGCTGCATGAGCAGGAGCTGTTGCTGCCGGAGGATTCCGTTCTCGCCACGATGCTGGAAGGTCGGGGATTGACGGTGAGCCGCTGTCAGCAGCCGTTTGCCCCCGAAGGCGGCGCCTACGGAGGCCATCAGCACGGATGACGTCCCTGGCGTTACTGCAACTGGTCAGCCCGGCCCTTCCAGTGGGTGCCTTCAGCTATTCAGAGGGGCTGGAGGTGTTGATTCAGGCGGGTTCCATCGCCGATGAGCAGGCCATCCAGGCTTGGTTGGAGGCTGAACTGCAACGGGGCGCGGTGCGGCTGGAAGCTGCGGCATTAAGGCCTCTGGCGGAGGCGTTGGTGGGGTGGTCCACCCAGGCCGATGCGGCGGCCAAGGCGCGCCTGATCGATCTGGATGGTTGGCTGATGGCCACCCGCGAGGCCGCGGAGCTGCGAGCCCAGCAGCGTCAGATGGGGATGTCGCTGCTGCAGTTGATGTCGGACATGGGACACGACCTGCCTGAGCCGGTGGCCCTGAGCTGGCCGGCGGCCTGGGCCTGGGCTGCTGTGGGCTTGTCGGTTTCAGGGGGAGACATGGTGGAGGGGTACCTCTACGGCTGGGTTGCCAATCAGCTCAGTGCCTCGGTGCGGCTGCTGCCGTTGGGTCCGTCTCGAGCGCAGGTGCTGCAACAGCGGCTGCTGCCGCTGATTGCCTCCCAAGCGCAGCTGCTTCAGGCGGCCGATCCCCAGCAGCTCTGGAGCAGTGGTGTGGGTGCGGGCATGGCGCAGCTTGCCCATGCTGAGCTGTATTCACGCCTGTTTCGAAGCTGATGAGCAGCAAACTGCGCCTGGGGGTGGCGGGCCCTGTGGGATCCGGCAAGACCGCACTGGTGGAGGCCCTCTGTCGCCGCTTGCGCGACGAGCTCCAGCTCGCGGTGGTTACCAACGACATCTACACCCAGGAGGATGCCCAGTTCCTCACCCGTGCGGGTGCCCTGGATCCAGAGCGGATCCGTGGCGTGGAGACCGGTGGTTGCCCTCATACGGCGATCCGTGAAGACTGCTCGATCAACCGAGCTGCCGTGGCGGAGCTGGAGATGCAGTTTCCGAATCTCGATCTTGTTCTGGTTGAGAGCGGCGGCGACAACCTGGCGGCGAGCTTCAGTCCGGAATTGGTGGATCTCTGCATCTACGTGATCGATGTGGCGGCCGGCGACAAGATCCCCCGTAAAGGAGGGCCTGGCATCACCCGCTCTGACCTACTGGTGATCAACAAGATTGATCTGGCTCCCCAGGTTGGTGCCGATCTTTCAGTGATGGAACAGGACACCCGGCGGATGCGGGGAGACCGGCCTTGGTGTTTCACCAATCTCCACAGCGGCGAAGGCCTGGAGCAGGTGGTGGGGTTCCTGTTGCAACAGCTACCGAATCGTTGATCCGCTGCTGCTGGGCTCGTCATTTGGTTCTTCTTGATACCAAAACCAGGACGCGCTGATCCGTACCTTCCATCAGCTGCCGTCAGGCACATTCCTGTTTTGGATCACCATGAGCTCTTCTCTCTCTAAGCGTCTGTTCGCCGGCATGGCCGCGGCATCGCTGGGCCTTGCCGTGACCGCATGCGGTGGCGGTGACAAGGCTGCCAACGTTGACTACGACGACAGCGTCACCGTCGGCATCCTGCACTCGCTGACCGGCACCATGGCCATCTCCGAGTCCACCCTGGTGGACACCGAGAAAATGGCGATCGATGAGATCAACGCCGCCGGTGGCGTTGAAGTTGATGGCAAGAAGTACAAGATCGAGTACATCGTCGAAGACGGTGCCTCCGATTGGCCCACCTTCGCTGAGAAGTCCAAGAAGCTGATCGACCAGGACCAGGTGCCCGTGGTCTTCGGTGGCTGGACCTCAGCCAGCCGCAAGGCGATGCTGCCTGTGTACGAGTCGAAGAACGCTTTCCTCTACTACCCGATTCAGTACGAGGGTCAGGAGTGTTCCAACAACATCTTCTACACCGGTGCCACTCCGAACCAGCAGTCGGAGCCTGCCACCAAGTTCATGTATGAGAAGTCGCCTGCCGCTGGCAAGCCCTTCTTCCTTGTGGGTTCGGACTACGTCTTCCCCCGCACCTCCAACACCATCACCAAGGAACAGCTCAAGTCCCTGGGTGGCGAAGTGGTCGGTGAGGACTACTTGCCCCTGGGCAACACGGAGGTTGCTCCGATCATCGCCAAGATCAAGAAGGCCCTGCCTGACGGTGGTGTGATCATCAACACCCTGAATGGTGACCAGAACGTCGCCTTCTTCAAGCAGATCCAGGACGCCGGCATCACCCCCGATAACGGCTACTACGTGATGAGCTACTCCATCGCGGAAGAGGAGATCAGCACCATCGGTTCTGAGTTCCTTGAGGGCCACTACGGCGCTTGGAACTACATGATGTCGATCGACACCCCGGCATCCAAGAAGTTCGCTGCTGACTTCAAGGCCAAGTACGGCGCCGACCGCCAGGTCGCTGACCCTCAGGAGTCGGCCTACAACATGGTCTACCTGTGGAAGAAGGCTGTCGAGAAGGCCAACAGCTTCGACGACGACAAGGTGCGTGAGGCCCTGGTCGGCATCGAGTTCGACGCGCCTCAGGGACCTGTGAAGGTGATGCCCAACCACCACCTCTCCCAGACCGTGCGCATCGGCCAGATCACTGCTGACGGTCAGTTCGAGATCCTCGAATCCACCGATGGCCCCGTGGCTCCTCAGGCCTGGAACCAGTTCGAGCCCAGCTCCAAGGGCTTCGCTTGCGACTGGACCGACGCCTCCAAGGGTGAGAAGTACAAGCTCTGATCTTCTGATCACAGCCTGATTGCTCTTCAGGGAGGAGCCCGGTGACGGGCTCCTCCTTTCGTCGTTTCATTGAACGCTTCGTTTCACACGTCCGTGCAACTGCTTCTCGAAAGCCTGTTCAACGGTGTTGCCATCGGCTCGGTGCTGCTGATGGCCGCCCTCGGACTGGCCATTGTCTTCGGCCTCATGGGCGTGATCAACCTCGCCCATGGTGAGCTGATCATGCTTGGGGCCTACACCACCTACGTGGTGCAGCTGATCTTCAAGCTGCCTGCGCTGCAGCCGGTTTACAACGCCTACGTGCTGGTGGCGCTTCCCCTGGCTTTCATCGTCAGCGGTGTGGTCGGCATCCTGCTGGAACGCACCGTGATTCGCCGGCTCTACGGCAACCCGCTGGAGACCCTGCTCGCGACCTGGGGCGTCAGCTTGATTCTTCAGCAGTTTGTGCGGAGTGTTGCCCTGGCCCACGCCGCCGGCCTGATCCTGGCGCTGGTGCTGGGCTTTGGCCTGCCGCTGCTGCTTCCCTCCTCGCTTCTTTTGGGGCCTCGAGCTCGTTTGGTGCGTGCGGGGAGTTGGGCTGTTTCAGCCCTGGGCGGTGTGCTGCTGGCCGGTGGCCTGGCCTCACAAATCAGCCGCATTGCCAGGGCCACCTCCCGCAATGTGGATGTGACGGCACCCAAATGGATGCGCGGCGGCATCGAATTCATGGATATCACCTTTCCTGTGCCGCGCCTGGTGATCATCGTGATCACGATCGTTGCGGTGGTTGGGGTGACGTGGTTCCTCAACAAAAGCGTTTGGGGCATGCGCATTCGTGCTGTGACCCAGAACCGTTCGATGAGTGATTGCCTTGGCATCCCCACCGACACCGTTGATGTGCTCACCTTTGGCATCGGCTCCGGTTTGGCCGGTGTGGCGGGGGTTGCTGTTTCCCTGCTGGGTTCGGTGGGCCCCAACGTGGGCGGGTCCTACATCGTTGGCTGCTTCATGGTGGTGGTGCTCGGTGGCGTCGGAAACCTGTTGGGCACCGTGCTCGCGTCCTTTGCCATTGGCCTGCTCACCGACCTGATCGGTGCTGGACGTCTGCTGACGATCTGGCCTGACATGCCGGCCCCCCTGGCTGGTGCTGTTGATTTCTTCGCCACCACGAGCATGGCCCAGGTGATGGTGTTCGCTCTGATCGTGGTGTTCCTTCAATTCCGTCCCGCGGGTCTGTTCCCGCAAAAAGGACGCATGGTGGAGGCCTGATCTGATGTTTCAAGCCTTTCAACAACGCCGTTGGCCCTTGATCATCCTTTGGGTGGTGATCGTTGCGGCCATCGTTGCCGCGCCTGCTGTTCTGCCGGTGTTTCGGCTGAATCTGTTGGGTCGCTTCCTCTCTTTGGCGATCGTTGCCCTCGGTATCGACTTGATCTGGGGCTTCACCGGTTTGCTCAGCCTTGGCCAGGGCATCTTTTTTGCCCTCGGCGGTTACGGCGTGGCGATGTACCTGCAGCTCAACAGCTCGGGTGATCTGCCCAACGGCATTCCCGAGTTCTTCAGCCTGTATGGCGTGGATCGGTTGCCCGCCTTCTGGGAGCCGTTCCATTCCCCGCTGTTCACTTTAGTGGCGATCTGGCTGGTTCCAGCTGTGCTGGCTGCCGTGCTCGGCAACCTGGTGTTCCGTAATCGGATCAAGGGGGTCTATTTCTCGATCCTCACCCAGGCGGCCCTGCTGGTTTTTTTCAATTTCTTCAACGGCCAGCAGAAGCTGATCAACGGCACCAACGGCCTTAAAACCGATGTGACCCAGCTGTTCGGCCAGATGGTGGGTTCCCCGGAGATGCAGCGGGGATTCTTCTGGTTGACCTCTGTGGTGGTGATTCTGGCCTGGCTGTTTCTGCGCTGGGTGGTGCGGGGCCGGTTTGGAGACGTGTTGATCGCCATTCGCGATGACGAACCCCGGCTGCGCTTTGCCGGTTACAACCCAACCCTGTTCAAGACGATCGTCTTCGCCATCGCTGGTGGTTTGGCAGGCATCGGTGGTGCGCTTTACACCGTTCAGTCGGGCATTGTGTCGCCGCAGTACATGACCGTTCCCTTCTCGATTGAGATGGTGATCTGGGTTGCGGTGGGGGGTCGAGGCACGCTCGTTGGAGCCATCCTCGGCGCTGTGGCCATCAACTACGCCAAGAGTTTGGTGAGCGAAGCTCTCCCCCAAAGTTGGCTGTTCATCCAAGGGGGCCTGTTCATCCTCGTGGTGACGGCCTTGCCGGAGGGCGTCATTGGCTGGTTCCGAGGCGATGGCCCTCGCAACTGGCTCAACCGATTCGGCATTGCCCGTCGGAGTGAGACCTATCCACGTCTCGATCTTGAAGGTCAGGAAGAGGTTCAGTCATGAGCACGGCTTTATTGGAGTTGCGCCAAATCACCGTCAGTTTTGATGGCTTTTTGGCGCTGCGCGATCTCAACCTCAGCCTTCAGCCTGGGGAGCTGCGCGCCGTGATCGGCCCGAATGGCGCCGGCAAGACCACGTTCCTGGATGTGATCACTGGCAAGACCGCTCCCACGGAAGGGGATGTGGTGTTCAAAGGACGCTCTTTGGTGGGAACGCGCGAGCACCGCATTGCGCGCTTTGGCATTGGCCGCAAGTTTCAGAGCCCTCGTGTTTTTGAGAAGCTCAGCGTTCAGGAGAACTTGGCTCTGGCGGTGAGCCAGCCGAAGCAGCCCTGGTCATTGCTGGTGGGGGGCCTGAATGGGGAGCAGCGCGATCGTGTTCATCACCTGATGAGCATCGTCAATCTGCAGAACCGTGCCGATTGGGCTGCTGGGTCGTTGTCCCACGGCCAGAAGCAGTGGCTTGAGATCGCCATGCTTGTGGGTCAGGATCCCGACCTGTTGCTGGTGGATGAGCCGGTGGCTGGGCTCACGGATGAGGAGACCGATCTGACGGCGGATCTGCTCAAGTCGTTGGCCGGGGATCACACCGTGCTGGTGATTGAGCACGACATGGAATTCATAAGACGGCTTGAAAGTCCGGTGACGGTGCTGCACCAGGGCCATGTCCTCTGTGAGGGCACGATGGATCAAGTGCAGGCTGATCCCCGGGTGATTGAGGTTTATCTCGGCACCACTGAGGAGGAGAACCAATGACGAACCTGCTGGAGATCCAAGGCCTCAACACCTTTTACGGTGAAAGTCACATTCTTCGGGATGTTGATCTCAGCGTGAAATCGGGGGAGATGGTTTGTCTGATCGGCCGCAATGGTGTGGGTAAAACCACCCTGTTGAAATCGCTGATCGGTCTGTTGCGCCCCCGCTCCGGAACCATGGCGTTCGACGGTGCTCAATTGGATCGTCAGGCACCGCATCAGCGGGCTCGGGCCGGGATTGGTTATGTGCCGCAAGGTCGCGAGATCATCCCTCAGCTCACGGTGGAAGAAAACTTGCTTTTGGGAATGGAGGCGTTGCCGGGTGGATTGGCCCGGCATCGCCACATTGATCCATTTGTGTATGAGCTTTTTCCGATCCTTCAGGAGTTTCTACCGCGTAAGGGCGGTGATTTGAGTGGAGGTCAGCAACAACAATTGGCCATCGCCCGTGCGTTGCTTGGCAAGCCAAAGTTGCTGCTGTTGGATGAGCCTACGGAGGGCATTCAGCCCAACATTGTTCAGGATATTGAAGCGGCTGTTCGGCGGATCATCGCCGACACCGGGATCGGGGTGTTGCTGGTGGAGCAACATCTCCACTTCGTTCGCCAGGCTGATCGGTACTACGCCATGCAACGGGGCGGCATTGTTGCCAGTGGCTCAACCAGTGAACTCAGCCAGACGGTTGTTGATCAGTTCCTGAGCGTTTAGAGCTTCGCTCGTGATGGCTCTTTCTGGGTCAGTTCAACTGGCCCAGATGGATTCTGTTGCAGGCTCTTCATTCATGGCGTAATCGCTCACGTCGGCACGCACGTGCAGCATCTGCCCTGTCATCGACATTTTCCAGATTTCCAGGCGTGCATCCTCGGGGGCTTCGAACCAAAAGACCTCTGTGGGCATCACCACCTTCTCTCGGTAGAAGTGGTCGGCACCAATGCATTTCACGATCACCATTCGGCTGGTGTCGTTTTGGTAAACACACTCAATCATCCTGAGCATCTGGAATGATGCCAATCTCGTGGTCTTAAGACAAGAGGAGTGTTTGATTGGTCACCGAATCAGCACGCCTTTAGATTTGGTACAGATGAGTTGATACAGAGTCGGTCGATTGTGTATCAATCGTCACGATTTTGATCTGGGCTTTGACAAGTAAGCGCCCATTAGCGTTTTGAAGATCGCACAGAGTGGCTCTTTCGTTTCAGCTGAAACAATTCTTTTTCGCCGCTTTTTGCATGATTGTTTTGTTGATCATGGGGATTGCAGAATGGAGAAAGCGATCGGTTTGAGTGTTTCTCAGCAATTCGATGTTGAGCGGATGAATCGCGCGATCGAATCAACAATCGATCCACAGCAGCTGCAGGTGTTGGCCAAGCAATTGCTTCAGGCGTGGCATTCCCAGCGCGCTGCAACAGTTTGGATCACGCGAGAGCGGGAGCAGCTGGGCTGAGGCTCAATGCGTTGGCTTCAAGCAGCGAGCTCAGAGGTGATGCGTTGTGGATTGTGATTCGGGCGTTTCAAGGATGTGCAATCTGCCTGTCCTGCTGCGGCCAGATCAGATTGAAGAGCTGAATTGCAACTGCGCAGTCGCGACCAGCTCGGCAGCTGATGGGCGATCGGCGCCTGCATCAGTTTGGCCAGGCCGGGTCGCAGCAGGCCGGCAAAGTTTTGAACCGCCAGCTCTTCGCCATGGCGGTCGTACGGCAATCGGTTGATGGCTGAATCAAGGCCGAACTGCCTCACGCGATCCTCGCCAACTCGCCGGTACAGCACCTCAAGGGTCGGCAGTTGATCCATCGACATCACACAACCTTCGTGTTCCATCAGGCCGCGCAACACCGTGCCGAAAATTTCGCCCGCCATGCGCTGCAGGCCTTCGCTGGGTTGTTGGCCCAGCTCCTTGTGTTTGTGGTCGAACAACCCCAGATCCACTTGAGCGATTCGGCTGGAGGCCACATGGCGATACACCTCAGACAGCAGGCCCACCTCCAGCCCCCAGTCCGACGGGATGCGCAGATTCATCGCCAGATCGGTGGTGAAGGCGAATTCACCAGCCAGGGGATAGCGGAAGGATTGCAGGTACGACAGGTAGGGCAGAGGCCCGAAAATCTGCTCCAGGCTGGCCAGCAGTGGGCCGACAAACAGACGGGTGGCTCGGCCCTGAAGCGCTTGGGTCTCGAGGGAAAGGCGGCTGTAGAACGCCTTCACGTAGGCAATGCCGTGGGATCGATCCAGCAGGGGACGGAGCATGCGCTCCGGATACGCCGATCCAAAGGTTCTGATGTCGGCATCGAACAGGCCAACAACTTCAGCGTTCTGGCACGCCACTCCGAGCCCCTGCCAGACGGCCCAGCCCTTGCCCGGTGGTCCGGTCACGTCGAGCCCCAGTTCGCCGACGGATTCGAGCAACTCCCGCACGGCGGGGCCGTTGGTCCAGTGCACCCGAACGGGGAAGGGCATCCCTTCAAAAAACTTTTCCGCCGCTTTGACGTCCTCGGCGCTCGTGGCTGCCAATGCCACCACCAGTTCGTTGAGTCCCTTCAGGCCCGAAAGTGTGTCGCGAATCAGGCCGAGGGCCGGGCGGCTGAATTCCTCCATCAGGCACGGGATCAGCAGGGTTGTGGGTCGCTGACTCAGCTCCCGGTTGAAGGCAACCGCATCGAGATTGCCCAAGCTGTAGTCGTGGACGGTGCTGATCAGGCCCTGCTGAAAATCCATGTGGTGTTCGATGCAACAACAGAGGTCAGAGTCCTGCCCCATACCTGAAAGGTCTGGAGGAGGAAGGTGATGCAGCCCCCGCGCGACGAGACGCTGCGGACCCTGCTTGGCGATCTGTACCCGAATGATTCTTCCGGGGATGGCAAGGAGTTGTCGTCGCAATTGCTGCAGATCTTGAGCCAATCGTCAGGAGATGGCGATATGGCAGATCACATCGATCGCTGGGACGGTGGCGATGTGGTCTTGATCACCTACGCCGACACCATTGGTGAGCAGGGTTTTCCTGGGCTTCAGGCCTTGAAGACGTTTGTGAATCGCCATCTGCAGCCCTTCGCAGCGGTGATTCATGTGCTGCCGTTTCTTCAATCCACAAGTGATGGCGGTTTTGCGGTGGCCAGCCACACCACGCTCGAGCCGCGTTTCGGTGATTGGCGTGATCTCGCCGCCCTGGCACAGGGCCGACGGCTGATGGCCGATCTGGTTCTCAATCACGTGTCGGCCTCTCACCCTTGGGTGCAGCAGTTCATGCGCGATGAGCAGCCCGGCCGCTCCTGCGTGCTCGAGGCAGCCCCGGATCCCTGCTGGGCGGATGTGGTTCGTCCGCGCAGTTCCAATCTGTTCACGCAATTGAGGGGCCCCGTTGGTGCGCGTCAGGTCTGGACCACCTTTGGCCCCGATCAGGTGGATCTCAACTGGCGCAGTGCGGAGGTGCTGCTGGGCTTTGCCCGGCTGATGCAACGCATGGCCCGGCATGGGGTGCGGTGGATCCGTCTGGATGCCGTGGGTTTTGTCTGGAAGGAACCCCATACCTCATGCATCCATCTGCCGCAGGCTCATCAACTGGTGCGGGTGCTGCGTCTGCTGCTCGATCAGGTGGGACCCGATGGCGTTGTGGTCACCGAGACCAACGTTCCGGAGCAGGAAAATCTCTCGTATCTGAGAAGCGGTGATGAAGCGCATCTCGCTTACAACTTTCCCCTGCCCCCCTTGCTGCTGGAGGCCAGCGTCAGTGGTCGGGCCGATCTGCTCAATGCCTGGCTGAGTCGTTGGCCCGACTTGCCGCCGCAAACGGGGTTGCTCAATTTCACCGCCTGCCATGACGGCATCGGTTTACGGCCGTTGGAGGGCCTGATGCCCCAGAAGCGCTTGCTGCAGCTGTTGATCGGCTGTGAGCAACGGGGTGGACTGGTTAGCCACAGGATGCTCAGTTCCGGTGAGGAGGTTCCCTACGAGATCAACATCAGTTGGTGGAGTGCCATGGCGGATGGGGGGATTGATCCCACGTATCTCCAACGGGAGCGCTTCCTGCTCACCCAACTGTTGATCCTGGCTCTGCCTGGGGTCCCCGCCTTCTATCTGCCGGCGTTGTTGGCGGCTCCCAATGATCTGACCCGCTTTCGTCGCACGGGCCATCGCCGCGATTTGAATCGGCCCCAGTTCACGGCCCAGGCCCTGGAGCGCCGCCTGGCGGATCCCGATTCAGATGTCTCTGCGCTGTTGCCGGCGCTGCGGCGGGCTCTGGCCGAACGGGCTGTTCATCCGGCCTTGCACCCGGATGCCTCGATGACGGTGCTGAGCGCGGACCGGAGTGATTGCGTCATCCTGCGGCGCTCCCGTGGGGGGGGAACGCTGGTGGCTGTTCACAACATCACGGCAGCGCGCCTCAGCTTTCGCCTCAGTGGCCTGGGTGGTGATCTGAACAAGCCCTGGGCCGATTGCCTGAGCGGTCATGTGTTCGAACCACATCAGTCGCATTCGCTAGAGCCTTATGCGGTGCATTGGTTGGTTCAGCCATGACCGCGAGTGTCGAGCCGGCGTGGTGGGTGGTGACCGATCTCGACGGCACCTTGCTGGATCACAGCTACGACTGGTCGCCGGCCAAGGATCTGATCCGTCAGCTGCAACAGCACCGGATTCCGGTGATTCCCTGCACCAGCAAAACGGCCGAGGAAGTGCGCGGCTTTCGCGCCGAGGCGGGGCTGCATGACCCCTACATCGTTGAAAACGGTGGCGCCGTGCATGGGGAAACTCCGGAAGGGGAGCCCTGGGAGCTGCCGTTGGGTCCGGATTGGACGGCGCTGAAACCTCAGTTGCAGCGACTTCAGGCCGAGTTGGGTGAGCCTTTGCGTTCGTTGGATGAACTCAGTGAGGCGGAAGGGCAGCGGTTGTTGGGGCTTGGCGGTGAAGCCTTGCGCCAGGCGCAGCGGCGGTGCTGCAGCGTGCCTTTTGTGCCGCCCTCGGCCAAGGGGCGTCGCCGGCTTGAGGCTCTGGTTCAGCGGATGGGCCTGACGGTGGTGCAGGGCAACCGCATGGGTCACCTGCTGGGCCCAGGCATCAGCAAAGGAAAGGCGTTGGCCACCCTGAAGCGACATCTGGGTGCTGAGCAGGTGCAGGTCTTGGCCTTGGGGGATTCCCCCAACGATCTGCCGTTGCTCGAGGTGGCCGACATTGCTGTTGTGGTGCCCGGCCCCGATGGCCCCCATCCCGCTTTGCGTTCCGGGATCGATGCTGGTCATTTCCAGGTGGCGGCAGCCCCCCATGGCCATGGCTGGGATGAGGCTGTGCGCCGGATTCTTCGGATCTAGGCCATCGCTGGCCCCTGGCTCAATCCAGCAAGGATTGCCAGAGCTCCACTGCAGCAGTGGTTACCGCCATGGGCTGACCGTTGTGGGATGCGATCGGTCGACAGCTGAGGCTGTTGATCAGAACGGCCTGATCGTCGGCATCGAACGTGGCCGCCAGCTCGGTTTCCACCGCGATGCCCTGGGCCAGTGCACGGCCCCGCATCACCCCTGGGAGGCAGCCGCTGCTGAGGGGCGGTGTCAGCCACTGTCCGCGACGCCGGACCAGCAGATTGGCCGCCGTTCCGCAGCACAGCGTTCCAGCCGTGTTCAAGAGCAGAGCGTCGTCGGCCCCTTGCTCCTGGGCTTCCCTGCGGGCCTGGATCGATTGCCCGTAGGCAAAGGTCTTACAACGGCTCAGGCGGCTGGAGGCGTTGCGGCGCTCATGGCGACTGGTGATGGTGGTGACGGCTGAAAATGTTGGTGTGCAGGCCTGGAGCGTGAGCCAAAAGCGGTGCTGCCCTGGAGCCGGCAGTCCGATTCCGCGCTGAGGTGAGCTGCCCCGGCTCCAGTTGAGGCGCAGGGCCCCATCGGCTTCGCTCAGCTGGCTGCGTTGAATTGCGCCTTCAATCAGAGGCTTCAGCGCGTTTCGCTGCGGTGGCGGGTCCATGCCCAGCAGAGCTGCACTGTCGCTCCAGCGCTGCAGGTGCTCCTGCAGGAGTTGCGGCGCACCGTTGCGGGTCAGCACCGTTTCAAAGAGGCCATCGGCCAGGAGCAGGGCGCGGTCGTTGAGGGGAAGCTGCAGGCTTGCTGCTGTTCCCCACTGACCCTCGATCCAGGCGATAGCGGTGCTCATGTCAGCGCCTCCAGCAAGGGCTGCAGTTTCCACATCAACTCCTCTGCTTCGCCAAGCGGATTCGAGTCGGCGACGATTCCGCAGCCGGCATGGGCCCGCAGGGTGTCGCCTTGGCGCAGTAAGGATCGGATCAAGATGTTGCTGTCGAAGCTGCCATCCCAGTCGATCCGTAGCAGGGATCCGCAGTAAGGCCCTCGGCTGGTGGGCTCGAGCTCATGCAGACGTTGGCAGGCCCGCAGTTTCGGCGCCCCGCTGATCGACCCCCCAGGCCAACTGGCTTCCAGAAGATCGACCCAGCTCAATCCGGCCTGAAGTTGTCCCTCCACGACCGAGGTGAGGTGATGCACGGAGGCATAACTTTCGAGCCCCACCAGTTGGGGAACCTGAATCGAACCCGGCTGGCAGGCACGACCGAGGTCGTTGCGCAGCAGGTCGACGATCATCACGTTCTCGGCCCGGTCCTTGTCGCTGCACACGAGTTCCGCGGCGAGATTTGCATCCTGTTCGGGGTCGCCATGGCGCGGCCTGGTGCCTTTGATCGGCCGGGTTTGTACGGCTCCATCAGCACTCACCTGCAGAAAACGCTCTGGGGACGATGACAGCAACGCCTCGTTCTGGTCGCTGATGATCAGCCCTGCAAAGGGGGCAGGACAGGCCTGCCTCAGGGTGAGAAACAGCTCGAGGGCACTGCCTCCCTGGGGCCAGGCTGTGCTGCAACAGGCCGTGAGATTGGCTTGGAAGAGATCACCTGCAGCGATCAGCTCACGGATGCGCTGCACTCCTGCGGCGTACTGCTCGGGTGTGGTGTGGTGACTCCAGGCCGTCAGGGGAATCGATGGGGGCTCGTCTTTGGGCGGCTCAGGGCTGGAGGCCAGCTGTTGGGTGAGGCGTTCCAAAGCAGCCGTGCTGCTGGCTTCGATCCACAGCCTGCGCTTTTGGAGATCAAAGCGAAGCACCGGATCGTGGCGGGCGATCCAAAGCGTGGCCATGCCATCGCTGGCCCAGGGGTTTCCCGGTTCCACCCAGGCGGCGGCTTCATAGCTCAGCCAGCCGCACCAATGCCCTGGGGCAAGCCCCCGCAGTGCCTCGAAGGGATTGCCGGCTCCTGGCTCTCCAGGGAGGCCACGGCAACAGATGATCTCCTGGGGTGCCACCGCCAGGGTGGCCCATCGGCCCAGGTTGCTGCCGTCGCCATCCAGCCAGACAAGGCCTTCCTCGCCGCAGGCATGGGCCAGTTGGTGCGCGAGCGCCTGGGGCTCCTGCCAGGGCAGTTCAAGCTGTTGGGGGCGGATCATGCCGCTGTTGAACTGCAGAGATCAGGCCGGCCTGCCTCGCGGAGTGCTGCATCACGGATGCGGCAGCTGTCGCAGACACCGCAGGGGTGCGTGCCGCCGCTGTAACAGCTCCAGGTTGTATTGATCGGAACACCCAGGCGAAGGGCTTCTTCAACGATGCGCACCTTGCTCCACTGCACAAGCGGTGCCCAGAGTTGGGCCCCATGGCCCTCCCGACCGGCTTTGCTGGCAAGGTCGGCCAGGGCCTGAAAGGCGTTGAGGTAGTCGGGCCGGCAGTCGGGATACCCCGAGTAATCGACAGCATTTACCCCCAGCACCAACCTCTCGGCTCCGCGAGCCTCCGCCAGGCTGAGGCCAATGGAGATGAACACGGTATTACGCCCCGGCACGTAGGTGGGTGGAATGCGGCCTTCCTCCACGCCATCGGTGGGGATCGAGATGCTGGCGTCGGTGAGGGCTGAGCCCCCCCAGCTGGCCAGATTCACGCTGATGCAGTGATGCTCTGCCAAGCCAAGCTGCTCAGCAACGGCAGCGGCGGCGTCCAATTCGCGGCGATGACGCTGGCCGTAGTCAAAGGACAGGCCGATGACGCGGTCGCCCTGCTCAAGGGCAAGGGCCGCAGCGGTGGCGGAATCCAAACCTCCGGAGAGAAGCGCGATGGCAGTGCGTTGACTCATCTCAGAACCGTGAGTTCGTGCAGGGCGCAGTAGTCCTGCTCATCCAGGTCGGTGCCGTTGGCTTGTTCAAGCAGGGACAGCAAACCGCTCAACCCCTGATCCTGGAGCCCAGCGGTTGTCGCCTCCTCCAGGAACAGGCGTAGGTCTTTGCGCAGCAGGGCGGTGCTGAAGTTGGGATCGGAGTAGCTGTGATCCAGCATCCGTTGCAGCTTCTTGTCGAAGGTGGGGGCGTAGAGCGCTGACGGCCGCAGGATGGCCATGAACGTTTCCACAGGAACGCCGGCCCGCTGAATCAGTTGCAGGGAGAGCGAGAAGCTGTGGGTGAGGCTGGCGATCAATTGATTGAGGGCCAGCTTGGTGGCAGCGCCGCTGCCAACGGGGCCCACGAGCTGGGGCTCTTGGCAGAGATGGGAGAGGAGTGGCCGTTGTTCTTCGAAGACCTGCGCTTCGCCGCCGGCCATCACAAGTAGGGATCCGTTCAGCGCTTGTGGTTTGCTGCCGAGCACCGGGGCTTCCAGATACTGCCCTCCTTGCTGAGTGGCCCGTTCGGCCAGTGCCTGACTTTCCGTGACTCCCACGGTCCCCATCGTGATCAAGGTGGAGCCATCGAGGGGACCGATGTCGTTCAAGACAGCCGCCGTGACAGGACCGTCGCGCAACACCGTGATCAGGCTGTCGCAACAGCGGGCGGCTTCCGCGGGGCTGTTCAGGGCTTGGGCACCCGCCTCGATTAGGGCCTTGGAGCGATTCCGGGTGCGGTTCCAGACGTGCAGCGAAACGCCCCGCTGGAGGAGGCGTTGGCCGATGGATTCACCGAGCAGCCCGGTGCCCAGTAGAGCAACGCTTGGCATGATTTATGCGTTGACGACATCAAGCTGGATCGCTTGATCGAGCTCGAAGTAATCGAAGTGGTTGCTGGCGAGCATGGTGCGAAGCAGATCCCGTTGATCCGATCCTGGCGCGTCGTTGAAGTCAACGCTGGCGAAGAGATGGTCTCCTGTGTCGAGGCTGGTGAAGTTGTCGACTGCTGCATATTTGCCTTGCTCGCGGCGAACTCTGTCGCGCATGATTTGCGTCGTGGCTTGGCGACGTTTGAGGTTGCCGCTCAGGCTGCCAATCAGAGGGTCGCCAAAGGCATCGGCACTGAGGCTGTCGATGTTGTCCAGCGTGATCACGCTGGAACTGAGTGATCTCCTCCCCACGCCCTGCGTGCCGGTTGGCTTGCCCTGGGTGCTGCTTCTGCCCTGCGTCGTCCCTGTGATCAAATCCTCGATCGCGCCGCTGCTCAAACTGCTGTTGTGGCTTTTCAGCAATCCAGCAACTCCGGCGACGTGGGGTGCCGCCATCGAGGTGCCGCTGAAGTAGCCAGAGCGGTTGCCTGGAAGGGTTGATTTGATGCCGACGCCGGGTGCCATGACGTAATTCAGCGGGCGTGACCCAGCGCGATTGGAGAACCATGCGAGGCGCCCATCCCGTTGGACAGCCCCCACCGCGATGCCATGGTTGATGGCGTGGGAAGCCGGATAGTCCGGTGATGTGCCCCCCCAATTGCCGGCGGCCATCACCACCACGGTGCCGCGGCGGGAGGCATGGCGGATCGCATCGGCCATGGCTCGGCTGTAGCCCGTCCCGCCGAGGGAGAGGTTGATTACATCGGCACCATTGTTCGTGGCCCAGCGAACGCCTCGAATGGCATCCGAGAGGTACCCCGCACCGTTCTCATCGAGGACGCGGATGGGCATGATCGTTGCGTCATGCGCGACGCCCGTGATGCCGCGGCCGTCATTGGCCGCAGCGATCGTGCCAGCCACATGGGTTCCATGGCCGTTGGCGTCTTCGGCGATTGAATCGCCATCAACGAAATCGTAGCCGGCCTGAATGCGCCCCTTGAATTCCCAGTTGTTGTAGTCAATGCCGGTATCGACCACGGCGATGGTCACGCCTTTGCCCGTCACGCCGGGGCCGTTGCTGTTGGCCGCCCAGATCTCTGGAGCGCCGATCATGTCGAGGTTCCAGAAATAGCCCCCAAGGGGGGCTTGATTGTGAAGAGGGCGATTCAGCAGGCTTTCAAATGCACCTTTGGCATTCACCTGGCCGTAGCCATCCATGCGGCTGAATGTTCGCTGCCGTTCAGCTGTTGGATTTGCCTCTGCAGGCTTCAAGTGTTGGGCGGAGAGGGAGAAGTGACCCCCCTCGCGCAGCCGCAGGTGTGGATCCAGCAGTGATTTCCCCTTCGCAGCAACCCGGTTTCTGCCGGTGTGCAGGTTGATGCCAAACCAATCGTGATCACCGTGCCGCTCCAGAGTCCCTTGGCTGCGGCCAACAAAATCAACCCACCGGCGACGGCGGACGGAGTGTCTGCGGCTGATGGAGGAGGACATGGCTGTGGAATCAACCGAACAACCTCTGGAGCGGCCAGGGGTCGTCCCCACCACCCTATGAATTCATCGTGGCTTAGGTGCCGCGAGGGTTGGCAAGCAAGGGCTGTGGGTTGACTGAGCGTTTTATGGGTGGACGGGCGTGATCACCTCACTCCTAGCCATTTGTGGGCTTGCAGGCTCAGACGCCAGGCGGGGTTATGGCGCACGTGCTCAATCGCGAGTTGTTGGCCTTCCGGGCTGTCCCAGCCGGGCTGGAGATAGTGCAGAGCCTCCTCTTGGCCAGCCTGCGCCATGGCATCCGCGAAGTGCAGATCTTCCGGGGCATGCACCACCACCTTCAGTTCCTGCATCCGGTCCAGTAGGCCCTGAAGCGGGGGCTTGTGTCGCTTCGGGGACAGGGTGATCCAGTCGAAGCGTCCGCTCAGCGGATCCACCCCGCTGGTTTCGAGATGCAGGGGGAGACCGCATCGCGCATCGAGGCTCTGGGTGAGGGGCTGTAGATCGTGATGCAAAGGTTCTCCACCGGTGATCACAACGAAGCTGGCCCCGGCTTCAGCAGCCATCTGGGCGGCATCAGCCAAGGCATCGATGGGCTGCTCAGGGTGCCCTTGGGCCGGCCATGAGTGCTTGGTGTCGCACCAGGGACAGCCCACGGTGCAGCCCGCGAGCCGAATGAAAAATGCACTGCGTCCGGCATGGTGGCCCTCTCCCTGCAGGGAATGGAATGTTTCCACCACCGGGAGACGCTGGGAGTCAGCCATCGACGCGGTTCATGGAATCGCAATGTCCCCCTGTTGACGCAGGGCCTGAGCCGGTGAATCCGGAAGGCGTTGTTGGGCCGCTTCGATCAATCCCCGGAACAACGGATGGGGTTGTCCAGGCCGGGAGAGGAATTCGGGGTGGTACTGGCAGGCGGTGAAGAACGGATGCCCTTTCAGTTCGATCAACTCCACCAGGCGTCCATCCGGGGACGTGCCGCTCACCACATATCCGGATTCCAGGAAAAGATTGCGATAGGAGTTGTTGAATTCGTAGCGGTGGCGGTGGCGTTCATAGACCACCTCGTCTCCGTAGAGCCTCTGGGCGAGGGTTCCCGGCGCAATCCTGCAGGGGTAGACCCCCAGGCGCATCGTGCCGCCCAGGTCGACCACGTCCTGCTGTTCCGGCAGCAGGTGAATCACGGGATGGGGCGTGTTTTCGTTTAATTCAGCACTGGTGGCCTCGGTGAGGCCGGCCTGGTTGCGAGCCCACTCGATCACTGCGGTTTGCATCCCAAGACAGAGCCCAAGGAAGGGCACCCGTTGTTCCCGGGCCCAGCGAATCGCTGCAATCTTTCCATCGACGCCACGGTTGCCGAAGCCACCGGGCACGACGACGGCGTCCATTCCGCGCAGGAGTGCATCGGCGCCGTCCGCTTCAATCTGTTCGGCGCAGACCCAGTGCAGGTCGAGGGAGGCATCCTGGGCAATGCAGGCATGCTGCAGCGCTTCGACGACGGAGAGATAGGCGTCGTTCAGCTGCACGTACTTGCCCACCAGGGCAACTTTCACCGATGGGCCGGGATTGCGCAGCTTGTTGACCAGTTGTTCCCATGCCGCCATGTCGCTGTCATGGTCGGTCAGGTTCAGCACGTCCAGCACTTCACGGCACAGACCCTCCTGCTCAAGGATCAGCGGCACGGCATAGATGCTGTCGGCATCCAGAGAGGGAATCACGGCGCGGGTGGGCACCCCGCAGAAGCCGCCGATTTTCCGCTTGAGATCGTCGCTGATGTCGCGATCACTGCGGCAGACGAGCACATCCGGCTGGATGCCGATCGAACGCAGTTCCTTGACCGAGTGCTGGGTGGGCTTGGTTTTGAGTTCGCCGGAGGTGCCGATGAAGGGCAGCAGGGTGACGTGGATGTAGGCCAGGTCGTTGCGACCCACGTCCTCCCGGAATTCACGGATGGCTTCGAGGAAGGGCAGTGATTCGATATCACCCACGGTGCCGCCGATTTCCGTGATCACCACATCGGCATTGCTGTTGGAGGCAACCCGGTGGATGCGCTCGCGGATCTCGCCGGTGATGTGGGGAATCACCTGAACGGTGCCGCCGTTGTAGTCGCCGCGGCGCTCCTTGTTGATCACCGATTGGTAGATCGAGCCGGTGGTCACGCTGTTCAGGCGTGACATCGCCGTGTCGGTGAAGCGCTCGTAATGGCCCAGGTCGAGATCGGTTTCGGCGCCGTCTTCCGTGACGAAGACCTCACCATGCTGGAACGGGCTCATCGTTCCGGGATCCACATTCAGGTAGGGATCCAGCTTGAGAATCGAAACGTTGTAGCCCCGCGACTTCAGCAACCGGCCGAGGCTCGCCGCCACGATTCCCTTGCCAATGCTGGACACCACACCACCGGTGATGAAGACGAATTTGGCCATGAACTGCCGGGCGACTCTTCAAATTAGCTGGCGTCGGTCATGGGCTCCAGGGGGAACCGGTGGTTTAGGAATCCAGGCCCTGGATGTAATCCCGGACTTTGCTGCGTCGTTGGGGTTGCCGCAGTTTGAGTAGGGCGCGGGTTTCGATCTGACGAACGCGCTCCCTTGAGAGTTTCAGCTCTTCCCCGATCTGGGCCAGGGTCTGGGGCGTGTCGTCCTCCAAGCCGAAGCGCCGGCGCAGGACAGCGGCCTCCCGACTGGTGAGTTCATCCAGGAGATCCTCCAGATCGTTGTGGAGTTCGTCGTGGGTGAGGGTCTGCTCCGGGGTGGCATGGCCGTCCTCGATCAGATCTCCGAGTTGGGTGTCCTGTTCGCGGCCGACACGGGTGTCCAGAGACACTGAGCGGGGCACCCGGGCCAGGGTCTGGCGCACGGTGTCCTCACTGATGCCCAGCTCGCGCGCCAGATCTGCGATCGAGGCGATGCGTCCTTCGTTGCTTGCAATCTCCTGCTGGACCCGTTTGATCCGGTTCAGTTTTTCGGTGACGTGAACGGGCAAACGGATGGTGCGGCTCTGGGTGGCGATGGCCCGGGTGATGCCCTGACGAATCCACCAGTAGGCGTAGGTGCTGAAGCGGAAACCACGGGTGGGATCGAACTTTTCCACGGCTCGTTCCAGCCCGAGCGTTCCCTCCTGGACCAGATCCAGGATTTCCATGCCCCGCTGCTGATACTTCTTGGCCACCGCCACCACCAGGCGCAGGTTGGCCTGAATCATGTGGTCTTTGGCTCGCCTCCCATTGCGGAGGGCCAGCTTCAGATCTTTGGCCTTCAGCTGGGCCTGTTCGGCCCAGGCCTGATAGCCCAGGTCAATCCGCTGCTGCAACTCGGGCAAGGGCAGTCCTGCAGCCCGGGCCCATTCCTGCTTGGTTGGCCAGTGGCTGTGCTGGTTGGCTTCCCGGCGTTGCAGTTCTTCGAGGCGATGGAGTTCACCGATGGCGGTATCGCTCTCAGCCAGCTCCCGTTGCTGGTGCAGCAGTGCTTCGCGGCGCTGCACCAGGCGGGCCAGGGTGACCTCCTCTTCATTGGTGAGCAGGTCGACTCGGCCGATGTCCTGGAGATAAAGCCGCAGTAGATCCGTGGTGCCGCTGCTGCGGCGCTCACGGGTCCCCCCGGTCCGTCGGGGCTTGCTGGGCAAAAGCTGACCTGGGTGAAGTCCAACTTCAGGGTTCCTCGCGGTTGACCGCGGTGCGACAAATGCGCTGATTCCCTTCGGGATCTGCTCAGTCCCGCTGCAGAGGTCAGTCCTCCTGGTCGGGCTCGACCCAGGTGCTGGCCACGTGCAGTTCCTCCAGCTGCTTGTCGGCCACGCCCCCTGGGGCATTGGTCATCAGGCAGCGGGCCTGCTGGGTCTTGGGGAAGGCGATCGTGTCGCGGATCGACTCCTCGCCCGCCAGCAGCATCACCATCCGGTCCACACCGAAGGCCAGGCCGCCGTGGGGAGGTGCGCCCACATCGAGGGCGTCCATGAGGAAGCCGAACTGCTCCTGGGCCTCCTCGAGGGGCAACCCAACCGTCTGCAACACCTGGCGCTGCAGGGCGGAGTCATGGATGCGCAGGGAGCCACCGCCCAGCTCAAGGCCATTGAGCACAAGGTCGTAGGCCTGGGCTCTGGCTCCGGGCAGGGTTTCGGCCCACTTCGACGCATCGCTGCCGAGATCCTCCGCATTGGGCGCGCAGAAGGGGTGGTGCAGGGCCTCGTAACGGTTCTCGTCGCTGTTGAACTCGAACATCGGGAAGTCCACCACCCAGAGGAAGTTCCACTGGTCGTTGTCGCGGTCGGCCTTCACCATGCCCAGCTCCTTGGCCAGGTACTGACGCACCCGGTCGAGGGCCTTGTTCACCGTTGCGGTGTCGCCGGCGCCGAACAACAGCAGGCTGCCGGGTTCCGCGCCGGTGCGGCTGAGCAGCTCCTGCTTCTGCTCATCGCTGAGGTTGTCCTTGATGGCGCCGATCGTGTCGATTTCACCGCCCTCGCGCACGCGGATGAAGGCCAGGCCACCGGCACCGGCTTTCTGGGCCTCGCTGAACACATCGCCGCCGGGTTTGATCCGCACGTTGCTCACCGCATCGTTGCCGCCCGGCACCGCGATGCACTTCACCGCGCCGCCGGACTTCACGGCACCGCTGAACACCTTGAAGCCCATGTCTTTGACGATGTCGCTCACGTTGGTGAGCTCCATGCCGTAACGGGTGTCAGGCCGGTCGGTGCCGTAGCGGTCCATGGCGTCATGCCAGGTCATGCGCGGGAAGGGGCGCGGTAGTTCGATGCCCTTCACGGCCTTCCAGATGGCGCAGATCAGTGATTCGTTCAGCTCCAGGATCTGCTCCTGATCCATGAAGCTCATCTCGATGTCCAGCTGGGTGAATTCCGGCTGGCGGTCGGCCCGCAGGTCTTCGTCGCGGAAACAGCGGGCCACCTGGTAGTACCGCTCGATGCCGCCCACCATCAGCAGCTGCTTGAACAACTGGGGGGACTGGGGCAGGGCGAACCATTCGCCGCCGCAGACCCGGCTGGGCAGCACGTAATCGCGGGCGCCTTCCGGTGTGGAGCGGGTCAGCACCGGGGTCTCCACCTCGATGAAGCCTGCGTCCTCCAGGAAGCGACGGGCGGCCTGGATGGTCTGGGCCCGCAGCCGCAGGTTGTCGTTCATGCGCTTGCGGCGCAGATCCAGGTAGCGGTGGCGCAGCCGCAGTTCTTCGCGGGTGTTCTCCTCGTCGTGCACTGACACGGGGAAGGGCAGGTTGCCTTTCACGCTGTTCAGCACGGTGATGCCGCTGGCGAGCACTTCCACAGCCCCCGTGGCCAGCTTGTCGTTCAGGGAGTCGCCAGGCCGGGCCCGCACTTTCCCCTCAACCTGCAGCACGGTTTCGCTGCGCAGATGCTCGGCGACGGCGAAGGCGTCGGCGCCCAGATCCGGGTCCACCGTGATCTGCACCGTGCCGCTGCGGTCCCGCAGGTCGATGAAAATCACCCCGCCGTGATCACGGCGTCGATCCACCCAGCCGCACAGTTGCACCTGCTGATCGATGTTCTGTTCGCGCAGGTCGCCGCAACCGTTGCTGCGCATGGGATGTCTCAACTGGAGAAGAGCGAGTTTCCCACAGCAGCGGTGAGCTTCAGGCGCGTTTGTAGAAGGGCTTGCGAACGACCGTTGCCGGCTGGGCCTTGCCGCGGATCTCAACGCTCAGTTCGGTGCCGAGCTTGGCGAGGGATGGAGGCACGTAGGCCAGGGCGATCGCTTCTTCCAGGGTGGGGGACCAGGTGCCGCTGGTGACGATGCCCACCGTCTCTCCGTTGTGCATCACGGGGTAGTCGTGGCGGGCGATGGCACGACCCTGCAGCTTGAGCCCCACCAGGCGTTTGGCTGGGCCGGATTCCGCCGTTTGCTCCAGCGCTTGCCGGCCCACAAAATCCACGGGCATTTCCAGGTGCACGAGCCAACCCAACCCCGCCTCGAAGGGGTTGGTTGTGTCGTTCATGTCCTGGCCGTAGAGGTGCATGGCGGCCTCCAGCCGCAAGGTGTCCCGTGCCCCCAGGCCGCAGGGGGTGACACCGCGGTCGAGCAAAAGCTGCCAGAGCTTTTGTCCGTCGTCTGCGTTGAGCAGCAGCTCGGCACCGTCTTCGCCGGTGTAGCCCGTGCGCGCTGTGAACACCGGCTGGTTCAGGCCGTTCAGGGTGAGCAGCCGGTGGCCGAAACGGGGCAAGCCGCTGAGGTCTTCGCCGCTCAGCTCCTGCAGCACTCCCATGGCCTCAGGGCCCTGCAGAGCGAGCAGCACGCCGTCCTTTTTGATGTCGGTCACCGTCAGGCCAGCGGGCCCCATCTGTTCACGGATCCAGGCGGTGTCGCTGTCGGCGCAGGCGGCATTGATCACCAGCACCAGCGCACCCCGTTCGGCATCAATGGCACCGCAGTCGTAAACGATGAGGTCGTCGCGAATGCCCCCGCTCTCGTTCAGCAGAACCGAGTAGCAGGCTTCGCCGGGACCGATGCGGTGCAGATCGCTGGGGAGCAGCCGTTGCAGCGCATCCTTGGGATTGGCACCTTCGAGGCGGAGCACTCCCATGTGGGAGATGTCGAACATGCCGACCCGTTCGCGAACGGCCTTGTGTTCCTGGATCAGGCCGCTGAACTGAACCGGCATCTCCCAGCCGGCAAACGGCACCATGCGGCCCCCGGCGCTGCGGCAGGACTCGAACAGGGGAGTGCGCTGCAGGGACATGGGGGCGGCCGATGAGAAGCGCATTCTTATGGAGGGCTTCACGATCCGGAAGGGAACCCGGAAATTTGCCCCTGTCCATGGTCCATTTCGCAGACCGTCACTAGTTTGAGCGCGTTTCCGGAGCGCTTGTTTGGCCGCCAGCTCCTGCTGTCGCAGTTGTCAATACTGCACCCTGCCGGCAGGTGCGAAGGGGTGGTGCCGTCTGCGCCGGTTGGAGGTGCATGCCGAGATTGCAGATCTGATGGTCTGTCACCACTGGACCCCCCGTTCCCCCAAGCTTCCCTCTCTGCAGAGCAGCGGTGTTGGAGAGCGTCAGCTGGAGCTGGATCGCAGCTTGACGTGAGCCTGGATCCATCCATGACTCCTCCATTGCTGATGGCCTCCACCGGATGGACGCGGGATACTGCAGCCAACCCCGGTTGTTGCCTTGTCCGCCTCAGCTCCGCTGACTCCTCTGGAACTGATCCAGGAACAGCCTGAGGTGGATCGCCTGACCCTTCCCACCGGCGCAACTGTTTTCAGTGCCGGTGAGCCTGTGCAGTTCATCCATGTGATTGAACGGGGATGGATGGAACTGAGCAGTGGTCCGTTGAACCGCATTCGCTTTGGTTCCGGTGAATTGTTTTTCTATGAGGATCTGGTGGATGGCGCCGAGTGTCACAGCCGTGATGCCACAGCGGTGACGCCTGTTTCGTTGTTCCGCCTGAGCCGCTCCAATTTTCTGGCGCTCATCCATCGGCACCCAACGCTGGTGCTGCAATTGCTCAGCAAGCAGCACAGCCGTTTGCGGCAGCAGCGGGCTGATGCCCGTCACTTCTATTGATCGCCACCCAGGAGCAGCAGGAGGCTGCGGGTCACCTTGGCGGCCAGCACGGAGCTGATGCCACTGGTGTCGAGTTGTGGGGCCAGTTCCACCACATCGGCCGCCACCAGGTGATGCTCTCGAAGCACCCCGATCAGGCTGGCGAAGTCAGACCAGTTGTAACCACCGGGTTCCGGTGTGCCGGTTCCAGGCAGAACGGCGGGGTCAAACCAGTCCAGATCGACGGTGAGATAGATGGGTTTCCCCTGCAAGGGAGCGAGGGCCTGTTGAAGGGCGTCGACGCTGGGCATCAGCCGGCCGCTCTCGTGCAGTTCGCTGAATTCCTCGCGCGTGCCACTCCGGATCGCGAGTTGAAACAGCGTCTGGCTGGGAAGAACCTCCAAACAGCGGCGCATGGCGCAGGCATGGCTGTGGCGGGCCCCCAGCCAGCTGTCCCTGAGGTCGGCATGGGCATCCAGCTGCACCAGCACCAGGTCGGGGTGGCTTTGTGCCACAGCCTCCACGGCACCTGAGCTGATCGAATGCTCCCCGCCCAGCATCAGGGGACTGAGCCCCAGGCTGAGCACGGCTTCGGTTGCTTGCTTCACCTTGGTGAGAACGGGCTCAGGGTTGCCGAAGGGAATCTCAACGGCACCAAGATCCGCAAAGTCGAGATCCTCCAGATCCAGGTTGAGTTGCGGGCAATAGGTCTCCAGGCCAGCGCTCACCTCTCGGATGGCGGCGGGGCCGAAGCGGGTGCCAGGGCGAAAGGAGGTGGTGCCGTCGTACGGCACACCAAACAGACCAACGCGGCAGTCGGCAGGGTTGCGACGGGATCCCATGAAAATGGTTCCGTCGCTGTCAAACAAACTGTCGAAAAGCCCACTCGGCGGTTGTGCGGTCATGGCTGCAGCTCCCGTTCGACGAAGGCCGGAATGGCGTCCATGGCACCTCTCTGCCAACGCGGGGACCAGATCTCGCAGCCTGCGGCGATGGCCTCGCTGCGCTCTGGGTCTGGAGTGCGGTAACGGGGTGTTGCCATCGCAGCGAAGGTCCAGCTCCACCAGCCGCTGGGGTACATCGGCACCCAGCCATAGAGCGGGTCGGCATGGTCAAACACCTCGCGTAACAGGCGCACCATGGCGATGTGGACATCGCGGAAGGCTTCCGGAGATTCGCTCTGCGTACCGAACACGCCCCCGGGCTTCAGCATCCGTCGGCAGTTTTCAAAGAAGGCGCGGTTGAACAGGCCTTCGGCGGGTCCGGCGGGATCAGAGCCATCCACCAAGACAACGTCATAGCTCTGGTCCTCAGCCTCAGCGGCCCAGGCGATGCCATCGCCCACCGTGAGCTGGAACCGCGGATCAGACCAGGCGGATCCGCCGATGTCGGGAAGGTGTTCCCGGCTGAGTTCCACTACACGCCCGTCAATCTCCACCATGTCCAGCCGCCGGACGCCTGGGTGGCGCAGGCATTCCCGCGCGGTGCCGCCGTCCCCGCCTCCGATCACCAGAATCCGCTCGATCGAGCTGGCGCTGCATAGGGCTGGGTGCACCAAGGCCTCGTGGTAATGGCGTTCCTGCTGTTCCGCTGTCATCCAACAGCCATCCAGGAGTAGCCCCCGCCCGTAGCGCTCACTGCGAATCACGCTGATCCGCTGGAACGGACTGGTCTCCTCGACCAGCACCTCTCCCTTCAATCCATAGCGGACGCCGCGGTGTTCTTCGTCAATCCAGCTGCTCATGGGCTGCGGTGGGCATCTCTCCAGCTAAGGACCCGGTGGGGCTGTTCCCAAACACCAGATGTAGTGCTCTTGGGATTGACGAACGCAAGATGTGGAGGTTGAATGTGTTTGGTTGGGGAGCTGCTGTGGAAGAGGGCAGCTCCAAAGCCTTTTTCGTCAGATCAAGGCTTTTGTTTTATCGGTAGGGGTCAGGGTTGGTGCAGGTGCTCCCTCTTCGAAGCATCAACCTGGTGGGAGCATCCTGTTGTTCTTGAGCCAGGAGATGGCTGGTGCAAGACCTGGTGGTGAACGAGCGGTTGACCATTCCGTCCAGGGAGCTGCGCTGGCGGTTCAGCCGCTCATCCGGCCCCGGCGGGCAGGGGGTCAACACCACCGATTCCCGTGTGGAGTTGCTTCTGGATCTAGCGAACTGTTCCTGTCTGGGTCCATTTCGCCGCGCCCGATTGCTGGAGCACTTCCAGACCCGTTTGGTGGAGGGCTGCCTACGGGTTGTGGTCGCAGAAGAACGCTCCCAATGGCAGAACCGACAGAAGGCTCTGCATCGCATGGGGGAGCTGCTGCGGGAGGGCTTGCAGCCAGCACCGCGTGCCCGAAAGGCCACCCGGCCGGGTCGTGGTGCCGTGAAGCGGCGCTTGGACACGAAGAAAAAGCGTGGTGACCTCAAGCGTCAACGGCGCAGTCGTCCCTCCCTGGACGACTAATCGGATCCAGAGGTGGGCGAGTGTTCTGCTCGGATCGCCGCTTTGGCCTGTTTCCAGAGGGCTTCCAATTCGTTGATGCTGCGGCCCTGCAGATCCCCTTCCAGGGCAGCTTCAACGCGGGAGAAGCGGTCGAGGAAGCGTTGATTCGTGCCGGCGAGACCCTCCTCGGGTTCGATGCTGCACCAACGGGCCACATTCACCAGGGTGAACAGCAGATCGCCCAGTTCCTCCTGGGCATGACCTTTGTCGCCGTTGGCCACCGCCTCCTTGAGTTCGTCCAGCTCCTCATGGACCTTCTCCCAGACGCCGGCCATGTCATCCCACTCGAAGCCGGCTTTGGCCGCTTTCTTGGAGATGGTCATGGCTCCAGCCAGGGCCGGCAGGCCCCGCACCTTGGTTCTGAGCCGGTCGCTGAGGGGGCTGGAGGAGCCCGCCAGGGTCTCGGCCTGCTCCTGGAGCTTGATGGCCTCCCAGCTGCGTCGCACCTCGTCACTGGTGCTGGCGACGGCATCGCCGAACACATGGGGGTGACGGCGGATCAGTTTGTCGCTGATGCCGTCGGCAATCGCATCCAAATCAAAGCGCTGCTGCTCCCGAGCGATCTGGGCATGCAGCACCACCTGCAGCAGCAGATCCCCCAGCTCTTCCTTCATCTCGGCATCGCTGCCCTGGCGGATCGCATCGGCCACTTCATGGGCCTCTTCCAGCACGTAGGGCACCAGCGAGGCATGGGTCTGCTCCAGATCCCAGGGACAGCCCGTTGTTGGATCCCTGAGTTGGGCCACAACATCGATCAGTCGCTGGATGGCGTCAGAAGGAGCGTTGGCCATGCCGGGGCAACAACTGGGGCAACGCCCACCTTCTCATCGCTGTCGTTTCTTCGACCATTCCTGGGGCCAGGGGTCGCCATCGAGGATCAGGTGGATCCAGGCACTGCCCTCCAAACCCACAAGCAGAGCGATGAACTCCCGTGGGTGCTGACGCATCAGTTGCTGGAGCGTCGTCAGCAGCACCGCTGGTGAGAGTGCTGGAACCGCCATGCTTACGATCAGGCACCAGGTGAGCAGCACCGCCAGGCGCGCGGTTGTTCCCAGCAGCGGGCCATGGGACCAGAGCGAGCGATGGGCAACCAGCAGGCGGTAGGGCCACCAGAGAAAGCCGAGGGCTCCCCACCGCCGCAGCGCATTGGAGCGGGTATCTAGGTCTGGGGACAGCCATAAACCGCCAGCCAGGCAGCTGGCGGCTGCGATCAAGGCTGCAGCCCATCCCAGCACCAAGCCCACAGCGATGCCGAGCGGGAGACTCAGGACCCAGATGCTCTGATCGTGGCGGCGACCCGTTGCCAAGTCTTCGGGGCTGTCGTGCGCCCCCAAGCTGACGCGTTAGGGCAGAATTTGCCGCATCGGGCGATTAGCTCAGCGGTAGAGCACCTCCCTTACAAGGAGATTGTCACTGGTTCGATCCCAGTATCGCCCATCTCAAAACCCGGTGCTGCACTGGGTTTCGTTGGTTTTTTGCTTCAGCCCGCTAACGCTCGTTCACCTGGGCCATCGCTTCCTGTTTGGGCGCTGAATTCACCGCGCAGGACGCCTTCTGCCCTTCGCATCATTTTCAGGCAGGTCTCCCTGTCAGCAGCGGCGTAGGCAGCATCCATGCATTGCACGTACTGCTCTTCAGGAGTCACAAGCCGTTTGCCGTTGGGCGGAGTATCGGTCCGATTCGAATGGCTTGCCGTAGCTGCAATTACTCATCCGCTCGGTGCGTCGGACGGTTGGGTGTGCAAAGGTGGGGCGACGCCAAAGAGCCTGATTGAAGGCCCACTGCGCGAGAACCGATAACTCGATTCCATGAACAGAAGATCCAGCACTCCCCCGAGGGAGTGGCGAAATGCTGGCAGCAATGCCAGCAGAATTGACCTCAGCGGCTATGCCTCATCTCAGCATCGCCGTTTCCTGAAGGCGGAAGCCGAGCAGGCCCCAGGGGAGCTCAGGCATCGCTGACGAGGTTCCTCCCTTCAGCGGAATGAAGACGCCTCAGCTGTTGCTGCCGTCATCCATGCCACGTCTGATCAGGCTTTGCATGAGCCAAAGCAGACCAATGAAACCGGCCGTGATGATCAACAGAGTCAAGATTCAGGCTGTGGTGCGGACGTAGAGACGTAGCTCGATTTGCCACCACATCATCATTGGAAGGTAGGCCTCAAAGGCACTTTGTGATGCAGTTGGTCTTGGCGCTTGTGGTTCCCGTGGTTCTGCTAGTGGGGTTCACTGCGCTGTTGGCAACTGGCAGGTTGTCGATCTCTCGCAACGCTGCGTGGTTGTTGGAACGCCAAGGCAGCATCTGGATGGCTGGAATCGTTGCCCTTGCTGCTGCGGCGGCTGTGGTTGCTCTGCAGCGTTAAGCCGTCTCGCCGAAGCGCTTTCAAAAGCTTGACCCATCCCCAGGGAGGGAGCGGGATGGGTGGCTTGCCATTTGGAGGTCTTGATCAGCGGCTGCTGGAGCGCTTGCGCACAACCCTGGGGGTCTCCCGCTCGGTCTTGGCATCGGTTTCAGACACCGTCTTGTCTTCGCCGGCTGCTTCTCCCTGCCCGGGCTCATCGTCGGGTTCCTGCGCCTCAATCACTCCAAGCACCATGGCGGCTTCTAGCTGATCACTCATGTCACCGATGGTGAGCAGAGCCTTTAAGACCAGCTGGGCGCGAGGCGCTTTGGGCAGGCCGGGACGAAGCTTTTTGGTGGTGTTCCACAGCTCCAGGGCCACTTCCTTCAGCAGTTCCTTGTCAGCAGCCATTCGATTCGAACGTGAATCGCACCATTCTCGTCATCGGGGGGTGGTCCCCCTTCCGAATCAGAAGCAGAAGGGCAGGAATTGGGTGCGGCAGGCGGCATAGCCATCCACCAGGGGACCCAGCCCGATCTGGTGAACGATGCCGGCACCGGTGAGCCCCTCGGTGATGATTCCGATCACGATGCCGACCATGGCGGCACGGCCGTTGAAGCGTTCGGCCTTTTTGAGCTGCTCCATGTGGATGTCGCGGGCAGCGACGCCTTGGAACCAGGAATCGCTCGCTTGCGTGGATTTCATCGAACTCAAGCTGTTGTTACAAAGCTTAATCCGAAAAATCAGTTTTTCAGCAGCAGTCGTTCCCCCGGTGTTGGATCGGTCCAGGAGCTGCTGGCGGGTAGCTGGGCTCCAGTGCTGGCTACGGATCCTTTCATTTGCAGGGCCCGACTCAAGGCGCCGCCAAAGCGCACGTCGCCGCCGGAGGTGCTGGCGAGCACCGTGGTGGGTTGGAAGCGTTCCACCAGTTGCGGCACCACGGAGCAGCCTTTGACGAACGCTCCAAGCGCCGGCAGCCCCAGATCCACCATCGGCGTGATCACGGCATCCAGGGGCTGTGGCTCCAGGGCTGGATCGAGAAAACCGTGGGGTTCGAGATAGAGCGACCCGGCCGGATGTTCGAGCAGATAACCGTTTTCCACCATCGGCACCGGTGCACCGGCGCTGGCGCGCACCCGCAGGCCCTGGTGGTTGGTGCTCTCTCCGGGGGAGAGGGCTTTCACGCTGGTGAATCCCAGGCGTTCCACCACCCGTGCAGCCGCCGCCGATCCAATGACGGGCAGGTCCTTGGGGAGAAGCGCCAAGGTGTCCGGATGGGCGTGGTCTGCAAGCCCCTGGGTGAGCAACAGCAGGTTCAGCTTCTCGGGCACCTTGCGCTCGCAGGGCAGTTCCCCTTTGAGCAGCCACTCTCCGGGGGGGAAGCTCAGGCTGCCGCGCAACCAGGGATCCACCAGAACGCGGAGATCATCGAATTCGAGCAACCAGCCATTGGCTCCGTAGTACGTGGCGGCCAGGGTCATGACGGGCTTTGCTGCCGCTCGCGGCAGTCGCTGCAGAGACCAAAGAATTCAAGCGTGTGAAACAGGAGATCGAAGCCTTTGCGACCGTCTTCGGGCACCTCCAGGTCGTGAATCGGGCAGTGGTCGAGCACCTGGGTCTTGCCGCAATCGACGCAGGTGAGGTGGTGGCGATCCCGCTCCAGCGGCGCATAGAGCGCCTCGCCATTGGGCAGGTGGCGGCAGCGCACCAGGCCCCGTTGCTGCAGCTGGCGCAGATTCCGGTAGACCGTGGCCAGGCCCATGGCCTGTTCGGGCTCCAGGCTGCGGTGCAGCTGCTGACCGCTCATCTCATCACCACAGGCCTGCAGGTTCGCCAGCAAGACCTTCTGGCGGGCATTGATCTGGGTGGCAGGGCGGCGAGTGGCCATGGTTTCAAAGGGCGACCAACCAGCGGCCACTCAACATCACAGCGTGGGATTTAGCCACCGATCAGCTGCTCGCTCAAGCTCCAGAGCCGCTGCCGTTCGGCAGGTTGGCTCGCTGCTGGTGCAACGCGGCAGAGCGCCGGTGCACCCCGCAAGCCGCCGAACTGCTCAGGGCCGTAGTGCTCGCCACCCTGAGCAGTCGCCGCGGTGGCGGCATGCAGTTGGGGCAGGGCACCCATGCCGGCGCTTTGGAACAGGGGATCCATCAGCCGGTAGGCAAGGGCCTCGAAGCGGTTGCCGACGCTGGCGATTGCGGTGGGCTGCAGTTCCGTGCGCGCGATGCCGGGATGGGCGGCCAGGGAGCGGATGGGGCTGCCCTGCTCGCGCAGGCGTGCATCCAGCTCAAGGGCAAACATCACGTTGGCGAGTTTGCTTTGGCCATAGGCCCCATAGCGGTCGTAGCTCTTGCTCCAGCTAGGGTCGTTCCAGCGGATCTTGCCGAAGTACTGCGCTCCGGAGGTCACCGTCACCACGCGGGGATCGGGCCGGTTCTGCAGCAGCGGCAGCAGGGCCTGGGTCAGGGCCATGTGCCCCAGGTGATTCACCCCGAACTGCAATTCATGCCCCTGGGCGGTGGTGCGGCGCGGCGGTGCCATCACGCCAGCGTTGTTGATCAGCAGATCAAGGCAGCCGTAGCGCTCCCCGACGGTGGCCGCCGCCTTTTGCACGCTGGTCAGGTCCGCCAGATCCAGGTCCACCAGATCCACCGCTCCCCCATCGCGCTCCTGCAGCAACTCCTGCTTGGCCCTCTCGGCTTTGCGGGGGCTGCGGCATGCCAACACCACGGTGGCCCCGCAGCGTTTCAAGGCGCGCGCGGTTTCCAGGCCCAGGCCGCTGTTGGCTCCAGTGATCAGGGCGACACGGCCCTGCTGGTTCGGGATGTCAGCCGCGGACCAACCCATCGCGTCACCTGAGCCTGGGCTCAGTCCTCAGGGAAGAGCAGCTCGGCCAGTTCGTCGGCGTCCACGTCGTAGACGCGGGCCAGGCTGGTTTCGATGGCGTTGGTTACCTCGCCCGGCAGGAAGCGCATTGAGTTGAGGGCGTCCTCGGCGATGTCGTCGGTGAGCAGCTTGTCGTCGCTGTCCAGCTTTTCGTCATTGATCACCGCCATCACCCAGCTCTGGTAGGCGTAGACCAGATCGGAGAACTCGAGTTCGGGATCGTTCAGGTCCAGGGCCATGGTGCGAATAGCCAGTCGTCCCAGTCTGACCTTTCGCAGGAGAGGATGAACAGCATGGATTCCGCTGATGCCACTGGCCTGCAGGCCACGCTGTTTGATTTTTCAATCGCTGAGCTGGTGCGGCAGCACCGGGAAAGCTTCCAACCCCTGTGGACGGCGGAAAGTTGGGTGAAGCTGCTGATCTGGTTGTCGCTGAATTGCGGCAGCTCCGGGGATGAAGCCGGCATGGCCCGGTTCGTCGAGGCGCTTGGGCCAAGCCTCACCACCCGGATGCGGCGGGTGTTCTTTGAGCGGGAGCTGGAGGCCCTCGATCTTCAGGTGATGGCCGATCCGGCTGAGCAGCAGGTGCTGGTGCTGCCGATGGGCCCGGGTGTTCCCCTGGATCTTGAGCGCGCTGCCACGGTGATCGAACAGGTGCAGTTGCAGGGCCATGTGGCTGACCGGTCGCGTTGGCAGCAGCTCGATGCTGTGGTGGCGATTCCTCGCGTGGAGGCCGCGGCATGAACCTGATCGGGCGCTACAGCAATCCCGGTTACGCCTCGGTGGCCGATGCGGTGCGTGAGTTCTTCGAGCGCCGGGTGGACTTACAGCGGCCTGGCGTGGCCTTCGGGCCTGAGGGTGAGGGGGAACCGGCGAAACAGAGCACCGACATCAGCCTGGTGGCGATTGATCGCTCGGAACCTGAATCCTTTGCCCTCTCGCAACTGATCCTGCGGGGGGTGACGGCCGGCTTGGAGCGCTATCTGCAGGAGCGGCCGTTGTTCCGGCAGTGCTGCCCGCAGCAGAGCCTGTTTGTGAATCCGATCTTCAACCTCCAGCACTACGCCCCGGGGGAAGGGTTCAAGCGATGGCACTGCGATTGGACCATCAGCGATGAGGCCACCGAACCGGTGCACCGGGTGCTGGCCTGGATTCTTTATTGTAACGACGTGGATGAGGCTGGCACCGAGTTCCACTGGCAGGACCACCACGAACCGGCGGAGCGGGGCAAGTTGGTGATCTTTCCGGCTGGTCCGTCCCACATTCACCGCGGACGGGTGAATGAGAGCGCCAGCAAGTTGATCGCCACCGGTTGGATCAACGCCGGACGCCAGGAGGACTACCTACGGCGTCTCGCCAGCTGAGTCGTTGGCAGGATCGCTGTCTGCTTCGGCCTGGAGCTGATTGCTGGGGCTGCCGAGCCGGTGGGTTTGTTCCTTGGAGGGGGGCCATTCCATCGGATACACCTGCCGCTGCGGGAAGGGAATGCCGATGCCGTTCTTGTCGAACGCCGTCCAGATGGCTTGCCGCAGATCGCTGCCCACAGCGAAGGCTTCCAGGGGATTGCGCACCCAGAAGAGCAGCTTGTAGTTGATCGATGAATCGGAGAAATCCACCGTGAACGCCTGTGGTGGTGGGTACTGCAGCACTTTCTGGTGCTGACGGGCCACCTCCTCAAGGACTGCGATCACCTGACTGGGTTCATGGTGATAAGCCGCCCCCACCACCACCGCGTCGCGGCGTGAGGTTTCCTCCGCGGTGTACGACTCCGCCTCCTGGGTGAAGAAGTTCTGGTTCGGAATCAGCAGTTCCGCTCCATCGCGGCCGCGCCGCAACTGGGTGGCCCGCAGGCCCAGCTTGCGCACGGTGCAGGGGTCGCCGTTGATCATCAGGATTTCGCCGGGGCGCACCGATCCTTCGAACAACAGCCAGAGGCTGCTGATGAAGTTGGAGACGATCTCCTTGATGCCAAAGCCGATGCCCACCGAGAGGCCCCCGGCCACGGCCACCAGGGCGGTGCCGTTGATGCCGACGTAGTACGCGACTCCCATCACGCCGACGCCAATCACCGAGTACTGGAGGATCACCTCCAAAGCCCGTTGCCCCTGGGGTTTCAGTCCGATGTAGTAGCCCCCCAGCCAGGCCACAAGCGCAGCGGGCCGCTTGGCATAGGCGACGATCAGGTAGGTGATTGTGAGGGCTGTGAACAGCTTGCCCACGGTGAGGGTCACCCCGAAGACGTCCCCGATTTCAATGATCGCCAGGGATTCGCGGCTGCCCAGGATCTGGAAGAAACTGAGCACCGTGAACAGCAGCAACAAGGGCCGGAACAGCATTCGATCCAGTTCATCCACCGGCAAGTTCGGAAAGCGCTGCTCAATCAGCAAGTTGATGGGTTTGAACAGCCGCCAGAGCAGCCAGAGTGTGGCCAGGTACTGCACCAAGCCACCGGGGAACCCCAACGCTTTGATGGCAGCCCCCAACAGGATCAATAACAAGGGGGAGGCCAGCTCGGCAAAGCTGCTGAACACCTCGGAGTTCAGGCGACGCGTCCATCGGCTGCGCTTTTCAACCAGCACCGTGCTCACCACGATTGCTAGCTGCAGCAACACGGAGCCCCGCTGGAGATAGCCCAGCCAGGTGACCACTTCCCGGTTCAGATCCTGGAGCATCAGCGCTTCTCCCTCAAGCCCTGGAGGATTTGTTCAGCCCCCTGCTCAGGTGTCTGGATGTCGTAGATGGTGTCGAGCAGGGCATCAGAGATGGTGTCGTAGCGAACGGGGTCGCGGAAGATCCGTGCCTTTACGCGCATCTTGCTCAGCGGCCGCTCGGCGCTGATGTAATTGCGCAGGGCTTCATTGCCGCCGGGGATTTTCGAGGCCACCACGGTGGCCGCCTTTTGGCTCACTGGCATGGCGTTGTTGGTGGCAAGGGAGTAAGTCTTCTGGGCCCAGGGCTTGGTGACGAAATCGAGCATCAACAGGGCCTTGCGCCGTTGAAGCGGGCTGGAGTTCCGGCCCAGGGCCCAGACCTCCAGACGCGTGGTGGCGGTGCGGTTCTGATTCGGTCCTTTGGGAAGGGCCGTCACCCCGAGCCTGTCGCCCAGCTTCTGCTTGAGACCTCTGAGGTTGTTGCTCCAGCAGGTGATCCAGTCGAGTTCGCCTCGTATCAGTCCGTCTCGGAGGTTGCCCTGGTTGTTGAGAAAGCGGATGTTCTGCTGGTAGCTGGAGTCCACCAGCCAGCGCAGCCAGGCGGTCACCTTCTCCCGATGGGCTTGAACTGTACTGGGGGAGTCCATCGCGGCCTTGAGGGCCGGGCTGGCATCGAAGGCCTCGGCACTCCAGAACAGGTCCTTGAGCTGAACGGCCATGCCGAAGGTGGCGTCACTGCTGCTTTGTTTCAGCTCCTCCAAGCTCCTTGGAGCCGTGGGCAGGCGCTCTTTGTTGAAGCAAGCCAGCTGCACGAATTGATTGACGGGGCGTGCCACCAGGGCACCGTCTTTGGCGGTGACCAGATCGAGCAGGCTTTGGGGGGTGTCCTGACGGTCCTGCTCCGAAAGTTGGATTGGGTCGATCAGCCGCGATCGATACAGCGTCAGTGCTGTTTCGCTGTCGGTGATGATCAAATCAGGCCCGAAGCCGCTCTCCGTTCGCTCGCGGATCTCGTCGATGAAGCGTGTCCGGGATGACAGTTGGAGTTGGGGATGGATCTGTGGATCGATGTCGCGGATCTGCTGGAACACCAGAGCGGAGATGTCCTCCAGCTGGTCGTAATCCTGCGTTGTGATGTTGGCTTTGTTGTCGATGGTGCGGACGATGTCCACCACCGCTGGCGGTTGCAGTGCATCGATGGCCGAACAGCCGCTCAACAGCCCGGCCATCAGGCCCAAGAGCCACGCTCGACTTAACCCAGCAGCCATGACGTCCAAGGCGTGAGCTGAGGTTAGTGAGAGTCGCCGAGCCCGTCAGCACCTTTTGCGACCATGGCTTGACTGAATTCCATGCCTCCTGTGCCCGAACTGGCCAAGACCTACGACCCGGTTGGCACGGAGGCCCGCTGGCAGCAGGCCTGGGAGGACCAGGGAGCGTTTCATCCCGACCCGAAGGCCCCCGGTGAACCGTTTTCTGTGGTGATCCCGCCGCCGAACGTCACCGGCAGCCTGCACATGGGCCATGCCTTCAACACGGCCCTGATCGACACGATCGTGCGCTACCAGCGCCTGGCGGGAAAGAACGTTCTTTGCTTGCCCGGCACCGATCACGCCTCGATCGCGGTGCAGACGATCCTCGAAAAGCAGCTCAAAGCGGAGGGCAAGACCCGCCACGACCTCGGCCGTGAGGCGTTCCTCGAGCGGGCCTGGCAGTGGAAGGCCGAAAGCGGTGGCCGGATCGTGGGCCAGCTGCGGCGGCTGGGGTATTCCGTGGATTGGAAGCGCCAGCGCTTCACCCTCGATGAGGGTCTGAGTGAGGCGGTGAAGGAGGCCTTCGTGCGACTGCACGAGCAGGGGCTGATCTACCGCGGTGAGTACCTGGTGAACTGGTGCCCCGCCTCCGGTTCGGCGGTGAGCGATCTGGAGGTGGAGATGAAGGAGGTGGATGGCCACCTCTGGCATTTCCGCTACCCGCTCAGCAGCGGCGACGGCCACCTGGAGGTGGCCACCACCCGGCCTGAAACGATGCTGGGCGACACGGCGGTGGCGGTGAACCCCACCGATGAGCGCTACGCCCACCTGGTGGGCCAGACCCTCACCCTGCCGTTCGTGGGGCGGGAGATTCCGATCGTGGCCGACGACCACGTGGAAAAGGAGTTCGGCACCGGCTGCGTCAAGGTGACGCCGGCCCATGACCCCAACGATTTCGCCATCGGCCAGCGCCACGGTCTGCCCCAGATCACGGTGATGCGCAAGAACGGCACGATGAACAAGGAGGCCGGCCAGTTCGAGGGGCTGGATCGCTTCGAGGCTCGCAAGGCTGTGGTGGCCGGTCTGGAGGAGCTGGGGCTGCTGGTGAAGGTGGAGGACTACCGCCACAGCGTTCCCTATTCCGACCGCGGCAAGGTGCCGGTGGAGCCGCTGCTCTCCACCCAGTGGTTTGTCAAAACCGAGCCCCTGGCGGCTCGCTGTCGTGAGGCCCTCGAGAAGCAGGACCCCCGCTTCATCCCCGAGCGCTGGGAGAAGGTGTATCGCGACTGGCTCACCGACATCCGCGACTGGTGCATCAGCCGCCAGCTCTGGTGGGGCCATCGCATTCCCGCCTGGTTCGTGATCAGCGAGACCGGCGGCAAGTACACCGACACCACGCCCTACGTGGTGGCCCGCAACGAAGCCGAAGCCCTGGAGAAGGCCAAGGCGGAGTACGGCGCGGCGGCGGAGATCGAGCAGGACGAAGACGTGCTCGACACCTGGTTCTCCAGTGGCCTCTGGCCCTTCTCCACCCTGGGTTGGCCCGATGCAGACAGCGCCGACCTGCAGCGCTGGTACCCCACCAGCACCCTGGTGACGGGCTTCGACATCATCTTTTTCTGGGTGGCCCGGATGACGATGATGGCCGGCGCCTTCACCGGTGAGATGCCCTTCCAGGACGTCTACATCCATGGCCTGGTGCGGGATGAGCAGAACCGCAAGATGAGCAAGAGCGCCGGCAACGGCATCGATCCGCTGCTGCTGATCGACCGCTACGGCACCGATGCCCTGCGTTTCGCCCTGGTGCGGGAGGTGGCCGGTGCGGGTCAGGACATCCGCCTGGACTATGACCGCAAGAAAGACACCTCCGCCACGGTGGAGGCCTCGCGCAATTTCGCCAACAAGCTGTGGAACGCCACCCGCTTCGCCCTGATGAACCTGGGCGGCGAAACACCGGCCCAACTCGGTGAACCCGACCCCGCGGCCCTGCAGCTGGCCGATCGCTGGATCCTCTCCCGCCTGGCTCGGGTGAACCGGGAGACGGCCGAGCGCTACAGCAGCTATGGCCTGGGTGAAGCCGCCAAGGGGCTTTACGAGTTCGCCTGGAACGACGTTTGCGACTGGTATCTGGAGCTGAGCAAGCGCCGGCTCAATCCCGGTGAGAACACCTCGGCCGAGGCCCTCGCCGATCAGCGGGTGGCCAAGCAGGTGCTGGCCAAGGTGATCAGCCAGATGCACCTGATGCTGCATCCGCTGATGCCCCACCTCACCGAGGAGCTCTGGCACAGCGTCACCGGTGAGCCGGAGACCATCTTCCTGGCTCTGCAGCCCTGGCCGGTAGTGGACGAAGCAGCCCTCAACGAAGACCTCGAAGCCTCGTTCGCTGAGCTGATCGGTGCCATCCGTGTGGTGCGCAACCTGCGCGCGGTGGCGGGCCTCAAGCCCTCGCAATCGGTGCCGGTGCGCTTCGTCATCGGTCGCGGTGAGCTGGCGGCTGTGCTCACTCAGGGCACGGCCGACATCACAGCCTTGACACGGGCGGAGTCGGTGGCGGTGATGGCGCCGGCGGAGGCCGATGCGGCGCCGATGGCCAAGGCCCTGGCGGGGGTGAGCGGTGAGCTGCAGGTGCTGCTGCCGATCGAAGGCCTTGTGGACCTCGATGCGCTGAAAGGGCGCCTGGAGAAAGACATCGCCAAGGCGGAGAAGGAGATCAAGGGCCTGGCGGGCCGGCTGGGCAACCCCAACTTCGCCGACAAGGCGCCGCCGGAGGTGGTGGCGGAATGCCAGGCCAACCTCGATGAGAAGCAGGCCCAGGCCGATCTGGCCCGCAAGCGCCTGGCGGATCTGAGCTGATTCGGTGATTCAGGTTGAGGGGCTGAGCAAGATCTACCGGGTTGCCGAGAAGCAGCCCGGCTTGGCCGGCACTCTGCGCCATTTCATCCGCCGCCGCACCCGGGACGTCACCGCGGTGCAGGACGTTTCCTTCCGGATTGAGCCCGGGGAGATGGTGGGCTTCCTCGGTGCCAACGGCGCCGGCAAAACCACCACCCTGAAGATGCTCTGCGGCTTGATCCACCCCAGCGCCGGCGAGGTGCAGGTGGCGGGGCACCGGCCCCAGCGCCGTCAGGCGGAGTTCCTGCGCCGGATCACCCTGGTGATGGGGCAGAAGCAGCAGCTGCTCTGGGACCTGCCGCCGATGGATTCACTGCGGGTGAATGCGGCGGTCTACGGCATTCCCGATGCTGTGGCCCGGAGGAGGATCAGCGAACTTGCCGATCTGCTGGAGCTGGGGGAGGAACTCACCCGGCCGGTGCGCAAGCTTTCCCTGGGCCAGCGGATGAAGGCCGAACTGTTGGCGGCCCTGCTGCATGAGCCGGAGGTGTTGTTCCTCGATGAACCGACCCTGGGGTTGGATGTGAATGCCCAGGCCCGGGTGCGGCAGTTCCTGGCGGAGTACAACCGCCGAACGGGGGCAACGGTGCTGCTCACCAGCCACTACATGGCTGACATCACGGCGTTGTGCCCCCGGGTGCTGTTGATCCACCAGGGGCGGTTGTTCCACGACGGCCCTCTGGAAGCGCTGGCTGATCAGTTGGCACCGGAGCGGGAGGTGCGGCTCGAGTTGGAGTCGCCCGTTGCAGCCGATGCCTTGGCGGGGTTGGGGCGTCTGGAGCAGCTGGAGGGCTGTGATGTGCGGCTGCTGGTGCCCCGCGATCAGCTCACCGCCGTGGTGGCGCAACTGCTGGATCGCTTCCCCGTGCGTGATCTGGATGTGACCGATCCACCGATCGAAGAGCTGATCGGTGGGTTGTTCCGGCAGGGGCGGGTCTGATGCGGATCTTCGGGCTGAACCGGCGGATCATCCGGGTGCTGCTGGGCTCCCAGTACGCCCACATGCTCGAGTACCGCGCTGAGATCGCCCTCTGGGCTTTGTCCGGGGTGCTGCCGTTCATCATGCTCAGCGTCTGGAGCGGCAGCGACGCGCGCTCGGGGCTGGGGCTGGATGGTGTGGCCCTGGATCGCTATTTCCTCAGCGCCTTTCTGGTGCGTCAGTTCTCGGTGGTGTGGGTGGTCTATGCCTTCGAGGAAGACGCCCTGCTGGGCCGGCTCTCTCCTTACCTGCTGCAGCCGCTGCATCCGCTCTGGCGTTATGTGGCCGCCCACCTCGGCGAGCAGCTCACCCGTCTGCCCTTTGCGGCCCTGATTGCGGCGGTGTTTGTTGCGGTGCGGCCCCAGGCTTTCTGGTTGCCGTCGTTGGGGGGCTTCCTGCTGGCCTGGCTGGCCACCTGGATGGCCTTCGCCATCGCCTTTCTGTTCCAGAGCTTGATTGCGGCCCTCTGCTTCTGGAGTGAAAAGGCCAGTGCCCTGGAGCGGCTTCAGTTCATTCCCTTTCTCTTCCTGTCCGGTCTGCTGGCACCGCTCACGGCCTTTCCGCCGGTGGTGCGGGCCCTGGCCCAGTGGACGCCCTTCCCCTATTTGATCGACTTCCCGGCCCGGGTGCTGGCCGGCCAGCCGGTGGATCTGTTGGCGGGCTTTGGGGCGCAACTGGCTTGGATCGCTCTGTTGTTGCCGCTGGTGCTGCTGCTCTGGCGGGCCGGCGTGCGGCGCTACAGCGCCATGGGGGCCTGATGGGGCGCTACTGGCGAACCCTGCGTCGCTTCTGGGGCACGGCCGTGGCCGTGCAGCTGGAGTATCAGGCCAACGTGCTGATCGAGCTGCTGGCGGTGGCGATGAGCCTCAGCGGCAGCCTGTTCCTGCTCTCGTTGTTCTACGGCCCTGATCAAACGTTGGGGGGCTGGAGCTGGGCCCAGGCCCTGATGGTGCAGGGGCTTTACACGGTGTTCGATGGCATGGCCACCACCTGGTTGCGCCCCAACCTCGGGGCGATCGTCACCCATGTGCGTGAGGGCACCCTGGACTTCGTGCTGCTCAAACCGATCGACAGCCAGTTTTGGTTGTCGCTGCGCACGCTCTCGCCAGCGGGGCTGCCGGAGATCGCCCTGGGGCTTGGGCTTCTGGCCTGGGGGTGCCATCAGGCCGGTGTGGTGTTCAGCCTGTCCTCTCTCTTCACCGTGCTGGTGATGCTGCTGGCCGGTGGCTTGATCCTTTATTCGCTCTGGTTTCTGATCGCTGCCACCAGCATCTGGTTCGTCAAAACCTGGAATGCCACTGAGGTGTTGCGGGCCCTGCTGGCCTCCGGCCGTTATCCCCTCAACGCCTACCCGCCTGCCCTGCGCCTGCTGTTCACCCTGGTGCTGCCGGTGGCCTTTCTCACCACGGTTCCGGCCCAGGTGCTGTTGGGTGAGGCCGCCGCACCAATGCTGCTGGCGGGCTTGGCTCTGGCGGTGCTGTTCTTTGCGGCGGCGCGGGCCTTCTGGCTCTTTGCCCTGCGCTTCTACACCTCAGCATCGAGTTAGTGCAATGCTCCACGCCATGTGTGGGTGATTCCGCTTGATCTCCTTGGTTCAGCACTGGCTGCCGGATGTGTTGGAGCTGCTGCGCTCCCCCGCTGGGGCTCTGTTGTTCATGCCGCTCTATGCCCTCTGGGTGACGCTGCTGCTGCCGGGGGTTTGGGCGTCGATGCTGGCCGGGGTGCTCTATGGCACCTGGCTTGGCAGTGGCCTGGTGTTTGTTGGGGCCTGCCTCGGGGCGGTGGTGGTGTTTCTGCTGGGGCGTTCGGTGCTGCGCGACTGGGCCCGGCGCCGGTTGGAGCAGTTCCCCAAGTTGCAGGCGGTGGAGCGGGCCGTGAGCAAGGAGGGCCTGAAGTTGGTGTTGCTGACGCGCCTCTCGCCCGCCTTTCCCTTCTCGCTGCTCAACCTGGCCTACGGCCTCAGTGAGGTGAGCCTGCGGGATTACAGCATCGGCTTGATCGGAATCCTCCCTGGCACGGTGCTGTTCTGCGGCTTGGGGGCCTTGGCCGGCGATGTGGCCCGGTTCGGTGAGGTGCTGGGGGGTGAGGCCGATGCAGGCACCTGGGCACTGCGGCTGGTGGGGGTGCTTGCCACGTTGGCCGTGGTCTGGCTGGTGAGCCGAGCCGCCCGGCGGGCGCTTCAGGATGTGGAGACGTCTCTCTGATCGGGATTGGGCAGACGCCAGTCCCGCAGGGCAGCGATCAGGATGAACCAGGCCAGGCGCACGCGGGCGGTGGGTCCGGTGCGCTGCTGCAGCTCAGCCAACTTGGCTCGTCCGCAGTCGGTTTTGATCCAGCGGTGCAGGGCAGGGGTGGATGGGCTCATGGCTGCAGCAGGGCAGTGAGGTCGGCTTCGCTGAGCACCGTCACCCCGAGGCTTTCGGCTTTGGTCAGTTTGCTGCCGGCGGCTTCGCCAGCCACCAAATAGTCGGTCTTCTTGCTGACGCTGCCGCTCACCTTGCCACCCGCTGCTTCGATCAGCGCTTTGGCTTCGCTGCGGCTGAGGTTGGGGAGTGTGCCCGTGAGCACCAGGGTCTTGCCCTGCAGCACGCCGTCGGCGTCAGCTCCGGCTTGGCTGGCGGCCTGCTGCTCGGAGGCACTCGCCTCCAGGGAGAGCCCAACGCTGCGCAAGTCCTGCAGCAGCTGTTGGTTGGCGGGGGTGCGCAGCCATTGGCACAGGCTTGCGCTGATTTCCGGGCCGATGCCATGCAGTTCGGCGATCTGCTCCGGGGCTTCCAGCGCTGCTGCCGCCAGGCTGTCGATGCTGAAGAAAGCGGCCGCGAGCGCTTTGGCGTTGACCTCGCCGATGTGGCGGATGCCAAGGCCGTAGAGCTGGCGGTGCCACGGCTGTTGTTTGGAGGCCTCCAGGGCCTCCACCAGGTTGGTGGCCGACTTGTCGCCCATCCGATCCAGGCTGGCGAGCAGGGCCGCATCCAGGCGGTAGAGATCCGCCAGCGAGCCCACCAGGCCGCGGTCCACCAGCTGTTCGATCAACTTGCTGCCAAGCCCATCCACATCCAGGGCTCCTTTGCTTACCCAGTGCCGCAGGCCACCCCGCAGGATCGCCGGGCAGCTGCTGTTCACGCAGCGGGTGGCGGCTTCATCGCCCTCCCGCACCAGGTTGGAGCCACATTCAGGGCAGTGCTGCGGCAGTTGCACCGGGGTGGCGTCGCTGGGCCTGAGCTCCGGCAGCACCCGCACCACTTCGGGAATGATCTCCCCGGCCTTGCGCACCACGATGGTGTCGCCCAGGTGCAGATCCAGTTCAGCGATCCGATCGGCGTTGTGGAGGGTGGCGCGGCTGACGCTGGTGCCGGCCAGGGCGACTGCCTCGAATTCGGCGACGGGGGTGATCGCACCGGTGCGGCCCACCTGAGCACCAACGCGGAGCAGACGGGTGGGGGCTTCTTCGGCTGGGTATTTGAGGGCGATGGCCCAGCGCGGGGCCTTCTGGGTGAAGCCGGCTTCGTCCTGCAGCTGAAGGTCGTCCAGCTTCACCACCACGCCGTCGGTGGCATAGGGGAGGTCATGGCGACCCTGCTCCCAGTGGTCGCAGAAGCGCTGGATGGCGGCCAGGTCTCCGCAGAGCTCTCGGTTCGGGTTCACGCGGAAACCGGCCGAGTTCAGCCACTCAAGAGCTGCCCATTGGCCGGGGGGTTGGGTGTCACCCGGCAGGTGCAGGGTGTAAGCGAAGAAGTCGAGCCGGCGGGCGGCCACCACCTTCGGATCCAGTTGGCGCAGAGTGCCGGCGCAGGCGTTGCGGGGATTGGCGAACAGCGCTTCACCCCGTTGTTCCCGTTCGGCATTGATCGCCGCGAGGGTGGCATCAGGGATGAAGGCTTCTCCTCGCACTTCCACCCAGTCCGGTGGGTTCTCGATTTGCAGCCGCAGCGGAATCGAGCTGATCGTGCGCACGTTGGCGGTGATCTCTTCACCGCGGCTGCCATCGCCTCGGGTGGCGGCTCGCTCCAGCACCCCATTGCGGTAGCTCAGGGCCAGGGCGTTGCCGTCAATTTTGAGTTCCCCCACCAGGGGCAGGCGGGTGTCGCTGGGACGGTCCAGCACCTTGAGCAGCCGCTCGTGCCAGGCCTGCAGGTCGTCGCGGTTGAAGGCGTTGTCGAGGCTGAGCATGCCCACGCGGTGCTCAACGCTGGTGAACCCCTCCGCCGGAGCTCCGCCCACCCGCTGGGTGGGGCTGTCGGACCGTTGCAGGTCCGGATGCTTCTGTTCCAGCTCGAGCAACTCGCGATAGAGGCGGTCGTAGACCGCGTCCTCCATCACCGGAGAATCGAGAACGTAATAGGCGTGGCCGGCACGGTTGAGCAGCTGCCGCAGTTCCGCGGCCCGCTCGTGCGGATCAGCCATTGACCTGGTTGATGCGGGCAATGCGCCAGTTGTCGTCCACCTTGGTGAAGGTGAAGTCGAGGGGGAGCTCTTCGTCGCCTTCGGACTTCAGCTTCACGGTGAGGATCAAGTTGCCCTCCTGCACGCGGGGGCGGCCGGACTTGAGATTGCGGAATTTGTTCAGCTTCAGGCCCGCCAGGAAGCGGATGAACTGCTGGCGGCTCACGTGCTGGCGGTAGGCCTTGGTGGTGAGCAGGTAGGCGGCATCGATGCGGCCGGCAGCCACCTGGGTGAAGAACTGCTTGATCAGGGGATTGATGCCGCGGGCGTCGAGCACCAGCTTCACGGCGTTGTAGATCCAGTACCCCAGCAGGGTGAGACCCCCGGCCAGCAGAGCTTTGCTGCCGATCTCCCGCACCAGTCCCAGTTCCATCACCAGCTGTCAAAGCAGGGCCGAGTCTGACTGACCACGGCAGGATGGCGCTGATTCGGATCTCCTCCCCCCCGTTCTGTGCCTTTGCAGCCCCTGCTGCCGCTGTTTCACCGCCTTAACCGGGAGCATTTCGGCGGTGCTTTGGTGGATGGGGGCCAGCCGCTGACGGCGGTGCGCTGGAGCGATGGCCGGATGAGCCGCACGGCGGGGTTCTACCGCCGTGGCCCCGGTGTGGGTGAGGGCCGCGGCAGCGAGATCGTGCTGTCGCGGCCGGTGCTTGAGCCCTTGCCGCAGATCGCCACGGAAAGCACGCTCTGCCACGAGATGATCCACGCCTGGGTTGATCTGGTGCAGCGTCGCCGCGAAAGCCACGGGCCGCTGTTCCGGGCCCGGATGGCCGCCATTAATGCGGCCCAGAGCCGGTTTCAGGTGAGCATCCGCCACAGCTATCCCGTGCCGCCCCGGCCGCCCCGCTGGCTGGCGGTCTGTCCCCGTTGCGGCCGCCGCACCCCCTGCCGAAGGCGCACACGCAATGCCGCTTGCCGGGCCTGTTGCGTCGAGCATTTCCATGGCCGCTGGGATGCCAGCTGCGTGCTCAGCTACGTGGAGGCGGAGGGTTAGATGGAGGTGTTCTGGCTCACCCTGGAGTGCGGCGGTGTGGTGATTGTGTTGCTGGGATTGCGGCGGGAACAGTGGTTGCGCCGCCGCCGTCGGTAACGTCAGGGGATGGAGGAGCGCTTCGATCGGTTGGACCGGTTCCGTGATCAGCGGGATCGCCGTCTCGACCAGTTCTTGGAAACCGGCCGTCAGCTCGTGGATGGGGTGTCCGGTCGGCGACCAGGACAACGGCCTGGAGGGCGGCGCTCCGGTTTGGATCTCGATTCGGTGGGCCGCTGGGTCGGCGAAAAGGTTGAGTGGCTGCTGGAAGAGGACGACGACTGGCAGGAGCCCTGGCAAGAGGCTGGCCGTGGCCGGCCAGAGCCCGCACGTTCGACGCGTTCAGCCCGTCGACCCCTTGAGGCGATCTCCCGCCGGAGCCGTCGCGGAGCAGCAGCGCAGGCTCCAGCGCCCCCATCAACGCCACCTGTGGCTCAGGAGTTCAACGCAGCAGACCAGGGCGAGTGGCCGGAGGACGACAGCTTTCGGGTGCAGCGCTGGTCGCGCTCTGCCCAGCCGGCAGCCCGTCCGGAACCCGAAGCCGCGCCCAATCCAGCAGGCTCTCGCCGGGCCTTGCCCCGCTCCAGCCGCCGCCGGATCGACTAATGGCTGGGGTGCAGTGAGCGTGGGCTGACCTGGTAGCGGCAGCCCCGTGCAGCGAGCTGGTGGTTCACATCCTCGAGCAGCTCTCCGGGCATCTCTTCGGCCATCTGGTCTGCTGTGGCGGTGATCGATGGGGATCCCACCTGCAGCGCTTCCAGCAGTTGGGTCCACTGCTCCACTTGCAGGCTGCGGCTCATCGGTTCATAGCCCTTCTGTTCCAGCAGCTGGCTGCAGACCGTGCGGTTCCAGAGAACCGTGCGTCCTTGGCCATGGGGGCCGGTCTGCATGGCGGCGTTGGCGTCGAGGGCGCTTTGGGTGGGGCGGCCCCGCCTGTCACGCCAGCCTTGATGTTCGAGGGTCTTGCCGCAGTGAATCGCCGAAATGCCGTAGATCCGACCGAGGTCGGTGAGGCTGAGCCAGGAGGAGGTGGCAGCCATGACACGGTGCACCGAATTGGCCACATCTTCCTGTGAGCACAACCAATGGCAAGTTGTCAAGAGCAAATCCCAACAAACCCGCAGGTTTGTTCATGAATTTTGTTGAAACTCCTGGCGCAGCGTGGGCCCGAGCCAGGTTTCGAGTTGCGGGCTGAACACTTCGCGAATCACGGTGAGGGCCTTGCCCTGGCGGAAGAAGCGGTAATGGCGGCTCCAGTAGGGGCCGCGATGGCCAAAGGTCTGGTCGAGCCAGTCCCCCTCCACCAGTGCCAAGCCATCCACCTCACGGAACAGCTCGGAACGGCCTTCGGTGAGGCTTTTCCAGATCGGCTGGTTGCGGTCCCGCAGATGCCAATCCGCTTCGGCCTGGTTCCACCAGCTTTCGGCCCAGGCCAGCGGGGTGCCGCCGCAGGTAAGCCACACCTGGCGGCGCAGCAGTGGTGCCATCAATTCCTTCACCTCCTTCGGTGCCCCGGGGTGGTCGGTCTGGTCGGCCTCCATGGCGATCAGATCCACGGCAACGGGCGAACCGGTGAGCAGGCGCAGGTGGCGGGTGGGGCTGCCATCGCCCAGCAGCATCAGCCGCCAGGGGCCAGGCAGTTGACGTGGCCCCTCCGCTGAAAGCACGGCGTCGGTGGGGGCTTGCCAGAGCTGGTGCGGTGATGGGTGAAGACGGGGGGCGGGGTTCAGAACAGTCCTCCCACCGAAAGGGTTTGGCGTTGGCCGTTGCGGCTGATCACGGCACCGCTGTCAGTGACCTCGCTGAGCACCCAGCCGCTGCTGCCGATCGCTTCACTGATGCCGGCGGACACCGATCCCTGCCCCAGTTGAAAAATGGCGGAACTGCTGCCACCGGGGCCCTTCACCACACCGGTGAGTTGCGGGGCCGGTTCCATTGGCACCAATCCCTGCTCGCTGTTCAGGGGATCGACCGTCAACGGCTGTTGGATCGGCGGCTGTTGGATCGGCAGGGTCAGCGGTTCCAGGCTTTGGATGGCATGGGAGGCCTCCTCGGGCGTTGCCATCTCTTCGGCGCGGTTTTGTTGGGCCGCCACTTGCTCGCGCAGCTGCTCGATCATGTCGGCGTTTTGCTTCCGTTCCAGCTCCAAGCGGGAGCGTTGCAGGCTGCTCACCAGCCAGGCGCTGCAGATCACTCCGGCAACGGCGATGCCACTGATCAGCGGCAGCAGCCAGGTGGAGGGGGAGCGGCGCTCGCTGGGTTCGCTTGGTTGGGTTGTTGGTTCGTGCACATCCACATCCACCGGCACCAGGTGCGGCTGGTTTTGGGCGGTACCCGTCTCATGGTCAAACACGCTGTCCACCACCTGCTCAGCCCGCAGGTTCCAGTAGGCACGTGAGGTGGGAACCCGGGCTGGCACTGCAGAGGTTTCAGGAGTCCAACGCTATCGAGCTTCTGCGGTGGGGGCGAGGGGTTGGCGTTCCCTTTGCTGCAGTTCCAGCCACATCAGCAGGGCGGTGATGTCGGCTTTGCTGACGCCGGGGATGCGGCTGGCCTGCCCCAGGGTGCTGGGTTGAATCGCCGTGAGCTTTTCGCGGGCTTCGTTGGAAAGTGTGCCGATGCCGGCGTAGTTGAGGTCGGCCGGCAGCTTGCGCTGGCTCTGGCGTTTCACCTGATCGATCTGCTGTTGCTGCCGTTGCAGGTAGCCGCTGTATTTGATGTCGATCTCCGCCCCCTCGCGCACCGGCAGAGGCAGATCGGCATCGGCCAGGCCATGGCGCACCAGATCGGCGGCGTGCATGCCGGGCCGGCGCAGCAGGTCGGCCAGGGTGATCGAGCCTTTGATCGCTGCACCGGTTTCCTCTTCCACGGCTGGGGCCACCGGATCGCTCACCTTGAGCCGCACGGTTTCCAGCCGTTGCTTTTCGCTCTCCATTGCCTGGAGTTTGTCTTCGAACAGCTGCCAGCGGCGGTCGTCGATCAGGCCCAGTTCACGGCCCAACGGTGTGAGGCGGCGGTCGGCGTTGTCGCCCCGAAGGATCAACCGGTATTCGCTGCGGCTGGTGAGCACCCGGTAGGGCTCGCGCAGGTCTTTGCTCACCAGATCGTCGATCATCGTGCCGATGTAGCTGCCCTCGCGTGGGAAGTGCACTGGCTCCTGGCCGCCGATCAGGCGGGCGGCGTTGACGCCGGCCACCAGGCCCTGGGCTGCGGCTTCCTCATAGCCCGTGGTGCCATTGAGCTGGCCGGCGCTGAAAAGACCGCGCACCCGCTTGGTCTCCAGGGAAGGCTTGAGTTGGGTGGCGGGCAGATAGTCGTAATCCACCGAGTAGGCCGGCCGCAGCATCACGGCTTGCTCCAGGCCCGGCAGGCTGCGCAGCAGTTGCAGCTGCATCGGTTCCGGCAGGCCGGTGGAGAAGCCCTGCACATAGATCTCCGGCGTGTCGCGCCCCTCCGGCTCGAGAAAGATCTGGTGGCTGTCCTTGTCTGCGAAGCGAACGATCTTGTCTTCGATTGAGGGGCAATAGCGCGGACCTTTGCTGTCGATCACACCGCCGTAGATGGCGGTGAGGTGCAGGTTGTCGCGGATCAGCTGATGGGTTTTGGCGGTGGTGCGGGTGATGTGGCAGCTCATCTGCTCACCGCTCACCCAGGCGGCGGGGTCAAAGGAGAAGAAGCGATCGGCCGCATCGCTGGGCTGCTCCTCCAGTTGATCGAGGGCGATGCTGCGCCGGTCCACCCGGGCGGGGGTGCCGGTTTTGAGCCGGTCGGTCTGGAAGCCGAGCTGCTGCAGCGCTTCGGTGAGCCCTTCGGCGGCCTGTTCACCAGCTCGGCCGGCGGCCATGGATTGATGCCCCACCCAGATGCGGCCGCCGAGGAAGGTGCCGGCGGTGAGGATGACGGCTTCAGCGCCATAGACGCTGCTGAAATAGGTGCGGATGCCGCAGATGCGTTGCTGGTCGCCTTCACCGCTGGTTTCCAGGCCGGTCACCATCGCTTCGCGCAGGGCGAGGTTGGGGGTGTGCTGCAGCAGCTGCAGCATCTGGCGGGAATAGAGGCGCTTATCGGTTTGGGCGCGAAGGGCCCACACCGCCGGGCCGCGGCTGGCGTTGAGGATGCGCTTCTGGATGGCGGTGGTATCAGCCAGGCGACCGATCACCCCACCGAGGGCATCCACTTCATGAACGAGCTGGCTTTTGGCGGGGCCGCCGACGGCCGGGTTGCAGGGCTGCCAGGCGATGCGATCGAGATTGAGGCTGAACAGGGCGGTGTTCAGGCCCAGCCGGGCGGCGGTGATCGCCGCTTCACAACCGGCATGGCCGCCGCCGACCACGATCACGTCGAAGGATTCGGTGGGGGCGGCGTTGAAGCTCATGGCTTCATTATCCGGTTCTGGAGAAGCGTCGGTATTGCCTCAGAGGTTGAGGTCTTGCAGGGATTGGATGGTCTGGTGGGAGTAGCTCCAGCTGCTGGAGGAGTTGTCGAAGCTTTGGTTGGAGAAGAGGTCTTGATAAATGGTTGTAAGTGAGGTGTTGCCGGTACTGTTCAGGCCATAGGCATTGACTTGGATAGTGGTGGGATTTGTGGAGTAAGTCGCAAGGCGATCGAGGGCGGAATTGAGATCTTTTTGCATCGCTTTCCATTGCCATTGGCCCTGGTTGTTTTTGAAAAAATGCGGGTTGCCCTGGTTGTCGTAGAGGAGGCCTGATGTGGTGATGTCTTCTTGGCCGAGGCTTTTTGGAAGCGGAATGGCCTGGCCGGTGATGGAATCAGATGCGGCATTGGTTCTGGTGTCCCACCAGCTGCGCCGCTCCGGCTTCCCATCAAGAACGAGGGCGATGGATGTGGACTGATCACGCTGGTTGGGGTTGTTGGCTTTTTTGGTCAGGAGATAGTCCAACCCTTCCAAGGCGCCGAGTAGTTCGGTGCCGGCATAGAGGTTGGAGGGCTCGTCTGATCGGCCTTGATAAAGGTCGTAGCGGTTGGGCTTAGGGAGGCCAAGTTTTTTCCATTGAGAATTTCCTTTTATTGAATTCCCAAATTGCTCTGCTGCTGTTTCTGTTGTCAAAATTCTCTGCATGATATTTAAGGCGCGTTCCGGTTTTTTATGTTTAAGCTTAAATTGCTTGTGATCAACGTAATAGCCATAAGTAATGAGGTGAATATTTAAGTTCCTGGTATTTGATTGATTTTGATCGCTAATAATGCTATATTTTTCAAGGCGCTGAGTCATTTCTTTGGCTGACTTCTTCGTGACATCTTGCAAAAAGTCCTCGAATAATATTGATTGTTTTTTGCCTTTGCGTTGAATTTCGAAGCCGGCATCCTCAAATTTTTCTGTTAGGGCCTGAAGGGCTAAAGAGTATTGAATTTTCTTGTGATTTTTAGCGTCTGATTGTTGCGTTGAATTGGAGTTGTCCAGAACGAGATAGATGTCTTCTTTGGGAGTATCTGGCTTTGCTTGAATTCGCTTGATGGTTAATGTGTTGTTCTGGTCTTTGCCGTCTCGGTTTTTTGTTCCATCGGCGCTGCTAAAGCTTTTGCTGGGAACGTGTATTTTGCCTCGCCAGCTCAATGACGAATCTGGCTTAAATATTGCCGTATAGGTTTTTTTGTCAATCTCTTTAAACTTTGATAAACCCCCTCCTTCTGCCTGGATGTCGGAAAGTTCAAAGTCGTCTGTTTTCTTTGAAGTTCTGAAATAAATTTTTGTTTTTTGGTGATCTTTGATTTGTGATTTTTTTGTCCAGACTCGTATTTTTGGTGGTTTGGATTCTTCCTTTGTTTTCTCTGGTCGGAAGGCGAGTGCGCCAGGGTCAGACAGTTGCATCTCGGCAGGGTCATTATCCCCGAATCGATTGTCCGTCAATGTGAGGTTGATGCCTTGAAGTTTCCCTTGGTTATCAAAGACAAGCTTGGCGCCATCGCCTTTAAGGGCGCCGGTATTATCGCGGCGTTGCGTGAAGTCATACCAGCCCTCTTGATCGATCAGGTTCCCATCAAGATCCTCGAGTGGTTGGCCACTGATTTGCGCCTGTTTAATCGAGTCCTGAGATACAAACTTGATGAAGCTGTTGACAGATTTCTCGTCAAGGTCCGACGCACGTGTGTCGATATAAACGTGGGCTTGGGTTCCCGCTCGTTGTGAATCAACGTCGGTCAGATTGACGAGTCCTTCTCTTGGCTTGAGTTCAAAGCCAAGGGGGGGCCAAGTGGTGAACAGACTCTCTCCCGTGGCTAAATCGACGGTTTTCTCGCCTGTTGATGGGTTGGTTGAAATGCTGTTGCCTGCATTAATTCCAAACGAATTGGTGTCGAGAAAATCAAGAACTCGGATGTTTTCAATTTGCAGGTTGTCATCATCGGGCTTGCTGTTTCTGGAGAGTGCTCCGATGTTGATGATGGCCTCAGAGTCCGTCAGCGTTCCCGCGTTGCCACTTTCGAAGTCGCTAACACTCCTCCAAGCCAGGGTTGCAAGGGCATTCTGCTCGGAGTCCTGTTTGCCATCGCCATTCATGTCTCCGATGGCACCTGCAATGCCCTGTGACGCAGCCAGGGTTGCGAGGGCTTCTTCTACCGTTGGTGGGATCCCGTCCTTGTCGTAGTCATCGTCGAGGCCATTCGTTTCTGTTTCGGCCTGTGGCGTGCCGTTGTTTATCTTGATCGTTCCGATGTACTTCACTCCGGTGCCGTCATCCTTGATGGTTGCGACCCCGATCGATGATCCTTCCGTGGCGTTGACAAGCAGTAAAAAGTCTTCAGAACCTTCGCGCGTGTTGTCCTGTTCTTCGGTGATGGTCACCCTGACAAACAAGGGCTGACTGTCGTCAAAGTCGGTTCCAGACACAATGGCAGCGCTGTAGGTCTGCCAGTTGTTTCCATCCCAGAACTCCAGATTTGGTGTTGTGATGCTTGTGTGATCATCACCGCTGTTCTGGTCCTGCAGGGTCAGCGTAATGTTCGATCCGCTGCTATGTCCTTTGATTGTGAAAACAACGTAGTCAGATGCTTCATTAACAATTGGGTTGTCGACCTTGATTCTACGATCATCGTTTCTGTTGGCTTTTGGATCATCTACGCCGCTATTATTGAAGACTGCCCCTATCCCTGCGTCACCAATAATGGCCATTGCGGTCACGCTTTTGTTGTCTGAGCGTCTTGCTCTGAGTTGGAAGGCATGGGCACCTTCATAGACCGTGTCATTAATTAAGGGGACCCGTGCTAGAAGGACTGAGCCTGCATTCGGAGTGGTGATTGTCTCGTTCAGGGAATGGTCAGCCCAGATTTTTCCGTCATAGATCTGAATCGCGTTGGTGTAATCGCTATCGACATACGCGCCTTGGGCATCGATTGCATTGATATCGTTGTCAGAGCCTTGATACCCCGGTGCTTGATCGCTAATGGAGAGTGAAAATGTTTGTTTGCCTGATGTTTCAACTCTGAAGACAACGTATGGGGATGCTTCATTGACAGTCACATCGGCGATCTCCAGCGTTGCTCTGGTGTCGTCGTCGGTATTTTTGACGGTTGTGGTGGTTGATTCGGTGCCTGCGTAACCACCGGTGTTGGATGCGGTGGCGGTGAGGGTGGTGGTGATATCGCCGTCGAGGAGGGTGTCATCAACGCCAGTGACGGTGACGGTTTGGGGAGTATTCCAGTTGGCGGTTGTGAAGGAGAGGGTGTCTGAACTGAGGGAGTTTTCAGATGTATCGAGCCCTGAGATGGAGACGGTGACGGTGTCTGTGGGTTGTGCGTCGAGGACGACAGTGAATGTGGAGGAGGATCCAGCTTCTGTGGTGAGGAGATCGGATCCGGAGGTGGAACCGGTCTGGGCAATGGTGATGCCGTTGGTGTCGTCGTCTGGTGTCGTCGTCGGTATTTTTGACGGTTGTGGTGGTTGATTCGGTGCCTGCGTAACCACCGGTGTTGGATGCGGTGGCGGTGAGGGTGGTGGTGATATCGCCGTCGAGGAGGGTGTCATCAACGCCAGTGACGGTGACGGTTTGGGGAGTATTCCAGTTGGCGGTTGTGAAGGAGAGGGTGTCTGAACTGAGGGAGTTTTCAGATGTATCGAGCCCTGAGATGGAGACGGTGACGGTGTCTGTGGGTTGTGCGTCGAGGACGACAGTGAATGTGGAGGAGGATCCAGCTTCTGTGGTGAGGAGATCGGATCCGGAGGTGGAACCGGTCTGGGCAATGGTGATGCCGTTGGTGTCGTCGTCTGTGTTTTTGACTGTTGTGGTGTCGGTTTCTGTGCCTGCGTAGCCACCGGTGTTGGAGGCGGTGGCGGTGAGGGTAGTGGTGATGTCACCGTCATCGACATCGTCGTTGACACCGGTGACGGTGACGGTTTGGGGAGTATTCCAGTTGGCGGTTGTGAAGGTGAGTGTGTCTGTATCTAGGGAGTTTTCTGATGTATCAAGCCCCGAGATGGAGACGGTGACGGTGTCTGTGGGCTGAGCGTCGAGAACGACGGTGAATGTTGTGGTGCTGCCGGCTTCTGTGGTGAGAAGATTGCCGGCACCATCGTCGGTACCGGTCTGGGCGATGGTGACGCCGTTTGCAATGACGCTGGAGTTATTAGTAACGGCTTTATTTGTTATGGAAGCGGCGTCATTTCCCTGGATGCCTTGAATAGCATTGACGTCGTTGTTATTTAGACTCGATCCAAGGTTGGGATCGCTGTAAGAAACGAGGACTGTCTGATCTGATGTGATCGTGTTGGTGAGAGTGAGCTCAACGGTGGATCCGGAGACGGCAACTGCAGTGACTGCATTGGCTGTGCCATCAGCGGTGACTGCAAAACTTGAGGAGGGGGCGATGGTGGAAGAGGTGCCGGTGTTAGGGGCATCCACCCAGTCGCTTGCTTCCTCATAGGAGAGGTCCTCGTCGTAGGTCAGAACAACTTTGCTGCCGTCTGTTGAGGTGGCTGCCGATTGGAAGATGGGCGCTTTTGTGTTGAAGCGAAGTTCGTCGACGAATGATCGATCACTTTTATGAGCAAGCTTTAATCTTGATACCTGTGTGTTTTCGGCGAATTCAATTTTGATGTCATACCACTGGCCAGCCACCAGATTATTGGCGACAACATCTCCCCATCCGTAACCGTTGTTTGCAAAGTTGGAAGAGTGATCAGTTGACCAATTTTGAGCTGCTTCACCATTAATCCAGATGCGGATTCTGTCGTCGCTGCGGGTTTCCCAAGTGTTTGTTCCTGTCGTATAGGCCTGGATTTGTCCGTAGCTGCGCGTTGACCAGGTCTCGTGATTTCCTCCAGCATCTGTTATGTAGCTGTCGTCAAAATATATAGTTTCTTCTTGCTGTCTTTGAATTAGTCCATCGAAGTTGATCCCGCTAAAGAGTTCAACTTGCAGGCCCTCTACGTAGGTGGAGTTGTTGGTAACTGCTGTTGCGGACAGTGAAGCGGCGTCATTGCCTGCGCTGTCTTGAACGGCATTGGCGTCGTTAGTTCCAGTGCTGGGATCGGTGTAGGCAACGCTGACGCTCTGATCCTTGAAAACAGGCGTGGTGAGGGTGAGTTCGACGTCGCTGCCGGAGGTGGAAACAGCGGTTACGACATTGGCTGAGCCAGCGGTTGTAACCGCGAAGTCCGAGGTGGCTGCGGTTGTTGAGGAGAGAGCCTGGTCGTAGCTGAGAGTGAGGGTTGAGCCGTCAGCCGAGGTGGCCGCCGACTGGAAGACGGGTGCGGTCAAGCTCTTGGAAGGCCTCTTACCGAATACTCCGAATAGGTCTCCCGTGCGTCATCACTCAACGCAGAAATCAACTGATTTATGTCCTTTTCGGACCAACAGCAGCGCTCTGCCGATCAGGCCGCCAGGTTGCGGAAGCGGGTGAACTGCGGCTCGAACAGCAGCTTCACCGTGCCCACCGGACCGTTGCGGTGCTTGGTCACGATCACTTCGGTGATGCCGCGATCCGGTGTTTCCGGGTTGTAGTACTCGTCGCGGTAGATCATCAGCACCAGGTCGGCGTCCTGCTCGATCGAGCCCGATTCCCGCAGGTCGCTCAGCATCGGTCGCTTGTTGGTGCGTGCTTCCACACCCCGGCTCAGCTGGGAGAGGGCAATCACCGGCACGTTCAGTTCCCGGGCCATCTGCTTCAGGCCCCGGGTGATGCGCGACAGCTCCTGCACCCGGTTGTCCGAGCCTGAGCCTTCCATCAGCTGCAGGTAGTCGATCATCACCAGCCCCAGCTCCTTGCCCTGTTCGGCCATCAGCCGGCGGCAGAGCGAGCGCATCTCCAGCACGCCGGAGTTGGGTTTGTCATCGATGAAGATCGGCAGTTGCCCAAGGCTGTTGATGCCCTGGCCCAGCAGCGGCCATTCCTCCTGCTGCAGGCGGCCGGTGCGCAGGCGGCCCGCTTCGATGCCCACCTCCATCGAGAGCAGGCGGTAGGTGAGCTGCTCCTTGCTCATCTCCAGAGAGAACAGGCACACCGGCAGGTCGTGCAGCTGGGCCACGTTTTTGGCCAGGTTCAGCACGATCGAGGTTTTGCCCATGGCTGGTCGGCCCGCCACGATGATCAGGTCGCTGCGCTGCAGGCCCTGGGTCATCGCATCCAGGTCGTAGAAATTCACCGGGATGCCGGCCACCGAGGTGCCCAGCGATCGGCTTTCGATCTCCTCAAAGGTCTGGGTGAGGATTTCGGCCGTGGGGGTGAGCCCTTTGGAGGGTTTCTCCTGGCTGATGGCAAAGATCTTCTGCTCCGCCTGGTCCAGCACCTGCTCCATCGGAAGGCTCTGATCAAAGCCCAGCTGGATTACTTCATTGCCGGAGCGGATCAGCTGGCGGCGCAGGAACTTGTCCATCACCAGCCGGGCCACCTGCTCGATCGAGGCGGTGGACGGCACCCGCTCCACCAGCTCCACCAGACGGTTGTTGCCGCCCACTTTCTCCAGGGCGCCGGTGTCGGCCAGCCAGGCGCTCATGGCGGTGAGATCCGTCGGCTTGCCCTGGCCGTGCAGCATCAGGGCGGTGCGGAAGATCTCCCGGTGGGCGTTCAGGTAAAACGCTTCGGGCTGCAGCACATCGGCCACGCGCCCGATCGCATCGGGATCGAGCAGGATGCCGCCCAGCACCGCTTCCTCCGCCTCCAGGTTCTGGGGCGGAAGCGAATCGGGCAGAGCCTCGAAATTAGGCTCATCGTCGCGGCCTTTGCCAAAACCACGGCGTCCCCCATCGTTGTTCTCTGGCAGGGGGACGCTCACCATGGCGGCAGGGCGTGAAGCGAAGGAATCACACTCTGGCTCGAATGAGCCGTTTGAGTGTCAATTGACAGCGATCAGTAGCCGACCACTTCCAGGTTGATTTCAGCGGTGACTTCGCTGTGCAGCTTCACCGTCACGGTGTACTTGCCGGTGCGGTGGATCTCAGGCACCACGATGTCGCGGCGATCGATCTCCTTCTTGGTGGCGGTTTCGATGGCCTCAGCCACGTCACCGTTGGTGACGGTGCCGAACAGCACGTTGTCTTCACCGGTCTGCTTCTTCACGGTGAAGCGACCAATGGTGGAGAGGGCGGTCTTGAAGTCGATGGCTTCCTGCTTCAGGGCGGCCTGACGTTCAGCTTCCTTGGCCCGGCGGTGCTCCACCTGCTTCATCACCGCAGGGGTGAGGGGCACAGCTTTGCCGAAGGGCAGCAGGAAGTTGCGCGCATAACCCGGAGCCACTTCCACCAGGTCTCCGTCCTTGCCGAGGCTGAGGATGTCCTCATTCAGAACGACTTGTACACGCTTAGGCATGGGACCGGTATGAAGGATGGAGACGGGTGCGATCGACCACGTTACGACGTGGCCGGTTGTTGAAGTTTGCTTTGAGCCTCAGGAGGCTCCAGGGACGTAGCGGGCCGTGCGGATCCGGCTGGCCAGTCCGAGGCGCTTGAGCAGGCGCACGTGCTGCCAGGTGAGATCGAACTCAAACCAGCGCAAACCGTGGCGTGCGCTGGCCGGATGGGCGTGATGGTTGTTGTGCCAACCCTCCCCAAAGGAGAGCAGTGCCACCCACCAGCAGTTGCGGGAGAGGTCAGGGCAATCGAAATTGCGGTAGCCGAAGGCGTGGGTGGCGGAGTTCACCAGCCAAGTCACGTGGTACACGACCACGAGGCGCAGAGGAATGGCCCAGAGCACCAGGCCAAGGCCACCGCCGTGCACCTGGGCGACTTCACCGAACCAGTAGAGCCCAAGGCCCAGGGGGATCTGCAGCAGCAGGAACCAGCGGTCGAGCCAGCGGTAGAAGGGGTCGCACTGAAGGTCGCCGGCGTAGCGGTCGAGTTCCTTCAGGGCTGGGATGTCGTGCAGCATCCATTCGCTGTGGGCCCACCACAGGCCACGGCCAGCGTCGTGGTGATCCGTGGGCTGATCCGAGAAACGATGGTGATGGCGGTGCAGACCCACCCATTCGATCGGGCCGCTCTGGCAGGCCAGGGTGCCCATCAGCACCAGGATGCGCTCAACCCACACCGGCACCACCAGGCTGCGGTGCGCCACCAGACGGTGCAGGCCCAGGGTGACGCCCAGCACCGTCATCCAATAGAGAACGCCGAAGGCCACAACGCCCTGCCAGCTCCAGAAGCCCGGCAGCAGCGCCACGGTGGCGAGCACGTGCATCACCAGCATGAAGCTGGTGGTTCCCATCTTGAATTTGCGCTGACGCGCGGGCAGTCGGTCACGCGGTGCCATTACCGCGGCCCGCTGCCGAAGCTCGCGGGTGTCAGCTGTTTGCGAGGAAACCAAGCGGATTCTCCTTGGATTGACAAAGCCGCTCAGACAGGAAAACCAGGGAGCGGATGGTGCCGTTAGTCACAGAAATCTAAAGGAGTTGCCGCATCGCAGCGGCTTCCCGAGTTGTGAATCCTGGCGTTGCCCAGGGTTTAGGAAGGCATGACATCCGTCAGGCAAGTGGTGATCAGTGCGTTTGCGGAGAACCTGATCAACGCGGTGGCGCGGGAGCAGGCCGACCTGGCTGCAGCGAGGACGGCGGCGGTGGAGCAACGCCTGCAGCGCGTGTTGGAGGCCCTGGCGGCGGAGCGCGTTGGTACCCAGCACTTTGCGTCGCTCACCGGTTACGGCCACGGGGATCAGGGGCGTGAGGTGGTGGATCGGGTTTTTGCCCGGGTGCTGGGGGCCGAAGCCGCCGCGGTGCGCCTGCAATTCGTCAGCGGCACCCACGCCATCGCCGCCGCGTTGTTCGGCGTGTTGCGGCCTGGGGATCGTCTGCTTTCGATCACGGGTCGTCCCTACGACACCCTTGAGGAGGTGATCGGTCTGCGCGGCAAGGGCCAGGGTTCCCTGGCGGAATTCGGGGTTGCCTACGACGAAATCGATCTGCAGCCGGATGGGGCGGTGGATGAGACGGCCTTGAACCAGGCCCTGGAGCAGCCCTGCCGGATGGTGCTGATCCAGCGCAGCTGCGGCTACAGCTGGCGTCCGTCGGTCACGGTTGAGCAGATCGCCGGGCTGTGTGAGCGCATCCATGCCCGCCAGCCCGACTGCGTTGTCTTTGTCGACAACTGTTACGGCGAGTTGGTGCAGGAGCAGGAACCGACGGCGGTTGGGGCGGATCTGATCGCTGGATCCTTGATCAAGAACCTCGGCGGCACCATCGCCCCCACCGGTGGCTACATCGCTGGACGGGCCGATCTGGTGGAGCAGGCCTGCTGCCGGCTCACGGCGCCGGGCATCGGCAGTGAGGGCGGCACTGGATTTGACCTGCAGCGGCTGGTGCTCCAGGGGCTGTTCCTGGCACCGCAGATGGTGTCGGAGGCCTTGATTGGTGCTGATCTGGTGGCAGGGGTGTTTGAGCGGCTGGGATTTCCCGTCAATCCAGCGCCCGGGGCCGTGCGCAGCGATTTGATTCAGGCGGTGCGGCTGGGCAGTCCGGACGCCCTCAAGGTGGTGTGCCGTGCCTTCCAGGCGATGTCGCCGATCGGGGCCTACCTCGATCCAGTGCCGGCCTCGATGCCGGGCTATGCCTCGGATCTGGTGATGGCCGGGGGGACCTTCATCGACGGTTCCACCAGTGAATTTTCGGCCGATGCGCCGCTGCGGGAACCGTTCAACCTTTATGTGCAGGGTGGCACCCATCGCGCCCACATCCGCCTGGCCCTCTCCCGTGCGTTGTGTGACCTCAATGCGGCAGGACTGATCAATCTCCCGCAGACTGGGACCACCTGATACTGCCTCGATGGCGTTCGCGTTCCCCGACTCTTTTCGCTTCGCCGATAGCCACGAGTACGCCAATGCCGATGGCGAGCTGGTGCGGGTGGGCATCAGTGCCTTCGCCGTTGATCAGCTGGGCGACATCGTTTTCGTGGATCTACCGGACGTGGGCGACAGCTTGGCGAAGGGCACCAGCTTTGGCTCGGTGGAGTCGGTGAAGGCCGTCGAAGACATGTATGCACCGATTGCCGGTGAGGTGGTGCAACGCAATGAAGCGGTGCTGGCCAGTCCGGAGGAACTGCAGAACGACCCCCACGGTGAGGGCTGGCTGCTGGTGCTGCGTCCGTCGGACCCCGCCGAGCTCGACAGCCTGATGACCGCCGAGGCCTACGGCGCCAAGGTCAACGCCGGCTGACATCAGCGCTGGCTGTCATCAGCATTCGCTCTCATCAGTGCCGGGGCTTCACTCTTACGATCCTCCGGTGGGCTGCTGCATTCGACGTTGACTTCTCCTTTTGCGCAGCGGCACATCGGCCCGAGTGAGGCGGAACAGCTCCGCATGCTCAATGACCTGGGATACAGCGATCTGCAGGAGTTCATCGCTGATGTCGTGCCCGCCGACATCCTTGATCCCAAGTCGCCGGTTGAGGCCTTGCCCGAGGGTTGCGGGGAGGCGGAGGCCCTCCAGCAGCTGAAGCAGTTGAGTGAAACCAACACGCTGCGTCGCTCCCTGATCGGGTTGGGTTACTACGGCACGGCAACCCCGGCCCTGATCCAGCGCCACGTTTTTGAGAATCCGGCCTGGTACACCGCCTACACCCCCTACCAGGCGGAAATCGCCCAGGGTCGTCTGGAGGCCCTGCTCAACTTTCAAACCCTGATCAGTGAGCTCACGGGCTTGCCGATCGCCAACGCGTCGCTGCTTGATGAAGCCACCGCCGCCGCCGAGGCGATGAGCCTCAGCTTAGGGGTGTGCCGTCGCCCTGAAGCGACACGGTTCCTGGTGGATGCCAATGTGCTGCCCCAGACCTGGGCGGTGCTGCAGACCCGCGCCGAACCCCTCGGCATCAGCCTTGAGCGGGTCAACCCGGCCACGGCGCCGATCGATGCGTCGGTGTTTGGTGTCCTGCTGCAGTTGCCCGGTGCTGATGGATGCCTCTGGGATCCATCCGCCGTGATCGAAGCGGCTCACGCTGCCGGTGCCTTGGTCACCGTGGCGATCGATCCCCTGGCGCAGACCCTGATGGCGCCCGTGGGATCCCTCGGGGCCGACATTGCCGTGGGCAGCGCCCAACGCTTGGGGGTGCCGATGGGATTTGGTGGTCCCCACGCCGCCTTCTTCGCCACCGTTGAGGCCTACAAGCGCCAGATCCCGGGCCGTCTGGTGGGGCAGTCCAAGGATGCGGAAGGCCGTTCGGCCCTGCGCTTGGCGCTGCAAACCCGTGAGCAGCACATCCGTCGCGACAAGGCCACCAGCAACATCTGCACGGCCCAGGTGCTGCTGGCCGTGATGGCCTCGTTTTATGCGGTGCACCATGGCCCCGATGGTCTGCAGGCCATCGCCCAGCGCATTGCTGGCCTGCGCAGCCAGTTGGAGCAGGGTCTGCGGGCCCTTGGTTATCCGCTGGAGCTGGCCGATCGCTTCGACACCGTCACCGTGCACTGTGCGTCGGCACCGGCTGTGCACCGCGCTGCCGCAACGGCTGGTTTCAATCTGCGGGTGCTGCCCGATGGTGCTGCGCCGGCGGACGCCACCGGATTCGGCATCAGCCTCGATGAGCTCTCGGATCAACAGGAGCTGCAAGCCCTGCTCGCTCTGTTGGCGGAGGCCTGCGGTCAGGCCACCCCGCAGCTCGAGGCTGAGCAGCTCCCGTCCCTTTCCCTGCCGCAGCGCAGCCAGCCCTGGCTGAGCCAGACGGTTTTTCATCAGTACCGCAGCGAATCAGAGCTGTTGCGCTACATCCAGCGGTTGGTGAGCCGTGATCTCTCGCTGGTGCACGGGATGATCCCGTTGGGCAGCTGCACCATGAAGCTCAACGCCGCCGCTGAGCTGCAGCCGGTGAGTTGGCCTGCGTTTGCGGCCTTGCATCCTTTTGCCCCAGCCGATCAGGCCCAGGGCTATCGCCGTCTGGCCGACGATCTGGAGCAATGGCTTGCCGCCCTGACGGGCTTTGCCGCCGTGTCGTTGCAGCCCAATGCCGGTTCCCAGGGGGAATACGCCGGGCTGCTGGTGATTCGCGCCTGGCACCGCTCCCGCGGTCAAGCCCATCGCGACATCTGTCTGATCCCCACCAGCGCCCATGGCACCAACCCTGCCAGTGCCGTCATGGCCGGCCTCAAGGTGGTGGCTGTCGGCTGTGATGACGAGGGCAACATCGATCAGCAGGATCTGGCGGCGAAGGCGGCCGAGCACGCCGACCGGCTGGCGGCGCTGATGGTCACCTACCCCTCCACCCACGGCGTGTTTGAAACCGGCATCCGTGAGATCTGCTCGGTGGTGCATCGGAACGGCGGGCAGGTGTACCTCGATGGGGCCAACCTCAATGCTCAGGTGGGGCTGTGCCGTCCTGGTGCTTTCGGTGCCGATGTGTGCCACCTCAACTTGCACAAGACCTTCTGCATCCCCCATGGGGGCGGTGGCCCAGGCGTGGGGCCCATTGGTGTTGCGGCGCATCTGGCGCCCTTCCTGCCGGGGCACCCTTTGCAGGCTGGCGCTGCATCGGCCATCGGTCCGGTGTCCGCAGCTGCGCTCGGTAGCGCCAGCATCCTGCCGATCAGCTGGATGTACCTGCGGATGATGGGGGCGGAGGCCCTGCGGCAGGCCAGTGCCGTGGCGTTGTTGTCGGCCAATTACCTGGCCCATCGGCTTGATGCCTCGTACCCCGTGCTGTTTCGCGGCAGCACCGGCCGGGTGGCCCATGAATGCATCCTTGACCTGCGCCCGCTCAAGCGGGATGCGGGGATCGATGTGGATGACATCGCCAAGCGTTTGATGGACTACGGCTTCCATGCGCCCACCGTCAGCTGGCCGGTGGCCGGCACGGTGATGGTGGAACCCACCGAAAGCGAAAGCCTGGCGGAGTTGGATCGTTTCGCCGATGCCCTGGTGGCGATCCGCGAGGAGATTCGCGCCATTGAAACCGGCAGCAGCGACCCTCAGAACAACCCGCTCAAGCGTGCTCCCCACACCCTGGCGGCCGTCTCAGCGGATGACTGGGATCGTCCCTACAGCCGTCAGCAGGCCGCCTTCCCGATGGAGGGGCAGCAGGAGAGCAAGATCTGGCCCGCGGTGGCACGGATTGATAACGCCTTTGGCGATCGCAACCTGGTGTGCACCTGTCCGTCGGTGGAAGCGGTGGCTGTGGCGGCTTGACGCCCTGGTCAAGGGGTTCAGAGCGTGTAAATTTTCACTGAAAGTGGAAAAATTGGTTTGATTCCGTTCATCGCCCTTGCGAGTTCGGTCAAACTGTTCGACAACTGATTCGTCTGTCGGGGGACACCATGGATCGGGACAACAACAAGAAATCTGCGCTCAGCAGCGTTGAAGGGCCTGCCCTTCCTCAACTTCCTGAGGGTCTGGAATCGGCCTTTAATCGCGGTCATGCCTTGTCAATTGAAGGAACCAATGTGATTCGGGTTCCCTTTGGCACGCGCCGTTCCCGTCGCAGCCGCCCCGAGCGGCCCGATCACTGGGCCACCTTGGTGATTCCTTTTCAACCGGTGGGCGATCCCACTCCACCGCCGGCAGCGGCCTGAGTTCAGGCCACGCCGATCTCTGATTCTTCCTGGGCCAGACGCCAGTCCAGCAGGGCTTTGACGTCGGCCAATGAGCAGGTTGGTGTGCGGAAGGGCAGCAATCGCATCGGGCTGCGTTCCGGCCTCACCAGCCAGCTCCGGTTGGTTTGAGGCATCAAAAGAAAGCCGCGGTACCGAACCGAGGCCTCCTGGCCGTTCATGAATCCCATCGCTCTAGGGATTGTTTGGAAGTGACCCCGTCATTTCAGGGCACAAGATCTGGTGTCGCGCACTTGCACCAGATCTTTTCCGGATTGCTTCACGCCAGGGCAAACAGCAGCACATCGGCGCGTTCACCGAGGCCGATCAGCTCGCTTTGTGTTGCTGCGTCCTGGATCAGGCCCACCCCATCGCCCCGCCGCAGCGCCTGCTTGGGGGAGCCTTCACGGTTGAGCGTCAGCTCCCCATCAATCACCTGAAGCCAGAGCCATCGCTCCTTGGCGGCGGGCAATGGCAACTGCTGTTGGCGTTGCGGTTGGGCACGCCAGAGGCGCACGGGACGTTCGATGGCCATCGCATCGCCGGTGGCGTCGGGCTCAATCAGGGGCGTCCAGCCCTCGCCGATGGCGAAGGGTTTCTGCTCATAGGCTGGCTGGATGCCCAGCTGTGCTGGCTCAATCCAGATCTGCAGCAGCCTGCAGGGATCGCCGGTCTGGTTGATTTCGCTGTGCACGATGCCGCTGCCGGCGCTCATCCGCTGCACTTCGCCGGCGTGCAGCACCGCGCTGTTGCCCATCGAGTCGGCATGGGTCAGCGCCCCCTCCACCATCACCGTGATGATTTCCATGTCGCGGTGGGGGTGCATGCCGAACCCCTGGCCTGCAGCAATGGTGTCGTCGTTGATCACCCGCAGGGGGCCGAAGCCCATCCAGTTCGGATCCTGATGGCTGCCGAAGCTGAAGCTGTGCCAGGAATCGAGCCAGTCCAGCTGGCTGTGGAAGCGCTTGTCTGCGGGTCGCAGGATCATGGTTGACGTGGTGGCGTGTTGACCTGTTGGCGGGGCCATCCGGGACATCGAGGTGCTCAGAGTTGGAGGGGTTGCATCTGCAGAAGCCGCTGCACCAGGTCTTTGATGCTGTCGTCCTGGGCTGGTTTGGCGTGGTTGCTCAGCAGCTGACGCCCCACCACCTGGGCCCCGAGGTGGGTGAGCTGGATGCGCAGCGACACCAGCAGTTCCATGCCGCCACCGCCGGAGAAGGTGGCCATGGCGATCGGCCGCCCGTTGAACAGGGATCGGAAGTCGTCGTCGGTCACCGAGAGCCAGGCGATGGCATTGGTGAGCGACGGCGGAATCGAGCCGTTGTATTCCGGGGCGCAGATCACCCATCGCGGTGTTTGGTGCAGCTGGTCGTGCAGGGCGACAAGGTCAGGGCCCGCCCCTGCTGCCTGGACCCGTGGCGTGAACAGGGGTAGGTCGAGCTGGGTGAGATCGATCAGTTCGGCGCTGGCGTTCTGAGCTGCGGCGGCCTGCACGAAGCGTTCCGCCAGCTTGCGGTTCTCGCCATTGCTCGCTGTCAGAACGATGAGATCAGAGGGCATGGAGACGAAGGCTCTTGATGGAATCGTGCAAGGGCATCAGGCTGTTTTCAATTCGGCTTCGCGGTAGGGAACGAAGCTGGCTTTGCGGGCGCCGCAGATCGGGCAGTGCCAATCGTCGGGAATCGCCTCAAACGGCGTGCCTGGGGCGATGCCGGAATCAGGATCCCCCTCGGCGGGGTCGTAGATCATCGAGCACACCTTGCAGATCCACTTGCCCGGGATCGGTTGATCGGCCTGGCCTGCGGTGCCCTTGCCTTGCAGGGCTTCGAGGGCAACGCCATAGGTTTCGGCGTGATGCTGCTCGATCGGGGTCAGCAGGCCGAAGTTCTTGGCGGCGGTGCGGAACAGGCCCGCATGCTCCTTGGATTCGCTGCTTTGCTCGGCGAATTCCGCTGCGGCTCCGCTGTCCCGGTCCTGCCGGGCCTGGGCGGCGAACTCCGGATACATCGTTGTGTACTCGTAGGTTTCGCCTTCAATCGCCAGCTCCAGGCAGCGGCTCAGGATGGCCTGCTTCTCCTCGTCGCTGAGCTGCTCGGGATCGTGCACCACCAACTCAGGGTGCAGCAGGCGGAAGTGGGCGAAGGCGTGTTCCGTTTCCTGCGCTGCGGTGTCACGAAACAACTTGGCCAGGTCCTTGTGGCCCAGCTGTTTGGCCACCTCTGAAAAGAACAGGTACTTGCGGTTGGCCATGCTCTCGCCACCGAAAGCGGCCTCGAGGTTGGCGTGGGTGGAGGGCTTGGAGATGTCCATCGATGGCGCCGGGGATCGTTCCATCAGCCTAGCTCTAACTCATAGTGAGTATGAGTTAGTAGGAAGTTCGGTTTGCCGGCTCAGGCCGTCAGCTCAGTAGTTGGCGCCGCTGCGGCGCTGGTGCACCGCGGTGCTGCCCTCTGGATCAAAAACCCCTCCGTGATCCACTTCGGCATAGATCAGCCAGTGGTCGCCGCATTCCATCCGCTGGCTCACCTTGCCGTCCAGCCAGGCCAGGGCATCCGGCAGCAAGGGCTGTTCGGCGGGGCTGGTGTCCAGCTCAAGGCCTGCAAAGCGATCAGCACCGGGTTCGAACGGTTGCAGGAACTGCTTCATCAGGGCGGTTTCGCGGCCTTCGGCCAGCACGTTCAAGGCGAAGCGATCGCCTTTGTGCAGCAGCGCTTCCACGGCGCGGTCCTTGGCCACGGCCACGGTGATGCCGGGGGGACTAAAGCTGGCCTGGCTCACCCAGCTGGCCACCATGGCGCCGCTCAGCTCCGCTTTGCGGGTGGTGAGCACGCAGAGGGAGCCGATCACACGGCCCAGGGCCAGCACCGCTGGATCGCTGCGGCTTTCGCTCAAGCCCCCTGCACTGCGCCGTTGCGCCCGTTTCTGGCTCTGCAGCAGCTGGCGGGCGAACCGGGTGCCGGTTTCCTCCAGCTCCTTCACCCGGGCGGCATCGGGACTGAACTTCACCCGGATCGGCTCGAAGCCAAAGCTGAAGCCGCCATCCCGCAGCTTCGTTTCCAGCAGGTCCACCGCCTCGCCGCTCCAGCCGAAGCTGCCGAACACCCCCACGGGCTTGCTGCGATCCCCCTCCGCCAACAGGGTGCCCAGGGCTGAGACGATCGGTGTGGGGGCATGGCCCCCCAGGGTGGGTGAGCCGATCAACACGGCATCGGCCTGCTGGATCGTGCTCACCAGTTCATCGGCGGGGGTGAATTCGCAGTTCAAGCTGTTCACCCGGATGCCGGTGCGGCTGACTCCGCGGGCCAGGGCATCGGCAATGGCTGCGGTGTTGCCGTAGGCGCTGGCAAACAGCAAAGCCACCGTCAGGCTGGCGTTCTGCTGGCCTTCGCCCCAGCGGCGGTAGTCATTCAGCAGGCTGCGCCAACTGGCTTCGATGGCCGGGCCATGGCCCGGCGCAATGGTGCGGATGTCGAGTTCTTCGAGCCGTTCCACCAGGGCATCCACCTGACGGGCCATGGGGGCCATCAGGCAGTCGTAGAAGTGCCGGCGTTCTTCTTCGGTGCTGCTGCGGTTGCTTTCGGCCCAGCTGTCCGTGCAGAGGTGGGCACTGAAGAACTTGTCGCTCATCAGCAGGCCCAGGCTTTCCTCGAAGGCCAGCAATCCGCCGGGCCAGCGGGGGGTTGGGGCCGGCAGCAGCATCAAGCTGCGCTGATGGCTGAGCGGAAGCGTTTGCTCCTGGCGGATCACCCGCAAGGGCGGCAGATCGGGCAGTGGTGGTTGCTCGCTCGTCTCACCGGGAGTGGCCGGCTTGCGCTGGCTCCACAGCTCTTCGATCAGCTTGGCGCCGGGGTTGGAGACGATCAGTTCCAGGCCGGCGTAGGCCTCCGCCAGATCCCGCAGCAGGGCAACGCGGTTGGGGTTGACGTGGCCCACCACCACCAGCAGCGGTGCGTCGCTGTTGGGTAGGGCTTCGGCAAGCACCGGCAGAAAGGCCCCGCTGTAGGCCACCCCCGGGGGATGGACCAGTACGGCAGTGGCGCCGTCACCAGCTTCGAATAAAACACTGTTGGCGGTGCTGCCCCGCTCCAGGGCGTATTCCAGTTCGAAGCGGTGCCGTTGAGGGCTCAGACCGCGCAGACCAACGACCCCATCGTCGATCGGCAGCTGGATCGTGCGACGCGTGGTTGCGGTGCTGGTCACGCTCATCTTCGAAGCCAGTTGAATGTAGGCGTGTTGTTGATGGGAGCAGCAGGCCGGTGGCCCAGAGCGTTGTTGTTCTCTCCTCCCAGCTGATCACCACCCTCTCGGCTCTGGCCTATCTGCGCTGGAGAGGCCTCAGGGGGACCCGGCTGGAGGTCGTCTCGCTCTATCGCGACGACCTCAGTCATTCGACCCGGGCCTTCCAGCCGCTGCTGCGGGATCTTGCGGCCCAGGATGGGCATGACTGCCAGTTCATCGCTGAGGACAGCGTGATGATCGAGCCGGATCAACGGGCCTGCAGCCTGTTGCTGCTGCCCCGGTTGGACGATCGCGAAGGCCAGCGGATGCTGCACACCTATCAGGCGTCAGAGGTGGTGGAGCTGGGGGAATCGATTGGGGTTGAGACGCGGCTGTATTCACGGGGTGGGCGTCGGGAACGCCAGCGGATGTTGCGGCGATTGCACTGCGCTGATGGCCAGCCTGTGGTCCGACAGGATCCCCTGATTCCGTTCAATCAGCCTGTCGATCCAGGTCGGCTGCGTTGTTTGCTCGAGCTCTGCGCTGCCTGTCGTGGCGTTTTGGCTGGCGCCACGTCCAGCCATGGCAATCCTGCCGGTGGGGTGATGCTCTGTTTGCCTTACCTCAAGCTGCAGACCTGGCGCTTTCGTTGGCGCTTGATGGGGCGATCCCTGGGCTGGCGCTGGACGCTAGGGATCAAGAACCGGGCCTATTTCCGCCGCGCCATCGGCGCCGCGTTGCGACCTTTGCCCGCCGATGCATCGTTGTGGGTGCAAGCCCATCCCAAGAACGAAACACACCATGGCTTGATCGAACGGCTGGTGGCTCCGCTGCGGTCAGGCAGACCCTGGCAGCTGCTCCCCGCCGATGACCCCCTGGAGGTGCGGCTGTCGACCGGATGGTCGTCTGAAGCGGGTGGATCTTGGCAGCTGCTGGGCTTCGGCACCAACCTCCTGGCCGCCGCGGTGTTTCTGGCGCCCCATCACCGTGGCGTCACGCTCTGCCAGCCGGCGGAGCAGGGTTGGTGGCGGCGTTGCTCAGACCCTTGGCTCAACCGTCGTGAATGGCGGAGAAGCCAGCACGTGGGTGCCTTGCTGAGCAACCTTTTGGATGCTCTGGATCAGCTGCCGGCTCAGTAGTGGTTCCCCACTTTGCGGTGGTGCACCGCCGTGCTGGCCTCGGCATCGGCCACATTGCCCTGCTCCACCACGGCGTAGATGATCCAGTGATCGGGGCCCTCCATCCGTTGTTCCACACGGCAGCCCAGAAATGCCAGGGCATCGGCGAGCACCGGGCCGCCATCGGCGGTTCCCTCCAGCACGTTCACCCCAGCGAAACGATCGGCACCGGGGGGGAAGCGCTTGAGGAAATGGCGCATCAGTTGTTGATGATTGTCCTGCCGTAGAACGTTCAGCACGAAGCGGTCGCCCACCTGCATCAGGGCTTCGATCGCCCGGTCTTTGGCGACGGCGATGGTGAGGCCCGGGGGGGTGAAGCTGGCCTGGCTCACCCAGCTGGCCACCATGGCGCTGCGGCGTTGCGATTCGCCCTCCCCCTGGCTGGCGGTCACCACATAAAGGCCACCGCTGATGCGACCCAGGGCCTTATCGAGGTCGCCATCGAGGCTTTTCATCGCCGCGATCGTCTTTTCTTTGGTCAGCAGCTGGCCGAGGTCGGTGCCCGACTCCTCACAGCGTTGGTAGTCGCTGCCCTGGGGCAGCTGTTTGATCCGCAATGGGCTGAAGGCTGGCTTCTGCCCCTGGCTGCGCAGTTGATCGGCGACGGCGTCGATCGGTTCATCGTTGCCGCCGAAGGCGTCGTACACCCCCACCACTTGTTTGGGATGCAGGGCCGCCAGCAGGGTTCCGATGGAGGCCTGGAGATCCGGCTCCGGTTCAGCGGGCCAGGTCGGCACCACTACGGCTTTGGCATCGCCCACCAGGGCGGTGAGTTCCTGGGGATCGGTGGCCCGCAGGTCCACCAGCTGCACTTGAGCATCCGCTTTGCCGATGCCGTGGGCAATGGCCTGGCTGATCCGATCGGAGAAGCCGTACTGGCTCAGATAACAAACGGCGGCATAGCTCTCGCCTTTGCTGCGCTGGCCGCTCCACTCGTGGTAGTCGCTGATCCAGTGGTTGAGGTGATGCCGCAACAGCGGCCCGTGACCCACCGCGATGGTGTTGATCTCCGGCAGGCCATCCATGCGCTTGAGGGCCTGCAGCACGCTGCGGGCATTGGGGCCCATCAGGCAGTCGTAGTAGAAGCGGAAATCAGGGGCGATGGCGCCGGGGTCGGCGTCGAAGACGTCGTCAGAGCAGTAGTGCAGTCCGAAGGCATCGCAGGTGTAGAGGATGCCGGTGCCGTGATCGAACGAAAAGATTGTGTCCGGCCAGTGCAGGTTCGGAGCACTGAGGAATTCGAAGCGGTGCTGGATGCCGCTCTCGGGGTTGGTGCCGAGATCCAATTCCTCGCCCGACTTAACCGCACGGGATTTGAACGGCCTGTGCACCTGGTCCTTGAGGAACTGCAGGGCCACCTTTGATCCCACGATTTCGATCTCGGGATTGAGATCGATCAGGTCACCGATCAATCCGGAGTGGTCGGGTTCGGTGTGGCTCACGATCAACACATCGATCGCGGTTGGATCGATCTGCTGCTTGAGCAGCGGAATCCAGGTGTCGCGGAACTTGGCGTGGCTGGTGTCGATCAGGGCGGTGCGTTCTCCCCGCACCAGGAAGGCGTTGTAGGTGGTGCCGTTGCGCAGGCCGAATTCAATGTCGAAGCGGCTGCGGTCCCAGTCGAGGGAGCGGATCGTGGTGGTGTCGGCGGCGATGGCCTCGCACTGCAGCGACAGCTTCGGAGCAGCGGGAGCAACGACCATGAAACCGACCGTGACGGAAGTCGACTCTACGGAGATTCAGCGGGGCAAAGCGGCGGAGACTGGTATCAACTGCAACCTTGTGATGGCGTCATCGACGCTGCGACGCAGCATTGGACCCGGGATCCTCTTGGCCGGTGCCTGCATTGGTGGATCCCACTTGATGTCGTCCACCACGGCGGGAGCCCGATTCGGCTTTGCGCTGGTGGGCCTGATCTTGCTCACCAATCTGATCAAGTACCCATTCCTGCGCGTGGGCACCCGCTTCACAGCGGCCACCGGACTGTCGCTGCTGGAGGGGTTCCAGAAACGCAATCCCCTCTACCTGCCGCTGTACCTGGTGGTGAGCCTGGTCACCGGCACCTTCACCATCGCGGCGGTGAGTTTTGTGGCGGGGCTGCTGCTCACCAACATTCCTTTGCTGGCGGGGCTGGACCCCTATGGACTGTCCATCGCCGTGCTGGTGGTGAGTGGCCTGGTGCTGCTGCTGGGGCACTACCGAGCGCTCGACCGTCTCTCCAAGCTGTTGGTGGTGCTGCTCACTGTGCTTACGGGAATCGCGGCTGCATCGCTGCTGATCCGGGGTCCCGTCGGGAATGTGGCGGCCAGTTGGGTCAGCACGGATCCCAGCCCCTGGACCCTGGCCAACCTGGCCTTCCTGATTCCCCTGATGGGCTGGATGCCCGGACCGGTGGAGATGTGCGTGTGGCCATCGTTGTGGATGTTCTCCCGGGCGCGCGACACCGAGCACACCGCAACGCCGAAGGAGGCCGAGTTCGATTTCAACCTCGGCTATGGCGTCACCGTGGTGACGGCCATGTTCTTTGTGATCCTGGGCGCCTACACGATGTACGGCAGTGGAGACGGAATGCTGGCCGGCAGTGGCGTCTCCTTCGCCCAGAAGCTGATCAAGCTCTACACCGCCGCCATGGGTGGTTGGGCGGCCTGGGTGATCATCCCGGCGGCCTTTTCCGCCATGTTCAGCACCACCCTCACCTGCCTCGATGCCTATCCCCGCAGCATTGCGGCGATCCAGGGGCTGCTGCGTCATCACGACAGTGGAGATTCAGCGCCGGGGCCCATGCAGCGTCGCTTCGACATCTGGGTGATCGTGCATTTCCTGGCCGCTGTGCTGGCGCTGGTGCTGGCCAAGAGCGGCGGGATCGGTGTGAAGGATTTTGTTTTCGGGGCGATGACCGGCAGTTTCCTCACCGCTCCTCTGTTCGCCTGGATGGCGATGGACACGATCAACAGCCCCTTGGTTCCAGTGGAGCACCGTTATGGGCGGCTCACCCAGGCCTTCTGCTGGTTCGGTCTGGTGTTTTTCAGTGGCTTCAGCCTGCTGTTCATCGGCCGTTTCTTCCTTGGCTTCGGCGGCTGATTCCGCCCTGGCTTCAACAAAAAACCCCTGCCGTGGGCAGGGGTTGGGCTTCCGTTCTTCTTGTCTTGGTGTGTTGGGCTTGTCCAGCCCAAGGCTTTCAGTGATCAGGTTCTGATTCAGGACCTGATCAGCTCTCCACCTTCACTGAGACGCTGGTGTGTTCCACCGCTTTGCCGGCGTTGATTTCAAGAATGCCGTCCCGATAGCTGGCCTTGAGCTGGTCGCGATCGAGGCTCTGGGGGAAACGGAAGCTGCGGCTCCAGGTGCCGCTGCGGAATTCGCTCAGCAGCGGTGCGTTGCTGTCATCGCTGCCTGTGGCTGGGCGTTCGGCGCTGATCACCAGGTTGCGATCGGTGGCCTTGACATCGATCGAGTTGCGGTCCACCCCGGGCAGTTCCAGTTGCACGGTGTAGCTGGTCTCGGTTTCGCGGATTTCGGCGTTGGGAACGCGCTCAGCGGTGGCCATTTGCTGCTCGAGTCGCTCGAACAGATCGAAGGGGGATTGGCGAAGGGTCAGCATGATGATGGCTCCGAAGAATGAACATCTGCGGACTGGGTTGATCGCCCGCCATCACAATCTGCGCCGCTTGGATGAGAACCAGAAGGGTGAGAACCGTCCGTTTGGATTCGGTCTCTACCACCAGGTTCGGCTGGCACCACAGGGATGGTGTTGAAACCGAATCTCCTTAAAGCCACCACCAGTCGCTGAAGCAGGCCGCCTGTCCGCAGACCCGCTCTTCTGCATCCCAGAGGGTCCAGATCCGGGCCTTGTTGATCATGAACCGCCGCCCTTTGCGGCTGATGCGAATGCCTCGATAGTTCTGTACTGCATCGAGGCGTTTGGCCTGGCCCAGGGCGCTGCTGCGTTCCGCCCGTTCGCTGTCCGGAGCGGTGAGCCGTGAGGGCATGCCGATCAGCTCATCCCAGCGGGTTTCCCACAGCTGCAGGGCCGCAGCGTTGGCGTAACTGAGCTCGGGATCCTGCTCCGTGCCGTGGGCCAGCACCGGAAAGCCGCAGGCGAACAGGTTCTGGCAGATCAGCCGCCTTGAGTGCCCCGGTTGGTGAGTGGCGATCAGCGGCCTGCTGAAGGCCCGTTGATGCGATTCCAGCAGCACTCCGGCGAGCTCTTGTTTGTTGGTGGTGAGCCAGGCGGCTTCGCTGGCCATGGCCCCCCTCCGCCTCAGCTGCCGGCTGCCATGGCCTGCAGCATCGCCTTCTGGGCACTGGCCTGGCCATGGGCCTTGAGGTTGCTCAGGAAGGTGCTGCGCGCATCGGCGAAGCGGGGGTCTTCGGCCAGCGGCAGCTCTCCGGCGGCATCGAGGCCCGTGTCGCCCTCCATGGCTGGGGTGATCACCACTAGGTCGCCATCGAGGCTGCGGTTGTAGCGCCACCACAGGGCCGGGTCCTGTATGGCCGCATGGGGTGGCAGCGCTGTTGCCTCTTGAGGTGTGCTGGCTGTGTTCGCTTCCTTGGCTGCCGCCGCCCGCTCGGCCAGGGCCTTGCGCCGGTGTTCCGCCAGATCTTCCAGCAGCCGAGCCCGGTTGCGGCCCCGCAGTTGGAACAGCACGAAGGGGTCTTCACTGAAGCGATCCCCCATCAGGAAATACACCGCGCTGATGTGTTTGCAGGGGTTGGCTTTATCGGGGCAGCTGCACTCGCTGCGCACCTCCTGCAACTTGAACGGGAACAGGCGTTTGCCGCTGGCGGCGAAGGCCCGTTCGATGTCGGAGGGCATGATCCCCGCCAGCAGCTGGGCCGACCAGCGGGCTTTCTGAGTCAGCGCTTCCAGCACATAGCCCCAGTCCTCATCGTTGAGCACATCCAGCCAGAGCTTCACCTTGTACGGCGCTTCATCGGTGCCCTGGACGCGGGCATGCACGCGGCGGCCTTCGAAGCGGATCGAGGTCACATGGCCTTCGCGGGCGTACCCCCAGGCTCGCTCCAACCGTTTCTTGAAGCGGTAGCCGTTGATCAGCTCCATCCACTGCTCGACCCACCAGGGCTGTTGGCCCAGGCCGTCGTCGCCGATGGCGGTGATGCCGTTGCTGCTGCCGTTGCTGAGGGTCATGGTCAGGTGTCCTCCAAAGAAACGAGATCGCGCAATTGATCGCCACCGAGGCTTCCCAGCCAATCTTCGCCGGAGCCGATCACATCTTCGGCCAGGCGTGATTTCTCGCGGATCATGCGATCGATCTTTTCCTCCACCGAGCCGCTGGTGATGAATTTGTGCACCATCACCCGGTTGGTCTGGCCGATCCGATAGGCCCGGTCGGTGGCCTGGTTCTCCACGGCTGGGTTCCACCAGCGGTCGATGTGGAACACGTGGCTGGCCCGGGTGAGGTTGAGGCCCACACCACCTGCTTTCAACGAGAGCAGGAACAGCTGCGGACCGCGGGGATCCTCCTGGAAGCGATCCACCATCGCCTGGCGCTCGCTCTTGCGGGTGCCGCCGTGCAGGAAGGGAACTTCCGATTTCCAGCGCTGCTGCATCCAGGCCTGCAGCAGATGCCCCCATTCGGCGAACTGGGTGAACAGCAGGGCCCGATCGCCCGCTTCGATCACCTCATCGAGGATTTCCTCCAGCCGCTGCAGCTTGGCCGAACGGCCCAGGAAGCCATCGTCCACGGCTCCTTCGCTCAGGGCCAGGGCGGGATGGTTGCAGATCTGTTTCAGTCGGGTGAGCAGGGCCAGCACCTGCCCGTGGCGCTGCCCGCGCGGCGCCCGGGCAATGGCATCGAGGGTGTCTTCCACGGTCTTGCTGTACAGGGATTTCTGCTCCTTGCTCAACCCCACCCATTCGCTCAGCTCCACCTTCTCCGGCAGATCGGAAATGATCGTTTTGTCGGTTTTCAGCCGGCGCAGGATGAACGGACCCACGCGGCCTTTGAGGTCCCGCAGGGACGACATGTCGCCATACCGCTCAATCGGCATCCGATAGCGCTGGCGGAAGAAGTCCTCTTCCCCCAGCACCTTGGGGTTGAGGAAGTCCATCAAGGCCCACAGCTCGCTCACCCGGTTCTCCACTGGGGTGCCGGTGAGGGCGATGCGGAAGCGGTTGCTCTTGCTGCGGCCGGTGCGGGCCAGATCCCGGGCGGCTTGGCTCTGCTTGGCGCCAGGGTTCTTGATCGCCTGGGCTTCGTCAATCACCACCCCCTGCCAGTCCTGGGTTTCCAGCAGTTCGCTGTCCCGCTGCAGCAGCCCGTAGCTGGTGAGCACCAGATCCACCTCCTTCAACGCTTTCTTGAGTTCAGCCGGTGTGGAGGGGCGGCGGGGGCCGTAATGCTCGGTGACCGTCAACTCCGGGGTGAAGGATTCCGCCTCCCGTCGCCAGTTGGTGAGCACAGATGTGGGGGCCACCAGCAGCACCGGGCGTTTCAGTTCCTGCTCCGCTTTGAGGTGCTGCAGAAACGCCAGCAACTGAATGGTTTTGCCCAGGCCCATGTCGTCAGCCAGGCAGGCCCCTTGATCGAAGCGGTGCAGGAAGGCGAGCCAGCCGAGGCCCCGCTCCTGATAGGGCCGCAGCTGACCGCTGAATCCTTCCGGGGCCGGCAAGGGGTCGGGGGCCTTCTGCTGGTGGTATTGCTCCAGCACCGATTGCAGCCGTGGGCCGGCGTCGAAACGGTGCACCGGCATCCGCATCAACAGTTCCCCTTCCGTCCCCGTCAGCCGCAACGCGTCGTCGAGGCTCAGTTCAGGTTTTGCCCCGCAGAAGCGTTCGGCATTTTTGAGGTCGTTGGGCCGCAGTTCGATCCAGGCCCCCTTGTGGCGCACCAGAGGGCTGCGCTTGCCGCTCAGGCGCTCCAGTTCCCGCAGGGTGAGCGTCACCCCGCCGATCATCAGATCCCACTCCCAGTCCAGACACTCACCCAACGTGAAACCGCTCGAGCGTTCGGGCAGTTCCGCTTTGATCGAGAGGCCCAGTCGGCTGGCCAGGCCACCGGAGAGGCTGGGCGGCAGCTCCACCCCCACGCCGGCATCCCGTAGCTGCCGGGCGGCCGTGCGCACCAGCACGAAGGCCTCGGCCGGGGTGAGCTGCATCGTTTCAGGTGTGGCGCTCTCCAGACCCCGCTCAATGGCCGGAAACACGCTCAGGGCGCGACCCATACCTTCCAGCAGCACTTCACCCGGTTGGTCCACCCGGATTTCTCCAAGCTGTAGCGGTTCCGCACCAGCCGCCCAGGCCGCGGCGGCCGGGAGCTTCAGGCTGGGGTCAGCTTCCGCCTGCAGCCCGAAGCGCAGCTCCCAGAGATCCTCCCCATCCGGTGGGGTGTGCAGTTCCAGGCAGGTGCGGGCCGCAGCAAAACCGCCGGCGATCCCTTCCCTCCAGTGATGGCTGGCGGTGGCCAGGCGTTCAGCCTCTTCATCACCGATCTCGATCACCCCGGTCTCCGACCCCAGGGCCTCCTGCCAGAGGGTCAGCAGGGGATCGAGTCCATCAGTGGATGGTTCAAAGTCCTTGCGCAGCTGCGCGTCCACCAGGTCTTCCAGCAGCGTCGCCACCCGCAGGCGTCCGCTGCGGGGCCGGCAGCTGGCCACAGGGTTGGCGGCCCGCATGGCCTCCGGTCGCAACCGGGTGGTGCGGTTGCTGCGGCGCCCCAGGGGTTCACGCCAGGGCAAGGCGCAGGTGGCCACCAGGGGCAGGCTGGCCGCCAGATCCTCCAGTCGGCGTCGGTCTTCTTCCCGGTTGAGCAAGGGCACCCAGCGGGCCCTATGGGGATATCCCTCGCCTTTGCTGAGCTCCATCTGGGGAATCCAGCGGCCCCGGGCCACCAGGCTCAGGGCCCAGCGCTGCAGATGGCTCCACCAGCGCAGTTCGTCAGCCAGGTCTGGATTGGTGCCGGAGAGGGGCAACCGGGACAGCCACTCCGTGGCCGCTGATGGTTCCACCGCGAGCCCTTGCACCTGCCAGGGCCACCATTCGGTTTGCTTGGGGATCGGTTCGCCGGCCTGCATTGGTAGCCCGGTCCAGCCCGGTGGTTCCGGCGTTGGCTCCTCTTTTTTGCTGCGGCTTTTGCGCGGCTTTACCGTGCGGCTCGGCAGGGTGAGACAGGCCGTGGCATCAATGCAGCCGCCTGGCAAAAGGTCGCGTTCGCTCAGCCAGGCCCTGAGGTCGTCATGGCTGAGGGTGAACGGGTGCAGCGCGGGGGTGAGGCCGGGGCCTTCCGGTGTGGCCACCCGCCAGGTGTCAGCCCAAACGAGCAGTGCCGGTTGACCGGAACTGCTGGAGGTGCGGATGGCGGGAAGCCAGGTGGCGTGCAGCAGGCTCATGGCCGCGACGCGGGCAGGAAGCGGAGGGTGCCGTGGAGCAGGAGAGCACTGCCGATCAACGGCAGCCAGGCCTTAAGTAGCTCCAGTACTAATGATGCCAGGCCATCGACCTGCCAGTTGTCAAGGGGTAGGGGCATGCCGAGGCTGCGCAACCCGCAGACCGCCCCCACCAGACCCGCCTGCAGATGCCCGTCATCAGGGTCCACCCGTTGCAGGTGGAAGGCCAGCAGGCCGTAAAAGAGGCCACAACCGCCCGAACGCACCGCAGCTTCCAGACCCCAGGGCAAGCTCAGCAGCCCTGCGCTGATGCCGGCAGCCAGCGCCCAACCGATCGACTGCAGCCGCAGTCGCTGGCGAATCTCGGGATCACTGGGTGGAACGGCCACGGGCGCCGGCGGTTCAAAGGCGATCATGACGGCAGGATCCCCCTTTCCTGTCATGGTTGCCGCCGCATCGTCGTCTTCTGCAGCGTCTGCACCGCGCAGTGGGGAGGAGATCCGTGAGGCTTTCCTCAACTTCTACGCCGAGCGCGGCCACAAGCGGATGGCCAGCGCCTCATTGATTCCCGACGACCCAACGGTGCTGCTCACCATTGCGGGAATGCTGCCGTTCAAGCCGGTGTTTCTGGGCCAGCAGGAGCGCCCCGCGCCCCGGGCCACCAGTTCGCAGAAGTGCATCCGCACCAACGACATCGAGAACGTGGGGCGCACGGCTCGGCATCACACCTTTTTCGAGATGCTCGGCAACTTCTCGTTTGGGGATTACTTCAAGCAGCAGGCGATTGAGTGGGCCTGGGAGCTCAGCACCGGTGTTTACGGCATCGACCCCAAGAACCTGGTGGTGAGCGTCTTCCGGGAAGACGACGAAGCCGAGCAGATCTGGCGCGATGTGGTGGGGGTGAACCCCAAGCGGATCATCCGCATGGATGAGGCCGACAACTTCTGGGCCTCCGGCCCCACCGGCCCCTGTGGCCCCTGCTCGGAGATCTATTACGACTTCAAACCCGAGCTCGGGGATGAGGGCATCGATCTCGAGGACGACGACCGTTTCATCGAGTTCTACAACTTGGTGTTCATGCAGTACAACCGCGACGCGGAGGGCACCCTCACGCCGCTGGCCAACCGCAACATCGACACCGGCATGGGCCTTGAGCGGATGGCTCAGATCCTGCAGAAGGTTCCCAACAACTACGAAACTGATCTGATCTTCCCGCTGATCCAAGCGGCCGCGGATCTGGCGGGGGTCGATTACCACCAGCTCAACGACAAGGGCAAGACGTCGTTGAAGGTGATCGGCGACCACAGCCGTGCGGTGACGCAGCTGATCTGCGATGGCGTTACCGCTAGCAACCTGGGTCGCGGCTACATCCTGCGGCGTCTGCTGCGCCGGGTGGCGCGCCATGGCCGCCTGCTGGGCATCGACAAACCCTTCCTCGTCACCATGGGCGAGGCGGCGATTGCCCTGCTGAAGGGGGCCCACCCCAGCGTGATCGAGCGCCAGGAGGTGATCCTGGCCGAGCTCCAGCGGGAGGAAGCCCGCTTCCTCGAGACCCTTGAGCGCGGCGAGAAGTTGCTGGCGGAGGTGCTGGCCTCCAAGCCCACCCAGATCAGCGGTGCCCAGGCCTTCGAGCTGTACGACACCTATGGCTTCCCGTTGGAGCTCACCCAGGAGATCGCCGAGGAGCAGGGCCTGGCCGTTGACCTCGATGGCTTCGAGGCGGCGATGGAGGAACAGCGCCAGCGGGCCAAGGCGGCCGCGGTGAGCATCGACCTCACCCTGCAGGATGCGATCGACCAGGTGGTGGCGGATCAGGCGGCCACCTGTTTCGAGGGCTATGAAGCCCTCGATCACGCCTCCTGTGTGCAGGCGTTGGTGGTGAACGGTGAACCAGCCAGCACCGCCAAGGCGGGCGATGCGGTTCAGGTGGTGCTCGACACCACGCCGTTCTATGGAGAGGGCGGCGGTCAGGTGGGCGATCGCGGCGTGCTTGCGGGCAGCGATCTGATTGTTCGGATTGAGTCGGTGAGCCGCAGCCGCGATGTCTTCGTCCATGCCGGGCGGGTGGAACGCGGCGAGATCGCCTTGGGCGACACCGTGAAGGCCCAGGTGGACCGTGCCTGCCGGCGTCGGGCCCAGGCGAATCACACCGCCACCCACCTGCTGCAGGCAGCGCTCAAGCAGGTGGTGGATCCAGGCATCGGCCAGGCCGGATCACTGGTGGATTTCGATCGCCTGCGTTTCGACTTCCACTGCCCTACGGCGGTGACGGCGGATCAGTTGCAGCAGGTTGAAACCCTGATCAACGGTTGGATCAACGAGGCCCATGCGCTGCAGGTGCAGGAGATGGCGATCGACCAGGCCAAGGCGGCCGGTGCCGTGGCGATGTTCGGTGAGAAGTACGCCGATGTGGTGCGGGTGGTCGACGTGCCCGGTGTGTCGATGGAGCTCTGCGGCGGCACCCACGTGGCCAACACCGCTGAGATCGGCCTGTTCAAGATCGTGGCGGAAAGTGGCGTTGCGGCCGGCATCCGCCGGATTGAAGCCGTCGCTGGTCCCGCTGTGCTCGCCTATCTGAACGAGCGCGATGCAGTGGTGAAGCAGCTGGGGGATCGCTTCAAGGCCCAGCCGGCCGAGATCGTGGATCGTGTGGCGGCCCTTCAAGAGGAACTCAAGTCCACCGGTAAGGCACTGGCCGCGGCTCAGGCGGAACTGGCGGTGGCGAAAGCCGGCGCTCTGGCCGCGAAGGCCGAGGCCGTGGGCGACTTCCAACTGCTGGTGGAACGCCTCGACGGCGTGGATGGCGCTGGTTTGCAGGGTGCAGCCCAGAGCCTGGCGGATCAGCTGGGGGATGGTGCGGCCGTGGTGATCGGCGGTCTGCCGGATCCCGGCGACATGGGCAAGGTGATCCTGGTGGCGGCCTTCGGCAAGCAGGTGATCGCTGCCAAGCTCCAGGCCGGCAAGTTCATCGGTGCCATCGCCAAGTTGTGTGGCGGCGGCGGTGGTGGACGCCCGAATCTGGCTCAGGCCGGTGGGCGCAACGGGGCTGCTCTGGATGGCGCCCTGGCGGAGGCTCGTCAGCAGCTGAGCGAAGCACTGAAGGATTGATCACCATGGAGGGGGGTTTGATTCAGCCCGATGCAACTCCTCTCCAGGCTCCGTGCTGCGCGAGGGGCTCGTTGTTTACGCGAGGAGCGTGTCAAAGAGTTCTTTGACACGCCCGAGAACATCGCGTCTTGTTGAAGGTGTGATCTCTTCTTGTGCATCAAGGCTGTTCAAAATCTCCTTGCGTTCACTGATCAGCTGACTGAATCTTTCCAGGAGTACAGGTTCTTCTTCGACCAGCTCCGCAATGGCCTGTCGATCAATCTCAAGAATGTCAGATTGACTGTGGCTTCGAATTGTTGCACTTCTCGGTGCATCGGTGAAGACTGTCATTTCTCCACAAATGTCGCCACTTCGCAGCTTGGCCACTTCAGTTGTCTGTCGCTCTGCGTTTGATTTGACGATTGACACTTGCCCGTCAATCAGCATGAACAGAGAGTCTCCGGATTCCTGTTCGACGGCAATGATTTCTCCAGGGCCATAGGAGCGGATCGGGCTCATTTCGAGCAGCTTGCTCAGCTGCTTGTCAGAAAGGATCGAGAAAAGATGATTGCGTTGTAAAAGTTCGGCAGCGATGTTCTGCAGACGGACCGTATCTTGTTGTGCTGTTGTTGCTTCCTCCTCCACTGTGCTGGTCAGCCGCACGTCGCGAACGCTGAAGGGGAAGCTGAATCCCTCGCGACGCAGTGCATACCAAAGTTGTTCTTGAAGATCGCCGCGAAGTGTGCGGTTTTTCCCGTAATCATTGAGCCAGTTAATCCATTCATAATTGACTGTGCTCTCTCCAAATGATTGGATTCTTACGACGCACGCTGGGTTGCGAAGCACCAGGGGATGATGCTCGGAAATGTGCTTCATGATGGATTTAGCCACGTGAGGTGGCATGTTGTAGTCGAGTCCGATCTCGAGCCGGGTGGCGTGGGCTCCGTTGGTTGTGAAATTTCGGATGCTTTTGGAGTTTGTATTGGCATGGGGCAATGTCAGCCTTGAGCCATAAAGACAGTTGAGCTCCGTGTCTCTCCAGCTGATCGACTCAACGCGCCCAATCTGTCCTTCGATTTCAACCCAATCGCCTTCTCGGATCACCCTTTCGAGCTGCAGGCTCAATCCACCCACCAGATCCTTCAGGGGATCCTGGGCAGCTAATCCCAGCACCGCCGTCAAAACAGCGGATGTTGTCACCAATCCAACCAGGTCGATGCTGGATTGCTCCTGCAGCGTCAGCGTCACCAACAGGCCGCTGCCAATGATGAACAGCAGATCTCGCAGGATTTTGGGGCTTGATGGGAGGAGTCGCAGTTTTGGCAGCAGTTCGAGAACCAGCCAGATGATTGAGCGACTGATGGCTACGGCAACGACAATGCTGATCAGGACATTGAGGTCAATTCCCGGAATGTGTGGGATGCCTAGTGCTTCCGTGGATTGCTCCGCTGCTTTGACAATCAGTGCAATCCAGAAGTAGCGCCAGGGAACGGGTGGAATGTGAAATCGTCTGCAAAGGCGCTGGGTCAGTAATCCCACGAACAGCACTGTCAGCACCAGGAACCATTGCAGTGCCACAGACATGACGAAAGGGTTGGATCGGTGGGAGTGTTTTCAGTGCAGGTCGCCTGGGTTCAGGCCGCAGTGGATTGGCGTTTCAGTGGGTTTTGCTGAGTTGCGCTGACCACACCCCGCCATAGAGCACTGTCCAGTTCGACCATGCGTCGCTCTTTGGTCGCCAGATGAATCGGTACGTGGGTGAAAAAATTGTTCCAGTAGCCAATCACCAGATTGGTCTTGCCGCTCATGCCTGCATGAACTGCATATTCAGCCAGCAGGTAGCAAAAGACTGCATCCGAGGCGTTGGCGGCGACGCTGCGGATGTGATAGCTCGGATCGAGGTATTTAATGCTGATGGGAATCCCCCTTTCGCTAAAATGAGCCACTATTTTTGTTTTGAGTAGCTCGCCGATATCATCTTTGAGTACGTTGCCCGAGGCATCAATGCGTGTTTGTGTGTCTTTGAATAAGTCTTGTCCGGCCCCTTCTGCGACGACAATCACAGCGTGATTATTTTGTGCAAGTCTTGTTTGAATTGCTTCGTTGATGCTGCTGGGGCCATCAACTTCAAAAGGGGTTTCAGGGATCAGGCAGAAGTCAACCACGGAGTTGGCCAAGGAGGCGGTGGCGGTGATGAAGCCCGAGTCGCGACCCATCAATTTGACAATGCCAATCCCATTTTCAGCTCCTTCAGCCTCGGTGTGGGCTGAGGTGATGATATCTGCGGCGATTTGAACAGAGGTTTCAAAGCCAAATGTCTTCTCAACAAATCCCAGATCATTGTCAATTGTTTTCGGGACGCCGACCACGCTGATGCCGGCGTTGCGGCGGTTGGCGGCTTCGGCGATGGCCTGGGCTCCCTTGAGGGTTCCATCGCCGCCAATGCAGAACAGGATGTTGATCTCTCTGGCTTGAAGTTCATCCACTATCTCTTCTGGGTCCTGGTTTCCCCGTGATGAACCGAGAATGGTTCCACCCTGTTTGTGGATCTGATCCACGCTGGATGATGTCAGGCGGATCGGTGGATGCTGTGATTGGCGGGTCAATCCTTTGTATCCGTAGCGGATGCCAAGAATGTGCTCCACGCCATAGCTCTCCTCCAGCACATTGACGAGGCCCTTGATCACATTATTCAGTCCTGGACAGAGGCCTCCGCAGGTGATGATTGCCGCTTTTGTTGATTCGGGGCGATGAAAGATCTTCTGGCGGGCTCCTGCTTTTTCGAAGGCGGGTAGTGATCCACCGGACTCGAATTGCTTCTTCAGGTTCTTGATCTGGCTGGAAAAGGCGATTGTTTCCTCGTCGCTCACGAAGACTTCATGGGTGCTGGGATTGGCGTGCTCACCTGGGCCCAGTTGTTGGACCTGGAAATCAAAATCACTGGGGTTGGCGAGGACGTTGTCGTATGCCATTCCCGGCAATCCCGTTGAGTCGACTCAATCTGACAACGGTGGCTTGCTTCGGCAACGTGATGTCAGCCCGTTGATGTGCTTTTCGTTGCCGGTTAGAGCCGGTCGCCGCTGTCGCTGGCAACCTTGATCAGAGAGTGGCTTCCGGTGATTAAACAGGCAGGTTTGCTTCAGGTGGCTGGGCTGCTGTTGCTGTCCAGTTCTGTGTGGGTTCAGCCGTCCCATGCGGCGCAACCGCGCATTGTGGAAGTGCCGGCGGGCCCGGCGTTTGTTCAACTGCCAGGGGCATCAGAGGTGACAGCCCGTTCTGGCCAGGCTTTACGAACCAACTCCGTGCTGCGGACCAATCAGCCGGGGCGGATGCAGGTGCTGCTTGGTAATGGTCGTCAATTTCGGATGGGAGGCGATGCCCAGCTGCGGTTGGGTTCATCCAACGTTGAATTGCTGAAAGGCTCGATCATTGGTTGGGTTCAGCCTGGACTCCACCAAGGGAATCCTTTCCGAATCAAGACGCGCCTGGCAACTGCTTCCATTCAGGGAACAACAGTGTTCATTGAATACACCGAGGAGCGTTTCAAGGTTTTCAGCTGGGAAGGCACCGTTACGGTGGAGACCCGCAGCGGTGAACGCTTCACCCTGACCAGCGGCCAGCAGCTTCTGCTCGATCTGAAGCAACAGATGGATGCCGTCAGCACCCGTCTGGATGGCCTGGAGGCCAGTCTGTCGGCGTTGGAAGCTGAAACGCCCGGTTTTCCCCAGTGGGAACGTCCTCAGCTCATCCCGCGGAAGGACGCGGAACACCGTCTGGAGAACAGCCCCCTGATCAATGGATTTTCCCAACCGTTGGAGACGTTGCCGGTGATTGAGCGTGAACTGGGGCTCTCGGCTCCCTCCCCTTGAGTCGGTTGCGTCGCCGTGTGCTGTTCGCCATTGTTTGGCGTCTCTTCCTTTTGTTCCCCTGGTTGCTGGCGCCGGCCCTGAACCGTGCCGATGCGGTGGGGAGGCAACTGCTGTTTCAGTGGCGCGGCTCGCTTGCCACACCAGACGATGTTGTGTTGCTCGGGATTGATGAGGCGTCTCTTGATCCTCAACTGTCCGACTTTGGTCCCTGGCCCTGGCCCCGTGCACAGCAGGCTGCATTGGCGCAAGAGGTGCTCAGCCAGGGAGCCCGGCGCGTTGTCTTCAACATCGTCCATGTCGGGCCCAGCAGTTTCGGCCCTGACGATGATCAGGCTTTCCAGGATGCTCTCAAGCCTTGGCAGGACCAGGTCCTGCTCAGTGCCTCTCTGGTGAGTCAGCAATGGGAGGGTCTGGAGCAGGTCCAGCTGAGACGTCCCTGGGATACGGGTTTTCAGGTGGGTTTGTCGGCCTTTTCCATCGATGCCCTCGGCATCGTGCAGGCCGTTCCGGGAACGGAACAACTCGAGCAGATGCTGGCACCGTTCCCCCGTCCCCATCCACATCCCATGGCCCATTTGGCGGCTGATGTTGGGACGGGTTTTGGGGATTACGGCATTGACTTCCTGGGGCCCAGTGGCCAGTTGCCGCTGGTCCCTGCCTGGGCTGTCAGTCGACATGCGGGGGATCTTTGGCGCGACAAAGTTGTCGTGATCGGTTCGACGGCTCCTTCGCTTGGTGATCAGCTTGAGACGCCGTTTGGTCAGCAAAGCGGATCCGAGGTTCTGTTGTCGGCGATCGCCGGATTGCAGAGCGGCCGTGGATTTCGCGGACTTGATCGTGAGCTGCTGGTGGTGGTTGTCGCGGCGTGGGCGTTGCTGTGTTGCTGGCGCCTCTCCCAGCCATCGACAGCTCTGGGAACGGCGATGGCCACCGCTGGTTTCACGCTCTTGGCGTCGGGATCAACGGTGCTGGCCTGGTGCTTCGGTCTCTGGTTGCCGGGAGCTGCCTTGCTGCTGATGCCTCTGGTAGCAGGCGTGGTGAGGACTACGGATCAGTTCCACAGGGAAAGTGCTCAGCGGAAATTTCTGCATTCGGTTCTGTCACGACGGGTGTCGCCGAATCTGATGCGTGACATGTTGCGCTCCAGTGCTGACAGCTGGACCCGTCTGGGTGGTCGGTGTGAACGGTGTGTGGTCTTGTTCACGGATCTGGTTGGATTCACGGCCCGCAGCAACGTGATGGATGCGGAGTCGCTATTCGCTTTGCTGAATCGCTACTTCGAGGCGATTGCCGCGCCAGTCCTGGCGGAGCAGGGGCTGTTGGACAAATTCATCGGTGATGCGCTGATGGCTGAATTCGGCGTCCCGGTTCATCGTGGTGACCGTGCCGAGGCCTTGGCAGCTGTTCGCGCTGCGCTGGCCATGCAGGCCAACCTTGATCAGCTCAACCACGCCTTGGAGATCGAGGGCGTGGAGCCCCTGCGTCAGGGCATCGGCATTCACTGCGGTGAGGTGATGGCTGGCAATCTCGGTTCCAGACATCGCCTGGAATACACCGTCATCGGTGCGGCAGTGAATTTGGCCAGTCGCTTGGAATCATTGACGCGGCAATTCCCCGATTACCCGATCCTGATGAGCGGAGACGTTCGGGACCTCATTGCGGATGTGGTGGTTGTCGAGGAGTTGGGTCTCCATGCCGTGAAGGGATGGCCACAACCTGTCGCTGTGTATGGCTTGGTTGCACTCCATCCCCACGAACCGGAGTGATGTTCTGCGCTGCTGGAGCTCAGCCGGCGTCGACCACTTTCTTCTGCCCTTGAACGTAGGCCTCAAGCACGTGATTGGGGATCAGCTCCCGCTCGGCTTTGCCGGAGAGCAGGTAATCGAGAATCGCCTCGCCGCTTTGCGGGTTGGTGGCGAAGGGAATCTGGTAGACATCGCACAGGCGACCGAGGGCTTCGATGTCGGCATGGTGCGGGTGGGACGACAACGGGTCGCGGAAGAAGATCACGCCACAGATGTTTTTGGTGGAGATGAGCGTTCCGACGGCTTGATCACCGCCAAGGGGGCCTGAGGCGACTTTCCGGCTCAGGCAAAGACCTGTTTTCTTGTACAGCATGCTGCCGGTCGTGCCCGTTGCGATCAGTGGGAATTTTTCAAGTTTGTCTGAATGCATATCGCAGAACTCCATTAATCCCTCCTTCATGTTGTTGTGAGCGATCAGGGCCAGATATTTCTTGCTATCGACATAGTTTTCTGCAGCCACCTGTTGTGCTCTAGCGGTTCCAATGGCCTGGAAGTACTGCTGGAATCGCATCGCTAGGGCTTGCTTTTCCTGCAGGAATTGATGGAAGTCATGAATAGTGAATCGTCCGACGGTTGAAGGCTCAATTGCCTTCACAGTGGCGAGGCGCGTTGCCTCTTCTGAAAAGAGGCTTTCACCCAGGAAATCCCCCTTTTGTTGAAGGGCCAGCTGACGCTCGCCATCGAGGATCTGCACTAATCCATCGATGATGAAGATCATCGAATCAGCGGGTTCTCCCTTGCGCATGACCGTGGCGTCGTTCTCGATTGCTTCGATCGACATGTGGGCGGCTAGCCGTTCAATCTCGGCAGCGTCAAAGGAATGTTTAAGGTTGCTTGCGCTTTGTAAGGCGTTGATCAGGTCGTTGCGATCCATGGGTCTTCGGTACTTGAGAGGACCTTAAGGGATTTTTCGTTTTTGGGCTGGCTTGTTCATTGGTATTTTCTGTTCTTCAGGACTTGATCCTCATCGGGAATCAAGCCATTACGTGACTCAGTCGGTTGTGATTGCGCGTGGCAGGGGTGAATTCCTGTGTTTACTTCGCTTCGGAATGAACAAGGTGCGACCCCGCTCCTCTTAAAAGAAAAGTGTTGATGCCATGCTTGGAGATGGCGCATTTAATTTCTGCTAGCGCCAATGCGATTGCCTAGATTCCTGCGTTGTTGCAAAATTGAAGCGCTTTGGTCGCAGCGCTGTAATAGAAGATGATCGTTAGGACTCTGAGCGGCTTGAGTTATTGATGAAGGTTGCTCCTGCTCCAATTGTGATCTCAAGCTGCTTGATCTGGAGTCGTTGATTCAGGACTTGCTTGCTCTCTCCCGTACACAGGGAGGGGCGAGTTGAAGGTTTCTTGACTCAATAAATATCAATAGGCTGCTTTGGTACTCTTATGTGAGGGCCATCCTGCTTTTGCAGGTTGCTCTTGGATCTTAGTGATGAAGATGTTTCCTGGTTTCCCCCCCAATGTTGCTAGCGTTTTGATTGCCTTGGTGGCACTCATCTTCGGTGATGTGTTCTGCCAAGAGGTCTATTCCAACAATCGCAGCACGTTCCCTGGTCGAAGGGTTGGTGGGGGGACTCGCGGTGAGTGCAGTGGGCGCATTTTGGTTCACTTAGTTCCGGAGAACAGTGTGTTTGCCCCTGGGGCGTCAGGCACCCTTGGACTTGTTCAAGGCCCAACGGCCAATCCTTTCAGTCTCGAGCTGAGTTTTCAGCCAGAAGGGGATGGTCCCGGAACCACCCGTACTTTGCCGGCGGCCCCAGCCAGTTTGACCCTCATCAGCCAGGCGTCCACCACCGTTCCAACCATCTGGGAATCGAATTTCAACTGTGAAACCGGTGATGGTGTCGACAACCTGCAAGACCCTCTCGCATTTGTACAAACAACCTTCCCTCCTGTGCTCAGCTTGCTTGTGCCGGATGCTGAGCCTGTTGACCAGCCAGTGCAATTGGCCTTGGCCTCGCTGCGTGCCAAGTGCGGGGGCACTGTCCCCTCCGTTCAGACTTTGGCGAAATTTGGACTGGCTGATCTAGTCACTGACGAATGGCCACAGCAGCTACCAGTGCGCTGCCCGTCTTGAACCCTGAGTTACGAACGCTTCAGACAGATGCTTTCGTGTGCTCGAATTTCAACTCACTTACATCCAGGGGTTCATCGCGTCCTTTGACTTGAATCTGACCCCAGTGGTTCAGCAAAAGTTTGTCGCGGAAGGCCTGGGGCAAGAGTTCAAGTGTGGCGCTGGAGAGCAGGACACGAAGCACACCCTCATGGAGATCCTTCTGATAGCTCTCCAAGCGCGAAGCGCAGTTCACGGCATCGCCGATAACTGCGTATTCGATCCGCTCGGGACTGCCCATAGAGCCCACCAGAGCTTCGCCGGAGTGAATGCCCATGCGCACGCGCATGGTGGGAGCTCCCTCAGCAATCAACGCTTCATTCAGTCGTTCCAGGCCGTCTTTGATTTCGAACGCCGCTTCGATTGCTGCCTGCGCCTCGGTTGAGGGATCACAGAGCAAGGGGACGCCGAACACGGCGAGCATGCCGTCGCCGGTAAACTTGTTCACCATCCCGGCTCGGTTGGTCACTGCTGGGACACAGACCTCCATACCCCGGTTGAGCCAGTCCATCAGCTCCCGTGGGCTCAGTCCCTCGGAGACGCTCGTGAAAGATGCCGTGTCGGTGAACAGTGCGGTGATGGGCAGCTGCTGCCCCATGAAGCGTCCGTTGCTCAGCAAGGCGTCGCGCTGTTCCCAGAGTTGCTGGGCAACTGCCGGGGAGGTGGTCTGACCGAGCAGTTGGCGGATTTGCTGAGAATGCTGCTGACTTTCCACACCGCGGCGCAGCCATGCCGCCCCACTGAGGGTCAGCAGACCCGACAGGGGCATGGCCATGCCCACCCAGATGTGATTCCACAGCAGCAGTGTGAATCCCCCAGCGCTCCCTCCCGCCAGGAACACCACCACGAGGATGCTCATCCTTTGCTTGGGAATACGTTCACCGAGCACCAGGCCGCAGGTGGCGAAGCCGATCACCAGCAGCAAGTTGCCCCATCCAGGCATGATCCCGCCCTGATAGAGCGTTGCGTTGCGTTCATCGATCAGGGTGGCTAGCCGGTTGGCATGCATTTCGACTCCTGAAACACGGAACAAGGTTTCCCCTTGATCGAACCGCGTATGGGCGACCTCAAAGAGGTCGCGTAATGACTCGGCCGTGCTGCCGATCAACACGATGCGATCGCGCATCTTGTCCTTCGGCACCCTGCCGTCGATCAGCTCCGACAGGGAGTAACTCGGATAACTACCGGGTTCCCGTAAACGCAGGAGGCGCTGATATCCCAGGCCGGCATTGATTTCGTTGACGTAGCCACCGCCATTGGCGCTCAGCCAGGCGCCTTGGTGCGTCCCGGCCTCAAGGGCAGCACGGATCGAGGTATCCCCTGTGGCGACTTCCAGCACGCGCATGGGGAAGGACACGGTGGCCTCGTCCTGGCCGGTGACATGCACCAGATCGCGGCGCAACACGCCATCCGCATCAAGGCTCATGTCGTTGTACGACTGCCGCTCGCTGGGAGTCCCAGGCACGGGGCCGATGTCCGATGCCACGTTGAAGATCGAGACCAGGGTGGGTTCGTCGCGGAAGCGATCCCGCAGGCATTGCTGATTGGGCCCGACCCCCTTGTCTCGGTAGATGTCAAACCCGATGGCATCGACGCCGGCGGCATTCAGTGCATCGAAGGCGTCGCAGAACAGACCGTCGTCGATCGGCCACCCGAAGCGTTGAATGTCACTTTCTTCGATGCCCACCAAGGTGATTGGCGTGTCCTGTCCGGAACCTTCAGCCCTCTGGCTGGTGATCAGGTCGTAAAGCACCAGATCAATGGTCTGGGCCAGGCCGGTGCTGCGCAGCAGAACCAACACCACCACGGCGGCCAGATAGGGCCCAGCGGTTAGGACCAGCTGGCGAATGCGCTTCATCCCTCGAGATAGGTGGTCTGATCCAGACTGGTCTTGAGATGGCTCATCAGCAGCCTGGCGTCTTCGATCTGCAATGTTCCGCGTTGGATCGCCGTTTCCGAGGCCTGCCGCAACCGTTCCAGCATCAAGTCGGGGTTGTGTTGCATCTCTTCGAGCACATCGGCGTTGGTGTGACCCCGCACCACGTGATCGAGCAGGTAGCCGTTGCCTCGGGGGTTGAGACGCACATGCACCGCGTTGGTGCTGCCGAAGAGGTTGTGGAGATTGCCCATCACCTCCTGGTAAGCCCCCCCTAGGAACATGCCGATCCAGTAGGGCTCTCCATCGTTGAGGGCATGCAATTCGAGCAGGGCTTTCTCGGCGCCGCCGTCGATGAACCGCGACAACTTGCCATCGGAGTCACAAGTGAGGTCGGCGAATTGCCCAAGCTCGCTGGGGCATTCATCGAGGCGATGGATCGGCATCACCGGAAACAGCTGATCGATCGCCCAGGTGTCGGGTGCGGAACGGAAGATTGAGAGGTTGGCGTAATAGGTCCAGGCCAGCGCGCGTTGCAGGCCGCGCAGATCCTCGTGGATCGGTTCGTCGTTGGGCAGGCGTGCGCTGATTTCTTTAGCGCAGGTCCAGCTCAGCTGCTCCGCCAGCGCGCGTTGGTTCAGCCGGATGTATCCCAGCCGGAATGCCGACAGGGCATCCTCCCGGAATTTAATCGCGTCATTCCAGGCCTCCTGCAGCAATGAGGGGTCCGGCGCGTCCAGTCCTCGGATGCGTTGCAGGGTTTCGCGCAGGTTGGCCACCGGCAGCGGTTCATCGGACTCCTGGGCGGGTTCTCCCTCGGGAGCGCGACCGCAGCCGAGCACGTTGAACACCAACACGGAAAAGTGACTGGCCAGGGCCCGGCCGCTTTCACTCACCAAGGTGGGGGCGGGGACGCCCAGCGGCACACAGCATTCGCGAATGGTGGCGACGACGTCGTTGGCGTAGTTCTGCAGCGAGTAGTTGGTGGACGCGGCGGTGGCGGTGCGGCTGCCGTCGTAATCGATGCCCAGGCCTCCACCCACGTCGAGGAATCCCATCGGGGCCCCCAGGCGTGTGAGTTCCACGTAGATCTGGCCGGCTTCCTGAAGGGCGTCCTTCAGCACGGCGATGTCATTGATCTGACTGCCGATGTGGAAATGCAGCAGGCGCAGATCCTGCAGCAGACCGGCCTCCTTGAGGGCCTCAACGGTTTGCAGCATCTCGGTGAGGTCCAGGCCGAACTTGGCGCGGCTACCCACGGAACTGCCCCAGCGGCCGGTGCTGCGGCTCGAGAGCTTGGCGCGAATGCCGATGAATGGGGATGCGCCCAGGGCCTGGCTGGCATCGATGATCCGCTGTATCTCGTCGGCCTGCTCAATCACCACCACCGGTTGGTGGCCGAGACGCCTGGCCAGGATGGCCGTCTCGATGTAGCGACGGTCCTTGTAGCCATTGCAGATCAGCAGCGCCTGCTGGTCCTGCATCAGCGACAGGGCAATCAGCAGTTCCGCCTTGCTACCGGCCTCCAGGCCGAAACTCCAGCGCTGTCCACTGTCCACCAGCTGCTCCACCACATGGCGTTGCTGGTTGCACTTGATCGGAAACACCCCCTGGTAGCGACCCTCGTAGTCGTAGAGAGAGATAGCTCGGTCAAAGGCGGCATGCAGTCGCTCGAGACGGTCTTCGAGAATGTCGTCGAAGCGGATCAGCACCGGTGGGTTCAGGTCACGGGCGGCCAGGCCCCTTACCAGCTCCACGAGATCGAGCGATCCACCCCGATCGCCGCGGGGCTGCACCACCACATGGCCCCGTGAATTGATCGAGAAGTAGGGGTCGCCCCAACGGTCCAGGCCGTATAGCTCGGCACTGCGGGCCACGGACCAGGACCGATCGGTTTCGGCCAGAACCATGACCCTTTAACGATGGAATAGTTGAAATGTAGGGACAGGGATTCCGGCCGTGCTTGCCAAGCGGTGGGTTGGCCGCGGACGATGGCCTCACTCTGATCCTTTTTTCATGGCTGCCGAACGTTCTTTCGTTGCGATCAAGCCCGATGGCGTGCAGCGGGGACTTGTGGGCGAGATCCTGGGTCGCTTTGAGCGCAAGGGGTTCAAGTTGGTCGGCCTGAAGCAGATCACCCCCAGCCGCGCCCTGGCTGAACAGCACTACGGCGTGCACAAGGAGCGCCCCTTCTTCGCTGGCCTGGTTGACTTCATTACCTCCGGCCCCGTGGTGGCGATGGTGTGGGAAGGGGACGGCGTGATCGCCAGTGCCCGCAAGTTAATCGGTGCCACCAAGCCCCTCGAGGCCGAGCCCGGCACCATTCGTGGCGACCTGGCCGTCAACATCGGTCGCAACGTGATCCACGGATCCGATGCGCCTGAAACGGCAGCCTTTGAGATCGGCCTGTGGTTCACCGCTGAGGAACTCAACGATTGGACCCCGGCGGATCAGACCTGGCGCGTCGAGGACTGACCTCTTCGCGGTTGATCAGAGCGAATAACGGACCTTGATGTGCAGACCATGCCCCAGGGTCCAATCGTTCCAGAGCCCTGGGTTGTCATCGGTGTTAAACGTATCAACCCAGCCGAGTTCAAATTGCCAGCGGCCATTGGTGTAACGACCTAGCAGGCCTCCGGAGCCAATGCTGTCCTCGAGAGTCACGCCGAGAACGTCGGTGTGGATGCCTCCGATACCAATGAAGGGCACCAGCTGCAAGGCTTGTTGGTCGCGTTTCCACGCGGTCCAGACCAGTTCGGTGCTGGCCAGCCAGCCGCTGTCGCCGCTCACCAGACTTCCCGGTAGACCGCGCAGGCCCACGTCACTGCCCAGGCTGAAGGCCATGCTGCTGGGGAGGGGAGCAAAGGCGTGCTGACCCGCGGCTCGTCCTCTCCAGACCAGATCCGGTGAAATCAGCCAGGACACATCCAGCAGTCCACCGATGGCGCGGGCCTCACCGATGTCAGTGCCCTGGAGCTTGAGGTTGTGGCGATGGCTGCCCTTCGTCACCCCGGCCAGGCCCTGCAGGAAATAGAGGTTGGCGTTCCAGCTGGAACGCGCCCGTTGGTGGCCGATGTTGGTGCTGAGTTTGAGATTTCCGCTCTTGAGGTAGCCATCCGGTCCGCCACCCAGCACCAGCGGGATGCTGTCTTCGCCTTCGAAGCTTGAGGTCCGATTGATGCTGATGCCGGTTGCAGCCGTCCAGCGCCAGGCATCGCTGTTCGTAATTTCTTGCTCAAACTGCAGAAGCCCCTGGGTGGTGCGGAAGTTGAAATCAAAGGCCGGCTTCCTGAATTCAACGAAGCGTCGGTAGCTGTAGCCGATCGATCCTGTGAGCGACAGGGTGTCGTTGAGTGGATAGCGATAGGTCAGGGAGGCGATCCCGGTGCCCAGTTCCAGTTGGCCATCGGCATCCAATTCGAAATAGACCAGGGCAAGATCGCCCCTTCTCATTAGATTCTGTTTGAGTAGGGTGGCGCTGCTTCTCCACTCACCACTTCCGACGTTGCCATTGTTGTCCAGGGCGATGTCTCCTTGCAGCGGAGACGGTGGCGAGGGGTCCACCGTGAGTTGGATCGCGGCACGGGACGGATCACTGCCCAAGCGCTTAATGCCACCACTGATCTGACCAAATCCGCTCTTTCTCAGGCTGACAAGAGCTTTCTTCAGAGTTGGCAAGTGGAGCACCTCGCCAATTAGTCCACTCAGCGCCTGTTCCGCTTTGACCTTCAGTGCTGGGTCTGGGCTGGTGACATTAACTTCACTGATTCTTCCCAGCACCACCTCAAGGCCACCAGGTTGAGGCTTCTGCAGCACATAAACCCGGCTATTGATATAGCCCTCGCTCAACAATTGAGCTGTCAGCTTTGCTGCACAGTTGTTTAGTGTTTTGGCCGCTGTTTCCCTGCGACAAGTTTTAAAGATGGTCGAAAGTTGCTCCTCGGTGAAGAAGGCATCTCCGACAACATTGGGTGCCCAAGATGTTGTCTTTGGCTTCAGATTGATTTCGTTTTTATTTGAGTCTAATCCGCTGTTGTCGTTGTCTGATTGCTCGAAGATAGGCTCATCTCCGGGTGAATTTCGTTGTTCAATGGTACTGCTGGGCAGACGTACTGGCCCGGGTTGCAGAGGGGGTGCAACCAGTTGGGCCAGGAGAAGCATCGAACTAGAGCCAATATTCATTGATTTTCACACCTGTTATCAGCTGGAAACACAATTTATGCTCAACACAGGATAATGCGTTACCGTTTGAAGGCCGTTGTATCTGCACGGATGGGGCCATGCATTCTTCGTCCGCTGTGGTGCGCCTGGGTGTAGGTCTTGTTCTTGGTTGCGGGCTGCTTCTCGCTGAGGGCTCTCCCGTCAATGCAGGGATTAGGTCAGAAGGAAAAAAGGGTTTATTCACGAAGGTAAATGGCAAGATCGACGGTTCTTGTGGATCAGGAGTTTGTAAAATTAGTGGTGGCATATCCGCAGGTAAGAATCTTTTTTACCGGTTCAGAAAGTTTGATACGCGTGGAAAGATTAAGGGTGTTGAGTTCGATTCAATCGGCAGAAAGAATGTCATCGTCGGTGTTACTTCTCCCAAGGGTTCATTTATTGATAAGTCAATAGGTTTGAGTTCTTCGGCAAGCCTGTTCTGGTTGTCGCCAGGTGGCATCCATCTAAGCCAGGGTGCCAGCTTCATCAATGTTCCAAGCCTTAACCTCAGTACGGCGAACACATTGCGCTTCGGCAATGGAAGCTTTGATGTGTTTCGCAGTCGTGCTTCTGATCTCACTGGCTTGTCAGGGCAGCCACTTCCGGGCGTGCTTGGCTTCCTTGTCGACCCGGATTCGGATCTGGCCGGAGGTGTCAACCGTTCAGGGATTCACCTCGATGGGATTGATGTGTCCATCGATGAATCGCTCTACATCGATGCTGTCGATGATTCTTTGACCGTTCGTTCAAGTGTTATATCGTTGGATTCGCCTCATAAGGTTGGTGGTTTCCTTACCCTAACGGGACAATCTATTGATGTGAGTGGTGTCACCCACTTGAGCGCCACCGGAGTCAAAGGTGGGGGTGTAATTCAGGTGGGTGGAAGTTGGCAGAACAGTGACCCTTCAGTTCGCCAAGCTACGACGAACACCGTCGGTTCTGACGTGGTGATTGATGCCTCGGCTGTTGAGGCTGGCAATGGTGGTGAGATTGTGATTTGGAGTGATATTAATGATCCTGTCTCAGTGACTGCTGTGGCTGGAAGTCTTCAGGCTCATGGGGGGGTAAATGGTGGCAATGGTGGTCATATTGAAACCTCTGGCTTTGATCTGGACATTGCAAATATGAAAATCAATGTTGGTTCTTTGTCTGAATTTAAAAATGGCGAATGGCTGCTTGATCCTTATGATTATACTTTAAATGACGTCAGTTCAATCAGTGCGGCTCTCTCTGAGGGGACTAATATAACCATCTCTACTTCGACTTCTTCCATTCCTTCTTTTGAATACGAAGATCTAAGCTCTGGCGAATATGTCACTACGTCGATTGGTGCGGATAATCCCAGTGACTCGAGCGGAGGATCTATTGTTCTCAATGATTCAATCATCGTTTCAGGGCCGGGTTCAGGTGATTTGACTCTGCAGGCCGATAAAAAGATTATTTTGAATTCTGATATCACCAATACGACTGGTTCGGGGAATCTCACGCTGCAATCGGCTGAGGGTATTGAGATGGGGTCTAGGGTTATTTCGGGTGAAGAGAATTACTCTGAGATATCTTGGGAGACAAGTGAATCAGGGTCGGTTAGATTAATATCCACTTCTTCGGGCGGCCTTTCTGGCTTGTCTTCAGAAAATCTAATTTATGTTTCACGTGGTTCGCTTGAGATTGATCAGGCTGGCGATTCGACTTTCCCCGGATTAATCAAAAATGTTTTCGCAAATACTGATTTGACAAAGTCTGGCTCAGGTCGACTGATTTTGTCGGGTGAAAATTCTTATGGTGGCATAACCTTGATTAAGGATGGAATACTGCAGATCACATCTTCTGATTCTCTTGGGTACGGATCGACCGTATTTCTTGATGGCGGAACGTTGTGGTTCTCGGTGGCAACGTCTGATGAAAGTAGTGACTTCCTGATTGGTACTGATGGTGGCGCGATCGGTGTGGACCTGGGCCAATCAGTCACCTTGGCTGGTGTTATTTCGGGGTCTGGAGCATTAACGAAGGAGGGATCTGGAACGCTGGAATTGTCGGGTGAGAATACTCATACTGGCGCGACGGAAGTGAATGCCGGAACATTGTTGGTGAGTGGAAGTCTTTCTGACGCGACGGCGGTGAGTGTGGAGCCAGGAGCTAGTTATGAACTTGGATCTGATGACACGGTTGGTTCTCTTTCTGGTGCTGGCTCAGTTTCATTGAACAGCTATCAGCTCGAAGCCGGAGGAGATAACACATCGACCACATTTGGTGGCGTGATCAGAGGTGTTGGTGGTTTTACGAAGCTTGGTACTGGTCAGCTGATTCTTTCGGGTGAGAACACCTACTCAGGTGCAACTACGGTCCAAAAAGGTTCTCTTTCCATTAAAGCACCGGCGAATACGTCTGGCCTGTTGTCTTCTACAGCTCTGATAGTTGAGTCGGGGTCGCTTTTTAAAGCCGAATCTGGTGGTAAAACCAATGTCGGCTCCCTCGCAGGAGCTGGAACGGTTGAGATTGTCTCGGCGAACGATGTTCTTGAGGTTGGAGCAAACAACTCTTCTACAATATTTAGCGGATTGATTACGGGTGCCGGCAGTTTGGCGAAAGTCGGTACGGGTACCTTGAATCTTACCAATGATGATAATGATTTTGGTTCTGTTCAAGGTGATCAGCAACCTGTTGTTTTGATTTCCGATGGTTCCCTGACTGTGGACTCTGACGGCGTATTGGGCACGGCTGTGGGTGATGTCTCCATTCTGGTTGAGAATAGTGCTGTCCTGGGATTCAAAGGTTCAACTACCCTTAACTCGGAGAGGGGTATTGAGTTTGGAGCTTCGGGCGGCAAAATTGAAGTTGATTCAGGATTCACCGTTGTTATTCCCTCCAGCATCAGTGGTGCTACGGACTTTGAAAAGTTAGGGGCAGGCACCCTGCAACTCACGGCGGCAAATCCTGCTTTCACGGGAACAACCACTGTTTCTGAGGGGAGACTCAATGTGACCAGTGCGAACCCCACAACGGCAACCTGCGCTAACTCGGCGTCATCCAATCTTTGTTCGTCGGGCTCTGACGGTCAATCTCCAACGCCGACGCCCGATGACACGGAGGCCTCCGCAACCCTCGCGGATTCGGGAGCGGATGAAAGCACTGTTTTGGAGGTGGTACAGCGCGTGGATGATCCCAGCATCACCACGGTGGTGACCTCGGATGATGAGGCAGCGGCGACACTGTCTCCAGCTGCCTCATCTGGCACTGAGTCCGGCTCCAGCTCCGCTACCGATGTGGCGTCCGGTTCCGGATCGTCGTCATCCATTCCAGTCAGCTTGTCTGCCGATGGTGTTGTCGTTGAGCTCGCCATGGAGTCGTCGTTCTCGATGAACAGTCCCGGCGATGACGCTTCGTCCTCGGCTGTTCCTGCTACGACCATTGCTGGGGATGGAAGCGGTGAGGTGTCCGCTGCCACAGGGACGGAGTCTGCGAATACAGAGTCATCCATAGATTCATCTTCTGATGCATCAGCCGAGGTCGGTGATGAGGTTGCTGCTGATAATCAGGAGCCCCAGTCCGACGGCGATGAGGTCGCTGCTGATACTCAGGAGCCCCAGTCCGACGGCGTTGGTGCTGACGATGGGGAGGCAGAAAGCTCCAAAGATGCAGGCGATGCGTCAGGTGCGATCACTCCTGACTCCGATCAGCCGCGATCGCCGGCTGTTGCGGTCATTCGGGTCAGCGCTGATCAAGCCTCGTTAAATCTGCAGAACGGTGATGCCGTGTCCACGCAACGGGCCGTCCGGGGGCTGAATCTGCCTGAGTTGTCCGGACGTTCGACACCCAGTGTGCAAGTCATCTCCGGCTTTCTCCAACAGCTCAGACAGTTGGTGGCGAATCCTTGATGATCTGCTGGAGTCTTTTGTGTCCTGTATTTATTCCTATTAATGGTCTTGATCAACATCCGCAAATCTATTGATTCCAGTGCCTTGCGGCGTTTTGTCTGTCGCCAGCGCCGTATGTATCAGTCTTTTCTTTTAGTGTTTGTGGCTGTGAGTTTTCCATTGGCGCCGGTCTCTGCGCAGCGCGCATCTTTCGATCCGAGTCGATACAATCCGGCAGTTTTACATATTCGTTTCACTCCTGCGAAAGGAAGGACTACGTCGGCTCGATCTGATGCCTTTTTAGATATGACGTTGATCTCTGCTGGGGGGGTCGTGGAAGGTGTCCGTGCTGAGTTGTCTTCAGCGGAATTCCGGCGACAACTCACCACCTTGTATCAACAATTATCGCGCCTCGAGTCGCTCGATACTGATGATCCCTCGTCACCATCCCGTCAGCTGCATGAGCTCTTGTTTGGTGAGATTGGGCATGTTATTGAGCGTGAAAAAGTCTCAACCCTATTGATTTCTGCAGACCGCGGTTTGCAAGCGCTTCCATTTGCTGCATTGAGTGATGGAAAACGCTTTTTTGGTGAACGCTTTGCATTTTCGATCACGCCGTCACTAGCCTTGATGGATTTTGACTTGCAACCACTCCAACAGGATAAGGATCGGTTGTTAGCGCTTGGGGCGTCGAGATTCAAAGGTTTAGTGGATTTGCCATTGGTGCCTCAAGAAACCAAAAGGATCGGAGATCCTCTCAAGAAAGATCTTTTTCTTGATCAAGAATTTACCTTGAGTACTTTGATCAATAAGGGCGCTGACCCTCGTTACGATCGGCTCCATATTGCTACTCACGCAGAATTCACTCCAGGCGGTCCCTCTTCGTCACGTCTTTATTCAGGTGTCGGACCAGTTTCGATGCAGGAGCTTGCCAACTTACGCAAAATGCGCCGGGGAATTCCGCTCGATTTGGTTGTCTTCAGTGCTTGCCGGACTGCTTTGGGGGATGAGGATGCTGAACTAGGTTTTAGTGGACTTGCTTTGCAGGCTGGCGCGCGTAGTGCTGTGGGGACACTTTGGTATGTAGACGACGTTTCTACATCGGCGTATTTCGTTCTTATGTATAGCTTTCTGCAAAAGGGTGTTCCGAAAGCAAATGCTATGCAGCTCACGCGTCAGGCTTTCTTGCGCGGTGATGTACGGCTTGTTGGGGATCAAGTGCAGGGGCCTGATGGTCAGCCGTTGCTGACTGAGCTCACGTCAGCTCAGCAACGTCGAGTTTCTAATGGCCTTGAAAATCCTTTTTATTGGGCTGGAATCACATTGATGGGTTCTCCGTAGTAACGGATCTATGAAGTCATTTCAAATCTGCTCCAGCTGAACCCTTGAATTAGGCTGAGAATCTGGGGATTCATCTTTTCACCCCTAACACCTCTGGCCGTGAGATCAGCCGTGATTGCAGCGAGGAGCACGCCATTGCGGTGATGGCCGCAAGCCAGCCATAGGCCGGCTATCGGGCCGGGGCCGAGTAGGGGCCCTTCGTCCGGCGTGCAAGGCCGGAACCCCCACCAACGCTCCATCGGGGGCCAGTTTGTCGCCGTTGGCAACAAACTGGCGATGCCTTTCTGCAGTTCTTTCTGGCCATCGGGCGTGAGGCCTTCAGCAAATTCGGCGTCCCGTTCGCTAGTCGCCCCCACCACAATCAATCCGTCTTCGCGCGGAACAAGATATGTACCGGGGCCGAAGATCACTCGCTTGAGAGCCTCCCGTGGACCCTGCAGCGACAGCATCTGCCCCTTGACAGGGAACACGGGCAGTTGCGGCACCAGTTGTTGGCTCCAGGCGCCACTGCAGAGCACCGCCTGCCGGCAGCCCAGTTGCTGATGTTCCCCTTCTGCGCTGCGCAGATGGATTCCGCAGAGCTGTCCATCGTCATCATCGATCAGATCAAGCACCTCAGCCCCTTCCATGAACTGCACGCCCAGGGACACGCAGGCGCGCTCCAGGGCCCGCATCAATTGCCTGCGGTTGTCGATCTGGCCGTCCTGCTCGAACAACAGCCCGGTGCTCCACTCCGGCCCCAAGCCTGGGATTTCCCGCTCCAGCCCTGTGCGGTCCAAGGCCAGCCCGAGGCTGGCGGTGGGGTAGTTGTCCCGTTCGGTCGCCGTTCGGAATGGCACCACGATGCCGCTGGTGCGCAGGCCGCAGCTCAGCCCGCTGTCAGCCTCGATCTGTGCCACCCAGCGAGGGATCCGCTCCAGGCTGGCTTGGCCCAGCTTCAACAACGGGCCGCTCAGGCCTTCGGCATGGGGCGCCAGCATGCCGGCAGCCACAAACCCTGCCGCTTCGCTGCGGCGGCGGCTGATCACGGTCACGCCTTCTCCGCGACGGGCCAGCTGATGGGCCACGGCCAGGCCCATCAAGCCCCCCCCCAGCACAAGCGTTGCTGGATTGTCTGCAGGGGTCATGGCTGGCTTAGGTCTCCAGGCGTGGTGGTGCAGCGTCCTTCAGCAGATGCTCCAGCTGGCCGGCCGCTTGTTGCATGCTGTCAGGCCCTCGGCGCAGCATGCCGCTGATGCGCGTCAGTGCTGACGTATCGCCACGAGCCGCGGCGTCAATGCCGTCCAGCAACTGGTTGATCATCTGATTGCTGTTCCGGCAGCGCTCACTGCTGATCAGAAGCATTTCAGCAGCCAGTTCGGCGTCAAAAAGGATCGAGCTCTGCAGAGCCTGACGCGAAAACCGCAGGATTTCCGTTGTTGCATCCAGCACCCGAACACTCGCGCTGTGGCGGGCCTCTCCGATGCCAAACAGGGCCATTTCCCCGAGCACGGCTCCCTTACCTAGTTCAGCAATGGTTCGGGATGCATTCCCCTCCTGTTGGATTTCGATGGCAAGACTGCCTTGCTGCACCAGCAAGAGCGAGTCGGCGACGTCACCCTGTTCAATAAGAACGTCATTGAGTCGAGGGTGCAGAAGTTCCGGTTCAAGCTGGTTCAAGTGGGCTCGAAGCAGGCTCTGCAGCCTGCGGTTGATTGGTCTTTGTTCCTCCTCTGCAGGATCCATGCCGTTCGGACCAAAGTCACTATTTTCTCATCCGTTTTCAGTCAGTGATCGCCAAAACAGACAGCATGGATGAGTAGCGGGTAAGTGATCGTTCAGTCGGAAGTTCAGATGCGCTAACAGTCGGACTGGCTGGGATCCGGATTGATGCGTTTGGCCAATTCCCGCAGCAGGCCGCGGTTGAACTGGGGTGATCGCTGCAGCAGATCCTCGAAGGCTTCGCTAGGGACCTCGAATAACGCCACCCCTTGCGGACCCGCCACGACCGTGGCGGAGCGTGGTTGCCCGGTGATCACCCCCATCTCACCGATGGTTTCCGCCGATCCCACTGCAATGGTGCACTCCCCCGAGACGACCTCCACGCTGTGGTCCACCACGATCGCGAGGAAGCTACTTTCTTCCCCCTTGCGAATCACTACATCGCCTGAGGCATAGCAACGCAGGTCGCCCTGTTTTGCCAGCCAGAGGAAATCGTCTGGGGTCAGGTCACTGAACAGCTCCGAGTCGAGCAGCGGTGCGCAGGCATCCACCAGTGCCGAGTTCTGGCCCTGAATCTGCTCCTCCAGAAAGGCCGAGCGTTCGCGATCGACTCGGGCCTGGCGCGTCAACCGTTCGGCGTGGGTAGCCCCCCGCTGACGTTCCACCATTAGGGCCCAACCGGCTGTGGAGGCTGAGGGGTCCTGCCAGAGCAGATCCATCGCTTCGTCTCGGTTCCAGGTTCCCTCGCTCGCCGCAACCAGAGGGGGATGCTGAGCTGCTGCCCAGGCCGGTTCAAGCTCAGCGGTGACCAGCTCCAGCTGCCGCCGCAGCACCTGGGCCAGGGGTCGGAGCAAGGGTTCGCGTCCACTGGCCTCCTGTAGGCCCCGTTGCAGGGTGTGGAGGTGCTGCCAGTCCTGATGCAGGGCCTGCAGCCGCTGCTGTTCCCGGTCGCTGGCCGGGCCAAAGCTGACCAGGCAGCTCTCCCAGGCGTCATCGCTGAGGCCGCTGCTCTGGCGCAGGCGATCCAGCGCCGTCTCGGTGCTGGCGGAGAGGCCGTTTCGATCGATCACCGCCAGACCACTCATTCGCATCAACTCCTCAATTTTTTCCCGTGCGGCGGCACATCGCAGCTCGCTTGCCTCCTGCTCCAGCAGGCTGCCGGCCAGCCCTGGACCCGCGCTGCGTTGCAGCAAGGCCAGCACCGCATGGTGGTCTTCGCGGCTCAGGTTCAGGCTGTTGCGCAGATCATCCAGTTCCACCAAGGCGCTCGCCTGAGACATCCGCCCTGTCTCAAACATGTCGCGCATCACGTCGCTGTAGATGCGTCGCGCGTTGTGATCGCCGATGGCCGGAATGGCCTTCACCAGGGTGAACACCTCCTCCGGTTGGAGAGCCTCCAGGGGGCGTCCGTCGAGGGCCTTCTCCAGCCCAGGCATGGCCTGGAGCTGACGCCGCAGGCTGGTGCTGCTGTTCTCGCGGCGGTAGGTGCCCTGGGTGCGCGACCAGCTGCGCGCCAGCCCCAGGCCGGTGATGAGCAGCAGCGCTGAGCGCAGCAGATGGTGGCCCGTGACCCCGAAGAGCCCCTGCAGGGGATTGGCGAACCAGAAGAACAGATTGATGGCGATCCAACTCCACAGCAACCGCACGTGCTGGCGGGCGCGCTGCTCCGGTTCAGGGCGACGGCTGCGCCGGTAGCGCTGGCTCAGAAGGACCTCCGCACGGCGATGCAGCCAGGCGGAGGCGAATCCCGCGGTGCTGAGCAGCACGGGAACGGCGATCAAGCGCGGAATGTTGAGCCCTGCCGCGATCGGCAGCAGCGCTGTATCGGCCGATCCGCTGCCGTCCATCTCCAGCAGAAGGAAAAACGCAAGGATCAGCCCGGGGTAGGAGCCCCAGGCCCAGTCCAGGCCGCGTTTGCCTTGCAGGTTGCTCCAGAAGGAACGTTCGGCATCGATGTCGATGCAGGCGCTCTGGCAGGCCACGCAGGCGCTTTGTTCGCGTCCGTCCGACGACAGCGTGCGGCACATCGATTGGGTGATGCGCGAGCTGGTGTTGAGGTGGGCGCTTTGCCCCAATGGGCCGCGCAGGCCTGTCAGCACCTGTTGCACCGGCCCCATCGGGCAGACGTACTGGCACCAGGCCTTGCCTCCGAAGGCCCAGCCCACGGCCAGGGCGGCCGCCACGGTGCCCAGGAGCAGCACCGCCAGCGGGACCGCACTGTTGTTCACAGCCAGCAGCCGCAGGCACAGCCCCGCGATCAGTAGCGTCCATTGCAACTGAACGTGGTGCTGCCCCAGCCAGGAGTCGGCGCGGATCTTCACCACATCCAAGCGGCCGTTGGCGCTGCGGGTCCGCCTCTGGCGATTCAGGGCCCGGGCCAGCTGCGAGATGAAGGCCAGGGGACAGATGCGACGCCAGAGCTCATGGCTCACAGCAGCGATGACCAGCAAGCCGCCGGGCACAACGCTGCCCCAGAACAAACCATTGCCGTTCAGGCCAGCTGCCGGCACCAGCAGCGACAGGATCAAACCGACCCAGCCGATCAGCAGCAGCCAACGCACCCGCCGCATCGTGCGTTCCGGCCACTGCCAGAGTTCCTGCATCACAAGAGGTCAGCTCCATCTACTTTGACGAACTCCTGAGATTTGGCTTTGGATGCGGGGGTGAATGCCATTCCATAGGATCCCGGAATCTGCTTCACATCACGGGCGCATGGCCGACGCAGCAACCCAACCGGCCTGGGAGGCCGTGATCGGTCTCGAGACCCACGTGCAGCTGGGTACGGACAGCAAAATTTTCACGGCAGCGTCCACCACATTTGGTGATGACCCCAACACCCACATCGACCCGGTGGTGTGCGGTCTGCCCGGCACATTGCCGGTGCTGAACCAGAAGGTGCTCGAGTATGCGGTCAAGGCCGCGATGGCGCTGAATCTCAACATCGCTGAGCACAGCAAGTTCGACCGCAAGCAGTACTTCTATCCCGATCTCCCGAAGAACTATCAGATCTCCCAGTACGACCAGCCGATCGCCGAGGAAGGCTGGATCGAGGTGGAGGTCGCTGAAAAAGGCAAGGACACTTACCTGAAGACCATCGGCATCGAACGACTGCACATGGAGGAGGACGCCGGCAAGTTGGTGCATGCCGGCAGCGACCGCCTTGCGGGTTCCACCCATTCGCTCGTGGACTACAACCGGGCCGGTGTGGCCTTGGCGGAAATCGTCAGTAAGCCGGACCTGCGCACCGGCCGTGAAGCGGCGGAGTACGCCTCGGAGATCCGCCGGATCATGCGTTACCTGGGGGTGAGTGACGGCAACATGCAGGAGGGATCCCTGCGTTGCGACGTCAACATCTCCGTGCGACGGGGGCCGGATGCGCCCTTCGGCACGAAGGTGGAGATCAAGAACATGAACTCGTTCTCGGCCATCCAAAAGGCCTGCGAGTACGAGATCAAGCGTCAGATCAAGGCCTACGAAACCGGTGAGCCGATCGTTCAGGAGACCCGCCTCTGGGATGAGGGCAAGCAGCTCACCAAGAGCATGCGCAGCAAGGAAGGCGCCAGCGATTACCGCTACTTCCCGGATCCTGACCTCGGCCCGATTGAGGTGAGCGCGGATCAGCGGGAGTCCTGGCGCGCTGAATTGCCGGAGCTGCCGGCCGCCAAGCGGCATCGCTATGCCGATGATCTGGGCCTCTCCCAGTACGACGCACGGGTGCTCACCGATGAGCGGCCGATGGCCGACTACTTCGAGGCGGTTGTGGGGGCTGGCGCTGACGCCAAGCTTGCGGCCAACTGGATCACCGGCGACATCGCTGCCCACGTGAACAGCAACCGGCTCAGCTATGCCGAACTGCCCTTCCGGCCTGAGCAGTTGGCCGAAATGGTGCAACTGATCGACGGCGGCAAGATCAGCGGCAAGATCGCCAAGGAGATTCTTCCTGAGCTGCTCGAGAAAGGCGGCTCACCCAAGGCGATCGTCGATGAGCGCGGTCTCGGCATGATCAGCGATCCGGCGGCGATCGAAGCCATCGTTGATGAGCTGTTGGGGGCCCATCCCGATGAGGTGGAGGCTTTCCGCGGTGGCAAGACCAAGCTGCAGGGCTTCTTCGTCGGACAGTTGATGAAGAAGACCGGCGGTAAGGCGGATCCCAAGCTGGCCAACCAGATTCTGAGCAAGAAACTCAAGGGTTGATGAGCAAAGCGGCAGCCATTCCCGACGCCTGGAAGGAGTGGCTGCTGCAGAACCGGGACCGCGGTTGTGATCCTGAGGGGCTGATGCAGCGGGCCTTGGATCAGGGGTTTGCTCGAGAGGCGATTGCGGCCGTTCTTGAGTCCACATCCCATGTGTCAACGTTCATGGGTGCACCCACGCCCGATTGGCTCGCCTGGTTCGAGGCACCCCTTACCCGGCAAAAGCACCGGCCTCGCGCCTGGCGCTTGGATACCTCACTCGCCCAGGTGTACGAGCTACCGGCTCTGCTCAGCCACGAGGAATGCCAGCAGGTGATCGACGCCATCAATGCGTCACTGCAGCCGTCGACGGTGACCCGCGGCAGCAGCGATTACCGCACCAGTCGCACCTGTCATTTGCGCCAGAACAATCCCCAGCTGGCAGCGAGCCTGGATCAGCGCTTTGCAGCTTTGTTTGGTGTGGATCCGCGCCTCTCGGAACCGATTCAGGGGCAGCGCTACGACCCCGGCGAATACTTCAAGGAACACACGGATTGGTTTACGCCGGGGACGGAGGAATACGCCACCCACACCGACAGTGGCGGGCAACGCACGTGGACGGTGATGGTTTATCTCAACCCTGTGGAGCGGGGTGGAGAGACGTTGTTCCGCCGCTTGGGGCGCTCGTTCACGCCTGTGCCTGGAATGGCGTTGGCCTGGAACAACCTCCAGGCCGATGGCACTCCCAACCCCTTCACGCTGCATGAGGCCTTACCGGTGCAGGCGGGCCACAAATGGGTGATCACCAAGTGGTTCCGTGCCGACTTCGGCCGGAACGGATGATCAATTGAACAATTCGCCCTCGTTGGATCCAGCCTCGATCGCTTGATGCAGCTCCTGAATCACTGACTTTCCATCGGGGGAAACCAGCACCATCGATTCGACCGTGGCGGGAAGCCCCAGCACTTCCCAGCCTGGAGGACCTCCCTGGAACTTGAATTCGAAGCCGTTGCCATCCTGTTGGGCCAGGCAGGGGTTGTTGGTCGGGTTTTTAAACATGCAGCTGGCGGGGTGATACAGGCGCAGCCCTCCATTCGCTGCGGCGGCACTGCTGCGTGCAAGGTTGATGGCGCGTTTGGGCGCCAGCGGGTCCTCTTGCGCCATTGCAGGGGAGGTCAACATCAGTCCCCCAGAGATCAGGGATAGCCAGGCCAGTGATGCCAAATGCATGGGTCGTTGTTGCGCTCAGCTGCATTGTGGACAAGAAGGGGTGATGTCTTGAACCCCGGTCAATTGTTCTGAGCTTGGTTCAGCAGACCCAAGGCTTGGGCTTGCCATGCGCCGGGTTGGCCTCGATTGGCAAGAACGTGATCTGCCAAGCCACGTTTGCGGCTCAGGGGCCATTGGGCGGCAATGCGGGCTTGAGCGGCGTCCGGGCTCAGCCCGTCCCGTTCGATCAAGCGCTCGAGCTGCTGGGATGCATCGCAGTCGACCAGCCAGATTTCGCTGCAGAGCGACTCCAGCCCCGCTTCGAATAACAGCGGAATCATCAGCACAACGGCTGGTGCCTTGGCATGGAGGCTGAGTGCTTGGTCGAAGCGCTCCCGCACGATCGGGTGAACCAGTTGCTCGAGCCACCGCCGTTCCGCGGGGTCCTGGAACACGATCTGACCCAGGGCAGCGCGATCGATGGCTGCGCCCCCTTCAGCCTGGACTCCAGCGCCGTACCGCTGGATCACGCTGGTCGTGGCCTGGCGACCGGGTTCGAGGGCCTCGCGGGCGAATTGATCCGCATCCAACACCGGCAGACCTTGCTGAGCCAACCAATGGCCCACGCTGCTCTTGCCGCTTGCAATCCCGCCCGTGAGTCCGATGCGTCGTTGCGAGAACGGCTCGCCAGGCGCCATGGTGTCGGAGCAGGATGCACCCAGTGTCTCGCGGCGGATCAGCGGTGGCGATGGCTTCTTCTTGGCAACCGATCCAGGGTGGTGTGACGGCACCGAATGGGTTCCAGGCCGCTGGCATCGTGGCCGGTCTCAAGCCCTCGGGTAAGCCTGATCTGGCGCTGGTGTTGGCACCGGACACGGCCGTTTGTGCGGGCACCTTCACCACCTCCGTGGTGCGGGCGGCCTGTGTTGACCTCTGCCGTGATCGCCTCGTCAGTACTGCAGGCCAGGCCCGTGCCGTGTTGATCAACTCCGGTCAGGCCAATGCCTGCACCGGCGATCGCGCTCTGGTCGACAGTCAGCGCGCCACCCAGGTGCTGGCCGATCAGCTTGGCGTCGATGCGGAGTCGGTGTTGATCTGCTCCACCGGAGTGATTGGTGTGCCGATTCCGATGCCCACCCTTTTGGCTGGGTTGGCTCCTTTGGTGGAGGCCTTGGATGACGCGGGTGGTGATGCTGCAGCCAACGCCATCCTCACCACCGATCTGGTGGACAAGCAGGTGGCTCTTGAACTGGAACTGGAGGGGCGCCGGGTGCGCATTGGAGGGATGGCCAAAGGCTCGGGAATGATTCATCCCGACATGGCCACAATGCTTGGCTTTTTCAGTTGTGATGCCGGCGTCGATGCCGGCGTTTGGCAGGGGATGGTGCGACGTGCGGTGCAGCGTTCCTTCAACGCCATCACCGTGGATGGAGACACCAGCACCAACGACACTGTGCTGGCCTTTGCGGCAGGCCCACCGCTGGGCCAACAACACCATGCCGTTCTGGAACAGGGCCTTACCCAGGCCATGCAACAGCTGGCCCAGGCCATTGCCCGGGATGGCGAAGGGGCGACTTGCTTAATCGAAGTGCAGGTGGAGGGTGCCGTTGATGAGGCCGCGGCCTTGCAGGTGGCGCGCACGGTCTGTGGCTCGTCTCTGGTGAAGACAGCGGTCCATGGCCGGGATCCGAACTGGGGGCGGATCGTGGCGGCCGCCGGTCGCTCTGGTGTGTCCTTCGATCCGGATGCGGTTGCTCTTTGGATTGGTCCTCATCAATTGATGGCGGCTGGTCAACCCGTGGCCTTTGATCGCGCTGCAGCCAGCAACGTTCTGCGGCAGGAGCATGTCCCGATTCGCCTCGGCCTGGGGCATGGTTCCGGCTTTGGTCAGGCCTGGGGATGTGACCTTTCGGATCAATATGTGCGCATCAACGCCGATTACACGACTTAAGCGTCGAAACGCGTACGCACACTAGTCAAGTTGGGGGTACGTGAACAGTGGGCTCATTTTGTTCACAATTAAATCATGTGGCAAATCCATTGATCTTAATAAATCAGGCTAGGAAAGGATTATTAATTGCAGCTCTGTTATGTTCAATAAATAGAGCCCAAGCCCTTTTGGTGATGGAGGCTGGGCTAGTGGTTTCAGCTTGAGTACTTATATAATTGATTTAATTCCTTCATCGAAATCTGTTCTTCTGCGCTCCCCGTTAAGCGTCAGAACCATATTTTTAGCCAAAATATCTTCAGCATCTTCTACTGATATGAGGCTATAACCGTGCCACTCCATTAATTCCATGGATTCCTCAAGAATTGAATTAATTTGCAAAATACCCTTGTCGCGCAAAAACTTTAAATGCTTTGGTAACATGTTAGAAATCTCGCTAATATTTGAGTTCTTCTTGCCTTTGATCAATGATGTCTGTACGTTATCTCCTAAGTGGTCTACATTAAATAATTCAAGTAATTTGATAGGGTTATTGCAAAAATCTTCGTAATTAATACGCAATTTGTTCGCACCATGAGCCTCGATATTATTTTTTTGAATCAAAGCGGCCTTTATCCATGTTTTTGCAACAACAGGAATTATGTCATTAAATTTTAAGAGCGTGTGGTCATAGGTCATTCCACGCCATTTAAATATCTTGCCATTTCTTGCGGAAAAATAGTTGTAAATGCATGATGCAATGAATGAATAAGGTGAAGATATGGAAAATATATATTGCCGGTCTTCAAATGAATCAAGTATTGAAGATACTCGCATTATATTAGGGGGACTGCATTCTATAAAGCATGACTTATTTTGATCAATCGCAAGCTTATCCCACTCTTTTTTTATGAATTGCCAGTCAAAAATAGAACTGGAATCCCAGGGTTTATTGCGCATTATTTTTTTTACCGATGGCACCATCTGTCCTTCGCAATTGCCAAAAGGTGGCAAGTATGAATCCCTTGTATGTGCCGCTAAATATTGACTCATTATTGTGGTTCCAGAATTATTCGGGGAGAAGATGAATTTGTAATGCACCTAGAGACTACGCGCCTTGGCCAAGTATACGGTGAAATTAAATCCTTTACTGATGCCATCTTTTAAAGTCATTATTATGTCTAGTGCTCTAGATTAATTGATTTTGCTTTTATAATCAGTTGGTATCTATTTTGAGCAAATAGCGCTGCAATAGCCTAAGAGCATAATGTATTTTTAGTTTTAGGGATCGACTAGCGCTCCCATCCAAAAATGCTTGAGGGGCGATATATTAGATGCGAGTATTTAAAACTGACTCCAAGCAGAATTATGGATTTCTTCTAGAAATCCAGTCGCAAGCAAAGTCTGATCGATAAAAATCTTTTATTATGTATAAATCTTCTTCGTTAAGGGTTGACTTGTTGGTTTTGGCCGACTTTCGACAATGTAAATCTGGCAGTTTGAGTCTCCATCTGTCTTCGAGATAAGACTTTAGCTTGGTATTAATTTCATTCATTTGGAAAATGTGCTCAAAGTAATCCTCATTGGTTCCCAAGATTAATGATTGAGGTGCAAAGTGATGGTCTAGGTAATTGAGGTTTGGATTCGCGCCATGAGGATGATCATTCGCTTTTACGAGATTTTCAAAGTCGCGGACGAACTCGCTGATCGTTGGTGGTGGATTTCCGCATTTCTTTTCCTTTTGGATTTTATCTTTATATATGCTCATAAAGCGATCAACTGGGTCCCTCACAATGCAGATTGAAGGTCCATCAAGCCATGGAATAAAGTTGCAAACTTCATATCCAATTTCCCGGAGCAGTTGATACGTTTTTTTGGTTTGGTTGATGTAGCCGTTGCCTTCGTCTTTAAGTGCTAATTCTCCTGTTTTTGCGAAATATATCCAGCTCCGAATGGTTGTGCCACCGCCCTTCGGGGCGTTGTAAATTGCAAAACCGTGCTCTTTGTCAATATATCGACCCATGTTCAATGCGCATTTACTATAGTATAACTCAGTATTTAAAATTTTTGCTTAGGAATGCAATGGTTTTCTTATGGAGTTGACTGTCAGGGATTAGGGGCTGTCTCTGGTGCAGGCTCAATTTCTACACTTAGCAAAGAAAGTTTGCATTGCAATGATAGTTCTTTTCTCGCTGTCGCCGTATTGAGTTTGAGAATAGATGTTGTTTTTGTGAATTGTGCGGCGATGCTGGTTTTTTGATTCTTAGCGTGTTTGGATTTTGTTTGACCTCTTCACAAGCATGTTCCATTGGTATTTATTTGCGATTGGACCTGCTCTTTGCACGCAAGCTCTCTGGTCAATTGATTCCATGGCTTCGTGGCTTGTTCTTTGCCACTAATAAGTAGTATTTTGTGTTTAATCGCATTGACTTGCAGAAATTTGTGAACAACGCCAGCTCCCATGACTCCCCTGCAAAAACACAATCCCGTTTTTGGGTGGGCCCCTTGGTGGCTGGTTGTTGTTTCGCCCTCGGTTATGGCATCACCGAGCGGGTGCTGACACTTCAGACCAATGCTGAGGACCCTGTCCCTGAGGCCTTCACCCCGCTCGCGTTTCCAGGGGATTCCCTGCAAGAGATTCGGGACCGGTTCAGCGACGACGATTCATCCCTGCAAGTGGATGTCACAGCCCTAGAAGCCGCCGAGGCTGCGAGCCGCCCAGCCCAGCCAGCGGTCAAGCCAGCGGTCAAGGAGACGCCCAAACCCGATGTGGCGCTGCAGACGCCCGAACCCCCCGTGTGGACGCCCCCCGCCTGGTCGGACCCCCAAACCATTGCCCCCGAGCTTGAGGGAGACGACGGGCTCGCTCCCTCATCCGCCCAGGAGCCTGCACTCGAGCTTGATGAAGGCAACGCCGATTCACTGGTGCTTCCTGAGGAGTCCCTCGAGGTGATGCCTGCTTTGGTTGTTCCAGACGGTGAGTCACCGGTGTTGGTGGCTGAGCCGGAACATGTCGTGCTGCCTCCTGGTGCGGAAGCCTTTTTCGAAGTCATTGAGCCTGTGACCCCGCCCCAGCCCTGATCTCCCGTTGGATCTGCCACAGTTGAAGCTGTCTGCAATCGGTCCATGGGCTCGTCGGAGGCCTTGATTCGCGCCACGGTGAACCGCATCAGTGCGCGCCTCGGTCACGGCGTTGCGGACGCGGCAGCGGAGTTGGCGGTCTTGGCGCAAGACGCCCCGCAACGGTTGCGCCAGGAATGGGATCTGTTTCAGGACGAGGTGCGTGCTGAGGCGGAACGGATTGAACGGGGTGATCAGGCCACGGTGAGCACTGATGGGGAGTCGTCGGCGGAACCACCGGAAACGCCGCAAGCGGTGATCGATCGACTCCGGGCCACGGTGGCTGATCTGAGCCAAGCGATCGAGGCACGCCCCTGATGCTCGGTCTTCTGCGAGCGCTGCGGATCTGGCGCGCCGTCCTGACGCTGCTGCTGCTGCTTTGGTGGGATGGGCAATCCTGGACCTATCGCGGTGGCGTCACCGCCGAGCGTCGTGCGCGCCGGCAGCAAGAACGCGCTCGTTGGTTGACGGCCGAGTTGCTGTCTCTCGGCTCCGCCTTCATCAAGCTGGGGCAACTGCTCTCCGCCCGCCCCGACATCCTCCCTGCGGGCTGGGTGGCCGAACTGGCAGCGCTTCAGGACAGCGTTCCGGCCTTCAGTTTTGATCAGGTTCAGTCTGTGCTCGAACAAGAGCTGGGACCGCGCTGTGCCGAGGTCATCGACCTCGACCCCGAGTCTCTTGGAGCTGCCTCGTTGGCCCAGGTGCACCGCGCCAGCCTGCGCAGTGGCCGCCAGGTGGTGCTCAAGGTGCAGCGGCCTGGGCTCGATCGCCTGTTTCGCCTTGATCTTGAGGTGATGCAGCAGGTGGCGGCGGTGTTGCAACGCAATCCTAATTGGGGACGTGGTCGTGATTGGCCTGCAATGGCACGCGAATGTCGACGTGTTCTGCTGCGTGAGCTCGATTTCCGTGTCGAAGCTCAATATGCGGCGCGTTTTCGTCAACAATTTTTGGATGACGAACGCATCAGGATCCCTGGTGTGGTCTGGGAGCTAAGCACGCGTCGTGTGTTGTGCCTTGACTATCTGCCTGGCATCAAGGTCAACGACCGTGAGGCGTTGATTGAAGCCGGCATTGACCCGGCCGCGGTGGCTGAGGTGGGTGCTGCCAGCTACCTCAAGCAGTTGGTGCGCTTTGGTTTCTTTCACGCCGACCCCCATCCCGGCAACCTCGCCGTTGCCAGTGATGGCGCACTCATCTACTACGACTTCGGGATGATGGGGTTGTTGTCGGACGGCTTGCGTCGACGTCTAGGGGCCATGGTCCGCGCTGCTGCCGCGAGGGATTCCGCGGCGTTGGTGGAGGAGATGCAGGCGGCCGGGGTGATCTCCGGCGGCATTGATGTGGGTCCGGTGCGCCGTCTTGTGCGGCTGATGCTGCAGGAGGCCCTTACCCCACCGTTCACGGCCAACGTGATCGACAAGCTGTCCGGCGATCTCTACGACTTGGTGTACGGCCAGCCCTTTCGGCTGCCGGTTGAACTGATCTTCGTGATGCGGGCGTTGTCCACCTTCGAGGGTGTTGGCCGCAGCCTTGATCCCGCTTTTAGCTTGGTGGCGATTGCCAAGCCTTATCTCCTACCTCTCATGACCTCCAGCGGCTCCGGCAGCAACGATCTATTCAACGAACTCGGCCGTCAGGTTGGGGCCCTCAGCAGCCGTGCTGCGGCCTTCCCAAGGCGGCTGGACGAAAGCCTGGAACGCCTGGAGCAGGGTGATCTTCAGCTCCAAGTGCGTCTGGGCGAATCGGATCGACAGTTCCGCCGGATGGCTCTGGCCCAACAATCGATTGGCCAATCGGTGTTGCTCGGATGCCTGGCGTTGGCCACCGCCATTGTCGGTGCCAGTGCCCGCCCGCTCTGGTCCATTCTTCCGGCTGCTGCTGCCTTGCCGGTGGGCTTGGGCTGGTTCCGAATGCAGGTCAAGATCCGTCGTGATCAACGGTTGGAGCAGTTGCCCGGCTCCAACCGTTGAACGTTCGACGGGGGCCTGAGATCAGGCCTTGCCGCGGGGGCCCTGGCCAACAGCACCGGCGTACACGGCCTGACTTCCCAGCTCGTCTTCGATGCGCAGCAGCTGGTTGTATTTGGCGACCCGCTCGCTGCGGCTGAGGGAGCCTGTCTTGATCTGTCCGGCGCGGGTGGCGACGGAGAGGTCGGCGATGGTGGTGTCTTCGGTTTCGCCACTGCGGTGGCTGATCACGCTGGTGTAGCCGGAGCGGCCTGCCAGGTCGATGGCCTGGAGGGTCTCGGTGAGCGAACCGATCTGGTTCACCTTGATCAGGATCGAGTTGGCCGTGGCGCTGTCGATGCCCTGTTGAAGACGTTTGGTGTTGGTCACGAATAGGTCGTCACCCACCAGCTGAACTTTGCCGCCGAGGTGTTCGGTCAGCAGTTTCCAGCCATCCCAGTCGTCTTCGGCCAGGCCGTCTTCGATCGAAACGATTGGGAATTTCTCCACCAGTTGCTCGAGTTGGCCCACCATCTCGGCGCTGGTGTAGCTGCCGCCATCGAAGGCATAACGGCCGTTCTCGAAGAATTCGGTGCTGGCCACGTCCAGGGCCAGGGAGATCTGTTCGCCGGGCTTGTAGCCGGCCTTGCTGATCGCTTCCACCAGGATTTCGCCGGCTTCCACATTGCCCAGATCGGGCGCAAAGCCGCCTTCATCGCCCACGGCAGTGCTCATGCCCTTGTCGCTGAGCAGTTTCTTGAGCGTGTGGAACACCTCGGTGCCCATCCGCAGTGCTTCGCGGAAGCTCGGAGCTCCGTGGGGCACCAGCATGAATTCCTGGAAGTCCAGGCTGTTGGCGGCATGGGCGCCGCCGTTGATCACGTTCATCAACGGCACCGGCAGCAGGTTGGCCATCGGGCCGCCGAGGTAGCGGTAGAGGGGAATTCCCAGCCCGTTGGCAGCAGCGCGGGCTGTGGCCATGCTCACCGCCAGGATCGCGTTGGCTCCCAGGTTGGATTTGTTGTCACTTCCGTCCAGTTCCAGCATTGCGGCGTCCACAGCCGCCTGATCCAGGGCGGAAAGGCCGCAGAGGGCCGGTGCGATCCGCTCTTCGATGTGGTTCACGGCCTGGCCCACACCCTTACCCATGTAGCGATTGCCGCCGTCACGCAGTTCGTGGGCTTCGTGGGCACCGGTGCTGGCACCACTGGGAACGATGGCCCGTCCCATGGCACCTCCTTCGAGCAGCACCTCGGCTTCAACCGTGGGGTTGCCGCGGGAATCGAGCACCTCTCGGGCAACGATGGTGTCGATGACGAGGTCGAGGGAATCGATCACGTTGGGACGGACGCTTAACCCGGGGATCTTATGGGTCGCCCCTCTCTCTCGTGTTGTGACGGGTCATACCTGGCCAGAATGACGGCAGGTTCACGCTGCACGACGCTTACCCATGCGGATGCTTCACACCATGCTCCGGGTCGCTGATCTGGAGCGGTCTCTGGGCTTCTACACCGAGGTCCTGGGCATGCAGCTTCTGCGTCGAAAGGACTACCCCAGCGGCCGTTTCACCCTGGCGTTTGTTGGCTATGGGTCGGAGAGCGACCACACGGTTCTGGAACTCACCCACAACTGGGACACCGACAACTACACCCTGGGTGATGCCTACGGCCACATTGCGCTGGGGGTGGAGGACATCCACAGCACCTGCGCTGGCATTGCCGACAAGGGTGGTCGTGTGGTGCGGGAACCTGGTCCGATGAAGCACGGCACCACCGTCATCGCCTTTGTTGAGGATCCGGATGGTTACAAGGTGGAATTGATCGAGATGTCCTCCAAAGCCCACGCCTGAAGAACCGGATGACTTCATCGCCAGCGTTGAACGGCAGCCTCACCCACGAGCCGGATCGCTTCAGCGACGCGGCCTGGGATCTGCTGCTCAGTGGTCAGGATGTTGCCCGTCGCTGGCGTCATGAGCAGTTGGATGTGGAGCACCTGATCCAGGTGCTGTTCACCGATCCCTCCTGCCGCCGCTTGGTGGAGCGCTTGCCCCTCCCCATCGATGCGCTCTTGGATCGCTTGGAGGATGTGCTGGCTGATCAGCCCTCCGGGCGAAGCGCAGAGCTCTTCATCGGTGATGACCTGGAACAGCTGCTCGATTCGGCTGATGCCATTCGTCGGCGCTGGAATGGTGATGTCATCGATCTGCCGGAAGTGCTGATGGCCATTGGTGCCGATCCGCGGATCGGCGCTGATCTGTTTGCCGGCTTTGGTTTGTCGGCCGATGCCCTGGAGCAGCTGATCCAACGCGGCATGGACCAAAGGGTTGCTCGGGCTTCGGTTCCACCCCAGGAGCGGTCGATGCCGCGGGCTCAGCCCGAGGTGCAGCAGGAAGCGCCCCGTCGTGAACGGGTGACGCGCGTTCCCTCCTCCTCCCGTGCGGGGCGCGAGCCAGAGCCTGTCGCCCCTGTCACTCCCCAGTCGCCTGCCCCTGAGGCCCCCTTGCAGGAGTCCCCCACGGCCTTGGAGTCCTATGGGCGGGATCTCACCGAAGAGGCGGAAGCAGGCAGCCTGGATCCGGTGATCGGTCGTGATTCTGAAATTCGCAACCTGATCAAGGTGCTCTCTCGCCGGAGCAAGAACAATCCGGTGCTCATCGGTGAACCCGGTGTTGGCAAAACAGCGATTGCGGAGCTGCTGGCGCAGCGGATCGTGGCAGGAGAAGTGCCGGAGTCGCTGCAGGGTCTGCGGCTGGTGGCGCTGGACCTCGGGGCTTTGATCGCCGGTGCCAAGTTCCGTGGTCAGTTCGAGGAACGCCTGCGCTCGGTGCTCGAGGAGGTGAGTGGTTCCGATTCCGGTGTGGTGTTGTTCATCGATGAGCTGCACACCGTTGTCGGCAGCGATCGCAGCAGCACCGATGCCGGCAGCCTGTTGAAGCCAGCTCTGGCCCGAGGAGACCTGCGCTGCATCGGTGCCACCACGCCGGAGGATTACCGGCTCACGGTGGAAAAGGATCCGGCCCTCAACCGCCGCTTCCAGCAGGTGGTGATCCGGGAGCCGGATCTGGAGCTCAGCCTCGAAATTCTGCGCGGCCTGAAGGAGCGCTACGAGCTCCACCACGGCGTCAGCATCACCGATGAGGCCATTCAGACCGCCAACCGTCTTGCCGACCGCTACATCAGCGATCGCTGCCTGCCGGACAAGGCCATTGATCTGATCGATGAGGCGGCGGCGCAACTGAAGATGGAGGTCACCTCTAAGCCGCAGGTGGTGGAGGAGGCCGAAGCGGATCTACGCCGCGTTGAACTGGCCCTGCTCGCCGCCGAGCAGGCGCCTGAAGCGGAGCGGATTCAGCTCCAGCGCAACCGGCTTGAAGTGTCCACGCGACTGGACGATCTGCGGCGGCGCTGGCAGGAGGAGCGCGGTCAGCTCGAGGAGCTCGGCCAGCTGCTCCAGCAGGACGAAGACCTGCGCCATGCCATCGCTGAGGCCGAGCGGGATGGTGACCTGGAGGAAGCGGCCCGCCTCCAGTACGACCAGTTGCATCGGGTGCAACAGCGCCGCGATGAATTGGAGGCGTCCCAGGCGGAGGCCCAGACCGCCGGAACCGCCCTGTTGCGCGAGCAGGTGGAGGCCGGTGACATCGCTGATCTGGTGGCCCGCTGGACCGGGATTCCCGTGCAGCGGCTTTTGGCGGGCGAGCGGCGCAAACTCCTGGATCTCGACGCCCATCTCGCTGAACGGGTGATTGGTCAGGGCGAGGCGGTGACGGCCGTTGCTGCTGCCATCCGCCGGGCCAGGGCCGGCATGAAGGATCCCCGTCGACCGGTGGGTTCTTTCCTGTTCCTGGGGCCGACCGGCGTCGGCAAGACCGAGCTAGCGAAGGCGCTGGCGGGGTCGTTGTTTGACGAAGAGGAGGCGCTGGTTCGCCTCGACATGAGCGAGTTCATGGAGCGGAACGCCGTGGCTCGGCTGATCGGTGCTCCTCCGGGTTATGTCGGTTACGAGGAAGGGGGGCAACTCACGGAGGCCGTGCGCCGCCGGCCCTATGCGGTGCTGCTTCTTGATGAAGTGGAGAAGGCCCATCCCGATGTGTTCAACCTGCTGCTTCAGGTGCTGGATGACGGCCGGCTCACCGATTCCCAGGGCCGCACCGTTGATTTCCGCCACACCGTGGTCGTGATGACCAGCAATCTGGCCAGCCCGGCGATCCTTGAACATGCCCGCTCGGGATCCACGGATGAGTCAGCCCTGCAACAGCAGGTGGATGCAGCGCTCTCCAGTCAGTTCCGGCCTGAATTCCTCAACCGCATTGATGAGGTGATTCGTTTCCGTCCGTTGGAGGTCTCCGATCTGGTGCGGATTGTGCAGTTGCAATTGAAGGATCTCGCTGCTCTGTTGGCTGAGCAGGGCCTGGCTCTGGTCGTGGATGATGCTGTCGCTGAGGCCATGGCCCGTCAGGGCCATGAACCGGAGTACGGGGCGCGGCCGCTGCGTCGGGTGCTGCGCCGCCAGCTGGAGAATCCGCTCTCCACGCTGCTGCTTGAGGAGCGCTTTGCCGGAGCCAGTGGCGTGACGGTGAGGCTGGGGGAGACCGGCACCGATGCCCTGGTGTTCGATCCGGTGGGGGTTTGAGGGCATCCGGTAGGGTGTCTGTTTGGCGAAGTGCCTACCGGCACCGTTGTCAACCTCCGGTCCCATCCCCGTGACCAGCCCCATCTCTGAGGACACCACCACTTCCGACGGCTCAAAAGCCGCTGCCGATTCCACCAAATCCGGTGGTTTTTTGGCGGACACGGTTGATGAGCTGAAACTCGTGGTCTGGCCCAGCCGCCAGCAACTGTTCAGCGAATCCATCGCTGTGATCCTGATGGTCAGCCTTTCGGCCGCCACCATCGCGGCTGTCAGTCGCTTCTTTGGGTGGGCTTCGTCCCAGGTGTTCCGCTGACTCGATATCACCCTTCTCGCCGTGCCCGACGACCTGACCACACCGGACGCCCCTGAGGTGCTTGATCTGCCGGCCCCGAATGAGGGGGAAGACGGCACCTTGCCTGCGGCGGCTGTCGCTAACACGGCCATCGCCCGTTGGTACGCCGTTCAGGTGGCCTCCAGCTGCGAGAAGAAGGTCAAGGCCACCCTGGAGCAGCGGGCCGTCACCCTCGGGGTGAGCAACCGAATTCTCGAAATCGAGATTCCCCAGACCCCTGCCGTCAAGCTGAAGAAAGACGGCACCCGTCAGTCCACCGAGGAGAAGGTGTTCCCCGGTTATGTGCTGGTTCGGATGGTGCTGGATGAGGACACGATGATGGCGGTGCGGAGCACTCCGAACGTGATCAATTTCGTCGGTGCTGAAGACCGGCGCGCCACCGGTAAGGCCCGTGGTCATATCAAGCCCCGTCCCCTCAGCCGTTCTGAGGTGGATCGCATCTTCAAGCGCGCTGCTGAGAAGAAGACCGTCGTCAAGGTGGATCTCACCGAAGGCGATCAGATCCTGGTGACTGCTGGTCCGTTCAAGGATTTCCAGGGCGAAGTGATCGAGGTCTCCGGCGAGCGCAACAAGCTCAAGGCCCTCCTCTCCATCTTTGGTCGCGAGACCCCGGTGGAACTGGAGTTCTCTCAGATCAGCAAACAGAACTGACCTGGCGGCGGCCGTCTCCCTGCGGAGGGCGGCCTTGGGAGTGGGCAACCATTCCGCCGCACCTGACCCGAGGGTCTGGTGATCCGCAGCTGTCCAAACCCCCCAGCCGATGGCCAAGAAAGTCGTAGCTGTGATCAAGCTGGCCCTAGACGCCGGCAAAGCCAACCCCGCGCCGCCGGTGGGCCCTGCCCTCGGTCAGCACGGTGTGAACATCATGATGTTCTGCAAGGAGTACAACGCTCGGACGCAGGACAAAGCCGGTTATGTGATTCCGGTGGAGATCTCGGTCTTCGAAGACCGCAGCTTCACCTTCATCACCAAGACGCCTCCGGCGTCGGTGCTGATCACCAAGGCCGCAAAGATCCAAAAGGGATCCGGTGAGTCCGCCAAGGGCAGTGTTGGATCGATCAGTCGAGCTCAGCTCGAAGAGATCGCCAAGACCAAGCTCCCCGACCTCAACTGCACCAGCGTTGAGTCCGCCATGCGGATCATCGAAGGCACCGCCCGCAACATGGGCGTTTCCATCAGCGACTGACGTCGCTGCATCGCTTCTCCAACCCAATTCGGGGGAGGCATCCCTGATGTCGTCTGAACCCCAACCCTGAACATGCCCAAAATCTCCAAGCGCCTGGCCAGCCTGGCCGGCAAGATCGAGGACCGTGCCTACGCACCCCTCGAGGCGATTGCCCTGGTGAAGGACAACGCCAACGCGAAATTCGACGAGACGATGGAGGCCCATGTGCGCCTCGGCATCGATCCGAAATACACCGACCAGCAGCTGCGTACCACCGTGGCTCTGCCCAACGGCACCGGTCAGACCGTGCGCATCGCCGTGGTGACCCGCGGTGAGAAGGTGGCTGAAGCCAAAGCCGCCGGTGCTGAACTCGCCGGTGAGGAAGACCTGGTGGAAAGCATCAGCAAGGGCGAAATGGATTTCGACCTGTTGATTGCCACCCCCGACATGATGCCCAAGGTGGCCAAGCTGGGTCGGGTTCTCGGCCCCCGTGGCTTGATGCCCAACCCCAAGGCCGGCACCGTCACCACGGACCTCGAGGCCGCGATCAAGGAATTCAAGGCCGGCAAACTGGAATTCCGTGCCGACCGCACCGGCATCGTCCACGTTCGCTTCGGTAAGGCCAGCTTCAGTGCCGATGCCCTGCTGCAGAACCTCAAGACCTTGCAGGAAACCATCGACCGCAACAAGCCCAGCGGTGCCAAAGGCCGTTACTGGAAGTCCCTGTATGTGACCTCCACCATGGGTCCTTCCGTTGAAGTCGATTTCTCTGCTCTGCAGGACATCGAGCAGGGGAGCTGATCCGGCTCTCCTCTACACTCAACGATTGGCGAAAGCCAAATCGGGCACGCGCCCGGCCAGAGACAGCAGGAAGTCCCTGGGCATGACGTCAGTCATTCCCGTTGATGTAATCCCTGCCGAGGCAGACGCGACACGGTTTTGTCCCATTCGGGATTGGATCGGCACGCGGCCTCGTCTTCCTTTCGAAGACTCGATCGGCCGTGTGCCCAGCTTGTTCCTTTGATCCGATCCAATCCCTATGGGCCGCACGCTGGAGAACAAGCAGCAGATCGTCGGAGAGCTCAAAGAGCTCCTCGCCGACGCCGAACTGGCACTTGTCCTTGATTTCAAGGGCCTGTCCATCAAGGAAATGTCTGACCTGCGGGATCGTCTGCGGGCCAGCGACAGCGTTTGCAAGGTGACCAAAAACACCTTGATGCGCCGTGCCATTGATGGTGACAGCAACTGGGCCAGCCTCGATTCCCTGCTGACCGGAACCAACGCCTTCGTCCTGGTGAAGGGCGATGTTGGTGCCGGTGTGAAGGCCGTTCAGACCTTCCAGAAGGAACTCAAGAAGTCCGAGACCAAGGGCGGCCTTTTCGAAGGCAAGCTCCTGTCTCAGGACGAGATCAAAGCCATTGCCGATCTCCCCTCCAAGGAGCAGCTCATGGCTCAGATCGCCGGTGCCATCAACGCCGTGGCCACGAAGGTCGCTGTGGGCATCAACGAGGTTCCCTCTGGTATGGCCAGGGCACTCAAGCAGCACGCCGAAGGCGGCGAAGGCTGATTCGGCCCTGCCGAGACCACTGTTCATTGATCTGTTGCTTCCCCTTTCAAAACCATGTCTGCAAAAACCGACGAAATTCTCGAATCGCTGAAATCCCTCTCCCTGCTTGAAGCTTCCGAGCTGGTCAAGCAGATCGAAGAGGCCTTCGGTGTGTCCGCCGCAGCATCTGCTGGTGTTGTGATGGCTGCCCCTGGCGCTGCTGGTGGCGGTGGCGATGCCGCTGAAGAGAAGACCGAATTCGACGTGATCCTCGAAGGCTTCGACGCCTCCGCCAAGATCAAGGTCCTCAAGGCCGTCCGTGAGGCCACCGGTCTGGGTCTGGGCGACGCCAAGGCTCTGGTCGAGGCTGCTCCCAAGGCCGTCAAGGAAGGTGTCTCCAAGGAAGACGCCGAGGCTGCCAAGAAGGCCATCGAAGAAGCAGGCGGCAAGGTCACCCTCAAGTGATCGCCTTGGGAGAGGGCTTGCCCCTCTCCCCCTGTGTTGTTCAGTAACCGGTCCTTTCGAGGGCCGGTTTTTTTGTGGTTTTCTTTGGTCAACAAAAAAGCCCCGCCAAAGGCGGAGCCTTTATTGAGAGGAACACGTTCAGGAGTCTGTCCTTGTTTCGACCCTGAAGAGGCGTTCAGCACTCCTCACACAAATTCAAACTAAGGGTGGGGAATCTATTGTCAGCCCCTGTCTGGTCGCCCTCTCAACTGGCACTGTGACGGTTGGTCCTCAGCGGCGATAGGGAATCACCTGCAGTCGGATCGGGGCATTGCTGGCCAGGCGTGTGGTGCGTTGGTGTGTGGTTCGCCGCCGTGTTGCTCGTGCCGTTGGCAACGGCGGTGGTGCGATCGGCGGCATCGGCGCTCCCAACCGCTGAAAGCCTGAACGCTGGCCGCGGCTGCTGGCCAGCGCAAGCAGCCGGTTCACCGGGGCTTGATGCGCGAAGTACAGGTGGTTCAACGGGCGACCCTGATAAACCCGGCGTTCCAAGGCCCAGCCTGGCTCCAGCTGCAGAGCCACAAACCCGTTGGGATCTCGGCGAGCTGGTATCGCGGCCTGACCCACCAGAAGTGGTGCCCGTTGCTGGGGGTCGAGGGCTTCGAGCCTCAGCGATGTGCCGGATGGCTTGAGCCGGAAGCGAAAGCGCGTTCCAAGGTCTTGGCCACCGCTGCGTAGCGAGTAGCCATTGCTGTCCAGGTAGCGCTTGCAGATGCCGCTGAAGTTGAAGCGATTCAGGCTGGGCTCCACCAGTCCGTCCTGGCGTGCCCTCCAGCAGCGCGGTTGGGTTTTGATCTGTTCCAGCACCAGCAGTTTCCACTGGGTTCTGCCGATGGGTTGGGCCAGCACAGCGAAGTGCTTCTGCGGTACAGCAGCGCTTTCAAACAGGGCCCGTGCTTTGCTCTCCTGCGACAGACCGGCGGCCAGGAACCCCACGGCAGTCAGACCGGCAGCCTGCAGGTAGGTTCGGCTCATCCACGGTGACGCCAGAAACCGTGTTGTACCGAACAGTGTTGGGACTGATCAATGGCGGAAGGACGGGGAAGGGTCGTGGCTGCAGCGACGGATGGTGCCTGCAGCGGTAATCCAGGTCCGGGAGGTTGGGGTGCGTTGTTGCGTTTCGAAGACGGCAGTGTCGAGGAATTCGGTGGCCACGCGCCCGACACCACCAACAACCGCATGGAACTGCAGGCGGCGTTGGAGGTGCTGCAACGGCTTGAGCAGCTGCCCCGTCATCCGGATCTCACCCTGCGCACCGACAGCAAATATCTGATTGATGGGCTGGGCTCCTGGATCAAAGGCTGGAAGCGCAAAGGCTGGAAAACGGCTGCGGGCAAGCCCGTGCTCAACCAGGACCTCTGGAAGGCCTTGGATGCCGCCCGTCTCGACGATGTCCCCCTCCGCTACGTCAAAGGCCACAGCGGTGACCCAGACAACGAACGGGTGGATCGCATCGCCGTGGCGTTCTCCCATAACGCCCAGCCGCCTTTGGCTCTGAAGCAGGGATCGTCGGAGCTGCCCTCCTCCAAGACCGCACCAGAAGCCCCATCTGAGGTGGCCCCCAAGCCTCTGCTGCAGCTGTTGTCCCGGCTAGAGCTGGCGGATCGTCTGGCGCAAGGTGGCTACAGCCTCTCGTTGCTGGAGCTGGCGCAGTTGGTGGAAAAGCCGCTCAAACAGCTGGAAACGAAGCGGGAGAGCTGGATCTGGAGGGATTGGACCGTCGAGCCCCAGGCGGAAGGTCGCTGGACCCTGCAACGTCGCGAGGCAGGATCAGAACAGTCCTGAGCCAGAGCATGTCGCCGTCCTCCTCGGCTGGACCGCTCAGCAGCGGTGCCTTCTATCAGCGTTGGCTTGGCCCCGTGTTGGCGCGGGACGAAGGGCTGGATGCGGAGCAGCTGTCGCGCACTGCGCTCACAGCGCTGGGTCAGGCCAGTCTGCGGCGCCGTTGGCCCGGGGTGTCCACGGTGCTGGATGGCGTTGCTGCGGATCTGCAACGGCGTGATCTGCGCCTGGAACAGGTGCTGTTTGGCTGTCGCTTCCCCAACCCGGTGGGTTTGGCGGCGGGATTCGACAAAAACGGTGTGGCTGCTGGCATATGGGATCGCTTCGGCTTTGGTTTCGCCGAAGTGGGCACGGTCACCTGGCATGGCCAGCCGGGCAACCCCAAACCACGCCTGTTCCGTCTGGCGCAGGAGCAGGCCGCATTGAACCGGATGGGATTCAACAACGATGGCGCCAAGGCGCTGTTGAAAACGCTGGAGCGTCAACGTCTGGACCCGCCCGGCCGACGGCCGGCGGTGCTGGGGATCAATGTGGGTAAATCCAAGATCACGGCCCTGGAGCAGGCACCGGACGACTACGCGGCGTCGCTGGAGTTGTTGTCCCCCTTGGCGGACTACGCGGTGATCAACGTCAGCTCCCCCAACACCCCTGGGTTGCGGGATCTTCAGGACACAGCCCAATTGCGGCGGCTGGTGGAACGGCTGCGCCGGCTGCCGGCTTGCCCGCCTCTGTTGGTGAAAATTGCCCCGGATCTGGACGATGAATCGATTGATGCGGTGGCCCGCTTGGCCTTTGAGGAGGGTCTGGCCGGAGTGATTGCGGTCAACACCAGTCTCAATCGGCTGGGTCTGGAGCAACGGCGGCTGCCGCAGACCGGGCGCACTCTGGCGGAGGAGGCCGGTGGTCTCAGTGGTGCTCCCCTGCGTCAGCGGGCCCAGGAGGTGATCCGCCGCTTGCGGGCCAGTGCTGGCCCGGCGCTGCCGTTGATCGGCGTGGGCGGGATTGACTCGGCGCAAGTCGCCTGGGAGCGCATCACCGCAGGGGCTTCTCTGGTTCAGCTCTACACCGGCTGGATTTTTCAGGGGCCGGATCTGGTGCCGCGGATTCTGGACGGTCTGCTGCTGCAGTTGGACCGCCATGGTCTGCGCACCATCGCGGAAGCATCCGGCAGCGGTTTGCCCTGGCAGGACTGAATCTGTTGTTTGAAAGCCACCTCATCCGCTCGATGTTGCGCCCTTAAATGTCTCTGAGAGCGAGTGATTCAAGCCAGTCATCGTCGATAGCATGAAGTCAGTGGGAATCGTTGTGTGCCACTGCCTGCTCTTGGTGAGCTGCCTCAACTCACAGCATTGAGCCTGGCTTGGCGACGTCTTATTGATGTCAAGCCGGTGTTGATGGCGGTGAACAACACGAGCTTGGTGTGTTGTTGGGATCAGAGCGGTCGTTGGCAGCAACGCGTTGTGGGCTGGCCCGATGGTGTGTGCCGTGATGGTGTGCCACTGCAACGGGAAGCCGTTGGTGAGTTGATCGCTGATCTGATCTTTGACTGCGACTGTCCAGGAGCCGAACTTGTGCTTTGTCTCCCTTTGGACGCTGCTTCATGGTGCGTGCTCGACGGCTATGGATCGGATGGTCCGCCTGGCCTTCTGCCCCAGGCGTTGCAGTCTGTTGATCTGCCGTTTGGGCTGGCGGAGAGCTACGTCACGTCGTCGCCGGTGCAGGAGTCCTTGGCGCTGGTGGGTGTGCCGCGGTCGTTGATTCAGGCTTGGAGCGAGGTTGCTGAACTGGGGGATGTGCCGTTGCGGCGCGTTGATTGGTCGCTGACGGCGGCCCAACGGGCCCTGCATCAGTTCACGCAGGTGTGGGATGGCGATCTGGCCTGGCTTGTGATGGAGGAGAAGAGCCTGCGTTTGCTGTTGTTCCGCCAGGGGGTTCCTGAGGTTGACCATGCACTTGAGGACCTCGACCCTCTGGTCTGCCAGCGCGAGATTCGGGCCTGTGTTGCTGCCTGGCAGGCCCGTGCGGATATGCCATCAGTACTGGGATGGTGGTTGTCGCTGCCGAGCGAACAGGTTGACGACTGGATGCCCCTTGTGGATGGGGCGGCAGGTGAGTGCTGCCTGAATCAGGCCTTGCCCACCTGGGCTGAACCGTCGGATGACGGCGCGGCTGGTGAGATGACTGATGTGCCATCAGCTTTGCAGCAGTTGGCGCTGCTGGCGCTGCACCAGGAGGAGCGATGACGTCGCGTCAGAACTGGCCCAAAGCGGACTTGTTGCAGCAGCGTCGGCTTGAGCTTGGCTTGCCGTTGGAGCCGGTCCCCGTTTTGCCGTTGTTCTCTCTCGTCTTGAAGGGCGGGATCGCTGGGGTGGTGTTGGTGATGTTGGCCTTGCTCACCCTGTTAGGTCTTCAGCATCGCCAGGGGCTGGTGCAGGCCGAGATCGATGCACTCAATCCAGTGGAGAAGCGTGTTGGTGATGCCAAGGCACGGCTTCGTGCCATGACGTCGCGCCGCTCCACCTTGGAGCAGCAGACGCAATCCATCGCTGGACAGTTGGTGGCGGTGCGCTCGGGGTCGGCGTTGTTGGAGCAATTGCGACGGGTCACGCCTCAGGGTGTGCGTCTTGTGTCGGTCGATGCCAACCCATCCAAGTTGCTGATCAAGGGGGAATCCCAAGGAAGGGATGCCTTCGAGCGGATCAACGCTTTGGATCTCAACCTTGAGGCTCTGCCAGACATGCTTCCTCATAGCACCACGGTGGTGAAAGCTGTGGCTGACAAACAGGGTCGGATTGCTTTCACCCTTGAAGCCAAGCTCGATCCATCGATGCAACCCACGCCGGAACACTTGCGGGGCCTGGGTGCTGAGGGCTTGGCCCGGCGCTTGGAGTTATTGCAAGACCAGGGGGTGTTGCCATGACCAATCTGTTGAACACATCACGACAGCCATGGCTCACACGGGGACGCTTGTTGGTGGGCTTGCCCTTGGGGATTGGTGTTGTGGCCAGCGCTGCCGTTCTGCTGGTGGGGGTGCTGCCTGTTGCTCAAGCGCTACGAAATCTCGAGGTGCGGCGGGATGCCTTGCTTAACCTTCAACGCAGTCGTCCTGCATTGGAACGCCAGCTCACCCAGGCTGAGGCTGAGGCTGAGCTGCTGATCGCTGAAGAGAAGCAGGCTCTCTTGGTTGGGTTGTTGGCCGGACGTGACAGCGTGCAGACCTTTCTGGCGCTGTTGAACCAGCAGGCCGTGGCATCGGGGGTGCAGATGCAGCGCTACGAACCGCTGCAAACCCCACCACCCGCCCAGGGCCCATCCCGGCGGAACAACAATCGATCCAAGTCGAAGCCCGAACCGCCGCAAGATCCGTTACAAGCCCTTGGCTACCGCAAGTCATCGGTTGCGCTTGAAGTCAGCGGTTCATTCGGTGGCTTGCAAACCTTTTTGCAGCGGATGGAAGCGCTGGAATTGTTGGTTGAGAGCAGTGATCTTTCACTGCAGGCCATTGCTTCTGCCAAAACGGATGGTGAAACAACTCCCAAGCAAGCGGATACCAAGCTCACACTTCAATTGAGTTTTTACGATTTGGCTCCCCAACATGCTGATCGCTCGATTGAGGCAGGTTCCAACGAAGAGCCTGTTTGAGCCTGGTTGGCTCCAGATCTCAGCGATACCATCCGCCCATAGTTCAGGCATGCGAGCGGTTTCGGTTTGGTGACCCCCCACTCCCGGCATTTTTTTCCGCTTCTGTTGATGTTTGGTATGGCTGGCCAGGGGCTGATTGATTCAATGTTGTTGGAGCAAGCGGCATTGGCTCAAACCGTCTCGCGGGTCTCTCTGAAGTTGCGCAAGGAGCCCAAGCATCTTGATCTGATGTTGGCCGGCATCGGCGATAGCGCTCGGGTGGTGCAAGAGCGGAGCAGCACCACCAGTTGGCGTGGTGAGATTGTCCGCTCGGATGAGGGCTCATCGACGAAAGAGGTGGCGCAACAGTTGGCCATGCCAAAGATGGGGTTGGCCAATGTTCGTCTTCGTGGATCGGGTTCCACGTTTCAGCTGGAGGTGACATCTGTTGCGGGCACTGTCTTGCCTAAGCCGCAAATCTTGGCTTCTGGAGATGATCTGGTGCTTCGTTTTCGTGGTCTCACAGGAGCTATTTCGACGCGACAAACCGGTTCGTTTGATTTGCGTCGTCCTGGGCGGATTCCACAGCCTGTTTATGCACCGCCGTTGCGGGCGAGGGCTGTCGCTCCGCCATTGGGGGACATGGCAGTGGGTTCGATGTTGATTGGCAATCGGAGTTTCGTGCAGGTGAGCGGGCCGCCTGTCACCCTCACGCTCAACAATGCGCCGGCCAAAGATGCATTGATGGCCTTGGCACGGATCGGCGACTATGGCTTTGTTTATGTCGGTTCATCGGAAGACTCAGGTCTGGGTGTATCGGAGGGCTCTGGCATCACGATGGCCTTCCGTGGTGAAAGTTATGCCAAAGCGCTGAACAGCGTGCTGATGGCTTCTGGTCTCCAAGGCAAGCTGGATGGGCGCACGCTGCTGGTGGGAACCTCTGTTTCATCGAAGACGTTTGGTCCCCAGATGTCGAAGGTGTTTCGGCTGAATCAAGTGGATGCGACCTCGGCCTTGAATTACCTCGGCAGCTTGGGCACGAAGGTCAATGTGGCCAATGCCAAAACGGTGACGGCAACGTCGCGGGAGGAATCATCGGGAAGCGGGACAGGGGATGCAGAAGCCAGCACGTCGGAAACCTCCGAGTCCACGACCGTGGAGTCCTATGGCGCTGAAGTGGGGCCATTGGTGGGCTTGGTTGGCACGGCTGATACCCGCTTAAATACGATTGTGCTTGTGGGCGATCCGAAGTTGATCAGTATTGCTGAGGCGTATCTAAAACAGATTGATTTGCGTAAGCGGCAAGTTGCTGTGAAAGTGCAGATCTTGAATGTTCGGCTTCAGGATGATGCCACAGTAGACTCCAGTTTTTCGGCCAAGATTGGAAACACATTCATTGTGAGCGAAAGCGGCAAGGCTCATATGAATTTTGGAAAGTACAAGCCAGGTGGCTCTGCAGGGACGGGTGTTTTTACGGGGAAAAATAGTCAAATTCCCGGTGTCTATTCAGATGCGCCCATTGATGAGGTTCTGCGGCCATTGCCCCCAGTTGTGCCACTGGCTGAAAGTTCCGAACTAATTCGGCTGGAGGATGACAATGGAAATTTAACTGGCTATGAGGTTGTGAAAAAGCCGCTTCTTGTGGATGGACAGGAGGTATTTGTCCCTAGTTCTAATCCCAATGAGGCCCAGGATCTTTTGCCTGTCTATGATAAATATGGCAGGCCTAAAATTGTCCCTAAAAAAGAGCTAAATCGTTATAATTCAAATTCGTTTTATTCGTATATCGAGTCGGTTGTTACTTCAGCGAACGCTAAAACCCTAGCGCAGCCAACACTTTTGGTTCAGGAGGGAGAAAAAGCATCTGTTCGCTCTGGTGTAAGCGTAATCACCGGTGTTGAAAAGTTTGAGGGGGCAAATGGATCAACGTCGTTCAGTAATACGCGTGAAGATGCTGGCTTGACGGTGGATCTTGAGGTTGAAAAAATCGATGACAATGGTTTTGTCACGCTGAAATTGGATCCCACAATTGCGGTACCAGTTTCTGCGGGTGTGCAGGAAGGTGTTGCGATCTCGGATATCAATGAGCGTACGTTGAAGTCCGGCAGTATTCGACTGCGTGATCGACAGACGTTGATCCTCACGGGTGTAATTCAAGAGGACGATCGTCGTTTGGCGCGTAAATGGCCACTGCTCGGCGACCTTCCGTTGATTGGTCAGCTCTTTCGCAGTTCTACTAATGCTCGTCTTAAAAATGAGCTTGTCATCATTGTCACCCCTTCCATTTTGGATGACGAGGATGGTGGTGCGTATGGCTATGGCTACAGGCCAGGAACGCAAGAAGCAAAACGCTTGATTGGTGCTGAATCCAGTCGTTAAGTCGTGGTTTCAGAATCACATTCCTCCTGGCACCAGAGTTTTCAGTGCAAGTGGAGCTAATGCACTCACTGTTGAGAGTGCTCCCCCGAGCAGTGCTGATCCCAGTCCATTGCCGGACTTGGAACCGTTGCCTTCATCGGCCTGCAGTTTGGCGACGACTTGGCGTATTTGTTCGCTCTGTTCCGGGGCGCCTTGGCGATCGAGCAGATCCGCTGCATGCAGCAAATCCTGAGCCGCCTTGGCTTCATTGCCTTGCTGGCCGCGGCTGAGTCCCCTCGCAATCCAGCTCATGGCTTGCTCTGGGTCCGCCTGAATGGCTTCTCCAAACAGACGTTCGGCCTGCGGCCAGCGACCGGCGTTGGCTTCATCCACACCTGCGTTGTGCAGGGACGCAGGGCTGCGTTGGCCTTGGATGATGCCCATGGCGCCCAGCCAGTGGCTGCGGTCGAGGGCACCAGGCTTGATCAAGGCTCCACTGAGATCTGCCTGTCGCAGATCCGTGCCATCCAGCCGTGCGCCCCGGAGGTCGCTGCCCCGCAGCGATGCCCCTTTCAGGCTGCTGAAGCGAAGATCTGCATCGCGGAGATCCGCCCCATCCAAGCGGGCTCTGCTGAGATTGGCCCGTCGCAGATCAGCTGCGTTGAGGTTTGCATCGCGCAGGTCCGCATGCACCAGATCGGCATCGGCCAGCGTGCAGTTCGGGCATGCTCGTGCCTCTAGCAACATGATCAAATCGTCCGCGCGGGCGGAGAGCGGGGCTCCGAGCAGCACTGTCAGCAGCAGCAACAGTGGGACTGGCATTGGCCGTGGGTCACGCTGGTGATGTCATTGCGTTGTAACGGGAGTCGGGATGGGCGTCGACCTGCGCCATGGCGGCAACCGGCAAGCGGTCGCGGATGTGTTGGGCTGTCGACCATCGCAGTTGCTGGATGCCAGTGCCTCACTGGCTCCTTGGACGCCCCGTTGCCCCCGTTTGACGGCGGCTTCCCTTCGTGATTACCCCGATCGAGACCAGGCGTCCCTGCGGCAGGCCATCGCTGCAATCCACGGGCTGTCTCCTGATTGGGTGCTGCCGGGCAATGGCGCTGCCGAGCTGTTCACCTGGGCCGCACGGGATGCTGCCGCCGTTGGAATGAGTGGCTTGCTTGCCCCAGGCTTTGCCGACTATCGGCGGGCCCTCCACTGCTGGGATGCCTCCTGGCTGGAGACGCCATTGGCATTGGCTTGGGACCACGCTGGTCCGTTGCATCACCCCTCGCTCGAGGGTGCCTTGGCCTGGATTTGTAATCCCCACAACCCCACCGGGCAGCTCTGGAGCCGTGCCTCGCTGGAAGCCATGCTCGATCGCCATGCCCTGGTGATCTGCGATGAAGCGTTTTTGCCTCTGGTACCCAATGGCGAGCAGCAGTCGTTGCTTCCTCTGGTTGCAGAACATTCGAACCTGGTGGTGATCCGCAGCCTCACCAAGCTCTATGGCATTGCCGGGTTGCGATTGGGCTACGCCGTTGCGCATCCCCAGCGCTTGCAGCGTTGGGCGGAGTGGCGCGATCCGTGGCCTGTGAACGGCATCGCTCTGGCTATTGGCGAACGGTTGTTGGCATCGCCGCAGCATCACCACCGTTGGTGCAAGCGAGTGCAGCGTTGGGTGGCCACAGAAGGAGCCTGGATGCAGCAACAGCTGGCGGCTCTGCCGGGCATCACCCCGATGCCGTCGGCGGTGAATTACCTGCTGATTCGCTCCAACCGCTCTCTTGTGCCGTTGCGGGAGGCGATGGAGCAACGGCATCGCATTCTTCTGCGTGATTGCCGCTCCTTTGAGGGCTTGGGAGAGAACTGGCTGCGGATCGGATTGCAATCGCGCCGCAACAACCGCCGCATTGTGAAGGCATTGCGTGAGGAGTTGCAGCGCAGCCCTCTGGCTTGATTCAGATCACCAGCGTCTGAAGCAAAGCCGCCAGTTGCCGTTCGGCATCCCGTTCTGCCAGGGCCTGCATGCCTTCACGCATCTGGGCGAGAGGATCGGCTGCTGAATCGGATCGTCCCAACCTCGCGCTCAGGAGCCGTTTCACGGTGTTCAGCAATGTGGGCTGATTCGGTTCGTGTTGATGCACGATCACGGCTGCACCGAGGGATGCGGCACAGGCGGCATTGGCCTCCTGATGCTGGTCTGCTGCTTGCGGGAATGGCACCAGTACAGCTGGGGTGCCGCAGACCGCCAGTTCACTGAGGCTGCCGGCCCCTGCGCGGCTGATGGCCAGATCGGCGTGTTGCAGCAGCCCTGGAATCTCATCGCTGAAGCGGCGTTCCACCAGTTGTGGGTGCCGCAGCTGCTCGATGTGGGGGTCGTTGTCGCCGGTGAGATGCACCACGCGGCAGCCCTGCTCCAACAGAGCCGGCACCGCCGCACGCACCATCCGGTTGAGGCCAACAGCGCCTTGACTGCCGCCCATCACCACCAGCAGTGGCCCGGCGCCATGGGGGACCCAGCTCGGCAGGGCTTGCGGGGCCAGAAAGCTGGAACGCACCGGTGTTCCCGTCAGCACCGGCTGGCTGCCGGGGATGCGCTCGGCGGCAGCGGGGAGGCCGATGGCCACAGCGCTGCAGAAGCGACCCAGCAATCGGGTGACCCGCCCCGGGATGGCATTGGATTCATGTAACACGACGGGAATGCCGCACCAGCGCGCCGCCAGGATCGCTGGTGCCGCGATGTAACCGCCTGTTGTGAACACCGCGTCGATCGAGTTCCGGCGAATCGCTCGCCGCACGCTGACGCTGGCGAGCAACAGCCGTAGCAGCTGCAGCAGCTTGGTGAGCCCGCGGCCCTGCAGTCCGCCGGCGTTCACACACACCAAACCAAAGCGTTCCGGCACCAGCTGTGTTTCGAGGCGATCGGGAACTCCAACCCAGCGCACCCGCCACCGCTCTTCAACGGCTTCAGCAACGGCCAGAGCGGGGAAGAGATGGCCGCCGGTGCCGCTGGCGGCGATCAGAAGCCGGGTCATTGCGTCGGCCGTCACCGCTCACCAGGCCTAACTTAATTGGGTTGTCGCGTTCCGGCCCGTGCGTCGTTTCCTGGGAGTCACGCTCGTCTCGGCCATGGCGATGCTGTTGTCTCCAACCCATTCCGTCGCGCAGCCCGCTCGCCAGGGCAGTGCCGTGGAACGTTTCAGCGATCGCCTGCAAACAGCCTTGAACAGCGGCAGTGCGTCATCGCTCGACACGCTGGCCAGCGTTGATCTGCAGCCGGTGCTGGCCCAGCGCCTTGCGCGATTCCAGCAGGATTTCCCCGAGGTCACCTGGCAAGTGAAACCCGCAGCGCCCACGCCGGATGGGCGCCCGACCCTGAGCCTGCGGGTGCGGGGTGTCGCTGAATCCGAGGGGCTGACCTATGCCCTGGAGGCCAGCGAAGAGATCGCGATTCGCTTGGACAATGGTCAGCTGGTGGAACAGGAACTGTTGACTCAGCAGTCGTTGCTGCGCAGTGGTGAACGCCCCTTGGCCGTCAAGGTCGCCATCCCCGATGTGGTGCTCACCGGCAGTCGCTACGACGTCGACTTGATCGTTGAAGAGCCGCTGGGCCAGGCCCTGGTGGCGGGCGGCTTGATCAACCTCACCGATGATCAGCTGTTGGCACAAGTGCGCCCCAATCTGCCGCTGGCGCCCCAGGGTGGTGGTGGGTTGTTCAAGAGCGTTCAGGCACCGCAGCAACCCGGTTCGCAGTCCTGGGCTGTGATGTTGGTGCATCCCGATGGGGTGGTGACGGCCACCAAGCGGGTGAGGGTGGTCAGCAGCAACTAGCTCTCCTGCCTCGTTTGGTTCCAGCGGTGCAGGGCGGCCACGTCCTCGTCACCATGGCCGTTGTTGATCAGATCGAGTTCCAGCTGTTCCACCAGCGTGGTGACGGGCAGATCCAGATGGACGGCCTTGGCTGCAGCAAGGGCAATCCCGAGATCCTTGCGATGCAGGCTGAGCCGGAAGCCAAGGGGGTAGCTGCCGTTCAGCATGGCGGTGCTGCGATGTTCGAGGGCCCAGGACCCGGCGGCGCCGGTTTTGAGGGCATCGATCACCTGTGGCATCGGCAGATCGAGCTGCTGGCCCAGGGCCAACGCCTCAGCCACGGCGGCATAGCTGCCGGCCACCAGCACCTGATTCACCGCCTTCACCTGCTGGCCTCGTCCCACGCCTCCGAAGTGGTGGATCGATCCGCCGATCACCTCAAGGATGGCCCGAACCCGTTCCAGTGGCTCGCTGGCTCCGCCCACCAGCACCGTGAGGCTGCCGCGTTTGGCCCCTTCCGTTCCGCCGGTGACCGGGGCATCCAGATAATGGACGTTCTGGTTGGACAGGCGTTTCCCACAGCGTTCGGCTGTGGCGGGAGCAATGGTGGAGCAATCCAGCACCACACTGCCGGCGCTCAGTTGTGATGCGGCACCGTTGGGGCCGAACAACACCTCTTCAACGGCTGCATCGTCGCTGACGCAGAGCAGCAGCACATCCACGCCAGTGCTGGTGTCTGCTGGGCTGGAACACCGAATCGCACCCTCGAGCTCCGGGCTGGTTTCAGCGCTGCGGCTGCGGGTGTGCACCCTGAGCCGGAAGCCGGCGCGGTGCAGGTTGATCGCCATGGGCAAGCCAAGAGCCCCCAGCCCCACGAAGCCCAGGCTCAGGTCACATCTGGTCATGACTCACGGCGAAGCAATCAGATCCTGATTGACGGATCACTCCAGAATGGATCCATCCCGATGGCCTGAACGATGCGTATCTCCACGGCTTCCCTTGCTTTCGCTGCTCTGTTGGCGGCCCCGGTGATCACGATCGCTCCATCGGATGCGGCTGGTGGTGACGAATCTCCCGCGCAGGCCGAGGTGATGTTCCAGGCCCGCAAGACCTGGTTCAAGGACAATTTCCAGCGTCGGCTCGATCTGCTGGAGAGCCATCAGAACTGCATTGATGCGGCCTCATCCATGCAGGAGTTCAAGACGTGCCGCAAGGACAAGAAAAAAGCCCGGAAGTCCCTGAAACGGGACTACCGGGCCTACATGAACAAGGTGCGGAATCAGCTGGGGCTTCCGGCGCGCGCCGGAAAACCCGTTGCCAACGGCCGCAGGCTCGAGGCCTGAACCGCTGATCAGGCGGCGTCGAGGGCGGCCACACCGGGCAGCACCTTGCCTTCCAGCAGTTCGAGGCTGGCGCCGCCGCCGGTGGAGATGTGGGACATCTTCTCGGCTAGGCCTGCCTTCTCGACCGCTGCCACGGAGTCGCCGCCGCCGATGATCGTGCAGCAGCCCTTGCCACTCAGGTCGGCCAGGGTGGTGGCGATGGCGTTGGTGCCAGCAGCAAACTTGTCGAACTCGAACACGCCCATGGGGCCGTTCCAGATCACGGTCTGACAGTCGGCCAGGGCGTCCTGGAACACCTTGATCGAGTCGGGGCCGATGTCGAGGCCCATCCAGCCATCGGGGATGGCGTTGATGTCAGCGGTCTGGCTGTTGGCATCGGGGGCGAAGTTGTCGGCCAGCACCACGTCGGTGGGCAGCAGCAGTTGCACGCCCTTGGCCTTGGCCTTGGCTTCCAGCTCCTTGGCCAGTTCCAGCTTGTCCTCTTCCACCAGGCTCTTACCTACTGAGAGGCCGCGTGCCTTGTAGAAGGTAAAGATCATGCCGCCGCCGATCAGCACCTTGTCGCACTTGTCGATCAGGGCTTCGAGCACGCCGATTTTGGAGCTCACCTTGGAGCCGCCGACGATGGCAGCCAGGGGGCGCTTGGGCTCATCCACAGCACCCTGCAGGTACTGAAGTTCCTTCTCCATCAGGAAGCCGGCGACGGAGGGCTTGAGGAACTTGGTCACGCCCTCGGTGGAGGCGTGGGCACGGTGTGCGGCGCCGAAGGCGTCGTTCACATACACCTCAGCCAGGCCTGCGAGTTTCTCAGCGAAACCGGCTTCGTTCTTCTCCTCTTCAGCGAAGAAACGCACGTTCTCCAGAAGCACCACATCGCCGTTGGCCATCGCGCCCACCTTGGCTTCCGCGTCGGGGCCGATGCAGCTGTCGGTTTTGGCAACGGGCTTGCCCAGCAGTTCGCTCAGGCGAGCGGCCACGGGGGTGAGACGCATGGCGTCATTCACCTGGCCCTTTGGACGGCCGAAGTGAGCCGAAAGGATCACTTTGGCGCCCTTGCCGATCAGGTCGTTGATCGTGGGCAGGGCGGCGCGGATGCGGGTGTCGTCGGTGATCGCACCGGCGTCGTTCAGGGGCACATTGAAGTCAACCCGCACGAGAACGCGTTTGCCGCTCAGGTCGCCGGCGTTGAGGCTGGCCAGGGAACGCTTCGCCATAGGGTTGTGTCGTGCGGTAAGAAAACGGGGTGAGATTAACCCGTGTGAATGGCAATAGCGCCAGCGCGTTCAAAGTGAATCTGCACCGGCTGGCCGTCTGTTCTGTGCGTTTGCGTTCGTGAGCACCCCAACGATCCAGTGGTATCCCGGCCACATCGCCAAGGCGGAGCAGCAGCTCAAACGCCATCTCGACAAGGTTGATCTGGTGATTGAGGTGCGTGATGCCCGCATTCCTCTGGCCACGGGCCACCCCCACCTCAACCGCTGGTTGAAGGGCAAACAGCATCTGTTGGTGATCAACCGGCGCGACATGGTCACCGCGGCCGCCAAGGAGGCCTGGGAGGCCTGGTTCAAGGCCAAGGGCCAGCGGACGGTCTGGTGTGATGCCAAGGCTGGGACCGGCGTGAAGCAGGTGCAGCAGGCCGCGATCCGTGCCGGCGACCAGCTCAACGAACGCCGCCGTAACCGGGGCATGCGGCCCAGGCCGGTGCGGGCTCTCACCCTGGGCTTCCCCAACGTGGGCAAGTCAGCGTTGATCAATCGCCTCGTGCGGCAGAAGGTGGTGGCCAGTGCCCGGCGGGCCGGGGTGACGCGCACCCTGCGCTGGGTGCGTCTGGGGCAAGACCTCGATCTCCTGGATGCCCCTGGCGTGCTGCCGCCTCGGCTTGACGACCAGCAGGCGGCCCTGCGGCTGGCCCTTTGCGACGACATCGGCCAGGCCGCCTACGACGGTGAACTGGTGGCCCAGGCCTTCCTGCAGTTGCTGCTGGATGCGGAATCGCAGGCTGCCGCTGGGGTGACGATTCCGCTGCTGCAGGAGCGTTATGGCATTCCCCTAAGCGGTGAAACGGCCGACCCGGCTCTTTGGCTGGATGCCGCAGCGGCCCGCCACACCTCTGGGGAAACAGCGCGCATGGCCCAGCGGTTGCTGGATGATTTCCGCAAATCCGCCCTCGGCAGCATTGCCCTGGAGCTGCCGGCATGAGTCCGCAGCAGTGGAAACGTCCTCCGTTGCCGGAGGAAACATTCACCGACTGCTTTGGCGAAGGCGAGGGAGAGCTGCTGACGCTCGCCTATCCCAAGCCGTTGCCGATGCGGCTGGACCGTTGGTTGGTGAGCCAGCGCAAGGAGCAGAGCCGGGCCCGGATCCAGAAGTTCATCGACGCGGGCTATGTGCGCGTCAATGGCAAAACCGGCAAGGCCAAAACCCCCCTGCGCCAGGGCGATGAAGTGCAGCTGTGGATGCCGCCACCGGAACCGCTGCCGTACCTCAAGCCGGAGCCAATGGATCTGGATGTGCTGTTTGAGGACGACCATCTGATCGTGCTCAACAAGCCGGCCGGGCTAACGGTGCATCCGGCGCCGGGCAACAAGGACGGCACCCTGGTGAACGGCCTGCTGCATCACTGCCCGGACCTCCCGGGCATCAGCGGCAAGTTGCGGCCAGGGATCGTGCACCGCCTCGATAAGGACACCACCGGCTGCATCGTGATCGCCAAGAGCCAGGAGGCCCTGGTGCGGCTGCAGGTGCAGATCCAGAAACGGATCGCTTCCCGCGAGTACTTCGCCGTCGTCCATGGGGTGCCGGCCGGCGACTCGGGCACGATCGTCGGCGCCATTGGCCGTCATCCGGCGGATCGCAAGAAGTACGCGGTGGTGAGCAGCGAAAACGGCCGTTACGCCTGCACCCACTGGACCCTGGTGGAGCGTCTGGGCGACTACTCCCTGTTGCGCTTCAAGCTCGACACCGGGCGGACCCATCAGATCCGCGTCCACTGCGCCCACATGAACCACCCCGTGGTGGGGGACCCCACCTACAGCCGCTGCCGCAAGTTGCCGATCGAGTTGCCTGGCCAGGCCCTGCATGCCGTGCAGCTGGGGCTGGATCATCCGATCACCCGCGAGCGGATGGTGTTCGAAGCTCCCCTGCCTCCAGTGATGGAGAAGTTGCTGGGGGTGTTGCGACGGCGTTCCGGGGCGGGCTAGGGCCGATTCACTTATGGGCTCAGTGAATGTTGACCAAGGGTTTTGGGCGCACTGGACAAGCCCTGAATCCGCCTTTTGATGGCGAAAAATTCACAGCCCCATCGATGGTCATCCGGGTGTGTTGCCGCAGAACTTGGGTTTCCGCGCTAATCCGTTCCGTGCGCCGTGAGGTGCTTCCTCCCTCCCTACGCCGGCACCTGATCGTGGTTGATCTGCCGAAAGCAGCCTGAGCTCATCGGGGCAGCCTTGGACAAGCCTCCACGAGGGTCTTGCTGATCGGCACCTGAGGTGCGCTGAAGATTCGATCCCCTGGCCCCTCTTCCACCACTTTCCCTTGGTCCAGCACCATCACCCGGTGGCAGAAACCACTGGCCACCGAGAGGTCGTGGGTGATGAACACGATCGCCAGCCCCAGCTCCTGCTGCAGATTCCGCAGCAGCGCGAGCACATCGGTCTGCACTTCCGCATCGAGCATGCTGACGCTCTCATCGCAGATCAGCACCTTGGGCTTCAAGGCCAACGCACGGGCGATCGCCACCCTCTGCTGCTGGCCGCCGGAAAGTTTCTTCGGCAGGCGATGTTGAAACTGCTCGGCCGGAGTGAGGCCGACCTGCTCCAGCAGCCGTCGGGCTTGCTCACGGGCTGCCGCTTTGGAGCAGAGACCATGGATCAGCAAGGGATCGGCGATGGCATCAGCCACCTGCAGGGCCGGATTCAGGCAGGCCAGAGGGTCCTGAAACACCATTTGGAGGGCCCGTCGGGCTGTCCGAAGCGCTTCTCCACGCAGGCTCAGCAGGTCTTCACCCAGCAGGTTGACCCGGCCGCCGCGGATGGGATTGAGCCCCATTAGGGCCCTGCAGAGGGTGCTTTTCCCGCAGCCGGAAGCCCCCACCACCCCGAGGCTTTCCCCGGCCCTGAGCTCGAAGCTCACACCATCCACCGCCTTCAGCCAGAGGGGAGACCATGGCATTCCCCCCACGGCATGCCAGCAGCGCATCTCTTCCACCCGCAGCACGCTGCTGTTGTCGGGCCGGGCCGGCGACCGTCCGCCTTCCCGGGCTTGGGCGGAGGCCACCAGCCGTTGCCCCACCGGCGACTGCGGCCGTGTGAGCAGCTGATGGCTGGGGCCGTCTTCCACTTTGCGTCCGCCATCGAGCATCGCCATGCGGTCGCACCAGCGGGCGGCCATGGCCAGGTCGTGGCTGATCAGCAACAAGGCACTGCCCAGTTCCTGGCAGAGGCCGCTGAGCTCCGCCATCACCTGTCCTGCTATCGCCACATCGAGGCTGGTGGTGGGTTCGTCGGCGATGAGCAGCGGTGGTCCCAGGGCAATCGCCAAGGCAATGGCCAGGCGCTGTCGCATGCCACCGCTGAGCTCATGGGGGTAGGCGCGGAAGCGGTTGGCCCCGATGCCCACCCGCTCCAGCAGTTCGCGGGCCCGTTCTCGGTGGGCCGCGGCATTGGTTTGAGGTCGGTGGGCCTTGAGGGTGTCGATCAAATGGCCGCCCACGCTCATCAGCGGATTCATCCGCGTCATCGGGTCCTGGAACACCAGGCCTACGGCTTCACCACGCAGCTGCCGCAATTGCGGTCGCCTGAGCTGCCGTGGATCCTGGCCGGTTAAGGCCAGCCGTCCTTCACAGAGCGTTCCCTGGGGCAGCAGCTGCATCACGGCCCGCGCCACCGTGCTTTTGCCGCAGCCCGAAGAGCCCACCAAGGCCAGGGTCTCTCCCGGCTCGAGGCTCAGATTTAGCCCATCCAGCGTCCAGGTGTCGCTGCCGGGGTAGCGCAACCGCAGCTGTTCGAGTTCCAGAACAGGCCGGCCCATGAACAGTGCTGCGGGAGCGACAGGGGGTCCTGCACTGAATACCATGGATTGACGCGATGGGTCGGATGCTCAACGCTGCCTCCACACCCAAAGAGCCCCGAACCAGCACGGGTTCGGCCAAGGTGGGCTGCGCGTTGCCCGAAGTCCGGCGCCATCCGATTCGTCATCCGGACGATTACGGCATCGCTCTCCCCGATTGGTTGCGGGAGTGCATCGCCAATGTGCCGCCCGGCATTGGCCAGAGCTGCCCCACCGATGCCGAGGCCCTGCTGGTGTCGGCCTTTGATTTCGGCTTTCAGCTCCACGAAGGCCAGTTCCGCGCCAGTGGAGACCCCTACATCGTCCATCCGGTGGCGGTGGCTGATCTGTTGCGGGACATCGGCGCCAGCGCTCCGGTGATCGCCGCGGGCTTCCTCCACGACGTGGTCGAAGACACCGACGTCACCCCCGATCAGATCGAACTGCACTTCGGTTCCGAGGTGCGTGAACTGGTGGAGGGGGTCACCAAGCTCGGCGGCATCCACTTCAACGACCGCACGGAAGCTCAGGCGGAGAATCTGCGCCGGATGTTCCTGGCGATGGCCAGCGACATCCGAGTGGTGTTGGTGAAGTTGGCCGACCGCTTGCACAACATGCGCACCCTGGGTGCGTTGAAGGAGGAGAAACGCCAGCGGATTGCCCGCGAAACCCGCGAGATCTATGCCCCCCTCGCCAACCGCCTCGGCATCGGCCGCTTCAAGTGGGAGCTGGAGGACCTGGCCTTCAAATTGCTGGAACCAGAGGCCTTCCGGGAGATTCAGGAGGAGGTGGCCACTAAGCGCAGCGAGCGGGAGCAACGGCTCGGCGTCACGGTGGGGCTGCTGAACGAGCGGCTGGAACGGGCCGGCCTAGAGCACTGCGAGGTGAGTGGTCGCCCCAAACATCTGTTTGGCATCTGGAGCAAGATGCAGCGCCAGCAGAAGGAGTTCCACGAGATCTACGACGTGGCGGCGTTGCGGATTCTCACCCCCAATGTCGAGAGCTGCTACCGGGCCCTCGCGGTGGTTCACGACACCTTCCGCCCGATTCCCGGCCGCTTCAAGGACTACATCGGGTTGCCGAAACCCAACGGCTACCAATCCCTGCACACGGCGGTGATCGGTCGGCATCGCCCGATCGAAGTGCAGATCCGCACGCTGGAGATGCACCATGTGGCCGAATTCGGGATTGCGGCCCACTGGAAATACAAGGAAGGCGGCTCACCGGCCAGCAGCAGCAGTGATGCGGAGCGGTTCAACTGGCTGCGGCAGCTGGTGGATTGGCAGCAGGAAGGCGGCAACGACGACCACAACGATTACCTGTCCTCGATCAAGGAAGACCTCTTCGACGAAGAGGTGTTTGTGTTCACCCCGAAGGGTGATGTGCTCGGTTTGCGCAAGGGGGCAACCGCAGTCGACTTCGCCTACCGCATCCACTCCGAGGTGGGCAACCACTGCCATGGCGTTCGCATCAACGATCGGCTGTGTCCGTTGGCAACGCCGCTGCAGAACGGTGATTTCGTTCAGGTGCTCACCAGCAAAACGGCTCATCCCAGCCTCGATTGGCTGAACTTCGTCGCCACGCCGACGGCACGCAACCGCATTCGCCAGTGGTACAAGCGCAGCCACCGTGACGAAACGATTGAACGGGGCAAGGATCTGCTGGAGCGGGAGCTGGGCCGTGATGGCTTCGATGCCCTATTGAACAGTGAGGCGATGCAGCGGGTGGCCCAGCGCTGCAATGTGCCCACCACCGAAGACCTCCTGGCCTCACTGGGATTTGGAGACGTCACGCTGCAGCAGGCACTCAACCGTTTGCGGGAGGAGATGCGTCTGCTGGCGGAACAGCAGCAGGCCCCACCCAGCAACGAAGACGTGGCCGCGGCGCTGCTGCCATCGAGGGATCTGGCGCCGGATCGTTCCGGAGGAGAAGGGGCGATTCTTGGGCTGGAGGGCTTGGACTACCGCCTCGGTGGCTGCTGCAGTCCGCTGCCGGGTGAGTTGATCGTGGGCACGGTGGCCCTCGGCAATCACGGCATCACCATTCACCGGCAGGACTGCTCCAACGTGGAGGCCATCCCGCGGGAACGGCGGCTCCCCGTGCGCTGGAACACCGCCCATGCCGAACAGGAGAAACAGCGCTTCCCGGTGCAGTTGCGGATCGAGGTGATCGATCGCGTCGGCATCCTCAAAGACATCCTGCTGCGTCTCTCCGATGGGGCCATCAACGTCAGTGATGCCCGGGTCACCACGGCAGCGGGCAAACCGGCCCGCATTGATCTGAGGGTTGAGCTGGAGGGTGCCGATCAGCTCAGCCGCACCATGGACCAGATCCGCTCAATGGCGGATGTGATCGGAATTGCCCGGGTGGGCACGAGCTAGCTGCCTTGGCTCACGACGGCACGGGCTTCACGCCGCAAAAACAGGCGGTAGGCCATCCAGCCGCTTACCAGCGCCAACACCATTCCCACTGCGGTGGAGCCGAGCAGGATGCGCTGGCTGAACTCCCACCCCTGGGCCCACAGGCTGCTGCGATTGAGCTCTGAAAGGTTGATCACGCCTTGGCCTGGGCCCAGCAGCCGGCAGCCCACCAGATAGTTGAACCAGTAGAGGGGCAGATAGGTGAGGGGGTTGCTCACCAGGGTTCCAGCGGCGGCGAGCAGGTGGTTGCCACGCACCACGCTGGCCACGCCAACGCTGAGGAAGATCTGCAGCCCGAAGAAGGGGTAGCAGCCGCAGAACACGCCAGCGGCCAGGCCACGGGCCCGTTGACCTGGGGTGCCTTCCTGTCTCCACAACCAGAGGACCCCGCGGCGCATCCGGATGCGACTGAGGCGCAGCAACCGGCGCATGAACCCAGCAGAAATCGGCCGGATCCTAGGTATGGATCATCAGCGGCGACTGCTGTGCCCAGCACCGACACGATTGCGGCCGTGGCCACCGCCGTGGCCCCAGGCCAGGGCGGCATCGCCGTGATTCGTCTTTCCGGGCCGGCTGCGGAAGCGACGGGGCGCAGCGTGGTGCACTGCCCGGGCCGGCAGGAGTGGGGATCGCACCGGGTGTTGTACGGCCATGTGATGGATGGCGAGGGCCGCCGTCTCGATGAGGTGCTGCTCTTGGTGATGTGTGGGCCCCGCAGCTTCACCGGTGAGGACGTGGTGGAGATCCACTGCCATGGCGGGGTGATCGCCGTGCAGCGGGTGTTGGAACAGGTGCTGCGGCAGCCGGGAGTGCGGCGGGCCCTGCCGGGCGAGTTCAGCCAGCGGGCCGTGCTCAATGGTCGGCTCGATCTCACCCGTGCCGAGGCGGTGAGTGAGCTGGTGGCGGCCCGTAGTCGCCGCGCGGCCGAGTTGGCGATGGCGGGTCTCGATGGCGGCATTCAGGCCCAGATCACGGCGCTGCGGGAACGGCTGCTCGATCAGCTCACGGAGTTGGAGGCTCGGGTGGATTTCGAGGAGGACCTGCCCCCCCTCGATGGCGAGGCTTTGCTGCACCAGCTGCAAGCCGTGCGTCTGGAGCTTCAGCAGTTGGTGCGGGACGGCGAGCGGGGCGATGCCCTGCGCCACGGCCTGCGGGTGGCCCTGGTGGGTCGCCCCAACGTGGGAAAAAGTTCCCTGCTCAATCGGCTCAGCCGACGCGAGCGGGCGATCGTGACCGATCTGCCCGGCACCACCAGGGATCTGCTGGAGAGCGAGATCGTGCTGGAAGGGGTGCCGATCACCTTGCTCGACACCGCCGGCATCCGCAGCACCGATGACGCGGTGGAGCAGCTGGGGATTGCCCGCAGCGAGGAAGCGCTGGCCACGGCAGATGTGGTGCTGTTGGTGCTCGACGGCCATGCGGGCTGGACCGCCGAAGACGCAGCCTTGCTGGCGCGCATCCCCAAGCAGATCCCCAGGATCCTTGTTGCCAACAAGGCTGACCTTCCAGCGGGGACCTTCCCCCAGCCGGTGGATGTTCAGTTGTCGGCCTTGGAGGGCACGGGGGAGGCCGACCTGGTGCAGGCCTTGCTGGAGCGTTGTGGTGCTGCAGGAACCGAAGGGGTGTTGCTGGCGCTGAACCAACGCCAACGCGATCTGGCTGCCCAAGCCGCCGAAGCCCTGGCCCGCAGCCAGGAGGTGGCGGCTCAGCAGCTGCCCTGGGACTTCTGGACCATCGACCTGCGGGAGGCGATCCGCGCGCTGGGGGAGATCACCGGGGAAGAGCTCACCGAAGCGGTGCTGGATCGGGTGTTTTCGCGCTTCTGCATCGGAAAATAGGTTCAGCGGACGTCTGAAACGGTTTGGACTGGCAATCCCCAGCACTCACCGCTGCCCTGGAGGCCTGGCTGGCGGAAGACATCGGCCGCGGTGATCTGACGGCGGCTGCCTTGCAGGGCCAGCAGGGTCAGGCCCATTGGGTCGCCAAACAGCCTGGCCGGTTCTGCGGTGGTCCGTTGGTGCAGCGCTTGTTCCAGCGTCTGGATCCCGGGGTGAGCCTTCGCCTGCTGCGGCAGGACGGCGAGGCCGTCGAGGCCGGGGACTGCCTGCTGGAGCTGCAGGGGCCTGCCACGGCTTTGGTGGCCGGGGAACGCACCGCCTTGAACCTGGCCATGCGGCTTTCGGGCATCGCCACCGCCACGGCTGAATTGGTGGCCCAGCTCCAGGGCACCGGTGTGCGTCTGGCCGACACCCGCAAGACCACCCCTGGGCTTCGTCTGCTAGAGAAATACGCGGTGCGCTGCGGCGGCGGCATCAACCACCGCATGGGGCTGGATGACGCCGCGATGCTCAAGGAGAACCACATCGCCTGGGCGGGGGGCATCACGGCGGCCATCGCGGCTGTGCGTGAGCAGGCCCCCTGGCCCACGGCCGTGATTGTGGAAGCGGAGACGGAGGCTCAGGCGCTGGAGGCGGTGCAGGCGGGCGCCAATGGGGTGCTGCTGGATGAATTCAGCCCTGAGCAGCTCACGCAGCTGGTGCCGCGCCTGCGGGACTGCAGCACCGGTGTGGTGGTGCTGGAGGCCTCCGGCATTCAGCCCGAGCAGTTGCAGGCCTACGCCGCCACCGGCATTGATCTGATCTCCACCAGCGCGCCGGTCACCCGGAGCCGCTGGCTCGATCTGAGCATGCGTTTCACCTGAAGAGGGATGATCAGAGCCGGATTCCCCCGGCCACGCACTGCCCATGCTCAGCCTGTCCCAGTCCCTGGATGCCCAGCTGCGGGCGGCGATGCAACGGGCCTTCCCGGAGGCAGATGCGGGGCTGGACCCCCAGCTGGCCCCTGCCAGCAAGCCGGAATTCGGCGACTTCCAGGCCAATGGCGCGCTGCCCCTGGCCAAGCCCTTGAAGCAGGCTCCTCGGCAGATCGCCACGGCGATCGTGGAACAGCTGCAGGCCGATCCCGCCTTCACCGATCTCTGCCTGGAGCCGCAGATCGCCGGGCCGGGCTTCATCAACCTCACGATCCGTCCGGAGCGTCTGGCGGCGGAGGTATCGGCCCGGCTGGGGGACGAACGGCTTGGCGTGCCGGCGGTGGAGAACCCGGCGCCGGTGGTGGTGGATTTCTCCAGCCCCAACATCGCCAAGGAAATGCATGTGGGGCATCTGCGCTCCACGATCATTGGCGACTCCCTGGCGCGGGTGCTGGAGTTCCGGGGCCATCCGGTGCTGCGCCTCAATCACGTGGGCGACTGGGGCACCCAGTTCGGCATGCTCATCACCCACCTCAAGCAGGTGGCGCCGGAAGCCCTGGACACCGCCGACGCGGTGGATCTGGGAGACCTGGTGGCCTTCTACCGCGAGGCCAAGAAGCGCTTCGATGACGATGAAGCCTTCCAGTCCACCTCCCGCGATGAGGTGGTGAAGCTGCAGGGGGGCGACCCGGTGTCGCTCAAGGCCTGGGGCCTGCTCTGCGATCAGTCGAGGCGCGAGTTCCAGAAGATCTACGACCGGCTCGACATCCGCCTCAGCGAGCGCGGCGAGTCGTTCTACAACCCCTTGCTGCCGGCAGTGATTGATGGCTTGAAGACGGCTGAGCTGCTGGTCACCGATGACGGTGCCCAGTGTGTGTTCCTCGAGGGTGTGCAGGGCAAGGACGGCAAGCCCCTGCCGGTGATCGTGCAGAAGAGCGATGGTGGCTTCAATTACGCCACCACTGACTTGGCGGCGATTCGCTACCGCTTCGGTGCGGCGCCGGAGGGGGATGGTGCCAGGCGGGTGGTGTACGTCACCGATGCCGGCCAGGCGAACCATTTCGCCGGGGTGTTCCAGGTGGCCGAACGGGCCGGCTGGATCCCGGATGGTGCGCGCCTCGAGCACGTGCCCTTTGGCCTGGTGCAGGGGGAGGACGGCAAGAAGCTCAAGACCCGTGCGGGAGACACCGTGCGTCTGCGGGATCTGCTCGATGAAGCCGTCGAGCGCGCCGAAACCGATCTGCGTTCACGTCTGAAGGAGGAGGAGCGCAGCGAGTCGGAGGAGTTCATCCAGCATGTGGCGGGCACCGTGGGTTTGGCGGCGGTGAAATACGCCGACCTCAGCCAGAACCGGATCACCAATTACCAGTTCTCCTTCGATCGGATGCTGGCGCTGCAGGGCAACACGGCGCCCTATCTCCTCTATGCCGTGGTGCGCATCGCCGGTATCGCCCGCAAGGGGGGCGACCTTGCGGCCACCAATGCTCAACTGCAGTTCAGCGAGCCCCAGGAGTGGGCCCTCGTGCGGGAGCTGCTCAAGTTCGATGCCGTGATTGCTGAGGTGGAGGAGGAGCTGCTGCCCAACCGCTTGTGCAGCTATCTGTTTGAGCTCAGCCAGGTGTTCAACCGTTTCTACGACCAGGTGCCGGTGCTCAAGGCCGATCCTGAAGCGCTGGCATCCCGCCTCGCCCTCTGCCGTTTGACGGCCGACACCCTCAGACTGGGGCTCGGACTGCTGGGCATCGCCACCCTGGACCGCATGTGAGCGACAACACTCAACCGTTCACACCCGGTGGTGCTCCAGCGGCTCGCGCAGCCGTGGAGCAGCTCAAGGCCTACAGCGCGCCGTTGGAGGGCCGCCGCCAGATGCTGCGGCTGGATTTCAACGAGAACACCATCGGCCCCAGCCCCCTGGTGGCCCAGGCGCTGCGCAACTTCAGCACTGAAGAGATTGCCGTGTACCCGGAGTACGACGGCCTGCGGGACGCGGTGCTCCAGAACCTGGTGGAAACCGGCTGCCGGCCTGGATTGAAGCCGGATCAGGTGGGCCTGTTCAACGGGGTGGATGCCGCCATCCATGCGGTGTTTCAGGCCTATGGCGATGCCGGTGAGACCTTGCTCACCACGGCGCCCACCTTCGGGTACTACAGCCCCTGCGCCGGGATGCAGGGAATGACGATCGAGGCGATTCCCTACGAGAGCGAGACGTTTGACTTCCCCTTGGCGGCCATTCGGGAGGCATTGGCGGCTCGCAGGCCGCGGTTGCTGTTGATCTGCAACCCCAACAACCCCACCGGCACGCGCTTGGCGGCAGAAGAGGTGCTTGCTTTGGCGGCCTCAGCCCCGGGCACCTTGGTGGTGGTGGATGAGCTCTACGAGGCCTTCACCGGAGACAGTGTGCTGCCGAGCGCAGATTTCACGGCCACACCGAATCTGGTGGTCTTCCGCTCCCTGGCTAAAACAGCTGGTTTGGCGGGTTTGCGGATTGGCTTTGCGATCGGTCATGCCGATGTGGTGGATCGGGTGAGCCGCGTCACGGGGCCCTACGACGTCAACAGCGTCGCCGTGGCCGCGGCGTTTGCTGCCTTGGCCGATCAGTCCTATGTGGATGCCTACGTGGCCGAGGTGCTGCGGGCCCGCGATTGGACCTTGCAGGCGCTGCGGGATGCTGGCGTGAAGCACCACTGCGATGGCGGCAACTATCTGCTGATCTGGCCCCATCGCCCCGTTGATGCCGTGGATGCGGCGTTGCGCGAGGCGGGAATCCTGGTGCGTTCGATGGCGGGCAAGCCTCTGATTGATGGGTGCTTCAGGGTGAGCATCGGCACCACCAGCCAGATGCAGCGCTTCATGGAGGCGTTCCTCCCCCTGGAGCCATGAACCGCCTGCTGCTGCTGGCCACCGGCGGCACCATTGCCGGCTGCGCGGCCGACAGCGCAACGCTGAACGACTACACCGCGGGCGTGCTGGGGGGCGATGCCCTGCTGGCGGCGGTGCCACAGCTGCAGGAGCTGGCAGCGATTTCGATGGAGCAGGTGGCCAATGTCGACAGCTCCGACCTGTTGTTTGCCCATTGGCGCGCGCTGGTGGAGCGCATTCGTGATGCCTTTGCATCGGACCCAGAGCTGGCTGGGGTGGTGATCACCCATGGCACCAACACGTTGGAAGAAACCGCCTGGTTGCTGCAGCTGTTGATCGATGATCCCCGGCCGGTGGTGCTGGTGGGAGCGATGCGGCCGGCCACGGCCCTCAGTGCCGATGGCCCCCTCAATTTGTTGCAGGCGGTGCAGGTCGCCTTGAGCCCCGCAGCGCGTGGCCACGGCGTGTTGGTGGTGATGGATGGACAGATCCATGCTGCCGAGCGGGTCACCAAGCTGGCCACCCAGGGGGTGGGGGCGTTCGCCAGTCTTGGTCGTGGGCCCTTGGGCTGGGTGGACGACGTTGGCGTTCATCTGCCCATGGCGAGCGGACCTCGGCAGGTGCCCTTCGCTGGCCTCGATCTGCCTGAGCAATGGCCCCAGGTGCCGATCATTTACGGCTGTGTGGAGCCTGAGCCGCTCGTGCTCAGCGCCTGTCTCAATGCCGGTGTTGCGGGCCTGGTGTTCACCGGCACGGGCGCCGGCCAGTTGTCGGCCGCTGAGCGTTCGGTGCTTGAGGCTTGGCCAGGGAAGCGGCCGTTGATGCTGAGGGCCAACCGCTGTGGGACCGGCCCAGTGCACAGGGATTCCGACGACGAACGGCTCGGGCTGTTGCCGGCAGGGAGCCTCAATCCCCAGAAAGCCAGGGTGATGTTGCTGTTGGCTGTGCTGGCAGGTTGGGACAGAAATCAGCTGAAGGCGCTGATCACTGCATCACTGTGATCACGGTGGTGTCGTCGAGGCGGCCTGGCAGGGTTTGGCTCCGGCCCACCCGGCGCACAGCGGTGCCACCCATGGCATCGAGGAAGGGCTGAACACCCTCCTGATCGCAGCCTTCAGGTGCCTCGTCGTTGACGTACTGCACAGGAATGACGCGCTTGGGATTCAACTGATTCACCAGCGCAGCAGCTTCTTCTGCGCTGTAGATCTTGCTGCCGCCACCCACGCCGATGATCAGCACATCGGGGTTGCCGAGCAGCACCCGGTCAGCAGCCGTGAGCTTTCCAGCGGTGGCACCGAGATGGGCAAAGCTGAGGCCTCCCTGCTGCCAGCGCCACAGGGTGGCATTGCCAAAGCGGCGTCCGCCCACGCGGTCGTGGGGATTGGCAAAGCCCTCAAGACTCAGGCCGCCGATGCGATAAGAGCCGGGCTGGGCGAGAAAGCGGCCGCCGGCCACGTCGCGGGCCCCTTCATCGGCGAGTTCGGAATTGGCCAGAACAACGCTGGCCGTCAGCCGAGGCTCGGGCAGGCCTGCTGCACAGCCCACGGCCTTGTAGGGGTTGAGCAGCACCGACTGGCCGCCCCCCTGGATCAGCAATGCCCGTTGCCCGTAGCTGCTGATCGACACCCCATCGCCCGCCAAGGCCGTTGACGTGAGGCTAAGTGCCAGGCCTGCAGCGGCGGTCACGGCGGAACGCAGGACGGACATGGGAGGGGTTGAACGTGATCCGGACGCTAACAGCGTTATCCCTTGGCTTCCCGCAGGAAATTGGCCAGCAGTTGGTGGCCTTGATCGGTGAGCACGCTCTCGGGGTGGAACTGCACCCCCTGAAGGTGGTGGTGGTCGCGGTGCCGCAGGCCCATGATCGTGCCGTCCTCGAGCCAGGCGGTTACCTCGAGGCAGTCTGGCAGGCTGTCGCGTTCGGCGATCAGGGAGTGGTAGCGGGTGGCCGTCAGCGGTTGGGGCAGTCCCGCGAACACGCCGTCGCTCTTGTGCAGCACGGGGGAGGTTTTCCCGTGCATCTGCTGCTGGGCGCGCACCACCCGGCCGCCGTACACCTGGGCGATGGCCTGATGGCCCAGGCACACCCCCAGGGTGGGCACCGTTGCGGAAAGCTCTTTGAGGATGTCGAGGCAGACGCCTGATTGATCCGGGTCGCCAGGGCCTGGAGAGAGCAGGATCGCGTCGGGTTTCAGGGCACGGATCTGCTCCAGGCTGATGGCGTCGTTGCGATGCACCTGCAGATCGGCTGCCACCGGATGCTGGGCGGCGAGCTCACCGAAGTACTGCACCAGATTGAAGGTGAAGCTGTCGTAGTTGTCGATGACCAGCAGCATCTGCGAATCGGGAGTCAGAGCCCCAGGCGGAGCAGGAGCGGCGGAAGCAGGAGAAACAGAGCGATCAGCAAGGAGCTGATGGCGGCTGTCAGCACGGCGGCGGCAGCACAGTCTTTGGCGATGCGGGCCAAGGGGTGATAACGCCGGCCAATGGCCAGATCCACCACCGCTTCCATCGCTGTGTTCAGCAGCTCCAACACCAGAACGGCAGCCACCGTAAGCACCAGCACGGCCAGGCGGATCAGATCCAGTTGCAGCCAGGTGGCCAGGCCAAACACCACCAGCCCCGTCACCACATGGATGCGGAAGTTGCGCTGGGTGAGGAAGGCGTAGCCGAGGCCCTGAGCCGCGTAGCGAAAACTCGAGGGCAGATCACCGGCGATGCGCCAGCTGCCCCGTCGTCGCATCGCGTTGGGCACCATGGCCACCTCCTCTGAAGCTGCGTCTGCGGAGGCTGTCCGGGGCGATTCAGTGGTCATCGGAACGGAACTCGGACTCCGCAGGCCACACGCCCGCTTTACGAAGACTACCCGGGTTGTCCAGGTCACCCATCCCCAAGAAGCCTCTCCTGCAGGGCCAGCATTGCGGCAAGGCTCTCGTCATCGGGATGGTCCCAGCCCAGCAGGTGCAGCAGGCCATGGCTCACCAGCCAGCGCAATTCCCGCTGCAGGCTGTGCCCCTGTTCCTGGGCCTGACGCCGGGCCGTCTCCAGGGAGACGACGATGTCTCCCAGTTCGATGCTGGGGCCTTCCATCCAGTCGCCGGCGTCGTCGAGGGCGGCAAACGACAACACATCCGTGGGGCCTGTTTTCTGGCGCCAGGCGCTGTTCAGATCCGCGATGGTGGCGTCGTCGGTGAAGCGCAGCCCCAGGCTGATCTCCTCAGCCGCACGCACCAGGGTTGGGCAGTCGAGGCTTGCATCCCCGCAGATGCCGTTGAGCCAGTGCTCCAGCTGCTGGAGCCAGGCCGTTTCATCGAGCAGATCGGTGCTGTCGGAGGGTTGCAGCGTCACCCCCTCCCGATCCAGTGCGAGGTCGAGCTCCATGCCTAACCCGGCAGGGTCGGCCGCCCCAGCCAAGCCACGAGGGTGATGAAGCCGAGGAAGCCCATGGCGGTGAGGCCGAAGTGAAACAGGCTCTTGCTGCCCTTGCGCACCATGTTGCGCATGGCCTGTTTGACGAAGCTCGGCGGTGGGGTGCTCTCGCTGGCCATGGGATCAGGAATCGGCGTCGGCGCCGGGGCTGTCGACACCCTGGCGTAAACAGGCATCGATAAACGGGTCGAGGGCCCCATCCATCACCGCTTGCACATCGTTGGTTTCTTCATTGGTGCGCAGGTCTTTCACCATTTGGTACGGGTGAAACACGTAGTTGCGGATCTGGTTGCCCCAGGCCGCTTCAACGATGTCGCCGCGAATGTCGGCGATTTCGGCGGCCCGTTGTTCCTGGGCGATCACCAGCAGCTTGGCCTTGAGCAGGGCCATCGCTTTTTCCTTGTTCTGAAGCTGGGAGCGTTCCTGGGTGCAACGCACGGCCAGGCCGGTGGGGATGTGGAGAATCCGCACGGCGGTTTCCACCTTGTTCACGTTCTGGCCGCCGGCGCCACCGGAGCGTGAGGTGGTGACTTCGAGGTCCTTTTCGGGGATGTCGATGTCGACTTCCTCCTCCAGCTTCGGCATCACCTCGATGCCGGCAAAGCTGGTCTGGCGCTTGTCGTTGGCGTTGAACGGCGAGATGCGCACCAGGCGGTGGGTGCCCTTTTCGTTGCGCAGGTAGCCGTAGGCGTAGCGCCCTTCGATCTCGATCGTGCAGCTCTTGATCCCGGCTTCCTCCCCTTCGGAGAGTTCGTCCACGGTCACCTTCATGCCGCGGTCTTCCGCCCAGCGGGTGTACATGCGCAGCAGCATCTGAGCCCAGTCCTGGGCATCTGTTCCGCCAGCACCTGCATTGATGCTGAGAACCGCACCCTCTTTGTCGTATTCGCCGCTGAGCAGACGCTCCAGTTCCCAGCGGTCCAGCCCCTGGCGCAGCTGGTTCAGCCCGTTCTGAGCTTCCTGCAGCAGGTCCTCATCGGGCTCCAGCTCATAAAGCTCAAGGGTGGCCTGGGCGTCGTCGACCGCAGCGCGCCATCCGGCCAGCTGAGACAGCTGGGCCTTCACCTCATCCAGACGCCGCATCTGCTTCTGGGCGTTCTGCTGGTCATCCCAGAAATCGGGCTGGGCCGCGAGTTGTTCGAGATCCTGTTGCCTGGCGTTCAGTGCAGGAACGTCAAAGACAGTCCTGGGCATTGCCCAGGCGGTCAGTGAGCTCGGAGAGATCGCGTTTGAAGTCGGTGAGATCCAGCAAGGACTCGGTCCTGATCAGCCTCTGACGCTATCAGCGCAGTAGCTGCATAGGATCCGACCACCGGCATCACCAACGCAATGGCCAAGGTTGAGATCTACACCTGGCAAACCTGCCCGTTCTGTGTCCGCGCCAAGGGGCTCCTGGATCGCAAAGGGGTGAGCTACACCGAACACAGCGTGGATGGTGATGAGCCGGCTCGGGATGCCATGGCGGCGCGGGGTGATGGTCGCCGCAGCGTTCCGCAGGTGTACATCGACGATCGCCACATCGGTGGCTGTGACGATCTTCATGCCCTGGATCGCGCCGGTGAGCTCGATGCGCTGCTGAAGGTCTGATCGATGCGCCAGCTGTTCGTTCTGGATCCGCTGGGGCAGATCAATCCAGCCAAGGATTCCTCCGCTGCACTGATGCAGGCCGCCCATCGCGCCGGCGATGAGGTGTGGGCCTGCACGCCTGCCGATCTGATTGCGCGGGGCGATGAACCCCTCGCGATTGCCCTGCCGGTCACGCCGGAGCCCTGGATCACGGTTGGGGTGGCGGAACGTCAGGCCCTGGCTGGGTTTGATGTGATCTGGATGCGAAAGGACCCGCCGGTGGATGAGGCGTATCTGTACGCCACCCATCTGTTGGAGGTGGCCGAGCGAGCGGGGGTGCGGGTGCTCAATCGCCCCAGTGCGCTGCGCAGCTGGAACGAAAAGCTGGGGGCCTTGCGCTTCAGCCGTTGGATGGCCCCCACGCTGGTGGCGGGGCGGGTGTCTGAACTGCTGTTGTTCGCCGAGGAGCAGCAGGAGATCGTGCTCAAACCCCTGGGAGGCCGCGCCGGCTTGGGGGTGATTCGGGTCAACGGCCAGGCGCCGGGCTTGAAGGCCCTGCTGGAGCTGGTGACGGAGCAGGAACGCCTGCCGGTGATGGCCCAGGCCTTTCTGCCGTCCGTGAGCGAGGGTGACAAGCGCATCCTGCTGGTGGACGGCGATCCCCTGGGGGCGATCAACCGTCGCCCGTCAGCCGGAGAATTCCGCAGCAATCTGGCCGTGGGTGGCCAGGCGGAGGCCACGAAACTCACCGAGCGGGAACGTCAGATCTGTGCGGCCCTGGCCCCGGCGCTGCGGGCGGAGGGGTTGTTCTTCGTGGGCATCGATGTGATCGGCGGCATGCTCAGCGAAATCAACGTCACCAGCCCCACCGGGGTGCGGGAAGTGGAGCGATTGATGAACCAGCCCCTGGCGGATCAGACGATCGAGCGGTTGCGCGCGCTGGTCTGAAGTTCCAGCTGGTCCGCCAGCACTGCCAGCTTCAGCCCTACCTCCTGCAGCTCGCGCTCGGCTATGGATCCCCGCACCAGGCCGGCTCCGGCGGTGAGGTCCAGCTCGCAGCCGCGGGCATGACCGCAGCGGATCGCCACTCGCAGTTCGGCATCACCGGCACTGTCGATCCAACCGATCGGCGCTGCGTAACTGCCCCGTTCAAACGGTTCGAGGGTGCGCAACCAGGCCATCGCGTCGCGTCGCGGCAACCCGGCAACGGCAGGGGTGGGGTGCAGCTGTTCAGCCAGCGCCAGCACGGGTTGACCCTGGGTTTCGGCCGTGATCGGGGTGTGCAGGTGGGTGAGGTTGCCGTGGCGGGCCAGTTGGGGCTGGCGGCGACGCCGGGGTGTCAAGCCGTTGCGGCGCAGTTGGTCAGTGATGGTTTCCACCACCAATTCATGTTCACGGCGGTCTTTGTCGGAGCGCAGCAGCTGCGCCCCGGAATCCCCTTGCCCCGCCGTGCCGGCCAGGGCATCGCTGCGCAGCCAACCGGCGCGCAGGCTGAGCAGCCGTTCCGGCGATGCACCGAAGAAGGCATCGCCGGTGTGACGCTGCCAGAGAAAACGGCAGCTGCCGGCCTGCTGCCGCCGCAGCCGCTTCAACAGCGGCAAGGGGTCGAAGGTGTCGGCCAGAACAATGCGGTGCCGCACCGCCAGCACGAGTTTGTGCAGGTCGCCGCTGTTGACCAGATCAATGCCGCGGGTGAGGGCTGCGGCGTAGCGCTGCCGCCAGGTTTCCGGTTCCGTTGCCGCCACCAGCGCCTGGGGCTTGAGGGGGGGTGGCGTCGTTGGCGTCTTGAGCAGCTGTTCGTGCTTGAGCCAGAGCTGTTCCGCCAGCTCACGGCAGTCCGCTGCACTGCTTACGACCCCATTCAGCCGCAGCCAGCCGCGGCGTCCCTGACGGCTGAGCTGCCAGCGGGGCAGCACCGCCTGCACCGATGGCACCACCGCTTCACTGCGGCGGCGTTCACTCACCTGGTCAAAGAAGCGGAAGCGCAGCAGCACCCGGGGCCGTGCATGGGCCGGGCTGTCCGCTGCCGTGTCGTGCAGCCGGCTGAGGCAGAGGTCGGCGAAGCGCTGGGCCTGCTCAAAGCGACGGCTGCCGGCCAGCTCCAGTTCCTGGCAGGGCCCTGCGGCAGCCAGACAGAGGCCCGGGGCGCTGTCCCACAGCACCTGCAGGCTTTCCTGCTCCGCCAGCTGCGGCAAGGCCAGAAGCGGATCGATCCCTTCGATCGGCAAGGCCAGGCTGAGCAGCGCTTCATCGCCGTCACAGGCCAACCATCCCCGCTGGGCAGCGGAGAGGAGGGTGCTGAAACAACAATCAGCCGACATCCGCGGCGTTTCCGGCCAGGGTTACTGCTCAAATGTATGGGTCTTCGCCCTGCGGGAACGGGTCCTGTCCATGTCTGAGCCGCAGGCTGTCGCATCCCGTTACGCCGATCGGCGCCGTTTGTGGAAGGCAGCGATCAAGTGGCCGATGTATTCCGTTGCCGTGATGCCTGTGCTGCTGGCGGCTGGATGGCAGTTCGGGGTGGCGGGCTCCCTGCGCTGGCTGCAGTTGGGGGGCTTTGTGCTGGCGGCGATCCTGCTGTTGCTTTGGGAAAACCTCAGCAACGATGTTTTTGATGCGGCCACGGGGGTGGATGCCACCGGCAAGCCCCATTCCGTGGTGAACCTCACCGGCCGCCGGGACCGTGTCGCCCAGGGGGCGACCGCTGCGCTGGTGCTGGGGTTGCTGGTGATGGCCGGGTTGGCCTGGAGCAGCAGTGGGGCCGTGCTGGCCCTGGTGTTGGTCTGCTGCGGCCTGGGTTACGTGTACCAGGGCCCTCCGTTCCGCCTGGGCTACCGCGGCCTGGGTGAGCCCCTGTGCTGGCTGGCCTTTGGACCCTTTGCCACCGCAGCGGCCCTCGTGGTGCTGCAGCCCCGGGGGGCAGCATCGATTCCCTGGGGCACGGCCTGGATCTTGGGATCAGGCCCCGCCCTGGCGACCACCCTGGTGTTGTTCTGCTCCCACTTCCATCAGGTGGAGGAGGACGCCGCCCATGGCAAACGCTCGCCGGTGGTGCGTCTGGGCACGGCCCGGGCGGCAGCTTTGGTGCCCTGGTTTGTGGCCTTGACGCTGGCGTTGGAGTGGGTGCCCGTGCTGCACGGGGACTGGCCTCCGACGGTGTTGTTGAGCGCTCTCGGCCTTCCTGCCGGTGTGCAGCTGATGCGTCTGCTCCAGCGCCACCACGACCGGCCGGAGCTGATCAGTGGCAGTAAGTTTCTGGCCCTGCGCTTCCAGGGCTGGAATGGTCTGGGGCTGAGTGCGGGCCTGGCTCTGGCGCGCTTCTGGACGGGCGGATGACGCTCCGGTTGCAGCGTCGCCGCTTCCGCTTTGCCCTGCTGCAGCCGCTGCGCACGGCAGCCGGCGAGCTGCGGGAGCGTTGTGGCTGGTTGCTGCGGCTGGATGACGAGCAGGGGGCCGTGGGCTGGGGCGAAGTGGCTCCGCTGCAGCCGCAGCAGTTCACGGCTTGTGAGCAGGCTCTCGCAGCGCTGCCGGACGAGCTTCCTGAGGCTCAGCTGGAGGCTGTGTTGCGGGAGGCCCCAGGGCCGGTGGGTTTTGGCCTTGGGGCGGCGCTGGCGGAGCTGCAGGGTGTTGTGGGTGCTGCTGCACCCCAGGGCTGGCTGAAGGCTCCTGCCCCGGCGCTGTTGCTGCCGGCTGGCGAGGCGATGCTTTCGGCCCTGGAGGTTGCTGCGGCATCGATGGGTGGCCTGGAGAGCTGCACCTTCAAGTGGAAGGTGGCCACGGCGCCGGATGGCCTGGAGCGTCAGTTGCTCGAGCAGCTGCTCCAGCGGTTGCCACCAACGGCCCGGCTGCGTCTGGATGCCAACGGCGGCTGGGATCGCAGCACGGCTGAGGCCTGGATGCAGCGGTTGCGCGATGACCCTCGCTTGGACTGGTTGGAGCAGCCGCTGGCGGTGGAGGATCAAGCCGGCCTGGAGCAGTTGGCGGCGCTGGGGCCGGTGGCCCTCGATGAATCGATTCACCAGCACCCCGAGCTGCGCAGCAGCTGGAGTGGCTGGCAGGTGCGTCGGCCTGCGCTGGAGGGCGATCCCCGCCTGCTGTTGCGGGAGCTGCAGGCGGGGCTGCCCCAACGGATGCTGAGCACGGCCTTTGAAACCGGCATCGGTCGGCGCTGGCTGGAGCATCTGGCCGGTCTTCAGGCCCAGGGCCCCACGCCGGCAGCACCGGGCCTGGCCCCCGGCTGGACGCCAGCGGGGCCGATGTTCTCCAACGATCCAGAGCAGGTCTGGGCCGCGGCGCCATGAGCGAGCTCGAGCGGCTGGAGCAGGGGCTAGCGGCTGGGCAGTGGATGCCCCTCTCGCCTGAGGCGGACGCGGCCCCCATCGCTCAATTGCCTCCAGGCCCGGGGGTGGTGGTGCGCAGTGGTGGCAGCACTGGCGGCAGCCGTTGCTGCGCCCAGCCGTCGCTGCATCTGGACCGTTCGGCCGCCGCCACCGCCCATTGGTTGACGGGGATTGGCGTTGACCCCGCCTCCACCCTGCTGCTCAACCCCCTGCCGCTGGCCCATGTGAGTGGTCTGATGCCCTGGTGGCGCAGCCGCTGCTGGGGCGCGGGGCATCAGCCACTGGTGCCGGGGTTGATGAAAACCCCCACCGAATTGCTTGCGTTTTGCCAGGGCCTGCCCGCTTGGGGAAAGAACAATGCATTGCTGTCGTTGGTGCCCACGCAGCTGGCGCGTCTGCTGGCCCATCCCGATGGGGTGGCCTTTCTGCAGCGGCTGCAGTTGATCTGGATCGGTGGCGCTGCTCTCCCGGCTGTGTTGGCGGAGCAGGCGCGGGCCTTGCAGCTGCCGTTGGCGCCCTGTTACGGGTCGACGGAGACGGCGGCGATGGTGGCGGCGCTGCCTCCGGAGCGTTTTCTTGCCGGCGAGCCCGGGTGTGGGGACCCGCTGGTGGATGTGGAGCTGCGGCTGGCGGCTGATGGGGCGCTTGAGGTGCGCACCGATCGGTTGGCCCTGGGGTATTGGCGGGCGGATCAGCCGGATCGGTGGGAACCGCTCAGGGATGGCGATGGCTGGTGGCGCTCCGGTGATCGGGCCGCGTTGACCCCAGGCCTTCAGATTGCGGGGCGCATCGATGGCGCCATCCACTCCGGTGGGGAAACCGTGTTCCCTGAACAGCTGGAGCAGCGCTTGATGGTGGCGCTGCAGGCTGCATCGCTCCCGGTGAGCGCCGTGCTGCTTCTTGCTGTGGATGATCCGGAGTGGGGGCAGCGGCTGGTGGCCCTGGTGGGCAGTTCTGATGCTGCGGTGCTGCAGCGGCTTGAGGCCCTCACTCGGCCTTGGCCGCCTGCGGAGACGCCACGGCGTTGGCTGTTGTGCCCTGACCTGGCCCCCTCCGCGCTGGGGAAATGGCAGCGCCAGCGCTGGCGGGAGTGGTTAGAGCGGTTGGATGCGGCCGAGGCTTGATGCTTCCAGCCAACGGTCCACGCCATCGGGCAGGGCACAGCGGCGCCGGGTTTGGGCGTCGATGGCCACATGACGAAGGCAGCCTTTGGCCACCAGCTGCTCCTCCAGCAGCACCTGGCTGTTCACCGCAAAACTGCTGGGATCGATCCGTTCCGGTTCCAGGCGGATCAGCAGCTTGTCGCCCAGCTGCACCGGGGCGCGGAAATCGGCATGGCAGTGCACGATCGGCAAAGCCACGCTCGGTTGCTCTCCGCGGCCGCCAGGGAAGACTGAACCCGCCGGCAGGCCGAAGCGTTCCAGGCTTTCCTCCCAGGCCTGGTGGCACCACCCCAGCAGCTGCTGGAAGTGCATCACGCCGGCGGCGTCGGTGTCGCTGAAGCGCACGGTTCGACTCAGCTCCAGCCAGGGGGCAGAGGTCATGGCGATGTGTTGTTCAAGCCGGTGCCGACTGTCACCCTGACAGAAATCCCGCCCGTACCATGGCCGCGCCGATCGCCTTCGAGCCTCCGTCCATTCAGAAGGCCTGGCAGGCCTTTCTGCAGCACATCCCTGTGGTGCTGGTGAGCTGGGTGGGCTCAATCGTGCTGTCGCTGCTGGCTGGTCTGGCCTATGGCCTGATCATCGTTGCCGTGTCGGCGATCATCGGCAGCAGTGATGCGGTATTGGGGCTCGGAGCGGTGCTCGCCCAATTGGTTCAGTTGCCTTTCTCCATCCTCGCCAGCCTGTTGTCGGTGCTGTTGGTGGCCGTTCCTGCCCTGTACTACGAGCGCGGTGAGGTGGTGACGATTTCAACGGCGGCTCAGCTGCTCACCGGCCGTTGGTGGCGTTATGTGCTGGCGGGGCTGTTTTTTTTGCTGGTCACCACCATCGGCTTTCTGCTTTGCATCCTTCCCGGGATTGCCGTGGCGTTGGTGACGCCGGTGTTTGTGAATCGCATCTTTGTCACCGACATGGGCATCGGTGAAGCCTTCTCCCAGTCGTTTCAGGTGGTGTATCGCTCGGAAAACGGCTTGAGCTTCGTGGGGCTTGAGGTGTTGACGGGCATCGTTGTGGGGCTGCTGGCCCTGGTGACCTGCGGTCTGGGGGGCTTTGTGGTGATTCCCATGGCCAGCTTCTTCCTTCAGAACGTTGCCTATCAGCGTGGACTGTTGCGCTGATCGCTCAGCCGCTGGGCCAGCTGTTGGTGCTCAGGCGCAGCAGCCAGTAGCTGATCAACCCTCCAGCCACCAACGGCAGGGGCCAGAGGGGAAGACCTCTGGGGATGAGACGCCGTTGCTGGAGCGCCAGCACACTCCAGAACACCAGCCCCAGGGCGGCAACGGGGCCAAACAGATGCCATTCCAGCGATCCGCTTAGATCACCGGTGAGTGCTGCCCCCGTCGCGCGGGTCAGAAAGCAGGTGGGGCAGGGCACACCGGTGAGGGCGCGAAGCGGGCAGCTGAGGCCGGGGATCCCTGGATGCAAGCCCTTCAGCCACATGGCGCCGGTGAGCACCGCGGGCAGCACATAGCCCGTGCCTTGCAGCCGCCGCAGAAAACGGTTCAGAGATCAGCGATCCACCGATCCCATGATCACGTCGATGGAACCGAGGATGGCCATGATGTCGGCCACCTTGTGTCCCTTGAGGATGTGGGGAAGGATCTGCAGGTTGTTGCTGTCGGCAGCGCGGATCTTGAAGCGCCAAGGGGTGACGTCGTTGTTGCCCTGGATGAACACGCCGATCTCGCCCTTGCCTGACTCCAGCCGGGTGTAGAGCTCGCCGTTGGGGATCTTGAAGGTGGGCGCCACCTTCTTGGCCACGTACTGGAAGTCGAAACCAGCGGCGTCGCTGCCCTTGCCTTCGTTGAGGCGCTTGGCCTCGAGGTTTTCGGTGGGGCCGCCGGGGATCATGTCGCAGGCCTGGCGCAGGATCTTGAGCGACTGGCGCATTTCTTCGATGCGCACGCGATAGCGGGCGTAGCAGTCGCCTTCCTTCTCCCAGGCCACCTGCCAGTCGAAGTCGTCGTAGCACTCGTAGTGATCCACCTTGCGGAGATCCCAGGGCACGCCGGAAGCGCGCAGCATCGGTCCGGAGAGGCTCCAGTTGATGGCGTCTTCCTTCTCGATCGTTCCCAACCCTTCAATCCGGCGCCGGAAAATCGGGTTGTTGGTGATCAGCTTTTCGTACTCATCGATCTTGGGGCCAAACCAGTCGCAGAAATCACGGCATTTCTCCAGCCAGCCCCAGGGCAGATCTGCGGCAACGCCGCCGATGCGGAAATAGTTGTTGTTGATCAGCCGCTGGCCGGTGGCGGCTTCCCACAGGTCGTAGATCATCTCCCGCTCGCGGAAGATGTAGAAGAACGGGGTCTGGGCCCCCACGTCTGCCAGGAAGGGTCCAAGCCAGAGCAGGTGGTTGGCGATGCGGTTGAGTTCCAGCATCAGCACCCGGATGTAGCTCGCCCGCTTGGGCACCGGGATGTTCGCCAGTTTTTCCGGGGCGTTCACGACGATCGCCTCGTAGAACATCCCCGCCGCATAGTCCATGCGGCTCACGTAGGGCACGAACATCACGTTCGTGCGGTTCTCGGCGATCTTCTCCATGCCGCGATGGAGGTAACCGATCACCGGTTCGCAGTCGACCACATCCTCACCATCAAGGGTGACCACGAGCCGCAGCACCCCGTGCATGGAGGGGTGGTGGGGCCCGAAGTTCACCACCATGGGCTCCGTGCGCGTTTCCAGCTGCGTCATGGGAGCCATGGTCCGATCGATGAGTAGATCTTAAGGAGTCTTCGCCTGCGGCTTGTGCCCCCCTTCAGCCATGTGCCCGTGCTGGCCGATGCGGTGCTGGATGCGGCCCGGCAGATTCCCCGTGCGAATGGCCTGTTGATCGACGCCACCCTTGGCGGCGGCGGCCACAGCGCCCTGTTGCTGGAACAGCATCCCGGCCTGCGCCTGATCGGACTGGACCAGGACGCCACGGCCCGGGCCGCGGCAGCGGAGCGTCTGGCCCCGTTCGGCGATCGCGTCTCGATCGTGGCCACCAACTTTGCCGACTATGTGCCGCCCGAGCCCGCCGTGATGGTGCTGGCGGATCTGGGGGTGAGCAGCCCGCAGCTGGATGTGGCGGAGCGGGGCTTCAGTTTTCGCCTGGATGGTCCCCTGGACATGCGGATGAATGCCGGCGGGGAGGGGGAGACCGCGGCTGAACTGATTGATCGCCTGGAGGAGAACGAGCTGGCGGATCTGATCTATGGCTACGGGGAGGAGCGGCTCTCCCGTCGTATCGCCCGGCGGATCAAAGCGGACCTCAAGGACAAGGGCTCCTATGAGGGCACCGCGGCCTTGGCCTACGCCGTGGCCGGTTGCTATCCCCCCAAGGCGCGGCGGGGGCGGATTCACCCCGCCACCCGCACCTTTCAGGCCCTGCGGATTGCGGTGAACGATGAGCTGGGGGTGCTGGATCGCCTGCTGCAGCAGGCCCCCGACTGGCTCGAGCCCGAGGGGCTTCTGGGAATCATCAGCTTTCATTCCCTGGAAGACCGTCGCGTCAAGACCGCCTTCCTGCGCGATGAGCGCTTGCAGCGGATCACCCGCAAGCCGGTGGTGGCCACCGAGCAGGAGGAGGAGGCCAATCCCCGCAGCCGCAGTGCCAAATGGCGTGTGGCCCAGCGTGTGGCCCCTGCTTAGCGACCGCTGAGGAACCCGGCGGCAGCTGCGGCGTCGGTGATCGCTGTGATGGCCTGATCCACGTCGCTGGCTGTGGTCTCGCGCCCCAGGCTGAGACGCAGGGAGGCTTCGGCTTCTGCCCGCGATCGGCCGATCGCCTGGAGCACGTGGGACGGCGCGCCGTTGCTGCAGGCGGAGCCACTGCTGCAGGCCAGGTGCGGGCGCAGGGCCCGGTGCAGGCGGCTGCCGTTCACCCCGGGCAGGCTGATGTTGAGGTTGTGGGGCAGGCGCGGCTGCAGGGCCCCATTGAGCAGCACGCCGGGGAGGCGCTGCTGCAGGCCCTCCCACAGCTGATCGCGCAGGTGCTGAAGATGGCTGTTGCGCTGCTCCTGTTCCTGCAGCGCAAGGCGGGCGGCGGCGGCAAAGCCCACGATCAAGGCGGTGGGTAGGGTGCCGGCCCGGAGCCCCGCTTCCTGGCCGCCCCCCCACTGCAGCGGTTCGATGGCGATCTCCTCCCGCAGCACCAGGGCGCCGATGCCCTTGGGTCCGTAGAGCTTGTGGGCACTGAGGCTGAGCAGATCAACGCCCAGGGCATCAGGTTTCAGCGGCAGCGTCCCGAAGGCCTGGGCTCCATCGCTGTGCAGGGTGATGCCATGGCGGCGGCAAACCGCTCCCAGTTGCTCGAGCGGCTGGAGCACGCCGATTTCGTTGTTGGCCGCCATCACGCTCACCAGCCGCGTTTCGGGGGTGATTGCCTCCTCCAGCTGCTCAGGGCTGATCAGTCCATCGGGGCCTGGGGTCAGCAGCGTGACGCTGAAGCCTTCCCGTTGCAGTTGCTGGAGTGGATCCAGCACGGCGTGGTGTTCGGTGGCCACGCTGATCAGATGGCCGCTCCCCAGGGCGCGGGCATGGCCCAGCAGCGCCAGGTTGTTGGCTTCCGTGGCACCGCTGGTGAACACCAGCCGTTCCGGTTTCACCTCCAACGCCTCCGCCAGCTGGCGCCGCGCCACGTTCACCGCGGCAGAGGCGCTGAGGCCGAGCCGATGCTGGCGGCTGGAGGGATTGCCCCAGTCCGCACTCCAGAAGGGCGCCATCGCCTCCACCACCTCAGCCGCACAGGGGGTGGTGGCCTGGAAATCAAAGGCGAGAGCGGAGCCGCTCAGGACGATGCAGGCAGATGTTGCGATCATGGTGCTGCATTGCGAACAGCACAGGCATGGGTCTGCGATTGCCGATGGCTCTGCTGGGCCTGGGCGGGCTGATCTGGACGCAGCCCGTCTGCGGCTTCGATCGTGAGCAGGTGCTGGAGCAGATGCGGCGGTCGCGGCCAGCCGATCTCAAGGTGCTGATCGAACGCCCGGCCCCCGTCGGCACCCTGTCGATCGGGATCTACGCAGTGAAACCAGCCTCGTCCAATCCCGATACCCGCAGTTATCAGCTGTGGGAGGAGTCGGCGTCGGATCTCAACGTCTACGTGGAGAGCGTTAATTGCTCCCCTGAGAAGCCCTTGCGGGTGAAACGCACGCCGTCGATGGTCTACGTGCGCACCCTCAATCCCGGCGGTCCGATCACTGACGTGAACCGCGAAGATCACCTGGTGTGGTGGGCGGCCTGTGTGCCGGAGGTGGCGGGAACCGACCCTGCCACGTTGCGTCAGAAGGCCCTGGATCTGGGCTTTTCCACCCTGATTCCCGAACAGCAGGAGCAGTTACCCGCACTGGCCCGTTGAGTCCGCTCTCCATACATTGCGGCCAGAGCGATTCCAGCCATGAGCGACGCGCCCACCCCCACCGCTGAATCTGAAGAGGCCGCGGCGCCCGCCCCGCGCCTGTTGCTGGTGGACGACGAGCCTGGTCTGCGCACGGCGGTGCAGGCCTACCTGGAAGACGAAGGCTTTGAGGTGACCACCGCGGTGGACGGGGAGGAAGGCTTCGTCAAGGCCCAGCAGATGCTGCCGGATGTGGTGATCAGCGACGTGATGATGCCGCGGCTGGATGGTTATGGCCTGCTGCAGAAGTTGCGCGCCGATGAACGGCTTGGCGGCACCCCGGTGATTTTCCTCACCGCCAAGGGCATGACGGCGGACCGCACCCAGGGCTATCTGGCCGGGGTGGATGACTACATCCCCAAGCCGTTCGATCCCGATGAGCTGGTGGCGCGGGTGCGCAACGTGGCCCAGCGCCAGCAACGGCTGCTGCAGGAGGCAGCGCGCTTTGCGGATACCGATATGGGCCAGATGGCCAAGCAGATCACCGAGATCCGTTCGCTGCTGGCCCAGGCCGAAGCGTTGCCCTCCACCGAGCCGGTGGTGCACAGCTTCACGCCGCGGGAGGCGAGTGTGCTGCAGCTGGTGGCGGAAGGATTGATGAACAAGGAGATTGCCCGGCAGCTGGAGACGTCGATCCGCAACGTGGAGAAGTACGTGAGCCGGCTGTTCAACAAGACGGGCACCTCCAGCCGCACGGAACTGGTGCGCTACGCCCTGGAGCACCGTTTGGTGACTTGAAGGCGGGCTGGCGCGAGGCGGCGTTCAACAACGGTTGGACCTACCGCGACCGGGTGCCGCGGGCCGCTGCCGGCACCTTGGTGAGCGAATGGCTGGCGGATCGCTACCGCCACTCTGATGCTGTGTTGTGGCAGCAGCGGATCGCCGCCGGTGAGCTGGATTGGAACGGAGCGCTGCTGGCCATTGATCGAGCCTTGCAGGGCGGTGAGACCCTCTGTTGGCGGCGTCCGCCCTGGTTGGAGCAGGCGATCCCCGATCAATGGGAGACGATCCACGACGACGGCGACCTGTTGGTGATCAACAAGCCTTCCGGTTTGCCGGTGATGCCCGGTGGTGGCTTCCTGCGCCACACGCTCACGGCCTTGCTTGAACCCACCGGGGCCCGGCCGGTGCACCGCCTGGGGCGCTTCACCTCCGGTTTGCAGGTGTGTGCCCGCACGCCGCAGACCCGCGCCCTCTGGTCGAAGCAGTTCCGGCCCGACGGCGGCTGCCGCAAGGTGTATCAGGCCTGGAGTGAGCGGGTGCCCGGGTTGGAATTGGGGCAGTGTTTGACGGTGAGCAGTGATGTGGTGGAACGGCCGCATCCACTCTTGGGCTGGATCTGGGGGCCGGAACCGTTCGACGATGCGCCGATCCGCAAACGGCTTTCCGCCCACTCCGAGCTGGAGCTGTTGGAGCGCACGGCCGAGGGCGATCGCCTGCAGGTGACGATCACCACTGGTCGGCCCCATCAGATCCGCATTCATCTGGCGCAACTGGGCAGTCCGCTGCTGGGGGATCCGCTTTATCTGATGAATCGCGAGATTTCAGCCACCGCAACGCCCGGTGATGGGGGCTATCGGTTGCATGCCTGGCGGCTTTCGGGTCTCCCTCACTTGAGGGAGATCAACCTCCAGGTGGAACCCCCAGGTGAGGGAGATCAGGCCTTGCGGAACTCGATCAGGCGCGAGAAGTAGAAGGGGGCCTTGTTCAGGCTGCGGCGTACCAGCTTGAAGCCGCAGGCTTCGGCTGCTTTCACGATGCCGTCTTCCTTGAGGGTATAGGCCCGGGTGGTTTTGCTGGGGCCGGGGAACAGCTGGCCGATGCCTTTCAACAGCGCCAGCAGCGGGGTGTAGGGAGCAAAGCTCACGATCAGGCGCTCTTCGGTGAGGCCGCAGAGGTGCTTCACCATCTCCTCAGCCGGTTGCTGGGGGTAGTGGATGAACACATCCAGGCAGCACACCGTGTGGAACGAGCCGCTCAGGCTTTCCAGGTCGCTGGCGAAGAAGTTCAGCTTGGCCATGTCGAGGCCGGCCTCGCGGGCCCGGCGCTCGGCTTCCTTGGCCATGGCCTCGGAAATGTCGCTGGCGCTGATGGAACCGGCCCCCATCGCCGCCAGCGGCAGGCTCAGGCTGCCAACACCGCAGCCTGCGTCGCAGAAGCTCGCCTGGCTGAGTTCACCGCTCTCCTTGATCCAGGCCAGCACTTCATCCACGGTTTTTTGGTGACCGATACGGATGTTGCGCTGCACCTTGTTCACCTCATCGCTGTCGCTGTAGATGCGGTTCCAGCGGTCGAAACCCGTGGTTTCGAAGTAGCCCTTCACCTCCTTCTTCTCGGCCTGTTTCTGCTCCAGCAGCTGATCGGGGGCCATGGCGGAAGGGTTTGCGTCGGCGGGATCCTAAGCAGCGCAGGCCCAGTGCAGCTCACCCTCCTTCAGCTGCCAGCGCAGCAGTTGCGTCAGTGGCCGTCCCATCAGGGCATCCATGCACCCCGTTGCATCGCCGATCACCCGCCGCGGTGCCACTGTTGCGCTCCAGATCGCAGCCCTGGGGGCGTCACTCCAGCGGGCCAGCCGTTTCACCCCCTCCAGTTGCGGCAGGGTCACTCCCGCCAGGGTGCCGTCTTCGAGACGACAGGTGCCGTTCTCCACCCGCAGCACCCGCTCGTCCCAGCGGTGCTCTCCGTCGGCCAGGCCGTAGGGGGCCAGCGCATCGCTCACCAGCACCGTCTGCTCCGGTGCCAGCCGTTGCAACAGCACCGCCATCGTGGGGTGCACGTGCACGCCATCGGCGATCAGCCCCAGGGCCACCCCTCCGCGCCTGCAGGCTTCCCCAAGAGGGCCGGGTGCCCGGTGGTGCAACCCCGGCATGGCATTGAAGGCGTGGGTGAGCATCGCCACTCCCTGATCGAACCCGGTGCTGGCCTGTTCGGCCGTGGCGGCGCTGTGGCCGAGGGCCACGCTGATGCCCAGCTCCCGCAGTCGCCCGATCACCGCAGCGGCTCCCTCCAGTTCGGGGGCCAGGGTCACCAGGGCAATCTCCGTTTCGAACCCACCAATCCGTTCCTCGAGAGCCTCCAGGCTGGGGCTGGCCAGGTGTTCACGGGGATGGGCACCGCGGCGGGCTTCGGCCAGAAAGGGACCCTCCAGATGGGCCCCTAGCAGCCGGCAACGGCCAGGCCGGTGCTGTTGCCGCGCCTGCCGCAGCACGGCCAGGGCCTGGCGCAGCGGCGTGATGCCGCAGGTCACCAGGGTCGGGGCGATGGCTTCGACCCCATCGCGCCACAACAGCTCGAGGAGTTGTTCCAGCCGGGGCAGATCCCTTTCACTCAGTTCCGGGAAGGCCAGTCCCAAACCGCCGTTGATCTGCAGGTCCACACCCCGGGGGCTGAGCCAGTCGCCGTTCCAGTCCGCATCGGTTTCTTGAGTCTCTTGTTGCGCCTTGCCGCCCATCGCCTCGATGCGGCAGATCAGACCCTGCTCGTCCAGGTCGATGGCATAGCGCTGGTCTCCGTCCCCCGGCAGGGGACCCGGAAGTCGAACGTTGGTGATCCGGTGCATCAACGCAACACTGGCTTCTGCAGCCATGGGGGGAGACGATGGCAGTCTTGCCCCTCTGCGTTGTGCCGCCAGTGCTCCCCCGTGTTGCCGTTGTGATGGGCAGTGACTCTGACCTGCCCACCATGGAACCCGCCGCCGCCATCCTGCGCGAGCTGGGGGTGGAGGTGGAGGTTCGGGTGCTCTCGGCTCACCGCACCCCTTTGGAGATGGTGAACTTCGCTCAAGCGGCCCGGGGTCAGGGGTTTGGGGTGATCGTCGCCGGCGCCGGCGGGGCCGCCCATCTCCCCGGCATGGTGGCTGCCCTCACCACGCTGCCTGTGATCGGCGTGCCGGTGAAAAGCCGGGCCCTGTCCGGGGTTGATTCCCTCCACTCGATCGTGCAGATGCCGGGGGGGATTCCTGTGGCCACCGTCGCCATCGGTGGGGGCCTCAATGCCGGCTTGCTGGCGGCGCAGATCCTTTCGGTGGCCGACGCTGACTTGGCCCGGAAACTTGAGGATTACCGCAGCAGCCTCCACGATGCTGTGGTCGCCAAGGATGCGCGCCTGGTTGATCTGGGCAGCACGGATTACCTCTCCCAGATGACTTCATGAGTGTTCCCGTTCGTTCCACCCTGCGATCCACGCTGCTTTGGGCGGTGGTGCCGGCGGCCATCGTCTATGCGGTTGCCCTGGTCTGGAGCGGAGCTGAGGGCATCAGCGCCAAGCTGGTGCTGAAGGACTTGGCCCAGTCCTGCAAGGCGCCTTTGGGAGAAGGTTTCCTCTCCAGCGTGGGCTACCTGCTCTGGATGGCGCCGGCGGCCATTGCCTTGTTTGCGGCGTCCACCCGGCAGATCCAAGGCTCCGTTCTGAACCGTCAATTCGCCTTCTGTGGGGGTGGATTCTCGTTGTGGCTCTGCCTTGACGACATGTTCCTGGTGCATGACCGCTACCTCGGTGAGGCGTTCCTCTACATCACCTACGCCTTCTTCACCGGGTTGCTTTTGTTCCGCTTTCGTGGCCCTCTGCGGCGCTTCGGTGGCGACACCTTTCTGGTGTCCGTGGTGTTGTTGGGCCTGTCGGTTCTGACCGATGCCCTCCAGGGGCTGTGGCCGAATTCCTACGAAACGGTGCAGATCTTTGAGGAGGGATTCAAGTTCCTCGGGATTGCCGCCTGGCTCAGTTTCTGGTGCCATTACGTCAGTTCCGCCTCCAAGCCGGCCGCCGTTGAGCAGCACTGATCGATTCGCGTCATCGCCTCGATGACGCCCTGGCCGGCCTGGTTGCGGCTTGGTCTTCTGCTGCCTGTTCTGGGCTTGAACGCCTTTGTGCTGAAGCGTTTGCTGGTGCAGTTCGCCCCATTCCCCGGGCTGTTCCTCACTGCGGCCTTGATCGCCTTTTTGCTGGACCTGCCCTGCCGCTGGCTCGCGCAACGGGGTCTTCCCCGCGCCTGGGCCATCGTCAGCGTGGTCCTGGTGACCCTCGGGCTGCTGGTCTGGGCCGCTGTGGCCCTGGTGCCTCTGCTGATCGAACAGCTCAGCCAATTGCTCAGTGCCTCGCCGTCTCTGCTCACGGCGGCGGAGCAGTGGATCGATCGGGGTCAGCTCTGGGCGCTGGACCATGGCCTGCCGGCTGATTTCGCTGACCTCAGCAGTGATCTGGTGGCCCAGTTCAGCCGTCTGGCGACGCAGTTGAGCCAACGCCTGTTGGGCCTGCTGGGGGCGACGGTGGGCACCACGATCAATGTGGTGATCGTGCTGGTGCTGGCGGTCTTCCTGCTGTTTGGGGCGGATCCGATCGTCGATGGTCTGGCCCGCTGGCTGCCCGACCGTTGGCGGGATCTGGTGCAGACGACCCTCGAGCGCACCTTTCGGGGCTATTTCGCCGGCCAGGTGGTGTTGGCGCTGATCCTCAGTGGTGGTCAGCTCCTGGTGTTCACCGCCCTGAACATTCCCTACGGCGTTTTGTTCGCCGTGCTGATCGGCTTCACTACCCTGGTGCCCTATGCCAGTGCCGTGTCGATCGTCTCGGTCAGTGCGGTGCTGGCGGTTCAGGCCCCCCGCACAGGCCTTGAGCTGCTCGCCGCGGCAATCGTCGTCGGTCAGATCGTGGATCAGGTGATTCAACCGCGGCTGATGGGCAGCATCGTTGGCTTGCAACCGGCCTGGTTGCTGATCGCCTTGCCCATCGGCGCCCGGGTGGGTGCGCTGTTTGGCGTGGGGGATCTGCTGGGACTGCTGTTGGCGGTGCCGGTGGCCAGTTGCATCAAAACCCTGGCGGATGCCGCCAGGACTGGTGACGTCGACCTCAGGCGGCGGGAATCACCCCTTTCCCGTAGTGAGGACCGACGATGAACTGCTTCTACAGTTAGCTCAATCGAGGAAGGAGGATTGGTTGCCAAGAACAACGTTGTCAACTATTGATCTGTCAATGGGACTTAAGACTATGAATATGTCAGGATCAAAAATTTCTCTAGAAAGGTTCCAAGTTTTTTCAATGCGTACGTAAATTTTCACGCTGATAAAAGTATAAAGTGATGTCGATAGCAATATTTATCTAATAAGAAGAACCTTTTTAAGTGCAATTTGACGAGAAATCACTGCCGAAAAATCTTGCAATAAATTCTTTTTCGGGTCGCAATTCCCGTTCAATACGCTCTTTTGTCTCCGTTGGGATTGTAACGGATTTGCTTGTTTGGTGATATGGCTTCGAAAGTAATTCGTTGTAATCTCCTTGCGGTATTCCAAGATGTTCTTCAATTCGTCGCATGAATTTCTGGGGGTCACTCTTTACTAATCCAAAAGGTAAATAGATGATCTTCTCCTTGCTGCTAAGAATTTGATTCATTATGGGTATGTGTCTGCTGTAACGGCCGCGATCAAGCTGCATCTTTAACCATCGATCAATAATCATCGATTCACTTTCACCTCTTTTGCTCCTCCTCTCTAGTGACATTCTTAGGGAGCTCAGTGCGCGATTGACCGGGTCGCGGATTATGTATAGATATTTGGTGTGTGGAAGGAGTTCATTCATTTTTGCTAGTTTGATTAAACCCATGCTTCCGTAACTTGGAGTTATTTCCCACGTTTTTGATGCATTAGGGGCGAGGGAAAAAAGCTCTAAGTAGTCTTCAAAAGTTATTCTTTTTGACTTGATAATTTTTTGAGACAATTCTGAAGTAATTTTTAATTTTCCATCTCTTATCTTTTGCTTTATTTTTTTAAGACGGCGCTTGCTTAGTGAGGCTGAGTAGATTTTCTTTTCATTGTCAGAGAAACTTGCTCCATCAAAAAAATGGAGCTCTTTGATTCCAGGGTTCCACAGGTTTGGGTGAACTTGAAGGCATTGTGAGAGCCAAGCCGTGCCTGCTTTCTGTGCGCCGATGCATATGAAGTCAGGACCCATTATCAAGCTGAATAATATACCTAAACTTTAGCATAAGTTGTCAAAAAGTATTCTCGCTTCCGCCATTGCTGAATAATCTTTGTTTTTTGATTTTTGCTTCGGTTAGAAACTTGTATATCTCTATATCTTGGGAGTAGTGTTGGTTGAGGTTTTCGATTGCAAGATCGCTTAAGGTGGTGTCGCTTTTTGTGGTATTGGCTTGGTGCGTTACAGCCCTATCTGTTGAGAGATTAAGTTCTTTCTTGAAATGAAGATTTTGGAGTAAAATTTGAAAATCTTCGCGCAAGGTTTCTTGTTCTAAAATGAAAAGAAGTTTATGTACGCGCTTTTCAAAGTAGGAAGGATTTGCAATCCATTTTGAAAGGGATGACTTTACATGTCTGATATTTTTCATTGCGCGCTTAGCTCTTCGTCGAATCTTTGGGTTGTCGGAGCTAAGTGCTTCAGCTAATTCATTTGGTGTGTTGAAGTGTTTAAATGCTCGCTTTTCTTTTATATTCCATGGGATATTGTAGCGAGGTTTGCCCTGTCTTTTGCGGCTGTAAAAGCCGCTCACGTATCTTGATATTGGGTTGCGTATGCAAAAGAAAAACCAGTCTGATTCGGGTATTTGTTTAAGTGTTTTGCCATGACCATGGAGAATGATTTGATCAAACCTGCCACTTAAGCGCTTGATTTCCAGTTCTGTGTTGTCTTTTAGTTTGTTGGCATTTGCGTAAATGTCTTGCTCCTTGATAGCCCTCTTTAATGCTTCTTTGATGGCGCTTCCACCGGTTTTGCCGATGTGTAAAAATGTACTTTTGAAGGCATTGTTTTGAATGAAACGAAAAGATGGATTGAATCAGAATATTTTGCTTATTCTTATAATTTGATCATGATTTGCCTTATTGTAATGATCTAAAATTGTTGTATATATTTCAATCCCTTTGTGGAATTCTGTGCTGGCATTGTTGAGCTCTGAGAGGGCGATCTCGTGAAGCTGCGATGTATTTAACTGTGGTGTTTCGATGTTGGAGGTGTTTTTTTTTGAAAACCCATGCTTAAGACTGAACTTATTTTGAAAAAACGTCTCAAGTCTTGAAAGGTGGTCTATTGGGACAACAAAGTCGACAAGAAAATTGTTGGCAACATTTTCATAGTAAAAGCTTACAGGGCATCGCTGCATTTGGGACCTGCAAAAGCTTCTGAAATCTGTTTCTCCTAGATATCTTTTTGGTCTTTTGGATTTAAGCCTTGGACGACTCCTGTATGTGTACCAGCTGATAATTTTTTTAACTGGATCGCGTGCTGTGCAGATTTTTTTAAAAAAAGGTGTATTGCATTCAGTTTTCAAAAAGGATTCCAATTTCTTGAAATTTTTTGGTGTTGTGTGTTTGCCTAGCTTTGTGGAGGTAATGCTGATTTCGCAATATTTGGAGATATATTTTTCAATGCTTGTTGTGGCGCATTTCGGGTTAGAGAAAAAGGCGAACTGATGTTCAAGAGATACAAGCATTGTTGATTTTGATTCCTGTCAGATGACGCTGTTTTCTTGTAGGGCTTTGATGACGAGCTCTACAGATTGCCCCAGCTCTTGCTTGCCTGTATCGATTTTTAATTCTGGATTCTCCGGTGCTTCGTAGGGGCTGGAGATGCCTGTGAATTCCTTGATCTGGCCTGCCCGTGCCTTGGCGTAAAGGCCTTTCGGGTCGCGGGATTCGCAAACCTCGAGATCGGCGGCGCAGAACACCTCGAGGAAGTCTCCGTCGCTCACAAGCTGCCTGGCTTTGTCCCGGTCAGCACGGAAAGGGGAGACAAATGCGGTTAGAACGATCACCCCGGCATCGAGAAACAATTTGGCAACTTCGCCAATTCGGCGGATATTTTCTTCTCGGTCGGCATCGGAGAAGCCCAGGTCTTTGCAGAGGCCATGGCGAATGTTGTCGCCATCCAGCACGTAGGTGGCCAGTCCTCGTTCAAACAGGGCTGCATTGACGGCATTGGCCAGGGTGCTCTTGCCGGAGCCAGAGAGTCCGGTGAACCAAAGAATGGCGCTGCGATGTCCGCGTTGCTTTGAGCGCTCGTCGCGGCCCACGGAGGCCTCATGCCAGGCGATGTTGGTGGACGCACCCTTGTTGGTGAGTTCTCCGTAGGTCTGACTGGCGGTCATGGCCTCAGCGTGAAGTGTTGGTAATTATCCCCTACCCTCCTGCCCGTTTCGGCCGGTATCCCTCTTTGTTGAGCAGCTCGAGCGTCAGATCCACCTGATCCCCTTGTAGTTCGATCATGCCGCCCTTGACGGTCCCGCCACTGCCGATGCGTGTTTTGAGCTTCTTCAGCAGCGCCTTGAAGCCCGCAGCATCCAGCTCCAGCCCACGGATCACCGTCACGGTTTTGCCCCCTTTGCCACCGCGGGTGGGCTGCACCCGCACCATTTGCTGCGCCTTGGCTGTGGGCTCAGCCGCAGGGCCGCTCGGTCGCTGCAGGCTTTCGGCACTGCTGAATTCCTGCCAGCCTCCCTTCGCCATCCATCCGTCGCAAGCGGATTTCATTGTCGATGACCGCCCATGCGGCACCCATGGCGTGACCGGCTGCTTACGCTGAGCCGACGCTCCGCCGTGGATCCGTGACCAGCACCCTGCCCAACGCCAGCACTCCGGATCCCTCCAGCCTGCAGCCAGCGGTGCGTCCCGGTGCCCATGGCCGCTTTGGGCGATTCGGTGGCCAGTACGTGCCCGAGACCCTGATGCCGGCCTTGGCGGAACTGGAGCAAGCGGCGGCTCAGGCCTGGAACGATCCGGCCTTCACCGCCGAGCTCAACCGCTTGCTCAAAAACTACGTCGGGCGGGCGACACCGTTGTACGAGGCCGAGCGTCTCACCGCCCACTACCGCCGTGCCGACGGTGGCCCCCGCATCTGGCTCAAGCGGGAAGACCTGAACCACACCGGTGCCCACAAGATCAACAACGCCCTGGGGCAGGCCCTGCTGGCCCTGCGCATGGGCAAGAAGCGGATCATTGCTGAGACCGGTGCGGGGCAGCACGGCGTCGCCACGGCCACGGTCTGTGCCCGCTTCGGTCTGGAGTGCGTGATCTACATGGGCGCTGAAGACATGCGCCGTCAAGCTCTCAACGTTTTCCGCATGCGTCTACTGGGCGCCACGGTGCAACCGGTGACGGCCGGCACCGCAACCCTCAAGGACGCCACCAGTGAAGCGATCCGCGATTGGGTGACCAACGTCGAGACCACCCACTACATCCTTGGATCCGTCGCTGGTCCGCACCCCTATCCGATGTTGGTGCGGGATTTCCATGCTGTGATCGGCGAAGAGTCCAAGCAGCAGTGTCAGGAGGCCTTCGGCCGGCTGCCCGACGTGCTGATGGCCTGCGTTGGCGGTGGCTCCAATGCCATGGGCCTGTTCCATCCCTTTGTTCAGGACACGTCTGTGCGGCTGATCGGTGTTGAGGCCGCTGGTGATGGTGTGGCCAGCGGTCGCCACGCCGCGACGATCACCGAGGGTCGTGCCGGTGTGCTGCACGGCGCCATGAGCCTGCTGCTGCAGGACGGCGACGGTCAGGTGATGGAGGCCCATTCCATCAGCGCAGGTCTCGATTACCCCGGAGTGGGGCCGGAGCACAGCTACCTGCGGGAGATCGGACGTGCCGAGTACGCCGCAGTCACCGACCAACAAGCCCTCGATGCCCTGCGCCTGGTGAGTGAGCTTGAGGGCATCATTCCAGCCCTGGAAACCGCCCATGCCTTCGCCTGGCTTGAGCAGCTTTGCCCCACCCTGGCCAATGGCACCGAAGTGGTGATCAACTGCTCTGGCCGCGGCGACAAGGACGTCAACACCGTGGCGGAGAAGCTGGGGGATCAGCTCTGAGGCTTCAGCTTCAGGCCAGCAGTAATTCCAGGTGGCGGGCCACCCTCTGTACGGCAGCCCGTGCCGTGGCATAGGCCATCCGCATCGGCCCCACCAGGGCTACATGGCCGAGCCCCTCGTTGCAGCGGTAGGGCGCCTGAACCACGGCACAGGCCTCCAGGGCTGGCTGCGGATGTTCGTCGCCGATCCACACCCGTGCGGATTCACCGCGGCTGATCAAGGTGGCGGGTTGGTCATCGATCAGTTCCAGCAGCGGCCGAAGGCTGGAGGTGCTTTCAAATTCCGGTTCGCTCACCAGCCTGGAAAGGCCATGCACCACCACCTGTGTGGAGTTGGCGGGGGTGGGCTGGTCCAGGGCGCTGCGCAGCACAGCACCGCTGCGTTGCAGCTGCCTGGGCAGTGCGTCCCAGTTCAGTTCGCCCTGCTCGAGCTGGGCCGACGCCCAGCGTTCCATCGCGGTGAGTTCAGCTTCAGCTCCGTGGGGCAGACGCAGGTTGAGGTGGCTGGCGCGGCCATTGGCTTCCACCAGCATCACCAGCAGTCGATCACCGCTGGGCACCAGACGGATCGTCTCCAGTTGCTGGTTCTCCTGCTGCGGTTGGGTGATCAGGCTCATCAGACCGGTGAAATCCGTCAGCCGCCGAGCCAGATGCATCAGCAGGTCGTCCAAACCGGCCCAACGAAGACTGAGGCCGGTGAGCTCCCGTTCCAGGTGTTGAACAGCGATGCCAGGTTCCGGCAGCAACGCGTCCACGTAGTGCCGGTATCCCATCGGACTGGGAACGCGTCCAGCGGACGTGTGCGGTTGATGCAGCAGTCCTCGGCGCTCAAGCGCCCCCATGGCGGAGCGAACGGTGGCGGAGCTGGCGGGAATGCCGAAGCGTTGCACCAGGGTGCGGCTGCCCACCGGTTCCATCGTGTCGACGTAGTGGTGCACCGTCGCCTGAAGCACCTGTTCTTGCCGAAGGGACAGGGGCTTGCTCATCAGTAGCGGGGAACGCTGGGATCCACCTGAAGGCTCCAGGCATCAATGCCTCCCTCAAGGTTCCACACCTCCAGGCCCCAGGGTTGGTCCAGCAGCCACAGGCCGAAGTGGTAACTGCGCACGCCGGCATGGCAGACCACCACGACGGGTTGATCGGGGTTGAGGTCGGCCTGCAGTGTTCCAAGCCATGCATTGGATTGGCTCAGGGGGCGGTGCAGCACCGCACCTGGGAAGGCGGCGATCGCAAGCTCAGCCTCCTCGCGCACATCCACCAGTTGCGGAGAAGGACGCTCGCTTTGCAGCCATTGCTGCAGTTCAGAGGCTTGGATTGGTTGTGGTTGTTGGGATTGGCCCATGGCGCCATTCTGCGGTGATGGACAAAGATGAGGCGACCCGAGACCGCCGGCCCATGAAGGCCCGCCCCTTCCTCAGCGCTGCCGGTGCTGTGCTGCTGTCGCTGCTTCTGCTGGCCGTTGGCCTGCTCTGGACCATGAACCGCCAGAGCCCCCTGCAGCTGGCGGAGCAGCCGTTGCATCTGCCTCGGGCGGCCCGGTTCGTGCCCCGGGATGCTGATCTCTCGCTCCATTGGCTGGCCGATCCAGGACGGCTGCCGGCCTATGCCCAGGCCGTGGCCCCTGCCTCTCAACGCCGCGATGCCCGTGATGGTGCCCGGCAGTGGCGTGAAGGCGTCTTTGCCTTGGCGGGCCTCCAGTTCGCCCTTGAGCTGGAGCCCTGGCTTGGTGAGGAGGTCAGTCTCACCCTCACCGATGGAGCCTCCAACGCCGGTTGGGTGTTGGCTTTGACCAGTCGGGATGACGACGGCGCCCGGCGCTTTCTGCAACGGTTCTGGCAGACCCGCAGCCTGGCGGGCACCGACCTGCAGATCAGCAGTTACCGCGGAATCGGTGTGATCAGCGGCCAGGGGGCGTTTGTGGGGCATGACCCCCAACCCCTGGCCACGGCCTTGATTGACGATGATCTGCTGCTGGTGGCCTCAGGCCGGGGCGTGCTGGAGCAGGCCCTCGATGTCTCTCAGCTCCCGGATCAGCATCAGCTGGGGGATCAACGCCTGCAGCGTCAGGTGGCTGAGCTCGGTGAAGGCGTGGCTCTGCTCACGGCATCTCCCCACGCCCTCGAGCATTGGTTGCAGGTGCCCGAGCTGGTGGCTCAGCGGGACGATCTGAGCGGACTCGTGGCATCACTGCGACCGGAGGGTTCAACCCTGGCGGTGGATGGGCGCCTCGGCTTCCGGCAAGCCCTTGACTCCGCCCCCTGGCCTGGGCTCACGGATCTGACGGCGTCGGCCGGAGGCCATGCCCGCTGGCTGGCTCAGCTGCAGAGTCCATCCCGTCTGTTGGATCCCAGCGAAAGCCATCCGCTGGCCCAATGGTTCGCTCCATGGCTGAAGAAGCACTTGGCGGGCCAGCCGGCGGCAGAGGCTGTTGTGGGAGCCGATGACGGTCCTCTGCTTTGGCAGGACCAACCCCAGGGCTGGCTGCTGGCCACCCGCCCGCAAAGCCCCTCCAGGGATGTGGTGGATGCGCGTCTGCAGGAGCAGGGCCTGACCCGTTCTGAACTGGAGGGGGATGGCGAGGCGTTGAGCGTGTGGACGCGGCTGGTGCGCCAGCGGGGACGCCAGCCGGGGGTGGATGCTCAATTGGCTGTGGCTCAGGTGCGCTCGTCTGCGTTGAACTGGTGGGGCGAGTCTCTGATGGCGTTGGCGCAGCGCCAGAACGGGCGTGCTCTCCAGCCCCGCTTGAACCAGTGGCAGGAGCTCACAGCCTCCGCCCAACCGGCGCAGGCCCTCCTGCTGGCGGATGAGCCTGCCCGTGCACTGTTGGGGCAATGGCGGCCCTGGGCCCTGCTGCAGGTGATGGCGGGGCGGCCGCTTCAGGATCAGGTCCGCGGCCTTGCGGTGGCCGTCGACGTTGATCGTCAGGAGCAAGGCAGTACCGAGATTCCCTTGCATGCCCGGCTCGAACTCGGCTGACCTGGTTCTGTTGCGGCATGGCATCGCCGAACCCCGCCAGGCAGGGCGTGATCATCCGGATCGTGCCCTGACCGCCGCTGGCCGTCAGCGCACCCGGCTGGTGATGGCGGCCCTGGTGAAACGGGGTCTGCGCCTGGATCGGCTGTTGACCAGTCCTTACCGCCGGGCCCTGCAAACGGCTGAACTGGCGCTGGAGGCGGGGCTCGCCTCCACGCTCGCGCTTGACGAACGACTCGAGCCGGGAGGGGACCTGGCAACGGTGCTCACGCCGTTCGATGGGGCCATCGGCCTGGTGGGCCATGAGCCGGACCTTGGCGATCTGGCCTGCGGTCTTCTGGGGTGTCCCCAGGGTGCCCTGGTGCTGAAGAAAGCCGGCGTGATCCAGCTGCGTCGTTCCGCGGGCCAGTGGCAGTTGAAGGCCTTGCTCCGACCGGCCCTGTTGATTGACGAATTAAGTTGCTGAGAGAGGCGATCGGCCCTTGGCTCAGCAGCAGACAGGAGACCTGCGCCATGCGCGGACCGGAATCGAACTGCGTCCGGGGCTTGATGGCGTGCCGGCAACCCAGTCGGCGATCTGCGACATCGACGGGGAGAAGGGGCTGCTCACCTATCGCGGCTACCCGATGCAGGATCTGGCGGCCAACAGCAGCTTCCTGGAAACGGCTTACCTGCTGATCTGGGGAGAGCTGCCCAGCCGCGACCAACTGGCGGAGTTTGAACACGCGGTGCAGATGCACCGGCGGGTCAGCTTCCGGGTGCGGGACATGATGAAGTGCTTCCCGGCCAGCGGTCATCCCATGGATGCCCTGCAGTCGAGTGCAGCGTCCCTGGGTCTGTTCTATTCCCGCCGGGCGATCGACGACCCGCAGTACATCTACGACGCAGTGGTGCGGCTGATCGCCAAGATCCCCACGATGGTGGCGGCGTTTCAGCTGATCCGCAAAGGCCAGGATCCGATTCAGCCTCGGGATGATCTGGCCTACTCCGCCAACTTCCTCTACATGCTCACGGAGCGGGAGCCGGATCCCCTGGCGGCGCGGATTTTTGACCGCTGTCTGATGCTCCATGCCGAGCACAGCCTCAATGCCAGCACCTTCAGTGCCCGGGTCACCGCCAGCACCCTCACCGACCCCTACGCCGTGGTGGCTTCAGCCGTCGGCACCCTGGCGGGTCCACTCCATGGCGGCGCCAATGAAGACGTTCTCGCCATGCTCGAGCAGGTGGGGAGCCCTGAGAACGCCGGCGCTTTCCTGGATGAGGCCATCGCGGCCAAGCGCAAAATCATGGGCTTCGGCCACCGGGAATACAAGGTGAAAGATCCCCGTGCGGTGATCCTGCAGTCGCTGGTGGAAGAGATGTTTGCCAGCTTCGGTCACGACGACCTCTACGACGTGGCCCGAGCCATCGAAGAGGAAGCTGCGTCGCGCCTCGGCCCCAAAGGCATCTACCCCAACGTGGATTTCTATTCGGGCCTTGTGTACCGGAAGCTCGGCATTCCCAGGGATCTGTTCACGCCGGTCTTCGCCATTGCCAGGGTCGCCGGCTGGTTGGCCCATTGGCGGGAACAGCTCGGGGCGAACCGGATTTTCCGGCCTTCGCAGATCTATTCCGGATCCCAGCCACGCTCATGGATGCCCATCGAGGAGCGTGTTTCGGCTCCGGCCGCCTAAGTTGCACCCACTTCCGTCGACACCATGGTGAGTCCGGGACTTGACCTGGAATTGAGCTTTAGCCAGGCCTTGCAGGGGTTTGGCCTCTCTCCGGAGGTGGCGAGGCTGCTCTGGCTGCCGCTGCCGATGCTGCTGGTCCTGGTGGCTGCAGTGGTGGGTGTGCTGGTCTCGGTGTGGCTGGAACGCAAAATTTCCGCCGCCGTTCAGCAGCGGATCGGTCCTGAATACGCCGGTGCCCTTGGCGTGCTTCAGCCTCTGGCCGACGGCCTCAAGCTTCTGGTCAAGGAAGACATCATCCCGGCGCGGGCCGACAGCCTGCTGTTCACCCTCGGCCCTGTGTTGGTGGTGGTGCCGGTGATCATCTCCTGGCTGATCATCCCCTTCGGCCAGAACCTGTTGATCAGCAATGTGGGCGTGGGGATTTTCCTCTGGATCGCCTTCAGCAGCATTCAGCCGATTGGTCTGCTGATGAGCGGCTATGCCTCCAACAACAAGTACTCGCTGTTGGGGGGTCTGCGGGCCGCGGCTCAATCGATCAGCTACGAGATTCCCCTGGCTCTGTCAGTCCTGGCCATCGTGATGATGACCAACTCGCTGAGCACGGTCGACATCGTCGGTCAGCAGACCGGTGCTGGCATTTTGAGCTGGAACATCTGGCGTCAGCCGGTGGGTTTCCTGATCTTCTGGATCTGCGCCCTGGCCGAGTGTGAGCGTCTTCCCTTCGACCTTCCCGAGGCCGAAGAAGAGCTGGTTGCCGGTTATCAGACCGAGTACGCGGGCATGAAATTTGCCCTCTTCTATCTGGCCGGTTACATCAACCTGGTGCTCTCGGCCGTCCTGGTCAGCGTTCTGTACCTCGGTGGTTGGGGCTTCCCGATCCCTGTGGAGTGGCTGGCCGGCTGGTTGAACCAGCCCATTGATGCCCCCGTGGTTCAGGTGATCACCGGAACCGTCGGCATCGTCATGACCGTGCTGAAGGCCTATCTGCTGGTGTTCGTGGCCATCCTGTTGCGCTGGACCACCCCCCGCGTCCGCATTGACCAGCTGCTCGATCTGGGCTGGAAATTCCTGCTGCCCCTCTCCCTTGTGAACCTTCTGGTGACGGCGGCCCTCAAGCTCGCCTTTCCTGTGGCATTCGGCGGCTAGGTTTTCCTACCTAGCATTCCTCCGCACCCGGCTCCGCTTCGTTCTCTCCCTTTCAGACCATGTTCGGCTTCCTCAAACAGGTCGGTGATTACACCCGGGATGCAGTCGATGCAGCCCGGAATCTGGCCCAAGGCTTTTCGGTCACGTTTGACCACATGCAGCGCCGTCCGGTCACTGTGCAGTACCCCTACGAGAAGCTCATTCCCTCCGAGCGTTATCGGGGCCGGATTCACTACGAATTCGACAAGTGCATCGCCTGTGAGGTGTGCGTGCGGGTCTGCCCGATCAACCTTCCGGTGGTCGACTGGGTGATGAACAAAGCCACGAAGAAGAAGGAGCTGCGCAATTACTCCATCGACTTCGGCGTTTGCATTTTCTGCGGCAACTGCGTCGAGTACTGCCCCACCAACTGCCTCTCGATGACGGAGGAGTACGAGTTGGCTGCTTTTGATCGCCACAGCCTCAACTACGACAACGTGGCCCTCGGACGCCTTCCCACCAGCGTTACCACCGACCCCTCCGTTGTTCCCCTCAGGGAACTCGCCTATCTGCCGGCGGGCGAGATGGATCCCCACGGTGTTGCCGCCGATCGTCCCCGGGCTGGTCAGCTGCCGTCTCAGGTGTTGGAGACCCTCACTCCTCCTGCCAAGTCCGCTGCCAAGAATGAGGGACAATCCTCCAGTGAGGCCAAGGAGGGCGACGCATGACCATCGCGACCACCACCGAGCTGATCTGTTTTCTGGTGCTGTCCGCCGTTGTGGTGATCGGCGCCCTTGGCGTGGTGCTGCTCAGCAACATCGTCTATTCCGCCTTCCTGCTGGGCGGGGTGTTCACCGCCGTTGCAGGTCTCTACTTGCTGCTGAACGCCAGTTTCGTGGCCATGGCCCAGATCCTGGTGTACGTGGGCGCGATCAACGTGTTGATCCTGTTCGCGATCATGCTCGTCAACAAGCGGGAAGACCTCAAGGCCATCGCCAACCTCACCACCCGCCGTGTGGTGTCCGCCGGCGTCTGCGCCGGTCTGCTGGCGTTGCTGGTTCGTGTTGTGGTCACCACCCCCTGGTCGCTGCCCGGTCCTGCCGCCGTGGGTGAGGAAGCCACGGCCCGCATTGGTGAGCACCTGTTCACCGATTACCTCTTGCCCTTTGAGGTGGCATCGGTGCTGCTGCTGATGGCCATGATCGGCGCCATCGTCTTGGCCCGTCGTGATGTGTTGGCCACCGATGTGGTCACCGGTGAGGTAGCTGATCAAGGCCTGATTGAGAAGGCCCGTACTCCCCTGCTGATGAATCGAGCGGACTGATGAGCGATTTACTTGCCACACTTCCCTCTCTGCAGGCCTACCTGCTGGTGGCCGCGATGCTTTTCTGCATCGGCGTCTGGGGTTTGATCAACAGCCGCAATGCGGTGCGCGTGCTGATGAGCATTGAGCTGATGCTCAATGCCGTGAACATCAACCTGATGGCCTTCTCCTCCTTCGTGGATGGTGATCTGATTCGCGGCCAGGTCTTCACTGTGTTCGTGATCACGGTGGCCGCCGCTGAGGCCGCTGTGGGTCTGGCGATCCTGCTGTCGCTTTATCGCAATCGCGTTACCGTCGACATGGAGCAGTTCAACCTTCTGCGCTGGTAACCCCCGCATACCTGGGTCATGCGTCTCGATCGGGTCTGGGTGATCTATCGGGCCGACAGCCAGCCTGCCCAGCGTGAAGCCCGGCAATGTGCCAAGGAGCTGAAAGCTCTCGGCACCCATGTGGTCACCGCGATGTCGGGGCCCCGGGTGAATCCTTTTCCCGGCCTTCTGGCCGTTGAGGAGTCGTTGCCCGACCTGGCGCTGGTGCTGGGGGGGGATGGCACGGTGCTGGGGGCTGCCCGCCACCTGGCGGTGCATGACATCCCGATCCTCAGCATCAATGTGGGAGGCCATCTGGGCTTTCTCACCCATGACCGGCGTGTGTTGCGCGGCGATCAGATCTGGCAACGCCTCCAAGACGATCAGTTCGCGATCGAACGGCGCATGATGCTTCAGGCGATGGTGGATCGACGCTCCGCGGAAGATCGAGCGGCTTCGCCCGGTCCGTTGCAGCAGCCGGATCTCGAAGACGATGAAGAGCACCACTGGGCCTTCAACGACTTCTACCTGCGGGCCTACCGCGATGAGATTTCGCCCACCTGCACCCTGGAGCTCGAGATCGATGGGGAAGTGATCGACCAGGTGCGTGGTGACGGCCTGATCCTCTCCACGCCCACGGGGTCCACTGGGTACGCCCTGGCGGCAGGGGGACCGATTCTTCACCCCGGCATCGATGCCATCATCGTTGCCCCGATCTGCCCGATGAGCCTCTCCAGCCGAACGCTGGTGGTGCCGCCTCGGGCCAGGTTGGCGATCTGGCCCCTGGGGGCTTGGGATCACCGCATCAAGCTGTGGAAGGACGGTGTGGGCTGCACGGTGCTGGAGCCTGGAGAGTGCTGTGTTGTTCAGCAGGCGCGCCACCATGCCCTGATGGTGTTGCTCAATCAAAGCCCGTCCTATTACCGAACTCTCTCCCACAAGTTGCATTGGGCGGGAAGCCTGCACGCGTCTCAGCCCTCGCAGAATTGAGCCATGGCCCTCGAGATTGAAAGGCGCTTTCTGGTGCGGTCGGAGGCCTGGCGCAGCAGTGCTGGCCCCGCACAGCCGCTGCGTCAGGGCTATCTGGCCGCCAGTGCCGACGGTGTGACGGTGCGGATGCGTCTGCGCGGATCGGATCAGGCCTGGCTCACCCTGAAGGCGGCGGCTGATGCCGTTGGCCTGGTGCGCCACGAGTTCGAATATCCGATTCCCGTGGCGGACGCCGAAGCCCTCTGGGAGCTGGCGCCGCACCGCCTGGACAAAGTCCGCTACGCCTTGGATTGCCCCGGTGGTGACTGGGTGGTGGATTGTTTCCAGGGCGAGAACGCCCCCTTGGTGTTGGCGGAGGTGGAGCTGGCATCGGCCCAGGCGGATCTTCTGATTCCGCCCTGGTGCGGCGAGGAGATCACCGGGGAGTCCCGCTGGAGCAATGCGGTGCTGGCCAGGCATCCGATTCAGTCCTGGCCTGAGGCGCAGCGTCGACGTTTTGGCTGGCCCTAAGGCTGGACTGGATTTGTCTTCAGATTTCCTTTAGCTTTGAGGAATTCTGATTGGTGGCTCCTTCCAGTGGTGGGTCTCTACGACACAACTGGAATGCTTCGCTTCGCTGGCTCCAGCGTGGAGGCCTGTCTGGAATACGCCACGCTGTTTCAGATCCCTGTGGGCCCCACCTCCCTGCAAAGCTTGCCGGAGCCTGTTAGCTCCACGATCAGGCTGAGGGGGGATCGTGTTCTGGAAGGACGCAACAGTTGAAGCCGTCCCGGCAGATCTTGCCGTTATCCATGGCCCAATTGAGCAGTGCCACCCGGTTCTTCGAGCCGGTCTTGGTGAACACGTTGCTCACATGGTTGTCCACCGTTCGTTTGCTGATGGTGAGACGGTCAGCGATTTCCTGATTGGTCAGTCCTTCGGCCACGAGCTCGATGATCTCGATCTCCCTGGCAGAGAGGGAGATCTCCAGAGGATCGGTACCGTCGAGGGAGGACATGGGCGACCACCGTTGGGATCATGCTAGTCCGGACGAACGGTCTGATCCTGCATAGTGGGCCGGTGAAATGGAACGAGATTTGAGCACGGCGCTGCAGCGCGCAATTGAGGCCGGGGATCAGGTGCTCACGGCCGAGGTGATGCCTCCCCGCGGAGCCGACCCCTCCCACATGTTGGCCATGGCCGCATCGCTGCAAGGCCGTGTCCATGCGGTGAATGTGACCGATGGCAGTCGGGCCGTGATGCGGATGAGCAGCCTGGCCTCCTGCAGGTTGCTGCTTGAGGCCGGTCTGGAGCCGGTGTTGCAGATGGCCTGCCGGGACCGCAACCGCATCGCCCTTCAGGCCGATCTGCTCGGTGCCCATGCCTTGGGGATCCGCAACCTGTTGTGTCTCACTGGCGATCCGGTGCGGGCGGGCGATCAGGCGGATGCCCGGCCGGTGAATGAGTTCGAGTCGGTGAAGCTGCTGCAGCAGGTGGATTCCCTCAATCAGGGTGTGGATCCCGTGCAGGGCACCCTGCCCGATGGTGCGACCACGCTGTTTGCCGGGTGTGCCGCCGACCCACAATCGAGGAGCTGGAGCGGTCTCCAGCGCCGGTTGCAGCGCAAGCAGGCGGCGGGAGCCCGCTTCGTTCAAACCCAGATGGTGATGGATCCTGAAGCGCTCGAGCGCTTCCAGCGCGAACAGGCCGGCCCCCTGGGCCTTCCCGTGCTCGCTGGCGTGTTTCTGCTGAAGTCAGCCAAGAATGCCCGGTTCATCAACCGCGTTGTGCCGGGAGCCTGCATCCCCGATGCGTTGATCCATCGGCTGGAGTGCGCCGAGAACCCTGCCATGGAGGGTGTGGCCATCGCCGCTGAACAGGTGAAGCGCTATCTCGGCATCGTTCGTGGCGTGCACCTGATGGCGATCAAGGCGGAGGAGCGGATCCCGATGATCCTCGATCGCGCCGGGCTCAGCTCGCTGCCTGGGTGAGGTCTGTGCCGAGCAGCTCCGCCATGGCCTTCTGCTGTGGGGAAGGCTCCACCAGGTCCTGACGACGGGCATCGGTGATCAGCCAGTCGAGTGAGGCCTCCTGCAGATCGAAGTGATCACCGTCCTTGCCCACGCAGTAGCGGCCGAACACCAGCTTCTCGAGCAGCTGCACGCCGGGTCCGATGCGCGAGTAGTCGAAGATGATCGAGTTATCGACGGTGGCACCCTCACAGATGTGGCAGCTGGGGCCGATCATCGTGGGCCCAACGATCGTTGCGCCATCTTCGATCTTGGTCATGCCGCCCACATAGACGGGGCCACTGACGTTGATCTTGTCCCAGTTGGCGGCCACATTCAGGCCGGTGTACACCCCGGGACGCACCTCCTTGCCGGGGATGCCCACCTGACGAACGTCACCCATCAACACGCTGCGGATGGCTTGCCAGTAGTCGGGAACCTTGCCGATATCCACCCATTCGAAATCCATCGGGATGGCATAGAAGGGGGCACCGAGCTCGGCCAGTTTCGGGAACAGATCCGAGCCGATGTCGAAGGACTGTCCCGAAGGGATGTGTTCAAAGATCTCCGGCTCGAAGATGTAGATGCCGGTGTTGATCGTGTCGCTGAGGGCTTCGTCGACGCTGGGCTTCTCCTGGAAGCTTGAAATTCTGTTCTGGTCATCGGTGACCACAACGCCGTAGCTGCTCACCTGATCCTTGGGGACCCGTTTGGTGACGAGGCTGGCGATCGCACCCTTCTCTTTGTGCAGGCGTACCGCTTCGCTGAGATCAAGGTCGATCAACGCATCGCCGCAGAGCACCACGAAGGTTTCGTCGAAGAAGTGCTGGAAATCCTGGATTTTTTTGAGCCCGCCCGCAGACCCCAGGGCACTTCCGATCAGTTCGCCGTCTTCAATCCGTCCTTCAAAGCTGTAGGCAATTTCAACCCCGAAACGCTGGCCATCCCGGAAGTAATTTTCAATCTCTTCGGCCAGGTGGGAGACGTTCACCATCACTTCGGTGAAGCCGTGCTCCTTGAGCAGTTCCAGCAGAAATTCCATCACCGGCTTCTGCAGGATCGGAATCATTGGCTTGGGGATCACATGCGTGATCGGTTGGACCCGCGTCCCCTTACCAGCCGCCAGAATCATCGCCTTCATTGGCGTTTCACGGGGTCAATACAAGGTAGTGACCATAGACCCGGACTTAGGCCGCTACGACCGTCCGGGTCGGCGACGGATCTGGCACCTGAAGGCTGCGGATCGGCAGTTGCGTTGCAGTGCCACTCGCGGGGATGAATTTCAGTCGCAGCGGTCCGTGGAGCCAGCCCTCCTGCTCCAGCTCAACCCGGCCCTGGGAGGAGAGAAACAGCAGGGCCCAGAACACCCCGACCCGGTCACGGTCCAAGTCCGCGGCGGCGGCCACCTCCCACTGATCCACCAGTTGATCGAAGCCCACCCAGTCCAGGGCGGTCTCCCAACCGTTCAGAAACACTCCCAGTGCTGCGGTTGTTTCCGGCAGCTTTTCGCGGTGGGCCAGTCCGGCCACCTGGGCGATGGCTTCACGGTTGCTGTAGCGCTTCTGCCGTTTGCGGCGGCGTGCCTCGAGTTCGTCTGATTCCAGCTGCTCGGCAATTGTTTCCAGCTGTTCGATCAGCTCCCCGAGGGTGACGGGGCGACGCAAGGGCGGGGGTGCCACGGGTCGCCGCTGCAGATGACGTTCCGGCCGTCGGGGCAGATCAAAGGCCGGATCCAGCCAGCCTTGCTCATCGAAGTCGGCGTCGAAGTGATCTTCGACGTCGGGCGGCGGCGGCAACATGCTGGTTTCAAGCATCTCTGCCTTGAGTCCCACCAGCACGGAGGCAGCCAGAAAGGCTTCGCTGCTATCAGCCAGGTCCCGCTCGTAGCTGCCGCCCCGTCCGGCCAGGGCGACCGCCACCTGCCCGGGAACTTCGATGCGTTGCCGGAGTTGATCCAGAAAGCCGTCGATGACGGCGATCACATCCACATCCCAGGGATCCAGATCCCCTCGCTCCGCTGCATCCTGCAGCAGCCGAATCGCAAGGCGGGCTCCAGCATCAGCGCCGTCGTTGGGGGCCACCTGGAGCAAGTCAATTCACCCTTTTCCGGCAAGGTATCGGTCCTCAACCGGTGTCGCCAGTGCTGCCTCAGGCCGCACTGCTGGCGTCGGTGACCTCCGCCTTGTCGCTGTCGTCGCTTTCAGCACTGGTCGCGCTGACGGTGGTGGCAGGCAGGAGTCCCAGCTGGGTTTCAACGGTGGAGCGGTAGCGGCTGAGGTCGGTCTCTAGCTCCTGGATCCGCACCTGCTGTGCTTCGTATTCGTTGGCCTTGCTGAACTGTTCAACGTTGTTGAGCATCCCGGTCCAGGCCGCGAAGAACCAGGCCGACACGGCTCCCAACCCCGCTGCCAGCAGCAGCAGACCTGCCAAAGGCAGGGTGTACTCGACCCCGGGCAACACATGAACCGTCGTGGGGCTGGTGTTCGCCAGGGTGAAGAACACCGTGATCAGGCCGAAGCTGAAGATCAGGCCGAAGTTGATCTGACGCATGGCAGAGGAGCGTTCCCCTGGAACTTACGGACGGTTGGCCGTGAATGAATCGGAATCGATACGTGATTTATGACGCGCCCACGGCGGGGGCTTGGATGATCGCCGGAACGGGGGCCTGACCTCGAATCAAGGGGGCCGTTGGCGAGATCACCTGTTCCATCGCACCCAGGTTTCGGCTCACCAGGGCTTCGATCGAGCTGCGGTAGCTGTCGGTCATCAGCTTGGGGTACAGCCCGATTCCGATGATCGGCACCAGCAGGCAGCCGATGATGTAGACCTCGCGCGGCTCCGCATCCACCAGGTTGGTGTGAGACACCAGCTCCTCTTTCTCCTTGCCGAAGAAAATCTCGCGAAGCATCGAGAGCAGATAGATCGGTGTGAGGATCACGCCGACGGCGGCCAGCCCGCAGATCACCACGCGGAAGGGCAGGGTGTAGGCCTCATCCGTGGCGAAACCGGCAAACACCATCAGTTCGCTCACGAATCCGCTCATGCCGGGCAGGGCCAGGGAGGCGAGGGCACACACCGTCCAGAGCGCGAACATGATGCGCATCTTCTGGCCAATGCCTCCCATCTCATCCAGCTGGAGCGTGTGGGTGCGGTCGTAGGTGGCACCCACGAGGAAGAACAGGCTGGCGCCGATCAAGCCGTGGCTGATCATCTGCAGCATGGCGCCACTGGTGCCCAGGGCACTGAAGCTGCCCACGCCAATCAGCACGAAGCCCATGTGGCTGATCGAGCTGTAGGCGATCTTTCGCTTGAGGTTGCGCTGGGCGAAGGAGGTGAGGGCGGCGTAGATGATGTTCACCACCCCCAGCACGATCAGGAGTGGTGCGAACTGGGAGTGGGCTGCTGGCAGCAGTTCACAGTTGAAGCGCAGCAGGGCATACCCGCCCATCTTCAGCAGGATGCCGGCCAACAACATGTGCACCGGTGCCGTTGCTTCGCCATGGGCATCTGGTAGCCAGGTGTGCAGGGGCACGATGGGCAGCTTCACGCCGAAGGCGATCAGCAGCCCGGCGTAGCAGAGCAGCTGAAAGCCCGTGCCGAAGTCTTTGGCCGCAAGAGCGGTGTACTCAAAACTGGGGGTGCCGTCACCGAAGAAGCCCATGGCCAGGGCGGCCAACAGGATGAACAGCGAGCTGCCGGCTGTGTAAAGGATGAATTTGGTTGCGGCGTACTGGCGTTTCTTGCCGCCCCAGATGGCCAACAGCAGATACACCGGGATCAGTTCCAGCTCCCAGGCCAGGAAGAACAGCAGCATGTCCTGCACGGCGAACACCGCGATCTGGCCGCCGTCCATGGCCAGCAGCAGGAAATAAAACAGCCGCGGTTTGAAACTCACCGGCCATGCCGCCAGGCAGGCCAGGCTCGTGATGAAGCTGGTGAGCAGGATCAACGGCATCGAGAGGCCGTCGGCTCCCACCGCCCAGGTGAGGCCAAGATCCGGCAGCCAGCTCACCCGTTCGGACAGCTGCAGACCACTCAGGCTCGGGTCGTAGCCGGTGAGGTAGGCCGCGACGGTGATCAGGAAGGTGATCAGCGTCACGATCAGGGCGTACCAGCGCACCTGCTTGCCCTCGCCTTTGTCGGGAACCAGCGGAACCAGCAGGGCACCCACAATCGGCACCAGGATCGACAGGCTCAGCCATGGAACGGTGGCCTGCACCGGCTCACTCACCCCGGCGACTGCGAATTCGAACACGCTGTCAATCCGATCCTTACTGGTTGGATCGTAGAAATCATGGCCGCTGTGTCATCACCTCGATAGGCGATGACACACATGGGCGTTAGGCCTTAAGCGATTGGTCCGCCGATCACGCCGAACAGCACCACCAAGCCGATCACGCCAGCAAACACGATCAGGGCATAGAACTGGGCCCGTCCGGTCTCGAGATATTTGAGACCTTCGCCGCTGCCGAGGGTGAGCAGTCCGGTGAGGTTGACCACGCCATCCACCACCTTGGCGTCCACTTCGAGCACCTCGCGCGCCAGTTTGCGGCTGCCGCGAACGAACAGCTTCTCGTTCAACACATCGAGGTACCACTTGTTGGCGAGGAAGGCATTCACCGCCGGGAAGCGACCTGCCACCAGCTGCCCCAGATCAATCCGACGCAGGGCATAGGCCAGAACGGCCAGGGTGATGCCGGCCACAGAGATGGCCACGGAGGCGCCCGCCAGCGGAAGGAATTCGCCCCAGCTGAACTGTTCGGCCATCTCGAGGGCTTCTTCCGGATTGAGAAGGCCCGCAAAGCGGCTGTTCCAGGGGGTGCCCAAGAGGCCAATCAGCACCGATGGCACCGCCAGCACCGCCAAGGGGGCAGCCATCGGCCATGCCGATTCATGCACGCTGCCGCCATGGGCATGGTGCTCGGAAGGATCCTTGCCAGCAGCGGTCAGCAGCTGGGCCTGCATGGCGGTGTCATTGCCGCGGAACTCCCCTTCAAAGGTGAGGAAATAGAGGCGGAACATGTAGAAGGCCGTCATCCCCGCCGTCAGGAAGCCCACCACCCAGAGCAGCGGGTAGCTGTTGAAGGCCTGGCCAAGAATTTCGTCCTTGCTCCAGAAGCCGGCCAGGGGCGGAATGCCACTGATGGCGATGCAGCCGATGAAGAAGGTGATCGAGGTGACGGGCATCTTTTTGCGCAGGCCGCCCATCAGGCGCATGTCCTGGGCCAGAACGGGCTCGTGGCCCACCACCTCTTCCATGGCGTGGATGACGGAGCCTGATCCCAGGAACAACATTGCCTTGAAGAAGGCATGGGTCACCAGGTGGAAGATGCCGGCGACCGGAGCACCGCAACCCATCGCCAACATCATGTAGCCGAGCTGGGAGACGGTGCTGTAGGCCAGACCCTTCTTGAGGTCCATCTGGGTGAGGGCAATGGAAGCCCCCAGGAAGCAGGTGATCGTGCCAACGACGGCGATCACGGTTTGAACGACGGGGAACTGGGCGTAGAGGGGATCGAGGCGGGCGACCAGGAACACCCCTGCGGCCACCATCGTGGCGGCGTGAATCAGCGCTGAAATCGGCGTCGGGCCCTCCATGGCATCGGGCAACCAGACGTGGAGAGGGAACTGGGCCGACTTGGCCATCGGACCCATGAACACCAGCAGGCAGAGCAGCAGCGCTGCCCATGGGGCCACCGTTCCGGCGGCCAGGCCGTTCTGCAGACCATCGGCGATTCCCTGGAAATCGAAGCTCCCGGTGGCCCAGAACAGGCCAAGGATGCCCAGCAGCAGGCCGAAGTCACCAACTCGGTTCACCACGAAAGCCTTCTGAGCGGCGTGGGCGGCACCGTCGCGGTCATACCAGAAGCCCACCAGCAGGTAGGAGCACATGCCCACCAGCTCCCAGAAGACGTAGATCTCGAGGAGATTTGGGCTGATGATCAGCCCCAGCATGGAGCTGCTGAACAGCGCCAGGTAGGTGAAGAAGCGCACATAGCCCTTGTCGTGGGCCATGTAGCCGTGGGAATACACCAGCACCAGCAGGGCGATGGTGGTGACCAGCGCCAGCATCACCGCCCCAAGCGGATCCACCACGTAGCCCATCGGCAGAACGAAGCTGCCGGCACTGGCCCAGACGAACAGGTGTTCAACGGGCGGGGCGCCATTGAGCTGGTTGAACAGGATGCTGTAGCTAAGGGCCGCAGCTGCACCAACACAGGAGATCAACAGCAGCGCAACGGGTTTCCGCAACCGGTTGATCGTGCGGTTGAAGCTGATCAATCCCAGCCCGGTCAGCACGGCGCCGAACAGGGGCAGAACGGGAATGAGCCAGGCGAGTTCCTCGGCCGAGGGCATCCGCAAACAGCAGGTTGAAGCGAGTGTAGGCAGCTCAGCCCAGCAGGTTCTGGAGTGCTGAATTGCGCATCAACTCAGCGGCCGTCGGAATGAAGCGATGGGCCCACCAGAAGACGCCGACGGCGATGGCGATGCCCAGTTGCGCGGGCCGGACAAATTCCTGCCACTGCAGCTGCTGGCGTCCATCCATAACGGCAGCGAACGGCACGATCGAGGTGCTGGCCTTGAGCTCATCAAAGGCTTCACCGAAGCGGGCCTTCAGGCGCCGGTCGCCATGCCACACGGCGAAGAGGTGATGGCCGATCAGGCCCACGCAGGTCACCAGCATGAAACTGCTGCCGATCCAGAGGGCGTGGGTGAGGCACCAGAGAATTTGCCCGATGGCCTGGGGATGGCGGCTGATGCGGATGATCCCCGTGGCGTAAAGACGCACCTGCGGTTTCAGCACCGCAGGGATCTCCAGCAGGTTGTAGGTGGCTGGATAGAGGAAGAGAAAACTGATGGCGGTTCCGATCCACACGAGTGGAATCACCCCAGGCACGCCCTGGAGATTCCACAGCCGCACCCCGTCGTAGCGATGGGCCAGGAACCATCCGATCACCACCACGGCCGAGGGAATGCTGGCTGCCGCGAAGATCAGGCGCCAGGCCCGTGCTCCGATCACGGCCTCAGCCCGGCTGCGCAGGGCAGCACCACCGCTGTGAATTACGGCAAACAGGATCAGCAGCACCAGCATCACGACGCTGCTGTGGTGGGTGGAGGCCATGGCGGCTGCGTTGGAAGGGCGTGATTCTGGCTGTCGAACGTGGCGGTCCTAAATTTCTGGTGTTCCTCCGGGTGTTCCGCGGTGGCCGATCTGCCGTTCACCCTCGACCAGCTGCGGATCCTTCGCGCGATTGTCAGTGAGGGCAGCTTCAAGAAAGCCGCCGACAGTCTTTACGTCACCCAGCCCGCCGTCAGCCTTCAGATCCAGAACCTGGAGAAGCAGCTGGAGGTTTCGCTGTTTGATCGCGGCGGGCGCAAGGCGCAGCTCACTGAGGCTGGCCATCTGCTGCTGAGTTACTGCGACCGGATCCTGAGCCAGTGCCACGAAGCCTGTCGGGCCCTGGATGATCTCCACAACCTCAAAGGTGGATCCCTGATCGTGGGGGCAAGCCAGACCACCGGCACCTACCTGATGCCCCGGATGATCGGCCTGTTCCGCCAGAAATATCCGGACGTGTCCGTGCAGCTCCAGGTCCACAGCACCAGACGCACGGGCTGGAGTGTGGCCAACGGTCAGATCGACCTGGCGATCATCGGTGGTGAATTGCCGGCGGAACTCAATGAACTGCTGCAGGTGGTGCCCTACGCCAGTGATGAGCTGGCGCTGGTGCTGCCGGTGAAGCACCCCTTGGCCCGACTGGCTGAACTCACCAAGGAAGACCTGTATCGCCTGGGCTTTGTCTGTCTCGATGCGCAATCCACCACCCGGAAGATGGTCGACCAGCTTCTGGCGCGCTCCGGCCTGGATGTGCAGCGCCTGCGCATCGACATGGAGCTGAATTCGCTGGAAGCCATCAAGAATGCCGTTCAGGCGGGCCTGGGTGCCGCCTTTGTTCCTGTGGTGTCGATCGAGCGGGAGTTATCGGCGGGAACGATTCACCGGCCCCAGGTGGCTGATCTGCAGGTGAGACGCCAGCTCAAGTTGATCACCCATCCCGCCCGCTACTGCTCACGCGCCTCGGTTGCCTTCCGCAATGACGTTCTGCCCGTCTTTGCCAGCGCTGATAGCCCGATTCGTCAGGCAGCGAAGGTCGTGCCTGAAGCGATCGGGGAGCAACTGGTTCAGAACTGATCGGCCTCGGGTGTCACGCCCACAGCGTCATCTGCCACGCCTCGGGTGAGGAATTTGTTCTCACTGATATCGGTTTGGTAGACGCAGCGCACCACGGGCTTGTCCCGAACAGAGCCGATGTAGGCAAAGGTGTTCATCCGCTGTTTGCACTCACGCTCCTGCTCGGCGGTGATGGCCCCCTCCTTGCGCAGCACCGACCAGTTCTCCCGACGGATCACACAACCCGGTTGCAGGGTTGGCTGGGTCACAAAGCTGCTGGAGGGGTTGAGCGTCGTGTACATCTCGATGTCCATGACGAAGGCGCTCGCCCCCCACTGGCGGCAGAACTCCGGGTCGGGAACGGCCATGTCCAGTTGCTGGGAGCTGGCGATGTTTCCCTGGTCTCCCGTGGTGGTGCTGGTGACAGCGCTGCCGATACCGATTCCCACCACGAGAACTCCTGCCAAGACGGCCACGGTGAGGGTGCTGAATTGAAAGCCGCCCTGGCCGCCTCCACCACCTGGTGGCGGGCCGGGAGGACGGCCGTATCCGCCCCGGGGTGGAGCGTCATAGCGGTCCCGCTCACCGCGGTCGTAGCGGCCATCACGCGGTCGGCGGCCGCCGCGGTCGTAGCGCGAGCCGGTCACAACAGTCCGGGGGTGCGGGGCAGGCCCATGGAGAAGTTCTGCACGCGGCCATCCGGGTTGTAGCTGAGTTCTCCGGCCTGGAGCAGTTGCCGGATGAATCCCTCCAGGTCTGTACCAATGCGGCGCAGGGTGTAGTCACTCAGTTCGCCGCCGGCTGCGGCATCCACCAGGTCCTTGAAGCGCCCCTGCACTTTGGTGAGGCTGGCGGCATCCCAGAGAAATTCGTTGTCGGGATCCAGATCCAAGGTCAGTTGGTCGTCCGAAGGAACCAGATCCTCCTCTTGGAGTGCTGCTGTGAACAGGCGCACGTGGCGGGTGGTGCACTTGAGAAGGGTGTCAGCCAAGACGCGCCCACGGGAAAGCTGACACGACTTTAAGAAGCGAACGGGGGTCAAGCCCTTTTAAGGTTGGTTTCACTTTCGAGACGGCCGCATGCGCGTCGCTATTGCCGGAGCTGGTCTTGCTGGACTCTCCTGTGCCAAATACCTGGCGGATGCCGGCCACACCCCCATCGTTGTGGAAGCCAGGGATGTTCTCGGCGGCAAGGTGGCGGCTTGGAAGGACGAGGATGGCGACTGGTACGAAACCGGCCTGCACATCTTCTTCGGGGCCTACCCGAACATGCTGCAGCTGTTCAAGGAGCTGAACATCGAAGACCGGCTGCAGTGGAAGAGCCATTCGATGATCTTCAACCAGCAGGACGAACCAGGCACCTACAGCCGCTTTGATTTCCCCGACCTGCCGGCACCGGTGAATGGTGTGGCGGCGATTCTGGGCAACAACGACATGCTCACCTGGCCGGAGAAGATCAGCTTTGGCCTGGGACTGGTCCCCGCCATGCTCCGGGGTCAGGGGTACGTCGAGGAGTGCGACAAATACTCCTGGACCGAGTGGCTGCGGGTCCACAACATTCCCGAACGGGTGAACGATGAAGTGTTCTTGGCGATGAGCAAGGCGCTGAATTTCATCGATCCCGATGAGATCTCCGCCACCGTGGTGCTCACGGCCCTGAACCGCTTCCTGCAGGAGAAGAACGGCTCCAAGATGGCGTTCCTGGATGGTGCACCACCGGAGCGCCTCTGCCAGCCGGTGGTTGAGCACATCGAATCACTGGGTGGTGAAGTGCATCTCGACAGCCCCCTGCGTGAGATCAAGCTCAATGCCGATGGTTCGGTGGCGGCCTTCCACATCGGTGGCGTGAAGGGCAAGGAAAGCTTCGATCTCACCGCTGATGCCTATGTCAGTGCATTGCCGGTGGATCCCTTCAAGCTGCTGCTGCCTGAGCCCTGGAAGCAGATGGAGGTGTTCCAGAAGTTGGATGGCCTCCGGGGTGTCCCCGTGATCAACCTGCACCTCTGGTTCGATCGCAAGCTCACCGACATCGACCATCTGCTGTTCAGCCGTTCCCCTCTGCTCAGCGTGTATGCCGACATGAGCATCACCTGCAGGGAGTACGAAGACCCCGACAAGTCGATGCTTGAGCTGGTCTTTGCTCCTGCCAAAGACTGGATCGGCCGCCCTGATGAGGAGATCATCGAGGCCACGATGGGCGAGCTCAAGAAGCTGTTCCCAATGCACTTCAGTGGCGACAACCCCGCCACCCTGCGCAAATACAAGGTCGTGAAGACGCCGTTGTCCGTCTACAAGACGACCCCCGGTTGTCAGGAGCTGCGCCCGGATCAAACCACCCCGATCAAGAACTTCTTCCTCGCGGGCGACTACACCATGCAGCGCTATCTCGCCTCGATGGAGGGTGCTGTTCTCAGTGGCAAGCTCTGTGCCAGTGCGGTGGACCGCAAGACGGGCCAGCTGGCATCATCGACCTCTTCCAGTGAGCCTGTGACGGCCTAAGCCATGCCCCTCGCCTCCCCGGATCTCGACGCAGCCTTTGAGGCCTGCCGTCGGGAGACCGCCGAGTGGGCCAAGACGTTCTATATCGGCACCTTGCTGCTTCCTCCGGAGAAGCGCCGTGCCATTTGGGCGATCTATGTGTGGTGCCGGCGCACCGATGAATTGATGGACAGCCCGGAGGCCCAGGCGCGTCCGGTAGATGAGCTTGCTGAACGGCTCGACCGCTGGGAGGAGAAGACCCGGGCTCTGTTTGATGGCCGGGTGGAGGACGACCTGGATGCGGTGATGGTGGACACCCTGGAGCGCTTTCCCCAGGGCATTCAGCCCTATCTCGACATGATTGAGGGCCAGCGGATGGACCTCACCTGGACCCGCTACCCCCGCTTTGAAGACCTCAAGCTCTATTGCTATCGCGTGGCAGGCACCGTTGGCCTGATGACCCAGGGGGTAATGGGTGTTGACCAGGCCTACACCTCAGCCCCCTGGAGCGACTGTCCCGACACCTCCGATGCCGCCGTCGCCCTGGGGATCGCCAACCAACTCACCAACATCCTCCGGGATGTGGGGGAAGACCGGGGCCGTGGTCGTATCTATCTGCCTCAGGAAGATCTCGAGCGTTTCGGCTATTCCGAGGAGGAGTTGATGGCGGGGACCCTCAACAACGCCTGGCGCGCGTTGATGCGATTCCAGCTGGAGCGGGCCCGCGATTGGTTTGCTCGCTCCGAAGCCGGAGTCCGTTGGCTGTCTGCCGATGCGCGCTGGCCGGTGTGGACGTCGCTGCGGCTCTACCGCGGCATCCTGGATGAAATCGAGCGGGTCGATTACGACGTGTTCAATCACCGTGCCTACGTGGCCAAGGTCAACAAGCTGCTTGATCTGCCCCGTTCATTCCTGCTGGCTCAGTCACGCTAAAAACCCCTGCCGGTCAAACCGGCAGGGGGTTGAAGTTGATCTGCTGTTTCCCTCAATCAGGTCGGCGACGGATCAAACTGCCGTCTTCTGGTTGGCCAGGAGATCCTTGAGCTTGGACAGTTCTCCGGCCCAGCGGGGGTCGGGAGCGCCCTCGTTCTTCGCATCGGAGTGAACCACTTTGTTCACGGCCTTGCGGGCCACTTGAGGCTGGCCGGCTGCGTTGGGGGCCCCACGACGGCTGCCACCAGCATTGTTGTCGCGACGCTCGGAGCGCTCGACGCGCAGAGCGCTGCCGCCGAACTCCTTGCCGTTCAGCGCCTCGATCACGGCATCAGCCAGCTTCGGATCGTCCACGTTGGCAAAGCCAAAACCGCGGCATGCACCGGTTTCGCGGTCGAGAACCGACTTGAACCGGATCCCTTCTCCCACCGACTTCAGCAGAGCCACCAGCTCCTGTTCTTCAAAGGTCTGCGGCAGGTTGCCGATGTACAGGCGGATGCTCATGAAGGAAAGGAAATGCGATCTGTCGGTGTCTGACCGTCATCATTGACACCAGGAAAGTTAATCACAGAGCCTCGCTTTCACGGGTCAAGAAATGTTGGGCTTCCTTCAGCGCCTCGCTTGGGGTTTGGATGCGCTCAAAGGCATGTTCGAGCTTCAGATGATGCAGCAGGCGTCCGAGACGGGGGCCAGGTTCGATCTCCAGGGCGGAGAGCAGGCCGTTGCCGTCGACCGGAGTTCTGGGGTGGAACAGAGGGTCCTCGGCGTTCCGCCATCGATGCAGCCAGATCCCTTTCTCGGGCATGGGCAGTTGCAGGGCCAGGGCGGGCAGATCCCCCTCGAGCTCCTCATGCAATTGCAGTCGATCGCTCTCGGACAGCGACTCTGGTGCCTGACCGGTGCGTTGCTGCCAGCTCCGCAGCCGTTTGCAGCGCTGGCGCAGGGCGCGACTGGCCCGGAGTTGGTTGAGGCCCTCATCGCTCACCAGGGCCGTCAGCCGCGCCAAGGGTACAGCTGCTGCGGCTTCCTCGCTGCTCAGGCCTTCCGTGTTGCCGGGCGTGGGAGGTTGCCCTCCGGCCGCCCAGGGATGCAGCAACGGCAGGCTCCTTAGGGCTGCAATCGCGGCGTCTGCATGGTCGCCCCGAACCAGACGCTGCAGTTCCGCCAGGATCCGCTCCGGTGCCGCTTCCGGCAACCGTGTGGCGTGGCGCTCAATCCAGTCCATGGTCTGGCTGGAGATGGTGAGCGGGATTTCCGCCATCAGCCGCAATCCCCGCAGCAGTCGCAGAGGATCGTCGATGAGGTTGGCTTCCGAGACGGCGGTCAGGCATCCCTGCTGGAGGTCGTTCAGTCCCCCTGTGGGGTCCCACAGCTCTCCCCAGGGTTGGAGCGATACGGCGATGGCATTGAGCCGGTAGTCGCGCCGCCAGAGGTCGTCTTCGATGCGGTCTCCGTCCTGTCGGGCGATGTCGACCGTCCAGCCCCCAAGCACCAGCCGAGCAATGCTCCGCTCCGCGTCCAGCACCACACACGTGCCATGGAGCTCCTGGGCCAAGGCCTTGGTCAGGGCGATGGCATCCGATGGCACCACCAGATCAAGATCCGGCTGCTCCTGGAGACGGTCCAGCAAGCCATCCCGCACGGCGCCACCCACCAGCGCCGTGCCCTCCGGAAGCCGTGCCAGGGGGAGAGGCCACTGGTCTGGCGCCAGTCGCTCTCGCAGCTGGTCAAGCAACGCGTCGCCGGGGCCTTGGGCCATCAGAATGGGGGGAGTGAACGGCCTCGGGAGGCATGTGCATCTGCGTGGATTGCAGCTGGGTCGACCGTTGTCAGGCCTATCACGCAGTTGAGCGTCAGCATGGTGTTCCTCATCTGGCCCAGACACCGGATTTTGAGCCAGACGCGCCCCGCATCCACGTGTCGGTGATGGATCTCCCCGATGGCCAGGCCGGGATTGAGTGGGATGTGCGTTCCTGCTCCAGCTTCAAGGCGGATCCAGGCCGGTGGCAGCGTTGTCGTCCTGGACAGGAGCTGCCCCGATGACGGCTCCACCGCTGCTGCTTGCCCTGCACAGCTGTTCCGACTGCTTTGGCATGGCGCTGCTGGATCCTCAGCAGCCTGGGGCAGACCCCCTGGTGCAGGCTCATCCGGATGGCCGGGGCCTGTCCAACAGCTTGATTTCGCGGGTTCAGGCGCTCCTCCCTCCTGAGCGTTGGCCCCAGTTGCAGGGCCTTGCCGTCGCGACGGGACCCGGCGGCTTCACCGGCACCCGCCTCACAGTGGTGATGGCCCGCACCCTGGCGCAACAGCTGGATTGCCCCCTGCTGGGGGTGAGCAGCTATGCCCTGATGGCCCCACGCCTGGAGCGGCAACTGCCCCAAGCCATGCAGGGGGAACCGTTCTGGATCACCCAGGAGTTGCCCCGGCGCGGGGTGGTGGGTGGTCAGTACCGGATCACGGCCGGGCATGTTCACGAACTCAGCCTGCCGACCTTGCTGCCTCAGGGGGCATCACCCAAGCCTGCTGTTGAGGTGCAGCTGGATGTGGAAGCGGATGTGGCGCGGCTCCTGCAGCTGTTGCAGCGCAGCCATGCCGTCGGGGCTGCAATGCCCTGGGCTGAGGTGCTGCCGATCTACCCCACCTCACCTGTTGGACAGGTCTGATGGCGGGCGTGCGTACAGGGCTACTGCTGGGAGCTGGTTTGATGGCCTGGCTGTTGGGGCCCGGCCCGCTGTCGCCCTATCGGCGGGCTCTGTTGGATCGCAGCCCGCCCCAGCTGGTGCTGGTGCTCGGGGGTGATGTGGACAGGGAACGAATGGGTGCCCGGTTGGCACGTCAGCTCGATCTACCCCTGCTGGTGAGCGGCGGCAGCAACCGTGAGTACGCCGAATGGATGCTCAGTGAGGAGCGCTTCAATCCCGACCGCGTCACCCTGGATTACCGGGCCCGTGACACCCTCAGCAATTTCACGTCTGTGGTGGATGAGCTGCAGGCGGATGGTGTTCGCCACGTGCTGCTGGTGACCAGCGAAGACCACCTGCCCCGTTCCATGGCGGTGGGCCAGGTGGTGGCCGGCAGCCGCGGAATTCAGCTCACCGGTGTTCCCGTGGCCTGCCGCGAGGACTGCACCCAGGAGGGACGCCTCAAGCAATGGAGTGATTGGCTTCGTGCGGTGGCGTGGGTGATGACCGGTCGCGACCTCAGGGATGCTGCGGACCCTGATCCAGCAGAGCGTTGATGCGTTCCTGCAGCAGAGCGGTGGTGGCATCCAGATCAGGCCTGCGGCGACTGGCCGGGGCTGGAATGGGGTCGCCGATGCGCAGCTGAATCGGCACAAGGCGCGGCCAGCTGCGCCCGCTGCCCAAGGCGCGGTGGCTGTTGCAGATGGCCACCGGCAGCAGCGGGGCTCCTGTGCGAGCCGCAAGCAGGGCCGCTCCGGGGAGTGGGTTGTTGATCCGGCCGTCGTTCTGTCGGGTGCCGTCCAGAAACACCCCCGTGGCCCAGCCTTCTTCGAGTCGAGCCGTTGCGGTGCGGATCGCTTCGCGATCGCTTGCACCTCGCCGCACGGGATAAGCACCACAGGCCCGGATCAAGCGCCCCAGCAACGGGATGCTGAACAGTTCTGCCTTGGCCATGAAGGCCACGGGGCGTCCCAGGGCATGGCCCAGCAAGGGCGGGTCCAGGTGCGAACCATGGTTGGCCACCACCACAAGGGGGCCTTGCATGGGCACTCGGTTGTTCCCGGAGGTCGATCCGCGGAACAGCAAGCGGAAGACCGGGAACACCAGCAGGCTGCTGACCAGCCGGTAGGTGAGGCTCGGCTTGGGGGTGCGGACGAGGCTGGATTGACTCACTGTCCGAGGTCTCCAGCCCCGGAGATCTGGGCGGTGGTGACCCCGCTCATGCTGCGTTTGGCCAGGCCGCTGAGCACGTTGCCCGGACCGATTTCCACCAGGGTGTTCACACCGCTGTCGGTCATCGCTGCCATGGTTTCGCGCCAGCGCACACCGGTGGTCATCTGCTGCTTCAGGCGCTGTTTGAGCTCGTCCGCACTGGTGCTGGCGCTGGCGGCGCTGTTGCTGAGTACTGGAACGCGGGCATCCAGGAAAGGCACGTTGTCCAGCTCGGCGGCGAAGCGTTCAGCCGCCTCCGCCATGAACGGGGAGTGGAAGGCTCCGGAGACGGCCAGGGGGATGGCGCGTTTGCATTGCAGGGCTCCACTCACGCGTTCCACGGCCTCTAGAGAGCCAGAGATCACCACCTGCGCATCGCTGTTGTCGTTGGCGATGCTGACGCCGTCCGTGGCGGCCACCAGATCCTCCAGCTGAGCGCGATCGAAGCCGATCACTGCCGTCATGGCGCCGCCCCCGGCGTTCGCCATCAGTTCTGAGCGGGTTTTCATCAGCTGCAGACCAGTCTCCAGCCCAAACACCCCTGCGCTGTACAGAGCAACCAGCTCGCCCAGGCTGTGGCCGGCCACCAGCGCAGGCTCGCGGCCCTGCTGCTGAAGGTTGTCGGCCAGCACCGATTCGATCACGAACAGGGCGGGCTGGGTGTTGCGGGTGTCGTTGAGGTCATCCAGGCCATCGCCACCGCCGCTTTCCCCTTGGCAGATCGCCAGCAGATCGCGCCCCAGCAGCTCTGAGGCCATGGCGAAACGCTCGCGGCTGCCTTCGATGCTGAGCAGCGCTTCTGCCATGCCCACTTTTTGAGAGCCCTGACCGGGAAAGACCCAGGCGATCGCCATTGCTGTGTTCTGCAGACCGTGCCGGAGATTAGGCGGGCCCGCTCCAGCGGAAGAGGGCTGCACCCCAGCTCAATCCCGCTCCGAATCCACTGCTGGCGATGCGATGGCCGGGTTGGATGCGGCCATCCCGCACGGCTTCATCCAGCATCAGGGGAATGGTGGCTGCCGAGGTGTTGCCGTAGTTGGCCAGGTTGCTGAGCACTTTTTCGGAGGGCACCGAGAAGCGATCCGCCACGGCATCAAGGATGCGCTGGTTGGCTTGATGCAGCAGCAGCCAATCCAGGGAATCTGCGGCGACACCACCCTGTGCAAGCAGCTTCTCGAGAATCGCCGGCACCTCGCGCACCGCGAATTTATAGACCTCCTGCCCGTTCATCTGGATGGGGCTGAAGCCGCCGCATTGATGGCTGGCGTCCCCCACCAGGGGCCGGCGCTGGTTCACCTGGGGCAGCTGGAGCACTTCGCCGCGGCTGCCATCGGAGCGCAACAGGAATCCGTCGAGATCGTCCTGACCGCTCTCCGAAGCTTCCAGCACCACGGCACCAGCCGCATCACCGAAGAGAACGCAGGAGCGTCGATCGTCCCAGTTCACCCAGCGGCTGAGTTGATCGGCCCCCACCACGAGAATGCGGCGCATTGCCCCACTGCGCAGGTACTGGGCGGCGGTCACAACGGCGAAGAGAAAGCCGCTGCAGGCAGCGGTGAGATCAAAGGCCGCGGCATGGGTGGCGCCGAGGCGCGCCTGCAGCCGTGGAGCCGAACCGAACAGGTCGTCCGGGGTGGAGGTGGCCAACAGGATGAGATCGAGGCTGTCGGCCGACCAACCGGCCATCTCCAAGGCCCGTTCCGCCGCCAGTCCGCTCAGTTCCGCCAGGGATTCGTCGCTGTTGACCACCCGTCGCGCGGCAATGCCGGTGCGACTGCGGATCCATTCGTCACTCGTCTCAACCCGCTGGCCAAGCTCAGCGTTGCTGATCGAGCGGCTGGGCGTCGCGCTGCCAGACCCTCGGAACAACACTCCGCTGGTTGTGCTGAGCGGCTCGACCAAGGCGGAGGTTGATTGACGTCGCGTCAGTCAATCACAACCCTGTTGCAGCGTGGCGAGATCCTCCATCACCCCATGGCTGGCTGCGGAGTGGGCAATGCGCAGGGCACTGACCACGGAGAGGGCTTTGCTGCTGCCGTGGCCGATCACGGAAATGCCGTTCACGCCAAGCAATAGAGCGCCACCGTGCTCGGCATGGTCAAGCCGCTTCTTGATGCGCTTCAGGTTGCTGCGCAAGAACGCTGAGCCAACCTTGCCGCGACGTCCCCGGGGCAACTCCGCCCGCAGCACCCCCAACAGAACACTGCCGACGGACTCGAGGAACTTGAGCAGCACATTGCCGGTGAATCCATCGCAGACCACCACATCGAAGTCGCCCGAAAGCACATCACGGCCTTCGCAGTTCCCGGCGAAGTGGAGCCTGGATTCGTCCCGCAGCAATTCGTGGGTCTTCAGGGAGAGATCGTTCCCCTTGCACTCCTCTTCGCCGATGTTCAGCAGGCCAATGCGTGGGCGTTTCACCTGAAGCACATCCCGGCTGTAGATGTTCCCCAGCAGAGCGAACTGGTGCAAGTAAGTGGGCTTGCAGTCCATGTTGGCGCCCACATCGAGCACCAACACCGGCTTGCTGGGATCTTTTGTGGGGAACAGGGCGCCGATGGCAGGACGGTCGATGCCCTTGAGCCGTCCCAGCCGAAAAATCGCTGAGGCCATCACCGCACCGGAATTACCGGCGGAGTAAACCGCCTCGGCCTTGCCTTTCTTCACGAGGTCCATGGCCACATTGATGCTGGCGTCCCGTTTGCGCCGCACCGCCGTGGCTTCGTCATCCATGCCGATGGAGGGCCCACTGGCCACCAGGTCCAGATGTCCTGCTGCCCGCGCACTCTCCAAGGCTTCGCGTAGGCCAAGGTTGTTGGCGTCAGCCATCACCCGGTCGATCTCCCCCACGAAGCGGATCTTCAGCGGCAGCCGGTCAATGGCGTCCAGGCATCCCTCCAGGATCGGCCCCGGCGCATGGTCACCACCCATGCCATCGACGGCCACCCAGAGGCGCTCCGCATCGTCGATCTCATCGGTATCGGTGCCCCCTTGCAGCCAGCGCAGGGGATCGAACCCCAGCGGTTGGAGCACGGTGCTGGCCACCGTGCCTGCTCCGGAGACCACGGTTTCCGCCACGTTGCCGGCCATTGAACCCGCGGCCGTTGCTGAGCTGGCAGCACCATCAACGATGGTTGTGACGGCGGCGTTGCGCCGATACCAAATCACCAGGCGACGGATCGCCCGAGGACGGTTTGTTTTATGCCGCGGCTGAGGAGCCGGGGTGGGATCAGGGTCCTTCGGAGGCAACGGAATCGACGATGCGCTGGAACAGGTAGCCGGTGCCCCGAGCTGTGAGGATCAACTCGGGATTGGCAGGATCATCCTCCAATTTGGAGCGCAGACGGGAGATATGAACATCCACCACCCGGGTGTCCACATGGCGCTCCGGGGTGTAGCCCCACACCTCTTTGAGGATCTCGCCGCGGTTGAACGGTTCGCCGGAACGGCTCACCAGCAGTTCCAACAGGCTGAATTCCATCCCCGTTAAGCGGATGCGTTCATCGCCGCGGAACACCTGGCGTTTGTTGGTGTCGATGCGCAGGTCGCTGACCTGGATCACGCCGGAGTTGGGAATGCCCGCCACCTGCTCTTTCTCCACCCGGCGCAGCACGCAGCGGATGCGGGCTTCAAGCTCCTTCGGGCTGAAGGGCTTCACCACATAGTCATCGGCACCGAGCTCAAGCCCGGTGATGCGGTCAGCCACGTCGCCGAGGGCCGTCAGCATCACGATGGGAACGTCGGATTCCTTGCGCAGCTCCTGGCAGACGCCATAGCCGTCCAGCTTTGGCATCATCACGTCCAGCACCACCAGGTCTGGCATGCAGGTGGGGAACAATTCCAGAGCTTCCGTGCCGTCGCAGGCAGTCACGACGTTGTACCCAATCATGGATAGACGGGTTTCCAGGATCCGTCGGATCGATGCCTCGTCGTCGACCACGAGGATCGTTTCCTTGGTGGGAGCCGTGGCCGTCATGGGCACCGAGGCGTTAGTCACTTCTCGCCACAAATAAAAGGGCAGCCCCCTGCTCCGTTCATTCAACGGCAACTTTCTTCACAGTTCGCAGTGCCCAAATCCACCGCTGTTTTCATCTGTCAGGTCTGTGGAGCCCGTGCCAGACAGTTTTTCGGCCGTTGCCCGGAGTGCGGCAGCTGGAATTCGCTGGTGGAGCAATCCCAGCCCGCCGACGATGGCCGTCGCCGCCGCAGTGCTCCGGATCCGGAGCAGGCCGCTGCCCCGCGACGGTCCACGGCCATGGCCTCGCTGGAGGATCAGCCGCTGCAGCGGCTGGCGACCGGGTCGGCGGAATTTGACCGCGTTCTGGGTGGTGGTTTGGTGCCGGGTTCGCTGGTGCTGGTGGGAGGCGATCCGGGTATCGGCAAGAGCACATTGCTGCTGCAGAGCGCCTCAGCCATGGCGGCCGGTGCATCAGTGCTCTATGTGAGCGCTGAGGAATCAGCGCAGCAGGTGAAGCTGCGCTGGCAGCGGCTTGCCGGGGGGGCATCGGAGCTGCAGTTGCTGGCCGAAACCGATCTGGAACTGGTGCTGGAGGAGCTGGAGGCCTTGCGCCCTGCTGTGGCGATCATCGACAGCATTCAGGCGTTGCATGACGCCAACCTCACCAGTGCACCGGGGTCCGTCGGTCAGGTGCGTGAATGTGCGGCTGCCCTGCAACGGCTGGCGAAACGCCAGAACATCTCGTTGTTGTTGGTTGGCCACGTCACCAAAGAAGGCATGTTGGCCGGCCCGAAGGTGTTGGAACACCTCGTGGATGCGGTGCTCACCTTCGAGGGAGACCGCTTCGCCAGTCATCGCCTGCTGCGGGCCGTCAAGAACCGCTTCGGTGCCACCCATGAGTTGGGTTTGTTTGAGATGCAAAGCGGTGGCCTGGCCGAGGTGGGCAACCCCAGTGAGCTGTTCCTCAGCGATGCCCGCGCCTCCGGTGTCGCCACGATCGTGGCCTGTGAGGGCACGCGCTCGTTGGTGGTGGATCTGCAGGCCTTGGTGAACGTCACCAGCTATGCCAGTCCGCGACGCACGGCGACAGGGATCGGCACCAACCGTCTGCACCAGATCCTCGCGGTGCTGGAGAAGCACATGGGACTGCCGCTCTCCCGCTTCGACTGCTATCTGGCCGTGGCCGGTGGCCTGGAGGTGGAGGAGCCCGCGGCGGATCTGGGGGTCGCTGCAGCGGTGGTGGCCAGCTTCAGAGATCTCACCCTGCCTGCGGGCACGGTGTTGATCGGCGAGCTTGGTTTGGGGGGGCAGTTGCGCCCTGTGGGTCAGCTGGAGCTTCGGCTCCAGGAAGCGGCCAGGCTCGGGTTTCAGCGGGCCGTCGTCCCCCGGGGTAGTGGCCTGGGCGATCTGGCTTCTGGTTTGGATCTCGCTCTTCTTGAGGCCGACAGCGTCACCGAGGCACTGGTGCTGGCGCTCGGTGATGCCGTGCAGCCCGACCAGGACTGATTCAGAAGTAGACGTCGACGTTGCTGCGGCCCGTGGACTTCAGCCAGTTCTCGATGTCCAGATAACCGCCGGGATTGAGGCGCACGGCCTGGGTCCAGACGTCAGCGGCCTGGTCGAACCAGCGATCCGCTGCGTCCTGCTCACCGCCTTCCTCGGCGATGCGGCCCCATTTCTCGTAAATCAGCCCCATGTTCTTAAGGCAGGAGGGCTGGTTCGGGTTTTCCTCGAGCGCCTTGCGGTAGGTCTCGATCGCCCGCTCCTCCTCGCCGTTGGACATGTAGATGATGGCCATGTTCTTGAGGGTTTCGCTCCGGTCGGTGGAGTTCTCCTCGAGCTTCAGGGCCTCCTCGTAGTTCTCCAGCGCTTCGGCGTAGTCGCCATCGTTCTGGGCGGAGAGGCCATCCCGGTAATAGACGTAGGCCTCCTTGGAGCGGGCATTGATCGGCAACAGCTTGACGATCAGGTCCGCCATCACCGTGAAGCTCTTGTCGATGAAGTTGTCGTTGCGGTTGCTGCGGGGCACGGCGCTCCGGCGGACGGACCCCCATCCTGACGGGACCAGAGCCCGACCTAGCCTGCTCGTAAAGATCCCTGTTGCGTAAACACCTGTGAGCCCTTCGGTTCAGACCGTCGTCCTGGATGTGGAAGGGATGAAATGCGGCGGTTGCGTCCGTGCTGTGGAAACCACTCTGCTGGATCAGCCCGGTGTTCAGCGCGCCGATGTGAATCTGGTCAGCCGCTCGGCCTGGCTCGATCTCACTGCCGGTGAGAGTGATGTGGATGGTGTCTTGAAAGCCCTGGCAGACAGAGGCTTTCCGGCCAAGGAGCGTTCCCTTGATGCCCCGATCGGAGCGGCGGCTGCCGGGCAGGCGCTGCCGGGCTGGTGGCAGCAATGGCGACAGCTGATGGTGGCCCTGGTGCTGCTGTTGCTGTCGGTGCTGGGGCATCTCAGCGAGGCCGGTCACCTGTCGCTTCCCTTGATCGGCAGCCTGCCTTTTCACGCCACGCTTGCAACGGTGGCTCTGCTGGGGCCGGGCCGTCCGATCCTGGTGGGTGGTGTTGCGGCCGCTCGCGCAGGGGCCCCCAGCATGGATTCCCTCGTGGGCCTGGGGGTGAGCAGTGCCTATGTGGCCAGCCTGGTGGCCTTGGTTTGGCCCCAGGTGGGTTGGCCCTGCTTTTTCAATGAACCGGTGATGTTGCTGGGGTTCGTCCTGCTGGGACGTTTCCTGGAGGAACGGGCCCGTTTCCGGACCGGTCAGGCCCTGCAGCAGCTGGCTGAGCTCCAGCCGGACACGGCGCGCCTGCTGTTGAGCGACGGGGAGATTCGTGAGGTGCGCGTTGGTGCTCTCAGGCCCGGTGAAATCGTGCAGTTGCTGGCCGGTGACCGCATTCCGGTGGATGGGGTGGTGCTTGAGGGGACCTCGGCCGTTGATGTGTCCAGCCTCACCGGTGAGCCCTTGCCACTGCAGGCGGAGTCCGGCACGGAGTTGTCCTCCGGCAGCCTCAATCTGGAGTCAACCCTGGTGCTGAAGGTCACCCGTGTCGGTGCCGAAACCGCCCTGGCCCGGATCATTCGTCTGGTGGAGCAGGCCCAGGCCCGTCGGGCCCCCATCCAGGGCCTGGCCGATCGTGTGGCAGGCCGTTTTTGCTACGGCGTGATCGGCTTGGCCCTCGCCACGTTTCTGTTCTGGTGGTTGTTTGGTGCCCAGCACTGGCCTGAGGTTCTGCAGGCGTCTGCACCTGGGATGCCCATGACCCATGCGATGTCCCATGGGATGGACCATGGCCATGGGATGCATCACGGCGGCTTGGGCAGTGGAGCCAGCACCCCGATGGGTCTGGCCCTGCAACTGTCAATCGCCGTGCTGGTGGTCGCCTGCCCCTGTGCCCTCGGTCTGGCGACCCCCACTGTGATCACGGTCGCCACTGGCTTGGCAGCACGGCGCGGCTGGCTGTTTCGCGGTGGTGATGTGATCGAAACCGCCGCCGGTTTGGAGCATGTGGTCTTCGACAAGACCGGTACCCTCACTTTGGGTCGTCCCCTCGTGACCGATGTGTACGGGGATGACCCGGATCATTTGTTGCAGCTTGCGGCCAGCCTGGAGCAAAGCAGCCGCCATCCCTTGGCCTACGCCCTGCTGCAGGAGGCCCAGCGCCGGGAGCTCGCACTACTGAACTGCGAGGACGTTCGCACCGTCTCCGGCCAGGGCCTGGAGGGCCACGTGGACGGTGCATCGGCTCAGGTGCTTGTTGGCAAGCCCGATTGGTTGGAGGAGCAGGGTGTTGCCATCGCCCCCGCCGCCGAGGACTGGCTCTCTGCCGCTGAAGGCTCAGTGGTGGCTGTTGCTGTGGGAGCTGTCCTGGTGGGCCTGGTGCAGATCGAGGATCAGCTGCGCCCGGATGTTGCCCCGGCGTTGCAACGCCTGCGCTCTCACGGTTTGGCGCTTTCGGTGTTCAGTGGTGATCGGCAGGCGGCTGTGCAGCGCCTTGGTCAGCAGCTGGGCTTTGCCGCCAAGGATCTGGGCTGGCAGATGCTGCCGGAGCAGAAGCTGCAGCGCCTCGAGCAGCTGCGTCAGGCGGAGCGGGTGGCCATGGTGGGCGACGGCATCAACGATGCGCCGGCCCTGGCCGCGGCTGATCTTGGGATTGCCATTGGCACTGGAACCCAGATCGCGCAGGACTCCGCTGGCTTGGTGTTGCTCGGCGATCGGCTCGACAATCTCCCCGAAGCCCTCAGCCTGGCGCGCCGCACCCTGGTGAAGGTGCGGCAGAACCTGTTCTGGGCCTTCGGTTACAACCTCATTGTTCTTCCGGTGGCCGCCGGTGCCTTGCTCCCCAGCCATGGGGTGCTGCTGTCGCCCCCGTTGGCGGCGCTGTTGATGGCCCTGAGTTCGATCACTGTAGTGCTCAACGCCCTGGCTCTTCGCTTGCCATGACAGGTCGCTTCATTGTTCTGGAGGGCATCGATGGCTGCGGCAAGACCACGCAGATCCAGCATCTGGTCGAGTGGTTGCCCAACAGCGGTCTGATGCCGAAGGGTGCTGCTGTGGTCTGCACCCGTGAGCCCGGAGGCACTCCCCTGGGCCGCTCAATCCGTGAACTCCTGCTGCACACGGCAGTCCAGGAGGCACCAGCTCCCACCGCTGAACTGCTGCTTTACGCCGCCGATCGGGCGCAGCATGTTGAAACGTTGATCCGTCCTGCTCTTGAGCGTGGTGACTGGGTGATCAGCGATCGTTTCGCGGGATCGACTCTCGCCTATCAGGGCTATGGGCGAGGTCTGGATCGGGACTTGATTCAGCGGCTCGAACAGATCGCCACCACGGGGCTCCGGCCCGATCTCACCCTCTGGCTGCGCCTTTCCGTTCAAGAGAGCCTGCGGCGCCGTCTCGGGGACAAGGAGGACCGCATCGAAGCCGAGGGAGCCGCATTCCTGGAGCGGGTGTCACAGGGTTTTGCCCAGTTGGCCCAGCAGCGTTCCTGGTGCACCGTCGCTGCAGATCAGTCAGCCAGCGCCGTTCGTGCTGCTCTGGAACGTCAGCTTCAGGAGCATCTGGCTTGAGCGCTCTGTTTGAGGATCTGATCGGCCAGCCCCGTGCCGTTGATCTGCTTTCGGCGGCCCTGGCCCAGGACCGTGTGGCCCCGGCCTATCTCTTTGCTGGCCCTGAAGGGGTGGGTCGTCAGTTGGCGGCGGTGCGTTTTCTGGAGGGACTGCTGGCCGACGGTCAGCCCTCGGCCCGGGAACGCCGACGCCTGCTGGAACGCAATCACCCCGATCTGCTCTGGGTGGAACCCACCTATCAGCATCAGGGCCGTTTGCTGACCCGCGCCGAAGCTGAGGAGGCGGGGCTCAGCCGCCGCACTCCGCCCCAGTTGCGCTTGGAGCAGATCCGCGACATCGGACGCTGTCTGGCCCGGCAGCCGGTGGAGGCGAAGCGCGGGATGGTTGTGATTGAGGCTGCTGAGGCGATGGCGGAAGCTGCGGCCAATGCCCTGTTGAAAACGCTGGAGGAACCCGGCCATGGGGTGCTGATTCTTTTGACCTCAGCCCCCGAGCGGTTGCTCAGCACAATTCGCTCCCGCTGTCAGTTGATTCGTTTCCTTCGGCTCAACCCCGAGGCCATGGCTCAGGTGCTCGAGCGCACCGGCTCCACAGCTCAGGATGCTCCGGAACTTCTGGCCTTGGCTGCCGGGTCTCCAGGGGCTTTGATCGACCATCGGCGCAGCCTTGCTGGTCTGCCCGAGGAGTTGGTTCAGCGCCTCGATTCGCTTCCCGCAACCCCAATGGAGGCGCTGGCGTTGGCGCGAGATCTCTGCGAAGCCCTTGATGGGGAGCAGCAGCTGTGGTTGATCGGCTGGTGGCAGCACCGGCTCTGGCGTTCCGGCAGTTCCGCGTCGAGGCTGAAACGCTTGGAAACGCTGCGGGCTCAACTGCTTTCGTTCGTTCAGCCGCGCTTGGCCTGGGAGGTGGCGCTGCTCGACCTCACCCCATCCGTTTCCTAGGGCGCCTAAGGGTGATCAAGCCGAGGCTCGATCGCCCTGCTGCTTGCGCTCTTCGCGGGCCATGGCCACCACGTCCTCCAGGCCGTCCATCTGGGCACTGGTGGGAAGTTCCAAGCAGTAGCCCGCTCCATACACCGTCTTGATGAAGCGCGGCTTGCGGGGATCGGGCTCCAGCTTGGTGCGCAGGTGCCTCACGTGCACACGAATGGTCTCGATGTCGTCATCGGGCTCGTAGCCCCACACCTCTTTGAGGATCAACGAGGGGGCAACGGTCTGACCGTGACGCTGAAGCAGGCAATGGAGCAGCTCGAACTCCAGGTGGGTGAGTCGTACAGGTTGATCGAACCAGATGGCTTCAAAGCGCTCGGGCACCAGGGTGAGTGGCCCGTAGCTGAGGATTTCGTTGTGGTTGGTGGATCCAACGGGCGCCCGGTCACTGCGACGAAGCAGAGCTTTGACCCTCGCCTGAAGCTCTTCCAGGTCGAAGGGTTTGGTCAGGTAATCGTCGGCTCCTGAGTTGAAACCGCTCACCTTGTCCTTGGTGCCGCCAAGAGCCGTGAGCATCAGAATCGGAATCCCAGCGGTGCGATCGTCGCGCCGCAGGCGCTGACACAGGGTGAGGCCGTCCACCTTGGGCAGCATCAGATCCAGCAGGATCAGATCTGGGGTGTACTGGAGCGCAAGAGCCTGACCCTTGATGCCATCGTCGGCGCGCTGCACATCGAAGCCGCTGTGCTCCAAATGGCCGCTGACCAGGTCGCGCATGTCCTGGTCATCTTCGATTAGCAGGATGCAGGGCTTCATCGGTTCGGCGGCAATTCGGCTGGAGAAATAAAGAGCGCTTGTCTGTAGGGATTAACGCTGAACGGATTCTCTCAAGCTTTTCAACTGTCTGCAGATTTTCAATAAAGGGACCGTCAGGTAGTTGCTTGTCGCAAATCGCTTTCAGGAACAGCGATTTGGCGGTTTTTTTGCTTGTCTTTCGCCGGCGGCTGTTTAGGAAGTCTTCCGCTTCCGGCAATCCCCCGTCACGAAATTCCTTTTTTCGTCAATAAAAAAGCCACAGCGTGCGCTGTGGCTTTGAAACTCCCCGGGCGGGATTCGAACCTGCGACCAATCGATTAACAGTCGACCGCTCTACCGCTGAGCTACCGAGGAATGAGACCCGAAGACCTTACCCCTCGAATGTGCCGCCCTGCAAGCGCCGTTGCAGTTCTGTTCCCCGGGTCCATGGCCCAATCCGGCCGTCCTGCATGCGGGCGGCGCCATCGGCGAAGGCCAATTCCCCAAGCCTGTGGGTGATCCACAGCGCCGTGATCGGCTTTGCGGGGTCCTTGCAAAGCCGTTGCACGGTGGTCAGCACGGTTGCTTGGCTGCTGGGATCGAGCAGGGCGGTCGGTTCATCGAGCAGCAGGAGCCCGGCGTCACTGGCCAGGGCTCCGGCAATGGCCAGGCGTTGTTTCTGGCCGCCGCTGAGGCTGTGAATCGGCCGCTTCTCCAGTTGGGCGAGGCCAAGCTGGCTCAGCAGGCCGCGCGCGGTGCTTAGGCGGTGCTGCTGGGGCCTTTCCGGGTCCATGCCCAGCATCAGATCGCTGCCGCAACTGGGGAGCAGCAGCTGATGGTCTGGGTTCTGAAACACCAGGGCCGTTTTGCTGCGGCAGGCGATGCGTCCGCTCTGGGGTTCGAGTAGTCCTGAAATCAGGCGGAACAGGGTGCTTTTGCCGCTGCCGTTGCTGCCCACCAGCATCCAGAGGCCTGGGCCAGGAATGACCAGGTTGCAACGGTTGAGGGCCTGCTGGCCGTTCGGCCAGCGGTGGCTGACGGCCTCAACACTCAGTTCGGCGGTTGAGGTGTCAGGAATCAAAGGAAAAGCCTGGACGCTTGCTGCCACCCGCTGCCGCAGCCTTCTCATAAAGCTGAACGGCGAGAATCTCACTGACCAGCAGCGTTACTTTCTTGCCTTCCACTTTCTCGCAGGTGAGCTCCAGCAGCCGCGGTTGGCCGTTCTCGAGGGCCTGGCGGATCTGCTGATACAGCGCATCGGCATCTGCATGCTCCTTGCGCTGAACAGACACCGGGACAGGACTCATGCGCAGGGCCAGTTCGATGACGTACACAGCGTTGGAAAGAAGCGATGCGTCATCTTCGCGGAGGGACCGGCATCCCGTCGGTCCAAAAATGCGCATTTCTACTCATCCCCTTGAAAAGGGTGCGGGGAGTCGCCCCATTTCGGTGATCACCCCCTAGGCTCGGCCGTGTAACGGATCATGAAGCACCTCTCATGACGATCGCTGTAGGACGCGCGCCACAGCGGGGATGGTTTGACGTCCTCGATGACTGGCTCAAGCGCGACCGCTTCGTTTTTGTCGGCTGGTCCGGCATCCTTCTTCTCCCAACGGCCTACCTGGCCATCGGTGGCTGGCTGACAGGCACCACCTTTGTCACCTCCTGGTACACCCACGGCATTGCCTCCTCGTACCTGGAAGGTTGCAACTTCCTGACCGCTGCTGTGTCCACCCCCGCTGATGCGATGGGTCACAGCCTGCTGCTGCTCTGGGGCCCTGAAGCCCAGGGTGACTTCGTTCGCTGGTGTCAGCTCGGCGGCCTCTGGGCCTTCGTGGCCCTGCACGGCGCCTTCGCACTGATCGGCTTCATGCTCCGTCAGTTCGAGATCGCTCGTCTGGTCGGCATCCGCCCCTACAACGCCATCGCCTTCTCCGGTCCGATCGCGGTGTTCGTCAGCGTCTTCCTGATGTACCCCCTCGGCCAGAGCAGCTGGTTCTTCGCGCCCTCCTTTGGGGTGGCTGCGATCTTCCGCTTCCTTCTCTTCCTCCAGGGTTTCCACAACTGGACCCTGAACCCCTTCCACATGATGGGCGTCGCCGGCATCCTCGGCGGTGCACTGCTCTGCGCCATTCACGGCGCCACCGTGGAAAACACCCTGTTTGAGGACGGTGAGCAGGCCAACACCTTCAAGGCGTTCGAGCCCACCCAGGAAGAAGAGACCTATTCCATGGTCACCGCCAACCGCTTCTGGAGTCAGATCTTCGGTATTGCCTTCTCCAACAAGCGCTGGCTGCACTTCTTCATGCTGTTCGTGCCTGTGATGGGCCTGTGGACCAGCTCCATCGGCATCATCGGCCTGGCCCTCAACCTGCGCGCCTATGACTTCGTGTCCCAGGAAATCCGCGCTGCAGAAGATCCCGAATTCGAGACCTTCTACACCAAGAACATCCTTCTGAATGAAGGTCTGCGTGCCTGGATGGCACCGGCTGACCAGCCGCACGAAAACTTCGTCTTCCCTGAAGAGGTTCTGCCCCGCGGCAACGCCCTCTGATCACAAGGCCGATTTTTTCCTCAACCGCCCAACCGGGCGGTTTTTTTTTGGTTCAGTTGCTGTCTGAATCAGGTCCCAGACGCAAGGTGAGATCGAGGCCGTTGCGTTGATCGAGCAGCGCTCGCAACAGTGCATCGATGAGCAGAACGATGCCAAGCAGTTCCAGCGCTTCCTCCAGGCCTGTAATGGCGCCATACCAGGGGCTATGCAGTCGGATCAGATTCGATCGAACGGCGAAGCTGCCGATCATCTCCATGCCGATGGCACCGCCGATGTAGACGGCCCCTGATCGCAGCAACCGTGATGCCGTTGCTCGGGAGATTGAGCCGAGGAAGCGGCGAAAGCGCCACAGCAGGATGAGGGCGAGCACGGCGTAAGGCACCACCCAGGTGGATGCCAGAGCTGGGTGCACCTGGTGCCTGAGCCCTGGAATGATCAGGATCTCGTGGATCTGAAGGGCTTCGTCGAGTGCCAGAAAAATGAAAATTTTCGACAGTAAACGCCAGTCCTGGGCAGCGATGCGATCACTGCTCTGCCCCAGTCGTTGCATCAACAGGGCCGCCATCAGCAACAGCGCGCTGCTGAACAGGGTGGGCAGGTTGAGTTCGCGGTCCATGTTGAGGCTGTCCAGCCAATGCTTCTCCGCCCCGAAGCCGTAAATGCCCACTTGCACGATGCTGTGGGCCAGCAAGAGCCCTGCGGTGATGGCCATCAGCAGCTTTCGGATCGATCGTGGCGTCAGCGGAATGATTCCGATCTGGCCTGGATCCGCTGCATTGGGTTGCTGAATCACGGTTGGCTTGTGCGGAGGGTGAACCCCGGTCTCAGAGTTCGGTTCTAAACCTCTGCTTAACCTGCGCTTTATGCAAGGGATGGCTTGGTGGCTGTGATCTACACACGGGGTCGCGCCCTCAAAACAGCCATCGCTTCATTGTTTCTGGTGGTGGCGGCTGCATCGCTGTTAACGGTGGCCGTGCAGCTGGTGATGTCTGCCTCTGGTGGTTCCCAACCTGATCTCGGTTGGGGTGTTGTGGCGGGGGTGAGCACGGGACTGGCGGTTTGGGCCACCCGTTCTCAGGCGCTGTTGCGGTTGCTGTCGGTTGCCGATCCGAGGGCCCATGGGAGCCGCACCCGTGCGGTGTGGGGTCTGCTGGCGCTTGTGGTTCTGCTGGTTGTCGGCTTGAAGACCGGCTCGCCGGACCGTGACGCCTACAAAAATCTGGTGTTTGGCGAGGGTGGCCTGGTGGAGTGGTGCCAGGTGCTGGTGCTTGTGCTCGCCAGCCGGACGGCCTGGTTGATCGGCTCCGACTTGAATGCGCGTTTGCAGGAACGCCGCCCCGGTCGGCTGTTCCAGGGCGGCGCGGCATGTCTTGCCCTGGTGTTGATTGAGGAGCTCGCCTGGGGCCAGGTGATCTTCAGCTGGCGGACCCCGCCCTTGTTGAACGAGATCAACGCGCAGAACGAGACGACTCTGCACAACATCGGCTGGTTTCAGGAACGACTGGATCTGGGCACCTTCCTGGCGACCCTTGGGGTTTTGGCTGTTGTGGTTCTGGCGCCGCGCTGGATGGGAGCGCTCACAAAAAACTGTTCTGAATCGATGGCGGCCGTGACTCGGGCCCTCACTCCCGCGGTCTACAGCTGGCCGCTGTTCCTGGCGGTTTCTGCACTGGCGTTCTGCATTGCGACGCGCACCTGCTCCGAGCTGATCCTCAATCGGGATCAGGAGTGGGGTGAGCTGGTGCTCTACGCCTCCATTTATCTGTTGTTGTTGCGCACGCGCGTGCTGCTTGGCCCCGTGCAGCACGCTCCGTAACCTGCCCAAAATCCTTCAAGGACGGCTGCATGCGTCGACCCAGCGGCATAGATGCGTCCTCCCCAACCCGTTGGCCACGCAAGGTGTTGGCGATGGCAGGTCTGTTTGCCCTGATCTGTTTTGGGCTGCAGGCCTGGCGGCTGTTCAGCCTCAGCGCCACCTATGACCAAGCCCTGTTTCTGCAGGAGCTCTGGGCCACGGCGCAGGGTCGCCCCTTTGAAAGCAGCCTGTCGTCGGTGTTGTCGGGGGCGGTGGTGGTCGGCGATGGTCTCCCGTCCATCGATTACTTGCACCTGGGGCAGCACGCCAACGTCTTAACCGTGCTGATGGCCCCCCTCGTGGCTGTGTTCGGGATGTGGGCGCTGCCGTTGCTTCAGGTGGGCCTGCTCACTGCCGCAGGTCTGGTGCTGTGGCGATTGGCTGACTCCCGCCTTCCGCGGCCCCTGGCTGAACGGATCACCCTCGCCTACTTCCTCAGTGGTGCGGTGATTGGCCCGGCTCTCGAGAACTTTCACGATCTGGTTTGGCTGCCCCTGTTGGCCTTTCTCGTGGTGGGAGGGCTCCTCGATGGCTGCCGTTGGCGGGTGTGGCTGTTTGGCGCTCTGTTGCTGTTGGTGCGAGAAGACAGTGGCTTGCTGTTGTTTTCCCTTGGCCTCTGGGCCTTGGTGCGCCGTCCCGACCAACGTATGACCGGAGCCTTACTGATGGGGGTGTCCTTCGCCTGGGTCGTGCTGGTCACCGGTTGGATTCAGCCGATGGTGGACTCCTCGTTGTCGGATCGCTTCCTGAAGGAGAAGTTCGGCCATCTGGTGGATGACCCATCGGGGGGAACGGTTTCTGTGCTTTGGGCCATGCTGCGCCAGCCTTTGGCGTTGCTCGAAGCGTTGGTGTCGCCGCCGGGGGCAACCCTCGGCTTTGTGCTGGCGTTGAGCCTGCCGCTGGTGCTGGTGCCCCTGTTCTCGGTGGATGCCGCTTTGCTGATGCTGGCCCCGCTGTTGATTGCTTTGCTCTCCCAAGGGCGATCGGCCTTGTCCGTCACCCTGCGCTACGTGCTGGCTCTGGTGCCCGGCCTTTATCTCGGTGCTGTGCTCTGGTGGCAACGTCATCCGGAGGGCTGGTCGAAGCCCTGGCTGCGCCGTTGTTGGACCGCGGCCCTGTCGCTTGGCCTGGTGCTCACGCTGGTGGGGAACCCCCACCGCACCCTTTCGGCCGTCATCCCCGACAGCTTTTCTCCGTGGGCCTATGTGTCTCCTCAGCAAATGCTGAACCGCCGCGAGGCGGCTTCACAGGCTGTGGCGCTGATTCCAGCGGATTCCAGCGTTGCTGCCGATACGCCTTTGCTGCCGTTGTTGGCCCAGCGAGAGGCGGCGATTCGTTTCCCTCGGCATGTTCAGTACCGCGATCGCCAGGGCCGCGTTCAACCGGCGGAATGGGTGGTGGCCATGCCCGGCTATCACACGCCGTTGGCTCCAGTGTTCAAGGGATCCCGCAACAAACAGCAGCGCATTCAGCGGGAACTGCGGAAGCTCAAGGCGTCGGGCGACTATCGCTTGGTGCATTGCCGCGGCGGGGCTGTTGTTCTGCAGCGGCAGGTGCCCGACACAGCTCCAGACCCGACGGCCAGTTCCGACAGCTCCAGTTCCTGTCCCTGGCTTGAGTAAGCAACGTCTTCTGCACTGTGCGGCTTGACCCCCAGCCCGGGTCATTTGGATTGAGCAGCAGCACGTTCCAAGGCCCAGCCTTGTGGGTTGGACTTTGCTTGTTCTTGGGGAAGCCGATGTTGGTGCGCTGGCTGAGCTGTGGCACCAGGTAACTGGTGGTCAGCACGGCATCCTGCGATTGGATCAGAGCCCGGGCCTCATTGACTCCTTGCAGCTGGGGCACTCGGGTCAGATAGGGCCCGGAGAAGAACCAGGGCTTGGCCAGCGCCAGCCAACAGGCCGTGGCCCAGCACAGCATCCAGGGAAAGCCCCGCTGGGGTTGGGGTTGCCCCCGCAGGGCATCAATGCAGGCCACCACGGCCACCAACGCCAGCGGCAGGCTGTAGTGATGCACCAGGGTGCGGTAGCTGGCGGATGCGGAGAGCAGATTCACCAGCACCAACGGCAGCCCGATCAGCAACGTGCTGAGGGAGTCCCGCCGCCACAGGGCGATGCAGGGCAGGCAAAGCAGCAGCAGATATTCCGCTCCTCCGGCCCAATCCAGGCCACTGAGAACCGTCAGCGGATCGCCGTTCAAATGGCTGAACATTCGCGATGCGGCCTTCGGACCGTCGCCATCCCTTAGCAGTGGATAGAGCCAACGGCTGAGCATCAGCAGCCAGCCGATGCTGAGGCCCCCCGCCGCCAGACTCCACCACCAACGCCGCCGGCACGCAAGATCGATGGCCATGCCTGCTGTGATCAGCACCAAGCCATCGCGGCAGCCCAGCATCAGCAGCAGCAAGCCAAACCAGAGCCGGGAGCGGCCGTTGCGCTCGGCCCAGAGCGCCAGGGTAAAGGCCGGCATCACCCAGGTTTCGGGGTGGAAATCAAACAGAGCTGTGTTGAACACCACCGGCTGCAGCCACCAGAGGCTGCAGGCCAGCCAGCACTGCCGAGGTCCCAAACCAGCCTGCTTCGCCAGCCACCAAACCGGCAGTGCGGTGCAACTCAGGGCCAGGGCCTGACTGGCCAGGAGCCAATGGATGCTGGGCAGGACTAGATAGGCCGCGCCCGCCAGATAGAGCATCCAGGCCCCGTGATCGGCCAGCACATGCACCTGCTCCATCGAGGAGATCGGTGCCGCTCCCGATCCGATCAGCCAGGCCCACTGATCGAACAGCCCCAGGTCGTAGGCATTGCTTTGCAGCAGGCCATGGCGTGCCGCTGCAACGCCCCAGAGCAGCAGGCCCAGCCCTGCGCAAAGCGCCAGCAGCAGCGGAGGACAGCCCCGCGGCTGCGATGGCCGGGAGTCAGCGTCGGGGCTGGAGGTCATCAATCGGGATCAGATAGGTCTGGCTGTGTGAGTCAACCCAGGCATGGGGGCTTGCCTCCACCATCTCCCGCAGGAGCTGTTGCCGCCGCTGCGGCATCGGCCGGTAGGTTTTGTCCCACACGAAGCTCCCGGCCAGATGGCTGGCTCCAGCTTGTTTCCAGCGCTGCAGTCGCTCCGGCGTCAGTTGTTTGCTGGAGATCAGCCAGCCCTGACGGCGGGCCAGGTTGAGCAGGGTGGGATCGGTGCTGGTGACACTCACAATCCGCGCGTCGCTGGGCAGATCCCTGCGGATGGTGAGGGCCAAGGGCATCCACGCCTCTCGCTGGCGATGCTCCACCGCCCAGTAATCCAGGGAAAGCACCGTGAGGCTCACCACCAGAGCAAGGCTCAGCAACAGCCGAGGCTGCCAGCGGGGCCGCTGCTGGTGCCAGGTCTGCCAGCCCAAGCCGATCAGTGGGGAACTGAACAGCAGCAGCGGCAGCTGGTAGTACTCGTGAATCGTGCTCGAGCGCATGGTGGCGATTGTGCAGAGCAGCACCCCCACCAAGCTGCTGATCGTGATCTGCCCGCCGCCGCTGCGCCAGCTCGCCTTGAGGCCGATCAGCAGAAACGGCACCCCCACCAGTGCCAGGAGCCGCAGGCTCACCCGCAGCAGCAGGTTGATCCAGCCGTTGAGGTCCAGCAGAAGACTGATGCTGCTGCGATCGGTTCCCGACCCCCAGAACCCGAAGCTCAGACCACTGGTCTGTCCCAGTTGATGGGCATGCCAGTACCAGCCGGCGATCGCCATCAGGCTGGTGCCGATGTAGAGCCAGAAGCCTGGATGCCCCAGCAGACGAAGCACGCGTCTGGGCAAGGTCTGCAGGGGTGGGGCCTGGCCTTGCGGGTTCGAGCTGAGCTGCACCATCAGCAGGGGCAGCCCCAACCAGAGGAGTGGAATCACCTTGATCAGGCCAGCGCTGGTGAAGCACACCCAGCTCAGAGCCAGGGTCCAGGGCAAACGTCGCTCACGCCAGAGGCTCAGGCTCTCCAGGGCCCCTGCGGCACAGAGGAGCAACAGGGCTTCGGCCTGAAAGGCGCGCCCGAAATACACCCCCAATGGTGCGATGGCAAAGGCCAGGCCCGCCCACCAACCGGCTTCGGGGCTGAACCAACGCCGGCCCAGGCGCATCACCAGCCAGATGGTCAAGGCGCTGCAGAGCACCGACAGACCACGGCCCAGCCACTCCTGGACGCCGATCAGGCTGTAAAGGCGGCTCACCAGAAAGGGGTAGAGGGGAAATTCCGACTCCACAAAGCCGGCACTTGCACCGCTCCAGTCGACCTGCGGCAGCCAGATCGGTGTGCCCGCCAGGCTGAAATGCCTGGCCATGGCCGCGGTGTCGGCTTGCCGCCAGCTGTGAACCCCCAGCACCGGCATCCAGATCTGCACCAGCCGCAGCAGGCTTCCAAGGCCGATGGGCAGCCAGGCCCGCTTAGGGGTTGTTCCAGACGAAGCGGGATGACGCCGCATAGTTCCAGACGTAGACGACAACAATGCCCGCCAACTGGGCCCAGAGCGTGTGGGCCTGGATCAGGGTGTAGAAACTGGTGGCCAGGCCAACGTTGGCAAGGGCCGGCAGGGAGGCCACCAGCAGGAACTTCAGCAACCCTCGGATCAATTGCCCTCCGCTCAGGCGCCGGTCGCGGAAGGTGAGGGCATTGTTCACCAGATAGTTCGAGCTTGCGGCGGTGATCACAGCCACAGGAAGCGCCTGTTGAAACGCCAGGTCGAACAGGCTCATCAGCAGTGCTGTGGACAGCAACTGCACCACCACGCCTGAGGCGCCCACAAGCCCGAAGCTGATGGCCCGACGCGGGAGCAGCCGCAGGGTTGCGGTGTGAATCAGGGACACGACGAAGTCCCAGAGGACGGCGAGATCGAGCTTGGAACTGCCATGCAGCCTTGGCTGAAAACGCAGTGGGATTTCTCCCACCTGCAGGCGGCCGCGACTGATGGCCAGGAGTTCGTAGAAGAATTTGAAACCATTCACGTCTACCTGACGCACCAGTGGCAGGCAGCGCTTGAGGCGCAGCACGATGAAGCCGCTCATGCAATCGCTCAGGTGCCGGTAGGACCTGGGCAGGCTCCAACGGGCCAGACGGTTGGCGAGGGTGGAGCCATCGGTGCGTCGATCGCTGAGGCCTCGGATTTCGGAGCGGTCGAGGAAGCGGCTCCCGGCCACCAGGTCCAGTCCCTCGCGATCCAGCAGCTGCACGGCTTCGCCCACGGAGGTCGGTTCGTGCTGTCCATCGCTGTCCATCACCACAGCGGTGGGATAGAGGGCTGCGATCAGGCCTTCCTTGATGGCGCTGGCCAGCCCGGAGCGTCCCACCCGTTGGATGATCCGGATCCTGGGGTCCTGGCGGGCCAGGGCGCGAACCAGATCTGGGGTGCCATCGCGGGAATCGTCATCGACGATCAGGATTTCGAGCGGATGATCCGTCCCCAGGTGAAGCAGGGATTCGATCACCTGGCGGATGGAACCACCTTCATTGAATGTGGGCAGCACGATGGACAGGCCGTTGTGGCTTGTCAGTCCTTCACGTTCCGCGGTGGACGACACAGTGCGCTCCAGTCGGGCTCAGGCTACCGACAGTTGGCCAGAGTCCATCGCCCCGCTTGGCCTTCGGTGATGCAGTCCTTCTGTGGCTTGTCGCTGAGACGGCGGCCTGGGCCACCTTTGAAGCGCTGAATGCGTTGTTCGGCATACCAGTTGAGGCTGGGGCGTTCGTCGTAACCCTTCAGCCTGATCTCGCCTCCAGGGTTGGCTCTGGCCAGGGCTGCCACCGGTTGCACGGGCCAGGTTTCGTTGAGCTCCCACAACCACAGGGGGGAGTGAAACAGCAGGGTCAGCGCTGCCACATTGCCGCAGCTGAGGCTGATCACCCCCAGGCGTCGTCGCTGTGGTGCGCCAGAGCGCAGCCACCATCCGCCGCCACACCAGCCGAGGCCCAGCACAACCGCCAGGCCGCGGTAGGGCACAAGGCTGCTGCCGATGCTGCTGAAGCTGCTCAGCCAAAGCAGCAGAAGCAGCATTCCGAGCCCGCACCAGAAAAAAGGAAGCTGCATCAGTAACCAGCGCCAGGGGGGCTGTGGGTTGCCAGGTGAATTCGACGAAGAAGAGGGTCGCTCCACCAGCCAGGCCAGCAGCGGAGCGCAAAGAAGAGCGATGGGCAACCAGAGCGGGTGGCTGTACCAGGGGAGCTGGGTGCGCAGCGGAAGAATGGCCCCGGCCAGGGTGAGCAGGCTGGCCAGCGACCAGCGGCCCCAGCGGCTCTGACGCCATCGCCAGGCCCAGACCAGGGCAAAGGGCAGCAGCGGCAGCCAGGGCCAGCCCCCCTCCAGCACTTCGATCAGCGGGACCCGCCAGCCCAGGTCACTGCCTTCGCCAGCATCCAGAAGCACCCTCCCAGCCCCATCTCCGCCCCAGAGCCAGAGCGCTTCGCTCCCCCGGATGTGGGCATGCCAGAGATGCCACCCGACTCCCGGCACCAGGCCCAGCAGCATCCCGATCAGGGCTGCCGACTTGTTGGTCCAGGATTTCCATTCCTGGCCCCAGGCCAGTGCCAAACCGGCGGCCACCGCTGCGGGCACCAGCAGCGGGGCTTTGAGCAGCAGCATGGCGCTGGCCATCAGGCCGGCGACGGCCCCCCAGAGTGCACTGCTGCGGCTGCCCTTGAGCTGCAGCAGGGCCAGCCACAGCAGAGCCATGGCTGTCAGCTGCGTGCCATCCAGCATGGCCAGACGTCCGTGCCGGGCCACCGGCAACAGCGTCAGCAGAATCACGCTGGTGGCGAGGGCGCTGGAACGATCTCCCGGCCGCAGCGTCCATTGCAGCCAGCCTCCAAGGGGCACCACCAGGCACGACAGCAAGGCGGGTGCCAGACGGATCGTCCACTCCGAAGGGAGCTGGTTGTGCTGTGTTGTGGCGCCGATCACGAGGGCGATCAGGCTGTGCAGACCAGGTGCCTTGTTGAGGTAGGGCTTGTCCCAGAGGGTGGGCAGCAACGGGGCTTCCCCGAGGCCGTGGCGAAGTTCGAGGGCCACCCGGGCCATGGTGGCCTCATCGAAGTCCCGCAAGGGGAGATCGCCGAGGCCGATCAGAGCCAGCACGGCAGCGGCTATGCCGAGCGCCACCAATGCGATCCAGGGTGCTGCGTCAGGAGCTGAGCCGGAGCGCATGGGGCCCCTCTTCACATCAAAAACTGAGTATGGTCCTGGTGTTCAGGATGCAGCGGCGTGGAGAGGTGAGTGCTTCCTTCGGGAGGTGTCCACAACTCCGAACGCGTTGCCGGCATTCACAATCCTTCAGGAGGAGGTGTCCATGATTTCCAGTTGTTTGATTCAGGGTCTGCTGATCGCGGAGAACGCCGGCTGAACGGCGCCTTCTGACTGATCATCCGGTTCCGCGGCAAAAGCGGACCCGGCGAGAGCCCCCGTCCGGATTTCTGGGCGGGGGCATCGTTTTTGAAATGGGAAGCGAGTGCCGCTGGCCATGCCTTGGTTTTGAACCTCGGGAAAAACGCCGATTGCGGTTCATCGCCACAGGCGGTGTGTTGAACGCGTGAACCTTGTTTAGGTGTCAATTCCTACAGTTTCAATTCGAAACAGAAGCCGTTGATACCTGTCGCTTGGATTACCGGCACATTGCGGGATGGTTAAGGGCTGGTTAGCTCCCACCATGCGGATTGGCGCAACTGCGCCTATTTCCTGTGTGAGGAATTCAATGAAGCTTTTCCAGCAACTGCTGGTGGCTCCCGCCGCCCTTGGCCTTCTGGCCTCTGGCGCCAATGCCGCCGAGCTGAACATCAACGGCGTTTCTGATTACGCGGCTTCCGCTGATCAGGTCACCAGCGTCACCCAATTCTCTGACGTTTATCCCACCGACTGGGCCTATCAGGCTCTGGCCAACCTGGTGGAGACCTACGGCTGCGTCGCCGGTTACCCCAACGGCACCTTCCGTGGCAACCGGGCCATGACCCGCTATGAAGCGGCTGCCCTGCTGAACGCTTGCCTCGACCGCGTCACCGAAGTGACCGACGAGCTGCGTCGCCTGCTCAAGGAATTCGAAACCGAGCTGGCCATCCTCAAGGGTCGCGTTGACGGCCTCGAGGCCCGCGTCGGCGAACTGGAAGCAACCCAGTTCTCCACCACCACCAAGCTGAAAGGTAAAGCGGACTGGGTCTTCGGTGCTGCTACTGCCTGGGACAAGGGAAGCAAGGCTTTCAAGTCCAATAGCGGCGGTACCTCCTTCAGCTACAACCTGGCGCTGAACCTGGAGACCTCCTTCACCGGCAAGGACCTGCTGTACACCCGCCTGCGTTCAGGCAACGTGGCCAACGTCTACGGCGATCTTTTCTCTCAGGAATACGCCATCGACACGGGTGACACCGTGAACGTTAACCGCCTGTATTACAGCTTCCCCATCGGTGACTTCACCGTGGTTGGTGGTCCTGTGGTCCGTATGGACGACATGCTGCCCGTCTGGCCCAGCGCTTATCCCGCTGCGATGACGTACGACTTCTTCACCTACGCCGGTGCTCCTGGCGCCTACAACCTGGCCATGGGCGGTGGTGCTGGTATCTACTGGACGTCTGACGACTTCAGCATCTCCACCAGCTACCTCTCCACCAACGCGAATGACAGCAACCCGAACACGGGTGGCTTCATGACTGATGGTGCTGGTTCCTCTGCTACCACTCAGATCGCTTACGCGCCTGAGAACTGGGGTATTGCTGCTGCTTACACCTACGCAAGTGGCGAAAATGGCCCTGGTCTCTATGTGGGTAACGCCACTGCCGGTGCAGCTGCCGCTTCCGCATCTTCGAACACCGATTCCTTTGGTGTGAGTGCATGGTGGATGCCCGAGGATTCCGGAATCATCCCCTCCATCAGTGCTGGTTATGGCGGCACCTGGGCTGAGTACCTTAACGACGACGTTTACACCAACTCCTGGTACGTCGGCCTTGAGTGGAGTGACGCCTTCATTGAAGGCAACTCCCTCGGCGTCGCAGTCGGCCAGCCCACCTGGATTGCTGAATCCGATGATGGCGATCTGAACGAAGAAGCCGGTTTCGCCTGGGAGCTCTTCTACAAGTTCCAGGTCACCGACAACATCTCCGTCACCCCTGCGATCACCTACCTGAGCAAGCCCTACCCCGAGCAGGGCTCCAACGGCATGGAGGCCTTCAGCGGTCTGATCAAGACCCAGTTCAAGTTCTGATCCTTGGTTTGAGGCCCCTGCTGGGGTCTCGTCCTCTTCAGATTCTTCAGCTCTCCACCTCGGTGGGGAGCTTTTTTTCGCTCCGGAGTCCGCAAGAAATGGTCTTAACCGATACATAAACAACCCTTGGGTTGCTGTTACCGACATGGTGATCAGGCGCCAATAGCGTGGAGCCGCTGGCATGTCTTGCCGGCACTTTTCTCTTGGTGTGAGAACCCAAAATGAAGCTTTTCCAGCAACTGCTGGTGGCTCCTGCCGCCCTTGGCCTTCTGGCCTCCGGTGCCAATGCCGCCGAGCTGAACATCAACGGCGTTTCTGATTACGCGGCTTCCGCTGATCAGGTCACCAGCGTCACCCAATTCTCTGACGTTTACCCCACCGACTGGGCCTATCAGGCTCTGGCCAACCTGGTGGAGACCTACGGCTGCGTCGCTGGTTACCCCAACGGCAGCTTCCGTGGCAACCGGGCCATGACCCGCTACGAAGCGGCTGCCCTGCTGAACGCCTGCCTCGACCGCGTCACCGAAGTGACCGACGAGCTGCGTCGCCTGCTCAAGGAATTCGAAACCGAGCTGGCCATCCTCAAGGGTCGCGTTGACGGCCTCGAGGCCCGCGTCGGCGAACTGGAAGCAACCCAGTTCTCCACCACCACCAAGCTCAAGGCCAAAACCGTCTGGGTGGCTGGTGCAACGCGCGCCAAAGGTGACAACTACAACACCGGTGGCGAAAAGGGTGCCCGTGATGCTTACAACGCTGAGTACGGCGCCTTCTCCTTCAGCTACGACCTGCGTCTCGGCCTGAAGACCTCCTTCACCGGTAAGGATCTGCTCTACACCCGCCTGCGCGCAGGCAACATGGACAACGCTGCCTGGGAAGGCAACGGCGTTGCTCTGAACAAGCTCGATACCGCTGCCGCTTCCGATAGCGCTGTTGAGGTTGATCGTCTCTACTACCGCTTCCCCCTCGGCGATAGCTTCACCATCCAAGCCGGTCCTTTGACCCGCAACACCGAGATGATGGGCTACAAGGCCAGCGCCTACGCCAAAGGTGGCAGCAAGATCCTCGACTTCTTCGGCGGCTCCCTGGGCACCCCTGGAGTCTGGAACAAGGAGATGGGCGCTGGTTTCGGTGCCATCTACACCAACAAGAAGCAAGTGGAGAAGGGCGACGCCTACTTCACCGTGGCTGCGAACTACGTTGCTGACGACGGAGAGGGTAATAACAGCAACCCCAACACGGGTGGCTTCATGACCGACAACTCCCAAGGCAACATCACCACTCAGATTGCCTACGGCAACAAGCAGTGGGGCTTCGCCGGTGGTTACCGCTACGGCCAGTGTGGTGCCAAGTTCCGCACCGCCACTGAGTTCGCCAAGAGTGACAAGTTCGGTACTCCTTGCACCGTTGAAGTCAATGGTGAAGACGAGCGCACCAATGCTGATAGCCACAGCTGGTCTTTCCACGGCTTCTGGCGTCCTGAGGAGTCCGGCTGGATGCCCTCCATCAGCGCTGGTGTCGGTGCGTCCTATCTGAACGGCAACGACGATTGGGATGACAACACCACCAAGCGGGCCATGGCCAGCTGGATGGTGGGTCTGACCTGGAACGACGTCTTCATGGAAGGCAACGCTCTGGGTTACGCCGTGGGTCAGCCCCAGTTCGTTTTCGATGTGGATAACGACAGCAACGACGACTTCGTGGCTGACGGCGGTTACGCCATGGAGCTCTGGTACAGCTTCCAGGTCACCGACAACATCCAGATCACCCCAGCCATCTACTGGCTGAGCCGTCCCTTCGGTGACGACACCCAGAACGTCAACGGCGACTACAAGTCCCTCGGCGTCTTCGGTGGCCTGGTTCAGACCACCTTCAAGTTCTGATTCCTTGGCCCAGCTTCGGTTGGGCCTTCAGAACAACCTTCCTCACACATACAACCCAAGCCCTCCCGAGCGGAGGGCTTTTTTTATGGTCGTTCTGCGGGCAAGCTGCAGCCATGAGCATTGCTCCTGACATCACGGCCTTGATCGGTGGCACGCCCCTCGTGCGGCTGAACCGATTGCCCCTGGCCTGCGGCTGCCAGGCCGAGATCCTGGCCAAGTTGGAGAGCTTCAATCCATCCGCCTCGGTCAAAGACCGCATTGCCAGCGCCATGGTGCTGGAGGCGGAGCAGGCCGGCACGATCGTTCCCGGTCGAACGGTGCTGGTGGAGCCCACCAGCGGCAACACCGGGATTGCCCTGGCCATGGTGGCGGCGGCCCGGGGGTACCGGCTGATTCTCACCATGCCGGACACCATGAGCACGGAGCGTCGCGCGATGTTGCGGGCCTATGGCGCCGAGTTGCAGCTCACCGACGGGGCCCAGGGCATGAATGGGGCCATCGCTCTGGCCAAGGAGTTGGTGGAGGAGATACCCAACGCCTACCTGCTTCAGCAGTTCGATAACCCCGCTAATCCAGCTGTGCATGAGCGCACCACGGCTGAAGAGATCTGGCGCGATACAGAGGGTCAGATTGATGCCTTTGTGGCGGGGGTGGGCACCGGCGGCACGATCACCGGCTGTGCCCGTCTTTTGAAACAACGCCAGCCGCAGCTGCAGGTGATTGCCGTTGAGCCCGAGGCCAGTGCTGTGCTGTCTGGCAAGCCCCCGGGGGCTCACCGCATTCAGGGGATTGGAGCTGGTTTTGTTCCTGCAGTGCTGGAACTCGATCGGATTGATTCGATCCTCACGGTGAGCGATGAGGAGGCCATGCAGGTGGGCCGGCGTCTGGCTCGGGAGGAGGGTCTGCTTTGCGGCATCAGCAGTGGCGCGGCCATGGCCGCTGCCTTGCGAGTGGGCCAAGCCCCCGCCATGGCGGGCAAACGCCTGGTGGTGATGCTGGCTAGTTATGGCGAGCGCTACCTCTCAACCCCGATGTTCAGTGCTGCTTCGCAGCTTCCCGCCCGGAGGGATGGTCAGCTGTGAGCGACCCCTACGCCGTGCTCGGTGTCAGCAGCACCGCCAGCAATGCTGAGATCAAGGCGGCCTACCGCCAGCTGGTGAAGCAGCACCATCCCGATGCCGGTGGCGACGACCAGCAGATGCTGGCCCTCAATGCCGCCTGGGAAGTTCTCGGGGATGCCGAGCGCCGTAAGGCATTCGATCGCACGCGGCCCCAGCCGGGCCGAGCGGCATCGCCGACGGACCTGCGCCGTGCCAGCCGTGCCCACGATCGTGCTGTGGCCGCTGACGATGCCCTGGTGGAGTGGTTGCGGCGGGTCTACGCCCCGATCGACCGCATGCTCGGTGAGGTGATCAATCCCTTCCCCAAGCAACTCAAAGCACTGTCAGCAGACCCCTACGACGACGAGCTGATGGAGGCGTTCTGCAGCTATCTCGAGGCGAGCGGACGTCGGATGGACAAGGTCAAGCAACTGTTCCAGTCGTTGCCCACACCGGCCTCGGCCCGTGGCTTCGGGCTGAGCCTGTATCACTGTCTTTCCGAAGTGGAAGACGCTCTGGCCGAGCTGGAGCGTTACACCATGGGATACGTGGATGGATATCTCCACGATGGTCGCGAGATGCTGCGGGAGGCCAAGCAGCGACGCAAGCGGCTCCAGGATGAACGGCGTCGCTTGGAGATCGTGTGAAGCAGCGCTGGCGTTTCTGGGCTTCGGTTGCCCTGATCTGGGTGCTCTCCACCCTGGTGGATCGGCTCTGGTGGACGCTCCAGACCGGCGTCCCCGCCTGGGATCAGGCTGATTACCTCAACAGCGCCATGGACCATGGCCGCGCCTTGGGCTTGCTTCCCGGTGGCGGGTGGCAGGGTTGGCAGGCGCTGCTGGATCTGTCTCCGAAGATTCCGCCCCTGGCCTCGCTGGTGAACGGCAGCGTGATGGCCCTGAGTGGTGATGCCCCGGAGCAAGCGGCCTGGAGCCTGAGTCTCTGGCACGGGTTGCTCCTGGTGGTGATGGCGGGTTGGGGGCGGCGGCTGCAAGGGGATGGCCTGGCCTTGATCGCCTGCCTGTTGGCGGCCTTGACGCCGGCCTTTCTGGATCTGCGCACGGATTACGTGCTGGAGATGGCCCTGGTGGCCAGTTGCAGCTTGGCGATTTGGCGTCTCGGGGTCTGGTGCGATCCCAAGAGCGGTGGCCGCTGGGGGCAGGCCTGGGGTTGCACCCTGGCAGCCATCGCTGCGGTGTTGGTGAAGCAGAGCGCCCTGCTGGTGCTTGTTCCTGCGGGACTCTGGGCTGCGGGAATCGCCGTGCGGCGGGGTGGCCCTTGGCTGCGTCAGGCTTTGCTGCTGCCCCTGCTCACGGCGGTCCTGATCGGCCCCTGGTTGCGTCACAACTGGATCACCAGCCTCGGTGGTACCAACCGAGCCGTGTTCGAGTCAGCGGCTCGGGAGGGCGATCCTGGCGTCTTCAGCCTGGCCAGTTGGCTGTGGTATCCCCGCCTATTGCCGGAGCAGCTGGGCCCGGTGCTTCTTGTGGTGGGCTTGTCGGGCCTGCTGCTTTGGTGCTGGCAGCGCCGGCAGCCCTCCGGCGACAACGCCTGGTCCTGGCGCTGGCTCCTGATCAATTTGGTGGTGGCCTGGGTGCTCACCACGCTGAGCCCCAACAAAGGCGACCGCTACATCGCTCCCCTGCTCCCCTCCTTGCTGTTGCTTCTGGCTCGAGGCTGGTGGCAATGGGGCCATTGGTTCGAGGCCAGGCGTTCCAGGCTGGTGTGGCCCTTGTTCGGTGCTGGGCTGCTGGCCTGTGTCCCAGCGGGCTGGTCCCATCAGCTGCATCGCTTTGAAGATCGGCCCCGTGGCCCGGTGGAGGCGCTGGTGGAGGCCGCCGGCGGCGCGGATCCCAGCACGTCTCCCGCCACGTTGATCGTGGTGCCCAGTACCTCCGATCTCAACCAGCACAACGTCAGCTTTTACGGTCGTCGCCATGGGGGACAGACCGTTGGCCGGCAGCTGGGGGGTAGCCGCCAGGACCGCGAGCCTGTGCTGGCCAGAACGGAATGGGTGGTGTTAGCGGAAGGGAACCAGGGATCCGTGCGCAAAGCGGCGCGACGGCTGGATCAAGCGGTGCGCAGCAGCGGTGTGTTCGAACTGGTTCATCAGTTTGAGCGCCCTAAGGGGGGGAGTTATTCCCTCTGGCGCCGCAACGCGACGCATCCGATTGCAGGCCCCTCTTTTGCGGAGCGCTTCCCCGAGCTCGCCGCTGGCCTGTCGGCAGGGCCGGTGGGGCTGGATCCGGTGTTTGCTCAGGTGGGGCAGGAGCACATGCTTGATGGCCATTTCAGCTATCGGGAGCCGGTGCGTTCTGAGGCCTTGGCGGCCTTGGCGCAGGATCCCGATGCTGTGCAACCGCGTTGGACCCTTGCGCTGCTGGCGGTGCTGGAAAACCGCCCGGCGCAGGCAGCGGAGCAGTTCGAGGCGCTGCAACGGCTGTTGCCCGATAACCCCTGGCCAGCGGCCTACCGCAGTGTGGTCAACCTGGCGGGGTGGAACCCCTGGCAGGCCGCCGCCGCTGCGGATGGGGCCGGCGTTTCGAATCCTGTGCTGGAGGCGCTGGGGGATCTCAGCGGTGTGCTCTCCGGTGCTGTTTGGCGCATCCCCGCCGCCATGACGTCAGTTCCAGCGGCCGTCACAGCCGTGGAGCAGGCCCTAGAGCCTGCCTCCAACCAAGATCAGGATCAGGAGCAGGCTTCCAGCTGATCCATGCGCAGCCATACATCGGGCACCGGACGGTTCCAGCGCACCTGGCCGTAGTCCCCTTTCACCACCAGCAGCTCACCGGGACCTTCAAAGATGTAGTCCGGTGCTGTGGGATCGCTGGCGCCAGCCTCAAGGCTGGAGCTGTAGGCGGCTCTGTTCACCTTGACCAAAGCCCCTTTGCGCAGCGCAGCAGGCTTGGCCTTGGCGGGGGCAGCGGCGTCGGATTCGGCCATGACAGGGGATGGTGATGGCAGCAGGCTAAAACCAATCGCCCACGAACCCCCTTAGCCTCCCAGCCGCACCACCCCCGCTTTCATGCGTCTGCTGCTGTTCGGCTGCACTGGTTTTGTTGGCCGTGAGCTCCTGCCGCTCCTGCTTGAGGCCGGCCATCAGCTCACGGTGGTCAGCCGCCGCTTGGCCCGTGGCTACGACGCTGAACGGGCGGATGGACGATTGACCTGGATGCAGTTCGACCCCGCCAGCAGCAGCACTTGGACCGATGCCGGGCTGTTGGATGCCCTGAACCAGGCCGATGCGGTGGTCAACCTGGCGGGGGAACCGATTGCCGAGAAGCGTTGGACCCCGACCCACCGGCAGCTGCTTGAAACCAGCCGTCTGGAGACGACCTCTCAGTTGGTGAAGGCGATTGAGGCCTGTACCACGCCACCGAAGGTGCTGGTGAATGCCTCGGCCATCGGCTTCTACGGCTCCAGCCTGGACAAGCGTTTTCTTGAATCGAGCACCCCTGGTGACGACTTCCTTGCGAGCTTGTGTGAGCGCTGGGAAGCGGCGGCTGGGGCGGTGCCTTCCGCTGTACGGCAGGTCACCCTGCGGATCGGCATTGTGCTGGCGGCCGACGGCGGTGCACTCGGAAAAATGCTTCCGGTGTTCCGCACAGGGTTTGGCGGTCCGATCGGCAGTGGCCGGCAATGGATGAGCTGGATCCACCGCACTGACCTCTGCGCCCTGATCCTTCAATCCCTCACGAACGAGAGCTGGAGTGGCGTGATCAATGCCGTGGCTCCTGAGCCCGTCTCGATGACGGCCTTCTGCAAGCAGCTGGGGCGCAGCCTGGGCCGTCCGAGTTTGTTGCCGGTGCCTGCTCCAGTGCTTCATGTGCTTCTGGGGGACGGCGCCAAGGTGGTGTTGGAGGGCCAGCAGGTTGCTTCGGAGCGGCTTGAGGCTCTGAACTTCAGCTTCCGCTACCCCGATCTGGCTTCAGCACTCGCCGCTGCCACCAGCTGAAGATGCCGCTCACCAGGGCCGCCATGATCAGCAGGCTGATGGCTGGGGCAAACAGGGGTTGCCACAGCAGCTGAACCTGGTCCATCAGCCAGTCATGGCCTTGGCCCTGTTGCACCACGGCAACGGCGAAGACCCCTGCGCCGATAAACACCAGCAGCACGTTCACCATCAGCAGGCGGTCGAGCCAGCGTTTCCAGGCCGGTTCAGGCGGCGCACTCATGCAAGAAGTGAGCAAATGGCTGCCGCCATTCTCGGGCCTCCACCAGCTTCCCCGAGGCGCCGTTTGGCCTCCTCTTGGCATTGCTGTTGCAAGTCAGGATCCCGTCGCGCACGTTCAAGCAGAGCCATGGCCAGCTCCGCTGTTCCCACCAAAGCCTCACGGCTGCCACTCTCCCCGTCGGCACAGAACACCGTGGGGCCCAGCAGGCGCCGTTGGGCTTCTGCGAATGCCGCTGTGAATTGAGGCCCCTGGCCAGGCACCTGCAGCACCGGTTTGGCCAGGCCAACGGCCTGCTCGATGGCCGTGCCTGCCATGCCGATCACCAGATCACTGTGCTGCAGCACGGCTCGGAAGGCCCCGCGGCGAACGTTGATCCCCCGGGCTCTCTCACGCTGCAGCACGCTGTTGTTCAGATGCCAACCGCATCGTTCGCTCAGCCGCCGCAAGCTGTTGTCATCGAGGCTGGGCACCAAGGCCAGATCCACGTTGCAGCGAACTGTGCTGGGCAGCAGCTCGATCAGCCGCAGCAACAGCTGCAGGTTCTGTTCCAGTTCCGGTCGGCGGCTGCCGGGCAGCAGACCGATGCGTGGCGTGCTGTTGGGCGGTGGGGTGGCCGCTGTGAGCACCGAATCCATGAACGGATTACCCAGAAAGGTCACCGGCCGTTGCAGTTGTCTGCTGAGGTCCTCGGCGGTGCGTTGATCGCGGCTGTACACCGCTTTGAATCGCTGGCTTTTCAACAGAGCGGCGCAGGGCCAGGGCAGGCGCAGCCTCCCTTCGTAGTGGCTGGAGTAGGCCACCAGGTAGGTCGCCACCGGGCGTTGGCTGAGCCATGCCGCGATCACAGGGATCACATCCCCCACCACCAGGATCAGATCGAAGCGACGCCGGTACCGCATCAGACGCATCAGGCGTCGGAGCAGATACAGCACTTGCCCTTGAGCGATCTCGGTGAGGCGGCCGCGAAGGCTGGTGTAGCCAATACCGCCGGTGCTGAATTCATGGCTGCGTCCCAGCAGTGGCACCCCGGCTTTCTGGTAGGCGCTGCCAAGGCCCACCAAAGGAAGCGCCTGCACGTTGTGGCCCTGCTGCTGAAGCTCCTGGGCCAGTAGGGCGCCGGAGAGGTCTTCGCCGTGGCCATTGCTCAGCAGCAGGATGCTTGCCATCGCCGGGCTGCCCATCACCACATCCAGGTGCTCGGATCCGGAATGCCGTTGGCGCGTCTGGCCAGTTGCAACCGTCGCGCTTCGCTGGCCAGGCGTTCCTGCCGCAATTGAGCCGAACGATCCGCTGGAGGCCGCACGCGAACCTGGGACGGCAGACGGCTGATGGTCCAGGTGGCTGTCATGCGGGGTTGGTCAGGCAGTGGCTGTCATGCAGTGGCTGTCAGGCAGAGCATCCGTTGTGATCAGAGCTCAAGCCAGGCTTTCACTTTTTCGAGGGCCTTCCAGCCGGGTTTGCGCTCAAGCCCGTCGGCGATCGAGGCCTTGAGTTCGCCGGACACCTCTGGGGCCAGGGTCATCACCTGCTGGACCACCTGGATGTGGTCACGCACACCTTTGGATTGGGTTTCCAGCAAGGCCAGGCTCAGATTGATCCTGGCCTGGGGGTCTTGGCCGTTGAGTCTCACGGCGAAACGTGCCGACCGCAGCGCCTCCTCTGGTTGGTCGCAAAGCAGCTGCAGCCAGGCGAGGCAGGTCCAGCCCGCCGATTGGCGAGGAGCGGCTTCAACGATGCGGGCGAAATCAGGGAGCACCTCTTCGGCCGCTGCGCCGTCCTGATATCGGGCCATGGCCTGCTCAAACAGGTTGTCCTGGGAAGTCTCCATCAACGGGGAGAGGGCAGTGATCTCACCTCAGATTCCCACGTGGCTTCGCTCACACGGCGAAGGAACTGCCGCAGCCACAGGTCTGGCTGGCGTTGGGGTTGGTGAAGTTGAAGCCACCACCGATCAGAGCCGTGCTGAAGTCAAGCTGCATTCCATAGATGTAGAGCAGGCTTTTGGGATCACAGATCACCCGGAAGCTCTGACCATCAGCCGCCATGTACTCGTAGGTCTCATCGTCGTCGAGGGTGTCTGAGGCGGGCACGAAATCCATCGTGTAGCTCATGCCGCTGCAGCCCCCAGACCGCACCCCGACGCGCAGCACCTGGTTCTCACCCTGTTCACCACACAGCTTGGCCAGCTGCTGCATCGCCGGTTCAGTGATCAGGATGCCCTTGCCGTCTTTGGCGGTATGGGCCGGCGCGGTATCGGGGGTGGAAGTCATGGTCAACGCAGGCTCGTGCTCTCACTCTATGAACGCTCATACATAGAGTCGCCTTAGTTGACCAGATCTTGTGCGGGTCGCGATCGTTGGTTCCGGCCTCGCCGGCCTCTCCGCTGCAGTGGACCTCGTGGATGCGGGCCATGAGGTGAATCTCTACGAAGCCCGTCCCTTCATGGGAGGCAAGGTGGGCAGCTGGGTGGATGAGGGCGGCAACCACATCGAGATGGGGTTGCACGTTTTCTTCTTCAACTACGCCAACCTCTTCGCCCTGATGCGCAAGGTGGGAGCGTTCGAGAACCTCCTGCCCAAGCAGCACACACACCTGTTCGTGAACAAGGGGGGCGACCTGCGGGAGCTGGATTTCCGCTTCCCCATTGGCGCACCCTTCAACGGCCTCAAGGCGTTCTTCACCACACCGCAGCTCAGCTGGATCGACAAGCTGCGCAATGCCCTGGCCCTGGGGACCAGCCCGATCGTGCGGGGTCTGGTGGATTACGAGGGGGCGATGCGCACCATCCGAGCCCTCGACTCCGTCAGTTTCCAGGACTGGTTTGTCGGCCATGGCGGCAGCCCCGAAAGCATCCGGCGGATGTGGAACCCCATTGCCTATGCCCTGGGCTTCATCGACTGCGAGGCCATCTCCGCCCGCTGCATGCTCACCATCTTCATGATGTTTGCAGCCAAGACGGAAGCCTCGAAGCTCAATCTGCTCAAAGGATCACCCCATCGCTGGCTCACGGGTCCGATCCTCGACTACATCCAGCAGCGTGGAGGCAAGTTGCATCTGCGTCATCGGGTGAAGCAGGTGGACTACAGCGAGGGTGAATCCCCTGAGATCACTGGCCTGCAGCTGGGAACGCCCGAAGGAGACATTCGTGTTGAGGCTGATGCCTATCTGGCCGCCTGTGATGTGCCCGGGATTCAGAAGCTGCTGCCCGAGGCCTGGAATCGTTACCCCCAGTTCAAGGCGATTCATCAGCTGGAGGCCGTACCTGTGGCCACCGTTCAGCTCCGCTACGACGGCTGGGTGACCGAGCTCGGCGATGCCCAGGAAGCCCAGCGCCGGGATGTGGCGACACCCACGGGGCTCAACAACCTGCTGTACACGGCTGATGCCGATTTCAGCTGTTTTGCCGATCTGGCCCTGGCCAGTCCTGAGGATTACCGCAAGGAGGGAGAGGGCTCCCTGCTCCAATGCGTGCTCACCCCTGGTGATCCCTGGATTCCCAAATCGGTGGATGAGATTGTGGCCCACACCGACCGTCAGGTGCGCGAGCTGTTCCCCTCGGCCCGCAGCCTCAAGCTCACCTGGAGCAACGTGGTGAAGCTGGCTCAGTCGTTGTATCGCGAAGCCCCGGGCATGGAGCCCTACCGCCCGGAGCAGCGCACGCCGATCCCTAATTTCTTCCTGGCCGGCAGCTACACCCGCCAGGACTACATCGATTCGATGGAGGGAGCCACCATGAGCGGTCATCTGGCGGCGGCGGCCATCCTCGATCAGCCGGTGAAGCTGGCCACCAATGCGGCGGTGGCCTGATGGGACGCTGGCTGGAACACACGGTCACCTCCGAGGTGCAGGCCCCGGCCGCCAAGGTCTGGGAGGTCTGGAGTGATCTCGAGGCGATGCCCCGTTGGATGCGCTGGATTGAGTCGGTCAAGCCCCTCGACGACCCTGATCTCACCGATTGGACCTTGGCGGCACAGGGCTTCCGCTTCAGCTGGAAGGCCCGGATCACCCAGCGGGTTGAAGCCCAGCAACTGCACTGGGAATCAGTGGGTGGCCTGCCCACCAAGGGCGCCGTGCGCTTTTACCCCGAAGCCGACGACCGCACTGTGGTCAAGTTGAGTGTGACCTACGAATTGCCGCGGGTCTTGGCACCACTCATGGAACCCAGCATCCTGGGGGGCATCGTGACCAAGGAGCTCCAGGCGAATCTTGACCGTTTCCGTGACCTGGTGGAAGCAGGCGGCTAAGCACTGGCTTGCCCCCGTTGCCGTGTTGGTGGTCGTGGGGGGCTGTGGTGGTGAAACGCCAACGGCCACGGCACTGCCTCCCGTTCCGGTGAAACCTGCGCCGCTGCCGGAAACGTCACCGCCGCCGGCCCCACCGATTGGCCTGACTCCTCTGCCTTCGGCTGAGGAGGTGCAGCAGGCTGCCCCCGGCGGACGGGCGGATCCCTTCGGTCCTCTTGTTGGTGTCGCTGCTGCGGATGCTCAGGACACCACCACTGGACTCCCCCAGCTGAAGGGCGTTCTGATGGTGGGAGATCAGAAACGAGCCATCGTGACCACCCCCAGCGGCAGCGGTGTGATCTGTGTGGGCTCCGATGGCCGCTGCGCCGAGGATGCTCCGCTGTTGCTACCTGCCGGATGGTCGGTGCTCAGCATCGATATGGCGCGCGGCTGCATTCGCCTGGCGCTGAATGATGAGCCTCAGGATCCCTTCTGCATCGCCTGAGCGCAGGCTTCGGCTAACCCTTCGAGATCATGGGGGTCGGCCTCAGCATCCACCCGGCCGAAGCATTGGCCGCAGCTGCTGCTGGTTTGGGGGCCGATCGAAACCAGCTTCACCCCCTCCAACCGTTCAGCCCAGGCTGGGCCGAAGCGCTGCTTCAGCAGCTGAGCGGTGTGCTCCGCTGTCTTGCCGCTGCTGAAGGCGATGGCATCGACCTTGCCCTCGTCCAGGGCAGTCGCTGTGGGCTCCGGCATTGCGGCGGGGCAGCCGGACTCATAGGCCGCCACCTCCACCACCCGCACCCCGGCTTCACCGAAGGCGTCCGCCAGCAGGGTGCGACCACCGCTCTGCACCCGTGGCAAGAGCATCTTGAGACCCCAGCCCGAAACCGGGAAGTGATCGATCAGGCTGTCGGCCACGAAGCTCGGCGGCACGAAATCAGCGGTCGCCCCCAGGTCGTCCAGCACCTGCGCTGTTTTGCGGCCCACCGCCGCAATCTTGAGACTGGCGGGGCGTCGTGCCAGGCAACGGCCCAGGCGTTGCAGCCGCTGTTCCACGGCCTGCACGCCATTGGCACTGGAGAACACCAGCCAGTGAAAGCTGTCCAAGTCCTCGAGGGCGTCATCCAGAGGGCCCCAGTGGTCGGGTGGTCCGATCACCAGGGCAGGAAGGTCCAGCACCGTTGCCCCCCGCTGTTCCAGCAGCTGGCGCGCCGCTCCCTGCTGGTCGGCGGCGCGGGTGACGACCACCGTTCGGCTTTGCAAGGGATGGCTCAAGCCACAGCCTCCCCGTCCAGCTTCACCACCCCCTGCACCCTCTCGCGCAGCTGCTCAGCCGCGTCAGCGTTTCCCTGGGCCTGAAGCAGGTTGATGGCGCGGATGAAGCTGCTGCGAGCGGCGTCGATGTTGCCGCCCAACAACTGAGCCACGGCATTGTTCTGATGGCACTCAGCGTTGTTGGGATCCAGGGCGAGGGCGCGCCCGTAGGCCTCCAGGGCCGCTGCGAGATCGCCGCGCCGCCGTTGCATCAGCCCCAGGTTGTACCAGGCGAGGGCCACTTCAGGTGCCCGCTGGGCGGCTGTTTGGGTGAGGCTGATCGCTTCCTCCAGGTTGCCCTGGTCCATCAGTCGAGCCGCCAGGTTGAGGCGGGCTCCAAGACTGACCCGTGTGTCCAGGGGAATCTCCAGGGCTTGCCGGTAGCAGCTCACTGCCTGGACGGGATCACTGGGGGTCAGGGCCAAGCCCAGGTGCAGCAGCAGCTCATAACGTTCGGCATCGGCCGTACCGCACTGCTTCAGGCCGTTCTGCAGCAGGGGGATGGCTTGGTCGGTCTTGCCTTCGCTGATCAGCAGACCCCCCAGCTTGGCGCTGGCGTAGGGATCACCGGGCCGCTCCTGCAGATCAGCTTCCATGGCCTGTCGCAGCCGATCGGCCTTATCGCTGCCCGCCAGCAGCTCGGGTCGGTAGCCGTCGTGGAGGATCGCTGGCTCACTGCAATCGGCGATGCGCCATTGGGGTTCCGTTTCCAGCAAGGCGCGAACGCTGTCGTCGATCATTGAGTGGTAAGGCCGGCTCCACCGGATCGAGGGGTGGCGCCGGAACAGACGGCTGACGCTGGAATAGGGCGCCATGGCAGCCCCCACCTCGTAGCGCAGCAGGTTGATCACCAGCACATCGGGCTGGGCCATCAGGGCCTTGAGTGCAGGGATGGCCTCAGCACGAAGCTGCTCGTCCGCGTCCAGCACCAGCACCCAGTCACCGTTGAGAAACTCCAGGGCCTGGTTGCGGGCTGGAGCGAAGTCCCCCGGCCAGCTGATCTGTTCAACCCGGGCTCCAGCCGCCTCGGCAATGGCCACAGTGGCGTCGATGGAGCCGGTGTCCACCACCACCAGCTCGTCGGCGAAGCCCCGCACGGAGGCCAGACATTCCCCGAGACGCGCTTCTTCATCGCGCACGATCATCGAGAGGCTGAGCATGACCGTCCGGTTGGAAGTTGGCGCGAGATTAGATGCGGTTGGCCAGTGCGGTTGGTTGGCGGTGGTCAGTCGGTGAATGCACCGCTGTTGCCCGTCGGCGTTGCGGTGGGGAACAGCGCGTTGAGCACCTGGCGTTGGGCTTCCTGCATCTGGCCGGCGGAATAGGCGGCAGGGCAGTTGCTGGGTAGCAGTGGCTGCAGGTTGTCCCACAGGTAAGGGCTGCCATAGACCACGACCCCGGCCAGCCGGTTGAGGGCGATCAGTTGTTGGATCGCTGCGGCCCAGGGTTCCTGGGCATCCCGCCCGGCCCGGAAGGGGTTGCCCCGCAGGAACAGCTGCAGCAGCACCGCTCCGTCGCCGAGCCGGTCCATTGCCAGGGGCGCCTTCGGTTGGTCGCTCCAGGGCGACAGGCCCTCGCCGTGCAGCACGAGCGAGCGGAACCCATGAGCTTCAGGGATGCGCAGGGCCGGTGACCAGCCGCTGAGGGCGGCTGCGCTGGGCACCAGGGCATCCACGCGCACCAGGTTGATGCCCGTGTTCGCCTGAACCGCTTCACCACGAATGCTGATGCTGTGGCGCACCAGCTCCGCCTCCAGGGCCCTGTCGGCTGCGTTAACGATCGGACTGGACGCAACACCGCCAGGGATTGATGCCAGAGCATCGGCCCGGCGCTGCAGGCTCTCGTCCAACCGCTCGAGAGGCAGCCGTCCGCTGCGGAAGCCGTCGCAGAGGCCCTCAATGGCGGCATCGGCATCCGCCGGCATCAGGATCAGGTCGGCCCCCGCTTCAACGGCCAGCACGGCCGCCTCTGCCGGGCCATGCCGCGCCCTGATCGCTTCCATCACCAGAGCATCGGTCACCACCAACCCGTTGAAGCCCATCTCCTGCCTCAGCAGATCGGTGAGCACGGCTTTGGAGAGAGTGGCGGGCTGCTGCGGGTCCAGCTCTGGCAGCACCAGGTGAGCCGTCATCACGCTGTCCACGCCGGCGGCAATGGCGGCCCGAAAGGGTGGCATTTCGATCTGATCCAGCCGCTCGCGGCTGTGGGGCAGCACCGGCAGGTCCAGATGGGAGTCGCTGGTGGTGTCGCCGTGGCCCGGAAAGTGCTTGGCGCATCCGAGAACACCCGCCTGCTTCAGCCCCTGCTGGAAGGCCACGGCCAGGGCGCTGGCACTCTTGGGATCTTCGCCCCAGGCCCGGACATTGATCACCGGGTTGGCGGGGTTGTTGTTGACGTCGCACACCGGCCCCAGCACCCAGTTCAGCCCGCAGCGGCGGGCCTGTTCGCCGGTGCAGCGGCCGTAGCGCTCACTCAAATTCAAGGCCAGCTCGGGGTCCTGCTTGTGGAGACGCCCAAGGGCCAGGGGCGGCACCAGCCAGCTGGCCCCTTCGAAGCGCTGGCCAACGCCCTCTTCAACGTCCGCGCAGACCAGCAACCGCTGCTCACTCCAGCCCTGCAGTTGCTGGGTGCGTTGTTGCAGCTCAACAGCGCTGCCCCCTAGCAGGATCACGCCACCAACACCGTCCCGCAGCAGGCGCTGCAGTTCGCTGTTTGGAAGGTCCCACTGCGGGTAGCGACGCTGCTGGTCGCTCAGATGACCACTGGCCCGCACCACCAGCAGTTCCGCTACGCGGCGCCGCAGGCTGTTAGCGGGCCGGCTGTTCATCACTGCCTGGCTGTTGATCACTCCCCGGTGGAATCTCGCCCCGCTGCTGCCGTTCGTCTTCGAGGCGATTCAGCAGTCCCAGGACGGAGGTGCCCCGTTCCAGGCCTCGATCCAGCTGGAACACCACCTCGGGGGCGCGTCGCATCTGCAGCCGCCGCCCCAGTTCTCCCCGCAGGAAGCCGCTTGCGGCCTGAAGGCCCTCGAGCACCTGGTCGCGCTCCTGGGCCTCTCCGAAAACGCTCACGAAGATCTTGCAGTGCTGCAGATCGCCGGACACCTCCACTTCGGTGATGCTCACCATGCCCTGGTGCACCCGTTCATCACGGATGCCGTTGATCATCAGTTCGCTGACTTCTTTGCGGATCAGGGCGGCCACCCGCTCCACTCGACGCCCCTGTGCCATCACGCCATCGGTGCTGAATTCACCATGGCACGCAGCACCAAGGTGAGGCTGATTCCACCGCTGATCAGGGCGCCGATCAAGGCCACGGCCGTGACCGGGTTGCTGCGGCGTGCGGCCAGGGGTTCGGCGACGGAGTTCATCACCCCGAGGGTGAAGGCGATTAAGTAACGGGGATAACGGGAGACGTTGAGGAAAAACTCCCGCATGGTTCTGGCGAGCTCATGAATCTGCTGGCTACTCTGCCGGGCCCATGGCTGTTTTGGACATGTTGGAGCTGCATCAATTCCGCCATTCCGCCTTCTGCCTCAAGGTGCGGATGGTGTTGCAGGCCAAGGGACTGAGTTTCCGCACCGTGGAGGTGACCCCCGGCGTCGGCCAGGTGGCCGTGTTCCGCCTGTCTGGCCAACGCCAAGTTCCCGTACTGGTGGATGGGGATCAAGTGATTGCCGACTCCACCGCCATTGCTTTGCACCTGGATCAGCGGGAGCCCGATCCAGCCCTGATCCCTGCTGATCCACGCCAGGCCGCCCAGGTGCATCTGCTCGAGGACTGGGCCGACACCACCCTGGCGATGGCCGGCCGTTCCTCCCTGGTGCAGGCCGCGGCGCTGGATCCTGAGCTGCGGGTTGCCCTGCTGCCCGACGATGTGCCCGATCCCGTGCGGTCGGTGATGGGCGTGATCCCCGGCGGTTGGGTGAGCAACATCACGGAACTGGTGAACCAGAAGGAACGCACCGAGTTGCTGGCCAGCCTTGAGCAGCTGGCCAAATCTGTGCAGGCCAGCCCCTGGTTGGTGGGCGACAGCATGACCCTGGCGGACATCGCTGTCGCGGCCCAGTTGTCGCTGCTTCGCTTCCCCTCCTCTGCGGGTTCGGCCCTGGCCGGCAAGGGCGTGCCCGGGCTGAGCGATCACCCCAAGCTTCAGCCCCTGTTCCAGTGGCGAGACCAGATTGAACTCAAATTGATGGAGCGGACCCTGGAAGAGGTGTGAAGCGCAGCTGGTAGTGGTGCTGGGCGATGGCCTGATCTCGCAGGCTCTCGCCCGGCGAGGCATAGCGCCCCTGCCACTGCTCGGCGCAGATGTCGTCGCCACAGCGGCTGTAGCGGCTCAGGGTTTCGATCCGGCTCAGCCGCGGTGGACCGGGGGCATGCAGGATCTGCAGCACCAGTTCGTCGGCCAGGAAGGTGTCAGCGCTCGGGGTCTCCTGGCGGCGGCCCGTCACCGTGGTCTCGAGATAGAGATCCCCCTTGAGTCGGGCAATCTGGCGGTTGGCGGAGTCGGGGTCTTCTTCCACCTTCAGCAGTTGCTCGCCAAGCAGGGCACGACCGATGGCTGTGGCGTTGAAGCTGCGATCGCCGACCAGTCGACCGCGCCGGTCGGCTTGAAACCGTGCTTGATGCAGCAGCGGTGGATCGTCTGGGGCATCGAGATCAATGCTCTCCACCTGCCAAAGCCCGGCAAACCAGTGGGGGTAAATCAGGTCGTCCCGATTTGAGGGCCGCGGCAACGGTGCCGGCAGGCTCCAGTCGGGCCAACTGTTCAACCGCTGCTCAAGACCTGTCTGGGCCCAGGCGGGGCTGCCACTGAGCAGGATGGTGAGGCCGATCAGCAGCATCCACATCTGCCGTTCCATGTCTGATCCCCTGATCCGTGCCCTTGATGACTATGTGGTGCTGGAGCCCGGCAAGCCGGAGCAGCTGCTCAGCGCTGCAGACACGTTGACATGGCTGAGCGGTTGGTTGCGCAGCCTCGATCAGTTGCCGGCCGATCTGGCCGATCAACCCGATGTGGATGCAGCGGCGCAGCGGTTGATCGACACGGCCTGTGATCTGGAGATCAGCCCCGGGGTGATCTTGCAGTGGTTTGCGGTGCGGTTGGAGCCGCCCACCGCTTGAGATTCAGTCGGTTCGGCGTTGGGTCGGATCCTTCAGCAGGCTTGGCACCAGTTGCAGGATTCCGTCGGCCACGGCCTCTGGGGTTTCGTCGTTGATCACCACCGTCAGATCGGCCTCGGCATAGAGGGGACGACGCTCGTTCAACAGCGCGTTCAAAGCCGCCTCTGGATCGGCGGTTTGCAGCAACGGGCGCACGGTGCTGTCAGCGTTCAGCCGCTGCAGCAACTGATCGGGCACCACATCGAGCCAGATCACGATGCCGCTGTGGAGCATTCCCCAGTTCTCCGGCTGGGTCACCACACCGCCACCTGTGGCCACCACCAGCGAGTGGCGCTGACTGATCGCACTGAGCACCTGGCTTTCCAGGCTGCGGAAGCCCGCTTCGCCATCCCGATCGAAGATGTCCGGGATGCTGCAGCCCGCCGCCTGTTCGATCACGGCATCGGCATCCACAAAGCCGTAGCCCAGGCGTTCGGCCAGGGGGCGGCCCGTGCTCGTCTTGCCGCTGCCCATCATTCCCACCAGATAGAGGCTGCGCCCGGCAAGACGCTGCTTGAGGGTGGTGGTGGAATCCGCCATGACTCGGAAACGGCACTAGCTCATTAGGATGCCTCGCGGCCGGAACGTCACATGACTGAAACGAAGTCACAAGCACGGCACGGCCAAGGTCGTGGTTGTGTCATCACCAGGAGGGCCTGTTTCAGTGCCAGCCATCGTTATTGGCTGCCAGAACTGTCTGCCGATGACAATGCCGCCCGCTTCGGGCCCTGCGCTTTGGCTCCTGGCCATGGGCACAACTACGAGTTGATCGTGTCCATGGCTGGTGGTCTGGACGCCGACGGCATGGTGCTCAACCTCTCGGAGGTGAAGCACGCCATCCGCAACGAGGTGACGGGCCAGCTCGATTTCCGCTTCCTCAATGAGGCCTGGGCGGAATTTGATGTTGCCACCGCTGAAGGTTGCCTCCCCACCACCGAGGCCCTGGTGCGGGTGATCTGGCAGCGCCTCAGCCCTCATCTGCCGATCACGGCGCTGCGCCTCTACGAACAACCGGGCCTTTGGGCCGACTATCTCGGACATCCCATGGACGCCTTCCTCACCATCCGCACCCATTTCGCCGCTGCTCACCGGCTGGCCCGCCCGGAACTCAGCCAGGAGGAGAACGAAGCGATCTACGGCAAGTGCGCCCGTCCCCACGGCCATGGCCACAACTACCTGGTGGACGTGACCGTGCGCGGTGAGATCGATCCACGCACCGGCATGGTCTGCGACCTCTACGCTCTGCAGCGCCTCGTGGATGATCTGGTGGTTGAGCCCTTCGACCACACTTTTCTCAACAAGGATGTGCCCTTCTTCGAGGAGTGCGTGCCCACGGCTGAGAACATCGCACTGCACATCGCTGATCGTCTCTCCAGCCCGATCAAGGCCATCGGCGCCAGCTTGCACAAGGTGCGATTGCAGGAGAGCCCGAACAATGCGGCCGAGGTTTACGCCGAAGCACCGCAACTGGAGATGTCCCCAGCTGCCCTTGATGCCGTGGCTGCTGTCTGATCGAAGGCTTGATGCCTCAACGCCTCACCCCTTCACGCCCCACTCCCACGCGTCCCTTCGTGCGGCTGGTGCTGGCCATCAGCCTCGATGGACGCTTGGCCCCGCCAGAAGGGGGTGCTGCCCAGCTGGGGGGTGAAGGTGACCGTCGTGCCCTGGAGCATGCCCTTGCCTGGGGGGATGCCTGCTTGATCGGTGCCGGAACCTTGCGGGCTCATCAGTGCACCTGCTTGATCCGCAGCCCTCAGCTGCTTGAGCAACGCCGTAGCGAGGGGCGAACCGAGCAGCCGGCCGCTGTGGTGGTGAGCCGATCGCCGGACTTCGATGAGGACTGGCTTTTTTTCAGGCAACCATTGCAGCGCTGGTTATTGGCGCCGGCTCCAGTGGAGGTTGGATTTCAACGTTGGATCCCTCTTGGTGAATCTTGGCCCCAGCGACTGGAAGCTCTAGGAGCCGCTGGTATTCATCGGCTGGTGCTGCTCGGTGGTGCCCGTCTCGCTGCGGACCTGCTGGCCGTGGATTGCGTCGATGCCCTGCAGCTCACCCTGGTGCCCCGGCTTCTTGGGGGCGGCAACACCTGGTTGCCCACAGCCTGTTCGGGGTTGCCTGAAGCGTTCAGCCTGCCGGAGGCCTGGACTGATGAGGGTGCACATCCCCTGGTTGGCGGGGAATGGTTGCTGCGTTATCGCCGTCTGCGCACTCCCCCAACTGGGGGAGTGCACGGCTGAATCCACTCCCTAGCCTGAGCAAAATCCATGGTGTAAATGGCGAAGAAACGTCGGAAAAAGCTCTTGGGAACGAACGGTGCCGATGAACTGATTGGGACCAAGAGAATGAAGCGGATCTACGGTCGTGGCGGCAACGACATCATTTCCACCCCGGAGGGCCGTTTCAAAGTTTGGGGGGGCGATGAGGCCGACACCTTCAAGACCCTCAACGGTGGGAAGGGCTATATGAAAATCATGGACTTCGACGCCGGTGACACGATCACCTTCTGCGGCTGTGCATCCACACGGATTGAACAGCGCGGCAAGGACGCCTGGATCGTCAAGGCCGACGACGTCAAAGCCGTGCTGAAGGGAATTGATGCTGAGGATCTGGACATCGATTTCGATAAAGCCGAGATCAAGATGAATGCGGCGTCGCTCAAAAAGCTTCGGGGTACGGAAGGTGCCGACGAACTCACGGGGACCCGCCTCAAGAAGTTGGTTTATGGCCTTGGTGGAGCTGATGTGATCGCCACCGAAGAAGGGAAATACCGTGTCTGGGGTGGTGAGGACGATGACACCTTTAAGACCCTCAATGGTGGGAAGGGGCACATGAAGATCATGGACTTTGAAGCGGGTGACACGATCACCTTTTGCGGCTGTAAATCCACGCGGATCGAGCAGCGTGGCGAGAACGCCTGGATTGTTAAGGGCGACGACGTCAAAGCCGTGGTGAAGGGCGTTGATGCCAATGATCTGGACATCGACTTCACCAAGGCGGTGATCACGATGAGTGCAGACCCCATGGCCTGATCGCCAGTGATGGCTCCCTGGTTAAGGTCATCGGATCAAGGCCAAAGACACCGTCGCAATGACGTCACTCACGGCCCGTTGGCATCGCTCCATCAACGAGATCCCGGAGCAGCAGTGGAACAGCCTGGTGGGAGCCGATGCGATCCCCTTTTACCGCTGGAGCTGGCTGGAGGCTTTGGAAAGCTCAGGCAGCATCATTCCCGAGCAGGGCTGGCAGCCCCTGCATCTGGCCCTCTGGCGTGATGACATCCCGATTGCGGTGGCTCCACTGTTCCTCAAGGGCCACAGCTATGGCGAGTTTGTGTTCGACCAGACCTTTGCCCGTCTGGCGGCGGACCTGGGGCTCCGCTACTACCCCAAGCTCCTGGGTATGAGTCCGGTCAGCCCAGTGCTGGGTTACCGCTTCCATGTGCGATCTGGAGAAGATGAAGCTCTGCTCACCCGGGAGTTGCTGCGGGCGATCGATCGCTTCTGCGAACAGAACGGCATCCTCAGCTGCAATTTCCTCTACGTGGATCCGCAGTGGCGGCCACTGGCGGAGGCCGCCGGCTGTGCCGCCTGGCTGAACCAGCAGAGCCTGTGGAGCCGCGGCGACGACCAGACGTTTGAGGATTACCTCAAGGGCTTCAATGCCAACCAGCGCCGCAACATCAAGCGGGAACGCAAGGCCGTTGCCAAAGCCGGGATTACCGTGACACCCCTCAGCGGAGATCAGCTGGATCTGCCGCTGTTGCAATCCATGCATCGTTTCTACGAGCAGCACTGTGCTCGCTGGGGACCGTGGGGCAGCAAGTACCTGGAAGAGGGCTTTTTTGAAGCGTTGGCACGGCTGCACCGCGATCAGCTGGTGCTTTTTTCTGCCCACCGCGGTGACCCGCGCGATCCGGTGGCGATGTCGATGTGCGTGCAGGACGGCCGACAGCTCTGGGGCCGCTACTGGGGCAGCCACGAGGAGATCGATTGTCTTCACTTCGAAGTCTGTTACTACGCTCCGATCGAATGGTCTTTGGCCAACGGCATCGTCAGCTTTGACCCCGGAGCCGGTGGCAGCCACAAACGCCGGCGAGGCTTTGTGGCACGGCCCCACGCCAGCCTGCACCGCTGGTATCAGCCCCAGATGGATCAGTTGATCCGCGCCTGGTTGCCCAAGGTGAATGGCTTGATGCTTGAGGAGATCGAGGCCATCAATGCGGAGCTTCCCTTCAAAGCGGAACCTCCGGCCTTGGCTTTGTAGGTTGAAGGCATGACCACAACTCCGGAAGCACCGGCATCCACCGCTGCGGCAATGGATGCACTTGATCAGCGCCTGTCCCAGCGGTTCATCGCTCTGGATCCCAGTGGGTATTTCCTGATCAAGCTGGATCGTGATGCTGCCGAACTGGTGCTTGAGCACTACGGCAACACCATTGATGACAAGGGGTTGGCCCGAGATTCTGAGACCGGTGAGGTGTTGCGCTGCGACGGGGGCAATGCACCTCGGCGCCCTTCAGCGGTTTACCGCGGCGGTACGGCCAAACAGCTGGGGATCCAGCTCACGGAAGGGGAAGCCCCACACCCGGTCAGTCTCCTCGACCATGCCCTTTATTTGGGGCGGGAGTTGCAGAAGGCTGAGCAGTGCCTGCGTGACGGCACGGTCTATGTGCAGGACTGAGGATCAGGCCGGCTGCAGTTCTTTGGCTGGTGTGGGTTCTTCGGGTGGTAGCGATTCCAGCTGTTCGCGGATTTCCTGCTGAACGATCGAGCGGTATTCGAGGAAGTGCTCGTTGTGGGCCAGCACCGATAGGAACTGTTCAAGCAGGGCGGGGTTGTTGCGTGCCATGCCGACCAGGTAACGCCAGAAGCGGGTTCGGGTGTTGCGCTTGATGCCCTGCCGCCACACCACGATGCTCAGCGCCTTGAGGTCCACCAGGCTGGGCAGTTTGGCCGCGGCTTTCCAGCGGGGTGCGCCCATCTTCAGGTAATAGCTGTAAACCCGATCCATATAGGCGTTGGGTTCATAGAGCGCGCAGAAGGCTTCCACGTACTCGTTGGCGATATCTCGGATCGGCCGGGTGGGTTCGAAGTTCAGCAGGTTCGTCTGGTTCACGCCCTTGGCGGCGTCTTCTCCTTGGATCAGGCGGCCTTCCCGCTCCAGCCGTGCCCAGAGGGCTGTTTTGGGCAGAGCCTGCAACATGCCCATCATCGCGGCGGGGATACCAGTGCGGGTCACAAAGTCCACGATCCGGCGCCCGGCGCCATCCTTCTCACCGTCGAAGCCGATGATGAAGCCCGCCATCACCCGGATGCCGTTGGCGGTGATGCGGTCCACCGCAGCATCGAGAGGATTGCGCGTGTTCTGCACCTTGCGCGCCGTTTCCAGGCTCGCCTCATCCGGTGTTTCGATGCCCAGGAAGACGCTTTCAAAACGGGCGTCGTGCATCATCCGCATCATCTCCTCGTCGTCGGCCAGATCCACGGAGGCTTCGGTGGAGAAGCTGAAGGGGTACCCGCGCTCCTCCTGCCAGGTGCGGATCTGGGGCAGCAGCAACTTGGCGTTGCGCTTGTTGCCGATGAAGTTGTCGTCCACCAGAAAGATCGAGCGCCGCCAGCCCAGGTCGTGCAGATACTGCAGTTCGGCCACCAACTGCTCAGGTGTTTTGGTGCGGGGCTTGCGGCCATAGAGAACGATGATGTCGCAGAACTCGCAATTGAACGGGCAGCCGCGAGAGAACTGAACGCTCATCGAGTCGTAGGCGTCCAGCTGAAGCAGATCGAAGCGCGGAATCGGTGTGGCGGTCACATCCGGCTTATCGCCCTCGGCGGTGAAGCGCCCTTTCGTTTCCCCCCGTTCCAGGGCCTCCAGGAACATCGGCAGGGTGATTTCCCCTTCATCGAGGATCTTGAAGTCCGCCAGATCCAGTTCCGGTGCATCTGGCGTGGAACTGGCGAAGGGGCCGCCGATGGCCACGGGCAGGCCCCGCTGCTTGGCTTTGCCGATCTGCACGGCCATGTCGTCCTTCTGGACGATCATTCCCGAGATGATCACCAGCTCGGCCCAGTCCCACTCCTCGTCCGTTACTTCCCGCACGTTCCGGTCCACCAGCTTCATCTCCCATTCCTGGGGGAGAAGTGCTGCCACGGTCACCATCCCCAGGGGAGGCAGCAGCACTTTGCGATTCACCAGCTCGAGAATCTTTTCGTAACTCCAGAAGGTCTTCGGGAATTCGGGGTAAACGAAAAGAGTGCGCATGGCGTCGGGCGTTGGTGGATGGAGGTCCGGTCGGCCCGGCTGGAGATACCTTTCAATTGGTATCAGCTGTTCACAAACCTTAAGCGCAATGGCCGGAACTCAGGCCTGTGTCTGATCTAATGGTGGCCACCTCCGTACTTGCACATGGGCGTCGGCATCTATCTCGGCCTGGTTGGTTCCGGACTGGTGACGGCTTTTGTGCTCACCAAGCTGCTCAAAGGAATCAAGCTCATCTGAGCGGTTCCAACGTCTTGGCTCCTCGCTTTCGTATCCAGAGCACAGCTACAGCTGCGCTGAGGCCGCCGGTGACGGCAAAAGCCGTGGAGAGATTGGTGAACATCACCATCTGGGCAACGATCAATCCGCTGAGCCCGCCACCGCCGAGGAAGGCGATCTGGCTGAGCCCAGCCATCCGGCCTCGCATCACTTGCGGTGAGCCGATCTGACTGATCAGGTTGCAGCTGCTCAGCAGCCCGGCTGTGCCGGCACCGATCAGAAAGGCCATGGCCAGGCTGAACACAGGCCCTGGAGTACGGGCCATTCCCAGTTGGGCCACTGCGGTAATCAAGCCAAACCCCCCGAGGGTGAGGAAAGGGCGCCGGCAGAAACGCTGGCTGTTGCGCTGCAGCACCAGGCCCCCCACGATGCTCCCGCCCGCCAGCACACTGGTGAACAGCCCAAGATCCGTGGGCTTGGGCCCAAGCTGATCGAAGGCGATCAACGGGGCCAGTCCCGGGTGATAAAACCCGATCAGACACAGCACAGCAGTGAAGCTGAGCACCCCTTGAAGGGTGCCACCGCAGTGGCGCCAGGCATTGAGCAGGCTGGCATCTTGACCGCTGCTGCTGCGCACTTCCCGATCCCGATGTGGGTTGAGCAAGAACATCACACTGGCGATTGGCAGCAGATAGCTGGCCGCATCAATACCCAGGGCCCAGGCCGGGCCAGTGGCCGCCAGCAACAACCCGCCGATCGGCGGGCCCACCAGCTTGCCCACGTTGAACACCACCGAAAAGCTGGTGAGGTAGCCCGCCAGCTGTTCCTGCCGCTCCACCAGGATCGAGCAGTACTTGTTGCGGGCCGTCAGCTCATAGGCACCGGCGATGCCCACCAACAGGGTGCTGCAGAGCAGCAGCAGCACCTGGGCCGTGCCCTCCAACAGGGGAATTGCCAATGCCCCCAGGCCAGAGGCAGCCAGCAGTGCCCATTGCGCCTGCACCAGCACCCGTTCACAGCCCATCCGGTCGGTGCGCACCCCCGCGGGACCACTCACCAGCAGGGTGGGAAGTGAAAGAGCGGCGAAGTTCAACGCCAGCACGAAGGGATCCACGCCCCCTTTCATCAGAATCCAGCCCTTGGCGGTGATGCCGGCAAACGAACCCGCCGTGCTCACGCCCGAGGCGATCAGAAAAAGCTGGCGTTGCTGCTCGTTCCGCAGTTTGAGGAGGGTCAACCCTGGCGTTTCGCTGCGGCCACCATGGCGCGGGCACCAACAATCCGCCCGCTGAGGTCGTAGATGTCAGCCCCGGTGATCTCCACCGGCACCAGGCTGCCCGGTGCAGCTTGCTGCCCATCGGCTCCGGGCTGCACCCGCACTTCACCGTCCACTTCCGGGGCAAATCGGGCGCAGCGCCCGATCATCTCGCCGGTTTGAGGGTTGTGCTGTTCGATCAGCACGTCAACAGTGCGCCCCACCCAGCGGCTGTTGCGTTCCTCCGAAATGGGTTGTTGCAGAGCCATCAGGGCATCCTTGCGAGCTTGGGCCACCTCGGGATCGACGCGATCGGGCAGGTCCGCCGCTGCTGTGCCGTCCTCCGGCGAGAAGGTGAACACCCCCACATGATCGAAGCGTTGGCGCTCGAGGAAGCCCATCAGGTGCTGGAAGTGCTCCTCTGTTTCGCCGGGGAACCCCACGATCAACGTGGTGCGCAGCACCGCATCGGGGAGTTGGTCGCGGATCTGATCCAGCAGGCGGTCGTTCACATCCGCCTGCCAGGGGCGGTTCATCGCCCGCAGCACTTCCGGATGGCTGTGCTGCAACGGCAGATCCAGATAAGGCACCACATTGGGGACCTCCCGGTAGGCCGCCAGCACGTCCGGCGTCAGCCCGGTGGGATAGGCGTAGTGGACCCGGATCCAGGGGATCTCCACGTCGCCAAGGGCCCGCAGCAGTTCCGCCAGCTTGGGTTTGCCGTAGAGGTCGAGGCCGTAGTTGGTGGTGATCTGGCTGATCAGGATCAGCTCCTGCACCCCCTGTTCCGCCAGTTGGTGGGCTTCAGCCACGATGGATTCGATCGGCCGACTGCGCTGATCCCCTCGCAGCTTGGGAATGATGCAGAAAGCGCAGCGGTAGTCGCAGCCTTCGGCCACCTTGAGGAAGGCCACCGCCTGGTCGGTGGTGCGTTGGCGTGGCAGGTGTTCGTCACCCACAAAGGTGGGAACGGCGCTCACCTGGTTCACCCGCTCCCCCGCTTCCACCCGCTGCAACACATCCACGATGTGCTGGTAGTCGCCGGTTCCCACGATGGCTTTGGCCTCGGGGATCGACTCCAGCAACTCCTCCTGGAAATGTTGGGCCAGGCATCCCGCAATGATCAATTCCTTGCCCTGTTCCGCCAGTCCCACAAGGGTGCGCACCGATTCTTCGCGGGCGTCCTGGATGAAGCTGCAGGTGTTCACCACCACCACGGCGGCATCGCTCTCATCGGTGCTGACGCCGTAGCCCGCTTCCGCCAGCAGCCCCACCATGTGTTCGGTGTCCACCCGGTTCTTCTCGCAGCCCAGGTGGGCGAAGGCGACCGTCGGTTTCGTCGGGGTGCTTGTCATCACGTCGCCGGCAGGCCAAAGATCACCCTACGAAGCGGCCTGATCACGCCGGAACTGACAGAATCCGATTACTTGAAGATCAAGGATGGGCACCACCCGTCTCGTCAGCCGTCGCCGCCAGGATTCCGGCGCCAAATGGGCCCGCATCGCCATGGCGGTGCTGGCCACCGCGGGGTTGATCGATACCGGTTCGATCACCCTCAAGCGCTGGGGTTTGCTTGGCAACCTCACCTGTCCGATGGGGGCCGACGGTTGCGACAAGGTGCTCAACAGTGCCTGGGGAACAGTCTTTGCCGGGATTCCTCTGTCGTTGGTGGGGGTGCTGGCCTACGGCGCCGTGCTGCTGATGGCGCTGCTGCCCCTGTTGCCAGGGCTGCAAGAGAACAAGGGTGACTTGTCCCGTCGCACCTGGTGGGGGCTGTTCGCCGTGTCCCTCGGTATGGCCGTCTTCAGCGGTGTGCTGTTGGGGGTGATGCTGCTCAAGATCCAGGCCTTCTGCTTTTTCTGCGTTCTTTCGGCTGCGCTGTCCCTCGCCCTGTTTGTGCTGTCCATCGTTGGTGGTGGTTGGGACGACTTCGGTCAGCTGCTGTTCCGCGGCGTGCTTCTGGCCCTGGCGGTGCTGCTAGGGGGCTTGATCTGGGCGTCCGTGGTGGATCCGAATCGGCCCGAGGCCGTGGCCAATGGATCAGGCGTCGCACCGCTTGTCACCACCGAGAGCACGCCAGCTTCGATCTCCTTGGCTGAGCACCTCACCAGCAGCGGAGCTGTGATGTACTCCGCCTACTGGTGCCCCCACTGCCACGAACAGAAGGAGCTGTTCGGCAAGCAGGCCTCGGATCAGTTGAACGTGGTGGAGTGTGCGCCGGATGGTGAGAACAACCAGGCCGACCTGTGCCGCAGCAAAGGATTGGAGGGTTTCCCCAGCTGGGAGATCAACGGCAGCATCGATTCCGGGGTGAAAGGGCTCGACACACTGGCTGAACTCAGCGGCTATGAGGGCGACACCGACTTCTGAAACAGAGATGCTCCTTAGTCCCGGACGGCACGGGTGAAGATCCCCCGCTGCCGTTGTTGCCGGGAATGCTGCCGCCATTGCGGCAGCGGTGCAGGAGCATCGCTGCGGTAGTGGCCTCCCCGGCTTTCTCCGCGAAACAGGCAGGCCTCCAGCATCAGCCGGCTGGTCAGCAACCTGTGGTGGAGATCCAGCAACAGGTTCAGATCGCGTCGGCTGCTTTCAGCCAACAGCCTGGGAGCACAGGGGTCGTCCCGTAGCAGGGCCTGGAGCAGCGCCTGCTGCTCCAGCTCTTGTTCGTGAGCTTTCACGTTGCCGAGGGCCTGGCGCAGTCCAGCGGCGGATCGCTCCACCCCCGCCCGTCGCCAGCAGAGCTGCCGCAGCTGCTCGATGGCGTCGATCAACTGCGAACTGCTGCTGCCGTTGAGGTCCAAGTCAAGCGGTTGTGTCGCGCTGCTGCCGAGGGCCGTTGGGACGGGGCCGAGCTCGATCTCTTTGAGGCGATGGGCGAACACCAGGCATTCCATCAGGGAGTTGCTGGCCAGTCGGTTCGCGCCATGCAGGCCTGTGCAGGCCACTTCCCCCACGGCATAGAGCCCCGGCAGTGTGGTGGCGGCCTGCAGGTCCGTGGCCACCCCTCCCATCCAGTAATGGGCGGCTGGTGCCACGGGGATGGGCCGTTCCAATGGATTCAGTCCGAGTTCGTCGCAGCGGTCCAGGATCGTTGGGAAGCGTCGCTCCGCCTGGTCGCGCGGGATGGCGGCGAAGTCGAGCCACATCTGTTTCACCCGCTGCCGCTGCATGGCCTGCATCAAGGCTCGGCTCACCTGGTCCCGCGGTGAGAGGTCGCGTTGGGGCAGGTGGGCGACAGGGCTGCCCCCCAGGGAATCCACCAGCACCCCCCCTTCGCCACGAACGGCTTCGGAGATCAGAAAGCAGGGGGCGTCATCCAGGCGGATGGCCGTTGGATGGAACTGAACGAATTCCAGATCTTCCACGGCTGCACCCGCCTGCCAGGCGAGGGCGATGCCTTCGCCGCAGGCCTGGGCTGGATTGGTGGTATTGGCAAACAGATGGCCCCCGCCGCCGCTGGCCAGCACCACGGCGCGGGCCTCGATCCCGTGAAGATGGGCCCCATCCAGCACCTGCACGCCGCAACAGCGCCCATCGCGCACCAGCAGCTGTGTCACGCGAACGCCGCGGCGATGCAGCAACCCCGGCCGTTGCTCTACACGATCCCTCAGCACATCCACCAGGGCTCGCCCCGTGCGGTCCTGCACATGCAGCACGCGTCTGTGACTGTGGGCTGCTTCCAGGGTGGTGGCCAGACCGTCCTGATCCCGGTCGAAGGCCATCCCCAGCTGCCCCAGGCGCTCCACGCAATGCGGCGCCTCCTGCACCAACAGCCGCACCGCATCACCATCGCAAAGGCCGGCTCCAGCCAATACGGTGTCCCCGGCATGGCTTTCGGCGCTGTCCTCCTTGCGCGTCACCGCGGCGATGCCCCCCTGGGCCCAGCGGCTGGAAGAACGCCGTCCCGTGTTGCGGTTGAGCAGCAACACCTTGAACTCCTGCGGCAGATCAAGGCAGGTCATCAAGCCAGCAGCCCCGGCACCGATCACCACAACGTCCCAGGGACCTGAGGGGATGGGATCAGAGCTGCGGGGCTGGGCCATCACGGGGACAAAAAAACCGCCGGTGGTCCGGCGGTTCAAGCAGTCACAACCAGTGTGACGGGGTCAGGAATCAGCGGTATTGGCCGTCGTTGATGCGGTCGTCGCCCTCGTTCAGAGCAATGGAAGGAGGGGTGACCGTGAAGTTGTCGCGGTACTTCGCGAACAGCTCTTGCTGACGCTCGGTCAGATCAAGAGACAGCACATCGTCAACACTGTCGTAGGGGCCACCAAGAACGATCTTGCCGGCCATGGTCGGGTACATCCCGGGAAACTGCTGGAAACGGCGCACGGAGGAATTGTTCAAATCCACCTTGCCGTCCCGTGCGGCAATTTTGTCGTCCGCGATGTTGCGGATTTCATTGCCGGAATACTTGTTGCGAAGGTCGTCCTCGGCGTAGACGCTGCTCGGGAGCACGAGGCCTGCCATCAGGCTCGCCATCACCAATGCGCCGGTCAGCCAGCTCAGAAGCCGCTTCATCTCAACTCTCGATCAGGGGTCAGAACGGGTCGACCGGCGGTGCCGGCTCGGGAAGACTACAAGTCGTTGCGCCGTTAAAGCCCTTGAACCTGGGCAGCTTTTGCAGTTCGTTTCACTCGATCAGGCCACTGAGCCCCGGCTGCAGCAAGGCTGAGAGCAGGAACAAGCCATCCACCCAAAGGGTGGTGATCAAGACGGCAGCGGCCATGGATCTCGCGTCACCGGTGAAACCGCCGCTGTTCCTGCTCAGCCGGCGTCCAGCCAAAAGAACGAGGACCGCTGAGATCACAAGGGTGACCAAAGGCAGTGGCTGGAGCAGATGGGTCCCCGCTTGATGCAGCAGCAGTGGCGCTTGATCCAGGGAAGCTGTCACCACTGCGGGCCAGAACTGCATCACGCCGGTGGCTGCCATGGCCAGGTCGGTGCAAGCTGTGCCCACCAGGGACGACAAATAGAACGTGGCCGCCAGGCGCCAGCGCCCCTGCAGGCCGCCCAAGGCCACGGGCACGGCGAAGGCTTCCACCGGCAGGTGCAGAACGGGATGGGCTCGCAGCCAACCCCAGAAAATGCACCCTGCCAGCCAGCTGCCGCTGAAACCCACCAGTAGGGAACCTAGATCGGATGTTGTCTGGGAGCGGCTCTGATGCATCACCAGTCCGGCTGCAATCAGAACTCCAGTGAACAAGGTGGCTGAGAACGGATCCAGCCTCACCCAGGGGGCTTGCAGGAACACCGGCAGCACCACCATGGCTGCGGCGATGCGGGCCACGGGAAAGGACCACGACCGATCGGGGGCTGATGTTTGCCAGGTGCCGCCGATCAAATGTCCTTTGTGAAGAAAGTCACGGAACCTTAGAAGACATCATCAAGTGACGCGGCTGACATGCCCGCTTTGCCTACCGGGGATACCGTCAGAGCGACACTCACACATTGATGGCGGACCCCTCTGCATCCCTCTCCCTGCTTGAGGCCTGCTGGCGTGATCTGGTGTTAGGGGTGGTCCAGGGACTCACTGAATTTCTGCCAATCAGCAGCACCGCCCATTTGAAGGTGGTTCCTGAGCTCCTGGGATGGGGCGATCCGGGTGTCTCCGTGACCGCCGCCATTCAGCTGGGCAGCATCGTCGCCGTTATCGCCTATTTCCGCACCGATCTCAGGCAGGTGTTGCGGGGCATCAGCCGCGCCTTTCGCAATGGCCAGTGGCGCGAACCCGAGGCGCGCCTTGGGTTCGCCATGGTGGTTGGGACCCTGCCGATCTTGCTGATCGGCTTGGGGATCAAATTCGCATGGGCCCAGGGCTACGAACAGTCAACCTTGCGCAGTGTTCCCTCGATTGCCATCGTCTCGATTGTGATGGCGTTGCTGCTGGCCTTGGCTGAACGGGTCGGCGCACGGCGCAAGCAGCTTCAAGAGGTTTCAGGCCGCGATGGCCTGCTGGTGGGGCTGGCCCAGGCCCTCGCATTGATCCCGGGGGTCTCGCGTTCCGGCAGCACCCTCACGGCGGCCTTGTTCGACGGTTGGCAGCGTGCTGATGCAGCCCGGTTTTCCTTTCTATTGGGCATTCCCGCCATCACCATCGCAGGTTTGGTGGAGCTCAAGGATGCTTTCGCCTCTAGCCCTGGCAACGGTCCCCTGCCGTTGCTGGTTGGAATTGGTTCGGCTGCAGTGGTGTCGTGGCTGGCGATCGATTGGTTGCTGAAGTTCCTGCAGCGCAACAGCACCTGGGTGTTCGTCGCTTACCGGCTGCTGTTTGGGCTGCTTCTGCTGGTCTGGTGGGGCGTTCACGGCGCACACTGAGTTCAGATGAAGCCGGCTTGTGTGGAATGAGCCATCCGCCGGGGTTGCCGTTGCAGCTCTGGATCCAAGTAGCAGTGGTCGTCAACCGCAGCCCGCGGTGGTGGCGTCCGTCGAGTCCGGCTCGATCGGGGAGGAGCTGGGTTTTGAGCCGGGTGATCAGTTGCTCAGCATCAATGGCATTCGCCCGCGTGATCTGATCGATTACCGCTACCTCTGCGTGGAGGAGGAGCTTTGCCTTGAGGTGCGTGATGCCAAAGGTGCACTGCATCGGGTGGAGTTGGAGAAAGATGCCGATGACGGTCTTGGGCTGGCTTTCACCGAGGCTCTGTTCGATGGCTTGCGCCAGTGCAATAACAACTGTCCGTTCTGTTTCATCGATCAGCAGCCCCCAGGGCGGCGCGACAGCCTCTATCTCAAAGACGACGATTACCGCCTGAGTTTTCTCTATGGCTCCTATCTGACGCTCACCAACCTGGGCGAGGCCGACTGGCAGCGAATTGAAGAGCAGCGTTTATCGCCGTTATTTGTGTCGGTGCATGCCACGGATCCCGAGCTGCGTTCACGGCTGCTGGTGAATCCGCGAGCGGCCCAGGTGATGGACCAGCTCGCCTGGTTTGATCAGCGCGATCTGCAAATCCATGCCCAGGTGGTGGTCTGTCCGGGACTGAATGACGGTCCTGCCTTGGAGAGAACCTTGAACGACCTCGCCTCCTTCGCGGCTGGCCCCTGGCCAGCGGTGCTCTCTGCAGCTGTGGTGCCGGTGGGGCTCACCCGCTTCAGGCCGGCTGACGATGGCTTGGTTCCTGTGGATCCGGACTGCGCCCGAAGGGTGATTGCGCAGGTGGAACCCATGCAGCAGCACTTTCAGGAGGTTTTGGGCACCCGTTTCGCCTGGCTCTCCGATGAGTGGTACCTGGTGGCGGGATTGCCCTTGCCACCCCGGGATAACTACGAGGATCTTCCGCAACAGGAAAACGGCGTGGGCAGCATCCGTGCCTTCCTTGAAGCATTGGATGAGGCAACTCAGGAGTTGCCCAGCGCGGTTGCTCAGCCCCGTCGTTGCAGCTGGGTGGTCGGTCAGATCGTGGCGCAGGCGTTGCAGCCTGTGGCTGAACGGCTGAATGCAGTGGATGGCGTCGAGTTTCACCTGATCGGGTTGCCCAGTCCCTATTGGGGGCAGGAGCAAGTGGTGACTGGATTGCTGACGGGACAGGATCTGCTCACAGGCCTGCAAGGCCGAGAGCTGGGCGATGAGCTGCTGCTGCCATCGGTGATGTTGCGGCAAGGGGAGCCCGTTTTCCTGGATGACATGACCCTGGAATCCCTGGCCGCGCAGTTGCCTGTCCCCATTCAGATCGTGCATGGGGCGGCTGACGTCGTGGACTCAGTTTTGGGTGCCATAGGAAAAAGTCCCTAAGCTCCGTGAAATTCCTTGATTGCTGTGCGCCGGATCACCGCGGGTATTTGTCTCGTAGCGAGCGTTGTCTCTTCCGGTGTTCCCCCTGCGCTCAGCCAAGACGCTGTTCAAGTTGAGTCGGCCTTGATTGATCAGGCCACCCTGCCGGACGCGATCGACTCGAAGGGTGCCCGTCCCAAGGCAGATCCTTCTGTGATCTCTCCCGCGGTTGATGCGCTGCCGCCTCCGCTTCTTCCTTTGGCGGCTCCCCCCAGTCTGGCTCTCCCTGATGCACCATCTCAGGTGCGTATCCATGAGCTGCGTCCCCTCACCCTCGAAGAAGCGCTTCAGCTGGCAGAGGTCAATAGCCCTCAGCTCAAAGCAGCGGCCAGTCGGGTGGATCAGGCCAAATCTGGACTACGTGCAGCCATCGCCGCCTGGTACCCCACCGTTGACCTTTCGGCCAGCGGACTTCCTGAATACTTCAAGTCGTACTCCTACCGAAATCCAGATTTCGTTCCCGATCGGATTGTTCAAAAACCTGATGGCCCGGTGACGCGGGATGGATACAACGAGCGTTATGGCCGTGAAAAGCGAGCCAACGTCAGCCTGCAGGTGAGCTGGGATCTCATTAACCCCGCCAGAGTTCCCCAAATTGCAGCAGCCCGAGATCGTTTTGAGCGAGCCGGTGATGCCTACCTGATCGCTCTACGGGAGCTGCGTCTGCAAACCCAGACAGCCTATTTCGACCTGCAACAGGCTGATGAAGGTGTGCGCATTGGCCAAGATTCCGTCAAAGCATCATTGGTGAGTTATCGGGATGCACGGGCGCGTTTCAATGCCGGCGTGAACACAAAGCTGGAGGTTCTGGAAGCGGAGACCCAACTTGCTCGTGACCGCAACACCCTGACCACCAACCTTGGTCTTCAAGATGTTGAGCGCCGCAATCTTGCTGCTCTACTCGACCTCCCTCAGGACATCACCCCGACGGCGGCAACCCCCTCACGACCGTTAGGCCTGTGGGAGCCTTCACTTCAGGAGAGCATCGTTGCTGCTTACAACTTCCGCGAAGAGCTTGATCAGCTGATCCTCGACATCTCGATCAACAACAGCGAAGCCAATGCGTCCCTCGCTGCTGTTCAGCCTGTCCTGCGCTTTTTGAACTCCACTACCGCTTCTCGTTCAAAGGGTCAAAGTGGTCAGACCTCTTGGAGTGAGATCGATATGGGCGATTTCACCTACGGGATGCAGAACAGTACGGCGCTGACTGCAAGCTGGCGTTTGTTCGATGGTGGTCGTGCTCGGTCTCAATACCGGCGTTCCAAGCAGGCCGCAGAAGAGAGTCGTTTCAATTTCGCAAGAACCCGTGATCAGATTCGGCTTCAAGTGGAGCAAAGCTTCTTTGGCTTGCGCTCGGCGATTCAGAGCATCGACACCACAGCCATTGAGGTTCTGTCATCACGAGAATCTCTTCGCTTGTCACAGCTCCGGGTTCAAGCGGGAGTTGGTGTTCAGCGGGAGGTGGTGAACAACCAGCGTGATCTCACCCAAGCAGAGTTGAAATACGCCCGTGCGATCAATCAATACAACACGAGTCTGGCTGAGCTGCAGCGTCGTACAGGTCTGGATGCCTTGATTGCCTGTAACGCGGTCTCATTGACGGGAACCAAGCCAGAACCGGAGCAAGAACCGATTCCGATCGAGCCCACGCCTCTGAAAGTCGCCTGCCCAGCGGTGGCCACCGCTGACTCGTCGCCCAATCAAACTGAGGCCAGTCCTGTTCAGCCTTTGTGGTGACGCTTGTGCTCAGTGACGATCAACTGGGCGCTGTTCATCTGTTGCTGGATCGCATCCGTGCTCGTCAGCTTCAGGATTTTGGTCAGATCGGCTCCGACGTGAAGCCCGATGGTTCTTTAATCACCGAGTGCGATCGCTGGAGCGATGCCGCTCTGGTGAAGGGGTTGGCCAGCATCGCCCCCGGCGAAGGCGTCCTCAGCGAGGAAGGATCGAAAACAGTTCCAAACACGCGGGCCTACTGGGTGGTGGATCCCTTGGACGGGACCACCAACTTCGCGGCGGGCATTCCTTATTGGGCGATTTCCGTGGCTCGCTTTGTTGATGGCCGTCCCAGTGAGGTTTTCCTCGATGTACCGGCGCTGAACCAACGTTTTGTCGCTCTGCGCGGTCGGGGTGCCACGCGAAACAATCAGCCGCTGACTTCGGAGACCCGAGCCCTCGCCACCAGTGCTTGTGTCTCTCTTTGCAGCCGCTCGATTCGGGTGTTGCAGCGCAAACCGGATCAGCGTTTTCCTGGGAAGATCCGTTTGCTTGGTGTCGCCAGCCTCAATTTGGTGAGCGTTGCGATGGGGCAGACCATCGCTTCCCTAGAAGCCACGCCCAAGATCTGGGATCTGGCGGCGGCTTGGTTGGTGTTGGATGAGTTGGGTTGTCCGATTCGTTGGTTGGATGCGGATCCAGCGCAGCTCTCTCCAGGAGAGGACGTTGCCGACCTTGGCTTCCCTGTGCTGGCGGCCGGTTCATGGGCTCATTTGGCGCGTTTTCTCCCCTGGGGAGAGGCCCTAGTGCAGCAATGAAGGGTCGCTATTGCGACAGCGGAGGTTGTGGTGTTATGTTTTTGGACTGCGCGGGAGCCGAGAGGCTGCTGTGCAGGCTGAAGCGCTTGAGGCGAAAGCTTTGATGTGTCTGAGGCGGCTTGCGAGACCAGAAGGGAGCGATCCCACGGTGTTGTAAGTTCTTCAAGCGGTCGCGAGAGGCCGCGATGACCAACCAACCGATCTCCTGAGAGGGAGTGAAGAGAAGTTTGGTCGCACCTGGACAATTGAAAAGTTTAGGAACTGACGCTTTTATCGCGTTTGGTTCTGAGCCAAGCCGAGAGGTGAGGTGAGGAGTCGAATGAAAGAGCGATGAAGGTGTGAGGTCCCGTCAAAAAATTTCGTTGCGCTGAAGCAATTCGCTGCAACGGGAGGGTTTTCACGAGCTCTCTTGTTGCCGGTGTGCGAATTGTGGAGCAACAACCGGATCTGAGATCCCGGAAAGTCATTGACAGAGAAATCTAGAGATGCACTCTTAAGAACCCTTTTGTGTCAGCGAAAGGAGGCCTCAACTGTTACCAGTTTTCACTGAGTAATGGGTGACGCAAATCATTTTGAGGACGTGAAAACGTCCAAGAGGAAATGATCTACAACGGAGAGTTTGATCCTGGCTCAGGATGAACGCTGGCGGCGTGCTTAACACATGCAAGTCGAACGAACCTTCGGGTTAGTGGCGGACGGGTGAGTAACGCGTGAGAATCTGCCCTCAGGAGGGGGACAACAGCTGGAAACGGCTGCTAATACCCCATATGCCGCGAGGTGAAATGAATTTCGCCTGAGGATGAGCTCGCGTCTGATTAGCTAGTTGGTGTAGGTAATGGCTCACCAAGGCATCGATCAGTAGCTGGTCTGAGAGGATGATCAGCCACACTGGGACTGAGACACGGCCCAGACTCCTACGGGAGGCAGCAGTGGGGAATTTTCCGCAATGGGCGAAAGCCTGACGGAGCAACGCCGCGTGAGGGATGAAGGCCTCTGGGCTGTAAACCTCTTTTATCAAGGAAGAAGATCTGACGGTACTTGATGAATAAGCCACGGCTAATTCCGTGCCAGCAGCCGCGGTAATACGGGAGTGGCAAGCGTTATCCGGAATTATTGGGCGTAAAGCGTCCGCAGGCGGCCCTTCAAGTCTGCTGTTAAAAAGTGGAGCTTAACTCCATCATGGCAGTGGAAACTGTTGGGCTTGAGTGTGGTAGGGGCAGAGGGAATTCCCGGTGTAGCGGTGAAATGCGTAGATATCGGGAAGAACACCAGTGGCGAAGGCGCTCTGCTGGGCCATCACTGACGCTCATGGACGAAAGCCAGGGGAGCGAAAGGGATTAGATACCCCTGTAGTCCTGGCCGTAAACGATGAACACTAGGTGTCGGGGGAATCGACCCCCTCGGTGTCGTAGCCAACGCGTTAAGTGTTCCGCCTGGGGAGTACGCACGCAAGTGTGAAACTCAAAGGAATTGACGGGGGCCCGCACAAGCGGTGGAGTATGTGGTTTAATTCGATGCAACGCGAAGAACCTTACCAGGGTTTGACATCCTGCGAATCTCTTGGAAACAGGAGAGTGCCTTCGGGAACGCAGTGACAGGTGGTGCATGGCTGTCGTCAGCTCGTGTCGTGAGATGTTGGGTTAAGTCCCGCAACGAGCGCAACCCACGTCTTTAGTTGCCAGCATTTAGTTGGGCACTCTAGAGAGACTGCCGGTGATAAACCGGAGGAAGGTGTGGATGACGTCAAGTCATCATGCCCCTTACATCCTGGGCTACACACGTACTACAATGCTACGGACAAAGGGCAGCAAGTTCGCGAGGACAAGCAAATCCCATAAACCGTGGCTCAGTTCAGATCGTAGGCTGCAACTCGCCTACGTGAAGGCGGAATCGCTAGTAATCGCAGGTCAGCATACTGCGGTGAATACGTTCCCGGGCCTTGTACACACCGCCCGTCACACCATGGAAGTTGGCCACGCCCGAAGCCGTTACTCCAACCCTTGTGGAGGAGGACGTCGAAGGTGGGGCTGATGACTGGGGTGAAGTCGTAACAAGGTATCCGTACCGGAAGGTGCGGATGGATCACCTCCTAACAGGGAGACAACACAATGATTTTGATGCCTGAGTGCTTTTATTCTTAGGCCGAAATCCTGTCACCTTAGGTCGATCGGTACCTCAGCTTTGAAGTCAAGGATCAGCAGCAATGTTGATTGCTTGATGGAGATTTTCAGTTCCTAAACTTTGTCTAGGTCACACCCCAAAAGGGATGAGACTCCTGGGCCATTAGCTCAGGTGGTTAGAGCGCACCCCTGATAAGGGTGAGGTCCCTGGTTCAAGTCCAGGATGGCCCATTCGGTGTTGGGGGTTTAGCTCAGTTGGTAGAGCGCCTGCTTTGCAAGCAGGATGTCAGGAGTTCGAGTCTCCTAACCTCCACTGACCGAACTTGATTCCCATCTCCAATTTTTTGGAGTTGAGCTCGATTGGAGTGTGATTTAGATGTGTCCGCTGGATGACCCCAGCTTCCTGTCATTCCAAGTTTTAAGTTAAAGCCTTGAATTTGGTTGATAAGATGCTGGGCTCGGATCAAATGATCAAGCAATTGATGATTTGATTTGAAGTTCTGGCAGAACCTTGACAACTGCATAGGTGAGTCTGGAAAAAACAAAGCATCTTACAGATGCATTGTTTTGAATCTGATCTTCTGAAAGGGAGATTGGATCTAGAACAATGAAAATTCTTTTGAGCAAGAGCCGAGACTCTTGAGCGTTCTTTGATTGGTGTCGAGCCAATCAGAGTTTGATCTTGTTTTTAGCAATAAAAACTTGAGAATCTGCTTTCAACGGCGGTAAGCGTTCAGGAGGTTAATTGGTCAAGCTACAAAGGGCTCACGGCGGATACCTTGGCACACAGAGGCGATGAAGGACGTGGTTACCTGCGATAAGTCTCGGGGAGCTGGAAGCACGCTTTGATCCGGGAATTTCCGAATGGGGCAACCCTTAATACGGCCAGCTGAATCCATAGGCTGGCACGAGCCAACCCAGCGAACTGAAACATCTTAGTAGCTGGAGGAAAGGAAAGTAAAAACGACTCCCTAAGTAGCGGCGAGCGAACGGGGAAGAGCCTAAACCGATACTTTCGAGTATCGGGGTTGTGGGACAGCAACGTGTATCAGGGAAGTTAGGAGAAGTGCTTGAATGGCACGCCACAGAGGGTGAAAGCCCCGTAACCGAAAACTGAACTGAGCTAGCTGTATCCCGAGTAGCACGGAGCACGTGAAATTCCGTGTGAATCCGCGAGGACCACCTCGTAAGGCTAAGTACTACTGTGTGACCGATAGCGAAACAGTACCGCGAGGGAAAGGTGAAAAGAACCCCGGGAGGGGAGTGAAATAGAACATGAAACCGTGAGCCTACAAGCAATGGGAGCCCTACTTATAGGGTGACCGTGTGCCTGTTGAAGAATGAGCCGGCGACTTATAGGCACTGGCGGGTTAAACCGGAAATGGTGGAGCCATAGCGAAAGCGAGTCTGAATAGGGCGTTTGTCAGTGTTTATAGACCCGAACCCGGGTGATCTAACCATGGCCAGGATGAAGCTTGGGTGATACCAAGTGGAGGTCCGAACCGACTGACGTTGAAAAGTCAGCGGATGAGCTGTGGTTAGGGGTGAAATGCCAATCGAACCCGGAGCTAGCTGGTTCTCCCCGAAATACGTTGAGGCGTAGCGTCTCGTGCTCCAGCAGGGGGGTAAAGCCACCATTTCGGTGCGGGCTGCGAGAGCGGTACCAAATCGAGATGAACTCTGAATACCCTGTGTGTAGCGAGGCAGTCAGACTGTGGGGGATAAGCTCCATGGTCGAGAGGGAAACAGCCCAGACCGCCAGCTAAGGTCCCCAAATCAACACTAAGTGATAAAGGAGGTGGGATTGCATAGACAACCAGGAGGTTTGCCTAGAAGCAGCCATCCTCAAAGGAGTGCGTAATAGCTCACTGGTCGAGCGATCCTGCGCCGAAAATGAACGGGGCTAAGTGTTGTACCGAAGCTGCGGATTTTTATGGTAGGGGAGCGTTCTATGTGGGGCGAAGCGTTAGCGTGAGCGGGCGTGGACTGCATAGAAGTGAGAATGTCGGCTTGAGTAGCGAAAACATGGGTGAGAATCCCATGCACCGAAACCCTAAGGGTTCCTCCGGCAGGCTCGTCCGCGGAGGGTTAGTCTGGACCTAAGGCGAGGCCGAAAGGCGTAGTCGATGGATAACAGGTCAACATTCCTGTACCGGTCATGTTTTGGGAAGAGGGACGGAGAAGGCTAGCCAAGCCAGATGTTGGTTACTGGTTCAAGCGTTCGAGGCGTTGAGGAGCGGTGAAAACGTTCCGAGCTGAGGCGTGAGTACGAGCTGCTACGGCAGCGAAGTTGGTGACGTCAAGCTTCCAAGAAAAGCTCTATACCCGTTAAGGCATGACTGCCAGTACCCGAAACCGACACAGGTGGGGTGGTAGAGAATACCGAGGTGCGCGAGGTAACTCTCTCTAAGGAACTCGGCAAAATGGCCCCGTAACTTCGGGAGAAGGGGTGCCACCGCAAGGTGGTCGCAGTGAAGAGGCCCTGGCGACTGTTTACCAAAAACACAGGTCTCCGCTAAGTCGCAAGACGATGTATGGGGGCTGACGCCTGCCCAGTGCCGGAAGGTTAAGGAAGCCGGTCAGCGTAAGCGAAGCTGGCGACTGAAGCCCCGGTGAACGGCGGCCGTAACTATAACGGTCCTAAGGTAGCGAAATTCCTTGTCGGGTAAGTTCCGACCCGCACGAAAGGCGTAACGATCAGGGCGCTGTCTCGGAGAGAGGCTCGGCGAAATAGAATTGTCTGTGAAGATGCGGACTACGTACACCTGGACAGAAAGACCCTATGAAGCTTTACTGTAGCTTGGTATTGTGCCCGGGCTCTGAATGCGCAGGATAGGTGGGAGACGTTGATCTCATGGTTGCGGCTATGAGTTAGTCACTGGTGAGATACCACTCTTTCAGAGCTAGGGTTCTAACGTTCACCCGTTATCCGGGGAGCGGACAGTATCAGGTGGGCAGTTTGACTGGGGCGGTCGCCTCCTAAAAGGTAACGGAGGCGCACAAAGGTTTCCTCAGGCTGGTTGGAAATCAGCTGATGAGTGCAAAAGCAGAAGGAAGCTTGACTGTGAGACCTACAAGTCGAACAGGGACGAAAGTCGGTTTTAGTGATCCGACGGTTCTGAGTGGAAGGGCCGTCGCTCAACGGATAAAAGTTACTCTAGGGATAACAGGCTGATCTCCCCCAAGAGTTCACATCGACGGGGAGGTTTGGCACCTCGATGTCGGCTCATCGCAACCTGGGGCTGAAGTCGGTCCCAAGGGTTGGGCTGTTCGCCCATTAAAGCGGTACGCGAGCTGGGTTCAGAACGTCGTGAGACAGTTCGGTCCATATCCGGTGTACGCGCAGGAACATTGAGAGGATTTCTCCCTAGTACGAGAGGACCGGGAGGAACGCACCTCTGGTGTACCAGTTATCGTGCCAACGGTAAACGCTGGGTAGCCATGTGCGGAGTGGATAACCGCTGAAAGCATCTAAGTGGGAAGCCCACCTCAAGATGAGTGTTCCCATGGGGTAACCCAGTAAGGTCACGGGAAGAACACCCGTTGATAGGCTCTACGTGGAAGTCCAGTAATGGATGCAGCGGAGGAGTACTAATAGACCGAGGGCTTGACCAACATTTTGGTTCTTGCCTGAAGACTCATTTCTTTGTTTGATTCAGACGTGCAGCGTTAGTTGCAGATCCTATGCAGTTCTCAGGGTTCATCCCTTGAGAATGTTTATCTATCCTGGTGTCCATGGCGGTGTGGTCCCACTCCGATCCATCCCGAACTCGGTTGTGAAACGCATCAGCGGCGACGATATTTGGGGGGTAGCCCCCTGAGAAAATAGCTCGATGCCAGGTAAAACATTCTCCAAATGGGTTGATGATGTGCTGATTGCTGAAGCGATCACCATCACCACCCGCGAAGAAGCCACCTCTCCTTGAGGTGGCTTTTTTGTTGGTTATTTTTGCTCAAGAAGGCCTCTCAAGAGTCAACGTGTCGATCCATGGAGGACCCTTCCTTTCGTTCCCCAGGCTTCAGGAGCGGTGAACGTGCACTTGTAACCAAGTTCCTTCGCTTTGTTGCCATATCCTTGTCTCGCAACAACGGGTTGTGATGGGTTCTCCGTTGTGGATTGTTTCAGTTAATCGGGTGTAACTCACCACGACTGCATCGTTGCTGAGCCAGCGCAGGTGAGGCCGAGCCATGGTGATGTTGACGGCAGTCGGTGCGCTTTGGCTCTGGCTCGCTAGTTCGAAGTAATAGCGGTGAAAAGCATGTCCTTCGACTAAGTGTCCCTCACTCTCGCCTTCGAAGCAGCTGATCTCGGTACTGCAGACCTGGGAGTACTTCTCCCAGTTACCAGCTGCCACGCTTTCAAGCATGGCTTGGTTGATGGCGAGTATCTCCTGATCACGAGGCAAGATCGTCACTCAGTGTCGTTTGCGAAGTCAATCCGATACTCCCAGAGGAAAAGCAGCACTGTCTCTGGATGTCGCGCATGCTGGTTTTGCATTTGTCTTGGCTTGGTTTAAGGCTGTAGCAGCAGCGACATTGTTTTGATTCGCTGACCGTCTTCAGGTCGCGGTGTTTCACGAGTTGGGGCCATGGCGACGGCCATGCAGGCGGTTGCGTCGCATCCATCGCAGCTCTGCTGAATGTCCACTTGTCTTCTCATGCCGGTATCGCTGGGAGTTGAAGGTGCCGAAACCTCAGTGCTCAGCACAGTTTTCCTGCGATTCCTTGCTGCGTCGCCAACTTCGCTTTCGGGGGTGGTTGCGAGAAGAGGGTTCAGTGGGTTATGTTTTTGGACTGCGCGGGAGCCGAGAGGCTGCTGTGCAGGCTGAAGCGCTTGAGGCGAAAGCTTTGATGTGTCTGAGGCGGCTTGCGAGACCAGAAGGGAGCGATCCCACGGTGTTGTAAGTTCTTCAAGCGGTCGCGAGAGGCCGCGATGACCAACCAACCGATCTCCTGAGAGGGAGTGAAGAGAAGTTTGGTCGCACCTGGACAATTGAAAAGTTTAGGAACTGACGCTTTTATCGCGTTTGGTTCTGAGCCAAGCCGAGAGGTGAGGTGAGGAGTCGAATGAAAGAGCGATGAAGGTGTGAGGTCCCGTCAAAAAATTTCGTTGCGCTGAAGCAATTCGCTGCAACGGGAGGGTTTTCACGAGCTCTCTTGTTGCCGGTGTGCGAATTGTGGAGCAACAACCGGATCTGAGATCCCGGAAAGTCATTGACAGAGAAATCTAGAGATGCACTCTTAAGAACCCTTTTGTGTCAGCGAAAGGAGGCCTCAACTGTTACCAGTTTTCACTGAGTAATGGGTGACGCAAATCATTTTGAGGACGTGAAAACGTCCAAGAGGAAATGATCTACAACGGAGAGTTTGATCCTGGCTCAGGATGAACGCTGGCGGCGTGCTTAACACATGCAAGTCGAACGAACCTTCGGGTTAGTGGCGGACGGGTGAGTAACGCGTGAGAATCTGCCCTCAGGAGGGGGACAACAGCTGGAAACGGCTGCTAATACCCCATATGCCGCGAGGTGAAATGAATTTCGCCTGAGGATGAGCTCGCGTCTGATTAGCTAGTTGGTGTAGGTAATGGCTCACCAAGGCATCGATCAGTAGCTGGTCTGAGAGGATGATCAGCCACACTGGGACTGAGACACGGCCCAGACTCCTACGGGAGGCAGCAGTGGGGAATTTTCCGCAATGGGCGAAAGCCTGACGGAGCAACGCCGCGTGAGGGATGAAGGCCTCTGGGCTGTAAACCTCTTTTATCAAGGAAGAAGATCTGACGGTACTTGATGAATAAGCCACGGCTAATTCCGTGCCAGCAGCCGCGGTAATACGGGAGTGGCAAGCGTTATCCGGAATTATTGGGCGTAAAGCGTCCGCAGGCGGCCCTTCAAGTCTGCTGTTAAAAAGTGGAGCTTAACTCCATCATGGCAGTGGAAACTGTTGGGCTTGAGTGTGGTAGGGGCAGAGGGAATTCCCGGTGTAGCGGTGAAATGCGTAGATATCGGGAAGAACACCAGTGGCGAAGGCGCTCTGCTGGGCCATCACTGACGCTCATGGACGAAAGCCAGGGGAGCGAAAGGGATTAGATACCCCTGTAGTCCTGGCCGTAAACGATGAACACTAGGTGTCGGGGGAATCGACCCCCTCGGTGTCGTAGCCAACGCGTTAAGTGTTCCGCCTGGGGAGTACGCACGCAAGTGTGAAACTCAAAGGAATTGACGGGGGCCCGCACAAGCGGTGGAGTATGTGGTTTAATTCGATGCAACGCGAAGAACCTTACCAGGGTTTGACATCCTGCGAATCTCTTGGAAACAGGAGAGTGCCTTCGGGAACGCAGTGACAGGTGGTGCATGGCTGTCGTCAGCTCGTGTCGTGAGATGTTGGGTTAAGTCCCGCAACGAGCGCAACCCACGTCTTTAGTTGCCAGCATTTAGTTGGGCACTCTAGAGAGACTGCCGGTGATAAACCGGAGGAAGGTGTGGATGACGTCAAGTCATCATGCCCCTTACATCCTGGGCTACACACGTACTACAATGCTACGGACAAAGGGCAGCAAGTTCGCGAGGACAAGCAAATCCCATAAACCGTGGCTCAGTTCAGATCGTAGGCTGCAACTCGCCTACGTGAAGGCGGAATCGCTAGTAATCGCAGGTCAGCATACTGCGGTGAATACGTTCCCGGGCCTTGTACACACCGCCCGTCACACCATGGAAGTTGGCCACGCCCGAAGCCGTTACTCCAACCCTTGTGGAGGAGGACGTCGAAGGTGGGGCTGATGACTGGGGTGAAGTCGTAACAAGGTATCCGTACCGGAAGGTGCGGATGGATCACCTCCTAACAGGGAGACAACACAATGATTTTGATGCCTGAGTGCTTTTATTCTTAGGCCGAAATCCTGTCACCTTAGGTCGATCGGTACCTCAGCTTTGAAGTCAAGGATCAGCAGCAATGTTGATTGCTTGATGGAGATTTTCAGTTCCTAAACTTTGTCTAGGTCACACCCCAAAAGGGATGAGACTCCTGGGCCATTAGCTCAGGTGGTTAGAGCGCACCCCTGATAAGGGTGAGGTCCCTGGTTCAAGTCCAGGATGGCCCATTCGGTGTTGGGGGTTTAGCTCAGTTGGTAGAGCGCCTGCTTTGCAAGCAGGATGTCAGGAGTTCGAGTCTCCTAACCTCCACTGACCGAACTTGATTCCCATCTCCAATTTTTTGGAGTTGAGCTCGATTGGAGTGTGATTTAGATGTGTCCGCTGGATGACCCCAGCTTCCTGTCATTCCAAGTTTTAAGTTAAAGCCTTGAATTTGGTTGATAAGATGCTGGGCTCGGATCAAATGATCAAGCAATTGATGATTTGATTTGAAGTTCTGGCAGAACCTTGACAACTGCATAGGTGAGTCTGGAAAAAACAAAGCATCTTACAGATGCATTGTTTTGAATCTGATCTTCTGAAAGGGAGATTGGATCTAGAACAATGAAAATTCTTTTGAGCAAGAGCCGAGACTCTTGAGCGTTCTTTGATTGGTGTCGAGCCAATCAGAGTTTGATCTTGTTTTTAGCAATAAAAACTTGAGAATCTGCTTTCAACGGCGGTAAGCGTTCAGGAGGTTAATTGGTCAAGCTACAAAGGGCTCACGGCGGATACCTTGGCACACAGAGGCGATGAAGGACGTGGTTACCTGCGATAAGTCTCGGGGAGCTGGAAGCACGCTTTGATCCGGGAATTTCCGAATGGGGCAACCCTTAATACGGCCAGCTGAATCCATAGGCTGGCACGAGCCAACCCAGCGAACTGAAACATCTTAGTAGCTGGAGGAAAGGAAAGTAAAAACGACTCCCTAAGTAGCGGCGAGCGAACGGGGAAGAGCCTAAACCGATACTTTCGAGTATCGGGGTTGTGGGACAGCAACGTGTATCAGGGAAGTTAGGAGAAGTGCTTGAATGGCACGCCACAGAGGGTGAAAGCCCCGTAACCGAAAACTGAACTGAGCTAGCTGTATCCCGAGTAGCACGGAGCACGTGAAATTCCGTGTGAATCCGCGAGGACCACCTCGTAAGGCTAAGTACTACTGTGTGACCGATAGCGAAACAGTACCGCGAGGGAAAGGTGAAAAGAACCCCGGGAGGGGAGTGAAATAGAACATGAAACCGTGAGCCTACAAGCAATGGGAGCCCTACTTATAGGGTGACCGTGTGCCTGTTGAAGAATGAGCCGGCGACTTATAGGCACTGGCGGGTTAAACCGGAAATGGTGGAGCCATAGCGAAAGCGAGTCTGAATAGGGCGTTTGTCAGTGTTTATAGACCCGAACCCGGGTGATCTAACCATGGCCAGGATGAAGCTTGGGTGATACCAAGTGGAGGTCCGAACCGACTGACGTTGAAAAGTCAGCGGATGAGCTGTGGTTAGGGGTGAAATGCCAATCGAACCCGGAGCTAGCTGGTTCTCCCCGAAATACGTTGAGGCGTAGCGTCTCGTGCTCCAGCAGGGGGGTAAAGCCACCATTTCGGTGCGGGCTGCGAGAGCGGTACCAAATCGAGATGAACTCTGAATACCCTGTGTGTAGCGAGGCAGTCAGACTGTGGGGGATAAGCTCCATGGTCGAGAGGGAAACAGCCCAGACCGCCAGCTAAGGTCCCCAAATCAACACTAAGTGATAAAGGAGGTGGGATTGCATAGACAACCAGGAGGTTTGCCTAGAAGCAGCCATCCTCAAAGGAGTGCGTAATAGCTCACTGGTCGAGCGATCCTGCGCCGAAAATGAACGGGGCTAAGTGTTGTACCGAAGCTGCGGATTTTTATGGTAGGGGAGCGTTCTATGTGGGGCGAAGCGTTAGCGTGAGCGGGCGTGGACTGCATAGAAGTGAGAATGTCGGCTTGAGTAGCGAAAACATGGGTGAGAATCCCATGCACCGAAACCCTAAGGGTTCCTCCGGCAGGCTCGTCCGCGGAGGGTTAGTCTGGACCTAAGGCGAGGCCGAAAGGCGTAGTCGATGGATAACAGGTCAACATTCCTGTACCGGTCATGTTTTGGGAAGAGGGACGGAGAAGGCTAGCCAAGCCAGATGTTGGTTACTGGTTCAAGCGTTCGAGGCGTTGAGGAGCGGTGAAAACGTTCCGAGCTGAGGCGTGAGTACGAGCTGCTACGGCAGCGAAGTTGGTGACGTCAAGCTTCCAAGAAAAGCTCTATACCCGTTAAGGCATGACTGCCAGTACCCGAAACCGACACAGGTGGGGTGGTAGAGAATACCGAGGTGCGCGAGGTAACTCTCTCTAAGGAACTCGGCAAAATGGCCCCGTAACTTCGGGAGAAGGGGTGCCACCGCAAGGTGGTCGCAGTGAAGAGGCCCTGGCGACTGTTTACCAAAAACACAGGTCTCCGCTAAGTCGCAAGACGATGTATGGGGGCTGACGCCTGCCCAGTGCCGGAAGGTTAAGGAAGCCGGTCAGCGTAAGCGAAGCTGGCGACTGAAGCCCCGGTGAACGGCGGCCGTAACTATAACGGTCCTAAGGTAGCGAAATTCCTTGTCGGGTAAGTTCCGACCCGCACGAAAGGCGTAACGATCAGGGCGCTGTCTCGGAGAGAGGCTCGGCGAAATAGAATTGTCTGTGAAGATGCGGACTACGTACACCTGGACAGAAAGACCCTATGAAGCTTTACTGTAGCTTGGTATTGTGCCCGGGCTCTGAATGCGCAGGATAGGTGGGAGACGTTGATCTCATGGTTGCGGCTATGAGTTAGTCACTGGTGAGATACCACTCTTTCAGAGCTAGGGTTCTAACGTTCACCCGTTATCCGGGGAGCGGACAGTATCAGGTGGGCAGTTTGACTGGGGCGGTCGCCTCCTAAAAGGTAACGGAGGCGCACAAAGGTTTCCTCAGGCTGGTTGGAAATCAGCTGATGAGTGCAAAAGCAGAAGGAAGCTTGACTGTGAGACCTACAAGTCGAACAGGGACGAAAGTCGGTTTTAGTGATCCGACGGTTCTGAGTGGAAGGGCCGTCGCTCAACGGATAAAAGTTACTCTAGGGATAACAGGCTGATCTCCCCCAAGAGTTCACATCGACGGGGAGGTTTGGCACCTCGATGTCGGCTCATCGCAACCTGGGGCTGAAGTCGGTCCCAAGGGTTGGGCTGTTCGCCCATTAAAGCGGTACGCGAGCTGGGTTCAGAACGTCGTGAGACAGTTCGGTCCATATCCGGTGTACGCGCAGGAACATTGAGAGGATTTCTCCCTAGTACGAGAGGACCGGGAGGAACGCACCTCTGGTGTACCAGTTATCGTGCCAACGGTAAACGCTGGGTAGCCATGTGCGGAGTGGATAACCGCTGAAAGCATCTAAGTGGGAAGCCCACCTCAAGATGAGTGTTCCCATGGGGTAACCCAGTAAGGTCACGGGAAGAACACCCGTTGATAGGCTCTACGTGGAAGTCCAGTAATGGATGCAGCGGAGGAGTACTAATAGACCGAGGGCTTGACCAACATTTTGGTTCTTGCCTGAAGACTCATTTCTTTGTTTGATTCAGACGTGCAGCGTTAGTTGCAGATCCTATGCAGTTCTCAGGGTTCATCCCTTGAGAATGTTTATCTATCCTGGTGTCCATGGCGGTGTGGTCCCACTCCGATCCATCCCGAACTCGGTTGTGAAACGCATCAGCGGCGACGATATTTGGGGGGTAGCCCCCTGAGAAAATAGCTCGATGCCAGGTAAAACATTCTCCAAATGGGTTGATGATGTGCTGATTGCTGAAGCGATCACCATCACCACCCGCGAAGAAGCCACCTCTCCTTGAGGTGGCTTTTTTGTTGTAAGGTTTTAGTAGTCTTTTGCGCTCATCTGTGCCAAGACGTTCATTGGTTCGACATTTAAGTGGCAAGATTTGGAAGGCTTGTCAGCGTTGGAATAATGCTGAGTGTGTTGATCTAAGTGCCGCTTTTGCATATTTCGTTCTTCAGTCGTTTTTCCCGCTGCTTCTTATTGCGCTGTCTGTTGCGGCGAGGGTGTTTGGAAGAACAGACAGTATGGATAATGTGTTGGCCTCAGTGACGCAGGTTTTGCCTCCGTCAGCAACCAGCCTGGTGGATTCCACCTTGCGTGGGTTGGTGGATCAAAATTTTGGGGCAGGAATTCTTGGTGTCGTCGTTTTACTTCTCACGGCCAGTAATGCCTATTTAACGCTCCAACGTGGAGCTGATCGCTTGTGGTCTGAGATTCTGCCCGAGCCATCAATCGGTTTGTCTTGGTGGCAACAGGTTGGACAGTTTTGTAGAACGCGTGTAGAAGCCTTCCTGACGGTTTTTGCTATATCTGTTTTGATCGTTTTTCAACAGTTGGTGCTCAGCATTGGGCAGCTTCCTGAGGACATTCTTGGCTTATTGGATGGTGTCGTTCCTGGCTTGATGGGGATCGTGCGCTCCAGTCCCATTCTTCCTCTCGGGCGGATCCTTGTACCCGCGTTGATCTTGTCCTTGACGGCTTGGTTGCTTCAGGTGGTGCTGCCCAGCCGCCGTGTCCCTACGATTCCCCTCATTCCTGGCTCATTGTTGATTGGCTTCGGTCTCACCTTTCTCAATAAGATTCTGAGTTTGAGTATTGTTTCCCTGGGTAATCGCTATCAGGCCTATGGCGTGATTGGTGGTGTTTTGGTGTTAACGCTTTGGGTTTGGTTGGTGGGCGTGATTCTTTATTTTGGCCAGTGTTTAAGCGTGGAATTGGCTGCAGTTCGTTTTTCGAAACCTCGGCTCGGGGAACCGAACAGCGCGGCGCCTTGAACTGTGATTCAACTCTGCGAAGCTGATTCAACGGACCTCTTCCGTTGAATCCCATGAATCGACCACCAGCAGTGTTGTGGATCGGAGTTGTGTTGCTCCTGCTGCTGCCAACCGCTGCAGGTCGTCTCTTGCTTGATCTCGCCGGTGGCGTGTTGCTGGCTCTTTTGGCACTTCCTTTGATCCTTTCCGGTCTTGGTTGGATTGGTTGGAAGCTTTTGCAGTCCCGGATGATCAGCTGTACTGCCTGCGGTGCTACTGGTCTGAAGGGGGCTGCAGTTTGTGCCGTCTGCGGCACTCCCTACGCCAATGCGGGAGACAGTCCGGCCGATGCGGCAGCTCCGTCTGCACCTGCCAGTGATCTCACCATTGACGTGGTGGCTCAGGATGTGGATTCCGATTCCTGAGCCTGCAGCTGCCGTTCTCGCAGGAACAAGAAAAACGGAGCAGCGCAGGCAAAGGCCACACCAAAGCTCAGGGGGATGGCCAGCCACCAGCCTTTGATCTTCTGGCGTGGTCCTTCCACGCAGATCCACAATGTGACGGCACTGGCCCCCACCAGCAGGTCAGCGCTCAAGGAGCGTGAGGCAGCTGTGCTGTTGGCATCAGCGATGAACCGCGCCAGATCGAAAGCCTGTCCACCCCCCTCGGCGATGAATTCTAGATTGGCCTTCCAGGGCAGGATCGCTCCCAACACAGCCAGAAGCAGATAGATCCAAGGCAGGGCTTTACGCATCGGTTGTGGCTTTAAGAGTTGTGGGATCAAGCTCGACAATCGACTGCTCCACGCTGTCGAGCAGGCTCTGACACCGGTTCAGATACACCTCGCCATGGAGCACTTTTTGCTGCAAGTCCGCCAACGGAACACTGTCGTTCTGTAGTTCAGCAAGCAGCAGATCCAAAGCCTGCATGGCTTCCTCGTAGCTCAGTGTCTCGGCATCCTTTCGCCACGTTTCGATGCGATCGCGTTGCTCTTTACTGATTTGGCGCTTGCTCATCAGGAGGAGGTGTTGGGTGCACTGGGCTGGATCTGATCGACCCGGGCTTCAAGGCTTCCGTCGCGCATTCGAATGTTGAGCTGATCACCGATTTTGACGGATTCCAGATCTGAAATGGGATCGCCGGCGGTGTTGCTGATCAGGGCCAAGCCACGTTTCAGCCAGCGTTCCGGTGATAGTGCCTTGAGCAATTGGTGCCTTTGAGCCAGTGCCTGGCGTTGGCGTTGGATCTTTTCCAGTGGAGACTGTTGCTGAAGGGCTACGTCTCGATCCTGAAGGCGCTGACGTTCGCGAAGGATTCTCCCCAGCAGCGCGTCTTTCAATCGGCTTTGCCGTTGCGCTAATCCCTGGCGTTCCGCCTCACGGTCGGGCAGCAATGCCACGATCGCTGCCGTGGGCGTGGCTGCACGATGGTCTGCCACCAGATCGGCGACGGTGAGATCATCCTCATGCCCCAGGCCTGTCACCACGGGTATGGGGTAGTTCGCCAGGAGGCGGCAAAGCGCCTCGTTGTCGAACACCGCCAGGTCTTCCCGGCTGCCACCGCCGCGGGCGAGCACCAAAGCTTCCAGTCCCAACTCATCTGTGCGCTCGGCCAGGGCTTCCAGGGTGCTGATAATCGTTGGTGCCACGGAACCCTGCACCGGAATTGGCACCACGATCAGCTGCGTCATGGGCCAGCGTTCCGCCGCGGTGCGGAGCATGTCGGCCAGGGCGGAACTGGGCACGCTGGTGAGCACCGCGATCGAGGCGGGTTGTCTCGGAAGCGGCCTCTGATGGCTTGGGTCGATCACCCCCTCCTGTTCCAGCAGTTGCCGCACCCGTTCAAAGTCGCGCAGCACCGTGCTGAGGCTTGGCCGGATGTCCAGCGCCTGAACGGTGAGGCTGGCTCGTGCTGCCCAGAAATTGAGCTTGCCCACCACGGTGACGCCGTCACCGTCTTTGGGTTGATAGCTCAATTGGGCCAGCTTCGAAGCCCACACCACACCGGAAATGCTGGCGGAGCCGTCGGTGAGGGTGAGCCAGAGGTGGCCCTTTTTGAGTTGAGGCCGGGAGACCGTGGCTTCCAGTAAAAAGCGCGGGGCAAAGCCGCGTTCCAGCAGGCTTCCGATGGCTGTGTTCAGCTCAGCAACGGAATAGGTCGGAAGACGATCAACGCTCAAGGCGGCTGTAGGCGTAACCCCAGTAGATGCAGACAACTGCAGAGATGCTGGTCAGCAGAACGCCCCAGTGCTGGTGGATCTGGGTGGCACCAATCGTGCAGATCACCAAGGCGCTGCTGAGCAGCCTTGATCCATCACGTCTGTTCTGAACGTAAAGCGGTGCCAACGACTGCCTCGGTGGAATCCTCCCCACTGTGCTGCATCAGCGGTGGCTGGTGGAGAGGCAACAAAAAACCCCTCGGCAAGCCGAGGGGTTCTGTGAATCCGTGGAGCGGAAAATCAGCCGAGGCCGATCTGGGACAGGATGCCCTGGCCGGTCAGCAGCTCGGTGCCGAGGCCGATCACGATGCCCAGCATGGCCAGACGACCGTTCCAGGTTTCAGCGAAGTTGACGAAGCCGAAGCGTGCGTTGTCGGACATTGGTGTGAACCAGGTGGATGTGCATCAATGTAACAAAGGTTGGAGTTTTGTTGCATGTGCCAAGGGCTACTCAATTGGTCCTTTGCCCGTGTTTCAAGGTTGTCGCCCATCCGATCTGGGTTTGGTCCGGGCTGTCGGCAGCGCCTGGCGGGGATCCTTGGGCCAGGGGTGTTTGGGGTAGCGCCCTCGCATCTCCCGGCGCACTTCCTGGTAGCTGCCTTGCCAGAAGCCTTTCAGATCACGGGTGCGCTGCAGGGGGCGTCCGGCTGGTGAGAGCAGTTCCAGCGTGACGGGAATGCGGCCATTCAGCACGTGGGGGCCGTCGTCAGATCCGAACATCTCCTGCAATTTCACGGCGAGGATCACCTCGTCGGCTGTGTAATGCAGCGCGGCCTGCCGGCCGGAGGGGATCGGGATGCGGCGCGGCAGCAGGTCATCTAGCTGTTGCCTGAAGCTCCAATCCAGATCGCCCCAGAGTGCTCCTTCTAAGGCTGTCGCGGTGATGTCGCTCCAGCCCAGGCAGCCCTCCAGGCTTGGACCTAGCCAGGTGTCGGCTTGCTCCAGCAGGGTTGTTAGATCGCGATCAGGCCAGGGGACGCCCACTTGTTGGTGCATCCATGCCAGCCGTTGGCGCAGCTGATCGCTGTTGTCCGTCCAGGGCAGGGCATCAAGGCTGGCATCCTTCTTCAGCTGTTCGATCAGCAGAGTGCGACACAGCCCTGCGGCTGGCGAAGGTTGTGGCGTTCGGCGCACCACCAATGCCCCCAGTTTGAGCTGCCGTTCGGCACGGACCCGCTGGCGTTCGGGATCCCAGCTGGCCTCGTCATGCCAGTGGCCATCTTGCTCAGCGATGCTCTCCAGGGCGCCCTGACTCAGGGCCACGGCCATCTGGATCCGCGTGTCCCGGCCGCCCATGTCGACCCTGGCGACGGCCAGGGCTGGACTGCCTTGGAGCGGATCCCAGGGCAGCAGGGTTGCTCCGCGGCCTTGCCGCAGCTGATAGCGACCGACCTGGCCTGGACGCTGTTGCGCCAGCCATTCCGGAAAGGCCGCCAGGATCAGCTCGCCAGCATTGACGGAAGCGTTTCGCTCCTGGGGTGAGGCACCCAGTCGATTCAGTTGGCGGCGAAGTTGCTGGCTGAGCGTTCGCAGGGATGGATGGCGCTGGATGCTGTTGAGCCTGGCCTCGAGATCGCTGCCGATCTGGCGGCGGTCAAAGGGATCCCGTTCACTGAGAATTGCCGCCAGATCACAGCCCAGCTGGGGGGCGCCCTGTTCATGGGCCTCCAGCAGCAGCATGCCGAGACGAGGGTGAACGCCGAGGCGGCCGATCAGTCGTCCCCGTTCGCTGATGCGGCCGTCCTGCTCCAGCAGGCCGAGCTGTTGCAGGCCGTGCTGTCCCTCCTGCATGGCTGCTGAGGGAGGAGGGTCCAACCACGGCAGCTCTTCCCCCAGCCCAGCCCCCCACTGGGCCAGTTCCATCAACACGGGCTGGGGATCGGCCAGCAACAGTTCAGGGGGGTGAAAGGGTGGCCGTCGCTGTTGCTCTGCCGGTGACCAGAGGCGGATGCAGCGGCCCGGGCATTGCCGCCCTGCCCTGCCCCGGCGCTGCTCTGCACTGGCCAGGCTGGAGACGGTGGTCTCCAGGCCCTCCATGCGGGTGTTGGGGTCGTAACGCAGTTGACGGCTGAGGCCGCTGTCAATCACCAGGCGCACCCCATCGATCGTGAGGGAGCTCTCGGCAATGGCGCTGGCAAGGATGATGCTGCCGTCCTGGCTTGGGTCGCAGCGCTGCAGGGCTGAACTCTGCTGCTGCAAAGGCAGTTGACCGTGCAGCGCCTGAATCTTCCAGTTCTGCAGGGAAGGGACGGCCGTCAGGGTCTGCCTGCAGCGTTCAATCTCCGCCAGCCCCGGCAGGAAGACCAGAACACCGCTGCCCTGCGGTTGGTCGAGGGCGTGTTGCTCGATGGCCCGTAAAACCTGCTTCGGCAGGGGTTCGTCCGGCCGTGGTGGTTGGTGGTGGGTGTCCACCGGGTAACAGCGGCCCGGGCTTTCCAGCACCGTCGCTTCGGGCAGCCGTTCCGTCAGATCGGATAGATCCAGCGTGGCCGACATCAAGATCACGGCGAGATCTGGATTCAGCAGCGGCCTTGCCTCGCGCAGCAAGGCGAGGGATAGGTCCGCATCGCGCCCCCGCTCATGAAATTCATCGAAGATCACGCACCCCACCCCATCGAGCGAGGGATCGCTCTGCAAGCGCCGCAGGAAGAGGCCGTCGGTGATCACCTCCACCTGGGTGCGGCCTGATCGCTTCTGTTCCCCGCGCACGGAATAACCGATGCGCGCACCGATGTCTTCTCCAAGGCTTGCAGCAAGGCGGGCGGCGGCAGCTTTGGTGGCCAGCCGCCGCGGCTCGATCATCCAGATTTTCTGATGCTCGTCAAAAATGCTCTGACCTTCCGACAGCGCCCCGATCAGTGCCAGGGGGACCCGTGTGGTCTTTCCTGCCCCGGGCGGTGCCTGGAGCAGAACTGTTTGGCCTGGGCGGACCGCAGAACAGATCTGCTCCAACAGGGCGTCGATCGGGAACTGGCTCAACGCGGTGTTGCCGCTCGATTCACGGGATGAGATTCATCAGGCCGAACAGCACCAGGCTGCTGATGGCGCCAACGGCCGCCAACAGCCGCACAAGCGGGCCGATGGAAACAACAAGAGAGGCCATGAAGACTTTCTTAAAGGCCGGATTGATTCCGGTCTAGCCCCCTTGCCTGCCGCGTCGCTGCATTCATTCGCACGCCTTTACACAACCCGCCCTGCTGGATCAACGCACGTGGCGGGTCCCATCCACGGGGTGGTACTCCTCTCCAGTGAGCTCCTCAAACACGATGGCCGGCAGGCCGGTCTCAAACATGGTCTGCAGTGCTTCCTTGAGATAGGGGTTCCAGCCTCCGGTGCTCACCTGGCCGTGGCGGACGGTCCAGTCCCAGGTGCCCTGAAGGTCGCGGGGGATCCGGCCTTCCCGGTCACGACGGGCCACCAGATCAAGAGATTCCACAAGTCCCACGGTGATGGGGTCCTTGCCGTAGGCCGGTGTCAGGCTCAGTTCCAGGCGAACGGGGTCTTCTTTCATCAGCCGAAGCCGGAACCGGGGAGGCAGCTTGAGGCCCTTGATGACCGCGGCAACGATGCGTGTTCTCTGATCCACTCAGGCGACCCCTGTCGACTCCAAGCGTCCAATTTATTCAGTGCCGGGTCCAGCGGCCGTCGAGGCATCGTCATCGTCACCGCCAAAGCGCACCGTCAGCAGGGCTTCTTCCGTGATGCGTCCCTCGCTGTCCAGCAGTTCTGGGTGGACGGTGACCTGGCCTGTGCGGTCGTTCGGAGCGTTACTGGGCGCGCTGTTGATCGGACCGCTGGCAGCGCGGAAACCCTTGCTCATCACGCGGAAGGCCTGCCACAACAGGGCCACGAACAGCGCTCCGTAGATGAGGGGAAACAGCGAACCGAGCATGAACCTTCGACCCAGCTGAACATCTGCATTCTCACGCTATCGGGACCCCGGTCGCATGTGGTCACAGCTTTGACACGGAACGTGGCTGTTTTCGGATCTGCTCTGCGTAGCGTCGAGGCAGCCGATCGCCCTGAAGCTGTGGTCAACTCCCCGTCCCGCTCGCTTGTCGCCTCTGCTCTGGCGGGGGGATTGCTGGTGGCCGGCGTGTCGTCGCTTCCCTTGATCGTTGGCCTCGAGCAGGCCGAGGCCCGCCCGGCGATCCGTCGGGACTCATTCGTTGCAGCCGCTGTGAAGCGCAGTGGTCCGGCAGTGGTCAGCTTGGAGACAGCGCGGACCGTCAATCAGTCCAGCGTTGCGGGTATGCCGCCGGCCTTGATGCAGGACCCTTTGTTTCGCCACTTCTTCGGCATCCCACGCGCCACAGCTCCGCGCTCCAGGGTGCAGCGTGGCCAAGGCAGTGGAGTGATCTTCGATGCCAAGGGCCTGTTGCTCACCAATGCCCATGTGGTGGAGGGGGCGGATCAACTCACCGTGGACCTCTCCGATGGCAGGAGGGTGCCTGCCCGAGTGGTGGGCAAAGACAGCCTCACCGATCTCGCGGTGGTGCGCCTGGAGGGCTCCGGGCCCTGGCCGGTCGCGGATCTGGGGGATTCCGACCGGCTCAGCGTGGGCGACTGGGCGATTGCCGTGGGCAATCCCTTTGGCCTGGAGAGCACGGTGACTCTGGGAATCATCAGCAACCTCAACCGCAACGTTGCTCAGTTGGGAATTTCCGGCAAACGTCTTGATCTGATTCAGACCGACGCGGCGATCAATCCTGGTAATTCGGGTGGGCCACTGCTCAATGCCGACGGTGAGGTGATCGGCATCAACACCTTGGTGCGATCAGGGCCTGGGGCGGGTCTGGGTTTTGCCATTCCGATCAATCGGGCTCGAACCATTGCCCAGCAGCTGGTGGATAGCGGGAAGGCCCGTCATCCGGTGATCGGCATCCGTCTGTCGCCGGTGCCACGGCCCACTCCCACCTCCCCGGTGCCGCCAGGTGCCGTGATTCGCGCTGTTCAACCTGGGGGGCCGGCGGACCGCGCCGGGCTCAAGGTGGAGGATGTGATCCTTCGCTTCGATGGCCAGCTGGTTGATGGCCCAGCTGCGGTGGTCAGTGCCATTGAACGCCGCGGTGTCGGTGCCACGGTTGTGCTCGAGGTGCAGCGAGCTCAGGAGCGGGTCTCGATCAACGTCAAGCCCGTCGATTTGTCGGCCTTGGCCCCAGGCTGAAGCTTTTGGCTCAGGCGTCGTCGGCGTCCCTCAGTTGTTCGACGCATTGGGTGATGCAGTCGCCATCGTCGAGCGAACAAGTGGTGATGCACTGGAAATAGGTTTCCACGGCGTCCCAGGTCTGCTCATGGGGGGGCGGACCGGGGGCTGTTGAACCGCCAACGGGTTCGCTGTTGCCGGGGCCGGGAACCATGCTCATCGGGGCTGGAAGGTCAGTTTTGTCAGCCTATGCAGATGAAAACAGCAGGTAAAGAGAAATAAGTCTTCCTGCCTAAACCTGTGTGAAGTTTTCGTTGCCGTCGCCTGATGTCAGTCAGGCCGCCTTTTTACGGCGGGCGTCGCGTGCCTTCTGCTTCTCTTTGTTGGCCTTCCGCTTGGCTTCCCGTTCTGCAGCCAGTTCTTTCTCCTTGGCGGCTGCCCTTTCCTCCTCTTTCTTCTCGAGGTAGTAGTTGTAATCCCCGCGATACATCACCAGTTCGCCGTCCCGCAGTTCCACGATGCGGTTGGCAACGCGGGAGATGAAATAGCGGTCGTGGGAGACCAGCAGCGCGGCTCCCTCGTAGGCCATCAAGGCGTCCTCGAGCATCTGCTTGGCGGGGATGTCGAGGTGATTGGTGGGCTCATCCAGGACCAGCAGGTTGCAGGGGGTGAGCAGCATCAGGGCCAGGGCCAGGCGGGCCTTTTCTCCGCCGCTGAGCTTCCCGACTTCCTTGAACACCGTGTCGTTGCTGAAGCAGAAACTGCCCAGCAGCGAACGAACCTGGGTCTGGGTCCAGTCAGGAACCGCTTCGTACATCGTGTCGATCACGGTCTTGGACAGATCCAGGGCTTCGGCCTGGTTCTGTTCGAAGTACCCCGCAATCACGTTGTGCTCCCCAAGCCGGGCACTGCCTTCATCGGGGGTTTCAACCCCCATCACCAGGCGCAGCAGGGTGGACTTGCCCGCGCCGTTGGGGCCCACGAAGGCAATGCGGTCACCCCGCTCGACCTCCAGTTCAGCCCCCAGGAACAGGATTTTGTCTCCATAGCTGTGGGTGACGTTGTCGATCAGGGCAACCTGGGCGCCGGAGCGCGGGGCAGGCGGGAACTGAAAACTCGGCCCGGCCACGGATTCGATCGGTGCCTCCACCCGTTCCACCTTGTCCAGCTGCTTCTCACGACTTTTGGCCTGGGTGCTGCGGGTGGCACTGGCGCGGAAGCGATCGATGTAGGCCTGTTGCGTGGCGATCTCCTTCTGCTGCCGTTCGAAGGCCGCCTGTGTGGCCTCCCGCTCCAGTTGTTTCTGCTCCAGGTGGGCGGTGTAGTTGCCGAGGTAGCTGCGGGACACCCCCCTTTCGGTGGAAACGATCTGATTGCAGACTCGGTCGAGGAAGGTGCGGTCGTGGCTGATCACCACAAGGGCTGCGCTCTGCTCCAGCAGGTAGTTCTCCAGCCACTGGATGGTCTCGACGTCCAGATGGTTGGTGGGTTCGTCGAGCAGCAGAAGATCCGGTTCCTGCAGCAGGATTTTTCCCAGGGCAATTCGCATCTGCCAGCCCCCGGAATAGTCCTTCACCTGCAGCTCAGCGCCCTCCGGGGTGAAGCCGATCGTGGGCAGGAGCTTGTCGATGCGGGCATCGAGTTCGTAGCCATGCAGTGCTTCGAAACGGCTTTGCAGCTTTCCCAGTTCTTGGATCAGCTGGTCCAGATGGTCGGGATCCTCCGCTGCCCGTTCGGAGCCCATCGCCTCTTCCACCTGCTGCTGCTGGTTCATGACCTCGGCCGCTTCGCCGAAGGCTTGAAACAGTTCCTGGCGCACGGTGCGCTCCAGGTCCACGTCGAATTCCTGCTGGAGGTAGGCGATGCGTGGTTCCCCCTGCCGAACCACCTGGCCGCTGGTGGGCTCTTCGTGTCCGGCGATCAGACGCATCTGGGTGGACTTGCCGGCGCCATTCACCCCCACCAGGCCGATCCTGTCTCCAGGTTTCACCTCCCAGGTCACGGCCCGGAGCACTTCACCCGTGGGGTAGATCTTGCTGACGTTTTCGAGTCGCAGCACCGGCGGAAGGCGTGATGCCCCCCATCATCCCTGTCGGCAAACTGGTGAAGGTTCCCGGAGGCTGGTCGCCATGCTGAAACTGGAGCAGCTGGCCGCTCTCGTGGTGGCAGCCGGCCTGGCGATCGTGAGTTATCTGCTCTTCTTCAGTTGGGCTGGAGGCGGCGGCTACGAACGCCGTCAGCGCGGTGAGCCCCAGGTCCTTCTGACGCCCGAAGCTCCAGAGCTCAAAGACCGCCTCTCGCCTTGACCAGCCAGCGCTTGCTGTCGTCGTCGTCGAGGCTGGCCAGATGGTCGCGCACCTCCTGGCTTGTCACGGGTAGCCCCAGCTGCTCGCCCAGGCTGCAGATGCTGGCCATGGCGCCGTTGGGATCCTGCAGCGCCTGACGGAACAGGGCCTGGGTCTGCTCCGGATTGCTGCTGATTCGGGCGTACAACGATGCGGCGTTGGAAGCCATCGCGATCTGAGCAACTGCTCAAACGCTATTCAGCACAGAGAGTCTTGTCAGGCAGCCTGTTCGATGCCGTCATCGTGCTGCCCGAGGGCCGAGGCGTCTTTCATGCTGCGGGCGTCCATGCAGAGCACCTTGCGCAGTTGGGCGTAGTTGGCGGCTTGGGTGCTGCGCCCTTCCTGGGAGGCGCCGTATTCGGCCCGTTGCAACACATGGTGCAGGTGGGTCAGCAGATAGGTGCTGATGACGGCTGACACCAGCACGTCGCTGTTTTCAGCGCTGCGACGGGGGCGTCGGGACCGAGCGCGGGTGCCGGCTGGGCTGCGACGGGAGCGGGGTGTGGCTTGGGTCATGGGGTACTCCGAGGAGGACCAATGCCCCCACCATAGTCATGGATACTACCCTTGACCATCTCTGTACACTTTTTAGTAGCAGAGCCCCTCCCAGGGGATCCGGTCGTGCCCACCCGTCAGACCTCATCCAGCGGGAAGCCCAAGTCCCCGAGAATTCAGGTGGTTCTGCCTGAGGATCTCTGTGCGCGTCTCACGGCGATGGCGGAGCTGGAATCCCGCACGGTGAGCAACATGGCGAGGGTGCTGATCCAGCAGGGAGTTCAGCGCCATGAGCAGGAGTTGGAGGCGACCGCACCGGCGCCGTCCCGCGAGGAGCGCCTGCGGTCCGCCCTGGAATCACAGCAGCCCCGCCGTCTTAGAGGCGCCCCCCGGCGCCTGCGCCTGCACCGTCACGGTTAGGCCGGATTCACCCGTGTGCCGAGCACGGCCTCCCGACAGGCTCCGGTGACGGCTGGCACATTGCCGGGATGCCCCCTGTGGTGCCACCAGGCCAGCAACGCGAAGACCAGCGCTTCTCGGGCTTCCGTCGGCACCCCCAGACTGCTGCTCGCATCGATCTGTGCGCCGCGGCAGCGCCGCCGCAGCTCATCGATCAACACCGGGTTATTGCTGCCGCCTCCGGCTGTGATCAGCTCGATCGGTGCGATCCCATCGCTCTGGCGCAGACGTTCCAGATCCTGGGCAACCACAGCGGCGGAAAAGGCCGTCAGGGTGGCGATGGCATCTGCCGCGGAGGCGCCACCGAGCTGACGTAGCCGTCTGTTGAGGTCGTCCTGCCCGAAACACTCCCGTCCGGTGGATTTCGGTGGTGCCAGCTGGAAGTACTCCTCCTGGAGCCAGCGCTGGATCCAGCCCTCATCCGCATGGCCCTGCGCTGCCATCGCTCCACCCTTGTCGAAGCTTTGGGCGCCATTGGTGAATTGGCGCATGCCCAGGTCAATCAGGCTGTTGGCGGGTCCGCAGTCCCAGCCCAAGATCGCGGCATGGCGTTCCACTCCACTGCAGGGGGGGATGAGGGTGAGGTTGGCAATGCCGCCCAGGTTGAGAAGTGCCCGCCAGCCCTGCGTGCTTCCCAGCAGGGCGGCATCGGCCCGAGGCACGAGCGGTGCTCCCTGTCCCCCCAGTGCCAGGTCAGCGGCGCGGAAGTCATGGATCACCGGCCTTTGCAGCAGATGGGCCAGCAGAGGGGCCTGCAGCATCTGCCAACTGGCCCCCCGTGCCCCTCGGGCCGGCGGACGGTGCCAGACGGTCTGGCCATGGCAACCGATCAGCTCAGCTGTTGCATCGGGGTCGCAGGCCTGCACTGCTTTGGCTTGAACCTCCGTGATGGCTTCCGCCAGCTCCAGCCAGCAAGATGCCGGCATCGGTGCACCCTGGCCGGATGACACCACCTGCTGCTGCAGTTCGAGCGGATAGGGCTGATGGTGGTGGCGAAGCAGGGACCACTGAGGATGCTGAGGTGGGCCGTCGAAGCACGCCAGCACGGCATCCACACCGTCAGCACTGGTTCCGCTCATCAGCCCGAGGCAGTGCATCCGCTCAGATCTTCGGCAGGCGTTGCAGGTCGTCCACCAGTCCCATCACCACAAGCAGGTGCCCCTCCTCCAGCACATGGGACGCCGGTGGGTTCACCATCAGGCTGCTTTGCGGCCCGGCCGCCAGCACGTTGACCCGGAAGTTCTTGCGCAGATTCAGATCCCGGAGCGACCGCCCCACAAACGGTTCCGGAACCTTGATCTCTTCGATGCAGTGCTGTTCATCCAGGGCCAGGCGCTCCATCAGGTTGGGGCGCACGAGTTCAAGACCCAGGCGCTCACCCTGCATCCGCGAGGGAAAGATCACCCGGTCGGCCCCCACCCGTTTCAGCATTTTTTCGTGGAGGTCGCTTGTCGCTCTCGCGATCACCTGGCGCACCCGACTCCCTTCGCTGTCTTTGGCGATCAACGTGGCGGTGATGCTGGCTTCGATCGGTTCGCTGATTGCCACCACGACGGTGCCCATTTCGAGCACGCCGGCCTCCCGCAAGGCCTCCTCGTCGGTGCAGTCCACAACCCGGGCTTCCACGCTGGGCTCCACCTGACGCAGTTCATCCACCGCCCGCTCAGAGCGGTCCACGGCCAGCACATCCGCTCCGTTCTGAAGCAGTTCCCGGCAAACGGCGATGCCGAAACGGCCCACGCCGATGATCGCGAAGCCGAGTCTTTCGCTGCCCTGGGCCGGGCTCCACTGCCACCACTCCTTCATCGCTGCCTCCCCCGCTGATCGCGCTCAGACATACAGATCCTCGCTGGGGTAACCGACTCGATTCTGGCGATTCATCTGGATTTGTTCCTGCGTCATCGCTTCCCAGATCGCACTCAGCAGCAACAGGATCCCCAGCCGTCCCACAAACATTCCCACCATCAGCACCGCCTGGCCGAAACGGGGGAGTTCAACGGTGACTCCCAGGTCCAGCCCCACCGTGGCAAAAGCGGAGATGCAGGTGAACAGCATTTCCATAAAGGTGAATGAATCCTTCCCGTTCAAATTGCTGGCGATGCTGATCAGCATCGCCATGGCCATCACGAACAGCAGGGAGCCCACCGTGATGCCCACGGCCCGCAGCACCACCTTGTCGCTGATGCTTCTGTTGCGGATCACCACCACCTCCCGGCCCCGCAGGGTGGAGCGGGTGGCCGCCATCAAGGCGGCCACGGTGGTGGTTTTGATCCCGCCACCGGTGCCGCCGGGGCTGGCCCCGATGAACATCAGCACCATCAGCAACAGCAGGCTCGATTCGGTGACGGTGTCGAGCGAGAGCGGAACAGTGCTGAAGCCGGCGGTGCGTGCCGTAACAGATTTGAACAGGGCCGTGAGCCAGCGCTCAGACCAGGGCATGCCCGCGAAGATCTCCCCCTGGTTCAACCATTCCGTCAGGGCCAGCCCCCCTGCCCCGAAGACGATCAACAGCAGGGTGGTGCGCAGCACCAGGCGGGAGTGCAGGCTCAGCCGCCGCCGGCTTCGCCGTCTGCGAAACAGCTGCGTGGTCAGATCGCTGGTGACCCGCCAACCCAGGCCGCCGGCCACGATCAGCAGCATCACCACGGCATTCACAAACCCATTGCTGCGGTAGCGCTCGAGGCTGTCGCTCCAGAGTCCGAAGCCCGCGTTGTTGTAAGCCGAGATGCTGTGGAACACCGCGGCCCAGAGGCGTTCGCCCTGGTTGGGGATGTCATCAAAGCCGAAGTGATACAGGATCACGGCCCCCACCAGGATCACCAGCGTCGCCGTCAGGGCAATGCCGCGAAACGTGCGCCCAACGCCCCCCACGCCGAATTCATCCAGGGCCTGGCCCCGGTCCAGCCTGCGCCGCAGGGCTGTTCCCTGCACCACAAAGCCCTGGAGAAACGTGGTGATGGCCATCAAGCCAAGGCCCCCCGCCAGGATCATCAGGGCCAGCACCGCCTGGCCGAAGGTCGTGAGATCGGTGCCGATGTCGATGATTGACAGGCCGGTCACGGTGATGGCCGATGTGGCTGTGAACAACGCTTCCCAAAGCCCTACGCGGTTTGAAGAGCACAGCGGAGTGGCCAGAAGCAACGTGCCGATCAGCACCACCAGCAATCCAGTCACCACGGTGAACTGGGGAACCGTGAGCCGACGATGCCAGCCCTGGCTGCGTTCGATGGCCCTTCCGATCGGCACAGGTGCGCGCGAGATCTGACCAGTGTTGTTCAGGATCCGCCGTAATGCCAGAGGATCAAGGCCGGCACGATGATGGTCATGATCAACGTCAGGCCAAGTCCGTAGCGGGTGACGTCCAGAAAGCGATAGCGGCCTGGACCGAACACCATCAAATTGGTCTGATACCCGACAGGGGTGAGAAAGGACTGACTGGCGCCGAACAGCACTGTGATCAGCAGGGCGGTGGGAGACAGCTGCAGGGACGGGGCCAGTTGAACGGCGACAGGCGCCAGCAGGGCCACCGAGGCCGCATTGCTCATCACCTGGGTGAGCAGCGTGGTGCCGATGAAGACCACCATCAAAGCGGCATAGCTCGGCCAGCCCGCCAGCCCCTGCTGGAGCACCAGGGCGAGGGCATCGGCGAGGCCCGTGCTCTGCATGGCAACGCTGAAACTGGTGAGGGATCCCAGCAGCAGAATCACGTCCAGCCGGATCGAACGCTGCAGTTCACCAAGGCGAAGGCAGCCGGTGGCGACCACGCTCACCATGGCCAGGAGCACCGCTGCTACGAGGGGGATGGGGGTGAGCGTCGGCAGCAGCAGCATCGCCATGGCAATGCTGACGGCCACGGGCTTGCGCCGCACGGTGGGCAGGTCATCCTCCAGTCGATCCAGCACCAACAGGTCGTTGCTGGCCTGCAGGCCGCGGATGGAGTCGATGGGTGCCTGCAGCAGCAGCACATCGCCCTCCCGCAGGATCACCTGGCCGAGGCGTTCCTGAACGGTCTCCTGGCCGCGGCGAAGGGCAAGCACCGTGGCGTTGTGGCGTTGCCGGAACCGCAATTCCCGCAGGCTGGCGCCGGCCAGGGTGGAACCAGCCGGCAGCAACACTTCCACGGTTTTCTGACCGCTTGACTCTTCGGTGTTGAAGCTGAACCCGGCGTTCTGACCTTGGGTTGTGAGCTGAACCGTGTGATCCTGCTGGAGACGCAGTAGATCCGGGCGGGTGACCCGCAACAGCAGATGATCGCCGGCTTCCAGCCGTCGGTCCGCCAGGGGGGGCAGCAGACGTTCTCCACCGCGCTGCAGTTCCAGCACGTCCACATCAAAGCGACGCTGCAGGCGACTGTTCCGCAGCGAGCGCCCCACCAGTTCCGAATCGGGTGGGATGCGCACCTCCGTGCAGTAGCTGCTGTCCTTGGGGTTGCCGCCGAGGTCATCGGTGCTGGCACCACGGTCCGGCAGCAGCACTCTTGGAGCCATCACCAGGTAGATGGCCCCAGCCAGCCAGACCGGCAGGCTGATCAGGGTGAAGCTGAACAGATCGAGGGAGCCATAGCCCAGTTGTTCGCTGATGTCGCTCACCAAGAGGTTCACCGAGCTGCCCAGCAGGGTCAGGGTGCCCCCCAGCACCGTTGAAAACGACAAAGGCAACAGCACCCGGGATGGCGAAATGCCGCGCCGTTGGCACCAGCCCTCCACCACGGGCAGCAGCGATGCCACCACGGGTGTGTTGGGCACAACTCCCGAGACCGGGGCGATCACGAAGGCCATCAGCGCAATCAGACGGCGCGAGGAGCGGATCCGCTCCGAGGCGATCAAAGCCCTCAGGCGATCCAGGGCACCGCTTTTGAACAGTGCAGCGGAGACCGGGAACAGGCCCAGCAGGGTGATCAGTGCAGGACTGCCGAACCCCGCCAAGGCCTCCTGGGGATTGAGCACCCCGGTGGCGATCAGCAGGCTCAGGCTCAGCAAACCGGTGAGCTCCGGGGCAATGACTCCGGTGATGAACAGCACCACCGCCAGCCCCAACACGGCCAGGGTGATCAACGCCTGGGGGTTCTGAAGAGCGCTGCTCAGCTCGGCCATGGCGGCGAGTCGCCGGTCGTCAATTGCGGCGATTCTGCCCCGGGATCAAAAAATTGCTCACGCAGCCACTGCTGTAGGCCCTGCAGCCCATCCCCCCGCACCGCTGAGAGAAACAGGGCGTCGGGTTCCCGCTGGTGAATCATCTCGATCTCAGACGCCTCACAACGGTCGATCTGATTGGCGATCACCCGGCGCAGGGCGGTGCTGTCAAGCTCATTGAGCAGTCGATGCACTGTGTCCAGGTGGCCTTGCCAGTCGGGGTCAGCAAGGTCGACCACCAGCAGCAGCACATCGGCATCCAGTGCCTCCTCCAGGGTGGCGCGGAAGGCTTCCACCAGTGGGGCGGGGAGATCACGGATGAAGCCCACCGTGTCGGTGAGCAGCAGCCGTTCAGGGCGTGCCCCAGGGCAGGGCAGGTCGAGTTTTCGGGTGGTGGGATCCAGGGTGGCGAACAACTTGTTCTCCGCCAGCACGCGATCACTGGCTCGTTTGCCGCATAAGGCATTGAGCAGGCTGGACTTTCCTGCGTTGGTGTAGCCCACAAGCGCCACCCGCGGCAGGCCACGCCGCTGATCCCGCAAGCGGCTGCGGTGGGATTGAAGTTGGCGTTGATCTCGAAGCAGTCGTTCAATGCGCCGGCTGATGGCCCGACGGTCTTTTTCCAGTTGTGTTTCCCCTGGGCCGCGCGTGCCGATGCCACCGCCCTGTCGCGACAGGCTGCTGCCCCGTCCCAGCAGGCGTGGCAGCCGGTAGCGCAGCTGAGCCAGTTCCACCTGAAGCCGCCCTGCAGCACTGCCGGCCCGCTGGGCAAAGATGTCGAGGATCAGCTCACTGCGATCGGAGACCGGACAGCTGAGCAGCCGTTCCAGATTGCGGGCCTGCACGGGAGTGAGCTCCCTGTCGGTGATGACAAGGGAGGCCTGGCAGCGGCGGATCTCGAGAGCGGCTTCCTGAAGTTTTCCGGAGCCCCAGAGCGTTTGGGGATTGGCTTGGCCCCGGCGCTGGCTGGTCCGGGCCACCGGTATGGCGCCGGCACTGCGCACCAGGCCTTCCAGCTCAGCCAGATCCCGCTGGTCGCGCTGTTCATCGCCACTGGTGAGCGTGAGCAGCAGCACTCGCTCGTCTCCGGCCGCGGCGCCGATGCTTTGGGGATGGGGTTCATCCGGTGTGAGGACGCAAAGATCCCTCAGGTCGCCCTGTTCAAACGATCTCCAGCCATCGGCTTGAGACGGGTCCGGAATCAAGAGTTCAGCCGGACGAGCTCCATCGGCCGCCGGACACGGTGCAAAGCGAAGCCAATGCCGAGGAGCGATGTCGAGGGCGACCACGGCGTCGCGGGGATCTGAGTGCAGCCCCTTGCGGGCGAAAGGGCAGCTGATCAGTCGCCATCCCCCGCTGCTCCGCCGCGGCGCCGCCGGCAGATGCTGCAGCAGCGAATCGCTGCCGGTGAGAGGCCCCAGCCAGAGCAGGCGGCAAAGGCCACGGCCGTCCAGCACCAGATGCAATTCCATCTCCAGCTCCAGCACCAGGTCGGCCAAGCGTTCGAGGCTCAGCAGATCGGCGCCGCAGTCCTCGGGATGACGGCGATGGCTCAACCGCTCCAGCTGCCGTTGCTGGCTGGGGCGCAGGCCGCGGCAACGCCCGCCAAGGTGGGATTGCTTCAACGGTTCAGCAACCAGGCACCTGCCGAGCGCAGACCCAGGGAGAGGCCTGGCAGGCGGGTGAGATAGGTGGCTCGTCGCAACTGGAAAGCCAGGGGACCAGCCAGGGTGAGCCCCATGCCGGTGAGGGTGGCGTCACCGACACCGAGGCTGAGCATTTCACCGCGGTCCTCGAACTGAAAGGGTTGCGGCTCTTCCCCCGTCCGCAGCTTCGCGATGGCTGCCGCTGTTGCATCGCCCTGTTGCATCGCCACCTGAGCGCTGGCGGGCCATGGGCTGCCTGGCCGGGCTGAGAGATCCCCGAGGGCGAATGTGTTGGCGCTGCCCACCAGGCGCAGGTCCTCGTTAACGGCCAGACGCCCCCGTTCCAGCACAGGTGTGGGTGAGATGGCGGGGATGGAGGGGCTGCTCCCTGCGGTCCAGACCAGGCCTGCGTGACGCAGAACAGCACCATCGGCAAGAACCGCGGTGCTGGATTTCACTTCGCTCACGCTGGTGTTGAGCTGGACCACCACTCCCTTGCGTTCCAGCGCGGCCTGGGCTCTCTCCCGATTGAACGCTGTGCTGCCGGGAAGGATTTCATCGCCCATCTCCACCAGTCGAACGCTGGCGGCACCGTCGATCAGATCCGCCAGCTTGCAGGCCAGTTCCACGCCGGTGGGCCCCGCGCCAACAATGATCAGACCGGCCGCTTCAACCCGTTGCTGGTGCTGGTTGTTCAGCCATTGCTTGAGGCGACTCACATCCCCGAGGTCACGGAAACCTGAGCTGTGTTCCTTGACCCCTGGAATCCCGAAATCATTGGCTTTCGAGCCCGTCGCTAGCACCAGTTGTGACCAGCCCAAGAGGTCTCCGGAGGCCAGCTCAATGCTTTGGCTGGTTTGATCGATGCCAACAACGCTGTCTTGGATCCAGCAGATGCCGTTGTTCAGCAGTTGGTCGTAGCGAGGGGCCACCTCCCAGCCTTGAAGTTCATCGCTGAGAAGTTCGTACAGCAGTGGTTGAAACAGGAATCGATCCCGCGGTTCGATCAGAACGATGGGGCAGTAGGGCTGTCGTCGCTGAAGGGCAAGTGCTGTGAACAGCCCGCCGAATCCACCGCCAACGATCACCACGGCATCCGATGGGGACGAGGGTGAACGCATGGAGGAATCTGCTTTTACACAAACGATAGGAACCACACCCGGTCCCACGACAGGGGAAGATGGCGTGATGACGGAGGCTCCTGAGGCCATGGTGCCCATGGCGGTGCAAAACGAGTTGCTCGAAGGGCGCAGGCTGCTGGAGTCGATGGAGCCGCAGCAGCGTCTGGCTTGGGGATTGGACCAGTTCGGTGAGAATTTTGCTCTCACCACGAGTTTTGGCATCCAATCGGCTGTGCTTCTGCACATGCTGAGCACCCTCCCCGGGGGTGATGCTGTTCCGGTGATCTGGATTGACACCGGATATCTGCCTCCGGAGACCTACACCTATGCCGCTCAACTCACCCAGCAGCTTGGGATTCGTCTGGTGGTGAGTCAGAGCGAAATGTCCCCGGCTCGGATGGAGGCCCTGCACGGGCGGCTCTGGGAATCCGGTCGCGTGGACGATCTGGAGACCTATCACCGGATCCGCAAGGTTGAACCCCTGGAGCGAGCGCTCAACGACCTGGAGACGCGGTGCTGGGCCAGCGGCGTGCGGCGTGGGCAGACCGATCACCGCCGCTCCATGACCGCGTTGGATCCGATTCGGGAGCGTTGGTCTCTCAGGCCTTTGCTCGAGTGGACGCAGCGAGACGTCTACTACTACATGCAATCCAACAACCTCCCCCAGCATCCGTTGTTCGAGCAGGGCTATTCCACCGTTGGCGACTGGCATTCCAGTGGCCCTGATGTGGGAGACCTGAGTGGCCGCGACACCCGCTTCGGTGGGTTGAAGCAGGAGTGTGGAATTCATGTGCCCCAGGAGGCCAACGAAGGGCTGATGGGGGAAGGCATCTGAGTGACGGTGCCTGCACCGGACGTCAGCCGTGCTCTGCTGATCGGCAACAGCCGTTGGCATTGGGCGCAGCGGCAGGGCAACACCGTCCGCATTGAGCACGGTCCTCCCGACCCTGGTCGCATCGGGATCGACCCTCCGGTTTGGGCCGCGGTGGGGCCTGTGCCCGAGCCGCTCATGGCCCACCAGGATCTGCGCATTCGCCTTGAGGATGTGCCCTTGCCTCAGGCTCCTCCTTGGTTGGGGGTCGACCGCGCTCTCGGGGCTTGGATGGCCTGGCGTTGCAGTCAGGAGCAACAGCTCGACTGTTCCAGGGGGTTGCTTCTGGTGGATGCCGGCACCGTGTTGAGCCTCACACGGGTGACGGCGGACGGCTGTTTTGGAGGCGGCCAGCTGATCCCGGGCTATCGGCTCCAGCTCCAGGCCATGGCCGAGGGAACCCTCGGCTTGCCATCAACCCCTGAGGATCTCAACAACGACGCACTGCAGGAGGTGTTTCCACAGCAAACCGTGGCCGCCATGCAACGCGGTGTTCTGGAGGCGATGTTGGCCTCCATTGCAGCGGCTCAGCAGCATGCCCAAGGGTTGCTGTGGATCTGCGGTGGGGACGCTGCCCTGTTGAAGCGTCATTGGTCCGGTGCAACGGAGTTGTTGCAGCTGGAGGGTGATCTTCAGTTGCAAGCACTGCTGAGCCTGGGGGCTGGGCTCAGCTCAGGCCGAGATCGCTGATCAGGGTGTCGGCCATGGTGGCCGCTTTCACCTTGAGATAAATCCGCTCGAGTTTTCCTTCTTCATCGATCAGGAAGGTGTGGCGCATCATGCCCATGTATTCGCGCCCCATGAACTTCTTCAGCCCATAGCTCTCATAGAGGCTGGCCACGGCACAGGGCTCCTCATCGGTGAGGAGGGTGAAGGGGAGCTCGTGCTTGTTAATGAATTTGTTGTGGGAGGTGGCTCCGTCCTTGCTGACACCCAGAACGGTGATGTTGTTGGCTTTCAGTTGCTCCCAGCGATCGCGGAAGTTGCAGGCTTCTTTGGTGCAGCCCGGGGTGTCGTCCTTGGGATAGAAGTACAGAACAACCTTCTTTCCGCGCAGTGAGGCGAGGCTGATGGGATCACCGTTTTGATCGGGAAGGGTGAAGTCGGGGGCGGCGTCGCCGATTTGCAGACTCACGGAAAGGGCTTGGTCAGTGGCGGCAGCGTACGGCCCTCAGGACAAGACTGTCCGTGCTGTCTACGTTGCAAGCAACCTGCAGCTGTTGGGCCATGGCGTCGCGGATTCGGGTCGAGCAAATCGCGCGCTCCCTGGCGGCTCTGGGCCTTTTGGCCATGGGCTTGAGCGCACTTGTTGCTCCGCGAGATGGTTTCTCGTTTGATCACGTTGTTCCTCAGTCATCGCAGGCGAATCTCAGCCGGAGGCTGATGCAGCGCGAGGTCACCCTGCATCAACGCAGCGAGGCCGAAACCCTGCTGAAAGAGTTCACCCTTGCGCAGATGACGCGTCATTACTGGGGTGAATTCGCAGGCTCGCTTCAGGATTTGGGACTGTCGTCCGGGTCGCAGTTCCAGGCAACGGTGAATCGCGATGCTGTTCGGACCCGGCTGTGGCTTGAGCCCCATCACGGCACAGAGGCCTATCTGGCGGAGGTGGAGCACTCCCGTGGTCGGCTGCGGATGCACCACTGCCGTGGTGATCGGAAAGCAGCAGGCCAGGCCGAGGCCGGGAATTGCCCAGATGGCTGGCAACGCATCTCTTTGAAGTGATCAGAGCGATCTACTTTTGATTCCTCGTTAGGACGAACTGATCTCAAGTGCTGGGTTTCAGGTGGCTCTGCCCGGCGAGATGGTTTTCAGCCTATCCATGCTTTGTAGGTGGCCCAGTTCGGGCACAATCCCCTGGCTTTTTTGTTTCAAGCTGGTCCAGATCGAGCCGAATTATCGAGTCTTGCGCGTCTCTTTTGCCGGAAGTTAGTTCTCTCAATGTTTCCCAATTCTTAAGCAATTGAGTGATGTCGGTGTTTCTTATTGAGGGGGCTAATTTTTTATTTGACGTGCTCCTTGTCGTCCGTGTTTTCTCGTCTCGCTGCTGGCCTGCTGGCTGGTGCATCCCTCGCTGCTCTGGCCGTTCCTGCTGAAGCAGGCACCTCCCGCCCCGTTCGCTGGAACACCGGCGGCGCCGTGTGGACCACCACTTCCAAGGATTTCAAGTCTTTCCTGAAATCTGGTGACATCAACGACCGCGCCCTGCTGGAAGGCATCAACAACTCCGGCTGGACCGCTGAAGAGATCCAGGAAGGCATGACCAAGACCTATGCCGTTGACATCATCGGCGTCTCCCGCTTCCTGTACTCCGACGACGGCGTCAAGTTCCTGAAGGACCAGACCCGTTCTTACTTCCCCTATTGGAAGATGAAGTCCACCTCTGTGGTGGCCTTGCGTTCCGCGATCGTCGCCGACTCCATCGACGGTGAAATCTCTTCCGCCGGCATCATGGCCGAGTTGCCCGTGGACTTCCGTCTGGCTGACACCTGCGGCACCTACGACGGTATCCAGAACGTCTGTGCCCCCAACCATTGCGAAGGAGACGCCCAGTGCACCTCGCTGCTCTCCTGGTACGTGTTCTTGCCCGCCTGCGTTCAGGCCAACTCTGCGCTGCCCGAGCCCGCACCTCGCGTCGCTCCCGCCCGTCCCCTCTGGTGATCAGCTCCTCAGCTCTGCGCTTCAACCCCGGCTACGGCCGGGGCTTTTTTGTGGCGTGTTGCGCTCGCCAGTGATCAATTGATGGCGCATTGGCAGTCGTAAACCACCCTCTCCAAGGCTGTTCAGTGACCGGCGCAATTCCTTCATCACGTCCGTGCTGATCTCCCCCATGGCCTGCCGGTACGGCGACCCTTCGGTGAGCCATCGCTCAGCCAGTTCCGTGCCCCCTGGAAGCGTGAGATGTTCCAGCCACTCCTCACAACGGAGCTGCCAGCCGGCGTTCTTTAACAACTCGTCCGGCCGCTGCTGCCGCTCAAGCCATTGCTGTTCCTGAGCCACAAGATCGCTGAACAGCTCTTTTGGATCGCCGTCTTGTCGCAATGCACCAGCGGGCCCCAGTTCGGCGCGGCTGATCAGCAGCCGTAAGCCTGTTGTCGGCTCGGCATGTTGGTTGATGGCCTCCAGCAGTGCTGTCCAGTTCTGCCCTTGCAGGTCGGCAGCGGCGAGGCGTCCTGCGATCCAATCGAAGGCCTGGAGTGTGGGCAGTGCGTCGAGGTTGCCGGTCAGCAGCTCTGGCCGATGCTCCGGCTCGAGCAGATCCATCTGTGCTGCCAGCCGGCGCCGGTCAGCTTCGTTGTCGCAAAGCACCGTCACGCCTCCTTCCGGGGCGGCCCTTAATGGATCAAGGGCCCAGATCAGCGAGCGCATCCCCAACAACAGCACCCGATCTCGGCGGGTCCAGGGGATGTCCCGCCAGAGCCGCTCGCGCAGGCGCTGCAGTCGCTCTCCCTCCTGCCCCAGTTGGCGCTGCACCCAGCGGTCCACGCCCGGTCGGTCGGGCCCACTGCTCAGCAGCAAGGGCTGGTCGGCCGCCAGCTCCGCGGCTGCGGCGAGTTGGGCCGCCCGGCGTTCCGCCATCCGCTCGCGTCGTTCTCCTTCCCACCCGAGTTGTCCGGGCTGCCAGAACACTTCCCCTTGCAGGGCTGTGGGGAGGTATTGCTGCTCCACCCAGTGTTCGGCGTAGGCATGGGGGTAGCGGTAGCCCGCGCCATCGCCGAAGGCGGCTCCATCCCGATTGGCATCGCGCAAATGCCCGGGCACGTCCTGTTTTTGCGCATCGCGCACGGTTTTGAGGGCATCAAAGAAGCCCAGAACGCTGTTGCTCTTTTCGGTGCCCGCCAGGTACAACGCAGCCTGGGCCAAGGGATACAAGCCTTCGGGCAGCCCCACCCGTTCGAAGGCCGCGGCACAGGCTTCCACCACAACCATGGCCTGCGGGTCGGCCAGGCCGATGTCTTCCCCCGCTGCAATCAGCATCCGCCGAAAAATGAAGCGGGGGTTTTCACCGGCTTCCACCATGCGTGCCAGCCAGAACAGCGCTGCATCGGCATCGGAGCCCCGCAGCGATTTGATGAAGGCGCTGATCGTGTCGTAGTGGGCATCGCCGTGCTTGTCGTAGAGCACGGCACGCTGCTGGATGGATTCCTCGGCGATGGCCAGGTTGATCTGAATCACGCCTTCGCCATCGGGCTCCGAACTCTCCACCGCCAGTTCAAGGGCGTTGAGCAGGCTGCGGGCGTCTCCGCCTGCCACATCAACGAGATGGTTGGCGGCATCGCTGCTGATGGCGATGGCGCGGTTGCCGTAGCCCCGCTCGTCGTCTGCAAGGGCGCGTTGCAGCAGCCGCTGCAAATCCTCTGGTTCCAGAGGAAGTAAACGAAACAGCCGCGATCGGCTGACCAGCGCCTTGTTGACTTCGAAATAGGGGTTTTCTGTGGTGGCACCGATCAGGGTGACGGTGCCGTTCTCCACCCATGGCAACAGCGCATCCTGCTGAGCGCTGTTGAAGCGGTGTACCTCGTCGATGAACAGGATTGTGCGCAAGCCATGCCGTTCAAGGCGTTGGCGTGCGGCATCCACCTCGATTCGTAAGTCTTTGACGCCTGCCAGCACGGCGTTGAGGCTGCTGAAGTGAGCGCGGGTGTGATTAGCAATGATCCGCGCCAGGGTGGTTTTGCCGACCCCGGGCGGGCCATGCAGGATCAGGTTGCCGACCCGATCAGCCTTGATGGCACGGCGTAGGAGCCGTCCGTCCGCAAGGATCCCGCTCTGGCCCTCAAATTCCTCCAGCGTGCGCGGGCGCATGCGGTCGGCCAGAGGGGCCAGCCGCCGCCGTTGCTGCTCACCGTGAAAAGCGAAGAGGTCCTGGCTCAACGAACAATCGGCGTTGACCCAGTGTCCCTGACGTTCTCAATCAGCGCTTGAGCTGGGCCGAATCGAACATTTTTTGGGATGCCTGTTTCGACACGTCGAAACCTTCGCGGACAAGCTCTCACGAACTCCCCATAATCCGGCAAAACCCTTTTTCCCGTGCGTCATCCGCAGCGACTCCTGCTCACCCTCGCGGCTCTGATCACAGTCAGTTCCTGCAAGAGCGAAGCACCGAAGCCGCCGCCGCCGAAGGTGCAGGCCGTCTCCGCCCAGTTGGCCGAATTCACTGAGGGTGTCGACACCGTCAGCACCTTGGAGGCCAGCAACCTGGTCGAGCTCGCTGCTCAATCGGGGGGTCGGATTGAGCAACTCAAGATCAGCCAGGGTGATGAAGTTGTGCCCGGTCAGCTGTTGGTGGTGCTCGATCAAGTCGAGAAGAAAGCCAAAGCCGACAACGCCAAAGTCAACTACGAGCGCTACGCCTATCTGGCTGAGACGGGCGCTGCGTCGCAGAAAGACTTGGATCGTTACCGCACCCAGTACATCTCAGCCAAGGCGGAGCTCGACTACAGCAATCTCACCTCACCCGCCGCCGGCACGGTTGCTGACGTGAAAGTGAAGGTGGGCGATGTGATTCGGCAGGGCGAGGTGTTCACCAGCCTGGTGCAGAACAACGAACTGGAAGCCCAGGTTGAGGTGCCGGCGGTGTTCTCGACGCGTCTGGCGTTGGGCCAGCCGGTGTTGCTCAGTGCCCCAGGCAGTGAGGATGTGATTGCAACCGGGCAAGTCGGTTCGATTGATCCCCGGATCAACAAGCAGACCCAGGGATTGTTGGTGAAGGCGGTCTTCCCCAACACCGATGGGCAATTGATGGATGGCCAGCGTCTGCGCACCCGGGTGCAGATCAAGGCTGAGAAACAACTGGCCGTTCCTTTCGCTGCTGTCACCCAGACCTCCGGTCAGAGCTTCGTCTTCCGTCTCGGCAGCTTTGAGGAACTCAAAGAAAATCCGGGCAAGGCTGATCTCGAGAAGCTGGAGAAGGGCATCAAGGCCGGCAAACTTCCCGCTGATGCCAAGTTCGCCCTGCAGACGCCGGTCACGGTGGGCGAATTGGAGAACCAGCTGTACCCGATCACCAAAGGCCTCGAAGCCAATCAGATGGTGGCCACAACCAATCTGCTCAACCTGAAACACGGCATGCCCGTGCAGGTGCAACCCGCCAAGGCGAACTGAGGTTGATCGATGTCTGCTTCCAATAACTTCATCACCCGGCCGGTTCTCAGCACGGTCTGCAGCCTGCTGATCGTGATCGTTGGTTTGATCTCGATTCCGATCCTTCCGATTGAAAACCTCCCCGACATTGCACCTCCAACGGTGAAGGTGCAGGCCACCTACGTGGGTGCTGATGCTGTTGCCGTTGAGCAGGGGGTCACCTCCGTGCTCGAGCAGCAGATCAATGGGGTGGAGAACATGGACTTCATCACCTCCAACAGCTCGTCGGATGGTGTGAGTTCGATCTCCGTGTCGTTCGACAGCGGCACCGACGGCAACATCAACCAGGTGAACGTGCAGAACCGCGTTTCCCTGGCGGAACCACAGTTGCCGGAGGAGGTGCGTAAGTCGGGTGTCACGGTGAACAAGGCCTCCAACTCGATCCTGCTCGTCTACAACTTCGTCAACGAAGACCCCGCCAAAACCGAATACTCGGTGGAGACGATCAGCGGTTATCTCGACAAGAACCTCACCGACAACGTCAAACGAGTGAAGGGCGTCGGCGATGTCACCTACTTCGGCAACCGCAAGATCGCCTTCCGCCTTTGGCTGGACCCTGAGAAGCTGACCGCCAACAACCTCACGGCCACCGATGTGGTCAACCAGCTGCGAAGCCAGAACCGTCTGGTGCCCGCCGGCAAGATCGGCGGCGCCCCTGCCCCTGAAGGTCAGGAATACACCTTCACGGTGCAGCTGCAGGGTCGTCTGACCAGCACCCAGGAGTTCGAGAACATCATTCTCAGATCCACTGATGCCGGTGGCTTGGTGCGGCTCAAGGATGTGGGCCGCGTTGAGCTCGGCGGTGAGACCTACGGCATTGACGCCATGGATCTCAAAGGCACACCTTCGGTTGGCATCGCGATCTACCAGCTCTCCGGAAGTAATGCCATCGAGGTCTCCAATGGCGTCAAGGAGGTGCTGGCCGAGTTCGAGCAAACCCTGCCGGTTGGCCTCGGGGTCCAGAAGATTTACGACACCACCGACTTCATCAACCAGTCGATCAAAGGAGTGACCAACTCCCTTCGGGACGCAGTGATCCTGGTGGTGCTGATCCTGTTCCTGTTCCTGCAGAACTGGAAAGCCACGCTTGTGCCCGCGATTGCGATTCCGGTGGCCTTGATCGGCACCTTCGCCCTCGTGCTGGCCTTCGGTTTCTCCCTCAACCAGCTCACCCTGTTTGGTCTTGTGCTGGCCACCGGCCTTGTGGTGGATGACGCCATCACCGTGGTGGAAGACACCTCCGCCAAGAAGGCGGAAGGGATGACCTCGGTGCAGGCCGCCATGGAAACCATGGATGAGCTGTTCGGGGCTGTGATCGCCACCTCTCTGGTGAAGATGGCGGTGTTCCTGCCGGTGCTGTTTTTCCCAGGTGCCACCGGAACGATCTACAAGCAGTTCGCCGCCACGATCCTTTTCTCGATCGGCATCTCCACCTTCAACGCCCTCACCTTCTCGCCGATGCTGTCGGCCCTGCTGTTGTCTCGCGAGACCAAGGATCTCAGCCGCAATCAGTACGCCACGGCCGGTGTGGTGCTTGGTTTCATTTACGGCTTGCTCAGTGCTGGCAATGGAGCGGCGGCAGCGCTGATCCCAACGGTGATCGGTGCGGTGGTCGGCTTCATCGCCGGCAAGATCAGTGGTCTGCCCCTGCGTCTTCCCTTCACCGCCGGTGGTGCTGCGGTGGGTGTGATCACCACAGGGGTGATCGTCTCCAATCCGATCCCGGTGGTGTTGTTCACCGCTATTGGAGGTGGCGTTGGCTACTTCATCCCGGTGATCTTCACCAACTTCAACCGTTTGTATGGCGGCTTTGAGAAGCGCTATGCGTCGATCCTCGATGCCGTGCTCAAAGCCCGTCCGATTGTGATGGCGGCCCTAGCGGCCGGGATCCTGCTGACGGGATTCGCCTTCACCCGCATTCCCGGTGGATTCGTGCCGATCGAAGACCAGGGCTATGCCATCGGTTTCGTGCAGGCTCCTGAGGGTGTCTCCAACGAGAAAACCCTGGCGATCAACCGTCAGGTGGCTGAGGTGTTGCGCTCCGAGGAGGACATCGCATCAGCGGCCTTGTTCAGCGGCGCCAGCCTCGATGGCAACGCCCCCAACAAGGGTCTGTTCTTCATCGGGATGAACCACTGGGATGATCGGCCCGGCAAGGACCACACCGTGGGAGCGGTGGTGAAGCGTCTCAACGCCAAGTTGTATGGCGCGATTGATGGGGGTCGGGTGTTTGTTGTTGAACCCCCGTCGATTCCCGGTTATGGCACCGGTGGTGGCTTCGAGTTCCAGCTGCTGGACCAGAGCAGTGGCGTCTATTCGTTGAATGAGTTTTTCGGATCTGCTCAGCAGATCATTCAAACGGCGAACAGCGATTCCGTTCTCAATCAGGTTTACACGCTGTTCTCCCCCCAGGCTCCGCAATACAAGATCGATGTGGACCGGGAGCAGATGGCTTCGCTCGGTGTCGATTTCGCCTCCGCGATGTCTGTTTTCAGCGTCAACTTCGGTGGGCAATACGTGAATGACACCTTCCAGGAGGGCAAGGTGCGCAGGGTGTATGTGCAGGCCGATGAGGTCAGCCGGGCCACCCCCCAGCGTCTGTCGGCCATCTATGTCGCCAATGCCAAGGGCGAGCAGATTCCCCTCTCGGAGTTCTTCACCGTGAAGCAGACGGTGGGGCCCAGCGTCATTCCCCACTTCAACCTCTACCGCTCGATCAAGATCGACGGCACTCCCAAAGAAGGCAACAGCTCAGGACAGGCGATCGGGGCGATGAAGCAGATCTTCAACGCTGGCAGCTACCAGGGTCTTGGTTTCGACTGGACCGGTATCTCCCGCGAAGAAGTGAAAGCTGGATCCCTGGCGGTGGTGATCTTCGCGCTCGGCATCCTGGCGGTGTTCCTGGTGCTGTCGGCTCAGTACGAGAGCTACACCGACCCGATCATCATCCTGCTCACCGTGCCGACGGCGTTGCTGGGGGCCTTGGTGTTCCTTGGCGGTGCCGGCCAGGTGCTCAACATCTACGCCCAGGTGGGTCTGGTGATGCTGATCGGTTTGGCGGGCGGCAACGCGATTCTGATCGTCGACCTGGCCAACCAGAAGATGGGTGAGGGCGAGTCGGCCCTGGAGGCTGCCAAGTTCTCCGCCAAGTCGCGTCTGCGGCCGATTCTGATGACGGCGATCTCCTCCCTCACCGGCTTCCTGCCGCTGATGCTGGCCAGTGGTGCGGGTGCCCAGAGTCAGTCGTCCCTGGGCCTGGTGGTGTTCGGTGGTCTGTTGGTGGCCACCTTCCTCTCCACCCTTGTGGTGCCTGTCTTCTACGTGGTGATGAAGACGTTGCTGGGCGAGGCCGATGCCAAGCCTCCTGAGGACGGTCCTACCCCCACCCCGCAACCGAGCTGATGACTGAGTTGAAAACCGAGGTGAATCAACGCAAGCCCTTCAGTGGCATGCGTGTGTTGATTGCAGTGGCCATAGGTGCCGGTCTTGGTCTGGCGGTGGCCTATTTCCTCAAGGTGCTGATCGATAACAGCCCGGCCGAGATCGCGCTGGGCCGTTTGCGCCTCTTTTATCTGATGGTGATCACCTCGGGAGGCCTGGGGGGCTTTGCGATTGAGACGATGCGCCAGCTGCAGGAGGAAGCCACCGATCCTGCCTATCGGCACAGCAAGGCTCACCGCGGCCGTCGTCCCTGAGGGATCCACAAGAGCCAGCAAAAAGCCACCCCGAGGGGTGGCTTTTGCATGTCAGATGGGATGGTCCCGGTTCAGGTGATCACTGTTCAGGTGATCACGGTGGGTTGGTCCATGCCCGTGCGTTGCTTGATCTCGGCCAGGTCGTTGATGGCGCTGATCATGTCGGCCAGGGCAACCTGGGGATCCTGGTTCAGGTCGCCGCTGCTGGGCACGTAGCTCTCCAGGTAGACGCGAATCGTCGCTCCCTTTGTGCCCGTGCCGGAGAGGCGAACCACCACCCGGCTGCCGTCGTCCAAAAGGATGCGCAGACCCTGGCCCGCGGTCACAGAACCATCAACCGGATCGGTGTAGCTGAAGTTGTCCGCTGTGCTGATCTTGCGTCCGGCAAAAGCCTGGCCCACCAGGCTGGGAAGCATGGATTCGAGGCGGTCGTAGAGACCATGGGCGGCGTCGCTGGCGACGGCCTCGTAGTCGTGACGTGAGTAGTAGTGGCGTCCGAAGCGCTTCCAGTGTTCGGCCATGATCTCGGCGACGCTGCAGCGGCGCACCGCCAGGATCTGCAGCCAGAACAGCACCGCCCAGAGGCCATCTTTCTCGCGAACGTGGTTGCTGCCGGTGCCGAAGCTTTCTTCCCCGCAGAGGGTGATCTTGCCGGCATCCAGCAGGTTGCCGAAGAATTTCCAGCCCGTGGGGGTTTCGAAGCAGTCAATTCCCAGCTCCTTAGCCACCACATCCACCGCGGCGCTGGTGGGCATCGAACGAGCCACCCCGGCCAGACCATCGGCGTAGGCCGGAGCCACCGTGGCGTTCGCCGTGAGCACGGCGAGGCTGTCGCTGGGATTCACAAAGCAGCGCTGGCCCAGGATCATGTTGCGATCGCCATCGCCGTCGCAGGCGGCGCCGAAGCGGTACTCATCTCCCTCGAGCAGCAGTTCAGCCAGGTCGTGGGCGTAGGTGAGGTTGGGGTCGGGATGACCGTTGCCGAAATCTTCCAGGGGTGTGCCGTTTCGCACGCTTCCCGCCGGTGCACCCAGCAGCCCCTCGAACAAGCGAGTGGCATAAGGCCCGGTGACGGCATGCATGGCGTCAAAGGCCAAGGGGAAGTCGCTGCGAAGCAGATCGCGGATCTGATCGAAGTTGAACAGCTTCTGCATCAGATCGACGAAATCGTCGACGCCGTCGATCACCTCCACCTGCATCGCGCCGATGCTGTGCAGACCAGAGGCATCCAGTGGGATTTCTGGAGCCTCAACAATCGTGTATTGCTCCAGGGTCTTGGTGCACTCGAAGACTGCATCGGTGAAGGAGGCGGGGGTGGGGCCACCGTTGGCGCCGTTGACCTTGACGCCGAAGTCACCGTTCTCACCACCAGGGTTGTGGCTGGCGGACAGGATGATGCCGCCGATGGCCTGGCGCTGCCGGATCAGATTGGAGGCGGCGGGCGTGGAGAGGATGCCGCCGGTGGTGACGATCACCTTGCTGAGACCGTGGGCGGCGCCCATCCGCAGGATCACGTCGATGGCACGGCGGTTTCCGTAACGGCCATCGCCCCCCACCACCAAGGTGCCGCCCTGCACGCCCGGCAGCGTGCGAAGCGATGCTTCGATGAAGCTCTCCAGGTAATGGGGCTCCTCGAACTGGCGACTGCTTTTGCGTAGGCCGGAGGTCCCAGGCTTCTGGTCGGTGAAAGGGGTGGCCAGGGGCACCTGGCGTTGGGTCGGTTCCGCAGGGGCCGAGGTGGTCATCACGACGGATGGAGGCTGTATGCGGAACCTAAACATGGAAATCCATTTCCAAAGCGTCGGTCGCGACCAGTTGACGCCGCTACCCTTTGGCCCGCATCAATTCCGACGACCATGCATCGCTGTCTGTTGCTGTTGTTCGTCGGAATGGCCTGCACGACCTCTTCCGTTGTTGCATCACAAAGCTGGAAACGGGCCCTTCCTCTGCCGGAAGCCTCTCAGGAGGCCGTGTCTGCCGCCAATGCTGTAATCAATCAGTCAGGTTCGGAAGAATGCCTGCGCGGCAAGTTTTCCAATGCCATCTTGAGATTGTCCAACAGTTGTGATGTCTCTGGCCACTCCTCCACCGCGTGTGAGTTGGCCTCCGAAATTGCTGGTCAGGAAAGCGAACTCAGCATGGGCGACATGATCGCCACATCCGAGATCCTGCTCGATCTGCTTGGCGATTCGGAGACATCCCACTGATCGCCTCTGTTTCTTCGATGGACGTCACCCATCCCGGTTCCAAGCCACTCGACGCTGATCAACTCAGTCTTCTCGAGACGTTTCGCGGCAAGGTGGATTCCAGAATCACAAACCATGGACTGACCGCTGCCGACGTGCAGATGTTTGTGGACGAAATCAAGAAGCACCCCGATGTGAGCGTGGCACTGCTCGATGCCGTTCGCGGTGAGGTGGCCACCCTGATGCAGGGGCAGCGGTTCAGCTTCGACTTTGATTGACGTCCACCAGGCTCAGCCCTGACGTGATTTGGGCTTCTCTTTTTTGATCACAGGCTCGGCGCAGACCCTTGGGATCCGCCGAGCGGTGTTGGTGATGGCGTCCTGACGGCGAAAGTCGTTGGTGCTGGCAATCTTGGCTTCATCCATCAGGGACCACAGCACGTCTTTGCAGAGCCCCGGCAACCTTGAGTGATCCATCAAAGGATCGGCCAGCTGACGCACCCGCGCGCAGGCTTCCGTTGTGTTGTCACGGGAGCAGGCGTAGGCGGCCAGCTCAATGCTGCGAAGTTGATCCTTGCTGGGCCATGGCTCGTAGGGCTCAGCTGCGATCACGGGACTGGCGAAGGCGAGCAGCAGCAGGAAGCGTGTGATCTTGAATGTCATGGGACCAGTTTGGCGTTCTTTTGCGCAGTTGAGCCAATCAATCGTTTGAAAGATCAATCAGCGAAGCATTGGACCGTCTGGATGACGAAAGTTTCCGTATGCCTTGCTCGTTTCAGGTGAAACAAGATGATTCATTTTCGTTTGTTGAGGGCATGGGGGCTTTTGTCGTTGATTGCCTCGGTGAATATTTCTACAACGGTTTGTAGGCCCAGAATTGATACATGCTTTGAAATGTTGATGGATTGTCCTCCTCGAATTTTCCCCAGTTGCTGAGTGAGGTGCCATCGATGTCTTCGGGGAAGTGGCTTTGATAAGACGTCTTGATGGATTTCGGAAGCATGAATCCGCAAAATGCCAAGTGCTCGGCCTCTAAAAGTTTTTCCAGGATCTCGGTGGTGAAATGATGCTCTTGAACGTGAAAGCAAAGGTCGCGACACTCGGAGAGCGAATAGAAATCACTTGCAAGTTCAGATAAGTCTTTTAGTTCGTGCTGATCATCGTTAAATACTTGCTTGCGAAAATTTCTGATGTCTTCTGGTGTGCTTTGAATGCCCAGGTTTTTGATCAGTTTTCGTGCTGCAGAGACTTTCTGTCTGGCAAGTTTGCTGTATAGACCAATCTTGAAATAGCCTCCTGGCTTGAGTTTGCTGTTCAGTGCTGCCAGGCCCTCGGCGGGGTTTTGCATGTGATGCAGCACCCCGCTGCACTCAATCACGTCGTAGATGTCTTGAAGCTGATTGGCATCCAGGATGTCCAGTTGCTGGAGCCGAACATTGCGCATGTTGGTCTCCTGAATTTTTCTTGCTGCGTAGGCCAGGCTGTTGGTGCTGATATCAATTGCCGTGATTTGCGCATTTTTATAGCGACTGGCGTTAATGATTTGGTTGCCCGTTCCGCATCCAGCGATCAAGATCTTTGGGCTGGAGTTGGGTGTTGAGAGTTCATTGCAGAAGGAGGGATTTTCAATGGTTGTCTCTAAGGAGATGAACTCAGCTGTTGGTTTTGCAAAAAGGGGATAAGTGTGGTCTGCATGTTTGTATCGAGGGTAGGGATTTTCTTCGTACATCTGTTGTACGTCGAGTGATACCTCATTGGTTATTTTCTTGCTATGGCCGAGGCGGGCTTTGATGTCCTGCTCTGTTTCGACCTCATTGAATTGGGTGTTGATGAAGGCTTTACTCTCATCGCTGTTGATGGGATATGAGTTGATTTCTTCTTTTGTGGTGATGCCGTGGATGGGTCGATAGCAGCCAATCATGGGCAAGGATTGATTGAAGGCTTTTTTTCTTTTCCTTGTGTCTTCAATCAGATCATCAATCCATTGTTGCTCCTCGTCTGATTGCCAATAGACGTATTCGTTGAGGAAGCATTGCGTCGCAAGCGCCTCCAGCAGGGGTTTGAGCTCTGGGAGTGTAGAGCTGTGGTTTTTGATGTGCGCTAGGAATTCCTTTCTTAGGCGTGTGAGGAATTCCTCTGTCTCCTTGTGGGTTGGGATCAGTAAGGTCAGCGCTGTTCTGAACCTCCAGTCTGATGCGAGGCGATGAAAGGCCTGGTTTTGGTCTGAGATGATTGGGTTTGAACCTGCGGCCGCTTGGATGTCATCCAGGTGGACTTGCACGAAGAGTTGGCCGATTTTGCGATGGGAAAAGTCATCGCAATTGAGAAGCTTTTCGTAGGCTTTGTTCGCGGAGTCTCTGTTGAATGCGTTTACCTCGATGTCGCTGGCGAGGCTTTTCAGGTTCTGCAGCGCTTCGATGTTACCTTCATCGCATTCAATGGCGTTGATGGTGGCTGTTAGCGCTCTGTCTGTTTCTCCGAGGTCTCTGTAAATACTGCCGAGATTCATCTGGACAGTTGATTGCTCATGATCAAGATCGAGTGATTTCAGCGTGAATTTCAGGGCTTGATCAAGATTTCCGGTGTCCCGGTATAGATTTCCGATGTTGCTGTAAATCTGGGGGTCTTCAGGTTCGAATTCCAGGGCTTGTTCATAGTGTTCCAGGGCTTCGTTAATACGGCCACTGTTTTTGCAAAGGATTCCAAGATTGCAAAACACTGCAGGATCAGATGTTCCTGCAGTGATCATTTTCTTGTAAATCGCTTCTGCTTCTCTGAACCGGCCTGTCTTGTGAGAATAAATGGCTTGGTTGAACCATTTCTGAAAGTTCAGTTTCGGCTTTTTTGTTGATTTTCCCGCTTTGCCATCTGCTGCTCCTCCAAAACCAGCCACTGCATTTCCGTGCGCTTGCTGGAGTTTAGAGCTAAGTCAGTTCTCTTTACCGTCTCATTCCCCCCATCTCCTGACTTCGTTAGGCGTGTGGCGCAACTCCTCTTTCAGTTATAAACACCCACGGCTTTATGCTCCTGGAAGGTCGGACAGTCTCTTTGGGGGACCATCCTGATTCCATGATTACTGAGGTCTACTTACTCCTAAATGGCAAATCAGCCCATATGATTGTCGGGAAGGAGGTGCTGATGGTTTCTTTTTTCAAAATCCAGATGGATTTGGGAAAAAGGCAGCAATTAAAGTCAAAGATTTCACTTCAAGTGATGGAGATAGTTTTCTTGTAGATAAAAATATTCTTGATTTTGGCAAAAAAACTAAAAATAAAAAAAGTCGTCGGCAATAATGCAGCATTTAAACGAGTGAGTAAAAGTAATAAAGACATTGTCTTTGATGAGAAGAAAGGATTTCTTTACTTCAATGAGAATGGTAAGCAAAAAGGATGGGGAGATGGTGGTCTATTTGCCAGACTTCAAGGTGCTCCTGAATTAGGTGCTGATGATTTCACCATTGTCTGACTGCCTCGGGAAGTAGGGGTACAAAGTTGCATCTCTATGGTTCCAGCAGGTCAAACAAAATCCCGTCAGAACTCAGGAGTCGATCTCTTTCCCGTGCCTTGTGCTCTTCGTGAGGCAGCACAGAAGGCATCTGCTTCGTTGTGTTTGCTCTGGAAGTGCTTCCAGGAACCGAACCGGTCCTGGTAGCCGATTTCGACTCTTATACCACCAGACCCTCCATTTCTTGGAGAAGAACTCGGTTGAGTCGGTCGTCGCACCCGACAACCATCTGGGGGTAGATGGTCCCCTGATGGTATGGGGCATATGCAGCAGCACAAACCTCCTGGGTTGCTGCTTTCCACTTGTTCAGGGTCCTTGGTTCCAGTTGCTCCTTAAGTGCTTTGTTGGACTCCTCCCATCGTTGGGAAGCACACCACCTCATCTCAATGGTGTTAATCCCAGGGCACTGAATATCGGGTTCCTCTGCTTTCGCAGGCATCAGAGGTAAGAGGAGTAGAGGCACAAGGAGTGTTCTCATCGATCCTCCATTACTCTCTCCACAACAGCATCCTTCACCCTGTCCTGAAAGGTCTTGCCGTCTTGCTCAGGGGCAATCGCATTCGCAGTTGCTCTCAGCAGGTCTGCGGTGACCTGTCTTGCTTCTGGGTTCGTGAAGAGGATGAACCCCACTCCGACTCCGACAAGAATTTTCAGCACTTGACTGTCTCCTGTTCCTTCACGATGCGGGTGATGGCTGCGATGGCAAGTCCTGCCTTTTGCCTGATGGACCGGTAGAACCCACCTTCTTGGCGCAGACGGATCACTTGGGACTCCTTCTTGGCGAAGATATTAGTTCTTCCCCCTACGATTCTCTCCTGGCTTTCTTCCGTTTTTTGAAGGTTGATCGCTTTCTGGTCCTAGCCACCTCCTAAGCCACTCTCTTTCCCTCTCATCCTCTCTCCACCCATCCCTCTCCACGGATCAGTTGGCGGTTGAGTTTCCGTTGAGGTTATGGAAGAGTTGCGAAGTGGCTCAGATGAACTCCAAATTGCTGCCAGTCAGATCAGGAGCACCTTTAAGGATGGCAATGATGCCACCTTCGCCAAAGCCTTTGTCTGCCCCATTTTCGTTGAAGTAAAGACCACCCTTCTTCTCGTCGTAAAGGAAGTCAAAGTCCTGCTTGGCAAGTTTTTTTTTGACTGCCTTCTTGTTCTTGCCAGTGGCAAAGGTGGCAGAGCTATCGATGCCAAAGCTGTCGGTATCAATTTCCAGGGTGTCGGTAGATGGATTGAAGTTGGTGATTTTGTCTGCTGACTTCTTGTTAAACTTTTTAGGTGCGTATATTGCATCCCCGACGGAATCTAAACCGTCCGAAGAACTATTGTTGCTATAAGGGCTCCAAATTTTGTTTAGAGCTTGCTTGTCAGCCTCTTGGAACCAAGCCATGATATTTCCGTCTTGGTCTCTATCTGTATACCCCATGACAGTCCAAGGGGTATATGAATTTGAGTTTTTGACGCCCGGTGCCTGGTCTCCGTCCGCTTTTTCCCAAGGGTGTTCCAAGCCCATGAGATGCCCTAGCTCATGAACAAAGATCTTTCTCCAGGTCTCCCTTTCATCTGGTCCGTGTGGATAATTCTCGGGCTTTGACCAAGCATCTGGATACTTGTCTCCTTCTAGTCCCGATTTGAATCCCATGTGTAGTGAATTGGTACCGTCTTCCCAGTTTTCTGCGACGGCATCTACACCAGGTACATTGAAAATCTCGATGGTCGCATTGGATTTGTGTGGCTTAGAAACTTCTTTTACTTTTAAGTTAAATTCCTGGTTGGCTCTTTTGATCGAGTCTCTAATAATGGAAAGCTGCCATTTTTCTGGTTTTTCAGTTTTGGCTGAGACTTCACGCTGTTCATGATCATTCCAGACAGTGTGAGTGTGATTGGAGCCACCTGGGTCAATAAAAATATTCAGTTTTCGATTCTTGCCGACAGCAGCTTTGGTTCGGCTGATCCACTTCTTTGATTCGATTAATTGAACTGGCTCAAACCCAAGAGGAATTGCCATATGAGCTCACGATTTATTATTTAATATAGCATTATCGCCTCTTCTAGATTTGTAGTTGCCACGCATAACCCCTAAGCCACGTCTCAAGCCACTCTCCCTCATCTCTCAACCTTCTCAGCCCCTCTCCACCCCATCGCCGCATCGAATCTTTTGACGCTCAAGTTTGCGTTGGATGTGTGGTGTGATCCCCAGTTCAGCGCTTCCCCAAAGGCGATCCATCTCATGGGTGAAGTGTTTGGCGAGTTGAGGTGAGTGGATCACCAGCAAGGTTTCGTCGTTGGTGTGTGCTGCTGAAGGCGACCAATTGAAGCTCCCCGTGATCACTGTTTTGTTGTCGATCACGGCAAATTTGTGATGGAGCTTGTCACCACGGGCAAGGCGGGGAGTACCGACGCCTTTGAGGGCTTGATCCAACGGCTGATTACCCTCTTCTACCTTGCAGGTGTGATCTGGAAGGCTGACGCCCAGCAGATCGAGCACCTCGGAGAAGGGGCGGCTTGCAAACCCAGGATCGGCGACCAGCCGGATTTCAACGCCTTGTTCGATTTTCGCTCGCAGCATGTTGGTGAGTTGCTGTGCGGAAAACACAAACAGGGCCATATCAAGGCTCTTTTTTGCGGCTTTCAGCTGCTCTGCCAACAAGTTGAGCCCGTGATTGCTGTCCCTCTTGGGATGGGGTGAAAACAGCACATCCACGTGGATGTTGCCTACCTGCACGGTTTGCACGCTCCCTTTTTCCTTCTGCAGGCCAAAGCGACTGTCCTGCTTGCCGCCGGGGCCATCGCCCCACATCTGGACGAATTCCTGGCGGAACACCAGGGCCAGCTCAGGGCTGTTGACCCGCAGCAGGTGATTTACATTGCCGCGACTGGACGGCCGGCCCGCATCACCGTGAAGGCCAGAACTGGTGAGATTGGCGCTGCCTGTAATCACTGTTGTTTGGTCGATCACCAGAAACTTGTGGTGCATCAGGCCGCTGCCGCTGCTGCCGTCTTCGGTGTCGTCAATCAGTGGAATGTTCGCTGCTTGGAGTAGCGCCACGGCATCACCTGGGAAGGCTTCGTCGGCAGTGGTGGTGCCGTCGCGATCGCTGTCGGCCAAGCGGTTCAACTGATGCCACCGCTGTCGTTCCCGTTGGTTCAACCGGCTGGGTCGTTGCTCACTCCAGGCCTGCCGGTAGTTGTTCTCGAGGATCACCTGAACAAGAACACCGCGGTGTTTTGCCGCGATCAGGGCCTGGGCAACCCTTGGCAGGCTCAGCTCCTGAACGGCCACCAGCACCTCCTCGGTGGCGCCATCAATGGCTTCAATCAGCCACGCCTCCATGTCGTCACCATTGCGCCACTCCCCTGTAAGGGGTGAGCGGTAGCGCGATCTGGCGTTGTGATTAAAGACCACATCGATCTGCTTGGGCATCGGCAGTTCTGCCGGAGCCATGCCCACGATCGATCCCGGCTGGCTGCAACCTCCGCAGACAAGAGCCGCTGCCATCCAACCCAGCGTGTTCTTCAACATCGAGACCAAGACCTTGCCTTGATCAGAGTTCCCCGATTTTTAGTGGGGCATCTCCGATGTCTTCAGCATCGCCACAAACCAAAGTCCACTCAGAACAAGGGCGACGCCCACACCGGCTCCGATGCCCGCCCGGGCCATCACCAAAGGCACCACTAACGGAAAGACCATCGCCCCCGCGAGGGGGGTGATGGCCACGAACCAGCGAAGGGTTGCTGGTGCTTTGGAATCGGAAGGGTTCAGAACCACTCGGCGCGAGCTTCGCTGGCAGGGTTGCTGTTGTCTTCAGGGGTCTCACGCTTGAAGTTGAGCGTGATGTTGCGCTTCTGCTCTCCATCGGAAGCCGTGGCTTCGATGGCATACATCTGCTCGCCATCCCGGAACGGCACCTGAATTCGGAAAGTACCGTCGGTGGAGAGAGGCACTTCTTCGCCACCGATGGTGAGGCGAGCGGAAGGGTCGGTGGCGCCGTAGACGATCAGTTCGGCGTCAGCCACCAGCCAGAAGGAGCGTTGGCGGGGAGCCACGCCACCAAGGCCAGATTCGTTGCGGCCGCTGGCCCAGAGGCCAGCCCCTGAGTCATTCAAGCCACTGCTGTCGCCAGAAACGTCAAAGCCCTCCTGGAATTCTTCCGAGCCAACCCGACGGCGGCGGAACTGAACCGTGGCGCTTTGGTAGAGCCGCTCATGCAGGCCACTGTTGCTCGACTCGATCGGCGCGACGGGAGCTGGAGCGGATTCAGCCGGTGCTGCCTCAAGGCTGAAGGGCACGAACTGATCAAGGATCTGCTCGCTCGGGTGAAGAGCGGGCACGCGTGCCACGGAAGAGAAGGCCAGAGACATCCAGCTGGCGCCGATGCGATAGCCCAACTCAACGCGGTAATCCCTGTCACAGAGGGGTACGGGCAAATACCACTCGGTGCTGTGACTGTCGACGGGGACTTCTTGGAGGGTGTGGGGATGGGCATTGCCGTCTTGCATGCCGGTTACGTCAGCCAGGCGCAGGCAAAGTCGGCTGGCGCCGTCCTTCTGGGCCACCTTGCGATCGGCGTCGGAAATTTCCCAGAACACGTAGGCCCATTGGGGGTCGCGAGGCAGGAACACCACGCGGGTGTCGCTGCTGCCCATGGCCGGCGCGTTGAGTTCCGCCTCGATGGCCTTCAGATCTCCACCACGCTTTTGCTGACGCTGGGCAACCTCGTCGACCAGGGTCTCTTTGCTTTTGCGGCTGTAGAGCGGCACCCCTAGGTCGCTGGCGATCTGACGCAGTTGACGAAGGGTGAGACGTGCCAGGGATGAAAGGGTTTGGGACACGTCCAAAAACTCCAGGTTTCGTTTGGGATCATTGTGATCTGAAAAATTCCTTTTCGAAGCGTCAAGCGGCCAAGGGTCAGTGGATGCTGACCACTGGGTGAACGTCGATCCCGGGGATCACTGTCAGAGACACAAAAAAAGCGGAGCCGAAGCCCCGCTTTTTTGAAAATGGTCGAGGCCGGGATCAGCGGCCGATGCTGCGGTAGGGAACCTTCGACATGTAGTCCATGTCGGCGCCACCGCTGGGGGCAACTCCACGGGGTCCGCCCATTTCTGCCACCCAGGCCATGTAGTCCTGAGGTGAACCACCCTTGCGGATTTTGGCGCGGGCAGGAACTTTCTTGGCGGGGCCGCCGGTGAAGACGATCTGGGGGAAGCCCAGGATTCCCCGGTAGTACTCGTCGTAGCGGGGGGTTGTGATGTTGAACGGCGTGTCGCCCAGCTCCCGGCCGGGAAGCACGCGGTTGCGTTGGTAAGGAACCGTGTCGTAGCCGAAGGCGTCGAGGTACTCGGCGCTGTCCAGCAACACATCGACAAGGCCTTCCAGGCCTTTGGTCGCAATCACGATCGACCAGGAGAGCTCTTCGCCTTTGCCGTTCACCTTGCGGCCAAGGATCCGCTCGCAGAGGTGGCGAACAACTTTGTAGTTGCTGTTGAAGCCATAGAAAGTGCGCTTGAAGGTGTCAGAGAGCACCAGGCCACGAATGAAGTCGCGAACCGTGATCTGGCCATCCTTCAGCTGGGACTCAAGGTTGACGTCCCGGTCTGTTTTGAAGGCGTGGAAGAAGATCTGCCGATAGGCGGCTTCCACAACGGTGTCGAGGTTGTCCCGGTCGTCTGCAATTTCCAGGGAGTAAGCCCGTGATCCCTCGTCGGAGCCGACACGGAGGTTCGGAACACCCGCTCTCAAGGAGTTCTGGGTGATCTGTGCGTACTCCAGAAGAGGAATGGCCACGCGAGCTACAGCATCCACTGCTGGCGATCGTAGAAGTGCTGGGTCTTGCCCCCTTCAGCTGCTGTTGCAGCGATTACATGCCGTAATACTTTCTCTAAGTACTTTTGCTTACCAGCCGAAGGGGGCGAGAGCGGCCCCGCTCGTAGCTATGGCTGGGCTGGGCTGATCAACATCGTCCAGCTGCCGGGTCTCGATGCAGAAGGAGGCGTTGTTGGAGAGCCCCTGCACCGTGCTGGTGCGCAGCCGCACGTTCTCGCTGGCGAACCAGAAGCGCTCCAGGGAACTCATCATTTCGTAGTCGGTGGTGAGGATCAGGCCGTTTTCGTCGTCCATGCGGAACTGTCCCGCCACCGGCGCTTTCTCGGCGTAACCGCGATCCCGCAGCAGCAGTCCCCGTCGCCCCGTTTCGTCTTCGGGGATCAGTCCGAACATGGTCTGGTCTTCATGGGATTCACCGGCCCGATCCCAGGCCATCGATCCGCTCCAGCGCACCCAGCAGCCCCCCACGATCTGCTCAACGCTGGCGTTGTTGCGTGCAGCGATCTCCGCAAGGCGTTCGTCGCCCTTCAGCAGTTCCTCCACAACGATGAAGGAGGCGCCGGCTTCGGCGCGGCGATGCAGCAGGTGGTGCTGGCTGCGCTGTGAGGTCCAGCGGCCACAGCTCAGACGAAAGAAGCTGAGGGCGTCCGAGATCTCAAGCATCGCCGGCGTTGAGGAAGTGAGTTGATGATGGCAGCCCGACCCAGTCAGCCAAGACAGCCGTGTCAGTCACGGCAGCCAGGCCACCCCAGACGGCCATGTCAGCCACGGCAGCGGGCTTCGGCGGCGCTGATCAGATCGTCGAGGGTCAGCGCCAAGGGAGGCTTGCCCAGCTCAAGCGCCAGTTGATTCAGCTGATCGGCGGCAGCATTGAGCTGCAGCAGCAAGGTGTCGAGGAATGCTGGATCGTCAGCGACCACGGGTTGCTGCTGGCACCAGCGGCGCCGTTGGTTTTCGTCGGGGATTGCACCAGTGCTCCCTGGAGCGGCCATGGATTGAAAGCTGTCCAGGCAGTGGCTCAGCAGCCGCAGGTGATGGCGATCGAGCTGGGGCAGCAGGGTGGAGTCGATGCGTTCAATCGCGGCTCGGTCGATGGCCATCAGCCCTGCGCCAACGGAGTGATGCGGAAGCCGCAGGCGTGGCCGCCCTCGAGCCGCCAATGCACCCGTTCCACCCGGCAGTCCGGCACGGTGCGCCGAATCAGCAGCAATTCCTGGTCGCAGACCGCGGGAAATTCCTCAGCAATGCGCTGCACCGAACAGTGGGCCTCCTCGAGCCGCCAACTCACGCCGTCGTCGTCCCGGCTGCAGACGGTCACATAGCCCTCGTCGCGTCGCAGCCGTGCCAGACGTTCGAGGCGAGCCTCCAGGGAGGCTTCGCCAAGGCTTTGCCGGTACTGGCTGGCCTTCGACTCCGCCTGCTGATTGAGCAGCTGGCGCACCGTCGCTTCGGGGAGATGGCTGCGCATCGAATCCAGCAGGCCAAGGGCGAAGCGGCCGCTGCCATCGGGGAACTGGGCCCGTCCTTCGTCGGTGAGGCACCAGCGGTTGCTGGGACGCCCCGGGCCGCTGGCATTGCTGCTGGCGCAGACCAGGCCGCTGTCGGCGAGGGAGCGCAGGTGCCGCCGCATGGCCTGAACCGAAATGCCCACGGCATCGGCAAGGGTGCCAGCGTCCTCCTCCCCGCGCTCCAGCAGCAGGGAGAGCACGGCGTCGCGGGTGCTGGCGGGGGCCGAGGCGCTCATGAGGAGGCGAAACCTCCCCACACGATGCCATCGAATTGCCACGTCATGTTGGCCGTGTTGAGGGTCACAATGGGGAGCCCGCTGACCGGAGGCCTGTTGGCCTAGGCTTCCAGTAAGGAAACCGCGGGGTTTCGTAATTCGCCGCTCCCTCCACTTCCATGTCCGACGCCCCTCAAGAGCCGACAGCAGAAAGCCTGGAGGTCATCCGCAAGTTCGCTGAAACCTACGCCCAGCGCACCGGCACGTATTTCTGTGCCGACCCCAGTGTCACCGCTGTTGTTCTGAAGGGTCTGGCACGTCACAAAGACGATCTGGGGGGAGCGCTGTGCCCTTGCCGCCATTACGAAGACAAAGAGGCCGAGGTCTCGCAGGCCTTCTGGAACTGCCCCTGCGTTCCGATGCGCGAGCGCAAGGAATGCCACTGCATGCTCTTCCTGACCGAGGACAACCCCTTCGCTTGCCCTGAGAAGACGCAGACCATCACCACCGAAACGATCAACGCCACCGCCGGCTGAGCTGAATGACCAGTACCTCCACACGGGATCTCGTCAGCCAGCCGTACAAGTACGGCTTCGTCACCGAGATCGAGACCGACAAGATCGCCAAGGGTCTCAGTGAAGAGGTCGTTCGCCTGATCTCGGCCAAGAAGGAAGAGCCGGATTTCCTGCTGCAGTTCCGGCTCAAGGCGTTTCGCCACTGGCTCACCCTCGAAGAGCCTGATTGGGCTGCTCTGGGTTATCCCGAGATCGATTACCAGGACATCGTTTATTACGCGGCTCCCAAGCAGCAGGAGAAGAAGGCCAGCCTCGATGAGGTGGATCCGAAGCTGCTGGAAACCTTTGACAAGCTCGGCATCCCGCTGAGCGAGCAGAAGCGCCTCGGCAACGTGGCGGTGGACGCTGTTTTCGACAGCGTTTCGATTGCCACCACCTACAAGGAGAAGCTGGCCGAACACGGGGTGGTGTTCTGCTCCTTCAGTGAGGCGGTCAAGGAGCATCCCGAACTGATCGAGCGCTACCTCGGCACAGTTGTCTCCAGCAACGACAACTATTTCGCCGCCCTGAACTCAGCTGTGTTCAGTGACGGATCCTTTGTCTTCATTCCGAAGGGCGTTGAGTGCCCGATGGAGCTCTCCACCTACTTCCGGATCAATTCCGGCGACACCGGACAGTTCGAGCGCACCTTGATCGTGGCCGAAGAGGGTGCCTCGGTGAGTTATCTCGAGGGCTGCACGGCACCGATGTTCGACACCAACCAGCTGCATGCGGCTGTGGTGGAACTGGTGGCCCTCGACGATGCCTCAATTAAATATTCAACGGTTCAGAACTGGTACGCCGGTGATGAAAACGGCGTCGGCGGGATCTACAACTTCGTGACCAAACGCGGCCAGTGCCGCGGTGATCGCAGCCGCATCAGCTGGACCCAGGTGGAGACCGGTTCTGCCATCACCTGGAAGTACCCCAGTTGCGTGCTGCAGGGTGCTGATTCGGTGGGTGAGTTCTATTCCGTGGCCCTCACCAACAACTGCCAGCAGGCCGACACCGGCACCAAGATGGTCCATGTCGGACCGCGCACCCGCTCCACGATTGTGAGCAAGGGCATCAGTGCAGGTCGCTCCAGCAACAGCTACCGCGGTCTCGTGCAGATGGGGCCCAATGCCAAGGGCGCCCGCAATTACAGCCAGTGCGATTCGATGCTGATCGGCGATCAAGCCGCTGCGAACACCTATCCCTACATCCGTTCGCAGCAGCCGCAGGCGGCCATCGAGCACGAGGCCAGCACCTGTCGCATCTCCGAAGACCAGCTCTTCTACCTGCAGAGCCGTGGCATCGGGTTTGAAGAGGCCGTCTCGATGATGGTCAGCGGCTTCTGCCGCGACGTCTTCAATCAGCTGCCGATGGAGTTCGCCGCTGAGGCCGACAAATTGCTGGCCCTCAAGCTTGAGGGGTCCGTGGGCTGATCCCCTCCCCCACCTTGTCTCTGTTTTTTTAACGACGCTTTCCGTGATTCGCCCTGACGCTGAGCTGCTGCTCGACATCCAAGACCTGCATGCCTCCGTCGAGGACAAGCCCATCCTCAAGGGGGTGAATCTGCAGGTGAAGGCTGGTGAAGTCCATGCCGTGATGGGTCGCAACGGCAGTGGCAAGAGCACGCTCTCCAAGGTGTTGGCCGGGCATCCGGCCTACCGGGTCACAGGCGGCAGCGTTCGTTATCGCGGCCAGGACCTGTTTGAGCTGGAGCCTGAAGAGCGGGCCCGTCTGGGTGTGTTCCTCGGATTTCAGTACCCCGTTGAAATCCCTGGTGTCAGCAACCTGGAATTCCTGCGGGTGTCCACCAATGCCCGGCGGGAAAAACAGGGGGAAGAGGAGCTCGACACCTTTGCCTTCGAAGATCACGTGCACGACAAGCTGAAGGTGGTGCAGATGGACCCTGCCTTCCTTGAGCGCAGCGTGAATGAAGGCTTCTCCGGGGGCGAGAAAAAGCGCAACGAGATTCTCCAGATGGCTCTGCTGGAGCCCGTGGTGGCGATCCTGGATGAAACCGATTCCGGCCTGGATATCGATGCCCTGCGCATCGTGGCCGGTGGTGTGAACCAGCTGGCGACGGAAGACAACGCCACTCTGCTGATCACTCACTACCAACGTCTTCTCGACGAGATCACCCCGGACTATGTGCATGTGATGGCGGCAGGCCGGATCCTGCGTACCGGTGGACGGGAGCTGGCCCTTGAGCTGGAGCAGACCGGATACGACTGGGTGGATCAGGAGCTGGCCGCTCAGGGAGCCGCTTGACCATGGCAAGCAGTGTGCTGGCGCCAGTGCAGGAGCGCGGTCGAGCCGCGCTTGAACAGCTTGGTCTGCCCAACCGCCGCCAGGAGCCCTGGCGCCTCACCGATCTCAAACGGCTTGCGGCTGTCTCGGAATTGCCGGCCAGTGCCTCGCCACTGTCCACGCCCCTGCCGGCCAGCCTGGACGGGGTGACCCGTTTGGTGCTCAATGGTTTTGATGATCCCCTGGCCGGCCAGGTGCTTCCGGAGGGAATCACGGCGCTGAATGCCGAAGAGCTGCAGCAGGCCCTCGGCCACACCCTGGATCGCTGCGGTTGTGCCCAGGTCTGGCCCGTGGAGTTCAACCATGCCAAAGCCCAGCAGATCCTGGCCCTCAGGGTGCGGGGACGGGTTGGCCCGTTGGAGCTGGTGCTGGCGGCGGGTGCCGGGTTGAACGCCACGCGGGTGCTGCTGCTGTTGGAGGAAAAAGCTGAGCTGGAGCTGATGCAGGTGCTGCTGGCTGAGGGGGCGTCGGCCCACAGCCATGTGCTGGAAGTGCATCTGGGACAGGAGGCCCAGCTGCGCCATGGCGTGCTGGCGACGGCGGATGGTGCGTCATCGCTGATGGCCCATTTGGCTGTGGAGCAGGAGCCCCGCAGTTCCTATGCCCTCACTTCGGTGGTGCAGGGCTGGAATCTGGGACGGGTGGAGCCCCGGGTGGTGCAGGTGGATGGCCAGGCAGAGACCGTGCTTAAGGGTCTGACCGTCACCGGCGCCGAGCAGCAGCTGGCCACCCACACCGCGGTGCGCTTCGACGGGCCGGAGGGGGAGCTGGATCAGTTGCAGAAATGCCTGGCCGGCGGCCAGTCCCACGCGATTTTTAACGGCGCCATCAGTGTTCCCCGCGATGCTCAGCGCACCAACGCCGCCCAGTTGAGCCGCAACCTGCTGCTGTCTGATCGGGCCCGGGTGGACACCAAGCCCGAGCTGGAGATCGTGGCGGACGATGTGCGCTGTGCCCACGGCGCCACCGTGTCGCAGCTTCAGGACGATGAGCTGTTCTATCTCCAGAGCCGGGGCATCGCTGCGGCGGATGCAACGGCGCTGCTGCTGCGGGGGGCCTGCCAGGAGGTGATCGCCGAGCTTCCTGCTGCCGCGCAGGCGTGGCGCCCCTTGGAGCGCGTGATGGAGAGCCTCGCCCCATGACGATCGCCGCCGAAGCACGATCGAGTGCTGATTTCGTGGATTTATCGTCTCGATATCGTGCCGATTTCCCTATTCTCGAGCAGCTGGCTCCGGATGGCCGCCCGCTGATCTATCTCGATCACGCTGCCACCAGCCAGAAGCCCCGTCAGGTGCTCGAAGCGCTGCAGCAGTACTACAGCTGCGACAACGCCAACGTGCATCGCGGTGCGCACCAGCTCAGTGCCCGCGCCACCGATGCCTTTGAGGCGGCCCGCAGCACGACGGCGGCCTTCGTGGGTGCCGCCAGTGCCCGCGAGATTGTCTTCACCCGCAATGCCAGTGAGGCCATCAATCTGGTGGCGCGCACCTGGGGTGACGCCAACCTCAAGCAGGGGGACGAAATTCTCCTCACGGTGATGGAGCACCACAGCAACCTGGTGCCCTGGCAGCTGTTGGCGCAGCGCACCGGCTGCGTGCTGCGCCATGTGGGCATCACCGAATCCGGTGAGCTGGATCTGGAGGATTTCCGGGCCCAGCTCAACGAGCGCACCCGGTTGGTGAGCCTGGTGCACATCAGCAATTCCCTCGGTTGCTGCAATCCCCTGGATCAGGTGATCCCCGCAGCCCATGCCGTTGGCGCCTGTGTGCTCGTGGATGCCTGTCAGAGCCTGGCCCACAAGCCGATTGATGTGGCGGCTCTGGATGCGGACTTTCTTGTCGGCTCCTCCCACAAGCTCTGTGGCCCCACCGGCATGGGTTTCCTCTGGGCGCGGGAGGCGCTGCTGGAGGCGATGCCTCCCTTTCTGGGCGGCGGGGAGATGATTCAGGACGTTTTCCTGGCCCACAGCACCTGGGCGGTGTTGCCCCATAAGTTCGAAGCGGGAACGCCTGCTATCGGTGAGGCGGTGGGCATGGGGGCCGCGATTCGCTACCTGCAGGCGGTGGGTCTGGAGGCGATTCAGGCGTGGGAAGCTCAGCTCACCCGGCATCTGTTCGCCCGGTTGCAGGCCATTGATGGTGTGAGGGTCCTGGGGCCGACGCCGGATCAGCAGCCCGAGCGAGGTGCTCTCGCCACATTCCTAGTGGATGGCGTGCATGCCAACGACATTGCCGCTCTGATCGATGCGTCCGGGATCTGCATCCGCAGTGGTCACCACTGCTGTCAGCCCCTGCACCGTATTTATGACGTGACGGCTTCAGCGCGGGCCAGCCTGAGCTTCACCAGCACCTTTGAAGAGATCGACCGCTTCAGCGAAGAGCTTGCTTCCACGGTCGCTTTCCTGCGCGAGCACAGCTGACCTGGCTCAGGCCGCCAGCTGATCGTTGCTTGCTGCGGCCTCGCGTTGACGCAGGGGAACAACCTTGTTGGGCTCGATGGCGTACTTCACCCAGCGGTAGGAGCGTGCGCCGGGACGGGGAGCCGCGTTGATCGGTTCAGGGCTGGCATAGCTGCTGCCGCGATAACGCAGGATCCGCATCGGTGCTGTCGAAACAGCCATCACCTTTTCAGGCTTACCGCTTCTTGATGGGTTCCGTGGAGCACAGGTTGATGGTTCCTGCTGGTTGCCGGCCCTACCCATCACATCTGCTGAACGGGGTTGTGTGCTTTGTAACCGTCTGTTAGCCCCAATTCCCGCCTGAAAAAGGCCTCGGTTTGCTCGAGCACCTCGATCTGGGTGGCTTGGCTGCGGAAGCCGTGGCCTTCCTCCTCGAACAGCCGCACCTCCACAGGGATGCCGTTGCTGCGCAGCGCCTCGGCCATGCGTTCGGTTTGTTCCGGAGGCACCACCTTGTCTTGCAATCCCTGGAAAAACAGCACCGGACAGCGGATTTGGTCGGCATGCAGCAGCGGCGACCGCTGCTCGTACAACGCACGCGCTGCGGGCCATTCCCCCACCAGGCCATCCACGTAGCGCGCCTCAAATCGGTGCGTGTCTTCGGCCATGGCTGTGAGATCACAGACCGCATAGCGGCAGGCTCCGGCCCTGAACACGTCGGTGAAGCACAGCGCTGCCAGGGTGGTGAAGCCGCCGGCACTGCCGCCTTCGATAGCGATCTGGCCGGGATTGGCGCGACCGGCCTCGATCAGGGCCTGCGCTGCGGCGGCGCAGTCGGCCACATCCACCAGGCCCCAGCCCCCGTTGAGGCGCTCCCGGTAGTCCCGGCCAAACCCCGTTGAGCCGCCGTAATTCACATCCACCACGCCCCAACCCCGGGAGGTCCAGTACTGAATCGCCAGGCTGAGGCCGCGGCGAGCCATGGCCGTTGGTCCGCTGTGGCTTTTCACCAGCAGTGGCGCAGGCCCTGGTGGTTTGCCGCTGGGGGGGTAGTACCAGGCATGGGTGCGTTCACCCTGGTGCCCGTTGAACCACAGCGGTTCGGCCACGCTGATCGCCTCAACCGACAACGGTGACGTGATGGCGGGGCTGTGGCTCCAGATCGGGGTGGCCGGCCGCAAATCGATTTCCAGCAGCCCGGCCACGCTGGTGCTGTTGCTGGCCACGGCCACGGCGCGGCCGTTGCAGGCGCTTAATCCCGCAAGGTCGTCAAACGGTTGCGGCAACAGCTGCACCGTTCCATCCAGGCTCAGCCGTTGCAACGACCAGGCCCCGCGGCTGCAGACGGCGGCGATCAGCTGCTCGCCATCCCAGGCCGTGGTGCTCATCCCATAGATCCACTGGGGCATGGCCGTTTCGGCAGGCATCGGCCAGGGCCTCTCCCAGGCGGCGTCGGCACTGGGCTGGAGCATCAGGTTCCACCAACCGGAGCTGTCTTCCGCCACAAGCAACTGCCCGTCGGGCAGCCATTGGGGTTGAAACACCGAGATGCCATCGCCTCCGGCCAGCTGACGGCTCTCGACCAGCCCGCCCGTGTCGCTGAACTCCGCGCACCAGAGACGGCTGCTGTCCCAGGGCATGGCGGGTTGCTGCCACTCCACCCAGGCGAAGCGCTGGCCATCGGGGCTCAGGCAGCCATAGCCGGCAAAGTCCGTCGGCTGGTGCAGCAGCAGCGGCGTCTGATCCGATGCGTTCAGCGCCAGGCTCACCAGCTCGTCACGGCCTTCGATTTCACGGATGCCGATCCAGCGCTGCCTGGGTAGATCGAGCACGCCATCCGCCAGCTCCCAGTCCCCTTCTCGGCTGAGCCGTTGGGGTGCAGCCAGGGGGGTGGGTTGCTGGGGGCTTGCCTGCGGCAGGCGCCAGTCCTGACGCCAGAGGCAGCCGCGCTCGATCCAGGCCAGGATCAGCCTGTCCTGTTCCACCGCGGTGGCGAGTACGCCGCCGCCGTAGTCATGCACCCGACTGCGCAGGTTGCTGGGGGCCGGCGTCAGCTCCTGTGGTCCTGCCTCTGAATCACCAAAACGCCGGATCAAGGCAGTGGTGCGGCCGCGCTCCTGGGGGCGCTGTTCCAGCCAGATCAGCCACAGCGTTGCATCGGGGCCACTGACCAGGGCCGGTTCCTTGAGACCCGGCAAACGGCCGACGGCATGTTGCGCGGATAACGGAGCGGCTCCCATAACGGCTGATTCAGGCCGCTTACCATGCTGAATCAACGCGGCGTTGGTCTTGGCAGGAAGCTTTGCAGAGTTGGCCCGTCAGGCCGATAAGTCGCGGGACACGATGCTGGTGCCCAAGACGGCCCTGGAAACCCCGCCGCTGGAGATTCACACCCTGGGCGATGAGGTGTTGCGGCAGCCTGCGCGCCGCATCGGCAAGGTGAATGAGCAGGTGCGGGAGCTGGCCCGCGACATGCTCCGCAGCATGTACACCGCCAAGGGCATTGGCCTGGCGGCTCCTCAGGTGGGGATTCACCAGCAGCTCCTGGTGATTGATCTCGACCTTGAAAATGCAGCCACGCCGCCCCTGGTGCTGATTAATCCGGAGATCACGGCGGCCAGCGCCGGGCTCGACACCTATGAAGAGGGCTGTCTCAGCATCCCTGGGGTGTATCTCGATGTGGTGCGCCCCACCGCGATTGAACTGAGCTTCCGCGATGAGATGGGTCGGCCCAGGAAGATGAAGGCCGATGGCCTGATGGCCCGTTGCATTCAGCACGAGATGGATCATCTCAATGGCGTGTTGTTCGTCGACCGCGTCACTGATGAAGACGGTCTGCAGAAGGAGCTCAAGGAGAAGGGCTTCGAGCGCCAAGATGTGCGGAGCGTCGCCTGAGTTATGCCGATGAAACCCCTGGCCGGCGTCTTCCTGGCCCTCGCCTGTGTTCTGGGTATTGCCAGCACCGGCTGTGTGTTTGAACTGGCCTACGGCGATCCCGACCTCGGGGTCAAAACCACCAGCTGGATCCTGGCCCTGGCAGCCCCTGGAACCGTGGGGACCCTTCTGTTCGCCATTCGCCTGAACAAACCGGCCTGATCGGGGGCGACCGATCCAGGCATCACTTTTACGATCCGCTCAGTTCCTCCATGGACGTGATGGCACGCTTTCGAACCGTGGCCGCTGCCGGCCTCGCTCTCGCAGCGACCTCTGCACCGGTGGCCCTGGCCCAGGGTTCGCTGTTCACGGCGGTGCCCGTGGAGTTAAGCAAGTTCGTCTTGGTGTCGGCCCCGATCGGTCAGGGCGAGCGTTCGCAGTTGAACATCTACGAGCAGCGCACCACAAAACGCCCCTGTTTCGCTGTGGCAGCGGGATCACCGGCCATGGTCGATCCCTTGTTGTCCACGTTTGATTTCACCGGGGTTTGCAACCGCTATATCGACGGCAACGGCTATTCCCTGCGGATCGGTGGTGACGACCTTGGCACTCGCTACCGGCTCAGCGTGGTGAACACCGGTCGGGATATCGAGTTGCTGGCCACGCCCACCAAGAATCCCTCCCAACCGACCATGCTCGTGGCCCGGGCCGGTGGTGCCGCCAGCGGCTTTGTTCAGCTCAAGCTTGAGCCGGGCTGGACCTTGAAGCGACGGGCCTACGGCAAGAAGAGCCTCGGCCATCTCTACGTTTATCGGGCCAGTGCACCAGGGGCGGGTTCCAGCCCGAGCCCTGCACCGGCGGCGTCTGAACAGCCTGACAGTTCCGTAGCTCCGTCTTACTGAGCTTGCGCAGAACCGGTGAAAACACCTGTTGTCGTCCTCTGTCAGTGATTTCACACTGAAGACAGACCCAGGAGGACGTGATGAAAACAACGGTTGTTCAGTGGTTCCAGTGGTTCGGTGAAGCGATGACCCATGCCCTGGGTTCGTTCAACGACCGCCATCTCCAGCCCCCGCCGATCGGCACCCAGCCCTACCGGGATACACCGGACAAGCGTGCCCGCGACTACTGAGCACCAGGCTGCTTGAGTAGATCTGTGCAGCGGAAGCAACTCGCTTCTGCCACGGCGGTTCGATCGACGCTGGCATGGTCGTTGAGATCGGCAATGGTGCGCGCCACGCGCAACAGTTGAAGGCTGCTGCGCGTGCTCAGGCCGCGTTGGTTGATCAGCTGTTCCCAGAGCTCGAGTGCCGCAGCCTCGATGGCTCCGGACTGCCGCAGCGCTGCTGCCGACAGCTGCCTGTTGCTGTCTCCACCCGGATTCCGCCTCTGCATCCGTTGCCGGGCTCGTTCAATCCGGGCGGGGTTGCACCAGGACGCTGAAGCTTGCATTGGGCTGGGCTGCTTCAGCACCGCTGCCACCTCCTTGGCGGAGCGCCGTTCCAGTCGTAGTTGCAGATCGAGCCGATCCAGGAGCGGGCCGGAGAGCCGCTGCCAGTAGCGCTGGCGCTGGCTGATGCTGCAGCGACAGCCATGGTCGCGATCGCCATGCCAGCCGCAGGGGCAGGGATTTGTGGCGGCCACCAGGGTGACCAGGGCCGGGAACACCGTGCTCTGCTGGGAACGGCAGATCTGCACGGCGCCGTCAGCCAGGGGCTGCCGCAATTGATCCAGGACCGTCCGCGGAAATTCCGCCAGCTCATCGAGGAAGAGCACGCCACCGTGGGCCAGGCTCACCTCCCCAGGACGGGGTGAGCGTCCGCCGCCGAGCAAGGCGGCTGCGGAGCAACTGTGGTGCGGCGATCGAAAGGGGCGCTGCTGCTGCAGTTGATCGATGCCATGCAGTTGGCCGGCGACGGAATGGATGCGCGTGATGGAGAGCGCTTCCTTATGGCTCAGGGCCGGCAGCAGTCGCGGCAGTTGATGGGCGAGGCGGGTCTTGCCGCAGCCGGGGGGACCCACGAGCAGCAGGTGGTGGCCGCCGGCTGCCGAGAGGGCCAGGGCGCGGGAGGCGAGGCTGCTGTCCAGGCAGGGCCAAGGCTCCGGCTTGGTTGGCCGGGTTGAAGATCGGGCGCTGCTGCAACTGGTCGCTGGCCAGGGGTGCTCGCCTTTCAGCTGCTCCACCAGCGTGCGCAGGTTGGCTGCGGTGCGGATCGTTAGCCCCTCAATCAGGCTGGCCTCCTGAGCATTCTCAGGGGGAACCACCAGGGCCTGGGCCTTCTGCTGCTGGGCCTTTTCGGCGAGGGCAATCACCCCGCGACAGGGCCTGAGGCTGCCGTCGAGCCCCAACTCGCCCGCACACCAGAGGCCCTCCAGCTGAGGGCGGGCGAGCTGCCCGCTGGCCACCAACAGGGCCAGGGCGATGGGGAGGTCAAAGGAGGGGCCTTCCTTGCGCAGATCGGCCGGAGCCAGGTTGATCACCACGCGCACCAGGGGGCCGCGGAAGCCGCTGTTGCGCAGGGCGGATCGGACCCGCTCCCGTGATTCCTGAATGGCCTTGTCCGGCAGACCCACCAGCTGAACGCCCGGCAGGCCCGGGGCAAGATCCACTTCCACCACCACTGGTCTGGCCTCCAGACCCTGCAGGGATGCACTGAGACAACGTGCCAGCATTCTGTGGAGGGTGACGCAGGAGATTCATGCCCCTGCTGTCACACCGGTCCGGCTGTTCCCTCTTTTCAAGGCCCATGGCAGACGACACGATCTTCGGGAAGATCCTTCGTGGCGAGATCCCGTGCGATGAGGTCTACAGCGATGAGCAGTGTCTGGCCTTTCGCGATGTCGCGCCCCAGGCACCCGTTCACGTGCTGGTGATTCCGCGCAAGCCGATCGAGAGCTTGCGCTCCGGTGCTGCTGAGGATGCGGCCCTGCTGGGCCACCTCTTGCTGGTGGCTGCCCGCGTGGCCAAACAGGAGGGTCTGGACGATTTCCGCACGGTGATCAACAGTGGCGCCGGTGCTGGCCAGACGGTGTTTCACCTCCATGTGCATGTGATCGGTGGACGTCCTCTGGCGTGGCCTCCCGGTTGAGGTCAGCGGCGAAGCGGCGCGGCGACAGCCAGACTGAGCACAGTTCAGCAGTGGCATGACCCACCAGCTTCAGAACCTGCGCAATCAGGCCGCCAAGCTGCGTCGGCTTTCGCAGCCCTACTTCTTCCCCTACACCGAAGACAACGGCTGGCAGTTCCTTGGACTGCTGGTGAGCCTGCTCTTCTGTGTGGCCGGGATCGTGCTGTTCCTGGTCACCGGCTTGATGAACGGCCTGTCGTGGCTGTTTCCGGAGTTGTCCGGCCAGTACCTCGGTGGCGTCCAGTCGTCCCTGGGCATGCTCTGGTCCCGTGGATGGGGGGCGGGCATCAGTGCCCTGTTCGTGCTGGGGGCTGTGGTGTTTGCCTCCGTGCGGGGCCAACTCAGGCATCGCCGCTGGTTGCCTTGGCTGTTTCTCGGCCTGATCATCCTGATGCTGTTGAGCGTGAACGGCATCAACGCCGGCATCACATTCCTCGCCAGGGATCTGACCAATGCGTTGATCGCCAGGGATGGCGATGCGTCGTATCGCAACCTCTGGATCTACGGCGCCTGTTTTGCGGTCGCGCTGCCGATTCGCAGCCTGCAGTTTTATTTCACCCAGAAACTTGGGCTGTTCTGGCGCGAATGGTTGTCGTTGAGCCTGGTGGACGATTACCTGCGGGATCGGGCCTATTACGTGCTCAATCCCAATGATGAAGCGGCCACCAATGTTGATAACCCCGATCAACGTATTTCCGAGGATGTGCGTGATTTCACGGCACAGGCCCTTGGTTTTGCGCTGAATATTTTTGATTCGATCCTCACCTTTTCCCTCAATATCCTCATCCTTTATTCGGTGAGTGAGGGGCTCACCTTTGCCCTTCTGGCCTATGCAACCGGGGTGTCTGTCCTGATGATTGTGGCTGGTCGCAAGTTGGTGCGGTTGAACAATTTCCAACTGCGTTTTGAAGCGGATTACCGCTATGGCCTCGTACGGGTTCGTGACAACGCCGAGTCGATTGCCTTCTACGCCGGTGAGCAGCAGGAAGCCAAGGAGGTGACGCGTCGCCTGGCCACCGTCGTTGAAAACTTCAATCTGCTGATTGTCTGGGAAGTGCTGCTGCGGGTGCTGCAGCGCTCCAGCATTTACGCCAGCAATTTCATCCCCTATCTGATCCTTGCGGCACCGATTCTCGCCGGTGAGATGGATTACGGCGGCTTCGCCCAGGCGAACGTCGCCTACAACCTGGTTGAGGGATCGTTGTTTTTCATCATTTACAACATCGAAGCCCTGGCCCGGTTCTCGGCATCCATCAACCGGCTTGAAGGCTTTCAATCCAACATCTCCAACCTCGATCCGGAGGAGTGGAGTGATTACGTGCCGCGGATCGTGCCCTCTGAGCGCCTGGCGCTGCAGGGGGTGACGGTCAAAACACCGCGTACCGACAACGTGCTGGTGCGCGACCTCAGTTTTTCCCTGGGCAACGCTGAGGGGCTGCTGGTGGTGGGACCCTCCGGCTGTGGCAAGACGTCTCTGCTGCGGGTGGTGAGTGGCCTGTGGGGCTCGCCGACGGGCACCGTTTATTCCCCGGGGCAGGGCGATCTCCTTTTCATCCCCCAGAAGCCCTACATGGCCCTGGGATCTCTGCGCGAACAGCTCTGTTATCCGCTTGATCAGGCCCGTTTCAGCAATGAACAGCTACGGGCGGTTTTGGATCAGGTGATGTTGGGCAAACTTCTGCAGCGCTATCCCGACCTCGACATCAAGCAGGACTGGCCGCGGCTGCTTTCTCTGGGTGAACAGCAGCGACTGGCCTTTGCGCGGCTGCTGCTCAATTCGCCCAAGGTCGTGGTGCTGGATGAAGCCACCAGTGCCCTGGACGTTGAGACCGAATCCCGCCTTTATTCCCTGTTGCGGGATCGGGAGGTGGCGTTCATCAGCGTGGGCCACCGGCCAACCCTGAAGGACTTCCATGACACCGTTCTGGAACTCAGCGGTGATCACGACTGGCGGCTGATCCCGGCGACCAGCTATGACTTCGGGCGTTCGTGAACCGGCCGGATGACCTCCACCAGCGAGACCCCTGACACCACGTCCGTTCCGGAGACGTCCGCCACCACCAACGATGTGCCTGCCTTCGGCTGGAGCGGCTATGCAGAGCGGGTGAATGGCCGCTTCGCCATGGTGGGTTTTGTGGCGGTGCTGGTGATCGAGGTGCTCAGTGGTGACACCTTTCTGCACTGGGCTGGGCTGCTGCCCTGATCAGGGCAGGCGGATCAGATCCACATCCCAGCGTCCGTTCCGGCTCACTTGCACCGCCAGTCGTCGGCCTGAACCGTCCAGGCTGACGCTTCGGGGCACACCCGGTGGATCCAGGGGCAGTCGTTGTGTCGCCCCGACGTTGCGCCGGTAGAGCACCAGTTCGGTGCGGTCCTCCCGTTGCTGGACCACGGCCAGGCGTTGTCCATCGGCACTGACGCTGACGCTGATCGGTTGGGCATCAGCACGGTTGAGGCCCGGCAATGGGACGGGGCTGCGGCTGCGCAGGTCGATCAGTTCGACCCGCTCCCGTCCATTGCGTTGGCCCAGGCTGGCCAGCCACCGTCCCCCCAGGGATGGATCCCGCCGGCTGTTCACGGATTGACGCAGCAGGCCGTTGAGGTCGGGCCGGGGCGTGGGTCTGGGGCTGCTGCAGCCGATCACCAACACCAGGCTGAAAATCAGAACGACGCGAATCATGGCTCTGACGAGAGCGCCGGTGTGGAGAGGCTCTGTCCCGGAGGACGATCCGGCTCGAGCAGATCACTCAGATCCAGCAGTTCCACGCGCCACCTCCCCTGATCCGTCACCTGCAGGGCGATCTGCTGGGCATCCGGCGCCAGGCTGAGCTGCACCGGGTCTCGCCCCCCGGGCAGCGGCAGGGGATGCATGCGTCCGTTCAGGCGGTCGGTCACCACCGCGAGTCGGCGGCGCCCCCGCTGGGTGATTGCTGCCAGGTAACGGCCGTTCCAGCTCAGGGAGGGCGAGCTGTGGGGCTGATGTCGGCTCAGCTGGGGAACGGAGACAATCGATCCGTCGCTCAGGCGGCGCAGCTGCACCGTGGGTCGGCCGCCGCGATCGCTGACGACCGCCAGCCACTCACCACTGCCACTCAGGGCTGGGGCCTGCTGACTGGTGGCGAGCAAGCCACCACCGGCCCGTTCACTACGACCGTTGCAGCCCACCAGCGCCAGGCTGGCGAGCAGGATCAGCAGCGGACGAGGCAACTGGCTCAGTCGTCGAAGCGGGAGCTGTTGTCCCGCGGTCTGCCGGACGAAGGCCGTGAGCTGCGGGGGGGTTGGCGGTTGCTGCTGGGCCGGTTCGACGCCAGGGGCGGCTCAGGGGATCGCCTGGAGTCGCTCGCGGCGTTCGGGTTGGCGCTGGGGCGTCCCCGGTTCGGGGCCGAACTGCTCGGCGCTGAACTGCGGCTGGGGGCAAAGGCGGCATCCTCGGCTCCTGAAGGAGCGCGTTCGCCGGAAGGACGCTCAGGCCGCCCCATGGGACGGCTGCCACGGCGTTGTTCCTCTCGATCCGTCCGTCTGGAGCCAAAGTCAGGACGCCGCTCATCCCGGGCTTCGCCGGCACGGAAACGAGCCATGCGGCGGGAGCGCTCGTCGTTTTGGACCCAGCCGGAATCGCCTTGATCACGGTCTGCGGAGCGACGGCTGGCGGCTGCCTCAGGAATGGCGGCACGGCTGGCGCGGCGCGGTCGGTAGAACTCCTCTTCCGGCCGTTCTTCGGCGTCATCGTCACGGCCTGAGAAGCGCCGCCGCATCGGCTGGGGCTCATCAAAACGGTCGTAACCGCCGTCATCCCAGCCGCCCCGTAGGCCCCCAGGGCTTCCGCCCCTGGCCGGCGCCGGTTCGTCATCGAAATAGGCGGAACGCCGGGCCTGCTCCGTGGCCACGCCGCGCAGTCGCACGCTTTCGTAGGCGAAGAACACGGTGGTTCCCGCCAAAAGGAACTGGCCGAACTGAAGAATCGGGTCGAGGCGCCAACCCTGGAAGAACAGGATGCCGCCGCAAAGCAGCCCGATGGCTGCAAAGAACACGTCGTAATCCCGCGCCAGGGCGGGCTTGAACGACCGCATGAAATAGAGCAGAGCGCCGCCGACGGCCAAAACGATGCCGACGATGCTGGCCCAATTGAGACTGGCGTTAACCAAAGCTCTGCTCCCGCTTGGGAGTCAGTCTACGAGGGGCGCCAGGGGCGGATCAGAGCTTGCGGTCGACCTGGTCGGTCTGGCTCAGCAGGATCAGGGCGATGGTGGCAGGAATCACGACGATCACACCTCCCCAAACGAGGCTGCTCAGGAAGTTGGAGAGGGAGGGGGTCATGGGGTTGCTGCTGTCTGCATCAAAGCCGCGCTGATCTTAAGAAGCGATGCCGTCTTTCTACGATGAGGGGACGATTTGCTTTGAGCTTTGTGACGCCGCCGCTGCTGCTGCAGGCCCTGCCAGTCCTCCATTTGCTTCTGGGCTTGCTGCTGGCGGCCTGGACCCTGGCGTTCCTGCTGCGCATCGTGCTCACCTGGTACCCCCAGGTCGATCTGAGCCAGGGCGCCTGGCCCCTGGTGGCCTGGCCAACGGAACCTGTGCTCTCGCTGAGCCGCCGCGTGATCGCCCCGATCGGTGGAGTCGATGTCACACCAGTGATCTGGGTGGGCTTGATCAGCCTCGTGCGTGAGTTGCTGGTTGGCCAGCAGGGGCTGCTCTCTCAGATCCTGATGCACGCCCAGGCCGTGGCCTGAGCTCAGGGCAGCATTTCCTGCTCCACGAATTTGGTGTGCACGTCGCCGTTGATGAACTCCGGCCGATCCAGCATTTCCAGGTGGAAGTCCACCGTGGTTGGAATCCCGGTGACGGCACATTCATTCAGGGCCCGCTTCATCCGGGTCATGGCATGGTCGCGGTCCTTGCCCCACACGATCAACTTGCCGATCAGGGAGTCGTAGAAGGGCGGAATGTCGTAGCCCGTGTAGACGTGGCTGTCGACGCGCACACCCGGCCCGCCGGGGGGCAGCCATCCCGTGATGCGTCCGGGGGCGGGACGGAAGTTGTGCCGGGCATCTTCAGCGTTGATCCGGCATTCGATCGCATGGCCAGTGAGCTGGATGTCTTCCTGGCGCACGCTGATGGGTTCGCCACCGGCGATGCGCAACTGTTCAGCGATCAGATCCACACCCGTCACCATTTCAGTCACCGGATGCTCCACCTGGATCCGGGTGTTCATCTCCATGAAGTAGAAGCCACCGCTGCGATCCAGCAGGAATTCCACCGTTCCGGCGCCCTCGTAATTGATGCTTCGGGCGGCAGCAACGGCGGCTTCGCCCATGCGGCGGCGCAGGTCAGGATCCAGGGCTGGGCTGGGGGCCTCCTCCAGCAGTTTCTGGTGACGGCGCTGAATCGAGCAGTCCCGTTCACCCAGGTGAACGACGTTGCCGTGGCGGTCGGCCAGCACCTGCACTTCCACGTGGCGGGGCCGATCGATGAATTTCTCCATGTAGAGGCCGGGGTTGCCGAAGGCGGCTTCCGCCTCCCCCTGGGCCGCTTTGTACAGGTTCTCCAGCTGGCTGGCGTCCGGTACGAGGCGCATGCCGCGACCACCGCCGCCGGCGGTGGCTTTGATCATCACGGGATAGCCCATCTCCTCGGCCAGGGCGGCCGCCTGGCTGGTGCTGCTGAGCAGACCCTCGCTGCCGGGCACCGTGGGAACACCCACCGATTGCATGGTCGATTTGGCGGTCGACTTGTCCCCCATCGAGCGAATCGCGTGGGGGGACGGGCCAACGAAGGTGAGGCCGTGATCACGGCACATCTCGGCGAACTTGTCGTTCTCCGCCAGGAAGCCGTAGCCGGGGTGGATGGCGTCAGCACCGCGGGAGGTGGCTGCCGCCAGGATGTTGGGAATGTTGAGGTAGCTCTTGCTGCTCAGGGCTTCACCCACGCAGACCGCTTCATCGGCGAGCTGCACGTGCAGAGCGTCCTTATCAACGGAGCTGTACACCGCCACGGTGGCGATGCCGAGCTCGCGGCAGCTTCGAATGATCCGGAGGGCAATCTCGCCGCGGTTGGCGATCAGCACTTTGCCGATGGGCATCCCGCAGCATGTTCAGGCCTGACGCCGGATCGTATCAGCGCCGACCGAAGTTGCCGAGGAGCGAAGACCCCGCCCGGTATGATCTGACCTCGACAGCACCCGAGCGGTGAAGTCGACCACGCGGATGTGGTGGAATTGGTAGACACGCACGTTTGAGGGGCGTGTGGCTTCGGCCTTGCGAGTTCAAGTCTCGCCATCCGCATTTTTTTCTTTGGCCCGTCCCCGCGCAGCAGAACCAGGACCGGCCGTTGTTCTCGTTTCGAACGGTCCCGGCGAACTGACCACCTGGGTTCGTCCCCTGGCGGAACGGCTGCACGCCAGCCTTCGTCTGCGCCCCCGGTCTCAGAGTGCGCCAGCTTCGTTGCATTTGGTGTTGGTGCCCTGCCCCAATGCCACGGGCCAAGAGCGTGCGGCCGCGGAGCCCTGGGGTTTGTTCGAGCGCATCGTGCCGGCAGGCCGCTTCTGGTCGCTGCTGCTGCGTCCCCAGCGCTACGGCCCATGGCCGCAGAAGGGTGTGGTGGTGTTCCTGGGCGGTGATCAGTTCTGGACCGTTCTGCTTTCGGCTCGTCTCGGCTACCGCCACATCACCTATGCCGAGTGGGTGGCGCGTTGGCCGGGCTGGAACGATCGGATTGCGGCGATGTCGGACGCGGTGCGGCGCCAGCTGCCGGTCCGTTACCAGCCCCGGTGCCGCGTGGTCGGTGATCTGATGGCGGATCTGTCGTCCTTCGCTCGTCGCGAGGAGCCTCTCCCCGAGGGCCAGTGGGTGGCCCTGTTGCCGGGATCGAAGCCGGCCAAGTTGAGCGTCGGCATGCCGTTTCTGCTCGATACCGCCGATCGTTTGGCCCGATTGCAACCCGGATGCCGTTTTTTGCTGCCGCTGGCTCCCACCACCAGCGTTGATGAACTGCTGCGTTTCGCCGGCGCATCCAACCCGATTGCTGCCCGCTACAGCGCCACCGTTGCTTCGGTGGAGCAGGGGGAGTCGGTGACGGAGTTGGTGACGGGTGCGGGCACACGGATTCGTCTGCTGGAGCAGCATCCGGCCCATGGCCCCCTGAGCCAGTGCGCCCTGGCCCTGACCACGGTCGGCGCCAACACGGCCGAACTTGGCGCCCTTGCGGTGCCGATGATCGTGATTGTTCCCACCCAGCACCTGGAGGTGATGCAGGCCTGGGACGGCGGGCTGGGGCTGCTGGCGCGTCTGCCGGGTCTGCGGCGTCTGATCGGGGTTCTGTTGACCCTCTGGCGTTTGCGCAACAACGGCTTGATGGCCTGGCCCAACATCAGTGCAGGCCGTGCTGTGGTGCCGGAGCGGGTGGGGGCGATCACCCCGGAGGAGATTGCGAAGGAGGCCTGCGATTGGCTGAACGCCCCTGAGCGGCTTGAGGGCCAGCGCCAGGAACTCCAGGCGTTGCGGGGAGAACCCGGGGCGGTGGCCGCATTGGCCGCCGAGGTGAGGGGTTTGCTTCCCCGAGAGCTCAACGCTTCCTAGGCTGCGCCCCACTCTGGTTCCGACGACCATGTCCCCGTCCAATCCGGTCGAACGCAGCGCCGAGGAGTGGAAGCAATCCCTGACGCCGGAGCAGTTTCAGGTGGCTCGCTGCGGCGGTACCGAGCGGGCGTTCACCGGGGCTTACTGGAACAACAAGGCCACGGGGATGTACCACTGCGTCTGCTGTGGTGCGCCGCTGTTCAGCTCTGAGACCAAGTTCGATTCAGGCACGGGTTGGCCCAGCTTCTGGGACGGTGTGAGTGCCGAGGCGATCACCACCAAAGAGGATCTGACCCACGGGATGGTGCGCACCGAAATCAACTGCGCTCAATGTGATGCCCACCTCGGACACGTCTTCCCGGATGGTCCCGCCCCCACGGGCCAGCGTTACTGCGTCAACAGCGCATCGTTGAACTTCAAGGCGTCCTGAACACCGTTCAGCGCCTCAGGCCCGATCACCAGGGATCGTCGAGATCCTGGCTCCGGCGCTGGGGCGCTGCATCCTCCATCGGTTCCACATCCAGGGGTTCACCCGACTGCTGAACCGCGCGACGGGAGGCAGGCATGGCACGCCGCGGCGGCTGTTCCTCGTAGGCAGGCTGCTGATCGAAGGGTGCGGGCTCGTTGTAGGTCTGTGCTCGCTCAGCCGGCCGCTCGTCGTAGCGGGCAGGTTCGGCGTAGCGCTGCTCGTCGTACCTCTGGGGCTCATCGAGGTAGCGGCGTTGCTGCATGGACTCCTGCCGCCGGTCCTCCAGCTCCACATATTCCAGTTCTGCATCAGCCTCAAACCGCTCGGCTTCTGAAGCCTGGAGACGCCGTTGCTCTTGCTCCTGGGGTTGTCCGGAGGTGAGCTGATTTTCCACGGGCACCAGGTTGACCCGGTAGCGCTCTCGCTCCTGTTCTTCCCAGCTGGGGCCACCGACGCCCAGTTTTTCCAGAACGCCGCTGTTCAGCTGTTTGAGCTTGTCTTCGGCTCCCTCGTAAACAATGATCCGGTCCGGCCCGCTGCTGACGATCTCCTCCACCGGCATTTCCCAGGTGCTCAGCACCCCTTCCCCCAGCAGGGGCACGCCAAGGGCACCCATCACCAGGGTGGTGAGCTCGCCGGTTTCGATGTCGAAGGCAAAGCCGAGCACCCGCCCCAGCTGTTCGCCGGACTCGGTGATCACCTGGCAGTTGATCACCCGGCTGTAGCGCTCAGGGTTGAAGTTTTCGCTCAGGGAGTCGGCCGAATCCACCAGGATCACGTCGCCCACCTGACGGATCCGGTCCAGGGGCATCCAGCGCGGCAGGCCGGGCAGGAAACGGGTCAGGGGGTTGTCCCGCAGCCCCACAGCCACCACTTCACGGCGGTCGATATCGACGATCACTTCACCCACAACCCCAAGACGGCGGCCGGTGTCACGGGTGATCACCTGGGTGCCCATCAGTTCGGAGCGCAACCAGAGGCGATCGCTGGGTACGCCAGTGGTGATGGCGTCGTTTGGGGTAGGGGTCGGGGTCAAGCGCGGGCCCTCGGCCATGGACATTCAGACCATTGTGGCGCAGGGGTTCCGCCTGTCACGTTCAGATTGCACAGCGAAAACTCCGATCGTTCAGGCGGCATCCGGTAAACCCACCACCTGGGTGTGGGCGCCGCGGGCCTGGGTCACCCCGATCGTGCGCTGGGCTGCGCCGATCATCGGGCGGCGGTGGCTGACCACCATGAATTGGGCTGCCTCGGCCTGACGGGCGATTAGGGCTGCGAGACGCTCCACATTCACGCCGTCCAGGAAGCTGTCCACCTCGTCGAGGGCATAGAAGGGCGACGGCCGGAAGCGCTGCAGGGCGAACAGGAAGCTCAAGGCGGTGAGTGATTTCTCTCCCCCCGACATCGAGGCCAGGCGCCGCACGGTTTTGCCCTTGGGATGGGCCACCAGGGTGAGGCCACCTTCCAACGGCTCCTCCGGGTTCTCCAGTTGCAGGTGGCCATCACCATCGGAGAGCGAGGCAAAGATCTCGCGGAAATGGCCATCCACGGCGGTGAAGGCTTCCATGAAGGCGTCCTGGCGCAGGGTGGCCACGGTTTCGATCCGCAGCAGCAGTTCCTCCCGCTCGCTGTTGAGCACGTCGAGCCGTTCGTTGAGTTCGTTGAGCCGCTCTTCGAGGGCCTCGAGTTCCTCCAGCGCCAGCATGTTCACGGGTTCCAGCGCTTCCATGCGTTGCTGGATGGCCTGCAGATCGGTCTGCAAGGCTTCCAAGCCCGCCAGCCGCAGGGCTTCCGGGATCTCCGGCCTCGGGTTCGGCAGGGCCTGTTCCATCTCCTGCAGGCGCACCGCACCGCTGCGCTGTTCTTCGATCAATCCTTCGCGGTCTTCCTTGAGCCGCTCCAGGTTCCATTCGGCCTGCTGCAGGGCCTGACGCTGGCGGCCCACCTCGGCTTCCGCGGCGTCCCGGGCCCGGCGCTGGCTGCCGAAGCGCTCCTGCAGGTCGGTCTGCTGCTGCTCGAGCTCTTTGCGCTTCTCCGCGAGGTCGCTCTGCTGCTGGCGCCAGGCCCCATGGGCACTGGCGAGGGCCTTCACCGCCTCCTGCAAGCGGGTTTCTTCGGCGGCCAGAGCCTTTTCTTGATCCCCCAGGCGTTCAATCGCCAGCTGCCGCTCGCGGCGGGCATTCAGCAGCTGGTCGCGTTCGCGGCGGGCCGCCTCCAGCCCTTGGTCGGCGGCTTCCTGTTCCGTCTGAAGTTGGGCCCAGGCGGCGGCATCGTCGTTGTTGCCGCTGTTGCGCTCCGCCTCATCCAAGGCCTGCAGTTCCGCGGTGAGTGGGGTGAGTGCAGTGCTGATGGCTTCGAGCCGCTGCTGTTGCTCGGTCTGGTCCTGCTGCAATTTGCTGAGCCGTTCGGCCCGCTGGCGGCTGCGCTCGAGCAGGGGGCCGTGGTTGCGCCGGGCGGCATTGCGCTCGGCGATCAAGGCCGCCTGTTGCTTTTCCAGTTCGCGCAGCTGGGGTTTCTGCTGTTCGATCAGTTGGGCCAGCTTCGACTCCTCCCGCCGGCAGGCCACCAGGGATTCCCCCAGTTCCAGCAGGCGCCGCCGCAGGGGTTCAGCTTCGTCCTGATCGCTGCTGCGGCCGAAGCTGAGGCTGCTGCTGCGCTGGGAGAAACTGCCGCCGGTCATGGCGCCGCTCTTCTCCAGCAGCTCCCCATCCAGGGTCACCGCCCGGGAGCGGCCCAGTTGTTGACGGGCGCTCGCCAGGTCGGAGAACACAAGGGTGTCGCCGAAGACGTAAGCAAACACCTGGTCATAGACCGGTTCGAAGCGCACCAGTTCCACGGCCCGGCCGATCAGGCCAGCACCGCTGTCCCCACCGGGGCGTGCACCCCGGGCAAAGGCGGCTGAAGAGCCGCCGCCCCCTGGCGCGCGGATCTTGTTCAGGGGCAGGAAGGTGAGCCGGCCAGCACGGCGGCTCTTGAGCAGTTCGATGGCGCGGGCGGCGATGCGGTCGTCGTCGACCACCACCTGGCCGAGACGGGCCCCCGCGGCCACTTCCAGGGCGAGGCGATGGCGATCCTCCACCTCTCCCAGCTGGGCCACAGGGCCGTGGATGCCATCGAGGCCGGCCTCCAGCAGCAGGCGCAGGGCTCCGGTGCCGCGGCTTTCCTGAAGGGCATCCCGCCGGCTCTCCAGCCGAGCGATCTCCCGTTCCAAGCGGGTCTGCTCCTGCTCCAGCCGGCTGCGGGTGCGCTGTTGGATGGCCAGTGACTCGGCGGTCTGCTGGAGCTCCTGTTTGCCGTCGGCAATGGCTTGCAGCAGGGTTTGCCAGGTCTCCTCCAGGGTTGCGAGCTGTTGCTGCACGGCGTCGCCGTCGGCGCCGTCCTGGTGCTGCTCCTGGGTGAGCTCTTCCAGCCGTTCCCGTTCCTGGCGCAGCCGTTCCTGCAACTGCTGCTGCTCCTCTAGTAGGGGAGCGACGCTGCTTTGCAACTCCTGCCGGCGACCGCTGCGGCGCTTCTGTTCCTCGACCCAGGCGCCGGAGCGGCCCGCCACATCCGCCAGCCGGCGGCGGGACATTTCCACAGCGGCTTCAGCGGCCCGGCAGTTGTCTTCGGCGGCGCTGAGGGCGTCCTGATGGGGATCGCGTTCCAGTTCCCGTGATTGCAGCTGCCACTGCTGGCGACGGGTGGCGAGGTCCTGGCGCTGCGCCTGCAGTTTCTGGCCTTCGTCCTGGTGGAGGCTGGCCTGGCGCTCCAGTTCACGGCTGCTGGTGTCGAGGCCAGCCAGTTCCGCCTGAACCGCCAGCAGCTGGTCTTCCCCAAGGGCCTTCACCTGCTCCTGGAGCAAGTCCAGTTCGGCCACGGCCTTGTTCAGCTGCTCTCGGCCGCTGGCAATGGCCGCGGCGTCCCTCTGTTCCTGGGCTTCCAGCGCCTGTTGGCGCGTGGCCAGATCCTTGAGGGCCTGCTGGGCGGCTTCGAAGGCCAGCACCATCTCCTGGCGGCGTCCCAGTTGCAGCCGTTCCCGCAAGTCCTGGTATTGCCGGGCCTTGGCGCAGTCCTTCTCCAACCGTTGGCGGCTGGCCAGCAGTTCCTGCTCAATGATCCCGCAGCGCTCCTGGCGCTCCTGCACGTCATCGAGCTTGCGGCGGGTCTGTTCGATCCGGGTGTCGAACAGGGCAACACCGGCCAGTTCATCGATCAGGCCGCGGCGGTCGCGGTTGCTCATCGAGACGATGCGGGTGACGTCCCCCTGCATCACCACGTTGCTGCCCTCGGGATCAATCCGAAGGCGGCGCAGCTGGGTCTGCAGCTGCTGCAGGTTGCAGGGCACCCCGTCGGCGCTGTAGCTGGAGCTGTAGGAGCCCCCCGGCATCACCCGCAGTTTGCGGGTCACCGTCCATTCCGTTTGTCCCGGTTGAATCCAGGGCCCCTGCGCTGGTGCCTCCAGGCCTTCCTCAGCGGCATCGGGGGTCCAGTCGCTCAGGTCAAAGCGGACGCTGACGGTTGTTTCAGCGGCCTTGCCGGCCTTGAGCATGCCGCTGTTGACCAGGTCCGGCAGGCGGTCAGCCCGCATGCCACGACTGGTGGCCAAGCCCAGGCAGAACAGAACGCCATCAAGGATGTTGCTTTTGCCGGAGCCATTGGGTCCGGTCACGACGGTGAATCCCTCTTCAAGAGGGATCGTCATCGCTCCGCCGAACGACTTGAAGTGCGTCAGCCCAACCTGATTGATATGAACCAACAGGATCTGGGGCTGTCAGCGAGTCGAAATTAGCGGAACCCACGAAAAGCTCAAGGGTTCGATATGGAGCAGTGCCCGGAATTGATGCGCAGGCAGCCCTGGAGGTCGCCCTCGAGCTGCAGGGTGACGTCTGCATCCGCGGCGTTGGGGAGCACTCCGCTGTAGCTGCCGGCATGAATGCGTTCGGCCCAGCCCCGATTGCCCGAAACGGCAGCACTGCGGGGTTCCAGCCAGACCTTTCGATGGGCAGGCAGGGGAACCGCTGGTTGGGCTGCTGCATTGAGCTGCGGCACTGTGGCCAGTCGCCAAGTTCGGCAGCTGTCCCCGTCCTCCAGCAGCAGATCGATGTGGCATCCGCTGGGGTCGTCCGGTGCTCCGGTGTGACGCAGCAGGGCGTATCGCGGCAAAGACTTTCCCTCAGCCTTCAGTCTCCCTACCCTTCTAAAGCGTCCTGCCAACGGTCTTCATGGCCTCGCCATCGCCGCAGTCCAACGGCAGATTCGAGCACCACTTCCGTGAGCGCTTTGAAAGCCTGCTGCCGACGATCCAGGAGCGCTGGCCGGATCTTGCTGAGCACACCCTTGAAGCCACACGGGGGAGTGTGGATGAGTTGGTTCGTTTGATTGAACAGAACACAGGCCTGACGCCCCAAGGGGTTCGGGAGCAACTGGAGGAGCTTCTCCACAGCGCCGGTGATCGCAGCCGCGACTGGGCTGACAGCCTGGATCCCCTCGAAGAGCAACTGGAACAGTTGCTGGATGAGTTGAACAGCACCCTGCGGCCGAAGATCGAGGCGCCTGTGCGTCAGCGACCACTGCTGGCTGTGGGTGTTGCTCTTGGTGTTGGGTTGCTGCTGGGCAGCATGCTTCGCGGGGGGCGGCGTTCCTGATGGCCGATCAGAACTCTCCCCGCGGATTTGGAGCGGCAGCTCGGGTGACAGCACTGGCGGCGTCAGTGATGGATCTGCACGTGCGGATTGCCCTGCAGGAAGTGGATCGGGAAAAACGCCGACTGATCAGCGGTGGCCTGTTCCTCGCCATTGGAGGCACGGCCATGTTCCTGGCCTTGCTGGCGGGCGAAGCGTCGTTGCTGCTTTGGATTCAGGCCCAGTGGGATCTGGACTGGATCCGCGCACTGTTGAGCCTTGCGGTGGCCAACCTGGTGCTGGCGGGCATCAGCTTGCGCATTGGCGGCCAGGTGCTGAAGGGCCCGTTCCTGCCTCAGACGTTGGAGGGACTGATGAAAACGGTGCGGGCAGTGATGGGACGGGTTTGATCAGCGGATGTCGTAGTGCAGCCAGCGGCAGTCAATGCCGCCGTTGCTCACGGGAATCCGTTGCTCGGCCTTCAGACGCAGGGCTCCCGTCAGGTTGCGATTTCCACTGAGCAACCAGAGCTTCCACCCCTTGGCCTGGCCTTTGACGTAGTTGCCAAGCTCTCGATACAACGCCTCCAGCGCCGCTTCATCGCCGATCCGTTGGCCGTAAGGGGGATTGCAGACCAACACCCCAGGCCCCTCCGGAAGGGGTTGATCGCTGAACGTGCCCGTGCAGATGTGGATGACTCCACTCAGCCCAGCGGCTTCCACATTGGCCCGGGCCTGATCGGCAATGGTGGGATTTGCCTCAATCCCCAGGAGCGGCGGAAGGGTGAGGTCCCCCCTGCGCCGTTGCCGGGCGCGATCAGCTTCTCTGTCCCAGAGCTCCGGCTGGAAATCGGCCCATCCTTCGAGGGCAAAGCGGCGCTCCAACCCCGGGGCCTGCTGCAAGGCGGCCAGGGCCGCTTCGATCAGGAGCACTCCTGAACCGCAGCAGGGGTCCACGAGGGGTTGGCTTCCATCCCAGCCCGTGAGGCGGATCAGCCCAGCGGCCAGATTTTCCTTCAACGGTGCCGCACCCATGGCGGCCCTGTAGCCACGACGGTGCAGGCTGCTGCCACTGCCATCCAGGCTTAGCTGTGCTTCCCCGCGGCCGAGGTGCAGGTGCAGGGAGAGATCGGGGTCGTCGAGATCGATGGAGGAACGCTCTCCCCAAAGATCCCGTTGTGCGTCCACAAGGGCGTTTTTGACCTGCAACGCCGTGAAGTGGCTGTGGTTCAGCCCCGGTGCCGTTCCGGTCACATCCACCCGGAAGGTCATCGAGGGATGCAGCCAGCGCTCCCAGTCGAGCGCTTCGCGGATGCCGTCATAGAGGTCGTCCCGGCCCTGGCAGGGGAAGTGCGCCACCTGGCGCAACAGCCGGAAGGGCAGTCGAGCCTGGAGGTGCAGCCGGTAGAGGCAGGCCATGTCTGCCTGGAAGCTGACGGCACGCCTGCCGGGCCTCACGGCATGGGCGCCAAGGGCGCTGAGTTCGTCGCCAGCTGCTGCCTCCAGGCCTTGTGGCACAACGGCCACGGCGGATAGCCGGTTTGTTCGACCCAAGGGCGTTGTGCTCCAGGTCCCCACTCCTGTCAGAATGACAGGGTCCGGCTTCGTCGGACTAGGTGATCCACACCAGTGTTTCGGACAGCGGTTCGATTCCGCTCAGCTCCATTCCCCCATCTCGGGGCTGCAATGGTTTCGACGGGGCATGAGGAGGGTGACTGAAGCCTGCTCGGTGAGAGCAAACCCGTAACTGCGAACAACATCGTTCGTTTCTCCCGTCAAGCAGCCCCTGTTGCTGCCTGACCCTTTAAGGGAGATGGGGTGAGGTCAGCCTTATCACCCAAATGACTCATGGGGGCTGGAAGGCCCCCTCAAACATTGCCCCAACAGGCGTTTCAGTCATTACGACTGAAGGTGAAAATTCGGCTGACGACAAATCGACGACAAATCTGCCATCGGTCTTGGCAGGTATGGAGCGCCACGAAGCATTGGCGTTTGTCTCGAAGCTCTATGACCACGCCAGAGCTGGACACAGCGTCTGGGGCGACAAGTTGCTGCTGCGCAAATTCCTTGGGCAGTGCAGCCGCACGAACAGTGCTGAGACTCGCAGCGGTTACATGCGCGAGCTGCGGCATTTCACACGTTGGCGCGAGGCCAACTACCCAGATCTGCTGCTTCGACAGATTGATCCCCACGTGATGCAGCAGTGGGTTGATGACCTTCGGCAGCGTGTTGATGCCGGTGATCTGAAGCCCAACAGCTACAACCGCAGAATCTCAGCGGTGTCTGCTTTTTATCGGTGGGCATCGGAGCCAGCGCGTTGCACGACAACTGGTGTCCCAAGGAATCCAGTTCCACCGCGATGCTTGCTTCATGCACCGAAAACGACCAAATCCGTCAGAGAAGAAGACTTGGCAGCACTGCTGTCGGTGATTTCAAGATCTGCTGTCACCAGCCTCAAAGCTCGTCGTGACTATGTGCTGGTTAAGGGCAGTTATCTGCTGGGGTGTCGCGTGAGCGAAATATCGCGGTTGAAATGGGGTGATGTTGAGCGTTTGAGCCATGGCGGCCAAATTCAACTGTTCGGCAAAGGTTCCAAATCAAGAGTGGTCCGCGTTAGCGGCGACACGATGGATTTGTTTGAGTCTCTGGGCCGCGGCGCACCATCCGACTACATCTTCAAAGGGCAACGGCCAGGAACACACCTGACGCGCCAAGCAATCGCGTTTTCAATGCGGAAGTGGGGAAAGCTCGCTGACCTTGAGCTGCACCCACACCGTTTACGGCACAGTCACGCGACACACGCTGTGCGCCGTGGTGTTGACGTGTTCACTCTGCAGAGCACATTGGGGCACGCGTCTTCAGCAACTACTGGTCACTACGTTGCTGCCAACCCCGAAGACAGCAGTTCGCTGCGGCTGGGCTGAGCTTGACTCGTTCATCACGCGAGTCGAACGCGACAGGTTCGTGGCGTGGCACCTGGGCGTGAGCCTGTAGTTCGATTGGGCGAGAATCAAAACCGGAGGTGACACCTTGAAATTCAACTACCTTCCGCCACTCCTGATCTTTGCCATTGCCTGTGTGCTCTTAATCGCACAGCAAAACCAACAGCAACAACAACCAGCAAGCAAACGTTTTATCAAAGGCAACATCCCACTCGAGGAGATCTTTGCCGAATGGAGCACCAAAGGCCTGAAGGGGCCTCGCTACATCTGCTTGTGTACCCAAACTAAATGCGATACACGACCTAGTTGGCCCCAACGATCGTTTGCTAAGGGTGAAGCTATTCCAGTTCTCGGAGACTTCAACAGAAACCGCAAACAACAGATGGGCTTCACGCAATGCTCTCCCCACTGAATCCCTTTGCCTTGAAACCGTCGTAATTGATAATCCGTCTAAAGAATACTTTCTACTGGAAAGATCTGATATCAGAGCGAACAGCTGTCGTCTCCAATTCGGCTGTGTACTCTCGTGGCAGGTGTACCTGAAAACATTGCTTACGGTAGTCAATTAGTTGGGTGAAGATGTGTCCTGATTCTTTGAGTTTTTAAAAAGCCAAGCAGGATAAGCTCAAAGCAGAGACATCAGAATGAAACGATTTCTGCAACAAAGTTTTTCAGTGATTCCATGTCATTGCCAATCAAGTCTTGAATCACACCTGATCTCTGGTCACGCTTTGGATCTTTGTAAGAGAGCAATAGCTCTTGGGTGGTTGGTGACAGTTGTTTTTTCAGTTCAAAGATGACAACTGTATCTTCTTCTTCAATTGTGGTTCCCTTGACTTTCATTCTCTTACCATCAGCTCTCAATTTAATGCGCGAACGCTTGACCTTGCCAGGCGCAATAATCTCGTCAAACTCTAAATAAAGTTGACCATCATCAATATAGGCTTCTTCAAGAATTGGCCCCTGCTCATCAGGAGCTGTGACATCAGGGGCGAAGTTCTTAAACGACGCCAGGTCAGAGCCGTATCCGTCCTGAATCACTCCATCAGCCTGATCACCATTCAAGTCTTTATAAGATATGAGAACATCATCTCCAAACTCAATATTCTTGTTGATGTTGACCTCGATATAACCATCCTCTGGGAAGAGTTCAGCTGAATCGACCTTTGCCTTCTTGTTATTGACCTTGACTTTAAAACGCTTCTTAGAAAGCTTTGTACCACTCAACTGCTCATTAAAATCCAGGGTGATGAGACCATCTTCTGCCTCACCACTGACGAGTTCTAATTTTGATTCCTGAGGCGAAGCATTTTCGACATCTATGTTGAACGAAGCAAGGTCATTGCCATCAATATCTTGAACGACGCCATCGCGTTGATCTCCTTCGGCGTCTGTGTAAATCAGTGTGGCAGTCTCATCAAAGCGAATGAAGCGAGACAGCGTAAGAGTTAACTGCCTTCCATCAGGATCGAGAACTGCATCATCAATAGAAACCTTCCTTCCATTGGCTTTAAATCTAAATGGTGCCAATGATGGACTCGTATCATCCAGTTCCCTATTAAAAGCAACGAGGACTTTATTGCCATCGACCTCAGCAAAAAGCACACCTAATTCTGTTGTTGCACGTTCAGTCTGGTTTTCAACAACCCAATCATTGATAGAGCCTAAGTCATAGCCATCACTGTCCTGAACAACCTCACTTAACTGATCGCCAACAAGGTCTCTATAGCTCAAAGTCACATCTGATTGGCTATCAACAGGTTGATCTAACGTGAGTAGTATTTTGCCTACAGAAGCTCGTTGTTCAATTGATGCAATTACTACTTTTTTACCATCTTCTTTGATGGTCCAAAAGTCTAAACTTGGTGAGTTCTCAGAATCAAGGGGTTTATTGAAATCAAGGGTGAGTACATCTCCATCAATTGTGGCCTCCAAAAGCTCTAGCTTGTCGATCGGCTCTGGCAAGTCATTCACTGATAATTTGAACGACTCTGCATAAGTCAGGCCAGAAGAGTCTGTGGTTTGAAGTCGAATCGAGTAAGAAGACTGCGCTTCAAAGTCTGGTGAACTGTTTATTGTCAGGCGGTTGCCATCAATTGTGAATGCACTGTTATCAGCATCCCCATCACCACTGACCAGTGCATAAGTGAAGGTGTCACCAGCATCGATATCAGCACTGCTTAAGGTGGCAACCGCATTACCACTGGCAATGTTTTCATCAAAGCTTGATGCTGAGACCGTCAGTGCACTCGGTGCTTCATTGATATCATTCACAGAGAATGTGAATGCCTTCTCAAAGGTTAGTCCTCCAGAATCCCGAGTCTGCAGTCGAATCGAATAAGACGACTTGGTTTCAAAATCTGGTGAACCAACAATCTTCAGTTGATCTCCTTGAACAACAAATGCACTGTTATCAGCATCTCCATCACCTTCCACCAATTCGTAGGTGTGGCTATCACTGGAGTCTGAATCAGTACTACTTAGGGTTGCAACTACTGAGCTACTATCAATGTTTTCATCAAAATTAGATGAAGAGACTGTTAATACGGTTGGAGCTTGATTGGTCTCAGTAGATATTTCTCCTTTTGCACTAACGACACTTTCAAATGTGCCATAACCATCCAAATAACTCACCACTCCACGCAATTGCTTGCCGACCTCTGTCGTGGTGAGGGTGTAGGAGTCATCACCATCAGTGGCATCAGCACTGTTCAGCTCAGTCCAGGTGGTGCCGTTGTCTTCAGAGACTTCCCATGAGTATTCATAGGTAGGAGTCCAACCTTCAAAATTATCGGCATCGTCTATGCCTGATGCATCGATGCTTATGGTTTGTCCGACTTTGAAGTCTCCGTTTAGGGTTGGATTTCCCGTAGGCGTGTTGTTGGGGGCTAAAGGGATTTCAGCTAATCCAGTAAAAGCCTGATCAGAATTAGGTGGATTTGATCCAAGATCACCCCATTCACCATTAATATGTCCTAGCTCCAAATATCTGTTATCTAAAAATGAAATGGTTGCGTAGTCCTCTCCATCTTTGTCATACCAACTAGCATTTTCAGGTTGATTCTTTGCCCAGTTGGCAAATATAATTTCTTCACCTGTAGGTGTCAGCCAATATCCCTCTGTAATTTTATCAGTTGCGCCAATCCATAAGGAGAATGTTTCGTTTGCAATTTGATTGGGCGCGGCTAGTGCAGCTTCACTTCGACCTACAGTTTTGAATGTTTCTACGATCCACTCATTCTCCACCGCATCATTAATGGTCACCAAGTGACCGCCGAGAGCAACTGCATTGGCTTCTGCTTCTTCCCAAGTAGGACCTTCAACGATCACATAGGCAGAATCACCACGGCGGATAAAAGGGATTTCGGCGATTCCATTTAATTCGGGTATTTGTTTGTCATAAGCAATATGTGCTTCCAAAAATGTATTATTCCAGTGCACCCCGGCTTCATAGTTGTAAGCACCCTCAGGAGCTTTTATTATTTGAACATAATCTTCAGTTCTGTCCTCTAATGGATAATCATATTCTTCAGGAAGCACATAATTTGAGGGTGCTCCTGGACCCCATGCCTGGAACTCGTAAGTTTCACCTGAACTCCACTTCCACACTCCTTCAATCTCTATATCATTTAACCCTATCCATGCATTCAGCTCCCAATTTTCTTTGCCATAATACTTCTGATTAAAGGCATCAGCCTTATCTCCAAGCCATCTATTTTCTTCTCTTGTGTTAACTGTCACAAGATTTCCGCCTAGCTTTACCGCGTTTGCTTCAGCTTCTGTCCACGAGGGTCCATCGACGATGGCGTAAAGGCTATTGCCACGGACAATCGGATAAGGCTGTTCTATTAATGAGTTATCTGATTCCACCACCTCATTCGTCCCATAACCATCCAAATAACTCACGACACCACGCAGCTCTTTCCCAACTTCGTCTGAGGTGATGGTGTAGGAGTTATCTCCATCAGTGGCATCAGCACTTGTCAGTGCACTCCAGGTGGAGCCATTGTCATTGGAGACTTCCCATGAGTATTCATGTGTAGCAGTCCAGTACTCATGGTTGTCGGCATCAGCTATTGAGGATGCATCGATACTGATGGTTTGTCCAACCTGGAAGTTTCCAGTGAGTTTTGGAGTTCCTGTTGGAGCGTTGTTGGGTGCTAGTGGTATTTCGGCGATTCCGCCGACAATACTTTCTGGGAACAACTCGTTCCTGCTATCGTTCCATTTTGGTGATACCCAGCCGAGATGAAGATAATTTTCTATACCTAATCCGTTACTGGGTTCGCCTATATCCCAATTTGTATATGAGACTTGCTCCCCGCTGCTCCATTCCCAAACTCCTTCTTCTTTTAAATCATTTAAACCTGCCCAATAAAGGTTGGTCTGTGAGCCGTCTAAGCCGTCTCTAACATTGCTAGAGATATCATATTTAAAATGTAGCCACTCATTCTCCTCTGCATCATTAATGGTCACCAAGTGACCGCCGAGAGCAACTGCATTGGCTTCTGCTTCTTCCCAAGTAGGACCTTCAACGATCACATAGGCAGAATCACCGCGGCGGATGAAGGGGATCTCGGCGATGCCTTTTGGATTGGACATGTTGCCATATCCATTATTTCCGGCATCAAACCATTGAAGTGCTCCAAGATATGCATAAAATTCACTGGCGGGAAAATCAGGAAATCCTGGTGCCCAATTGGAGTAAGTTGAATCTTCACCACTTATCCATTTGTAGCCAGAGTTGGAAGACTCTTGGTAATAACCTATCCATTTACCTTTAAAGTCTTTTCTCTCATTTGAAGCTAGCCAAGCATTTTCTACTTGATCATTGATCGTTACGAGATGACCCCCAAGACTTTGAGATTGGTCTTCAGCTTCTGTCCATGAGGGTCCACTGACGATGGTGTAAAGACTGTTGCCACGGATAATCGGATATTTCTGTTCTAATCCAATATTTCCTTGCATTGACGAGTGAGAAGAGCAGTAATACAACAGCTCTTCTGTGTCTGATGCTGAATCAGTAAATTCAATTGTGAAGGACTGATTGCCGGTGATGCCTTGAGATGGGCTGCCATAGCCTGTGATCAGCAGTGCATCAGACGAACCTTGCTTGAATCCGGTGTCGGAGATGTAGAAGGGGTGTGAGGTCGCCTCGTTCAGTCGCCGGAAGGTGTAGCTCTTGCTGGTATCCAGGACGAGGTTTTGCAGCTCCTGACTGCCTGCTGCGTCTGCGTAGAAGCGGTAGTAGGGGGCCTCAAAGCCACCGGCAGAGACCCATAGGTCGATGTTGTGGGCTGACATGCCAGATCAGACCAATAAGAAATTCCTTTATAATACCTTAAGACTTTTGCTCTCTTTTGGAATTGCGGGTTGGGTAATTCATTTTTGATCAAGTTTTACTAGTTAAAGTTGTTTGTTTATCATTATTGGTCGCCCTTTTGTCGATTTAATGAATGCCTTTGCGTTAAAAAATTTTTGCTCATCGTTTTAGTGTAGTTGTCTGGCAATAGATCCAAGCCTTAATGAATTTTCATTTTCCCTTGGCAATTATGATAGCTGGCAACTGTTCTCGCTATGAGGCTGCTCATGCGATATGAGGTTTATTTCTTCCATTTCTGATCACCCTTGCGATCTGCAATGGAGCTATTGGTCAGCTGGCCGCCTACCGTCTGCAGCTTCTTGATTTGATCCTTCTCCTCGCAGTATTGACGTTGTTTTGACCTGTGCTTACGGATAGAATATTGTCAGTTTGTTTTTCTAATAATTCCGCAGATGTTCCTTGTGGCACTCTTGAATGATCAGTCCTGTGCTGCAGCTTCTGTCTGCATCATTGGCAGAAACTATGACATCAATCATTGATGATGGTTGCTTTCCAAGGGTTGCGCCAGACTTGATTCCACCGCAAATGATTCTGATTCATATCCTCCAACGTGATGTCATCAGCAATCATCTTTTAAATGTTGAACCCGACTGGCCATGGGCAAAGCAACCAACGAGACCATAAAAACGCGCGTTGCTGCCCTTAAGGGATTGATCCTTAGCGGCTCTTCCAACAGCACTTGTGTCGAGCATGCGGCACAACAGTGGGGGTTATCGCGTCGTCAGTCGTATCGCTTGCTGAAACGGGCATGGTCTGAAGTCCGCGAAGACGTGCATGCCAGTGGAGTTGATCGTCAGGAAATGGTTTGCTGGACCATTCACCAGTTGATGACCGCTGCCGGTGAAGGCATCAAACATAAGCAGCCGTCTGTCACTGTTGGCGCGTGTCGTCAGCTGGATGCGCTGCTGGGGTTAGGCGTCAACAGCTCACAACGTGCTCGTTATGGCCGGGGACGCTAGTTTGACGCAATGCGTGTTGTGACTGATGAAGTCACTGAAAACATTAATGCAAGGAATATGTGCGACAAATCATTTGTTAAGAATACATTTGCTTTTAGGTGTACTGATGCGCAGGTGCATATCGTGCAATTAGTAGAGTTTTGATTGCTTTGCAATTCAAATTTAGGCGCTGTTTTGTTGGATTGACTGCTTTATCAGTTGCAGCAAGTGTTGCAGCTGCTCCCGCCTGGTCTTTGCCAACATCGACCCCTCAGGGATTTGTTGACTATCTAAATGCTGACAAGAGCGGCTGGAGAGGCGGAGACAAGCTGAAATTCAAATGGCTGAGTGAGTGCTACAAAAAATATAGCTCTAGCGGAAAAGAAAAAGCTTATGTATGCACAAATGGTGTCGTCATTCGTACATCACCAAAGGGGGAAAGGACAAGTTGCAGTGTAAATAGCGTTAAAGTGAATAGAAAGGCAAAAATCAAGCTTACTTACTCCAATTGCAAGTATGAATAAGATTTTGACTAGAGGTAAGCAAAGTATTTTTAGTCTTGAGCTGCTTCTGCGTGATTAATCTCTTTGCAAGCACTCATTTGTTTACTGGCGCAATAACGCTTGCGACCGATGAAATTTTTTCTGCTATTTATTTATATTGTTTTAAGTGCGCCTTTGCAGGCTCGGCCGCAGTTCTTTGGCGAACAGTTAATTGCTGCTGGGGATTGCGAAAACGAGTTGGTTGACGTTGAGAGTGCTTTGCTTTGTCTGGAAAGCTCCCAGGATCGTCAGATTGATCCTGAGAAATACGATTCATTAGGGAAAACTCCCGATCAAAATGAGTCCAGGCACTGCTCAGAAATTAAAGTACTACGCTTCCAAAAAACCTCATAAGTTGCAGGTTGTTTTTAATGAAGCATTGATTGAGCATCTTTTAGGTTTCTATTCACCCGCTCAAATACTCGATATCGCCAAACGAATTGACAGGTTTCAAGATTCGCAGATGGCTCTTGAGGCTTCGCAATTAGCCGAGGAGTATTGATTCGTGGAATCAATGACAGACTCCATAGCGAAGTGCGTTTCAAGACGTGTGATCGCTGATTTGCGAGAATTTATGAATCGCAAATCATTTCTAGACGGCAGAAATAGGGGTGACGATATTTCGACGCTTAGCGGTATTTTGCAGGAAGTTCAGCAATTAAGACGCGAAGTTGAAATCCTGAAGTCTCTTCTGTAATCCTCTCTGGTTTCTCATCATGGCTATCAAACACGGCAACAAGATTTACTATCAGGTCTTGCTGGATCCTGCTAGGGGCAGTCTTCTTGAGTCAATGGCTAATGCCCAATCACTCATAAACAACATCGCTTATCCGCGATATTGTTTATGGGTGGTTGGCTTCTTCAGCCGATTCTGAACTGTTTGAAATATCGTCAAATTATGATGCTGAGGTTTGGAAAAAATCAGTTCAAAATAGGGTGGAGGGTAAGCGTAAAAAAACGGCCTGAAAAAGCGGTTTCGCCTAAGTCTTCCCCCCGTGAGTTATTTCTCGGGGGTGACTTTCCCCCTGTATCCCCCATGCCGCACATTGCTACTCAGTCGTGACACCCTATGGCAGTGTGGCAATAACCATGGTGGCTAAATCACACGGCAGCTGCAAGAGATCCGGCAGGCACTTCAGTCCCTAGAGGACAGCAAGACTGTCACTCTCTAAGGACTTTGTTTTGGTGTGGCCTCTAGGATCAGGTGATAGTCCATAATGCGTGTTGCGACCACAAAAAAAGTGCCCCCCATTGGAGGGCAATTAATTGAATTCTGATTAATTCTCAGAATGCAAAGCGAATTCCTACAGTTGCTCCAAATTCGCCATTTGAATCGTAATCAATGCCGTCGATCTCTTGCTCAGGAGTGAATTCATAGGCGATCTCACCGTAAAGATCGATTTTTTCAGAAGCGGCATAGGCAACTCCTGCAATTGCAGAGAAGCCGTAAGCATTGTCATCGGCGTCATCAGCCCATGAGGTGCCCACGCCCACGCCCACGTAAGGGGTGAACTTGCTGTCGTTGTTGAAGTCGTATTCCAGGTCAAGACCAATTCCCCTGCCATAGCCTGACTCGTCGACGTCGTACTTGACGCCACCCACGGTCACGCTGTCGACATCAGCTGTAGACAAGGTCACTTTGCCTTCGAGACGAATGTTTCCGAAGTCGTAACCAAGACCAACGCCACCGCCAAAGGTTGTGCGGGCGTCGACATCGAAGTCGATTCCGTTGACGTCGCCATCAACATCAGTTCCGAAGCCTGTGCCGATGCCGAGGTTGACATAAGGGCCGGCCATCGCTGGAGACGCGACAGCGGATGCGGCTACTGCAGCTGCAGCAAAAAGTTTGGTGAAGAGTTTCATGGGTTACCACTCACATTGCTTGTTTGTATCAGGCGACATCTGTGCGGGCCTGCCTGACTCGTGCCGGTTTCTGCTTCGTCTCAGAACGTGTCTTTAAGTGTTTGCGCGAAATTCTGGGATGAGCGGGGGCTGCCTGATTTCGGGTCTTATGCCGTTCGCGCATGAAAGGAAGACGTAAAACAGCTTGCGACTGATGAAAAAAGTTTTTCTATTTTTACTTTTTTATTCGCTGGGTTGGTGTGTCCCCGTATTGGCATATGAAGAGGCCATAATTGGTGCACCCACTCGACGTGAGTGGACTGATATGTGGTGTGGTTACCAAGTTGAGAAGGATCACTATGTCAGGCAGCACAGAGGTCCAGAATGCGTAATAGAGATTCGTGGCGACTATTTAGTCGTCAATCGAAGCGGGAAAATTCATAGAGATCAAGTTGTACATCTTTGGGGAGGCGGACCTGGTTTTCTCGTGACTTTCAATGAGGGCGAAGAAATACGCACTATTGCTTTTGGGACTGAGCATGGCAGTAGGAGCGCATCACTTTGGGTCATGCTTAATCTTTGGCTTTATGCGGGTCAGCAATAATTCGGTCTGCTTTCCGTAAAGCTGGTTGCGACTGATGCGGATGAACGTGTCGTCAGAAAAGCTGCTTTCGGTTTGTATTGGTTTGATGTTTGTCTGGCACTGGAAAGTTTCTGCCTATTGCTCTTGAGCAGAGTGTTGTCTTGTCTTGGACTACCCATTGGGCAAATGTGTTGCTGTTCGGCCCAGGCCAGTATCTGTACTCATTGATGAAGGGATAGGTATCTGGAGATGATTCAATTTTCTCGATTATCGATATAGCCTCTTCGTCTATCCACGTTTGAATTAATTGTGATGGCCCGTTGCCAACGCCTTGGTAGGGAGCCAGAAGATTTCTATGAAGGTGGCCCCAGCATGAATTGTTGCAGTGAGCTTCTTGCCATATCTCCCATCTATCGCATTTCTGAAGCTTGTTGCCCTCACCGCTATGAAATACCAGTAGCCAATAGTGATCAGCAATGATTCCTGGGATGCTGGGAATCTTTGCGGCGCGAAGCTCGACTCTGCTCAAGCTTGCCTCCTTAGGGCATTTGTTCTTTTGCGAAGGCTAATTGCTTTAAGAGCTGCTGTCAGTTGCTTTCCGTCGCCCTTAGTGATGACGAGGATAAAAAAAGGGGTCGGTTATTCACCAGTCCCCCTTTCTTTGTTGATTGCCAGGGCATCTCCAACATCTCTATTTTAGTATGGATCAGTGCTTATTTTTTGGTTGTTTTTGATGGGGAATAATCCCCTTGCCAATGATTTCCAGCGATCTCGTGAAGGTCGTAACGGTTCTTGCGTCCACTCACCGGCGTTACCCGGAGACGTTGCCCGAGGTGCTGCCGCTCTTCGCCGCAGTCCTGAAGATGACCCACCGGGAACTGCTCGTTCACCTGTGGGAGGAGGAGGCTGACTGGCCATGGCACGAGCCACCGCAACAGAGACAGCGGACCGGGTTGAACTCCTCGCCGGAATGATCCTGGCCGGGTCCAACAACACCGAATGTCTCGTATATGCGAGACAAGCATGGGGGGTCTCAAGAGCCCAGGGCTACAAGCTCGTGAAGCGGGCGTGGGCACAGATCAAGGACGACATGGACGCCACCGGCATCGACCGGCAGGAGCTGCTGAGCTGGGCCATCCAGACGCTCATCACCGCGTCAGGTCAAGCCATGAAGCAGAAGAACCCCGGCGCTGTGGTGGCCTGCATCCGGCAGCTCGATCACATGACCGGCACCGGATACAACTCTAACCGCGGCCAACTACGGCGTTGAGAGCTCAGATCAGCTTGGAGCGTCCCAGCAGATATCCCGCAACGAGGCCAGTAGCGGCCCCTTGAAATTGCCAAAGCTGCTTCCGGTACTTCCAACCAGCTCGGTCCAGAGCAAGTCCAGCCCAGATGGATGCCGCAATAACCAAAAGCAGGAGAAGGTTTTTCATCTGCTTCTTAGCCGAACTCCCAGGTCACAAGGATTGCCATAGAGGTGAGGACGAGGAAAACCAACCAGTTCCCACCGGCACCGAATGCGAAGATCGCCGCGATGACCGTCGCACCAAGAGCGACCTTTAGGCGGTCATCCATCCTCTGAACTGCGATCTCGCCGATACCGATCAGGGCTGAAAAACCAAATGATCAGCCGGGTGGTGAACCAGGCGAGCAAGACGCCCAGAACTATCGAGACAAGCGCCTCCACAACAAGTATTCAGAGAACATCAGCCGGAGCTGGATGTCCTCAATATGCCGTGCTGATCAAGGGCTGAAGAGCGACCGTTAACGGTCAGTCGCGAACTGGTTCGTCCTTGTCTTTGGTGGCCTCGACCTGAGGCTGAGGTTTGGCTGCCGACTTTGAAGCCAGAGAAGCCTCAAGACGCTGCAGCTGCGCTTCACGCAGAGCGGCGGAAATGCTGAGGGTGTGGTCAGTCATCGATTGGCGTTTCCAAAAGCGGAGGCGCAGGGCCTAGTGCTGTCGAAAGGGGGCCTACAGATCAAAAGACTGATGAACCATAAGGAACTACAGGCAGCTGACTAGCGAGTAGAAGTACTCAGGGTCAGCAACCCCTGACTGCTTACGCCTTTGGACAGATGTGGTGGTGATGCCGCCCCCTGAGTCAATGCGCCAGTCAGCTCATGTATTCAGCTGAACAGTTGAGCCAGAACAGAGTCACTACGGGACGGGCTAAGTCCAGCTACATAAACGACTGATTGCGTCGAAGCCGGGTTGCGGGGGGAACTGCACCCGGCTTTTCCATGCGCAATAGGAGTTACGTCAATTTCTTCAGAGCAACTTCGCTTTGGCTGCGGCGAACTCCTCGTCGCTGAGCAAACCTTTTGCCTTCATCTCCGCGAGCTTTTCAAGCTGCCCTGCAAGGTCATCCCCCGCTGATGGTGCGGATGCCTGGTTTTTGCCCAGTTGAAGTTTCACGTTTGAGAGGAAAGTCTCTGCAACCCCTTTGACGTGACCTCCTTGGATGGGCCCAAGCCCGAAGTTTGAACTGTTCACGGCAACTGTGGTTTTTGCGCCGGATGCAGAGAGATTCACCTCGAGCTTGGCCGGATTTGCAAAGCCCAGCCTGACCTTCTCGTTTGCCACAAAGCTTTGGCCTGCATCCTTTTTCACCAGCATCTGCATCTCGTTCAAGGCGAAACGGCAGGCTTGGGCGGCCGCCTCTAGATCGCAATCAAAAGTCTGTGCATCTTTGTAGGATGACATTGCTTTGCTTTGGTCGCCTTTAGTTGTGCTCAGTGTGGCGACGTAACTCTGATTGCGAAAGAAGGCCCCCAGATCCACTGGGGCGCAGGGGGCCGGTGAAGCGTCGTAATCAGGTTGCGACTGTCAACTGAATTGCGTCGCCTCCTTGTTTTTCGGCGATGGCTCTGGCGCGGGCCTCGGCCTCATCGGACTGTTGTTGGGCGGCCTCCATCTTTTCGTTCATGTCCTCGTGCCACTTGTCGGCCATGTGCTGACCCGCAAGGAACGCCACGGCTTCCGAGGCTTCCTGGAAGGAGACCCCATCCCCGGAGAAGGTGTTGCAGACGTAGTCCCAACAGCACTCGCAGTCGCGCTGCATCGCCGAGAAGGTGCCGCCGAAGGCACGCCAGGTGCCTTCCCCGACATATTCGACTTGTTTCGGCATCTCCTGGTACTCGTCGGTGTACTTGAGGAGGTCCGCTTCCAGCACCTTCAGGTTTTCGCGTTTTGCCTCGTAGAGGTGACGCTCCGCATGGAACCGCTGCGAAGCGGCAAAGAACTGATCGCTGAGTGTTTGCTTGGTCATGGGTAATGAAAGAGATGGTGTGTCCCGCCTGTCCCGTCTTTTTTCTCCAAACAGTTGAAGAAGAGAAGGGAAGAGGGGGGGATGTTTTCTGTGAAATGCCCGGGACACCCGGGACAGCCGCTCACTCGTCTGCCTGTTGGCCGACGTGATCTGGGAAGAACGCCCATTTGCGATCCCGCGATCCACCAATGCGCCGGCGGGTATAGACCCACCCGCATTTGGTCGCGATCTCTTTGATGCGCTTCGCGTTGTCGGGAACCTGCCGGACGGCGGGGATGTCCAGCAGTTCGTAGATCTCCTGGAACGTGACGTAGGGCGTCTGAGCCTTTCGTTTCAGGAAGTCGCCAATCGGCTCCTCCCATGGGTCCGGCATGTCGTAACCGGCGTTCCGTCCAACGATCTGGTCCAGCTCGGCGTCAGTGCTGTAGCTCTGAAACCCGTCCCGGTAAGCAGCCAACGCCCGCCTCCAGAAGGCGTCGCGATCCAGGGAGACCCTGCCCAGCGGCAGCTTCTTGTCGGGTAAGTCGATCAGGCAAAACCGGGTCGATCCCGTTCGATCGGTGAGCGGACTTCTGTTCGCCGTCCCCCAAAACACGGATCTTCTTTGGATCCGTTCGGTGCCCTTGCCGTACTTCCGCCGGCAGATGTCGGTCGTCCTGGAGATGAACGCCTTGAGCCTCTCCGCGCTGGTCTTGCGGGTGAAGCCGTCGAACTCAGCGAACTCAACGGCCCAGCAGTGAGCCATCAGGGTCACGTCGTCGACATCCATGGCCGAACGGATGCCGTCGCCGTACCACTGGTCGCTGAACAGAGCGCGCCCTAGCTCGCTCTTGCCGATGTACTGCTCACCCAACAGGACCGGCACCTGCCGTTGTTGGCACCCGGGCTCAAACACCCGCTGGACCGCCGCCACCGCGTACCGCTGCATGAAGCGCGCAGTGATGGGGTCGTCGATGTTGAAGAGCCATTGGTCCAGCCGCTCCCAGTTCTCTTCCGACAGGGGCTCTGCCTTCAGGTTCCCGAGATAGGCCATCACCGGGTCGAACGGACACTCACCCGCGAGGGTGTTGAACGTGTCCATCGCCAAGGTCTTGGGCCAACTGGACGGGCCACGGCTGAGGAACAGGTAGAGGTTCGACACCTCGTCCTGAGTGAACTCCCGTCCGTGGCAATGGACGAAACGGCTGCGGACGTTGAGCTTCGGGGCATCCCCCAGCTCCTCCTGCATCTTTGCCAGGGCCTCGCCGGCCTGGACCACGCGCTTTTTCCGTAAGTCAGGTTGCGCCTGATGCACCCGGAACAAAGCGGCTTCGCCGACGGCGGTTCGTTTGTCGCCGACGTAGGCCCAGGTCTTGCCCCCCTTGTCGATGGTTTCGCCAACGGCGAGCACCGGCGGTCTCCATCTGGAGCCTTTGTGGCAAAGGATCGCGGCGCCGTCCCCGCTGATCCGACAGTCCGGCTCCGTCCGCCCGCAAATCGGGCATGGGATGCAGTCCCGCCACCCATCGTTCTGCGCCGGCATGTGCCGGCCCGTCAGACCCGGGCCTGACGGGCCGGACTTCTTGATGGTGTTTTGCCATACCTCCCACCAGTCGTCGGGGATCTCTGCGATCTCCGCTGGGGTGCCTTCGAGCCAGAGGTATTCCCCACCGCTGATGCGGTGTTCGCCGGCAACGATGCACTGGCCCGAGTCCCAGAAGATCTCGATGTTTTCACCGGTCTCGGTCTGCATCACCACCTTCCCGGGGAGACCCTCCCAGCGATCTTTCGGCACAAGGAAGAACAACTTGTACCGATGGCGGTTGTTTGCTCTTCCGACCTTCCAGGTGCCGCCGGGATCAGGGTCGGCACCCAGCTCGATCGCTTTGTTGATGGCTTGGATGCCATCAATGTCGACGCTCATAAGCCCACCGGCATCAGGGCCAAGGCGTGTGCCGACACACAGCACCTTTGATCCCATTCCCGCGATCTCCTCGGGGGAATAGGCCATGGATGGCCAGTTGCTTGCTGGATACCCAGTGGCGGGATCCATCGGGGCTTTGAACTTGTCGCCTGCTCCGCATGGGATCAGGGGGAGGCCGGTGAGCTGCGGGAGCAACTCCGACCTCCAATCTGTTGTCACTGACATGGGGCTGCCTCCAGTCAGTGCCGCGGACTGCCGGACGCGCTGAAGGTTTCAACCTCCGCCGCCGGCTGCCGCTTGTGATCCCACAGGCTCTGGAGAGCCTGCTCTTTGTTCCATCGGATCTTCAGTTTCCCGAGTCCGATGTATTGCCAATCCCGGTGCTGCTTAAAGGGACCTCTGGGGTCCCGCTTCATCCGAAGAATGGTCTCTGGACTGAGCTGAGCCGCCTCCGCGACTTCAGCGGTTGTTGACGCAATTGGCATTGCTCTGCTGGCGTCCCGATTCCGTGGACTTGTCTCGGTTGACCTTCTCCAACGCCACCCACTTCTGAACAATTCGCCAGAAGTGCAGACGCTGGGCACGAGTTAGGCGCTCAGCGTTTTGGGGCAGGTCATGGCCGCCCTTGAACACCAGCACCACGCCTTTCTCGCCGAAGCGAACGTGGCACCGCTGCCAGCGCGGTTCTGAAACGTCCCAGCCAGCCCGGAAGGCGAGGTTCACGAAGTGAACGAACTTCTCCCGATGGGGCTCAAGCCATGCGGGGAGCTTCACACCCTTCGTCCCGTGGATGGGGCGGAGGTGTCTTCCGGTGGGGGCGTTGAGGGTGGTCACCCGAAACGATGAAATCAGGGTGGATGGGAATCACCCGCCGAAGCGGTTTAGCGGTGACAACTGGCCGCATATGTTCCTGTCCGAGGGCAACGTAACACCACTGATCGGGATCGTCAGCCAATTTTCCCACCGATGACACTACGGGTGGTGTTACTCCCACTAGAGCTGCTTCTCGTAGTTAACGCCTCGATAAGTGAGGCTCACAACTTTGTTGATCGCCATCTGAGCTTGCAGTCTGTTGAGGATGTACTCCCCCCTCCTGTACTGCATGAGGTGGATGCGCTCAGAACTTTCAGCGACCAACGCTCACCACCGGGAAAGCGGGATGAAAGCACTAATTCGCCCGATGAAATCTGTAGCTGGGCAGGAGCTTCAGCGGGGCAACGGAATCGTGCCGGTCTCGGCTGCGAAGTCCCGGGTCCTCATGCCCAGGGTCATGGTGCGATAGCTGCGCATGTGCACCGCTTCGGAGTGCCCCATCGCGTCGCAGATCGACGCCACCGGCACCCCCTCTCGGTGGCAGCGGATCGAGTAGCTGTCCCTGAAGCTGTATGGCCGCAACCACTGGCTCGGCTTCTGGTTGGCGTATTGCTCCACCAGCTCCGCCCAATAGGTCTGAACCGCCCCGCTGGGCTTGCCGGTCGATCGTGACTTCCGGTGGATGTAGGTGTTAACAGAACTCCCGGAGAGCTTCCGTGCATCGCCATCCCTGCCGGTAGGGAGCAGCAAGGTTCCGTCCGCCATCGCCTGCTCCAGTGGCCACGTCATCGGCTGATCGTTGGCGTCGCGGACGTACATCGCCTCCAGGAATCGGGGCTCGGTTTCCTCTTCGCCGCCGACCTTGCAGTAGTCGCACCAGATGGCTGGCTTGCCGTTTACCGGGTGGGGCCGGCTGCTCAGGTGCTGAAGCTCGATCGGTCGCAATCCAAATTGCGTCAACAGCCTGAACACGTTGCCCCACCTGGGGTTTACGGAATCCGCCAACTCGATCAGGCGCAGCATCTCTGCGTCGGTCAGCACCGCCTTGAGCTTTGGCTTCGCTGCCTTCGGGATCAGTTCGTCCTTGTCGAACTTGCTGATGAGCCACGTCCCCGGGGCGTTGTGCCTGGAGACCGCGAACTGCATAAACAAGCCCAGGTAGCGCCCGCACTCAACCTTCATCGTTGAGGAGCCTTCCCAGTTCTTGAGGGCCGTCTTCAGCAGGCTGTAGCCGTCGTGGACCTTGCCGGTGTTGATGAGCTTCACGGCGTGGTCGATGAATGGCCGCCAGTTCTTCCGGAAGGTGTCGGCGCTGCACTTCTCTGACTGCTGCACCCGGGACGCCTCCAGGGCGTCAGCGATCTGCTCCCACGTCAGCGTGTGATCTGCGCCGGTCTTGTCGCTCTGGCCGGAGATCTCCTTCAGGGCAGCCTTCAACGTCAGGCTCCCGTCGTTCCAGACCCGATACAGCCGCTCGATCCACCTGATCGCGTCGCGGTGGTGAGCCTCGTCCCAAGTCAGTGGCCGCGGCAGCGTGACGGATTCGGCAGGCCGCCCACGCTCTCGAAGGCGCACCACGATCCGATCCCGCACCCGCGACATCCCCCAGCCGTTCCACGGCTCGGTGGTGTCGATCAGCCTCTGCTCCCAGCGGGGGCGCGAGTCACTTGGGGCCAATGTGTTGCCAAAACTGTTGCCAAAAAGATCCTATTCAGTCGTCCTCTGTCGTCAAGGGTTGCCAATAGATCAAGGCAGTGACTATGTTTTGCGCGGTATCCCAGTTTCCGTAAGGAAAACGGTCATTTGTATCACCCAAATGACCCATGGGGGCTGGAAGGCCCCCTCAAACATTTCAGGACGGGCGATCTCAGCAGTCGCCCTTTTTGGTGTTCAGGCGCTTGGGGGGCATGGTCAGCCGCCCTTGCAATGCCTGACCCTCTCCGGAGAAAACGGTGGGTCCCAGCCAGCTCTGGGGGTCAACACGCAGATCGCTGAAGGGATGGTCTGAAGCAGCAAGCAAAACGCAATGACCAGCAATGCGAAGCCTGTGCCAGGGGCGTGGATGTTGGCTTGGAACCAGGGTTTTTGAGCCATGTGATCAGTTTGGCGCTGACATGGAACCGCGTCTCGCCAGATGCGCTCCGGAAAGAGAAGCATCTTGATGGTGACATCGGTTGGTCGATAGAGGATCGGCTGAGGTTGGCTTCTGGTTGAAAGCTCGTTTTATTGGGGCAACAGCTGACGCAACGTGGTCCGCACCCTCAAAGATCAATGGTTCGCTTTGGCGTTGGGAGCCACTGCGCTCATTGCATTGTTCTGGCTTGAGTTGCTGGCCACCTAGCAAGGATTCTTGAAACCAGATGTTGTCCTCACGCTGCTCTTTTGGGTTGATTGCTGTTTGGGTGCTGGTGACATGTGCTCCGGCTGCTCGTTCTGATGCGTGGGTGAGTTGCAAGCGTGATGCTTCCACAGGGCAGTTGCTCTGGTTGCGAGGGAAGTCCACTGAGCTTCTGAAGAACGCTGAGTACCGGCCTGGTGCCACCAACCCTGATCTGGGCACTTGCTTGGTGAGCAATGAGCAACTCCGTCAAGCTCATGGTCTGAGGTTTTGATCACTGCTTGGCTTGGTCCTGTAAAACCTTGCTCATGAAGGTGATTAGCCCTTTCTTCAGGCCAAGATTTTGAATTTCAGCGGTTTCTTAAGCGCCTGATCTGTGGGATCACCAGAAGATCCATTAGTGCGAATGTGATCAGGCAGGGGATAAAACCTTTTCCCACAACATTGCAAACCCAGCGTTCCTGATCCCATTGGCAGATCACCAATTCGGATAACCAGAACAAACCCACCTTTGCTGCAAATGACGTCAGGGCAAACCGCCATTCCGATGCGCTCAGACGCAGCTTGAACGGCACAGCACTCTTGAAACTGCTGAAAGTCTGATGGCAGAACCGCGCACAAGCGTAGGCTCAGGCTGCGTCTGATGCGTCTCGTCTTTGCTGATTCGCCTGCTTCTCGCTTCTGCCTTGCTGGCTTCCTGGGCAGCCCCTGCTCGAGCGATTTCGCTTTCAGCGCGCACGGATCGGTTGATTGATCGGCTTGAGCAGCTGGGTGTTGTGATCGATCGGCTCGAGCGGTGTGGCCCCGGGGCCGAACGCGCCGCCTACAACATGGGCGTGAACCGTCTCTGTTTATCGCAGGGGCTGCGCGATCAGCCAGGGCTTCAGTTGGATGTTCTGACCCATGAGGCGATCCATGTCGTTCAAGACTGTCTGGATGGTTTGGAAACGCCGTCGTCCTCCACGATCAGCTTGATGCTGCAGGCGCAGGGTGGTTTCAGCCCCGCGCAGGTCGATCGGTTTTTGGCGCATCATCTCGACCGTTCTACGGCTGCCCACGTGCTGACGGTGACCCAGTCGCTCGGGCCGCTGCAGCGCCAGCGGGAAGTGGAGGCCTATGCGCTCCAGGGCCAGACCGGAATGGTCGAATCCTTGCTGGCCAGGCATTGCTGATCCCCATCGAAGGATGGAGCTTGATCCTGAGATGTTGTTCTGTTTGGCATCGCTAGCCTGGATTGATTCGTTGGAACAATCGGGTGAAGCACCAGTGGATTGCGATGCTTTTGTGGGCTCCACTGATATGGCTGCAGGTGCCCTCATCGTTCGCCCAATCGTTGTTTGATCGCCCCCCAACCCGGGTGATGATTCATAACCCTGAATCAACTGAAGGCTTGCGCAATCGCACCACGATTTCGGTTGTGGTTCCTGAGGATGCTGGTAATTCCTTGGGCGCGATTGTTTTGCGGCAGTTGCCCAATCTTGATCAGTGGGATTGGGGCCGCCTGGAGCCTCGGGTTTATCTCGGCGATTATTCCCTTCGCGGCAAAGGAGTAAGAGGATTGGCCAGGGCTGTTCTCTCAGGCCCTGAAGAGGATTTGAGCATCGAATTCAATCCAGCGATTGAGCCCGGACAAGCTGTGAATGTTGTGTTCCGTGGCTTCAATCCTCAGTCCAGTATTTATCAATGGTCCACAGAACTCCTGGCGGATGGTGAGGACCCCGTCCGTTATCTCGGCCCCACCTTGCGTCTGAATGTTTATCAGCAGGATCCGTACCGTTAGTTTTTGCTTCCTAGAGCAAGTTTGGGTAGGCATTGAGGAGTCCCCAGATCACCAGTGCGGTGATTGAGGCAAAGATCACGGCCGTCCATGCCGCCAGATCGGCGTTGTTGCTGGACCCTTGCAAAAGCTGAAGTAGGCGTGCCATCAGAAGGAATGCAAGCCCTTCGGTTCTGGCTCAGCTGGAGGGCAAATTCCAGTCTTGTTTGCGCGTCCTCATACATCCAGGGGATCTCGATCGATCCGGCCGGCTTGCTCCAGCCTTGTTAGTGATATTCCCCGGGGTGCTGAATCTTGGTGAGGCTGACGCCGGAGGAACTTTTGCCGGAAAACCGCAGAAGTTCATCGCCGGAGACCTCATAACCCAGTTCTTGGGCAATCAGGGCAGCAGCATCGGCGCTCACGGCCTTCAGCACTTGCTCCCTGAGCGAAGGATCTCTGGAGATGTGAGCAAAAAATTGCCGGAGTTGGTCCGTGCTCATGCGGTTGGGGGTGTCGTGCCGATTCTGCCCGGTCTGGTGTTTCCTTTTGCCTGTTGACTGGTGCGCAGATCAGGGCTGATGGGATGACGCAACTCGCGGTGTCTGGCGCCTCCGGCAAAACCGGATGGCGCGTGGTGGAGCAGGCGCTCAAGCGTGGTCGATCGGTCCGAGCCATTGTTCGGCCGGCTTCCGTGCTGCCCGCTGCCCTGGCCCAGGCCGAGCAGGAGGGACGCCTGGAGGTGCGTCGCCTGGAGCTGGACTCGGCGGAAGCGTTGCTCCATGCGCTGCAGGGCTGCGCGGCATTGGTGATCGCCACGGGTGCTCGCCCTTCGATCAACCTGGCCGCTCCCTTGCAGGTGGACGCCTGGGGTGTGCAGGTGCAGGTGCAGGCCTGCCGCTCTCTGGGGCTGAAGCGCGTGGTGCTGGTGAGCTCCCTCTGCGCTGGCCGTTGGCTGCATCCCCTCAATCTGTTCGGCCTGATCCTTGTTTGGAAGCGGGTGGGGGAGCGCTGCCTGGAGCGCAGCGGTCTTGATTGGACTGTGATCCGGCCTGGAGGCCTGAGTGAGGACGACAGCCGCAGCACCAAGGAGGGTGTGCTGGTAACCGACGCCGATCAACAACAGAACAACAGCATTCCTCGCCGCCTTGTGGCACAGATGTGCCTGGATGCTCTGGAGCAGCCTCAGGCCTGTGGTCGCATCCTGGAAATCACCAGCTCCCCAGCCCAGCCCAAGCAGCCGCTGGGCCAGTGGCTGGATCAGAACGCTTGATCTGAGAATGGGCTCAATTCCAAGCCCAGGTTGTGCTGGGCCGGCCTGTGCTGGCCAGGAAGCGTTCGCTGTCGGGGCGAATCAGATCAATGGTTTGTTGTTTGAGCTCGTCGCTCCAGCCGGGTGCCGCAACGTTTTTTCGTCCTTTCGATCCCGCTGGATTCAACAGCGGCAGTTGCCCCTTCTCCAGCAGTCCGGCGCAATCCGGCGTGGCGCCGATGAAGCGGAGGATGCGTTCCAGGCTGGTTTTGGGGTTCGCGCTGAGCTCTTCCGTCGTCATGCTCAGCATCGATTGCTCCGGAAAGACGCGGCGGTAGCGCTGCCATTGCTGGTGATACAGCGAGGCGTCGATGACGCGTTGCCTCAGGCGGGGAGAGCGGAGCAGTTGATCAAACGGCGGGCAGTCTTTGATGCGTCCGCGCCAGTGGCGCCAGTGGGATTCAATCCGGCGAAGGGGGTGGCGCACCAGATAGATCAGCGGAATGGGGCCGAGGTGGTGATGAATCAGCTCCGGAGTGCTGGCGTAGGTGCCGTAGGACGAGCTGTACATCGTGCTGGCTTCGCCCCGCAGGGGGCGTTGGGGATCCTCCGCAAACTGACTTGCGTACCACTGCCAGCCCCGCAGGTAGTGACGTCCGAAGAATTTCGGTTCCATCGACCGGCTGATCTGGATCTCGGGATGGCGGCCCAGGGTCGTGGCCAGGCTGGTGGTGGCTGACTTGGCTGCTCCGATGATGATGAAGGTGGGCAGCCGGGAGCGGTACAGCGCCGCGATGTGATCGTGCCTCCCCTGCAGGCTGCGCTTGATCTGATGCCGGCTACGCCAGGTGTCCAGCCAGCTCGTTGGATCAGCGTCCGAAGCCATGGGTCCGCAGCCAGTTGGACAGCTTCAAGCCCGTGCTGTGCAGGGGGTTGATTGATGGAAGGGGGGCGTTCTGGATCAAGTGATCCACAGACACGTCGTTATAGAAAAGGCGCACATCATCGCCATAGATCTGCATCGTTTTTTCGATCAGAGCATCGCTGTTGAAATAATCCTGCAGGCCGCCACGATCACTGCGTCGTACATTTTTCTGCGGTAAAGACTCCATCACATCGATGCCGCGTCGGGCCAGGATGTCGCGCAGTTCTGCCCAGTGTTCGTTGATCTGTTCAACGCGTCCCACAAATTTGGGCACGATCTGGTTGCCGATGCACAGCAACTGGTTCTGAGGCAAAACGTGAACGTCATAGTGCTTGAAGTGCGTCTCGATCAAAACATCGAGAAAGGCTTCAAACGACATGCCATGGGTGATCCCCATGTTTTGCATCGGTAGAGGTGGCGCCTCGATTTCGATCACTTTGTTGTTGTAGGCCGCGATCAGTCGGTCGAACGGGTTGCGCACGAAGCTGAAGCTGAAATGGCTGCGCCGATACTTGCGCGCTCGACGCAGGGTGATCAGTTCTGTTTCCTGATTGGTTTCGTGCTGCCAGAACTTGTCTGATGTGGTTTTGGTTCCTTTGGGAGGCCTCTCACTGAGCAGACGGCATAGGGCTGCTTTGATCGAGGAATTGGCCGCTTTGGGAACCCGCCCATAGAGCAGGTTGTGGCGCTTCATCCGGATGAAGTGGTGCGGTTGAGCCATGGATCAGCGTCTTTTGGCGAAATTCTTTTCGAGGAACTTGCGAAACAGCTTCCATTCACTCCTGTTGAACAGGGGTCTTGCTTGGATCGCCAGCTCAAGTCCCCGTTCGTTCAGGCCCGGATTGGTGGTTTTGTGCAGATTCTCATTGTTTGTGTTGGCCTCCAGTTGCTGCCTGATGCTGTCGGCTTGCTGGGGCAGGGACTGCTTGAGCACATTCCACAAAAAAGTGCTGGGCTCTTGGGGATCGCTGGCTTGCTCATAGTCAATGCTCACGACCTTCAAATCGCGTTTGCTGCCCAGTTTCGTGAGGCTCTGCTCCAGTTGTTGGTGATCGGTGTGGGAGAAATCAGCGGTTTGTCGGAATGTCTCGAAAAGGCTGGTTTCCGGCGTGTGGCGCCCTTCCTTGAGCAGTTGGGTGTGGCAGGAGCGGATGAAGGCCTCTGGATCTCTCTTGGCAAATAACACGGTCCATGCGATCGATTGCTGTTCGAGGCTGTCTTCCAGGCCGATCATCAACCGTTTGGTGCGCGACTTGGCGTAGCGATACAAGCCGGTCTTGCGTTCTTTGTTGGGTGCGTTCCTGCGTTGTTCGTCGACAAGGCCGCTGCGCAAGGTTCCAAAAATGGCTTCGAAGGAGAAAAAGATGGTGTGGATCCTCTCCGGGTGCTCCCCCGCCAGTTCCAGCAGGGTGGCGCGGGTTTGGGATTTCAAGTTTTGGGGTGTCTTGCGATCCCAGCGTCCCCATTGCAGGTGTCGCCACAACTCCGGGCAACGCTTTTTGAAGGTATTGGGGCCCAGATAGAGCACGCCATGTTGCAGCAGAAGCTCGCGGTTGGTCTGCAGGTTGCGCTGGATGTAGGTGCTGCCCGTTTTGTGCAGACCGCAGTGCAGCACGATCCGATCCGGTTTGAGCTGGCTCACGCGACCTGCGGTTGTGGGCTGGCAACAACACAGCTCTCGAGGCGTTCAAGAGCAAGCCAGGCCCCTTCGCCGTTGTTCTTGTGGCCCTGCCAGATTTCGGGGATGAAGGAGGCATTGGGGGCGAGCTTGTCCATGAGGCTGAACAGCTGAACCCAGTCGATTTCACCGTCGTGAATCTGCAGGCCCTCCCCATCGACCCCTTTGGCATCGGCCAAGTGCAGATGTGCTGTGACGGGAAGGATCGCCTGGAGGAAAGCGCTGAAGGAGGCGTTGAGATGGGTGCACGCGAGCTTGGAGTGGGACACATCCAGGCAGACCCGCATGCCCGTTTCCTTGCAGAACTCCAGGATGAAGTCGGTGTCGACAAAGAGGTTGTGGTACCGCTGCCCGCCGAAATGCCAGGGGAAGGGGGGCATGGTCTGGGGAATGATCTCCACCTCACCAGCGGTGTTGATCTGCTGAAGGCTGTCGATCAGCCGTTGGCGCAGCGGCTTCAATTCATGCTGCTCGAGATGGTGGTGTTCTGAGAAACCGCCGACGTTGGTCACCAGCAGAACGGGATCGGGGCAGTCGAAACGACGGCGCAGATCACGGGAGATGTCGACCACGCGTTGGAGTTCCCGAATCGAGTGGTTCCGATAGGCGTGTTCAGCACTGCAGAGATCCAGGGTGTGATCACCGGCGAAGAGTTCGGGGGCATGCACCACCAGGCCGAGTTGTTGCGGCGTGGGCAGCACCTGATCGAGTTCCACTTCGAGATCCTTGTAGCTGAGATGGATTTCAACGAGGTCGAGATTGCTTTTGGCAGAAAAGCTTTCAATGTCGTGATAACGAACCGGCAGCCCAAAGCGATGGAGGAATCGGTAAAGGCGCGGGGTGGCGGCCGGGGTCTCGAGGTCGGAGGGGAAGAAAAAGTCGCCAGCGGCTTTGCTCACTGGCAGGGTCTTGCCGATGAGGTCATTGAGACGGTTGGGCTGCAGTCCTTGCCCCGGGCTTTGAATTCCCACCATCGCCTCGGTGATCTCCGTGCCGGCGGGGACAGCACAGGTGGCGATGAGACTCTTGGCCAGCACCTCGCGATTCATCATTTCGCCCTGGCTGATGCTGCGTTCGCCATTGCTGCCCATTGATTCCTCCACCCGGCGAATGCCCTGGACCATCTGGGCGAATTCATCGGGCAGCAGGCTCACTTTGTGATCGTTGCCCTCCATCGAGCGGTCGAGGGTGATGTGTTTCTCGATCACCACGGCGCCGAGGGCGGCGGCGGCAATGGGCACTTCGATGCCGCGCTCATGGCCGGAGTAACCGACGGGTGCCTCTGCTAAGTCCCGCAGCCGCTCGAGATAGCGCAGGTTGACGTCCTTGAATGGGGTGGGATAGGTGGAATTGCAGTGGAGCAGCACGTAGCCAGCACCCTCGTTCTGGAGATGCCGGATGCCGGAGCGGATTTCCACTTCGGAGGCCATGCCTGTTGAGCAGATCAGGGGCTTGCCGGTGGCCGCGAGGCTGGAGAGTAGGGCGTGGTTGGTGAAATCCGCCGATGCCACCTTGAAGCCTTCCATCCCCCAGTTGTTCAGCTTGTTGAGGCTGGCCTCATCCCAGGGGGTGCAGAGAGGGACTAGCCCTTTGCTCGCCGCGTGGTCAAAGCAGCGGAAGAGCTCGTCGTTGCTGAGCTGAAAGCGTTCGAGCAGATCCAGGGTGTACTGAGTGCCCAGATCCGACGCCATGTCGTTGCTGTCGCCTGCATTGCGGTAGAGCCTGCTCATGTCCCGCATCTGGAACTTGGCGCAGTCCGCTCCTGCCGCGTGGGCGGCATCGATCAGTTGGAGTGCAGTGTTGAGATCTCCGTTGTGGTTGTTGCCGATTTCAGCGATCAGGAAGCAAGGGGCGTCATCGCCGATGCGATGGGAGCCGATCTGGAGGCCGTCGGTGGCACGACGAGCGACGGCAACGATCCGGCCGTGGCTGTCGAGCAGCGGCAGCGCAATGATCCTGGAATTGAGCTGGGCGCTGAGATCATTGGCACTGGTGCCTTCCGCCGCCGAGCGGCAGTTGGCATTCATGGCCGCGGTGACGGGCCGGTTGAGGTCGATCTCGCCACACCCCGCAATCCAGCGGCGGAAGTCACCATCGGTGAGCACACCCTGGAGGATGCCGCTTTCTGAGACAACAAAGATCAACCGTGACTGGTTTGCTGTGATCTTGCTCAGCGCCGAAAGGATGCTGTCTTCGGCGAAGACAACGAACTGGGTGAAATTCCGCTCAATCAGGATGCCTCTCACCGTTCTGTCCGGCCACCTGGGTTGAGTCAGGCGTCGAACTTACTTCAGTTCTCTGTAGGAGATCAGCAGGGCGATCTGCCGCAGCAGGGGGTTGGATTGGCGCACGGCCCAGGAACGGCGAGCGACGCCGCGGTGAAGGGGGCGCATCAAATGGGCCTGGCAGAGCAGCTCCCGTGCATTGGTCCAGTCGCCAGTGGCTATGGCGGCTTCAGCTCCCAGGCGTAGTTGGTTGAAGCTGGATTGGGCGTTGCCCGGGTAGCCGATCCTGCTCGTGAGGGGTTGCGGTGGTTGTTGTGCCAGCTCGTTCAGGGTCTCGAGCAAATTGGAGGGGCTGAACTTCTGGCTGTAGCCCATCCATTCCAGCCAGCGCGGATCCGTTGATGGCCCCTCAGCATCCAGGGCATCCAGGTTGGGGATGGCCTCGAGAGTCCGCCATACGCCGCTGCCGGCATACACGTGGCCGCCGTAGTTCGGCTGCAGGCCCAGATCGCTGATGGCAATCACCCGGCAGCCGAAGTCGAGGGCGTCGAAGAATGCCGTTGAGGAGAGTGTGGCCAGCAGCCTGGCCTGCTTCAACAGCACCGGTAGGGGGCGATAGTCCAGCCGCAGGTTGGCCGGAGGCACCCCCAGGGTTTGCTTCAGGGTTGTGCTGATGTGGGTGTCGACGTCGTGGAAGGTGGCGTCTCCCGGGGCGATCCGGGGTTTGATCAGCACTTCCCAGTTGGGGGAGCGACGGGCCAAATCGCTGAGCAGCCGCACGAGCTGGGCCCGTTCGCCGGCGGATGCGGGCATGATCACCTGCTCGGCAAACACCAGGCGCCGTGGGCGCTTCTCTAAGGGAATGAGGTCTGTGCTGGGGGCGTTGCGCCGCAGACCGGTGAGCACGGTGCGCTGCTGCGCAAACGGTGTTCCCGCCACCAGCTGCTCCAGGGCGTCCTGATCGCGCGGGCCGCTGAGGCAGATCAGGTCGTAGCCCAGCCTCCAGCTCAACCCTTCAATGAAGTGGTCCAGCACCACACCGTTGAAACCACAGAACAGCAGGGGGCGCTGGGGATTCCGCTGCAGGGCGAGGCGGATGTCGTTGAGCTTGCTGCCCGTCAGGAAGACGCCGATGGCATCAAAGCCCTGCAGACGGCGATCGCGCAGCAGCCGGGCCAGGCTCTGACGGTGCAGGGTGGCCCGCTGGGCGAGACGCTCCAACAGCGCCCGGGGGGTTCCATCCCGCGGAATCACGTTGATGGTCCAGTGCACGTGCAGCACGGTCGGCGCGCTGCAGAGGGCCTCGCAGGCCAGCAGTTGGCTGTCACTGTCGGCAACCAACAGCAGTTTGAGCGTTGACTGGGTGGGTCTCGCCGTCATGGCTTCTCCCGGCGGGGGATGGCGTTCAGGGCTGAGAGCAGGCGGTCGGGGCCATCGGCGATCGCTGCGCCCATGCCATCAAGCCAGGCCTGGTTGGCCATCGGCAGTTCGCTCACGGCATCGAGGTGGGGGATGCTGCGCAGGCGATGCATGGCGCCGCAACCGAAGAAGCCTGTCGTGTTCTGTTCATCGTGGATGCCGTAGTCGCCCACGATGATCGGGATGCGGCCCCAGGCCATGGCCGCCAGGCTCCAGGGTGAGCTCACCGTCAGGCAGGCGCTGCAGGATCCCAGCAGTGGCAGCAGCTGTTCAGGGGTGGCTTCCACCAGGTTGTCGGCCAGAGGTGCGTCAGTGGGCAGCAGCGGCGTCGTTCCGCTCCAGCTGTGATCGCGTTGCAGCATCACGGTCCAGTTGGGCCGTTGCCTGGCCCAGGTGTTGAGTTGGCGCAGCAGCTGATCGCGGGCCCCCAGGTGGGTGGGGATCTGCTCTTGGATCAAGGCGAGCAGGAGGGGCTTGTCCGCCGGGGCAGACGGTGCTGTTCTGGCGAACCAAAAGCCCGTGCTGATCACGGGAGGCACCGGCAGGCTGGCGGGCCAGTTGAAGCTGAGCGATTGGAGCTGCCGGCGCTGGTGGTCGCCGCTCACCAGCAGCAGATCACAGCCCATCCGGAGGCTGAGATCGCGGATCAGGGCATCCCCCACCAAAGGCACGAGGGGGCCGCTGAACAAGGTCGCTGCCTTCCGTTCGCGTGCGCTGCAGAGATTTTGATAGGTCTGGACGAAGAGCTGAACCTGTTTCGGCTCCTGCAGGAAGAGGCCAATGGCGGAGACCTGGTCCAACAGGGGGTGTGCCGCCAGTTGCTGCAGGCTGATCTCCAGCTGAGCGGCAGGGGTGGCCAGGGGCTGGTGACCCTGGAGTGCTGGCCCCGCCGTGATGCAGCGCTGCCCCTGCTGGTCCAGCGCTTCTGCCATCAGCCCGCAGGCCGAACGCTCCAGCCCTCCGTCGCTGACCAGCAGCAGGGTCATCGTTCCCGCAGCAGTTTGGAGAGCCAGCCGAAGCCCACCACGCTGTCGCGCAGGCTGCGCAGCATGCGACGGGTGCGGTGACGTTTGCGCTGGCTGGAGCGGGCACCACCGGTGCTGAGCATGCGCCGGCCTCCGTTCTGCAAGGCGGCCTTCTGCCAGGCCGTGCTGCCCCAGCTCAGGGGGCCATGGCCAGAGTGTCCAAGGGGTGCCGCCGGTCTGTTCAGCCGGTCCACCAGGGCCGTGATGAAGCGATCCTCACCGTCCTGTTGCAGCCCTTGCTGTTCAAGCCACTGGGCATCGTGGATGAGCTCGAAGGGGTTGGCTTTGATCGCGGCAAAGCTGGCGATGGCCCCCGAACTGGCAAAAAAGTGGTTTCCGAGGGTTTCGGTTACCCCCAGATCTCCGACGATGCGCGTGCTGATGCCCATCGCCATCGATTCCATCGCCGCCGTTGACGAGACGGTGATGGCGCAACCGCACTGGCGCAGCAGCAGGGTGGCAGGTTTGAAACTCAGGCGCAGATTCGACTGATCACGCGTCATCCTGTCGATCACGCTGGCCATCTCCCCATGGCGCCGGTGCAGGGTGCTCTCGATGCTCGATGTGCGTGGTTTGAAGATCACGGGGTGATTGGGCCAGGCGGCGGCCAGTTCCCTGATCTGCTCACAGAGGAACCTCCTCTGCAGGGGATGCACGGGAATCGAGGGTTGCTCGAAGAACACGATCGAGGGGTTCTCCGGGACTTCCCCGCGCTGTTTTGTGCGCCAGAGAATCGGCAGCCCTGTCACCACGGCATTGCTGCTGTCGAGGCCCAGGGCTTTGCGGCCACGGCCATAGAGGGCCAGATCGTCTGCACTGTTGAGGCAGAGCAGGTCGGCGCCCGAGCGATCCATCATTCCTTCGAGACCGAAGCGGAACAGGATCCCCGGGTAAGCGCTGATCAGGCGTGGGCGCTTCTCCTGCTTTGCCCAGATGCTCTGCAGTTGGAGTAGGGCATCGCGGCTGCGCTGACCATCCAGACCAAGGATCAGGGCATCGACAGCCCCCGCCATGGTGCCCGTGAGCTGGCGCAGGTCGTTCCAGTTGTGTCTCTCAATCCGGGTCTTGGGGTCGATCCGCCGAATCTCGAGCCGCTGCCGCCGGGAGAGGGCTCGGTTGTTCAGTTGCAGCAGCAGCAAAGTGGTCTCGGCTCCCTCCCGCCGGCAGGCCGCCAGCATGGTCATGGCCAACTTGCCGAAGGAATCGAAGCAGGCGACGGCGGTGACCTTGCGGCCGGCGAGGCGCTTGGGTTCTGCGGGCGCCATCAACTCCGAGGCTTTCCTCTTCAAAATTACTCGGCTTTTTGGGCTGCGATGCTGCGACAGAGGGCCAGATCCTTGGGCGTGTCAATTTCCGGCCCCACATGCTCCACCACCACCGGCCTGGCTGGGGGACAGAAGCGGCTGCAGCTGCGCCGGAATGCTGCAACGTTCATGGCGTAGATCGCGCCGGTTTCGAGAAACGCCGGTTCGAGGTCCTGGCGGCGTTGGCGGGGCAGCTCAGGGTTGTGGTTGATGCCACGACCATCGGCGCGCCAGAGGAAGCCATGCCAGGGGCTGACGGCGAAGCTGCTGTTGCAATCATCTGCCTGCAGGGCACGCAGCACTTCATCGATCTGCTCGCCGCTTGTGAAGGGGGAGGTGCATTGCAGAAACACCAGCTCCGCCTCCAGCGGTCCCTGCTGTTCCAGCACGTCGAGGGCATGCAGCAGTGCCGACTCCGAACTGGCGGTGTCGCCGGCGATGGCGGCGGGGCGGCGGATCACAGCGGCGCCCTCCGCTTCGGCGGCGGCCGCAATGGCGTCAGCGTCGGTGCTCACCACCACCCGACCCACCCCCTGGCTGGCCTGGGCGGCACGGATGCTGCGGCAGACCAGGGGCACATCCCCCACCGTTTGAAGGTTTTTGCCGGGAATGCCTTTGGAGCCACCGCGGGCGGGAATCAAGGCCAGCGCACCAAGGGGGACTGCCATCGGTGAAGATTCAGTGCGTCCTGTCTTACCCGATGACCAGGCCTGCTGCTTTGCGGCTCGGTGTTCCAGCCCGGGGGATGCTTGTCCACCGCACGCTGCCGCAGCTCCTGGCTCCGCATTGTTTGCTGCCGGGCCGCCGTCGCGATGTGGATGCGCTGCTGGCCTGGGGGCGGCGGCCCAGCGCCCGGCGGGTGGAGCGCCTGGCTCAGCGCTGGGATCTGCCGGTGTGGCATCTCGAGGACGGTCTGCTGCGTTCCGTGGCCAAGGGCCGGGAGCATCCACCGCTGTGTTTGCTGGTGGATGCGCTGGGGGTGCACTTCGATGCCACGGGCCCCAGCCGGATGGAGCAGTTGATTGCGGCGCCGATCACGGCGGATGAGGCCGATCGCGCCAGGGCGCTGCAGCGCCGATGGTGTGAGCAGCGGCTCAGCAAGGTGAATCCCCCGGTGGAGGCGGAGGCCCCGCAGGAGCCTTACGTGCTGGTGGTGGATCAGTCGGCGGGGGATCGATCGATCGCCCTCGGCCTGGCGGATGCCCGCTGTTTTCAGCGGATGCTTCAGGCCGCCCTGGAGGAACATCCAGACTGCACTGTGGTGCTGAAGGTGCATCCGGATGTGATCTCCGGCCGCGCCCGGGGCCATTTCAGTGGCCGCGAGCTGGCCCATCCCCGCGTCAGCCTGAGTGCGGATGGTGGCCACCCGGCCGGGCTGCTGGAGCGGGCCCGGGCCGTTTATGTGGTCACCTCCCAGATGGGCTTTGAGGCCCTGCTCTGGGGCCGGCCCGTGCACTGCTTCGGCATGCCCTTCTACGGCGGTTGGGGCTTGACCCACGACCGCTGCCCCCCCCCGGCCCGGCGACGCCAGGGCGCCAGCCTCGAGGCCCTGGTGCATGCCGCCCTGGTGGGGGCCTGCCGCTGCATCGATCCGCACCGGCATCAACCCTGCAGCGTCGAGACCCTGATGGGAGCCATCGGTCTGCAGCGGCGCCTGCAGGGGCAGCAGCCGAGGCGCTGTGTGGCTTTCGGCTTCACGCCCTGGAAACAGCGCAGTCTGCGTCGCTTTCTGGCGGGCAGCCAGCTGCGGTTCCGCGCCCCATGGCGGCGGATTCCCCAGGGCGTTGATGCCGTGGTGGTCTGGGGCCGGCGCGCCAAGCCGCGGCTGCTGGCTGCCGCCGCGCGGCGGCAGTTGCCGGTGCTGCAGGTGGAGGACGGCTTCCTGCGCTCGGTGGGGCTGGGGGCTGATCTGGTGGATCCGGTGTCCTGGGTGGTGGACCACCAGGGGGTGTATTACGACGCCACCCGGCCCAGTGATCTGGAAACACGCCTGGCCACGGGGCAGTGGACCGAGGCCCAACGCCAGCGGGCCGCGGCGTTGCGGCAGCGGTTGGTGGAGGAGGCGATCACCAAATACAACCTCCAGGCGGAACCCTGGAGGCGTCCCGCTGGTCGGGATCGGGTGGTGCTGGTGGTCGGTCAGGTGGAAAGCGATGCCTCGATCCGCTATGGCGCCCCGGGCCTGCGCAGCAACCGCGCCCTGCTGGCGGCGGTGCGGGCGGCGGAGCCGGAGGCCTACCTCGTTTACAAACCCCATCCGGATGTGGTGGCTGGGCTCTGCCGCGCCGGTGCCGGCGAGGACAATGCCGCTGAGTTGTGTGATGAGGTGCTGACGCAGGGCTCGATCCAGCAGCTGTTCACCCAGATCGATGCCCTGCATGTGCTCACCTCACTGGCGGGGTTCGAGGCGTTGCTGCGGGGCCTGGAGGTGCACTGCTGGGGCTTGCCCTTCTATGCCGGCTGGGGCCTCACCCACGACCGCGAGCGTTGCGACCGGCGGCAGCGGCAGCTGTCGCTGGATGAGCTGGTGCATGCCGCCTTGATCGACTACCCCCGCTATGTCAGCCGCGAGAGCGGTTGGTTCATCACGCCGGAGCAGGCGATCGACGACCTGGTGGCCTGGCGTGCCGCTCCGCCGCAGCGACGCACGCTTGTGCAGGCCCTGTTCCGCCACTGGGGCCGGCTGCGGCGCCGTTGAGGCGTGCCAGGATTTTGCCCATTGATGGGCGTGACGCAGTTTGGCCAGGGGACGGGCGCCAGCTCTCGTGCAGGTGCGGATCGACGGACCGGTTCTGTTGTTGATGGGCCCAATCGGTCTTTTCTTCGCACGTTTCTGTCGCTATTTGCAGGGCTGTGGCATTCCTGTCACCAAGGTGGCGTTCCCCCTGCGGGAATTCGGCTTTCCGGCTGATGTCTGTGTGCCCTACAGCAAGGGGATGGAGTCGTGGCGGCCGTTCCTGCGCCAGCTGATCGAGGAACGGGGCATTCGCCACATTTTTATGTATGGCGATTTCATCATTCCCCACCGAATCGCCATTGAAGAGGCGCGGGAGTTCGGTGTGGAGGCCTGGGTGTTTGAGCTGGGGTATCTACGGCCGAACTACGTAACGCTGGAACGGGACCGGGTCAATGCCCGCTCCAACCTCAACCAGCCTGCGGCTTTCTATCGGGGGCTGCCCCAGTGCGATCAGCTGCCGCAGAACATCGTGCTGGATCCGGGCTGGCGTTGGCGCAAGGCCTGGAAGGCGCCGACCTTCATCCAGCACGCCTTCACCCGCTACCCGATCATCGAGGGTGAGCACAAGCTCCAGCCTTCACCGCGGTTCCTCTGGTGTCAGGTGCGTGGTACCTGGCGTTACTGGCTCTATCGCTGGCAGGAACGGGCGTTGAAGCAGCGGTTGCTGGAACACTGTTCCTTTTTCCTGGCGGTTCTTCAGGTCTCCAGCGATTCGCAGATCCAGATGGGGTCGCCCTATAGGGGCATGCACGACTTCATCGAAGACGTGATCCGTTCCTTCGCTGGCCACGCTCACGCGTCCGAACACCTGGCCTTCAAGCACCATCCCCGGGATCGGGGCTACAACAACTATGCCTCGCTCATCCGTCTGCTCGCCCAGCAATACGGCGTGGCGGGCCGGGTGCATTACTTCCACGATGGTCCCCTCAGCCGCTATCTGCGCACCTGCCGTGGGGTGATCACGGTGAACAGCACCGTGGGGCTGCAGGCCCTGTTCCATGCGGTGCCCACCAAGACAATGGGGGACACCTTCTACAACCTGGAGGGTCTGACGGATCAGAAACCGCTGGATGCGTTCTGGCGTGATCCCCAGCCCAGCGATCGAGCCCTCTTTTATCGCTTCTACAACCACCTGGTGCTCAGCACGCAGGTGAATGGAAATTTCGATGGAGACTTCCCTTTCCGCACCACCTTCCCGATCGGCCCAGAGGCCCGTCAGCTTCCCGCCAGCCCCGAGCTGCCGACTCCGAAATCAGCGACGTTGCGCAATCCTGTGCTGCTGCTGGGGCGGCTGACGGCACGGCTGGCCTGGGCCGCTCTCGGGTTCACGTTGTACGGCCTGCAGCTGCCGGCGATGCTGCTGCGCCGGCCAGACTGGGCCGCCGTATTGATGGCCATGGCCTCTTCGGTGGCCCTGCGGGCCCTGGGCATTCAGGTGGTGGTGGATGACAGCCAACCCTCAGAGCCGGCCGGCATGCCCCTGGTGCACATCTTCAATCACCGCAGCCCCTGTGATGGCCTGGTGATTCAGGGGGTGCTGCGCATGCCGGGGATGACCACCGCACAGCTGCATCTTCGCTGGGTGCTGCCGGGCTATGCCGCCGCGGCGCGCAATGCCGGCTCGGCGGTGCTGGACCATCGCCAGCCCCAGTCGCGACTGGCCGGAATGATGAGCGCTTCCACCCTGCTGCGGGACCACGGCGAAATCATGATCGCCCCCAATGGCTCGCTGGTGACGCCGATCGAGGAGCGGGTGTCGCCGAGTGCCTGGATGCTGGCTCAGCACTATGGCGGTCGGGTGGTGCCCTGGTTCTTCCGCTACGACGGATTGGAAGGGGCTGTGGGGGCGCGCTACAAACCGCTGCAGCTGTTGCTGGGTCGACTGACGGCACCCTTGGGCACGATTCACTGCCGTCGTGGGCGAGCGGATGACCTTCAGTTGCCCGCTGATCCCCGGGACCGTGAGGGATTCAGCGTTGCTGTTCAGCGCTACTACCGGGAGCAGAGAGCACCAGGCTGACGTTGTGACCGCCGAAGCCGAAGGCGTTTTTGAGCATCAACCGCTCCGATCCTGAGCCCAAAAGTGCGACGGGCGCTTGGCAGTTCACGGCGAGCTCCACCTCGGGGTCCAGGGGCTCTGAATTGATGCTGGGGGGAAGCACCCCCTGCCGTAGCGCCTGTACACCGAGGATCGCCTCCACAGCTCCCGCAGCTCCCAGCAAATGGCCGAGCTGTCCCTTCGGTGCGAAGACGGGAATGTGATCGGCCGCAGCACCGAGGCTGCGGCGTAGTGCCCTTGCTTCAGCCAGGTCTCCCAGACTGGTGCCTGTGGCGTGGGCCTGAATGGCACAGAGATCGCCAGGGTCTACCCCAGCTCGCCGCAAGGCATCCTCGATCGCCAGGCTGGCCTGGGTGCCCTGGGGCTCTGGAGCCACGATGTGATGGCCGTCGCTGCTGCTGCCGCAGGCCAGTTGCCAGCCCAGGGCGGCTCCGTTGGGAGTGTCTTCCTCCCGCATCATGGCCAGCACCCCGGCTCCCTCCGAGAGCACGAACCCGTCCCGGGTCTTGCTGTAAGGCCGGGAGGCTTGTTCGGGAGCATCGTTGCGGCAGGAGAGGGCCCGCATGGCGGAAAAGCCCACGAGACCCAGCCGGTTCACCGGTGCTTCGGTGCCACCGGCCAGCACGAGATCAGCTCGCCCGTCATTGAGCAGCATCTGGGCCAGCATCATTGCTTCGGCTCCGGACGCGCAGGCCGAGACGGGGGTGTGGGCACCACCATGCAGGCCAAGGTCAATCGCCACTTGGCCAGCCGCAGCATCGGGAATCAGCATTGGTACCGTGAGGGGATTGACCCGCGATGGCCCTCCGGCAGTGAGTTGGTTGTGCTGTTCATGCATCGTGTGGAGTCCGCCGATACCAGTCCCCAGCACCACGGCCACCCGGGCTGCATCAATGGCGCCGATGGCCGCTGAGGCCATGGCCCAGGCCTCCCGCGCGGCCAGCAAACCAAGCTGGGTGCAGCGGTCGGAGCGCCGCAGCAGGAGTGGTTCCAGGGATTGGGTGGCGGCATCGGGCACGCAACCCGAAATGCGAACGGGAAGATCTTCGCTCCAGGCTGATGTCAGGGCTTTGATGCCGGACCGACCAGCGAGCACACCCTCCCAGGTTGATGCTGCGTTAAAGCCCAGAGGCGAGACGGAGCCCCAACCAACGATTGAAACCCGCTGGGCGCGTCGTTGTTGAACAACCACGGTCAGGCGGTTCTGGAGCTGATTACTTCGATGTTGAGCGATTCCAGGTGGCTCTGGATGTCACCCACCGTTTTGAACTGCAGCAGTTGCTCCTCTTGGATGCGAATGCCGAAATGGGTGTCGGCTTCAATCAAGATTTCGTAAAACCCCAGCGAGTCGATGCCGATGTCTTCCATCAGGCGGGCATCAGGAGTAATCACCGCTGGATCAGCGCCGGAAATGCGATGCAGGATCTCGACGAGGTGTCCTTCCAGCTGCTGCTTATCGGGAGTTCCCTCGCTCAACACCACCGACCATTTGGTTTGGCCAAGGTACCAGCGTTGCTTCGTTTATGGCTCGCCCCGGTACCAGCTGAACTGCTGGTAGACAGGTTGATGGTCAACGTCGATGAAAAAGGACAGGCGATCCTTCGGCAGGCCTGAGAGGTCGGCAGCCATCAGGATCTCGGTGATCTGATTGAAATCACGGGCCAAGGAGAGGTTGCAGACCTTGGCTTCCATCAGGTTGAAATACTGACGCAACAGCACCGGCAGGCGGAAGTTGTCGCTGTGCTCCTGTCGAATTGCAACCTCAAGAGCCTGAATGTTGCCGATCGGGTGCGAGCTGTCGTCCGGATGGATGTCGTTGATCGGGTGACGCGGGGGAGGCAAGGCCGGACGTGTTCTACGGTAAGGAGGCCGCATCAATGCACTCAGGAAGGCCTTGTTGACGGCATCGCTGTGGGCGAAGTGGTTGTAGGAGACCAATCCATGCAGGATGCTGAATCCCGAGCGCGCCGCGATCAGGAGCCCTCCGCGGAACAGGGCCATCAGGGAGGGTGGTTGACGCTGAAAGCGTGGGGCCAGGGCGACCCGACCAATTTCCACGTGGTGGCACTGCTCCGCCAGCATGGCTTTGATGCCGGGGTAGACGTGCTCCATGTAGGACTGCTGGCTGCCAGGGAGGTCTTCAGCTGCCTTGAACTGTGGAATGAATTGCAATCGTGCGGATCCCGCCAGGACTCCGCTGCTGGGCTCTAAGAGAATCAGATGGTCGTAGGCCCCGTCGCGACCGTCGAGATCGCGGCTGTTACCAGAGCCGGAGAGTTGTTGGCGGTAGGTGGATTCCCGCAGGGTACCGACCGCGTCAGCGACATCCTCAAATCTTGAGCCGGCGATCAAATGCAGCTCAAGACCATCCAATCGGAACAACAGGCTGTCAGCTCTGTCTGCTTCGCTCCAGCCTTGAGGTAGCAGAACGTCGTGCTGAGCTGCTGATCCGGTCTGCGTCATGGGCCATGTGCCTAAACCGCATTATGCGGGAAGATTGGCATCCATTTGGCGGTCATCCCCGTTCCACCCATGGTTGTGCCCTCAAGGAGCGGTCTTTCCGCAGCTGTTGCGACTGCGGTGGTGGTTTCGGCTCCTGCGTTGTTGGGCGGTGAGGTGAAGGCTGAGGAGCGGATCAACTGGCTGAAGACTCCGGTGGCAGCCGCCAGCAGGTCTCTACAAGCTCCTCCACCGTTGCCATCTCAGCCCAGCCTGCCGCCACAGACCTACCGCTATCGCTTGGCTCCGGGGGATCGGCTGGTCACTTCAGTGTTCAAGATTGAGGGTTACGAGGCTCAGGTTCAGGTGTTGAGCGATGGCACCATCAACTTGCCGCGACTTGGCACGATTCAAGTGTGGGGCTTGACCCTGGAGGAGGCCCGCCAGCGGATCACGGCTGGCTACAGCCAATTTCTGCGTCGCCCGTTGGTCTATCTCGACCTTGTGGAGCAGCGTCCGGTACGGGTCACTGTGACGGGACAGGTTCTACGGCCTGGTGTGTTCACGCTGCCGGTCAACAGTCAGGGATCCATCGGCGCCTCTGGTGACTCGACCGCTGTGGGTGCCGATGGTGGCGGCTGGCCCACGATGATTGATGTGATCCAGAAAGCTGGTGGAATTTCTGCTACAGGCGATCTGGCACGGCTGGAGCTGCTGAGGCCATCTCCTATCCCGGGTGGTCCCACCCAGAGCTACGTCTTTGATTACCTCACCGTGTTGAAAGACGGAGGTTTTGCCCCCAATCCGTTGATCTATGACGGCGACAGCATCCGGGTTCACAAAGCAACATCCCCAGTCAATGTCGACCTGCTGACGACTGCGGCTTCTAACTTCGCTCCCGCTGTGATCAATGTGCAGGTTGTTGGAGAAGTCTTCGCCCCAGGAGTGGTTCAGATCGGATCCAACGCTCCGTTGTCCCGCGCGATCCTGGCTTCTGGAGGCGTGACCCGCCGCGGCAGCGTCAAGCGGGTTGACTTGATCCGTATGGACATTGAAGGACGAACCACGGTGAAGCAGTTGCGTTACGACCCCAATGCTGTGCTGAGCAGTGCCAACAACCCACCGCTGCGCAACGGTGATGTGGTTGTTGTCGATCGCAACACCCTCACCAAGGCCACTGATGGGATGAACGATGCCATGCAGCCGCTGACGCCGATTGTGAATGCGGCTTCAGTGTTCCGGCTGCTGGGCTTGCCGACGGGTGTGAGCAACTGATCGGGCAGATCAGATCCCCAGCCGTTCCCAGATCACGCCCAGGTTTTCCTGGTGCAATGCTGTGCTGAAGCAGTCGGCCAGCTCCGCTGCGCTGAGGCGGCTGGTCACATCACCATCCTCTTCGAGGTTGGCGCGGAAGTCGCCGCCGGCGGTGTTCCAGGCCGTGTGGGCGTTCCGCTGGACGACCCGGTACGCCTCCTCTCGGCTCATGCCGGTGCCCACGAGGGCGAGCAGCACCCGCTGGCTGAACACCACACCGCCGTACACATTCATGTTGCGGCGCATGTTCTCGGGGTAGATCCCAAGACCCTTCACCACGCTGGTCATTTCCCGCAGCATGAAGTGCAGGGTGACGGAGCAGTCGGGCAGCATCATTCGCTCCGTGGAGCTGTGGCTGATGTCGCGCTCGTGCCAGAGGGCCACATTCTCAAGGGCAGCAATGGTGTAACTGCGCAGCACCCGGGCCAGACCACTGATCCGTTCGCTGCGAATCGGGTTGCGTTTGTGGGGCATGGCGGAGCTGCCCTTCTGACCCTTGGCGAAGTTCTCCTCCACTTCCAGTACATCGGTGCGCTGAAGGTTTCGAATCTCGGTGGAGAAGCGCTCCAGGGAGGCCCCCACCAGGGCGAGGGTCTGCACGTAGTCGGCATGGCGATCGCGGGAGATCACCTGGGTGCTGGCGGTGTCGGGGGAGAGCCCGAGAATCTCGCAGGTGATGGCTTCCACCTGGGGATCGGTGTTGGCATAGGTGCCCATGGCACCGCTCACCTGGCCCACAGCCACATCCTGCTCCAGCCGTTCCAACCGAATGCGGTTGCGCTCGGTTTCCGCCAGCCAGCCGGCCACCTTGAACCCGAAGGTGATTGGTTCGCCGTGGATGGCGTGGGAGCGGCCGATCATTTCGGTGCCCTTGTGGGCCCGGGCCAGTTCGCGCAGGGCGTTGGCCAGGGCATCGAGTTCGGTGCGCAGCAGGGCCACGGAACGTTTCAGCTGCAGGGCCACGCCCGTGTCCAGCACGTCGCTGCTGGTCATGCCCACATGGATGTGTCGTCCGGCATCACCAACGTGCTCATTCACGTTGGTGAGGAAGGCAATGACGTCGTGGCGCACCTCGGCTTCAATTTCGAGGATGCGCTCCACCTCAAAGCTGGCCTTGGCCTTGATGGTGTCGAGGGCCTCTTGGGGCACCCGGCCTAGGCGACAGTTGGCTTCTGTGGCGGCGATTTCCACATCAAGCCAGCTCTGGAATTTCGCCTGCTCACTCCAGACGGCTCCCATCTCGGGAAGGGTGTAACGCTCAATCACCGGCGCGCTCGGTTGAACAACCCAACAAATCTATGCTGCGACGTACAAGCCAAAAAAAAGCCCCTCCGAGGAGGAGCTTAATAAACAAACCAAGTGGTTCAGGCCAGATTGATTTTGATTCCAGGGATTTCCGCGCCTTTCTTGATATCTTTGTAATCGAAGGTGTCTTTGCCAACGACAAGCTTGTCTTTCTTGTCGAAGTTGTTGATGACTACAGAGCCCTTCTTGACTTCCTTTCCGAACTTAACAACGTCTTTGCCGCCTTTGCCCAAATCAATGGTCGTCTTGCCTTTGAAGGTAGTGCCCTTGGCGAAAGTGATTGAATCACCACCCTTGCCAAGATTGATTTTGCCCTTATTGACAGTTGACTTATTGCCAAAGCTGACGGAGTCTTTCTTTTTGCCGCCAGTGATTTTGCTCTGGTTGAATGTGCCGGTGTTGGACTTGACCTTACCAGCGCCCTTGCCGGTGACTTTGATATCGCTCTTGGTGAAGTTGGTGTTCTGAAGAACGACCTTGGGAGTGTTTTTCTTGGTGGACTTCAGGTCAACCGAAGACTTGGAGACACCTTTACCTACAAAAGCCGCATCACCAGTGACTGTGGTCTCCAATTTGGAAACGTTCTTAAGGGCAACGATTTCAGTGCCAGCCTTTAGTTCTTCAACTTCAATTTTTTTCTTGGCGCCCTTTGGAAGGACAACCTCGAGGTCGCCGGTCGTGATGGTAGCCACTTTGATGAAGAAAATCTCCCCGTGACACTACTTGTGGTTCCTGGGAATTGCTAAAGGCGGTGGTCGGTTTGGTGGTTTGTCACCCCAGCCTTGCGATTGGCCACAATCGTTTTAAGGGCGTTTTCGCAGGTGATGACTGCTTTCTCCAGGGTTTTGAGGTGCCGGCGTGAGTTGTCAGTGGATGCTGACGACGGACTGAGGTTGCTTAATCTTGCCAATGCCTGTCGACTCGACGATCAACTGACGGAGGCGTTGTGCTGGGCGCAGTGGTCGGTGCGCCCGAATAGTTGGCCCGACGGGGTGGTGGATGCCCGAGCGGCACAAGGTTTGGCCAATGTGCTCTTGGATTTGGGTCGTTTCGAGGCAGCGGAGACCTGGTTCAGCAAAGCCGATCCTGCCTTCTGCCTGGCTGAGGTGCAGTGGAATCGCAGTCGCATCGCCCTCGCGCGGGGGGACCTGCTACGCGCTTGGCAGTTAGCGGAAGGACGTTGGCTGTCGATGCCAGTTCATCGAGGTTGTCCAGCGCCACCCTTCTGGCAGGGCTGGCAGGAAAGCGAGGCGGTGATCGTCTGGGATGAGCAGGGGTTCGGTGACACGTTGCAGGCCCTGCGCTGGCTGCCGCTGTTGTGCCAACAGCATTCGGGACGGGTAGAGCTACTGGTGCGCAAGCCCTTGCTGCGTCTGATTCAGCAGGGGATGGCATGGCTCGGCGCAGGATTGCAAGTCGTTCCCTGGTCGCCGCAGGAGGCCCCCCATCCTCTTCTTGGTTGCCATGGATCGATATTGAGCCTGCCGCTTCTGATGCAGTGCAGGTGTTGGGCAGACGGTGCCGTACTAAGGCTGCCGCCGCCTGCCAGGCGTGAAAACGCTGCGCTGCGAATTGGCTTGGTCTGGGAAGCGGGCCGTTATCTCGACGAGCCCGGTCAGGCTCTGGAGTACCGCCGTAAGTCGTTGCCCCCCCTTGTTCAGCAGGAGCTATGTCGGCAGCTGCGGGCTCGGAGCCTTGAGGTTGTCTTGCTGGAGCCAGGCTCGCACCTCCCTGCTTCCGCCGACTTCCTTGAGCAGGCGCAGTGGATTCAGCGCTGTGATCTTTTGCTCAGTGTGGATACGGCTGCGGCTCATCTGGGCGGTTCCATGGGGCACCCCACCTGGTTGCTTCTCCCCTGGGCATGTGCCTGTCGCTGGGGCCGCTCGTCCGTTTCGACACCCCTTTATGCCTCGATGCGCTTGTTTCGGCAGCCGCGCCATGGGGATTGGCAGGGGCTGATGGCGAAGTTGTTAGACGCTTTGGATCAGTGGTTGCTGGAGCGTTCCGCTGCTGTGAGCTCCTCAAACAGGGCCTGATATCTCGGAAGAGTGTGGCGGAGGTTGAAGTGTTGCTCCACCGTGCGGCGGGCGGATTGCCCCAGGGCACGGCGTTTGTTGGGATCATTGAGCATGCGGATTATGGCCTCGGCCAGTTGGTGATGGTCGTTGAACGGAACCAGCACACCGTTGGTCCCATCGCGGATCGATGCTGAGATCGGGCTGCCCGGATTGCTGATCAGGGGCGCTGCACAGGCCATCGCTTCCAACACACTCCAGGACAGGGTGTAGGGGTAACTCAGGGCGAGATGGCAGGCGCTGCACTGCAGCACGGTAAGCATCTCCTCATGCTCTAGCCACCCCACAACGTGGATGCGGCTGCGATTGACTTCCGCCGGTAAGGCCAAGAACGCATCGTTCAGGTGGCTGTCGCTCCTCGGTTCCTCCAAGCCGTAGCCGCCTTCGTCCCCTCCTACGAGCAGCAGGTTCGCGTCGGGAACGGCTGCGCTCACGGCTGGCCAGGCCCACAGCACCTGGCGTAGCCCCCGCAGGGGTTCGAGCTCTCGGGACACCAGGGTGACGAGGGGGTCTCCAGCTCGAATGGGTCGACCATTCAGTAGGAGTTGGGCGGCTGGATTGGGGCTGATGGCCTCAAGGTCGACCCCTTCTGGCAGCACCCTGAGTTGCTGTTGCAGGTCTGGCGGGAAGCTGTCCCGCTGGCTCGGGCTCGCCACCATGGACACGCTCGCTGTCTCAATCCCCTGGCGTGCCAAGTTGTTTTGCTCAATGAACAGCTCAGGATCGGGCCAATCGCCTCCGATTGACTGGTCAAAGCCATAGCCCAAGGCAAGGGGGGAGCCCCAAAGTTCGGGGAAGGTAATCAGTGGCCGGTCCGGCCAGATGGTGTTCAGGCCAAGGGCTTCTCCCCAGGCTGTGTGCACGAGCACCAAATCAGGTGCCTGATCCCTGGCCCAGAGATGGCGGCAGATTTCAGCAACTGCCGCACCCCGTTGTTCCGCCGAGGGGTCGTCGTCATTCTTGAGGTGATATCGCAGATAACGCAGCCCTTCCCAGGCTTTCCCCTCTGGAGCATCGCTGCAGGATCCAAGGGCTGTGATCTGGTGCCCCGCAGCGAGCCAAGCGGGAGCTAAATCTCTGAACTGACCGGGAAAATTCTGGTGGATCAGAAGCAGATGCATCCCTTTGCCTTTGGTGCAATCCGCCAACACTCGTAACTTAGGGCCCAAGTTGGAGTGGTCCATGGGTATGCGCCGCTGGATGTTGCAACGCCTGGCTGGACTGGGCTCAGGATCGAACCGCTTTGAGCTGCTCCATAACCAGGGTGAGGAGTTGTTGTTGCCCCAGTGGGCCGAGCTGGACCTTCGGCTCTCGGAACGCCCCTGGTCTGTATCGCGGATGTCGGTGCTGCTGCAGGAAGCTGCACTGCAGCCCTCGGTGGTGACGCTGCAGGCGGCGCGTCAAGTGCGGCATCGCCTCTCAACCTTCTGGCTGGAGGCCCCCACCGATCATCTGGAAGACCTGTATCAAGGGCCGCTGGGGGCGTTGCAGCAGGAGCTGATGCAGGGGCCTCTGATGCGGCAGGTCTTGGCGCGGGATGAGCGGCAGTGGCTGGACCAGCTCACGGCCGCACTCTCGCAACCGGATCAGAAACCAAGGCAAGCGAATCTGCTCGTGGCCTGGATGCCCTACGCCAGCGCGATCGGGATGACAGTGGTGGATCCCAGCCATGCTCTGCCGCAGTGGTTGCTGTCGGATTACGTACGTTTCTGTGACCCCGGGCTGGAGGAGGAGCTGAACCGCCCTATGGCGCTGCTGGAACCGGCTGATCCGCCGCAGGTTGAGGAGATAACGCCCTTGAGCAACCGTCGGGGAGAGGAGGCGATGGCCTGGTTTAAAGACGAAGCAGCCCTGTCCCGTGTGGTGGCGCTGATCAATCAGTACGGGCTGAATCCTGCCGATCAGGATGTGCTGGAGGAACTCAGCGGGCTGCGCAGTGTGGTCGCTCAGCTCTGGTTGGATGTGGAACCCGAGCAACTCAAAACTCTGTTCGACACACCGGTGGGGCTGGTCACCCAGAGCTTGATCAGCAGCGGCTTCGGCCAGGAGCTGGTGGATGACGACGACGAACGGGCCCGCCGGGAGTTGCCCGGGTTGATGCCGGATCTTTCTGATCCCCAGGCCCAGGCGGTGCTGCTGGCGTTGATGCTCTTCTACCCAAGCGGTGCGGTGACGGTGGAGGACCCCTCCGTGCTGCCGGAGTGGCTGGGGGTTGTGGTTGAGAGCCTGCAGTCAGCGGCTGGGTAGGGGGCCGGGGACCTCGCCGGCCAGCAGCTGCATCACCCGGCGGTCGAGCCAGGCCTCGAACAACTCTTCGCGCAGCTCCTCGCGGGTGGCGCCATCCAGCCTGGCGCGCTGCCAGTCGTCCAGGCGAAGAATCAGCCACACGTCTTCGAGGAAGAACGGCGCGAGCAGTTCCCCCGGGCGACTGGTCCGCAGCTTGTGCACCACCGTGTCGTGGGCCTGGTTCAGCGCCACCGGCCCCACGCATCCGCCCCGTTCGCGCTCGGATCCGAGGGAGTATTGCTGAGCGAGGCCGGCAAAATCCGCTTCGCCATCCAGCAGACGCTGGTGCAGCTCAAAGGCGAGATCGCCGTCCTCAACGCGGATGAGGGAATAACTGATCTGATCGCGCTCCAGTTTCTGGTCGAGAAAGCGCACCTCCACTTCGGAGTCGAACATCTGCTGTTGAAAGCGTTCGAGCCGTTCGCTGCGGGTGGCGAAGTAGAGCAGGTCCTCGGCGGTCCACCCCTTGCTTTGAAGGTAGGACTCCTGTTCCGCTGCGGTGCTGATCTCCAGCTCCTGCAGGTAGTCCTCCACCTCTTGCTCCTCAACCGCCACGGGAAGCGTCACCGCCCGGCAGATTTCGTCGTACACCGCCGCTTGGGCAATGGCCAGGCACAGCCCCTGCTGACGGGCGATGCGGTTCAAGGTGATGGCATCACAGAAGGGAACGCCGGGATGCAGTTCGATTTCAGCCATGGAATTCCCTCCACACCAGCCGGTACACCAGCCATCCCAGGGGCGGCACCAAAACCAGGGGCAGCAGCGCCGCCGCAGTGATCATCGGTTCCCCGAACAGCCAGGGCAGGCACCAGCTCAGGCTGTAGACCCCAAGAATCAGACCAATGCGCTGCCGGCGGCCCTGCAGCCAGCTCCAACAGCGCCGGCAGTGCAGCCGGAGACGGTCCCGGCGCCGCTGGCGCTGCTGAGGCAGGTACCGCCAGAAGGGATGGGGATCGGCAGTTGCCATCAACGCAGACGCTCCAGGCTGCGGCGCTTGTCGTCAAACAGACCGGTGATGGCAGAGATGAAGCGGCGATCTCGCAGGTGCAGGCTGGCAGTGAGGCTCATGCCCGCCTGTAGGGGGAGCGACCGCCGCCCCACCTGCAGGGTTTGGCTGCTGAGTTTCAGGATGGCGGGAAAGTGCAGGCCCTGGGCGTCCAGCCCCAGCTCCCGACGTTGTTGTTCTGGCGTGAGTGCATCGGATCCGATCCGCTGCACCGTGGCGGGCAGATCGCTGAAATCCCCGGCCGGAAATGCAATGAGCGAGATATCAGCGCGTTGGCCGGTCTGGACGAAGCCGATGGCGCTGTTGGGGAGATACACCTTGGCCTGAAGGGCATCTGTGGGGACGATCCGCAGCAGGGGACGGTTGCTGTCTCCCCGTTGCACCACGCTGCCGGGACGGACCTGAAGGTCGAAGACCACACCATCGGTGCTGGCTGTGAGGCTGCTGCTCTCGAGCAGCAGTTCGGCTTCGCTGATTTGGCGGCGGAGCACCTGCATTTGTTGCCTCAGCCGTTCGTTCTCCTTGCGCAGGCTGACGTTTCGGCTGGCGATGCCCGCCGCTTGATTGGCGGACAGGCGCTGTTCTTCGCGGCGCTCGGCCTCCAGGTCGGACTGCAGTTGGGCCAGCCTCTCGCGGGCCGAGAGCACCTGCAGTTCACTGCTGGCGCCAGCTTGCAGCAGCTGCTGGTACCGCTCCGCCACCGTTTCGGCGGTGGCGATGGAGCGTTCCAGGCCCTGGATCCGCACCTGGCTGCGGGCCAGGGAGGCGGCTTCGCTGCTCTGGCGTCCTCGTTGTTCCTGCTCCTGATTGCGGTAAAGCTCGCGTTCTTCAGGGGTTAAAGCGTTTTGGATCCCCTCCCCCAGCAGCACTTGGTTCACCTTGAACTGACGTTCCAGGCTGGCGAGGCTGATTCGCCCTGCATCCCGTTGGGCGGTGGCCTTCTGGGTGTCGAAATGGAGCAGCACGGTGCCGGCTTGCACCTGCTGCCCCTCCTTCACTGTCACCTGGTCCACCACCCCGGCTACCGGCGCAGTAACGGCCTGGGCGGGCCGCAGCGGCTGCAACTTGCCCTGCACTATCACGGTCTCCGGCAAGGGCGCCCAAAAGGCCCAGAGTGTTGTCAACCCGGTGGCCCCCACAAGCGTCCACACCAGCACCGAGGAAGCGTGGCGGGTCTTGTTCAGCAGCACCGGCTGATTGAAACTCCATGGTTCCATCAGCTCAGACCCTCCTGGGCCTGGCTTTGGTAGAGGGCGTAGTACCAGCCCTGTCGCTCCAGCAGGCTGGCGTGGTCGCCGATCTCCATCACGGCGCCCTGATCCATGACCACAATCATGTCGGCAGGACGGACGGTCGAGAGGCGGTGGGTGATGAAGAACACCGTGCGGCCGCGGAAGGCCTCGAACAGATTGCGGCAGACCTGCCGTTCGGTGCGGGCGTCAAGGGCGCTGGTGGCTTCATCGAGGATCAGCATGCTGGGGTTTTGCAGCACCGCCCGAGCCAGGGCCATGCGTTGTCGCTGCCCACCGGACAGACCAGCCCCCCGTTCGCCGACCGAGCTGTTGTAGCCCTCCGGCAACTCCATGATGAAGTCGTGGGCGCAGGCGATTCGGGCGGCCCTCATGAGCTCGTCGCTGGTGGCATCCGGTTTCACCATCAGCAGGTTTTCCTTGATCGTCCCGTCGAACAGAAGGGAATCCTGCGGAACCACGCCGATCTGCCGCCGCAAGGAGTACAGCTCCACCTTGCTCACATCGAGCCCATCGATCTGGATCTGGCCCGATTCCGGGCTGTAAAAGCGCGGCAGCAGCTTCAGCAGGGTGGATTTGCCTGAGCCGGAACCGCCCACCATGCCCACGAAGGTGCCCTGGGGCACATCGAGGCTCACGTTATGGAGGATGGCGGGCCCATCGTCCGTGTAGCGGAAGTCGACGTTGCGAATGGTCACGGCTCCCTGCAGGGGTGGCATGGGGATGTTGCGAGCACCGCTCTCGCTCTGTTCGGTGGGCCGGTCCACCACATCAGCTGCCAATTTGAGGTTGCGGGACTGGATCTTGAACTGCTGCCAGGTCTGCACAAGCTGCACCAGCGGTCCGGTGACGCGGTCGCCGATGATCCGAAAGGCGAACAGGGCTCCGATCGAGAGTTCGTTGCGGGAGACCAGCCAGATCCCCACTACCATCGTGGCGATGCCGGAGAGGTCGCCGATGCATTTGGCGAGGGCTCCCACGGTTTCACCGCTCACCTTGAGTTTGAAGTCTTCGCCGATGAAGCGGCTGTAGCGGTCCTGGAAGGCCCAGCGGGTTTTCAGCTCCGCGTTCTGGGATTTGATCGTCTGGATTCCGGTGATCGCCTCGGTGAGGTAGCTGTTGGTGTTGACGCCCTCGTGCACCACCCGATCGATCTGATGTTCCACGACAGGGTTGGCGATCAAGGCCAGCACGATGAAGAGCGGCAGGCTGCTGAGGGTGATCAGGGTGAGCAGCGGGTTGAGGCTGAGCAGCACCGCCAGATACAGCAGGCTGAAGCTGAAATCCACGAGGGTGGTGAGTGCCTTGCTGATCAGGAAGTCCCTGAGCCGATCCAGTTGGGTGAAGTAGTACGTGATCTGGCCCACGGGCCTTGCGTCAAAGAAACCTTGTGGCAGACGCACCAGGCGGTCGAGGATGGTTTCGCGGGTGTCCATGTCCACCCGGTTGGCGATGCCGGTGAAGATCAGGCTACGCACGGCCGTAATCAGGGCCTGGACGACGCCTGCCAGCACAAGAATCACTCCGATGCTGATCACGGCATCGAGAGAGTCGCTGCCGGAGGTTTGGGCGTTGATCAGACGCATCACCCCCAGGGGGGTGACCAAAGCAAGAACATTGACCGCGGCAGAGCTGGCCAGCACTTCGATTAACTCGCGCCGATGGGGGCGCAGGTAGGGGGCATACCAGCCCCAGCTGAAGCGCTGTTGCTTGCCCCCCGGCCGCCGGCGCAGCAGCAGCAGCAGCAGGGTTGCGTCACCCTCGGCGATGGCGGACGCCGGCACCCGCAGCGGCCCCAGTTCCGGGTCCAGCAGCCGCAGCTGGCCGTCGGGATCCACGCCATCCACTAGGGCCAGGCAACCCTCGTGTTCAATCACCGCTGGGCTCGGAACTCGTTCCAGCTGCGCGATTGGGATGTCGGAGAGGGTGACCGATAAATCAAGGCTGCTGAGTAGCTGCCCCATATTCACCAGATTGAGGCGTTGCTGCTGCTGCAGGAAGGAGCTGATCTGATCGCGCAGATCGTCGTGGTCCAGGGGCACCTGCAGATAGCTGGCGACGGCGTCGCACAGCGCCAGCGGGATGGCCTCGGGGCCACTGGCCCGGTTGAGCCGAAGCACTGCAGTGTTCTCTGGCTTCGGCCCCTCCTTCGGGGCTGGCGTCAGTTGCTCCAGTTCCAGCTTCAGCCGCTGTTCTGCAGGGTCGGGCAGCCAGAGCAAGCGCTGTTGCAGGGGTGGCGTTGGCGGTTGCTCCGGCCAGCAGCGCCCATCCGGCCAGTGCCATTGGCCGCCGGGCTTCGGATCCGGTGCGCTGTCGATCGACCAACGGCAGCTGTCGATCAGGCTCGACCAGTGATCCAGCTGGCGACTGCGGGAGGGATTGGCGTGGGCCAGATGCAAGAGCAGATGCACCAGTTCGGTCCGGGGCGTCTGGGCAGCGCACCAGTTGCGCAGGGCTGCACTGCAGCTCCAGAGCTGGTGAAACCGATCGGCGGAGAGCTCGAACAGGTCAGTGGGTTCGGCGGCGCGGAGGTGTTCGATCGCCCGTCCGTGCGCCACCCCCAGCCAGCCCACCAGGGTGCCGGCACCATGGCGCTCCACCGTGCGCCATTCCTGCCGGGGCGGCAGCTGCATCAAGCTGCGCAGACTGCCCCGTTGCACCCACCAGATGCAGTTGGGCTCTTCCCCGGCATCGAGCAGCACCTCACCGGTGCCGAGGTGTCGCTGCTTCGCTCCCTGAATCAGCAGGAGCTCCAGATCAGCATCAAGAACCGGCTGCTCAAGCATGGTGGACTGCAGTGGACATAACTTATCCGGTCTGTTTGGGACTCTCCAGCCGTAGGCCTGAATGGATCGGCGCGAGTTGCTGGGCCAGATCGGTCTCCAGGCTGGGGAAGCTGAGCAGCGGTTCCGGGCTGGGGCGATGCTGCCGCCAGTGCTGCAGGGCTTGGATCAGGGCGTCTGGATCCTGTGCCGGAACGGCTGTGCCACAGGGGGCCAGTTGCAGGAGCTTGGCGGCATTGCTGCTGCTGCTGGCGATCAACCAGAGCCCGGCGCTCACCAACTCCCGGGCAAGGCGGAGGTCATCGGCATGGACCTGATCGGCGATCACCAGCAGGTCCTGGTGGGCCAGCAGCGCCTCGAGCTCCTGATCAGTGGCCGGCGCGCACCAGTCCACAACACTGCCCCCCCAGTGCTGGGGTTGTGGGCGGGGTGTTTTTGGGGAGCCAAGCAGCACGGTGAGCCGCACGGCCGGCGCCTCGTTGCGCTGCAGTGCCTCCTGCAGCGTCAGCAGGCCACTGCTCCAGTGCCCATCGGCCAGGCAGAGCACGTGCGGTTGATCGCGCGGTTGCTGCTGGTGGCGCGATCGCGGCTGCCAGGGCAGAACGAGGGGCGGGTGGACTCTGGCTCCGGCCGCCTCGGCGTACTGGAGCAGTTCGGGGGAGGCGCTCAGGCAGCCCGTCACCGTTTGCAGTAGTGAGTTGGCGGCCAGTGCGGCGTTGCCGTTCAGATGCAGGAGGGTGGGGATCTGAAGGCTGCGGGCCACTGTCGCCACGGTGCTGGCGAGGGGTCCTGCCCCTAGCAGGTGGATCAGGGCCGGCGGGTGGGTCATCAGCCAATCCTTTACCGGTTCGTTGAGGTCGGGGGCCGGTGCGATCCAGCAGTGGCGCGTCGGTCCGATGGCCGTTATCGATTGCTGGTCTGGTGGGCCCAGGACCATCCAATCGACCGCCTGCTGGGGCGGTTGCAGCAGGTTGCGCAGCAGATCCCGTCCCAGCCGATCGGGGGGATCCAGAGGCGCGCCGCTGATCTGTTCACTCACGAGCAGCACCCGTCGGGGTGCACGGGTTTGGGCCTGCAGTAGAGGGGCCCAGAGCGCGGCCGCGTGCTCCTGCCTCAGCCGTTGCCACGCCAGCTGCTGGGCCTGCTGCACCAGCTGCAGCCGTTGGCGCGGATGGCGCAGCAGTTGGTTGATCTGTTCCACCCAGTCCTGAGGCTGGCTGGCAAAGCGGGTGTGCACGCCGTGTTCGAGCAGGTCGGTGCAGCTGCGGATTGGGCTGAGCACCGTCGCTAGGCCCATCAGGCTGCATTCCATCCAGCGGTTGGGGCTCTTGGCATCGGTAAAGGGCCCGGGTTCCAGCACCATCAGGCCGATGTCGGCCTCCGCCAGGCGTTGGAGGTAGGTGCTGAAGTCGCTGTGGCCGCGGCAACGAATGCGTTGACGGAACGGTTCTAGCGGGGCCGCCAAGGGCACGCTGCCCAACAGATCGAGTTGCAGCCGGGGGTGCTGTTGCATCAGCTCCACCAGGGCGGGCACCAACTGCTGGTGCCAGGCCAAAAGGTGGGGGGTGCTGGCGCTGGCTACCACCAGGCGCAGCCGGCCGCTGCGCTGGCGGAGCTGCCGAATCTGGGGCTGGCGCCAGGCGGCCTGCAGGGGCGCTGGAATCAGGTTGGGCCAGAGCTGCACCGGAACAGACGGGATGTCCCTGGCGCGGCGGTAACGCTGCCAGCGTTCGGCAATTTCCGCGGTGCTGAACAACAGGAGATCTGCTGCCGCCAGGGTGGCCTCGAGCTGCGGTTGGGTGGCCTGGAAGCGGCGGTGCTGCTCGGGCGTGATGCTGCCCGCGTAATTGGCCAGCGGTGGTGGTGCGTGCTCGGGGTCGAACAACAGATCATCCAGATCCACCACCACGGGAATCCCCTGACGCCGGGCTTCGGCGATGAGCTCGATCACTGAGGCTTCCGCTTTGAGCCGCTGGATCAGCAGCCCCTCCACGCCCTGCAGCCTTGCCGCCAGGCTGGTGCTGTTGTGGAGCTGCTGGAGCTCCTGGCGTTCCAGCAGCTGGGCCTGGCCGCCGAGCGCTTTCAGCTGCTCCTGTTTTTGTTGCACCCGGTAGAGCCAGCACTGCGGTAAGCCGCGGTCGCCGCAGAGCAGCCAGCGGCGACGCGGCCCCGGCCATGGGTTGGGGCGTGGTGGCAGCCCCTGTAGCCAGGTCTGCGTGATCTGGCGGTTCAGCTGCTTGGCTTTGGTCTGGAAGAACGGGGCGGGATGGAGCACCGCTCGGGCCGTGAGCGCATCCAGACCCCCATCGCGCAGATCGCGAGCCTTCTGCGTGCCATTCCAGTAGGGCTCGAGCGACAGCCCATTGGCCCAGGGACCCAGCGCCAGCAGCCAGGCCCGGGCCTCGTCGTGCCAGCCAGCAGTGATCAAGCCGGAGGTGATCATTCTCCACTCCTCAATCACATGGGCGGGCATGGCGCTGGTCTGCAACGCTTCATGCACCGTGGCTGCGGCCTGGTGGTTGGTGGTGGCGACGCGCACCCTTGCGCACCAGTACAGCCCCGCACACTGGATGTGATCCCTGCAAGGGCTCAGCAGCTCTAGAGCAGCGTTGGGGTTCCCGAGGGCGAGCTTGACGCGGGCCAATGCAGCCCTGGCGTCGACCGCCACAGGTTCCCCTTGAAGATTTTCAACAAGGGTGGATTCTGCATCCAACCAACGATGCTCTTGGATGAGCTCTTCAGCCGTAGAGACATCCAGCACCACAGATCAGACTTTTCAATAACGAGTAACGATTCACAGATTATCCTCTTTCAATAGCAGATGCCTGTTCTGTGCTGACTTTGGTTGGATATGTGTCCATGCAGCGAACTTGGAGTTCGTTGGGTGTGGATCATTATTTGTCGTCTGTTTCGTGGAATGTTGAGGAGTTGACTCGGGCCATATTGAGTGTTGGTTACGCTCTCCTCGCTCAAGAAAAATATGAAGATGCTTATCTGCTGATTGCTAGTGCGCGTAGGGCTGAGTTGGTAGACCCCTGGTTGGCAGATTGTGAAGCCCGTGCACTGCTTTTTCAGGGTAAGTCTTTAGAGGCAATTGCTATCTGGCAATCTTTGCTTGCAGGTGGAGATGAGCGCATGGAGAGCAATTGCCAGCGAATGCTGTCCTACGCCGGAAGTTTTCGGCGAAAACTTGAAGATGAATATGTTAAATCTGAGCTGCTGAATGCTCGTGAAGACATGGGATTCTTGCTTGATCTTTGGACGCAATATCCTGAATCTTTGCCCTTGGAACATGCTGTGTATGAGCTGATCCGCAGCCGCCTGTCTTTGGAGGATCCGGAGTGGAGTTTCATTGATTCGTCCATTCAGGATCATCTGGTTGCTCTAGAGGCACAGGTTGCATGGCTTGCGTCGCTTCAATCCTGGAGATCAGATGGCTGATCAGGGTTCGGCTGGAGCGTTGATGCTGTTGGTATTGCTCCAATAGTTGGTGTTGAAGGGCAATGGTTTGACTTCTGGCCTGCTCAAAGTCACACCATGCGGCAATGGGGTCGAGATTCGGGTCTGATATTGGCGCTGGCTCTCCCCGAAGCCGATAGGCAGTTTCCAAAATGTCGGGATGAGTGCGATTCAGTGCCTGAATCAACCCCTTGATATGGGGATGGGTTGACTCAGTGTTTTTTAGATCACAACGCAGAGAAAGCCGCCTTGTTTGATGCCAGTGCTTGAGCTCCTCATACCCTGCACGCAGGTCGTCTTGATTCAGCTGAAATGTCTTTGTACGGGTCGTGCAGGCCAAGAGGACGTCTTCTGGCAGGGGTACCACGAGAATCCCATCGCTGGGGCAGTGCTCAGGTGTTTGTGTCCAACGCCTCAACCCTTCTTGGCGAAGTTGTTCTAGGACACCGGTCAGGAGTGGAAAGGGGCACCACCAGAACGCCATTTCTGCTGCTTCAGTGTTGGAATCATGGCTGTTGCCTCCAGCTTTGATGACCCGCTGGTTGTGCCGAGTGCTCCCCGAGGAGTTGGCCGCTCTGCCTGAGCAAACCGAAGATGCGCTGACCCTTGGGATTCAGGGCTGGCTTTTGCCGGTTCAGCAGAACACTGTTTCTGATCTGCTAAGGCTGTTGAGCGACTGGCCGGCTTCGATGCAGCTCTGCTTGGAGTTGCTCGAGTTGGAGTGTCCGCTCGATCTTCTCGATCAGGCACTCTTCCATCCTTCGCGGGCGACATTTCAGGGGCGCCCAATGCTGCTGGTGCGGCCGGATGGTGAGTTTCCGGTTGCGGTCTTGGACCATCTGGGGCTACACCAAGTGGCGGTTTTCGGCCCCTGTGCAAAGAAAGAGTTTTGTGGCTTGGCGGGTTGGATTCCGCCTGCGGATAGCAATGGCCTTTTGAACTACGCATGGTTCCTCAAGCGCGCCCATTTCCGCGGAGCACATCCTGATCTGTTGTTGCCTGCGGTGCGAGCACTCGACCTGGATCAGATGGATGCTTTTGTTGCGGCAGATGCCGAGATGTATCAAGCGTGGCTGCAGTTGGAAAGCGCTTGGAGTGCCTTGCAGGTCAATGGAGAAGAAGACGCAACGGTTCTGATTGATTCCTGGGTCGGACATCAGCGCTGGTGGGGTCCCGAACAAACGTCATCTACGACGACCTGCCAACCCCAGAATCTCAGGGAAAGATCAGACTCAGAGCGTCAATGGGGGGTGATGCACCCCAGTCATCTCGCGATTGCCATTCATGGTTTTTATCTCGATCGCATGGCGTCCATCCTTCAGCAACTGCCCCCGGGCGGCGATCAAGAAGGGTGGCCGCCATTGGATCTGTATGTGAGTACTCCATCCCATCAGCTCGCGACGGCGGCGGAATGCATTCGCCGGCTGAATTGGCCACGGGTGCGTGTGTTTGGTGTTCCCAATCGTGGTCGCGATTTTGCCCCTTTTGTGCTTCATCTGTTGCCCGCAATCCTTGAGGTCGGCCATGGATGTGTTCTGAAACTGCATACCAAAGCATCCACGCACATGAATTTTGGAGGGGCATGGGCGTATCACATGGAGAGCTCTCTATTGTCACCTGCCTTATTCGAACATTTTCAGGAATCGGATGAGCTTGGTGTGGTTACACCGCAGGGCACTTTGTTGCCGATGAGTTTGAATCTTGCTGACAATGTTGCTTGGATGCAGCATCTGGCGGCTCTGAATTCAGTTCCAACGTCTTCTCTTTTGGGTTGTCATTTTCCCGCAGGCAGTATGTTTTTTGCGAAAACAGATGCACTTTTGCCTTTGCTGAATTTTGACCTGTCTTTGGATGATTTTGAACCTGAAGCAGGGCAGGTGGATGGGACACTGGCCCACGCTCTGGAGCGATGGACTGGTGTTGCAGTTGAATCACGGGGCTATCGCCAGGCACATGCGCCGGGTGATGCATCCTTGGTCCCTGACTTTGGTTTTCGTCATGCTCTGAGGACGGTCCCCAAAATTCAAGCCCCGGCCAAGGCGTTGCCGCTCTATCAGGAGCCCGGTGATTTCGAGCCGTTTCAAATCCAGGCGCAGGAGCTTTGTGATCAGGGATTCACCGTGGTGGATCTCGGGCACGATCGCATTGCAGCGCTCGCCGAGCGCATCAAGACCGACCTGGGGGAGAATTTCGACCTTGTGGCCTGGCGAGCTCAAGGAGGCGAGGGTGATCTGCGCCTGCAGGATGCTTGGCGGAACAGTTCTGCTGTGAGGGAACTGGCGCTGTTGCCGGAGTTGCAGCAGTTGCTGCGCTGCTGCTGGGGGCGTGAGCCCTTTGCTTTCCAGACGTTGAATTTTCCAGTGGGTACTCAGCAGCATATTCATAGCGATGCGGTGCATTTCCACACGGAACCGCCCGGCTTTATGTGCGGGATCTGGGTTGCGCTTGAGCCGATTCATCCACATGCCGGCCCCTTGGAGTATCTGCCCGGCAGCCACCGTCTCCCGTATCTTCAGTGTCGTGATGTGGGTGTATTGCAACAACCGGGTGTGACACCAGATCAACGGATCTTTCACAACCGTTGGACTGAAGCAGAGCATCGCTACGGTCTTGAACGCCAGCAGTTCACACCTCAACTGGGACAGGCCCTGATTTGGTCTGCGAATCTGATCCACGGAGGTTCCGCGGTGATCGACCCGGCACGTACGCGATGGAGCCAGGTGACCCACTATTTCTTTGAGGGCTGTTCCTACTACACGCCGCTGCTCAGCGACTGGCCCGATGGGGACGTGGCCTGGCGCCAGCCCCTGAACATCGCCCGTGATAACTCCCCTGCGGAGGTGGACCGGTGAAACCGATCGCAACAGTTTTCTACGGGGTGGAGCAGTCCCACGGCTGCGAAAATGACCAGGACATGTTGCTTTATTTGGGCGACAACACCGGCAATCTGCTGTTCCGCTATGCCCTTCAAAAGCGGATCGTCGATTTTTCAGGCTATGAGTTGGTGACGTTGCCTGCAGGCCTTGATCTGTTCAGCCGCCTGGATGTCGAGACCTGCCGCAAGGTGCTTTCCAGTGCACTGGTGATCTATCCGGTGGCGAACCTGCTGCGCAGTCGCGAACAGTACGAAGCCATCGGCCAGATTCAGAACGAGACTCGCTTCCTGACGCAGCTCTGTGATCTGTTCTCCTGTCCGATTCTTGTGATGGGGCTGGGCTTTCAGGGGAGGCTCGAGAGCCAGGGGAAGCGCTTGCCTGAGCTCCATCCCGCTCAGATTGAGCTGGTTCATCGTTTATTGGAGCATTCAGGTTTCATTACGGTTCGGGGCCAGCACACTCGGGCGCTGTTGCGCCAAACCCCGTCGCTGAGGCATGCCCTGATCGAATCTCTGGGCTGCCCCAGCCTGATGATCTCCTCCGACCACCAGCACGGGGCGATGGTCGCGGGTCTGGCGGCGGAACGCCAGCGCAAGGTGGGGTTGGAGCGGATTGCCCTCGGACTGCCCAGCAACAAGCTGGGGGATGCAGTGTTGATGAAGCATCTCGCGCAGTTGGCGAAGGACCCACGGGTGCATGTGGTGCTGCAGGACCTCACGGACCTCGAGGCCTGTCGCCAGCTGGGGCTGCCTGAAGAGCGGCTGCACATGTTCTGCGATCTGGACGCCTGGGTGGCCTTCCTGCGCGGCTGTGACCTCTGCATCAGCGCCCGGATCCACGGCTCCCAGGTGGCGATGCTGGCGATGACGCCCTTCCTGCTGATCGCCACCGACAGCCGCATTGAAGAGCTGGCGCAGCAGATGGCGTTGCCTTGCATCCGCTCCGATGAACCTGAGCTGGCGCCGCTACTGGCCGACCCGTTGCGGGCCCAGCGCCGGGCTCTGGAATTTGATGGTGAGGCCTACGACCGCAACCGCCAGCAGCTGGCACGGGCCACGGTGCGCTTGCTGGAGTTCAGCGGCCTGCCGCCCCATCCGGATCTGCTTGCCCTGGCGGGCCAGGCTGGGGAAGTGACGGAACCACCGCAAACAGTGGCCAGCCCGCTGGCGCGCATCGACGTTCGCGATTACCTGGAGCGCCACCCGGAAGACCCTTTCCTCTCAACCCAGAACCCCCTGGGCATCGCCTTTCATGCGGTGACCACCGGTCTGAAGTGGCAAGCGTTTCCCGAGGATCAACCGCTGCAGGAGCGGCCTGTTGTCGATGAACCTGTGCAAGGGCATCTGGACGCGGTGCTGCGAATCAGCGACAGGCATCTGGTGCTGGTGGGCTGGTGTTCGGATCTTGCCGATTCCGCCTCTCTCAGCCTGGCGGAGCCGAACGGACCGGCCATGTCTCTGCCGCTTGGTCCAGTACGGATCCGACGGCCGGATGTGCAGGAGGCGCTGGAGTGGTGCTCTGGGCGCCGTCCTGATTTCGGATTTTTCCGCATCGTGGAGCGATCGGTGGATGCGACCCCTCTTCAGCTGACAATCGGTGCTGAGGTCTTTTCGTTGGAGGAACTGGATCTCCGGGAGGAGGGTTATCAAGTGGTTGCCGAGCGCCTGCTGGATTCCTGCCAGTGGTTTCACACGCCGGTCACCAGAATCGACGGCTTGATGGAGCGGGATCTCGGCGAGGCGTTCCGGGTGTTGTGGCAACGCCGTCGCGCGGCCCCTGCGGGAGATCCCGACGTGCAGCTCCAGAGCCTGCAGCAGCTCCAGCCCGATCAAACGGTTCTGCTGGTGTGTCTGAACTCCACGGTGATGGCCAGGCTTCAGCTGGATCGCCTACGCCGCTACCCCTCCGTGCAGTCCGGCGGTGTCCGCCTGGTGGTGGCTGTGCAGGACGGTGTCAGCTGTTGCTACTCAGGCTGTCTGCTCTTTGATCTTCTGAGTGATCTGTTGGCGTCGCTGCCCTCGGCGCTGTTGCTGTCGAAAGGTCCGGAGATTCGTTGGAGCCAGATGGTGCGGCAGGTGCGGCGGTGGAGTGCGGCGGAGCGCTTTGCTTTTTTGGGCCCTGGAGTGCTCACCTCCAGCAGCGATTGGTTGGCAGAGATGTCAGCGGGGTTGAGCGAGCTGCCGCCGGGTCTGTTTGATGGAGGCCGCCCTCCACTGCAGACCGCTTTGGGACAGCCGGTGGATCGGATGGATGCTTATTTGTTGCTGGGTTCGGAGGCCTCCGATGTGGCATCGACCAATGTTTGTGAAATCAGCAGCGCACCCCTGGTGACGTTGGCATCTGGTTATGAAACGCCAAGTTTGCCAAGCCAAAGCAGGCCGTATTGGCAGCAGGCGGTTGAAGCGTTCCTGGGGGGGTGATGGGAATGCAATCAACAGTGCTGGTGCTCAGCCATGGCCACCCGGCCATCCGGCCCGGGGGTGGTGAGAATGCGGCTTATGCCCTGCATGGGGAGCTGCTGCGGCAGGGAGCTTGGCGCAGTGTGTTCCTGGCGGCAGCACCAGCCGAGCATTTCCAGGAGGGAGAGGATCTTCGGCCTTGCTCGGCCGCGGACACCGCTGGCAGCGAGTGGTTGGTCAAGGCCAGCAGCGATTGGCTGACGTATCAATCGGCCTGTTCTCTCCTCAACGGTAGTCCGTTGCATCAGCTTGTGTGTGATCTGCAGCCTCAGGTGATCAGTGTTCATCAGATCATGCATCTGGGCGTTGATCTGATCCTGCGGTTGAGGGATTGGTGCCCGCAGGCCCGGATCGTCTACACCCTGCATGAGTTTCTGTTGCTGTGCCCGTTCAACGGTCAGCTCAAGACCCGTGAGGGCTTGTACTGCCAGGGTCCGACGCCGTTGGGGTGTCGGCAGTGCCTGCCGGAGATTTCGAGTGAATTGCTGCTGCTGCGTTCAGCCCGGATCCAGCTGTTGATCGATCAGGTGGACTGCTTCATTTCACCCAGCCGGGTGGTGAAGGACTGCTTTGTTGCTTGGGGGATTGCCCCGGAACGGATTGAGGTGATTGCCAACTGTCTTGCGGATCTCCAGCCAGAGCCGCCCTCTTTGTTACGGGATGAAAGTGCATTGCACAGCGTGTTCGGGTTCTTTGGCAACTGCACGGAAGCGAAGGGCCTGGATCTGGTGCTGGAGGCGATGCTTGGGCTGGTGCGACGCCAGAGCGAGGCCCGGTTGGTGGTGCATGGACCGGTTCAGAGGCTCCTGGAGGAGAGGATCCCCCGGCGAGATCCCTATGCCATCAAGCTGCAGCACCTGTTGGCGCAGCTGGGGGATCATGTGTCTTGTCCCGGGCCCTATCGCCAGGAGGAAATTCCCCGGTTGATGGGGCGTGTGGGCTGGGTGCTGATGGCCTCGCGTTGGCTGGAGAATGCACCGGTGGTGATTCAGGAGTCACTGGCTTGCCGACGACCGCTGCTGGTGCCCGCGTTGGGGGGGATGGCTGAGCATGTGCGCAATGGTCTGGACGGGTTGCACTTCTCCCCCGATTCTTCGGCGTCCTTGCAGGAGCAGATGGAGCGGATCTGCCGTGAGCCTCAGCTTTGGGCGGATCTACAGCGTTCGTTGGCGGCCCCACTATCGATTGATGTGGCCCTGAAATCGCACTTTGAAGTGTTCAGGGGGGCTTGAATTCAGAACTTCATATCCAGCGACAAGCGGAAACTCCAAACAGCCCGCTCGGTGGTCATGTTGTCGGGAATCGGTGCACCCTCCGGATAATCAGGGACATCAACTTTGCAGCCATAGTCGCAGTTTTGGAGCAAGTTGTTCCACATTGAGGTGAACACCAGGCCGAAATCCTCAAATGGCCGCACACTGAAGCCAAGATTGAGGTTGCGGCCACTCCATTCCCCAATGGCATTAAGGCCGGGGTAAACCTCTATGGCGGCAGCCCCAATGGGGGTCAGCTGGCCGTAGTTGGCGGCATCAAGGACTGCCCTGCGGAGGGTGTCGCTGTTGCAGGGCTTATCGGCGAGATATCCGTAGGTGGAGCAGCCGGCGGACCGTTGGGCTGCGATCGACGAGCGCACTTGCTCGTCTAGGGGCCGGAATTCGCCATTGCCCATCCCGGCGGTGAGATAGGCATTGGGAAACCAGCTGTTTTGATTCGGGTTGAGACGGAAGCGCTGGCTGATTACCCCGTAGGCACTCTTGGGAAACCCGCAATCGAGACCACATTCTTTGACGTCAATCCAGTTTTTGACACCAACTCTGACTGCGGTATCGGGGCCGATGTTGCGTGAGAGATCTACCCCTAAATAGTAATTACTGAGAATATTCTTGTCTTCGTTGGTGTTCCGATCACCGATTGGTAGGTTTGTTTCTTCAAAGGATCCTGTGAGGGTGATGCCAAAGAGTTTTTCGGCATCACCGAAGCCCAGGGCGATGTCGGCCTGAGCCTCACCGAATTCTTCCAGTTGGCGTTGGTAATCATCCCAGTCTTCGGGCTGGGTGCAGATGCCACTGGCGGTGCAATCAATGCCAGAGATGCCGATGTTGGCCATAACCCCCTTGGGGCCAAAACCAATCGGCACCGTGTTGCTGATCTGAGGATGCCACTGGTCATCGCGCCAAAGGGCCCTGTCGTTGGCGAAAGTGGTGCCGCTAGGCAGATCAACAACAACGACGTCTGAATCTGATGTCTCGGACTCTGTCTCAGCGTGAATGACTTCTGCTGGTTCCACTGCTTTCCACTGTGGAACAGGGGCTGATTTTGGTGTTCCTTGATTTTTTAAATCTGTTGTTTGGTTCACCAAGCTCCATTTCAGAGGAGATGGATCATTCGGCTCGGTGGTTCGCTGCCAGGTTTGTGCATCAGCGCTGGGATGAACCAGGGCAAGGGATGCAGTCAGTGCCACTTTGTACCATTGAAAACTATGAATTAGGCTTCGCATTTTGAATCAGCGCTTGATCTGTGTGAGGAGTTCTTGATGCAGGCCATGAAGCAATTTCAACTGCCCTGGCAACGGATTGGTCCCAGGATGCTGTTGCATCAGGTAATCGAGGGCCCTCTCGGGAGTCATGCGGTGTTGACGCACCAGCCAGGCCAGGCAAACCAAGGGTGATCGCTCCATTGCGGCCACACAGTGCACGAAGACAGGCCCGTGTTGCTGCAGTTCAGCCAGGTGCCCCAGTGCTGTTTTCAGTTCATCCAGGGTGGGCAAACGTCCGGCGCGATGGTCCGGCAGCACATAAAGACTGGTTCGGAATCCTTCTCCCAATCCTGAAGGTGGTGTGGCTTCGTCATGGGAGCAGAGGCTTAGAACGCAGTTAATTCCGGCTTTATGCAGACGATCGAGGTGCCGTTCAGAGCGAGGGGCTGGCCCAATGGCGAGTTGATCAACCAGCACCCAGTCGATGCGGAAATAACGTGAGCGTTGCATCAGTTGTCCAGCCACGTCATCAGTCGTTGAAGCTGGGCTCGCCAACGATCGCGCAGATTCGGGGCTTTGTCGCCGTCTGTTCCGCTGCCGTTGTTTGAGGGCTGCAGGCTGCGGCGCTTGCGGGTTGTCACGGCTGCGGCTGAATCGCCGTTGTCACCGGGTTGGGTCTCCTCTTCGTCATTGGCGTAGTAGGCGTAGGCAGCGGAGGTGTCGTAGGCGGCGTAGCCATAGCCGCCGTAACCGCCATAGACATAGCCATAGTTGCCGTAGCGGTACTTCCCATATCCATACTTCTCATCGCCATAGGAATGGCTTTGCTTCTGCGGCTTAAGGTCGTTGGTCACGATGCCCAGAAGTGGCGCACCGCTGCTGCGGATGCGGGAGACGGACTCCTTGGGTAAGGAGCGATCGACGCGATCCAGGCTCACCAGCAGCATCAGACCATCGCAGTGTTCAGCTACCAAGGCTGCATCAGCCAGACCAAGCACAGGAGGCGTGTCAAACAGCACTAGATCGAACTGCCCGCATTGCACCAGTTCGTTCACCAGCGCGCGCATGCGGTTGGAGCTGAGTAGGCGGGTGGGGTCGGGCGGCCGGCGGCCGGCGGTGAGCGCGCTCCAGTTGTCGTAACCAGGCACGCTCTGAACGGCATCGCGCCAGGTCTGGTCATCTTCCGTGAGCACGTTGCTGAGGCCGCTGAGGTTGTTAAGGCCGAGGCGCACGTGCATCTGTGGTTTGCGCAAGTCAGCATCGATCAAAAGCACCCTCTGGCCCATCTCTGAGAGGGTCTTCGCCAGCAACACGTTGATCAGCGACTTGCCCTCTGCCGGCAGCGAACTGGTGAGGGCGATGGAGCGGAGCGGCTGATCGCTGTTGAGGAAGCGGATCGAGGTGAACAGGTTGCGGAAGGCTTCCTGGTAGAAAAAACGCTGATAACGGCGCTTTTTGGCGGTAGCGGGATCATCGTCAGAGTCTGAGGTCACCGATTTGTCTAGATCCTGCAACAGGAAGCGTTTGTCTTCCCGCACCCCCTTGAAGAAGTCCACGTGGGGGATGTATCCGAGCAGAGGCAGGCCGAGATCGTCTTTGACTTCGCCGGGGTGATGGAACACGTGGTCCATCCGGTCGCGCAGCAGACCGGCTGCAGCGCCGGCCACCAGGCCCAGGACGGTGCCAAGGGCCAGGTTCTTGGGAACCGATGGCTTGATCGGATTGGGGTTGAATGTCGGTTCTGCGATCACGCGCCAAGGCACCGTGCGCTGGGCCATTTCCAATTGGAATTTCTCTCGAGCTGATTCGAGCCCTAGAAGATTTCGCTTGGCGATACCCAAACGCTGCTGTACAGCCTCGTACTGCTTGATCAGGCCTGGTTGTTGCAGGAACTGCCGGTTAAGGGTGGCTTGCTGGGTGCGGGCGGTTGCCAATCGGCCGGTGTTCAAGCTGAGGGCGGCATCAACAGCTTCCAGCTGGTTCTGACGCAACAGCGGCCTCAACTGCTTGAGGCGTTCCTCCAGGCCTTGCACCATTGAGGATCCGGGGGTGTATCTGGAGCGAGCCCCAGCTAACTCTGTTTCCACTTTGAGCAGCTGTTGCAGAAGGCTCTGATCCACATCGCTGACGGTGAGACCTCCGCTGGAACCAATGGCTTCCTGGAAGCCCCGAGCTGTCAGGGTGCCACGAGAGATCTCGCTTCGCACTTTGATCAAACGGCTGCGTTCGGCTTCCAGCTCAAGAACCATGGCGGCCTTGTCGGTTTCCCGTGATTTCAACGCACCTGCTTCTGCGGTGGGCTCCAGCAGTGAATATCGGGTGCGGAAGTCGGCCAGTTCTCCCTGGATTTGATCGACCTTGCTCTGAAGTGATGGTGCCTGCTTGTTCAAAAAGGCGAGGCCATCGGATAAACGTCGCCGACGCTCCTCAAGGGCTGCTTGGAGGTAGGTGCTGCTCAGGGCCTTAAGTAGGCGCTGACTTTCACTGGGATTGCGGCCGGTGAGATTCACTATCAGAACCCCTTTAGATTCCTTGCTACGGGTCTTGATGGAAATGCGTCGACTTAAATCATCTGCCGAAAGATCGAATTGATCGGCAAGCGGTCGAAGCAACAACGGACTCCGGAGAACTTCGATCAAGGTTGGGGTGTCGTTGCTGGTGGTATTGATGGCCAACCTTTCAAATACCGTTCCACCCACGCCGCTTCCCCCGTTTTTGCTGTTGAACGGGTCGGTGATCAACAGCCGAAAAGAACCCTGATACACCGGACTAGTTATCCGTTGGAATGCCGTATTGACAGCCGCCAATACGATCACGCCTCCAGCGACAACCGTTACCAGTTTTTTGCGGCGCAGCAGGGCTCGCCAGAGCTCTCTCCAATCAATATCGTCATCGGAAAGATTGTCGACAGTTGCTGAACCTAGATCCCTCACCCGCACGGCCTCAATGGTGCGGGGCTCGAAATCCGGTGATTGCCCCGGAGCGGCCACCAGATTCGACATTCAGTACAACGTGACGGATTCGCAACTTAACCCGCAGTGCTCGTCTTTCCAAGAACGCATGGGACACTTGCGAACTCATTCCGGCTGACAAGAGCCTCGATGCCTGTTCTTCGATCCCTGGCGTTGACGTTGGCCATGGGAGTTGCCGTGCTGCCCGTCGGGGCAATGCCGACAGATCAGTCCGTGTCCACGCTTCAGGAGGACGCTTACATCATCGGCCCCGGCGATGTGCTGGATCTGAAGCTGTTTGACGCCAAAGAGCTGTCTGGTTCCCTTGAGGTGTTGAACGACGGCAGTGTGCCTCTGCCGCTGGTGGGCAGCGTGCGGCTGAGCGGCTTGACGCTGCAGCAGGCGACGCAGTGGGTGCAGCAGCTGCTGAGCGAAGAGTTGCTGCGGCCTGATCTGCAGCTGCGGGTGGTGAAACCGCGCCCGATCCGTGTGGCCTTGGTGGGGCAGGTGGAACGCCCCGGCATTTATTCACTCACAACCAGCGAAGCTTCAACAGCTGAAGGAGTTGTAAACACAATCAGCGGTTTGCCTACGGTGGTGGATGCAATTCAGAAGGCCGGCGGGATCACGCAGAACGCCAATTTGAGGGGGGTGGTGCTGCAGCGCCGTCTGCCAGGAACAGAGAGCGAGCTCAGTCACAAGCAGACGGAGCTGGATCTGCTGGATCTGGTCCTGGATGGCAATCAAAGCCAGAACCCCTTTCTCTTTGATGGAGACACGATTCGAATTTCTAAAGCTGAGGAAACCCCTGAGGAAGCTATGGAGTTGGCGGCTGTAAATCTGTCGCCGCAGGTGATTTCCGTGAACGTGATCGGTGAGGTTCTGAAGCCTGGCTCGGTTCAACTGCAGGCCAATACGCCATTGGTACAAGCGGTGTTGGCCGCAGGTGGCCCGAAGAACTGGCGGGCTAGCACCGGCAACGTGGAGTTGGTGCGGATCAACCGCAATGGCAGCGCCACCCTCAAAAAGTTCCGGATTGACCTGGAAGAAGGAGCCTCGAACGAGAAGAACCCTCCGCTGCGGGACGGTGATTCGGTGAAGGTGAACCGCAGCACCCTGGCGCGGGCCAGCGATGCGATCAATGCGGTGAGTCAGCCGTTGGGCGGTCTGGTGCAGATCTGGACCCTGTTTCGCTTGATCAACACCTACTGACTCTTTTCCGTCTATCCCGGGAGTGAAAGTCGTCCCACTAATTTCAATGAGATTTCGGCTCGCGGAGATAACCCTCATTCCCAGCCCGCATCCAGGCCCTCCCCCTGGAGCCGCTCGAATCCCTGGCGAAGGCCCTGCTTGATTTTTAGGACGCTGATGACTTCGCTGCCTGCTTGGCCACGGTTCAACGTCGCGATTGACCCGACCTGCTGCACCACCTCCTGCAGTTGCTGGCATCCACGGCCTCATGCCGTCATGGTTACCGGTAATGCTGGCTTTCAGCGCGTCTAGGCCTTTCAAGTCCGAGTGGTTTCTTGCGCTTGTTGCAGTGCCCAGCGTTGTGGTGGTTGAACTGCACGACAGGCCGAAGCCGCATTTACTTCGGTGTGACACGTTTTCGTTGCGTAATTGACGCGTAGTCGTGTCAATTTGCTCGCTCTCTCTCTCTCTCTCTCTCTCTCTCTCTGTCTCTCTCTGTCTGGCTTGCTGGCGCATCTGCTTCTCCTGTGTCCGTGGCAATCGATGCGATCGATCCATGGCAAACTCCTGTCACAACATCAGTCGAGGCGGTCGAGCTCTGCTCCCGTCCACTGCTGTTACGGCAGTCGTCGTGTGTCCACTCCTGCGTGGCTGAACGCTGAAAAGGTTGTTCTGGCTTGCTGAAGGGCCACTTTCGCTGAGTGAAGCTTCCGCGAGATGATCTGAAGCCGTCTAGAACCTCCCGCAGGCTTCAACCTGAACCCCTCAACGACACCCCCGCACCTCCCCTCACCCCCATGCCCACCCCCGCCGCCAAAACTGCCTTGATCACCGGCATCACCGGGCAGGACGGCAGCTATCTGGCGGAACTGCTTCTGGAAAAGGGCTACCAAGTACATGGCATCAAGAGGCGTGCGAGCAGCTTCAACACCAGCCGGATCGATCACCTTTACCAGGATCCGCATGAAAGCGATCCGCGCTTGACCCTTCACTACGGGGACCTCACCGACAGCACCAATCTGATCCGGATCATCCAGCAGGTGCAGCCGGATGAGATCTACAACCTCGGTGCCCAAAGCCATGTGGCGGTGAGTTTTGAGAGCCCGGAGTACACCGCCAACAGCGATGCGCTGGGCACGCTGCGGATCCTGGAGGCGGTTCGGATCCTGGGGCTCACCGAAAAAACGCGGATCTATCAGGCCAGCACCAGCGAGCTCTATGGCTTGGTGCAGGAGATCCCTCAAAAGGAGAGCACGCCCTTCTATCCGCGCAGCCCCTATGGGGTGGCGAAGCTCTATGCCTACTGGATCACGGTGAACTACCGCGAGAGCTATGGGATGTACGCCTGCAACGGGGTGTTGTTCAACCATGAGAGTCCGCGGCGGGGTGAAACGTTTGTAACGCGCAAGATCACGCGCGGCCTGGCGCGGGTGGATGCCGGACTGGACGATTGCCTCTACATGGGCAATCTCGACTCGCTTCGCGATTGGGGCCACGCCCGCGACTACGTTGAAATGCAGTGGCTCATGCTCCAGCAGGAGCAGCCCCAAGACTTCGTCATCGCCACCGGCCGGCAGGAGAGCGTACGTCGCTTCATTGAGCTGACAGCGCAGCAGCTGGGCTGGGGACAGGTGTTATGGGAGGGTGAGGGCACCACTGAAGTGGGCCGTCGAGGCGATACTGGTGCTGCGGTGGTGCGCATCGATCCGCGTTACTTCCGACCGGCTGAGGTGGAGACGTTGCTTGGTGACCCGAGCAAAGCCAAGGAGAAGTTGGGTTGGACCCCGACGACCACCCTGGAGGAACTGGTGGCTGAGATGGTTGCGGCTGATGTGGAGGAAGCGAAGAAAGAGGCTTACCTCAAGCGCAAGGGTTTTGCTGTGGTGGGGGCACGGGAATGAGCACTATTAACTCGAACGATCGTTTCGCGATTTTCGGTGCCCGGGGCATGGCGGGCAGTGCCATCAGCCGCGCTTTGGACCGCGCCGGCTACCAGCAGCAGCTCAAACCAAGCCGCCAGGAACTGGATCTGCTCGATCTTGCGGCTGTGCAGAGATGGTTCAGCGAACAGCAACCCACTGTGGTGGTGCTGGCTGCTGCGAAGGTGGGCGGCATCCAGGCCAACAACAGCTACCCGGCGGACTTTCTGCTGGAGAACCTCAAGATTCAGACCCATGTGATCGAAACGGCCTGGCGATCGGGAGTTCGGCGCTTGCTGTTTCTGGGCAGCAGCTGCATCTACCCGAAGTTCGCCGAGCAGCCGATCAAGGAGGAGGCGCTGCTCACTGGGCCTCTTGAGCCCACGAATGAGTGGTATGCGATCGCCAAGATTGCCGGCATCAAGCTCTGCGAAGCCCTTCGCCAGCAGCACGGCTTTGATGCGATCAGCCTGATGCCCACCAACCTCTACGGGCCCGGCGACAATTACCACCCGAATAACAGCCATGTACTGCCGGCGTTGATCCGCCGCTTTCACGAAGCTGCGGAAGCCGATGCCCCAACCGTCACCTGCTGGGGGAGTGGCACGCCCCTACGCGAGTTCCTCCACGCCGATGACCTCGGTGAGGCCTGTGTCTTCGCGCTTCAACACTGGCAACCGGGGCCGGGCGATCCCCCCTTCCTCAACGTGGGCACGGGCGTGGATCTCACGATTCGCGCGCTGGCGGAAGCCGTGGCGCAGGCCACGGGATACCAAGGCGAAATCCTGTGGGACACCAGCAAACCCGATGGCACCCCAAAGAAACAGCTGGACGTGAGCCGCCTGGCGCGGCTGGGCTGGCGTGCGCAGATCCCTTTGGCGGATGGCTTGGCGAGCACGGTGGCGTTGTTCCGCGAGCATCTGAGCCAGGAGCTGGTTCGGCTGTAGGCCTTGAACACGGCATCCCCTGATCACGATTAAAGAGGGTGTTCAGCCCTTAATCTCCGACGACTTATTCGCTTGAACGCCCGCCTCATTTCGATGCCACCAGACAGCTCCAGCCCAACAGTCACCTCCATCTGCTGCATCGGCGCCGGTTATGTCGGCGGGCCAACGATGGCGGTCATCGCCGACCGTTGCCCGGATGTGCAGGTGACGGTGGTGGACATCAACCAGGCGCGGATCGACGCCTGGAACGCTGCCGACCTCAGCCAGCTGCCGGTGTATGAGCCGGGGCTGGATGCCGTGGTGGCTCGCGCCCGTGGCCGCAACCTTCACTTCTCCACCGCTGTGGAGGAGCACATCGCCGCGGCAGACATGGTGTTCATTTCGGTGAACACCCCCACCAAAACCAAGGGGATCGGGGCTGGCCAGGCCAGCGACCTGCGCTGGGTGGAGGCCTGCGCCCGTACGGTGGCCAAAGCAGCCACCGGCCACACGATCGTGGTGGAGAAGAGCACCCTGCCGGTGCGCACCGCCGAGGCGGTGCAGGCGATCCTCGCTGCTGCCAACCCCAACGGCGGCTCGCGCCGTTTCTCTGTGCTGTCCAATCCTGAGTTTCTGGCGGAGGGCAGCGCCATCACTGATCTGGAGGCGCCGGATCGGGTGTTGATCGGCGGGAACGATCCGTCTGCGATCGAAGCCCTTGCCGCCCTCTACGCCAGCTGGGTGCCCCAGGAGCGGATTCTGCGCACCAACCTTTGGAGCAGTGAGCTCTCCAAGCTCACCGCCAATGCCTTCCTGGCGCAGCGGATCAGTTCGATCAATAGCATCGCGGCGTTGTGCGAGGCCACGGAAGCCAATGTGCAGGAGGTGGCGCGAGCGATCGGCACCGACAGCCGCATCGGACCGAAGTTCCTCAAAGCTGGCCCCGGCTTCGGCGGCAGCTGCTTCCAGAAAGACATCCTCAACCTGGTGTATCTCTGCCGCCACTACGGCCTGGAGGAGGTGGCGGCCTACTGGGAGCAGGTGGTCAGCCTCAACCAGTGGCAGCAGCAGCGCATCGCCCATGTGCTGATCACCAAGCTGTTCGGCACGGTGAGCGGGAAGCACATCGGCGTGCTGGGCTTTGCGTTCAAGGCCGACACCAACGACACCCGCGAATCACCGGCCATCCGCATCTGCAAGGAGCTCCTGGAGGAGGGTGCGATCCTGCAGATCGTGGATCCCAAGGTGAGTGAGCAGCAGTTGGCGCAGGATCTTGGTCAGGCTTCAGGGGCCGGCGAAGGACGCTGGCACCAGGTGCCCGATGTGGAACAAGCGGCCACGGGCGCCGATGCCCTGCTCTTGCTCACCGAATGGCAGCATTTTGCCCAGATCAATTGGCCGGCTGTGGCTGCGTTGATGCGCCAGCCGGCCTGGCTGTTTGATGCCCGTGCCAAGGCCGATGCCAACGCTGCCCGCGCAGCGGGACTGAATGTATGGACCGTTGGGGAGGGCCAGCTGTGAAGACCATTTTCGGCACGGCCTACGGCCTGCCCAGCGTGATCTTCCGTTACTTCAACGCCGCCGGCGCCGATCCAGCCGCTGATCTGGGCGAACACCACACCCCGGAAACCCATCTGATCCCGCTGCTGCTCGATGTGATGCTGGCTCGCAAGCCCTATCTGCAGATCTTCTGCGACGACTACCCAACGCCCGATGGCACCTGCATCCGCGATTACATCCATGTTTCCGATCTGGCCGATGCTCACGTGTTGGGGCTGCAGAAGCTGCTCGCCGATGCCGGCCATCATGTGTTCAACCTCGGCAATGGCACGGGCTATTCGGTGCAGCAGGTGATCGATGCGGCCAAGGCCGTCACGGGCCGGGGCCTGCTGGCCCATGTGGCTCCGCGCCGTGCCGGCGATCCCCCGGTGCTGGTGGCATCGGCTGAGAAAGCCCGCAAGGAGCTGGGCTGGCAGCCGCGCTACCCCGAACTGAACAGGATCCTGGAACATGCTTGGGCTTGGCACCAACACCTTCACCAGAGCTGATCCGATGCCTGCTTCCATTACCCGCAACCTGATCACCGGCGGCGCTGGTTTCCTCGGCTCCCATCTCTGCGATCGCTTGATGGATGCCGGCGAAGAGGTGATCTGCCTCGACAACTACTTCACCGGCCGCAAGGCGAACATCAGCCAGTGGATCGGCCATCCGCGCTTTGACTTGATCCGGCACGACGTGACGGAACCGATCAAGCTGGAGGTGGACCGGATCTGGCATCTGGCCTGCCCGGCTTCGCCTGTGCACTATCAGTTCAATCCGATCAAAACAGCCAAAACAAGCTTTCTCGGTACGTACAACATGCTGGGTCTGGCCCGGCGGGTGGGGGCAAGGTTGCTGCTGGCCAGCACCAGCGAGGTGTATGGCGACCCGGAGCTGCATCCCCAGCCGGAGAGCTACCGCGGTTGCGTGAACACGATCGGCATCCGCAGTTGTTACGACGAGGGCAAGCGCATCGCCGAGACCCTCTGTTTCGACTATCAGCGCATGCACGGCACCGAAATCCGGGTGATGCGCATCTTCAACACCTACGGTCCGCGCATGCTCCCCGATGATGGACGCGTGGTGAGCAATTTCATTGTGCAGGCACTGCGGGGTGAACCGCTCACCCTCTATGGCGATGGCAGCCAGACCCGCTCGTTCTGCTACGTGGATGATCTGGTGGAAGGGATGATCCGGCTGATGAACGGTGATCACTGCGGTCCGATCAACATCGGCAACCCCGGCGAGTTCACGATCCGTCAGTTGGCGGAACTGATTCGCGCCAAGGTGAATCCGCAGGTCGAACTGATCGAAAAGCCATTGCCGCAGGACGATCCGCTTCAGCGCCAGCCGGTGATCGCGTTGGCGCAACGGGAGCTGGGCTGGCAGCCCAGTGTTTCTTTGGAGCAGGGGCTTGAGCCCACCATTGCCTACTTTCAACAGCTGCTGCAGGCTGCAGCATCAGGAGGTCATTGACTTTGCCTATGACCACTGTGCCGACACTCCCCACCCGCACCTACACGCCGGAAAGTCCGCTTGCTCACCCTGGGAAACTTTGGCAAGAGATGGTGCAGGATCTTTGGGCTGGCCGTGAACTGGCCTGGCGCCTGGCTGTTCGAGACATCAGCGCCCAGTACCGCCAGAGTGTGCTGGGGGTGCTCTGGGCCCTGATCATTCCATTCTCCACCACGGCCGTGTGGTTGTTCCTCAGCGCCAGCAAGGTGGTGCAAGTGGGCGCCACGCCGGTTCCCTATCCGGTGTTTGTGTTCACCGGCACGCTGTTGTGGTCGATCCTGATTGATGCGCTCAATGCACCGCTGCAGCAGGTGAATGCCAACAAGGCCCTGCTGGCCAAGATCAATTTCCCCCGGGAAGCATTGATTCTGAGTGGGGTCTATCAAACCCTTTTTAATGCTGCGATCAAGCTGGGGATTCTGCTGTTGGTGCTCCCTTTTCTTGGGGTGCATCCGGGCTGGGGGGGGCTGTTGATTCCGTTGGGATTGTTCAGTCTGGTGCTCACCGGTACGGCCGTGGGCCTGCTGCTCACGCCTCTGGGAGTGCTCTATGGGGACATCGGCCGCGCTATCCCGCTGATCACCCAGTTTTTGATGTACCTGAGCCCGGTAGTTTTCCCCCTTGCTACTTCGGGCTGGTCTGCTCAACTGATGCGGCTCAACCCGCTCACGCCGCTGATTCTCAATGCCCGCGCCTGGTTCACTGGCCAGCCGCCGTTGCTGTTGGCTGAGTGGGCATTGGCGGTGGGCAGTTCAGCGATCCTGCTGCTGCTGGTGTGGATGCTGTACCGGTTGGCGATGCCCATTTTGATCGAACGGATGAGTGCCTGAGATGACTGACGATGTCCTGGTGAGAGTGGAGAACGTGAGCAAGCGGTTCTGCCGCAGCCTTAAGCGTTCGCTTTGGTATGGCCTGCAGGATCTGGGCAGCGAGATCGCTGGCCGCCGCCATGGCGGAGGGAGTGGTCTACCCCAGAGCAGCGCTGATGTGCAGCTGCGGCAGGATGAGTTCTGGGCGGTGAAGGATGTGAGTTTTGAGCTGAGGCGGGGGGAGTGCCTGGGATTAATCGGTAGAAATGGGGCGGGTAAGACCACGCTTCTGCGTATGCTGAATGGGTTGATAAAAACAGATACAGGAAAGATCAGTGTTTATGGTCAAACAGGAAGTCTTATCGCTTTGGGTGCGGGGTTTAATCCAATACTGACGGGCAGAGAAAATGTTAAAATAGCTGGCTCAATTTTGGGCCTTAGTGAATCTAAAATTAGGGAAAAGTTGGATGAAATAGTTGACTTTGCCGAGATCAGTGATTTTATTGATTCTCCAGTGCAAGGTTACAGTTCTGGAATGCAGGTTCGGCTGGGGTTTGCAGTCGCGACAGCACTCAATCCAGATGTGCTTATATTAGATGAGGTTTTAGCTGTAGGAGATCTTCAGTTCCGAATGAAATGTTATTCGCAAATAGATAAGATGCGAAAAGACACAGCGGTCATATTTGTTAGTCACTCTTTAGAGCATATTGGTCGCATTTGTACAAAAGGACTGCTTTTGTCGCATGGTAGCCAAGCCTATCAAGGAAATGTGTCCGAGGCTCTTTCTGGCTACGCTGACTCTTTTAATGCTAAGGGGTCCACATCGAACAAGGCGACATATTGCGACCAAGATTTTTTTTATGATGTAAATTCAGAGGTCTTAGATGCTGAAAATTTGAATACCGGAGATCCTCTGCGCATAGCATTAAAATTAACTGCGCGCACAGAAAGCTTTGTCCATGTCAGAGTCGGTTTGTTTTCGTTATCTACAGGTGAGATTGTTGGAACTGCTGAATCAAGGCTGTCTTGCCCTGGTGGACTTTCTTTGAAGGAAAGTGAAGTCCAGGTGCTGCATCTTTCTATCTCGTCTATTCCTTTGAGGTCTGGACGGTATGATTTAAGGTTATCGATTTTTAATGCAAGAGATAATACCCAGGTCTATTCGTCGTCTCGCCATCACGACCTTGAAATTCAATCATCGTTTTTCGGTGAAGTACCTACGATGATCCCGTTGTTTTCGGAGGGGGCTATATGAATATGAAAGCTGTAATACTTGCTGGTGGTCTTGGAACGCGTATTAGTGAAGAAACTCACCTCAGGCCAAAACCAATGGTGGAAATTGGTGGAAGACCCATTCTATGGCACATTCTCAAAATCTTTAGTGCGCACGGCATTAATGAGTTTGTGATCTGCTGCGGTTACAAGGGCTATGTGATCAAGGAATACTTTGCCAATTATTTTTTGCATATGAGCGACGTGACCTTTCACATGCGTACGAATTCCATGGAAGTTCATCGTAAGCAAGCTGAGCCATGGGAGATCACCTTGGTTGATACTGGCGAAGCCACAATGACTGGTGGCCGCCTCAAGCGTGTTCAAAATTACGTTGCTGAGGAGCCTTTTTGCTTCACTTACGGCGATGGTGTGGCCGATGTGGATATCACCGAACTGGTCGCTCATCACAACAACCATGGTCGCTTAGCGACCGTGACAGCTGTACAACCTCCAGGCCGATATGGAGCCTTGCAATTAGGAGACTCCAATGCCGTAAAAGGTTTTCAGGAGAAGCCTCAGGGCGATGGTGGTTGGATTAATGGAGGGTTCTTTGTCTTAGATCCAGCTGTTATTGATCGCATCGAGGGAGACGATACTGTCTGGGAAGATGGACCTTTGAAGGGTTTAGCAAGAGAAGGTCAGCTTACTGGTTATCACCATGAAGGTTTCTGGCAACCGATGGACACACTGCGTGATCGCCGAGAATTAGAAGCCCTTTGGGCAAATGGTCATGCTCCTTGGAAAATCTGGTGATGGCTAACGCTTCTTTTTGGAATGGATGTAGGGTTTTACTGACTGGGCACACTGGTTTTAAGGGTAGTTGGTTAGCTCTTTGGCTCTCTGAACTGGGTGCCGATGTATGCGGGGTTGCACTCGAGCCCGAGACCACGCCATCCCTTTTTAATCAGTTGGGCTTGGCCAAACAACTCTTAGGTCATCACCTGATCGACATTCGTGATTGCACCGCACTAACCTCGATTATTGGTAAGTTCCAACCTCAGGTTGTGCTGCATTTGGCAGCCCAGCCCTTGGTTCGTCGGAGCTATCAGGATCCTTTGGGGACTTGGGCGACCAATGTGCAAGGCAGCCTGAATCTTTTAGAAGCGCTAAAGCCTTTGAAACATCCCTGCGCCGTCGTGATGGTGACAACTGACAAGGTGTATGCCAATCAGGAGTGGGATTATGGATATCGAGAGGAGGATCGTCTTGGTGGACATGATCCCTACAGCGCCAGTAAAGCTGCCGCTGAACTGGCAATCTCCAGCTGGCGTAATAGCTTCTGCGGAGAGGCTTCCCACCAAACGCCTCATCTCTCTATCGCCACTGCACGCGCAGGAAATGTGATTGGAGGGGGTGATTGGGCTGAAGACCGCATTGTTCCGGATGCCGTCCGCTCGCTGTGTTCTGGTGAGCGAATTCCTGTGCGTCGCCCGGAGTCCACTCGGCCCTGGCAACATGTGCTCGAGCCGCTTTCGGGTTATTTGCTTCTTGCCGAAAAGCTTGTAGAAGATGGTAATTCGTTTTCCAGCAGCTATAACTTTGGTCCGATGCTGGAGGCGAATCGGAGCGTGCGCGATTTAGTGGAGACGTTGTTGAGTTATTGGCAAGGTGGATGGCAGGATTGTTCAGATTCGATGACTCCCCACGAAGCAGGACGACTTCACTTACAGATTGATAAAGCCCACCACCAGCTTGGTTGGAGGCCCCGTTGGTCTTTTGACACGACTGTGAAACGTACAGTGCTCTGGTACCGGGCCGTACACGAAGGGGAGTCTCCTTTGGAGCGCTGTTTGGATGATCTTCAGGCCTACAACACAGTTACCAATCCCAACTCAACTTCGAGCACAGACAATTCATCAATATGAACGACGTCGCATCACTCCGAGAACAAATTCTCCGATTAACCCGTGAGTATTCACGCCAGGCCCATTCGGGTTTCCGCCCTGCTGCCGATCCCGATCGCACGCCTTGGCAGGAAGGGGCCAACATTCCCTATGCCGGCCGAGTCTTCACAGAAGATGAGGTCGAGGCAGCTGTGGCGAGCACCCTTGATTTCTGGCTGACGCTGGGAGCGGAGGGTGAAGCTTTTCAGCGAGAGCTGGCAGCATTTTTGGGGGTGCGCCACAGCTTGTTGGTGAACTCAGGCTCCAGCGCGAATCTTATTGCGATTTCTGCGCTTACGTCTCCCAAACTTCCTCAGGCGAAGCGTATTCGTCCTGGGGATGAGGTGATTACGGTTGCGGCTGGATTTCCCACCACTGTCGCCCCAATTATTCAAGTTGGTGCGGTTCCCGTCTTCATTGATGCTGATCCAATTACTGGTAACGCTCGATGTGATCAACTAGAAGATGCATACGAGGCTGGTAAAACCAAGGCCGTGATGATGGCGCACGCTTTGGGAAATCCCTTCGACATTGCGGCAACACTTGCCTTTTGCCAGAAATACGACTTGTGGTTGGTTGAAGACAACTGTGATGCCTTGGGTTGCAGTTATTCCATGCCGCGCTCACTTGCTGAAAGTTTGGGTATTAAGGAGAACAGTCCAGGCCTGGATGAAGGCCCTGACCGAGTTGTACGCTGGACCGGAACTTGGGGTGATATTAGTACCCAAAGCTTTTATCCTCCTCACCATCTCACCATGGGTGAGGGTGGTGCAGTGAATATCGTGAGTGATGCGAAGCTTAAGGTGATTGCTGAAAGTTTTCGTGATTGGGGGCGGGATTGCTGGTGTCCAAGCGGTATCGATAACACCTGCAATAAGCGCTTTGGTTGGCAACTTGGTGAATTGCCTGAGGGTTATGACCACAAGTACACCTATAGTCATTTAGGATTCAATGTTAAACCACTTGATCCCCAGGCAGCGATTGGCCGGGTTCAGTTGAAGCGTTTGCCAGAGTTCATTGAAGCCCGTAAGCAAAATTGGGAGACTTTGAGAGTAGGCCTTGCTACCCAGGAGTATTCCCTTGAATTTGCGCTTCCCACTCATGCAACAGCATGGGATCCCGAACAGGGCTTTACCTGGGACGGTTCTGGTTGCCGAACGGACTGCAGTTGGTTTGGCTTCAAAATTGCTGTGAAGGCTGAGGCACCCTTCACGCGCACGGAACTGGCTCAAGAGTTGGACCGCAATAAGATTGGCAATCGAATGCTGTTTGGAGGAAACCTCGTTCGTCAGCCTGCATTTGTTCAACTTCGCCAAGACCGGCCAGAATCAATGCGGGTTGTGGGTGATCTAGAACATTCTGATAAAATTATGAATAATACTCTGTTTCTTGGAACATATCCAGGCCTTACCTTGGATATGCTTAAGTATGAAGTCAACGCTATAGTGAATTACTGCAAATCCTTTAATTAATTAAATTATACTTTTACGTTAAAACGCAATCAATGATTCTTTCCTGTTCTACCTTGTCACTTTTGTCCAGCAATGATGCGTCGTCTTCTTATATCAATGCATCCCCTTTCCCGCATTATGTAATTGATAACTTTTTCGAAGAGTCATTAGCCGCTTCCATTGCGAGCGAATTTCCTTCTTATGATTCACAGTTTTTAGATGCATATTCAAATCAAATAGAAGAAAAAAAACTGGTTAACCATTGGAACCGTTTTGGTCCGTCGACGTATCAAGCCTTTACGTATCTCTGTTCCTCTGCATTCACCCTTGCATTAACTCAATTCATCAAATCCGAGAATCCCTTGTCGGCAGATTACGGGTTGAATGGGGGCCGGTTTGCACATGCATAAAAACGGCGGAAAGCTCAATGTTCATATGGACTATTCGATTCATCCTAAGCTTAGCTTGCAAAGGAAATTAAATATTCTTGTTTATATGACGCCAGAGTGGGATGAGAAGTGGGGAGGAGTTTTAGGTCTTTACGATAATCAGTCCCAAGAGAAGCCCGGTGAATTGGTAGAAGCAGTAGTCCCTGTTTTTAATCGTGCTGTGGTCTATGATGTGACCATGAACTCATGGCATGGATTGCCTATGCCAATTAATTGCCCTGATGGTGTTTCACGTAATTCATTGGCGATTTATTATTTGCAATCGCCAGATAAAACTGCTCAGCCAAGCAGAAAAAAAGCCTTGTTTGCACCATCACCTTGGCAAAAAGATGACAAATCTGTGCTAGAGCTTATCAAAAGACGTTCGGAAGTGGGTTCAGCATCTTCAGCTTATTTAAGTTGATTTGCAAGTGTTTTTGTTATCCATTTTTCATGAATAATCTAGTCATTCTTCAAGAGCCATTGCCAAATGTCTTTGTTCTTAACTGTCCACACTCCTTTGATAATCGCGGCGATTTTACTAAGTTATTTCATTCGGACCACCTACTAACTCAAGGAATTAACTTTGTGCCAGCAGAGTCATTTTTGACACGTTCTAAGAGAGATGTTCTCAGAGGTATGCATTTTCAGGTCGAAGAATCGGCGCATGACAAGTTGGTCACTTGTATCAAAGGTGCTGTTTTAGATGTCGTCGTTGATGTTGATCCAAACAGTCCAAATTTTAACAAACCATTCGCTATTGAACTTTCTAAAACCAGCAATCAAGCACTCTTAATTGGTAAAGGGTATGCACATGGATTTCTAAGTCTCTCCGATGACAGTTGGATGCACTATACAACATCTACAGTTCATAACCCGTCGTTAGATCGTGGTGTTCGTTGGGATTCAATCGCCTTTGATTGGCCTAACCCCCAACCAGTGATGTCTGATCGAGATCGTCTCCATCCAAAAATCGAGGATCTGGCACGATGAATATTGCCCTTACCGGCGGCACTGGGTTTATTGGGTCACATTTCCTAAAGCAGGCACTTGATGCTGGGCACAACATCACTGCAATCAGACGGAGTCCTTTAAGTGCTCCACGTATCTCGCTTACTCAATCCCCTTGCTGGCTTGATCGACAATTAAGCGAAGTCAGATCAAGTGATCTAAAAGACTGCGAAGTTCTCGTGCATCTTGCTGCTCATACCGGTAATGTTCCATATGATACTCTTGCAAATTGTCTTCATTGGAATCTAATTACAGTTTTAAATCTCTTTGAACAAGCTCGTTTATCTGGAATTAAGAGATATATTGTAGCCGGAAGTTGTTTTGAATATGGTCGTAGCGGTGAACGCTTTGAAGAGATACCTATAACTGCACCACTAGAACCAACGAATAGTTACGCAGCATCTAAAGCAGCTGCATCAATTGCTCTATGTCAATGGGCTAAGGAGCATAAAATTAATTTAGAGATCCTCCGTGTTTTTCATGTTTATGGAGAAGGAGAATTAGATACAAGATTTTGGCCATTGCTTCGAAAAGCGGCATTTTCTGGTGAGAACTTTAAGATGACATTGGGTGAACAAATGCGTGATTTTCAGCCTGTCGAGCGAGTTGCTAAAGCATTCCTTTCAAGGATCGTATCTACAGATTATAATTCACATGGGGTGTCTGTCTATAATTTGAGTTCCAATAATTTCCTCAGTATTCGCGAATTTGCAGTACAAGAGTGGTCTAGTTGTAATGCACCAGGCTCTCTTCTTTTTGGGGAATTACCCTATCGTGATAATGAAGTTATGAAGTTTGTACCCGGCCCAGATTTTCTGTTGATATAGGAAACAAAGATTGACTGATTTATGCCGAATGGCTGATATTTCATTAATTTATGGCTTTGACTTGTAATCATAAATATATTTGCACTGGCCTGCTCTCATTTGATGTTAAATTTCTTGCGTTTCTGATTGTCCATGTGTTTATCAATTGTAATTCCCACGGTTAGGTATATGCCCTCTTTGGATGAGGCAATACGATCAGTATTTGATAACGTAACAGTTGACTTCACTATTAATGTTAGCGTAAACAATCAAAGCCTAGATTCATTTTTGTCTTCTAGGTATATAGATCATTGCGATGTTAATTGGCTCTGTACTAATGCCCAAACAGTTCCTATTTGGGACTCCTTTAATATAGCTGTTGAGAGTGCAGGCTCGGAATGGATTTATATATTAAGTGACGATGATTTAATTTTGCCAGGATTTCTCAAGGGTGTCGACTTAAAGAAAAAAGATAGCGGCTACTTATACGCTACTAAAATTATTGTAGAAGACCATATGTGTCGTAGAGAGTCTTGTTCGCCATCACAAGAGCAACTTAACAACAATAATCCCTTAGATTTATTTTTTGCTAAACAAGTCTTCCATAATCATATTAGCTTGTTCGTATTTAATATAAAAATGTTTCACGACGTTGGTGGCTTTCAAAGAAGAGGTTATCCAAATGGCTATTTTGTCGATACCGTATTTCATTCACACCTACTAGCTAATTCTACTCACGTAGAGGTTTCCGATGGTCCTGTCTTTTTAAGGAAACAAACCTCAAATCAAGGTTCGGCTAAATTCTATCTCAATCGTATTGTAAATTCGTATATACACGAAGTGGTCGAAGGCTTTTGGAGCAATGATAAATGTAGGGAATATCTCAGATTTGTGTATGGTAATCAGCGAATTCATAGGAAGCATCTTTTTTATCAACGATTTGGAACCGAAATATCGAAGTTGAATAATAGAGTTTATAATCAAAGTGCTTTCAAAGCCTTCTTAGATACTTCATGGCTTAGTTTTAATGCTATTTTTACGTGGCGCACTGATTTCTCGTCAAAGAAAAAAATTATTTCTATATACTTAGGCTATTGCCGAAAAGCACTTAAGTGCATTTTAAAAAGAATGTTATTTTTTAAATAAGTGAATCGATGGATAATAATACAATGGATCTAAACATTATTGCAATGGTTCCTGCTCGCCTCGGGAGCCAGCGTTTATCGAAAAAAAACCTGCGCCTCTTAAATGGTATTCCACTTGTGTCCAGGGCTTTAAAAAAGTGTCTTGAGAGTGAGTGTTTTGATGAAATTTGGATGAACTCTGAAGATCTAATTTTTAAAAACTTTGCAGATCAGCATGGAGTAAATTTTTACAAAAGACCAGCTGAACTATCTAACAATACAGCGACGAGTGAAGACTTTGTTTGTGATTTTCTAACCAATGTTGAATGTGATTACATTGTTCAGGTGCACAGTATCGCCCCTCTTCTTAGCGTAGAATCAATTAAATCATTCGTAACTCACCTCAAGCATAGGCAGCCTGATGCTCTTATGTCAGTTGAACTTATTCAGCTTGAGGCATTATTCCAAAATAAACCTATCAATTTTACTTTTGAACAGAAGACTAACTCACAGGATTTGTCACCTGTTCAGCGCATATCATGGAGTATCACCGCATGGAAGCGAGATACGTTTCTGCAGGCAGTCCAAGCTGGCGAGTGCGCTACTTACTTTGGAAAAATAGAGTTTTTTCCAGTCAATGCAATGGCAAGCCATGTGATCAAAACCGAGCAAGATCTGAAAATTGCAGAAGCACTTTTACCCTTGATTGACAACTCTTAAATCGATGTTTTGTTCCTCATTAGTTAATAGAAATCATTGGTCTCCATTGTTGTCGGATAATGTTTGGCGCAAGTCGTTAGCCTGGCTTTTGCATAACGCTTCCTCTGCTGAGCTCGGCACATATCGGCTCGGGCAAACTGATTGGTTTGCCAACGTCCATGAATACAAAACAAAGGATCAAGAGCTTTGCGTCTGGGAGTCACATCAACACACCATTGACATTCAATATGTCATCTCAAGTTCAGAACAGATCTTATGGATGCCTACGACAGAACTAGAGGGGCCTACTAAAACCTTTGACAACATCGATCGGCAAGAGTGGAAAGTTAAGGAACATGGATCACCGCTTCCAAGTAAAATAGTTCTATCAGCTGGTTACTTTGCTATTTTTCTTCCGAATGAGGGGCATTGCCCAATGATTAAAGACGAAAATCCAGCTTTGATTCGGAAAGCTGTCATTAAAATCCCCTTAAGTCTTCTGCGTGATGGATAATTTCGAGCTTCTTCAACTCGCAAAAGATTCTGCATATGAAGCTGGAAATCTTCTCATCTCCAAATATTTAACTAACACTGTTGTTCGTTCGGATATTGGCAAGGATATCAAGACCGAAGCGGATCTTGCTGCAGAGGAAATCATTATTTCAAAACTTAAATTCACCAATATTCCAATCGTATCTGAAGAACAATTCTCCACAAATCCAGAATTATCTTTTGATCTTGATCAATATCAGTGGATCATCGATCCCTTGGATGGTACGTTGAATTTCACTCGTGGGTTCCCCTTCGCGAGCATATCTATTGCTCTATGGAACGCCGGTAACCCCGTTCTGGGGGTCATCTATGACCTTGAAGCGCGTTCAACCTGGTCTGCACTTATTGGCCATGGTGCTTTTTTGAATAGCACTCCCATCCATGTTTCTGATGTATCCAGGATTGACCAAGCAATCATTTCCAGCGGTATTCCTTCAGGAAGTTCGTGTGATTCAACCCAGTTACAAACACTTCAGCAATATATTCAAAAATTTAAAAAAATACGCATGCTTGGGTGTGCATCGTTGATGCTTGCTCAAGTCGCTGCAGGAAGGTTTGATGCCTATGAGGAAAATGGTATTTACATCTGGGATGTTGCAGCAGGTCTTGCTTTGGTTTTCGCAGCCGGTGGCAAGTTCCGGCTGCAGCCCGGTTCGAGTAGCTCCCGATACAAGGTGACTGCATCCAATGGCAAGCTTGATATTTGAAACCGATTCCCCGTTTAGAACGCTATCATTATCGTACTCTTAGCAAACCCAAAACAACCAACCGTACCTATGACTCTTGCTACCCCTCCTACTCAGAAACATCAATCTTTCGCAGATTTCGAAAATCTTGAGCAAAAGTTCCAATCAGCAATTGCATCAGATGAGTATCAAAAGCTGGTTGATCTCTTTGATCGATCAAAGAAAATATACGTTGTTGCTAATGGTGGTCTACACTATGTTGGCAGCCATATGGCGACAGACCTAACAAGACTTGTGCCGGGCAAAGTTGTTAAATCCTTTGATAGCTTTGGTTTTATCTCGTCCAACGCAAATGATCACGGTTGGGAGAATACTTTCCTACGCTGGCTTGAAACATCAGCCATTCTCGATGATCCATCTTCAACGATGGTGTACGGGATGAGCTGTTCCGGTAATTCCCTTAATGTGATCAAAGCATTTGATTATGCTATTAGCCACTTTGGATTTGAAACTTTCCTGCTCAGTGGTAGGCCTTCAAAATCCAAACCTCAGAAAACGTTAGAACTCACTCTCAATGCCGAGTATTATCATACTGTAGAGACAATTGGTCTCATGCTCTTCTATGATATTGTTCATAAGCTTGGTCACGCCTGTCCGGCAATCAATAGATAGCATATTGATCATTTATATTTCTATAAAAACAACCTTGCATCTTTTTTCAATCAGTTAAAAATCTTCAACGCTCAAATCAATTATTTTGATCACTATTCATTCAGGTTAAATAAATTTGGTCTGCCTTCACCTTATGTTAAGCAAGGTTATCAATCTAAATTGGCCAATCTTTATAATTCTCGAAAAGGCGAAAGAGCAGTAGTTATTTGCAACGGACCATCGCTCAGTGATACACCTGTAGACTTCATTAAATCTTCTGTGTCAATCGGTTGTAATGGCATCTATAAACAATTTTCTGATTGGGGTTTTACTACAGATTATTTAGTCTTTGAGGATGTTCAACAATTTGAAATTCGCTCACCTGACCTCGCCAAGGTTAAAGGTCCACTTAAATTAGCTGCTTTGTACAATTCCTATGCAGTAAGCGACACTCGAGGATGGGTTTTCTTTAATTCTCCTCGGTCCGTTGCCCATCAATATTACTGGAGTGATGGCCTTTATCCGCAATTTTCTTTGGACTTTGCATCTATTGTCCACTTGGGTTCCACGGTTACGTACATAATGCTTCAGCTTGCTTACTTCCTCGGTTGTGATCCTGTATATATTGTTGGCTTAGATTTCTCTTATGGAAAACTTTCCGATATGTTTCCTCCTGGTAAAATAGTTATAACACCTGAAAATTATGACATTGTCAAAACATGTCACGTGGATCCCAACTATTACAAAATTGGTGATATTATAGGTGTCCCAAATGCCAATTTGCAGCGTCGTTCGTTTGCCAAGGCAAATCAAATTTTTAATTTGTCAGGCCGTACATTGTTGAATGCTTCTGCAAGATCCAGCTTAGATGTTATAAAAAGAGTCTCTATATAGAATGTAGTCATACGCTCTCCATATACATTTCTTTTGCTTAATTCTTTGTATTGTCTAATAATCTGTATTTACTTAGTGTCTTCTTATTGCTTTATTGTATTGTGACTCCCGGTCATGCTTGTTTTAGGCAATCGTTCGGCGCATTTTAACAGATAAATTTTTATAAATTGCTTGCGATCTGTGTCGATCAGGTACATCTTACCTTGTAAACCTCTTTGTAAGTGCAAGGTTTAAGGCACTGCAGGTTGCAAGATCAAGTGAGCTCAGTACGGTCAGTATCTCTTTGAGGAACTGCCACAAAGCCAAAGCGGATTTCTCTCACCAACTACATGTCATTAGCGGGTCTAATGCTGAGTTTCGATCGTGATTACCATGCTCACAGGCGTAAACGGCTTATGTAAGAGCACGATCCTTCCGGCAATCGCTTAGGGTTTGGCGAATGACTCACCCTCTACATAGTTTGACGGACATTGGCTCTCCCCGCACAGGCTACATTTATCAATAGGTGATGGGTGCATTTATGCTTGCAAAGCCCCAAAGGGCTCTGGTGGCCTGATGCAGTCCTACATCTATGCCCCAACTGCTGCGAACCCACCTCTAGGAAAATTACAACTTGAGTAAGACTCGAATTACTAATGCATGAATTGGACCACGTCAACAGTCACCTGCTAAAAATAAGCGGTTTTATTACGTGCTGACATCTCTATACTTCAAAATAAATTATACATTGCATGTACTCAATTAATTATCTTCTTTGAATCCATGCGAAATAATTTTTAATCCCTCCTGGTTGTGACTCTTTATTCTTGCTATGATTAAATCTTTTCTCCCGCTTTTGTTCGAAAACTTTAGTGAACAGAATTCTTATCAAAACCATTGAATCTCCGTTTCTAGCAGATATGGTCATTTGCTTTCCTGCAAAGAATGGTGGCAGAAGTGATTCTGGTTTACAATCTAATGGACCTTATTGTTTTGTTGATTCTATAGCTGAAATCAACTTATAAGTCGCATCCATCTTCTTTTCTACCTTTGGCATTATGCATAAGGCTAAAAAAATCTTGTTTATTGCAAATTCGCTAGGAGATCCTCATGGAAGCTCTCAAAGTGCATTGGATGTTATTAACTCACTTAGAGGGCAATATTCCATTTACTTGATCACTAAAACTTTTCCCTACGTTAATCCTTTTGTCGCGAAAACTTATAACGCCTTCTTCTTTTCTTGCTGTCTTGAGCGCACCAAGGTCGGATGGATCTTTGGCCGTTTTAAATTATTTAGGTTGATATCTATTCTGGATCTGCTTTTTCTGCGTTTGCAATTATTAGGCTCATCATTTGACCTTGTAATAGTGAATGGTTATGAATCAATGCCTTGCTGGCTGAGCTTCAAGAAGTGCTTTTCTAATAAATATAAAACGTGTGTGATCTCACGAGAATCGCCTAGGCATTTTTCTCAAGGAGATATAGACATCAGCTTAGATTCCCAGCAAAAGTTTTTGTTAGATTTTGATCATATTATATTTGTTTCCTCGATTCTTAAAGCCGAATGGTCCTCGAGTCTAAAATTGCGCAACGCCTGTTACTATCTACCGAATTGTTGTAATGAGGACAGATTTTTGTCTATCGCCAATGCTTTAGATCGCAATCTAGAAATGCGTTGCAATTTACGTATAGATGATAAGTGTTTTCTTATAATAAATATTGGCGGTGTCGAGCGAAGAAAGGGGCAAGATGACCTTTTTGAGCTTGCAGCTAGACTGCATCATAAATATTCTGTAAACTTCAAGATCGTTTGTGTTGGCCCTATAAATACAGATTACGGTGCTACATTTAAAAGCAATGTACTATCCTCTATTGTTGGATCAAGGTTTATCTTTACTGGGGCTCTTAATGATGTTTCTGTTTGGTTCCGAGCTGCTGATTTACTGATTTTTACAAGTAGAGCTGAAGCAATGCCTAGAACAATTCTAGAAGGTATGGCTTCTGGTATTCCGATTATCAGTTCAAATGTTGATGGTATACCTGAACTCATCCAGCACGGTGTCTCCGGATATATGTACACTCCTGGGGATATAGACGAACTAGAAAAGTTTGCATTTAGTCTTATGACTAATTCTGTTGTTTCTAAGAGCTTTGCTTCTAAAGCAAGAAATAGATACCTTGACATCTTTTCTCGCGCTAATCATAGGGCTAGATTGCATGGAATAGTCGATGATATGTTGTCTTGATTCTCTTGAGCCGCTTTATTTGAATTATCCCTGTTGAAATCAATAATTATGTCTTGTGCTGGCCTCAACTTCATTTGCTTGTATTGTACTTGCTTTCACGTTAACCTTTATTTTTGTTATCCGATTCGTTTTTTGTTTTTCTCGCTTCGCACTTGCTAGTTATCGCACTTCAGTATTGTTACGCAATTTGATTGGTGTGTGGATTCTTTTGAATCTCTCCGCCCTTAGTGCATGCACTTTTTTCTTTCCTTGCTTTTGAAATAATCTCTTCTGGCATACAAGGTTACTTATTCAGGAAGTTTTGCATCCACATCAATGACAAACCTCTACTCCTCGTTTGTTGAGTCTGCCCGCTGGCTGATTCCCTCGTTATCATCGTCTTGTATCCATAACCACTTTAAATCATCGGATCGATTACCTTTATCAGGTGAAGGTGAATGACTACTTCAAAATTTAATGCCTTGCCGATCACGAAGCTTTCGACCCCTCCCTAGATTTTAATTCTCCTCGCGATCTCTGCCGCCTTACTGCAATCATCTATTAGCGAGAATCTCCTTCGTTTTGCTTTCTGGTCATCCGCATGGTGAAACGCTTGAATTGAATTCCTCAAAATATGCATACATGTATCCAGGTTTGCTTGGTCTCCAGTTAGCTCGAATCACATTTTACTGGATTCATGACCCAGCGGTCAGCTTGTGAGAATCATCTCCGTTCGGCCGACTTTCGTTTCCGTATCGTGTTCCACGGCCGTATTCCATCTAGCTGGTCCAGCCCCTTCTCCAACGCAGCCAAGTGATCTTGTTTATGTCTGATTTTCAATGCTTGTTTGTAGCTGTTGCTGGTGTTGGCTTTCGGTTTGGTGCCGGTTCTGCGGGCTATTGAAAATGACATTCCTGAGCTGTAGCTGTACGAGCGCATTGGGTTGCTTGTGAATATGAAACCGGTCAGCAGTCTGCCCAGCTTGCGTCACTGAGCGTTTACTCACTGCTTTCAGCGCTGTTCTACGAACTAGTTTCCGCTAGTAGCATCTAGATACAACGTAAACCGCTATCTGGAGAGATGACTTGCGCCGTCTTTGCAACAATGTACCCCTGCCCGCCTACACCTCCCGATCCGCACGGCTGACGTTCGCCAGACACCTCCTCTGGTAGATCCACGCTTTTGCAGTCATTACCTATCACGCAGGAGTCGTCCCCATCCACTGCGGTTTTCAATGAGCTTGCTGCGGGGCTTTGGCCTTATTGAGCCTGCGGGGCTCCGTGTATCTAGCTAATGAGTGCTTGATGTTGTCAGAATTATTTTGCATCGTCTTCAAGCGAAATTTGTTTTTGACCAGTATCCGGGGCCATCTCATAACGCCTGCCAAATCTGGAGAGAATTTCGATTTCAGCCCTGTATGGTTTTAGTATTTCTACAAGAATCGTTGATTCCACACTCAGTCATGGCTCAATAGGCCTTGGGACCCTGCCCTCATTCCTAGACCAAGCTTGTCGATCAGTTAAAGAACACTATGGCCGATCATGTGTTCGTTCTCGCTGTCATCGGTCTTGCTTCTAGTTTCTTGGATGCATTTAATGACCTCCTCAGGCCGTATCTGCAGGAAGGCCGGGGTGTTTTTTGCGTTTCACTGGTCGTTGTTGTGCGCTGCTGACCAGTGTCCTTGTCTGGCAACAACCTACGATCGCTATAATTTTCGTTAGCAGTTTCTACCAGATGCGAGGCTAGCTTTGCCAATACTTGATGACCAACATTTGCTTGGGACTGATTGCCAAGAGTATGCTGTGCTTTGCAACAAGTCCTCGCGGGCTTCAGTCCGAACCGTTCACCTCCTGCTGAATGTTGCACCGCCTCATAAAGCATCATTTTCGACTGAATTTGCCTCTGCGCTTTTGAAAAACTTGATCGCTACTAAGTACCTTAGTTAAGTATACTTTGCAGTCTTTCTGGGGTCATCTCAAAAATCACACGACGTTTATCCAGAGGCTCGTGGGCGAACCCACTAATCTCAGGATCTCTCAGATTCTGGTTTCGATGTGAGATGTATTGTTAATTAGCACTTTCTTACTGACTAAGGCCCTTAACGCAGCCTTGGAAACCCTTTTCTCCAGCGCACTTGGTATTTCACGTCATCTCTGCAAGGTGCTCTTCAAAGTCATCACGCTGGTTTAGTTGTTGTATCTTACAGTTGTCAGTAGCCAGTGAGGTGTGAGAGCATTACGTCTGAGACTACATCCATAACATTGATTTATCACACCTTCCAGTTGAACAACGCCACCAAACATTATTCTTTGCTCGTTGATAGTTGAATGAAATTTGCAAGAATTTCGTTATTTTAAAAACCTTTTCACGTATTGACGTCATGAGTTCCAGTATTCGACCTAACTCTGTTAGATACCGCCCAGAAATTGATGGTCTAAGAGCTTTTGCTGTGATTGCCGTCATTATTAATCATTTCAACAAGGATCTTTTGCCAAGTGGGTATTTGGGCGTTGATATTTTTTTCGTAATCTCTGGTTATGTCATCACCTCATCTCTGGCGGGAAGGACGTCCAAAAACTTCCTGGATTTTCTATCGGGGTTTTATGTACGGCGAATCAAGAGGCTGGTTCCTGCACTAGTGATGTTCGTCCTGATAACAAGTGTTCTCATCTCACTTTTTAATCCAGATCCAAAAGTTCCTCTAGACGTTGGTTGGAGGTCGCTTTTTGGTATCTCCAATATCTTTTTATACCAAGAATCAACTGACTATTTCGCTCAATCTGCTGAACTCAACCCATTTACACACACTTGGTCACTAGGAGTAGAGGAGCAGTTTTATCTTCTGTTTCCATTTCTGATTTGGTTCTCAGGGTTCGGCCGTCAGGAGCCAAAGGGAGCAAGAAACCTATTCTTATGTGTAGCAGTACTTACAATTGCGTCACTTATCGGATTTATTAGTTTGTATCCGGTTGATCAACCTGCTGCCTACTTCCTTATGCTCCCTCGTTTTTGGGAGATGGCAGCTGGATGTTTGACGTTTATTGTTTTTGAGAAACGAGTAAAGATTAAGCAAGCACTCGAGCGAGTTCCCCCTTTCTTAGTATGTGCAGCAATGGTTGCTGTGATGTTTCGGCCTATCGGAGGAAGAAGCGGTACAATTGCAATAGTTTTCTTGTCAGTAATTCTGATTGCCTGCCTGCAAAAAAGAACTGCTGCATACCAAATCTTTACCTACAAAACTATTGTCTATATCGGCCTTATTTCATACTCCCTGTACCTATGGCATTGGGGAATACTATCTATCAGTCGCTGGACAATTGGCGTTTCATGGTGGAGTACCCCAATACTTTTAGCGCTTATTTTTATTATAGCTATACTTTCTTATGAATATATAGAAAAGCCTCTTAGAAAGAAACTCTTTAATCATTCATGGGGATATTTTTTGATCGGAGCTTCAGTATTGAGTTTTTCAGCAATTTTTGTAAACATGTTGGCGACGCCATTCGTAAGCGCTAAATTACGCATTGTTAGCGATGATGATGGAATATTCCAAAAAGGGAGAGAGAGTCAGTCAAATTATACCGGACCTGTGACTGGCAGGAAAAATAGGGATTGTGGTATTTCTGCATCCAAGTTAACTCAGTCCGTGATTCATTCTTCTCTTGGAAAATGCTTATGGGTTGGTGAAGATAAAAGAGCAGTAATTGCCATCTTGGGGGATAGTCATGCTCATCAGCTTTTTCCCATCGCAGAAAATATCGCGAATGACAAAAAGCTTTCCGTATATAACTTTCAATATTCAGGATGTTTGGTTCCCCAAGACCCAATAAAAATCGACGATAAGTGTGAAAATGTAAACAAAGTTCCTGTTTGGGTTCATAGAGAGTTAGGCCAACCAGTAATCTTTGTAATTGCTTCAATTGCAGATCCTGTCTATCATTTTCATACAGCTGCGTTGCAAAAAGAGAGAGTTGAGGCCTTTATTTCCTCATTTAAAGAGGTGCTCGACGCGGGGAACTATCTTATAGTAGTAGCACCCAATCCTAAATTCCACGATATTAATAATCACACATCGGATGTTTGTGGAAGAGGTGGTGTTTGGACAAAGTTCAATCCAGATTGCAAGAAGGAATATAAATTTCTCGCCAAAACACAGCGCGATCAACGCAAAGTGTACCTTGATGGGCTTTATAATTGGTCATCAAGTGACCAAAGAGTCGCAATTGTGAATCCATATGATATTTTGTGCGGAGAAATAAACGGCTATTGTCATGCAATTAGTCATGGTTTGGCCAAGTACTGGGATGCTAGTCACTTGAATCTAGGTGCAGTCCAATCCACATATCCACTGTATAAGATTGCCGTTGATCAGCTCCTCCAGGTACACGCTAAATCCATCACTAATAAATAGTGTGCTTGCTTTTTATCCAAAAAATATTCTTCATTGGTTAATGCTATGTATCACCACTAGTAGTTCACCTAATATCTTCTTTGAGGTGTATGTACAGCCAATCTGGCGTGAGGTCGCTATTGATTCATGTTTTGACTCGTCACCGAGACATCCTATTTACGCAAACCCACATTGTCTTCTTACGCAGAAGATTTTGTTACCCCACTCTTTTCAGCACCTCAACGATCTTTGCATCCTGTCAGAGGTAATTGCAGAAGCAGTTATTTTCTTTTGCTGTGTGACCATTGGCCCGTGCGCCGCCGCGCAGTTGGCGTTAGCCCACTGGCGAATTGACGCAGTATTAGCCGCCACCAGCGGCTAATAGTCTAGTGTTGACGGTAGGGGCGGGCGATGGCTGCCGGCGCATGCAAGTTTTAATCATTTATAATACTTTTCCACTAATGCATCACTTACTTCGAATCAAAAGTAATTTAAACAGTATTGATGAAATAGCAATCTTTTTTATTATGCGATGTTTCGTCATGGCTTTTGCGTGCATGGCATTCAGATTATTTGGTGCTTGACTTGTTGTGTAGCTTTGACTTATGATTATATTGGACTTAAGATTTATTTCATCGCCGTTTTTTTATGCGATCTAGCGCTGAAGTTTCTGAAAAGAATTTTCTATATAATTTGCCCTCCAAAAGTTTAGATATTATAATTCCATGCTTCAAGCGTCCTCACGATGCTATAGTCTGCGCCAAAAGTGTCCTAAAGCAAATTAAGAGATATAAGTTATCTCATTTAGTTAATGTAATCATATGGGATGATTCCTCTCCTGGTTTTAATCCTTCCTACTTCGTTGAGGCTCTTTCTGTTTTTAATGATCTATTTTATGTGGGGCAGAATCCTGCAAACAAAGGTATGAGCAAAAATATTTTTGACTTGATTTCTTCTTCCAAGTCAGTATTCTGCACGATACTTACCGATGACGATTGGCTTGAAGATGGTTCTCTGCTAGAAATCCTCGACGAGATTGATTTTATATCTTCTTCTGATGACCCTGCTCGCTCCCTAGATATTGGGGCTTTCTTTGTCCCAAGATATTCTTATCTAGAAGATGGATCGCTCCACTGCATTGAATGTAAGCCCTTTGATTTTGACAAGTTGATTTCTTCTAGTCCCTCGAACGTTATTAGATATTGTCGCAATGCTTTTATTCTTACAGGCCTTTTTTTTCGCCCCGCTTTGATTGATTTTTCTTTATGGCGTACGCACATTGATAATGCTTTTTTCCCATTATTCTATTATGCTTCAATTTCTGCTTCCAATGAAGTTAAGTTTTTGGACAGAAAATGGTTTCACCATACTTGCAACAACATCTGTCACTGGGAATCTTGGGGTGATACTCGTTTTCAGCAATATTCACGTTTGCACTCGGACTATCTCAAGGCACTTTTGTTGATTGCACACAAATATTCTCCAAGGAATTCTCCCGATAGTTTCAGATGCATCAAGTATCTATGGAAAGCGTCAGTACACCAGCTTCTCTCGTATGAAGGGCCTTGGCATACACAATTTTTGATTGTCTTGTCTGTTTCAAGGCTCTCGTTAATTCCTCTATTTGCTTTCTTTCGTATACTCTTGGTTCGATTCGGTTGGTTTATTCGTTCTAAGTTACGTCTATTGATAAGATGGCTCTGATTTTTCAATTTCTGGATATCTTAAGTGCGGCTGATCTTTCTCGGCACAATCGCTTCCCGTCCTTTAATTTTAACTCAGCGGTTGATATTGATACTAATGTAGCTTAGGCGATGATGAGCGCTTCTGCTGTATGAGACTTTGATATTTCACATGCTTGCAATTCACAAATAGTTCCACCAAATTTTCACCTACTAATTTCATTCTTGATGATCATCGTTACGTCTTGTGGCCACTGTGTGCTGCTATCCAACCTTGTTCCGGAGCCTGAGCTTTTTTTACATAAATTTTATCGATATTGGGTTACTTGCCATGACAGCTTGACCGGTTTGATGTGATTCTTGGTCACTTTGTAAAGTGGCGCTGAAGACGGTTGTTGTATTATTATTTACCCTAGTTTTGGCCGTTTTAGTAAGTGTGGCCGGCTGATTGACCCTGCCTAACTTTTTAATCCCTTTCACCATCTGGAGATGTCTTCTTGGTTGCATTGTGACTGGAGTTGTATCTACTTTCAGTAGATTGCCGACAAACTACCCCCATATGTATGGATGACTTCAAGGGAGCTGCCGTTACTCTCAGTTTTTTGCCTACCGGCCTGCTGTAGCTCTCTCAATGAGTAAAAGACTTATGCGAATGGTATGGTGTGGAGATTGCCTGAATTGGCTCAGTGCTTCCGGTGCAGAGACTGACTTTGACCATTGCCATCTTGCTAACTAGTCACCATCACGTAGTCCTAATTAGGCCATTAGTACAACACCTTCGCTACTTCCGCCTGCTTACACAGCAACTGCTCATACCCAGTGAGGATATTCATCAGTCGCGCCGATGGCTCTATTTGCCTTATCCTCTATGTGGATGACTTTATGAGGGTTCATGAAACTCATTAGATGGAGTCTATAGCACTCGAAGGGCGATCCATGGCGAAGCTTTTATCTTTGAACATTCGTTCCCTTTTTGATAAACTTACACTGTAAGCATGCTGACATCCAGTTGGTGTAAATTCTCTTCTATGTCGACCTCTACAACAATTGTTGCTAATTCACAAATACAACATTCTCCAGTCTGGTTACTTCGCCAATTTAGGTGAATTTTAGGTGTTTTCCGCTCCCTTGGAGTAAGAGCCAAGATCTTTCTTGGATCTTTATGTATGACATGCCATGTTGCATATCTTCCTCAGTAGTGTCGTGTATCGACTTCCTTGACTAACGGTAATCCGCCATGTATTGATTGTTAGATCTATCTCTTCCATTTTGGGTTCTGTTAGGTGTAGATCCCGTAAGTGCAAATATGGGGCTTTGCCTGCCGAGCCAGGTAAATAATATGCTGATCGATATTGATGTCCATTCCCCCACCCCAGCAAGTAGAGGCAACATTTTTTTGTTCACCTCGAAGGAGCCTGTATTATTGCTATCGAGATTGGCTCGTCAAACCTATTTCTTTCAGCAATTCAGCTGATGTTATCACTTCGTCAAATCTTTTTTGTCGCCTTATATTCTTGAATTAATGAGTGGTATTTAAATTTAATTTGACCTGCGACACTAAACTAGTGATTTAAATCCCCTTGTTCCCAGGCGAGGCTCAAATATAGAATCAACTAGTATGTATCCGTAAGAATGCACATTAGATATCGATTTTTGCTTGCTTATGGTCAGGCCTTGCTCCTTTTTGGGCCCCAACTAATTCGCCTAGCTTTATCGCATATTCATTGTTAACATTTAGATGAGTCCTTTGATTGTTAACTGGTTTATGCTCCCAGTGTTTATGGGCTTTGTATAAATTTTTTTAATGATGATTTCCCGTCTCGTTGTATTGATGCATCGCAGAAGATTTCTTGTTTTCTGCTTTTTCCATTCGCGACGAAGTCTATGCGGCATTTATGCAATATACTATATCTTTGAGTCAATCTGCATGCATACGCGTGTTTCTGTCCATAAGTCAAGCTGAGCGAGTGGTTTAGAGTTTTATTGATGAATCCTGCTGACACCCCCCTTCTATTGATCATTTGGCGCCGTCCACACACCTTGCGCCAAGTCATAAATGCCATTCGGCCTGTGGCGCCGAAGCGCTTGTATGTTGCCTGTGACGGCCCTGACCCCCTGCGACCGGGCGAAGCCGAGAAGGTGGCTGCCACCCGCGCGGTTGTTGAACATGAAATTGACTGGCCCTGCCAGATTGAGCGTCTGTATTCCGATGTGAACCTGGGTTGCCGCTTGGGCGTGAGCCACGCCATAACCTGGTTTTTTGATCAGGTGGAGGAGGGCATAATTCTTGAGGATGACTGCGTCCCCCATCCTGACTTCTTCTTTTACTGCTCCTCTCTTTTGGAGCGCTTTCGCCATGATACAAGGGTATGGTGTATCAGCGGAAACAACTTTCAGGACGGACAGTGGCGGGGTGACGGTAGCTATTACTTCAGCAACTACAACCACTGTTGGGGCTGGTCGAGTTGGCGCCGTTGTTGGCATCACTACGACAGTGATCTCAGACAGTGGCCTGCTCTGCGTGAGTCCGGCCTTCTCGACACGATCTTTGAAGACCCACTCGAGCACAAATATTGGAGTTGCGTTTGGCAGCGGCTTCTGGAATCTGGAGAACCCGATACCTGGGACTACCAATGGATGTTCACCTGCCTTGTCAATCGCGGCCTTACAGCCCTGCCCAACCGCAATTTGGTGAGCAATGTCGGGTTTGGCGAAGATGCAACGCACACCACCCATGTTGCCGACCCCACGTTGGCGGATCAGAGCTTGGGGAGGCTGAGACATCCAACCTTTGTGCTCAGGAATGCCTCAGCTGATGCCTACAGCTTTGACCATCACTTTGGTGGCGTAGAGATGCGCCGGAGCCGCAAACTCATCCCCCGCGTAAAAGCGCGTCTACGCCACCATTGGTATCAACTTCAACACGTTTCTCGGTGATCGATCCCAATCAATACAGTCTCACTCCTTCTGAGCGCAGCGCCATAGAGCAACAACTGGTCGAGGTTGGATCTGATCCAAGCTTGGAGCAACTTTGGGGTCTGATGGACCAGGCATGGGTCCGCTGCGGTTGCGTCAACCACAATCCTGATCCCGATCTGTTGGCCACCTTTTACAACGACCCTGTATGGCTGCTGAATGGCATGTTCATTGAACAGCATGCGATTTCGATGGGGCACCGCCAAGCCATCACCTCCGCAGTTGCCTCACTGGCCCCAGAGCAAGTACTTGACTTTGGCGGCGGCTTCGGCACTTTGGCGCGCCTTTTGGCCACTACGCTCCCAAACGCTGATGTTGCCATCTGCGAGCCTTACCCGCCACGCCACGGTATCGAGAGCTGCAAGCCTTTCCCCAACATTCGCTTCATCCCCGAACTCGAAAGCCAGAGCGTCGATGTGCTGGTCAGCACCGATGTGCTGGAGCATGTGCCCGATCCACTCTCCCTTCTCGCGGCCATGGTGGATGCCGTGAAACCCTGTGGCCACTTGTTTATCGCCAACTGCTTCTATCCGGTCATCGCCTGCCACCTGCCTTGCACCTTTCATCTGCGTTACAGCTTTGATGCCTTTTGCCAGGCCCTTGGGCTGGAGTCGCTCGGCCTCTGCGAGGGAAGCCACGCTTCGGTCTATCGAAGATCTCAGGTGGTGCAGCCCGATTGGCAGCGTCTGCGGGCGATGTATCAACACAGCCAGCGACTGTTCCCATGGCGTGAGTGGAAGTCACGCCACATCACACCATGGCGAATTCGAGCGAAGCTCGCTGTGACCCACCCTTTGTATTACCCCCGCAAGCTCCTTAATGCTGCCGGCCCAAAGTCTTGAATATCATCCAAGTCAACGCGTCTGACATCAGCGGTGGTGCCGCCCGCGCCGCCTACCGCATTCATCGAAGCCTGGTGGAGCACGGAACTGCCCATGGCCTGACATCTCAGATGCGGGTGGTTACCCAGTTGACTGACGACCCCACTGTTACTGGCGGGCCGCCTGCAGGCCAGAGCAGGATCTGGCGCCACCTGCAGCCCCGCCTGTCCCAACAGGCACGCCGCGGCTTCCAAACTTGTAACCCCACATTACACTCAGTCGCCTGGCCAACCACGGGTTTGGGCACTGAACTGCTGCAACGCCACCGCCAGGGCCAGGCTGATCTGGTGCACCTTCACTGGCTGGGTGATGGCACCCTCTCAATCCAAGAGATCGGCCGCCTGCCCATGCCCCTGGTGTGGACACTTCACGATCAGTGGGCCTTTTGCGGTGCCGAGCACTACACGAGCCCCCCTCTGTCCGGCGAAACTGGTAGTAGCGATGAGCGCTTCGCAGAGGGCTACAGCCCTGCCAGCCGCCCTGGCCATGAAGCCGGGCCCGACCTTAACCGCCGCACTTGGTTGAGCAAGCGCCTTGCTTGGAGCAGGCCCATTCACATCGTGTGCCCTAGTAACTGGCTTGCCGATTGCGCCCGTCGCAGCACCTTGATGGGCACCTTGCCGATCAAGGTGATTCCTCATCCGATCGACCTTAATGTTTGGGCCCCCTGCGATCAGGCCCAGGCCAGAGCACTGCTTGGGCTCCCAGCTAATCGTCCATTCGTGTTGTTTGGCGCTATTGGCGGTGGTGCCGACCCTCGCAAGGGAGCAGATTTGCTTTTGGAGGCGTTGAGGCGTCTGCGCAGTCAGGTTGCCGGCACGCCACTGGAACAGCTGGAGTTGGTGGTGTTCGGCCAGAGCCGGCCGGCTCATCCCCCCAACTTGGGTTTCCCCATCCACTACACCGGCCATCTCCAAGACGACCTCAGCCTGCGCTTGTTCTATGCCGCTGCCGATGTGATGGTCGTGCCATCGCGCCAGGAAGCTTTTGGGCAAACAGCGTCAGAAGCTCAGGCCTGTGGCACCCCCGTGGTGGCCTTTTCTACCGGCGGATTAGTCGACGTCGTAGACGACCGCATGACAGGGTGTCTAGCTGAGCCGTTTGATCCGGCCTCTCTGGCGGAGGCAATTCACTGGGTGCTCGTGGATCCGCAGCGACGGCTTAAGCTAGGGATGGCCGCGCGGCAGCGGGCCGAGCGGCTGTGGCAGCCAGCGCGGGTAGCTGGGTTGTATGCGGATGTATACGGCCAGGCGCTCAAGAGCGGTTTCCGGAATCGGCACCACACACCCTTTCTACGCTGAAATCCCTGCCGGCCTGGAACAATGACTCTCACCACCATCCCACCCACAGCTGTGAGCCTGCCCCCGGGATCTGCAGCTCACGGAGTTGCAATTGTCACTAACTAGAAAGTAAAATATTCGGCATAAGCTTGATTTGGCTTGTGTTTAAATTATGTATTTATTCTTCTTCGTAATACTTCCATCACATGCCTTCAATCGCATTCTGCTCTGGTCTTAACTCCGACCTTTTTGAAGGGCGTTTTGGTGATATTTTCTACTCAGAGAGTTCTTCGTCCTATCCTAGTGAATACTGGAGATATCCTTTGCGCTTGCTTGCGCAACGTCTGATTCTTTCCGGTTGGACTATTCAGCCAAATTCCCCTGATTCAGAATTTGATGTTTTGTATTTGAGGGATCTGCCCAAAGATCCTGTTGCTCTAGCCGCTCTTGCCAAAAGATCTAAGACGCTTGTTGTTCATCTTGCCGAGAGTCCTCTGCGGTCAGTTTCCGGAATAAAACTCTTAGAGCAGCTGCGACAATATGCCTCCCTCGTGATTTCTTACATGCCAATGCCTCAAGGTATTGGCATTCCATGGTTAACGGTCCCACTGCCTTTTTTGACTCCACCAGTCTCTCCTTTGGTTCATCCTAACGCACTCCAACATTTCGATCGCCGTAGGCATTTGTGCATGATAAGTGGATGTGATCGCTTCGGTTGGAGAAGGCGTCTTTCAGAGCCCTTGCTTTTCTATTCTGGCTCTAGACAAAAGAATCCAGTAAAAATGCCTCGGTATGTGCTCGCAGATTCCATAGCGCGGGTCGCTCCTGACTCATTTGATATCTACGGCTATTCATGGAATTTTGCTCGATCAGCATCAAAAAAGTGTTGGCGTAGATCAAGTGCTCAAAAAAATGACATACTTACTTCGTATAAATTTTATTTTGCCTTTGAAAATTTTAAGGGATCAATTGGGTATATTACGGAAAAAATATTTGACGGTTTCCGCTCTGGCTGTATTCCAATTTACGCTGGGGATCTGTCGATAGATGATCACATTCCAAGCGATGCTTACATTGACGCGCGGCAATTTTCTAATATTCGGGAAATCCTCGACTTTCTGCAGACTTTCAATTCTGATAAATGGTCTGCCATGTCACTAGCCGGCGTAGAATTTATGAAGACTCAATTCGAGTCGAGTCCTTTTTCGCCTCAAATCTTTGTTGAAAAAGTGGCGAGTTTTATTCTTTGTAATGCTTTGAAGGATGATCATTGTTGACGTTCATTTTCTTGATTTGGCATGAACATTGCTGTTTTTACTTGGTCTCACGAGGTTCCACCTCGTCACTACGGTGGAATTGAGAGAGTGTGTCATATGCTTTGCAAAGGTCTTGTTAAGCAGGGGCACACCGTCCATTTGTTATCGTCTCCAGCTTCTTTAGGTTACAATGGATTAACATTCGGTTATGCAAATCCTAGTCCGTCTTGTATAGATAGAATTTATCGACGTGTTGTATTTGAGTCCAAATCTGCTTTTCTGGCATTCAAGTCCGACTTAATATATTCTTTCCGATTCTGGCCCGAATCTTTTTCCCTTGCCAATCAGCTAAAAAAACCTTTTATTTATTCCCAGCACAATACCAGCCATCGTTCAGACCTCTCGCGTGTCTTGGCGGCTAATTCGCGCTTCGGATTCTTGCAGGGAATAAGTGACGACCAAATTTCTTCTATCGATATGGACTCTAAATCAAATCGAGTCTTTCGGGTTTATAATGCAGTTGATTGTGATGTCATAAAACCTGTGTTATCTCCCTCTTCTGATTATCTCGTTTATCTTGGCAGGCTTAATTATGATAAGGGTGTTGACATTGCGGTGGAAATTTCTTTGAAAAGTGGAATCCCCTTGATCATTGCTGGTGTCCTGAGGCGCGATGAGTCCGACGCATATAGTTTGTTCCGCGAGAAAGTAAAACCTTTTCTGGGCAAGCATATTAAGTTTATTGGGCCAATCACTGACGAAGACAAATCAAATCTTCTTGGTAATGCTCTTGCCCTTTTGGTTCCTAATAGGTGGCGGGAACCCTTCGGGATTGTAATGGCGGAAGCTTTGGCGGCTGGTACGCCTGTTCTTGGAACTCCCTTGGGCTCAATCCCTGAGGTTATCTCTCATGGACAAACTGGACACCTTTTTGGTTCAGTCGATGAATGTGTAGAAATCCTTTCCGATATTCATTCAATTAGTAGAATGGACTGTAGACGCCGTGCACTTTCTATGTTCAGCGAAGCTTCGTTTATGAGAGATATTAATTCAATGTTCGACAGAATTTTAAGCCTTTCTCTTTGATAAGTGAAAATATTACTGGTCGCCGATCCCCATATTCCCGTACCTCCCGCGCACTATGGCGGGGCTGAGCGGGTTGTTGCTCTTTACGCGCAGGAGTTCGCTCGCCTCGGTCATCGTGTTGATTTGCTTGCTGGGCCTGAGTCAAAAGCTTATGGAGGTAGTTTGCATCTCCATCGAGCCCCGTCGAGAAACTATTTAAGCCGCGCATATCGGAAGATTCGTTTTCAATTGCAGAGTGTTCTGGCTGCTAGAAATTGTGATGTTGTTTACAATCACGGAAGATTTGATTATTTGGAGTCTCTGCTTGCATTGAGTAAGCCTACTTTGAGTCTATTCCCGAATCCGATTGATCAAGGTCAAATAGATTTCGCCGAAAGGAGGATTCGCTCTTCTGCAGCATTTCACTTTATTAGTGCTAATCAGCAATCCCATGCACAGGTTTCAGTGCCTTCTTGCGTAATTCCTAATCCTATTGATTCTAGTCGCTACTCATTTGGCAATGGTTCTGCTGGTTATTTGGCTTTTCTAGGACGCCTCACCTCCAGCAAAGGTGTTGACTTGGCGATTGCCGTTGCTCGCCGTTCGAATCGTAGGCTGGTTATTGCAGGTAACGTATCGAACGAAGAGGGAGGCGAGCACTTTTTTCGCGAACAAGTTGAACCGTTTATTGATGGCGATCAAATATGTTGGATTGGGCCTGTGGATGATGCCGAGAAGCAGCAGTTTCTCTGTCAGGCAGAAGCGTTGCTGTTTCCTATTCGTTGGGATGAGCCCTTCGGGATTGTCATGATTGAGGCGATGGCCTGCGGTTGCCCTGTGATCGCTACGCGTCGTGCTTCCACGCCAGAAGTGATTGATCACGGCGTCACGGGTTGGCTCTGTGACCCGGAAGAGCCATCTGTCGACGCTTTTGTGGATGCTGTGAATCGGTTACCTGAACTGAATCGAGAAGCTTGTCGTAAGGCAGTGGAGCAGCGTTTTGATGTTCGTGTATTGGCGCCTCGGGTTCTTGATGTGCTGCAGAAGTTGGCTCAGCGTCAGCCCATCGTCTGAATAAATCGAATCACGTGGCACTCCTGAAGTCGGCGACAAATCGCGATGGACGACTTCTGATCGTTCTCACCTCACTTGTGGCAGAAGGCTGCCCCCAACTGGCCTTGCAGCTGGCTCGCCATTGGCAGCAGCAAGGCATCCATGTTGAGCTGCTTTGTCTGCAACCGCAACCCACCGATCTGCGCCCGGAGTTTGAAGCACTCGGCATTTTGATCCATACCTTTTCGCTGGGCAGTGGCCTCGCCCGCTATCCCCGTCTGGTCTGGCAGAGCTACCGCCTCTGCCGTCGCCTTGCGCCCCAAGCGGTGTTGAGCTTCCCCCTCGGCTGGCATGCCTTCATTGCGATGGGCGCACGGCTCGCGGGGGTGCGTTGCGTCTGCGCTCATGTCGGCAACCTGCCGCCGGTGTGGACGGGCCGTGCCTTTGCCAAGTTCAAACTGCTGGTGCAGCTTGGCCGGCCGTTCACGCATCGGTTGCTCTGCTGTTCCGCATACATCCGCGATGCCACGGTGCGCGATTTCGGCGTCGCCCCCCGCGAGGCGCGGGCCGTGTTCAACGCTTGCGACCTGAAGCGGTTTGCAGAGGTGGATCGCAGCGGCTCTTGGCCTCATCAGCCGCTGCGGCTCGGCATGGTGGCGCGCTTGGAGCAGCACAAGGACCAGCCCAGTCTGATTCGCGCTCTGGCCCTCCTGCGTGATCAGGGCGTTCAGGCTGAGCTCTGGCTGATCGGTGCGGGCAGTCAGCGCCCGCAGCTTGAGGCTCTGATCGCTGATCTCCAGCTTGAGCAGCAGGTGCAATTGCTCGGTAGTCGGCGGGACATCCCCTCGCTACTGAGTCAGCTGGATCTGTTTGTATTCTCAGCCCGGCCTGATGAAGGCTTCGGAATTGCTTTGGCGGAAGCAATGGCGGCCGGTGTGCCGATCGTGGCAACTGATGTGGGGGCCTGCCGCGAGGTGCTGGAAGACGGCCGTTGCGGCCTGTTGGTGGAGCCGATCAACCCCCAGGCGCTCGCTCAAGGGATCCGCCAGGCGTTGGCAGACCCCCACGCCACCATGCAGCGCGCAGCCGCTGCTCGTGAACGGGCCCTGCGTGATTTCAGCGTGGCGGCGATGGCCCAGGCCTATGGCGAAGAGCTGGGAATCCGCTGATGCGCATCCTCCACGTTCTTAGTGGACTGCACGCCGCCGGCATCGAAGCCCTGGCATTGCAGCTGATCGGCCATAGCCCAGAGGGCGTGCAGGCCGAACTGCTCAACACCAACCGTCAGGCCCAAGAGCAGGCCCCTGCCTTTGCTGCGCTGCAACACATTGGCAAACTGACGGCGCTCCATCAGTGGTCCAGTTGCGATGGCCCGAGGCTGGCCTGGAGAAGCTTTCGGCTCTGCCGCCGCCGCCGGCCTGATGCTCTTCTTATCTACCCCTGCAACCGCCCGATGCTGTGGTTGGCACTCGGTGCGAGGCTGGCAGGTGTGCGCCGGATGGCCGTGCATCTTGGGAACACGGCCCCGAGTGATCCTGCTGGTCGCAGGGTTTGGCAGCGCTTGCTGCTCTGGTTTCAGCGGCTGGGTGTAGTGGCGGTGCCCTGCACCCATGCGATTGCTGATTCGCTGCATCCGTTGCCGCCGGCTCTGCGCCTGGGGCCCGTGATCAGTAACGGCTGCGACGTTGCTGCCATCGCCGATCGGGCCGAGGCAGCACGCTGCTGTCGCCCCGCTGGTGACGCCAGGCGAGTTCTGATGGTGGCCCGGCTTGATCCGATCAAGGATCAGGCCACCCTCCTACGGGCTTTTGCTGCAGCACGAGCCCCTGGCTGGCAATTGCAGCTGGTGGGTGAGGGGCCCGATCGTGCTCGCCTCGAAGCCCTCGCCAGTGGGCTGGGCCTTGATCCTGCTCAGGTTTTCCTTGGCCGTCGCAGCGACATTCCCGAATTGCTCGGCCAGTCGGATCTGTTCGCTTTCTCCACCACCCCTTCTGAGGGGTTTGGGATTGTGCTGATTGAAGCGATGGCCGCCGGTCTGCCGATCATCGCCAGCGATGTGCCCGCCTGCCGCGAGGTGCTGGTTGATGGCGCCGCTGGTGAGTTGCTGCCTCCTGTCGATGTCGGCGCGTGGGTGGGACAACTACAAAGCCTGATGGTCTTTGCCGATGAACGCAAGGCCCTCTCAACCAAAGCCCGCTCTCATGCCTTCTACTACGACATCCGCACCACGGCGGAGCGTTGGTGTCGATTACTGGCGTCCAGATCAAAGGTGTGACAACAACATGACCACGGATTCGGAGCCATTTCAGATCTGATGCCAGCCCTGCTAGCTGCCTGCCGTCCGCGGCAATGGCCCAAAAATCTGCTGGTGTTCCCGGCGCCGCTGTTTGCCGTCCGGTTCGATGCTGACGTCTGGCTGAGTGTCAGAGGAGCGCTGGCTGCCTTCAGCCTGATTTCCAGCGCGATTTATTGACTGAATGACGGCCTGGATGTGGCGCCAGAGCGAGCTCACCCCAAGAAGCGAAATCGCCCGATCGCTTTCAATGGCTCGGAGACTGCAGAAACAGGGATGAATCCCCGCCACCTTCTCTGCTGCGGCGATGCCACTGATCTGGCCACCTGGAGCAACATTCCCTATTTCCTGCTGCAGGCAGGCCTCAGTCAAGGATTGCTGCAAGGCGGCTTGAAACTCCAGCCCCAGCAGCTGCGCCGGCGCGGACGGCTTTGGAACCTGCGCCAGTTGTTCAGTACTGGCAAGGTGGGCGGCTATCAGTATAGCCCTGGATTTACGCGCGCCCTGCTGGCTCAGGCCCAGTTGCCGGCTGATCACCCCCTGGCACTGCTCAGCCACTTCCCTCTCTTGCCCGCCTGGCCCTGGCCTTCCGCCTGGCGCGTCGATTTCTACATCGATGCCACCACCCGCCAGGTGTTCAACGACTACGGCAGCGGTGAGCGTTTAGCCCCCGGATATTGCAGCCAGGTGCTGGAGCGCGAACGGTTGGCTTATCAACAGGTTCCTGTGATCGTGTGCATGGCCCAATGGGCCGCCGACTCAGTAATTGGCGATTACGGCATCGATCCCTCCAAAGTTCATGTGGTGCCCGGTGGCGCCAATCTCGATGAAGCCCAGCTGGCACAACTGGCGCAGGCAGCACCACCGCCGCCTCCCTCCCCGCAGCAGCCCCTCCGCCTCGGTTTTCTGGGTAAGGAGTGGCAGCGCAAGGGCGGCCCCTTCCTGCTGGAGCTGGCCGATGCGTTGCAACAACGCGGCATCCCCACGGTGATCCGTGCCATCGGCCCCGATCCTGCGGCCTTGCCCGCCCATCCAGCCCTGCAGCCCCTCGGCTTCATCAACAAGCAAACCGACACCGCCCGCTTCGTGGCTGAACTGCAGAGCTGGCATTTCGGCACACTGTTTTCAGAAGCAGAAGCCTTCGGGATCTCCAACCGTGAATGTCTGCGCCTGGGGGTACCTGTTCTGGCCCATGCGGTGGGCGGCATCCCCTCCACCTTGCCCGATGCCGGCTGCGGCCAGTTGTTTGCGCCGCATCCTGGCGCCGCTGAGGTGGCCGATTGGATCGCGGCACGGCTCACCCCGTATGAGGGCTATCTCGCCTGGCGCGCAGCGCTCGCGCTCCGCTGGCGGGAGTTCACTTGGGCGGCTGCGGTGGAGCAACTGGCAGGGATTCTGGGGTGATCAGCCTTAGGCCAGGTAAGGCGTGCCGGCAGCGCCGAGGGTCGCGGGTTGGCAAGGGACAGCGAGCGATCACTGCATGGGCACCGATCAGGAAATCCGACAAGATCGATTCCCTCCTGTCCCCTCTGGCTCGATACTTGGCATGGGCGGGGGCGGAACGAAAGGCAGCCTTTCTGGGTATTGGCCAGTGGTCGTAAAGGTGGCGGGGCAGCACGGCCCCTAGCACTCAATCTGGTAACAAGCGAAGGCCACCTCCCCAAAAATCAGCGGGTTGATCGCCACAGGCCTTGCCCTCACACACGCCAGCAGCGTTTCTGTGATCCAGCGCTGCCATTGGGGACCGGCAGTCATCACATCCAAAAGCACGCAGGAATCCACCAGCCCCGGCCTTTCCCGTGCTGCCCATCAAGCCTCACCCCGGCATGGGGTCAGGATCGCGTCGGTGCTCAGCCCCGATGCCGCCCTGGTGCGGCTGGAGCGTTGGCTGGTCCTTGCACCCAAGCAACGGCGCAGCTTTCCGCCCCTTTGCCCCGATATGGTGGTGGGTCTGGCCAGCCCCTCCGTAGCCGCAGACTTCTTCTAAGGAAGTTGTAGGCCACCACAGCGTTAGCGCCCTCCGCCAGAAGATGAAGCCTTATCCAGCAACGGCCCCTAGCTCGGGGGGGGTGCTACTGCCCACTGAAGGGTCGTAGAGATCTGGCGCGTCGATGCCACCTGCCCTCCCGAGCGGCTGCAGCCTACAAATGCGCTTGACGCTGGGGATCTGCTCCCTGGCTTGCACCTGAAGCTGCAGAGGTGTGGGCGGGGTGATCAATCCCTGCGGAAGGGATGCACCACCCCTACGCTTGTGGAAAGGAATGGCGCTCATTGCGGTTACCACGTGCATACCGCTCTTCAGGGCCGTGGCCGCCAGAATCAGGTAGGCCCGGGATGGCTGATCTCGGTGGAGAGCCGCCCCCAACGTTGGGTGATGAGAGTCTGATAGGCAGGATTCGTATTTTTAGGTTGTCCAGCCATCGCTGCATTTGTGTTGCAAAAGCTGGGTCAGTGGGGTGTTTGAGGCGGTTGTAGTCTGCTGAGGCAATCACTATTGGGGCGGGTTTGCCGCGTCGCGACACCAGCTGGGGCTGAGTAGCTTGTGCTCCAGGGCAGCGAACGGCTGCTGAGTTAGGTGCCACCGATGATGTGGAGTTTTGGATGGCTCAATACCCAGCAGCACCTCGGCTCTAGCAAGGCAGACTGCTCGAAGCTTTCGCGCAGTGGCGTTATCGTTTATTTCTCTACCGGCCGGCCACCTACCCCTTCGACGTTTATTCTCTGCGTCGATGGTCGCTTCCAAAGCTACGACGACAAAGTTCTCGTCATCTACAGCAGCTCCGTCGATGCCGTGGCATGGCTGTTTTGTGATGTGGGGTGAGTGTTGTGGCTGAATCGTTCCCGCAGCGACGCTATGCCGTCTTGCAGGCCGGTGCCCGCATGCACTATGCGGTACCTGCCCTGTTGGCACGTGCCAATGCGCTCGCAGCCTTTTATACCGACCTGCACGCCAGTCATCGGCCCTTGCAACTCCTCAAGGCACTTTGGCCGGCCAACCACCAACCCAAGCCTCTCAAGCGTCTGCTCGGCCGCACCCTGCCGCCAGCCGTGCCCCGCCAGCTGGTGCGCGATCAACCCCTCGCTAGCCTGACTCGGGCGCGGTGCAGTGATCGCAATGATGCGATGGTGCTTGAACGCGCTCGCCGCGAGCTTTTTGGTGGCGCCAATGCGGTGTATACCAATTTTATTAACAACGATATTGATGCGATTAAGCAGGCGAAAGATCAGGGCCTGCATGTGGTGCATGAATTGTTTATTAGCCCCGATGTCGGCCGGATCATGCTTGAGGAGAGGCAGCGCCATCCAGGGATCGAACCTGCTGGTGAAGGGTTGGCCGAAGTTGAGGCAGGGATCGCACGTGATCAAAGGAAATGGGCTTTAAGTGATCAGGTGTTATTGCCTTCGGAGTATTGCCGGCAGAGCGCGACTTCCCTTGGCTGTGCGCCTGTCAAGATCAGCTTGGTGCCTTATGGCATTCCAGAGCATTGGTTTGATCTCCAACCTGATCCGCAACCAGGCCGAATCCTGTTTGTTGGCCAGGTAGGGCTGCGCAAGGGCAATCACGTCTTAGCCGAAGCCTGCAGGTTGCTCTCGGCCCGTGGCATTCGCTTCGAATGCCGTGTGGCTGGTCCACCTCAGGTGGACACCAGGTTGCCCCTGTTTGAAGGACCCACCTATATGGGCCAGGTGCCTCGCAGCCAGATCCAGGAGGAGTTCTGCCGCGCCGATCTGTTTGTGTTGCCCACACTGGCCGAAGGCATGGCCCTAGTGCACTTGGAGGCAATGGCCTGTGGTGTGCCAGTGATCACTACCCACCATTGTGGGTCGGTGGTGCGTGATGGTTTGGATGGCTTCATCGTGCCCATTCGCGATGCTCAGGTATTGGCCGATCGCATGCAACAGCTTCTCGAAGATCGATCCTTGCGGGCTCGGATGGGTGCTGCCGCCCGCGAGCGGGCCCGAGATTTCACTTGGCAGCGCTATGGCGAACGCCTGCTCGAAGCTCTTGGTGTGTTTTGAATCGTGCGTGTTCTGATTGCCCTCCATCGCATCGGGCCTTATCACCACGCCCGCTTCCAGGCTGCTGCCCGTCAGATTGATCTGCAGGTGCTCGAAACTCGACCCGACTCCCAGGAGTATCTCTGGCAGTTTCAAGCGGATGCTGATTACAGCCGGCATCAACTCAGCGGCCAGCCTTCACCGGAAACTGACCCACCTTTGCCAGAGCTTGACCGCCAGCTCAATGAACTGCTGGATGAACTGCAGCCCCAAGTGGTGTTGAGTGTGGGTTGGGCTGATTGCGCTTACCAAAGGCTGTTGACCGCCTGTCACAGGAGCCGCATCCCCCTGGTAATCGTGAGCGACAGCCGCCAGCGGGATGAACCGCGGTCTGCAGCAAAGGAATGGATCAAGCGCCAGCTGCTGCAGGGGTATTCCGCAGCTTTGGTGGCTGGCAGTGAAAGTCGCTCCTATCTCACCCAGCTTGGATTTCCTGCAGACGCAATCAGCCAGCCCTGGGATGTAGTGGATAACGACCTCTTTGCCGCTGGTGCGTCGCCGCCTGTAACGGGATGCGCTTCACCCCATTTTCTCTGCGTCAGCCGCCTGGTGGAGAAGAAAAACCATCGCGGCCTGCTCGCTGCCTTTGCCACTTACCAGAACCAGGGCGGTACCTGGGGCTTGACGCTGATTGGCTCGGGGCCGCTGGAGCGCGAGCTGCGACAGGGTATTTCCCAACTGCCTCATCCTGGACGCGTCATACTTCAGCCTTTTCAGCAGCTCTCTAATCTCACGGCCAGCTATGCCCAGGCCTCAGCATTTGTGCTGGCCAGCAGCGCCGATCAATGGGGCCTGGTGGTGAATGAAGCCATGGCAGTTGGTCTCCCATGCCTAGTGAGCAATGCCTGCGGCTGCGCTGTGGATCTGATCGACCATGGCCGCACCGGCTGGAGCTTTGATCCCAGCGAGCCGCAGGCTCTGGCGGTCTTGATGCACCAGGTCGAGCGTCAATCGCCACAGGCAAGGGCCGCCATGCAGCAGGCCGCACGCCAACGCTTGGAGGCTTTCACGCTTGAATCGTTTGCGGCAGGCTTATGCCAGTCCGTTTCCAGTGCCCAACGGATGCCTCGTCGCTCCAGGCGTGCTGCCCTGATCGCTGATCTCTTGTCGCGACGCTGATGTTTGGTCTTGACCTGCTTGATTTCGACCAGCTGATTCTGGTGCTGGCCCTGATTGCTTTGATCGGCTGGGAAGTCATGAGTGCCTATCGTTCACCCTCTCCGCTGAAGGTGTATCGGCCTACCTTGTTTGTGGCAGGTGTGCTCTTGTATTACGTGCTGTTTGGACCCCTGCAAGCGTTGGCATCGGGTGAAGGGCTGGATTACCGCGGCCTCGATCACCGTGATCTGGTGGTGTGGGGTTGGTTAGGTGCGCTTGTCTTCTATGCCTCCTTGCTGCTCGGTTTTTATGCGAAGCCTCGAGCGCCTGCGCCAAAACGGCTGGCGGTACGTGTCACTCCTGAACGTTTGCATCGTCTGGGTGTGCGGCTGTGTCTTTTGGGCTTTGTAATGTTTGCCTTTGTCGGTGGCACAAGGGTTTTTGCTCTTCTCAATCCGTTGGCGGCCAGGGGATTAGTTGATGGTGGTTTCGGTGAAGGCGGTGTCGATGTGGGTGCCATTGCTAATTACTTTAATTACGCCATTAACTTTCTGATTCCAGGCATTTTGCTGCAGGCAGCGTCCTGGCTAAAGCAGAGAAAACACACATCCACCCTCTTGATCTGGCTGGTATCTGCTGCAGGTATTTACGTCAGTCTGGGTTTTCGCTATCGCCTTGTTCTGTTGGCGGTGCCATTGATATTGCTTTGGTTCATGGCGCGCTCGCGACGCCCCAATTTGTTCATCGTCAGTATCTTTCTTGTGGCTTTTGTGCTTTTCAATGGCCTGATTGGTCTTACGCGCGCTTACGGTCGTGGTCTTGATCTTACGAATCTTGAGCAAGGCATTGATCTCTACGCACTGACCAACAGAGGCGTGAGTGAAACAGGAGTGTTCTTGGCCTCCTCTGGCGTGATTGAGCAGACTCCAAGCCCTGGTTCCCCGTATGTGGGTTTGCAGCCGCTATTGGCCACAGTGCTCTTTCCGATTCCGCGGGCTTTATTGCCCAGCAAGCCGGATAATTCATATCTCACTAATGCATTGTCTGAATTGTATGGAGGTGAGATTTTTGCTAATGGTTCTGCTGTCATGGGCTACGCAGAATATTATTTAATTGCGGGTTTTCCGTCCTTGATTCTGCTCAGTTTTGGGCTTGGTTATTTGATCCGACGCTTGTGGAATTGGTTTTTGGTCCGATCGTATGAGCCGTTTGCTCAATGTATTTATTTGCTCTCGTCTTCTTATCTATATGTCGTAATTTCTCGCGGCTACATGCCTCAAGTATTGATGCTGTTCGTTTTCACTGTGGCGCCTATGTTTTGGTTGTATCGCCGTTGGTCCACGCCGGTCTCCGCGTTTCAACAGCACTCTGTAATCCGTGGACATGATCACCCATCTCTCCCACGCCAGTAGTGCCGTCGATGGTGGTATCGCCACGGCCGTTGCTGACCTGCGCACAGCCCAATTGGCCGCCGGTTTGTCGCCTGCGTGGTGCACGGCTGATCAGCATCAGCCGTGGCATCGCGATCGTTGCTTGTATGAGGCTGTGAGAGCCACGGCTCCTCAGCTCGTTCACGTCCATGGCCTCTGGCGCAGCCCCACCCGCATTGCCAAACGGCTGGATGCTGCAGGCCTGCCCCTGGTGATCGCACCCCACGGCATGCTCGATCCTGGTGCTCTTGCCATCTCGCGTCGCAAAAAGCAGCTGGTCTGGCGTCTTTGGGAGCGGCGTGCTCTGGCATCCGGCCGTTGTTTTCATGCCCTGTGCGCTGCTGAAGCAAAGGCCATCCGTGCAGTGCTGCCTGGGGTTCCCATCGCCGTGATCCCCAACGGCGTAGCACTGCCTCAGGTCTCCGATGCTGCGTCGCCCGCAGCACCGCCCTGGGCTGGTGCAATCCCCTCCGGCGAATCGGTTCTGCTGTTCCTCGGTCGCTTCCACCACAAAAAGGGTCTGGAACCGCTGCTCAGCGCCTGGCAGGCCGTCGCTCCCGCTGCTGCGCGCCATCGCTTCTGGCTCGCCCTGGTGGGCTATGGCGATGAGGGTGCCCTGGCCTTGCGTGTCGCCCAGGCTCAGGAACGCGGCGAGCTGCAGCGTGTTCGTGTGCTCGGGCCGGTGTTCGGCGCCCAGAAGGCTGCAGTGCTTGCTGCGGCCACCGCCTTTGTGCTCCCCTCCTTCTCCGAAGGCTTGCCGATGGCGGCTTTGGAAGCCATGGCCTACCAGCTGCCTTGCCTGCTCAGTGCCGCCTGCAATCTGCCGGAAGCGTTTCATGTTGAAGCGGCCCTGCCCGCCGAGCCCGAACCCGCGGCCTTAGCGGCAGCCCTCGAGCGCTGTTTCGAGCTGAGCCCCACTGAACGCATGGCCATGGGCAAGGCAGGCCAGGCCCTCGTGCGCGAACGTTTCAGCTGGCCCCAGGTCGCCGCCCAGACCCGTGAGCTCTATTCCTGGGTGCTTGGCGGTGGTGCACCGCCGGACTTTGTGGAGCTGGGTTGATCCCTCATGCAGCAACGCCTTGATCGCTACCGCACACCGCCTAGCTGGCATCCCGGTGCTCCTGTGCCGCAGCAGGTCTTCTGGTTCTGCCTTGGTTCGCCTTTGCTCAGTGCCCGTTGGCTGCCAGGCTCCGCCTGGCGGGTACTGCTCCTGCGCGTTTTCGGGGCCCGCATCGGTTCGGGTTGCCGGATCAAGCCCGGCCTGCGCGTGAAATTCCCCTGGCGCCTGCTGGTGGGTGAGGCTTGCTGGCTTGCGGAAGACGCCTGGCTCGACAACCTCGCCCCCATCACCCTCGGCGATCGCGTCTGCATTTCTCAGGGCGCCTACCTCTGCACCGGTAACCACGATTTCCGCTCCCCCGGCTTCGAGCTGCGCCTCGGCCCGATCACCATTGGCAGCGATGCCTGGATCGCTGCCTCCGCTGTGCTGGCGCCCGGCACCAATGTGGGCCCCGGTGCCGTCGTGGCCCTTGGTGCCGTGGTGAGTGGCACGGTCGAACCAGGATCCATTGTGCGGGGGAATCCCGTTGTCGTGGTCGGACATCGCCCCAATCATTGATGAGTTCTTTCTTGCCCATGGGTTTGTGTCGCTCGTCGTTGTTGATCGTCGTGCCGACGCTCAACTCCCATGCCCTGCTGCCGCGTCTGCTCGATTCCCTGCAGCAGCAGAGCTGGCCCCACTGGCAGCTGCTGTTCATCGATGGTCCCTCCGGCGCTGAGCACCGCCAGTGGCTGATCCAGTGCTGTGCAGGCGACCCCCGTTGCCGCTGGGTGGAGCAGAGCCCAGCCGAGGCGGGGATCTTCGGGGCGATGAACCAGGGCTTTGCGTCGGCTGGCCCTTCCGACTGGCTGCTGTTCTGGGGCTCGGACGACTGGGCCGCCGCTCCCACCGTGCTGGACCGGGTGGCGGTTGCTCTGGAGCAGGCGGCATCCCAGGGCACCACACCTGATCTGTTGGTGTGCCGTGGTCGTTATGCCGATCCCGCCAGCGGTGGCCTGGCCCGCTCCACCGTGTTCCAGCCCGCCGGCCTGCTCAGCAGCGCCGCCTACCGCCGCGCCCTGCTGCTTGGGTCCACCCCCCCGCACCAGGCCACCCTGTTCGGGCCCGGAGCCCGCCAGCGCCTGGCGCGTTATGCCCCCGGCTTTCGCCTCTCGGCTGATCTCGACTATTTCCTGCAGCTGAGCCGATCGACCGATCTTGTTGTGCAGTGCCTCGATCTGGAGCTGGTGCACATGGCTGTCGGCGGCATCAGCGGCCAGCAGACGCAACGCCGCCTCCAGGAGGTGAGTCGCGCTTACCGCCGCGCTTTTGGTTGGCGTTGGTGGCTTCCATTCGTGCTGCGCTATCTGCGCAGGGTGATGAGTTGGCTGGAGTGCAACGGCTGATGCAGCTCCATCTCTTCGGTGCCGCCACACCCACAGGCGAAGCATTTCGCCACTACGCCGCCCTTGCTGAGCCCAGCTGGCCGCTCCACGCCTATTCCCGCCGCTCAACCACCCATCCCGCCGATTTCCGGGATCCCGCGGCCTTCCGCCCGGATGGTGAGGCGGGAGCGCCGGCGATCTGGATCAGCTTCGGGCCCATCTGGTTGCTGGCTCCCTTCCTCGAACAGCTGGCCCGAGTCCACCCGGAGCGATTGGCCGGGTTACGCGGCCTCATTGCCTGCTCCTCCTCGTCGGCCCTCACCAAGCGCTACGCGGCTAACGGCTTCGATCGGCAGTTGGTGGGCAGCCTCACCAGCGCAGAAGAGCAGCTGCTCACCACTTGTCGCCACCTGCAGGTGAGCTGCCGCATCCTCCAGCCCACCCTCATTTATGGCCAGGTCGGTCCCTACAGCGACCGCAATCTGAGCCGCCTGCTGCAGCTGTTGCGCCGTCTGCCGCTGCTTCCCCTGCCTACCCCCACCGGACTGCGCCAGCCGATCCACGCCCGGCAGCTGGCGGCGGTGGCCGTCCGCCTGGCTCAGCAGCTCAGCCGCTGTGAGTGGGATCCGGCGCTGCCGCACCGCATTCCCCTCGGTGGCGACGTGCCACTCAGCTACCGCGCCATGCTCGAGAGCCTGCAGCAGGCCCAGCCCAGCGGCGACCGGGCCAGACGTTGCCGCCTGTTGCCGATTCCCAGCCGACTGTTTTATCTGCTTGCCGCGCCGCTGCTGTTGCGCTCCCCCAAGGCCTTTGAAGCCGTGCTGCGCATGGGCGCCGATCTTGCGGGTTTCATCCCTTGCCATCAGCTGCTCGACGAGCCCCCGCAGCCGTTTCCGTTGCCCGATTCGCCTTGAAACGGCTCTCCTTGTTGGCTCTTCTCTCGGCTGCCGGTTTGCTCTGGTGGCACTGGCCCAAGCTCGCCCTGCTCCTGCCCCTGCGTGGCCCTGCCACGGCGATCGTGGTGCTCGCCGATGATCCCCGTCGCACTGAAGCTGCTCTGGATCTCTGGCAGCAGCTGCCAGAGCAGGCGTTCTGGATTCTGGGCAGCGACTCACTGCAGCGGGCCTCGCAGCAGCAGCTTCTATCGCGTGGTCTTGATCCTTCTAGCCCACGGCTGGGCGTTTTGCTGCAGGGAGACGACACGGTCGGCCAGCTCACATCACTGAGTGGCCGCTTGCCCCAATCGATTGGTCGCGTGATGCTGATCACGGATCAGTCCCATCGCGATCGCGCCCTGGCGATTGCCCTCCAAGCCCTGGGAACCCAAGGGATTCATGTGCAGGCTCCACCGGCCCGGCAGTTGCCGCCGGCATCCCCGCCAGAAGATCCGCTACGTCTGCATCGCGACGTTCTGCGCGTTCAGCTCTGGAGAATCTGTGGTTGGGATGGCCGTGAGCTTGGCCTCTGGTTGCGCCGACACATTTTTTGAAGTCTGCTGAGAACCTACTTTTATCTTTTCCTGTTTCCACTTGCCCTGGTGCTGCTGTTTTCGGCCTTAACGAGCGGAGTGCTTCTCTGGGCTCTGCTCCCGCAGCTGCGTCGTCGCCTGTTGGATCAACCCAACGCCCGCAGCTCCCACCAGCGCCCCACCCCGCGCGGTGGTGGTCTTGCCTTTGTTCTTGTGACCGCACTGTCCAGTGCTGTTGCGTTATGCGGGGGGCTTCCGGCCGGTGCTGCCTTCAGTGGTGTGGTGATGTGTGCCCTGCCATTGGCTGTTGTGGGTTTCCTCGACGATCGTCACGATCTGGGTTCCGCTGTGCGCTTTGGGGTCCAGTTGGCCACCACACTGCCGTTGATGCTGCTCAGCCCCTTGGCCGTCACCTTGCCAGCAGTTCTTGCGGCAGCAACTCCGCTCGGTTGGTTGGTGTCACTACCGGCACTTCTGTTGCTGGTCATCGCCATCACTGCCGTGATCAATTTCACCAACTTCATGGATGGCTTAGATGGCCTGGTGGCCGGATGCATGGCAGTGTCCGTCGCCGCCCTGGCGTCGGCCTTGGATGCGCCCTGGCCGTTATGGGCTCTGGTGGGTTCGCTGCTTGGTTTCCTCATTTGGAACTGGAGCCCCGCCAAGGTGTTCATGGGAGATGTGGGTAGCACCTTTCTTGGTGCAGTGTTTGCGGGACTGGTCCTTCAGGCTTCCAGCTGGACAGAGGCGTTTGGCTACCTCCTTGTGGCCACGCCACTGCTGGGGGATGCTTTGTTCTGCGTTCTTCGTCGTTTGCTGGCTGGTCAGCTGGTGTTCCAGGCTCATCGGCTTCATTTGTTCCAACGCCTGCACCAGGCTGGCTGGCCTCACTCCCGCGTGTCTGTCATTTATATCGCGGCCACCGCAGTGCTAGCCGTGGCCATGCTTGTCGGGGGCTTGCCCTTGGTTTTGAGTCTTTCTGTTGCTGAATTGTTGCTCGGAGTCTGGCTGGATCAACGGTTTGCTGTGCCCTTCGCGGTTGCATCAGAAAGCTGATGGTTTATTCCTTCTCCACAAAAGGATTGGTGAATTTGCCACCAGTGGCTAGGCGGCTTCTGCTCATCGCCATTGATGCGCTTTTGCTGCCTTTTGCGGTGTGGCTCAGCTTCTGGTTGCGGCTGGCCCATCCATTCCATCCCAACTTCACCGCTGCTGGCAGTTGGTTGTTGCTGGCAGTGGTCTTGGTGGGGCTGCCCCTCTATGCCTTCACGGGGCAATACAAGGGCCTCACCCGTTACGTCGGTAGTCAAGCCATCTATCGCCTCGCTTGCCGCAATGGTCTGTTGGTGCTGTTTTTGGCCGGCATCGGGGTCATGTTTCGACTGCCGATGCCGCCCCGCAGCAGCTGGATTCTGTTGTGGTTGCTGCTCACCGGATTCACGGGGGCGTTGCGCTTTGCTCTGCGGGATGTGTTGCTCAACCTGCGCTCCTCTCAGCACAAGCAGCAGCTTCGTGTCGCCATCTACGGGGCCGGTGAGGCCGGGGCTCAGTTGGCAGCGGCTCTGCGTTTGGCGGGCAACCACAGGATTCTCACCTTCCTCGACGACAACCCGGCCTATTGGAATCGTTCGATCAACGGGGTTGCGATCCAACCGCCTCAGAAATTGATCGAAATGGAGGACTCCATTGATCAGGTGCTCCTGGCGATTCCTTCTCTTCCTCGCAGTGAACGCCGCCGCATCGTCGACAGTTTCCAGAGTCTTGGCATCACCATATTGCAGGTGCCGTCGGTGGATGACCTCACCTCCGGTCGCGCCCGCATCGATGCCCTCAGGCCGATCGCGATTGAAGATCTGCTCGGACGCGATGAGGTGCCTCCCGACCCCCAGTTGCTTGGGCTTGGCATTCGTGAGGCGGTGGTCTGCGTCACCGGTGCGGGCGGCTCGATTGGCTCGGAGCTCTGCCGTCAGATTCTTGCCTTATCTCCAGCCCGGCTGATTTTGCTGGAGCGCAGTGAACCGGCGCTCTATGCCATCGAGCAGGAGCTTCGTTCCCTGCTGCCGGATGATGTGCTGCTCCAGCCAGTGCTGGGCAGTGCCACCGATCCGCAGTTGCTGCAGCACTTGTTCGCCGATCAGGCGGTGAATCAGGTGTTCCATGCGGCTGCTTACAAGCATGTGCCCCTGGTGGAGGCCAACCCGTTGGCGGGGCTGGCCAACAACGTGGGGTCCACCGATCAGGTGTGTCGCGCCGCCATCGCCAACGGCGTGGGTCAGGTGGTGCTGATTTCCACCGACAAGGCCGTGCGCCCCTCCAACGTGATGGGAGCGTCCAAGCGTCTGGCTGAATTGGTGGTGCAGGCTCACGCTGCTGAAGCCACCAGCACCCGTTTGTCGATGGTGCGCTTTGGCAATGTGCTCGGGTCCTCAGGTTCGGTGGTGCCCTTGTTTCGCCGCCAAATCGCTGCCGGTGGACCGATCACCCTCACCCACCCGGAGATCATTCGCTATTTCATGACCATCCCCGAGGCGGCCACGTTGGTGCTGCAGTCGTCTGTGCTCGCCCAGGGCGGGGATGTGTTTCTGCTCGACATGGGCGAACCGGTGCGGATCAAAGCACTGGCTGAGCAGATGGTGCGTCTGAGTGGCTTGTCTCTGCGCGATGCCGCCCATCCCGATGGGGACATTGAAATTGTGTGTACCGGTTTGCGGCCTGGCGAGAAGCTCTACGAAGAGCTGCTGATCGATGCTGCATCCCAGCCCACACCGCATCCGCTGATTTATCGGGCACAGGAACGGTCGTTGCCTCCTCGTGAGCTCTGGCCTCAATTGGATGCCTTACAGACAGCGATTGCGGCCCAGGATGCGGATACAGCGCTCAGGCTTTTGGCGGGGCTGGTGCCGGAGTGGCAGAGGTCTAAGGCCTGAAGCGCGTTGCGGCATGGGTCATGGCTCACTTGGGCATTGACCTGCTTGGCCGACATGACCTGCCTTAGGACTGCCTGCCATAGGAAGCCGAATCGGCTTTCAAGGTCAACGCGCCCTAGCCTGGCGATTCGGACTTCAGGGGCTGTCGTTGATCTCGAGCTGGTGAATCAGCTGCGGTGAGAGTTGCCGTGATCTCCCTGCTGGATCCTCAGCTTGTGCATCATCAAGAGATGCTGGTGAGCTTCGATTCCAGCATCAACACACGGGTCGTCCATGGTGGACAGGACGCCCTGCACTTGATTCGATCCTCGCCTTGATCATTCGTCCTGATCAGTCGAAAAAGCGTTTGCCGTCCACCCTTTTGGTCACATTGCGACGGGCGTTGCGGCGGGTGAACTCGCTCACCGTCGGATTGGCGGCGCTGGGATCCACATGGGCCACCTGCTCCCAGAGATCCCGCGGTGCCCAGCGCACCGTGTGCGTCACCGCATTGTGTTTGATCACGTGGCACCAACGGCTACTGCTGCATTTCGGGCAGAACAGCTCCTCCAGCCACTCGTTGCTCAGCACCAGCACCGGGTAGGCGTTGATGATCAGCTGCGCCTTCCTGGCAGAAATGCCGCGCTGCTGCAGCTGCTCCTGCTGCAACAGATGCAGAAAGTACTTCTTGCCGTTGCCCTGGATACGTTGCTCAGGGTGGGCCGGACAAAACAGTTCCCGTTTCTTGGGGCGGCGGTTGCGGCGGGCAGGTTGTGCTGCGCTCATCCAAAAAAGGATACTTTTTCACCTTAGGGCCCAGGTGCCATTGCTCAGCCCAAGGCCTCTGGGCTCATCCTCTTGGGAAAGACGTCCCGGCATTGACCAAGTGCGATGACCACAGCAGGCTTGCTCAGGAGCGGGGTTGGCTGCGAAGCGCTTAGCCCAGTTGTGCGGCGCATGCACGGTCACGGCGTCATTCTCATGCCCCGTCGACGGATTGCCGCCGCTTGGCCACCCTTGGCCAGAGGTCTTGGTTTGCACGATGGCTGCTGTCATCTATCTGCACTGGACGGCCACGGGTTACGACTGGATCCGGCCCGGCCACTATCACTCGATCATCGGCGGCGACGGCCGGGTGCACCGGCTCCATGCCTACAGCGTGGATCTGCCGGCCCACACCTACGGCCGGAACCGCAACAGCGTTGCTCTCTCCTGCGCCTGCATGGGCGGCATCCCCAACCCCTGGACCCTGCCTCCCACGTCCGCCCAGCTCACCAGCCTCTGCGCGGAAGCCGCCGCGATCGCCCGCAGCTGGGGCTGGCAGGCATCTGACATCAGCCTTCAGTCGGTGCTGACCCACGCCGAGGCCGCCTCCAACCGCGATGGCCGTGTGATGCACGACAACTACGGGCCCGTGATCTGGGGCGGCACCGGCGAGCGTTGGGACCTGCTGCAGCTCGAGAAGAATGGACCCAGCGATGGCGGCGATCAGCTGCGCCGGCGCATCCGCGCCCTGCTGCGCGGTGATCGCTCCCCTACGCCTCCCTCGCCCTCGGCCTTCAACGGCGAAACCATGATCCAGTCCCGTGGCGAGGATCTTGCAGTGCAGATCGATGAGTTTGGCCGTTCTTGGGCGATCGCCGCTGATCTGCTCAGCCGCTATGAGATTCCTTATGCCTGGGATGCCAGCCTCCGCCGCATCCTGATCGGGTCCATCGATGTGGCTCCCACGTACCGGGACGATGCCGTGCAGGCTTCGGTGGGCTGGCCGTTGGTGGAGCTCACCCTGCAGACGGGCAACGCGCCGGTGATTCTTACTGGCATTCTTCGGCCAGGGCCCGATGGTGATCGCGCTTGGTGCCGGGTGGTGGAGTTTGCTGAGGAGTTTGGGGTCTCCATGAGTTACGACCCTCTGGTGCTGGCTGAGCGCAGAGGCGGCTAGTGCTCTGGATGGCTTATTTCCTCAGCAAGTTGCTTCCCCTGGCCGTCCTGCCACTCGGTATCAGCCTGATCCTCTTAGTGGTGGGTTGGATCTGCCGTTGGCGTTGGCCCGTCTTCACCGCCATGTTGCTGCTTTGGGTGTTCTCCTTGGGTTTGGTGAGCCAGGTTCTCTGGCGTTGGCTCGAGGCCCCCTGGCAGCGCCGTTCTGCCTTGGAGGCCCCCCAGGCCGATGCCATCGTCGTGCTTAGCGGCGGACGTCATCCGGCCCCCGGTGCTGCCCGGGTGAGTGAGTGGGAGGATCCCGACCGCTTCCTCTCTGGCCTCGACCTGTTCCGTGCCGGCAAGGCGCCGCGCTTGCTGTTCACCGGGGGTGCCAGCCCATTTCGTCCCGGTCAGCCGCCGGAAGGCCAGCGCTACCTGCAGGAAGCGCGCCAGCTTGGAATTCCTGCTGCCGCCATGGCGAGCACGTCACTCGTGGTGAACACCGCGGAGGAAGCGGCCGCCATTCGTCAGCTGCTGCCGGCACGTGCCCGCATCCTGCTGGTCACCAGTGCCTTCCACATGCGCCGCGCCCAGCGCCTGTTTGAACGCCAGGGCTTGCAGGTGCTGCCGTTCCCGGTGGACTTCCAGGCCCGTGGCCGCTGGGCCGGTCCGCTCTGGCGTGACCCAACCCAGTGGCTTCCCAGTGCTTCAGCCCTGGAGAACTCCTCCAGAGCCCTGAGGGAACTGTTGGGGCGGTTGGTGTACCGGGCCTGGTAAGCCCGATGCTCAGAGCGCCGTGCTGTCGCGGTCGCCGGTGCGGATCCGAACCACCGATTCCACCGGGCTGATGAAGATCTTGCCGTCACCGATTTCGCCGGTACGGGCGGCATCGGCGATCGACTTGACCACGTCTTCCACGCGGTCGTCTTCCACGACCACTTCGATTTTCAGTTTCTGCAGGAACTCAACGGTGAATTCCGAGCCGCGGTAGCGCTCCACCTGGCCCTTCTGGCGGCCGAAGCCCCGCACTTCGCTCACGGTCATGCCGATGATGCCGGCTTCTACCAGCGCCACCTTCACGTCTTCCAGCTTGAAAGGACGAATGATCGCTTCGACCTTTTTCATGTGGGCAGTACTGATCTGGTTCCAAGGATGCCGTGCTTCCTAGAGCCGTGCGTGACCGCTGTTACAGAACGCTGCCGAAGCTTGACTTCCTAAGGTCGCTGATCAGAACAGGCCCCAAGCGACCTTTGACCCAGACCCCCCTCTACGGCGAGCGCGCCATCGCCGAAGCCGAGCTGATCTGTTTCGACAACCCCCGGCCCGGCCGCCCCTATGAGGTGTCGATCGAGCTGCCGGAATTCACCTGCAAGTGCCCCTTCTCCGGTTACCCCGATTTCGCGGTGCTGCGCTTGCTCTACCAACCCGGGCCGCGGGTGGTGGAGCTGAAGGCGATCAAGCTTTACGTGAACAGCTACCGCGACCAGTCGATCTCCCATGAGGAGGTGACCAACCGCATCCTCGATGACCTGGTGGCCGCCACCGATCCGGTCTGGATGCAGCTGGAAGCCGATTTCAACCCTCGCGGCAACGTCCACACCGTGGTGCGGGTCAGCCATGGCACACGTCAGCCCTGCTGATCGAGGGCCTCAAGGATGTTGAGCACTTCAGCGGCTGTTGCCAACGCCTGTTCGGCATCCGTCGGGTCAAATAGATCGGATGGTGGCGTTGCGTCCAAGGGGTAGCGCGACTGGATCGCCATCCGACTGAGCCCCCTTAAGGGCAGCGCTTTCAGTTGATCGGTGTTGAGACCGTTGTCCCCCAAGCGTTGCACCAGATCGTTGAGCACGTGGGTGTGGGGTGGTTCGATCCCGAGCTCCAGCAAGGCTCCTTTCAGCCCCTTTTCAGCGGCTTGCGAGGCGTAGTAGCAACTTTGGGCCAGAAAACCGTTGTCTTTGGCCAAATGAGCCAGCGCGAGATCGTTGTGGGCTTGACGCAACCATGCATCCGGACGGGAATTCATTGCGGCTCCTCCAGTAGTGGTTGTGCATCACGGGCTACGCCCCGCCAGATGGCCGAAGGATGGGCTGGCAGTTCCATCCAGGCCTCGTGATCCATGCCGATCACGTCCTGGGCCAGGCCGCGGTCCAACAGCAGGTTCACCCAAAGCTCCGCAACAGATTTGCTGGTCCCCACCACCAGTAAATCGGTATCCGACAGCCCATCCCAGTCGCCCCGGGCCCGTGAACCAAACAGGTAGATTTGATCCGGGTGGGGCCTGTGTTCTTGGCTCAGTAATTCTTGGAGCTGCCGTTTCAGCTCGGCCAGCCAGGCCCCGTGGCGGTGTTGGCGCAGCTGGCGGAAGCTCGTCATCCCATGGTCGATTCAGATCCATTCTGCGTTGAATTGCGAGTGACCACCACCCGCTCCAGTAGTTCCGGCAATTCGGTAGCGAAAGCGGCGAGGTTGCGGTTGCAGAGGCCACCCACGCTGAGGGTTCCATCGGCTGCGATGGCCCAAAGCTGCCGGGTGGCCACGAGGCTCAACCCACCGCCCACCAGCAGCACTGCGAAGCCCAGGTACACCAGCGGTACTCCTGGATCCCGTTTGAGCAAAAGTCCGCTGGCCGGCAGCACCGCGTCCACCCGCATCGGCAAGCCCTTTACCTCCGCGGCGGGACCACCCGGTCGCAGTCGGGCCAGTTGCTGGCCGTCGGCATCAAACACCGTGGCGGGTCCCTGTTCGCTCTCCAGGCTCAGAAACACCGGTTCGGTTCCATCGGGGCGTGTCGGTAGCACCAGGCCCCAGATCTGATCACCCAGCTCCGGATAGGTCTGTAGCGGCAGCTCCAGCACGGGGCTACGCCCGATCTGCAGACTGATCGTCGCCAGCGACCAATCCGCCTGATAAATCGTGATGCCCCGGTGCCGCAGCGGGTGATTGACGCTGATCTCGGTTTCCAGGCTTTGGTTGGGCCCCTGCAGTTGCAAGGCAGAACGGAACTGTTCTGTGCGGCCCGCCGGATCCCGATCAATGGCGAAGCGATCCAGGGTGATCGTCAGTTGGCTGGTGCCATCGCGATCCAGCAGGTCGAGGCTGCGGCCGGGGGCCAGGAAGCGCTCAATGCGGTTCCCCGCCAGCGCCCCCCAGGCCGCCCCCAGCATCAGCAGCACAAGGCCGGTGTGCACCAGCAGCGGCCCCACCCGGCCGATGGCGCCGCGTCGGGCCGCCAGCCGCTGTGGCTTGCGTTGCACCTCCCATCCGCCGGACCGCAGCACCGTTTCCAGTTGCGTCAGCCCCTGGCTGGGGTCAGCAAAGTGCAGGCTTTCGGCGATGGCCAGTTTGCTCAATTGGCGCGGGGTGCGGTAGTCGATCCAGCGCCGGGCCGCCACCAAGGCCGGCAACTGTCGCCGCCAGCTGCAGAGGATCAGGGCGAGCCCCAGCCAAGCCAGCAGGGCGAGGAACCAGCCGCTGGAATACACGTGATCGAGCTGCAGCTGCAGCACCTGTTCGCCGTGGAGCAGCCCCAGCCAGGGGGTGTCGGCATAAGCATCGATGTAGCTAGCCGGGGGATCCCCCTGGGGGATGCCGGTGCCCACGGCACTGGCTAGAGCAATCAGTAGCAGCAGCACGATGGCTAGCCGCAGATCACTGAGCCACCCCGCCAGGCGTTTCAGCAGGCCCATCCCTCTTGCCATCGCCATTAGCTCCAGCGGGCCAGCAGGGTGAGCAGACCGCTGGTAAGCAGCACAACACCGCTTGCCGGCGGCACCCAGCGGCTGATGCCCCGCAGGGCCAGCAATTTGGGAATGGCGGCCGCAAAGGTGCCCGCCAGCAGCAGGGGTAGCACCTGGCCGATTCCGAAGCTGCTCAGCAGAGCCACCCCCGCCAGGGGACGACCGCTCTGAGCGATCCAGCCCAGCAGCACCGCCAACACTGGCGTGGTGCAAGGGGAGGCCGCCAGCCCGAAGGCCAGCCCCGCTGCCACCGGCGCCAGCGGGGCCGGCACCTTCTGACGCCATTGCTCTGGGTCTGGACCGCTTGGCAGTGGAATCCGCAGCACCCCCAGCAGGTTGAGCCCCATCGCCACCGCCAGGATCGCCACCAATGTGGGGATCAGTGCCGGCACTTGGCCGTAAATCCGGCCCAGCAGACCGCTGACGCTGCCCAGCACCACAAGGGCACCGACGATGCCGCCGCAGAAGGCGAGGCTGCGCTGCCAGGGCGGTTGGCCATCCTCAAAGCCCGCCAGATAGGCCAGCGTGACCGGCAGCAACGACAGCGAACAGGGTCCCAGGCTGGTGAGGGCGCCGCCACCGAACACCAGCGCCAGGGTGAGCGGACCCGGCTCTTCCAGGGCGCTCCGCAGCAGCTGTTCGCTGCTCTGGGCCAGATCGGAGAGCAGCAGCAGGTCCACAGGTGCCCTTGAATTCCCAGAGCCTATCCAGGCAAGCCCTTAGGCAGGCCTGGCTCAATAGGCGGCATAGCCCTTTTCTTCGATCAGGTGAGAGCCGGTGGCGGTGTTGATCTGCCGTTTCAGCGCAGCCCGCTGGTCATTGCAGCGGTACACCGAGCGGGCCAGCGCGATGAAGCGATCGTCAAAGCATCCGTTTGCCTCTTGTTCACGGATGTCGTCTTCGATCGTCCAGAGCTGCTGGTTGATCTCAGAGAGCGCGTCAACGAGCTCCGTTGGCAGCTCCACCCCACATCCGGCCAAGACACCCTCCAGCAGCGTGAGCTCCCGTTGCACATTGCTTAGGGCTTCACCGCTGAACCTGTTGGCCTTGATCTGCAGGATGGTGATCTTGTCGACCAACTCACCCACCGACACTGGAATCAGAATCTCCATCAGTTTTGGTGCGCCCTTGAGCGTTGGCCGGACGATCGCCCACCGATCAAGCCGGTGGATTCCAGTGAACAGCGGATCAGCAGGCCCAGGATCACCAGGCTCGACATCAGCGAGTTGCCGCCATAGCTGATCAAGGGCAGTGGCAGACCGGTGGTGGGCATCGCCCCAGAGGCCACCGCGATGTTCAGGATCGACTGGCCCACCAGGATTGTGGTGCAGCCGATGGCCACGAGCCGGGCCTGGTTGCTTCGGCAGCGCAGGGCCACCCGCAGCCCCACCCAGGCCACCAGCATCAGGAACAGCAGCAGCAGCAATGAACCCACGAATCCAAATTCCTCGGCGAACACCGCGTAGATGAAGTCGGTGCTCTGGATCGGCAGGTATTGGAGCTTCTGGGTGGAGAGGCCATAGCCCTGCCCCATCCAACCGCCCGATCCGATCGCCAGCAGGCTCTGCACCAGCTGATAGCCATCTCCCATCGGGTCGTTCCAGGGATCCAGAAACGACACCACCCGGATCCGCTGGTATTCATTGATCAGAATGCTTGCGGTGCCAAGCAGCGATCCGGCCAGGGCGGTGCCCAACAAGCTGCGCCACCGCAGTCCAGCCGCCAGGGCCACCATCCAGAGGGTGAGTCCCATCAGGGCCGCTGTGGAGAGGTTGGGTTGCTTGAGGATCAGCAGCAGCAGCCCGCCGAAGCTCCCCAGCCAAAGCAGCTTCTGGTCGAGGCTCATGCGGCTCCAGGGGGCGAACAGGTTGGCGGCCTGCAGCACCACGAAGGGTTTGACCAGCTCCGAGGGCTGCATCTGCAGCGGACCCAGCACCAGCCAGCGGCTGGCGCCGTTCACCGTGGTGCCCATCACAAGGGTGGCGGCGATCAGCAGGCAGCCCATCCACAGCCCTGGGCCTGACCAACGCAGCCATCGCCGCAAGTTGGTGGAGATTGTGATGCCCAGCAAACTCCAGCTGGCCATCAGCCAGATGGCCTGCCGCTTGAGGTAGAAGCCGCCGTCGCCCATTTCTCGCAGGGCCACCCACCAACTGGCGGACGCGAGCACCACCAGTCCGGCCACACTCCAGAATCCCGCCAGTCCCATCAGCAGGCGAGCTTCCGCAGGCCAGAGCTGCCAAGGCAGGGGCAGCAGCCGCTGAACCAGAGCTGAAGTCTGGTTTTCTTGTCTACCCCGTCGTTTCGAAGCTCGTTTTAGGGCTGTCGCTTGACCCAAACGTTCGCTCAACCAGCATCCATGATCCATTGAGCCGTGAAATGGTTGCCTTGCCAAGACACTGATCGAACAAACTGATGGCTGGGAGTTTTGGCAGGGCATGGTGAGCGGTTGCTTTGCTCACGCGATGTTCAAGCGCTCATGATCCACTTCCCATTGCAGATGGGATCCCCATGATTGCTGGCGCACCCAGCAGCGTCCCCCGCGGCAGTGAAGCACCTGGAAGGGTGGCAGGTCGCAGGGCTGATTATCGAGCCGCACAAAGCTGCCCGGCCGCAACAGCGGCACCACCTTGGCGGGTTTGGGGCGGTGCTTGGACACGTCCCTCGACGCGAATTGAGGAAATCCTCCAGGCAGAACACGTTCCAGCCGCTGGATCGCCGGTTTTCTTCGGGATCGGTCTGCTTTTATGTCGCAATGGCGTCCAAACAGCGTCTTGATCTGGAACTCCTGACCCGTGGATTGGTCAGTTCACGCCAACAGGCGCAGCAGTTGATTCGTGCTGGGAAGGTGCGGGATGGTGCCGGCACCCTGTTGGATAAGCCCGGAACAGAGGTGACGCCGGAGCGAGAACTGCGGGTTGAGCAGCCCCCCCGCTTCGTCTCTCGAGGGGGTGAAAAACTATTGGCGGGTTTGAAGGCTTTCCCTGTACTGGTGGAGGGGCGCGTCTGCCTGGATGGCGGCATCTCCACCGGCGGCTTCACCGATTGCCTGCTGCAGCATGGCGCCACCCGTGTTTATGGCGTTGATGTGGGCTATGGCCAAACGGCCTGGAGCCTGCGAACCGACGAACGGGTGGTGCTGCGGGAACGCACCAACCTGCGCCATCTGCAGCCCGACGATCTCTATGGGGCCGACGACCCCTGGCCCAGTTTGGCGGTCACCGATGTGTCGTTCATTTCCCTGCGGCTGATTCTTCCGGCGTTGCGCCGGTTGTTGCGGGGTCCCGACACCGATGCTCTGGTGCTGGTGAAGCCGCAGTTTGAGGTGGGCAAGAGTCGCGTCGGCAAGGGCGGCGTGGTGCGTGACCCAGCGGCCCACCGGGATGCCCTTGAATCCGTGATTGCAGCGGCAGCAGAATCGGGGTGGCAGCCCCAGGGCTTGGTGGCTTCGCCGATCACTGGGCCTGCCGGCAACCACGAGTATGTGCTCTGGTTGGGGGAGGGAGATGCCGCTGTTCTTCCGGACCTCGATGCTTTGGTGGCGCAGACCCTCCAAGGTTGATGGCCAATAAAAAAGCCCGGTGATGAACCGGGCTTGGATTTCGCTTGGGAGAGGAGTTCAGTTGCCGACGTTGACTTGCTGACCCCCGGTGCAGAGCTCCACCTTGATGATGCGGCCACCCTGCTTTTGGATGCGCTGCTGTTCAGCGAACCAGCTGTCGTAGGGCACCCACTTGGTGAAGAAGGTGTTCTGCAATTCGCGCTGCGTCCGAACCTTTTCAGGGCTGGGGATGCAAGCGGTGACTTTGAACAACCGCATGGGGCTCAGTTGCCGAGACCGGAGCAGATGTAGTCGAAGTAGACACCCATTTCTTTGCCGGCGTCAGGGCCGACCAGTCCGGCAGTGACTTCCTTCATGGCCTGGATGGCCTGAACGGTGGCGCCGATGGGCACCCCCAGGGAGTTGTAGGTCTCCTTGAGGCCGTTCAGAACACGCTCATCGAGGATCGAGGTGTCACCGGCCAGCATGGCGTAGGTGGAATAACGCAGGTAGTAATCCAGGTCGCGGATGCAGGCTGCGTAGCGGCGGGTGGTGTACATGTTGCCGCCAGGACGGGTGATGTCCGAGTACAGCAGAGCCTTGGCCACGGCATCACGGATGATGGCCGAAGCATTGGCGCTGATGGTGGCGGCAGCGCGCACGCGCAGTTCACCACTGGCGAAATACGACTCGAGGCTGCTCATCGAAGCCGTGTCCAGGTAGAGACCCTGGACGTCCGACTTGTTGATGACGTTGGTGATGGCGTCTTGCATGGATCCGAGAGGAGACGAGAGGGGAATTCAGCGAGCGGTTCAGGCGAGGGCGCCAACCACGTAATCGAAGTAGGTGCCGGCTTCCTCTGCGTCGGCTCCGGTGAGAAGGCCCATGGCGACGATCTTCATCTCGCGCACGGCTTCTGCCATGGCTTCCAGGGGAGTGCCCAGGGAGCGGTAGAGCTCTTTCGCGCCGATCACACCGATCTCTTCGATCGGTGTGACGTCACCGGCAACAATGCCGTAGGTGACGAGGCGGAGGTAGTAGTCCATGTCACGCAGACATGTGGCGGTCATCTCTTCGCCGTAGGCATTGCCGCCGGGGGAGATGACGTCGGGACGCTTCTGGAACAGCTGACCACCAGCCTGTTTGACGATGCGCTCGCGGCTTTCGCACAGGACCTGGGCCACGCGCAGACGGCGTTGACCGCCGGTGACGAAGGCTTTGATCTGGTCGAGTTCGCCAGGGCTGAGGTAGCGGGCTTCGGCGTCCGCGTTGATGATCGAGTTGGAGACGATGCTCATGCAGTTCTGCCTCGAAACAAGCGGCCGCCCGTAGGAGACCGGTATCCGGTGAATAAGGGGTGATCCCGAGGGATCGCGTCTCAGACTAAAGGCTGAGACAGGGGGTCGAAGCGTCGGGAGTGAGACTTGTTCACAACGGTCAACACTGATCGTTGTGGCCTCGCTCCGTTGGAATCGGCTGATGCATTCTGCGCTGGCGACGGCCTGGGATTTTTGCCCGGGTAACAGTTCTTCACGGCATCAGCCATGCGCGGAAAACCGTTGCCATGACTGCGATTTACGCCATGGTTCGAGAGGCTCCCAAGACGCAAAAAATGATCCCGATAAAGCGGCACTTCACCGGGATCCAATGAAAACAACCGCTGTGAATTGGGTGGTTGTTTGTCCGGAAAATCGCCGTTTGGCTTAGATCGCGTCGCCCGTGGGGGGATTCAGGCCGGCATTGCCGCGATAAAGCGAGGCCGTCCGTTGGATGGTGGCCTGGCTGACCCCTGCCGCCGTGGACATGCCGTCGATGCGGGGCACCGTTGTGCTGATCCGTTCTGCCAACAGCTCGGTGACAGCTGCACCCTGACCGGCTTGTGCGCGGGTGATCAGGAAGCGGCTGGTCTCCGCTGGGGTGGTGGCCCGTCCAAGCAGCGCCAGGCCTGCAGCGGAGGCAGCCCGAAGCGGAGCCATGGAGGCGATGCGGTTCTGGAACGCTTCGCTCATGGCCAATTCAGCGATGAAATCAGGCAGGTCGATGTCCTGGTTACGCAGCCGTGACTCGGCGGAGACCAGGCGCTCGCTTTCCGTTGGAACGCGGTTCAGCAGTTGCCGATACGTCGCATCGAGCACGGTGCGAAGTTCAGACTCGCTGCAGGGCTGTTTCAGCTCCAGCATGGCTGGGAGCCCTCCCCGCAGCTGGAATCCAGAGGCATCGGAGTTGGCCAGTGCCTGCCCCATGGTCGAGAGGGCCTGGGTTTTGCCGGTCGCCACGGAGCGGCTCTTGACGGTCCATGAGGGGCCATCAAGCTTGCTGGGCTCGGATCCGCTGGCCCGACGCATCGGGAAGCCGGTTTGCTTCGAGGCCAGGCTTTGCTGGCGGACCACCGACAGCCAACGGGAGTCGGCACCGCTGGCGCTGGCGCCACTGTTGGGCGTCCAACTTCCTTGGGACGCCGACTTGGTATCGACCAGGTTGCGGGGTGTGATCGTGCCACTGCTGCGGAAGCCTTCCGATGGCCGCGCTTCGGGGCGGCTGCTCTGGGTGAGATCGGCCACGGCGGCGAGATTGAGCGGGCGGGCCCAGCCGGGGGCACGACGGGCGTTCACATCGCCTGGGGTGATGAATCGCTCAAAGGGGACCGTGTCGGATCCAAAAGCTTCGCTGTATTCACGGCTGTCGATCAGGGCGTCCACCACCCCGTAGAAGCCGTGGCGGGCAGCGGTGTCAAACAGGGCATCGATTTCCCAGCGGCCGAAGGTGGGACGTCCCAGCAGACGGCGGTGCATCACTTCGATCGCCTTCACGATGTAAAGGCCACTCCAGTAGCGGCGACGGAAAGCATCGGAGCGGGCGACCGCGCGCACGAAATCCTTCAGGGAGATGTCACCATTCTCGAGTCGGGCTTCGGCTGAGCCCATGCGTTCTCCCGCATAGCCACCGTTGCCCAGCACCTGCACATACACCGCCTTGATCACGGCTTGGGTGCTGGCTTCAGTGGTGCGAACGCTGGGGTTTCCGCCGCGACGGGGATTGACGGTTCCCCCGGTTGCGATCTGCTGAAGGCGGACCACCCGTGGCCCCACCTTGCGGGGGCGGCTGCCGCGGAAGCTGGCGCTGTCCAGCTGTCCGGGGCTGTTGAGACCGTTGCTCACCAGCAGGCGGCGGCTGTCGTAGCCGTAAGGCGCCGGCCGTGTGGCCACCGAGGCGGTTCCGCTCGGGAAGATGGCGCCGTACTGGTTGGCCACCGGATCATTGCCGCCGCCGTAGACGTGCTGATCAGCAAAGGGCTGGCGATAGGAGGCGTAGAGGGTGACGTATTGCGGCGCGCCTTCGAAGGGGGCGCTGAAGTTGAACAGCTTGCGATTGGAGCCCCAACCGGCGCTCTCCTGAGCTTCAGTGCCGAGATCCCGCAGGTAGGGAACGGTCTCCTCACCAAAGGCCTGGGCGTATTCCGAGGAATTCACCAGCACATCCACCAGACCGTTGAGGCCCTGGTCGCTGAGGATTGCGAATGACTTGCGGAATTCCTCAAGGGAGCTGATGCCACGGCCGAGGAAGTGGCGGTACGCCAGTTCCACCACACGGCTGTTGACGAAACCGTCGTGGAACTGCTGGCGGTATTCCTTGCTGCGGCCGAGGGCGCGAACGAATTCACGCATTGAGATCTGTCCCTGGGAGACAGCACTGGCTTTGTCCGCACAGGGGGTCTGGGAGTAGCCCTTGGCGATGTCGCGCTCAAACACCTGGCGGTAGGCGGCGCGGATGATTTCTGCTTTTTCTGCTCCGGACAGACCGGGACGCATCTCAAACAGCTGTCGTCCCTCTGAAGCCAGGGCATAGATCGCCGGCAGCTGCAGGCCCTGTTGCACTGCACTCCCCTGGCGCTGCTTCGTGCTGGGGGTGGGGATGGCCAGCTCCTGCAACAGCACGTTGAAGCAGTCGATGGTCATCTGACGGGCTTCAGGACGATCCCGCAGCAGTTCCGCTGAAGCAGCCCGCATCTCCTGAAGAGCCACGTTGGTGGCTGCCAGAGAGCAGTTCTCCAGAAGGATGTCCCGCAGGCCGCGGGTGTTCACCGCAAGGATGCTGGGGTCTCCGGCGACCAGGGCATAGCCCACGTAGCGCAGGAACCAACCCATGTCGCGCACCGACTTGCGCATGAAGGCCGGGCCGTACTTGGCCACGCTGATGGCGTTGAAACCGGTGGGGAGTACAACCCGCACGTCGGCATCGCCGCCGGCTCCTTCCAGCAGGCGCGTGAGGAAGTTGCCCCGCTTGGTGCTGTTGCTGTCGCCCGTGAAGGTGCGCACCGACTGCTCAAACGCGGCTTGGTCAGCAGCCAGCGGAGTGCCTTCCTGAGCTGTTGAACGCCCGGTTTCGCCCGTTGTCAGGGGTGCTTCAAGGAAGGAGAGAGGCGTACCTCCCACAAATATTCTGTTGGCGGCGCGGGCCACGATGGCCTCGGCGTTGGCCGCAATGATCCGAGACGCTTCGATCCGGTCCTGACCGGTCCTGAAGAAGGTCACAAGACTGTCCAGTTCCCCGTTGTCAGGGAAACGGTCCTGCTGCTCTGCCTGACGGACGCTGGAGAGCGGCAGCGTGTCGAACAGTTGGGGAGACACGCGCGGGCTGCCGCTGCTGGCGGTCACTGTCATCGACGAAAGCAAGCCGGATCGCGCCACGTTACGGCTGCTGGGATGGCCCTCCGTGGCCCCATGAACAAATGTTTGCAGGCCTTGCGGTGCTGCAGGGGATCCATGGGCCTGACGTGAAAAGCTCGCAGGCGCGAAATCAGCGCTGCATGACCCACCCCAAGCCCAGTGATGCTGCGACTCCCGTGGTGAGTGCGTTTTATGACCGCTTCCCCTTCCCGGGGGATCCACTGCAGGACGGCCCGCCACCTGGATACAACTGGCGTTGGTGTCATCGCAGCGTTCTGGCCGCTGTGCACGGCTCGATCCCTGCAGGGATGGAGGCGCCGCGGATCCTCGATGCCGGTTGCGGAACCGGGGTGAGCACCGATTACCTCTGCCATCTCAATCCGGGTGCTGACGTGCTCGGGGTGGACATCAGTGATGGGGCTCTGGCGGTGGCGCGGGAACGCTGCCAGCGCTCCGGGGCGCCTGAGCAAGTGACCTCCCTTCGTCAGGAGCAGCGCAGTCTTCTTGATCTGGCCGACGAAGGGGCCTTCGACTACATCAATTCGGTGGGGGTGTTGCATCACCTGGATCAGCCGGAGGCGGGGTTGCGCTCTTTGGCGGATCGCCTGGCTCCGTCGGGTCTGCTGCATCTCTTTCTGTACGCCGATGCCGGTCGCTGGGAGATCCATCGCACCCAGAAAGCGCTGAGTCTTCTGAATGCCGGCACAGGCTCGGAGGGCCTGCGTTTGGGGCGGGAGCTGTTCGAGACCCTGCCCGAGGGCAACCGCCTTGCCCGTCATCACCGGGAACGTTGGGCCGTGGACTGCGCACCTGACGCGAATTTCGCGGACATGTACCTGCACCCGCAGGAAACCAGTTACGACCTCGAGCGCCTTTTCGCATTCATCGAAACGGCGGGTCTGCATTTCGCCGGCTTCTCCAATCCGGAGGTTTGGGATCCATCCCGCCTTCTGCAGGGAGAACTGCTGGAGCGAGCCCAGGCCTTGCCACCGCGTCAGCAGTGGGAGCTTGTGGAGCAGCTGGATCCCGACATCAGCCACTTCGAGTTCTTTCTCTCTGCGGCACCAGTGGAGCGAGCTTGCTGGAGTGATGAGGCCCTGGGCCTCGCCAGGGGTTTGGTTCAGCCCTGCCTCTGGGGAGAACCCGATCCGATTCTTGGTCGCAACATGGAGCCCATTCAGCTCACGGATGCCGACCGCTCCCTGCTGCGGACTGTCGCTGAGCAGCCGGAACAGACGCTGGGGGCCCTTGCGTCTCCGGATCAGATCCGCGATCTTGTGGATCGCCAGCTGCTGCTGTTGCAGGAATAACAGCAGCGAGCGCGTGATAGATTCCGCGCGCCATTTCAGGCAGCGCTTGGAGGATTTTTACCGTCTTCAACGTCGCCTGCTGTTGGCCACCGTTCTGGTGTCACTCGTCACGGTTCCGATCGTGGCTCTCACCATGAATTTCTCGGTGGCCGGCAGTGTTTTTGTGGGCTCCTGCGCCGGACTTCTGTACGTGCGCTTGTTGGCTCGCAGTGTGGCCCGGCTCAGTGACCAGTCCCGTGGACTGGGGCGTTTTCAGCTCATCGTTCCAACACTGCTTGTGGTTGGTTCGGCCAAGCTGCCTCAGCTCGATCTGCTGCCGGCCTTCCTGGGATTCCTTCTCTACAAGCCCGCCCTGATTCTTCAGCACGTCTTCGACGACCGCTGAGTCTGAGCACTTTTCTCTGCACCCATGGCTTTGTTGCCCTTACCACTCCCGTTCGCTGAACTGGAAGTGGGTCACCACCTGTACTGGCAGATCGGCGATCTGTATCTGCACGGTCAGGTGTTCCTGAGCTCCTGGATCCTGATCGGAATTCTCCTGGCTGTGGTGCTTGTCGGCACCCGCGGGATGAAGCGTGACCCGATCGGTCTGCAGAACCTGCTCGAATTCCTCTGGAATTTCATCCGCGATATCGCCCGCGACAACATCGGCGAGAAGTACTACCGCGACTGGCTGCCGTTCATTGGCACCCTCTTCTTGTTCATCTTCGTGAGCAACTGGGGCGGAGCCCTGATCCCCTGGAAGATCTTCGAACTCCCTGAGGGTGAGCTCGGCGCTCCCACCGCAGACATCAACACCACCGTGGCGATGGCTCTGCTGGTGTCACTGGCGTACTTCTACGCCGGCCTGAGCCGTAAAGGTCTGCGCTTCTTCGAGCTGTACGTGGAGCCGACCCCGATCATGCTCCCGTTCAAGATCATCGAGGAATTCACCAAGCCTCTCTCCCTCTCCTTCCGTCTGTTCGGAAACATCCTTGCCGACGAATTGGCTGTGGGCGTGCTGGTTTACCTGGTTCCGTTGATCGTGCCCCTGCCTGTGATGCTTCTGGGTCTGTTCACCAGTGCCATTCAGGCTCTGATCTTCGCGACCCTGGCGTCCTTCTACATCGGTGAAGGCCTCCACGAGGCCCACTAAAAACCGACCCCCTCTATCGCCTGAGAACGGCGATCTGCTAAACACATCCGCGCGCAGGTCCGGCGTTGCACCCGGGCCCGTTCCTTCGGGAATGTCCCTGCGCGGGGGGAACCGATCCCCAAGTCCATTCCGTACAGCGCTCCCCAGCGCTTCCCCTTACACCACCCAACATGGATTCCATCACCTCCGCCGCTTCCGTTGTGGCTGCTGGCCTGGCAGTCGGCCTCGCCGCCATCGGCCCTGGTATCGGTCAGGGCACCGCGTCCGGCGGCGCTGTTGAGGGCATCGCCCGTCAGCCCGAAGCCGAAGGCAAGATCCGCGGCACCCTGCTGCTGTCCCTGGCATTCATGGAATCGCTGACCATCTACGGCCTGGTGGTGGCTCTGGTGCTTCTGTTCGCCAACCCCTTCGCCGGCTGATCAGTGCAGGGGGATCGCTGATCCCCCTCCTGAACTTCTTGTTTCGATTCCTTCCCAGCGCACCTTTCCATGACCTGGCTTCTGCTCGCTGAAGCAGGTGTTCCGGAGGGAGGTCTTTTTGACCTCGATGCCACCCTTCCGCTGATGGCGGTTCAGGTGGTTCTCCTCACCTTCCTTCTCAATGTCCTCTTCTTCCGTCCGGTCGGCAAGGTCGTGGAAGATCGTGAGGGCTACATCTCCACCAGTCGCGCTGATGCCAAGCAGAAGCTTGCTCAGGTTGAACGCCTGGAGGCTGATCTGGCTGAACAGCTGAAAGGTGCCCGCCAGGCCGCTCAGGCCGTGATCGTTGAGGCGGAACAAGAAGTTGACCGGCTTTACCGCGAAGCACTGGCCCAGGCGGAAGCTGAAGCCAACCGCACCAAAGAGGAAAGCCGTCGTGCCATCGAGGCCGAGCGTGAGTCCGCCCGAACCCAACTCAAGGGCCAGGTGGATCAGCTGAGCACCACGATCATCAACCGTTTGCTGGCCGCGTGATGTCTCTCAATTTCAATCCGCTCGAAACCAATCTGGTCAACCTGGTCATTGTGATCAGTCTCCTGGTTTGGTTCCTGCGCGGTTTCCTGGGAGGAATCCTGGAACGCCGCCGCGCCGCCATCCTTCAGGACCTGCAGGACGCAGAGTCCCGCCTGAAGACCGCCACCGAAAACCTGAGCCAGGCTCAGTCCGAGTTGGCTGCTGCCCAGCAGAAAGCCGAGAAGATTCGTGCTGATGGTCAGGCCCGCGCCGCAGGCATCCGTGCCGAAGGCGAGAAGCGCACCATCTCTGCGATGGCTGCCGTCAAGGCCGGTGCCGATGCTGATGCCGAGGCCGATGCTGCCCGGATCAAGGACAGCCTCCGTCGTGAAGCTGCTCTGGCGGCAATCGACAATGTTCTTGCCCAGCTTCCGGGTCGTCTCGACGCCAGTGCTCAGGCCAAGTTGATCGATTCCACCATCAAAAATCTGGAGAACGCCTGATGCCTCTCCTCAACTCTCTGGCCACCCCCTACGCCGAAGCATTGCTTCAGGTCACCGAAGCTCGAGGTGAGTCTGAAACCGTTGCTGATCAATGCAAGCAACTGCTTGCGATCTGGAACGATTCCGAAGACTTCCGCGACGCCATGGTGTCTCCGGTTCTTGAGCCGGATGCCAAAAAGCAGGCCCTCAAGGCCCTCGTGGGTGAGCAGGTCACGCCGTCCGTTCTCAACCTTCTCAAGGTCTTGGCGGATCGGCAGCGACTCCTTGCCTTCGATGCGGTGATGCTCCGCTACCTCGAGCTCTATCGCGAGCAGCAGGGCATCACCCTGGCTCAGGTCCGCTCAGCCCAGGCTCTCAGCGAAGAGCAGCAAGCGGCCCTCTCCAAGAAGGTGCAGGCCATGGCCGGCACCAACAAGGTCGACATCGACCTCAGTGTGGATCCGTCCCTAATCGGCGGTTTCGTCGTGAGTCTCGGATCTCAGGTGATCGACGCCAGCTTGTCTGGCCAGGTTCGTCGCCTCGGTCTGGCACTCGCCAAGGCGAGCTGACCTCACTTCTTCCTCCACCGCTTCTTCCCCCCCCCCACTCCCAGCTGGGATCACACGCCATGGTTTCCATCCGTCCCGACGAGATCAGCGCCATCCTCAAGCAGCAAATTGAGGACTACGACAAGTCGGTTTCCGTCAGCAATGTCGGCACCGTTCTCACCGTGGGCGACGGCATCGCCCGCGTTTACGGCCTGCAGCAAGCCATGGCCGGTGAGCTCCTCGAATTCGAGGACGGCACCGAAGGCATCGCCCTGAACCTCGAAGACGACAACGTCGGAGCGGTGCTCATGGGTGAGGGATACGGCATCCAGGAAGGCAGCACGGTGAAGGCCACCGGCAAGATTGCTGCTGTGCCCGTGGGTGAAGCCATGCTGGGCCGGGTGGTGAACTCCCTGGGCCGTGCCATCGACGGCAAGGGTGAAATCGCCACCAGCGAGACGCGCCTGATCGAATCCATGGCGCCCGGCATCATTCAGCGCAAGTCGGTGCATGAGCCGATGCAGACCGGCATCACCGCCATCGACGCGATGATCCCCGTCGGCCGTGGCCAGCGCGAGCTGATCATTGGTGACCGCCAGACCGGCAAGACCGCCATCGCGATCGACACGATCCTGAACCAGGCGGATCAGGACATGATCTGCGTCTACGTCGCCGTGGGTCAGAAGGCTGCTTCTGTGGCCAACGTCGTTGAAGTGCTGCGTGAGCGCGGCGCCCTCGACTACACCGTGATCGTGGCGGCCAACGCTTCCGAGCCCGCTGCGCTGCAGTACCTGGCTCCTTACACCGGCGCCTCCATTGCCGAGTACTTCATGTACAAGGGCAAGGCCACCCTGGTGATCTACGACGATCTCTCCAAGCAGGCTGCTGCCTACCGCCAGATGTCGCTCCTGCTGCGTCGTCCGCCCGGTCGTGAGGCTTACCCCGGCGACGTCTTCTACTGCCATAGCCGTCTGCTCGAGCGTGCAGCCAAGTTGTCTGACGCCATGGGCAAGGGTTCCATGACCGCCCTGCCGATCATTGAGACCCAGGCCGGTGACGTTTCGGCCTACATCCCCACCAACGTGATTTCGATCACGGATGGTCAGATCTTCCTCAGCTCTGACCTGTTCAACTCCGGTCTGCGTCCTGCGATCAACGTGGGTATCTCCGTGAGCCGGGTGGGCGGTGCTGCCCAGACCAAGGCCATCAAGAAGATTGCCGGCACCCTCAAGCTGGAGCTGGCCCAGTTCGACGAGCTGGCCGCCTTCTCCCAGTTCGCTTCTGACCTGGATGCTTCCACCCAGCAGCAGCTGGAGCGCGGCAAGCGTCTGCGTGAACTTCTCAAGCAGCCTCAGTTCAGCCCCCTGATCCTGGCTGAGCAGGTCGCCATCGTTTACGCCGGTGTGAAGGGCCTGATCGACGACGTCCCCGTCGACAAGGTTGTTGATTTCTCCCGCGAACTGCGTGAGTACCTCAAGTCCAACAAGGCTGAGTTCATCACCGAAATCCAGGAGAAGAAAGTGATGAGCCCTGAGGCTGAGGCGATCCTTAAGGACGCCATCACCGAAGTCGTGTCCACCATGGTCGCCTCCGCGGCCTGAAGGAGCTGCCGACATGGCGAATCTCAAGGAAATCCGAGACCGAATTAAGTCGGTCAAAAACACCCGCAAGATCACCGAGGCCATGCGCCTGGTGGCTGCGGCCAAGGTGCGCCGCGCCCAGGAGCAAGTGCTCCGCAGCCGTCCCTTCGCGGATCGGCTGGCCCGGATCCTGGAAAACCTCCAGTCCCGCATGGGTTTCGAAGATGCGGCATCTCCCCTGATGCAGCAGCGCAATGTGGAGACCATCACCCTGGTGGCGGTCACCGGCGATCGCGGCCTGTGTGGTGGCTACAACGCCAACATCATCAAGCGCACGGAACAGCGTTTTGCTGAGCTGAAGGGAAAGGGTTTCGACGTGAAGCTGCTGCTGATCGGCACCAAAGCCATCGGCTACTTCACCCGTCGGGACTACCCGATCCAGGCCACCTTCTCCGGTCTGGAACAGGTGCCCACCGCCGATGAGGCCAACACGATCTCCACGGATCTGCTGGCTGAGTTCCTGGCCGAAAGCACCGACCGCGTTGAGCTGATCTTCACCAAGTTCATCAACCTGGTGAGCTGCAAGCCCGTGGTTCAGACCCTTCTGCCCTTGGATCCTCAGGACATCGCTGATCCCGAGGATGAGATCTTCCGTCTCACCACCAAGGACGGCCTTCTGACGGTGGAGCCTGGTGCAGGCCCTGCTAACACCGAGCCGAAGATTCCTTCGGACATCGTGTTTGAGCAGACCCCTGAACAGTTGCTGAATGCACTGCTTCCGCTGTATCTGCAGAACCAGATGCTGCGTTCCCTGCAGGAATCGGCAGCCTCCGAGCTGGCCAGCCGGATGACGGCCATGAACAACGCCAGCGACAACGCTAAGGAATTGGCCAAGAGCCTCACCCTTGACTACAACAAGGCCCGTCAGGCTGCGATTACCCAGGAGATCCTGGAAGTTGCAGGCGGTGCGGCCGCTGTTGGCTAACCATTTCGGTTGATCTTTTCGGTCGATCGAGTCATAGACAGCCGGTCCTTCGGGGCCGGCTTTTTTGTGCTGTGTTTACGGTGAAGCGGAGCGGTTTGAGGGTGTGGGCGTGCTTCAGCTTCATCAGCTCTTCCCCACCGTCGTGGCAACGACGCAACTTCCTCTCGACCCTCTGCAGCAGGCGTCCTGCATGCAGGCTCTGCTGGAGCTTCGCGGCGAGGCAGAGGGCAACCCCAATGAAGGCTGCGCCTGGACGGGGGACCTGCATGGGGTGTGGCAGCTGCATCAACAGCAGCCCTTTCAGGCCTTGGCTCAGTTGGTGGTTCAGCAGGCCTGGTGCTATCTCGATTCGCTTGGGTTTGAGCGAAGCCAAGTGGCCCTGCATCTGCAGCGTTGCTGGCCGGTCATCAGTGATTGGGATCAAGCGGTTGGCCGCCACCATCACCCCAATGCCCATCTCAGTGCTGTTCTGTACCTCACGGGTAACGGCTCGGGAGAAGAAGGCATGTTGCGGCTGCATGCGTCCGATCAACCCAATGAGTTGGTGGCGGGTTTGGCGGTGGGTTACGGCGGCCCGATTGCTGAAGGCCACCCGTTCAATCAGGCCCACTGGGATCTGGCCCCACGCCCCGGTTTACTGGTGCTGTTTCCGTCGAGCCTGCACCACAGCGTTCTGCCCAACGACGCCCGAGACGAGCTGCGCTGTTCCATCAGTTTTGATTTCGTGCTGACAGCACCCGTGCAGGGTGGTTCGCCGGAATATCTGGCGCCCCACCCCAGCCACTGGGACTCGCTGGACGAGCCCATTGCCTGAGAGAATGCTGCGTCTTCCTTGTTGAGCCCGGCATGTCCGACGTGGCCACTTACACCGTCCGCGCCGAGTTCGAAGGCGAAACCCACAGCTTTCCCTGCCGCGCTGACCAGACGGTGCTGAATGCTGCTGAGGCCGCTGGCATCACCCTCCCCAGCTCCTGCTGCTCCGGGGTGTGCACCACTTGTGCTGCGGTGATCAGCGAGGGCAGTGTTGAGCAGCCCGATGCCATGGGCGTGAAGGGTGAGCTTCAGCAGCAGGGCTACAGCCTGCTCTGTGTAGCTTTCCCGCAGGCTGATCTCACCCTCAAGGCGGGGCAAGAGGATGCGCTGTACGAAGCCCAGTTCGGTCAATACCAGAAGTGAGGCTCCACAGCCTGCAACGCCAGTTTCCTTGGCCCGCTGATGTGCCATTGGTTGAGCTGCGCAGCTGGATCCGTCAGCAGTTGGCTCAGGAGGGTGATCTGCTGCGGTGGGCTCTTACCGCAGTGCACTCCAGTGCCGATGGTGCTCGCACCCTTCAAGTGGAGGCAGTGATCAGCGCGTGAGCTCGGCACCGATGCCAACGCTGATGCTGGTGCCCACAGGCATCGGTTGTGACATCGGTGGCTACGCCGGTGACGCCCTGCCGTCTGCACGCTTGCTGGCTGCAGCGAGCGGCTGCCTGATCACCCATCCCAATGTGATGAACGGGGCTTCGCTGTATTGGAGCGATTCCCGCGTGCTCTATGTGGAGGGCTATTGCCTCGATCGGTTTGCCGTGGGTGACTGGGCCCTGCGGCCGGTGCGAAGGCAGCGGATCGGCTTGCTGCTGGATGCCGGCATCGAGCCCGAGCTGGCCCAGCGCCAGATTCAGGTGGCTGAGGGCTGCCGGGCCAGCCTGGGTTTGGAGATCGGTCCGGTGGTTTCGACGGATGCGCCGCTTGAGGTGACGCTTGAGTGTGGTGCCAGTGGCGCCAGCTGGGGGCGATTGGGGCGTCCTGATGCCTTGTTGCGAGCCGGTGAACGCTTGAAGCAGGCCGGGGCGACGGCGATTGCAGTGGTGGCCCGCTTCCCGGAGGATCCGGAGAGTGACGCGTTGGCGGCGTATCGACAGGGCAGTGGCGTGGATGCTCTGGCCGGTGCTGAAGCGGTGATCAGCCACCTGCTGGTGCAGCACTTGCAGATCCCCTGTGCCCACGCTCCGGCCTTGGACCCCTTGCCCCTGGATCCGCAGCTGGATCCAAGGGCGGCGGGTGAGGAGCTCGGCTACACCTTCCTGGCCTGCGTGCTGGTGGGGCTGAGCCGGGCACCGGATCTGGTGAGCGCCCCCCGGCAGCCTGGCGATCTTGATGCGACGCAATTGGGGGCGGTTGTGGTGCCCGCAGGCGCCCTGGGGGGTGAAGCGGTGCTGGCTTGTCTGGAACGGAATGTTCCGCTGATCACAGTGGAGAACCCCGCGGTGCTGTCGGTCACGGCCGATGCCCTTGGCTTGAGCCAGGGCGTTCTCCATGCAAGCAGTTACAGCGAGGCAGCAGGGTTGGTGCTGGCGCTGCGGGAGGGCTTGAGTCCGGCGTCCCTGGGCCGGCCACTGCCAGCACTGCAACGGTTGGATTGATGCCTGGCGGTTTCGGCGGAGCCTCCGATCAGAGCTCTTGCCCCTGTGGGGGTGGTGTTTATCGCAGCTGCTGCGGGCCCTTGCATCGCGGCGATCAGCGTGCCGAAACGGCTGAACAGTTGATGCGATCCAGATATTCAGCGTTTGCGCGCGGCGAGATCGACTATCTGCTCGCTACCCATCCCGAGCCGGATGTTCCAGCACAGCAGCGGCGGCGTTCCCTGGAGCGGAGTTGCCGGCAGACCCGTTGGCTCGGCCTGAAGGTGCTTGAGGTCAGCGCCGGCGGCCCGCGGGATCTGGAGGGAACGGTGCGGTTTGAAGCCCGTTACCGCGGTGGGGTGCTGAAGGAAACCTCCCTGTTTCAGCGGCGCGACGGCGCGAAGGATGGTCCTTGGCTTTATGTGGGTGCACTCCACTTGGAGGGCTAACGCAGGCAGGCCATCGGATGCCGCGGCGGCACCCCAAGTGCTTTGGCCACGCCGGGGTGGCAGACCGATCCCTGCACCGTGTTCAGGCCGGAGATGAGTTCCGGTCGTTCCGTCACCGCTTCCTCCAGGCCCCGCCCGGCGATGCCCAGGATGTACGGGAGGGTCACGCTCACCAGGGCTTCGGTGGAGGTGAACGGCACCGCACCAGGCATGTTGCCCACGGCGTAGTGCTGCACGCCGTGGATGGTCACGGTGGGATCGCGGTGGGTTGTCTCCTGGCTGGTGGCGATGCAGCCGCCTTGGTCGATGGCCACATCCACGATCACCGAACCGGGCCGCATCTGCTTCACCATCTGCACGTCCACCAGGGTGGGGGCGCGCCCACCGGGGGTAAGCACGGCTCCGATCACCAGATCCGCCGTTGGCACCAACCGTTCCAGAAGCCCGCGGCTGCTCACCACACTCATCAAGCGACCGCGCCGGTCGGCCTCCAGGCTGCGCAACCGCTGGGGTGAGCGGTCGAGCAGCAAAACCTCCGCATCCATGGCGGCGGCCGTTCGTGCGGCATTCCATCCCACGGTGCCGGCGCCAAGCACCACCACCCGGGCCGGCTGCACGCCGGTGCAGCCCCCCATCAGCACGCCGCGGCCGCCGTGGGGTTTCTCCAGCAGGTGAGCTCCCACCTGGGCCGCCAAGCGCCCCGCGATCTCGCTCATCGGTGCCAGCAACGGCAGGCTGCCGTTCTCCAGCTGCACGGTTTCGTAGGCGATGGCAGCTGTGCCTGCCTCCAGCAGGGCCTCGCCAACGCTGGGATAGGCGGCCAGGTGCAGGTAGGTGAACAGCACCATGTCCTTCCGCAGGTAGGCAAATTCCTCCGCCTGCGGTTCCTTCACCTTCACCACCAAATGGGCGCCCCAGGCCTCGTCGCGGCTCACCATTTGGGCACCGGCGGCGGCGAAGGCGTTGTCACCGATTCCCGCTCCAGCCCCGGCTCCGGTTTCGATGCGCACCTCCAAGCCTTGGCTCACCAGTTCCCGCACCGCATCGGGAGTCAGCGCCACGCGCTGCTCATCGAGCTTGATCTCCTTCGGCACACCGATGCTGGCCATCGGGGCCGAGAGAACGGAGGCGGCCATGGCGGCTTCAAGGAGATCCCTTCAATCTGGCTCCGCTGCGCGCAACCCGCCACATCTCAAGGGTGGGATGGCTTTAGGCCGCTGCAATGGGCAACCGCCAGCCGCTGCCGAAGGCCTGGGGGCTCACCTTGAGCAATGGTGCCGCCTGGCGTCGCTTGAACTCGGCCCGTTTCAGCAACCGTTCCACCCGTTGAACAAGGGCGGGATCATGGCCGGCCGCCACCAGGGTTGGTCCAGACTGGCGCTCCTGGATCAGCGCTTTGAGCAGGGCGTCCAGGGCGTCGTAGTCGGGCAGGGAGTCGCTGTCTTTCTGGTTGGGCCTGAGCTCGGCGCTCGGGGGTTTGCGTCGAATCGCCTCCCCCACCAGCTCCCCCTGGGTCGGGAGTCCCAGCGCCTGGCGGCAGCCCCGGGCTGCGTCGCTGTCGAGCCAGTCGCACAGGGCAAACACGCTGGTTTTGTAGAGATCGCCAATCACCGCAAGCCCGCCGTTCATGTCGCCGTAGAGGGTGCAGTACCCCACGGCCAGCTCGGATTTGTTGCCGGTGGTGAGCAGCAGTTGGCCCTGCTGGTTGGCCACGGCCATCAGCAGGGTGCCGCGAATGCGTGATTGCAGATTTTCCGCCGTCACGCCCTGGGGCGTTGCCCCCAGCGGTGCGGTCAGGGCCTGGTCGTAGCCCTCCATCAGGCCGGCGATGGGCACTGTGTTGGTCTGCAGTCCCAACCGTTCGGCCAAAGCCAAGGCATCGTCGATGGATCCAGACGAGCTCCAGGGGGAGGGCATCAACAGCGCTGAGACCGCCTCATTCCCAAGGGCTGCGGAGGCGATCACGGCCACCAGCGCTGAGTCGATGCCGCCGCTCAACCCCAGCAATGCCTTGTTGAACCCGCATTTTCGGGCGTAGTCACGCACCCCAAGCACCAGGGCGCGGAACAGCCGCTCCAGGGGATCCATGGGTTGGATCTGGCCGTGGGACTGCACAGGGGTGGGATGGCCGCTGTCCCAGACCGCCAGATGCTCCTCGCAGACGGGGAGCTCCATCTGCACGGCGCCATCGGCTCCCACCACAAAACTGGCCCCGTCGAAGACCAGCTCGTCATTGCCCCCCACTTGGTTGAGGTAGATCAGGGGGCAATTGAGGCGTTGCGCCGCTGCCGCTGCCAGCTGTTGGCGTAAAGCTGGCTTGGCGGCATCGAAGGGGGAGGCCGCCAGATTGATCACCAGATCCGGCTGTTCGGGGACCAGTTGATCGATGGGATCCGGTCCATCCAGGCGCTCGCGCTGCAGGCCGTCATCCACCCAGAGGTCTTCGCAGATGGTGAGGCCCAGTCGTTTCCCGTTGGGCAGGCTGAGCAGGCAGGGCCCATGGCCCGGGCGGAAGTAGCGCCGCTCATCAAAGACGTCGTAACTGGGCAGCAGCTGTTTCTGGGCAATCGGCCGCCAGCCCAGGCGATTCACCAGCACCACACCGTTGTGCAGCCGTGGACTGCGGGCATCTGATGCGGGCAGCGCAGCTCCCACCAACAGGGTGACGCTGCTGTGCAGTTGGTTCACCAGCCACTGCAGCAGCGTGTTCTGTTGCTGGATGCGGCTGGGCTCGAGCAACTGGTCCCGGGGGGGATACCCCCAGAGGGAGAGTTCAGGGGTGAGCACCAGCTCAACAGCCTGCTCTTCTGCCCTGCGCACGGCCTCCAGAATCCGCTTCGCGTTGCCCTCGAAGTCGCCGACCACGGGGTTGAGTTGCGCCAGGGCGATGCGCATCAGCAGAGGCTCCCCGAAAGGCCATAAAGATTGTGCTGGAGCAACAGCGGCCACACCGCTTCAGGGATCTGAGCTTGATTCGGTTGCTGGCGCAGTTGCGAACTGGCGGTGGCGGGAACCTCCAGATCCAGCAGCTCCACCCGTCCGCCCAGATCGCGCAGGGCCTGCAGCGTCGCCTCCTCGAGGGGCCATCCCTTGCGGGGGGCAATGGCCAGGCGGCACTGCGGCAGCCAGCAATCGCTCTGTTTCCAGCGGGGAATCTGGCCGGCGAGATCGCTGCCCACCACAAACACAAGGTTGCGATCAGGCCAATGCTGGGCGGCCCGTTGCAAGGTGATCAAGGTGTAAGGGCTGCTCAGATGCTGGGCCAGCTCCAGCCGTTCATCCTGCAGTTGCTGCACCAGCTGGCCGAGCAGCATCGCTCGCAACTCCAGGGGGGCATCGTGCTGTTTCAGGGGGTTGTCGCTGGCCCATGTCGCCACCTGGCCGTAGCGGTTCAACAGTCCCTCCAGCAGCACCTGATGGCCGCGGGTGGGTGGATCGGCGCTGGTGCCCAGCAAAGCGATGGCAGCAGCGGTCATCTCAGGGCAGCAGTGGTTGCAGATCCTGCTCCAGGGCTTTGGGCCAGCGCAACAGCCAGTGGTGCACCACGGGATCACGTTCGGCCAGGCGGCGCAACAGCGCACCGGGTTGCCCCCCGCGCCGTCGCAGCAACTGCTGGGCCACCAGACGCCCCGTTCGGCGGCTGGCATGCACCGCCAGGGCGGCCTGGGCCAGGGCCACCGGGGCTGCAGGGGCCATGCTGGCGCCGCCGCTCACCGGCACCAGCAGCAGCAGGGCCTGCTTGAGGGCCGCCAGCCCCAGCTGCACCCCGCCCAACAAGGCGTTGTGGCTGGAGAGTCGGGTGAGCAGCAGCCGTGCCGCCGCTGGCGTCATCGGCAGGTTGTAGAGACGGCTGAGCTGCAGCACCAGTGCGGTGTCGCAGGCCATGCCTCCTGCCATGTCCAATGCCATGACAGGGTTGACGGCCACGCCGGTGGCTTTGGCGGCTGCATAACGACCGATCAGGCTCTGGGCCGTGCGGCGGTGCTGTTGCAGCCGCAGTTCTTGGCAGGCCCTCTGGAAGCGGTCGGCCTGGCGCAGCGACTGAATCGCCAACAGCAGGGTGCCTTCGTTCTCCAGCTGCCGGCAGAGCTGCTTCTGCAGATCCTGCACCTGCGGCGTCGCGATCGTGCTCTGCACCCGCCCATCGGCCTGGATCTGGGGGCTGCGGGGCGCTGCCGCTGCCGCGGTGATCGGCAGATCCACCGGCAGCCGGGCGCGGATGCTGCGCAGCAGTTCGGCATGTTCCCGCTCTGGCCAGCGATCGCTCCGGTTCAGCACCAGCTGCAGGGGCTTGCCGCTCTCCAGCAGCGTTTGTAAAGCCGCCAGGTCGGCCCGGGTCAGGTCGCTGTCCACCACAAGCAGCACCAGATCGGCCCCCATGGCCACGCGGGAGGCCAAGCGCGCCCGCCCAGCGGCATCGATTTCATCAATGCCGGGGGTGTCCACCAGTTCCACCCTGGTCAGCCCGGCAATCTCCACGGGCCAGTCCACCGCCTGCTGATGGCGGGTGCTGCCGTGGGCGACATCCGTTGCCAGCAGTGGGCGGCGGATCAAGGCATTGATCAGGCTGGATTTGCCGACCCCCACCCGACCAAACAGAGCAATGCGCAGGCGCCGTTGCTGCAGCCGTTGCAGCTGACGATCCAGCAGCTGCAATTCACCCCCCAGCAGTCCCTGATCCCGTGGGCTCAGCTGAAGCTGACTGCGCCACTGCCCCAGCAGCAGCTGGCAGCGCTCAACGGTGTGGGGCGGGGTGGGTTGCATCCCGCTCATGCTGCCGGCTTGCGCCACCAGCCGGCCAGCACGGCCAGCACCGATTCGGCCCCGATTACGCCCACAAAGCCACCGAATTCATCCACCACAACGCGCACGCCACCGCTGTCGCGCCGGAAGCCCGTCAGCAGCCGATCGGCCCGGATCATCTCGGGCACATATTCCACCGGTTCGCAGAGGTCAACGGGTGTGAGCAGGCCGCGGTTCTCCAACAGCGCGGTGAGCACCCGCTCGCGGCTGGCCACGCCAAGCACCTTGTCCACTTGATCGCCCAGCACCACCCACCAGGGGTCGTTGGTGCTCATCAGCTTGGCCCGCTGGGCTTCGATGCTGAGGCTCCCATCCAGGGTGGGTGCCGCCACCCGCGGCGTCATCAGGTCGCGGGCGGTGAGGTCGTTGAGCTGAAACACCTTGCCGATCATCGCGGCTTCATCGGCTTCGATCTCTCCTTTCTGAGAGCCCAGGCGAGCCAGCAGACGGATCTCCTCTTCATTGGTGCTGAGTTCCGCTTCCGCGGTGATCGCCGGCAGCATCCGTTCCAGCAGCAGCACCAGCGGCCGCAGGGCCAGGCCAAGCCAGTGCAGCAAGGGTGCGCTGGCCAGGGCCACCGGCAGGGCCAGGCGGCTGCCGAGGGCCTTGGGCAGGATTTCCCCCAGCAGGATCACCAGCACAGTGAGGACCACCGAGAACACCGGCAGGGCGGCACCGCTGACGTTGCGCTGCTCGAACACCCAGGCGGCATAACCGCCCAGCATCAGGCTGCCGAAAATATTGAAGCCGTTGTTGGCGATCACCAGAGCCGACAGGGTGCGTCCCAGCCGCTTGCGCAGCTGGGCAAGCCGCCGGGCCCCGGCCACGGGGCGATCCCGGGCCGCCAGCTCGTGCACCCGGATCGGACTCACGGTCAGCAGGGCGGCTTCCACTCCGGAGCAGAGGGCCGAACCCAGCAGCACCACCAGAACCAGCAGCAACAGCACCAGGAGATCGGAGCTCATTGCCGTCTGACACTCCTTGCATCGTAGAGGCCATGACCAGTTCGGCCTTGCCAACTGCCATCCTGTTCCCCTGAACGCTCTGCTGCTGTGAACGGTTTCGACTCCGGCATCCACGCGCGTCGTCGCGCCCTGTTCATGGAGCTACTCGGCGCTGCCGCCGCGGTGATTCCGGCCGCGGCATTGGCGACCCATCACGCCGACTGCGAATGGCCCTTCCGGCAGGACAGCGATTTCTTTTATCTCACCGGTTTTGATGAACCGGATGCGGTGGCTCTGCTGCTGCCGCATCGACCGGAAGGCGAGCGCTACGTGCTGTTTGTGCAGCCCAAGGACCCGGCGGCTGAGGTGTGGACCGGCTTCCGCTGGGGCACCGAAGGCGCGGTGGAGCGCTATGGGGCGGACCTGGCCCATCCGCTGGATCAGTTGAGCGAAAAACTGCCCGAGTACCTCGCCGGTGCCGAAGCCATTGCCTTCCGGGTGGGCCGAAACACGTCGGTGGAATCGATGGTGCTTTCGGCCTGGGGGCGGCAACTGGACACCTATGCCCGCACGGGGACGGCGGCCCTGGGCCTGGTGGCACCAACACCGATCCTGCATCGCCTGCGCCTGCGCAAGGAGCTCCATGAGTTGGAGCGTTTGCGGGAGGCCTGCCGCATCTCCTCAGAAGCCCACGAGCTGGCCCGATCGATCACCCGCCCGGGCATGAACGAAGCCGAGGTGCAGGCGGCGATGGAGGCCCACTTCCGCAGCAACGGGGCCCGCGGTCCGGCCTACGGATCCATTGTTGCTGGCGGTGATAACGCCTGCGTGCTGCACTACACCGCCAACACGGCCCCGCTTCAGGACGGCGACCTGCTGCTGATCGATGCCGGTTGTTCGCTGGAGGATTACTACAACGGCGACATCACCCGTACCTTCCCGGTGAATGGCCGCTTCACGGCGGAACAGCGGGAGCTCTACAGCCTGGTGCTGGAGGCTCAGGAAGCTGCGGTTGCCCTTGTGGCTCCCGGCGGCACGGCGGAGACGGTGCACGACACCGCCCTGCGAATTCTGGTGGAGGGCCTGGTGGACCTGGGCCTGCTGATCGGAGATGTGGACGGCATCATCGAGCGAGGCGACTACCGCCACTTGTACATGCACCGCACCGGCCATTGGCTGGGTCTGGATGTGCATGACGTGGGGGCTTACAGGCTCGGTGAGCAACCTGCGCCGCTGGAGCCAGGCATGGTGCTCACCGTTGAGCCCGGTCTTTATGTCAGCGATCGCCTCAGCGTGCCGGAAGGACAGCCAGAGATTGACGATCGCTGGAAAGGCATCGGCATCCGCATCGAAGACGACGTTGCCGTCACCGAGACCGGCCATGAGGTGCTCACTGCCGGCGCCCTCAAGAGCGTTGCTGCGATGGAGCGCTGATCGCCTCGATCAGCGGGGAGTTTCGCGGACCGCAGTTGCCCTTATCCCGCAGCTCCTTCCCAGTGCAAGACCGCTTCAGTGGTCGTCAGCACTTGATCGGCGCCCGCTTCCCGCAGCCGTTGCTCATAGATGTCGCGCGCCGCAGCCTGCTCTGGGGTTTGCAGGTGAGGCGGTGCCACCGCCAGGCTCACGAATGGTTGTTCCGGCCAGCGTTCCCGGGCCCGGATCACGGTGTTCACATCGGCCACGGTGTCGCCGAGATAGGCCACCTGAACTCCCTCGGCACTGGCCCCCAGTGCTTTGGCCAGGCGGATTAAGCCTGTCGGGTCCGGTTTGTCGGGGGCATCCCCCATCGCGATCAGGGGCGGGTCCTGGAGCCCCAGGCGCTGCTGAAGTACGAAGCGGGCTGAGGGTGGTTCAGCTCCACTCACAAATCCCCAGCGCAACTTGCGCTTCGACAGTGTGGTGAAAAAGCTGGCGTCCACCAGAAGAGGCTCATCACCGATGAAGCCCGTCCATTGGCTGGGGTCTCCATCCGGATCTCCGCCGAAGTAGAAGCCGCTGAACACATCGATCAGCGCGGCGCGATCCGGCAGCTCAGCACCATGACGCCGCAGCAGTTCAAGGCTGGCGTCCCAGTCGTTGTTCCAGGCTCCCTCAGCCTTCAACGCATCGATCACATCAGCGCTGGGCTGCCAACCGCAGTAGTGCTGCACAGTGCATTGAAGGGCCCGTCGATAGCTGCCCGCGACATCGCGGATCACACCATCGATGTCGAACAGCAGGATGGTTGGGGATCCCAGAACGTCTCATGGGGAGCGGCTGGTAGGTTAGTTGTTTGTATTTCTGTCTTGAGCGCTGACACCATGACGGTCACCGAAGGCGCTGCCCCTACCGACCAGGAGGTCGCGACTCCGTCCGCCGACGCGGCTGAAGGCGCCACCCAGGCAGCTGAAACCACTGAAAAGCCTGCAGCCAGCGAGGGTGAAGGCCGTCCTGTGCTGAAGGGCGCCGCCGCGGCTCTGGCCACGGCCACCATCGATGCTGATGGTGTTCCTTCCGGTTACACCCCCAAGGCCGATGAGGGCCGCTTCCTGCTGAAGATCCTCTGGCTTCCCGACAACGTGGCCCTTGCGGTTGATCAGATCGTTGGCGGTGGCCCCAGCCCCCTCACTTCCTACTTCTTCTGGCCCCGTGAGGATGCCTGGGAAAGCCTGAAGACCGAACTGGAAGGCAAGAGCTGGATCACCGACAACGAGCGGGTTGAAGTGCTCAACCAGGCCACTGAGGTGATCAACTACTGGCAGGAAGAGGGCAAAGGCAAGAGCCTCGACGAGGCCAAGGCCAAGTTCCCCGACGTCACCTTCTGCGGTACCGCCTGATTCCGCTTTTCAAGTTGATGATGCAAACCTGCCTTCGGGCAGGTTTTTTTATGCCTTCCCGTGGCTTGGCTGGTGTTGGGATGACGAAAGGACAAACCACACCACGAAAAAGGCCAGGGGCGGTAACCCCTGGCCTTTGGCGACGTCATCCTTGAAACAGGGGGATGAATCAGTCGGCGGTTTTGCTGGCCTGAAGGCGAGCGCGGGCTTCATTCAGCTGTTGCTGCGCCTTGAGTTTTTCCGGCGAAGCAGGTTGGCCTTCCATGCCAGCCACCACGGTGGAGGCCTTCTGGAAAGCGGCTTCGGCGGCAGCGGCATCGATGGAGCTGCCCAGTTCGGCCTTGTTCACCAGAACGGTGACTTCATCAGCATCCACTTCGGCAAAACCACCCATCAGAGCGATGGAGTTCCAGGCACCGTTGGCACGCACCCGCAGCACACCGATGTCGATGGCGGTGAGCAGGGAGATGTGGCCGGGCAGGATGCCGAGTTGACCGGTGGTACTGGGCAGGATCACCTCGTCGGCGCTGCCATCAAAGACGTTCTGGTCTGTTGCCAGCACGCGGAGGGTGAGGGACATGAACCTTGGTTCGAAAAGAGAACGGACTGTCGAGAAACACGTGATTGGGGGTGTGAATCACACCCCCGCAGGGATCACTTGGTTTCGGCGGCGATCTTCTCGGCCTTGGCTTTCACTTCCTCGATGTTGCCCACCAGGTAGAAGGCGGCTTCGGGGAGGCTGTCCAGCTCACCGGAAAGGATCTGGTTGAAACCAGCGATGGTCTCCTCCAGCTTCACGTACTTGCCGGGCATGCCGGTGAAGATTTCAGCCACGAAGAAAGGCTGGGAGAGGAACTTCTCCACCTTGCGGGCACGATCCACGGTGCGACGGTCGTCTTCCGACAGTTCGTCGAGACCCAGAATCGCGATGATGTCCTGCAGTTCCTTGTAGCGCTGCAGGGTGGACTGCACGGCGCGGGCGGTGCGGTAGTGCTCGTCACCCACCACAGCTGGCTGGAGCATGGTGCTGGTGGAATCCAGAGGATCCACAGCGGGGTAGATGCCCTTGGAGGCCAGGGCACGGTTCAGCACCGTGGTGGCGTCGAGGTGGGCAAAGGTGGTGGCCGGGGCGGGGTCGGTCAGGTCGTCAGCAGGCACGTAAACGGCCTGGATCGAGGTGATCGAACCTTCAACGGTGGACGCAACACGCTCCTGCAGGGCACCCACGTCGGTGCCCAGGGTGGGCTGGTAGCCCACAGCGGAAGGCATGCGGCCCAGAAGTGCGGACACCTCGGAACCGGCCTGCACGAAACGGAAGATGTTGTCCACGAACAGCAGCACGTCCTGCTTGTTCACGTCGCGGAAGTGCTCAGCCATGGTCAGAGCGGAGAGGCCCACGCGCATGCGGGCGCCGGGGGGCTCGTTCATTTGGCCGTAGCAGAGGGCCACCTTCGACTTGGACAGGTCGTCGGCGTTGATCACGCCGGATTCCTTGAATTCCTCGTAGAGGTCGTTGCCCTCACGGGTGCGCTCACCCACACCACCGAACACAGACACACCGCCGTGCTCCTTGGCGATGTTGTTGATCAGCTCCTGAATCAGCACGGTCTTGCCCACGCCGGCACCGCCGAACAGGCCGACCTTGCCGCCCTGGCGATAGGGAGCCAGCAGGTCGATCACCTTGATGCCGGTCTCGAACACCTTGGGCTTTGTCTCAAGCTCGGTGATGTTGGGGGCATCCCGGTGGATGGGAGCGGTGGCCGTAGTGTTGACGGGACCCTGCTCGTCGACGGGCTCGCCCAGCACGTTGAAGATGCGGCCGAGGGTGCCTTCACCAACGGGCACGGAGATCGGGGCACCGGTGTCAACGGCTTCCATGCCGCGCACCAAACCGTCGGTGCCACTCATGGCAACGGCACGAACCCGGTGATCACCCAGAAGCTGTTGAACCTCAGCGGTCAGGGCGACGTCGTCACCTGCGGGGTTTTTCCCCTCGATGCGCAGGGCGTTGTAGATCTTGGGCAGTTTCCCGGCGGGAAATTCCACGTCCAGAACCGGGCCGATCACCTGACGGATCACACCCTTGGTGCCAGCAGATGCAGGAGCAGAAGCGACCATAGGAAGGAGAGTTGCGGGAACAGGCGCTGCGCGCTCGGACCCATTCAGAGCGGCGCAACCATACCACCGCTGTGGTTGCACCCCCTCCGGTTCGGTCACCCGCACAGCTTGGGGTATGGCCCGGGGGGTGGTCGCTTGCATACGTTGGCACTCATCGGCATCGAGTGCCAACTCGCGTCGATGCGTGGCGCACTGCGCCCTGTCCCTGCTCCTGCAAGTACCCATGGCTGCTGTTTCTCTCAGCGTCTCGACCGTTAAACCCCTCGGCGACCGCGTGTTCGTCAAGGTCTCTGAATCCGAAGAGAAGACTGCCGGCGGCATCCTTCTGCCTGACACCGCCAAAGAAAAGCCCCAGGTGGGCGAAGTGGTTCAGGTGGGCCCCGGCAAGCGCAACGACGACGGCAGCCGTCAGGCTCCCGAAGTTGGTGTGGGCGACAAGGTGCTCTACAGCAAGTACGCCGGCACCGACATCAAGCTTGGCAGCGATGAATACGTGCTGCTGTCCGAGAAGGACATCCTGGCTGTCGTCAACTGAGATCAGCCCCGCTGCATTGCGGCTTGAGTCTCAACTCAGCCTCCCTTAACCATCCTCTTCATTAGGAACCGCCTTCCATGGCAAAGCGCATCATCTACAACGAGAACGCCCGTCGCGCGCTCGAAAAAGGCATCGACATCCTCTGCGAATCCGTTGCCGTGACCCTGGGCCCCAAGGGCCGCAATGTGGTGCTCGAGAAGAAGTTCGGTGCACCCCAGATCATCAATGACGGCGTCACCATCGCCAAGGAGATCGAGCTCGAAGACCACATCGAGAACACCGGTGTTGCTCTGATCCGTCAGGCCGCCTCCAAAACCAACGACGCTGCCGGTGACGGCACCACCACCGCCACCGTTCTGGCCCACGCCATGGTCAAGGCGGGTCTGCGCAACGTGGCTGCGGGTGCTAATGCCATCACCCTGAAGAAGGGCATCGACAAGGCGTCCGATTTCCTGGTCAGCAAGATCAAGGAAATGGCCAAGCCCATCGCTGACAGCAATGCCATCGCTCAGGTCGGCACCATCTCCGCTGGCAACGATGAAGAAGTCGGCAAGATGATTGCCGATGCCATGGACAAGGTTGGCAAGGAAGGTGTGATTTCCCTCGAAGAGGGCAAGTCCATGGAGACCGAACTCGAGGTCACCGAGGGCATGCGCTTCGATAAGGGCTACATCTCTCCTTATTTCGCCACCGACACCGAGCGGATGGAAGCCGTCCTCGACGAGCCTTACATCCTTCTCACCGACAAGAAGATCGGTCTGGTGCAGGATCTGGTGCCCGTGCTGGAGCAAATCGCCCGCACCGGCAAGCCTCTGCTGATCATTGCTGAGGACATCGAGAAGGAAGCCCTGGCCACTCTGGTGGTGAACCGTCTGCGCGGTGTGCTGAACGTGGCCGCTGTGAAGGCTCCTGGTTTTGGTGATCGCCGCAAGGCCATGTTGGAAGACATGGCTGTGCTCACCAACGGTCAGCTGATCACCGAAGATGCCGGTCTCAAGCTGGAGAACGCCAAGCTCGAGATGCTGGGAACCGCCCGTCGCATCACCATCAACAAGGACACCACCACCATCGTTGCCGAGGGCAATGAGGCTGCTGTCGGCGCCCGCTGCGAACAGATCAAGAAGCAGATGGACGAGACCGATTCCACCTACGACAAGGAGAAGCTGCAGGAACGCCTGGCCAAGCTGGCCGGTGGCGTGGCTGTGGTGAAGGTGGGTGCAGCCACCGAAACCGAGATGAAGGACAAGAAACTCCGTCTCGAGGACGCCATCAACGCCACCAAGGCGGCTGTTGAGGAAGGCATCGTTCCTGGCGGCGGCACAACCCTGGCTCACCTGGCTCCGGCCCTGGAGCAGTGGGCAGCCTCCAGCTTGTCCGGCGAGGAACTGATCGGCGCCAACATCGTGGCTGCTGCTCTCACCGCTCCGCTGATGCGCATCGCTGAAAATGCAGGTGCCAACGGCGCTGTTGTGGCAGAGAACGTCAAGGCTCGCGCTGGTGCCGAAGGCTTCAACGCTGCCTCCGGTGAGTACGTCGACATGCTGGCTGCCGGCATCGTCGACCCCGCCAAGGTGACCCGCTCCGGTTTGCAAAATGCCGCATCCATCGCTGGCATGGTGCTCACCACCGAGTGCATCGTGGCTGATCTGCCTGAGAAGAAGGAAGCAGCTCCTGCCGGCGGCGGCATGGGCGGCGGCGACTTCGACTACTGATCGACCTTCGGGTGGTCGGGAGGCCACCCGATCACCCGAACTCAAGTCATGCCAAGAGGTCCTGCGGGGCCTCTTTTTTGTGTTCGGATGCTGTCTTGTAAGAACTAGTTTTTACAAGACATATGGTGCCTGGGGGTCGGCGTTGGTTGCCGGCCATGAAGGATGTGAGGTGCGGAGAGGCGCCGGCTAGTGTCTTACTATGGATTGATCTGTCGGGACAAATGCCCCAGCGCCCCGGAGCTTTTGCCGCCCAGTTCGCTCCTGAGACGCTGCGGCGTTTCAAGGCCCTTTGCCGACAGCAAGACAAGGCCTACTCCAAGGTGTTGGAGCGTCTTGCCTTGTTGTACGTCGAAACGGATGGAGGCATTCTTTCCCCGGCCAGCACGGCTTCTGTTCCCTCAAAAGGCGTCCAAAAAAGGCAAGTTCAGGTTGAATCTTTGCAAAACAAGCTGTTGGAGGATCTGTTGAAGCGGGTTGAAATCCTTGAAAAGAAGGAAACAAAAACGTTGTACGAGCTTGATCGGGTCTACAAGGAGCTTGCCTTTTTTAAATCGGGTTTAAAAGTGCCAGAGATTTAATTTGTTTTCATGAAAAATTTGAGCCGTTGGTGAGTTTGCGGTTCGCCATTGCATTGCTCTTTAATCGCGCAACTCCAGCATTTCTTTGATCATGTTGATTACAATTTGAACCTTGATGCTGTAGCTGATTAAACCACTGCCTAATCTCTCCTTCCCTTTGCCTTTTGTAAATAGATTTCCAACATCTTTTACGAAAGATTTGTCTACTGATTTCACGGTTGTATTGTTAATTCCTGTAGGGAAAACACAATGCTTCTCATTTGAGTGAAGGATCCCTGGTTTTTTGCAAAACCGATGTGGAACGAGTTGCCCAGCACCGGCATTGGCGATGAAAAAATCAGCAGATTGACAGTACTGAATTTTTTTTCGATAGGTTTTTCCTATAAGGCTAACAACAGAAGTGTTTGGATGTAGCAAAAGTTTTTTCCGTATCGAATGAATTACTACAAGATCTTGTTCTATTGGTATTGATTTGGTTCCTTTTACTGTTTCGTATTTATTGTTTTCGTAGTTCGTGAATCCATCAATTAAAAAAATAAATGAATCGAACCAAGGCTTTAATTCTTCGACCAATGCGGGAAGAAACTCCTCTTGTTCGATCCAAATCCTTTTTTGACCGGAAATACCAAACCAAAGAGTAAGGGTATTGTTATTTCCTGATATTTTCTTGATATCTTTAATGAATTTACTCCATCGATAATTGAGCATGCTGATTCCAAAGCCTTTCAGGCTGTCTTGACAGACAACTTTTTCCATTTTATCGGTATACTGATCAAGCTTCATTCCCATCTGGTTTGAACCAATGACCAATGGAAACATAGAAAATGTGGGTTCGGTTGTGCGCTTAAATCTTTTGATTTCGTCTAGGTATTTAGGCCTGAAAAAAGAATTCTGGCTGACAATTGGCTTCGTATTGTTTAGGTGCACCATCCATTTAAGTTGGTCGTAGAAATGATGATATGGTCGTGTTTGGTCAAGCAAATAACCAGCAAAAACTGCTTTATTTTTTTTCGAGTTTTGTTGATTCTTTTTGTTTTCTTTTTTTAACACTCGTCTGAGTGAGTTTATTATGGTTTTATCGTTAATGGATAACTTATGTTTTCCATAATCTTTTGTAGAAAATAGTGCATCCACGAATGATGTCCCTTGGCACAGGATCCATTCATTATTGTGGTTTAAGTCGCTAAAAAATATAAAATTGCACATGCCTTCGCGCCTACTTTTAGTGGGAAATGTATCCATTGATTTCTTGAAAGGGTGTGGTAAGCATGGCGACCTTGGTTCTTTGTCAATTGTGTTGATCAACTCAAGGATTGGTTGAACCTCTCCATGCTCAATTGCGTCGATAATCTTTTTCCAAATTGGGTTGCAGACCTTCTGAGCCAGGGTATCTGGTAGCTTTTTTAAGGGAATTTTGAATTGAGTCTTAACTGAATTATTTAAATCTGTATTTTTTTTCATTTTTTTGTCAGGCTTTGCGCTCACTCATAGCATACATGCACTCAGGTCATTTTTGCACTAATGCCAACACACAAAAGATCAAAACGTGATCGATTTTCGGCGTATAGATGCTATCAGATGTATGAAGGGTATATTGCTGATTTCATGCTGATACGAGCATCAATCTTTAAGAAGTTCTTTCGTTGCATGTTCCAGTAGTCGTGAGAGCTTGAGTGCCTTTGGCCGATTTTGCTTGGCTAGTTGTAAGAGTTCGACTTCTGTTTCTTTCGACACTCGTCCTGACTGGCTTAATTCGATGATCGCATCAACCGTATCATTCGATAGCTTTCGCTGCGACTCATTGCTTAAGACCTGTGTGAGTGCTTCACCGATAAGATCTATAGATATGATTTCTTCTTCGCGAACTTTTTTTTGGTTTTGTGGTGAATTAATTTGTTTGGCTGATTCTTGGCTGAAATTTAATAGTGAATTGAGCTTTTCTGTTGGGTCAAGGAATTTATTGATTGCCTGAATGTATGCGTCGTTTGTTTCGTAAATTTTTTTTAGATGTTGCGTTGTTATTTTGCATTGCTGCGACTTAAGCTTTGGTTGATTTGTGATCAGTGCATCCGATATTTTTGTGCTAATCCATGGAAATTTTTTAGCATAAAGGGCATTTATTGTGGTGAGAGTTTCGAGTTCTTTCCGGCTTAGGCTTCTGTTTACTATAGCATCCTTCATTTGGGTCTCTGGGTATTTTTCTTCGGAGCCGATTACCTTAAAAAGTAAGCGTGAAATGTCTTGTTTGTGTTTTGAATAGTTAATCAGTGTGTGTTTGACATTGTATTGATGCATTAGGCTTATTATTTCCGCTGCTTTGACGTGATGGGATGAAAGAAAGTTTCTTCTGCGAAGAAATTGTCCTAGGGGAATACAGTCGCCATGCCGCTTGACGCGCTGTTGGTATTCAGAGGAGAGCATTTCGTCGATCTCCCTGACTGCCAGGATTACATGGATGTCAATATGTTCATCCCATGCGTCCTTGTCTTTTATGAAGTCTGATATTAGCCAAAAAAGTGATTCGGAGCTTAAAACTATTTTCGAATAGTGTTGGTTGTCTTGTGTAAGTTTAATAAGTTGTTCGCTTAATTTTGACTCAGGCTGTGCTTTCCAATTGCCAGAAGTTATTTCAAGATGAGAGGCTTTGTCTCGGAGAGATTTTGAGATCGGATAGTATATGCCTATCTTGGATAAATCTTCGGCAGCGATAGCCAGCGCAGACTGAATTGCGGAAGTTCCGGTTTTTCCGTGGCCAATGTGCAGGAAAAGCTTTGTTTTTTTCACTACACTCCTTTCTATCCTTTTTATTTTAGCATCGTTTCTATCTGGATTCATTGCATTGTGTCGCCATCCATTCGGGCATTGCTTTCGACCGTTATTTTGTTCTAATATTTTTAAAAATAGGGGCTGTGAGGTTTTAGGTGTCGCGACGACTGGTCATTCATGTCGGGGCGCAGAAGTGTGCGTCTTCTTCGTTGCAGGCTTCTCTTCGTCTTGTGGCGCAGGCGTCGAAGGGTGCTCTCGGATTTTGTTTTTTGAACCCTGCTCAGCTTCGCAATGCTGAGCAAGCCTTGCGGCAGAACCGTGACATTGCTTTTGACTATATTGATCGCGTTTTGTCTGCCCAGTTATGCCCGCAGGTTGTTGTTAGTCATGAAATGCTGGGCAATCGACCGGCATTGGTGTGTTCAATTGCAGAACGTGCTTTGGCACAGCATAATTTTGATCAAATTGTGGTTTCTGGATATTCAAGATTGCAGTCTAGTTATCATATATCGGCCTTTTCTCAGTGGTTCTTTCGCGATAGGAAAAAGCTTCATGAAGATCTCAAGGTGTTGGCTGGCTATGGTCTTGACTGGAAGAAATTTACAGCGTTAGAACGAAGTCTTCTCGCGCTTTCTCTTGTTGGCCAAGATCGCAATTGGTTTGGTAATTATCAACGCTTGTGTGGTGGTGTCAAAAGCATGAGTGAGTCCGTCACTGTGGTGAGTTCGCACATCCCAACACGATCTCTCCCTTATTCCTTGCTTGAGCACTTTCTGTCTTCAACGGGTCTGTCCCTAGATCTTAGTGACCTCAGCTCATTCGATGTTCGTAAGAATCTTTCCTTTAATCAGTCATTGATTTATGCCATGTCTGCCCATCTCAGTGCTCTGCGGCCGCGCCAGCAATCGTTTTTTCCGAGACCTCATGAGGGAAATCGTTGGCTTTTCCGTGTGTGCAAACGACTCGCGGCCGCAGATCGATTGATGTCTGAATTTGATGCATTGTTTTGCCCCCATCTCAAACAGTCTCTTGTTGGTCACCTTGATAGCAGAGCATCCTCAAGCAACCAGCAGTATTGCGACTTGATGTCTGTCGACTTCAATTATTTCAAGCCATCGGAACAGGCTGCTTTGTTGACGGAGGATGAATTAATTGCTCTGGCTGGTGATATCGCGCAGAGTCGAAATTCTCAAGATATAAAGCAATTTAATCGCCAAATTGAAAATGCCTGTATGCAGAGCATGCGTGCTGAGATTGTGAGTACCTAAAGGGGGCTTGCTTCAGTTCAACCAGCCAGCACTCAGGATCACAGCCAAGGATAAAAACAACGCCAGGCATGTCCATGTCAGACGGTTCAACGTTGCTTCTGCGCTGCTGGCGCTGCTGAACATGGAGCTGCCGCTTGCCGCCAAGCCACCCATGCCATCACCTTTGGGGCTATGCAGCAGCACCAAGACGATCAACAGAAGACCGGTGCCGATCCAGCTCCAAGACAAAATTGAGGTGAGCATCAAACGGAAAGAGGAAGGCGAGCGGTCTTGGGGGTGGGGTCCATGTTGGACATGGGTGCAATCAGGCTTTGGCCAGTCATGGCCGCCGGTTGCGGAAGGTCAAGAATTTGCAGCAACGTCGGAGCAATATCGGCCAGCCCCCCGTTATTGCGCAACGTGATGGCGTTGCCATGGCCGGGCAGTTTGCGCCGTTCTCCTTCGATCAGAATCGCAGGCACAGGATTGGTGGTGTGGGCTGTCCAGGCTTGGCCATCCGGACCCTCCATCAACTCGGCATTGCCGTGATCAGCTGTGATCAGCATGGTCCCCCCCTGGCGTCCCACCGCATCCAACAACCGGCCAATGCAGGCATCCACGGTTTGGATGGCTTCCTTGGCGGCCTCCATCACACCGGTGTGCCCGACCATGTCGGGGTTGGCGTAGTTGATCACAATCAGCGAATAGTCTGCCTTTTCAATGGCTGAAATACAGCTGTCGGTGAGTTGCTCGGCCGACATCGCCGGTGAGAGGTCGTAGGTGGCGACCCTCGGCGATGGCACCAAGTGACGGTCTTCTCCCGCCAGTGGCTGTTCGATGCCACCGTTCATGAAGTACGTGACGTGAGGGTACTTTTCCGTTTCGGCAGTGCGGTACTGCTTCAGCCCAGCGTCTGCCACCACTTGCCCCAACAGTTGGTCGAGCGGCTCGGGAGGGAAGGCGACTTGAACGGGTAGGTCTTGTTCCACCTGGGTGAACGTGACCACATCCAACTCCGGCCTTTGGCTGCGCTCGAAGCCCTCGAAATCCGAAAGGCATAGCGCTTGCACGATCTGGCGGGCGCGATCCGGCCGGAAGTTGAACACCAGAACGCTGTCGCCGTCCTTGATGACGCTGTTCTGAAGCCGCACCGGTTCGAGGAATTCATCGGTGATGTTCTCGGCATAACTGTCCGCTAACACCTGCTCTGCCGTCCGGCTGTCAACGGCGATGTTGGGATCGGTGTAGAGGTTGTAAGCCTTTTCGATTCGCTCCCAGCGCTGGTCACGGTCCATGGCCCAGTAGCGGCCACAGAGGCTGGCAATGTGACCGACTCCGCTTCGGCTCAGGGCCGCTTCCACCTGGCTGATGTATCCCGGTGCGCTTTGGGTGGGTGTGTCGCGACCATCGGTGATGGCATGCACGGCGACATCGGAGATGCCGCTGTCGGCTGCCCACTGGATCAATCCACAGAGATGGTCCACATGGCTGTGGACGCCCCCATCGGAGCAGAGGCCGAGCAGGTGCAGGGTGCCGCCCCGCCCTTGGGTGCGTTCCGCCAATTCCTTGAGTGCCTGCGTGTCGCCCAGTTGGTTGCTGCGCACCGTGTCGCTAATTCGCACCAACTCCTGGCGGATGATGCGGCCGGCTCCGATGGTGAGGTGGCCCACCTCAGAGTTGCCCATCTGTTGATCGGGGAGGCCCACATGGGAGCCACTGGCCTCAATCAAGGTGTGTGGATAGGCATGCCAGAGGGCATCCATCACAGGAGTGCCGCCTTGCTGAATCGCGTTGTGCTCGCTTGCGTTCCTGTAACCCCAGCCATCCAGAATGGCGAGAACGACCGGTGCCACTGTCCCGGAGCGTCCTGAACCGTTGGTAGTGCTTTTCCCCACGTTCACCCGCGACCGACGGTTCTTAAGGACTCTTGCAGAATCAACTTAACGCCACGCCAGCCCTCAAGCTGCAGCTTCAGCCAATTCCCACACCCCGCAGCGCTCAATCCTCCATGGCCGACCCTGAACGGATCGAAATTCTCTCGGAGCGTGAGCTTGGTCTAACGCTGTCGCGTTTGGCGTCGCAGGTGTTGGAGACTGCCGAAGATAGCCGTCGGTTGATGCTGTTGGGGATCCCCACCCGCGGCGTTCAGTTGTCCAGGGTTTTGGCGCGGGAATTGGAGCGGTTGACAGGCCACGCCATCTCCCAGGGGGCCATTGATCCCACGTTCCATCGCGATGATCTGGAGCGCATCGGCACCCGTCTGCCCCAGCTCACGACTCTCCCCACCAGCATTGAGGACCGCCAGGTGATTCTGGTGGACGATGTGATCTTCACGGGGCGGACGGTGCGTGCCGCCCTGGAGGCCATGCAGAGCTGGGGGCGCCCGCAGCGGGTGATGTTGCTGGCCATGGTTGATCGAGGCCATCGGGAGCTTCCGATTCAGCCTGATTTCTGTGGTCGCGTTGTGCCGACCCGACGCAGCGAAACCATCGAGCTCCGCCTCAGGGATGTTGATGGTGAGGAGGGGGTGTTCCTCAGCCGACTCAGCCGGCAGGCTTGAGTTCGTCGGCGCGGAAATGGGCCTTGTAGCGGCCGAAGGCAACGATCACAGGAAGTGTTGGGCTGATCACCCGACCCTTCCAATCATTGAGAACGTTCGCCACCTCTCCGGTCTGCCCTTTCATGTCAAAGGCCTGGCCCCGGTGTTCGGGATGGTTGAACACAACGACGGATGCCTCCACCGTCACCCTGTCGCCCGCCTGCATTGCACCTGAGTCATCCACGGGCTCATCTTGTCACGGGCTCGGGGACGAGCGTCGACAGAAACTTTCCGGGCCGTCCTCTTCGACGCGACCACCAAGGTCGCTGCAGCCCATCGAAAAGGCCGTCCAGGGGTCCAGGCCTTGGAGCAACTGATCCTCGACGGCGGCATCCAGCCGATCACCGCTGATGACGTCGGCACGCACCGCTGGGTGCTGTTGGTGTTGCTGGGCCTCATCGAGGGCCTGAATGGCACTCTCCACCTCTTGACGGGTGGCACTTGCCTGCTTCTGCCACCAGGGATGGTCGAGTTTGTTGAGGCTGTCCAAGGCCTCCCACCAGCGTTCTTGCTCCACCAGTTGAACCAGCCGACGCTGTTCCAATTGGTTGCGGTTCCAGATCTCCATCAGCGTTGCACTGAGTTGGCTGATGGAGCTGCGCGCGCTGCCTTTGAGGGGATCCAGCAACGCGAGTGCCTCCTGCAGGTCTCCCTCACGAAACAGAGCAATCGCCTGATCCATCAGAGCCTGGCGCCAGCGTTCGAGGGTCTTGCGATGGAGGGCAAGGTCGCCATGACCCGAAGTGACCAGTTGCTGCTGCAGCGTGAGGGCAGCGATCGGATCGCCTTGGTCCCAGAGATGCTCGGCGTGCTTCTGGCGGCAGAGGGCCTGCTCTTCCGGTGCGCCCTCCCCCAGCCAGCGCAGGGAGGCGAGTTGCTCACTGGTACGGATGCAGGCCTCGTAGTCGTTGGCAGCGAGGGCGCTCTGCAGCCGCTCCGGCAGTTGTTGTTCCCACCAATAGGCACCTGTCGCAATCGCCAGCACCAGTCCCAGGGTTCCAACACCCCAGAGCCGTAGCAGCAGTTGACGCGGTGCCGCCACGAAGGGTGGAGCTGAACGTTGGTTCTGTTCTATGGATTGTTGGCTCCCGTTCCAAGGGCCTGTGGACGGACGTCTTATCGGACAGCCCCCAGCGTTGGCGGGGACCACGTCCGACCTGAACGCAGATCGTTGATCTCCAGCTGAAGCTGCGCTTCTTGATCAATGCTCCAGCGCAGCCGCAGGCAGTCTTCGCCCTGCTCTCCGGCGGGTTCTAGAGGCAGCACCAGCTCGGTGCCCGGCCAAGGCTGGTGGGAGACCTCCCCGGCGGTCTGCTCCTGCAGGGTCGGCAAACCATCGATGAAGACCACGCTGTGGCTCCCCTGGGGGATGGGCTCCCCCAGCACCAGCTCCAAGCTGCGTTGGCCGGTCCGGCTGGCGGCCAGCACCAGCTCCAGGGGGGCGGGGCTCGGCCAGGGTTGACCGGCCACGAAGAGGGGATGCCAGCGGTGGCTGTTGCTGCGCTGATCCCAGAAGCGGAGAGAAACGCCGTGTTGAAGCACATCCCGGATGGCGACCCCTGGCGTGAGTTGAAGCGCGCCCAGGGCCACGGCTTCCACCGGTGGCGGCGTGAGCAAGGGTGCTGGCGCCGTGTGCTCGCTGAGCCACTGGCGCAGGAGGGGCAGCTGGGCACCGCCGCCGACGGCCACCACACCCTTCAGATCTTCAAGGCTGCAGTTGTTGCGGCGTCCGCCGGCGAGACAGGTCTCCAGCAATTGTTCGAGCGCGTCTGCGAAGCCTCGCTCCAGCAGAAGCGCGTTGAGTTCCCTGCGCGACAGGCGGAGCACATGCTCTTGCTCGTCCACCGCTAATTCCATCAGGGGCTCGTTGTCCGCCACGGCGGTGTCGCTCAGCCGGCATTTGAGCCGTTCGGCGGCATTGAGCAGGGGGGTGCTGGCGGGTTGTCCCGGGCAACAGCGGTCCACAATCCAGCGATCGATATCACGGCCACCCAGGCGCAGCCCCGCTTTGCCCAGCACCTTGGCTGTGCGCAGCATCTGGCGGCTGTTATCCCCCAGGCTGCGTCCCCCCAGCCGCAGCAATTGGGCGATCGGTGCAGCCCGACCTTCCCCGCCTTCCAGAGCCACCAGGGCTAGATCAAGGGTGCTTCCGCCCAGGTCCACCACCAGCAGGGTGGAACCAGCCGGCAGCCCGGCACCCATGGCGGCTGCTGTGGGTTCATCCACCAGGGCGATCTCGGCCACCGGCAGCGTGGTGCAGGCCTGCAGCAACCAGCTGCGATACGCCCTGTAGCACTCCACCGGGGCCGTCAGCACCAGCCGCTCGACCGCGAGATCGCTGGGGAGCCGGCTCCAGATCTGTTGAAGCAACTGTTCTCCAGCCCAGCGGGCTGCGTCCTGCTCTGGGGCGTCCGCTTGACCGATGCGGCCCTTGAAGTCGCGATGCAGACGGCTGTCCACGGCGTCATTGAGGCCTGACTCGAGCACCTGCCGGCCAATCAGGGGCCGTTGCGTCGCGTCCCACACCAGGCTGGGAATTTCACCGGCCCGGCTGCAGATGGCGGGCAGGTTCAGTAGATCGGCTGTAGTGGATGTCGCTCCCTGATAGGCCACCACCGTGGTGGTGCTGCCCAAATCGATGGCGAGCGTTCCGCCCCGTTGATCTGAATGCTGAAGCTTTTCTTCGCCCACGCGATCTCTGACCGTGCTCAGGGCACGGTGAAGTCAGGATGAGACTAGGGGGACTGGCGGCGATGGATCGATTGCAACAGCTGATCTTCTCCTTCTACCGAGAAGATCCTGAACTGCAGGACAGGCTGAAGCCGCTGCGGAGCTGTCGCATGCGTCGCAGCTGGGGCAGCATCCGTATCGAGTGCATCGACGATGCGCATCTCGAGGAATTGAGTGGATTGGTCGCTGATTTGCGTTTGCCCCTGGCGGCCCTGGGGATGGGGCGCCAGATCGTTCTGCGGGTTCCAGGCTCCCGTCAGCGGGCTTACCCCATGCACGTGCCTTTTCACACCGACCAGCTGGCCTGAGACGGCCACCACTTAGTCTCAAGTTGTTTGATCTAGAAGCCTGTGCTTTCGGCCGGAGTCGATTCCAAGGATCTCGCCAAGCGTGGCGAAAGCTTGATTCGCCAATCAAGCAACCGTTATCTGACGACGGTGCGGATTGCCTTCCGGGCCAAGCAGCGCCGCTTCGACGACTTCGACGGTCTGCTGGAGGAGTCCAGCGTCAAGCCGGTGCAGCGGGCCATCGTGGAATTGAGCGACGAGCAAGACCAGCCCGATCTGCTGCCTGGTTGATCCATCGGCTGTGATTCAGCAGGAGGGGGACGGATGGCGGGTGTCGCACGACCCCTCCCGCGGCGAATTTTGCGTTCTTGTTGGAGGAGAACGCTGGGCGTTTGAGTTGACCGAGCCGGAGTGGCGGGATCTGGTGGATCTTGTGGCAACCCTGGAGCAGCAGCACAGGGGTCTGGTTGACCAACTGATGCCGGAGGAATCGATCGAGCTGGAGCTGGATCGTGGCGTGTGGTGGGGATGCTTGAGCGGTGATCGCAGCCAATGGGAGTTGCGCATCCTGCTCACCCCGTTGGAGGGACGTGCGGCGCAGGGGGAGTGGCCGGCCCCAGCGGCGGCGGCGGCCGTAGCGGCCTTGAGAACGTTGTGGGACTCGCAGCATTGATTAATCCAGCTAATCGTTTTTGAGCTATTGATTTCCCCCGCCTTTTCCCTGGTGCTCTGCACAGTTTTTCCACAGGCCATGGGCCGTTAACGCCGCCCTGGCGGCTTTCTGTGGAAATTCCCCGTTTGTCGTTGTTTTTGCTTGACGATGGCAGCGGGCTGCGCAGTTCCGTCTAAGCCGGCATTTCGACCAGTGCAGGAGTGGCTTTCTGGCAGGGATCTCGCTTGGAGATTCGTGAGACTGGCTCGTTGTTGGGGGTTCTTGACGGCGGCGCCGTGGTGTGGAGAACTAGTGTTCGTTTCGAAGAGAAAAGATGCCGGAAGGCCTTGAGCAAGCCGCGGCTGAGACCAGTGTTGTGAGTTTCCAATCGGAAGTGCCGCAGCCCCTTCAGCAGGCCATGACCCAGTTCATCGAGGGGCATCCGAACTGGGATCAATACCGTTTGGTTCAGGCGGCGCTTGCCGGCTTCCTGGTCCAGAACGGCCAGGCATCGCGGGAGATCACCCGGGTTTACGTCGGCAACATGTTCCGCCGGGAATCGCTGATCAATGGGGTCTGAGGCCGGCAGCAGGCCATCAGCACCAGGGCGCTGAAGGGGAGGCTGAGCAGCAGCCCTAGGGTGGCCCCGATCAGCCCCAGAAGATTGAGGCCGAGCAACATGCCCAGCAGCGCCAGCACCTTGAGCCCGTTGCGGTGCACCAGCTGGCGGCTGTGGTCCATCGCCTGAAGCGCTCGGCAGCGCTCGTGCACGAGCAGGGGCAGGGCCAGGGTTTGGCTGAACAGCCAGCTCAGCAGCACCACTCCCCCCAGCAGCACGCTCAGACCTGCCAAGGCCGTGCTCCAGCGTCCGAGCGCCCAGCTCAACGACTGAATCAATCCGACGCCCCCCAGCACCAGCACCAGCTCAAGCAGCACCAGGGTGAAGGCCTGGCGCAGCAGCTGTCTCCAGCTCTGTTGGGGGCGGTCGTCGCGTCGGTCGGGGAGCAGGCCATCCGTCAGTTGCAGCAGGCCCAGGAGAGGCAGCAGCGGAAGCACCAGGCTGATCAACACCGAGAGGTCCCCCAGCCGATTGAGCCATGGGGATCCCGCCAGGCGCAGGTCGTGGCCGATCACCGCAGGGCCGCTGGCACTGATCAACACCAGCGCCGCCAAGCCAACACAGCGCCAGGGCCCCCGGCTGAAGCCGATCCAGGCCCGAGGCAGCAGCGTGACCAGTGGGATTTCAGTGGAGCTGGCCAAGCCGTGAAAGGAGGTCGTTGGCGGTATCGGTGGGGACCGGAAGGATCGAGAGCCTGTTGCCGCGTTTGATCACGGGCAGCTGCTCTTCGCTGTAGAGCTCCCGCAGCTGGTCGAGGCTGAGCAGGGCGTCGAATTCGCCGAGGAATCGCAGGCGTGCGCAGTCCCAGCGTGGTTTCTCGGGGCTTGATTTGGGGTCGTAGTACTTGGCCGTGGGATCAAATTGCGTCGGGTCCACCAGGCCGGTCTCCATCACTTCCATCAGCCCGATGATCCCGGGGGGCTTGCAATTGGAGTGATAAAAAAATGCTTGGTCTCCCACCTCCATGCTGCGCATGAAATTGCGGGCCTGGTAGTTGCGAATGCCGTCCCACAGCGTGGTGCCCTCGCGCCGCAGATCATCGATCCCGTAGGCGTCGGGTTCGCTTTTCATCAACCAGAAGGCCACGTCGCAAGGCTTGTTTCACACCATCATCGGACCGTTAGGCCCAGATGCATCCCATTGCGTTCGTTTGGTCTCAGCCGACGTCCAGCAGGGGGGTGATCAGGGTGCGGAAGTGGTCTCCTCTGGCCTCGAAATCCCTGTATTGATCAAAGCTGGCGCAGGCCGGTGACAGCAGCAGCGATGAGGCTTGATGCCGCTGTACGGCCGTTTCAGCCAGGTTCACAGCGCTCTCGAGCTCCGGGCACTGCAGCAGTTCGCCGGGGTATCCAGCCGTTTTGGCCAGGCTGGCCAGCTCATCGGCCCCCGCACCGAACAGGATCAGGCTGCAGGCCTTGGTGTGCAGCTGCTCGAGCCAGCCACTGGCATCGCCCTGTTTGGTCTGCCCCCCGGCCAGCACCACGACGGGCCCCTGCACGGCCCGCAAGCCAACCTCGGCTGCGTCGTAATTGGTGGCTTTGCTGTCGTTGAACACGCTGGCTCCCGCCAACGTGCCCAGTTGCTCAAGCCGGTGCGGTACGCCCGGAAATGTGCGCAAGGCGTCGGCGATTTGCTGGGGGGAGAGGCCGACCTCGAGGGCGGCAGCGGTCACCAGCAACAGGTTTTGGCGGTTGTGGCAGCCCGGCATCGCCAGGGCATCAGCCGCAAACAAGCGGGTGGTGGTGTTGCGCACCATGCCCTCGTCATCAATCCAGAGGTCGGCGGGCTGGTTGTCCGGGCGCGCGCCCTCACTGCTCACCCAGGTGCCGCTGTTCCAGCTGCTGCGCTGCTGGCGCAGGTCCGGATCATCGGCATTGAACAGGGCGCACGCCGAGCGTTCAAGCAGCCCGCGTTTGATGGCCCGGTAGGCCTCCAGGCTGCCGTGGCGTTCGAGATGGTCTGGGGTCAGCGTGGTCCAGATGCCGATCTTTGGGGCCACGGCGGGCGCCGCCTCAATCTGGTAGCTGCTCAGTTCCATCACGAGCCAATCCGGCCGCGGTGTGGCCCCTGAGCTGATCTGGCAGGCCAGTTCAGCGGCGGAGAGGCCCATGTTTCCCCCCATCGGTGCCGTAAGGCCTGAGGCTTCCAGCACGTGGTTGAGCAGATGGGTGACCGTGGTTTTGCCGTTGGTTCCTGTGATGCCGATCCAGGGGATCTGTTGAAGGGCATCCCAGGCCAGATCCATCTCGCCGCGCACCTGGATGCCCTCGGATCGCAGCTCAACCAGGATTGGATGATCCCAGGGGATGCCAGGGCCGATCACCACTGCGTCCAGGTTGTCGCGCCAGGCGTCAAAGCTCTCCAGGGTCAGGGGCTGCCCCAGCACCACCTCAATGCCCTCTTCGGCGAGGGTTTTCGAGGTGTGTTGGAGGGCTTCGTTATCGCCCCGTTCGAACACAACAACATCGCGATTCTGCTGTTTGAGCAGACGCGCAGCTCCCAAACCAGATCGACCCAAGCCAACGACAATCGTGCGTGTCATCGCGAGGTCTGAAGTTCGAAAACGCAGTCCCGACAGGGAAAGTGGGCGATACTGGATTTGAACCAGTGACTCCTACAATGTCAATGTAGTGCTCTACCCCTGAGCTAATCGCCCGACATCGATCAGTTTGAAATCTTGTGATTTCATCGACCGAGGCTGAACAGTAGCAGCTGGTGGGCAGCTCAACTCAACTGCGGCGCAGTTCAACGCGCCAGCGCTCCCGTTTGGTGCGCGTGAGCGAGAGCACCTCCACCGAGCCGCGATCCTGCAGCTGCAGCCGGTCGCCCACCACCAGTTCACGGCTCGCTTGACGCACGTTGCCCCAGTTGAGCCGTAGGCGCCCAGCTTTGACGTGGGTCACGATCTTGGCTCGGGACAGCCCGAATCCAGCCGATGCAATCGCATCCAGGCGACAGGAGGCTTCCACCGTCTGCAGGGTGCGGACGCTGCGTTGCACAGGCTGCTGCAACTGCTCCACAGGACGGGATTCGCAGCGAATCTCCACCTCGCGCACGGCCCCCAGGCGGCCATGCAGGGCTTCGGCAGCACTGGGGGTGCAGATCCCTTGCCCGCCGCGATCGCCGCGCACCCAGAGATCGCCAATGTGGTCTGCGTCGACGCCCATGGCCTTCAACGCTTCGCGTAGGTCCTCGGGGGAAAGGGGGTCGAAGAGGAAATTGCCTTCAATCAGCAGGCCTTGAACCGGGGCTGCTGGATCAGGGCTGTCGTCGCGACGGTGGCAGAGCAGCCGTTGGCGTTCGGCGCCTGGATAGCCGCCATCACTGATCCAGGTCAATTCACTGAGGCTGCCCAGGCGAGCCAAGGCTTCCTCCCGCAGCGGTGCGCTGAGAAAGGGGCTCCAGGCCGGTTGCCAGGTGCGCAACACCTGCTCCGCGAGATCGATCAGAACCGTCAGCCCTTCAGGGTTCTGGGCCCCTGCCAGCAGCTCCTCCCGGGGCAGCGTCACAGGTCGTCCAGGCGAACCACCTGCTGCGGCCGCGACTTTTGAATCACCTGCCAGGGGGCCTCGATGCCATTGGGTGTTTCCAGCAGCACCAGCCAGCGTCCTTCGTCGCGGCGGTTGCGCAGGATCCGCACGCCTGCATCGTTGTCTGAATCCACGCTGGCGGCTGCGGCGTAGCTCCCCATCAGGCCGGAGCCCATGCCCAGCAGGCCGCCGATCAGGGTTTCACCCCAGGGACCAAAGCTGGCGAAGGTGGTGAGGGTGGTGATCTTGGTGAAGGTGACCCCTGCCAGGAACCCGAATGGCATCAGCCAGCGGGCCATGCCCCGTTGCCGCTGTTGGCGCGTGAGGTTGGGGTTCAGCAGGGCAACCTTGTCGATGGCATCCCCATCTGGGGGGATCGTCAGACACTTCAGCAGCGGCAGATCGGTGTCCCGGAGCCGCTGGGTCAGGCCTTCCGCCGCGGGGGCATCGGCCATCACCATCACACAGACGGGCATGGGGCATTCAGATCCAATGCGCTGAATTCTGAACCCTGTGCTTCGAACTGGAGGGGGTGGAGGATGTCGATCTCTACAGTTCACCGCGGCAGTTCTGCGCCTTTCGATGACGAAAGTTCTTGTCTCCGATCCGATCGACCAGGCCGGGATCGACATCCTTGGCCAAGTGGCGCAGGTGGATCAGCGCACCGGCCTCTCGGAGGAGGAGCTGATCGGGATCATCGGTGAGTACGACGGATTGATGATCCGTTCCGGCACCCAGGTGACCGCAGCGGTGATCGCGGCGGCGAGCCGGCTCAAGATCATCGGCCGCGCCGGCGTCGGCGTCGACAACGTTGATGTGCCTGCCGCCACCCAGCGGGGTGTGCTTGTGGTTAACTCGCCGGAGGGCAACACCATCGCTGCAGCGGAGCACGCTCTGGCGATGATGCTGACCCTCTCGCGGCACATCCCTCAGGCCCATGGCGGCATGCGGGCCGGCAAGTGGGACCGCAAGAAATACGTCGGCAACGAGCTCTACAAAAAGACTCTGGGGGTGGTCGGTCTCGGCAAGATCGGATCCCACGTCGCCCGGGTTGCCCAGGCCATGGGCATGGAGGTGATCGCCTACGACCCCTTCATTGCTGCTGACCGGGCTCAACGGATGCAGGTGAAGCTGCTGGAGCTGGATGAGCTGTTCCGCACCGCCGACTACGTCACCCTGCACATCCCGCGCACCAAGGACACCGAGAACCTGGTGAATGCGGAGCTGCTGCGCACGATGAAGCCCACGGCGCGGATCGTGAACTGCGCCCGCGGCGGCGTGGTGGATGAGGCGGCGATCGCTGAAGCCATCAACAACGGTGTGATCGCCGGTGCGGGCCTGGATGTTTACGCCAGTGAGCCCCTGGCGGAAGACTCCCCCCTGCGGGCGGTGGAGCGTGGTCTGGTGCTGACGCCCCACCTCGGTGCATCGACGGAAGAGGCCCAGGAGAATGTGGCGATCGATGTGGCGGAGCAGATCCGTGATGTGCTGCTGGGTCTGCCGGCCCGCAGTGCTGTCAACATTCCCGGCCTCAGCGCCGAGATCATGGAGCGGCTCAAGCCCCATCTCCAGCTCGCCGAGACGGTCGGTCTGCTCGTCAGTCAGCTGGCTGGCGGTCATGTGAAGGAGATGGAACTGCGCCTGCAAGGTGAATTCGCCAGCCATCCCTCCCAGCCTCTGGTGATTGCTGCCCTGAAGGGTCTGCTCAGCGCTGGCCTGGGTGACAGCATCAACTTCGTGAATGCCTCGCTGGAGGCCAAGGCCCGCGGCATTCAGGTGCTGGAGGTGAAGGATGAGAGCAGCCGCGACTTCGCCGGAGGCTCATTGCAAATCACCACCCGTGGTGATCAGGGCAGCCGCAGCGTCACCGGTGCCGTCTTTGCCGATGGCGATCTGCGCATCACCAGCATCGATGCCTTCCCGGTGAATGTGACCCCCAGCAGCCACATGCTGTTCACCCGGCACCGGGACATGCCCGGAATCATTGGTCACCTGGGATCCCTGCTGGGCGAACACAACGTCAACATCGCCTCCATGCAGGTGGGCCGCAAAATCGTGCGCGGCGATGCGGTGATGGTGCTCAGCATCGATGATCCGATCCCAGCAGATCTGCTGCAGACGATCACGGCCATCGATGGCATCCAGGAAGCACACCCGGTCACGCTCTGATGTGGTGGCGCCTCACACTTCCGTGTCCTCCGGAGCTGGAGGAATCGCTGGTGTGGAAACTGACGGATCTGGGGCTGCATCGCCACGCGGTGCAGCATGCTCCGGAAACGCCTGATCGCAAGACGCTACTGGTCTGGCTCCCGAAGCCGGAGTGGCCGGAGACTCAGCGGCGGGAGCTGGTTGCCAGCCTGCAGCCGCTGGCGGAGCCCTTTGGACTCAGCCTGCCCGATGGGCACTGGGACGATGTGGCCGACGAGGATTGGAGCCTCAGCTGGAAACAGCATTGGCAGGCCGATCCTGTCGGGACGGGGCTGTTGATCCTGCCGGCTTGGCTGGAGGTACCGCCGGAGCATGCCGATCGGCTGGTGATCAAGATGGACCCCGGCAGTGCCTTCGGCACCGGAAGTCACCCCACCACCCGGCTCTGCCTGGAGGCGTTGGAACAGTCGCCTCCGCAGGGGGCGCTTGTGGCCGATCTGGGCTGCGGCAGCGGGGTGCTGGGCCTCGCTGCGCTGGGTCTGGGGGCGGAGTCGGTGGTGGCCGCTGACACCGATTCCCTGGCGGTGCGTGCCACAACGGACAACCGCGGCCTCAACGACCGATCGGAGGCTGAGCTTCAGGTGGCTCTCGGTTCTGTGGAGACCCTGAGCGAGCTGCTCGCGCCCCGTCGCGCTGATCTGCTGCTCTGCAACATCCTGGCTCCGGTGATTGAAGCCCTCTCCCCGGGTTTCGAGGGGCTGCTTCAGCCCGATGGGCGCGCTCTGCTCAGTGGGCTCCTGGTGGATCAGGCACCGCGCCTGAAGGAGGTTCTCGGGGGCTTGGGCTGGTTGGTCACCGCCGAGGCGGCACAGGGCCGCTGGGGGCTGCTGGAGATCCGCCGCCGCTAGACCTGGCCCTATAAGCCAGGCTTATCAGAGTGGGGCCTCCGATTGGTCCTCCTCCCCAGTGGCCCCGGAATCGTCAGGTTGAGCACCTATTTGAAGTAAAAATGTGGCGTTCTGCAGGACCGGGTTTTCCGGAACCCTGTACGCATTCATCAATCATGGCTTCTTACAAGGTCACCCTGGTCTCCGAGAGCGAAGGTCTGAACAAGACCATCGAAGTGCCCGACGATCAGTACATCCTCGACGCTGCTGAAGAGCAGGGCATCGACCTCCCCTACTCCTGCCGCGCTGGCGCTTGCTCCACCTGCGCCGGCAAGATCACCGCTGGCACCGTCGACCAGTCCGACCAGAGCTTCCTGGACGACGACCAGATCGAAGCTGGTTTCGTGCTGACCTGCGTCGCCTACCCCACCAGCGACTGCACCATCAAGACCCACGCCGAAGAAGAGCTCTATTGAGCCTCTGTCCTTCAACTGGACGTGTCCTCAACCACCCCTTCGGGGGTGGTTTTTTTTGGTCTGGTCGTCTTCCATGCGTGTCCCTTGTCTTCTCCTGCCGTGAGCCGCCCCGAAGTCGACGATCTTCTGGAGCCCGGCAGCGTTCACACCAGCCCCGGCGGTCAGTACAGCTTCCGCGTCATCGGGCCCTGTTGCCGGTTGTTTGATCGCGAAGAACTGCCCTGGCCCTGCTGTCGTCTGGCCTGGCGCAGCAAGGAGCCGAGCTGGCGACGGATCGGACGGCGGTTTGTGCCCGACCTGGCGGCCCGGCGTTGCCCCTCCTACGCCGTGGAACTGCTGCAGCCGGGAGGACGACCCACACCCACCGTGCTGACCCTGTTCTCCGTTCGTTTCAGCCGGGATCTGCAGGAGTGGTGGTACAGCCGCCATCCCAGCTCCATGGCCCCTGAGCAGGTGAGTCCCCAAAAAAAAGCCCCGACGACCTGAGGCCGCCGGGGACGAACGATTTTGATTGGAGTTGATCGGCAGAAGCTGATCAGAAGTAGATCTTTCCACCACCCCAGGCGCTGCCCTGGACTTTGGGCGACACCAGGATGTAGCCAGCCATCAGGCGCAGGTCCTCATCATCGAGATCGCGCATGGCGGGGTAGAGCTCAGCGTCGCGCATGCTCGGGTGCAGGTCGGCAATGCTGTACTCACCGTCGTAGGAGGTGGGGTCCTTCATGTAGTCGACCAGGGCCTCAACGTTGTCGCGGGCCGGGGTGGCCAGGGCCAGGGTCTCAGGATCCAAGCCCACGTTGTGGTTGGTCTTGGTGATGCCGCCGGCGTGGCAGGTGCCGCAGCTGGTGTTGAACACCTTGCGGCCAGCATCGATTTCACGATCGCTGAAGGTCACCTCTGTGCCGGAGGGATCTGCCGGAACCGTCAGGGTCTCAGCGTCCCACTGGGCCGCCTGAGCCGGAGAGATAACGGCCAAACCGATCAGCACCGGGATGAGGACCAGAAGGCCCTTCAGGGACCGTCGCAAGGAAGAGAACACAGAGGCCATGAAGGTAAGGGGGTGTGACGCATTCACCGCACCAAGCTCTTGTATCACGGGGAAGTGACCCTCTGTGGCCGGATCACGAACTGTTGCAGCGTGGTTTGACGTCAATGCTGAGGAAGTCCTTGGCCAGCAGCGTGTTGGGGAAGATCGCCTTGGCCTCGTTCAACAGGTCTTGGGGCGTGACCGGGTTGCCCGGCACGTAGCGCGGGCTGAGGTGGGTGAGCACCAGCTGCCCCACACCCGCTTCGGCGGCCGTCTGGGCAGCCATGGTGCTGGTGGAGTGCTGTTTCTGGAACGCCATCTCCGCCTCGCCATGGGCAAAGGTGGATTCATGGATCAGCAGATCCGCGCCGCGCGCAAGCTCGACGGCCGCTTCGCAGAACACGGTGTCGGTGCAATAGACGACGCTCACACCGGGCCGCTCCTCACCGCAGAGGCTGGTGCCGTCGATGCTGCGACCGTCCTCCAGGGTCACCATTTCACCCCGCTTCAACTGGGCGTACACGGGGCCGGGTGGGATGTTCAGTTCCCGTGCTTTCTCAATGTCGAAGCGACCGGCCAAGGGCTTCTGTTCGATCCGGTAGGCGTAGGCCGGCACTCGGTGGGTGAGCGGGGTGCAGCGCACCGTGAAGTCGTCGTCCTCGAACAGCAGCGTGCCCTTCTCGGCTGCATCCCGGACCCTGTGGATAGCGAGGGGGTAGCCGATCCGGGTGGAGCTGGTGCGCAACACACCATTGAGGTAACTCTCCAGCGGGTCCGGCCCGTAGAGATCCACCCCTGCGGCGCTGCTGCCGGCGAGCCCGAGGCTGGCGAGCAGACCAGGCAGGCCGAACACGTGGTCGCCATGCATGTGGGTGATGAACACCCGGCGCAACTGCGACAGCCGCAGATCACTGCGTAAAAACTGATGTTGGGTTCCCTCGCCGCAGTCGAACAGCCATATCTCCGAGCGCTGCGGCAAGCGCAGAGCCACGGCTGAAACGTTGCGGGCCCGGGTGGGTACCCCAGAACTCGTACCGAGAAATGTGACCTGCAAGGCCGGTGCTCCTCAGGGCTCATGCTGCCATCTGGCTGAACCCAGGAACAGGCGGCACACTGGGGCGCCTGTTGATCTCCAGCGTGCGCCCCGCCTCCGTTGCCGTCGGTCTGGTGCTCGTCGCTGTGATCGCTCCATCACCGGTGGCGCTGGCCCGCGGCCGCGAGCCGCAGATGCGCGTGCTGCTGCAGGAGAGCAACCGGGTCAGCCTGCGCTCCGATGGCGCACTGCCGCTGCGGGTGCAGGGACTCCCCGGCGGCGAGCGACGGCCAAAGCGGCTGCAGCTCAGCCTTCAAGGGGCCCGCCTGAGCGCCACTGTGGATGGCCGATCGATGCGGCTGGCCCCCAGCACCCTGGTGACGGTGCAGAACGACGATCCACGGGGCATCTGGTTGGGAGGGCGTCGCTACCGGGGTGTGCTCCGCGTCAGCGGCCGCGACGGCACCTTGCGGGTGGTCAACAGCCTGGGCGTTGAGACCTATCTCGCCAGTGTTGTCGGCAGCGAAATGCCCCACCGCTGGCCCCTGGCTGCCCTGCAGGCCCAGGCCGTGGCCGCGCGCACCTATGCGTTGAAACAACGCAGCCGCGGTGGTGCCTGGGATGTGAAGGCCTCGGTGGCGAGTCAGGTGTACCGCGGAGTGGAGTCGGAAACGCCGAGCACACGCAAGGCGGTGGCGAGCACCCGTTCGCTGGTGCTCGTGCACGGGGGTCGCCTGATCGATGCCGTCTTCCACAGCAGTTCTGGCGGGGTGACCGAGGCGAGTGGGATGGTCTGGCGCCGCCAGCATCCCTATTTGGTCAGCGTCCCCGATCACGATCAGCACAGCCCGGTGCACCGCTGGGAACAATGGTTCGATTCGGCTGGGCTGCGTCAGCGGCTGCCCGAAACCGGTGGGCTCCAGGACGTTGAGGTGCTGAGTCGTTCCGCCAGCGGACGGGTGCGTGAGGCCCGCGTGCGCGGGCCCCGCGGATCGCTGGTGCTCAGCGGCGGCGAGCTGCGCAAGCGGTTGGGACTCAAAAGCACGCTGGTGAACTTTGAGATGGTGGCGGGGGGGCAGCGTTCTCCCGTGGAGCCTCCGGTGCGGCGGGTGACTGCAACCGCTCGCCCGGGCTCCCGCATTGAGCGGATCACCGCATCGGCGGCTCGCCAGCGGGGAGCACGGCCGCCCCTGTTGGTGGCCCCTCCGCCGGTGCTGGTCAGCAAGACGTCGGTGCGTCGTTGGTCCGCTGGCGGACTCCAGCTGCTGGTGAAGGGCCAGGGCTATGGCCATGGCGTTGGCATGAGTCAGTGGGGAGCCCATGGTCTGGCGGAGCAGGGGGCTCACTTCCGCTCGATTCTTCGGCACTACTACCGCGGGGCTGAGGTTGTTCCCTACCAGCCGCACCACGACCCATCGCTGGCGCTGAAGCCCCCAACGAAGCCACTCTGGAGAGACATGCCGGTTTCGCCCTTTGGCACGGTTTCCCTGTCGTCTGCAACGCCATTCCAGTGACACGGATCTCTGCGCTGTGTTGGCGGCCCATCTGGAGCGTCATCTGCGCAGTTGGCAGGGGCCTGATCCCCTGAAGCCCTTGGGCCTCGCTACGGGACGCACGATGGAGCCGCTTTATCGCACCCTGGTGGAACGGCTGCTGTCGTGGTCTGCCGATGAGCTGGAGGCCCTGCGGGCCCGATGGTGCAGCTTCAATCTGGACGAATACCTCGGACTTTCGGCGGACGATCCTCGGGGCTACAGGGCCTACATGACCCACCACCTCGCTGCACCCCTGGGCTTGCCCGCCTCAGCGGTGCATCTGCCCGACAGCACTGCCGCTGACGGAGCGGTTGCCGCGCGGCGCTACGGCGAGCAGCTCAGCGGCTGCGGGGGCATCGGCCTGCAGCTTCTGGGGCTCGGCAGCAATGGTCATGTGGGTTTCAACGAGCCGCCTTGTCCCCCTGATCAGCACTGCCATGAGGTGGAGCTGACCCCTGCAACCCGGCAGCAGAACGCGGTGCTCTTCGATGGTTGCGTTGAGGCTGTGCCGCAGCGGGCCATCACCCTGGGCCTGTGGGAGATCCTCGAGGCTGCTGAGATTCATCTGGTGGTGACCGGCGCCGCCAAGGCCGGCATCCTCAAGCGGTTGTTGGACTTAACGGAGCCGGATCCTGCGCTGCCCGCCAGCTGGCTGCTGACCCATCCCAATGTCTGGCTCTGGTGCGATGCAGCGGCTTTAGCTTGAACAGCCGAGAGCAGCGGCGATGAGCATCGACCCCGTGGAACGGCGCCTTGAGCAGAGCTTTGAGGCGGAACGCTGGACGCGCTTCATTCAGGACTGTCAGGACCTTGAGCAGTTGCGCGAGACGGCCCTGGCGTTGGTGCAGCAGCTGGCCCAGCAGAAGGCGGCCAGTGCCTGGATGGCCACCCGGGCCTCGGAATCGGAAAACGCCAAGTTGGAGATGCTGGCGCGGATGATCCGTCAGCAACCCGATGGCGAGGAGGAGAAGGCGACTGAGTCCCCCTGAGGGAGCCCCAGCCGCCGGCCTGGTCGGGTGTCAGTGTTCCTTTTGCCAGCGGCTCAGGTGTGCTGGCGAGAACTTGTGGCCGTGTTTGGCCCCGACCTTGACCACGCAGGAGTTGTCCTTGCCGCAGCGCTGCACCTCATCGCGGATCGAGTCGTTGCTCTGCACCCGCGACATGAACGTCTCCAGCTGTTTCATGGACATGGCGATCCTCCAGAAGGGATGTCTTCGGCCTAGCGCTGGGGTTGATCGGGGCTCAGGGCCTCAAGCTTTGGTGCGGATTTGCTGACGACAAACTTCAAGGAGGCGTCAGTCGAGTTCCAGGCCGTCGGCGAGATCAAGGTTGGCGCTGACGCTGCGCACATCGTCGAGCCCGTCGAGGGCATCCAGCAGCTTGAGGCAGCTGCGGGCGGTGTCGGGATCGTTCACAGAGACGCTGGTCTGAGCAGACCAGTGATGGCCCCATTCCCGCACATTCCAGTCCGCCCGTCGCAAGCCGTCCTGAAGGCTCTCCAAGGCCTCAAAGGGGCCGTGCACCATCACTGATTCGTCCAACAGCTCATAGCCATCGGCCTCCAGCTCCAGGAGGCTTTCCAGTAACCGTTCCTCGTCGTCGGGGCCGGCGTTGAGGATCACTTCGCTGCGGTGTTCAAACAGGTAGGCCACGCAGCCGTTTTCCCCCAGATTTCCGCCGTTCTTGCTGAAGGCCAGCCGCAGATCCGCCGCGGTGCGGTTGCGGTTGTCCGTGAGCGCTTCCACCAGCACCGCCATGCCGCCGGGGCCGTAGCCCTCGTAGCGCACCTCCTCGAGTTGGGCTCCATCACCGGCCTGACCTGACCCCTTGGCGATGGCCCGCTCGATGTTGGAGGCGGGCACCCCAGCGGCCCGGGCTTTGCTGATGGCCGTTCGCAACTGAAAATTCCCGGCGGGATCGGCTCCGGCACGGGCCGCCACCATGATTTCCCGTCCCAGCCGGGTGAACACCGCACCACGTTTGGCGTCGACGACGGCCTTGGTGCGTTTGATCTGGGACCATTTGCTGTGGCCAGCCATCGCGTCAGGGCAGGGCGGGATGCGCTCGGAGAGTACTGAGCGACCGGTTGGTTTCAGCCTGCTGCATCGAAGACCACCTTGGGTCGCAGCAGACCTTCGCTCTCGCGGTGGCCGATGCCGGCCATGCTTCCATCCGCATTGCACACCACCACCGCCTCTCCAGGCCCTGGATCCATCGCGATGCGTCGGCCGCAGCGCCAGTCGATCTGCTCGGCTTCGCTGAGATCACGCCGGGGCAGGGCCCCCAGGGCCAGCAGCGGCGAGAGGGGATCGGGCGGCACAGCGTCTCGCTCCGGCAGGGGATGGGCCTGATGCGCATGGAACCCCAGGGCTTGGGTGCGGCGCAGGGAGGCCAGACAACCTCCGCAGCCGATGCGGTCCCCCAGATCCCTGGCGATCGAGCGGATGTAGGTGCCGGCGGAACAGTGCACCTCGATGCTGAGCTGCCCCAGGGCCGCATTCCAATCCAACAGCTCCAGCCGGTGCACGGTGACGGCCCGTGGCGGCAGATCCATGGCTTCACCGCGCCGTGCCCTGGCGTGGGCCCGTTCGCCATCCACATGCACGGCGGAGACTTGCGGAGGACGCTGTTCAATCGCGCCCCGGAACGCCTCCAGGTTGCTGTTGAGCTCGGCTTCGCTTAAGGATGGCCAGGCCTGCTGCTCCAGCAGCTCTCCGTCCAGATCGTCGCTGCTGGTGCGCCGGCCCAGCTGAATCACCCCGGTGTAGGTCTTCTCCCCGGGGAGGTAGGGCAGCAATCGGGTCGCCGGCCCTAGGGCAATGGGGAGAACCCCGGTGACGGCAGGATCAAGGGTGCCCCCATGGCCCACGCGCTTGAGGCCGTAGCTGCGGCGCAGGCGGCTGACGCAGGCATGGGAGGTGAGGCCTGCGGGCTTGTCGATCACCACAAAGCCGAAGGGGCCGTTCACCGGGGCTGGAGCGGGGTGCCCTGACTGTTGCATTCCGCCGGCTGCGTAGGTTGGCCGCTCTTTGATGCCCATCCATGCCCCAGCTCCGCAGCAGCACGGACGTGGACGTCTCCGCTTTTCTGGCGGACGGTTTGGGCATCAAGCAACACCTCAGTCGCTACCTCGACCTGACGCTGGATCAGCTTGAGCAGCGTCTGCCCAGCAGCACCGACGACCTGGCGGATCTGCATCCCGGTGCGTTCCGGCCGGAGGACGCCACCGCCTTCTATGAGGACACGGTGGGGACGGGACACCTGCTGGAGCTGGCGGCCTGGCACCTCTCCAGTGCGGACTACATCGCCGACACGCTGCGGCTGCAGGGCATGGCGGTGCAGGGCCAGGTGCTGGATTTCGGCGGTGGCATCGGCACCCACGCCCTATCAGCGGCGGCGCTGCCGGAGGTCGATCACGTCTGGTTTGTCGACCTCAATCCCCACAACCAGGCTTTTGTTCAGCAACGGGCGCAAAGCCTGGGGCTGGCGGACAAGCTTTCGGTGCATCGCGACCTCAGCAGCACGGGCGATGTTCGTTTCGATGCGGTGGTCTGCCTCGATGTGCTGGAACACCTGCCGGATCCCTCGGCGCAGTTGCTGGAGTTTTACCAGCGGATGTCCCCCGGGGCCATCGCGCTTCTGAACTGGTACTTCTTCAAAGGGCATCAGGGGGAGTACCCCTTCCATTTCGATGATCCGGCCCTGGTGGATGGGTTTTTCCGCACCCTGCAGGCTCAGTTCCTGGAGTTGTTTCACCCCCTGTTGATCACGGCCCGGCTCTACCGGCGTTCCTGAGGCTGCGGCAACACAAGCTGCCAACAAAAAAGCCCCGGTGCCAGCTGGCACCGGGGCTTTGGATTGATGTTGGCCTTGAAACTCAGACCGCTGCAGTGATGTTGATGCGCTTGCGGTTGCGCAGGCCACGGCGGATCGATTCGAACTTCACGATGCCGTCGGTGAGGGCAAACAGGGTGTCGTCCTTGCCTTTGCCGACATTGACGCCGGGCAGAACGGAGGTGCCGCGCTGGCGGATCAGGATGGAACCGGCGGTGACGGTTTCGCCGCCGTAGGCCTTCACACCAAGGCGTTTGGCGTTCGAGTCGCGGCCGTTACGGGTTGAGCCTGTGCCTTTTTTATGTGCCATGAGAAGAGATGCTGGTGGGGCGGTTGATGGAGCGAGGGGGAGAGGTCAGCTGATGGCCTTGCCGCCCACGGAGATGGACTCAACCATCACCCGGGTGAGTTCCTGCCGGTGACCATTCTTGCGGCGGGTTTTCTTTTTGGGGCGCATCTTGTAGACGATCACCTTGGGTCCACGGCGATGGGCCATCACCTTCAGGGACACGGTCGCGTCCTTGACGTAGGGCTGGCCGAGGGTGGTGCCCTTGCCGTCCTTCACCAGGAGAACGTTCTCAAGCTTGATGGTGTCATCCACCTCAGCTTGGAGCCGATCGATGTCGTAGTAGCGGTTGGGCTGCAGCCAGATCTGGGTGCCAGACGCCTCAACGATGGCGTAGGTACCGCTCTGTTCCGCGGCTGGTTTGGTGTCGGCCATAAGGTGAAAAGACGCGTTCAGGCTCGGCGAACCGATTCAGGCCTGAGCCGCAATCGAAAGACAAACAAAGATCTTCGTCTCTGACGCGCCCCATCGTCAAGATTCAGATACTTCGATCTTCCGGACGCTCGGATGGCCAGGCCGGCCCTAACTGTTGCTCTTGTCCTGGGCAGCCCTGCTTTGGTGGAGTCCTGCCGTCAGTGGCTGCCGTCCAACCGTTATGAATCGGTTGTTTTAACCCTTGAGCCTGGCGAGGCTCTGGCGGATGTTCTGGGTCCCCGCCAGGACGACTTCGACGCTGTGGTGCTCGAGCAGAGCCTGCTCGATGCTTCAGCCAAGGAGCAACTGCTGGCGGCGGGTCTGCTTTTTCCCGCCGTGATCGTTGGGGAGGTGAAGGGGCAGGTGGATTACCACCCCGAGGAGCTGCATCTGCCCGACGACCAGCTGGCCCAGCTGGGTTACAACGTGGATGCGGCCATTTCGCGTTTTCTGCGTCAGGGTCGTGCCGACGGACGCACGGACGACAGCAGCTCCTCCTCCCGCGCCGTCAGCAACCTTTCCGATCGCCTGCAGGAGCGACTCGGCTACCTAGGGGTCTTTTACAAGCGAGATCCATCGCGCTTCCTGGGCAGCCTGCCCCCCGAGGAGCGCCGGGATCTGCTGCTGTCGCTTCAACGCACCTATCGAGACCTGCTGGCGAGTTATTTCAGGGATCCGGCCGCGGCCAATCAGGCCTTGGAAAGCTTCGTCAACACCGCTTTCTTCAGTGATCTGCCGATCACCCGCACCGTTGAGATCCACGTGGATCTCATCGATGAATTCTGGAAACAACTGAGTTTGGAGGGCCACAAACATGACTTTCTTCAGGATTACCGCCTTGCGCTTCTTGATGTGATGGCGCATCTGTGTGAGATGTACCGGCGCTCCATTCCGCCGGACCTTCCTCTGTCGGGCACGGCTTCCAGCCGTGTACGTCGCCCGACGGATCAGCTCGATGCCTCGGAGGAGTCGTCATGAGTCCCCGCAAGACCTACATCCTCAAGCTCTACGTGGCGGGCAACACGCCCAATTCGATGCGGGCGTTGAAAACGCTGCGCAACATCCTCGAGACCGAATTCCGGGGGGTGTATGCCCTCAAGGTGATTGATGTGCTCAAAAATCCGCAACTGGCCGAGGAAGACAAGATCCTGGCCACGCCGACGTTGTCCAAGATTCTTCCCCCGCCGGTGCGCCGCATCATCGGTGACCTCTCCGATCGCGAGCGGGTGCTGATCGGTCTGGATCTGCTTTACGACGAGCTGTCTGATGCGTCGCTCAGTTCGAGCTTGATCGATGCGGTCGATGAGGAGACCGACACGACGATTTCTTCAGATCCTTAAGCGACATGGTGCGCTCCAGCACGGTTCATCTCCTGCTCACTACGGTCAAGTCATAGGTGGTTGCCATGCAGTTTCCCCCGACCAGCGGTCAGCCTCAGATGCAGGTTCAAAAGCTCCCGACAGGGATCGAGGGCTTTGATGATGTGTGCCAGGGCGGCCTGCCGATTGGCCGCAGCACGCTGATCAGCGGCACGTCCGGCACCGGCAAGACGGTGTTTTCGCTGCACTTCCTCCACAACGGCATCAAGCAGTTCGACGAACCCGGCATCTTCGTCACCTTTGAGGAATCACCCCTCGACATCCTGCGCAACGCCGCCAGTTTCGGCTGGAACCTGCAGGAGATGGTTGAGCAGGACAAGCTCTTCATCCTCGACGCCTCACCGGATCCTGACGGCCAGGACGTGGCCGGCAGTTTTGATCTCTCCGGTTTGATCGAGCGGATCAACTACGCCATCCGCAAATACAAGGCCAAGCGCGTCGCCATCGACTCGATCACGGCGGTGTTCCAGCAGTACGACGCTGTGTTCGTGGTGCGCCGTGAGATCTTTCGGCTGATTGCAAGGCTCAAGGAAATCGGTGTCACCACGGTGATGACCACCGAACGGATTGACGAGTACGGCCCGATCGCTCGCTACGGCGTTGAGGAATTCGTCTCCGACAACGTGGTGATTCTGCGCAACGTGCTCGAGGGAGAGCGGCGTCGGCGCACCGTTGAGATTCTCAAGCTGCGGGGCACCACTCACATGAAGGGCGAGTTCCCCTTCACCATGGGAACCCACGGCATCAGTATCTTCCCGCTCGGGGCCATGCGCCTCACCCAGCGGTCATCCAACGTCCGGGTCAGTTCCGGTGTGCCGCGCCTGGACGACATGTGCGGCGGAGGTTTCTTCAAGGACTCGATCATCCTGGCCACCGGCGCCACCGGAACGGGCAAGACGATGCTCGTCTCCAAATTCATCGAAGACGCCTGCCGCAACAAGGAACGCGCGATTCTGTTTGCCTATGAGGAATCGCGGGCTCAGCTGCTGCGCAATGGCACCAGCTGGGGCATCGACTTCGAGCAGATGGAGCAGGACGGGCTGCTCAAGATCATTTGCGCCTATCCCGAATCAACGGGCCTTGAGGATCACCTGCAGATCATCAAGACGGAGATCAGCCAGTTCAAACCGTCGCGGATGGCGATCGATTCCCTCTCCGCCCTGGCGCGAGGTGTGAGTCACAACGCCTTCCGTCAGTTCGTGATCGGGGTGACCGGCTACGCCAAGCAGGAGGAAATCGCCGGCTTCTTCACGAACACCTCCGAGGAGTTCATGGGCAGCCATTCGATCACCGACTCCCACATCTCCACGATCACCGACACGATCCTGTTGCTGCAGTACGTGGAGATCCGCGGAGAGATGGCCCGCGCCCTGAACGTGTTCAAGATGCGCGGTTCATGGCACGACAAGGGCATCCGCGAATTTGTGATCACGGGCAATGGCCCTCAGATCAAGGATTCCTTCTCCAACTTCGAGCGGATCATTTCCGGTGTGCCCCATCGGGTGACCACCGATGAACGCAGCGAGTTGTCGCGCATCGCCCGCGGCGTCTCCACCGAGGACTGACCTAAAGCTCCACGGCCTCGGAGATGGCGTTGCGGCTGCGTCGTTCCGCTTGCAGCTGCAGCTCATCCTTATCGGCTTCCGCCAGGGGCAGCTCGAACCAGAAGGTGGTGCCGATTTCGGGCTCGCTCACCATTTGTACTTGAGCACCGTGCTTTTCGAGGATGCCTCGCACGATTGAAAGACCCAGTCCGGTGCCCACTTCCGTGTGAACGGCGTTCTCGACCCGGAAGAAGCGATCAAAGATCCGCTCCTGATCGGCGCTGCTGATGCCACAGCCCGTGTCGGCAATCTCCACCCTCAGCTTGGGCAGCGGTGAGGTGAGGGCGCAGGTGGGTCCATCACTGCTGGTGATCGCCGTTCCCTCCACCGAACAGGTGTCGGGCCAGGGATAGGCCCGCAGCGCCAGGGGGCCGCCGGGGCGGCTGAACTTCAGAGCATTGCCCACCAAGTTGTCGAGCACCTGCAGCAGCAGGTCCCAGTTGCCCAGCACCTCGGGCAGTTCTTCGGGAACATCCAGCACCAGTTCCACCTGGCGATCCTCGGCATTCAGCCGGTAGGTGCGCAGGGTCTGCTCCATGGCCGGGCGCATGCTGATCGGTTCGAACTGCAGCGTCCGGCCCGACTCCAGCCGGGAGAGGTCCAGCACATCGTTCACCAGCCGGGTGAGTCGATCGGTTTCGTCGTTGGCGACCCCGAGAAACTCCTTCTGTTCATCGGGGCTGAGCTGATCGCCGAGGTCGTGCAGGGTTTCGACGTAGCTCTTGATGTTGAACAGCGGCGTGCGCAGTTCATGGGAGACGTTGCTGATGAAGCGGCTCTGGGCCGCATTCAGTTCCACCTCGCGGGTGAGGTCTTGGATGGTGACGGCGATGCCCTTGAGGGTTTCACCGCTGGCATCACGCACCGCTTGCAAAACGATGCGCAGGGTGCGGGCCGGTTCCCCCACGCTGCAGCGCAGGTCTTCACTGTCTGCTGCGCCACCGAGCAGGGAATCGAGGGGACTGTGCAGTTCGATGGCCAGCAGTTCCGGCAGTTCTCCCACCAGCTCCTGGCCTTCCAGGCTGCGCCCTTCCCAGCGGAACAGACGCCGTGCCGTGGGATTGGCCAGCACGATGCGGCCGTCGGCATCCAGCAGCATGGCGCCGTCGGCCATGGTGGCGATCAACGACTGCTGCTTCACCTGGGCGGCGGTGAGCTCCTCGATGTTGGCCTCGTCATAGGCCTCGAGCTGGGAGGCCATGGCGTTGAAGCCGGTGAGCAGTTCCCCCAGTTCTCCACCAACTGGCAGGTCAACCCGGGCACCGAAGTTGCCGGAGGCGACGGAGCGCACCCCGCGTAGCAGCTCCTTCACCGGGCGGGTGATGGTGAGGGCGTTGAACACCGCGCCCAGGATCACCAGCACCCAGATTGAGATGAACACGGCCACGGTCACCTCCCGGGTGAGGGCTGCGCTGGCCAGGGCGGTCTCATTCGGGTTCACTCCAAGGCCGAGAACGCCGTAGTACTGACCCCCGCGTATCAGGGGGACGAACACATCGGTGACGGCACCCTGGGGCGTGAGGTGTTGTCGTACCAGGGGGTTCTGGGGGCGTCGACGCAGCTCCTCAGGCAGCTCCAGTCGTCGGTTGAGACGAAGCTCTCCATCGCCACTGCTGGGGGTTCCGCTGATCGGGATGCCCAGGTAGACGACGCCTTCGGGGTCGGCGAAGAAGATGTAGCGGACGCTGCGGCTGGAACGCCAGAACTTTTCGGCCACGTTGGCCAGCTCACGGTCCTGGCCCTGCGCCACCATCTCAGTGACATTGCCGGCCAGCAGCAGGCCCAGATCCCGGGCGTAGCGCGTGTCGTTCATCACGGCATCGCGCTGAATTCCGTTCAGCGCGAAGAAGGTGATGCCCGTCATCATCAGGCTCACCACCAGGGTGGCAATCGCCAGAAGCTTGGTCTGGAGGGTGAATTCCGCCCACCAGGCGGTGATGCGGTCCCAGAGGTTCTGGTCGTCCCCCGGCGGCTTGCCATTGGGGGGAAGCGCCCAATCAGCGATTGCTGCTCCGCTGCCGCTGCTCATCCGCCCGAGCGCACCTGATGGCCGATGTCTCGACGGTAGGTGATTCCGGCGTAATCCAGCTGATTGAGGCCGTTGTAGGCCCCGGCAAAGGCGGCATCGAAGTCATCGCCCTGGGCGACGACGGCCAGCACCCGGCCCCCTGCGGTGAGCAGTTCGCCTGAGCTGTCGCGGCGGGTGCCGGCATGGAACAGCTGATGGTTGGGGCTGGGGGCGAGGTCGATGCGAATCGCATCGCCTTTGCGGGGAGCCTCCGGGTAGCCCTCGGCGGCCGCCACAACGCAGGCACTGCAGCGCTCGGCGATGCTCAGCTGCGGGGCCAGATCGAGGCGTCCCAGGGCACAGGCCTGCAGCACGGCGCCGAGCTCAGGGCCGAGCAGGGGCATCAAGGTCTGGCATTCGGGATCGCCGAAGCGACAGTTGAACTCGATCACCTGGGGCCCATCGGCCGTGATCATCAGGCCGGCGTAGATCACACCGCGGTAATCGATGCCCCGTTGGCGCAGGGCCTTCAAGGTGGGCTCGAGCACGATGCGGCGCACCTCCTCGAGGCCCTCGGTATTTAGAAGCGGGGCGGGGGCATAGGCGCCCATGCCGCCGGTGTTGGGTCCGCGATCACCGTCCTTGAGCCGTTTGTGGTCCTGCGCCGGGGGCAACAGCACCATCCGCTCCCCATCGCAGAGGGCGAACACCGACACTTCAGGGCCCTCCATCCGCTCCTCCAGCACCAGCTGGGAGCCGGCGGCACCGAAACGCCCTTCAAAGGCTTCGCGGATGGCGGTTTCCGATTCCTCCACGCTGTCCGCCACCGTGACGCCCTTGCCGGCGGCCAAGCCATCGGCTTTGACCACCAGAGGCCGTTGCACCTCCTGCAACACCGCCAGGGCCTCGGCTTCACTGGTCACCGCCCAGTGGCCAGCGGTGGGGACCCCCGCCTCCTGCATCAGCTGCTTGGCCCAGGCTTTGCTCGCCTCCAGTTGGGCCCCCTCCGCTCCCGGGCCGAACACGGCAAAGCCCGCATCGCGCAGGGCATCGGCAACACCAGCGGCCAGCGGCGCTTCCGGACCCACCACCACCAGGTCGACGCCGTTCTGCTGGCATAGCGCGATCAACCCAGCGCTGTCGGTTTCGCCCACCGCCATGGCGCTGCCTTCCGTGCCGCCGTTGCCAGGGGTGATCCAGACCGTGTCCAGGCCCTGACAACGGCCCAGGGCCCAGGCCAGGGCCTGTTCCCTGCCGCCGCCACCGACGACGAGGGCACGTTGGAGGGCGGGCAGCGTGGTGGGACGGGTGGACGACATGGCCATGGTTGCGGGAGGAACGGTTTGGGCCTCGTAGGTTTTCCTTTGTAGACCGCAGCCCGCCATGGGGACTCCCCTTTTCCCCTTCGCCCTCACCCTTCTGGCTGCTGTCACGGCAGCCCCGGATCCGCAGGTGATGCGCGAGGAACGCTTTCAGAGCGTTCTCGCTGAGATGGATCTGGCCGCGGCGGAGCAGGCTTGTCTCAACCCCCGCATCGCCAACTCCGACGGCCGTCGCCAGGCCTTGCGTGATCGGCTGCTTGAGCTGCATCCGGTGATCGATTCCTTGGAGCTGGTGCTGGCGAACGCCGAAGCCCTGATGAGCTGCGGTGCCCCCGAAGCTGCAGCCGTGGTGCTCAACCGCTACATCCCCCGCGTTGGCGATGAACGGAGTCAGTGGTTGTTGTTGCGCTGGCGTGCAGCAGCAGCGGCCCTGGATCACCGCCAGGCGGCTTTGGCACTGCGCCGTTTGGTGGATGGCAATCTGAAAGCCCTGGATGCGCCTCTGTTCCCTGATCAGCCGTTGCCGGATCAGGGCAATGGGCTCGATCAGTTGGCTTTGCATGAAGCGGCTCTGGGCCATAACGCTGTGGCTGTGGAGCTGCAGCTGTTGGGCGATCTGACGGGCGTTCAGGGGGCGAAACGACTGGCGCGGGCGGTGCAATGGCTTGATGCCGACCAGTTCGAGCAGGCCGATCAGCTGCTGGAAACCGCCTTGGACCAAGCGGCGGCAGCGGAGGCCTGGGGACTGGCCATGGACCTGCTGCACCAACAGCTGCACCTGCAGCTGGCCGCTGGGGGCGATGGCGCGCGGCCGCGGCAGCGGATCCAACGGCTGGCCACTGTTCTTGATGACCGTTATGCGCTCCAGCAACTGCAGCCGGAGGCTGAACCCGATCCCCTGCTGCGTTCACCGCGGGATCCCGGAGGCCATGCTGATGTAAGACCGTCAGCCGTTGCACCGCCGCCATGACGCCCGATCACGGAGAGCTGCTTTACGAAGGCAAGGCCAAGCGGGTGTTCGCCAGCACGGATCCCGACCGGGTGCTGGTGGAGTTCAAGAATGACGCCACCGCCTTCAATGCCCAGAAGAAAGCCCAGCTGGACGACAAAGGTCGGCTGAACTGCCAGATCTCAGCACGCTTGTTCGAGCTGCTGGAGCGTGAGGGGGTGCCGACCCATTACTGCGGTCTGGCCGGGGAGACCTGGATGCTGGTGCGTCGGGTGGAGATCATTCCCCTCGAGGTGGTGCTGCGCAACACCGCCACCGGATCGCTGTGTCGCCAGATGCCGATCGCGGAGGGCACAGCCATCGAACCCGCCCTGCTGGATCTCTATTACAAGGATGATTCCCTGGGCGATCCCTTGCTGACGGAGGCGCGCGTGCAGCTGCTTGGTGTGGCTGACCCAGCGCGACTGTCAGCGATTGAACAACTGGCCCGCCGGGTTAATGCCGTGCTCCTGCCGTTCTTTGAGGGGCTTGATCTGCAACTGGTGGATTTCAAGCTGGAGTTGGGGCTGGCCTCGGATGGAACGCTCCTGCTCGCCGATGAGATCAGCCCTGACACCTGCAGGCTCTGGGATCGCCGCAGCAGCAATGTCGAAGATCGGATTTTGGACAAGGACCGCTTCCGCAAGGATCTCGGTGGGGTGATGGAGGCCTACGGGGAGGTCCTTAAACGGGTCCAAGGCAGCTGCCCCAACCCCCGCAACTGCCTGTAAGGTCGGCGAACCTATTTGTGGCTTCGGCCCAGCCTGCGTCTCGATGATCCGCCGTTCGTCCCGCCGCTCCTCGGTTGCTGTTCGTGGCACGGTTCTGGGTCTGATGCTGGGGATCCCTCTGGTGGCTCCACCTGTGATGGCTCAGGAGGCCATGCCTGGGAACCCAGCTGCTGAGGCTGAAGGGGGCGTTGGTGAAGACACCGCTATCGAAAACACCCTGGTGGAACAGCCCCGGGTGCTGATCTCCGAGGTGATGATTGAGGGCATCGAGGGCCATCCGGAAGAGGAACGTCTTCAGATTTCCATCTACGACGCCATGCAGGTGCGTCCAGGGATGCGTGTGACCCGCGAGGAGCTGCAGAACGATCTGAATGGCATTCAGGCCACAGGCTGGTTCTCGGATGTGCGGATCGTTCCTCAGAACGGACCGCTCGGGGTTCAGGTGGTTGTTCAGGTGCAGCCCTTCCCTCCGCTGAGTACCGTGGAGATCAACGGTGACGAGGAGAATCTCCTCTCGGATGAGCTGATTGAGGAGACGTTTGCCTCCGATTACGGCCGCACGCTGAACCTCAACGATCTGCAGCAGCGGATGAAGGCCCTGCAGACCTCCGTGGCCGGTCAGGGCTATTCCCTAGCGCGGGTGTCCGGTCCGGAACGGGTCAGCCCTGAGGGTGTGGTCACGCTGAAACTGCTGCAGGGCAGTGTGTCTGGCGTTGAGGTGAAATTCCTTTCCAAAGAGGGTGATGACACCGATGAGAACGGCAATCCCATCCGCGGCAAGACCAAGGAGTGGGTGATCACCAGGGAGGTTTCGATTCAGCCCGGTGATCCGTTCAACCGCAACCAGCTTGAGCGGGACATCAAACGCCTGTACGGCACCCAGCTGTTCAGCGATGTGAAGGTCACCCTGCGGCCTGTGCCCGAAGAACCCGGCGACGTGGTGATCGTGCTGGGCATCGTTGAGCAGTCCACCGGCCAGCTTTCCGGCGGTCTCGGTTACAGCCAAAGCCAGGGTGTGTTCGGCCAGGTTCAGGTGCAGGAAACCAATCTCCTGGGCCGCGCCTGGAATCTGGGCACCAACATCACCTATGGCCAGTACGGCGGACTGGCCAACCTTAACTTCACGGATCCCTGGATCTACGGCGACAAGCACCGCACGCGCTTCAGCACGTCGGTTTTCCTGAGCCAGCAGGTGCCCCAGGTCTTCCAAAGTGAAGACAACGGCAACATCCGCACCGCGAAGGACTACGCCGACAACGGCTCCAACAAGGCCTACGACACTGGCCGCAGCTACGGATTCACCGACGGAGACAAGGTTCCGGGCGAGGTCAACAAGGCCGACAGCGAGTATCCCAACCGCAGCTGGTTCGACTACGAGGGCGACACGGTTGTGCTGCGCAAGATCGGCGGCAACTTCTCTTTCTCCCGCCCCCTCAACGGTGGTGATCCCTACCAGGACAGCAAGTGGAACGTGCTGGCCGGTATGTCGTTTGCTGAAGTACGGCCGATCAACTTTGCCGGTGATACCAGGCCCTATGGCGTGTCCAACAAGAACTTGCGCAATGGCAAGGCCAACAACGACGACGTCATTTGCGTGTCGTACAACTGCGCCGACACCAACAGCCTGGTGGGGGTGCGTTTCGCCACCACCTACAACAATTTCAACAACCCTCGGAACCCCACCAGCGGCAACTTCTTCACCGCCGGCACCGAGCAGTTCCTCGGCATCAACAACGATTCTCCCACCTTCAACCGGCTGAGGGCGAGCTACACCCAGTTCTTCCCTGTGGACTGGCTGAAGATCCACAAGGGTTGCCGTCCCAAGGCCGGTGAGCAGACCGATTGCCCCCAGGCCATCGGTGTGCAGATCAAGGGTGGCGCGATCATGGGCGAAGCGCCTCCGTATGAGGCGTTCTGCATGGGTGGATCCAACTCGATTCGCGGTTGGTACGACTGCGATATGGCGGTGGCCAAGGCCTTCAGCGAACTCACGATCGAGTACCGCTTCCCGCTGATCAGCATTTTCTCCGGCGAGGTGTTCATGGATGCCGGCACCGATTTCGGCACCCAAAAAGATGTGCCCGGTAAGCCTGGTTTGCTGCTGGGCAAGGACGGCTCCGGTGTCTCCCTTGGTACCGGTGTGATCGTGACCACGCCCGTCGGCCCGATCCGCGTTGAGGTGGCCACCAAGGACTTCACCTCCGATTACCGCTTCAACCTGGGCGTGGGCTGGAAGTTCTAGTGACCAGCTGGCCTTTGGACTACTCCGCTGCCTGGACACTGGCGGCGGAGACATCACGCTCCGGCGTTGGCCTCCATAGTGGAGCGGAGGCCACGGTGGAGCTTCGGCCCGCGGATCAGCCGGGGTTTCATATTCGTTTGCCGGGGATGGATCAGCCGATCCAGCTGCGGCCTGATCAGGTGCGCGACAGCCAGTTATGCACCACCTTGGATCTGGGCTCCAGCAAAGTGGCCACCGTTGAACATCTGCTGGCCGCCTTGGCCGGTTGTGGGCTCAGCCATGTGGAGATTGGCCTCAACGGCCATGAAGTGCCCCTGCTGGATGGCTCAGCCTTGGGTTGGGTCGAGGCCATTGCCACCGCTGGGTTGGTGCCGGCGGCCACCCCGCGGCCGGCTGCACCGCGGCTGGAGCAACCCCTGCTGCGTACCCGCGGCAACAGTGTGATCACCGCCACTCCGGCCGATTGCTTTGGCGTTGTGGGCATCATCGATTTCCCGCAGGCGGCCATCGGGCGACAGCAATTCGCCCTGGAGCTCACGCCCCAACGCTTCGTCGATGAGATCGCTCCAGCACGCACCTTTGGCTTCCGGGAGCAGGTGGAGCAGCTGCGCGCTGCGGGATTGATCCAGGGCGGAGCCCTGGACAATGCCCTGGTCTGTGACGGTGATCAGTGGATGAATCCACCGCTGCGGTTCGAGGATGAACCGGTGCGCCATAAGCTCTTGGACCTCATCGGAGACCTGGCCCTCGTCGGTTTTCCCCAGGCACAGGTTCTTGTGTACAAGGGATCCCATGGTCTTCACACCGATCTCGCAGCCGCTTTGTGACTGAATCCACCACCCCAAATGTCGTGCTCACCAGCGAGCAGATCGCCGGTCTGCTTCCGCACCGTTACCCCTTTGCGCTGGTGGATCGGGTCATCGCCCATGAGACCGGGGTTTCGGCCACGGCGATCAAGAATGTGACCATGAACGAGCCCCAGTTTCAGGGGCATTTCCCCGAGCGTCCCCTGATGCCAGGGGTGCTGATTGTCGAGGCGATGGCGCAGGTGGGTGGACTGATCGTCACCCAGATGCCCGATCTGCCCAAGGGTCTGTTCGTTTTTGCCGGGATTGACGGGGTACGCTTCCGGCGTCCTGTGGTTCCTGGAGATCAGCTGGTGATCCGCTGTGAACTGCTCAGCCTCAAGCGCAAACGTTTCGGCAAGGTGAAGGCGGAGGCCACGGTGGACGGCGATCTGGCCTGCTCCGGGGAATTGATGTTCTCCCTGGTGGACTGAGCGAGATGTCGCAGCAAACGGCGTCACAGCAAATCCACCCCACGGCGGTGGTGGACCCGAAGGCCGAGCTGGCCTCCGGTGTGGTCATCGGCCCGGGTGCGGTGGTCGGCCCTGAGGTGGTGATCGGAGAGAACACCTGGATCGGTCCCCATGCCGTGTTGGATGGTCGACTGACCCTGGGTCGTGACAACAAGGTGTACCCTGGCGCCTGCCTCGGGCTTCCGCCGCAGGATCTCAAGTACCGCGGCGCTAACACCGAGGTGTTGATCGGTGATCGAAACACGCTGCGGGAATGCGTGACGATCAACCGCGCCACCGAAGAGAGCGAGGTGACCCGCATCGGCAACGGCAACCTGCTGATGGCCTATTGCCATCTGGGCCACAACTGCGATCTCGGCAACAACATCGTGATGTCCAATGCCATTCAGGTGGCGGGCCACGTGGTGATCGAAGACCGTGCGGTGATCGGTGGCTGTCTGGGCATTCACCAGTTCGTTCACATCGGTGGGATGGCGATGGTGGGCGGGATGACTCGCGTTGACCGGGATGTTCCCCCCTATTGCCTGGTGGAAGGCCATCCGGGCCGCGTGCGGGGGTTGAACCGTGTGGGCCTGCGGCGCAGTGGCCTGGCTGCCAACCATGACGGCGCTGAACTCAAGCAGCTTCACGAGATCTGGACCCTGATGTATCGCTCTGACCTGGTGATTGCCGATGCGCTTCAGCAGGCCCGCAGCCAGACTTTGTTGCCGGCGGCTGACCACTTCTGCCGGTTCCTTGAAGCCTCCACGGGTCAGGGCCGACGGGGCCCGATGCCGGTGCAGGGCCGCTGATGGTTCGGCTGCTGATCAGCACCGGGGAGGTCTCCGGTGATCTGCAGGGCAGCCTGTTGATTCGCGCCTTGCGGTTGGAGGCGGAACAGCGGGGGCTTGAGCTGGAGGTGTTGGCCCTGGGTGGCCCGCGCATGGAGGCGGCGGGTGCGGTGTTGATCGCCGACACCGCTCCGATGGGGGCCATCGGCCTTTGGGAGGCCGTTCCGTTGATTCTTCCCACGCTGCGGCTGCAGGCCCGGGTGGATGCGCTTTTGGAGGAACAGCCCCTTGATGGGGTGGTGCTGATCGACTACGTCGGGGCCAATGTGCGCTTGGGCACACGCCTGCGGCGCCAGCAGTCTGAGCTGCCGATTACGTATTACATCGCTCCCCAGGAGTGGGCCTGGCGCTTTGGCGATGGCAGCACCACCCGTCTGCTGGACTTCACCGACAGGATCCTGGCGATCTTCCCGGCAGAGGCCGAGTTCTATGCCGCCCGCGGTGCGGATGTGAGCTGGGTGGGCCATCCCCTGCTGGACAGCTTCCAGAACCTGCCCGATCGCGCCAGTGCCCGCCGCCAACTGGGTTTGGATCCTGAAGCGCCGGTGTTGTTGCTGCTGCCGGCCTCGCGCCCCCAGGAGTTGCGTTACTTGATGCCACCGTTGGCCCAGGCGGCAGCCCTGTTGCAGCAACGCCACTCTGATCTTCAGGTGCTCCTGCCCGCTGGACTTTCCCAGTTCGAAGCCCCCCTGGCGGCAGCGCTGCAGGAAGCCGGTGTGCGCCACGCCCGGGTGATTCCCGCCGCTGAAGCTGATGGGTTGAAGACCACCTTCTGTGCGGCGGCGGATCTTGCCCTAGGCAAATCCGGCACAGTGAACCTGGAGCTGGCCCTGCAGGGGGTTCCCCAGGTGGTGGGGTACCGCGTGAGCCGACTGACGGCCTGGGTTGCCCGCCACGTGCTGCGCTTTCAGGTGGATCACATCTCGCCGGTGAATCTGTTGCTCAAGCAGCGGTTGGTGCCGGAGCTGCTCCAGGACGAACTCACGGCCGAAGCTCTGGTGGAGAGGGCGCTTCCTCTGCTGACTGACACCCCAGAGCGCCAGGCCATGCTGGAGGGGTATGCACGGCTGCGGACCAACCTGGGTGCTCCTGGGGTCACCGAGCGGGCGGCCAAGGCCATCTTTGATCAGGTGATCGGATGAAACGAACCCTGCTGCTGCTGTTCACCTGCCTGATGCTGCTCAGCTGGCCCCAGCGCGCCATGGCTGAGCTGCAGACGGCGGTCTTTGCCGGTGGCTGTTTCTGGTGCATGGAGCACGACCTGGAACGTCTTTCTGGGGTGCGTGATGCCGTGAGCGGCTACAGCGGCGGGCAGCTGGAGCGCCCCACCTACCGGCAGGTGAGCAGTGAGACGACGGGGCATCAGGAAGCGGTGCAGGTGCGCTTTGACCCGGATCAGATCAGCTACGCGGAGCTGCTGCGCAGCTACTGGCGCAATGTGGACCCCCTCGATGGCGGCGGCCAGTTCTGCGACCGCGGTGATTCCTACCGGCCGGTGATCTTCACGGCTGATGACGCCCAGGCTCAGGCGGCTGAGGCCAGTGCTGTGGCGGCGGCCCTTGAGCTCGGACAAACCCGGTCTGCCTTGAAGGTGGAGCTCCGGCAGGCGGCTCGCTTCTGGCCCGCCGAGGGATACCACCAGAACTACGCGGAGAACAACGCCGTCAAATACAACTTCTACCGGTTCAGCTGTGGTCGTGACCGTAGACTTGACAGTGTCTGGGGGGACAACGCTCGCTCCGGTAACGCCTGGGGGAAGTAGGGCTGCCGCAGCCTCATTCCTCGGCAGAGCGCCCGCGGATGCGGGCACGGTCGCTCAGCCAGATGATCACCCGCGTGATCGCCCACGCGAGGGCGACGCCTAACAGGATCGAGAGCAGCCACTCCACAGCACAGCACTTGAGGACACCGGCAGTTGCCGGATGCTCCTCAATATGCCGATCTGATCAAGGAATGCATGGGGACTGTTGCGATCAGTCGCTTGCTTTGGCGTCCTTGTACTTCTCTTTTGCTGGCTGTGTTGTGGCCTGAGGCTTGGATGCCGCCTTGCAGGCCAGGGAGGCTTCCAGGCGCTGCAGCTGCGCTTCGCGCAGGGCATCGGAAATGCTGAGAGTGCGGTCAGTCATCGATTGGCGTTCTCGACGGCGGCAGGCTCAGGGCCTTGTGCGATCGAAAGGGGGCCTACGGGGCTGAAGACTTTCGAAACCTAGACGCCCACGGGTCAACGTCCAGGGAGCAAAAGTGCTTACGTCAGTGTCTGGCAACACGTCTGCGCTTCAACGCCAGCGCGATTGACGGCTTGCCAAACCCATATCGCCATGACTATGAGTACAGGTGTGCTGATTCCCGGGTGGCTCATGTCGGTTGATCACGGTGATCTCGCGGTGAAGGCGGAGGCTCCCTTTCTCCACGTCCGCCCAGGGCACTTTGTGATCGTCGCTGGAGACCAGCTCGATCAAGGGGATTGGTGGATGGGGCAGGTGCTCTTCTGCGAGGGAAGTGCTCGCCACCCCAGGCTTCCGTCGCTGTTTCAGGTGGCTGACGTGGATACGGGCGTAATCAAATGGATCAATGCCGATGCGGTCTCGGATGTGATCTGGTCGATGGATGGATGGCCCACCAGTGCGCCTGTCTCTTCCGGCTGTTGATCGAGAAGGGCTGTTGATCGAGTAGGGGCCTTGATCAAGGGGCGGTGTGTATTCGTGCGAACGGCACGGGCTTGACGGCTGTCTTATAAATTATTTGTAGCAGTTGCTACAAAACGTTCACCCCCCCCCTCTCTCTTGAGGGGGCGCAGATCCTCCAAGCCATGGAACGGGGACTTGGATTTCTTCGAGGAACATCCAATGACTGCACTTCTCTATCGAGGCCACACCTACGCAGCGGCTCCAGCCACTCCCAAGGCCTGCGTTGAATTGACCTGCCGCCGCGAGCACTACAACACCTGCCGCCAGGAGCTGATTGGCGAAAGCCGCCGCACCCTCACCTACCGGGGCGTCACCTACACCAAGTAGTCCGAAGCACCCGTTGGTTCCTGCCCCTGCCCCCTTTCAAGGGCAGGGGCTTTTTGTTGGGCAGTCGGATGGAGGTAAGTCACGGTCCAAGGGAGATCCCGACATCCTGTGGGCGAGCCACTCAGCATTCGCCGATGGGATCGGATCTCACCGCCATCGTGATCTCCTCGGTGTTTCTTGGGGTGGGTTTTGTGATTGCCAAGTTCTTTCCCGAAGCCGCGTTGCTGGCGGCGGTGTTCCTGGTGGGGTTGGCGATTCTCAACGTCGCCCTTGTTCTTGTGGTCTGATGCCCAAAAAAGAGGGGGTGTTCCCTAAGTACCCCCGCTCGACGCATTGCCCCCTTCACCGAAAGAAGCCCCCGCAGGATGGCCTGGGCTCCCGTGGCTGGTCGTCGCCATTACGACAAAAAGGTCGGGCTCTGCGGGCGCCCTCGCTGCGATGACAGGGGCCGCACCATGAAGATGTTCACTACGAACTCTTTTCATGGCAAACGTCCGTGAGATGGTCAACACCCATCTGCCCGTCGCGCTCAAGCTGATCAACAGCGCCGCCCTGGTTGCGATCGCGCTTTCAACCCTTTGTGCTGCTGGCTCTCTGCGTGAGATGTCTGGCAGGTCTGCTGCTCCAGCGGTTGTCACCGAAGCCAACTGAGCCCGACGAAATGGAGCGATACGGGGTATTGCTCCATTTCGTCGGCCGTTACTTGATCAAATCTGGTCGAATTCCTTAAGAAACCAGCATCCAACCTGTTGAAAAGATTAAGCGCGGCAACCTGATTGATTCAGCAAGTTCTCAGTGAACAGACGGGTTTCCGGCCATCGACGATGCTTCAGCCCATGCTTACGATCAGGCGGTGAGAGGAGGGTTGTATGTATCTGCTGACAATTAAGGATGGTCTTGGCACCCGTCATATCGGTCCCTACGCGTCACCGAAGCACGCATCTGATGATCTTGATCGGGTGTTGGAAACTTGCTCCGAGCGAGCACGGTGGCAGATTCATGCATTGGAAACACCAGACCACACCCTCGAATTGCAGGCGGTTGCTTCCTGACAGGTAGTTTTGTCCTGAACCAGGGCGACCTGATCAGTTCTGACGTCGTCCTGGAAAGCCTCGGGTCAGTCCGCTGTCGATCATCAGGCCGATGCCGGCATTGATGCAGATCAGGCTGAGGGTTCCGTACCAGAACCAGGGACCTGCGTCCTTGCCCAGCATCTGAACCACCTTGCGGCTCACCGCCTCGCCGAACAGGCAGAGGCCCACCGGGAGCAGCAGCACCCCCAGCTGGGCCTTGATGTACCAGCGCACCGGGGAGCGGCTCATGACTGGGCCAGCACCCAGTTCACCAGGGTGCGCACGCCGTAGCCGGTGGCACCAGCGGGATTGACCCCTTTGCCTTTGTCACTCCAGACCGGGCCGGCAATATCGATGTGGGCCCAGGCGGTGTCTTTGGCCACGAACTCCTTGAGGAACAGGGCTGCTGTGATCGAACCACCGGGCCGCGGGCCGGTGTTCTTCATGTCGGCCAGCAACGACTTCAATCCATCCCTGTAGGACTGCCGCAGTGGCATGCGCCAGAGGCCTTCACCGCCCGTCTGAGCAGCGGCATCGAGGGCCTCCGCCAGATCGTCATTGTTGGACCAGAGCCCGGCCATCTCATCCCCCAGAGCAATCACGCAGGCTCCGGTGAGGGTGGCCAGATCCACCACGGCATCGGGCTTCTGCTCACAGGCGTAGAGCAGGGCATCGGCCAGGGTGAGGCGGCCTTCGGCGTCGGTGTTGTTGATCTCAATCGTCATGCCGTTGGCGGCCGTGACGATGTCGCCGGGGTGGACGGCGGAGCCATTCACCATGTTTTCGCAGGAGGCCACCACCATGTGCACCTCAACGCCGGCCGGCTTGAGTTCGGCGATGCTGCGCATGGCACCGATCACAGCGGCACTGCCGCCCATGTCGAACTTCATCATGTCGATCTGGGCGGCCCCCACCTTGAGGTTGTACCCGCCGGAATCGAAGGTGAGGCCTTTGCCCACCAGGGCAACGCGGCGTTTCACCTCGCCCTCGGGGCGATAGATCAGGTGGATGAACTTGGGGGGTAGATCAGAGCCCTGGCTCACCGCCAGGAAGGCCCCCATGCCCTTGGCTTCGCAGTCGCTGCGCTCGAGCACCTTGAGCTCAAGGCCGTGGTCCTTGGCGATGCCAGCGGCCGTGTCGGCCAGGGCCGCCGGGGTGACCACGTTCGGAGGGGCCGCCACCAGCTCACGGGCCAGTTCCACACCGGCGCAGGTGGCATTGACGGCCGCAAAGCCGCTTTCGGCGGCGGGGTCGAGGTCGATCAGCTCCAGGGCCCCGGGGATCCGGCGCGGGTCGGGCTCCTTGCGGAAGCGCTGGTCTTTGTAGAGGCAGAGCCGCACCGCTTCAGCACAGATGCGGGCGGCTTCTGAGGCATCGGTTCCCGCCCAGGGCAGGTGCAGGCCGAGGCTGCCCTCACAACCGATGGCGGCCTGGGCGGCTCGGGCGGCGGCGCCGCGCAGGCGCTCGGCGTCAATTCCATCGCTCTCGCCCAGGCCCAGCACCACCAGGCGCTGCGGGCCTCCGCCCAGGGGGGTGATCACCAGTTGATCACCGGGCTTGCCTTTGAACTCCTGTTGCTTGAGGGCCTCGGTGATGCCGGCAAAGCGTTGTTCCAGGGCCGTTGCCGTGGCATCGACATCGCCCTGGGGCAGCCCAACCGCCAGCACATCGCCGTTCCACTCCTGCAAACCGGCGGAGGACAGGAAGAAGCGCATGGGTGGACGCGTCAACAAAGGATGAGCGTAGCGATCCTGTGCGACGCCCTCGGCCCCTAGAGCTCTGCGGTGAAGGGGGTGGCCCAGCGCTGGCGGGTTTCCTTGTTGAAGGGCGGCCACCAGCGTTGGATCAGCTGTTGTTCCAGGGCCCGCCGGGCGCGGGTGGCCCGGGGCACATCACAGCTGAAGCGGATGCTCAGCTGCGCGCTGAGCTCACAGCGCTGCAGGGCTTCGCCGTAGGCGGCGAGGTAGGCCTTGCAGTCGTGATCACCTTTCCAGCGGCGCTCGGCCGCCAGGGTTTCGCCCACATACAGCAGAAGCGGCTGCTCCAGCTGGGCTGGCCTGTCCATCACCAGATAAATCGCTGCTCCGCGGTGGGACGGTTCCGGCCAGCGCCAGAAACTCATCGCCAGGGGGGTCAGGGCCAGTGGATCGATGGCCACCGCAGCGTCATCGGGGCTGGCACCGAACAGATCCCCCTGGGCCGTGCTGGCGCTTTCGCCGCGGAACAGCGGTGCCTGATGGGCATGCAGCCGCTCTTGCCAGGCGAGCAGCTGCTCCCGTTGCAGGGGCAGGTCGGGCCCGTTGTTGAAGGCCAGCGCACCGGTGGAGAACAGATCCCCCTGCATCAGGGCAGCGGCAGGCTGGGCCCGGCGCGGCGGCTGCCGAAACTCACCCGGCCGATCAGGGCTTCCACGCTGCTGGCGGGCAGGCAGAGCCGCTCCTGCAGATCGGCCAGATCCTTGAAACCGGCGCGGCGGCGTTCGCGCATCAGGTTGGCCAGCCGTTGTTCCGACCAGCCCAGCAGCGCCAGCTGATCGACGTTGGCGTTGTTGAGGTCGAGGGGAGCGGCCTGCGGCTGCGGTGGGGCATCGCCGTGCCACTGGAAGAGCAGATGGGGGGTCCAGAGCCTGGCCAGATCGCTCGGCAGCTCCAGCAGCCGGAACAGATCATCAGCACTGGCGAATTGCACCCCACCCCGCTGCAACCGCACCAGCAGATCGGCTGTGTCCTGGCTGCAGCCGGGCAGTTGCAGCCACTGATCGCGGCTGGCCCGGTTCACATCCATCATCCAAGCCGGCGGCTCGGGCACGGTTGCTAAAGGCTGCGGCAACGGCTGCTTAGGTGGTGCTGGCAGCTGTCCGGTGGCCTGCAGCACCCGTCTGGCCAGGGGATCCAACCAGTGGCTGCGGGGCATGTTGCTCAGCAGAGATGGGCTGACCTTAACGAGGGTGCAGGGGCTGCGTCAGCGCAACTTGAGCACCTTGCCGCCGTGGCACGGATCGGGTCACTTCAGGCCGAGGGGGTCCAGCGGGGAATCGGCAGCGGTGGATCCACCAGGTTGCGCTGAAAGGCGATCAGCACCGCCTGGGTGCGGCTTTTGGCATCGAGTTTGTGCAGCAGTCCGGTGACGCAGTGCTTGGTGGTTTCAATCGAGAGATGCAGCTGATCGGCAATCTCCTGATTGCTGAGGCCCTTGCAGAGCCCCCGCAGCACGTCCTCTTCCCGCAGGCTCAGCACGTCGCTGAGGGGATGGGCGGCGCCTTTGGGGCCACGGTCGTGGTTGGCCACGCCGGCAATCACCGGATCCATGTGGCTGCCATCGCTCTCCATGGCGCGCAGCACGCTGAGCAGGCCGCCGTAGCCGATGCGCTCATGGCTGCAAAGCCCTTCGCATTGCGCCTTGGCCGCGGCGTGAATCGTGCTGAGCAACGGACGCTGAATCAACATCAGGCAGCGCAGGGAGGGCTGCTGGGCCTTGGCGGCTGCCACCAGGGAGGGGCCGGTGCCGCGCTCGAGCTGGTCGCTGCAGATCAGCAGATCAGCGGCTGTGTTGCGAAGGCAGGCGAGGGCTTCTGTTTCGGTGCTGGCGGCCCCCACCAGGGAGCCGATGCCATCAAGGCTGTGCACTAGGCCGCTGATCAAGACGCGATCCGCGGAGGCCGCCACAATGCGGCGCCCCTCCAACAGGGGCCGATGGCGCTGGGGAAGCTCACGCATCGCGCCGAGCTGAGCGGTGAAGTCCACATCCTGGAGGCGGCCCGAAACTCACCATGAATTCGGATGCCACCGGAGGGTGGTGCGGGTCAGCAAGACCGTACAAAACCTGTGCGTGCACGGCCATCAAAGGTGCGGCGATCACCCCCGTTACCACTGGCACATCCTTGGCAGACTTTGCCAAAGCAGTGCGCAACGCCGACGATGGCCTTCTTCGATTCCGACATTGTTCAGGACGAAGCTAAGCGCCTGTTCAGCGATTACCAGCAGCTGATGCAGCTGGGCAGTGAGTACGGCAAGTTCGACCGGGAGGGCAAGAAGAAGTTCATCGAGACGATGGAAGAGCTGATGGGCCGCTACCGGGTGTTCATGAAGCGCTTTGAACTCTCGGAGGATTTCCAGGCCAAGCTCACGGTGGAGCAGCTGCGCACCCAGCTCAGCCAGTTCGGCATCACCCCCGAGCAGATGTTCGACCAGATGAACTCCACCCTCGAGCGGATGAAGGCGCAGATCGAGCAGCCGCCTTCCAGTTGAAACAGCCTTAGCTGAGCCAGCACTCGTACGATCGCCAGCGCTCGCTCGTTGCGCCTCCCCATGCCGGACTCCATCCCGTCGTTGCCGGATTGGTTGTCGCGGGGCATGGCCGACCTGTTCCCGGCCGGGGATCCCAGTGATGCGGATCAGGCCCTGGCGGCCCGGTTGGCCCAGGCCGAAAAAGAAGGCCGGCCGCTGCGGGTGAAGCTGGGCATCGACCCCACCGGCAGCAACATCCATCTTGGTCACAGCATCCTGTTCCGCAAATTGCGGGCCTTCCAGGACGCGGGCCACACGGCGGTGCTGATCATCGGCGATTTCACGGCGCGGATCGGAGACCCCACCGGCAAGAGCGCCACGCGGGTGCAGCTCACCAAGGAGCAGGTGGCCGCCAACGCCTCCACGTATCTGCGCCAGTTGGGGCAGGACCAGCCGAAGGAAACGGCGCTGCTCGATTTCGAGACCCCTGGCCGCCTGGAGGTGCGATATAACTCCGAGTGGTTGGAGGGCATGGACCTGCCGGCGGTGATCGGCCTGCTCGGCACCGGCACCGTGGGCCAGATGCTGGCCAAGGACGACTTCTCCAAGCGCTACGGCAGCGGCACCCCGATCGCCCTGCATGAATTCCTCTACCCGTTGTTGCAGGGCTACGACTCGGTGGCGGTGAATGCGGATGTGGAGCTGGGGGGCACCGATCAGAAGTTCAACGTCGCCATGGGCCGCGACCTGCAGCGCCACTTCAACAAGGGCACCCAGTTCGGCCTGCTGCTGCCGATCCTGGTGGGGCTGGATGGGGTGCAGAAGATGAGCAAAAGCCTCGGCAACGTGGTGGGTCTGGAGGAGGATCCGCTCTCGATGTACTCCAAGCTGGAGAAGGTCGGCGATGCGGCGATCGACGACTACGTCACCTTGCTGACCGATCTGGATCTGGCGTCGTTGCCGGAGAACCCGCGCGAGAAGCAGAAGGCGATGGCATTGGCGGTGACCGCCAGCCGCCACGGCATCGAAGCCGCTCAGAAGGCCCAGAGCGATGCCGCAAGCCTGGTGGGGGGCAGCGGTGATGCCGGGGCCGATGTGCCCGAGGCGTCGCTGGCGGAGGTGAATTTCCCGGCCAAGGCCTTTTATTTGTTCAGCGCTGTGGGCATCTGCGCCAGCAGCAGCGAGGCCCGCCGTCAGATCAAGGGCGGCGCGGCGCGGCTGGAGGGGGAAAAGATCACCGACCCCAACCAGGAGTTCGCCTCAGCGGCGGAACTGGAGGGCAAGGTGCTGCAATTGGGCAAGAAGACCTTCCGGCGGCTCACCGTCTGAGCAGACGCAGCACCTCTTCGGCTGGGGTGATGGCTTGTTCCCATCCGGCCAGCTTTGTCGCGAACAGTTCCTCGATCGTTTTTTCAGCGGTAAGGCGATTTTTCAGCCGAGCCTGAATGGCCTCTTTGATGAAGTTGGGTACATTTTTTTCTTTTGTGGGATCAAAGGCAAAAAAGCGGTTCACATAGTTGCGTTCGATCTGCTTTTCACTGCTTGAACGATTGGTGTGGGTTGGCAGGTGCTCGCTCAGGTCACTGAGTGCCTTTCCTTCAGCCGATAGGGCTCTGATCAAGAGATCTCCAGGGGCTTTGGATCGCTTTGTGAAGTCATTGAAGTCGATCCCAATCACGAGCCCTTTCAGCCGTTGTTGCAGATCCTCGATTAGGCGTGGGTAGTTGAAATGGAACCGTTGGAGGTGGCTACGGTTTTGGGTCGAGAATGTTCCCTTGGCAGCGATCAGGTGGCCTGTTGCTTCGAATTCGAGGACGGCTCTGGCAACCGTGTAATTGCGCCCTGAATAGGAGAGTTGGGCGTAGAGCGAGCGGTATGCAGAAAACGGTTGGCGAAAGCAGAGCACCCAGGCCACATCACTGACGCCCGCTTGTCGCAAAGTTGTTTCGATCCGTTCGGGTTTGTCGGTGTGGAGCACGTATTCCAGGTTTTCGGCTGAAATCAGCAGGCATGCATGGTCACCGGCCCTCTTGCGGGTCTTCCTGACCAGCCTTTTGAGCCAGTCCAGGTCGGCTTGATCCACGAGCCGGTTGTGATGTGTCAGTCCTTCAACATGGGGGTAGTGGATCTTTTGTTGGAGAAGCTCCTCGTGCAGATCGAAGCAGCAGCGTTGGAATGACGATGTTCCGGTTTTGTGTAGTCCCGCATGAATCACTGCTCGCATGATCAGGCTGTTCCGGCGAAGTGAGCAGGCGCACTCAACCCTATGGGCTCAACGGCTCGAGCTTCAGGATGGAAGCAGATCAATGGCTTGCCTTGGCTCCGTCGCTCTCCGCTCACCCCGCCGACCGGATCATCGTGGCCCTCGATGGCATGGCGCCTAAACAGGCGCTGGGCTTTGCCGCCCAGGTGAACGGGCTGCGCTGGGTGAAGGTCGGTCTGGAGTTGTTTGTGCAGGCCGGCCCGGAGGTGGTGGCCCAGCTGCGTGAGCAGGGGCTGCGGGTGTTTCTTGACCTCAAATTTCACGACATCCCGGCCACGATGGCCGGTGCTTGCCGGCGGGCCGCTGCACTGGGGGCGGAGCTGATCACGGTGCATGCCTGCGCTGGCAGTGAAGCGCTGCAGGCCGCCCAGGCCGCGGCGGTTGAGGGGGCCCAGACAGCAGGCCTCGATGCCCCGACCCTGTTAGCAGTGACGGTGCTCACCAGCTGGGAGGAGCAACGGCTGCAACGGGAACTCGCCATCACCCAGGGCATCGCCGAACGGGTGCCGGCGTTGGCGCAGCTGTCGGCGACCGCCGGCATCGGCGGTTGTGTTTGCTCACCCCTGGAGGCCGCGGCGTTACGGGCGCAGCACCCCGAGCCCTTCGCCTTGGTCACCCCGGGCATCCGCCCCAAAGGGGCTGCGGTGGGGGATCAAGCTCGGGTGATGGGGCCCGCCGAGGCGATTGCAGCGGGCGCCAGCCAGCTGGTGATCGGCCGACCGATCACCAAAGCCGACGATCCCAGTGCTGCCTTTGCGCTGTGTTGCAGCGAGCTCAGAAGCGGAAGCTGAGACCGCCCTGCACCTGCCAGGAGGTGCCCCGCTCGCCCCAGATCACCACACCGGTGCGGGCGTAGACGCCCATGGAGGTGTCGTTGAAGTTGAAACTGGTGTAATCGAGGCCTAGCTCGATCAGGGCGCCGTGGTCGGCATCGCCGTTGATGCCGAAGCGGTAGGTCTCGCCGGAGTCGATAGTGCTCACCCTCTGGCTGCCACCGCTGTTGCCCCAGTCGGCGGCCCAGCCCAGGCGCAGGGAGGGCATGAACAGAGAGCGCTGACCGTCGCGGATCGGGTGGGTGAACTTCATCGCCAGCTCGGTGTCGACGTTGTCGATCTCCATGGCGTGATAGCGCAGACGCTTGGAGCGCTTGACGCCGCCTTCGCTGAAGCGGTCCATGCTGGTGTTGGTGTAGCTCACCAGGGCCTGGGGTTCGAGGATCCAGTCGCCGGAATCAAAGGGAGCCCCAAGACTCACCACCCCGCTCCAGGAGTTGCCGCTGCGGTTGCCGCTGGCGGTGTTGCCGTTCACCTTGCGGCGGTGGTCGCCGTCATAGCCGCCACCGCTGATCATGCCGCGCAGGTAGAAGTTGTCGGTCCAATACTCGGCGTAACCGCCACCGCCCCATCCGTCGGCATTCCAGCTGCCGCGGGATCCGTCGTCAGCATCCATCACGGCATAGGTGCCGAACAGACCCACCCGGGTGGTGTTGCTCAGGGGAATGTCGAAGCCGAGCTGGGCGCCACCTTTGTCGATGTCGGCGTAGTGGCCGGAACGCGCGCCGTTGGGGCTGCTGCCCCCGAAGCCCCGCACCCACACATTGATGCCGGGCTCGTTCACCGTGCGGCTGATCATCACGGTGTTGGGCTCGAGCACCTCCACGTAACTCATGCCGTCGACGCGCACGATCGGTGCGGCCGCACTGTCGAGACTGCTGCTGCTGGCCTGGGCCAGTTGCACATGGCGCAGGGTGCGCTCGAGGTAGGCCTCGGCGGTGGCGTGATCGAGGGCATCACTCTTGAACCAGAGCGGCCGGATCGGCTCCGGCTCGGGTTCCGGTTCGGGCATCGGCTCGGGTTCCGGCTCTGGTGCAGCGACTTCCTCGTACTGGCGGTAGGGCGTTGGCGGTGGGAACTCTTTGCAGGGCCCGAAGCAGTCGAAAATAATCACTGGATCATCTGGATCATCTGGATCATCTGGATTGTTGTCAGGCAGACACACCTCAGCACCGAAGGGATCCACTTCGCAGGCCTGCGCTTCTGCTTCTGGAGGGGAGACCAGCATCAACGTCAGCAAAACAGCCGCGCTGCTCGGCAGCAGGGGCAGGGTCCGCAGCTCAGAGAAGAGGGATCGCATCGCGGCGTCAACAGGCGGATATCAACGAATTCTGTGAAGCCTCCATGGCGTTGGCAGAGCCATCCCACCGCTTCAGAAATTGTCCAAGTTGTTGCTCTGCAGGGCATTTGTTGCAGGAGTTGATTCCAATGAGTTGCTTGCAAAAAATGCTCTTTTTGTACCAAGCCAGTGCATAGCAGGGCTGATCGAAGTGAATGAACAAGCGACTTAACAAACTCCCTCAAATGGGGGAGTGAGAACAGGCTGAAAAATCGCTAACAAAAGGGAATCACTGCCCATCAGCAGCGACATGCAGCTCTCCTGCTTCGCCGTGGATTCCGTTCAGGCTCAGATGCTCGACCATCTGCTGGTCGCCGACCTCCACTGTTCGCAGATCCAGGCCCTGGTGGCAGAGGCGCAGTTGCCGGTGCTGGATGGCGCGCACCAAGGACATCCGCTGGAGTGGATCAGCCGGGGCTTGCGGCAGCGGCGAGCGGAGGGAGATCCGCCGCGGGTGTTGCACCTGATCGCCCATGGCCGGCCGGGGGCCTTCCGCTTCGCCGATCAGTGGGTTGATGCCGAGGCGTTGAAGGCCCATACCGCCGACCTGTCGCATTGGGGTGTGGAGACGATCGCCCTGTGGAGTTGCCATGTCGGCGCCGATGCCAGTTTTGTGGCGCTCTTGGAAGAACTCACCGGGGCGCGGGTGTTGGCCAGCAACAGCTGGCTGGGGCGTGATGCTGACGGCAATGAGCAGTTGCAGCTGAGCACATGGCAGCTCAGTGATCTGGTGGATGCGTCGGCCTGGCCGGCTCAGTTCCGGTTGGAGGATTTTGATGATGAGTTGACCGGATCGAACAAAGCCGACCAACTCAACGGAGGTAAAGGCATCGATGCCATCGATGGAGGTGCCGGCGCTGACGACTTGAGTGGCGGCCAGGGGGATGACGTTCTCGATGGCGGCCAGGGCGACGACAGCCTCAGCGGTGGTGAGGGTCGTGACGACTTTGAGCTCTCCGATGGCGATGACGTCATCGTCGATTTCAAAGACAGCACCGATGTGATTTCGGTCCGCAGCTACAGGGATCTGAGCCTGGAGCAGGACGGCGACGATGTGCTGATCATCCGGGGGGATGAGCAGACCCGGGTGCTGAATTCCACTGTCGATGCAGTGGCTGATTCGTTGGTGCGCATTGATGCGCGCCTGGAGAACAGCCCGTTGACTGATGGGCAGCGGGATGACCTGCGTGCGGCCTTCCGCAGATTGCTGGCGGGCAAGGCCGTGGATGCGAGTGCCATCGGTGATGAGCTCAGCAAAGACCAGAAAAAGGGCTTGCTGCGATCGCTCCGTTCAGTGATGAAGCGCGAGCCGCTCGTTTCCGACGATGCCCTCAGCCAGTTCTCCGATGAGCAGAAAGACGCCCTGCTCACGGAGGTGAAGCAACTGCTGAATGGCCGGGAGATTTCAGCGGGGCAGCTGGGATCGATCTTCTCGAACGATGAAAAAGAGGCGTTGAAGGATTACCTGGCAGGGATGTCGGTAGCGGCCTATGGGGGGAAGTCCAAGTGCGATTCATTCAGCTCTCTTGAGTTTTCGCTTGGCTATCTGGGAGCTCAGATTCAAGACGGGAAGAATGCTGAGCAGGTCAGCCTGTTTGATTCCCTTGGTATTTCGAGTCTTGAACTAAGCCCTTCGGCGACTTCTACTTCAGACAAGCAACATGGAAATGATGTTGATGTCGATATTGTTATTTCCTACGAGGGTGGGCAGCTCAAACTGGCTGGAGCACTGGCCTGGCAGAAAAAGAAACAAGGGGGTGGAGCCCCAACACAAATCCTTGGCGTCACGGTGAGTGGGGATAACAGCCAGCGTGATCAACAAGCTTTCAGGAATCTGTTTGGCTTGGATGTTGGTGTTGGCAAAGGACGTGCAAGTTTTGCGCTGCCGCTGGAAGGTGCACCCGTCTACCAGGAAGGTGATTCAATTGAGGGATCTGCAGATAAGCCGCAATGCAAGGATCTTGGCGGATTAACACCTGCTCCAGAACTGCCAACTGACTCGGTCTCTTTGGTGGACGTTGACGAAGTGATTCCCCTGGCAGTGTGCGAGGCCAGCGACACCGATGCTGATAACGAAGCCACCTATTCCTTCCAGGTGGTGCTTGATCAAGCCACCAACGCAGAGCAGGTGTTCAACTATGAATTCACGCCTGAGCGAAATGGCCAGGACTATGAGGTGCTGGAGGTATCGCTGATCAACGGATCCTCAACAGATCTTGAGCAGAAAAGCACGAAAGGTGAAATCACAGTTGGCAAGGGTGTGAAGAGATTTGAGGTTGCGGTGCGGGTGCAGGCGGTAAAGGAACTTCGCAAGTCCGACAGCCTCAGCCTGGCAGTGAAGGCAAAGGATCTGGATGGCGCCCGCCAAGAAGATGCAGAAGCGCGCCTGCGTGATGAGGATCTGCAGAACTGTGCCAATGACGGTGTTGGTGTGACCCCGATGGTCCGCAGCATCCGTGGATCCGCGGATTGCACAGATGACTCGATCGAGGGTGTCTATACGTTTCAGGTGGATCTGGAGAACGCGAAGGCAGGGTTATTGCCGTATGCGTTCGTGAGTGGCGATGAGGCGGCGGAAGGAGTCCTGGATGACGTCCTGCTCTATATCAAAGATCTTCAGGTTCTCGATGCTGATGGGAATCCCACAACAGCAGTGTCGTTCCCTACTCGTGAAGTAGCGGCTCAGGGAAGCCTGGCGCTGACCGGTGAGTTGGACGGGTTCCAGATTCAAGCCCGCGTGCAGCGGCCGGATGGTAAAAAGCTGTTTGGCACAGAAAACCTGAAGCTCAGCGTGTCAGGCGCAGAGTCGGATCAGGTGTTTGTGAACGAGACCGAGTGTGAGCCTGACAAGCAAGAGCCCGGAGTCACACCGGATCCGAAAGTCTCCATCTGTGCCTGGAAGGGTGAGGGGTGCTTTGGCACTGATGCGCAGCAATGTGCCGATGCTGATCTGATCTTCAAGGTCGAGGGTGAACCGAGTGCCTTGGTGCGTTATCAGGCGTTTGTGAATGACAATGCCGTTGATCCAATCAATCTGCAGACGAGCCAAGATGCCGAGACGTGGGCGGATTATTTAAAGAGTGATTTTGGGGAAGACCAATGGGGTGAGTTGGTGAAACTGGATCAGAATGGAGAAGGCTATGTACGAATGCCCAAGACCAAGGTTGATGAGCTTAATGTCTCAACGTTGAAGGTTGAGGTTGAGCAGATTGCTTCAGGCCTTGAAACTGGCAATCCCATCATTGATCTCAACTACCACGATCTTTATATCCATGAGGCAATCGCCACTGGTGGTGATGCGCTGGACGTGGGGGGTCCTGAAAAGCAGTGGACGGCCAGCGCAGGCTGGGATACCAGCCCTACAAGAGAAATTCTTTCCGGCGAGGGGCAGTACACCTATCCCAGCATTTTGAAAAGCATCGAGGGTAAGGATTATTTTCTTCGTGCGGTTGTCGATTATAAATTCGAAGGTCTTTATAATTTTATATTCGATGATCCAAAGAATTCCTTTGGTGATCAAGGTGAAGATGAATTGCCTGGTGGAGGATCCCGGAAAGAACGATTCCAGCCCAAGTTTGCTGTGATGCAGGATAATCGATCGTTTACTGATGATGGACGCGGTGGTGGTGCTGTTGAGTTCACTTGGAATTTTTACTTAACAACAGATAAAAGTGTGGATCCGGATGACCCTGAAGGCGAGGGTGTTCCTGTTCAGCTCAAGAACTTTTTTCTGGAACCCATTGATATGGACGGAAGTGTTCGAGACTATTTGGACGCGGAGTGGAATGGCGAAGATGGTTACTTTACTTCTGGGCTTGAAGGTATAAAGAATAAATTTCCTTACATCGAAGATGGTCGAGGAAATGTAGATAAAAATGCTGAGGACTTTGCGCTTCCCTATACTTACGAATTCTTTGAGATCAATGTTGGTCAGTACAGTGATCTTACGGTTGAATTTCCTGACAATAAACCGGGCGATGTGGGTTATCGGCAACCCTTTGAAAACAATACGATTGAAGAATTTGAGAACTTGCCTTACGAGGACACCTATCCTCTGATTCCTGAGGGATTTACCCGTTATGGTGCATTGCCCCAGGCGAAGGCTGGTTGGCCAGGCTGGAATGAAGGATCAGACTACCCCGAAGGAAAACCACCTTGGGGCGAAAGAACCAACGGGCTGAGCAACGAGCCCGCTGCCTCGGCAATCTTTGATTTTAATGGTGCTGTTGGTGGCGAAGATAATCCGTTGGTGTTTGTCTACGGAACATCAGACCAAGGCAATAATTTAAATAATAATGATGTCACGAAGGGGAATCGCTTCTTTTCCCTGCAGATGGGCGGGGATAACTTGCAAGGGAATCCAGGCCTCGAGCTCGATAATTCTGGTGATGATGCGACGATTGAGGTTGTGGAGTGTGTGGATGGATTGGTGCAGGAAATTACGCCGACAGGAGCATGTATTGATGATAATGAAGCGAATAAGGCAGTGTTTGCCTATCAAGTGAGATTGAGCGCAGCGTATAACCAGGAGCAGGAGTATTACTACGAATTTAAGGGTAATAAGAATTTAGATGATTATGAGGTGACGGGGATTTATGTGAATGGCCGATTGGCGGATCGAGCCACGGGTGCGTCGGGAAGCTTCATTATTCCGAAGGGAGAAGCAGTTTCAACGAAGGGATTCACAGTTTCAGTTGGAATTACAGCGAAGGATGTGCTGGAGGGAGATGAAGCACTGAGGCTGAAGCTCTCCAATGAGCCGAACTTCGAGAAATCGGAGACGAAGAGTGCAGAAGCAAAGATCAAGAACTTCGATGATTGCGGAATCGATGGATTGGTGGAGAAGGTGGATCCAAAGGGATTCTGCCTTGAGGATGGCAGCGCCAAGAACGCAACATTCACGTTTGATGTGGTGTTGAGCGGAGCGTATAACCAGGATCAGACGTATTACTTTGAATTTAGTGGGAATGGGATTGCGGCTGATGAGGTGAAGGGAATGACGCTCGTGATCGAGGGTCAGGAAGCACGCGAGCTGACAAAAGACGAGATTGAGAAAGGCAAGTTCACGATTAAAAAGGGTGCCTATGAAGAGGGTGCGGAATTCAGTGTTGAAGCGTATGTGAAGTCGGAGGATAAGTTAAAAGAGACTGATTCACTGACGCTGACGATTGATAACAAGGAATTGGATAAGGAATCACTCAGTGGGGAGGCATTGATTGGGAACTTTGATGATTGTGTGATTCCTGGATTGGTGGAGAAGGTGGATCCAAAGGGATTCTGCCTTGAGGATGGCAGTGCCAAGAACGCAACATTCACGTTTGATGTGGTGTTGAGCGGAGCGTATAACCAAGATCAGACGTATTACTTTGAATTTAGTGGGAATGGGATTGCGGCTGATGAGGTGAAGGGAATGACGCTCGTGATCGAGGGTCAGGAAGCACACGAGCTGACAAAAGACGAGATTGAGAAAGGCAAGTTCACGATTAAAAAGGGTGCCTATGAAGAGGGTGCGGAATTCAGTGTTGAAGCGTATGTGAAGTCGGAGGATAAGTTAAAAGAGACTGATTCACTGACGCTGACGATTGATAACAAGGAATTGGATAAGGAATCACTCAGTGGGGAGGCATTGATTGGGAACTTTGAGAGTTGCGTGATTGATGGACTGGTGGAAGACGTGACTGCGGAGGGAGTGTGTTTATTGGATGGCAACGCGAAGACCGCGGAGTTTACGTTTACTGTTGAATTGAGCGGAGCGTATAACCAGGAGCAGGAATATTTCTATGAATTTAGTGGGAATAAGGATGCAGGAGAGTATGAGCTGATCGGACTGTCGGTTGTGTATGGGGAGAGTGTGTCCCCAGTGGAGCCTGGCCGAGGAAAAGCAGGAAGCTTTGTGTTGCCAGCGGAGGTATCAGGCGAGTTCAGTGTGTTGGCGACGATCCGCGCAGAGGAGAAGCTGACAGGAGATGAGTCGATCACGCTGACGATTGATAACCAAGAGTTGTCGAACAAGAAGCTGCATCCGACTGACACAGCAAAGATCAAGAACTTTGAGAGTTGCGTGATTGATGGACTGGTGGAAGACGTGACTGCGGAGGGAGTGTGTTTATTGGATGGCAACGCGAAGACCGCGGAGTTTACGTTTACTGTTGAATTGAGCGGAGCGTATAACCAGGAGCAGGAATATTTCTATGAATTTAGTGGGAATAAGGATGCAGGAGAGTATGAGCTGATCGGACTGTCGGTTGTGTATGGGGAGAGTGTGTCCCCAGTGGAGCCTGGCCGAGGAAAAGCAGGAAGCTTTGTGTTGCCAGCGGAGGTATCAGGCGAGTTCAGTGTGTTGGCGACGATCCGCGCAGAGGAGAAGCTGACAGGAGATGAGTCGATCACGCTGACGATTGATAACCAAGAGTTGTCGAACAAGAAGCTGCATCCGACTGACACAGCAAAGATCAAGAACTTTGAGAGTTGCGTGATTGATGGACTGGTGGAAGACGTGACTGCGGAGGGAGTGTGTTTATTGGATGGCAACGCGAAGACCGCGGAGTTTACGTTTACTGTTGAATTGAGCGGAGCGTATAACCAGGAGCAGGAATATTTCTATGAATTTAGTGGGAATAAGGATGCAGGAGAGTATGAGCTGATCGGACTGTCGGTTGTGTATGGGGAGAGTGTGTCCCCAGTGGAGCCTGGCCGAGGAAAAGCAGGAAGCTTTGTGTTGCCAGCGGAGGTATCAGGCGAGTTCAGTGTGTTGGCGACGATCCGCGCAGAGGAGAAGCTGACAGGAGATGAGTCGATCACGCTGACGATTGATAACCAAGAGTTGTCGAACAAGAAGCTGCATCCGACTGACACAGCAAAGATCAAGAACTTTGAGAGTTGCGTGATTGATGGACTGGTGGAAGACGTGACTGCGGAGGGAGTGTGTTTATTGGATGGCAACGCGAAGACCGCGGAGTTTACGTTTACTGTTGAATTGAGCGGAGCGTATAACCAGGAGCAGGAATATTTCTATGAATTTAGTGGGAATAAGGATGCAGGAGAGTATGAGCTGATCGGACTGTCGGTTGTGTATGGGGAGAGTGTGTCCCCAGTGGAGCCTGGCCGAGGAAAAGCAGGAAGCTTTGTGTTGCCAGCGGAGGTATCAGGCGAGTTCAGTGTGTTGGCGACGATCCGCGCAGAGGAGAAGCTGACAGGAGATGAGTCGATCACGCTGACGATTGATAACCAAGAGTTGTCGAACAAGAAGCTGCATCCGACTGACACAGCAAAGATCAAGAACTTTGAGAGTTGCGTGATTGATGGACTGGTGGAAGACGTGACTGCGGAGGGAGTGTGTTTATTGGATGGCAACGCGAAGACCGCGGAGTTTACGTTTACTGTTGAATTGAGCGGAGCGTATAACCAGGAGCAGGAATATTTCTATGAATTTAGTGGGAATAAGGATGCAGGAGAGTATGAGCTGATCGGACTGTCGGTTGTGTATGGGGAGAGTGTGTCCCCAGTGGAGCCTGGCCGAGGAAAAGCAGGAAGCTTTGTGTTGCCAGCGGAGGTATCAGGCGAGTTCAGTGTGTTGGCGACGATCCGCGCAGAGGAGAAGCTGACAGGAGATGAGTCGATCACGCTGACGATTGATAACCAAGAGTTGTCGAACAAGAAGCTGCATCCGACTGACACAGCAAAGATCAAGAACTTTGAGAGTTGCGTGATTGATGGACTGGTGGAAGACGTGACTGCGGAGGGAGTGTGTTTATTGGATGGCAACGCGAAGACCGCGGAGTTTACGTTTACTGTTGAATTGAGCGGAGCGTATAACCAGGAGCAGGAATATTTCTATGAATTTAGTGGGAATAAGGATGCAGGAGAGTATGAGCTGATCGGACTGTCGGTTGTGTATGGGGAGAGTGTGTCCCCAGTGGAGCCTGGCCGAGGAAAAGCAGGAAGCTTTGTGTTGCCAGCGGAGGTATCAGGCGAGTTCAGTGTGTTGGCGACGATCCGCGCAGAGGAGAAGCTGACAGGAGATGAGTCGATCACGCTGACGATTGATAACCAAGAGTTGTCGAACAAGAAGCTGCATCCGACTGACACAGCAAAGATCAAGAACTTTGAGAGTTGCGTGATTGATGGACTGGTGGAAGACGTGACTGCGGAGGGAGTGTGTTTATTGGATGGCAACGCGAAGACCGCGGAGTTTACGTTTACTGTTGAATTGAGCGGAGCGTATAACCAGGAGCAGGAATATTTCTATGAATTTAGTGGGAATAAGGATGCAGGAGAGTATGAGCTGATCGGACTGTCGGTTGTGTATGGGGAGAGTGTGTCCCCAGTGGAGCCTGGCCGAGGAAAAGCAGGAAGCTTTGTGTTGCCAGCGGAGGTATCAGGCGAGTTCAGTGTGTTGGCGACGATCCGCGCAGAGGAGAAGCTGACAGGAGATGAGTCGATCACGCTGACGATTGATAACCAAGAGTTGTCGAACAAGAAGCTGCATCCGACTGACACAGCAAAGATCAAGAACTTTGAGAGTTGCGTGATTGATGGACTGGTGGAAGACGTGACTGCGGAGGGAGTGTGTTTATTGGATGGCAACGCGAAGACCGCGGAGTTTACGTTTACTGTTGAATTGAGCGGAGCGTATAACCAGGAGCAGGAATATTTCTATGAATTTAGTGGGAATAAGGATGCAGGAGAGTATGAGCTGATCGGACTGTCGGTTGTGTATGGGGAGAGTGTGTCCCCAGTGGAGCCTGGCCGAGGAAAAGCAGGAAGCTTTGTGTTGCCAGCGGAGGTATCAGGCGAGTTCAGTGTGTTGGCGACGATCCGCGCAGAGGAGAAGCTGACAGGAGATGAGTCGATCACGCTGACGATTGATAACCAAGAGTTGTCGAACAAGAAGCTGCATCCGACTGACACAGCAAAGATCAAGAACTTTGAGAGTTGCGTGATTGATGGACTGGTGGAAGACGTGACTGCGGAGGGAGTGTGTTTATTGGATGGCAACGCGAAGACCGCGGAGTTTACGTTTACTGTTGAATTGAGCGGAGCGTATAACCAGGAGCAGGAATATTTCTATGAATTTAGTGGGAATAAGGATGCAGGAGAGTATGAGCTGATCGGACTGTCGGTTGTGTATGGGGAGAGTGTGTCCCCAGTGGAGCCTGGCCGAGGAAAAGCAGGAAGCTTTGTGTTGCCAGCGGAGGTATCAGGCGAGTTCAGTGTGTTGGCGACGATCCGCGCAGAGGAGAAGCTGACAGGAGATGAGTCGATCACGCTGACGATTGATAACCAAGAGTTGTCGAACAAGAAGCTGCATCCGACTGACACAGCAAAGATCAAGAACTTTGAGAGTTGCGTGATTGATGGACTGGTGGAAGACGTGACTGCGGAGGGAGTGTGTTTATTGGATGGCAACGCGAAGACCGCGGAGTTTACGTTTACTGTTGAATTGAGCGGAGCGTATAACCAGGAGCAGGAATATTTCTATGAATTTAGTGGGAATAAGGATGCAGGAGAGTATGAGCTGATCGGACTGTCGGTTGTGTATGGGGAGAGTGTGTCCCCAGTGGAGCCTGGCCGAGGAAAAGCAGGAAGCTTTGTGTTGCCAGCGGAGGTATCAGGCGAGTTCAGTGTGTTGGCGACGATCCGCGCAGAGGAGAAGCTGACAGGAGATGAGTCGATCACGCTGACGATTGATAACCAAGAGTTGTCGAACAAGAAGCTGCATCCGACTGACACAGCAAAGATCAAGAACTTTGAGAGTTGCGTGATTGATGGACTGGTGGAAGACGTGACTGCGGAGGGAGTGTGTTTATTGGATGGCAACGCGAAGACCGCGGAGTTTACGTTTACTGTTGAATTGAGCGGAGCGTATAACCAGGAGCAGGAATATTTCTATGAATTTAGTGGGAATAAGGATGCAGGAGAGTATGAGCTGATCGGACTGTCGGTTGTGTATGGGGAGAGTGTGTCCCCAGTGGAGCCTGGCCGAGGAAAAGCAGGAAGCTTTGTGTTGCCAGCGGAGGTATCAGGCGAGTTCAGTGTGTTGGCGACGATCCGCGCAGAGGAGAAGCTGACAGGAGATGAGTCGATCACGCTGACGATTGATAACCAAGAGTTGTCGAACAAGAAGCTGCATCCGACTGACACAGCAAAGATCAAGAACTTTGAGAGTTGCGTGATTGATGGACTGGTGGAAGACGTGACTGCGGAGGGAGTGTGTTTATTGGATGGCAACGCGAAGACCGCGGAGTTTACGTTTACTGTTGAATTGAGCGGAGCGTATAACCAGGAGCAGGAATATTTCTATGAATTTAGTGGGAATAAGGATGCAGGAGAGTATGAGCTGATCGGACTGTCGGTTGTGTATGGGGAGAGTGTGTCCCCAGTGGAGCCTGGCCGAGGAAAAGCAGGAAGCTTTGTGTTGCCAGCGGAGGTATCAGGCGAGTTCAGTGTGTTGGCGACGATCCGCGCAGAGGAGAAGCTGACAGGAGATGAGTCGATCACGCTGACGATTGATAACCAAGAGTTGTCGAACAAGAAGCTGCATCCGACTGACACAGCAAAGATCAAGAACTTTGAGAGTTGCGTGATTGATGGACTGGTGGAAGACGTGACTGCGGAGGGAGTGTGTTTATTGGATGGCAACGCGAAGACCGCGGAGTTTACGTTTACTGTTGAATTGAGCGGAGCGTATAACCAGGAGCAGGAATATTTCTATGAATTTAGTGGGAATAAGGATGCAGGAGAGTATGAGCTGATCGGACTGTCGGTTGTGTATGGGGAGAGTGTGTCCCCAGTGGAGCCTGGCCGAGGAAAAGCAGGAAGCTTTGTGTTGCCAGCGGAGGTATCAGGCGAGTTCAGTGTGTTGGCGACGATCCGCGCAGAGGAGAAGCTGACAGGAGATGAGTCGATCACGCTGACGATTGATAACCAAGAGTTGTCGAACAAGAAGCTGCATCCGACTGACACAGCAAAGATCAAGAACTTTGAGAGTTGCGTGATTGATGGACTGGTGGAAGACGTGACTGCGGAGGGAGTGTGTTTATTGGATGGCAACGCGAAGACCGCGGAGTTTACGTTTACTGTTGAATTGAGCGGAGCGTATAACCAGGAGCAGGAATATTTCTATGAATTTAGTGGGAATAAGGATGCAGGAGAGTATGAGCTGATCGGACTGTCGGTTGTGTATGGGGAGAGTGTGTCCCCAGTGGAGCCTGGCCGAGGAAAAGCAGGAAGCTTTGTGTTGCCAGCGGAGGTATCAGGCGAGTTCAGTGTGTTGGCGACGATCCGCGCAGAGGAGAAGCTGACAGGAGATGAGTCGATCACGCTGACGATTGATAACCAAGAGTTGTCGAACAAGAAGCTGCATCCGACTGACACAGCAAAGATCAAGAACTTTGAGAGTTGCGTGATTGATGGACTGGTGGAAGACGTGACTGCGGAGGGAGTGTGTTTATTGGATGGCAACGCGAAGACCGCGGAGTTTACGTTTACTGTTGAATTGAGCGGAGCGTATAACCAGGAGCAGGAATATTTCTATGAATTTAGTGGGAATAAGGATGCAGGAGAGTATGAGCTGATCGGACTGTCGGTTGTGTATGGGGAGAGTGTGTCCCCAGTGGAGCCTGGCCGAGGAAAAGCAGGAAGCTTTGTGTTGCCAGCGGAGGTATCAGGCGAGTTCAGTGTGTTGGCGACGATCCGCGCAGAGGAGAAGCTGACAGGAGATGAGTCGATCACGCTGACGATTGATAACCAAGAGTTGTCGAACAAGAAGCTGCATCCGACTGACACAGCAAAGATCAAGAACTTTGAGAGTTGCGTGATTGATGGACTGGTGGAAGACGTGACTGCGGAGGGAGTGTGTTTATTGGATGGCAACGCGAAGACCGCGGAGTTTACGTTTACTGTTGAATTGAGCGGAGCGTATAACCAGGAGCAGGAATATTTCTATGAATTTAGTGGGAATAAGGATGCAGGAGAGTATGAGCTGATCGGACTGTCGGTTGTGTATGGGGAGAGTGTGTCCCCAGTGGAGCCTGGCCGAGGAAAAGCAGGAAGCTTTGTGTTGCCAGCGGAGGTATCAGGCGAGTTCAGTGTGTTGGCGACGATCCGCGCAGAGGAGAAGCTGACAGGAGATGAGTCGATCACGCTGACGATTGATAACCAAGAGTTGTCGAACAAGAAGCTGCATCCGACTGACACAGCAAAGATCAAGAACTTTGAGAGTTGCGTGATTGATGGACTGGTGGAAGACGTGACTGCGGAGGGAGTGTGTTTATTGGATGGCAACGCGAAGACCGCGGAGTTTACGTTTACTGTTGAATTGAGCGGAGCGTATAACCAGGAGCAGGAATATTTCTATGAATTTAGTGGGAATAAGGATGCAGGAGAGTATGAGCTGATCGGACTGTCGGTTGTGTATGGGGAGAGTGTGTCCCCAGTGGAGCCTGGCCGAGGAAAAGCAGGAAGCTTTGTGTTGCCAGCGGAGGTATCAGGCGAGTTCAGTGTGTTGGCGACGATCCGCGCAGAGGAGAAGCTGACAGGAGATGAGTCGATCACGCTGACGATTGATAACCAAGAGTTGTCGAACAAGAAGCTGCATCCGACTGACACAGCAAAGATCAAGAACTTTGAGAGTTGCGTGATTGATGGACTGGTGGAAGACGTGACTGCGGAGGGAGTGTGTTTATTGGATGGCAACGCGAAGACCGCGGAGTTTACGTTTACTGTTGAATTGAGCGGAGCGTATAACCAGGAGCAGGAATATTTCTATGAATTTAGTGGGAATAAGGATGCAGGAGAGTATGAGCTGATCGGACTGTCGGTTGTGTATGGGGAGAGTGTGTCCCCAGTGGAGCCTGGCCGAGGAAAAGCAGGAAGCTTTGTGTTGCCAGCGGAGGTATCAGGCGAGTTCAGTGTGTTGGCGACGATCCGCGCAGAGGAGAAGCTGACAGGAGATGAGTCGATCACGCTGACGATTGATAACCAAGAGTTGTCGAACAAGAAGCTGCATCCGACTGACACAGCAAAGATCAAGAACTTTGAGAGTTGCGTGATTGATGGACTGGTGGAAGACGTGACTGCGGAGGGAGTGTGTTTATTGGATGGCAACGCGAAGACCGCGGAGTTTACGTTTACTGTTGAATTGAGCGGAGCGTATAACCAGGAGCAGGAATATTTCTATGAATTTAGTGGGAATAAGGATGCAGGAGAGTATGAGCTGATCGGACTGTCGGTTGTGTATGGGGAGAGTGTGTCCCCAGTGGAGCCTGGCCGAGGAAAAGCAGGAAGCTTTGTGTTGCCAGCGGAGGTATCAGGCGAGTTCAGTGTGTTGGCGACGATCCGCGCAGAGGAGAAGCTGACAGGAGATGAGTCGATCACGCTGACGATTGATAACCAAGAGTTGTCGAACAAGAAGCTGCATCCGACTGACACAGCAAAGATCAAGAACTTTGAGAGTTGCGTGATTCCTGGATTGGTGGAAGGAATTGATGCCTCCGGGCACTGTGTTGAAGGCGGTGATGGTGATCAAGCGAGGTTCACCTTTAAGGTGAAGCTTGATTCGGGATACAACAACCGAGGTCAAGTCTTCTCGTATCGCTTTGATGCCTCAAAGGCTTTAGCTGATGGCTATGACATCACGGCTTTTTATATTAACGATGAAAAGCATGATGTGCCAAAGAAGCAAGGCTCTTTTGCGATTCCTGCGAATGATTTTGGCTCTGTGAATACGTTGAAAATCGAGGTCCAGGTTCAGGCCTCTGGACCGCTTGATGGGACAGAATCGTTGAAGTTGACAATCGACAACACCTCATCGCCTGCAGAGCTGACCGGCGATTCCCCCAGCAAGAAGGCCAAGATCAAAAACATTGATCAATGCCTTGATGGAGTGAATTCCACATCGGAGGTGGCGCTCTACCTGCTGCTTGATAATTCCACGTCGATGCTGCAGCCCGATCCCTCTACGAAAAAGGCCTCCCGTTCCAATCGCCTCGAGGCCCAAGACCGCGTCGCCCTTTACTCCTACCAGAAGGCCTTGAAGGAGGCCGGTTACGGCTTCAGCCGCAAGGGGGCTGATGAGGTGCTCAGCGATACCGACTTCCGCAAAATAGTGATTAACAACTCAGCTGGTGATCTCGCCAAGGCTTTGAAGGATTTCAAAGTGATCGTCGATCCGGATCGCTCGGGCGGCGTGCAAGCAATGACGGTGCATCTGATCCAGTACGGCTACGCCGTCGACTACGGCAAGGTGAGCTTTGATGCCGGCGAGACAAAGGCGGCATTGAAGGCGGCCAAGACGATCTTGGACGTGAGCACTCCCGATCAGGAGTTCGGCAATTCGATCAACCGTAATGACACCTGGAAGAACAGAGATTTGCCCGAGCCGACTGCTAACGACTACTACAAGGGTAGAGGCCGTCCCAGCTCCAACCTCTATTCCGGCACCGAAATGCTGGGTGCACTCACGGGGCTGGAGAACCTGCTGAGGCTGCAGGCCCGCAGCGCCGGCGCAGAGCAGCCCACCACCTTGATTTCCATGTTCACCGATGGCCGGCCTGAACGCCGGCCCTGGTGGGACACCCGCAAGGGGCCTGGGTCGGATTCGATCACGGGTGAGTCCATCCCATTGCCGGATCGTCTCGGAGGTGATGCCATCACCACCTCTGGCTTGATCTACGACATGGACGGCAACCACAAATTCCTCAAAGACAACAAAGGCACCAAGCCCTGGCCCAAGATGCAACGCAAGCTCAACGCCGTGTTGGACCACATCGCTAGCAAGAGCGATCCGCAACAAAGAGAAAGCGCGGTCCAGGTGCAGGTGTTGGGTGTGGGGGACAGCAGCGATGCCGACTTCCCTGCGATCTATGACGACCTCTTTGGCAAGCGCACGTTTGATGAAGCCAACGGCGGCTGGAGCTTCAAGTCCTACGCCAGTTACACATTGCCGGAGTTCCTTTGAGGGCTGACCCTTGGTCAGAAGTAGTAGCGGATCACGCCTTCTGCTTCTGCCCGATCTTAGGTTCGGTGCCCGCCAGCAGCCGCTTGATGTTGGTGCGATGGCGCCAGAGCACCATCAGGCTGGCCACCAACGCCACCACCACATAGGCGCTGCTGCCCCTGGAGAGCGCCATCAGCACCGGCAATCCGATGGCGGCCACCACGCTCGAGAGCGACACGATCCGGAAGATCGAGATCACCGCCATGAACAGGCCAAAGCAGGCCAGTCCCACCGGCCAGGCCAGGCCGAGGAACATGCCCAGGCCGGTGGCCACCGCCTTGCCGCCCTTCCAGCCCAGCCATACCGGCCAGATGTGACCAGCCAAGGCCGCCAGGCCCGCCAGCACCTGCAGCCAGTCGCTGAGACCAACGCTTTTCGCCAGCAGCACCGCCAGGGCGCCTTTGCCCACATCGATCAGGAACACCACCAGGGCTGGTCCTTTGCCCACGTTGCGCAGCACGTTGGTGGCGCCGGTGCTGCCGGAGCCGCAGTCGCGCAGGTCGATGCCCTTCACCCAGCGGCCGGCGAGGTAACCGCTGGGGAAGGCTCCCAGCAGGTAGCCGATGGCCAGGAGCAGCAGGGCAGTCAGGATCACAGGAACGTGCGTGGTTGCGAAATCGCGACTGAATCGAAGCACGGCGCGGGGCATTTTGCGCGGAGCCTGGGCTCGCTCAGCCGCTCAGCCGCTCAGTCGTATTGGCTCCACAGGCGCAGCACTTTCACCAGCTGTTGATCGGCTTCAACGCTTTAGACGAGGCGATGTTGGATGTTGATGCGTTGGGAGTAGGCCCCTCGCAGGTCACCCACCAGTGCCTCGAAGGGGGGTGGGCTCCGCCAAGGGTCTTCAGCCAGCAGGTCGATCAGCTCCTGGGCCCGCTGTTTCAGGGCTGGTGAAGCGGAGGCGAGTTTTCGGGCATCCTTCTGGGCTTGTCGGCTGAAAACCACCCGCCAACTCACCAGCCAGGCTTCTCACTCATCGCATCGGCTGGTGTGGCCATCCCTTCAACAATGGAGTCGCGCATGCCCGGGATCGAAGTGAGATACAACGTTTGCTGGATCGCGCGCCAGTCCTCTTCCGAGAGGAGAACGGCGCTGCCCCTTTTGCCTTGAATCTCAATCGGTTCGTGGGACTCGCGCACGTCGTCGATCAACGAGAACAGGCGTTTTCGCGCTTCTGTCACGGAGATCGATGCCATCAGCCCAAACCCATGTACGCAATGGCGTACCGGTGATCGCCTGAGGTGTCAGGGATCGATGCGCTTGCTGCTCACAGCAGATCGTCGTCGTCGAGGCGTTCACCTGGGCCGGCCGCGAAGGCTAGCCAGAGCGGGAACTGAAGCACTGGGATGTCGACGCTCCGCTCGGCGGCATCGATCAGGATCAAGGGCACTTCGCCGCGCTCCTCCAGCCGGTCGGCCCGCTCCACCAGCGCTTCCGGGCGTTCGAACAGCACGATGCCGCTGCTGGGGCCGAAGTCTTCCCGGCCCAGGCCCAGGGCATCCTGCAGGCCGCGCCGCCATTCCCCGAGCCGTTCGGGGCCGCCGGCCAGCACCAGGCACTGGAACTGATCGCCGTACAGCTCGCCGATCACTGCGATCAGGGCCGCGCTCACCAGGATGTTGCGCGGCCGGGTGCCGCGGCTGGGCTGGGCGCCCCGTCCGCCTTGATTGAAGAACCAGTCCTCCAGCAGGGCGGTGTCGCGCGCGTCGATGCTGCGCCGTAGGTTCCAGGGGTCGGCGTAGACGTCGGGTTGCTTGAGGAAGCGTTCAAGGGACTGGCGGATCAGCTCTTCATCGGGGCGGAAGGTGTCCGACACCGCTGGCGGCGGTGCGCTCTCTCCGGCCTTCTCTGTCGCCGCTCCGTTGTCTGACGTCTGATCGAGGGGGGAGGGCTGCACCACCATCGGCTGCACCACCAGCTCCAGGTTTTCCACGCTCTGCACCAGGTCCTGCAGGGCGCCACCCAGGTACTCCTGGAAGCCCTTCACGCGGCGGGCGATGGCGTCGGATTGGCCGGCGAAGTTGGCCTTCAGTTCGCTCTCGAGTTGCTGCTTGCGGGAGCTGAGGGCGTTGATCTCCGCTTCCAGGGCATCGCGGCGTTCCTGCAGATCCTTTAGGGCCAGCTCCATCACGGGATTGGCTTCTGCAGCGGCGGGCTCGGCACCGGTGGCGCCGGCGGGGTCAGTGCTGGTTTCGCCGCTGGATTCCGCCGGGGCCTGCTCCGGTTCAGGCGCCTGGGGGGTCAGGTCGGTGTCGTCGGGCATTGCGTCGGCGGCCGTGCTCTCCATCCCTCCATTCCAGCCGACCAGAGGCCAAGGCACCAGCAGGGATCTGGGTTTTTATCGATTTGGTGCAATATTGAGGGAATATCCATTCAAAATCGTGTAAATATCGTGCCTATGGTTGAAGGCTGGCTTTCGCGAAGGCCAGCACGTGCTCTGCAACGCTGCGTGCTTGCTCGCTGTCCTGCTGGTCAAAGCGATCAGCTGGGGCTTCGCTGTCGCTCGGATAGCGCGTCTCGCTGTTCATTCGGCTGAGGGCTTTGAGCCGTATCTCGCGCAGTGGTTGAACATCCAGCCCTGCTGATTCGAGACTGTCAACCAAGCGTTCCAAGGCGTGGCTGTAAGGCGGCAGTGAGCCCAGCGAAATCAACAACGCCTTGAGCGCTTTTTCGGTTGCCTGGCCGTAGTGGTAACAGGCCTGGCTGTGAAAGCCCTGCTCTGCCGTGAGTTCAGCCACGGCCCAGTCGCTGTTGGCCTGGCGCATCCAGGCGTCAACGCGTGGGGTCATGGTGCGCCCAGGCGAACGGCATCGCGTCCGATGGCGCGCCAGTAGGGATCATCCCCGTTCCGTCGCTCCTGCCATTCCTGCTCCGTGAGGGCCAGCACGTCATCGGCCATCCCATGCCGCAGCACCGCATCAGCCAGGTCGCTGGCTTGATCGCGGTTCGAAGCAACGGCCAGCACATCCACATCCGAAAAACCGTCCCAGTCGCCCCTGGCCCAGGACCCGAACAGCCAGAGGCTGCCGCCAGGTTCCTCTCCCAGCACAAGGTCGGCCTGCTGCTGCAGCGCGCTGAGCCGCTCGGCCTGCTTGCGGCGGCGGATGTCTGCAACCGTGATGGCCATGCTCTGACGCTATGGGCAGATCGCCCTTGCCGCAAGCGTTCAGTCAGCGCTGGTGGCTGGCACTTCCAGCGCTCCCACCCGCAGTTCCAGTTGTTCCCGCAGCTCTTTGGGGCTGAACAGGATCGGCAGGAAGTGAATGCTCTGGGTTTCGCGGAAATAAAACAGTCCCGGCAGCCAGGGGGCGAACAACCGCCAGCTCAGCCATTGGTCGTAGGGGAAACGCCGCAGTTCGCGGCTGTTCTGCCACACGATCAGAGCGTCTTCCTTGAATTCCAGCCGCAGGCTGGCGCTCTGGATCAGCAGAAACAGGCCGAACAGCGCCACCATCAAGGTGGGCCAGGGGGAGAAAGGCAACGGCAGCAGCGCCAGACCGAGGGCCACCACCAGCAGCGGCAGCCGCACATCCGGCTTGAGGGTGACGGGGGCGGGGGTTGAACTCATGCTCCGAATAGAACCTGGGTGAGAACGACATCCATCAGGGCCACCAGGATCAGGATCATCACCACCGCTCCGGTGGTGCTGGTGCCCACTTCCTTGGGGCCGCCACGGGTGGTCAGGCCCCAGCCGCAGGCCACCGTGGCGATGATCATCCCGAAGACCACGGCCTTCACCAGCATGAACGGCAGGTCAAGCGGGGCCATCCAGGTGCGCACCGAAGTCCAGAACACCGCCGGCGGAATGTTGTAGAGGGCTGTGCTGGTGAGTTGGCCCGACCACACCGCCACCAGGAAGAAGAAGAAGCACTGCACCGGTGCCATCACCACCATCGCGATCATCCGGGGCACCACCAGATACTCCACCGGATCAGTGCGCAGCATCGTGATCGCGTCGATCTGTTCGGTCACCTTCATCGTGCCCAGCTGGGCGGCATAGGCGGTGGCCACCTTGCCCGCTAGCAGGCAGGAGGTGAGCAGGGGTGCGATTTCCCGCGCCAGGCCGATCGCCAGGATGCCGCCCACCGTTGAGCCCGCCCCCTGGCGGGTGAGTTCTGCCGCCACCTGAATGTTGAACACCGAGCCGGCGGCCACCGAGATGATCAGCACGATCAGTACGCTGCCCGGGCCAGCATCCAGCAGTTGCTCAAACAGCTCGCCCCGATCAATGCGGCCGCGCAGGGTGGCGGTCACGGCCTGAGCTCCGATCAGCAGGCTGGCGCCCAGGCGTTTGATCGAACGGGGCGTGTTCATTCGGCGGCCTTTTGCAGGTGGGCTCCACGGTCGGGCCAGCCTCGCATCACCACAAGGCCAAGCAGCACAAGGATGGCGGGAATCAGGCCCATGCAGAGCCGGATCGCCAGCAGGGCTGAATCCGGCTGTTCGATGAAGCTCAGTGCTCCACTGCAGTTGCCTCCCTTGGCGGAGATGTAGCCGGTGAGCGAGAGCAGGCTGCCGAACACCGACATGGTGAGGCCGATGATCAGCTTCTGACCAAACACCATCCAGGCGGTGTAGAGCCCGGCGGGTTTGCTTGGGTCAGCGTCGATCGCATCCGGCAGCAGCGACCAGGGGATCAGATAGGCCGTCGCCGCTCCCACCCCCACCAGGGCAATCAGCCCCACCAGCGGCAGCATTTGCAGCGGGCCGGGATCCGCCGCAAGGGGTGGGAACAGCATCGAGAGCAGGCAGGCGCTGATCCACAGCCCCGCGCCCCAGCGCAGGGTGGCTACGCGGCCGATGCGGTTGCTCATGTTGCTCCATAGCTGCAGCCCCAGCAGGGCAGCGATCTGGAAGGGCAACAGGATCCAGGTGGAGAGGTTGGCGGGCACGTGCACCACCTGCACTAGCCAGATCAGGGCCACCACCTGCATCAGTTGCAGGCCAAACCAGAGCAGGAGGTAGAGCCCCAGCACCTGGCGGAAGCGGGGGTTAGCCAGCACCCGTTTGAGCTGCTGCATCGGCGGTTCGTTGTTGGGCACCGGGCGTTGGGCTCGCTTGGCGTAGGGGGCCAGCCCCCAGCAGCAGAGCAGCGTGGTGGTGGCGGCGATGCTGCCGGTGATCCGGCCCATGGCCAGGTAGCCCCCACCTCCATCGGTGAGCACCACCGAAGCCACGATCAACCCGCTCAGGCCCGCCAGGATCGAGCCGGTGAACCGCGCCGCATTGAGGCGGGTGCGAATGGCGGTGTTCGGCGTGAGTTCGGTGCTGAGGGCGGCGTAGGGCAGGTTGACGCTGGTGTAGGCGGTCATCAGCAACACCGCCATCACGGCGTAGTACGTGGTGCGCTGCACCGTGTCGCCCGGGGGCACCCACCACATCGCCGTCAGGCTGATGCCCAGGGGCAGGGCTGCGGTCAGCATCCAGGGCAGCCGCGGGCCCCAGCGGCTGCGGGTGTGATCGCTGAGCCAGCCGATCAACGGATCATTCAGTGCGTCCCACACCTTGCTCACCGTGAGCAGGGATCCGGCGATGAAGGCCGGCAGGCCTGCGGCGCAGATGAAAAAGGGAAAGAGGTAGAAGCCCAGCTGGGTGGCGGCAAGACCGGTGCCGGCGTCGCCGAGGCCGTAGGCGAGCATCAGCCTGCGGCGGGATCCCTGCAGGGATGCGTCGGTCGATGTCACGCGGAGGCTGGGGTCAGGCGGATTGCCATAATGAATGCGTGCTCACGTCTCCACCAGCCCCTGGGGCAGTGGTTCGTTTGTACTACGCGGGTGTTGTGTAATGGTAAGACCTCAGCCTTCCAAGCTGATGACACGGGTTCGATTCCCGTCACCCGCTCTGATTACAACCGAAGGCCTGAGATTTCCTCTTCGGCGAGCAACAGCACGAAGCTCCGGCTCTGCAGAGGGATCTCCACGCCACTGAAGTTCACTGGTTCGGCCGGGAAATCCTGGGGGCTGGGCAAGGAGGTGTCGATCACCCGCTTCCAGGGAGAGGCCGGAATCGGCAATTCAAAGCTGAGACTTTCCTTGTAGGCGTTGAAGCCCATCCAGAGCAGGGCGCCGCGGCTGCCGCAATGGAGGCTGGTGGCCGTGGTGCGGCTCCAGGCCGCCCAGTCGGGTTTGGCCAGGCTCACACCGTGCCATTGCCGCCAGAGATCGCTTCGCGCTTCGGATGGCTGTGGCACTGATTTTCGGGTGCTTTCCCGTGGCGGCACCAGCGGATTGAACAGCTGCGGCAGGGCCTGGCGCAGCCGCAGCAGCCGCTGCAGAAACAGCTTGAGCTCCAGATCGCAATGGTCTTCATCCCAGACCATCCATCCCAGCGGACTGTTCTGGCACCAGCTGTTGTTGTTGCCTCCCTGACTGCGACCCACTTCATCGCCCATCAGCAGCATCGGCACGCCGCGGGCCAGCAGCAGTGAGCTGAGCAGGTTGCGTTGCTGCCGCCGCCGCAGGGTCTGCACCAGGGGATTGCTGCTGGGGCCTTCGATGCCGTGGTTCCAGCTGTTGTTGTGGTTCTCGCCGTCGCGGTTGTCTTCGCCGTTCGCCAGGTTGTGCTTGCGGTTGTAGCTCACCAGATCCGCCAGGGTGAAGCCGTCATGGGCGGTGATGAAGTTCACCGAACGCCCCAGGGCCACGGGCTTGCCGTCATAGAGATCAGGGCTGCCCTTGAACCGCTGGGCCAGGGTCCAGGTGCTGTGGTCGTCACCTTTCCAGAAACGCCGCACGCCGTCGCGGAAATGGCCGTTCCAGGTGCCGATCCGCTTGGCGGGGAAATCCTCCAGCCGATAGAGACCGCCGCAATCCCACGGTTCGCTCACCAGTTTGAGGTCGCTCAGCTGCGGGTCGGCCCCCATCGCCGTGAACAGGGGCGGGTCGTTGAGGGGTTTGAGTTGATTGCCGCGGCTCAGGGCGATTCCCAGGTCGAAGCGGAAGCCATCCACCCCCAGCTCAAGGGCCCAGCAGCGCATCGATTCGAGGATCAACTGGGTGCTGATCGGTGCATTGGCGGCGATCGAGTTGCCGCAGCCGCTCACATCCAGATAATCGCCGTCGTCGTTCTGGTGGTAGTAGACGTTGTCGGCGCAACCCCGCCAGCTCAGGGTGGGGCCATGGCGGTTGCCTTCCGTTGTGTGGTTGTAGACCACATCCAGCAGCACTTCGATGCCGGCGTCATGGCAGGCGGCCACCAGTTGGCGCACCTCATGGCGGGCCTGCAGCGGATCGCTACTGCTGCAGTAGCCGTGGTGGGGCGTGAACCAGCTCAGGGGGCTGTACCCCCACACGTTGTCGCGCCCTGGGGGGGCATCGGCCGGATCGAAGCAGAACACCGGCAAAAGCTCCACCGCCGTGATGCCCAGCTCCTTGAGGTAGGGCAACTTCTCGATCAAGCCCAGGTAGGTGCCGCGGTGCGCTGCGGCAACTCCGGCATCCTCACGGCGGGTGAAGCCCCCCACGTGCAGCTCATAGATCACCGTGCGTTGCCAGCTGTGGCGCGGGCGCGGATGGGCCTGGAAATCAAACAGATCCCGCTCGCACACGACCGCCTTAAGGCAGGCATGGGCATTGGGTGAGGGGCCGGTGGCCAGCACCCGGTCGTAGACGTCCCAGCCGCTGATGGCGCGGGCGGCGGGGTCCAGCAACACCTTGGAGGGGCGGAAGCCATGGCCCCCTGGTGCCAGTGGCCCGAAGACGCGGTAGCCGTAACAGCAGCCTTCGCCGACTCCTTCCACCTCCACGTGCCAGTAGTCGCCCGAGCGGTGACGTCGAACATCCAGTTCGATCACCCGTTCCGGGCTGCGGTCGTTGCTGTTGCTGTAGAGCAGCAACTCAATTCGGTCGGCCCCGGGGGCCGACAGCACGAAATTCACCCCCCGCCTGGTGAGGCTGCTGCCCAGGGGCCAGGGAGAACCGGGGTGAATGCCACTCAAAGCCCGTTGGGGCATCTCCACTTCAAACTAGTGGTTTGGTCCGTTGTTTTGAACCAATGGCGATGACCACCACACTTGAGGCCGGTCGGCCACCGCAGCAGCTGCGTGACGACCTCTGGTTGTTTCCGCCCAACCGCGACAGCCAGGGCGGCAGTTCCTGGTGGCTGGATCTGGACCCCGAGCCCGTGTTGGTGGACTGTCCGCCGTTGACGGAGGCCAGCCTCACGGCCCTGCGTCAGCTGGCGGGAACCCGCAGCCCAAGGATCCTGATCACCAGCCGTGAAGGCCATGGGCGCCTGCGTCGGGTGCAGGAGCGCCTGGGCTGGCCCGTGCTGGTGCAGGAGCAGGAGGCCTATCTCCTGCCCAATGTGGAGCCGTTGCAGACTTTCTCTGAAGACCACACCACCGCCGGTGGTTTGCGGCTGTTGTGGACGCCGGGTCCGACGCCGGGAAGCTGTGTGGTGTTCGCTCCGCCACCAAAAGACCTGTTGTTCTGCGGGCGTTTGCTGACGCCATGGGCACCCGGTCAGCTCGCACCGATGCGCCATGCCCGCACCTTTCACTGGCCCAGGCAGCTGAACAGTCTGGCCAAACTCAGGGCTTGGATTCCCCCAGATGCCAGTCCTCAACTGCTATCTGGGGCGGCGCTTGGTGCTTTGCGTGGTGAACGTCTCGTGCCCTTCAGTGGTTGGAGTGATGTTGCGGAGAACTGCTAAAGCGTTGCGGCACAGCACGTTTCGCTTGCAGCAACCGGTTGCTCTCCATACGATTGGGCCGCTTGGGGAAGGCAGCGGCGAGCCCACGACGCCGTATCTGAGCCGTCTCCCGCCCCCCCGACTCTCTCGAACCAATGAACAAAGCTGATCTGGTGAATCTGGTGGCTGCTCGCACCGAGCTCACCAAGACCGACGTTTCCATGGTCGTCGACGCCGCCATCGACACGATCATTGACTCCGTGGTGGAAGGCAAGAAAGTGTCCATCCTGGGTTTCGGCTCCTTTGAGCCCCGTGAGCGCTCCGCCCGTCAGGGTCTGAACCCCAAGACCGGCGAGAAGATCGCGATTCCCGCCAAGCGTGTTCCCGCCTTCACCGCTGGCAAGATGTTCAAGGATCGCGTTCAGGGCTGATCGACGTCTCAACCTTGTTGTCCAGGCGGCCCATTGGGGTCGCCTTTTTTGATGGCTGTTTTTGGTGATGGCTCTGCCGGAGCATCTGCAGCAGCAGCTTGAGGCGGGTCGCGCCCTGGCTGCCAGCGGTGGTTACCGCGGCCGTTTTGCTCCGTCGCCGACGGGGCTGCTCCATCTGGGCAACCTGCAGACGGCCCTGCTCTCGTGGCTGGCAGCGCGTCAGGCCGGTGGTGATTGGTTGCTGCGCATCGATGACCTCGACACACCGCGCAACCGCGCCGGTGCGATCGAGGCGATCCAAAGCGATCTGCGCTGGTTGGGCCTGGAGTGGGATGGTCCGGTGTTGCTGCAAAGCGAGCGGTGTGGCCTCTACCACTCCTGGTTGTCGTGGTTGCGCCGATCCGGACGTTTGTTTGCCTGTCGCTGCTCACGCCGGGAGCTTGCCGATCAGCCGATCTATCCCGGCTTCTGCCGGCAGGCCGCTCACAATTGGGGCTGGCAGCGGCAGCGGCTCCCGAGTTGGCGACTTCGGGTTGCCGACGACGATCCCCACGGCAGTGGCGATGTGGTGCTGCGGCGAGCCGATGGCTTCATCGCCTATCAGCTCGCCACCGTGATCGACGAACTCAGTTTCGGCATCAACGAAGTGGTGCGTGGTGCGGATCTGCGCGAGGCCCTGCCGGCCCAGCGCAGCATCTTTGCGGCCCTGGGTGAAGCTCCGCCCCGCTTCCGCCATGGGCCGCTGCTCTGTGATGCCAGCGGCCAGAAACTCTCCAAGCGTGAGGCCAGTGCAGGCTTGAAACCCTTGCGTGAGGAGGGGCTGGATGCGGCTGCGGTGATTGGTCGTTTGGCCTCAGGCCTTCAGCTGGTGGCCCCTAAGGCACGTCTCAGTGCAACAGAGTTGCTCGAGCACTTGACGCAGCAAGAGATCAATGCAGTGATTTCTTAAGGAACACTTCGGGATCAGCGGCGGGTTTTCCACCCACACTGAATCCATCGTCTGATCCTTGGGATCATGTGCACGTGCACCGTCTGTGGAGGCAGTGGGATGCAGCGGGTGTCGGGGGACCGCTTCCGCACCTGCATCGTCTGTCTGGGGACCGGTCAGATCAGTTCAGCGGTGCAGTCGGCACCGTTGAACCACCAGCCCATCAACACCCCAGGTCTGGCCAAACTCAGCTGTCCGACCCGGCCCCTGGCTTGATCCTCAGCCCAGGGGAGTCTTCTGATCGTTCTGGATCACGAAGTAGGCGGCCGTCGCCACAACGATCAACAGCGGCACCGCGGTGAACAGCAGCAGGGCAATGGCGGTCCAGTCGGTGTACACGGCGGGGCGATGGGTCGAAGTTGAGGCATCATCTCAGCAAATCGCCCCCCTGAGCCCTGCTCGCGCGCTCCGTCACAGTCCTGCTGCTCCTCGCCATGGCGGCCCCTGTGGTGCGTGCCTCGCCCTTGGCAGCCTTTCAGGCCCGAGCCAGGCGCTGCTTTGAGGCCGGTCAGCCTCAGCTCTGTGAACAAGCCTTGATTGAGGCGGAGGCCCTGCAGCGACAGGCGTCAGCCCGCAGTGACTATCCATGCCAGACCCTGCTGTTGGGGGTACAGGCGGATCTGGTGATGCAGCAGCTGCAGGCGGGCCGCGGCGCCGATGCCATGGCCGACCTGCAGGCCGCAACCCGCGGCTGCGCTGGACCCTGATGCAGTCAGTTGCATCCCGTTATTGGCCAACGATCACCGGCGGCGTGCTGCCCCCACGAATGGGCGGAACCACTTTTGTTTTTCCGTCCCACTTGTCGAGGAACAGCTTGTAGAGAACGCTGTCATTGAGCGAGCGGGTCAAGGTCTGAAACTTCAGGGCCTCCTGCTCGGCGATCTGAACTTCTGTTTTGGCACGCAGAAGTTGCTGTTGTGCGATCTGCTTCTGCTCGATGGCAGCTCGGTATTCCTCAGCAATCTTGAGGCCCGTGATGTCCAGGCCTTTGACGGCCACATAGTCGAATTTGCTCAGCTCATTGGAGACGCTTTCCTGCACAAGGGTGGAAATGTTGTTCCAGTCGGTGGCGATGGTGTCGAGTTCATATTTTGAGAACACCGATTTCAGTGATTTCAGCAGTGATGGCTGAATGACCCTGGCGTAAATCGCAGAGTCATCAGTGGCAATCGTGCTGTAGATCCTGGGGGCTTCTCCGGGCTTCACCGCATATTTCACCGTTGCAGTGGCTTCGATCACCTGCAGGTCTTTGGTGAGTGTTGAAAATTTTTCGGGGATGACCTGCGTTCTGACGCTAAAATTATGGGTCGACTGAATGAACGGAAGTTTGAGGTTCAATCCTGGCTCTCTTGGGGTGTTGGAGACTTTGCCAAGGGTGGTGACCACACCAACTTCACCGGCGGGAACAACAAACACACTGGAGAGCAGAGCAATGCCGCCAATGAAAACCGTGGTCACGCCCACCACGGTTTTGGTGATCTGCTCCGGCTGGGGGTTGGCTTGCATGCTGCTGGCTTGAGTCGATCCTTAAAACGGTAGTGATTTGTTGTTGGTTATTGGCAAAAAGTTTCTGATGATCTCTGGGCTGGTGCAGCAGCGATTGTGGTGTTTTGGCGCAGTCAGATTCTGCGTTCCCGGTGCATCCAGCTGATCCAGTCTGCGGAAATCTCCTGAGGACAGACCGCCTCGCATTCGAGGTTGCTGCTGCAGCTGCCGAAGCCCTCGGCCTCCATCTGGCGTTGCATGGCGTCGGCGCGGCTGGCCCGTTCCGGTTGCCCCTGCGGCAGTTGCCCCAGGTGCGCCAGCTTGGCGGCCACGAAAAGGCTTGCCGAGGCATTGCGGCAACTGGCGACGCAGGCGCCACAACCGATGCAAGTTGCCGTGCTGAAGGCGCTGGTGGCCTGCTCCCGGCCCACGGGCAGGGCGTTGCCATCGGGGGCCTGGCCGGTGCCCGTTGAGCAGTAGCCGCCGGCGGCGATCAGCCGGTCAAAGGCGGAGCGGTCCACCATCAGATCCTGGATCGGAGGAAAGGCCTTGGCGCGCCAGGGCTCCAGGGTCAGCACCGCACCATCGTTGAACTCCCGCAGGTAGAGCTGACACACGGAGGTGGCGGCCCGCGGTCCATGGGCCTGGCCGTTCACCAGGAAGCCGCAGCTGCCGCAGATGCCTTCGCGGCAGTCGTGCTCGAAGCTCACCGGCCGTTCCCCGGCGCTGATCAGTTGTTCGTTGAGCTGATCGAGGGCCTCCAGCAGGGAGAGGTTGGGGGAGACGTTCTCCAGCTGATGGCTCTGGTAACCACCGGGTTGATCGGCGCTGCTCTGGCGCCAGATGCGCAGGGTGAGTTTCATTTGTAGCTCCGGGTGCTGGGTTGCAGCGCGGTGAACTGCAGCGGTTCGCTGTGGCGGATCGGCTCACCGTTGGTGTTGTACTCCCAAGCGGCGATGTGGGCGAAGTTCACGTCGTCCCGTCGGGCTTCGCCCTCGTCAGTTTGGTATTCCTCGCGGAAGTGGGCCCCGCACGACTCCTCCCGGGCCAGGGCATCCCGCAACATCAACTGGGCCAGCCCGAAGAAGTCTTTAACCCGCAGGGCTTTCTCCAGCTCGGCATTGGGACCGCTGGCTTCGCCGGGCACCCGTACTTCGGCCTCGAACCGTTCTTCCAGTGCCTTCACCTGCTGCAGCCCCTCCCGCAGACCATCGGCATGGCGGCTGATGCCGCAGCGGTCGATCATCACGCTGCCCAGCTCGCGATAGAAGCTGTCCACAGGGGTGTTGCCTTCGCTGTTGATCAATTGGCTGATGCGGCGCTGGGTGCTTTCCAAGGCCTCGCGGCAGGCCGGGTGATCGGTGGCTACATCCTGCGCCGGGTTGTCCGCCAGCCAGGCCGTGACCGTGGACGGCGCAATGAAGTAGCCATCGGCGAGCCCTTGCATCAGGGCGCTGGCGCCCAGGCGGTTGGCGCCATGTTCGGAGTAGTTCGCTTCCCCCAGAACAAACAGGCCGGGGATGGAACTCATCAGGTGGTAGTCCACCCAGAGGCCGCCCATTGTGTAGTGCGGCGCGGGATAAATCCGCATCGGCTTCTTGTAGGGGTTATCGCCGCTGATGCGCTCGTACATCGTCATCAAGTTGCCGTAGCGGGCGGCAATGGCGTCTTTGCCTTCGGCTCTGATGGCATCGGTGAGGTCGAGGTAAACCGAGCGTCCCCCTGGGCCGACGCCCCGCCCCGCGTTGCAGAGTTCTCTGGCCCGCCTGGAGGCGACGTCCCGCGGCGTCATGTTGCCGTAGGTGGGATAAAGCCTCTCGAGGAAGTAGTCGCGTTCCTCTTCCGGTATCGCATCGGGTTGGCGTGTTTCGTCTGGGTTTTTGGGCAGCCAGACCCGCCCGTCGTTGCGCAGGCTTTCGCTCATCAGCGTCAGCTTGCTCTGGAAGACATCGCCACTGGGAATGCAGGTGGGATGGATCTGGGTGAAGCAGGGATTGGCGAACAGCGCCCCTTTGCGGTGGGCCCTCCAGATCGCACTGGTGTTCGACTTCAGTGCGTTGGTGGAGAGGAAGTAGACGTTGCTGTAACCGCCGGTGCAGAGCAGAACGGTGCGGGCGGTGTGCACCTCCAGCTCACCGCTCAGCAGATGGCGCGCCACCACACCACGGGCCACCCCATCCACGGTGATCAGCTCGAGCACGTCCCGGCGGGTGAGCAGTTGAACGCGGCCCAACTCAACCTGGCGCATCAAGGCCTGGTAGGCGCCATAAAGCAATTGCTGACCGGTCTGCCCCCGGGCATAGAAGGTGCGGCTCACCAGGGCCCCGCCAAAACTGCGGGTGGCCAGGCTGCCGCCGTATTCGCGCGCGAAGGGCACCCCCTGGGCCACGCATTGGTCGATGATGCCGCTGCTGATTTCCGCCAGCCGCTGGCAGCCCGCTTCCCGCGCGCGGAAGTCGCCGCCTTTGAGGGTGTCTGCGAACAGGCGGCTGACGCTGTCGCCATCCACCGCCACAGAACGTGCGGCATTGATGCCCCCCTGGGCCGCCACCGAATGGGCACGCCGGGGGCTGTCGTGAAAGCTGAGCACCGTGACCCGGTAGCCCTGTTGGGCCAGAGTCGCTGCTGCGGAAGCGCCCGCAAGGCCGGTGCCCACCACGAGCACATCCATCTGCCCTTTGCGCAGAGGGCTGATTAGCGGCAGTCCTTCGCGGGTCCGTCGCCAGGCATCGGCGAGCGGCCCGGCGGGAATCCTGGGATCAGGCAGGCCCTTTGTCATGCCAACCCTCCGAGGGCCAGTCCCAGGCTGATCAGCAGGAAGCCTCCTCCGATTCCCGCCGCCAAGAGTCGACCTCCCCAGCGGATGCTGAGGCCGTTGGCCGGGTTAAGCAGACCCAGGTTGCGGTGGGCTGCTTCCGCGCCGTGGAGCAGATGCAGGCCAATGCCCAGGCTGCCGGCGGCATAAACCACAAGGCTGATCGGCTGCTGCAGCACCTGCTGCAGCAGCTCACGCTCCAGCCCATCGCTCGGGCGTGGCCAGCGCAGTTGTTGCAGATGCAGGGCCAGAAATCCAAGGGTGATCACACCGGCCGCCATCTTGCTGCGGCTGGCCAGAGCGTCCAGGGGACGACCGCGACGGCTACGCAGCGCCGCTGTGTTTCCAGCACCTCGATTACGCAGCATTTTGGCGATGGTGCAGCTCAGATGCACGGCTGCGCTGGCGGCCAGGCCGACCTCCAACACCGGCAGCCATGGCTGGTGATGCAGGGCCGTGGCGTAGTGCTCGAACTGCACCGGTGCGATCAGCGCGGGCAACAAACCGGCCAGATGAACCACCAGAAACAGCACCAGCAGCAACCCGCTGATGGCCGAGCCAATGCGCATCAAGGTTGGATCCTGCATGAACCCCAGGCCACAGGATTTCGGCTGGGACGATACCTGCGATCGACGCGTTGTTTCGACATCAGGGTCGTCATTGATTCCCAACCCAATCGTATTCAGATCGTGGAAAAGGCTGGTTCCGTGCTGGTCCCCGTCGTTCAACCTTGTCATCGTGGGGAGGTTGTGAACGCTGGCTGGCGTGAGGCTGAGGTCCCGTCGATGGACATGGCGGCTTGTCTGGGTTGCTTTGGCCTGCGCGCTCAGCCTGTCGATGGCGCAGTTGGGATGGAGCGCCAAGGCCGATGTCGACCCGAGGCCCACTCCGATCGACTGGGGGTCGTCTCCGGTGGAGCGGGTGGAACCAGCAGGGCCGCCGCTTCGGATCGGCGCCTACGTCACCAACATCAGCGATATCGATCTTCTGCAGGACCAGTTCTCTGTGGAAATGTTGCTCTGGACCACCTGGGCTGGTGATCCGCAGGCCGATCCCAGTGATCAGCTGATGATCCTCAACGGGATCTACGACGGCGACATTCAGCGGTTTGAGCGGGTGAGCCACGAGCAAACCGCGGCCGGCGCATGGAACCTCTACCGGGTGCGTTCGGCCGTGGTCAAACGTTGGCGGCTGCAGCGCTATCCCTTTGACGACCAGATGCTGCATGTCCAGATCGGCCTGGCGGATCCACTGGCTGCAGTGAATCTGGATGTTGCCGATCCCGATCCATTTGCCGTGTCTCCCGATCTGGTGCTCCCGGGCTGGACGCTCGAGCAGCCCGGTGCCTATGCCTCGAGCGTCAGCTTGATGAGTGAGCTTGGGCGCCCCCTCGTTGATGGAGAGGTGATTCGTCGTCAACCGGCCGTGTCGCTGGATCTGCTGATCCGGCGCCGCAGCCTCCTCTACGTGGCGCCGGATTTTCTCGGCTACATGCTCGCCATCGGATTGTGCTGCATGAGTTTGCTGATTACCCACAGCCGGGATGATCTGATCCTGGCGGCTGTGGTGTCAGCGGGGGGCAATTTTGTCTACATCGCTGGGAAGCTGCCGGTCACCGCCATGGCGGGCTTCATCGGCAATCTGCAGCTGATTATTTTCCTGGGGATTTTATATGTGGTGGCGGCTGATGAGTTGATTGACAGCCATCTGATTGTTCTCAACGAGCGCGTTTCCCAGGTGATGCGCGTGCTGCTGTTGCCCAGCTATGTGGGCATCACGCTGCTCGCCATATTCATGATCATTCCGTGACTGAACCATCCCGCACCGAGATGACGGAGTCGCAGACCAAGGGGCTGGGGGCTCTGGTGACGTCGTTCTTGACGCTGGTCCTCCTGGCTCTGGGAGCCCTGTTGATTCAGCCCCGCTTGACGGAACGCCGCCAGCTGTTGCCCGATCGCTATGTCCTGACGGCGGATGAAGTTGCAGCACTGCCGCAAGGCACGCTTCCCGTGGTGTTGGATCGACGCCTCGGTCAGGATCAGAACGACTTTCGCTTTCGCTTGCTGAAGCTGGTGCTGGAGCGCAGCGGCACACCATTTGCCCTGGGTTTCAGCGCTGCCGTTCAGCCGCAGGATGAGGCGATTGCAGCGCTCGCGGAAGGGCAGAAGGCGGGTCGGCGGAACCCTCTGCGGCTCTCGGTTGGTGTTTACGGTGCCGGCCCTGAGTTGAACCGTCGTCTGCGGGCGGTGCCCATTCCGGTGACGGGTGGAATCCTCGGGCTGCGGGCAGGATGGACCAATCAGGCATCCCTGGCCGAACTGCAAACGATCCGCAGCCTTCAGGACCTCCAAGGCATCGTTTTGGTGCAAGGACTGGGCTGGAGTGATGTTGAAATTTTCGATCGTTCTGGGTTGCGCACCTACACCGCCCGGTCGGAAAAATTGCTGCGCCTGGTGAATGACAACCGGGTGCAGTTGTTCCCCCGCGGTCTGGCGGAACTTGAAGCAGAGAATTCGGTTGTGAGGTCGTTGTACCCGCAGATGCTGCTGGATCCCCATCTGTTGATTGTTTATCCCTTTGCGGGTTTCTTCTATGTGGCTCCAGAGAACACGGAGCTGGCAGCCGCGATTCAGACCGGTTTTGAACGGGTGATCGCCGATGGCTCGTACCAGCGTCTTGTTGAAGAAGCGATCATGACGCCCTGGTTAAGGCGCCAGCTCAAACTGCGGTCGCGAAGGATCCTGGTGCTTCAGAATCCTGAGGCGGCTGACGTGTTGGCTGATGTGAATCCAGATCACTGGATTATTCCCTGGAATGATCTTCTCAGTGGAAGGATCACCAGCGGGAATGATCTCTGCTCGTCTTCGGGATTGAAGCGGCTATGTGTTAATTAGATGCGCATTGAATCTGGCTGATTCAATGCACCACTGCTTAAAAAGCCGATGACCTGACTTGAACAGGCGACCCACGCTTTACGAACAGGTTTTAGGTAGTAGTTGCTGAAAGGGCTAAAAGGCAAAATCCAGTTTTTGCAAGGGTTTTGGCGAACGCTGGCTAATGCTGTCTGGACCCTGTAAGCTGTTTTTGTCCACTTTTTGTCCACCTGCATGGCTTGGGAGGCACTGGCTCGGGGCCAGGTAAAGTCGCTTGGAGGCAAACTTCAGAAGACGTATCTAACAATTAATCCCAATAAAGGGCGCGTTCAGGTCAAGCGCCGTGTCCCTGATTGCCCGCAGGAAAGTGTCATGCTTTCGTATCGCTGGCATGAAGATGACTGGGGCGATGCTTACACCAGAATTCGCAACATCTTTTCGTACATACAGCAGGGGCATAATTTAAAAAAGGCGGCAGAATTAGCCGAAGGTAAATCACCTGTTGCACGGATTAATTGGGAAGCTGCTGTTGATAAATTCCACGAATATAAGACTTGTTCAGATAACGCCATCAAGGAAATTACATGGCGCGAAAATTATGCAGGTTTTCTTGGGATGGCAATTGATCTCTTAAATGATAAATCTAAGGTAGTTACGATTAACGACATTTTTCGTCAAGTTCTTGGTAAGTGGGAATCTGGCAGCGGTCAGCGAAAAGAAGCATCAGGATATATGGCAGCATTCTTTAGGTTTTGTGTCGAGGAATTGCGTTTTGATGAAAAATGGCTGCCGCCTGATAATTTGAAAAAATATATTGGCAGAAAGCCGATTGAGAGTGTTGGTAAGACTCAAAAGGGCGACGCTTTAACTGACAAACAAATACTTGATCTGATTGATTCGCTCCCAATTGATGAAGCCGGCTTGCGATGGAGCAATGCTATTAAATTAATGTCGGTTTATGGAGTGCGTCCTGTTGAGTGCAATCACATTATCGTAAAATATGACGAAACTTGTGGCGAACCCTACTTATTTTGCACTTATATCAAAAGAACTGGTAAAGGTGAGACGTTTGCTGGAGAAGTGCAACCTTTGCCGCTGCGTGATACTAAAGGTAGGGAAATTCATTGGAATATTGTTGAGCAAATTTCAAGCGGTAATTTTGTTCTGCCTGTTATGAATCGTGGCGCTGCAAATACTTATCTTGGCCGACAGCGTGGCTGGAGAAAATTGCGTGAACAGATGCAGGCCGAAGGTAAAAATGCCGTTCCGTATTCCTTCCGGCACTCGTACTCTCTGCGAGCGCATCAGCTCGGCATCATTCCCGAAAATGTCGCTTTGAGTATGCGACACAGCGTGCAGGTGCATTTTTCAAGTTATCCCTATACGAATCGGCGCAGCATGCGGGCTGACTTTGCAAGAGCGCGTCAGGACAACAGGATGGCAAACACCGCCTGAAAGAGTACACGGTCGTGAATAAGCGTCGTCACACCGTCAAAAACCAGTGATACCAATGTTTTTGAAGCTTGATCTAGTCAATCACTAGGAACTAATGGCAGCCGTTGTGTTGACACTGACTACAGATCGCCATACCGTTAAAGCACTTCAGTTTCGTACTGTCGCACAATTATGTGCGGTGGATTGATGAGAGAAGCCCAAAGGTGTTACCACCGTTGCTTCTTTTGTTATGACTAAAAAACCAAACAAGTTTTCGGAGATCAGTCCGGACATCAAAATTAATGGCAAGTTCATCACTTCTAATCGTGGTGATGTGGTGCGCGACTTTCTGGTGCTGGCTGACAGGCGGTGGTACCAGTATTTAGAAGAATTGGTTAGTCGTCCTGATGCACCAAACCCGTTCAAGCAAATTGTTGAACCTGATTTACTTTCCGCAGTTCAAGCTCGCGGATACCTTGCCGACAAGGAAACTATTTTGAAGTGTGCTGAAGAGTATCAGCGGCACTTAGAAAATGGTGGCGAGATTTTTGGTAATCATCGATTCGTCAATGGTGTTGGTGATACCAGCCGCAAAATTGAAAAGATCCGCGCTGGTGAGCATGGATTTCAAGGATCATTTTCCGTTAGCTAACGCTTAGCCATGCAACACAATCTATCTCCTCGTTATGTCTCTAAACGGGACATTGCAGAGCATTTTGGTGTCTCTGAACGCACAATTGACCGTTACAGGAAATTTGGCATCTTTCGTTCTGGAATCCACTATGTTCGTAAATTCCCAAACAGCAATAACAGTCCGCTGTTGTTCTTGGTTGACCAGTGCGACGAGGCTTATCGCCAAGAGTTTATTGTCAAAAATTTAGAGCTTGCAAAATGACAACACAAAATAATCCTTACTGGACGGCGCAAAAAATTGAAGAATCTGCCAAAGCTTTGTGCGATGACCTGCTGGTCGATTTAAACGATCACGGCAATCAGGCCACTGCCATGTTGGTATCAACTTTAATCGTGCAGCATCAACAATTAGTTGAAGCGTTGCGTATTAATGCAGAACGGTGGCAGAAAACACATGATTTAGTGCTGGAGTCTTTGGCATCGCAACGTGTCAGTAATGCTGCAACATCTAAACGGTTGGAAGCATTAGAAACCAAGAGAAATAAATGAAAAAACCCGTGCGCCAACACGGGTCAAGTGAATCTGAACTTAAGGCCAGAATAGCGCAGGCACTTGCTAAACAAAAAGCAGACCGGCTTAGGCGTGAAGCTTTAGACATCGATCTTGACCCGACAACACCAGTACCTGATCCAAAGGTAATTTTTGAAATCGAAAAAGAAATGTGGCGTGAGCTTGCAATTCTCCGTGCATTGCAACTGCTTGGTGAGGATGAGAATAGATGGAATTACGGATTAACAAGTAGGGAACAACTAATGATTTGGCAGCCATGGACCGTCAAATAGATGGCGAAGCAGAATTTCAAATTCTTCAGCAACGTCAGGTTCTTAGTTTCAACGAAACATACGATCCAGCTAAGGCTGAGCTATATCTCGCCAAACGTAAGGCTGATGACAACAAAAATAGACTTGAAGCACAAGCTACCGAGAGCCGGTCTATATCAAAAGCGTCTAAATCAGTCAGTCACGAGAGCCGGTCTATACCCAAAGTGTCTAGACCTATCGAAGCCGCAGAGCCTAGATCCGCTGCTAAGTCGCTAAAACTCCGCAAACCCACGGTTTGGATTGTTTCTGAATTTGGTGCTGCTGGTGCTTTAGTAATTCTTGCCGCTGAAAAAGGCACTGGTAAATCATCGCTTTGCTATGCAATGGCGGCTGCGATTAGTGACGGTTCAAAGTTTTTGAACCAATGCGAGACAGTAGAAAGCAAGGTGCTTATTTGGCAGGCCGACGAAAGCGAAGGCGATATGTTTAATAAGCTCGCCATCATGGACCTACAAGCATCTTTTGATTTTGTCACCAATGCAGATATCGGCTGGCACAGATTTGATTTGGATTTACTGAGAAACAAGATTAGAAAGCACTGCTATTCAGTGGTGTTTATTGACAGTATTACAACGATATTTTCGCAGGAAGGCACGAGGGTTAATGATACCGAGTACGCATATCAAATTTATGATCTTCGCCAGCTTGCAGACGAAGAAAATTGTCTAATCGTTTGTACGGATCACCTGCGCAAGCCTGAAACACAGCGGCAGCAGGTTGATATGAATGACATTATTGGTGCCGGTCAAAAGACTGCTGCTGTCTCTGATGTCTGGGCTTTATGGAAACCAAAAGAACCACAGTTTGACGAACACTTTGTACTTAAATGCCTTGGAAAGCGAAATTGCAAGCAGGGTACTGTCTGGAATTTGCAAGGTAACGAAGAAGACTATTCATGGGCGTTGCATAGCGTTGGTGATGAAAGTCTTTTGCCAACTATTCGCATTGACTACAAGCAACAGATCCTGAAATTAATCTACGAAAGTAAAGAGTGGTTTACTGGTAAGGATCTTGCTGATGTGCTGGGTTGCAATGAGCGCCATGCACGCAATTTGGCAAAAGAACTTTTTATCGAGACAGAAATAGATCGCAAGCGGTTGCCGTCTGGTGGTGGTCGTTGTCGGTATGTCTATGGGCCAAATCAATTAAACACGCAGGAGCAATCGTCATGAGACGCACTAAATCACAAATTGACGACATCAAAACAGCAATCTACTTGCTATGTGAACAATACCAACCCATGACAGTGCGCCAGCTATTTTATGCGCTGACTGTTAAGGGTGTTATTGAAAAAACAGAATCTGAATATAAAAATGTAGTTTGTCGACTTACGAAGGAAATGCGTTTGGCTGGTGAATTGCCTTGGGATTGGTTGGCAGACCATACACGCTGGCAACATAAGCCACGTACTTATGGTGGAATTTCTGATTGCCTTGAAGAGTCACAAGCAGCATATAGACGTGCATTATGGGATCCTAAGACAAATTCTAACTACGTTGAAATATGGCTTGAGAAAGATGCGTTGACTGGTGTTTTTTATGACGTTACTAGTGAATATGACGTGCCATTGATGCCATGTCGTGGATACCCATCTTTGTCATTCTTGCGTAGTGCTGCCGCCACTATCTCTTGGAGGCAGAAAATTTTGACAGACAAATGGATAGAAGAAAAGGATGAAGATCTTGTAAGGACTATGCCTAGGCTTACTATTTACTACTTTGGTGATTTTGACCCTACTGGTGTTGATATTAGTAGAAATATTGAAGATCGTATTCGCTCGTTTTTGATTGAAATGGATAGCGAATATAGTCGTGATTTTCATTTTAATTTTAAGCGGGTTGCGATCAATGAGAATCAAATAAAAGATATGAATTTATCTACTCGGCCAACTAAGCAAAGCGATACACGCGCTAAGAAGTTTGGTCATAACGTATCCGTTGAGCTTGATGCTGTTGAGCCAAATAAGCTAAGGCAAATGATTCGTTCTTGCATATTGGAAAATATTGATGAAAGTGAGCTTCAACGTATAAGGCAAACAGAAGTGGCTGAGCGTAAGCTATTGGATCAAGTGTTGAATTTCGCTGAGAGTATTGAGGTGAAGTGACAAATTCAAATCATGTACTGGCACCGTTGCCGATTTCCGCCATGTTGCCACCGGTAATGTTGCCACCGCCTATTCGCCACACCGTGAGGGGTTTGGTTTTGTGGGTCTAGTCTTACAAGTGGCAATCTCGAGCGCATCGACACTTCTGGTAAGTACCGGCTCTCGGCACTGACTGCTTTAGACACTTGTGGTTAGTCGCCGGTCTCGGGTGTTTTTGCTGGTAACACCAATTCCTTGCTGACTCGTTTCAAGCTTCCGTCGATATACGCTTCCCATTGCTCGCCAAGGTCAGCAACAAGCAAGATCGGTACCAGGCGGCCACGGTGTTGATATTGAGCACAAATCGGGTCGAGCATTGTTTAAGTATTTGTGCGGTTTGTAGGTTCTTCCTGTGGCTTTCAATCAGGGTATTCTCGAGCCGCATTGACAAGCTAGCGTCAGAATAGTTGGGCCTTAAAATGTGCCACTTTTTAGCGCCGTATAAGGCCCTATATGCGCATATAACGACGCTTTTGGACCAATAAGGTCAAATAGTCGGCAACTGGCCATCATAGCCGATAGTAGTGGTTTTTGACCTGTTTGCCGCCCAAAAGCCTGTTTGACATTGGGTTTTGCTGATTAAAAATGATGGTGTCGGCTTCCATAATTTATGAGAACAAGCCAATTACGCCAGCGCTATATGACGCTGGAGCATACAGATGCAGAAAGTGACGAATTCACGCTTTCGTTTAGCAGCGAAATGCCTGTTGACCGTCCGCGTGGCACCGAAATTTTGTCGCATGATGCTGATGCCGTAGACCTTTCACGGCTAAACGACGGTGCGCCGCTGCTGATGAACCACAACGCCGACAAGCTGCTTGGCGCAGTGATGTCAGCAGAGATTTCTGGTGGCAAAGGCCGCGCAGTTTGCCGTTGGGGTACGTCAGATCTGGCACAACAAGCTAGGGCTGATGTTGCACATGGTGTTTTGCGCAATGTCTCTGTCGGCTACGAAATTATCGAAGAAGAAACTGATGAATCTGGTCGCATCGTTGTGACGCGCTGGATGCCCTTGGAAATTTCACTGGTGTCAGTCCCTAGCGATCCATCAGTTGGTGTTGGCCGCAGTCACAAGCGTTCAACTCGCAAAACAAAAAAATCTGTTTCCCAACCCATGACTCAAACCCAATTCCTGCCTGTCACTCCGATTGCCACTGGCTTTGACGAGTATTCCCGCGAATCCAACGAGTTCAGCATGGTGCGCGCCATTCAGGCAGCGGCATCAGGTGACTGGTCACAAGCTGGCCGCGAACGTGAAATTAATCAAGAGCTGCAACGCCGAGAAGGAAAGCGCACACAGGGTTTTCTTGTTCCTGAACAGGCTTGGTCGAAACGTGCTTTTACTGCTGGTACTGCAACTGCTGGCGGCAATTTGATTCAAACCGAACTGCTGGCCGGTTCGTTTATTGATGCCCTGCGTGATCGGCTGGCTATTGCTGAACTTGGTGCTCAAACCCTTCCAGGACTTGTCGGTAACGTCAATATTCCCAAGCGCACCGGCAGCAGCACCGCTTACTGGTTTGGTGCTGACAATGCTGATGCTGTTACTGAAAGCACCGGCACGATTGGGCATGTTTCGATGCAGCCACGCACTGTTGGCGCATACAGCAAATTTTCGCGGTTGATGCAGCTTCAAAGTACGCCCGAAATTGAGTCGCTGATTCGCGCCGACTTTGTGGCTCTTCTTGCTGATGCCATTGATTCTGCGGCTATCAACGGTTCTGGTTCTTCAAATCAGCCGACAGGTATCTTGCAAACCAGTGGTATCGGCAGTGTGGCCGGTGGTACCAATGGGTTGGCACCTACTTTGGATCACCTGCTGGATCTGAAAAAAGAAGTTGCTGTTGATAATGCTGACCTTCCGACATGTGGCTATCTAACTAATGCCAAAGTCGAGAACGTGATTAGTAAGCTTACCGACAGTAACAATGCCTATCTTCTTTCTCCTTACGGGTCAGAACTGGGTCAGTCACAAATTGCTGGTCGTCGTTTTGTTGTCAGCAACAATGTGCCTTCTAATCTGACAAAAGGAAGCGGCACAGACCTTTCTGCCATTATCTACGGCAATTTTTCGGATCTGCTGATCGGCCTTTATGGCACGTTGGAAATTCTCACCGATCCATACACTGATTTCGCTAAGGGTACTGTCGGTGTTCGTGCTCTTCAGAGCATTGATATTGCAGTTCGCCATGCTGAATCATTTGCTGCAATGACTGACGCAATTGCAAGTTGAGTTAAAATTAACTTGCAGAACGAAGGGCGGTTTAGGAGTTTCCGCCCTTTTTTATTGCCTTATGAAAGCCCTTGATTATGAAGAGCATTTGCCATCGCGTTTAATTTCGCGGCAGCAAGTTGCAAGGCTTTTAAATTTTTCGGTGGCTGACAGTCAGCAGTACGAAGAATGGCTGCGCAGGGTGAAAAAAATGATTCCAGAAGTTCAACCAGACAAGTATCCCTTTGGCTTGGCAATCATGCTCGGAAAATTTGTCAAAACTCGACAGTGGCTGGACCGTGTTCCTTTGGCTCCCAAAAGCTGACATTTCAGGCTGCAAAGCCCTGTCATGCCAATGCCTTTGGCCTTCCTGTCCACAAGCGGCGTTTGTCCACCATTTGTCCCCCGCTGCTGGACCAGATTGTGACCGCGTGAAACCTCGATGCTGAGATCCCTTGCGGTGCAGTCGTTTTGGAAAAGCCGATGACCTGACTTGAACAGGCGACCCACGCTTTACGAAAGCGTTGCTCTACCGGCTGAGCTACATCGGCGTCACAAGCAATTTAACATTTGCTCTGAATCCAACTTGGACGTTTGCCCGATAATCCCCGCCCCAAATCTGGCCTGGATCCCGCCCTGCGGGAACGGTTGCTCAAGGAATCACAGACCCCCTGGCGTGGGCTCAGACGGCTCGTCTGGTTTGCTCTCTTTGCTTCCGCTGGACTCGGCCTGTTCACGATGGCTTTCCGTGCTTCCGCCGGCGACACCGTCGATCTGGCTGACTTCGGCATCCAGGGGGGTGCTCTCCTGCTCTTCACCGGTCTGCTCTGGTTCGACCGCAACAGGGACAGCAGCAGCGACGCTTGATTTGTCGGCGTCAACCGCATGGATGTCTTCAGCGTCGTCGTCTTCCGACATGTCGTCTTGATCCTCTGCATCGACCGGTTCCAGCGCTTCGGGCTCGACGTCATCAGACTCTTCAGCCGTCGCGGTGTTGATGGCTGAACTTTCGTCGTCTGGCTCTTGGTTGTCTGGTGCTTCGTCGTCTGGTTCTTCGTTGTCAGGGCTGATGTCGGCGGTGCTGACGTCTTCAGTGCTGCTGCCCTGTTCCGGCGTGGTGTCTTCCATGTCTTCCACGCCGATGGCCTCATCGGCGTCCTGATTGCTTGTTGGAGCAGCCTCTTCAGCATCATCAGACGACTCCTCGTCAGCTTGAGCTTCGGCAACGACGGGCTCAGGAGCGGTTTCGGGATCAGCTTCGTCAGACATTGCAACCGTCACCGGTTTGTCGGCTGAACTTTCCCCGTCGGGTGCTTCGTTGTCAGCGCTGGCTTGATCAGTAGTGGCTTGATCAGTGCTGTCGTTCGTTTCCGTCGCGGTGTTTTCCATCCCGATGGTCTGATCGGGCTCTTGCTTGATCGGCTCCAGCGCAGGCTCCGGCCAGTCCAGGCCGGGGAGGTTGAGAATTTGAAGGCCCAGGCTGGTGCGTTGCGTTGCCACAGCGTCAGCACGAAAAGCTGAATCGGCAGGGGCAACGGTTGCTGGTGATCCAAGCAACAGCGCTGCGGCTTGAATCAGCTGCTGCACCTGCCAGACCATCAAGGCCAGCAATGGGCTGACCAGCAACAGGGTGACCAGACGGGATTGTCCCGAAACCGGGGAAAATTCACTCGCCAGCACCGCTGAATCGTCCATCCACCAGAGCACGGGCAGTAGGACCACTGCGGCGATCACCACAGCGGCGCGGCTGCTCAAGCCCCCGTGCGAGGCACTGATGCGGAGTTGATCGCTGTTGCGGCTGGCCAGCGGCTGACGCACGAACAGCAGTGAGCCCCAGTCGGCGGGCCGTCGCCACAACGCGACGGCTGGGGCCAGGACCCCCACCCCCCAGATCAGGAATCGCTCCACGCCTGGTACAGGACCCGGATCCGCGCCGGCCAGAACCAGGCGGATCAGCAGCAGCTCCAGTGGGATGGCTCCAAAGGCCAGGCACTGAAGCCAGAGCAGGGGCTCGCTGCGGGGCTGCACGATCGCTTGCGGGGTCAGGTGGTGAGTTTGCGGCGTTGGGTGACCATCTTGAAGGCTTCAATGCGATCGCCCTCTTCCCAGTTGGCGAACCGATCGGTGCCGACACCGCATTCGAAGCCCGTGGCCACTTCCTTGACGTCGTCCTTGTTGCGACGCAGGGAGTCGAGGTCGCCCTCGTAGACCACCTGTTTTCCGCGGTGCACCCGCACCCGGCAGTTGCGATGCAGCTTGCCGGTGGTGACATAACAGCCGGCCACGGCGCTCTTGCCGATGGTGAAGACGGCACGCACCTCGGCTTCGCCCAGGGCCTCTTCCACCAGTTCCGGCTCCAGCAGACCTTCCATCGCCAACTGGATGTCTTCCAGCAGCTTGTAGATCACGTCGTAGTCGCGCACATCCACGCCGGTGGCATCCGCCGCTTTCTTGGCGCCGGAGGCCATGGAGGTGTTGAAGCCCACGATCACCGCGCCGGAGGCGGCGGCCAGGTCGACGTCGGTTTCGGTGATCTCGCCAGGTGCCGACAGCAGCACCCGCACCTGCACCTCATCCTTGGGCAGCTGCTCGAGCGATCCGAGGATGGCTTCCACGGAGCCTTGAACGTCGGCCTTGAGAATCAGGTTGAGTTCCTTCAGCTCACCGTCATTGGCCTGGCCGGACATGGCCGTGAGCGAGACGCGTCGTGACGCCATCTGCTGAGCAAGACGGGTGGCACGGGCATCGGAGGCGCGATCGCCCACCACGGCCCGGGCCGATTTCTCGTCGGGGTACACCTCGAACTCGTCACATGCGGTGGGCACCTCGCTGAAGCCCAGGGCCTCCACAGCAAAGGAGGGGCCCGCTTCCTTGAGGCGTTGGCGGTTGTCGTCCACCATGGCGCGCACCTTGCCCAGCACCGGACCAGCGGCGACGACGTCGCCGGTCTTGAGGGTGCCGTTCTGCACCAGAAGCGTGGCCACGGGGCCTTTGGCCTTGTCGAGGTGGGCCTCGATCACGGTGCCGCGAGCCAGACGATCCGGGTTGGCCTGCAGGTCTTCGACTTCGGTGACCAGCAGCAGCATCTCCAGCAGCTTGTCGATGTTTTCGCCCTTGATGGCGCTCACCGGCACCATCACCACATCGCCGCCCCAGTCTTCCGCCAGCAGGTTTTGCTCAGACAGTTCCTGTTTCACCCGCTCGGGCGATGAACCTTCCTTGTCGATCTTGTTGATCGCCACCACGATTGGCACTTCAGCGGCCCGGGCGTGGCTGATGGCTTCCAGGGTCTGGGGGCGGACGCCGTCGTCAGCGGCCACCACCAGCACAGCCACGTCGGTCACCTTGGTGCCGCGGGCTCGCATGGCCGTGAAGGCTTCGTGCCCCGGTGTGTCCAGGAAGGTGAGCTTGCGCTGCTCGTTGTTGTGCTCGATCTCAACCTGATACGCACCGATGTGCTGGGTGATGCCGCCGGCCTCACCCGCCGCGACGCGGGCCTGACGGATGGCATCCAGCAGGCTGGTTTTGCCGTGGTCGACGTGGCCCATGACGGTGACCACGGGCGGACGTCGGATCAGGTGAGCCTTGTCGGCCTCTTCGATCATCTCGACGGTCTTCTTGGCCGCCTCCTCCACGTCGTCCTGCAGTACCGGCACACCGAATTCGTCGGCCACGGCCTCGATCGTGGGCATGTCCAGGGTCTGGGTGACCGTGGCGATGATCCCTTTGAAGAACAGGGATTTGATGATCTCTGAGCTTTCGACGCTCAGCATGTCCGCCAGTTCCTGCACCGTGAGGTTGTCCTCCGGCACCACGATCATTTCGGGACGCACCTGCTTGGCTTCCCGGGCTGCCCGCAGCTCCATGGCACGCCGGCGCTGACGCTGACGGGCGGTTTCCTTCTTGCGCTTGCGCATCGCCGCCACCGGCTTGGGTGCGGTGCGCTGCTGCGACTTGGGCTTGGCGGGACGAGCCAGGCTCGCCGAGAGAACCATATTCTCCTGTTCACCAGCGAAGCCGCCGGTCTGTGCCGCCAGGGAATCATCGTTTTCACCGATGATGTGCACCTTCTGGCGCTGCTTCTGCGGCGAGCGGCTGCGCAGAGCATCGAGCCGTGCGCTGTCATCCCAGTCGGGACGGCCAGGCCGCCGCTGGCCACCAGGGCGGAAGCTGGGACGGCGGGGCGCTGAGGGGGCATTCGGACGCGCCACGGGCGGGGTGGCTGTTCCTGCACCTGCACCGGCTTTGGTGGGTGCATCCGGACGGCGGGGTGCCGGTGCCGTTGGCCTGCCGACAGGCTTCTGCAGCTGCATGAGCTCACCGGGAGCCACCGGTTTGCGCATTCCAGCAGGCATGCCCGGACGTCCAGGAGCTCCAGGACGGGTGGGCGATCCAGGACGGCCGCTACCTGTGCTGCTGCCGTCGCGACGAATCGGCTTGCCGACCAGTTCCAGGGTGTTGCCGCTGCGGGGAGGCATCCCGGGGCGACCCCCCTGTCGGGTGGGGGCTCCGGGACGGCTTGGACCGCCCTGGCGTTGAGGCACGCCGGTGCCTGCCGGACGGCGGGGCACAGGTTTGCCCACCAGTTCAGGCCGCGGCGTGGGCCGTGAGGGTGCACCAGGCTTTGTGGGGGCGCCGGCACGGGTTGGCGCGCCGGGCCGAGATGGAGCGCCTGCGCGGACAATCTGTGGCTTGGGCTGCCCCTGGCCAGGGGTGGGCCGCGCTGGGCTTCCAGCACCTGCGGGGCGTGGCGTCGGTCGAGCCGGTGTGGGCCGCGGCGTGGGTGCCGTGGGTTTGGCAGCAGCCTTGGGCTTGCTCACCAGTTCCGGTTTGCCTGCAGCCGGCTTGCTGACAACCTGCGGCTTGGCCGCGGCAGGTCGTGGAACGGGTTTTGCCGCCGTCGGCCGCGCCGGGGCTGCGGTGGGGGTCTGAGGAGCGGCGGGCCGCGTCGGTGCTGCTGAGGCTTTCACCGGTGCAGCCGCTGGCTTGCTGATGACCGGTTTGGGCGTGGCCGCTGCGGGAGGCTTCGGGGCCGCCTGCGGTTTGGCAGCCGCCACGGGTTTGGTGACCACGGGCTTGGCAGCCACAGGCTTGGCGACCGGTTTGCTCACCGCTGGGGCGGGCTTGGTTGGTGCGGCGGGGGCCGCTTTCTTCAGCGAGAGGATGGCCTTGCCAGCTGCGGGCTTGGCAGGCGCCGCGGCAGCGGGTTTCGCACCATTCCCGCCCTTGCCGAGGAGCGAACGGATCTTTCCGGCTTCAGCGTCACTGATCGAGCTGCTGTGGCTCTTCGCAGCGATCGACAGCTTTTCAGCCGCATCCAGCACGTCCTTGTTCTCAAGGCCGAGGTCCTTGGACAGCTCGTAAATTCTGACTTTGCCGCTGCTGGTCATTCAGTTCGGGTCTCCGATCGGTCCGGGCATGGAATGCCGCGGTGGCCACGCACAAGGTGGGGCCAATGTTCAGTCTGCCTCAGCGGATTCACCAACGCTTTGGTTAAGCCGCTGTTTCAACACCGCAAGCACTGTTTCGGGCACCTGACAACGCAGGGCTTTCTGCAGACGCTTGCGACGGGTCGCCTCCTCAAGGCAGTTCTCCTCGCGGCAGAGATAGGCCGAACGGCCCATCCCCTTATCGAGGAGAACTCCGTCCTGATGGTCGCGGATCACCCTCCAGAGTTGGCGGCGATCCAAGAGCTGGCGGCAGGCCACGCAGCGACGCAGGACGGGGCGGTCACTCACCGGACCTGCTCCTGATCGGGATCGGCCTCAGCCGCTGCGTCCGTGCTTTCAGCTTCAGCCTCGAGCTCGGTTTCGCTGCTGGCTTCCACCTCAGCGGGCTCCTCCTCAGAGAACTCCTGCTCGGCCTGCTCCTCGCCGTACTCCTCTTCGTCTTCGGGCAGCGGATACAGCTCCCGCAGGCGTGCATCCTCTTCAGCCCGAGCGGCCTGTTCGGCGGCAAGTCGTTCTTCGGCTTGCTGCTGGAGGGCTTCCTCCTCCTCCCGCTGGGAGATCAGCTCTGCCACCACGGCATCCTCGGCCTCTTGGTCGTATTCGGTGGAGTTCTTGATGTCGATCTTCCAGCCGGTGAGTCGGGCGGCCAAACGAACGTTCTGGCCTTCGCGGCCGATGGCCAGGCTCAGCTGATCGGGGGGCACCAGCACATGGGCGTGCTGGCCCACGGGATCCACCAGGCGCACCATTTCCACCCGAGCGGGGCTGAGGGAGTTGGCGATGTACTGGCCCGGATCCTGCGACCAGCGGATCACGTCAATTTTTTCTCCACGCAGTTCGTTCACCACCTGCTGAATCCGGGAGCCGCGGGCGCCGATGCAGGCGCCGACGGGATCCACCTCGCGTTCGATGCTGTCGACGGCCACTTTGGTGCGGGGGCCCACGGAACGGGAGGGGGGATTGGCCTCACGGGCCACGGCCACGATCCGAACGGACCCTTCCTGTATTTCGGGAACTTCGTTCTCGAACAGGTAGACCACCAAACCGGCATTGGAGCGGCTGACGAACAGCTGCGGTCCCCGGCGGGGCACTTCGCTCACCTCTTTCAGGAACACCTTGAAGGTGGCGTTGGCGCGGTAGTTGTCGTTGGGCAGTTGATCGCGCCGGGGGAGTTCAGCCTCCACTTCCGGACGGCCCAGGCCTGAGCTGACCGCCATGATCACCGACTGGCGCTCGAAGCGGATCACCCGGGCCGTCAGCACCGGATCCTCCAGATCAGCGAATTCCTCCTGGATCATGCGGCGCTGCTGATCCCGCAGCTTCTGGGCCAGCACCTGCTTGGTGGTGGCGGCGGCCATCCGGCCGAAGTCCTCTTTCTCTGGGGTGACATCCAGCACCACCGTGTCGCCCACCTGGGCGTCATCGGCCACCTGCATCACCTCAGCGATTGCGATCTGGTGGTCTTCGCTCTCCACCTCATCAACAATGATCTTGCTGGCGAGAACTCGGTAGCCCTCCTCCTCAAGGTCGAGGCCAACGTCGAAGTTGCTGAAGTACTCCTCATCAAAGGGGTCTTCGCTGATGCCGATGTAGAGGGTGCGCCGGTAGCGCTCATAGCCCTTCAGCAGGGCCTCCCGCAGGGCCGCCTCCACCACCTGGGGCGGCAGCTTCTTCTCTTCGCTGATGTCGTCGATCAGGTTGCTGAGGCCGGGAAGCAGAACGAGAGCCATCGCGTTGGGTTAGGGAAAAGAAAGGAGCGGTTGCAGGGGTGTGAACGCTGGGTTCAGCTGCCTGGACTCGTGAGGCGGACACCGATCACGCAATCCCGGGGAATCCGTTTGATTCGCCCGCGAATGTTGATCTGCAGCGTGTCGGCGTCGCGTTCGAGCAAGAGGCCCTCCAGGCGTTGCTCGCTGTCGTCCTTGTCGCGGTGATGAACCTCCACGGGGAAGCCGCGGAAGGTTTCAAAGTCGCGATCGCTGGACAGATGGTCGCCGATGCCGGGACTGCTGATCTCCAGAACATACGCGTCAGTGAGCAGGGTGGAGGCCTCAAGGGCATCCCCCAGCACGCCACTGAAACCGGCGCAGTCATCAAGGCTCACATCCGCTCCACTGCTGTGTCGGATCTGCACTTCCAGGGTCATCGGGCTCATGTGGGTGAGCAGCTGAATGCTGCAAAGGGCCAAGCCTTTGCTGGCGGCCACATCGGTGACCAGCGTTTCGAGATCCGGAAGCAGAGGATGAGGCAACGCGAACTGAGGGCGGACGTCGGCCCGACGTGCATTTCAGTTGTGACCGATCTCCCGCAGGGAGATGCCCGTCGGACACACCTTTAATGTACGGGACCGTCTGCCCGCCGTCAGCTGTTGCCCAGATCGATGGCCGGTGCATCGGGGAAGGCGTCGCCCGGCTGTTCAGCGCCGCGCCCTTCGGAATCCTGATTGATGCAGAGGCGTCGACGCTCGGGATCGGTCACGTACTGGCAGACGCGGCTCCAGAGTTTGCTGCGGCTGCCCTGGGGGCCATTGCTGAACGTCACCACATCGGTAAGGCCAGGGCGCTCTTCGATCACGACCTGGCAGAGCTCACAGCGTTGTGTAGCGGCGGTTTCACTCAAGGATGAAGCCCACGAGACGCTTCGACCTTAAGCAGTGCACTCCAGAGCTGCTGTGTGTTCACTGGCAGCCCTGAACGGAAATGCGGTAACTAAATCCAGTGGCTTGCGGATCCTTGTTGGCGCCGATCCTGAAATTCACCTGGCTGATGCTCTTGCCCGGCACCTGCTGGAAGGGGCCGAACATTCGTCCGGTGCCCACGGGCGGCTGCAGTTGTTCATCGGCCACCTTGCGGTTGCTGCCGTCGCTGAATTTGAGGAAGGCCTGGACCGGATAGCTGCTGGGGTCACTGGAATCGGCCGTGAAAAACAGTTTGAAGCTGCGGTAGGGCTGATCCACCAGGAAATCGGTGTTCCAGTTGGTGCGGCCGATGGCTTTGCCGATCAGCCCCTTGGGACGCTCCACCTTCTTTTTCACAATCGGGTCACCGCCCCCCACCGGAGGCAGGAAGCTGAAGGCTGCATTGGCCTGTAGCGGCATCAGCAGCAGGCCCAGGACGGGCAGAACAGCGATCGATCGCATCAAGCCCCCGATGGATTGGGTGTGAGTGGCGTCAGGGGAGGGCCCTCTTCGAACCGCTCCAGTAGCACTTGCGTGGGGATCTGGGTGCCGAAGCGGCAGGCGTTGGTTTCGCTGGAGGCGAGGGTGCCGTGTTCCCAGAACTTGTTGCTGCCGTTGCCACCGCCGCAGAGGCCGAAGTATTCGCAGCTCTTGTGGCAGGTCTCCACGCCGCTGCTCATGTCGGCCATGAGCCGACGGAACTGCTCGGTGTGGGTGGACTCCACCAGCGACAGATCCTTGAGATTGCCGAGGTTGAAGCTGCCGTAGCGGTCGCTGGCCACCGAAAGCAGCTCAGGGTCGAAGGTGGAGAAATTGCCCTCCCAATCCACGCTGAGGATCGAGAACGGGCGATTCAGCTCGTTCTGGGTCATCCGCGCATTGCCTTGGATCAGGCTGATCACCTGCTCGAATTCGCGCAGCACCACGGGATAGCCGTCCTGCTCGCTGAGCCGCCAGAAGGCCCGAAGGAAGTCGCGGTACTTCTCCTCCATTACAGAGCCCTGCATCGATGAAGTGGTGTTGATCCCCTCCTGCTCCTCAACGTTGAAACCCACGTCGTTGATGCCGTTGTCGCGGAAGAAGCGGTACATCCGCTCCGGTTGCTCCATGGCATCGGCGGTCACCACCGAGATGCAGTGGAAGGGCACATCGTTGCGATGCAGGGCTTCAATCCCCTTCATCGCCATGGCGTGGGAGCCGCGCCCGTTGCGGAAGCGCCGGTGGGCGTCGTGGATGTCCTCCGGGCCATCCACACTGATGCCCACCACAATCTTGTTGCGCCGGAAGCAGCCGCACCACGCGTCATTGATCAACGTGGCGTTGGTCTGCACGTGCTGGGTGAAGTCCAGCCCTCGGGCGTTGAACTGCTCCAGGCTGCGATACAGGATCGCCGTTGCCTCGTCGTACCAACTGGTGGGCAGGGTGAGTGGCTCCCCGGCGTGCCACACCAAGGCAATTTCCGGCCCGGCATAGGGGCTTTCCAGAATCCGCTGCATCAGCAAGGGCAGCAGATCGAAGTCAAAGACCCGCTTCTTCTGCCGGTCCGGCAGATAGCAATACGAGCAATCGAGGTTGCACAGCGAGGTGGACTGCACAACTACGAGGCCGATGGGCCCGAACCGGTTGAGGTCGGGCCCGACGTTGGGAGAGGAAACGATCACCAGTTCACGAAGCCGCCGCCACCGTTGCCCCAGGCACCGCCACCGTTGCGCCAGCCGCCGTAGTAGCGACCGTTGCCCCATGTGTTGCGGCTATTGCTCCACTTGTTGCCGCTCTTGCCGTTGCCCCATTTGCCTTTGCCGTAGCTGTTGCCGAATTTCTTGCCCTTGCCGTTGCCCCACTTGCTCTTGGCAACCAGCTCACCTTCGATCTCAGGATCCTGAAGCAGGCTGCCCCAGTCGGTGTTCCGCACCGCTTCAATCCGGGCTTCGATGCTGTTGGCTTTGGCCGGGCCGGTCAGCTGCTCGGGGGCGGTGTAGGTGGAGCTGGCTTCAGCGGTTTGGCAAAGCACGGCGCTGGAGGCCAGCAGTGCTTGAAAAGCAATCAGTGAACGCTTCATGACTGTTGGTGGATAGAGAACAAAAGCAATCGAGGAGTCGTCAGATTCCCGGTGTGGCTGGAGTGTTGATTTCTGCTGTGATGCTGAGGATCAGGCCGTAAAGGGAGCGGATCACGTCCTGGCTCAGACCCACATCGCTGCCGGGGCCGATCCAACGGTTGATCATGCGGCGCGTTCCCGCATCACCATCCATGTAGGCCTGCATCATCTGGCCCAACGCGATGTTGGTGGAGGAGAGCAGCTTGCCGTTGTTTTGGTTGACGATGCAGCTGATGCCGGAGCGGCCGTAGGGACGGAAGGGCAGCAGTGCCGTCTTGTCGATGCGGCTGTTGGCGGCCAGCCAAAGGGTTCCGCCCCCAAGGATCGGCACGTCACCCGCGTAGAAGGCATCCAACGCTTCCTTCGGGGTGGTGAAACTCTTCAGCGTGGCGCCGGGCACCACGTTCTTCAGCACCTGGGCGGAAGCGGTGTCCTTCACCACACCAATGGTTTGGCCCTCCAGTGAGGCGGGGGTTCCATCGACGGTGGTGTCGTTGGCCATCAGCAGACGGGTGCCACCGATGCCGAAGGGCAGGCTATAGGTGACCTGCGTGGAGCGGCCCCAGGTGAAGGCCACGCCGCAGGCGATGTCGGCCTTGCCGGTGATCACGGCGCCGATGCCATCGTTCACCGACTTGGCCACCCGGTAGTCCACCTTGCGGCGCTTGGCCTGGATCCGGATCTGTTCGAGAACGTCAACCCCGAGGCCTTCGTAGCCGGCATCTGTTTTGTGATACAGCGGCTTGACCTCCTCAAAGATCACCGCCTTGAGCGTTGTGCTCTCCGCGGAGGCCTGAGGGGTGAGGGCAACCGGGCCAGCCAGGGCAAGCAGAGCTGCCGCTGGAGCCAGAAGTGCACGCATGCGAAAACTGCGTTTGCTGATTTGTTAGCTGGAATGTCCAAGCTCGACCGCGCATCGCAATGGAGGTTCTGAGATTGCGATCGATTTGGACCAGGGCCCGTTTCTCCGGCTGGATCCGATAAAAAGAAGGCAATGAGAGGTCTTGTGTTGCGGTACGCCCTGCGTCAACTCCTGGCCGTTCTGATGGCCGTAGCGGTTCTGGTCGGTGAAGGTGACTCAGCGCAGGCCCTGGAGCACAGCTTTGTGGCCGATGCCGTTCAGCGGGTGGCGCCGGCGGTGGTTCGGATCGACACCGAGCGCACCGTGGAACGTCAGCCGTTTGACCCCACGCTGCTTGACCCCCTGCTGCGGGACCTGCTGGGGGACCCTCCGGCAGGTCCGGAGCGGGAACGGGGCCAAGGCTCTGGTGTGGTGATCGATGCCAAGGGCCTTGTGCTCACCAATGCCCATGTGGTGGATCGGGTGGAGTCCGTCAGCGTCACCCTGGCCGACGGGGAACAGCGGGATGGACGGGTGGTGGGCACCGATGCTGTGACAGACCTGGCCCTGGTGCGTCTCGAGGGCGATCAACTGCCACCACGGGCTCCCCTTGGTGATTCGGAAGCCATGCAGGTGGGCGATTGGGCGATCGCCCTCGGCACCCCGTTCGGATTGGAACGCACGGTGACCCTGGGCATCGTCAGCAGCCTGCACCGCAACATCAACAGCCTTGGCTTCGCCGACAAACGGCTGGAACTCATTCAGACCGACGCCGCCATCAACCCGGGCAATTCCGGTGGACCGTTGGTGAACGGCGATGGCCAGGTGATTGGCATCAACACCCTGGTGCGGTCGGGCCCTGGGGCCGGCCTCGGTTTTGCCATCCCGATCAACCTGGCCCGCCGGGTGGCTGATCAGCTGCAGCAACAGGGTGAAGTGGTGCACCCCTACATCGGTCTGCAACTGGTGGCGCTCACACCGCGCATCGCGCGCCAGCACAACAAGGACCCCAATGCCCTTGTGCAGCTGCCGGAACGTAGTGGTGCCCTGGTGCAAGCCGTGCTGCCCGATGGCCCGGCTGAAAGCGCAGGACTGCGCCGCGGCGATCTGCTGATCACGGTGGATGAGCGCGACATTGCCGACCCTCAGGCGCTGCTCGAGGTGGTGGATGCCGCCGCCATCGATGTTCCCCTGCCTCTGAAAGTGCTGCGGGCCGGCCGCGAGCTCACCCTGTCCGTCAAACCTGAGCCCCTTCCTGGGATGGCCTGAAACCCCTTGCTACGGTCGCGCCCAAAGGACGTGACCCGATGGCTGATCTACAGACCCAGATGAAGCAGGCGGTGGCTGATGCCGCCGTGGAACAGATCAAGGACGGCATGGTGCTGGGCCTGGGATCAGGCTCCACCGCCGCTCTGATGATTCAGGGCCTGGGGGCCAAGCTCACCAGCGGAGAACTCAAAGACATCGTCGGTGTCACCACCTCCTTCCAAGGAGAGGTGCTGGCCGCTGAGCTCAACATTCCTCTGCTCAGTCTCAACGCCGTCAGCCGGATTGATCTGGCCATCGATGGTGCCGACGAAGTCGACCCTGGCTTCCAATTGATCAAGGGTGGTGGCGCATGCCACGTGCAGGAGAAACTCGTGGCGGCACGGGCGGATCGGTTTGTGGTGGTGGTGGACTCCACCAAACTGGTGGATCGTCTCAACCTCGGTTTTCTGCTGCCGGTGGAAGTGCTCCCCGGGGCCTGGCGCCAGGTGAAGCAGCAGCTGGAAGCACTCGGGGGCAGCGCTGAGCTGCGCATGGCCCAGCGCAAGGCCGGCCCTGTGGTTACCGATCAGGGCAACCTGGTACTGGATGCCAAGCTCGACGGCGGCATCAGCGATCCAGTGGCCCTGGAGCAGACGATCAACAACATTCCCGGTGTGCTGGAGAACGGTCTGTTCGTCAACATCACCGATGAGGTGTTGGTCGGTGAGATCACCGATGGTGTGGCGGGTGTCCGCAGCCTGGAGAAGCGCCTCAGCTGAGGCGCCGCCGCACCGATTCAGCGTGGCTGTGCAGGCCTTCACTGGTGGCCAGCTCCTGCACAGCTGAACCCGTTGCTTCCAGGGCAGCCCGGTTGAAACCGATCAGCGAGGTGTGGCGCATGAAGGTCTCAACACTCAGGGCCCCGCTGAAACGCGCGGCTCCACAGGTGGGCAGCGTGTGGTTTGGGCCTGCCAGGTAATCCCCCACCGCTTCTGGGGACCAGGGGCCCAGGAAAATGGCTCCGGCGTTCTGAATGCGATCCGCCAGGGGTTCGGGCCGCTCCACCAGCAGCTCCAGGTGTTCGGGGGCGAAGCTGTCGCTGAGGCGGGCACAGCTCTCGAGGTCGCCGCAGACCACCACCAGCCCCCAGTCCCGCAGAGCGGCTTCGCAGATCTCCTGGCGGGGGTGATCGGCCAGCTGTTCGGCTACTGCGGCGTTGATCCCGTCGGCCAGTGCAGGGTCGGTGGTGATCAGCACCGCCGCCGCCAGGGGGTCGTGCTCCGCCTGCGCCAACAGATCCGCTGCCACCTGATCGGGCTTGGCGGAGTGGTCTGCGATCACCAGCACTTCGCTTGGTCCCGCCAGGGAATCGATGGCCACCTGGCCGTACACCGCCTGTTTCGCCAGGGTGACGTAGAGGTTCCCGGGGCCACTGATCACGTCCACCTTGGGCACGCTCTCGCTGCCGTAGGCCATGGCGGCAACAGCCTGGGCACCTCCGAGGCGGAACACCGTTTTCACGCCGGCCAGGTGGGCCGCTGCCAGCACCACGGGGTTCACCGCACCATCACGTCCGGCGGGGGAACAGATCACCACGTCTTTGACGCCGGCGACCCGGGCTGGCACCGCATTCATCAGCACGGTGCTGGGGTAAGCCGCCCGTCCTCCGGGCACGTAGAGACCCGCCCGCTCCACCGGCCGCCAGCGCCGCCCAAGCTGTTCGCCGTGGGGGCCCGTCACCGCCAGATCGGCGGGACGTTGGCGTTGGTGGAAGTCGGTGATGCGGCGATGGGCCAGCTCCAGGGCATCCCGCAGGTTGGTCGGCAGCGACGTCCAGGCCTGCTCGAGGGCCTCGGGGGACACCGCCATCGGTTCGGGCCGGAAGCCATCGAACCTTTCGGTGAAGTCGGCAATGGCGGCATCACCGCGATCGCGCACCGCTTTGAGAATGGCTTCAACCCGCTCACGGGCTTCACCCTGCTGGGTTTGTGTGGTGCGGCTCGACAACCGTTTCAGCTCAGTCTGGGCCCGGTCCAGATCCCGCACGATGCGAAGGGGAGCAACGGCCGGCTGGCTCACAGACAAAGGAACAGGGGGAGAGTTCGGTCAAGTTAGGACTCCACAACCCAGGGAAGGGGGTCCTGTCAAGGAGTAAGGTGCTGGATTGTTCGCAACGTTGAAGCCTCAGTGGCCAATAACAAGTCAGCCAAGAAGCGGATTGAGATTGCTGAGCGCAACCGTCTGCGCAACCGCACCTACAAGTCGTCGATGCGCACCTTGATGAAGCGCTGCTTCGCCGCCTGTGACGCGTACAGCGCCACCCCTGGCGATGAAGCCAAGGCCAGCGTGCAGACCTCCATGCGTGCCGCCTTCAGCAAGATCGACAAGGCCGTGAAGGTGGGTGTGCTGCACCGCAACAACGGTGCCAACCAGAAATCCCGCCTCAGTGCGGCCGTGCGCAAGGTGCTCGAGCCCGCCAGCTGAGTCGGTTTCAACCGTCAGAATGGGCCGAAAGCGCGTTTCGGCCCAGCTGTGTCCCCCACCCCGACGTTGATCGACAGCCACTGTCACATCGTCTTCCGCAACTTCGACGACGACCTCGATGAGGTGGCTTCACGCTGGCGTGAGGCCGGTGTTGGTGCACTGCTGCACGCCTGCGTCGAACCCTCCGAAATCCCGGCGATCCGCGCCCTGGCGGATCGATTCCCGGAGATGCGTTATTCCGTCGGCGTCCATCCACTGGACACCGAGCATTGGCGGGATGACACGGTGGCGGTGCTGCGCCGGGCAGCTCTGGAGGACGATCGGGTGGTCGCCATCGGCGAACTCGGCCTCGATCTCTTCCGAGACAAGAATCTCGAGGAGCAGCTTGCTGTGCTGCGCCCTCAATTGGACCTGGCGGTTGAGTTGAACCTGCCGGTGATCATTCACTGCCGGGATGCCGCCGAGCCGATGCTGGAGGAACTGCGGGCCCGCAAGGCGCAGGGCCGTTGCCCCGGAGGGGTGATGCATTGCTGGGGCGGTACCCCCGATGAAATGCACCAGTTCCTGGAGCTCGGCTTCTACATCAGCTTCAGCGGCACCGTCACCTTCCCCAAGGCGGAGCCCACCCACGACTGCGCCCGTCAGGTGCCGGAGGATCGTTTCCTGGTGGAAACCGACTGCCCCTTCCTGGCCCCTGTGCCCCGCCGCGGCAAGCGCAATGAGCCGGCCTTCGTGGCCTCTGTTGCCACGCGGGTGGCTGAGCTGCGCGGCGTGGATCTCGACAGCGTGGCCTGCAGCAGCACCGCCAACGCCCGGCGTTTGTTCGGACTCCCATAACCGGAGTTCCAAGGGTGTCGAGTCCATATGTAAGATGTTGTATTGGCCTGGCCATGCGCAGGATTCCGTCTTGTGTGTGGTGCCTGAAGCGTCCATTTCCTTCCGGTGCACTTGTCGTCGTCAGCTGATCTGACCCGCGATTTCTGAACAGCAGCAGCGGCGCTGTCGGTTCCGTCCTGGAAACCGTCGGTGCCGCTGTTGTGTCGAATCGTCCTGTCAGGTGAGCTTCTGCCGCCAATCCAGTCCTCCCCAGTCCCTTCGTCCTCTCTGCCGGTCCCCGCATGAGCAGCAGCGCGATTCAGGTCGCCAAGACCGCCACCTACCTCCCTGATCTGGTGGAGGTGCAGCGGGCCAGCTTTAAGTGGTTTTTGGATCAAGGTCTGATGGAGGAGCTGGAAAGCTTCTCTCCGATCACGGATTACACCGGCAAGCTGGAGCTGCACTTCATCGGTAGCGAGTACCGCCTGAAGCGCCCCCGCCACGATGTGGAAGAGGCCAAGCGCCGTGATGCGACCTTCGCGTCACAGATGTATGTGACCTGCCGCCTGGTCAACAAGGAGACCGGTGAGATCAAGGAGCAGGAGGTCTTCATCGGCGAACTGCCGCTGATGACCGAGCGCGGCACGTTCATCATCAACGGCGCTGAGCGCGTGATCGTGAACCAGATCGTGCGCAGCCCTGGTGTCTATTTCAAGGATGAAATGGACAAGAACGGCCGGCGCACCTACAACGCCAGCGTCATCCCCAACCGGGGTGCCTGGCTGAAGTTTGAAACAGATAAGAACGATTTGCTCCACGTTCGTGTGGACAAGACCCGCAAGATCAACGCGCACGTGCTCATGCGTGCCATGGGTCTGTCCGACAACGACGTGCTCGACAAGCTGCGTCACCCCGAGTTCTACAAGAAGTCGATTGATGCAGCCAACGACGAGGGCATCAGCTCGGAAGACCAAGCGCTGCTTGAGCTCTACAAGAAACTCCGTCCGGGTGAACCCCCCTCAGTGAGTGGCGGTCAGCAGCTGCTGCAGACCCGTTTCTTCGATCCCAAGCGCTACGACCTCGGTCGGGTCGGCCGCTACAAGATCAACAAGAAGCTGCGCCTCACCATCCCCGACACGGTGCGCACCCTCACCCATGAGGATGTGCTCTCCACCCTCGATTACCTGATCAACCTGGAACTGGATGTCGGCGGCGCCAGCCTTGACGACATCGACCACCTCGGCAACCGCCGCGTGCGTTCCGTGGGCGAACTCCTGCAGAACCAGGTTCGGGTGGGACTGAACCGTCTTGAGCGGATCATCAAGGAACGGATGACCGTCGGCGAAACCGATTCGCTGACCCCGGCCCAGTTGGTGAACCCCAAGCCCCTGGTGGCGGCGATCAAGGAGTTCTTCGGCTCCAGCCAGTTGAGCCAGTTCATGGACCAGACCAACCCTCTGGCTGAGCTCACCCACAAGCGCCGCATCTCGGCCCTTGGACCCGGCGGTCTCACCCGTGAGCGTGCCGGCTTCGCCGTCCGCGACATTCACCCCTCCCACTACGGCCGTCTCTGCCCGATTGATACGCCGGAAGGCCCCAACGCTGGTCTGATCAACTCCCTGGCCACCCACGCCCGGGTCAACGAGTACGGCTTCATCGAAACGCCGTTCTGGAAGGTGGAGAACGGTGTCGTTCTGAAGGATGGCGATCCGATCTACCTGTCTGCCGACCGGGAAGACGAAGTGCGCGTCGCCCCTGGTGACGTGGCCACCGAGGACGACGGCCGGATCTCGGCGGATCTGATTCCTGTGCGTTACCGCCAGGACTTCGAGAAGGTCCCCCCTGAGCAGGTCGACTACGTCGCCCTGTCACCGGTCCAGGTGATCTCCGTGGCAACGTCCCTGATCCCCTTCCTGGAGCACGACGACGCCAACCGCGCCCTGATGGGCTCCAACATGCAGCGTCAGGCTGTGCCGCTGCTGCGTCCCGAGCGTGCCCTGGTGGGCACCGGCCTGGAAACCCAGGTGGCCCGCGACTCCGGCATGGTGCCGATCTCCCGGGTGAATGGCACCGTGACCTATGTGGATGCCAACGCCATCGTTGTTCAGGACGAGGATGGCAACGACCACACCCATTTCCTGCAGAAGTATCAGCGCTCCAACCAGGACACCTGCCTGAACCAGCGCCCGATCGTCCGCTGCGGCGATCCGGTGATCGTCGGCCAGGTGATGGCGGATGGTTCCGCCTGTGAAGGCGGTGAGATCGCTCTGGGTCAGAACGTTCTGATCGCTTACATGCCCTGGGAGGGTTACAACTACGAGGACGCGCTGCTGGTCAGCGAGCGTCTGGTCACCGACGACCTCTACACCTCGGTTCACATCGAGAAGTACGAGATCGAAGCGCGTCAGACCAAGCTCGGACCTGAGGAGATCACCCGCGAAATTCCCAACGTCGCTGAGGAAAGCCTGGGCAACCTCGACGAGATGGGCATCATCCGCGTGGGCGCTTTCGTTGAAAGCGGCGACATCCTCGTGGGCAAGGTGACGCCCAAGGGTGAATCCGATCAGCCGCCGGAAGAGAAGCTGCTGCGCGCGATCTTCGGTGAGAAGGCGCGCGACGTGCGCGACAACTCCCTGCGGGTGCCCGGCACCGAGCGTGGCCGCGTTGTGGATGTGCGCATCTACACCCGTGAACAGGGTGATGAGCTGCCCCCCGGCGCCAACATGGTGGTGCGGGTGTATGTGGCCCAGCGCCGCAAGATCCAGGTCGGCGACAAGATGGCTGGCCGCCACGGCAACAAGGGCATCATCAGCCGCATCCTTCCTCGGGAGGACATGCCTTATCTGCCCGACGGCACCCCGGTCGACATCGTGCTCAACCCCCTGGGTGTGCCGAGCCGGATGAACGTGGGTCAGGTGTTCGAGCTGCTGATGGGTTGGGCCGCGTCCAACCTGGATTGCCGCGTGCGCATCGTTCCCTTCGATGAGATGCACGGTGCTGAGAAGTCCCAGCAGACCGTCGAGACCTTCCTCAAGGAAGCCGCCAAGCAGCCCGGCAAGGGTTGGGTGTACGACCCTGAGGATCCCGGCAAGCTGCAGCTGAGGGATGGCCGCACCGGTCTGCCCTTCGATCAGCCCGTGGCCGTGGGTTACTCCCACTTCCTCAAGCTGGTTCACTTGGTGGACGACAAGATTCACGCCCGTTCCACCGGCCCCTACTCCCTGGTCACCCAGCAGCCCCTGGGCGGTAAGGCACAGCAAGGTGGTCAGCGTCTGGGTGAGATGGAGGTGTGGGCCCTCGAGGCCTATGGCGCCGCATACACCCTGCAGGAACTTCTCACGGTCAAGTCCGACGACATGCAGGGCCGCAACGAGGCCCTCAACGCCATCGTCAAGGGCAAGCCGATTCCCCGCCCGGGTACACCGGAATCCTTCAAGGTGCTGATGCGCGAGCTTCAGTCCCTGGGTCTGGACATCGCCGTTTACACCGACGAAGGCAAGGAAGTGGATCTGATGCAGGACGTGAACCCACGTCGCAGCACCCCCAGCAGGCCCACCTACGAATCCCTCGGCATCGCGGATTACGACGAGGACTGACGGATCAACGAACGAACCGATTCCCCGCTCCTTCTTCCTTAACCGTCAATGACCAACAGCAACCTCCGCACCGAGAACCACTTCGATTACGTCAAGATCACCCTCGCCTCACCCGATCGGGTGATGGAGTGGGGACAGCGCACCCTGCCCAACGGCCAGGTGGTCGGTGAGGTCACCAAGCCGGAGACCATCAACTACCGCACCCTCAAGCCCGAGATGGACGGGCTGTTCTGCGAAAAGATCTTTGGCCCGTCCAAAGACTGGGAATGCCACTGCGGCAAGTACAAGCGGGTGCGTCACCGGGGCATCGTTTGTGAACGCTGCGGTGTGGAGGTCACCGAGAGCCGCGTGCGTCGTCACCGCATGGGCTTCATCAAGCTGGCGGCCCCCGTCTCTCACGTCTGGTACCTGAAGGGGATCCCCAGCTACGTGGCCATCCTGCTGGACATGCCCCTGCGGGATGTTGAGCAGATCGTCTACTTCAACTGCTATGTGGTGCTGGATCCCGGCGACCACAAGGACCTGAAGTACAAGCAGCTGCTCACCGAAGACGAGTGGCTGGAAATTGAAGACGAGATCTACGCCGAAGATTCCGAGATCGAGAACGAGCCCGTGGTGGGCATCGGTGCCGAGGCCCTCAAGCAATTGCTGGAAGACCTCACCCTCGATGAAGTGGCTGAGCAGCTGCGTGAGGAGATCAACGGCAGCAAGGGTCAGAAGCGCGCCAAGTTGATCAAGCGTCTGCGCGTGATCGACAACTTCATCGCCACCAACGCCCGTCCCGAGTGGATGGTGCTGGATGTGATCCCGGTGATTCCGCCCGACCTGCGCCCGATGGTGCAGCTCGATGGTGGTCGCTTCGCCACCAGCGATCTCAACGATCTCTACCGGCGGGTGATCAACCGCAACAACCGTCTGGCGAGGCTCCAGGAAATCCTGGCCCCTGAAATCATCGTCCGCAACGAGAAGCGGATGCTGCAGGAGGCCGTCGACGCCCTGATCGACAACGGCCGTCGCGGTCGTACCGTCGTGGGTGCCAACAACCGTCCGCTCAAGTCATTGAGCGACATCATTGAAGGCAAGCAGGGCCGCTTCCGTCAGAACCTCCTGGGTAAGCGGGTCGACTACTCCGGTCGTTCCGTGATCGTGGTGGGTCCGAAGCTGAAGATGCACCAGTGCGGTCTGCCCAAGGAGATGGCGATCGAGCTGTTCCAGCCCTTCGTGATCCACCGCCTGATCCGCCAGAACATCGTCAACAACATCAAGGCGGCCAAGAAGCTGATTCAGCGGGCCGACGATGAAGTGATGCAGGTGCTGCAAGAGGTGATCGACGGCCATCCGATCCTGCTGAACCGTGCTCCAACCCTGCACCGTCTCGGCATTCAGGCCTTCGAACCCAAGCTGGTGGATGGCCGTGCCATTCAGCTGCACCCCCTCGTCTGCCCAGCCTTCAACGCTGACTTTGACGGTGACCAGATGGCCGTTCACGTGCCCCTGGCCATCGAGGCGCAGACAGAGGCCCGCATGTTGATGCTGGCCAGCAACAACATCCTGTCGCCTGCGACCGGTGAGCCGATCATCACCCCGTCTCAGGACATGGTGCTCGGCTCCTATTACTTGACGGCGCTGCAACCCGGTGTTTCCAAGCCCGGCTTCGGCGATCGCAGCTGCACGTTCGCGGGTCTGGAGGATGTCATCCACGCCTTTGAAGACAACCGGATCGGTCTGCACGACTGGGTGTGGGTCCGCTTCAACGGTGAAGTTCAGGACGATGAAGAGCTGGATGCGCCCAGCAAGAGCGAATCCCTCAGCGATGGCACGCGCATCGAAGAGTGGAGCTACCGCCGCGACCGTTTCGATGAAGACGGTGCCCTGATCAGCCGCTACATCCTCACCACTGTGGGCCGCGTGGTGATGAATCACACGATCATCGACGCGGTGGCCGCCGCCTGAATCAAGCCAGACGTCCTTCCTCCTTAACTCCTGATCCGCGCGCAGCCATGACCTCGTCCTCGAAATCCCGCAAGTCCAAATCCAGCAAGGCCTCCAAGGCCGCCAAAGAGGCTCCCGTGAGCGCATCGCGTCCGCTCTCGAAGACCCCACCGCCGTTCCGCAACCAGGTCATCGACAAGCGGGCTCTCAAGCAGCTCGTCGCCTGGTCCTACAAGAACCACGGCACTGCGGTGACGTCGGCGATGGCCGACAACCTCAAGGATCTCGGCTTCAAGTACGCCACCCAGGCGGCTGTGTCGATCTCCGTCGACGACCTCAAGGTGCCCGAGGCGAAGAAGGATCTGCTGGGCCAGGCCGAGGAACAGATCACGGCCACCGAAGAGCGCTATCGCCTGGGTGAAATCACCGAGGTGGAGCGTCACACCAAGGTGATCGACACCTGGACCGAGACCAACGAGCGTCTGGTGGATGCCGTCAAAAAGAACTTTGACGAGAACGCACCGCTGAACTCGGTGTGGATGATGGCCAACTCCGGCGCCCGGGGAAACATGTCCCAGGTGCGTCAGCTGGTGGGCATGCGCGGCCTGATGGCCAACCCGCAGGGTGAAATCATCGACCTTCCGATCCGCACCAACTTCCGTGAGGGTCTGACGGTCACCGAGTACGTCATCTCCTCCTATGGCGCCCGGAAGGGTCTGGTGGATACGGCGCTGCGCACCGCCGACTCCGGTTACCTCACCCGTCGTCTGGTGGACGTTGCCCAGGATGTGATCGTCCGTGAGGACGACTGCGGCACGACCCGCCACATCGTGGTGGACGCTGAGGACGGCAAATTCGGCAGCCGGCTTGTGGGTCGCCTGACCGCCGCCCAGGTGGTGAATGCCGATGGCGAGGTGCTGGCTGAGCGCGACACCGAAATCGATCCGCCGCTGTCCAAGTCCTTCGAGGCCGCTGGCGTCAAGGCCGTGAGTGTGCGTTCGCCGCTCACCTGTGAAGCCAACCGTTCCGTTTGCCGCAAGTGCTACGGCTGGGCGCTGGCCCACAACGAACTGGTCGACCTGGGTGAAGCCGTCGGCATCATCGCGGCCCAGTCGATCGGTGAGCCTGGAACCCAGCTCACCATGCGGACCTTCCACACCGGTGGTGTGTCCACCGCTGAGACCGGTGTGGTCCGCTCCAAGGTGGCGGGCACCGTCGAGTTCGGCAGCAAGGCGCGGGTGCGTCCCTACCGCACCCCCCACGGTGTGAACGCCCAACAGGCTGAGGTTGATTTCAACCTCACGATCAAGCCGTCCGGCAAGGGCAAGGCCCAGAAGATCGAGATCACCAACGGCTCCCTGTTGTTCGTCGACAACGGTGCTGACATCGATGCCGACGTCACCGTGGCGCAGATCGCCGCTGGTTCGGTCAAGAAGAGTGTGGAGAAGGCCACCAAGGACGTGATCTGCGACCTGGCTGGCCAGGTGCGTTACGAGGAGGCGATCCAGCCCCGTGAGGTCACCGACCGCCAGGGCAACATCACCCTGAAGGCCCAGCGTCTCGGCCGGATGTGGGTGCTTTCCGGCGACGTCTACAACCTGCCGCCCAACGCTCAGCCCGTGGTCGGTAGCGAGACCCAGGTCACTGAGGGTCAGGTGCTGGCCGAAGCCAGCCAGCGGAGTGAGTACGGCGGTGAAGTGCGCCTGCGCGACTCCATCGGTGATTCCCGTGAGGTGCAGATCGTCACCACGGCGATGACCCTCAAGGACTTCAAACTGCTGGAGGAGTCCACCCACTCCGGTGAGATCTGGAACCTCGAGGCCAAAGACGGCACCCGTTACCGCCTCAACACCATCCCCGGCAGCAAGATCGGTTCCGGTGAGGTGATCGCTGAACTGGCGGATGACCGCTTCCGCACCGGCACCGGTGGTTTGGTGAAGTTCGCCCCTGGTCTGGCGATCAAGAAGGCCCGTTCCGCCAAGAACGGTTACGAGGTCAACAAGGGCGGCACCTTGCTGTGGATCCCCCAGGAGACCCACGAAATCAACAAGGACATCTCCCTGTTGATGATCACCGACGGTCAGTGGATCGAGGCCGGCACCGAGGTTGTCAAAGACATCTTCAGCCAGACCGCGGGCATCGTCACCGTCACCCAGAAGAACGACATCCTGCGCGAAATCATCGTCCGCAGTGGTGAGTTCCACCTCTGCACCGATGCCAAGGCGCTGGAGCGTTTCGAGGGTGATGGCCAGATGGTCAACCCCGGCGAAGACATCGCCAAGGGGCTGTCCGTTGACACGATGAAGTACGTGCAGACGGTGGAGACCCCCGAAGGCAAGGGTCTGCTGCTGCGTCCTGTTGAGGAGTACACCATTCCCAACGAGGCCCAGCTGCCTGAGCTGTCCCATGTGAAGCAGGCCAATGGCCCTCACCTCGGCATCAAGGCCACCCAGCGTCTGGCGTTCAAGGACAACGAACTGATCAAGTCCGTTGAAGGTGTGGAGCTGCTCAAGACCCAGCTGCTGCTCGAGACTTTCGACACCACCCCGCAGATGACGGTGGATGTGGAGAAGGCTCCCGACAAGCGGGCCAAGACCATTTCCCGTCTGCGCCTTGTGATCCTCGAGTCGATCCTGGTGCGTCGCGACACCATGTCCGACTCCAGCCACGGCTCAACCCACACCGAGCTGCAGGTCGAAGATGGTGTGTCTGTGAAGGCTGGCGATGTCGTCGCCACCACGCAGATCCTCTGCAAGCAGGCCGGTCTGGCGCAGTTGCCTGAAGCCACTGAAGCCGACCCCGTGCGTCGGATGATCGTGGAACGCCCCGAAGACACCACCACCCTGAGCACCTCCGGAAAGCCGGTGGTGAGCGTCGGTCAGCGGATTGTCGATGGCGATGCCCTTGCCGACGGCGAAACCGCCACCTGCTGTGGTGAGATCGAGGCCGTCAGCGGCAACAGCGTCACCCTGCGTCTGGGACGTCCCTACATGGTGTCGCCCGACTCCGTCCTGCACGTGCGTGATGGAGATCTGGTGCAGCGTGGTGATGGCCTGGCCCTTCTGGTGTTCGAACGCCAGAAGACCGGTGACATCGTTCAGGGTCTGCCCCGAATCGAGGAATTGCTGGAGGCCCGTCGCCCCCGTGAATCCGCGATTCTCTGCAAGAAGCCCGGCACCGTTGAGATCAAGCAGGGTGAAGACGACGAGTCTCTCGCCGTCAACGTGATCGAATCCGATGACGCCATCGGTGAATATCCGATCCTGCTCGGCCGCAACATCATGGTGAGCGACGGCCAACAGGTCACCGCTGGGGAACTGCTGACCGATGGCCCGATTAACCCTCACGAGTTGCTCGAGTGCTACTTCGAAGATCTGCGCAGCCGCAAGCCTCTGATGGAGGCCGCCCAGGAGGCGATCGCCAACCTGCAGCACCGTCTGGTGACTGAGGTTCAGAACGTCTACAAGTCCCAGGGCGTCTCGATTGACGACAAGCACATCGAGGTGATCGTCCGTCAGATGACCAGCAAGGTGCGGGTCGAAGATGCCGGCGACACCACCCTGTTGCCCGGTGAGCTGATCGAACTGCGTCAGGTGGAAGACACCAACCAGGCCATGGCGATCACCGGTGGCGCTCCCGCCGAGTTCACCCCGGTGCTGCTGGGTATCACCAAGGCGTCGCTCAACACCGACAGCTTCATCTCCGCCGCCTCCTTCCAGGAGACGACCCGGGTGCTCACCGAAGCCGCCATCGAGGGCAAGAGCGACTGGCTGCGTGGTCTCAAGGAGAACGTGATCATCGGTCGCCTGATTCCTGCAGGCACCGGCTTCAGCGGCTTCGAAGAAGAGCTGCAGAAGGAGGCTGGCCCCCACCCCGACATCCTTTCGGAGGATCCAGCCGGCTACCGCCGCATGCAGAACCTGCGTCCCGACTACACCGTCGACATGCCCCCTGCGGCCAGCGCCAGTGCGGTGCTGGATGACCCCAGTGACGCCGACCTCGAGGCCACCCGCACCCGCCACAACATCGACCCCTCGGCGAGCAATTTCGCCGCGTTCACCCGTCCGGACGCCGACAATGAGCTGAAGGAAGAGCAGGTGGTCGATGCTGAAGCCGTTGAGGGTCTTCAGGAAGAGGGCCTGCTCTCTGACGAATGAGCTCCGCTCAATCGTTCACCATTGCAGCCCCTTCCATGCTTGAGCCCACTGAGATCCCCAAGAGACGCCTGCCCAAATATGGGTTCCACACCCATACCGAGCGGCTGAATGGACGTCTGGCCATGCTTGGCTTCATCGCCCTGATGGCGGTGGAGATCAAGCTTGGCCATGGTCTGCTGATCTGGTGACCCAGGCTCTGCTGGGTCGCAGCGCGGCCGAGCTGCAGGACTGGGCCGTCGCCCAGGGGCAAAAGCCGTTCCGCGGCCGTCAGCTCCATGACTGGATCTATGCCAAGGGGGCTCGATCCCTGGCCGACATCACGGTCTTCCCCAAGACCTGGCGTGCCGCCTTGTTGGAGGGCGGCATTGATGTGGGCCGGCTGAAGGAAGTGCATCGTTCGGTGGCCACGGATGCCACCACCAAATTGCTGCTCTCCACCGAGGACGGCGAAACCATCGAAACGGTCGGGATTCCCACCGACCAACGCCTCACCGTCTGTGTGTCCAGCCAGGTGGGTTGTCCCATGGCCTGCCGCTTCTGTGCCACCGGCAAAGGGGGGTTGCAGCGTTCACTTCAGACCCACGAAATCGTGGATCAGGTGCTGAGTGTGCGTGAGGCGATGGACCGTCGTCCTTCCCACATCGTGTTCATGGGCATGGGCGAGCCCCTGCTCAACAGCAGCGCTGTGCTGGAGGCGATCCGCTGCCTGAATGATGATCTCGGCATCGGCCAACGGCGCATCACCGTTAGCACGGTGGGTGTTCCGAAAACCTTGCCGCAACTCGCGGAACTGGCCATGCAGCGGCTGGGCCGCGCCCAGTTCACCCTGGCGGTGAGCCTCCATGCCCCCAACCAGCGGCTGCGCGAGGAGCTGATTCCCACAGCCCATGCCTACCCCTATGAGGCTTTGCTCGAGGATTGCCGTCACTATCTGGAGGTGACCGGTCGGCGGGTGAGTTTTGAGTACATCCTGCTCGGTGAACTCAACGATCAGCCCGAGCACGCCGCAGAGCTGGCGGATCGCGTTGGTGGTTTCCAGAGCCACGTGAACCTGATCGCCTACAACCCGATTGAGGAGGAGGAGTTCAAACGACCAACGCCGCAGCGGATCGAGGCGTTTCGTCGTGTGTTGGAGCGGCGCGGTGTTGCCGTGAGCCTCAGGGCCAGCCGGGGGCTCGATCAAAATGCGGCCTGCGGTCAGCTCCGGCGTCAGCAGATGGCCCCCAATTCATCCGGCAGCTGACGGGTGGGCTGATGCCCTGTTCCTCAGCAGACTGCTGAGGAACAGGGTCTGCGCATGACAGCGATCGATTGGCTGCTTCTCGCTGCTTACCTCGTTCTCACCCTGGTGTTGGGGTTGTGGCTGGCCCGCCGCAACAGCGGCGAGGCGGATTATTTCGTGGCTGGCCGTCGTCTGAACGGCTGGTTGGCCGGCGCCTCGATGGCGGCCACCACCTTCTCCATCGATACGCCGCTTTACGTCGCTGGCTTGGTGGGTGCCCGCGGCCTGGCGGGCAACTGGGAGTGGTGGAGCTTTGGTTTGGCCCACGTGGCCATGGCTGTTGTCTTCGCACCCCTTTGGCGCCGCAGCGGTGTGCTCACCGACGCCGCCTTCACCGAGCTGCGCTATGGCGGAGCGGCGGCGGCTTGGTTGCGCGGCATCAAGGCTTTTCTGCTGGCCGTGCCGGTGAACTGCATCGGCATCGGCTATGCCTTTCTCGCCCTCCGCAAGGTGGTTGAAGCGCTGGGGCTGGTGTCGGGTCAACCCGCAGCACTGGGACTGACGGACACGGTCTGGCTCTTGATGGTCGTGGCTCTGCTTGTGATGAGTTACACCGTGGCCGGTGGGCTCTGGGCCGTCGTGGTCACCGATCTGGTCCAGCTTGTGCTGGCGTTGGCGGGTGCCCTGGCCGTGGCTGCGGCTGCCCTCCATGCCGCAGGAGGGATGACAGCGTTGTTGGAACAACTGCAGGCGCTGCAGCGGCCGGAGCTGCTGTCTCTGGTGCCCTGGACCTGGGATGACGCGGGCTTCCACTGGTTGCAGGGCAGCGGCATCAGCATTCCGATGTTCACGGCTTACATCGCTGTGCAGTGGTGGAGTTTCCGCCGCAGCGATGGGGGTGGCGAGTTCATCCAGCGCATGCTGGCCACCCGCGATGAGCAGCAGGCGCGGCTGGCGGGTTGGGTGTTTCTGGTGGTGAATTACCTCCTGCGCAGCTGGCTCTGGATCGTGGTCGCGTTGGCGGCCCAGGTGCTGTTGCCGGCCGGCGCTGATCTTGAGCTCGGCTATCCCGCCCTGGCCGTGCAACTGCTGCCCCCCGTGGCGCTCGGCCTTGTGGTGATCTCTCTGGTGGCGGCGTTCATGAGCACCGTGAGCACCTCGGTGAACTGGGGAGCCAGTTACCTCACCCACGACCTCTATCAGCGCTTTGTTCGTCCCTCTGCTGGTTCGCGGGAGCTGTTGCTGGTGGGACAACTCACCACGGTTCTGCGGCTTTTTCGTTGGGGTGTTCACCTCGGTGGTGCCCCTGGTTCGGATCGAGGATTACGGGGTTCGCATTGCGATGATCACCGGCCTCTCCGCTGTGGTCTGGTTGACGGTGATGCTGAGCACACCGCCGGAATCGGACGCTGTCTTGGAGCGGTTTGTGCGGACGGTGCGTCCTCCGGGCCCCGGTTGGTCACGCCTGCGCCAGCGCTTCGGCGTCATGCCGATGGAGTCGTTGCCCGCCATGCTGCGGCGCTTTGTGCTGGCCTGTGGTGTGTTGTTTGGCGGCCTGCTCGGCACCGGAGGCTTCCTGCTGCATCAACAGTGGAGTGGCTGGATCGGTCTGTCGGTGCTGATCCTCTCGATCTGGCAGTTGCGGCGGCGTGTCGATGCCGTGCCCTCTTGAGCAGAATGACGCCTTGATTGGCCTGTTCCGGTGTCGTTTTTTCGTTCCACGCTTCTGCCGGCTCTGATTGTTCTCCTGTTCGCCGTGGCGTTGTTCGCTGTGAGTGCCCGCATCTGGCTTCCCGGTGACATGCTGGCCCCAGCTCCCATGGGTTGAGCTCTGGAATGGCTCCCGTAGCATCCCCTCATGACTGACGACCGCAGCCAACAGAAGGACCAGGGGCTGTCCAGCCTTTCCGTGGATCCTGATCTGCTGGCGCGTGAGCTGGCTGCGGAAGACGACGTTGATCCGCTTGATGCGATCCAGCTCGACGATGCCGAGCAGGATTCCTCCCTGGAGATTGCCCGGGCCTGCGACCAAGGCCTGGTCTGGTTGCGTGGCAACCATGGAGAACGGCTGCAGGGCCTGCAGGTGTTCTGTGAACACCGTGATCCCCGGTCGATTGCCCTGCTGCTGCCCTTGCTCCAGAACTCCTGTCCGGTGGAGCGGATGAGTGCCGTCTACGCCTTGGGTCGCAATCCATCGCCGCCGGCTGTTGAGCCGCTGTTGCAGCTGCTGCAGCTCGATGCCAATGCCTACGTCCGCAAGGCTGCGGCCTGGAGCCTGGGCAATTTTCCTGATGCTCCGGTGCTCAATCCGTTGATCCGGGCGCTGCAGACGGATGTCGCAGCGGTGCGCCTCTGGTGTCCGGGATCCCTGGCGGAAGCCGGCAGCCGTTCCCCGGTCAAGGCCGACCCCGCGGCGGGGCAATTGCTGGTGAGTCTGCGCATCGACAGTGAAGCGGTGGTGCGCAGCAACTGCATCTGGGCTTTGGGCCGTTTGATGGATCAGCTGGTGCAGCCGCGGCAAGCCGAGATCGTTGAAGCCCTTGTGAGTGCTCTGCTCCATGACGGGGAGATCTCCGTGCGCGATGAGGCCAGAACGGCCCTCGAGCAGCTGGAAGATCCGCTGGTGCTGGAACGCCTTCAGGCTTTGATCAACGACGGTTTCGTCCTGTAGCGCCGCTCTTGTAACGGCAAACGCAACATTCAGGGGTGACCCCCACTAGATTGCTGCGCAAATCACGCTTCTTCGATGCCCCAGAAGACCATTCGTTTCACCATTCGGCCTGACGGCCGTGTGGAAGAACGGGTCGAGGGTGTTGCTGGTGAAGCGTGCCAGCAGCTCACTGAAGAAGTGGAAGCTGCTCTTGGAACGGTTGAACGTCAGGAATCCACATCCGAAGCGTTTCTGCAGCCTGAGGTCCAGTCCCAGTCTCTTCCCGCTCATTTGAACTGATGTCGCATTTCAGCACCGTCAAAACCGAACTGCGTCAGCTGGAGCCTCTGGTGAAAGCGCTGGAAGACATGGGCTATGCCCCCGATCAGGGTGAGCGTCCCGTTCGCGGCTACCGCGGCCAGACCGTCACCGCTGACCTGGCCATCGCCGTGCAGGACGGTGGTGACATCGGTTTCCGCTGGAACAGCGCATCGCAGTCCTATGAGCTGGTCACCGACCTAGATCTGTGGAAGCAGCAGATTCCTGTGGAACGTTTTCTCTCCAAACTCACCCAGCGCTACGCCCTGAACACGGTTCTGGCTGCCACCACCAAGGAAGGCTTTCAGGTTGCCGAGCAGACCCAAACCGAGGATGGTTCGATCGAACTCGTGGTGACCCGCTGGGACGCCTGAATCCTGGCTGATCCTTCGTCTCACGCCTTTTCCGCCCCCGCTCGCCCGCAGGAGCAGGCCACCGGGAGGGAGCCCCTGCTCGGGGGCGACATGCGCGATCAGGCTGTCTGGGTGGATGAAGCCGTCTGCATCGGCTGTCGCTACTGCGCCCACGTGGCTGCGAACACCTTTGTTGTTGAGCCGCATCTGGGACGCTCCAGGGCCATCCGACAGGACGGTGACTCCACCGAATGCATTCAGGAGGCCATCGACACCTGTCCTGTGGATTGCATTCACTGGGTTCCCTTTGAATCATTGGAAACGTTGCGGCAAAACCTGATTCGCCAGAATCTGCAACCGCGTCCCCAAGGTTGATGGCGCTTCCCACCCGCCGATTCGGCCGCACGGAGCTTGAGATCCCCCTGTTGTCTCTCGGGGGAATGCGCTTTCAGCAGAGCTGGACCGACCTTCCAGCTGATGAGATCACGCCTGCATCGCAGACCCAGCTCGAGGCGACCCTGAAGCGCGCGGTGGATCTGGGCTTTCACCATGTGGAAACGGCGCGGCACTACGGCAGCTCCGAACGTCAGCTGGGCTGGGCCCTGCCGCGCACACCCGATCCCTCCCGTCTGCTGCAGAGCAAGGTGCCTCCCCGGCCCGATGCCGACGCCTTCGAGGCGGAACTGGAGCTCAGTTTTGAGCGGTTGGGCTGTGATCGCCTTGATTTACTGGCCATCCACGGCATCAACCTGCCGGAGCATCTTGAACAGACCCTTCAACCCGGGGGCTGCATGGAGGTGGTGCGCCGCTGGCAGGCGGAGGGCCGTATTGGTCACGTGGGCTTCTCCACCCATGGCCCCACCGCCTTGATCGCACAGGCCTGCGACTCCGGTGCCTTCGATTACGTGAATCTGCACTGGTATTACATCCGCCAGGACAACGGCCCTGCCTTGGATGCGGCCCGCCGTCAGGACATGGGGGTGTTCATCATCAGTCCCACTGACAAGGGCGGCCATCTGCACACGCCATCCCAACGGCTGTTGGAGCTGTGTGCACCGCTGCATCCCATCGTCTTCAACGACCTGTTCTGTCTCCAGGATCCGCGGGTTCACACCATCAGTGTGGGAGCGGCCCGGCCGGAGGATCTCGAGCTTCACCTGGAGGCGTTGCACCTGCTGCCGGAGGCAGCGGGCTTGATTGCTCCGGTGGATCAGCGGCTTCGGCATGCGGCCGATGAAGCATTGGGTCGTGACTGGATGGCCACCTGGTCCGTCGGGCTGCCGCCTTGGCATGCGACGCCTGGGGAGATCAACCTGCCGGTGTTGCTTTGGCTGTACAACCTTCTGGAGGCCTGGGATCTCGAGAGTTATGCCAAGGCCCGCTATGGGTTGCTGGGCTCCGGCGGCCACTGGTTTGCCGGGGCCAATGCCGATGGCTTTGATGCGGAGGTCAGTGCCGAAGAGCTGCAGAGCGTCCTGCAGGAGAGCCCGTGGCGTGAGCGCATCCCAGAGATTCTGCGCAGCCTCAAGCAGCGGCTCAAGGGCGAATCCCAGATGCGTTTGTCGAGCGTCTGAGCGTTCCTTTTAGCTCCCCAGAGGATCCCGGCTGGGTGTTCCCACCGCCCTTGGGTAGCTGCGGGGGCAGGGGCCGTTCGGTTGCACCCGCAGCAGGTGCCGCGTGCCGCGATCACCGGGCAGTTGCCGGTGCTGCACCTCGATCAGATGGCCCTTCAGCAGCCGCAGGGCCCTGTTGAACGGCACGGCATCGCTGTCCGTCCACTGGCCCCGATACAGCAGGGCCTGGCCGTCGCTCTTCAGCAAGGGCACCAGGTATTCGGCCACCACGGGAGCTGCTGCCACAGCCCGGGCCATGGCGCGATCGAAGCTGCCGCGGAAGTGGCGATCGCGCCCGGTGGTTTCGATCCGCTCGGTGCGGACCCGCACCCGATCGGCAAGGCCCAGGCTTCCGGCCATGGCCTCCACGGCGGCGGTCTTGCGTCCGACGGAATCCAGCAGGGTCACCTGTGCCTGGGGCAGGGCAATGGCGATGGCGAGGCCGGGGAAGCCTCCCCCGGTTCCCACATCAATCCAGTGCTGCGGCTCGTCCGCTGACTGGAGTTCCGCCGCCAGCGGCCAGAGGCTGTCGAACACCTGACCAATCCAGAAATCGTCGCCGTTCACCAGGCGCGTCAGGTTGACCCGTTCATTCCAGCTCTGCAGCAGGCCCTGAAGCTCCACCAGCTGGTCGCGCTGCGCCTGCGATGGCTGCCATCCCAGGGCGTCCCAGAACGCCGGTTCAGGCGCGGTGGCGGCCATGGCTGCAGCAACAACTCTTCTTAGGATGAAGGACCGGCCGTCCCCTGTGTCCGAAGCCCGCCCCAGCCATCACGAACGGCTAGGCGTGCGTCCCGGGGTTGACGCTGAAACCTTGCGCCAGGCCTTTCGACGTCAGTCCAAGGCCCTGCATCCCGACACCACGCAACTGCCGCCCGAGCAGGCCAGCATTGCGTTTCAGCAGCTCAAGGAGTCCTACGACGTTCTGCTGCGCCAGAGCCAGGCAAGCCTCAGTCCTGGCGCCCAGGCGCCGTCATCGCCCCCGCCACTGCAGCGTGAGTCCCGCCCGGATGCCTGGCAGGGCATTGGTCAACGCAGGCCCCTCTCCGGTGGGGAATGGTTCTCGCTGGTGCTGTTGAGCATCGCGCTGTTGCTCAGCCTGGTGCTGGGATTGGGGGTGGCGCTTGCCCAGGGCCGCGATTGGCAGGTGTCGCCGAGTTGGCTGGCGGATGAGCAGACTCAGAACACATCCGTGCGTTCGCAACCTGATGGCCGCCCTGCCCCCGGAGAGCACCCCGCTGAATCAGCACTCTCTCCCGGCGCTTGAGGCCTGGCTCCAGCAGCTGGGTGCAGTCCGCATGGACGACAACCCCTGCCAGTGGATGCTCGAGCGTTCTGAATGGCGAGCGCTGCTGTTGCTGGAACGGGAGGACCTCAAGGTGATCTGGCATCCGGGTTCCCTGGAGGCGATGGTGCAGTGTTCGCTTCCCTATGGCCTCTCAAGGGCCGATATCGAGGCGGCGATTCAGGCAGGGCCCTGAGGCCACCAGCTTCAGAGCTGATCGAGGGCCTGCTCCAGCACCGAATAGCAGCGTTCCAGCTGGGCATCGCTGATGCAGAGCGGTGGCAGCAGATAAACCACCTGGCCCAGGGGGCGAAGGAAGACGCCGTTCTCCATCGCCAGCCGTTTCAGCTTCGGCCCCGCCGGGTTGAGGTAGCCCGAGCTCCCCTCCACAACGAGGTCGAAGCCGGCCACCGTCCCCGTCAGCCTGGGATGTTGCACCTTCCGATGGCGCGCCAACCGTTCGAGGTGCGGACGATGCCGTTGTTCGAACTGTTGAAAGGCAGCGGGGTTGCGCTCCAGCAGGTCGAGGCTGGCGTTGGCCGCGGCGCAGCCCAGCGGATTGGCCGTGAAGCTGTGGCCGTGCCAGAGGGTCAGGCAGGGGTCGTCACCGACGAAGGCTTCGAACACCGCTTCGCTGGCCATGGTCACGCCCATCGGCAGACATCCCCCCGTCAAGCCTTTGGACAGGGCCATCAGATCCGGCCGGATGCCCGCCCGCCGGCTGGCGAACCAGTCGCCGCAGCGTCCGAAGCCCGTGAGCACTTCATCGGCGATCAGCAGGGCTCCCGCCTGGCGGGTGCGTGCCTCCACCTGTCGCAGAAATTCGGGCCGCACCATGGCCATGCCCCCGGCCCCCTGCAGCAGCGGTTCGAGGATCACCGCCGCTGTCGGTGTCTCCAGCACGCGCTCGAGCACCTCGAGTGCCGCCGATTCCTTGGCCTCCACGGCATCGTCGTCCCACCAGGTGGCCGGCCAGGGAACCCGGGCGACGGGAAAGAGCTTGTCTTCGAAGGGGGCGCTGAACAGGTTGCGTTCGCCAACGGCCATCGCTCCGAAGGTGTCGCCGTGATAAGCCCCGTCGAAGGCGACGATCTGATAGCGCGCTTGGCCCCGGTTGGCCCACCACTGGCAGGCGATCTTGAGCGCCACTTCCACCGCCGTGGAGCCGTTGTCGGAGAAGAACAGCCGTTGCAGGCCGCAGAGGCCGCTCAGGCGTACGGCCAGCTGTTCCGCAGGCTCATGGGTGAAGTCGGCAAAAATCACCTGCTCGAGGCGGGCGGCTTGATCGGCGATGGCCTTGGCCAACACCGGATGGGCATGGCCGTGCAGGGTGACCCACCAGCTGCTGATGGCATCGATCAGGGGCTCGCCTTGCTCACGGATCAGCAGGGCACCGTCTCCAGATACCACCCGTTGGGAGTTGGCTGCGCTGGCCATCTGGGTGAAGGGGGGCCACAGATTCGGATGGCGGATCGACCCCATGGCAGCAGCGGCAGCTTTTGCCATATTGAATCTGGAGCTGTTGGAGATGCCCGGATGGCTGCCCCACGCACCCGTCGTCCATCCAAGCGTTTTGTTCCCACCACGCGGCCTGAGCCGTCGGCCAAGCGACGTCTCGTTGTCCCTGAGGGCGACTGGCAAGAGATTCGCAATGATCTCGAGCTGCGGGGTTGGTCCTCGTCCCAGCTGGAGGTGATCCAGGCTGAACTCAGTCACGGATGGCCGCTGCGGGTCGCCGTGCGCCATGCCGCGATGCGTCTGGGCACCTGCCCCACCGGTTCAAAGGCCCTTGGCTGAGGGGTCAGCGGCAGACGTCACTGTTCTTTTCCGCCTCTGTGGCGATGGCGCTGCAGTTCACCCAGCGCACCAGCTGCACCTCGATGTCGGTGAACAGCACCAGAATCCCAACGCAGAGTGCTGAAACAGCCAGGGTCGCCAGGGTTTGACGTGAAGTCACGGGGACGAGCGCTTCAACACGTCTCGGAATGTAGTGGTGAGATTCTGCTCGTGCCAAAGCCGCTCCAGAACCGTTGCTGAGAGCGAGGCCTGGGGCGGGAGCTGCGCCAGAACGGGGACGTCACCGAACTGCTTGAGGGTCCCCGGGTTGTCGGCATGGAGGGGGCCGTTGAGGATCAGTCCCAACACCGTGAGATTCCGCCGTCTCAACGCTTCCAGGCTGAGCAGGGTGTGGTTGAGGGTGCCCAGTCCACTGCGGGCCACCAGAACGATGGGCAACTGCCACTCCACCAGTTGATCGATCTGGAGCCAGTTGCGGGTGAGGGGCACCATCAACCCTCCAGCCGTCTCCACCACCAGGGATCCCTGATGCGGGGGAATGGTGAGTTGGGCAGGGTCGAGTGGCGTGTCGTCCAGTTCGGCGGCCCAGTGGGGGGAGACCGGCTCTCGGAAGGCATAGGCCTCGGGCAGCATCCGTTCCGGCGGGAGGTTCAACAGCTGCCGCACCCGTTCGCGGTCACCGCCGCCCTCCAGTCCGCTCTGCACCGGTTTCCAGTAGCTGGCCTGAAGCCCCTGCACGAGCCACGCGCTCACCACGGTTTTGCCGACGTCCGTGTCGGTTCCGCACACCACCAGGCGACTGACGCTGCCGTTCATCGCTTCACCATCAGGACCCACATCCTCCAGGTCAGGGCGAACCCGGCTGATGCATCGGCTTGGGGCCAAGCCCGGAAGACGGCCTTCCATTGGCCTGGGGAGAGCTGGCACCCGTTGGTGACGGAGGCGCCGATGTTGCTCATCGGTCGCAGCAGCCGCAGTGGATTGGCGGCGCGTTGGGTGAAGCTCAGGCACTCGTCCCGTTGCACCACCCCATCCGGCAGGGCTGCCATCAGTTGCTCCCGCACCGGCATGGACAAGGCCGTGCAGGTTTGATTCGCTGCCCGGGCGGCGTGCTGCCATTGCGGAAAACTTCCAGCCACCGGCACCGCCAGGGCCAGCCAGCCCCCCTTTGGCAGGGCATCCACCCAACGCCGAAGCTGCTGGGCTGGATCCGGCAACCAATGCAAAACAAAGCTGGAGGCCAGCAGTTGCGGAGGCTCACTCCAGTTCGGTAACCCGCGGCTCAGGTCATGCCGCAGGGTGTGGGTTCCATGGGGGTGGCTGTTCAACATGGCGGCACTTCCGTCAAGACGGATCACCTGCTGGCCTGGATGAGCGACTTCCAGGGCTGCGGCCAGATGACCGGTGCCGCTGCCGAGGTCAGCCCACAGGCCGCGCCGGATGGAGCAGCGACAGCTCAGTTGGGCCAGGCGCCAGGCCATCGCCCGTTGCAGCAACGCCTCGCCTGCATAGGTCGGTGCTGCGCGACTGAAGCGCTCCAGCACCTGGTCGGGGCGAATCACAGGGCCCCCAGCCATTGCTGCACCACCGAGAGCACCGTTGGTGTGATCAGTGCGTGGCCCCAATGCGGATCCCGATGCAGGGTCAGCGGCTGCGCTCCGAGGTCATCGATCAGCTGCTGTGCTGATGCGGCGTGCACCACAGCGTCCTGTTCGCCCTGCACCACCAGCACAGGCACCGCTTCAGGCCAGCCCGTTGGCAGGCTCTGGCAGCGCGCCAGAAGCTCCAGATCCTGCTGCAGCCGCTGGCGCCCCAGGCTCGTCAAACCCCCCAGCAGGGGGGCCGGGGGCAGGGCGCTGCGGGCATGGGGTGAAGCGGCTTTGTCGAGGAAGCGCTCCAGCATCATCAGTTCTTCGTCGGTGCCCAGGGCCGCCTGCATTCCCTTCAGAGCCACCGCCACCGCGCGCCCTGCGCGCCCGTGGGGCACGAAGGCGCTGAAGCTCCCCAGCAGCACCACCGCATCGGCCTGCGCCAGCACAGCTGCCGGCAGCAGGTGCAGCCCCAGGGAGTGGGCGATCAACAGGTTGCGTCCTGGGCCAGGGGGCCATGCCGGAGCAACGGTCTCACCGCCGCTGTAGCCCCGGTCCGCGCTGGACCATTTCGCTCCCCCGTCTTCAAAGCGTTGACGCCAGTGGGACCAGGTGCCGGCCTGGCCAGCCCAACCATGCATCGCCAGGACCTGCATCATCGAGAGCCGAGGGCTGCGAGCAGTTGCTCCAATGTGCCCTCCGGCAGGTCCCGCCGCAGCACCAGGCGCAAACGGGCGGTCCCCTCCGGCACGGTGGGCGGCCTGATCGCCACCGACAGCAGCCCCGCCTGCTCCAGCTGTTGCTGGAGGTCGAGCGCCTCCTGGTCGTCCCCGACCAACAGCGGGAGAACGGGGCCGTGTCCTGCCGGTTTCGCCCAGCCCTGGTGCGCCAGTGCTGTCCTCCAGCGTTCCGAGCGCTGGCTCAGCTCGCTTCCCCAGTTGGGATGGGCTTGGATCAGGCGCAGGGCAGCCTGGGCTCCCGCCACCAGCGGTGGGGCCAGGGCCGTGGTGTAACGGAAGGCCCCACTGGTTTGCAGCAGCCGCTCCATCGTGGTGTGGTCCCCAGCCAAAAATGCACCTCCGCTGCCGAAGGCCTTGCCGAAGGTGCCGCACACCAAGGCCATAGGCCGTTGGAGTCCATGGCAAAGCCCACGGCCGCCGGGCCCCAGCACCCCCAGGCCATGGGCTTCGTCCACCAGCAGCTGTGCGCCGTGGTGGGCACAAAGGTCGGCGATGCCCTGCAGATCAGGGCTGGTGCCTTCCATGCTGAACAGGCTTTCCGTCACCACCAGTGGTGGCCGTGTTGTCGGCTTGAGCCGCTGCAGCCGCTGGTCGAGATCTTCAAGATCGTTGTGGGCAAAGCGTTGCAGCCGCGCCCCACTGGTGCGGACGCCGGCCAGCAGCGAGTGGTGGATCAGCCGGTCCACCAACACGGTGGTGTGCCTGTCACTCAGGGCCGTTAGGGCGGCGATGTTGGCTTGAAATCCGCTGGGGAACAGCAGCACCCGGTCACGGTTCAGCCAGGTGGCGAGAGCTGCTTCCAGCTCCAGATGGCGTGGTCGGGTTCCGGTGATCAGCCGAGATCCACCGGCACCAACGCCATCGCAGGCCATGGCCTCCGATGCCGCTGCGAGCACATCGGGATGACGGCTGAGCCCGAGGTAGTCGTTGCTCGCCAGATCAACCAGCTGACCGGCTCCGGCGGGATCCTGCAGCTGCCAGGGCTCCTGGCCGGAGTTCAAGCTCCGCAGGCGTCGACGGCGGGCTGGGGGGATGGGAGAAGCGTGGTCCCGCATCACAACAGTCTGGAATCCGCCCTGAACAAGGATGGCCGCAGTCCTCTGACTGTCATGACCTGGGAGCGTTTCACTCTGCTCTTTCCGCTTTGGACGTTGCTGGGAGCTCTGCTGGCCTTGCTGCATCCCCCGCTGTTCATCTGGTTCAAGGGGCCACTGATCGCCCTTGGACTCGGCGTGATCATGCTCGGCATGGGCGTCGGGTTGACACCCGCTGATTTCGTGCGGGTGGGTCGACGCCCCCGCGCCATGTTGCTGGGGGTGCTGGCGCAGTTCCTGGTGATGCCGGCCCTTGCCGCTGGGATCGCGGCGGCGCTTCATCTGCCTGCCCCACTTGCTGTGGGCTTGATTCTGGTTGGCTGCTGCCCGGGGGGGACCGCCAGCAATGTGGTGGCTCTGATCGGCCGTGGCGATGTGGCGCTGTCGGTGGTCATGACCACGATCAGCACCCTGGCGGCGGTGGTGTTGACCCCGCGTCTCACGCAGGTGTTGGCGAGCCAGTACGTGCCGGTGGACGGTTGGGCCCTGTTCCTGGCCGTGCTTCAGGTGGTGTTGCTGCCGGTCACCGTTGGGGTGGTGCTCAAGCGTGGTCTGCCCGGTGTGGCCCAGCGGATTGAGCCGGTGATGCCTCCCCTGGCGGTGATGGCCATCGTGATGATCGTCTCCAGCATCGTGGGCAGCCAGACGGCTGTGCTGCGTCAGCAGGGGCCCGTGCTGATCCTGGCTTGCCTGCTGTTGCATGGCGGCGGCTTCCTGCTCGGTTGGCTGATTCCCCGGCTGGCGGGGCAGAGCGTGCAGGCTCAGCGCACCATCAGCATCGAGGTGGGCATGCAGAACTCAGGACTGGCCGTGGTGCTCGCCCGCAGTGGCGGGTTCACCAGTCCCCTCACGGCGTTGCCGGGTGCCATCTCTGCAGTGATTCACTGCCTGATCGGCAGCGCCCTTGCTGCCGTGTGGAGGCGCCGGTCGCCCTAGGTCGAGTCCCCGTTGTGGAGTTCAAACAGCAGGCGGGCGGCGAGGCCACGGGAGATGCGTCGTGCCACGAGCAGATCGCAGATCCAGGTGAACAGCGGCGGCGCATCGGTGGTGGATGCCAGGCGTTGTTCGAGGGCCTTCAGCTCCTTCACGTCGCGGCAGCCCCTCAGGGCATCGATCAGGGTGTCTTCAGCCGGCCGCGGCTTGGTGAGCTGAGAGCTGGTCACAGGCAGTGGCCCTAAATCCCCTCTGTCATGGCACCGGCGCAGTGCCCCTGTCACCCTTCGCCGCAGCGCAGGCAGGCACAAAAAAAGCCCCGGTGGGCTCACCAAGGCTCGAAGCATTCTCTTCATTATTTTTCATGATCTGGCTTGGTTCCGTCAAAGGAGGTCGGCACATCTGATTGATTGCATTGGCGTGGCTTATCGCTTGTTTGAAAAGAGTGCTCAGCCAGGCTCCTTAAGATCATTTGATGAACCAATCGACACCGGCCACGCCCCGATCCGAGCCCGATGTCGATCGCAGTGCCCCACTGAATCCCTCAGAAATCTTTTCCTTCCAGCTGGATGATTTCCAGCTGGAGGCCATGGATGCCCTCAACCAGGGACATTCAGTTGTGGTCAGTGCCCCCACAGGATCTGGCAAAACCCTGATCGGTGAATACGCCATTCATCGCGCCCTGGCCCACGGCCAGAAGGTCTTCTACACCACACCGCTGAAGGCTCTCTCCAATCAGAAACTGCGCGATTTCCGCGATCAGTTCGGTGCGGAGAACGTGGGTTTGATGACCGGTGACCTCAGCGTGAATCGCGAGGCCTCCATCGTGGTGATGACCACGGAGATCTTCCGCAACATGCTCTACGCCGAGGCGGATGAGCATGACGATCCCCTGGCTGATGTTGAAGCGGTGGTGCTCGATGAGTGCCACTACATGAACGATTCCCAGCGCGGCACGGTCTGGGAGGAGTCGATCATTCACTGCCCACCCACGGTGCAGCTGGTGGCGCTCTCCGCGACCGTGGCCAATGCCGGGCAGCTGACCGACTGGATCGAGAAGGTGCATGGTCCGACCACGTTGGTGATGAGTGATCACCGGCCGGTGCCGCTGCAGTTCAGCTTCTGCAGTGCCAAGGGGTTGCATCCACTGCTGAACGAAGCCGGTACGGGTCTTCATCCCAACTGCAAGGTCTGGCGCGCGCCCAAGGGGCACAAGCGCAAAGGGCGTTCCCAGAGGCCGCCGCAACCCGAGCCACCACCGATCAGCTTTGTTGTGGCTCAGATGGCGGAGCGGCAGATGCTCCCGGCCATCTATTTCATCTTCAGCCGGCGCGGTTGTGACAAGGCGGTGCGTGATCTGGGGGTGCAGTGCCTGGTGACCCAGGAGGAGCAGGCGCGGATCAAGGAACGCCTAACCGCCTACAGCCACGACAACCCCGAGGCCGTTCGGGATGGAATCCACGCTGATGCGCTGCTGCGGGGCATCGCGGCCCACCACGCCGGTGTTCTGCCCGCCTGGAAGGAGTTGATCGAAGAGCTCTTCCAGCAGGGGTTGGTGAAGGTGGTCTTCGCCACGGAGACCCTGGCGGCAGGCATCAACATGCCGGCCCGCAGCACGGTGATTGCGGCCCTCTCCAAGCGCACCGAGCGGGGGCATCGCCCGCTGATGGGCAGTGAGTTCCTCCAGATGGCTGGCCGGGCCGGCCGGCGGGGCCTCGATTCTCAGGGCTACGTCGTGACGGTGCAAAGCCGGTTCGAAGGTGTGCGTGAGGCAGGTCAGCTGGCGACAAGTCCCGCCGACCCCCTGGTAAGCCAGTTCACCCCCAGCTACGGCATGGTTCTCAACCTGCTGCAGCGCCACGATCTGGCCAAGGCCCGAGAGTTGGTGGAGCGCAGTTTTGGCCGCTACCTGGCGGGGCTGGACCTCGTGGAGGACGAGGAGAGCCTGTCCCAGCTGCGGTTGCAACTCAGCCAGCTGGAGGGCGTCGCTGGCGACATTCCCTGGGAAGACTTTGAGGACTACGAAAAAATGCGTGGGCGGCTCCGCGAAGAGCGGCGCTTGCTCCGCATCCTTCAGCAGCAGGCCGAGGAGACGCTGGCCAATGAGCTGACGATGGCCCTGCAGTTCGCCAGCACCGGCACCCTGGTCAGCCTCAAATCGCCGCAGCTGCGGGGGCGCGTTGCGCCCGCGGTGATCGTTGAGAAGGTGAAGGGGCCCGGTCAGTTCCCGCTGCTGCTCTGCCTGACCGATGAAAACGTCTGGATCCTGCTGCCCTGTCAGGCCGTGGTGAGCATCCATGCGGAGCTCAGTTGCCTGCAGGTGGATGGGCTGGATGTCCCGGAGCTGTCCCGCTCCGGTGAGTTGCGCCATGGCGATCAGGCCAGTGGTGGTTTGGCGTTAGCCGTGGCCCACATGGCCCGGCGCCACGACATGACCACCCCGCAATACGACCTGGCCGGAGAGGTGTTGACCCAGGCCCGACTGGTGCGGGATCTGGAGCAGGAGCAGGAGCAGCATCCGGCCCATCGCTGGGGAGATCGCAAACAGCTGAAGAAGCACCGCCGGCGCATGGAAGATCTGGAGCTGGAGATCGCTGAACGGCAGCAGCTGTTGCATCAGCGGGCTAACCGCCACTGGGAGACCTTCCTGGCCTTGATGGAGATCCTGCAGCATTTCGGATGTCTTGATGAGCTGGATCCCACGGAGATCGGCCGCACCGTTGCTGCCTTGCGGGGCGACAACGAACTCTGGCTGGGGCTAGCGCTGATGAGTGGCCATCTCGATGACCTTTCCCCCCCAGACCTGGCGGCGGTGTTCGAGGCAATCAGCACCGAGGTCAACCGCCCCGACCTGTGGAGTGGCTTCCCTCCTCCTGCGGCGGCTGAGGAAGCCCTGCAGGACCTTTCGGGGCTGCGTCGCGAGCTGCTGCGGGCCCAGGAACGCGCCGGTGTGGTGGTGCCGGCCTGGTGGGAACCCGAGCTCATGGGCCTTGTGGATGCCTGGGCGCGGGGAACCTCCTGGAGCGATCTGATCGCCAATACCTCGCTGGATGAGGGCGATGTGGTGCGCATCATGCGCCGCACCGTGGACCTTCTGGCCCAGGTGCCCTACTGCGAAGCGATCAGCGAGCAACTGCGCAGCCATGCCCGTCAGGCTCTGAAAGCGATCAACCGCTTCCCCGTGGCCGAGGCCGAGGATCTGGTGCCGGCCTCCGCTGCGCTCAACCCGGCAACGGAGCGGGCCGCCTGAGTTCAGGCGTCCGGAGCGGCCATGGCACCGGGATTCACCTGCTGATCAAAGTCGGCTTCGCTGATGTGGCCTAGCTCCAGGGCCGCCTGCTTCAGCGTCAACCCCTGGTGGTGGGCATGCTGAGCGATGGCACTGGCCTTCTCGTAACCAATGCTGGGGGTCAAGGCGGTGACCAGCATCAAGGAGCGATCCACGAACCGCTGAATCTGCTCCCGATCCGGCTCCAAACCCTCCACCAGGTTCTGGCGGAAGCTGGTCATGGCGTCTTTGAGCATGCGGATCGACTGCAGCAGGTTGAAGCCGATCAAGGGCTTGTAGACATTCATCTGCAGATGGCCGCCTGCGCCAGCGGCTGCCACGGCGCCATCGAGACCGATTACCTGGGTGCAGACCATGGCCATGGCTTCGCACTGGGTGGGATTGATCTTTCCCGGCATGATCGAGCTGCCGGGTTCGTTGGCGGGCAGCCGCAACTCGCCCAGACCTGCCCGAGGGCCACACCCAAGCAGCCGCACGTCGTTGGCGATCCGGAGCAGGGCCACCGCCAGCAGGCGAAGTTGGCCCATCGCTTGAACGAGGGCGTCATGGCCGGCCATCACCGCGAAGAGGTTGTCAGCGGGACGAACCTTGACGCCAGCGACCCGGCTCAGCTCTTCTGCAACGGCACGGCGGAAGCCCGGCGGCGTGTTCAACCCCGTGCCCACGGCGGTGCCTCCCAGGGGAAGATCGCCAAGGCTGACCAGACAGTCCTCCAGCCATGCCTGGGCTTGCTTGAGTTGATCCCGCCAGGCGCCCACTTCATCGCCCAACCGCAGGGGCACCGCATCCTGCAGATGGGTGCGGCCAATCTTGACGATGGGCATCCAGGCCTGAGTTTTGGCATCCAAGGCCCGCACCAGGGCATCGAGAGCCGGCAGTAGTCCGTCCTTCAGGTACTTGGCCGCGGCGACGTGGATCGCTGCGGGAAACACATCATTGGTGGATTGCGACCGATTGACGTGGTCATTTGGGTGCACTGGGGTGTGGCTGCCGAGGGCGGTGCCTGAAGCCTGAGACGCCAGATTGCTGATCACCTCGTTGATGTTCATGTTGGTCTGGGTCCCGCTTCCGGTCTGCCAGACCCGCAGCGGGAACTGATCGTTGTGCTGGCCAGCGGCAATGGCATCGGCCGCCGTGCAGATCAGCTCCACCTGTTGAGGGTTCAGAAGCGCATGCTGGCCGTTCACCGTTGCGCAGGAACGCTTGATCCAGGCCAGGGCCTGGATGATTTCAAGCGGGATTCGTTCGTCGCTGATGGCGAAGTTCTGAAGCGACCGCTGGGTCTGGGCTCCCCAGAGCGCTTCGGATGCCACCTCAATGCCACCCAGGCTGTCGGTTTCAATCCTGAACGGCTGCGTCATCGGATCCTCGGCGCGATCGAGCGTTGCATCGATCATCCGTGATCACTGTCCGTTGGTCGTGCCATCGTTCCGCATCAACTGTTTCGGTGGTTTCCGGTGCAGGTTCACCGCTCCCATGGCATCGCTTTGCAGGTGCCTGATGCCTCTCTGCCTCAGCTGCAGGATTATCTGATGCAGCCTGGGCGCCCATTGAAGGCACTGTTGAACCGCAACAAGGTGGAGCGGCTCGCGGATGGCCGCTTTCTGTATGAATCCCGGCCCTATCAGTTGCTGAATTTCCAGCTTCAGCCTGAGGTGGTGTTCCGCGCCAGCTGGGATGGCGATCAACTCACCATTGTTTTTGAGTACTGCACGATTCATGGCCTCGGGCGGCTGCAGGACCTGGTCGAGTTCCAGTGCCAGGCCTGGATCCGACCCGAGCAGGAACGGTTGATGGCCAAGGCAGAGCTCAGTCTTGAACTCACCCCGAATGGAGCAGGGGCTCTGTTGCCGAAGCCGCTGCTGCACCGCACCGGAGATCTCGCACTGCGTTTGGTGACGGATCGCTTGGAAAAGCGTTGTCGTACAGGATTGATCAAAGGTGCTCTGAAATGGGTTGCACGACACCCCTGAAGCTGCTTGATTTCCTGGTGGTAAGGTCGGCGAATTGGATCCTTCTACGTCTGGTGTTGTGGTGAGTGGGACTGCTTCAGCCAGACCGATGTTGACCTTCCGTGACTTCTCTCTACGTTGCGACCCGTCAGACTCGTCAATTGGTTTTAAAAATGTTTGGAACTGGAGTTTTTTGGAGGGGAAGAGAACTGCTGTTATTACAAATAATTTATTCTTAAAGTACCAACTGGTTGGGGCATTGGCTGGACATCTTGCGCCAATTTCAGGTCAAATCTTATTTGATGGTGTGATTGGTTGGCCTGTTGGTGGAGAAGGAGGATTGGACAGTAAGTTGCGGATTTCCCATGCCCTGGATTTTCTTGTTGCAGTCTATGGAGATTGCCTTGAAAAGTCCTTCATGAGGATGGATCTTTTTTGGGATCTGCTGTCGCGAATGGAAATACATTCCGGATTGATCATCAGAGATCTCTCTCTTCTGCAAAAAGATTACTTCTTTTTAGCGGTATCAGTTCTCTTTTCGTTTGACTTGTATTTGATTCCTAGGACGAAATTTTTAATGTCTAAGTCTGCTAAGCCCCTCCGGCCATTTTTGCATAATCAGTTAGAGTCTAAGACTCTTGTGTCTACCTCAGCCAATAAATCCTTTCAGCGTGAATTTTGTACAGATGGTCTTGTCTTGGGGGAGTTTGGAGAACTTCTCTTTTCTGGCGGTCTTGATGAGGCTATTCGATGGGCTGATCAAAATCTTGAAGTATCTAATTCTGCGGACTCAGACGATGAGCAATTTGGGACTGGCTTAAATCTACTCAATTTGGATTCTTCGGATGATGGGGCGGATGACTTTATTTAGTGGGTATCAGTATTATGAATTTTATTAGCAGGTTGTTTTTAGGAATGCGACGTCAGGTCGCGATCGTTTTCGCAATTTCTTCCTATGATATCGACAGGAGGTCAACAGGATCTTCGATTGGGGCATGGGAAAGTATTGTTAATCCATTACAAATCATGCTGTTCTTCATCGGCATGCGAGTTGGATTCAGTCTTTTAAGGGGCTCAAGTAGGTACGCAGCTGGTGGATCGACGGATATGTATTTCAATATTGTTGTGTTTATAGCATCTGGATTTTGTATTGCCTTCCTCTTCCGAATGGTCGCGATTAAGGCTCTTAGCGGATTGAAGCTAAGGGCGCCTCTGTATTACCCCAGGATTAAGCCTTTGGATATTCTTTTGGCTATGGCCCTTAACGACTTCAGAGCTTTAGCCACGATTTCTCTTGGGATTCTAGGACTGGTTTGGTATTTCACCTGGAGCTTCCAGCTTGATAGTCCAGGGTTGGCGATTAGTGTTTATTTGATAACTGTCTTGATGGCGTTGGGTTTTGGGATTTGCCTTGTATTTCTGGGTAGGCTCAATAAATGGATTACCAGGATTGTCAAGCGTATTTTGAATCGATTGATAATTTTTACCTCTGGAATATTTTTTGCGACTTTTGAGCTGCCCGAGTATGTGAGGCCTTTGGTCACTTGGAATCCAGTCCTTCATGCTGTTGAACTGTTTAGATATTCTTTGAATAATCAATATCCAATACCCGATATTTCTCTTGCATATCTGATTTGGTGTTCGTTGGTTCTTTTTGGTTTCTCGCTTATTTTGTACCGAACAAATGAGTCGTTGTTGCTTGAGTCCAATAGTGAATAATTCTTGATTGTTGTCTTTTGCTTTTTTTGATTTAATTTTTGGTTATGCCTGAATTCATTCCGACTTCCAGTTCTTCAACCTCTCAGAAAAACGATTTGGCATCATCCTATCGGATCACTAGTTCACTGAGTTTCCCCCGGCTAACTCCGGTCTGGCGTGAGCGGTTTGAGAGGTTTACTAAGCCAAGGTTTCTGATTTCAGCTTTTCTGGCTACTTCAGCGTTGTACTGTTTTGTTATTGGTAGGGATCGTTATACAGCTGTTTCTGAATTTGTCATCCAGCAGGCGATGCCCCTGCAGGGATCATCGGCTTCAGTTTTGGCTGGAGCAGCTGCGGCTCCTCAAGTACTGACATCCCTCGTGGATGGTCAGTACCTCCAAGTTTATCTTGAATCTTCTGATGTTAAGGCTCGTTTGTTTCCTGATGGGAAACAGCTTGAGCGGGACTATCGCATCAAGTTCCCGGATTTATGGACTGGCTTGCGTGCCAACACTTCTGCACCCAAGCAGCTTGATTTTTATCGCAGACAACTGTCTGCTGCGCCTCAGCCCTTGAGCGGTTCAGTTATTTTGACCACGTCAGGATTTACGCCAGAACAGGCTTTCAATCTAAACAATGCGTTGCTCAAGCAGTCTCGGCGTTTTGTGAATGAGGTCAACCAATCCATCAATGCTGATCAAAATCTATTTGCCAAGAAAGAGGTGCACCTCGCTGAAATTAACCTCAAAGCAGCAACTAGAAAGCTTGAGCTTTTCAGGGAAAAGCATGGGAATCTGAGTGTTGAGACTGAACAAGCCACGACAAGTTCATTCATTTCTGGTCTTGAATCTCAACTGGTTGAATTGAAAGTTGAAGAAGCGGCATTGCGTCGTCAATACCGGGATCCCAACGCCCCTGAGGTGGCCTTTGTTGCAGACCAGGTGAAGGAGCTTGAGCTTCAGATTCGTCAGGAGAGAGACCGTGCTCTCAGCAAAGATGGTCGAGATTTGAACGCCCTTGTGCTTGAAGAAGCCGAGTTGATCTCGGATGTTGAGTACGCGACCACAAATCTACAATCTGCTCGTTTGGCGGCTGATAATAGTCGTCGCGAGAGCCAGCGCCAGCTCAAATTTGTGGTTGTGCTGAGTCAGTCACAGCTGCCCGTTGGGCCTGATAACAACTGGCGTTGGCAAGCTTTCCTCGCGTCTATTGGAATTGTTGTTGTGGCTTGGGGTGTGGGCGGCTTCCTGCTTAATGCAATGCGTAAAAGCTAAATTAGTCTCAAATTTTCGATCTACTACTAAGGGCGTATCTCACCACGCCCTCTGCCTGCTAGGTAGTAGCCACAGGCTCGTGCGAAATGAAGCCTCCGGCGCTTCATGAGATCGTCATTGCTGATGTCTGGATACGATTTTTGTGCTTGAAGATCACTTGCACAAGAGCGTTCAACCATTTGCAGAACCTGTTGTTTTGTTGTAGGCAGTTTTTCGCCAAGCATTTGGTTGTAAAAGTGCCACTCTGTGTTGGCGCGCACGACTGTTTCGCGAAAACCATATTCATGGGAATGGCGTACAACAGCTGTTGATGCATAGGCTTTTTTGTAGCCCTTTCTGAGGATTTCCTGCGCCCATAACTGATCTTCGCCGTAGACCACATCGGGCAGGGGCAGAGTCTTCCAGATGGACTTCCTCAGGCAGGAATTGTTGTCGGAGTAGAAGCGTTCATGGGTTGAGACAACGCCATTTGCTGTCTGTCGCCCAGCATCCAGCTCAATCGGTTGTCGATGGCTCCTGAAAATCCAACGGTTGAAATGCTGATCAAGGTCATGGGCAGTGAGTTGTCCATGATCGGTATGGGCGATGTGACAGCCGAAAACACCGGCCACATTGGGGTCGCTCTGCAGTGGGGCGATCAGATTCATCAGCCACATGCGATTTGCGGGGATGGCGTCCTGGGTGATGAAAGCGACGTACTCACCTCGGGCCAGCTCAACGCCCAGGTTGCGGGTACGCCCATGGCCGAAATCTTCTTTCTGAATTCTGTGAATCCGCAGCCGCTCGTCCTCAGGCAGTGCCTTCAGGCCTCCGTCGCTGGAGGCACTGTCGATCAATAACAACTCATACTCTTCATTGAGATCCTGGGCGAGACAGGCCTCAACGACGGTTTTGAGCATTGTGCCCCCGTTGTAGACGGGAATGACAACCGTCACCAAGGGAGTGGATGGTTTAACCGGCTGAGGTTGCACTGGCCTTGCTGGCAGTGACTCTTGAATGAAAGTTTCAATCAATTTGTTGGAGCCATCCCAGTTGAGGTGTGCGGTGGCGGCGAGCCCGGCTCTGGCACAGTTTTCCCGGAACGACACATCATTCAACAGGCGACTTAATGCTGAGGCCAGGCCTGCTGGTGTTCCTTCGGCCAAGACAGCTGTGTCGGGTTGATAGGACACCCGCGTGTGTTCAGCATCAATGTCAACAACCGGCAGCCCGCAGGCCATCATTTCGTTGGGAACCAAGGAGTAATTGGTTCCTGAAAGGACCAATCCAACGGTGCATTGGCGATAGAGCTTCGCCAAGTCGTCGGCATCAAGAATTCCTGCATGACGCACTTTCACAGGAATTCCCAGATCGGGTAGATCTTTTTCGCCAAAGGTGATGATTTCAAAATGGTCGCCCAGATCAAACAGTTCCCTTAGGGCAAGCAGCCCCAGTTCATAAAGCCTTCTGGGTGTGCTGCGTCTCACATAGAAAGCAATCGCATGATCACTGCGTTGCTGTTCGCTCTTGGGGTGATAAATGCTGTGGTCAACAGCGAGGGGGAAGGAAACAGCTGAGTTGCCAAAGCTTTCCATCTTTTGCTTCAACCAAGGGCTGGCACAGATGCAAGCAAAGTTATTTTTGGATGCATACGATTGTTCGGTGAGGATGCTCGAGGTTCCTTGTGCAAAAAAGTAGGGCTCGTAATCCTGAACGAAATAAAATCTTTTTTGAAACTTCCTCATCCCAAGTACCGGGTAGGTGCTCATCCGGTCTGTTGCAATGACGATATCGCCACTGATGCGATCAAGATCTTCCTGGTTGTTGCCAAGCATGTAGACCTGATCGGTTTGTAGTGAAATGAAATGTTGATCGATAACACGTTTGTGCAGCCAGCTCAGACGACTTGGCTTGTCGTTGCCTTTGAGTTCAGAATGAACCCAGATTGTGCATTGGTGGCCACAACGTTCCAGAAAATCAATCGTTCTGAAAATGGTCATGTGGCCACCAAGGCCAGGTGTGAAGTTGGGTATGACCCAGTGGATGTGAAGTGATTTTGGGTCGATATTGTTGTGTCGTGACCAGTCTGGCTCGAGCTGCTGAGGTTTGAATTGGATGACTTTTTCAAAGCCCTGGATTTTGAGCTTGTTCCGGCCTTCAATGATGGATTTGTCGGTTAGATGTTGCTTTGAGAGGAAGTATCCGCAGTAGGTCGTTTTCAGGTCTTGGTTGAATAGTTCTGTGGTTGACAGGCCAATGAGTCGTTCAATGCTGTGGGCGATGGTCCCGTCGATCTGCCCGCCTTCTTCGTCAAAGTCTTTCCAGGTGAGATTCCAGTCAAGCAGGGGTTTCAGGAGTGCTGGCTTGCACCAGAACATTGTTCCAGTGGGGAAACGGAACTCGCTGTCTCTTGTGATGTGGTCGAGATTGAAGCGTGTCAGGAAGGGATTGGCTTTTTTGTAGTTGCCATCTTCATGACCCCAGCAGGAATCGTGTTTAATCCCAAGGCTGATGGCGTAGTTCTCAATTGGATAGACAATTCCTGTTCGTGGGGATTGAAGGGCTTTGAGGTTGGTTGCTGTGATGGCTTCGCTGCCAATCAGGTTGTCGAGGCAGTGAAGGAACCAGCCGCTGAGTGCATTGCTGTGAGGACTCTTTTTGGAATGCAGCTTGAGGATGTAGTCGTAATTGAGGATCTGATCTCTAAAGCCAACGATGAATGGAGCGACGTCGCGTCCGATATTGCTGAAGTGTCTGACTTCGATCGTTCGTGCATTGTCAACCTGTGCGAAAGTACTTTGTAGGGCCTCGACTGAATCTTTCCTCGTGGAAATAAAGACGTCGATACTGCAGGGTATGTTCTTGAGGTAGGTGGCAATTGTTTCAGCCAGTTCGGGGTAGAAGATGTGCAGGAAAACGCCAACTTTTTTATCTTTTAGTTCGTCTTGAATGCAGTCCAGTGTGTTTGGATCAGGCCTTTTGATATCGGCCATTTTTCGCATGAAATGGATGTTGTCCATTGAATAGCGGCTTTCGTTCATGCCGAACTTGAAGCAGTGGACCATCGGGTTGAGTCCACTTTCTTTAACGTCGGGATATTTGCTCAGATAGTTTTCTGTGTCGAATAGGTCGCTCGGGTCGATGCCCTGTCGATGGCCCGATCGGCAGTAATGGAGGATTGCATCCCCGATGCTTATGATTTTCCCGGCTTCTTCGGGTTCGAGTTGAGCTTTGTAGTACTCAATGTCGAAAACGTAAGCGTAATGAGCTAATTCACGGAAGTCGCGAATTATCTTTCTGCTTGTCTCTCTATTTTGTAGCTCTTTGAGGTAATTCTGAAGTTCAGGCGTTATCTTTTTGCGCCTGTTGTTGGGAGGGCTTGGGTGTCTGGTTTGGCCCAGTCGGTTGAGCTGCCTTCTAAGTGCTTTGGGCAGAATCTTCTGCTTCCCCATTGCAGAAGCAGAGCGTTTAAGGGCCTGCCTCGTCGAGTTGGAGAGAGTGGAGAGCGGATGACGTCGCTTAGGCATGCCGCTCAACAAGCAGGTCTTTGAAAAGTGGGTCGAAACCTATCACTCGTCGGCTTCGTTTCTCGTTGTTTTTATGCCCAATCTGCTGCCGTCATATCCCGCCCGCTCGCGTACTTTGCTGCACCACTCCTGATGGGATAGGTACCAGTTCACAGTCTCCGCCAAGCCCTGTTCCACATTGTGGCGAGGGCTCCAGCCCAGCTCGGAACTGATGCGGCCCGGGTCAATCGCGTAGCGGCGGTCGTGGCCCGGACGGTCGGTCACCGGAGTGATCAAGTTGGCGTGGGGAGCTGATCCAGGGCGGCTCTGGTCCAACTGCTCGCATATGGCGTGAACAACTTCTTTGTTGGTGCGCTCACCGTGGCCACCCACGCAGTAGCTGCGGCCGGATTCACCCTTGCAGGCGGCCAGAAGCAGGGCATCGACGTGGTCCTCCACGTATAACCAATCCCGCACATTCAGCCCGTCGCCGTAGAGAGGAATCGATTCACCTCCAGCTGCCTTCAGGGTGACCACAGGGATGAGTTTTTCAGGGAACTGCCATGGGCCGTAGTTGTTGGAGCAGTTGGTGAGCACCACAGGTAGCCCAAAGGTGTGGTGCCAGGCCTGAACGAGGTGATCGCTGGCGGCCTTGCTGGCGGAGTAGGGGCTGCGGGGGTCGTAGGGCGTTGTTTCTGAGAAGCGCCCCTCGGCGCCCAGGGACCCGAAGACTTCGTCGGTGCTGATGTGGTGCATCCGGAAGGCATCACGGCGTTCCCCGCTCAAGCCCTCGTAATGGCCCCGCACCGCCTGCAGGAGGTTGTAGGTGCCGTTGACGTTGCTCTCGATGAACACACCAGGGCCGGAGATGGATCGGTCCACGTGGCTTTCCGCTGCCAGGTGCATCACCAGATCGGGGTCGGCCTCCCGCACCGCAGCCTCAACCGCTGCTGCATCGGTCAGATCCACCTGCTGAAGCCTGTGCCGATCGTTCGCCGCGCCCCCCAGTTCGCTCAGCACCTCCTCAATCGAGGACAGGTCGCTGGCATAGCCCATCTTGTCGAGATTGAAGACGGTGGCTGTTGTCTCCCGCAACAGCCTGCGCACGACGGCGCCGCCAATGAAGCCTGCACCTCCGGTGACCAGAACTCTGCGGCGATCTCCCAGCAGGTCGGAGGCGGAAGGCATGGACGGAACCATTGGTGAGAGCGGGTGGTGGGGCGTTGTTTGGGGTTGGAGTGTTGGACTCAGTCGCTCTTCATGGCGTTTTGGCTTGCTGCAACACGGTTTTCAGCGCTTGCTGCCAGTGCTCGCCGTTGAGGTCCAGGGCGGCTCGGGTGGCGGTGCAGTCAAGAAGCGAATAGGCCGGCCGTTCAGCAGGTGTCGGGTAGTCCGCTGTGGTGATCGGTTGAACGGCTGCGGGTGTGTCGATGAGCCCCAGCTCAGCACCGATTTGGCCAACGGCTACCGCCACGTCGTACCAGCTGGCGGCGCCGGCATCACTCCAGTGCATGACAGCTGGCAATTCGCGGTCACCAGCGCTCTGAAGGGTTTGCCAGCAGGCTTGAGCGAGGTTGAGGGTGCTCGTGGGACAGCCCACTTGATCGGCGACAACACCCAGTTGATCCCGTTCCCGGTGGAGGCGGAGCATGGTGAGCGCAAAGTTTTTGCCCGCGGGCCCGATCACCCAGCTGGTGCGCAGGATCAGACCCCGGCCTCCTGCTCCAAAAATCGATTGGACCGCCGCTTCTCCAGCAGCTTTGCTTGCTCCGTAAACACCGAGAGGGTCGCGGGCCTGCTCGGGTTGATACGGCGTTCCCTGGGTTCCGTTGAAGACGAAGTCGGTGCTGATCTGGAGCAGGCGTCCCCCTTGTTGATCAAGAGCGCGGGCGAAGGCCTCCGGTGCCCCGGCATTCACGGCGTTGGCCAGTTCGGGCTCCGATTCGGCCTTGTCCACCGCTGTGTAAGCACCGGCGTTGAGCACCCAGTCGGGCTGGTGCTGTTTCACAGCGCCGCGGCAGGCTTCAGGGTCCGCCAGGTCCAGCTGCTGACGGCTGGTGGCCACCAGCTCGAGTCCCTCAGGGGCGGAAGCGATCAGAGCCTGACCCAGCTGACCGCCAGCTCCGGTGAGCAGCACCTTCATGGGAAAACGTCTCCAGCCACCTCAGCGGCTTTGAACCCTGCTGCTTCGGCATCTTTGCCCGAGAGGCTCACCTCGACCCCTTGCAGCCGCTCGATCGGCCAGGCAATGGCCAGATCTGGATCGTTCCAGACAATGGCCCGCTCACAAGCCTTGTTCCAGAACCCTCGCGCCTTGTATTGCACTTCAGCAACATCGCTGAGGGTGAGAAAGCCGTGGGCGAAGCCCTCAGGAATCCAAAGCTGGCTTTTGTTCTCGGCACTCAGTTCAGCGCCGATCCAGGCGCCAAAGGTTGGTGAGTTGCGTCGGATGTCGACGGCGACGTCGTAGATCGCTCCGACCGTGGCACGCACCAGCTTGGCCTGGGGTTCCGGCGAGAGCTGGTAATGCAGTCCCCGCAGCACGCCTTGGATCGAGCGGGAGTGGTTGTCTTGCGAGAACAGCACCGATGCGCCGACGCCTTCATCGAACTTGCGTTGGTTCCAGCTTTCGTAAAACCAGCCACGGTCATCGCCGAAGGCCTGGGGCGTGATCAGCAGGGGACCCTGCATCACCTCGCCGGACGGTGTTTTGAGTTGTTCAAGCTGCATGGCTCACCTCCAGGCTGGATTGCAGGGCAGCGTGATCGCTCACGCTTTCCTCGAGCATTTGAAGGAGATAGGACCCGTAACCACTCTTCTTGAGGGGCTGAGCGAGTTGTTCCAGCTGTTCCGCCGTGATCCAGCCCTGGCGCCAGGCCACCTCCTCCGGGCAGCCCACCTTCAGCCCCTGGCGATGTTCGAGCGTGCGGATGTAGCTGCCAGCATCGTTGAGGGAATCGCAGGTGCCGGTGTCGAGCCAGGCCATGCCACGACCCATCAATTCCACCCGCAGCAACCCTTCATTCAGATACATCTGATTGAGATCGGTGATCTCCAGCTCGCCACGTGCTGAAGGCTTCACCTGGCGGGCCCGTTCCACGACGCTGTCGTCGTAGAAATACAACCCAGTCACGGCGTAGCGGCTCTTGGGCTTCTGAGGTTTTTCCTCCAGGCTCAGCACGCGGCCATCGGCATCGAATTCGGCCACGCCATAACGCTCGGGATCACTGACGGGGTAGGCAAACACCGTCGCCCCTTGGGCTTGAGCGTCGCTGTTCACCAGCTGGGGCACCAGATCGTGCCCGTGGAAGAGGTTGTCTCCCAGCACTAGGGCGGCGGGGTGGCCTTCCAGGAAGTCGGCACCAATCAGAAACGCCTGGGCCAAACCGTCCGGGCTCGGTTGCACGGCGTACTCGATCGTCATGCCCCAGCGGTGGCCGTCGCCGAGCAAGCGCTGAAAGGACTCCCTGTCGTGGGGGGTGGTGATGATCAGCACCTCGCGGATCCCCGCCAGCATCAGGGTGCTGAGGGGGTAATAAATCATCGGCTTGTCGTAAACCGGCAGCAGCTGTTTGCTGACGGCCTGGGTGATCGGATGCAGCCGCGTGCCGCTCCCCCCAGCCAGGATGATTCCCAGTCGCTTGGATGCGGTGCTCATCGACTGGCTCACCGAGGTGAAGTCGGCGCCATTACAGCATGAGCCCCCTTGCGATCACTTCCATTCAGTCGATGGCGCAGCCGTTCAAGCAGTTGCTGTAACCCTGGTTTCGGCCGCAGTTGGCGTTTGATGCTGGCCGCCAGCTGAGGGTTGCGTCGGCCGATCACCTCGGGCCAGCTGTCGACGGTTTGCCTGGTGGGGTTGTCGCGCAGCAGGCTCACCTTGAGGAAGGGGAAGCCCCGTTGCTCAATCAACTCCTTCCACGCGTAGTGCAGAACATTGCCGTTGGCGTTGTGGGTGTATAGGCTTTCGAGCTTCAGTCCAGCTGCCCGCAGCTGCACCGGTAGGCCCACCTCGCATTGTTTGACCAGGTCCCGTTTGCGGGGCCAGATCTGCAGGCCCCCCCAGAAGCGATCAAAGCTGGGGCATTGCAATGCCTTGGGTTTGTAAGCCGTGAAGGCGGACGACAGATGCGGTTCGTACATCAGATCGTCCGTCAGCCCAATGACATCCGCTGTGCTGGCGTGCAGGCGTCGGAACAGATCGTCGAGGGGCGTGATCGGTCCCCAGAAGCTGTCGTTGGTGAGCACCACGAACGCCGCCTGTTCAATGTCTTGCCGATGCAGCTTCAGGGCTGCTTTCCAGCTGCCGAAGTCGTACCCCTGGTTGCGCCGGATCACGAGCGCGGCACAGCGTTGGCGCAGCCGATGCAGGGTTCGTGGATGCCAGCGCAGCCCGCTGGCTGACGACACAACGATCACGTCGGCGAAGCGCTGGTAGGCATCAATCAGGGGGAAGAGATCGTCCCGAAACCGGTTGTCGGCTGAAAAATGCGCCAGCACAACGATCGGTCGTTGATGGCTGGGCTGGAAGTTTGGATGTCTCCAGTGCATCAGCACGGCATCGGCCACCGGGCCTTTCGAGCGCGGCGCGGGCTCCCGGGGTTGGTAGCGATTGCTGTGGGGGTGAATGCATGAACTGGTGAGGGGATCACCGGTGGCGAACAGCTCGGCGTGCTTGGCCCGCAAATAACCCGACTCCCGTTGATGCCGGCCCAGTGCAGCGCCTTCGCGGTCTTTGCCGCGACTGATTGATTCGTGGTGAACGATCTCCACAAACGGGGTCACCACCACCGAACCACCGCTTTGCCTCAGACGCAGGCAGAGGTCCACGTCGTTGAACACCACGGCGAGATCTTCATCGAAGCCTTGAATGCGATCGAAATCGCTGCTGCGAAGCATCAGGCAGGCTCCGGTGGCGGCAGTGAATTCCTCCTGCACCAGCAGGGGGGTGAGGGTGGCCAGCACGGCGGGGCTGTGCAGGTGTTTGCCAGGCTCCACCACACAGCGGCGCTCCCCCTTCACCAGGGCAACTCCTTGATGCTGGATGCTCCCGTCGGGGTAGTTCAGCCTGGCCCCCACGGCGCTGGTGCTGCGGTAGGCGAAGGGGTCCAGCAGTGCCTGAAGCACCTCGGCGGATCGGAATTCGATGTCGTTGTTCAGCAGCAACAAATGGCTGCCCTGGGCATGGCGGCGGCCGATGTTGTTGAGCCGCGAATAGTTGAACGGCTCGTCCACCCGCACCACGCACACGTCATCGAGCTGTGCCTGTGCGTCCAGCCAGGCCTTGGTGGCGGCCTCCTCACTGCCGTTGTCGATCAGGATCAGCTCGTAGGCCACAGCTCCGGCGCAGCGGCGCAGGGAGGCGACGCAGCTCTGGGTGAGATCCACCCGGTCGCGAAATGGGATCAGAACCGACACCAGAACCCTGGGGTCGGGGCGGAGCTGCAGCTGATGGCAGGCGCCCAGCGATTGAGTGGGTGTGAGCTCCCCGCCCGGCAGGAGAAAGCCGGGGCTGTGTCGCTGGCTGATCGCCAGGATCTCAGTGCTGAGCTCAGGGGTCCAACAGTGGCGGTCGGCCGGGGAGGCAACGTCGGGCACGGTCGGGTTCGCTCGGATGGATCGCTGCAGCAACACCTCCGAGCAGTGGGCCACGGCGTCGCCGCGGCGGCAAACCTGCAGCGCCAGATCCAGCAGCAGGGCATGCAGCGAACCGGTGGATGCCGGCAGCTTCAGCTGTTGAAGCGTCGACCAGCGCAGGGTCACCAGGCCGCCGATGCATCCCCGGCAGAGCAGTCGAAACGGTGTGATGGCTGTTCTGTTCTGGCGGTTCCCCGCAGGAATGCCTGCGTCGTCACTCCAGCGCAGGGTTTCATCGCTGGTGAGCAACACCGCTTCAGGGTGTTGCGCTGCGCAGTGGGCCATGCGCAGGCCTGCCTGGGGATCCAGCTGATCACTGGCGTGGCAGAAGCTGACGAGGGTTTCGTCGTCTGGGAATGGAGTTCTGATCCATCCAGAGGGATCTTCGAGGGAGGCGTGTCGGATCTGGCCCCAACCTTCTCGTTGTGAGTTGCGCGCCGACTCGGCCTTTGCTTCTTGTGGGGTTGGGTGGAGAACCACCAGGATCGAGGCCGCTGAGGGAGTGGGCCCGCTTGGTGCCGGGTCCGGTCGGGGGGGCTGGTAGCGATCGAGATCCATGCCTAGGGGCCGTCCCTGCTGGAAGCGTTGACGGCCGATGCCCCCGAGGTGCTCCAGGGCACTGAGGGAGTCTTCACGTGCTGCTGGTCTCAACCCATCCCGATAGGCCTGGAGATGCACCGGCGGTAAATCCATGAACAGGCTGCGCTGTCCCAGGGCGATTTCGCCCAGGCGACCGCTGCGCAGTAGTTGCTTGGTGTCTGTGAGGTCCCGGTGGCAGGCCAGAAGATCGATGGGATCCAGCCCGCTGTCCTCAGGGGACCACTGGCTCGGGTTGCGCAACAGAGCGATGGGCAGCAACGACGGATCCAGCAGGTCTTGTGGGAGCCAGGGAAGCTGCTGGTGGAGCTGTTGCTGCCAATGCTCGATTTCTTCGGCGCCGGCGCGACCAGACCGCCAGCGCTGCCAGGCCTGAGCATCAAGCGTGCTGTTGTCTTGACCGCATGCAGGCTCCACGCCCTGATCGTCGGGGCATCCAGTCAAGCGGACGCGGCAAAGGCATCGATCTGCTGGGTCAGCAGATCCCTGGCCTGGGCGGGCGTGGGGGCTCGCATCAGGTCATGACGCAGTCGCGAGGCGCCGGGGAAGCCCGTGCAGGTCCAGCCCATGTGTTTGCGGGCAATCAGCAGCCCGTGGTCGCCGCGATCCTCCACCAGACCGTTCAGTTGATCGCGGGCCAGTGCAAGCCGTGCTGACGGGTTGGGTGTGGCGGGGATTGCACGACCGGCCAGGGCGGCGTCGATCTGTCCCACCAGCCATGGAGCTCCCATCGTGCCTCGGCCCACCATCACTCCCGCTGCGCCGGTTTGCTTCAGGCAGCGCAGGGCATCGTCGGGGCTGTTGATGTCGCCATTCGCGATCAGGGGGATTGTGAGGGCTTCTCTTACTTGGGTAATCGCGCTCCAGTCCGCAGCGCCCTTGAAGCCCTGTTCGCGGGTGCGTCCATGCAGTGTGAGCAGTTGTGCACCGGCTTGTTCCAGCTGTTGGCACCAGTGCACGGGATCGGCATCACTGCCACACCAACCCAGGCGTGTCTTCACCGTGACGGGCACCGCCACGGCATCTGCCACCGCTTCCACGATCTTGATGGCGAGCTCTGGATCACGGATCAAGCCGGAACCACCCCCTTTGCGGGCAATCTTGCGCACAGGGCAGCCCATGTTGATGTCGATCAGAAAGGCCCCACTGGCTTCAGCCCGTCGTGCTGCATCAGCCATGGCCTGGGGGCGATGGTCGAACAGTTGCACGCCGATGGGCCCGGATTCCTCGGCGAGCGACTCCACCTTGCAGAGCCCATGCCCCATCTCGAGGCTGGTGGCATTCACCATTTCGGTGAAGAGCAGGGCATCGGGTGCCCAGCCTCGAACAAGTGATCTGAAGACCCTGTCACTTACACCGGCCAGTGGCGATTGGAGCACTCGCGAATGCAATTGGCGCGACTTCCCATTGCCCTCGAGGAATAAAGGATTCTCGAAAAATGGACTTACCATGTTTCAGTCCTTGAGGGGTTTACGTTTGCTGCGGGATTTAAGTGCGCGAAGATTGGTTTTGTCTCGTCGTGATGAAAAAACGACCCTTAATGGAGCAGAAAGCTGCCACCAGATTGTTCTGGTCAGGTCATCGAATTCGTTCATGGCATCTTGGTAGCGCTTTCTTGTTGATTGTCGGAGGCGCTTGACTCGTTCGAGCTCATTTTTGGTGACCAGTATTTGTTCTTTGTTTTGATTGATCCAAGAATGCAAGGTTTGAATGTCTTGTTTTAGTTTGCGTATTTCGTTTTGGTGTTCTTCTGATTTTTTGTAGTGAATAGCGAAAAGGTCTTTGAATTTAGATGCAGTGCTTTTGCCTGATAGGTCTTGATTGGCTTCAATTAAGGTTCGGCGGGCGACCGCTAATGCGCTTTTGAGCTCAATTTCGTAATTGATGACATTTGGATTGAAATTTTTCAGCAAAGTGTTAACTTTTCGGCTGGCGGTATCAATTGGGCTTGGTTCTGGAGATATTTGTTGGTAGTGGCGCAAGTTTTTATCGAGAAAATGTTCGGAATAGGTCTTAAATCTGTCTTCGTTGATTTGTCTGTTCAGGAAGGCGGAGAGTGCTTTAATTTCGTTGCGTGTATTGCTGATTAGGTTGTCGTAATTGATTATTAATAGTTCGCTTGGGCTCAGGCTTTCGAGTAGATTGATGTAATAAGTGCACCATATGGAAAGCGCTTTTTCGGCGCCAATTGAGTCACGCTTGTGTATGGAGCAAGCTGTTGGTAATGGGTTTCGATGTGAGGCAATGAAATAGCATTTTATTGCGTTGTCTTGGCAGGCTTTTTGCCAGAAAGGTATGAGATTGCAAAGTCTTGGGTCCTTGAAGCAGATAATCTCTTTGTTTTTGGCTTTGCTTTTTAAGAGTGAACATGCATTAGTCCCTTGACTCTCTGCTAAAGCTATAAGTTCTTCGGGATTGATAAGTTTTGGTTCATCCCAAAGTTGTCCTGTCTGCCTTAAGAGGTCGTCGTTGAAAGTGACAAAATCCTCGTCTTCCCAATAGCCCTTGACGTTGTCTTCGCTCGCTCTCATTAAATTGTCGCTGTGATCAATGCCAAGGGTTGACATGGCTCGAGACAGCGCGCTCGATCCACTCCTGTGCATCCCTGTGATGAATACAATTTGAAGAGAATTTTTTTGATCTATCTCTAGAGTATTTTGTTCTCCTTTGAGGCTCATGATCTCGACGGCTTTGTTCTGTTTTTTTATCACTGGTGATCCAATTTTATGCAGTTAGGGATCCTTCATTGGCACAGGCGGTTTGGTCGGTCCATCTTTCTGATGAGCCGTGTCTTCATGAAGATTTGGAATAGCTTGGTCGTGAATCGGTTAACCACGCCGTGGCCAGCTCAGTCTATTTAGAAAGTTTACAGGTTTGGTGTTTTGTATCTTTGATTGATGTTCTGTGTGCCTATGGCGATGGAGCTTTGGCCTCTCAGTCGAAATCTGTTGAATCAGATTTTGGAGGACCGCTGCAGCGATCGCTTTGTCTGCGAAAGGATCTGGGAGCGTCTGGGCTATCAGCCTGCTGAACCGCAGTGGTGCGCCGGTCCCGACACACCCTCTGGATGGGCCGACGCCTTCCCTGAGGCTCCCGAGCTGATCGCGGAGCGTCCGGCGTCGGTTCGTTTGACCCGCTCGGTTCCCAAGGAACACAAACAGCTGCTCAAACAACAGCTCAATTTCGCGGGGTACCGCATCGGTGAGTTGTACCCCCGCCGAACCCGACGGGCTACCGCCGTGAACTGGCTGTTGGCCTGGCTGGCCCAGAGGAGCGAGCCCCTGCCGGAGCAGGGGCCCCTGGGCCCTGAGCTTCCCCCTCCTGCCTATCCGGTGCAGGGGCACCCCGGCGATCTGCCGGTGAAGTGATCCGGTGGCCTAACTCAGGCCTGAATCGTGATGGGTGTGCCTTTCGGGGTGTTGTGGAACAGCCAACGGGCGTGGTTCAGCGGCATGCGCACACAGCCATGGCTGCGGGGCACGCCGAAGGGTTTCCCGGCGTTCTCCTGCCAGGGAGCAGCGTGGAGACAGATGGCCTCGTTCGGGCTCACACACATCGTGAACGGCACCCCGGGAACGGTGTAAGTGCGTCCATACATCGTGGTGGACCGGTACTTCGTATAAACCTTGCTGTTGAAGATCGGCGTCGGTGTTGAGGCCTTGCCGGTGCTGACCGGAATCACGCGAACCACCTCCTGATCGCTGTTATAGACAGTCAGGCGTTGGTCGGAGAGGTCGACCACAAGGCTGGCGACGAGCTCGAGCATGGCGAGGGAACAACTGGATCCGCCCTAGCTGTCTCGATTGAGACTCATTAGTCTCGCCCCAAAAGAATTTAGTTTGTCTTTGGGCTTTATGGCGTCTCTGTAGGGTGAAAGATTGGCCTGAGCAGACCCTTGGCGCGTCCTGTCGTCGCAATCATCGGACGCCCCAATGTCGGTAAGTCGACCTTGGTGAATCGGCTGTGCCGCAGCCGGGAAGCCATCGTTCACGATCAGCCTGGCGTGACGCGTGATCGCACCTACCAGGACGGCTACTGGGGCGATCGGGAGTTCAAGGTCGTCGACACCGGTGGACTGGTGTTCGACGACGACAGTGAGTTTCTGCCGGAGATCCGGGAGCAGGCGGCTCTGGCGCTCGAGGAAGCCAGTGTGGCTCTGGTGATCGTGGACGGTCAGCAGGGGCTTACAGCCGCTGACGAGTCCATCGCGGAATTTCTACGCAGTCACCGCTGTCCCACGCTTCTGGCGGTGAACAAGTGCGAGTCGCCGGAACAGGGCCTGGCGATGGCCGGCGAATTCTGGGGCCTTGGCCTGGGTGAACCCCATCCGATCTCGGCCATCCACGGCGCCGGCACCGGAGAACTGCTGGATCAGGTGCTCACCTTTTTTCCCCCGAAGGATCAGGAGGGTGACGAGGAGGAGCCGATTCAGATGGCCATCATCGGACGGCCGAATGTCGGGAAATCTAGTTTGCTGAATGCCATCTGCGGAGAGCAGCGGGCGATTGTCAGCCCGATCCGCGGCACCACCCGCGACACGATTGACACCAGCATCATTCGTGAGAATCGTCCCTGGCGCCTGGTGGACACGGCGGGCATCCGCCGGCGGCGCAGCGTCAACTACGGCCCGGAATTCTTCGGCATCAACAGGAGTTTCAAGGCCATTGACCGCAGTGATGTGTGCGTTCTGGTGATCGATGCCCTCGATGGGGTGACCGAGCAGGATCAGCGCCTGGCGGGTCGCATTGAAGAGGACGGCCGTGCCTGCGTGGTGGTTGTTAACAAGTGGGACGCGGTGGAAAAAGACAGCCACACCATGACGGCGATGGAAAAGGAGCTGCGCTCCAAGCTCTATTTCCTCGACTGGGCTCCGATGCTGTTCACCTCGGCGCTCACCGGCCAGCGTGTGGAGAGCATCTTTGCCTTGGCCGCCCTGGCGGTTGAGCAGCACCGTCGCCGCGTCAGTACTTCCGTTGTGAACGAGGTGCTCAAGGAGGCGCTGAGCTGGCGCAGTCCCCCCACCACCCGCGGTGGACGCCAAGGAAAGCTGTATTACGGCACCCAGGTGGCCAGCCGGCCGCCCAGCTTCACCCTGTTCGTCAACGACCCCAAATTGTTCGGAGAGACCTACCGGCGCTATGTGGAGCGTCAGATCCGTGAGGGCCTCGGTTTCGATGGCAGTCCGCTGCGTCTGTTCTGGCGCGGCAAGCAACAGCGTGATGCCGAACGCGACCTGGCCCATCAGCAGAGTCGTAAAGGCTGAGCCATGGACTGGTTGCGCCAGGTCCCGATGGGTCAATACATCGATGGGTCCACGGGTTGGCTCCGGCGCTTGGACCCTCGCCTGAAGCTGGCCTGGTCCCTCGTCTTTCTGCTTACGCCTGTTCTGGCGGGGCCCCTCTGGCGCGTTGGCCTGGTGGTGGCTCTGGTGCTGATCACCCTCGGCAGTGGACTGGCTCGTTCGCTGTGGTGGAGGTCTGTGCTGCTGCTGACGACCTTGGCCGTTGTGGTGGGCCTCCTGTCGATGTTCTTGCCGGCTGTGGATCCCCCTGCGGCCTTCCCACTGCGCAATCCAGCCGAGCTTCCGGGGCTCGAGACGGAAGGCCCCTCCTGGGATCTGTTGCGCCTCGGCCCCCTGCAGTTGGGCGGTTTCCAGCTGGGGCCGCTGGTGGTGGATCGGGCCTCGGCGCTGCTGGGGCTGCGAACGTCCACCTTGATTTTCACCGTGATTCACAGCGTCAACCTGATGCTGATCACGACCCCGCCTGAGGATCTGGTCTGGGCCCTCAGCTGGTGCCTGGCTCCCTTGAAGTGGCTGGGATGTCCTGTGGAGCGGCTGGGGTTTCAATTGCTGCTGGCACTTCGCTTTCTGCCTCTGGTGCAGGAGGAGCTCCAGAATCTGCTGCGCTCCCTCGCCAGCCGTGCGGTCAACCTGCGCCAGCTGGGCTTCAAGGCCAGTTTCGGCCTGGTGCTGGCCGTCGGAGAGCGACTGCTCGCCAACATCCTTCTTAGGGCTGAGCAGGGGGCCGATGCCCTGGTCGCCCGTGGGGGTCGAATTCTCGGTCCGTCGTACTTCCGCATGCCTCCCGATCGGGCTGCTCCCCTGCTGAATGGCCTGGCGATGGTCGTTCTTGTTTTGGTGATTGGGCTCCGCGGTCAGTACGGTGATCTATGACCTCCGATCACGGCATGGCGTCCGAGCGTTATCTGAATCACCCCACCTTCGGGATGCTCTATCGGGTGGCTCCGGCAGGTGAGGGCCGTGACGTCTACGCCACGTTGTATGCCCAGCGCATGTTCTTCCTGGTCACCCTGCAGCCCCGTGGTGCCCAGTTCGAAGTGATCCCCTACGGGGATGCGCGTCACCACGCTGAGGTGCATTTGGGCCGTTGCCGTCGTGATGGCTCGGACGACCTGGAGTCCTGGAGTCAGCTCTTCGATCAGACGTTCATCTGAACCCTTGACCGATTCCTTCGCGGCGCGTTGGCAGGCGCTCCAGACAGACCGCCCCTCTTCATCCAGGCTTCTGGCCGTGAGCAAAGGGCATCCAGCCGAGTCCGTGCGTTGTGTGGCGGAGCTTGGTCAGTGTGATTTCGGGGAAAGCCGCGTTCAGGAGGCTCTGCCGAAGCAGGAGGAGCTGATCGATCTGAACTTGCGCTGGCATTTCATTGGTCGCCTGCAAAGCAACAAGGTGCGGCCGGTGGTGAAGGCCTTCGACGTCATTCACTCGGTGGATTCTCTGGCGCTGGCCGAACGGGTGTCGCGCATCGCCGTGGAGGAGGGTCGTCAACCTGAAGTGCTGATGCAGGTGAAACTGCGGCCCGATCCCAGCAAAGGGGGGCTGTCGGCCGATGAACTCGGTGCCATTTGGTCTGATCTGCAGGCTCTGCCGGGGTTGCGGATCTCGGGTCTGATGACCATGGCGCCGCTCGAAATGGCCCCAGATCAGCGCAAGTCGTTGTTTTCCGACTGCCGCGCCCTGGCGGATCGGCTGGCCTTGGCGGAGTGCTCGATGGGGATGAGCACGGACTGGAAAGAGGCTGCTGAAGCGGGCAGCACCTGGCTCAGGATCGGTTCGGCCCTGTTCGGTCCGAGATTGGTGTCAACAGACGCTGCGAATTGACTTGCCCCGCCGCAGCGAAAACGGTATCCAGGGGCATGGTTTTCGAACCACATTCAGACCGAGAGGAATCCCAAGGTGTCGCTGATCTCCCGTCTCCGTGCTGTCGTCGCTGGCGATGACTATCTCGATGGCGAATTGGATGATTTCGCCTACGACGACGAGCAAGATGACCAGGACCAGCGCGCCCTGCAGGCTGACGGTGGTGCACTGGCCACCATTGGAGACTCCAACCCGTTTGACCTGGGTGGTGATCTGCCTGGATCCAACGTGATCGGCATGCCCGGCATCAGCAATGCTGTGTCCGAGGTCAATGTGATGGAACCCCGCAGCTTCGATGAAATGCCTCGGGCCATTCAGGCGCTGCGGGAGCGCAAGACGGTGATCCTCAACCTCACGATGATGGAGCCCGACCAGGCCCAGCGTGCTGTTGATTTCGTTGCTGGTGGCACCTTCGCGATCGATGGACACCAAGAGCGCGTCGGCGAGAGCATCTTCCTGTTCGCCCCCAGCTGTGTCACCGTGACCAACACCGGTCAAGACGAAGCCTCGGCTCCAACGGTGGTGAGCCGTGAGGCCGATGTGGCGGATGTCGACGAATCCGCCAGCGCACCTTCGCCCGCCTGGGGGGCAGCCGCTCTCTGAAGCCCGCAGTGCAGCCCGCTTTCGGTGTGATCGGCCTGGGTCGAATGGCTCAGGCCCTTGTGGTTCCTCTCTTAGAGCGTGGACGGATTCCGGCCGACCAGCTGTTGGCAGTGGTCGGAGGATCCGGCTCCCTTGAGCAACGACGTGGGGGCCTTCCAGCTGGCATCGGTTTGGTTGCGGCTGATGACCCTTCCGCCCAGCAGGTCTGGACGGCTCCGATCCAGCTGCTTGCGGTGAAGCCGCAGCAACTCGATGCTGTTGCGACAGCTGCAGGACCTGTTGTGGGTCAACCGCTGTTGATCTCTGTGTTGGCGGGGGTGTCTCTGGAGCGGTTGCAGCATTTGTTTCCCGGTCATTGCTGTGTGCGGGCGGTGCCCAACACCCCTGCGCTGGTGGGAGCTGGTTTGACAGCTCTGGCCTGGGGGGAGGGGATCGACCAAGGGCAACGGGATCAGGTGCGGCAGCTGTTCGCCGATGTGGGCGAAGTTCTGGAGTTGGCGGAAGCCAAGCTCGATGCGTTCCTTGCCCTCACCTCGTCGGGCCCTGCCTTTGTGGCCCTGGTGGCGGAAGCCATGGCCGATGGGGCTGTTGCTGCCGGTCTTCCCAGGGACCTGGCCCTGCGGCTGAGCCACCGCACCCTGGTTGGAACGGCTGAGCTGCTTGACCGTCGCGATCTGCACCCTGCCCAGCTCAAGGACATGGTCACCTCCCCGGGGGGCACCACCATCGCCGGTGTTCGCGCGCTGGAACGCATCGGCCTGCGCTCCGCCTTGATCGAAGCGGTGGTTGCTGCTGCGGAACGCAGCCGAGAGCTGGCCTAGGGCAGCACCTCCGGCCATCCCTGCCGGATCAGCAGCAGCGAGAAGTAGGGGCGAGGTTCGGCCGCAACGGCATCCGCGCAACAGATCTGCTGGTCGGGCCAGCCGACCCGCTCGGCAAACAGGGCTTGTTGCAGCAGGCCTCGCTGCTTCAGCAGGGGTTGCACCCAACTCCAGCGCCGACCCAGCTTGAGCAGGGCCAGAACTTGTCCCATTGCCGCGGCGGTGTCCAGCACCCGCTCCAGCTCCTCGGGTGTGTCGGGGCAGGGCCGCAACAGCAGTTGGTCCTGCTGCAGAGCGAGGGGCCAGAGGCCCGCAGCCGCGGCTGCCGAGCAGGAGGTGATGCCGGGAATCACGCTGATCGAACAGTCGGGCCACGCCTGACGAAGGGCCAGCAGCACGTAGCTGCAACTCGCAAACAGCGACGCATCTCCCTCACACAGCAGTGCCACCTGCTGGCCGGAACGGATGGCCTGCTGCAGCTCCTGCGCCGCCGCTCCCCAGGCGGTGCGACGCGGTTCGGCGGCTTCCACCATCGGGAACAACAAGGGCAGACGCTGATGGTCGCTGCGGATCCAGGCCGCGGCGATTTTGGCGGCCATGCTTTCGGCCCCCGCTCGTCCGACCGGGTAGGCCACCACCTCCGCTTGGCGGATGGCTTCAACGGCGGCCAGGGTGAGCAGGGAAGGATCGCCGGGGCCGACCCCCACCAGTGTGAGACCCCCAGTCGTGGCGGGATCGATGATGGTCAGCAGTCGATGCGCCCGGGGTCCAGACGATGAGTCGTCTCAGCATCTTTCCAGACGAAAGCTCAGCCCATGCTGTGAATGGGCCCATGCCTGCGCTGGAGAGCAACGATCCGGCCGTGATTCAGTCGGAGCTCAGCCGCCGGGGCATCGGCTTTGAGCAATGGCCGGCGGAGCAGGGTCTGCCGGAGGGGGCCGACCAGGCCACCATCCTCCAGGCCTATGCCGATGCGATTGCCCGGGTTCAACGCGATGGTGGTTACGCCACGGTCGACGCGATTCGGATGACGCCGGATCACCCCGATCGCGAGCCCCTGCGCCGCAAGTTCCTTGAGGAGCACACCCATGCCGAAGACGAAGTGCGCTTTTTTGTGGAAGGGAGCGGCTTGTTTGTGCTGCACATCGGTTCCGAGGTGCTCAGCGTGCTGTGCGAAAGGGGCGACCTGATGCGGGTCCCTGCCGGGACCCGTCATTGGTTTGACATGGGCTCTCAGCCTCAGTTCTGTGCTGTGCGTTGGTTCAACAACCCCGAGGGATGGGTGGCGCAGTACACCGGCAGCAGCATCGCCCAGCGATTTCCCAGGCTTGACTGAGGGGGCGTTCCAGACACCTTGATGCGTCTCCACCGCTTCCTTGCTGCGCTGATGCTGGGCCTGCCCATGGCAACACCCATCCCTGTCGCTGCCGAGGATGCTCCTTTGGCACCCGAGGTTCAGCGCCGGGTTGCCGTGGTGGTGCTGGCCCGCCGCATTCGCGGCTATGCCGCCATGGCCAAGGCCAGCAGCGATTGCCAGGTGGACAAGGGGCGTCTTCCGCGCCGCCAGGCCAGCCAAGCCTTGGCGATTTCGCTCGAGGAGTTGGGCATCAGCCGGCGCGTGCTGACCAATCCCCTGGTGGTCGCCGTCAGCCCACGCCTGCAGCGCCTGCTGGACGACAGCTGCGCCTTGGATCCAACCAAGGAGGCTGAAGCGCTGCGGCTGGCCGAAAACGAGCTCTGAATCTTTTCTCGAGCTGGGTCTCAGAAGGGGACAGTGAGAGCGCTGGCTTTTATTTCCTCAGCGAATAAAAACCGCCCATAGGGTTCCGGCCTGTTTGCCCGGCTCCTGTGGTCGTTCGGTCGTGTCTCGCGTTGAAGCTGCTGGCGCTGTTGGTCGTGCCCTGTTCTGCCGCTGAGATGGATCTGGCCTCTGCCTCCAGGCTCCCCACCACGTCGCCATCGATCTCCACCTCCGCCAACGAGTCGGTCTTGGTGCTGAACCGCACCACGCGATCGCTCCCGCGCACGGGCGATCCCATCTGGAGTCTGCGTTTGGAAACCCCAGGTCAGCCCGTGCAGCACTTCGATGCCGTCAGCGGTCGGGCCCACCGTCAGAACGCCGATCGCCATCGCTCCGGCACCCGCGCGCCGCTCCCCGCTGGTCGCTACGTCCTTGGGCCGGTGGAGCCCCTGGGTCCCGCTGATCCACGCGAGCTCGGGCCGATCTGGATTGGGATTGAACCGCAGTTCCCCACGGGGCGAGGCCATCTGGGCATTCATCTCGACCCCAGTGCCAACCGCAATGCCAACAGCGGCACGCTCGGCTGTGTGGGCTTGATTCGCTGGGACGACATGCAGGCCCTGGCGGGTCTGGTGCAGCGCCGTAACGTCCGAACATTGGTTGTCAGCGAGTGAATGTTCTCCGATTGGGGCTTCAGTTGGGGCGGCTGGTTGGACAACCGCCGGGGTGAGTGGTGGCTGCTGGCCCAGCTGCTGCTGATCACGGCCCATCTGCTGCCGGTCTGGCCAGCTCCCGCCAGCTTCGGTGTGGCGATTTGGCCCAAACCCCTGTTCGGGCTGGGCCTGCTGCTGTTGGCTTTTGGTCTGTTTCGGGCCCTTGAGGCGTTTCGCTGTCTCGGGGCCAGCCTTTCGCCGCTGCCGGCGCCCAAGCCGTCGAATCAGTTGATCGCCACAGGTTCCTACGCCATCTGTCGGCATCCCTTGTACCGGGCGGTGTTGCTGTGTTCCGCAGGAGTGGTGCTGGCCACAGGCAGCCCGCTGCATCTGTTTTTGTTGGTCAGCCTGGCGGCTGTGCTGCGGGGCAAAGCCCGCTTCGAGGAGCAGGGGTTGCGGGCGTTGCATCCGGATTACAGCCAATACGCCGCAGTCACCCCAGCGATTGTGGGCTGGGTTCCTGGCTTGGACTGGCGCTGATGGCCTGGCTCAGGCGGCGACCGTGCTGGTCGGCATCAGGTCGGCATAGAGCTGTTCGAGGGCATCGATGTTGCTGGAAATCGTGTAGCGCTCCAAGGCGCGGAGGCGGGCTTTGCGGCCCAGTTCCGCGGTCAGCACCGGCTGGTCCCTGAGCACCGGCAGCAGCGTGCGCAACTGGGTGGTGACGCCCTGGGTGCTCAGCACGATTCCCGCCCCTTGCTCCAGCACCTCGCCATCGGCACCGGCATCGGTGGCCACGCAGGCTGTTCCGCTGGCCATCGCCTCCAGCAAGGCCAGCGACAGGCCCTCCACAAGGCTCGGCAGGATGAAGACCTCAGCGCACTGGAGCAGAGCAACCCGGGTGTCCAGGTCTGGCTCGTGGCCCCACCAGAGGATCCGATCGTCGTTGAACTGGTTCATCAGGCTGTTGCGCAGCGGCCCGTCGCCGACGATCACCAACCGGCAGCCCTCCGGTGAAACCAGCCGCCAGGCCCGCAGCAGGGCTTCAACGTTCTTCTCCGTTGCCAGGCGTCCCATGTAGAGGAAAATCCGTTCTCGGCCCAGCCGTTGCCGCACCTGCTGATGCATCAGCGAAAGGGTGCCGGGGCTGGTGGGGCACCAGCGGTCGGTGTCCACACCATTGGGAATCACCGTCAGTCGATCGGCGGGAACGCCCAGGCGCTCGAGAAAGTCCGCCTGAAGCTGTGAAAACACGATCACCCGGTCGTAGCGGGCCAGGGCCGGTGCATACAGCTGGTACGTGAGCTGTTGGGTGCCCGCCGTCAGGTTGCGCAGGCCTGCATCGAAGGGGGGATGAAAGGTGGCCACCAGGGGCACGCCCAGCTGCTGACACAGCTCCGGTAGGCGGAAATCCAGAGGCGAAAGGGTGAGGCTGGCGTGCACGAGATCGGGCTGCAGCCGCTCCAGGGATTCCCTCAGCTCCCGCTGCGCCCCGGGGGAAGGGATCGTGTAGACCTGCGATTTGACCAGATAAGGCAGGCTGACGTCCGGGTCGTTGGCCAGCAGCGATGTGTCGTCGCGCTCTGGGCTGCGCGGGTTATCGAAATGGATGAAGTGCACCTGATGCCCGCGTTTGCGCAGGGCCTCCGTGGTGCTGATCCCGTAGGACACATTCCCGCAGAAGGGAGACTTCTTGCCTAGCCACGCAATCTGCGCCAAGCGGGTTGGGCCTCCTCAGGCGAAAAAGCAAGTTAGCAGCGCTGCCACGGTCGTTCGATCAACGCCGCCACCAGGGCCAACCCTGCCAGCAGCCACAGCACCGGTTGAAGACCAATGCTGCTCACCAGGGTGCCCGCCAGCACCAGCGGCAGGCTGAGGGCGATGTTGATCAGGTTGTTCTGCAGTCCGAACACCCTGCCGCGCTCGGTTTCGGGGGTTTCTTCCTGAATCGTGGTCTGCGCGGGGATCGCCACCAGAGCTGCGCCGATGCCCAGGATTCCGCAGAGGCTCAGGGTGAAGGCCAGGGATCCCCGCAGCTGGCTGAGCAGCACCAGGGTCCAGGTGATGGTTCCCAGGCCTGCTGCCGTGAGCCGGCGGCGGCTGAACCGATGGCCCAGCTGGGCGATCACCACAGCTCCGATCGCCATGCCCAGTCCACTCATGGCCAGCAGGGCACCAAAGCCTGAGGGCCCCAGGTTCTCGATCAGGGCAGCCAGCTGGAGCGCCAACACGTAAAGCGCTGCCAACAGGCTGTAGAGCAGCACCAGATGAATCATGGCGCCACGCACTGAAGGCACCCGGCGCAGCACCTGCAATCCTTCGCCGATCTCCGTCCAAACTGATGTATTGGAGGGGGGCTTGGGGGCTTCCTGCAGCTTCAGGCGCGACAGGCTGAGGGCTGCAAGGCAGTAACAGAGCGGAAGCAGCAGAAACTCGCCGCCATCGATGCCGATGATCGCCAGGCTGCTGTGCAGGGCACGAAGAATCGGTTCCCCCAGCGCGAAGCCCAGGATCGTTGCCCCCATGCTGGTGGCTTGGTAAAGGGAGTTGGCCGCCAACAGGTGATCTCCCGGCACCACCACAGGAATCGTGGCCTGTTCCGAGGGGGCGAAAAACTGGGTCAGGATCGACTCCAAGAAGGTCATGACCACCAGCCCCCAGTAGCCCCAGGGCAGACCAAGCCAGACGGGTCCCGGCAGCAGACAGAGCGGTGCGAACACCACCAACAAGGCTCGGATGGCATTGCTGGCCACCATCACCCGACGCTTGGGCCAGCGGTCAGCCCAAACGCCAGCCACCGTTCCCAGCAGCATGGCCGGGATGGTGTTGGCCACAAAAATGCCTGTGGCCAGCAGTGTGATCACCTGGGTGCGTGTGCTGATGTCGAGGCCGTAATCCGAGGCCATCTCCGCCAATACGCCACTTCCCTGCCCCTTCAGCAGCAGGTGCTGATCGATCAGGAAGACCATCAGCACGATGTAGAACTTGTCCGCCAGCTGGGAAAAGATCTGGCCCAGCCAGAGTTTGCGGAAGTCCTTGAGGCGCAGCACGGCTTCCAAGCCACGCTTTCCCTCCGGGTTGCTGCCGGTGGGCAGAGCGGGTTCAGGGGTGGTGAGGCTCGGTCCGCTCAAGGGGCAATTGCATCGCGGCCATGATGGCTCACGCGCCTGCCAGGAGCGTCTCTCGCAGCATGGCCAGGGCTTTGCTGGGGCGGTTCAGATGCGTCCGGCTCCAGATCTCAACCACCCGCAGCAGCCGGCGCCACACGGCTGGGGGGCCCATCAGCGCACCGTCGCGGCGCCGGGGCAGTTCGGCCCGGGTCAGTCGCTGCAGCAGAGCCAGTTCGGAGGGATTTAGCTGAATCGCTGCCCCAGGCTGCTCATCAATCGCAAAGCCGTCCTGCGGCAGCAGGCTGCAGCGCCAGTCCCACTGCCCCAGCGGAGGGTCCAGGGGATTTCCCGTGATGCAGCAGGTCTGCAACGGCAGTCCATAGCCGCCCAGGGTGAGCAGATGGATGCAGGCCTGGACCGTGCCGGCCAGCACTAGCTCCGGGTCGGCTCGGTGCTCCTCCAGGCGTTCGAGGTGCAGTTGCATCGTGTCCAGCAGCCCGTCCACGGGGTCCTGGGCGGCCAGTTGAAGGCACAGATCACACAGCGCCTGCGCCGCAGCCAGGGTTTCCAGCTGTTGCCCGAGGCCGGAAAAACTGCGCAACACCCGCAGTTGTCGCACCCGGGCAAGGCCGCTTCGTCCTCCCACCTGGAGTTCCAGCAGGGTGAGGGGGGCCGCGGCGGCCAGACTGCTCTTGGGTCGGCGTGCTCCGGGAACGGCGAAGCGACTGACGCCCTCCGCATCACTGAGCAGGCTCAGCAGGCGGTCGTGTTCGCCGAGTGGGCCCACCTTGAGGGCGAGTCCGGTGAGGCGTCGTTCTGCCATTCAGGCCGCGGGGCGGCGCTGGGCCTGCAGAAGAGTCGGCGCGCTGCTGGTGCCCAGCAGATCCGCCCCCGCCAACAGCAGCTCTCCAGCGTGGCTGAGGCTGTGGATGCCCCCGGCTGCCTTGATGGCGCAGCGTTTGCGGATCAACTGTTTCAACGCAAGGATCTGATCGGCATGGCAGGCCGGGCCAAAGCCGTTGCTGGTCTGCAGTCCCGCAGCGCCAGCATCAATGGCGGCCTCCACGGCCAGTTCCAGCTGTTCGCTCTCCAGACGGGCCATGTCCAGGACGGCCCGCACGGGAAGCCCCAGTTCGCAGAGGGTGGCAAGTTCCTCGGCAAATGCGCCTGACTCGCCGTTCGCCAAGGCGCTGAAATCGGGAACGACATCGAGCTCCTGGGCGCCATGGGCGGCACACCACTCCGCTTCCGCCAGCTTGAGCTCAGCGGGAATGGCTCCGAAGGGAAAGCCGATGGCCGCCACCAGGCGAGGGCCTGCGTCGGTGGTCCCGATGCGGTCCCGCAGCAGCGGCAGCTGACGCGGTGTGGTGCAGATGGCCCGCACGCCCTCATGCATTCCGGAATCACAGAGGGCTTGAAGCTGGTCCCGGGTCAGCAGGGGGTCGAGGATCGCCTGATCAAGCCGGGGGAGTAGGTCGGGGAGTTCTTGGGCTGGATCAGCCATGGCGGGCCGGGAGGTCACTCACGAGCCTGAATTACCCCATACCCACCGTGGTTGCGTCGGTAGATCACCTGCAGCTGATCGCTCTCCTTCTCCCGGAACAGGTAAAAGTCGTGGTCGATCAGATCCAGCTGACGGCGTGCCTCCTCCAGGCCCATGGGCGGCATGGCGAAATATTTGCGCCGCACCCCTGGATCAGGCAGCTCAGCCTCTCGCCCTTGCAGAAGGGAGGCTTCAACGGGGGATGCGTCGTTGACCACATCCGTGCTGGGGGTGTGACTGGCGCTGTGGCCGTGGCTGTGGTGGTGATCGCTGTGGCGTTCCTTCCAGCGACGCAGTTGGCGGGCCAGTTTTCCGGCGGCCAGATCAATGCTGGCGTACAGGTTTTCACTGCGTTCCTGGGCGCGGATCACCGTGCCGTTGGCAAAGACCGTCACCTCGGCGGTCTGCTGCGGCACCCGGGGATTGCGGGCCACGGAGAGATGGACGTCGGCCTCGCGAACAGCATCACCGAAGTGCGATGTGGCCCGCTCCAATTTGGTTTGGGTGTAATCCCGCAACGCCGGCGTGATCTCGAGGTTGCGACCATGGATCAGCAACTTCATGCCGCACTCCTGTGCCGGTTGTTATCGGCAAGCTAGATACGCAGCACGATTCGGCCCACCCCCAGCGTGCATTTCTTTTCGAGCCCGGTGATCCGGTTCGATTCGATGCCGCCTGGTCGGCGCAACAGCGCTGGCAGAGCACTCTTCTTGCTGATCCATCGGCTCCGGAGGCGGTCTGGATCCTGCAGCACCAGACCTGTTACACCCTTGGCCGTGGTGCCAGCGAGGAGCACCTGCATTTCGATCCCGCTGACCCACCGGCACCCCTGTATCGGATCGATCGGGGCGGGGAGGTGACCCATCACCTGCCCGGCCAACTGGTGGCCTACCCGGTGTTGGACCTTCAGCGCCGCACGCCCGATTTGCACTGGTATCTGCGTCAGTTGGAACAAGTCGTTCTGGATGTTCTGGCGGAGTTGGGCCTGGAGGGTCAGCGTCTGCCGGGGTTGACCGGCCTCTGGTTGGACAACCGCAAGGTTGCCGCCATCGGTGTGGGCTGTCGCCGCTGGATCACCCAGCACGGCCTGGCCCTCAACGTTGATTGCTCGATGCAGGGGTTTGAGCGAGTCACCCCCTGTGGGCTCACCGGTCGGGCGGTCGGGCGGCTTGCGGACTGGTTGCCAGGGCTGACGTCGGCTGAGGTGCAGCCGTTGCTGCGGCAAGCCCTGGCCCATCGTTTCGGTCTGGTCTGGGAGGAGGAAGCGAGATAGACCTGAGCTGTTTGAACCCCTGCCTCGGATGACGGCCAGCTGGAGCCCGACAACCCGTGAAACGGACGCATTGCAGCGTCATGCCCATGTTCAGAAGTTGCAGAGGGTCGATGCGGTGTGGCCCTGGCTCGCCGACCGCCATGGGCTGATTGCCGCCGTCGATGCGCCCCATGTGGCGCATCCCGAACGCTTCAATTTCGGCGAACTGGCGGAGCGCATCGCCACCGCTGCCGCCGCCTTCCGGCGCCATGGCGTGAAGGATGGGGATGTGGTGGCTCTGTTTGCTGAGAACAGCCCCCGCTGGCTGGTGGCGGATCAGGGCCTGATGCGTGCCGGTGCCGCTGATGCCGTGCGCGGTGCCTCGGCCCCGGTGGAGGAGCTGCGCTACATCCTTTCGGATTGCCGGGCAACGGCCCTGGTGGTGCAGAACGCTGATGTGTGGCGTCGTCTGGCCCTTCCCCCAGAGCAAAGGGCTCAGCTCCGTTTCGTGCTTCAGCTGGAAGGGGAGCCTGCCGAGGGCGCCATGGGCTGGGAGGCGTTTCTGGCGTCAGGGGCCGGCCTTGATCCCGTTGCCCCGGCGGGGGGGAGAGACGCCGTGGCCACTGTTCTGTACACCTCGGGTACGACCGGCCAACCCAAAGGGGTCCCGTTGACCCACGCCAATCTGCTGCATCAGATGAGCTCACTGGCCTGTGTGGCCTATCCCGATCCCGGTGCTCCGGTGCTGAGTGTGTTGCCCATCTGGCATGCCTACGAGCGCAGTGCCAGCTACTTCTTCCTCTCCTGCGCCTGCACGCAGACCTACACAACCATCAAGCAACTCAAGAAGGATCTGCCGCGGGTCCGGCCGATCGCGATGGCCACCGTGCCGCGGCTGTGGGAAGCGGTGCAGGCTGGATTTGAGGATGTGCTCAAGACCTTCCCCCCCTCCCGGCAGCGCCTGCTGCGGGCGGCCTTGGCCAACAGCGCTGCCCAGCGCAAAGCCGTGCGCAGGGCGCGCAACCTCCTGCTGGAACCGGTGTCAGCCTCCGGCCTGCTGCGTGCCTGCGGCTCCGCGGCCCTGCGCTGGCCCCTGCATGCCCTGGCCTCAACCTTGATCTGGCCGAAGCTGCGTCGCCAGCTCAGTGGCGGTCAGCTCGCCTATCCGATCAGTGGTGGCGGTGCCATCGCGCCCCACATCGATGCTTTTTTTGAAGCCGTGGGGATTGAGCTGCTGGTGGGCTACGGCCTCACCGAAACCAGCCCTGTGGTGAGCTGCCGCAGGCCCTGGCGCAACATCCGCGGCAGCTCTGGGCTGCCGATGCCCCAGACCGAATTCCGGATCGTCGATCCCGAGAGCGGCCAGCCCCTGGGCTTCCGGCAACGGGGGCGGGTGATGGTGCGGGGCCCCCAGGTGATGGCGGGCTACCTCGGCAAACCCGAGGCCAGCGCCAAGGTTCTCGATGCCGCGGGATGGTTTGACACCGGCGATCTCGGCATGCTCCTGCCGGATGGTTCGGTGGCCCTCACAGGCCGGGCCAAGGACACGATTGTGTTGAGCAGTGGCGAGAACATCGAGCCCGGCCCCCTGGAAGAGGCCCTGGTGGCCAGCCCCCTGATCGAGCAGGTGATGCTGGTGGGTCAGGACGAACGCCAGCTCGGTGGCCTAATCGTTCCCCGTGCTGAGGCGATCGTGGCCTGGGCGGCTGAAGCCGGCGTGAGCGTGGCGCAGGATCTGGGCGGCCAGCCCGGTGATCCGGCCCTGCTTCGTTTGTTGATGCGCGAATGCAACCGCTTGCTCAAGCAGCGGTCGGGTTCCCGGGGTGATGAACGGCTGGCCGGGGTGGTGCTTGTGGATCCCTTCAGCATTGAGAACGGACTCCTGACCCAGACCCTGAAGCAGCGCCGTGATCGCATCACCAGCCGCGATCAGCAGTTGATCGATGGCCTTTACGGACGTTGACCGCGCCTGACGAGGCTTGGGGGGTGGTCGGTTGTCCGGTGATTGACCCCACGTGAAAGGGCTGACACGCTTTGGCCGTCTCCCAAGAACCCATGTCCGACGGCACCTTCCTGACGATCAAGCGTCCGATCACCGTCCGCGCCGTCGTGACGCCCACCTGGAAAGAAGAAGCAGAGCGCGAGCTCAGCAATGGCATTGCCACCGCTGACCAACAGCTGGCTCAGCTGGAACAGGAAGGCCAGGACGTGGTGGACCAGGTGCGTCGTCAGAGCGCCAACCCCCTTGATCCCCGCGTGCAGGATCAGGTGGCGCAGATCCAACAGCAGGTGGCGGCCAAGCGCGCCGAGCTGGAGGAGCAGAAGCGCAACCTGCTCCAGCAGCAGGCCCAGGTGCGTGAGCTGGAGATGGACCAGATCGTTGAGCAGGGTCAGCTGGAGAGCAGCTGTGAGCTGAAGGTCGGCGACAACCTGGTGCAGAAGATGCAGGTGGCCATCGTTGTGAAGGATGGCGTTGTGCAGTCGATTGAGGAAGCCTGATCGGCTGGCCTCTGCTGACTCGTAAACTCCCCTGATCTGCCCTCCCGGAGACGGTTTTGGCGACCACAGACATCTTCATGCCTGCCCTCAGCTCCACCATGACGGAGGGGAAGATCGTAGAGTGGCTGAAACAGCCCGGAGACAAGGTGGCTCGGGGCGAGTCGGTCCTTGTTGTTGAGTCCGATAAAGCGGACATGGACGTTGAGTCGTTCCAGGACGGCTACCTCGCTGCGGTCCTGATGCCTGCTGGCAGCACGGCACCGGTGGGCGAAACCATCGGTCTGATTGTCGAAACTGAAGCTGAGATTGCTGACGCGCAGGCCAAGGCCCCCAGCGCTCCTGCTGCGGCGCCTGCCCCGGCCCCAGCTCCGGCTCCCACACCAGCCGCGGTCCAGGTTCCCGCACCCACACCGGCTCCGGCTCCAACCCCTGTCGCCGCTCCTGCTCCCTCGGCACCGGTGGTGAACGACGGTCGCATCGTGGCCAGCCCCCGGGCCAAGAAGCTGGCCTCCCAGATGGGTGTGGATTTGGCCACCGTGCGCGGCAGCGGCCCCCATGGCCGGATTCAGGCGGAAGACGTGGAGCAAGCCTCCGGTCAGCCCATCTCCGTGCCCCGGGTGGCGGAAGGAACGGCCCCCGCTGCTTCCGCGGCTGGCGCTGCAGCAGCAGCGGCCCCAGCAGCACCGGCGGGCAACAGCTTTGGTCGGCCCGGCGAGACCGTGGCCTTCAACACCCTCCAGGGTGCGGTGAACAAAAACATGGAGGCGAGCCTGGCGGTTCCCTGCTTCCGCGTTGGTTACACCATCACCACCGACAAGCTGGATGCCTTCTACAAACAGGTGAAGCCCAAGGGCGTCACGATGACGGCGCTGCTGGCCAAGGCTGTGGCCGTCACCCTGGCGCGTCACCCCCAGGTGAATGCCGCCACCACCGCCGCTGGGATGGCCTACCCGGCCGATGTGAACGTGGCTGTCGCCGTGGCCATGGAAGACGGTGGCTTGATCACGCCGGTGCTGCGCAATGCCGATCGCACCGATCTGTATGAGATGTCGCGTCAGTGGGGTGATCTGGTCAAGCGCTCCCGCAGCAAGCAGCTGCAGCCGGAGGAGTATTCCACCGGCACCTTCACCCTCTCCAACCTCGGCATGTTCGGTGTTGATCGCTTTGACGCGATCCTTCCCCCAGGCACCGGGGCCATTCTCGCCGTCGCCGCATCACGCCCCACGGTGGTGGCGAACAAGGACGGATCCATCGCCGTCAAGCGTCAGATGCAGGTGAACCTGACGGCGGACCACCGGGTGATTTATGGCGCCGATGGCGCCGCATTCCTGAAGGATCTTGCCGATCTGATCGAGAACCGTCCAGAAAGCCTGGCGCTCTGATCGGTCGCCCGCGTGCCTGACCCCAGGGACCTGCAACTCAGCAGCTACGACTACCCGCTGCCGCCTGAGCGCATCGCTCAGGCACCGGTCGAGCCCCGCCATAGCGCTCGCTTGTTGATGGTTCCCCCTGAGGGGGAGCCCTCAACGGATGCCGCTCACGGCCAGGTGTGGGATCTGCTCGAGCAGCTGCAGCCTGGTGACCTGCTGGTGGTGAACGACACCCGGGTGTTGAAAGCCCGTCTGGCGGTGCGGCGTTCTGGGGGTGGGCTGTCTGAGTTGCTGGTGCTGGAGCCGCGGGGGGAGGGCCGCTGGCTGTGTCTGGCCCGTCCTGCCAAGCGCATGCGGCCCGGCGACAGCCTCACGATTGATGGCACTTCGATCAGCCTGACGGTGCTTGCAGAAGACCCCGCCAGTGGTGGACGGGTGGTGCAGTTCCCCAGTGATTGCAGGGATGCCGAAACCATTGAGGGTTTGCTCAATGACGTGGGCGAGGTGCCTCTACCGCCCTACATCGAACGGCACGACCCCAGCGACAGCCAGCGTTATCAGACCCGTTACGCCGATCGCCCTGGTGCGGTGGCGGCCCCAACGGCGGGGTTGCACTTCAGTGATGAACTGCTGGAGGGCTTGCAGCAGAAAGGGGTGGATCTGGCCCGGATCACCCTGCATGTGGGCCTCGGCACCTTTCGCCCCGTTGAAACGGAAGACCTCACCGCCCTGGAGTTGCACAGTGAATGGGTTGATGTCAGCCCTGCTGTGGTGGAGGCGGTGCAGGCTTGTCGAGGCCGGGTGATTGCGGTGGGCACCACAAGTGTTCGTGCCCTGGAGGGGGCTGCTCAAGCCCACGGCGGTGTTCTCAAGCCCTACACCGGGCCTGTGGATCTGGTGATTCAGCCGGGCTACCAGTTCAAGGTGATTCAAGCCCTGCTCACCAACTTCCATCTGCCCAAAAGCTCTCTGCTGCTGTTGGTGAGTGCCCTGATCGGCCGGGAAACCCTCTTGAAGCTCTACGCCGAAGCGATTGAGAGGAGCTACCGCTTCTTCTCCTACGGCGATGCCATGTGGATTGATGCAGCGGCGGTGCAGCCCCAGGCCCGCCCACCGGCACGCTGAGGTCTTAAGGGTTCACCGTGAGGCCATAAAAAAAGCCCCGTCAGTGACGGGGCCAAGGCTTCTGGTGGAGCCAGCTCAGACAGCCACCGGTTGCTCGATGATGCCGGTCGGCACTTCAGCGAACATCACCGAGGAGAGGTAACGCTCGGCCAGGTCGGGCAGCACCACCACGATGGTTTTGCCGGCGTACTCATCTTTTTCGGCCAGACGAATGGCCGCTGCAGCGGCGGCACCGCAGGAGATGCCCACCAACAGTCCTTCCTCCTGGGCCAGGCGCAGGGCCATGGCAACGGACTCCTCGTTGGTCACCTGCTCCACCTTGTCGACCACGGAGAGGTCGAGGTTTTTGGGGATGAAGCCGGCACCGATGCCCTGGATTTTGTGGGGACCGGGTTTGACCGCCTCACCGTTCATGGTCTGGGTGATCACCGGGCTGTTGGTCGGTTCAACGGCCACGGATTCGATCGCCTTGCCCGCTTCATTCTTGATGTAACGGGAGACGCCGGTGATGGTGCCACCGGTGCCGACGCCGGCCACGAGCACGTCAATGGCTCCATCGCAGTCGTTCCAGATTTCAGGACCGGTGGTCTTGAAGTGGATTTCGGGGTTGGCGGGATTGTCGAACTGGCCGGGCATGAAGTACTTGGCCGGATCGCTTTCAGCGATTTCCTTGGCCTTGGCGATCGCACCGGGCATGCCTTTGGCGGCCTCGGTGAGGATCAGCTCAGCCCCGAGCACGGCCATGACCCGACGCCGCTCGATCGACATCGACTCGGGCATCGTCAGGATCAGCTTGTAACCGCGGGCCGCGGCGGTGAAGGCCAGAGCGATGCCGGTGTTGCCGGATGTGGGCTCAACAATCACCTTGCCCTTGGTGAGCTTTCCGCTCTTTTCTGCGTCCCAGATCATGTTGGCGCCGATCCGGCACTTGACGCTGTAAGCGGGGTTGCGCCCCTCAACCTTGGCCAGCACAGTGGCCTTGCAGTTTTTGGTGACGTTGTTCAGCTTGACCAGCGGGGTGTTGCCGATGGCCTGGCTGTTGTCGTCGTAAATGCGGGACATGGAGCTGCTGTAGAGGGGCCCGAAGAAAACAAACTAATGATCAAAAGCCTCTCCTCACCCGGTTGTTAAGGGCTTTTTCAGAGTCTCACCGGACTCTTCGTCAGCAAACGCTTGCTCAAATCGCATCCACAGTGCCTCGGGGTCTTCCAGACCAACGGACACCCGGAGCAGATCAGCCGGCACACCGCATTGCTCCGCCCAGCTCAGTTCGTCGTAGTGGGCCAGCTGGGTGTAAGGGCACACCAGGCTGAAATCGGTTCCAAGGCTGGGGCCTTTGCTGATCCGAAGCGCGTCGTAAACCCGTTTGGAGTGCTCTTGGCCTCCCTTCAGTTCAAACGAGAGCAGGCAGCCGTGGCCAGCTCCGCTGCGCATCAAGGCGCGGAAGTTGGGGCAGCTCTTTGGATGCAGCACCCGCTGCACGGCTGGATGGGCTTCGAGCCGTTCCGCCAGAAGCAGGGCGTTCGCATCGAGTTGCGGCACCCGCTGGAGCACATCCCGGCTGGCGATCTCCAGGGCGATGGCATCGGCATCGCTGAGCGGGGCAACCTCTGGAACCGCCGCCAGCAGGGAGGCCGCCCAGGGCGACTGCGGGCTCACCAGCACACTGCCCGCCATCACATCACCGCGGCCGGCGAAGCTCTTGGTGAGTGAGGTGAAGATCAGATCGGCGTAGGGCAGGGCATTGAGGTTGATGCCGGTGCCGATCGTGTCATCGGCAATCACTGGAATGCCGCGGCTGCGGGCCAGGGCCGACACGCCCGGCAGATCCATGCAGCGCAGCAGCGGATTGCTGGGCAGCTCCACAATCACGGCCGCCGGCTGGAGCTGATCCAGGACCGCTTCCACCTCGGTGAGGCTCTGCGGTTGCAGGAGCTCACCGCCGTGAAACACCACCTGCGGCTGCTTCAGCACATCCACATAGGGGAAGCCCAGCTGCAGCGTGGGCTTCCCCGGCCGCAGCGTCTGGATGGCGCAGAGGGCCGCATGCAGGCCGGCCATTCCCGCTGGATGCAGGCTGATCTGTTGGGGGTCGACGCCATGGATGCCAGCCAAGCGCTTTCGAATCAGCTCGCGGGCCGCGTCGCCGGATGTCCTGCTGGGGGATGTCTCTTTGCCCAGGGCGATGGCGGCCTGGCGGGAGGAGAGGCCCAGGCCGGTGTGCTGCCAGAACGCTTTGGCATGGGGGCTCGCCGCTGCATCACTGCGCAGGCAGGTCACCCCAGCAATGGCGATCAGCTCCGAGCGGCTCTTCGGTGCCTTGCGTTGGCAGTGGGCCAGGGCTGCCTGGGCTGCCGCTTCGGTGGGGTAAGGCCAGACCGTGCTGCCTGCAAGCTCCGAAGGCTGAACCAGTTGTCGGATCAGCGGATGCAGGCCGAAGCGGGGATAGATCGTCTGCAGGGCATCGCGGCAGGCCGGATCCTTCTCCTCGTAGGCGATCACATCGCACCAGCGCGGCAGCGCCACAGACACCGCATGGGGGGAGTCGGGCAGGGGATGGCCGAGATCAGAGCCCTGCCAGGCCGGATCGACAAGCAGATTGCGGGGACTCACGCCAGCAGCTCCAGGGCCTGGTCCAGATCGGCATGCAGATCGGCGAGGTCTTCGCAGCCCACGGAGAAGCGCACCAGGCCATCGTCGATGCCCAGTTTGGCCTTCACCTCAGCCGACACCGCGGCGTGGGTCATGGTGGCGGGGTGGCAGATCAGGCTTTCGATGCCGCCCAGGCTTTCGGCCATGGTGAACCAGCGCAGCTGTTTGCAGAGGGCATAGGTCTGCTTCTGGCTGGCGTTGAAGCTCACCGTCATGATGGCGCCACCGGCACGCATCTGACGGGTTGCCACCTGATGCTGCGGGTGATCGCTGCGGTGGGGGTAACGCACCCAGTTCACCTTCGCGTGCCCCGCCAGTTGATCGGCCAGGGCCGCGGCATTGGCCATCTGCTGCTTGAGCCGCAGCGGCAGGGTCTTGATGCCCCGCGTGATCAGCCAGCAATCAAAGGGGGAGGGCTGCAGGCCCAGGGCCTTCTGGGAGAACACCATTTTTTGGTGCCACTCAGGATCGTTGGTGCACACGGCTCCCCCGAGGGCATCGGAGTGGCCGTTGATGTACTTGGTCGTGCTGGTGAGTGAGAGGGTGGCGCCAAGCTCCAGGGGGCGCTGCACCAGGGCGGTGGCGAAGGTGTTGTCCACCACCACGGGGATGCCGAGGGGTTGGGTGATGGCGCAGACCGCCTGCAGGTCGATCACCTTGAGCAGAGGGTTGGTCGGGCTCTCCAGCCACACCATCGCCGGCTTCTGGGCTTGGATCTGCTCGAGTGCGGCTGGTTGGGTGAAGTCCACCCACGCGGTTTTCAGGCCGAACTTGGCGAACACCTGCTCGAATAGCCGCACGGTGCAGCCGTAGAGGTTCTCTTCGCAGAGCACCAGATCGCCCTGCTTCAGCTGGGAGACCACGGCGGTGATGGCGCTGACGCCGGAGGCGAACACGGTGGCGTGGGCGCAACCTTCAACCGAAGCGAGCACCCCATCAAGGATGCGGAAGTTGGGGTTGCCGGAACGGGTGTAATCAAATCCGCCGGCGTTGCCATGGGCAAAGGTGCTGGTGGGGAAGATCGGCGGCATCACCGTGCCGGTGTCTCCCGCAAAGCTGTCGCCGTGGTGGATCACCCGGGTGTTCAGGCCTGTGTTCACGGACGATCCATCGATTCGGACAGGCTAAGAAATCGCCTCTCCCATACCAATAAAAAACCCCCGCCGTACGGCGAGGGTTGATGACGATCGTTTGGGTTGAACCGGTGGATCAGTCGAGGTCGGGCATGCCGAGCACAGGCTCAGCTTTGCGGTCGATGCCTTTCTCGAAGCCAGCAGCAGCAGCGCGAGCGCGGCCGGCGTGCCAGAGGTGACCAACCAGGAAGAAGAAGGCAAGCACGAATTGCGTTGCACCCAGCCACTGGCGGAGGTTCACGTAGTTCACCGAGTTGGGCTCGGTGATGATGCCGCCAACGGAGTTGATCGAGGCGTTGGGAGCGTGGGTCATGTACTCAGCCGCTCGGCGCACTTGCCAGGGCTGAATGTCGTTCTGCAGCTTGTCGAGGCTGAGACCGTTGGGGCCACGCAGGGGCTCCAGCCAGGGACCACGGAAGTCCCAGAAGCGCATGGTTTCACCGCCGAAGATGATTTCACCGGTGGGTGAGCGCATCAGGTACTTACCAAGGCCGGTGGGGCCCATGGCGGAACCGATATTGGCGCCGAGGCGCTGGTCACGCACCAGGAAGGTGAAGCTCTGAGCCTGGGATGCCTCAGCGTTGGTGGGGCCCCAGAACTCGGAGGGATAAGCGGTGTTGTTGAACCAGATGTAGGCCGAAGCGATGAAGCTCATGAAGCTCAGAGCGCCAAGGCTGTAGCTCAGGTAGGCCTCACCGTTCCAGATGAAGGCGCGACGCACCCAGCCGAAGGGCTTGGTGATGGCGTGCCAGATGCCACCGAAGATCAGGGTCAGACCCAGCCAGATGTGGCCACCGATGATGTCCTCCATGGAGTTCACACCGATGATCCAGCCCTCGCCACCGAAAGGAGCGCGGAACAGGTAGCCGAAGATCACGCCCGGATCGAGGGTCGGGTTGGTGATCATGCGGACGTCACCGCCGCCGGGGGCCCAGGTGTCGTAGACGCCGCCGAAGAACATGGCCTTGAAGACCAGCAGCAGGCAGCCGACGCCCAGAAGGATGAGGTGATAACCAATGATGTTGGTCATCTGGTTCTTGTCACGCCAGTCCTGGGAGAAGAAGGAGGAATAGTTCTCCAGGATCTCAGGACCACGCAGGGCGTGATAAAGGCCGCCGAGGCCGAGCACGGCGGAGCTGATCAGGTGAAGGACACCGACCACGAAGAAGGGGAAGAGATCAGTGACCTCACCGCCGGGGCCCACGCCGTAGCCAAGGGTGGCGACGTGGGGCATGCAGATGAAGCCCTGCTCGTACATGGGCTTGTCGAAGGTGAAGTGGCTCACCTCGAACAGCATCATCGCGCCGGCCCAGAACACCATCAGACCAGCGTGGGCCACGTGGGCACCAAGCAGACGGCCGGACAGGTTGATCAGACGGGCGTTGCCGGACCACCAGGCATACCCGGTGGAGGGAAGGTCTTTGCCGCCAGTGGCGCCAAGACCGGGATTAGAGAGCGTTACCACGGGGCAGAACCTCTTCAGGGAAGACGAAGTTTTCGTGCGGCTGGTCAGCCGGTGCCATCCAGGCACGCAGACCTTCATTCAGAAGGATGTTCTTGGTGTAGAAGGTCTCGAATTCGGGATCTTCTGCAGCGCGGATTTCCTGTGACACGAAGTCATAGGCGCGCAGGTTGAGGGCCAGGCCGATGATGCCGATGGAGCTGGTCCACAGGCCCATCACAGGCACGAACAGCATGAAGAAGTGCAGCCAGCGCTTGTTGGAGAAGGCGATACCGAAGATCTGACTCCAGAAGCGGTTGGCGGTGACCATGGAATAGGTCTCTTCTTCCTGAGTGGGCTCGAACGCCTTGAAGGTGTTGGCCTGTTCACCGTCCTCAAACAGGGTGTTTTCCACGGTGGCGCCGTGAATGGCGCAGAGCAGTGCACCGCCGAGGATGCCGGCGACGCCCATCATGTGGAAGGGGTTCAGGGTCCAGTTGTGGAAGCCCTGGAGGAAGAGAAGGAAGCGGAAGATCGCAGCCACACCGAAGGAGGGCGCGAAGAACCAGCTGCTCTGGCCGAGGGGGTACATCAGGAAGACGCTGACGAACACCGCGATCGGACCGGAGAAGGCGATGGCGTTGTAGGGGCGGATGCCGACCAGACGAGCGATCTCGAACTGACGGAGCATGAAGCCAATCAGTGCGAAGGCGCCGTGCAGGGCCACGAAGGCCCAGAGGCCGCCGAGCTGACACCAGCGAACGAAGTCACCCTGGGCTTCAGGACCCCAGAGCAGCAGCAGGCTGTGACCCATCGCATCAGCGGGGGTGGACACAGCAGCGGTCAGGAAGTTGCAACCTTCCAGGTACGAGGAGGCAATGCCGTGGGTGTACCAGGAGGTGACAAAGGTGGTGCCTGTCAGCCAGCCACCGATGGCCAGGTAGGCCGTTGGGAGAAGAAGGATGCCGGACCAGCCGACAAAAACGAAGCGGTCGCGCTTGAGCCAGTCATCGAGGACGTCAAACCATCCCCGCTGTGGCGCGCGTCCTACAGCGATCGTCATGAGAGGTGAACGGTGCGTAAAGCCGCAGGCTGTGGGATACGCCGCGACCTTAACAATCTTCACGCGACCTGCGGGGCTGATTTGCGCGAGCTGAAACGCCCTGTATCGCTCTGTTTCTTAGGGATTTTTTCCTATTTCGTCGTCGGGGCCTTTCTGCGGTCACAATGGCGCTTCGTTCTGGCTGGGTCATGTCCGCAGCAGTGCTCGAGCAACCCGTGCTCGGCTCCCGTCGTCTCTCGAATTTTCTGGTGGCCTCGGCCGTCACGATTGGGGGCGTGGGCTTCCTTCTGGCTTCGCTCTCGAGCTACCTCGGTCGCGACCTGCTCCCCCTCGGACACCCCGCTGCGCTGGTGTTCGTGCCCCAGGGACTGGTGATGGGTTTGTACAGCCTGGCTGCGGCGTTGCTGGCCACGTACCTCTGGTACGTGATCGCCGTGAACGTTGGCGGCGGCAGCAATCGCTTCGATAAAGATGCCGGCGTGGTGACCATCAGCCGTCGTGGTTTCCGCAAACCCGTTCTGGTGGAAATCCCGCTCAAAGATGTCAAGGCGGTGAAGGTGGAGGTGCGCGATGGCTTTAATGCTCGCCGCCGCGTCGCCCTGAGAATCCAGGGACGCCGTGACATGCCGCTCACCCGCGTTGGTGAACCGCTTCCTCTGGCGCAGTTGGAGAAGGACGGTGCTGAACTGGCCCGCTTCCTGGGCGTCAACCTTGAGGGTCTTTGATCCGATGCGTCGTCTTCGTTCCTGGACGCTGTTGCTGCTCATCCCGTTGTTGGTGAGTTGCAGCCCTTCCCCGCGCGCTTCGGTGGTGACCGGTTGTGCCGATGCTCAGGCGGCCTGCCTGCAGGGCCTGGCCACCGTCACAATGCAGACGAGCCAGGGCGAGTTCACGATTGAAGTGAACGGCGATGCCGCTCCTCTCACCTCCGGCAATTTCATCGATCTGGTGCGGCGCGGCACCTACGACGGCACCATGTTCCACCGCGTTGTTCGCGAGCCCGTTCCCTTTGTGGTTCAGGGGGGCGATCCGCAATCCAGTGATCGATCGGTTCCCCTGGGGCAGCTCGGTACCGGCAGTTTTGTGGATCCCGACAGCGGCCAGGCGCGGATGATCCCGCTTGAGATCAAGTTCCGATCCGAGCCGCAGCCCCGCTACAGCAGGGTCAGCACCAATCCGGCAGAACTTGATGGCCTGGAGTTGACCCATGAGCGCGGAGCGGTGGCCATGGCCCGCTCCCAGGCTCCTGACTCCGCCAGCGCCCAGTTCTATGTGGCCTTGCGTCCCTTGCCGGAACTCGACGGTCGTTATGCCGTCTTCGGCCGTGTGGTGGATGGCATGGAGGTGGTGGATGCGATCCAGCAAGGAGATCGCATCACCAAGACTGTGATCACGCAGTAACTCAGGCCGGCACCCGGCTTTGGCTGGGAGACACCTTGAGCATTTCGGTGTTCACGCCTGAGGCCCGCTCCAGGGCCACCTTCCCGGTCCGGGCGATCTCGAGAATGCCGAAGGGAGCCATCAACCGTTCAAGGGCCACCAGCTTTCCGGGATCCCCCACCACTTCCAGGGTCAGGGCTTCATCGGCCACGTCCACAACCTTGGCCCTGAACACCTGAACGAGTTCGATCACGGCGCCCCGGGATGCTGCCGGTGCTGAAACTTTGAGCAGCATCAGCTCCCGCTCCACGGCCGGGCGTTGGGTCAGGTCGAGCACCTGAAGCACATTCACCAGCTTGTCCAGTTGTTTGGTCATCTGCTGGAGCGTCTGGTCGTCGCCCTCAACAACCATCGTCAGGCGCGATTGCCCTTCGGCCTCCGCTGGGCCGACAGCCAGGCTGTCGATGTTGAAGCCGCGTCGGGCGAAGAGTCCTGCGATCCGGCTGAGTGCGCCGGATTCGTCTTCAACCACCACCGAAAGGGTGTGTTTCATCGCCGCTGGTCGTCCCCTGCCGGTCTGGTCCTCCCAAGTTACGGTCCAGCCAGGGCAACAACACAGCCAGGAAGCGATCAGGCGCTTCGTCATGGGGGCAGTGGCCGCAGCGATCGAGCACCCTCAGCGCGAGTTCTGGGTGGCTGGCGGCCACGGATTCCCCAATGGCCAGGGGCACAAACCGATCCTGACGGCCCCAGATCAGCAGCATGGGCGCCCGCAGTTGCTCGAGCAGGGCTGGGGCGGTGGCGCCTCGGGGACGGATGGCCATGCCCAGGCTCATGCCCCGCAGGGCCCGGGCCGCTGTCGGGCGCCGGGCAGGACGGGCGATCAGCTGCAGCAGCTCCGGGTCGGATTGGATCGACTGCCAGTAGGCCCCCTGAAGTCCGGCTTTGAGCAGGCCCGTGCGCGCGATCAAGGGCACCACAAGTTCAAGCGGGAGCACGTGCAGCACCAGGGCGAGCAGGCGCCGCTGCCAACGCCGCCGCCAGGGCGCCCGTCGTTTCGGCAACGGTTGAATCAGGGCAGGGTCCGGTAGGGGCGCGGCGACCACCGCCCGCACCCGTTTCGGCGCCAGCACCGCCGCGGTGAGTGCGGTCAGACCCCCCAGGGAATTGCCGATCACCACTGCTGGCTCTTGCACCACCTGATCGAGGAAGGCGCATACCTGCAGGGCCCAGAGCCGGTTGTCCATCGGCCGCGCCGGCTGGGCGGATTGGCCGAAACCCAGCAGGTCCAGGCTGTAGACCCTCCAGCCCTGGTCAGCCAGGCGCGGCGCGCAGTGGCGCCAGTGTCCGCTGGCGGCGCCGAACCCGTGCAACAGCAGCAGGGCAGGGCCCCCTTCAGGGCCGCTGACCCGCCAGTGGCAGGGCCAGCCTCTCCACTGCCAGGTGCTCTGGGCCCCCCACTCGGCAGTCTGGACAGCAGCAGGCGGCACCCTTCTGACCTCAACCGATCATCACTATCGCGAAGGTTTGGCTCAGCTCAGCCTTGGCCCAGGCTTTTTCAGGCCTGAGTCGCGTCCGGCCCGGGACCTTTCGGTGTTGCTGGCCCGTCACCAGAGCCTCAACGCCACGCGGCCCCTGCGCTGGCTGGATCTCATGGCCGGTTGCGGGATTAGGGCCCTGCGCTGGGGGTTGGAGGCGCTGGCCAACCCGGCCGTTGAAACGGAGCTCTGGGTCAACGATGGGGATCCCGACCGGCTGCCGCTGATCCAGGCCAATGCGGCGGGACTCGGGTGTTCAAACCGGCTCACGGCTGAGGCTGCAGACCTGCTGCTGCACCGCTCGATTGTTGAGCGCCACTGGTTCGATTTCATCGACCTTGATGCCTTTGGTGCTCCTGGGCCTCTGATTCAGCCGGCCCTTCAGGCTCTGCGCTTCGACGGCCTGTTGTTCCTGGCCTCCACGGATGGTCGCTCCCCCACCGGCCACGACCGGCCGGGCGCCATCCGCAGCCTCGGGGCTGCCGCTCGCGCCCATCCCTCCAGCTGGGAAATGGCATTGCGGCAGCAGATCGGGCTGGTGGCGCGGCAGGCCTGGATGCTGGGCCGCGGACTGCAGCCGCTGTTTAGCTTCAGTGAAGGCCGCACCTTTCGCCTTGCCCTGCGCCTGCGGCGTCAGATCCCCGCGGGCGATGAACAGAAGCTGGGGCTGGTGGCCCGTTGTGAACGCTGCGGAGCCCAGCGGGTGCAGCCCCTGCTCAAGCTCAGCGGCTGGCCCGCCTGTGATTGCGTGGCTGGGCAGGGGCGCTGGAGCATCAGCGGCCCACTGTGGATCGGTCCCTTGCAGGAGCCGCAGTTGTTGCAGCAGCTGATTGCCGAGGCTCAACAGCTGGGGCGTCAGCAGATCAGCCCCGCCACCCTTCGATTGATGCAGCGCCTGCAGGCGGATCCCGGTGATCGCCCCACGGTCTGGCCCACTGATGAGCTGGTTCGACGGCTGGGCATCGGCGGACCACCAGCTCTGGGGCCATTGGTGCAGGCGCTTCAGGCGGCGGGTTATCGCGCCAGTGCCAGTGGCGTCATGCCGGGCCAGGTGCGAACAGATGCGGAATTACCGCAGCTGTTACAGATCTGCGCCAGCCTGCGGGGGGAAGGGATTTAAATGGGCGAGTGATCGCTTTGCCCAGACCATGGCTGCTGAGATTTTTGGAACTGCTGCGATCTTCTGGGTCTTGATTCCCGTCGGCCTCGCTGGTGGTGCTCTACTGCTGAAACTGCAAGGCGACGACTGAAGCAGTCGCTTTGGTACTAGGGCCATTAAGCTCCACCCTTCGTGAGGAAGGCGCCGATGCAAGTGCTTGTGGTGGGTGGCACCGGCACCCTGGGACGACAGATCGCCCGTCGTGCCCTTGATGCCGGTCACCAGGTGCGTTGCATGGTGCGGACCCCCCGCAAGGCTGCTTTTTTGCAGGAATGGGGCTGTGAGCTGACCCGGGGTGACCTGTTGGAGTCCGACAGCCTCGATTACGCCCTCGAGGGCATGGATGCCGTAATCGATGCATCCACCAGTCGCCCCAACGACCCCCGCAGCATCTACGAAACGGATTGGGACGGAAAACTCAATCTGCTCCGTGCCTGTGAGCGCGCAGAGGTGAAGCGTTTTGTCTTTCTCTCGCTGCTGGGCGCGCATCAGCACCGCCAGGTTCCCTTGATGGACATCAAGGCCTGCACGGAGAAGCTGCTGGAGTCGTCTGATTTCGACTACACGATCCTGCAGGGTGCCGCCTTCATGCAGGGGGTGATCAGTCAGTTCGCCATTCCCGTTCTGGAGAGCCAGACGGTGTGGGTCAGTGGCAGCCCCACGGCCATCGCCTACATGAACACCCAGGACATGGCCCGCTTCGCCGTTGCGGCGCTCGAGCGGGAGGAAACCGTGCGTGGCACCTACCCCGTTGTTGGCCCCAAGGCCTGGAACACCGGCGAACTGGTGCAGCTCTGTGAACGCTGCAGCGGCAAGACAGCCCGCGTGTTTCGTGTGCAGCCCGTCCTGATGAGCCTGATGCAGGGGGTGGCGTCCTTCTTCGAGCCTGCCGTCAACGTGGCGGAGCGCTTGGCTTTTGCTGAGGTCACCGGCAGCGGTCAGACCCTGGATGCCCCCATGCAGAACAGCTACGCCGCCTTCGGTCTTGATGCCTCGGAGACCACGGACATGGAGGGCTACATCGGTGAGTACTACGACACGATCCTGAAGCGCCTTCGCGAGATGGAAGCCGATCTCGACAAGGACGCGAAGAAAAAGCTGCCTTTCTGAACCTTGATCCCTCTTGGTTCTTTTGTACTATCGCTTCAATTGCTCCTGTTCTGATGGCTGTCGCTCAGCTCAAAAATCTGCAGCGGCGTCTGCAGTTGTTGTCGGATGAGGCGGAACAAGGCCTCAACCGCGTCTGTGGCCATGAGTTGTGGAAGTCGGTGGGCCCCGATGCGGTGGATGGCGTGGAGGACCCCGATCGACGGGCTGAGGCCAACTACTGGTACGGCCAGTGGAATGTGGTGCGTGAGCTGCAGGAGTCGATCGGTTGATGGCGGAACCGTGTTGTTCGTCCCCAGTGCCCCAGTCGCTGGATCAAACCCAGGCGGTGGAAGCCCGCTATGGGGCTGCGGCCCAAGAACAGGAAGCCTGCCTTTGCACCCCGGTCGGCTTCGACCCTGCCCTGCTCAAGGTGATTCCTGATGCAGTCGTTGAACGGGATTACGGCTGTGGTGACCCCACCCGCTGGGTGAAGCAAGCGGACCGCGTGCTGGACCTGGGCAGCGGCAGCGGAAAAAACGCCTTCATCTGCAGCCAAATTGTCGGTGCATCCGGTCGCGTGACCGGTGTGGACCGCAACGCCGACATGCTGGCCTTGTCGCGTCAAGCGATCCCGGTTGTTGCTTCAGCCCTCGGCTTCGACAACGTCCGTTTTGTTGATGGGGCCATCGAAGCCCTGGATGCCCCCACGGCCACAGGTGAACCCCTGATCGCAGACGCTTCGATCGATGTGGTGCTGAGCAACTGTGTGCTCAACCTTGTGAACCCATCAGCACGCGACAGGCTCCTGGCCAACATTCGCCGGGTCCTGGCCCCCGGTGGTCGCGTTGCCATCAGCGACATTGTTTGCGATCAGGTGGTGCCCCTGTGTTTGCAGCAGGACCCTGATCTCTGGAGTGGCTGCATCAGCGGCGCATGGCAGGAGCAGGCCTTCCTGGAGGCCTTCGAAGCTCTTGGCTTTGAGCAGGTTCGCTACGCCGATCGCAGTGAGCAGCCCTGGCGTGTGGTGGAGGGCATTGAATTCCGGGCGGTCACCCTCGTCGGTGCCCTCCCCGCCGATGTCCTCCCCGCTGAGCACCAGCCCTTGAGCTGCTGCTGATCAGCCGGTTGAGCCGTTCCTGTTCAGCTGCAGTCACCACTCGCCAACTGCCGGGTTGAAGGTCCGTTAGGTCCAGCGGGGGACCGTTGTCCATCAGATCGATGCAGCAGCGCACCAGACGCAACGTCGGCAGGCCAACAGCCGCCGTCATCCGGCGCACCTGCCGGTTGCGCCCCTCGGTGAGGGACAGCTCCAACCAACTGGTGGGAATAGCAGCGCGAAAACGAATCGGAGGTGTTCGCTCGGGCAACGTCGGTTGGTCTTGGCCCTGAAGCCAGCGCGCCTTCGCCGGCAAGGTCCGGCGCCCCTGGACCACAACCCCATCGCAGAGCTGTTGCAGTTGAGTGGTGTTGGGAGTTCCTTCCACCTGTGCCCAGTAGCTGCGCCAATGGCCAAAGCGAGGGTCGGTGAGGCGCTGTTGGAGACGGCCGTTGCTGGTGAGGATCAGCAGCCCCTCGCTGTCGGCATCGAGCCGGCCCGCGGCATACACCTGGGGCACATCAACAAAGTCGCTCAGGCAACGCCAGCGGCTTCCTTCCTCCGGCGTGAATTGACTCAAAACCCCGTAGGGCTTGTTCAGCAGCAGCGTCGTCAAGTCAGCTTGCGTTTTCGCGCATCCTCCACAGGTTGACCACGCCAATGGAGATCAACAGCAGGCCGAGATCCAGGCTCAACGGGGGGAGAATCACGGCAGGGGGATGTGTGTCGGCGTTGGAGCCTAAGGGCTGTGTTGTCTCTGCGGGGTGCAAGTGGCCTTCTAAACTGGCTGTAGCAAGACAGAACTGGCCACCAGCGCATGATCGAAACCTCGGGCGTGATCGAGAAGGAACAGGGCAACGGGTTCTATCTGGTCACCCTCGAGCAGCCTGCTGGCCACCAATGCCTCTGCAGAGCCGCTGGAAAGCTCACCAAGTTCCGGATCAAATTGCTCGCTGGTGACAAGGTGCTGGTGGAGATCAGCCCCTACGACCTCACCCGCGGCCGCATCACCTACCGCGAGCGCAATGCCGGTGCTCCCGGCGGTCGTCCCGGCGGCAACCGCCCCGGCGGACCGCGCCGCCGCTGAGGGCTGCCTGAGGGCTGTCGCCCTCAGGCAGCAGCCTGAAGGCAAGCTTCAATCGCAGCTTTGAATTCACTTCGCTGCTTCACGCCGCGCCACTGCTTCACCATGGCCTTGTTGTGGAACAGTTGCACCGTGGGTGTGCCGTTCACTCCGGCCTGTTCAGCGATCTCCTGATCGGCTTCGATGTCGATGACAACGGCTTGGGCGGATCCATCAAGTTCTTCAATCACCCGCTGCAACTGGGGTTTCAGCACGTGGCAAGGTCCACAACTCGGTGAGGTGTAAATCACCAGCAGCGGCTTGGCGCTGTCGTGATAAAGCTTGCGCAGGGCAAAGCTCCCTTTCTGCCAAAGCCCTTGGGGGTCGTAGGTGGCTTCCGTGGTGACATCCACATTCACCGGGCGTTCGGCCACCGCCGGCTCCAGCTGCTCACGCTGCACCCGGGTGGCCAGGTTGTGGTGACTCAGCCAGCGCTCCGCTGCCAAGGCCGCCTTGCAGCCGCTGCCAGCTGCGGTGATGCCCTGTCGCCATTCGGCATCGGCCACATCGCCGGCCGCGAAAACGCCTTCCATGGACGTTTCCGGTCGTCCGGGTTGCGTTGTCAGGTAACCCTTGTCGTCCAGATCGATTTGCCCCTGAAGCAGATCGGTGTTGGGGGTGTGGCCGATGGCATAGAAGAGCCCCTTAACGGCGATGGTGGATGAACTGGCCTCGATGCGATTGCGCAGGGTCATCGACTGCATCCAGTCGTCCCCGCTCACGTCCTCGATTTCGCTGTTCCAGTGCACCGTGATCGCGTCGTTGGCCAACACCCGATCAGCCATCGCGGCACTGGCGCGGAGCTTGTCGGAGCGCACCACCAGATGCACATGGCTTCCGTACTTGGTGAGGTACACCGCCTCCTCGCAGGCGGAGTCGCCGCCGCCCACCACGGCGAGTTCCTCATTGCGGAACTGCGGTGTGGCGCCGTCACAGATCGCGCAGGCGCTGATGCCTTTGCTCCAGAAGGTTTGCTCTGAGGGAAGTTGGAGGCGGTTGGCACTGGCGCCGGTGGCGATCACCAGGGCGTGGGTGCGGATGGTCTGCCCCTCGACCTCAATGCGGTAGGGCTTGGAGCTCAGATCAATGCTGTCGGCATCTGCTTCCAGCAGGTGGGTGCCCCAACGCACCGCCTGGGACTTCATCAGGTCCATCAGGTCGGGCCCGAGCACACCATCAGGGAAGCCCGGAAAATTCTCCACATGGGTGGTGGTCATCAGCTGGCCACCGGGGATGCCACCGCGTTGGAACCCAGTGATCAGCAGCGGTTGAAGGTTGGCCCGTGCTGCGTAGATGGCGGCTGTGTACCCGGCTGGCCCTGACCCAACGATGACCAGGTTTTCGATGTGATCCGTACCGGCTTGACCCACCGCTTAAGCGAACTGACTATGAGTTAAATCTAAAGCCCTGCTGGAAGCCGACGTGAGCAAAGGCTTGGAAATGAATGAATGAGATTTAGAAGAATTTAAGAAAAACTTTAGATTTCAACTTGTGAGTCGTTGGCGCTGGGGTCGTGAATCGGACGCCGTTTGCTCGGGTTGCGCGGAGCTGCCAAAACATTGGCCTCAAGCATCTCCACGTTTTCGCCGATGCATGTGATCCATTCGCAGAATTCTTGCGTTATCGCATAACTGTCTTCATAGCGCTCTTCCTTGTCCAGGACTGCGATGCGCGTGGATGCCCAGCCCGTTGCAACGACGATCCGGCGTTCCATTGCGGCGTCCATGACTGTCTCCTTGATGTTGATCAGGTTGGCGGATCGGGGGTCCCTTTCAGCCACCCATTTGCACAAATTCGCATTTTCCTCTGGCCAATGCTGTGCTCAGCGCTGCAAAAAAGCGGGTAATTCGGGCGTTTTCAGCCGGATCACAGCGCCGGCTCCGTCCTCCACCGCTTCCAGGGGAAGGCTCGGTCCGCGCCAGGCGCCAACCCCCGGCTGCTCGTCTTCGGCCTCCTGCTCCTGAGGCCGCAGCACGTAGGGCTCAGCCACCGACCATGAGCGGGCGTACTCCATCAGCAGTGGGTCTGCTGGAGCAAACACGTAGGAGGCTTCCCTGGGGATGGCTTCACGGGCGGCCAGTTCAGGAGTCATTCGCACAGCCCGGGTGATGCCCTGCACAAACCGGCTGCGGGTCACCACGGTGGTCAGGTAGGCCACCACCCGCAGACGTGGCGCATCAAAGCCTTCCGCGCACATGTCGATGCTCACCAGCCAATCGGCTTCACCGCTTTGGAAGGCGTTCAAGCGCTCCGTTGCTTGTGGGCTCTGGGAATGGATCAATTCCACCCGGTTGCCGTCGTCCATCAACACCCGGCTGATGGCTTCGGCGTGGCTGATGTCGCGGGCGATGACAAGACCAGCAGCCTGCGGTTGTCGCTCACGCAACTGGTTCAGCTTCTGCTGGGCGCGCAGCAGCACCTGCTGGCCAATGCTGCTGCTGTCGGCCAGGCGAATGGCGCGACGCAGGTTTCGCGCGCGCCAGCTTTCCCGTTGCTCCGCCGAGAGGGGGGAAACGTCGCGGTCCGGGTGTCCTTCGCGGCTGTGTTCCACCCAGCCGTCCTGAAAACGGAACTCCAGGGGCCGCACATCCCCTGCGGCGATCAAGTCCCTGGGTTCAACGCAGAGATCCGGTCGGATCTGCTCAACCCAACCGCTGTCATCAAGCCGCACCCGCATGCGCCGGGCGGCGCAGAACGCCAGGTTGTCGGCACGAAAGGGGGTGCCGGTGAGCCCCAGGCGCAGCCGCACGCTGCCGGTCAGCTCCAGAAAGGTCTGCCCCCAGGCGGTGGCATCCGGTTCGTCGGGATCAACGCCGAGATGATGGGCCTCATCGGCGATCGCCATGCAGGCGCTCAGGCTCCATTGCTTGAGCCGTTCCCCCAGAGCCTCGCGCTGGCGACCGGCCCCCTGATAGGTCACCAACAAGCCATCAGCGTCCTGGCTTTGCTCCGGCGGGCAGGGCCACTCCTCCAGCCGCAAGCCAAGACGCGCCGCGGCGGATTTCCACTGATTGAGGATTGAGGTCCGGTGGCAGAAGACCAGGAAATGGTCCAGCCGGCCCTGATCGCGCATGGCACGGAATCCCAGCAGCGCCCCGAGGGTTTTGCCTGCTCCGGGGCCTGCAAACACCAGCAGGTCGCGGCTGCTGCCCTCAAGCTCGAGCCTGCGCCGCAGCAGCTGGATCAGCTGTTGCTGCCACTGCCTTGGTTGAACGTGTCTCGGTTGAACTGGTCTTGGTTGCCCTTGGCCGGCTTGGGCTTCGTTCGTGGTCTGCCTGGCCGGGAGGTTGAAGCTGACGGCTGAGATATCACCTCCCGGGAAGATGAGTCTTTTTAACCATTCCTTTGCGCCGTGGCATCTCTACCGTCCGGCCATCAGCTCCATCGGGATCGGGTCCCGCCCATCGCCATGGCCCAACGTCGTTTCTTCAGCAGCCCCCTCGATCAGCAGCGCGACCGGCTCGATGGCTGCTGGCAACTTGAATGCGACATCGATCCGTTGATTCTTCGGGCCCGCGTCCTGCACCGCCGCGGAGAGGTGAACGGGGCCGCCGGCCTCGAACAGGAAGTGCTGCCGATCGTCTGATCCGGCAGCACGTCTTGGATCATCAGCGCTTGCTTGAGAGCGCCTGCTTCAGAGCGCTTCGGCGTGGTTGACCACCAGGTGCTCCACTTCCTTCAAGGCCTCCTCCGAGGCGGAACGAGCTGCCGTGAAATCCCCCTTGGCGGTGTCCAGCAGCTGCTGAGCGAGCCGATCCAGCAGCTCCTCTTTGTGCTCCTCAAGCATCGCCACGATCTCGGTCTCCACCAAGGTGCGCACCGCCTGAATGCGCAGGTCGTCGTTGTCGGCCTCCGCGAAGGTGCCCTGCACGAGTTCCTGGATGAACAGGCGGTGCACCTCGCTGCTGCGCAGGAAGCTTTCCGTGGCGTTGATCATCCCGTCCACCAGGGTGCGATCGGGTTCGCTCTCGCCGTCGTTGAGCTTGAACTCCCAGTCGAGATGGCGTCGCTGCCAGCCGGCCGTGTGCAGGCTCGGCATCACGCTTTGCGAAAAGGTGTCGACGGAGATTTCATAAATCCGCTCCGCCAGCCGTTCACACCAGTCTTTGCCGTGCAACTGGAGGGTGGACTGCATGGTTTCTCGTTCAACGGCATGGCCACCGTGGTGGCTGTGGCAGAGGCCGTCCGGACACTCGATTGCGCTGAGACCCATGGGGAGCACAGAGGGTGCACTTCACGTAGCAAGAGCGACAGAACTGAGGGCCTTTCTTCAGGAAGGTTCCTGATCGCGAGAAGGCGACCTCGTAACCTCGCTTGGGTCGGTGGTTGTGTTCGCCTTGCCCAGACTTCTGATACCGGTGGAGTCGACACCGGGAGAAACCCGGGTCGCGGCAACGCCGGACACGGTCAAAAAATTCGTCTCGTTGGGCTGCAGCGTCGCAGTCGAATGCGGAGCCGGTACTCCCTCCGGATACCTCGATGAGGCCTACGCCGAGCAGGGCGCAGATCTCATTGAGAAAGGAGACACGTCGGCCTGGGGTCAGGCCGACGTTCTCCTCTGTGTTCAATCGCCGAGCGCAGCCACCCTGGCCCGCTTGCGCCAGGGAGCGCTGGTGGTCGGTCTTCTTTCCCCCTACGCCAACGAAGAGCTGACGGCCGCCCTGAAGCGCAGCGGCCTTTCAGCCATGGCGCTCGAGCTGTTGCCCCGGATCAGCCGGGCGCAGTCCGCCGATGCGCTCTCCTCCCAGGCCAACATCGCGGGCTACAAGTCGGTGCTGCTGGCCTCCGCCGCGCTGGACCGTTATTTCCCGATGCTGATGACGGCGGCGGGCACCGTTCAGCCGGCCAAGGTGGTGATTCTTGGAGCCGGTGTGGCGGGCCTTCAGGCCGTGGCCACGGCGCGACGTCTGGGTGCTGTCGTGTACGTCAGTGACATCAGACCTGCGGTGAAGGAGCAGGTGGAATCCCTCGGCGCCCGTTTCATTGAGCCTCCCGAAATGGAGGACAAGCCTTCGGAATCCGGTGGCTATGCCAAACAGGCCTCCGATGCCTTCCTGGCGGCCCAGCGTCAGCAGCTGTCGGATCAGCTGGCGGAGGCCGACGTGGCCATCTGCACAGCCCAGGTGCCCGGCCGCCGCGCTCCGCGTTTGATCAGCGAAGACATGCTCGATCGGATGCGCCCCGGCGCGGTGGTGGTGGATCTGGCCGTGGCCCAGGGCGGCAACTGTGCCGACACCGTTCCTGGCAAGACCGTGGATCGCAAGGGTGTGAAGCTGATCGGTGGTAACGACCTGCCCTGCAGCGTTCCCAATCACGCCAGTGCGCTCTACGCCCGCAACCTCGTGGCTCTGCTGGAGCCCACCTTGAAGGACGGCGTCCTCAGCCTTGATCCCGAGGATGAACTGATCGCCGGCTGTCTGATCGCCCAGGACGGCACCATCCGTCGTGGCGATGTCCTTACCCCAGGTGCCAACTGATGTTTGTTGAATTCCTCTGGGTTCTCCTGCTTGGCAGCCTGCTTGGGCTGGAGCTGATCGGCAAGGTTCCCCCCACCCTGCACACTCCCTTGATGAGTGGTGCCAATGCCATCTCGGGCATCACCGTGTTGGCAGCACTCACCGCCATCATCAAAGCCGGCGACAACACCGTACTGTTGCTGCTCGGTTCCGTCTCGCTGGGCTTTGCCCTGTTCAACGTGATCGGGGGCTTCCTCGTGACCGATCGCATGCTGGCCATGTTCAGCCGCAAGCCTGCTCGCAAGGAGAACCGCTGATGTCTGACCTACTCAAATACGCGATCGAGCTGGCTGCGGTTCTGCTGCTGGCCCTCGGCATCAAAGGTCTCTCCAAGGTGCGTTCCGCCAGGGGCGCCAACCAGCTGGCCGCTGTGGCCATGGGCCTTGCGGTGCTGGGTCTGCTGATCAACTACCTCGGCACCAGCGGCATCAGCATCGCCGCCTGGACCTGGATCATCGCCGGAACGTTGGTGGGTGGTGTGCTCGGCGCCATCACCGCCCAGCGGGTGCCGATGACCTCGATGCCGGAGACGGTCGCCCTCTTCAACGGCTGCGGTGGCATGTCGTCACTGCTGGTGGCTCTGGCTGCTGCGCTTTACCCGGCGGCCCTCGATGCGGCAGGCCCTGTGGCCGTGGTGTCGATCGTTGTCTCCGTGTTCGTGGGTGCGATCACCTTCACCGGCTCGATCGTGGCCATGGCCAAGCTGCAGGGTTGGCTGTCCACGCCGGCCTGGATGCAGAGCAAGGCGCGCCACGCCGTGAACATTGCGCTGGCGGTGGCATCCCTTGTGGGTGCCGTTGAGATGCTGCGCAACGCTGATTCGAGCACGGGCCTCTGGCTGCTGGTGGTGGCCTCCGGCCTGCTGGGAATCGGGGTGACGCTGCCGATCGGCGGCGCCGACATGCCCGTGGTGATCTCCCTGCTGAACAGCTATTCCGGTGTGGCTGCCGCTGCTGCCGGTTTCGTGGTGGGCAGTCAGTTGCTGATCGTGGCCGGCGCCATGGTTGGTGCTGCTGGCCTGATCCTCACCCAGGTGATGTGCAACGGCATGAACCGATCCCTGGTGTCTGTGCTGTTCGGTGGCGCCCTGGGTGCCACGACCGCTGCAGGCGGTGGCGGCGGTGAATACATCAACATCACCAGCTGCAGTGTTGAGGAGTGCGCTCTCACCCTTGAGGCCGCTGAACGGGTGGTGATTGTTCCGGGCTATGGCTTGGCCGTGGCTCAGGCGCAACACACGCTCAGGGAAGTGACTCGGGTGCTGGAGAGCGCTGGTATCGATGTGGCCTATGCCATTCACCCGGTTGCCGGTCGTATGCCGGGTCACATGAACGTGCTCCTGGCTGAGGCCGATGTGCCCTACGAGCAGCTGCAGGAGATGGATCAGATCAATCCCGAGTTCCCCGCCACCGACGTGGTGTTGGTGCTGGGGGCCAATGATGTGGTCAATCCCCAGGCCAAGAACGACCCCAATTCGCCGCTCTACGGCATGCCCGTTCTGGATGTGCAGGACGCCCGCACGGTGTTCGTGGTGAAACGGGGCATGAGCGCTGGCTACTCCGGCATCAAGAACGATCTGTTCGAGCTGGCCAACACCTCGATGCTGTTCGGCGATGCCAAGAAGGTGCTCGGCGACCTCCTGGTGGAACTCAAGGATCTGGGCCTGGGCAAGAAGTGATGGGCCGCGGCGTGGATAACCCCCAGCTGCGAGAGCGGCTGGGGGTTCCGTCGTTTGAGCAGCGCTGGCCGTGGATCGGCGGCGACCTGCAAACCCTGCGCGACACCCTGCGCGAGGTGGATCTCCCCCACGATCAAGGGGTTCCGATTGAAATTCCCGTGCCAGCCCTGCCCAGTGGAGCGGCGGCTGCCGGGTCGTTGCTGGCCCTGCTCGATCAGCCGGAAGGGGACCCCAAGGGCTTGGTTTTGCTGCTCCATGGGCTGGGTGGATCCAGTTCCCGGGAGGGCCTGAGGCGGATGGGTGTGGCGCTCCAGGCCGCCGGTTTTGCAGTGCTGCGCCTCAACCTGCGCGGTGCTGATCCAGGCCGCCACCTTGCGGGTGGCACCTATGCAGCACGCTGCAACAGCGATCTGCTGCCGGTGATTGCGCGGGCCCGAAGCTTGGCGGCGGGTCGCCCACTGCTGGGGGCAGGCATCTCCCTGGGCGGCACGATGCTGCTCAATGCCGCTCTGGCTTCCCCCGGTGTGCTTGATGGCCTCTTCTGTGCCAGCAGTCCCCTGGATCTGGCGGCCTGCAGCGCCTCGATCGAGCGACCGCGCAATCGGGTTTACCAACGCTGGCTGCTCAAGCGGTTGGTGCGTCAGACCCTGGCAGATCCCTTTGGGGTGAGCGTCGACGAGGAAGCCCAGCTGCAGGCGACGCCCCCTCGTTCGATTCGTGAGTTCGACAGTGCCGTGACGGCTCCCCGCTGGGGGTTTGCGGATGTGGAGGCCTACTACCGCGAGGCCTCACCCCTGCAGCATCTGGTGCCCGCCTGCAACGCGATGCCGCCCACCTTGCTGCTGCAGGCCCTGGATGATCCCTGGGTTCCTGCTTCCTCTGCAATGGATCTCGCAGAGGCGCTGCCTCCGGAGGCTGCGATTAGCACCTTGTTCACGCCACGGGGAGGGCACAACGGCTTCCATGGCCGCGACGGATGCTGGGGCGACCAGCTGGCGGCGGCCTGGCTCAGGGACGTTGTTGCTGCTTAAGCCGTGATCCCCACATGTTGTGGGGCCCTCTCGCCTCAGTAGTAGAAGGCCCGATCGCTTGGGTTCTGGTACACAGCGCCACCACAGCGGGTGGCAATCCTCCACAGCGCTTTGTGGATCGGTGTGTAGTCGTAGCGCACCAGCTCAGGAAACCTCTGCTTCAGCAGTTGAGTTCCACGCCAGGCGTTGTAGTGCGGAATCGATGAATTCACGTGATGGCACACGTGGGTTGAGCCGATTCCATGGTGCAGCAGGTTGAGGATGGGCCCGTAGGGACGATCAACCGTTTGCAGGGCTCCCTTCGACCACGTCCAGGTTTCGTTGGAGAAGTGAGGGATATCGGTGTTGGTGTGCTGCAGCCAGGTGTAGGTGGTCAGCCACATGTTGATCACCAGGTAGGGCAGGCCGTAGACGCACAGCACACGGAGCAGGGAAAACTGCACTGAGGCGATGATCAAGAAGGCAACCATGGCGAGCAATCCCAGGTTGGATCGCAGCATCCACTTGCCGAAAGACTGCGGGAAAAGGCGGCGTTTGCCGTTGAAATTGCGCTTGCGATTCCAGAAATGAGAGGTGGGGGAGTCGTAGTCCTCGCCGCCGGTGGCGCCCAGGAAGAGATAAAGCTGCCAGCCAATCACGAGGTGATTGAACAGAGAAATGATCCCGAAGACGGTGGGATTCAACCTCTGCTTGAGCTGTTCTGTGGTTCGTCCCATCGGTGACGTTGCCCGCGGCGGAACATGGGTTTCTCCCTGTTCCAGGTGATTGCAGTGGGCGTGGTGCACCGCGTGGCTGTGGGCCCAGCTGTAGTACGGCACCAGCAAAATGCTGTGGAGCACAAATCCCACAACGCCTTCAATCCGGCGGTTGGGGTGGAAGGCGTGGTGGCCGCATTCATGGGCGATCACCCAGCAGCCCATCGCGATGGTGCCGGTGATCACGCCGTAGAGGAGCCAGAGGGGGATGGCGTCTGCCGAGAGCGGAATCAGGGTTCCCAGGCCGACGGCCAGAAGCGAAAGCCCAGCAGACATGGCCAGGCTCGCCCAGGACTTCGCTGGGCTCAGCTTTGAGAGCTCTGCTGGCAAGGCGCTGAGCAGCTCAGCCTTGCTCGGGTAGAGGATTGATTCAGCGCTGTCTTCCGGGGCTGGATTTGCGGGTCGGGTCGCTGTTGCAAATGCCAAATGGAAGCCTCAAGACAAGCGCTCATCTGTTGGCGCTTAAGATTTTCATCATAATTGCCTGGGCTGCGACCTGTGGGCGCATGGTGCTCCAGAGCCCAATGGCAATTGTTCGGATTTCGTTGTTTGGAATTCCGGCTGAGTTTGAACCTCTTTTTGCTCAGAGTTCCTTCTCTTGGGTGCAAATTTAGCCTTTCGCTAATGCTTTGCTGGATTTATTTGGGATCAAATTTCGCCTGAAGGGGCGCCAGTGGTTGTCTCGAATGGTGTTCTTTTGAGGATCCATTCTTCAACGGGTTGTTGGCCGATGATGTGTTGTTCGATGATTCTTTTGACGCGATCAGGCGAAACGTCGGCGTACCAAATTCCGTCTGGCCAGACCAGAAGAATCGGCCCTCGCTCGCACACCCTGAGGCAATCGGCTTTGCTGCGCAGAACAATTCCCTCCGGGCGTTCCGTGTTTTCGAGATTCAGTTCGCGAACAACGCTCTTCAGTTCATTCCAGGTTTGTGCTCCAACCGCTGAATCGCAGCATTTGGCTTTGGTGGCGGTTGCACAGAGCAGGAGGTGATGGCTGACCCGTTGCATGCCTAAGCGGCGAGCGCTCCCATGGGCAAACGGGTCACCCCGCGGTTCACCTGTTCTCGCACGGCGGTTCGCGCCCACTGATCCACCCGCAGCACGTCGTCCAACTGGGGTTGGGCCATCAGATCGGGTTTATGACGCTCGCAGGCGGCCTCGATCACGGCTGGGATGTCGAGGAAGTGAATTTTCTCCTCGAGGAACTGCGCCACGGCTTCCTCGTTGGCAGCATTCATCACCGCAGGCATGGTGCCGCCGGCGCGTCCGGCGGCGTAGGCCAGCTCCATGCAGGGGTACTTGGCGGGATCGGGGGCCCGGAAGCTGAGCTGACCCACTTCCGTGAGATCCAGTCGCCGCCATGGCGTCTCCAGGCGAGAGGGCCAGCTGAGGCAGTAGAGGATCGGCAGCTTCATGTCGGGCCAGCCCAGTTGGGCCAGCACGGAGGAATCCGCCAGTTCGATCATCGAATGGATGATGCTCTGGGGATGGATCACGATCTCGATGTGGTCGTAATCCAGGCCGAACAGGTAATGGGCTTCGATCACCTCCAGCCCCTTGTTCATCAAGGAGGCGGAATCCACGGTGATCTTGCGGCCCATGCTCCAGTTGGGGTGACTGGTGGCATCGGCCACGGTGGCCTTTTCAAGGTCGGCGGCCGTCCAGTCGCGGAAGGCGCCGCCGGAGGCTGTGAGCTGAATCCGGCGCAGCCCCGGTGTGGGCACGCCGGTGGAGAGGCGTGCGTTTTCAGCCCAGGGGGTTCCCTGTAGGCACTGGAAAATTGCTGAGTGCTCCGAATCCGCCGGCAGCAGACGGCTGCCGCTCTTCTTCAGCTCCGGCAGCACCACGGGGCCGGCTGCAATCAGCGTTTCCTTGTTCGCCAGAGCCAGGTCTTTGCCGGCGCGGATCGCCGCCAGGGTCGGCAACAGACCGGCGCAACCAACTATGCCCGTCACCACCAGGTCGGCGCTGTCCCAGGCGGCAGCAACGTTGAGACCATCAGCACCTCCCACCAGCTGGGGTGCATCAGCGCCTGTGACGCCGGCGTCCTGCAGACGCTCCTGCAGTTCGGGCAGGAGATCGGCATCGGCCAGGGCCAACACCTCAGGGCGATGCCGCTGAACTTGGTCAACCAAAAGCTTCAGGTTGCGGCCGGCCGTTAGGGCCACAACGCGGAACTGCTCTGGAAACTCCTCAGCGATCTGGAGGGTCTGGGTGCCGATCGAACCGGTGGATCCCAGCACGCTGATGGCTTTCATGCTGTTCCGGCAGTTGCGACAAGTCTCCCACCAAGACCGTTGAACGCTGGCAAGCTGGCGGACAGCTTGTGGAGAGCGCATGGTGAAGGAACAGTGGCGATCGGGCCTGGGGTTTGTCCTGGCGGCTGCGGGCAGTGCCGTGGGTCTGGGCAATCTCTGGGGCTTTGCCTACCGCGCCTCCCAGGGAGGTGGCGGCGCCTTCCTGCTGCTCTACGTGGTGATTGTGCTGTTGGTCTGCCTGCCGGTGCTGGTGGCCGAAATGGTGCTGGGGCGCAGCACCGGCCAAAGCCCCCTGCTCGCGCCAGTGGCGGCCGCAGGTCGCCGTTGGCAGCCGATGGGTTGGCTGTTCGTGCTGGCGGCCAGCGGAATCCTGGCCTTCTATGCCGTGTTGATGGGGTGGACCGGGGCCACCCTGGTGCAGACCCTCACCCAGGGGCTCCCGGCGGATATCGCTTCAGCGGAAGCCTTTTTCGCCGGCCTCAGTGGCGGCCGCTCCGCCTTGATCGGCCAGCTGCTCAGCTTGGTGGCGACTGCTGCTGTGGTGGCGGCCGGCGTGCGCGGAGGCATTGAGCGGTTGTCCCGCTGGGGGCTGCCGCTGTTGTTTGTGCTGCTGATTGGCCTTGCGGTCTGGGCCGCTGGTCTTGACGGGGCCTCGGAGGGCTATCGCACCTTCCTGCTCCGCTGGGACAACAGCCAGCTGCAGGATCCAACAACGATTCGCAATGCCTTCACCCAGGCCTTCTTCTCGATTGGCACGGGCATCGGCTGCATCCTGGCCTATTCGGCCTATCTGAGCCGGCGCGCCCATCTGCCGCGGGAAGCCGTGGCGGTGGTGGGGATGGACACCGCTGTGGGCTTGCTGGCCGGCATGGTCACCTTCCCCGTGGTGATGAGCTTTGGCCTCCAGGATGTGATCAGTGGCTCAACCCTGGGCACGATCTTCATCGCGCTGCCCACGGGCCTGGGTTCGCTGGGCGCCACAGGTCAGTTGGTGGCGGTGCTCTTTTTTGCTCTGGCTCTGATTGCAGCGATCACCTCAGCGGTGTCGCTGTTGGAGGTGCCGGTGGCCTGTTTGATCGATCGCCTGGGGTGGAGCCGCTCCCGGGCCGTCTGGGTGTCCACGGCGTTGATCTTTGTGGCCGGTCTTCCAGCGGCCACCTCCATGGACGTTCTCGGCTGGATGGATTCCGTGTTCGGGGGCCTGCTGCTGATTCTGGGGGGCTTGCTCCTGGCCCTGTTGCTGGGTTGGGTGCTCCCCGCCCGTTTTCAGGAGGAGCTCAGCCATTCGGGGAGCCCGATCTTGCTGCAGCGCTTTCTGCTGGTGATGCTGCGCTGGATTTCGCCGCCGGTGATCGCCGTTGGTCTGGTGATCAGCGTGATTGATCTGATCACCAGCTGAAGGGATTCACCTGGCGGGTGCCTACGGCTGATCCGAGGAATTGAGCATGGATTCCATCTTGCGAATCCTCTGCAGCATCTTGTCCCACACCTCTGCTTTCCAGGCTTGCTCCCCATCGCCCGTGGACGCGGCCAGTTGCTTCTGAGCCGTGAGCTTCGCCTCAAGATCCTCGCCGGCATCAAGGGCCTTCATCAGCTCCATCTCGAGCTTGGCGGTTTCCATGAAGTTCAGCTTCTTCAGCCAGAGCATGGGGATAGAAAGCATTCAGGTTCATTCTGATTGATCAGGCTGCATGACCTAGCCACTATGAAGTATTTATTCGTTTACTATAATTTTAAGATCTTTTGATTTGCCTATTTCAATTTTTGTTGTGATGCGCAGTGCTGTATGCGATCAAAGATTGCAAGTGATTTCGCATGAGAGAAAATTGTGGTGGCAATTTAAAAAAAAACTTGAGATCAATGCGCTATCAACTCCCTGGGATGCTAGTGGTCTTCTGAGATAATATAATCTAGGCCCCCTCAGGTACTGGATTCGTTCCTGAAGCATGCTTATTCAGATATGAGTTTAGAGTAATATTTTTCAGACTGGATGTCTGAAAACCCTGCTACTTTTCTTATGAATAAGTAGCCTCTTGATCTTGTGTAATGAAGTAATTCACTATCGACAATCCATGACAAAGACTGCGTTTTTGTAGGATCATCATTGACAAAGATAAAATCTGAATCACTGACTGCATTCCCTTTTATGATTAACTGATTGGCCCAAAAGTATTCGTCTGGAACTTCTTTGCAGGGAAAATTATCAATATCAACATTTTTGATGGCATCGAAGTCAGCCTTAGTGATAGAAAAGAACATATTCTGCTTCACTAGATTTTTTGTTGATGGAAGATTGTAAAATTCTCTAATCCTATTATGTTCTCGTTGGTTCTTTTTGATTTGGTATTGGTGGAGACCATCTATAGGTTGTAGTGAGAATAATGTTTTAGTGCACAAGTTGCAAATTGTCTTGAAATTCCAAATGGGGAGTGAGTCACCAGATAGAAAGATGACTGCTTGACAGCCGTCGTCGAATGCTGTTTCTAATAACCTCTTAGTTGCATGCACTAAACTAATTGATGCCCATTCAGTCACCAATGGATGAGGATCAATAAAAACATTATCGAGAGCAGTTGAAACAACATTCGACTTTGCATGAATATAAATCGAATAACTTGATCTATCTGCCATGCTGAAAAATTTTTGCCATTTTTTTTGATATGAAATATTGTTTTTAACTAAGAAGCAAAATCCGATTTTCATCTTATTTTTTTGAGGATCTAAGTTATTTTAACATGAGTGGAGTATGGTTAAAGTCGAATAGATCGAAATCAATTTCTCTGAACCCATGCGACAGGAGCACCTTATCTATATTCTCATAGTTTTTATTTTGAGTGATTTTTTTGATTAGATTAAAGTCTCGGAGTTCTTTATCTTTTCTAGGGCTCATTCCCAATGAAGTCTCTGCAGACCAGTGAGAGAATTCGTTGATACTAGTATCTTTAAATTCTACAAATGTAACATCCTCTGATACTAGACGCTCAACACTATGAAGTGAGAATATTTGTTCCCAAAGAATTTCTTTAACGAAAAATACACCAGGAATATTGTCGAATATTCTCGCCTCGAATTCGTGAGCAGATTGGCGGCAATAAAATTTACTATTAGCACCCTTGAAAACTGTAAGCCCTTTCATAACACCAAAAACAGTAGAATCCACGCGAGTGGATTTTGTTTTCAAGACTTTTTTTAAAAAATCTTGAAAAGATTTTTCCATTGACTTAGGCAAAAACATATCACCGTCCCATTTACAAACTTTGCTGAAATTACATTTTTTCAGGCTGTAATTATAGAATGATGCTAAGGAATTCGGGCTATTTTGAGGCTCAATAAAATTATCTAGTCCACATCTTGCGATGTTAAATTTATAATGGTGGAGTTTTATTTTTGCTTTTAACAGCGGATGGTCATTCACGGCTCTTTTGATTTCCGAAATTGTATTATCAGCACTATCGTTGTCAACGATGACAATTTCATCGAAGCAGTTTTTTATTGAATTCAGCACATTGTAGATATTATCTTCTTCGTTTTTCAGCCTAATCATGGCACTTATTCCAGGCTCTTTTGCAACTGTTGTACCTCGATTGTCAAGATATAAAAACCTTTTGCTTAGATCATTTAAGTACGATTTTAATTCGCTTGAATTTTTTTCTAAAGATAGTTGTGCTCTTTCAGGGAGCTGCAAATTTTCTAATAAATATACTTCGGAAAAGCGTTTACTGCTTAATAGATCGAGGTTATTGTCTAAGTGCTTGGCATATTTTGATAAATAGATGCTTCTATAGTAATCATATGATTTTTCTAGTTGTTTTGGTGAGAAAAGCTTCGATTTAAACTTTAATTTGCTGGAAATTTCGCTGTCAATTTTATCAACAAAAATTTCCTTTAGCTTTACTTTATTGAAGCCGATACTGTTTTTGTTGATTAGATCATCAAGCAAGTCTTGGCTAGCCCTGCTTCTGTTTACTTCTTGGTTGCATTTAACTTTGTTTTCGTAAACACTTAGGTCGGCTTCTGATAAATAATTAGCAAATTTTAAAGGATCATTTTTGTAATCTTCAAAGCATGAAATTGATGTCGCGGCGCTTATTTTCTTAAGGTCGGAAAGTAAATACTTCCAATCACATTTTGCGAGATCATTTGTGCCTACAAAATCTCCGTCGAACTCCTTAAAAGGTCGCCACTTTAGGAATTCAGAATGTCTTGACAAGAGATAGTCAAAGTAGTTTCTCACGGTATAGATAATTTCTATTCTACCTTCAAAAATTTTGCTGACTTTTTCAAGATCACTAAGATCATATCCATTTCGCATGCATGCACAGGAATAGTTGGATGCACTATGATAAGCATCTGCTGAAATCCATTTGCTGAAAATATCTTGGCTCGGGCGTATTAAGTTCTCCTCTGAAATGATTAACATACTTGGCAACCCAAATGCTAAATTAGCAGCCTGTTTACAGATTGCGTATGCTAATCTTTTGCCAATATCTGCATTTCCTATTTCTTGCCGGGCCTTTATGAAGTCCTCTCTTAACTGATCATGATGAATGAAAATAGTATTTTGTAATGCTAGGTCGTAACGCGCTTCGAATAAAATATTTTGAATATAAGTTGTTGCTGTTTTATGAGCACCACAATGAACTTTAATTCTGGAGTGCTTGAATATTTCACTGAGCATTTCGTCAGATCTACTCTTAATATTTTCAGTTAAACTCTTAATACTAAGAAGTAGAGGCCTTTTCTCGCTCTGATCAATGTAGGTTTTTTCTATATAGCTTGTCAAGCAAATGCTTCTAGAGTATTTGATAAAATCTTTTGCTTTTTGGTTAAGCTTGGATGAATCTATTAGTTCAACAAATGATTGGGTATCCTTGATTTCACGCTTTAAGATGGTCTTAAATGGATTAGAATTAACACCAAATAATATCTCCGAATATCTCAAGGTATAATTTAGTGCGAGTTTATGCTCGGCAAATTCTCGAGAATCTGGTGCTGATGACGGGGCTCCTTCTTCAAACTTAACAAGGCCCTGAGGATAATAATATATATTTGGCAAAAACCGTATAATCTGAAGGGTAAAAAGTGCTCCATTGAAATATGTACAGGTTTCTGGAAGATGAAGATTGAATAGTCTTATGCTCTTGCGATTAAGAACTAATCGACTGCAATTGTGCCAGTCCTCTTCGTTAACCAGAGATAAAGGGATCTTGACAGAGGAATCTTCTTGCTCAGAATTTAAGCCTGGAATTTTCGTGGTATCCAGATCCTTGGTGTCTTGCAGATAAAGTGCTTGTGCTTTTGATTGCACAAGTCTCTCTATAATATTCGAGATCGTTTTATTGTCATCCAAAATAACATTTTTATCGATACACCATATATAGTCACCCGTTGCACATGAAATTCCTTCATTGTAAAGCGAGGATAAGTGCTCTCGCTTGAGGAATGACAAGTGGCTTGAGCGCTTGAGCTCATCTTTATATACGAGGAAGTCTAAGATGATTTGATCTTTAGTGTTGACTCTATTCGATATGACAATGATTTCAATATTTGAATAGTCTTGTGACTGTGCTTGCTCAAGGATGCGTATATAATCATTTTGGTTATGATCAATAACTAAGATAAGTGAAAGTTTGGGTTGGTTCATTCTCTTATACCTCATTTAAATTTTTTTGGGCGGGCTACCATTGATGTTATCCAAAGCATAAACGATCTTAGAAATGGGTTTTTAGCTGAAACGGCAAGTAATCGCAGTAAGGTATTGAAACTACTTTTATTAAGACAATATGCTTGGATTAGTAATTCTTGAGCTGACTTGTAGTTCTTATTCTTAATCCTTTTTTCGGCTCTTCGGCGGAGCGTTGAAGGGTTCACTCCGATCGTTTCATCGTAAAAGGGGAAGAAGCCTGTTAATGCTGAACTTATTCGTCTCGGAAGTTCTAATTCAAGATTTTGTGTTGTCTCAAGAACTTTTTTTGCTTGATGATCTCTTTCAATAGATATTCTTTTAATCTCTTCTTTGGATTCGAGATTTAATTCTTTGAGCGCACGTGATTCAATGAGCAATTCCTCGGCCGTTCTTCTCGATAGTTCTTCAAGAACAACAAGCTGTTTATTTTTGATTATTAAATCGCTTATCTCTTTCTCATGGCGACGTAATGCTTCTTTGTTCTCTGAATACATTTTATTTTGTAGCGCCTCTATCTCTGAAATGTGGTCTTTGATTGAGTCCTCGATTTTTGCTTGCTGTTGATTTTTGAGTAAATCTAACTCTGACGTATGCTGCTTTTTAATTGAATCTATTTTGGCTGAATATTGGGCTTTGATCGAATTCTTCTCTTCCTCGATTTTGTTTATCTTTTCTTTGCCTAGACTATGCAACTCTACAGCACGATTCGCTAAGGATAGAAAGGTATTAATTGATTTTAGTTCTTGATTGCTTGGTGGGCTTTGTTGATGTTCGTCTACTCTCGCGTAAGCAAGCTTAAAATTTGAAAAATCTTCTGAGTATCGCCCACATGCAATAGCTAGGTTTTGAGTGCTTAAGAAGCGTCTACTGTTGCTAAGTGGATTCTCGTTGACATGAGGGAACCTGTCGATAATAACAGTATCTGAAGTGTAGCCCAAGTGTTTATTGATTTGAATTCTAAGTTCTGTCCATCCTTCTTTCTTGGTGATATCAATTTTATCTAAGAAGGGCAAGATTTCTCTGGGGACTATTTCGCTGATCGGCGATGCGTGAGATGCTTTTTCGTTTTTAAAAATAGACCCCTTGGTGAGGAGGATATTTGCGATTTCATTGAAGTTGTCGAGAAAATTGTCTGTGTTTGTGTAGGGCTGAAGAAGTGGGTTTTTGTTTATTCGCTTATCCTTTATTTCTCGTTGATAGAAAGGTGTGCTTTCGAGGAGGTATTTTGAGCATATTGATGAACAAAGTCTGTCTATAGGGTCGCGAATTACCAGTATTTTTTTATAGTTCTCGTCCGCGAAGATTCGTTTTAGATTCCTTGTAGAGCTGTCCTGTGTGGATTTGAGATGCGTGTGTATGCACAATTCTTTTGTGTATTCGTGCGAAAATGTTTTTTCATATTCCCTGCTGGGCTCGACCAGGTTATCGTATAAGGACTTGAATATTGATGTGGAACCGCATTTTTGGGGGGCAATTACAAGTAATTTATGCTTGTCGTTAATGAAGATGCAATAGCCGGCAAGTCTCTTGGATAGATATTCAATGTAGCCGTTCATGGTTTCTCTCGAGTTTGCCATTGCCTCCCGGATTATTGCACGGCCTTGGTTTCTGAGTCAGGCCTCCTGAATCTATGAAGCTTCCGCCTGCACTTGCTTATCGAATCAATTGCGTGGGCTTAGGTCGGTAAGAGTGGTTGTTGATGATATGTGCTGGTTTGATAGGAATCTTGCATTGCTTCTCCTTCAGGCCTGCTCTTTGTTTCAGGCAATGCGGCTGTGATCAGCTCGTTTGGCCGGGTTTTCAATTTTTTATATCTGACTGTACGAAATTTGAGCTTTTGGGGCTTCTGTCCCGGCTTTGTTGATTCTTTTTTGCTCATATGGGTTCTAGATTTCTCTTCTTCTAATCCACTTTTTACAGCGCTTCGCCTTCCTGTATTGTTTCGCGTCTTCAATCGATTCAGAACTAGGTCTTGCCGGGATCAGGTGCGGATCCACTCCGTCACCCCGCCGGGTTTGTCGATCAGCTCCACCCCTTGGGTGGCCAGCTCATCCCGGATCCGGTCGGCCTCCGCGTAATCCTTCGCCGCTTTCGCCGCCCTGCGTGCCGCGATGGCTGCATCAATGGCACCGTCGTCGAGGCTGGTGGCGGCTTCCGCTTCCGAGCGGAGTCCCAGCACCGCCGCCAGGTGTCGCAGCAGCTGCCAACGGCCCTCCAGAACCTTCAACTCCGGCTCAGGCAGGGCGGCGTCTTCCCCCCGTTCCAGCCGGTTGGCGAGGGCCCGCAGGGGCTTGGCCAGATCGAACAGCACGGCCAGTCCGCCCGAGCTGTTCAGGTCATCGTCCATGGCGCTGATGAAGCGTTGTTCGAACTCCACCAGAGCGGTGTCGGCTGGACCTCCGTTGGCGGTCATGGCGCCCTCTGTGAGCGGTGCGGCGATGCTCCAGCCAAGGCTCTCGCCGTGGCGATCGCCAAGGCTCAGGGCCGCATTCAGACCCTTCCAGCCGGTGGCTGCGGCCTCAAGGGACTCGGCGGTGAAATCAAGCGGTTTGCGGTAGTGCGCCTGCAGCACAAACAGGCGAAGGGTCATCGGCGAGATTCCACTGTCCAGCAAGGCGCGGATGGTGGTGAAGTTGCCGAGCGATTTGGACATCTTGGTGCCACCGACATTGACCATGCCGTTGTGCATCCATAGCTTCGCCAGGGTTGTGCCGTTGGCGGTTTCCGATTGAGCAATCTCGTTTTCGTGGTGCGGGAACACCAGATCTCCGCCACCGAGGTGAATGTCAATGGTTTGCCCCAGTTCCTGGCGCACCATCGCTGAGCATTCGATGTGCCATCCCGGGCGGCCTGGCCCCCAGGGGGATTCCCAGCTGGGTTCTCCGGCTTTGGCCCCCTTCCACAGGGCGAAATCAAAGGGATGACGCTTGCGGCTTTCCTCTCCATCAGCGGTTCGACCGCTGGCTCCTTGCTGCTGGTCGTTGGGGTCGCGGCCGCTGAGCTTGCCGTAGTTCTTGGCCTTCGAAATGTCGAAGTAGACATCACCGTCTGAGCTGTAGGCGGCTCCTTTGGATTCCAGTTCGCTGATCAGTGTCTGGATGCCTTCGATGCAGCCGGTGGCCCGAGGCATTCGGTCGGCCGGCAGAATATTTAGACGCCCCATGTCGACCTCGAACGCTTCGATATTGCGTTCGCTCACCGCCTGCATCGTGATGCCCTCCTCATTGGCGCGGTTGAGGATCTTGTCGTCGATGTCGGTGTAGTTCTGGACGTAGGTGACGTCGTACCCGCGCCAGATCAGATAACGGCGCAGAACATCCCAGTTGATGTAGCTGCGGGCATGGCCCAGGTGGCAGAGGTCGTAGACCGTCACGCCGCAGCAATAAATGCTGGCTTTGCCCGCGGTGAGGGGCTCGAACGCTTCGGTGCGGCTGGTGAGGCTGTTGGTGAAGCGCAGGGACACAGCTGATCAGGAGCTCAGGATGAGGCTACGGCCTGTTCGGCTGCGCTTATTTCGCTTCCATCCAGTTCGCGCCGACGCCGGTCTCCACCACCAGGGGAACACTCAGCGCAACAGCCTGTTCCATGGTCTGCACCACCAGCTCTCGGGTGGCGTCCAGGGCGTCCGGCGCCACCTCGAGCACCAGTTCGTCGTGCACCTGCAGCAGCAGCTGGGCCGGTAGGCCCTGACGCTGCAGGGCGTCTTGCAGCTGCACCATCGCCACTTTGATGATGTCGGCACTCGAGCCCTGAATTGGGGCGTTAGCCGCTGCCCGCAGTTGCTGCGCCTCCATGCCGCCGCGGCGGGCCACATCCAGGTCGATCTCCAGCGGGTCCTTGCCCAGCAGCCGCCCCAGGCCGTTGCGATCGAAGTGGAACGGCCGCCGGCGGCCGAGAATCGTTTCCACATAACCGCGGCTGAGGGCGAGCCGCTCCTGCAGCTCGAGGAAGGCGAACACCTTCGGGTAGCGCTGCTTGTACTTGGCCAAGAACTCCTTGGCTTCGCTCTGGCTCACGCCGGTTTCCCGGGCGAAGCGCTGGGCTCCCATGCCGTAGATCACGCCGAAGTTGATCGTTTTGCCGAGTCGACGCTCGTTCGGGCTGACTTCGTCCTTGTCCAGCAGCAGCCTGGCGGTCAGTGCGTGCACGTCGTCGCCGCTGCGGTAGGCCTCCTGCAGCACCTCTTCTCCCGAGAGGTGGGTGAGGATGCGCAGCTCGATCTGGGAGTAATCAGCGCTGAGCAGGGTCCAGCCCTCCTGTGGCAGAAAGGCCTTGCGGATCCGCCGGCTGTACTCGGTGCGCACCGGAATGTTCTGCAGGTTGGGGTTGCTGCTGCTCAGCCGCCCCGTTGCCGTCACCGCCTGGTTGAAATCGGTGTGGACCCGCCCGGTTTCCGCTTCCACCAGCTGCGGCAAGGCGTCGATGTACGTGCTCTTGAGCTTGCTGAGCACCCGGTGCTCCAGTACCAGGGGTACCACCGCGTGGTCGTTGCCGAGTTTCTCCAGCACGGTGGCGTCGGTGCTGAAGCCGGTTTTGGTGCGCCGGGATTTCTTGCGATCCAGGCCAAGGGTGTCGAACAGCAGCTCCCCCAGCTGCTTGGGTGAGGCCAGGTTGAAGTCCACTCCAGCGGCCGCTTTGGCATCGGACTCCAGCTGCTGCAGGGTGGAGCCCATCTCCTCGGAAAGGCCCTGGAGATAGGGCACATCAATGCGAATTCCGGTGGATTCCATCCGGGCCAGCACCGGTTCCAGCGGCTGCTCCACCTGCTCCAGCAATGGCAGCAACTGCGGACCCATGGCCTCCAGCTGACGTCGCAGCAGCAGGGCGAGGCGATGGGTGACGTGCACGTCCATGCCGCAGTACAGGCTGGCGGGCTCCAGCGGCACATCGGCGAAGGTTTGCTTCTTGCCCACCAGATCGGTGAAGGCGGTGGGCTGGAAGCCGAATTCCCGTTCCGCCATCAGCTCAAGACCGTGTTTGGCTGCGGCATCTCGCAGGTAATCAGCCAGCAGCGTGTCGATCACGACGCCCTCCAGGGCAACGCCATGCCGCAACAGGATCAAGCGGTCGTATTTGGCGTTCTGCAGGGCCTTGGGGTGGTTGCTGCTGGCCAGCCAGGGGGCAAGGGCGGTGAGCACGGTTTCCAACGGCAGCTGCTCCGGGCTGCTGTCTTCGCTGCCTTTGTGGCCCAGCGGGATGTAGGCGAGCGCGTCTAGGGCCTCTCCCCAGCAGATGCCGATGCCCACCAGTTCGGCACGGAACGGGTTGAGGTCGGTGGTTTCGGTGTCGAAGGCCACAGGCAGGCTGCTGTCGGTGCAGGCCATCAGCCTTTGCACCAGGGCATCCAGGGCCGTTTCGGTCTGGATCAGCTGCGGTTTCAGGGCCGGCAGCCCCACGTCGTCGTTGGTTGCCGGTTCGGTTGCGGCTTCGGCCGCAGGCTGTTCCGCGCTGGCTGAGCGGCGCGGGGTCTTGGCTGCAGCGGCCTCTGCATTGACCCCGTAGCCCCCTTCGGAAAACGCCGCCACAAAGCCCCCCACCTGGCGCAGCAGGCTGTTGAGCTCGAGGTCTTCCAGGCAGCTGCTCAGGCCATCAGCATCCACCGACGACAGCGGCAGGCTGGGTTCCTTGGGCAGGGGAACATCCACGAGAATCTCGGCCAGCTTGCGCGACAGGTAGGCGTTGTCGCGGTCGGCGCGCAGCTTCCCTTTCAGTGCACCTTTGATGGCGCCCCGGCTGGCTTTCGGCCCTTCGGCTTCCACTTGCTCGAGGGTGGCGTACACCGCGTCGAGGTCGCTGTTGTCTTTCAGCAGGTTGATGGCTGTTTTGGGGCCAACCCCGCGCACGCCGGGGATGTTGTCGGAGCTGTCCCCGGTGAGGGCCTTGAGGTCCACCACCTTGTCGGGCATCACGCCGAGCTTGCCGAGCACCCCTTCTTCGCGGATCAGCGTTGGGCCACTGCTTTTGGCGTAGGGGCCGCCACCCATGTAAAGCACTGCGATGTCACGGCTGTCATCCACCAGCTGGAACAGGTCGCGGTCTCCCGAGAGGATCCGCACGCCCCATCCCGAGTCGGCCGCTCGGTTCGCCAGGGTTCCCAGCACATCGTCGGCTTCGTAGCCCGGTGCCATGCAGAGGGGGAGCTGCAGGTGCGTTTCGAGGATCTGCTGCAGCTGGTCGAGGTCCTGGAAGAACACCTCAGGGGCCACATCCCGGTGGGCCTTGTAGTTGGCGTCAGCCTTGTGGCGAAAGGTGGGCTCGGCTGTGTCGAAGGCGATGGCAACGCCTTCGGGCTTCAGGGTTTTGCTGTTGTCCAGCAGGGCTTTGAGAAAGCCGTAGGTCACGCTGGTGGGCCGGCCGTCTTTGGTGGCCAGCCCCCCTTCCCCGCCCTTGCTGAAGGCGTAGAAGCTGCGGAAGGCCAGGGAATGGCCATCCACAAGCAGCAGAAGGGGCTTGGCGGTGGCCTCGGGCATGACGGTGTTGAGCACGTGGGTGGATCAATCGCGGCGATCAGCCCAGGGGGGCAGATCGATGAACACGCGGGTTCCTGATTCGAGACCGTTCAGGATCGCAGTCTTGTCGCCGCTGCTGTTGCCCAGCTCCACCGGCTGAAAACGTGGTTGCTGGTTCTCACCAACCAGCAGCACACCCTGTTGGCCGTCCTCCAGGGTGATTGCCACGGTGGGCACCAGGATTTTGGGGGTACTGCGGCCGGTCTGGAAATTGATGTCGGCGGTCATGCCGATCTTCAGTTTCTTTTGGGGGTTGATGAAGTTCAGCTTCACTTCAAAGGAGGTGACGCTGTTTTCTTTCACGGCGCGGGGGGCCACCTCACTCACCGTTGCCTGGAAGCGCTCATCGGGATAAGCATCCACCCGGATCTCGGCGGTTTGGCCGGGCTGGATGCGGCCGATGTCGCTTTCTGGAACGCGGGCCCTCACCTCCAAGCCTTGCGAGAGCTCAACGATCGAAGCGCTGGTGGCACCGGCTGTTGCCGAGGCGGCGGTGGTGGGGGTCACAAACGACCCTGGTTCGGCGTAGCGCGCTGTGATCGTCCCTGAGAAGGGGGCGCGGATCGTCTGTTCGCGGCTCTCCTGTTCAAGTTGCTCCACCCGTTCTCGGGCTGCCACCAGACCCGCCTGTCTGGCCAGCAGGTCGAAGCGGGCACCACTGAATTCGTCAGCGCTGATCACGCCGCTGGCATACAGCTGGTTTTGACGCTCGAATTCCTCTTTTTTGCTCTTGAAATTGGCTTCGGCCTGGCGCAGCAGAGCCTGTTTCTCCTGCAGCCGATCATCGAGATCACCGCGATCCATCACCGCCAGTACCTGATCTTTTTCCACCACATTCCCTTCATCCACCTTCAGCTCCGCCAGCAGACCCTGCTTGCGCGGACTCACGTTCACCTTCTGCTGGGCCTGCAGTTCGCCGCTGGCGTTGATCACACCAGAGAGCACGCCGCGCTCAGCGGTGGTGGTGTAAGGCTTTAGATCCCGTTGACGGTTGCTCCAGGGACCGAAACGCAGCAGTAGCCCACCCCCGCATAGGGCCAGCACGAGCAGCCCCACCATTGCGGCTTTGGGCCGTCTGGATCGTGCTTTTGCCACTGAGGCCAGCTCTGCTTCAGGCGGTGGGGACGCAGGGGAGCGCAAGGACTGCAGCATGGGCCCACAAAACTTCACAACAGTCTCGCCGCTGGCCGGTAGATTCCGCCGATGCTCAAAGCCGGAATTGTCGGATTGCCCAACGTGGGTAAGTCCACCTTGTTCAATGCGTTGGTCGCCAACGCTCAGGCGCAGGCTGCCAATTTTCCGTTCTGCACGATCGAGCCCAACGTCGGCACCGTGGCGGTGCCTGATGAGCGACTGGACCGGCTCACAGAACTGAGCAAAAGCCAGGACACCATTCCGACCCGGATGGAGTTTGTCGACATTGCTGGTCTGGTGAAAGGCGCCAGCCAGGGCGAAGGTCTGGGCAACAAGTTTCTGGCCAACATCCGTGAGGTGGACGCGATCGTTCACGTGATCCGCTGTTTCGAGGACGATGACGTCATCCACGTTTCAGGGTCAGTGGGTCCCTCCCGGGATGCGGAGGTGATCAATTTGGAGCTGGGTCTGGCGGATCTGGCTCAGATTGAGAAGCGCCGGGAGCGTCTCAAGAAGCAGATGCGCACCAGCAAAGAAGCGCAGGTGGAAGACGCTGCTCTTGAACGGATTCAGGCGGTGCTCGAGAACGGTGGTGCGGCCCGCAGCGTCGATCTGAACGATGAAGAAGCGGTAATGATCAAGCCCTTGGGGCTGTTGACCGCCAAGCCGATCATCTACGCCACCAATGTGAGTGAAGACGACCTGGCTGAGGGCAATGCCTTCTGCACCGAGGTGGTTGAACTGGCCGCCAAGGAAGGTGCTGAAACGGTGCGGATCTCTGCCCAGGTGGAAGCAGAGCTTGTGGAACTGGGAGATGAGGAAACCGCGGACTATCTGGAAGGTCTTGGGGTGACGGAAGGCGGTCTGCAAAGCCTGATTCGGGCCACCTATCGATTGCTCGGGCTGCGCACTTACTTCACGACCGGTGAAAAGGAAACAAGGGCCTGGACGTTCAAAGCCGGGATGACCGCTCCGCAGGCTGCCGGTGTGATTCACACCGATTTCGAGCGAGGCTTCATCCGCGCTCAGACCATCGGTTGGGAGAAGCTGCTGGAAGCCGGCTCACTGGCGGAAGCCCGCAACAAAGGCTGGCTGCGCAGTGAAGGAAAAGAGTATGTGGTGGCTGAAGGCGATGTGATGGAGTTCCTGTTCAACGTCTGATCACGATCCGGTCCACGTTTTATCGGCGCAACATCATCCTGATCAGTCGTTTCAGCGCTGAGAAATGTCCAGCGGCTTGTTGTTGCTTGATGCGATTCAGCAAGCGTTGCGCAACAGCATGCATTCGAACTTCGGCTTCGATGGATGGAGGGGCATAGGCCGTACGCCTGCGTTGTGTGTCTGGGTTGGATGTGGAGAAGGCATCGTTCCAGCTGCAGTTCCAAGCAGCCTGGGCAAACCGGTCGTTGTTGGCTTCGAAATGACGTGTCACCTTCTTGGTGAGCTTGCGTGAATAGCCCCAGAAGGATGGATCGTTCCAGCGTCGTTGACGCTCCTCGTTGAGGATGATTTGAGAGGAATTGCCAATGCTCTTGGGGGAAATGCCGTTCTCCCTGAGGAGTTGGCTGAGCACCCGTGCCAGCCACACGCCTCGGGTCCTTGGGCTGCGGTTGTAGTGCTTCCGGGGGCAAGATTTCCAGGGCAGTGTTGTTGAGAGGTTGATGGTGCGAATGAACTGCTCAAAAGGATCAACGCCTTCCTGGCGGAATGGCAGAAAACTCACGTTCAAACCCTTGGCTTTTGCTTTCAGCAAAGGCTGGAAGTAGTTCCAGAAATCAAACACATCCTGCCGGCGTTTGATTTTGCCTCGCTTGGGTTTCTCGTTCTGAAGTTTTCCCTGCAAGGCATCATCAACAAATTGCTCAAAGGTTTGGTGGTGATAAAAACGCCGCAGTGAGTAGATGTAGCGCGAGTTGATGTAATCGAGTTGGCTGCGAATGAAAATCACGATGTGAAGCTCATAGCCCGCTGCATCCGCCAGAGCCTCAAGTTGCCGGATGCATTGGGGATCAGTGAGCGGCACGGCGAATTGCTCGGCACTGAGCAGGCAGTGCTGGCCCTCTGGCTGTTGCATGAAGAACGCCTTCCAGCGTTTGGTCCTTCGTTTGCACAGCTCAGCGGCCAGTTTTTTCGGTTTGGGTTTGCATTCGAGAGGGTCCTGCAGGCTGATGCCTTGGCTGCTCAGAAGCTTGCGATTGCGGTGCAGCCGTTCCTGGATGTAGGTGGAGGCTGTTTTATGCGTACCGGCGTGCACGATCAGTTGAGGCCGTTGGCTCTGAAGGGACTGATCTGCCTGGCCTGATCGGGTCTGCGTCATGGTCCTTCAGTGCGGAGTCATTCTCCTTGTTTCCGCTGAACCAACAGAGCCATCAGCCCCAACGACCGCCGCGCCCCCGTCCTGGAGAACCCCAGCTTCAGAGCTTGTTGTAGCCCCGTAGCGCGGCTTGAGACTGCGCAGGGTGGGGAGCACGACCAGGCAGGCTCCACCCATCAGCAGCCAGAGCAGCAGGCCGTTGTTTTGAAGGTCGAGCAAGGCTCCTCCAGCCAATGGGGCCACGATGGCGCTGATGGCGAAGCACTGGGAAAACAGCGCCATCGCCAAACCACGGTGTTCTGGTGGTGTCTCTTCAATGACGGCTTCCGTGGCCGTGGGCAGGAAAGCGGCCTGGGCGAAGGCCATTGGCAGCAGGGCTGCAAGCACCAGGATCGTTCCGTTCTCGAATAAAGAAGACAGGGCAATCAGGCTGCAGCCAAGGCTGAATCCCGCCAGACTCAAGCCGAGGCCGAAGGCAACGCTGCGCTCCGCCAGCCAACGGCCCACCGGCCACTGCAGGCTCACCAACAAGGTCAACTGAAGGGCGATTAGGGCACTGCTGTGGCTTTCGCTCAGGGCCGGTCGCACCAGCCCGCCGCGCACCAGATCGAGGGGAAGCGCACTCTGTTGAAGGGCCAGGATCCCTGTGGCCACCAAGCTGATCAGCAGCACCGGCAGCAGGGGTAGCAGCCAAGGAAGCCGGGTCATCGGCCGTGGTCGTTGACCAACCGGATCTGGTCTGTTGCCGCTGAGGTTGCGGTAGGGCGGACCGTCCTGGAGTGGAACAAGGCTGATCAGCACCAACACGGCGCCCATACAAACCACCTCAACGCTGTACACCGTTCGCAACACTCCCAAGCTGGCGGCGATGGTTCCGATCAGCGTTCCAATGCCGATCCCCAGGGCATCGGCACTGCGCACCAGGGCGTAGCCCCGGCTGGAGGGAAGGTTGCCGCAACTCAGGGGAACGGCCAATTCGATGGCAGGCCAGTACAGACCCGCCGCGCAGCCCAGCAGCAGTTGTCCGAGCAGGTAGCTGTTGTAGTTGTCGGCCTGCAGCAGGATCAGATCAGCCGCAATAGCCAGCAGGGTTGTGCCCCGTACCGGCCAGGAGCAGCGGATGCCGCGATCGAGCAAAGCACCACTCAGCAGGCGCACCACCGTGCCGATCAGGGCAGAGACGGCCAGGCCGCTTCCCACTTCACGCGCTGAGAAGTCGATCGCATGAAAGATCAGCGGCGTCATGAACATCACCCCGCCGGCACCGATGGACGCCATGAACCTCAGTCGGGTGACATTTCTCAGGGGTGATGGAAACTGGTTCCACCAACGCAGAGGGTCAGGCGTTGCTGCGCGGACGCTTAACAGGACGATGCATCGCGATGGGCTTGATGGGCAGTCTGCTGCTCAGCACATGCGGATCGTGGCCTGTTGGCTCCACAGAACGTGTGGAGGTCAAGATCGACGGTGTGGTTCTTCAGATTTCAGTAGAGGAACTCGGAGCCTTTGTTCGCTCGCCGACGGCTGATCTGGCGCAGCTTTCGCGATCGGAGTTGTCCACCTGGATGGGGCTTCTCGCTCCCGAGAGCCGCAAGGGGCTGATCCGTCTGCTCCAGGCTCCGGTGCTCTCCCGCCGCAGCCTCGGCCGTCAGCTGCTCAGCAGCTGGGGGGCGGGTCCGCTGCTGGATGCGCTGGGGGAATTGATTCGCGTGGAGGACGGTCAGCGTCTCAACCGTTCCCTGGTGCTCTCCACGCTGGAGCAGCTGCTCGAACGGCAGGAAACCGTTTCAACGCTGGATGTGTTGGAGGCGTTGCCCACCCCGCAGTTGCGTCTGGATCTGGATGCATTGGTGGCTGCTGCCAACCGCTGGCGGCTGGAATTGAAGCGTCATCAGGCCTTGATGCGGACTTTGGCTCGGGAAGAGGCTCGGCTGCAGCCCCTTCAGGGCAGGGCGCGTTCTGCCTCGGCTGATGCGCTCCGTCACGAAACGCTTGCAGTGGGCCATCGTTCGCGGCCATTGCGCCTGGAAGGTTGGATCCCCCAGTCGCCTCGATCGGATCAGACATGGGTCTTGATGATGCCGGGGCTGGGCGGTGACCCCAACCACTTCCACTGGCTGGCCCGTTCGCTGATGCAGGCGGGCTGGCCCGTGCTGGTGCTGGAGCATCCCGGCAGTGATGCTGCCGCTGTTCAGGGTTTGCTGGAGGGGCGGCAGTCGTTTGATGGCGCCGCAGCACTTCGTGATCGGTTGGCTGATCTGAAGGCGGTGCTGGAGGCGCAACGACGGGGCGATTTGAACATCCCCGGGACCGAGGTGGTGCTGATGGGCCATTCCCTGGGTGCCTTAACGGCCCTCCTGGCCAGTGGTGCGGAGCTGCTGCCCGGGATGGCTCAGCGCTGTGAAGCGGCCCTGGCTGGCTTGCCCCTGACCAACCTGTCGGAATTGCTTCAGTGCGAACTGGCGGCAGGCCGTGTGCTCGAGAGCAAAGCAATGGACTCGCTGCCCCGGGCGGTGGTGGGGCTCAACAGCTTTGGTGGGTTGATCTGGCCGCACCGCGCCAGTCGGGCGTTGCCGATTCCGCTATTGATGGTGGGTGGCACCCTCGATCTGATCACCCCTCCTCTGGATGAGCAGCTGGCTCTTTTGGCTGGATTGGCGGAGCATCCCGCCAGCCGGGTGGTGGTGGTGGAGGGGGCCAGTCACTTTTCACCGATTCGTGTGGATGGCCAGGGCAAGGCGTCAGAGGGGGACGACATCTTCCGGCTCGGCGAAGAGTTGGTGGGCGTCAATCCCCTCAGCGTTCAACGGGTGATTGCTTATGAAGTCATCCGTTTTCTTGATTCCCTGAACTCCCCGTCAGCCAGCAACGATGCCGTTCACCTGATGGACGCCAGTTCCAAGACGCGCTGGCATCGCTTTGGCCGTCGCAGGGCCCTGCAGCTGCTGGATCAGTAGCGCACCCGTGGATCGAGGCTGGCCACCAGCAGGTCAACGGCAACACTCACCAGCACCACCAGGGCGGCGATCACCACCACGATCCCCTGAACGACGGGGTAGTCCCTCTGGTTGATGGCTTCCTGCAGCCGCAAGGCAATGCCTGGCCAGGAAAAGGTCACTTCAATCAGCAGGGCTCCCCCGATCAAGGAGGCCACGGTGATGCCAGCAATGGTGAGCACCGGCAGCAAAGCATTGGGCAGTCCGTGGCGCAGGATCACCTGGCGCTCACTGAGGCCGCGGCTGCGCGCCGCTTCCACGTGGTCGCCGCGCAGGGTGCGCCGCAGGTTCAGTCGCAGGGCGGTCGTGAAGGTGCCGCTGAGCAGCAGGGCCAGGGTCCCCGCGGGCAGGATCAGATGACGCACGGTGCCTCGGAAAGCGGCCCAGTTGTTCTGCAGAGCGCTGTCCAGCAGGAAAAATCCGCTGCCCTCGGGGGGGAGAAGGCTGGGGGGGAAGCGCCCGCCCACAGGCAACCAGCCCAGGCTGACGGCGAATACCAGCTGCACCAGCATGGCCACCCAGAAGGGCGGCAGGGCATAGGTGCCCAATCCATAGAGGCGTCCGCCCAGGTCAATCTTTCCCTCGGGCCGGGCAATGCCGCTGAAGCCAATGCTCAGCCCCACCACGGCAGCCAACACCAGGGCGATCACGCTCAGCTCCAGGCTGGCGGGCAGGGTTTTGCCGATGATGGCTCGCACCGGCTCCTGGTTGATCAGGGCCTGCCCCAGATCGCCGTGGATCAATCCATTGAGATAGCTGAGGTACTGATCCAGCAACGATTGATCCAGGCCAAGCCGAGCTCGCATGGCGGCTTTGGCGGCGGCGGGGGCACGGCTGCCGAGCACCGCATCCACGGGATCCCCTGGGGCGACGCGCAGCAACAGGAACACCAGGCTGGCGATCAGCCACAACATCAAGGGCGCCAGGGCGAGGCGGGTGGCGCTGTAGCGGGCGAGGTCTCGGGCGCGTCCCATCAGTTGTTCGTTGCTCCGTCCTGGCGGCGCTCCAGCTCAGCGAGCATCAGCTGACCACTGCCATCAAATCGTGGAGGGTTGAGGTTCAGCTGGGCCCAGGCCCGAGGTGAATCCAGCCAGACGGGGATGTAGGCGGCACCGTCGGCGGAGAGATGGTCCACACGATCCAGGGCGGTGCGGCGGGCATCGCCCGTCAGCGTGTCGGATTTCAGCAGGGCGGTCTGCAATCCGGGGGCACTCCAGAAGCTGCCGCTGATGGCTGCTTCCCCTTCCATGCAGATGTTGCCCTCCACCGAGGTGCAGCTCAACAGCGGCGTCAGATAGGCCTCCGGATCGGGGTAGCTGCCGCGCCAATCCATCATCACGGCTTTGAAGGCACCTTCCCCCAGCTGGCGGTAGATGGTGGTCGACTCGACACCATCCAGATCCAACACCAGGCAATCCGAGAGGTCCCGTTGCACCTGGGCCTGCCAGGTGAGGGCCAGCAATTTGTCGGCGGGCACATTGGAGCGGAAAGTGAGCGGAAAGCGCAGGGTGCTGCCGTTGCAGTAGCCCGCCGCCTGCAGCAGCTTTCGGGCCTGCTCGGGGTTGTGTTCGGGCCATGGGGCCATGGCGCCACCGGCCAGGCTGGGGGGCACCAGCGCCCGCAGCGGACGGCGCAGCCCGTAGCTCACCCGTTCACTGATCTCGTTTCGGTTCAGGCTGACGGCCAGGGCCCGTCTGAGGTTGGGGTCCTGGAATGGCTCCCGGTTGCTCAGCAGGGTGATGTAGCCGATCTCCATCGCCGGACCCACTGACTCGTGCAGCTCCCCCGCGCTGGCCCGTTCATGCAGGGTATGGCGCTGGTCTTCGTCGATCGAGGCGGAGAGCAGCAGATCCACCTCGCCACTGCGCAATGCCCCGTAGAGCGCCGTGGAGTTGCTCAGCGTGATCAGATCGAGGCCGTTGTTGCGAGGCGCCTCACCCCAATACTGGGCAAAGGGCTCCAAGCGTTGCTGATGTTCGCTGAAGCGGGTCAGTTGGTAGGGGCCTGTCCCCACAAAGCGGTCGTGCAGAAAACGGTCCTGGTGGTTGCTGTAGGCCGTTGGTGAGATCGGGGTGAGGTTGATCGACGTCAGCAGACCCTGGAGGGATGTGGAGGGGCGACTGAGCCGCAGCCGCAGGGTGTGGCTGTCGGCTTCCTCCACCGCCGCAATCCGATCGCCCACCACATAGCTGAGGGTTCCAATCTCGAGGAAACGCCGCAGGCTGAAGGCCATGGCTGCGGCATTGAACGGCGTTCCATCGTGAAAACGCACGTCGGTGCGCAGGGGAACCGTGACGGTGCGACCGCCATCACTCAGAACGGGAGCCGATGCCGCCAGGCGAGGTTCCAGGGATCCATCCCGCTTCAGGCGATAGAGCGGATCCCCCAGGGCGCTGATCAGCTGCGTGGCGCCGAGGGTGCTGGCCTGGGCTGGATCCAGGGAGCTGATTCGGCCCGCCGAGGCCACCGTGATGCGGCTGGTGGGCGGCGGGGCCTGACACCCCATCTGGGTGATGGCCAGGGCCAGAGCCATCAGCGCGCCACCGCACGTCCATCTCGTGGGGCGATCGATGCGCTTCAACGGGCCTCAACCATCGACGGTTCGGCCCATTCAACAGGGACTTACCCGACCTGGCGAATCCTTTCCAACGAGATTTCGAACACCGGTGAGCCCTCGTTGCTCTGCAGGGGCCAGCGGCGCACCCAGCAGCGGTCATGGTCACCATCCACGCCGATCACTTGATAGGTGTCGTCGTCACTGTCGAGATTGACGCAATCTCCCTGGTGCACCGTCATCGGATTCACCCCCTCCTCTAGGGGGCAGCCTTGACCGGGACTCGAGCAGGTGAGGTTCTGCATGAACCGTTTCGAGCACAGATCTGAGGATTCAGGCCTGTGCCGTGAAAGTTCTTGACACTCTGACGCACGCCCGGGGGCATTCGCCAGGGCGGAAGCTCTCCTTAGAGGCAGCCGAGGTGAGTGGCCAGGCCAGACACCTCCGGCAAAGCCTGGATGGCGTCGAGCGCTTCATTCATCTGGCGTTGGCTCACTTCATGGGTGATAACAACGATCTCGGCGCCGGCGTCGCTGGCATTGAACTGCACGATCGACTGGATCGACACGTTGCGTTGGCCGAAGCAGCCACCCACCTTGCCGATCACGCCGGGGGCATCTTTTGTCTTGAAACGCACATAGTGGCGTTGGCGAATGTCGCCTGAGTCGACCAGAGCGCAGGGTCGCCAGCTGCTGGCCGCCAGCAGAGGGTCCACGTTCCCCGGCCCTTCACTGGCCTGGCGGATGCCAGCGATGTTGAGGATGTCGGCCACCACCGCAGAGGCGGTCGGGCCGGCTCCCGCACCAGGGCCGTAGAACATCACCCGGCCAATGGGGTCACCTTCCACAAGGATGGCGTTGTTGACGCCGTTCACGCCGGCCAGGGGGTGGTCCTTGGGCACCAGCGTGGGCTGCACTCGTAGCGAGAGGGGCAGGGGATCGCCGCTTTCGGCCATGCGCTCGGCCACGGCCAGCAGCTTCACGCCGTAGCCCAGTTGATTGGCGTAATCCACATCCACGCCCTGCAGGCCACTGATGCCGTCGGTGGGAACGGCAGCCCGATCCACGCTGCCGCCGAAGGCCAGGGTGGCCAGGATTGCGATCTTGTCGGCCGCATCAAGACCGTCCACATCCGCTGCCGGATCGGCTTCGGCGTAGCCCAGCTCCTGGGCATCCTTGAGCACCGCGTCATAGGCGGCCCCCTCCTCAGCCATGCGGGTGAGGATGTAGTTGGTGGTGCCGTTGATGATGCCGCTGACGCGGTTGATGCGGTTGCCCCCCAGGGACTGCTTCAGCGGCTCAATGATGGGAATGCCGCCACCAACGGCGGCCTCGATCAGCACGTACACCCCCGCGGCGGCCGCGGCTTCAGCGATTTCCTGACCGTGGCGTGCGATCACGGCCTTGTTGGCGGTCACCACGGATTTGCCGGCTGCAATCGCCTGGAGAATCAGGCTGCGGGCCGGCTCCAGACCACCGATCACCTCCACCACCACGTCCACGGCTGGGTCCTGAATCACCGACGATGGGTCGGTGGTCAGCAGGCTTTCGTCCAGGGCGACGGGCCGGGGGCGGTTCAGATCGCGGACGGCAACACGGATCAGCTCCAGTTCACCCACCAGCGGGTGACGTTCGCTGGGGTTCTGGAGGATCGACGCCACTCCACCGCCAACCGTGCCCAGTCCCAGCAGACCCACGCCGACCTTTGCTGCCATCCCCTGTGATCCGTGTTGGAACGTTTGCGAGCGACTCTATGTATTGACGTGATTTGGCTTCTGTTCCTGTTCCTGTCCTGATCAGCGCTTGATCAGCTGTCCAGTTGACGGGCCTGCTCCTGCATGGCCAGAAGGATGTTGAGGAAGCCATTGGCGCGGGAGGGCGTCAGGCTGGCCTGCAGGCCTGTTGCCGCAATGAAGGCCGGGTCCACAGCCTGCACCTGGGCCGGCGTCAATCCATCCAGCCCCTGGATCAACAATGCCAGCAGTCCCTTGGTGATCAGCGCATCGGAGTCCCCCTGCCAGCGCATCACTCCCTCATCGAGGGCACCCCGCACAAACACCTGCGACACACATCCCTTCACCTTGATGTCGTCGGTCTGCTGCTCGGCCGGCATGGGCGCGAGCTTCTTGGCCAACCAGAGCACGTACTCATAGCGGCGCTTTGGATCGGCGGTGCCGCCCAAGCGCTCCACCATCCGGTCGAGGGCATCACTGCCGGTGCTGGTGGCCATGCGGGGCTCAGTCGTTTCGACGTCGCACGCTAACCAGCAGCCCCACCATCACCAGGCTGAAGGGGAACATGACCACCTCGTTCAGATCCACTTCGCCGTTTTGAACGGGAAGTTCGAGGTAGTCGCGGTGGCCTGGACCTCCGTCCACCTGGAGATCAACGGTGCCGTTGCCAACGCTGCTGAGATCGAGGCTGAGGCGTCCCTCGGCATCGGTGCGGCCCAGTTCCTGCCCTGGCGTGCCATCGGCATTGAGCAGGCGAACAACGGCCCCCTGGGTGGGCTCACCGTTGGAAAAGCTGCTGCTCAATTGCAGATCACCATCGAGATACTGCAGAGCACTTTCGATCTGATGGGCCTTGGCAGGGGCCAGCAGCGCGCCCTGCAGCACCGAGCCGAGCAGAACCAGTGGAGCCAGCAGACGCAGCATGGAAGGGCGTTCAATGGTGCCCATAATGCGGCCCCTCAGGCGGGCCGGCCAGCACCCTGTTCCGTGATCCAGCCGGTGAACGGAACATCCCAGGACTCTCGAGGCAACGCCTCGGCCGCAAGGCAGGTTGAGGGCAGCACCACCCAGGCCGGTACGGCAGCCCAGGCGGGATCAGCCCTGAGCCGGTCGTAATACCCACCGCCGTAGCCCAGGCGGATTCCCGCGCCGTCCACCGCCAGAGCCGGCACCAGCAGCAGCGCCAGCTGATCGGGTTGCAGAGCATCTCCAGCGGCAGGCGCGGGAATGCCGCAGCCATCGGGCTGAAGCGGCTCCTCACCCCAGCTCCGGTAGATGAGCCGGCCGTTGCCATCGGCCACCGGCAAGGCCAAGGGCGGATGGGGACCATCCCGCAGCGGCCGTACATCCACCTCCCCCGGAAGGGGCCAGTAGATCCCCACATGGCGGCTGCCGCAGTTGAACTGGCCGATCAGCGCCGCCACGGCGTTCTGGATGGATCGTGTGGCGGCTTCCTCCAGATGACGCTGGGCTTTGAAGTGACGGCGCAGGGTTGGCTTGCTGCTCATCGCTGCAACCAGGCCGTCAGCGCCACCGCCAGGGCATCGGCCGCATCGTCCGGGCGGGGCGGTTCCTCCAGGTTCAACTCCCGCATCACCGCCTCCAGCACTTCATCCTTTTCGGCATGGCCGAACCCCGCCACGGCGAGTTTGATCTGCATCGGAGGGAACTCCACCATCGGGATCTTGAAGCGGGCCAGGGTCATCACCACCACGCCCCGCGCCTGCACCACGTTGATGGTGTTGCTGGATCGGTAGAAGAAAAACTTCTCCACGGCTGCCAGTTCCGGGCGCCAGATCCGGATCAGCTGGCGCAGGTCGCCAGCAATCTCCACCATCCGATCACCATCGGATCGACCGGAATCGGTCTGGATGATGCCGCAATCGAGCATGCGCTGGCATCCGTCCTGGATGTCAATCACCCCATAGCCCACCCGGGCGAGGCCCGGGTCGATGCCGAGGATCCGCATGGGCTGATTGTGGGGGGATCAGGCGGCGAGGGCCAGTTCGAAATCAGCGCGGTCGCTGCTCTCGCTGCGCTCAAACACCTTGCAGAACACTTTCACCACGCGGTCGCCCGAATCCACCTGCTCCAGGGGGTCCTTGCGCAGCCGGTGGCGCAGGCAGCAGGAGGCCACGCGGGCCACGTCTTCCTCGCTCACTTCCGTGCGTCCCTCGAAGGCAGCCAAGGCTCGGGCGGCACGGTTGGTGACGATGTCACCCCGCAGACCATCCACATCCAGCTCGCCGCAGACGGCGGAGATGCGTAGGCGCAGATCCTCATCGATGGTCACCTGGCCGAGGCGTTGCTGGGCCTCCACCACCCGCTGTTGCAGGGCGTTTTGATTGCCCTCCACGGCGGTGCTGAAGCCATCGGGATCGCTGTCGAAAGCGGTGCGCTGGTCCACCACCTGCACCCGCAGCTCCGGATCACGCACGGTGCGCACTTCCACGCTCATGCCGAAACGGTCGAGCAGCTGGGGGCGGAGTTCGCCTTCCTCGGGGTTGCCGGAGCCGATCAACACGAAACGGGCAGGGTGGCGCACCGAGACGCCTTCCCGTTCCACCGTGTTCCAGCCGGAGGCCGCCGAATCAAGAAGGACGTCGACGAGGTGGTCGTCGAGCAGGTTCACCTCATCCACGTAGAGCAGGCCGCGGTTGGCCTTGGCCAGCAGGCCGGGCTCAAAGGCGCGTACGCCTTCGCTCAGGGCTTTCTCGATGTCGATGGTGCCGCAGAGGCGGTCTTCCGTTGCACCGAGGGGCAGGTCCACCATCGGCACCTGCCGCGGTTCGGTGCTCAGGGTTTCCCCCTGCTGCATCCGCTCGCGCACCTCACTGCTTTGCAGGTCGGGATCGCTGGCCGAGCTGTTGTAAGGATCGCCGGCGACAACGTCGATGTCCGGCAGTAGATCAGCCAGGGCACGGATCGTGGTGGATTTGCCGGTGCCACGGTCTCCCATGATCATCACGCCGCCGATGCGCGGATCGATCACGTTGAGAAGCAGGGCCAGCTTCATCTCCTCTTGACCGATCACCGCAGTGAAGGGGAAGACCCTGCGCTTCCGGGGTGCAGTCACGAGCAATTCTCTAGGCGTGCTCAGGATTGTTTCACAGGCTGCACGGTGATGACCTGCGGTGGCGTGGCATCAGCGGGATAGACCAGGCGAACGCGCACCTCTTTGTCCTCCCCTGGCTTGAGCATCAGCTGCCCCAGGGACGGCCCCTGCTGCCCCTGGCGAAGCACCAGGTGCTGGGTCTGGCGCCCCTTGGTAACACCCTCTGAATCCTCCAGACCCGTGGTCTGCACAGGCCCGCGGAACATCACCGGACCGTTGAGGTCATCGCGGAAGCGCAGCAAGGAGGTGGTGCTGTTGCCTTTGAGGGGCGAATCCAGCGACAACTGCAGCGTGACCGCGGCTGAACCGGTGTTTTTCAGCGGCAGGGTGAGGTCGTACTCCACCCCATAGTTGCCGTGGGCCGCCCAGGCGGTGCCGGGGTAAAAGCTTTTGAGTTCCGCGGTTTGCACCTGGTTGGTGGCGAGGGTGCCGCGCTCCAGGCTGCTGATCGGCCAGGAGATGGGTGCCGTTGGTGCGGCCAGCACTGGGCTGCCCGGGTCGGTGATGCGCGCCCGCCAGCTGCTGCCGATCTGAATACCGCTCACCCGGGAATAGATGATCTTGCCCTTGCTGCCCCGTGGGGTGGGTTGGTGCTCCTTGTTGCTCATGCGCTGGTCTTTGAGCAGCTGCAGCCAGTGCTGTTCGCTTGGAGCCTTTCCGTTTTCACCGTGGGCGGCCAGGGTGGCCAGCGCCACAGGGCCGGAGCTGTGGAAGCGCAGTTGCAGGTTGCGGCCGTTGAGCAGGGGATCGAGACCGGCCACGGGAATGGGCAGCAGCAGCAGCTGTGTGGGTGCGCCCGGTGCCAGGCTCCAGCGGCGGGTGGTGAGTTCCGCTGCGCGGCGGCCGGCCAACAGATCTCCGGCCACACGGCTGCCGGGGCCAGACGCCACCACGTCGGTGGTTTCCGGCATCAGGCTCGGCAAGGGCAGGAAGGGGGCCTGGGTCTGGCCGGGCCCTGTGGCCTGCGAGAGCGAGGTGCTTCCCGAGAGCAGCTGCAGGGTCACAGGAGCGTTCCCCAGCGGAGCCGCCAGCACCGCCAGCCACAGGGTTGAGCTGGGGCTGCCCTCCGCATCACCGGCATACACGTGGTGGCTGAACAGGTCAAAGCGACCGTTGAGCACCACCGGAACTGACGCCGCCTTCCCGTCGGGGAAGGTTGAGATCAGGATGCCGTCGTCCTCGATCAGTTCGGGGTTGTTGTCGTTCACCATCAACACGCTGTCGAGGCCTCCCGGCAGGGGGCGAACGCTCTGTTGACGCTCAATCACCTCCGCAGCGCCGGGCATGGCTGTAACAGCCAGCCAGGCAGCAGACAACAGCGGAGCGAACTTCATGGCTTGGGCGGAACAGGGATGGGTTTGAGGTGCGGTGCCATGGCAGCGGCGAGCCGACGGATCAGTTCGGTGGATCGGGGGTCGTTGAAGGGGCCCTCCACCAGAAATCCCGCCACAGCGCGTCGTCCGTCGGGGAGTTCGATCAGTCCGGCATCGGCGTAGGCGATGCCGATGTCACCTGTTTTGTTGTAGACGCGGTACCCCTTGCGGGCCAGGCTTGCGTCCGGTTCGCCCTGGGCGCCACCGAGGCCGCGCATCAAGCCCCTGGGCAGCAGCGTGTTGGTGATCGACGTGCCCATCACCTCGCGAAACAGATCCCGGCTGCGGGGAGCCAGCAGCTCCCCGCTGTCCACCAAGGCGATGGCCCGGCTGAGATCTCTGGCACTGGTGGTGTTGGTTCCGTCGAGATCCGGCAGCCAGTTGTTCACCACGGTGGAGGGCAGGTCCAGCTCCTGAAAGCGGGCGTTGATCGCATCCATTCCGCCCGCCCGGGCAATCATCAGGTTGGTGGCGGAGTTGTCGCTCACCCGGATCATTTCCGTGGCTACCTCATGGGTGGGGAAGCGACTGCCCAGGGGCCGGGAGGCCATCCAACCGGCGCCTCCCCCCACCAGCTCCTCGGTGAGCGTGAGCGGTTCGTTCCACTGCAGTGTTCCCTGATCCAGCAGTTCCAGCACTGCGAGCAGGATCGGCGTCTTGATCGAGCTGGCGGCAGCCATCGGCCGTTCGGCCTGCATGGCCGCAAAGCGCCCGTCGTCGAGGATCAGCATGTAGGCGCTGGCCTGCAGATCGCTCTGTTGTGCGGCCAGCTCCAGCCAGCGCTCTGAGAGCGCCCTGATTTCCTGCCTGGGGGCGAAGCGTGCCTGCTTCAGGCCTTTCGCCACGACAGAAGCAGTTCTCTTCCCTGGGGCGTTTTCAGTGCTGGGCGGCTCCACGGCGTCACCGAGCAGCGTGGTGATCAGCGCTTGATCGGCCAGCCAGCTGGGTAGGGCGATCTCCTGTTGCTGAACGCGCGGCGCCAGCAGCCGCAGGCCGCTGCCGGTGAGCAGTCCAAGACCCACCCCCATCAGCACCAGCCGCAGGATGAGCTGGGCCGGACCTCTCCAGCCGGCGGAGCGACGTGACGAACGACTGCTGCTCAACCTTTCAGCCGTGACTGTTCGGCAGAGATTAGGGGCGCTTGGCGCGGATGGCCCAGCGCAGTTGGCGCACCATTCCCCGCAGCAGAGCCACCTCTTCGGCGCGCACCGTGGCGCGTTGCAGCAGATCCCGCACCTTGGCCATGCGGGCGGCGGCGGTGTGCTCCAGCAGGAAACCGGCCTCCAGTAGCAGGTCAGTGGCGTCGTCAAGACAGGCTGAAAGCGCCTTGGCGGCTGCCGGGTCCGGCGATGGGGGCTCGATGCAGCGGGTTTCCGTGCTCCCGCTGTTGAGTCGGGCCAACTCATGCAGCACCACCGCCACGGCGTGGGAGAGATTCAGCGAGGGATAGGCCTCCCCGCTCTGCAGGCAGAGAACCCTCTGGCAGAGCCGCAGCTCACTGTTGCTGAGTCCGCGGTCTTCCCGACCAAACACCAAGGCCACGGGGGCGTCTGAGCTGGAGCTGCTGCCATCGCTGGCCAGCAACCAACCCAGGGCCTGCTCGGGTGTTTGCAGGGGGATCTCGCCATGGTCCAGGCGTCCGCAACTGCCCACGGTGCGGCGGCAGTCATGGATGGCCGTCAGCAGGTCGGGAACCACCACGGCGCCCTGAAGCAGCGCCTGGCCGTGCACGGCCATCAGCATGGCCTCCTCGCTGAGGTGGTCACAGCGGGGGGCCACCAGCCGCAGTTCGCCCACCCCGAAATTGGCGCAGAGCCTGGCCACGCTTCCGATGTTCAGGGGGCCGGCCGGCTCCACCAGCACGACAACGGCATTCAAGGCAGCGGCTCAGCTGAGGGTGTGCAGGTAGGCCAGCAGATCGGCCATCGATTGCGGTTCCATCTCAAAGCTCGGCATGGGGGGAGTCTCGCCGCTGATGATCTGGTGCACCAGAACGGGGTCTTTGAGTTGGTTGCTGACGCCCTGAAGTTGAGGGCCCACCAACCCCTGGCCGGCAAGGCCATGGCAGCCGGCGCAATTGATTCGGAACAGCTGGCCGCCGTGGTCAACGGCCCCCTGCAGTTCAAGGCTGGCCTTGATGTAAGGGTCCTGCTGGGCGCTGCCCAGAACCCAGAGCACCAGCACCACGCAGGCCGTGGCAGCCGAAACCACGAGCGCGGCGATCAGGCCGCGACCCCGATCGCTCGAACCATTTGCATCAGCTGATGCCGATTCGGCCGCAATTCGTGACGGCTGGACCACAGACCCGGAGTTCCAATGAGAGAATTCTCTCTAATTCTGATTGCTGACGCGACGCGATGATCGAACCTCTGCTCTGCGGCATCGTTCTGGGTCTGATCCCCGTCACGTTGATGGGTCTGTTCGTGGCGGCATGGAACCAGTACCGCCGTGGTGGCAGCGCTCTGGGGGGCTGAGCAGCATCACGCTGCTGATGCCGTAGCGGCGTTGATCCACCACCCTCCAACCTGAGCCCGGTTCTGGGTTCAGGTTGGAGCGGTGTTCACACACCACCAGAGAATTCTGGTGAAGCCAATTCCCCTCCGCGAGAGCGATCAGGCAGGGTTCGTAGAGGCCCTGGTCGTAGGGAGGGTCGAAATAGACGATGTCGAAGGGCTCCTGGCTCCAGCCCTTGCGCAGCCACGAGATCAGTTCCCGCCGTTCGGTGCGGATTTCCGGAGCCGGTGAACGGCTTGCCGCCACGGCACTGAGGTTGCTGCGGCTGACGCGGATGCATTGCGGGTCTTGATCAACGGCCACCACACAGCGCGCTCCCCGCTGCAGGGCCTCACAGCCCATCACGCCGCTGCCGCTGCAGAGGTCGAGCCAGCGGCAGTCCTGCAGTTGCGGGGCGAGGATGTTCATCACCGCTTCGCGCACCCTGGAGGTGGTGGGCCGGGCCGTGCGCCCCCCGGGGCTCAGCAGCCGTCGCCCACCGCTGAGGCGCAGTTGCCCGCCACCGCTCATGGGCAGGGTTCAGCCCCGTTGCGCAGCCAGGTCAACCAGCGCTTGAGCATCTCTTCTCCGGCATCGGACGACTTCTCTGGATGGAACTGGCAAGCGCCGACGCGCCCCCGCCACACCACAGCGGTCACCTCCTGATCGCCGAAGGGGGCCGAGGCCTTGAGGTCATTTCGATCGGTGGGAACAGCGGCGTAGCTGTGCACGAAATACACCCACTCCGAGGGGGCATCACTGCTGAGCAGCGGGCAGCTGCCGTGATGCTTCAACGGAGCCCAGCCCATGTGGGGGATGCGTTCGCCGCTGTTGCTGGGCAGGCGGCTCACCCGTCCGCCCAGGAGCCCGAGGCCTGGATCGCTGCCTTCGTCGCTCTGCTCGAATAGCAGTTGCAGGCCGAGGCAAATGCCGAGCAAGGGGCGATCCTCCTGACCCCAGCGCCGCAGGTGGGGCACCAGTCCGGTGGCCCTGAGGTTGGCCATGGCCGGATCAAAAGCGCCGACCCCGGGCAGGATCAGCGCATCGACGCCCTTCAGATCATCGGCGTTATGAATTAATGAGCAGCCTTGATCCAGCCGCTCGAGGCATTTCTCCACGGAGTGGAGATTGCCCATGCCGTAATCGATTAACCCGAGGTTCAGACTCAACCGGTCGATCCGTTCTTGAGACGGATTCAGAGGTACTTGGAAATGGTGCCTGACAGGGTTGCCTTGGGAACAGCGCCCACGACGGTGTCAACCTTCTGGCCGCCCTTGAACACCATCAGCGTCGGGATGCTGCGGATGCCGTACTGGCTGGCCACGTTGGGGTTCTCGTCGGTGTTGAGCTTGAACACCTTGATCTGGCCGTCGAATTCCTTGGCGATCTCTTCAACGATCGGAGCCACCATGCGGCAGGGTCCGCACCAGGGTGCCCAGAAGTCCACGAGAACCGGCACGTCGCTTTGGAGCACGTCCTGCTCGAAGGATGCGTCGGTGACAGCAGCAGCGCTGGACATATGAGCAGGGGAATTTAGGGAGAATTTAGCAACGGTTTTGAGCGAAAACACAGCTCTTCTCTGCTGAGAAGGGAACTGTGACAGTCGCTCTCCACAAAGAGTGAAAGCCCGATCGCGCCGGGCCGGGGGGTGTGAGGAGTGTGTGGGCCGAAGCCCGCACAGCTCCAATTTAGCCCTGCCTTACTTGCCCATTCCGAGGTGCTGGGCCTTTTGGTAGACCTTGCCTTCCGTCAGCAGGGAGGGTGCCACGACCACCTCCACCTGCTGCATCTCCTTGATGGTTTGGGCGCCGAGGGTGCCCATGGATGTCTTGAGGCAGCCCAGCAGGTTGTGGGTGCCGTCGTCCAACTTGGCCGGGCCGCGCAGGATGCGTTCGATGCTGCCGGTGTTGCCCACATTGATGCGGGTGCCGCGAGGCAGCACCGGGCTCGGGGTGGCCATGCCCCAGTGGAAGCCACGGCCGGGAGCTTCCTCAGCCCGGGCGATGGGGGAACCGATCATCACGGCGTCGGCGCCGCAGGCGATGCACTTGCAGATGTCACCGCCGGTGACGATGCCACCGTCAGCAACGATCGGCACGTAGCGACCGCTTTCCTTTTCGTAGTCGGCCCGGGCGGCAGCACAGTCGGCCACTGCGGTGGCCTGGGGAATGCCCACGCCGAGAACGCCACGGGAGGTGCAGGCGGCACCGGGACCGATGCCCACCATCACGCCGGCGGCACCAGCCCGCATCAGCTGCAGGGCCACGTCGTAGGTGACGCAGTTGCCGATGACCACGGGAACGCCCATGTCGCGGCACAGGGCTTCAAGGTCGAGGGTCTCCTGGCCTGCAGGGCCGGTGTGATCCGTCGAGACCACAGTGGCCTGCACGAAGAACAGGTCGGCTCCGGCTTCGGCGATGGCCTTGCCGAAACGCATGGCTGCCACCGGAGTGCCGCTAACGGCGGCGATGCCTCCCTGGGCCTTGATGTCCTGGATGCGTTTGCGGATCAGCGCCTCTTGAACCGGCTGGCTGTAGATCTCCTGCATCAGCGGGACGAATTCGTCCTTGCCGACGGCGGCGATGCGATCCAACACCTGGTTGGGGTCTTCGTAGCGGGTCTGAACACCCTCAAGGTTCAACACGCCGAGGGCGCCCAGTTGAGACAGGCGAACGGCCATGCCCACGTCCACCACGCCGTCCATGGCGCTGGCGATGATCGGGATCTCGCGCTCGATTCCGCCCAGGGTCCAACGGGTATCGGTGACCTCGGGGTCCACCGTGCGACCCCCAGGCACCAGGGCGATTTCATCGATTCCGTAGGCCCGGCGAACGGTCTTGGAGCGTCCGAGCTGAATGTCCACCGCGCGACTTCAATAAAGTTAGATCAAACTACCAATCGGGATGATCGCCTCAGCTTGATCTGGTCAGCTCGATCGGCCCGTCACGCGGGTCCAGGTGGAGCGGGCACCCTTGATGAAGTTGTCCCGATCGCTGTTGCGGATCAGGTTGCGCAGGGCGAAGTTCACCAGCCAGATCACGCCGGCCAGCTCCAGCAGGCCTGGCACCAGAGGGATGCTGTTGATGGTGTTGAGCACGCCGGAGTAAACCGTCGCCACCAGGCTGAACACGATCAGGCCGCCCACCACCCGCAGCGGCAGCTGGGCTTTGGTCCAGAGCTCAGCCAGATCGTTCTGCTCGAGCCAGTCCTTCACCTTGCCCACCAGCAGCTCCCACTCGCCGCCGTCCCCATCGGCGCTCTCCTGAGCAGGGATCGACACGGTGGAAGCAATCACCGGGTCTGGTGTTGGAGCGGGGGTTGGTGCCGGAGTGGGTGCAGGAGTCGGCGCAGGTGTTGGGGCTGGAGTGGGTGCCGTAGTCGGCTCAGGTTCCGGCGTTGCTGCGGGCGAGGGCTCCGGTGTGGGCGTGGGGTCGCTGCCTGAGGTTTCGGCTTCAGGGCGCGGCTCGTCGACAGGACCCATCACGTCAGTGGAAAGCATCGGGATTTTATCCGGACTTTTCTGCTCTCACCACCGTCCGAGATAGACTGACAAAGGACGTCTGATGCACGTATGACGGATTCTGTGGGGCCTGTCGGCGGCGGTCCCGGCGATTCCGACGATCGGATCATTCAGACGGACCTGCGCAACGAGATGTCGCGCTCCTATTTGGAGTACGCGATGAGTGTGATCGTGGGTCGGGCCCTGCCCGATGCCCGCGACGGCCTCAAGCCGGTGCATCGCCGGATCCTGTACGCGATGTACGAGCTGGGCCTCACCAGCGACAGGCCTTACCGCAAGTGCGCCCGTGTGGTGGGCGAAGTGCTCGGCAAATATCACCCCCATGGCGACACCGCCGTGTACGACGCCCTGGTGCGCATGGCCCAGGACTTTTCCATGTCGATGCCCCTGATCGATGGGCACGGCAACTTCGGTTCGGTGGACAACGACCCACCGGCGGCCATGCGATACACCGAATCGCGGTTGCGGGCGCTGACCACCGACAGCCTCCTGGAGGACATCGAGGCGGAGACCGTTGATTTCGCCGACAACTTCGATGGCTCCCAGCAGGAGCCCACGGTGCTGCCGGCGCGGATCCCGCAGCTGCTGCTGAATGGATCGGCGGGCATCGCCGTGGGGATGGCGACGAACATCCCTCCCCACAACCTCAACGAATTGATCGACGGGTTGCAGGCGCTGATCGCGAACCCCGAGATCACCGATCAGGAGTTGATCCAGCTGATCCCCGGCCCCGACTTCCCCACCGGCGGTCAGATCCTGGGACGTGAAGGCATCCGCGAGACCTACCTGGGCGGCCGCGGTTCGGTGACCATGCGCGGCGTGGCCAACATCGAAACGATCGAGGCGCCGGGGCGGCCCGATCGCGATGCGGTGATCATCACCGAGTTGCCGTATCAGACCAACAAAGCGGCGCTGATCGAGCGCATCGCTGAATTGGTGAACGACAAGAAGCTCGAGGGCATCTCCGACATCCGCGACGAGAGCGACCGCGATGGCATGCGGATCGTGGTGGAGCTGCGCCGCGACGCCTACCCGCAGGTGGTGCTGAACAACCTGTTCAAGCTCACCCCGCTGCAGAGCAACTTCAGTGCCTACATGCTGGCGCTGGTGAACGGTGAGCCGATCCTGCTCACCCTGCGCAAGATGCTCGAGGTGTTCCTCGACTTCCGGGTCGAGACGATCGAGCGCCGCACTCGCTACCTGCTGCGCAAGGCCGAAGAGCGCGACCACATCCTGCTGGGCCTGCTGCTGGCACTTGATCAGCTCGATCCAATCATTGCCCTGATCCGGGCTGCCCCCGATACGGCCACGGCACGGCAACAGCTGCAGGATCGCCATGGCCTGTCCGACATCCAGGCCGACGCCATCCTGCAGATGCAGCTGCGTCGTCTCACCGCTCTTGAGGCCGACAAGATCCGGCTCGAGCACGAGGACCTTGTTACCAAGATCGCCGACTACAAGGACATCCTTGGCCGGCGTGAGCGGGTGTTCGGGATCATCCAGAGCGAGCTCGCTCAGCTGCAGGAGCGCTACCCAACGCCGCGCCGCACCGAAATCCTCGACCTTGGCGGTGGCCTGTCTGACATCGACCTGATCGCCAACGAGCGGTCGGTGGTGCTGCTCACCGAGACCGGCTACCTCAAGAGGATGCCGGTGAGTGAATTTGAAGCCACCAGCCGCGGCACTCGCGGCAAGGCCGGCACCCGCAGCCAGGGTGAAGATGCGGTGAAGCTGTTCATCAGCTGCAACGACCACGACACCTTGGTGCTGTTCAGCGACCGTGGTGTGTCGTACGCCCTGCCCGCCTACCGCGTTCCCCAGTGCAGCCGTGCGGCCAAGGGAACGCCGGTGGTGCAGCTGCTGCCGATCCCCCGGGAAGAGGCGATCACCACGTTGATTCCGGTGTCGGAGTTCAGCGACGACACCGACCTGGTGATGCTCACCCGAGGTGGCTTCATCAAGCGCACCCGCCTTTCGGCCTTCAGCAACATCCGCTCCAATGGCCTGATCGCCATCAACCTGGAGGAGGGCGATGCCCTCACCTGGGTGCGCCTGGCGGTGCCGGGTGACAGCGTCTTGATCGGCTCCAAAGCCGGGATGACCATCCACTTCCGCCTCAGTGATGAGGAATTGCGGCCTTTGGGACGTACAGCCCGCGGCGTGCGTTCGATGAACCTGCGCGATGGCGATGCCCTGGTGAGCATGGATGTGCTGCCGGTGGAACTCGCCGATCAGGTGGCCGCCAGCGCAGACGATGAAGAGGATGCCGCCAGTGAGGGCCCCTGGGTGCTTGTGGCGTCGGCCTCGGGTCTGGGCAAACGGGTTCCGGTGACGCAATTCCGCCTGCAGAAACGGGCTGGCATGGGCCTGCGGGCGATGAAGTTCCGCACCGACGCCGATGAACTGGTGGGGCTGAGTGTGCTTGGTGCCGGTGAGGAGTTGCTGCTGGTGAGCGAGAAAGGGGTGATCGTGCGCACCAGCGCCGATGCCATCCCTCAGCAGTCCCGTGCTGCCACAGGGGTGCGTCTGCAGAAGCTCGACAAGGGCGACCGGCTGCTGAAGGTGGTGCTGGTGCCGCCGGAAGCGGAAGACGACTCTGCTGACGACACAGAGTCCAACGACACCGAAGCTGACGCGCAGGACAGCTGACCTTGGCTGAGCCGGTGGATGTGCTGGTCCTGGGGGGTGGTCCTGCTGCCCTCTGCATCGCCTCGGAACTGAACCAACGGGGTGTGGCTGTTGCCGGCATTGCCCCGGAACCGGTCGACGATCCCTGGCCGAACACCTACGGCATCTGGGCCGATGAACTCAAAGCGGTGGGGCTTGAGCAGCTGCTGGAGCACCGCTGGAGCGACACCGTCAGCTATTTCGGCGAAGGCGGCTCAACGGCTCAGGATCAGAGCCATGCCCATGGGATCGACTACGGCCTGTTCGATCGGGCGGCTCTGCAGCGCCATTGGTTGGAGCGGGCTGATGGGGTGGTTTGGCATCAAGACACCGTTACGCGGGTGGAGCTGAATGGTGCAACCACCAGCGTGCGCTGCGCATCGGGAACGATGTTGCATGCGCGCTTGGTGATTGATGCCTCCGGTTCGCGCACGCCTCACATTCGCCGCCCCGATCAGGGGCCGGTGGCAGGCCAGGCGGCCTACGGCGTGGTGGGGCGTTTCTCCAAACCGCCGATTGAGGAGGGGCGGTTTGTGTTGATGGACTACCGCTGTGATCACCTTAGTGAGGCGCAGCGCAGCGAACCGCCCACGTTTTTGTACGCGATGGATCTGGGCGATGGGGTGTTCTTCGTGGAAGAAACCTCACTCGCCTTGGCGCCAGGGGTTCCCTACGACGTGCTCAAGCAGCGGCTCCAACAGCGCCTGGATCGGCGCGGCGTGGAGATCATTGAGGTGATCCATGAGGAGTTCTGCCTCTTCCCGATGAACCTGCCGCTGCCAGATCGCAATCAGCCGGTGCTGGCCTTTGGGGGCGCGGCAAGCATGGTGCATCCGGCCTCGGGCTACATGGTGGGATCGCTGTTGCGACGGGGGCCTGATCTGGCTGATGCCCTCGCCGCCGCTCTCGCCAATCCAAGTTTTGGCTCAGCGGCCCTGGCGCAACGGGGTTGGCAAGCGCTCTGGCCGATCGAACTGGTGCTGCGCCATCAGCTCTATCAGTTCGGATTGGGCCGGTTGATGGGATTCAACGAAGCGTTGTTGCGCACCCATTTCGCCACGTTCTTCTCCTTGCCGCGGGAGGAGTGGTTTGGCTTCCTCACCAACACCTTGCCGTTGCCCCGCTTGATGGGGGTGATGCTGCGCTTGTTTGCCCTTTCGCCCTGGGAGCTGCGTAAAGGCTTGGTGCTGGGCGCGGCGAAGGATCAAGCCCCGCGGTTTTGTGATCGTTTCAGGAAAGACCCGATCCCTCAGATGAGGGAGGGTTGAACATCCACGCCTCCCTCATCAGAGGGAGGTGTTTGTCTATGCGCTCGGCGCAGAAGGCTGAGGAGTGGGTTGAACCGGAGCCCAGTCCAACGGCTGAATCAACGGGAACAGGCGGTCGTCCGTCTGCACCTCCTCGAGCCAGCCTTCCGGTAGTTCGCTGGTGCCATCAATCGCCTGCATCAGCTGCCAGAAGCGGCCCAGGTGGCGTTGCACCCGTTCTTTGGCCAGTTCGGTGGTGGTGCCGGCCCTGAGGATGAAGCTCCAATCCGACGACTGCGCCAGCAACAGTTCCCGCGCCGCCTGTTGCAGCCACTGCATCGCCTGCTCGCTGCCCACGCCGCGGCTGCAGCGCTGCACCATCGCGGCGCTGGCCTTTTCCCACTCAGGAATGATCCAGGCGTTGCTGTCGTTCAGCCAGTAGTCGTGATAGCCCCCTTGCCCCCAGCTGGAGGGGCAGGGATCGCAGAGCTGAAGCTGGCCAACGCTGTTCAGCACATCGCGCAGGCGGGTGAAGCTCACCCCTTCCTGAGGCGCCTGTTGGAACAGCTGGCTGAGAAAAGCCGGCCCTTCAAACCACCAGTGGCCAAACAGTTCGGCATCGAAGGGGGCCACCAGCAGGGGGGACACGTCCATGGCAGCACCGAGCTGATCCAACTGCCGCCGGCGGCCCTGCAGGTAATCGGCGGCATGCTCTTTCACCCGTTCCGCCGCCACCCCCGGTTCGTAGGGGCGTTTGCGGTCCAACGGAGCGCTGTGGTCGGTGACCCGATGCAGCTTCAGGCCGAGCGGTCGCGGCTGGTCGAGCCCCAGGGGCTTGAGCTCTTCGATCGGCAGGTCCCAACCCAGATCCCGGTGGAACTCGCGGTAATGGGGGTCGCCGGGGTAGCCGTCCTTGGCCGACCACACCGGCAGCGTGGCGTCACTGTCGCGCCCGAAGAAGGCCACCCCATTGCGGCTGCAGATCGGGGCGTACACCCCGTAGCGGGGCCTGGGCCGGCCGTGCAGCAACCCGTGACCGTCCAGCACGGCGTAGCGCAGCCCCGCATCGCGCATCCAGCGATCCAGGCCCTCGTAATAGGCGCATTCAGGCAACCAGATCCCCAAGGGGCGTTCGCCCACGAGCCGTTGGTGTTCCCGCACCGCCGTGCGCAGTTGTCCGCGCACCGCTTCCGGGTGATGGCGCAGCAGGGGCAAATAGCCGTGGGTGGCGCCGCAGGTGAGCAGGTCCACCACCCCCTGGAGTTGCAGGGCGGCGAAGCGCTGGATCAGATCACCATCGCAGCTCTGCCAGGCCCCCCGGTGCCGCTCGATCGTGGCCGCCAGGTGTTCGGCGCCTGCGCGCAGGGATGGGTCGGCCTTGGGCAGAAGCTCCAGCCGTTCGTTCAGCCAGTCGGGGAAGCGCTGCTTGAGGTCTTGATCGCTGAGCAGCGACAGCAGCGTCGGCGACAGGCCGATGGTGAGCTTGGGCTGCTGGTGGGGGTCGGCGCTGGCTATCTCCAGCGTTTCCAGCAGCGGCAGATAACACTCGATCAGGGCCTGGAAAAACCAGTCCTCCTCCAGGGAGCCAGGTTGTGCCGACCGCACGTAGGGCAGATGGGCATGCAACACCAGGGCGACAGCGCCTTTGGTCACGAACAAGCCCAAACGGTGGCTGAATTTAATCCGATTCCCCCTCGGGGGCTGAACTAAGATGGGTTAACTCATAGTCATTCCGACTAAGACCTCCGCTGGAGCCCCTTCCATGGCCAAGGACCCCGGTCGCGTCCTGATTTTTGACACCACCCTGCGGGATGGTGAGCAGTCGCCCGGGGCGAGCCTCAACCTGGAGGAAAAGCTGGCCATTGCCCAGCAGCTGGCGCGGCTCGGTGTGGATGTGATCGAGGCGGGATTCCCCTTCGCCAGCCCCGGTGATTTCGCCGCCGTGCAGCGGATCGCCCAGCAGGTGGGTGGCGACAACGGCCCGATCATCTGTGGTCTGGCCCGTGCCTCAAGGGCCGACATCAAGGCCTGCGCCGATGCCGTGGCGCCAGCCCCGCGTCGCCGCATTCACACCTTCATCGCCACCAGCGACATCCACCTCGAGCACAAGCTGCGCAAGAGCCGTGCCGATGTGCTCGGCATCGTCCCCGAGATGGTGAGCTACGCCCGCTCTCTTGTGGAGGATGTTGAGTTCTCCTGCGAAGACGCCGGCCGCAGCGATCCGGAGTTCCTCTACGAGGTGATTGAGGCGGCGATTGCCGCGGGTGCCACCACGATCAACATTCCCGACACCGTTGGCTACACCACCCCCTCGGAGTTCGGTGCGCTGATCGCTGGCATCAATCAGCACGTGCCCAACATCGGCGATGCCGTGATCTCGGTGCACGGCCACAACGATCTCGGTTTGGCCGTGGCCAATTTCCTCGAGGCCGTCAAGAACGGCGCCCGTCAGCTCGAATGCACGATCAACGGCATCGGCGAACGGGCCGGCAATGCCTCTCTAGAGGAGTTGGTGATGGCGCTGCACGTGAGGCGTCGTTACTACAACCCCTTCTTTGGCCGGGAGGAGGACAGCCCCACGCCGCTCACGGCCGTGCGCACCGAAGAGATCACCAAGACCTCAAGGCTGGTCTCCAATCTCACCGGCATGGTGGTGCAGCCCAACAAGGCCATCGTTGGTGCCAATGCCTTCGCCCATGAATCCGGCATTCACCAGGACGGCGTTCTCAAGAATCGGCTCACCTACGAAATCATCGACGCCCAGACGGTGGGCTTGTCCGACAACCGCATCTCCCTCGGCAAGCTGAGCGGCCGCAGTGCCGTTCGCGCCCGCCTGGAGGAGCTGGGCTACGACCTCACCCGTGAGGACCTCGATGAGGCTTTTGCCCGCTTCAAGGAACTCGCCGATCGCAAGCGTGAGATCACCGACCGTGATCTGGAGGCGATCGTCAGCGAACAGGTGCAGCAGCCGGAAGCCCGCTTCCAGCTCAAGTTGGTGCAGGTCAGCTGCGGCAGCAGCCTGCGCCCCACCGCCACCGTCACCCTTTCGGATGAAGAGGGCAGTGAAACCACCGGTTCGGCGGTGGGAACCGGTCCGGTGGATGCCGTCTGCCGTGCCCTGAATGATCTGGCGGGTGTGCCCAATGAGTTGATCGAGTTTTCGGTGAAGTCGGTCACCGAGGGCATCGATGCCATGGGTGATGTGACCATTCGCCTGCGCCGCAACGGTGCGCTCTATTCCGGCCACGCTGCCGACACCGATGTGGTGGTGGCTGCGGGGATGGCCTTTGTGAATGCCCTCAACCGCCTGGTGGCCGGTGAGGAGCGGCAGTCATTGCATCCACAGAAGGATCCTGTTGTTCTGGAGACCCGACCGACGCTCTAGAGCCGACGCCATGCGCACCTCCACCGCCCGGGTTGTTCAGCTGGTGCTGCTGATTCTTCTGGCGCTGCTGGTGCTCACGCCATTGCTCTGGTTGGTGAGCACCTCGCTCAAGGGCCCGGCGGAAGACATCTTCAGCAGTCCACCAGCGTTGCTGCCCGCCCAGCCGAGCTTCGATGCCTATGTGCGGCTGTTTCAAGACAATCCCCTCACCACTTACCTGCTCAACAGCACCGTGGTGAGTGGTCTGGCGGTGCTGGCCAACCTGCTGTTCTGCTCCCTGGCCGCCTACCCCCTGGCCCGGCTGCGCTTCGCCGGCCGGGGCTTGGTGCTGGGCCTGGTGGTGGCCACGATCCTGATTCCCTTTCAGGTGGTGATGATTCCGCTGTATCTGCTGATGGTGCAGCTGGGCCTGCGCAACACCCTGCTGGCCCTGGTGATTCCGCAAGCCGCCACCGCCTTTGGCCTTTATCTGTTGCGCCAGAGCTTCCTTGGTGTTCCCAAGGAGCTGGAGGAGGCGGCACGCATCGATGGCTGCAGCCGCTTGGGTGAATGGTGGAACGTGATGATCCCCGCCGCCAAAGCCGATCTCATCACTCTGGCGATGTTCGTGTTCATCGGCACCTGGAGTGATTTCCTCTGGCCGCTGGTGATCCTCGACGACCCGTCCCTCTACACCTTGCCTCTGGGGTTGCAGCAGCTCTCCAGCAGCTTTTCGCTGGATTGGCGGATCGTTTCCGCCGGCTCGGTGGTCTCAATCCTGCCGGTGTTGGTCTTGTTCGTTCTCTTGCAGCGCTTCATCCTGCCCAATGCCAGCGGGGATGCGGTGAAGGGATGAAGCGGCCGAGGTGCGCATGGCCGCGAAAGCATCCATGCGTTCTTGCATCAGCCCCATCTGTTGGCTGAGCAGTTCGCTGTGGGCAATGTTCGGCGAACCTTCCTCCAGATGATCGATCCGCTCCTGCAGCGCCTGGATGCGTTGGTTCTGTTGTTGCAACCCCCGCGTCAGGGTGACGACGAGAACACTCACCAGGGCGAGGCTGCCGCAGCTGATCAGTTTCAACAGCATCCAACCTCCCCAAACAGGTCGATGCTGACTTGAATGGGAGCAATCAACAAGTGCTGGCGGGATGTCGCTCGAGGATCTGGATCGATTTCTGAAGCTTCGGGACAGCGATCCTGATCTGGCTAAGGCTTTTGGGCAGCCCATGGATCTTGAGCGGTTTCTCGGGCTCGCAGCCGAGCACGGCTTTGCCCTGAGTGAGGCGGATGTCTTCGCGGCACAGCAGCGTGAACACCAGGCGCGAACGGCAGCTGAGCTTCAGCAGGATCAAGCCGCCGAATCACGCCGCCTGCGCAATTTCATCCACGGCTGATCACCACCACGTTTCAGTTCCCAGATCCAGTCACTGATCCAGCTTCACCACGTCCGGTGTTTCTCCGTGCACCTCGCCGATCCAACGGGCGTGGGTGACGGCACCCTCATGGGTGTGAAAGATCCAGGCCCTTTCGGGGGAGGGTTGCCGTTCAATCTGTTGATCCACGGCATTGACGCCGAGATAACCGCCGGCTGAACAGGACCGCAGCACGTAGCGTTCGGCGTACTTGGTGAGCATGGGTGGAGAGGGCTCTACCTGTTCGCTAGCGGTGCGTTTCGGTGGCTCCGCGCGTTCTGCGGAATTCCTTTCACTTTTCTTTCTTGAGGGTTAATAGGGTTTGTTGTTGCCAGCCCAACCCCATGGGCGCAGCAAAGCGGCTTTGATGCCCGCCCTCCCGGAACCAGGGGCTGCTGAGGGCTTCGATCTGAAGCTCGTTGGGGTTGAGCGACCAGGTGTCCTGCAGGTAGCGGCGCAGTTGCTCGGGTTCCGGCGGATCGGCCTGTTGCCAGTGCACCACGGCCAACTGCCCCGGCCGTGAGCGGAGAATCGCCAGGCGGTGATTCGGATCGCCGTCGTTGGCGGGCTGAATCGATTCCTCCAGCTGCTCGTCGCAGACGTAGAGCCGCAGCGGTGCACTGCCATCGGCCTGGGGAAGTGGATATTTGTTGAGATACAGGGCACGTGCTTTTTGAAACGCTGCCCCCGGAGCCTTCACCATCAAGGCGTTGTAGGCCTGCTGCAGCTGTTCACTCATGCCCTTTGCGTCCCGTTGCTGGCTCCAGTGTGGGAATGCCATCGGGTCAGGGCCATGGGAAGATGGTGACACTTCCGGGATTGGACTGCGATGGCCAAGCATCGCTCCCGCTACCGGTTGGTTGGCCTCGACGGTCAGCCGCATCCGGTGCTCGACGCCCCTTACGACACGTTGGAACTGGCCCTTGCTGATGCCAGCGATTGGTGCACGGGACAAGGGGCCCGCTGTTCCATGGGTCAGCAGGGCATTGCGGTTGAAGTGCGAACCGACAGCGGCAGTTGGCGCACCATCGACTACCCCGTCAGTTGCTTGAGCCGATCCAGTTCGATGGCGGGCTGATGTGGGTCAGTGTTGATCTCTGCGTGGTGCCGATCGGTGTGGGCGTCAGCCTTTCGCCCTACATCGCCGCCTGTGAGCGGGTGATCGCCGCTACGGGGCTGACCCATCAGCTGGGGCCCAATGGCACAGCGATCGAAGGCCCATGGGACGAGGTGATGGACTGTGTAAGGGCCTGTCATGCCGAGTTGCACGGCATGGGAGCCCCGCGTCTTTACACAACGCTCAAGCTCAACACCCGCACCGATCGGCAGCAGTCGTTTGCTGAGAAGGTCACGTCCGTGGAGCAGCTGCTTGACGACTGAAAATCTGTAGAACTTCGGTGGGAATCAAGCCGGCTTGAGCCGATCTTGAGACCAATGAGATTGTTCTGTGGTCCCTGGCTTGATGGGTCGCCGTTTCAGGGCTGCGCTGTTGGTTCTGCTGGTGTTGCAGCTCACGGGCAGTGCTGTTCAAGCCTCAACCTGGGATCGCATCGCCAGTTACCTGCGGCTGCTGCAGCGGGCGGGAGTGAAGGCCCTGGTGGCACCTGACTGCCCCTTGGGCTTGCTGGGGGCCTTCCATGAGGGCAAGCAGGCCCTGTTGATGTGCGGCAACAACCTGCCCGACGATCCAGCCGTGGTTTGGGTGGTGCTGGCCCATGAATCAGCCCATGTGATGCAGTCGTGCCATGGCGGCAACCTGATGCCGGCGGCCTTGCTCAGCCGTGAGGTGGAGGCGGCCCGCCAGCAGGACCCCAACCCTTTTCACGAGTTGCAGCTGTATCACTCCAGTCAGCATCATGTTGAGGCTGAAGCCCGGCTGATTCAGGCCCTGCCAGAGGAGCAGGTGGTGGCCTTGTTTGAAAAACACTGCGCCAAGCGGCTCTCCCCTTGAAGCTGCTGATCCGGGACCCGTGGCTGATGGCGGTCGACAAGCCCGCCGGCCTGCTGAGCCAACCGGGCCTGGGGCCTGAGCAAAGCGATTCCGTGATCACCCGCCTGCAGCAGCAGGACCAAGGCCTGCGCCTGGTTCACCGCCTGGACCGCGACACCTCGGGGGTGCTGCTCTTGGCCCGAAGCGTTGACGCCCTGCGGCGCCTGAGTGCCCTGTTTGCTGAACGGCAGATCAACAAGCTGTACCTGGCGGATGTGGAGGGGGAGCTCCATGGCCGCGGTTGCATCGCCAGCCCCCTGGCACGCCTCTCGCGCCAACCGCCGCGCTACGGCAGCCACCCCGAGGGACGTCTGGCACTAACGATCTGGAGAGCCCGCGCCGCTGGTGCCCGCAGCACGCGGCTCTGGCTGCGTCCGCTCACGGGGCGTTCCCATCAGCTGCGGGCCCATCTGGCCGAACGGGGTCACCCCATCGTGGGCGATCCCATCTACGGGGATGCCGGCCGGTCCTGCCGCTTGCATCTGCATGCCCAGGCCCTGAGCTTTCGTCATCCCTTCACCCAGCAACGCGTCCGTTTGATCGCGCAGGAGGTTCCCTTTGCCACTGAGTGCTGAACTCGTGAGTGCTGAATACAGACGCTGCGGTCAGCGTCGGGCCGGGATTGGATAGGGGATGCGGCGGTGGCGCATCCGCCGCCACACCTGCACGAAGGCACGAATCACCAGTTCCACTTCGCTGCGGTTGAGGCTGCTTTTGCGCAGTTGTCCATCCCGCTGCCGCGCTTCCACAATCCGCCTCACCGTGTCCACCGCCTGGGCATCGGAGGTGTCGGGGGGGAGGGATCGAAGCGCTGCCTCACAGCCGTCGGCAAGCATCAGGATCGCCGTTTCTTTGGTGCGGGGTTCCGGGCCCCTGTAACGGAAGCGGCGTTCCTCAACCACCCCGCCCCGCTCCTGGGCCTTGTGCAGGAAGTAGCCCATTTTCAAGGTGCCCTGGTGCTCAGGGATGAAATCGGCGATGGGCCGGGGCAGGCGGTGGCGCCGCGCCAGCTTCAGCCCTTCATCCACATGGGCTTGAAGCACCGCCGCACTCGCCTGGGGGTCATCCAGCGCGTCGTGGGGATTGGGTCCGTCCTTCTGGTTCTCGATGAACCAGTCCGGCGCATGCAGCTTGCCCACGTCGTGATACAGCGATCCGGTCCGGATCAGATCCACATCCGCACCAATCGCCCGCGCCCCTTCCTCCGCCAGGCCGCAGATCATCAGGGTGTGTTCAAAGGTTCCCGGGGCTTCGCAGGAGAGGCGGCGCAGCAGGGGGCGCTCCTGATCCGCCAGTTCCAGCAGCCGCGCCCGGGTGAGCAGGCCAAAGGAGCCCTCGAGCATCGGGATCAGCAGCAGGCTGAACATCAGCAGCACACCGAGCACAAAGGAATCGGTGGCCAGTTCATCCAGGCTTGGATTCAGATTTCCCCAGAGCCGCAGGCCGGTGATCGGTTGCAGCTGCAGCAGCAGCCACTGCCCCACAAAGGCGCCAATCGGCAGCAGCACCGTGAGTTGCAGCAGCTGGCCGCGGCTGCGCTGACGACCTGCGATCACGGCCCCAGCGGCAGCCACCGTCGCCGCCACAATCAGGCGACCATCTCCTAACCCCTGAACGGGTTCTGGCCAGAGCAGAGCGGCCACCCCCATCCAGACCAAGCCGCAGCCGGTGCCGAGGCCTTCCGCCAGCACCAGGGTGGGCGCCACCAGCACGGCCAGAGGGCTCACGGAGCTTTTGAACCAGAGCTTGGCTCCCTGCACCAACAGCAGCAGGCCCACCGCCAGCAGCGCATGGCGCACCTCCAGGCCAGGCCGCTCACGCCGCATCACCAGCAGCATCACGGCGCAGGCTGCAGCGGCTTCAACGAACCGTTGGAACCAGATCAACGGTTGGGGTTCGCGGCGCACGCGGCCGAAATAATCCAGCACGTCGTAGGCCTGGGGACTGATCAGCTCGCCCTTGCGGGTGATCAGATCCCCCTTGCGCACCTCGATCGTGGGAATGGCCTGTTTGGTCAGCTGTTCCTCGATCAGCTGCTTGCTCAGGTTCGGGTCCGTGCGCAGGTTGGTGCTGCCGCGCATGGCGCTGGTGAGCACCTTGCCGGCCAGGGTGCGCGCCGCTTCTGGCTGCAGGGCAACCGCCTTGAGTTGCTGGTCGGCGGCCTTGCGCAATTGCTCAATGGCCAGGTTGCTCACAAGCCCTTGGCTGAGCATGCGATCAGCGGTGCTGCGCACCGCTTTATCCCAGGCCAGATGCTCCCATTCGCTGCGTTGTTCCAGCCACCTTTTCTCTTGATCAGACAGGTTCACCGGCCCGATCCGGTCTCCAGATCCGGTGTTGGTGACCTCCTGCAGTTGCAGCAGTTGTTGCTCGAGCCGTTGTTTGAGTGCTTGGGTCTGCTCCTGATCGATCACCTGCACCACCGATCGCGCCACCAGCGAGGCCCGCTGCTGCTCGAGGGCGGTGCTGTCCTGCACCAGGGCATCCTTTGGAGCGATGGCTTCAAACGGGGCCAGTGATCCGGGTTGAAGTTTTGGCTTGATCAGCCAGGGCAGGCTTGAGGCTGCGGCCACGGAAAGGCACAGCAGCAGCACAACAAAGGTCTGCAGTCGCGTCCAGCGCAGCAGGCGTCGCCCTGGGCCTTCGAGCCGCACCCAGTTCCGCCAAAGGCTGCTCAGCCGTGGAACACGAACCAAAAAGGACCCTGTAGCGGCTTAACGCTAGCTCTCCTCAGAGGGCATGCTGGAGGGAGTGCATGGGAATGCCATGGCCCTGCGTTTGGACGGCAAGGTGCTGGCAAGGGATGTGGAGCATCGTCTTCAAACCCTGATCGAACGGTGTCTGGCCGAGGCGGGGCGACCGCCGGGCTTGGCGGTGCTGCGGGTTGGTGATGATCCCGCCAGCGCCGTTTATGTCGCCAACAAGGAAAAAGCCTGTGCTCGGATCGGGGTGGCCAGCTTTGGAGATCACCTCCCCGGCGACACGCCTCCAGCGCAGGTGCTTCAGACGATTGAACGGCTTAATGCCAACCCTGCAGTGGACGGGATCCTCCTGCAGCTGCCTCTTCCTGCTGGCCTCGATGAGGGCCCGCTGCTGATGGCCATTGATCCTGAAAAGGATGCCGATGGTCTGCACACCCTCAATCTCGGACGGCTGCTCAAGAGGGAGCCGGGCCCGCGCAGCTGCACCCCCGCCGGGGTGATGGCGATGCTGCGCAGCAATGGCATCGATCCTGCGGGCAAGCGCGCCGTGGTGATCGGCCGCAGCATTCTCGTGGGGCAGCCAATGGCCTTGATGCTGCAGGCCGCCAACGCCACCGTCACCATCGCCCACTCCCGCACGGCCGATCTGGCGGCCCACACCCGCGAAGCCGACATCCTCGTGGTGGCAGCAGGCCGTCCTGAGTTCATCGGGGCCGAGCACGTGCGGCCGGGAGCTGCGGTGGTGGATGTGGGCATCCACCGCAAGCCGGAAGGCGGACTATGCGGGGATGTTTGTGCGGCTGAAGTCGAGTCGATCGCTGCTGCGCTCTCGCCCGTCCCCGGCGGTGTGGGGCCGATGACGGTGACGATGCTTCTGGTGAACACCGTTGTGGCTTGGTGCAGACGCCACAACCTTGACCATGATTTGGACGATCTCGTGCCCTGATCGGTTCCATGGCGCTGCACTGGCTGTTCCCCACCCCCGTTCTGCAGGTGGACCTTGAGCCGGATGCCGCCACAGCCGCAGCCATGCAGCAGCAGCTGGAGCAGTTCGATGCCCAGGTGTATCAGCACCCTGAGTTCAGCGATCGCAATAACCTCACCGGAGATCTGCTGGGCCATGCCGGCCTGGATCAGTTGCATCGCATGGATGCGTTCCAGTGGCTGAACGGGCAGTTGGCTGAGCACGTTTCGGCCTATCTCCGTGCGCTGTTGGGCCCGGATCACGGTCTGATGGCCCACATCCAGAAGGCCTGGCCTGTGGTGTGTGCGAGGAATGGCGGAACGGTGGATCTGCACAGCCACCGCAACGCCCAGTTGAGCGCGGTGTTCTACGTGTTGACGGATCCTGCGAACGAGAGCGGGGAGCTGGAATTTGAGGCGCCCGACGATTACTTCAGCCATGTGATGGCGATTCCCTACCGCGATGCGGCGGTTTCCGGTGGGGTGTTTGCGCCGTTACCCCACCGTCTTCTGCTGTTCCCTTCGGACCTGCGCCATCGGGTGCTCCCCTATGAGGGAAGCAGCCCCCGCTATTCGGTGTCCTACGACCTGGCCATCACCACGGCACCGGGCAAGGGACGCGAGATGCGAACACCCCATCCGATGGATTGGGTTCCCCTCGGCAGCTAAGGGCTCGGCCTGAGAGAATCCCGCCAGCCAGGGTCCACCCATGAGCGCCGAGTTCGATTTCAAGGCCTATCTCGGCAAGGCCAAGGAGCGGGTGGAAGCGGCCCTCGATGGATCGCTCGGTCCGGAGCGGCCGGAGTCCCTCAGGGAAGCGATGCGCTATTCGCTGCTTGCCGGTGGCAAGCGCCTGCGCCCGATTCTCTGCCTTGCCGCCTGCGAGCTGGCGGGCGGGGAAGCGACGCAGGCCCTGCCCACGGCGGTGGCGCTGGAAATGATCCACACCATGTCGTTGATCCATGACGATCTACCAGCCATGGATGACGACGACCTGCGGCGTGGTCGTCCCACCAACCACAAGGTGTACGGCGAAGCCGTGGCCATCCTTGCCGGTGATGCCCTGCTGACCCGAGCCTTTGAAATGGTGGCGCTGCGCAGTCCGGATGTGCCGGCTGAGCGTCTGCTCAAGGTCGTGGGAGAACTGTCGTTGGTGGCCGGCGCCCCTGGCCTGGTGGGCGGCCAGGTGGTGGATCTGGAAAGCGAAGGCAAGGAGGTGGATCTTGAAACCCTCGAGTACATCCACCTCCACAAAACCGGAGCGCTGTTGAGTGCCTGTGTGATCACCGGGGCGATGATCGGCGGCGCCGATGAGGCGCTGATTAAGGCCCTGCGCACCTACGCCAGGGGGATCGGCCTCGCCTTCCAGATCATCGACGACATCCTCGACATCACCGCCAGCAGCGAGGTGCTCGGCAAAACCGCCGGCAAGGACCTCATCGCCGACAAGACCACCTATCCCAAGCTTCTCGGGCTCGACGAGTCCCGCCGTCGGGCCGATGCGTTGGTCAGTGAAGCGAAAGAGGCACTTCAACCCTGGGCTGAGAAGGCGACTCCCCTGCTGGCCTTGGCTGACTTCATCACCAGCCGCGACCGATGATCGACGCCACGCCCTCCCATGCGGTGCTGCGGGAGTTCTTCGACAACAGTTCGCTCACCTGGGGCTTGATGGCCTGTGGCGTTGCCCAGCTCTCGAAGTTGTTCCTTGAGTTGCTCCTGCATCGCCGTTGGCGTCCGGCGGTGCTGATCGAAACCGGTGGCATGCCGTCGAGCCACTCCGCCCTGGTCACCGGTACGGCGGCCTGTGTGGGCTGGACCCTGGGCTTTGATCACCCCCTCTTCGCCCTTGCGGCGATGGTGGCGTTCGTTGTCATGTACGACGCCAGTGGCATTCGTCGCGCCGCCGGGCTGACGGCGGAACGGGTCAATGGTCTGCCTGATTCGCTCTGGCCGGACGCTCCGGAGAAACCCCTCAAGGAAAGCCTGGGCCACAGCCGGCTGCAGGTGCTGGTGGGCAGCCTGATGGGTCCCGCCGTTGCTCTGCCTGGTTTGGAATTTGTGGGATCACCGCTGCATCTGCTGTCGGGTCTTGGAGCTGGGCTGGGGTGACCGCTGCCGCGGACCTCACCGCTGATCAGCAGGAAGCGGCGGACGCCTTTGCGGCCTGGCTCAAGCAGCCCGTGGATGGCACGCCCTTCGTGCTCAGTGGTTTTGCCGGAAGCGGCAAAACCTTCCTCTCCATGCGCCTGCTGCGCCAGGTGGAGGCCAGTGGTTTGTGCTGGACCGTCGTGGCACCAACCCATAAAGCGGTGGGCGTTCTGCGCCAGGCGTTGGAGTTGGAGGGTCTCCAACCCACCTGGTACCCCTCCACCATTCATCGCTTGCTGCGGCTGAAGCTCAAGCGATCCGCCGACGCTGAACTCTGTGAACCCACCGAGCAGACGGCCATGGCCCTGGAGAACCTGGGCCTGGTGCTGATCGACGAAGCCTCGATGGTGGACAGCACCCTGTTGGGCATTGCCCTCCAGTGCGCCCATCCGTTCAAGACCCGTCTGGTGTTCGTTGGCGACCCCGCCCAGTTGCCTCCGGTGGGTGAGCCGAACAGCCCCGTGTTTGCGATGCAACGGTCCTGTTCCGCCAGCTTGACCCAGGTGGTGCGGCATCAAGGCCCGGTGCTTCAGTTGGCGGCGGGGCTGCGGGAGGGGCGCCTGCCCTGCCAGATGCCGCCGCTGCTGCCGCCGATTCGTTCCCCGCAGGGGCAGGTGCGCAGCCTGGTGCAACGGGAGTGGCTGGATCAGGCCAGGCGTGCATTGCGCGACGCCTCGGTGCAAGACAACCCCGATGCCGCACGCATCCTCTGCTACACGAATCGCACCCTGGATCGTCTGGTGCCCCATGCGCGCCGGGCCATTCATGGGGAGATGGCGGATCAGATGCCGGTGCTGCCCGGTGAGGTGTTGATCAGTCGCATTGCGGTGATGGCCCCGGCCTCAAGGGACGGAGACGAGGCCGGTGAAGAAGCCGACATGGTGCTCGGCTCCAACCGCGAAGTCACGGTGCGGGACGTCAAGCCGGAGGCCTGTGACCTGGCGGATTTCGGCCTCTCCTCCGCCGATGGGCCCGTGCCGGTGATTGAGACCCTCTCCGCATCGGTGAATGCGGGGGATCTGGAGCTCACCCTGCGCCTGCAGCCGCCGATTGGCAGCTCGGGTCGTCAGGAGCTTGATGCGGTGATGCAGCGGCTGCGCAAGCAGGCCCGTGATGCCGGTAAGAAAAACGGTCGCGCGATCTGGCGGCAGTACTTCCTGATTCGCGATGCCTTCGCTTCCCTGGGACCTGCGGCGGTGCTCACAGTGCATCGCAGTCAGGGCAGCAGTTTCGGGGATGTCTTCGTGGCGCCGGATGTGTTCCGGGCCGATCCAGCCATCCGCCAGCAGCTCTGTTACGTGGCCGTGTCCCGGGCCCGCACGGGGGTTTGGTTGCTCGGCGGGGAGACGTCGCCTGATCTGCGCGCCACCTGGCAGCGCCAATTCGACACCACGCGGGATTCCGAGTGAATCAGTTGATCATCAAACCTCTGATGCCCTGCCAGCCCAGATAGGAGCCCAGTCCGAAGCTGAGGCTGCCCACCACCAGCTCCCCCCGGCGCAGCAGGGCCGTTTTGCCGCGTTGCAGCAGCGGAAGAACCCGCTCGCGTCCGATCAACACGGCCAGGAACGGAACCAGCAGCAGGGCAGTGGCGGCGGTGCTGAAGCCGATGCTGCAGGCAATCTCCTCCTGCAGGGGCAGTTGCGCAGCCAGGATCAAGGCGGCGCTTTTGGCGAACAGCAACAGGTCGTCGGGACTGATCACTTCAGTGACGCTGCTGATCAGCAACAGCAGGGGAAGCGGCATCGCGGCGAAACGATCCACGGCGCCGCTCCAGGCGGGGGCTGCGCCGTCATCCAGCAGCCCTCGGATCAGTTCACGTCCGCCCAGGGCGATCAAGGCTCCCCCGCCGATCAGGTCCAGACCGGTGCGGTGGTCGGACCCATGGGTCATGTCCAGCAGCAGCCCATGGCCCAGCGTCAGCAGCCCGATCACCGCCAGGGCGCTGGTCAGCAGCCAGCCGCCCACAAACAAGCCACCGCGCCGCAGCGGCGAGCCCCCCAGCAGCAGCAACAGCGGCAGAACGATGTGGATGGGCGACAGCGCCACGCCAAGCCCGTAGGTCAGCAGTTCCGTCCAGATCCGGGGTTCCGCCATGGGCCGTGCTCAGAGCTCGCAGCTCACAGTTGCAGGATCAGGGCCGCCAGGCCGATGCTCACCCCCAAACTCACAACGCCGAGCAGGGCTCTCCAGAAGGCTTTGTCTTTGGTGTCGAGGAAGTTGCTCAAGACATGCCAGGGGCGTTATTCGCCAGTTGTGCCATCTGGCAGCAGGTAAGGGAAGGTGCGATGAATCGGGCGGTGCAGCGACCGCAGCGTTTTGTTGTAGTGCACGCCGGGCACAACGCTGTAGCGGCGCCCCAGCACCAGCGCATGGTCCAGATCGGCCTCGCAGCTGCGGATGTCGGTCTGCACAGGCCGCGCCTGCGTTGACACCGGTGCAGCGGCGGGAATCAGGGCCGAAAACTGTCCTTCCCTGAGCCGCCAGCTCTGACAGGCGTCGAGGGCTTCTGCTGCGGAATCGAACACCTGCTTGGTGGTTTCCCGTCGTGTGCTCATGGCCTCCATGCCGAGCAGGGGCAGCGCAGTGATCAACAGGACAAATCCGAAGCGGAGCATGCGGCAGGCGCGAAGGTCCTGCTTCAGCCGTAGCGAGATGGGCGGAGCGTGGAGGCCTCCTTCCCAATTTTTTCGCGTCTATGTCTCAGCGCACTTCGTCTCAGTGCACGTCGTCTCAGTAGCGCACTTCGAACCAGTCGTCGCCCGTGATCGGGAGCTGGCTGAGGGTCACCCGAACCACCTGAGCGCCCGGCGGCCCGACCTCGCACCAGGCCCGCAGTTCAGACAAGGCCAGCGGTGGCCCCTCGGCCTGCACTTCCACACGGCCATCACTCAGGTTGCGCACCCAGCCGCTGATGCCGAGATCCAGGGCACGCCGATTGCAGCTGGCGCGGAACCCCACCCGCTGAACACGGCCTTCGATTACCCAGCGCCAGCGTTCGACGAAGGCTTGGATCCGCGGCGGTTGCTGACGGCTGACGAAGCGCTTGCCAATTTTTTCTCCCCGGCTTCGAGCGCGGCGCGCCATCGGGAGCAGATCGTCGTAGAGCTTGCCCAGTGCAGGTGAACCCAGCTCGCGTGAACCGTCTGATCGACCCATCCTTCCGAATGTCGATGGACTTTCCATCCCTCAATGTCCCACAGCACTGACCTGTCGGAGGACGGCCGGTTGGTGTGCAGTTCCCAGCGGTGAAATTCATGGCCCACCAGCTGCTGACCGCTCTCCACCACAGGGCTGTCCCGCCGCGCCTGCAGGCGGCGATAGCCCACCTGCAGCGGGCCGCGCTGGGCTGTGAAGGGAAGCAGGCCCGCCATGGGGTGGCTGGTGCCATCGAGGTCGGTCAGCTGCTCTCCGAGCACAAGCATCCCGCCGCATTCGGCGTAGAGCGGTCGCTGCTGCACGAACGCCCGCAGCGAGCCCAGGCTTCGCGTGCAGCCGCTGAGCTGGGCAGCGTGCTGTTCGGGGAAACCGCCCGGCAGGATCAGGCCCTTGGCGTCTGCAGGGATGGCCTCATCGGCCAGGGGGCTCCAGCGGAGCACGGGCATGCCCATGTGCTCCAGCAGTTCACTGGTTTCCTGGTAGCGGAAGTGAAAGGCGGCATCACTGGCCAGAGCCACCGGCAGGGGCTGGCCCTGCTCCACGGGGATGTGGGCTAGGGGATGCGGCCCGGGGCGGGGCGCCTGCAGCAGGGGGATCAGGCGTTCCAGGTTCAGGTGCTGGCTGGCCAGAGCGGCCCAGGCCTGGCGTCGCTGCTCGGGGGCCTCCAATTCATGGGCCGGGGCCAAGCCGAGATGCCGGCCCGGCAGGGCCAGGGCTTCGCTGCGCGGCAGGCAGCCCAGCAACGGCACCTCCATGCGCTCAAGAACCTCGGCCAGCAGCTCCCGGTGCCTGGGGCTGCTGACTTTGTTGAGCACCACTCCGGCGATGCGCAGCTGGGGATCGTGATCGCGGAATCCGCGCACGATGGCGCCGAGGGAGGCGGCCTGACCACCGGCATCCAGCACCAGCACCACCGGCAGGTCCAGCAGGCGGGCCACGTCGGCCGTGCTTCCGGTTGTACTGCTGCCGATGCCATCGAAGAGCCCCATCACCCCTTCCACGAGGGTCAGCTCAGAGGCACCGCCGTAACCGTGAAAGGCCTGGCGAACCCAGGGTTCTCCGCAGAGATTGAGATCGAGGTTGCGGCAGGGCTGCCCCGAGGCCTGGCTGAGCAGCTGGGCATCGAGATAGTCCGGTCCCACCTTGAAGGCCTGGATCTGGCGTCCGTTCTGCTGGGCCCAGCTCAACAGCGCCAGGCTCAACAGGGTTTTGCCGCTGCCACTGGCTGGTGCAGCGATGACAGCGGCCATGGCTCAGATGCGGATCAGCCCAGCAGCCTGGCAGCCAGCGGAGCCGCAGCGGCCAGCAGGGGATTGGTGCTGTCGTGACCGCCGCCCAGCAGGCGGGCCACATCCATTTCAGGGGTGTCGTGCTGCACGGGAACCACTTCCTCATGCAGCTCGAGATTGGCCATGCCTCCTCCCTCCAGACGCATGCAGCCCCCGGATTCAGCGCAGAGAATCACGCACACGCCCTGGCCGTTCTCCGGTTCAGCGATCAGCCGCAGCCCCACCATCTGGCCGGCGTGCACGTTGGGCTGAGCGACTGGCACGGCCATCAGTTGGAAGCGCACCTCGGTGCCATCGGAGCGCTTGAACTGGGCGGTTGTTCCGTTTTCGACCGCAGCGGTCGAGAGCAGCGTCCAGCCCAGTCGATCGGCGATCCAGGCGGCCAGCAGCAGCCCCTGGGCAGGGTGATGGCCCTCAACATCGATGTCGAGACGGGTGATGTGGCTCAGGGCATCACGCCGTTGCGGCGGGTCGAACACCATGGCCAGGGTCTCGCGCCAGCTGCGCAGGCGCAGCCAGTTGAGATCGTTCACCGCCTGGCCGCTCTCCACGCGGTGACGCAGAAGCTCAAGGCACTGATGTGGATCCCCCAGCGCGGTGTCGATGATCAGGCGCCGTGGTGCGCTGGTGAGCCGTTTCATCAGCTCCGGTGCTTCGTCGATGCAGCCGTTCCACCAGACCCAGGCCGGCATCGATTCCGGCAGCAGGGGGTCGAGAATCGAAAAGCCCTCATGCAGGGCGCCATGGCCGCCCCGCAGCACCACCACATCGCCGCAGGCGGCGGTACCACCGCCTTCTTCAGGCAGCGGGCAGTAGGCGGCCACGAGTGTTTCCAGGGGCTGGGCCGCATCGATGGTGGGTGCCAGGGTGATCAGGCGCCGGGGCATCAGTGCACTCAGGGCTGGGTCGATGTACTGCCCACGCAGGTCTTCGGCGTTGGCTTGCCCTTCCAAATCAGCCACCGCCTTCACCACAGCCCCATCCAGGGGCGGCGTGCTCAGCGGGAGGTCTGCATCCAGCACCGCCTGACGTCCCGCAGCAATCAAGGGGGCGGACTGCTGTCCGGTGATCGGCCCTGACAGGCGACCACTGCGGATCAATTGCTGCTCGGCCCAGGCGGGCTGCCAGATCAGCAGGCAGAAGGTGTTGGCCCCGGTGCCCGTGCTGCCCTGCTGCTCGGGGGACCAGAGCTGTTCGAGGTAGTGGGGCACCTCCGCCGGTGCCAGTTCGAGCGGGGTTTGCAGGGTGAGCTGAGGGGACATGGTGACGGATGAACGAGACGTGGAGAGCTGAACAACAGGGCTGTGAACGTGCGCTGTCAGGGGCGTCGCCAGAGCAGTCCGTCCTTCGCCAGCAGGGCATCTGCGGCGGCCGGTCCCCAGGTGCGGGATTCATAGGGATGAACCGGCAGCTGCCAGGGACTGTCTTCAATCAGTTCCAGCAGCGGGGTGTAGAGCCGCCATGCCGCTTCCACCTCATCGCTGCGGGTGAACAGGGTGGGGTCGCTGAGCATGGCGTCAGCCAGGAGCCGCACATAGCCCTCATCGGAGGGTTCCCCGAAGGATTCGTCGTAGGAGAACTCCATGTCGATCGGGCGGCTGCGCATGCCAGATCCGGGTGACTTCACCTCGAAGCGGAATTCGGCCCCCTCATCCGGTTGGATGCGCAGGATCAGCTGATTGGCCGTGGGGCCTCCGGTGGCTGCATCAAACAGATGCACCGGTGCTTCACGGAAGGTGAGCACCACCTCACTGGTGCGCTTGGCCAGCCGTTTGCCGGTGCGCACATAGAACGGAACCCCCTGCCAGCGCCAGTTGTCAATGAACAGCTTCATCGCCACGTAGGTCTCGGTGGTGCTGTTGGGATCCACGCCGGGTTCATGGCGGTATCCGGCCAGGGGCGATTCCGCCGAACCACCGGGTCCGTACTGGCCACGGATGCAGCAGTTCCAGGGTTCGAGCTCATCGGCCAGGCGGGCGGCCTGCAGCACCTTGGCTTTTTCGTTGCGGATGGCTTCCGGGTCAAAGCGCCCTGGCGGTTCCATGGTGGTGATCGCCAGCATCTGGGTCAGGTGGTTTTGCACCATGTCCCGCAGGGCACCGGCCGATTCGTAGTACCCGGCCCGTTCCTCCACGCCAACCGTTTCAGCGGCGGTGATCTGAACACTGGAGATGTAATTGCGGTTCCAGATCGGCTCGAAGATCGTGTTGGCAAAGCGCAGAACCATGATGTTCTGGACGGTTTCCTTGCCCAGGTAATGGTCGATGCGAAAGATCTGGTTCTCCTGACCGCAGGCCTGCACCACCCGATTGAGGGCCTGGGCACTGCCGTAGTCGCGTCCGAAGGGTTTCTCGATCACCACCCGGCTGCGTTTGGGGTCCTTCAACAGGCCAGCGTCGGCCAGTGAACGGCAGCCACTGCCATAGAACTTGGGGGAAACGGAGAGATAAAAGGTGCGGTTGCCGCGGGTGGCGCACTGTTGATCGATCTGCTCCAGCCGTGTGCCCAGCCGCACCACATCCTGTGGTTGTTGAAGGTCAACGGGTTCGTAGAACAGTTTGCCGACGAACTGCTCCCAGGCCTGGGGATCGTCCTGGATCGAGCTGGCGAGTGCCTCCGCCATCTTTCCGCGGAACTCCTCGTCACTCCACGGCCGTCGGGCACAGCCCAGCAGGGCGAACTCACTGGGCAGACGCCGTTGCTTGAACAGCTCGAACAGGGCTGGCACCAGTTTGCGGTGGGTCAGATCACCGCTGGCGCCAAAGATCACCAGACACTGCGGCGCGATCACGCGCTCCTGACGCAGTCCAACCCGTAGGGGGTTCGTCATCGTGGCAACCATGGAGCGTCCAGGCTTCTGACGCTGGTTTAGGCACGGAACCGGCATCAGACATCGACTCGCCACTTTGTTTCCGTGTTGGTTTCAGCTTTTGTTGCCAACCGAAAAAAAAAGTCCACCCCGAAGGGTGGACTGGGAGATCGATGGCTGGTTGCTCAGCTCCTGATCGATCAATAGGTTTCCACGTGCCAGCGGTCCGCCTTCTTGAGCTGAGGGCGCAGTTCGGCCCAATCGAGACCTTTGGCGGCGGCGGCAGCTGTCATGGCTTCGTCGATGCCCGGCTCCATGCCGCGCAGACCGCACATGTACACGTGGGTCTTGGGGTCTTCGATCATCGCGAAGATCTCTTCGGCATGCTCCAGAACGCGGTCCTGGATGTACATCCGGCCGCCCTTGGCGTTCTGCTGTTCGCGGCTGATCGCCTTGGTGTAGCGGAAGTTATCGGGGTACTCCTTCTCGTAGTGGAGGAAGTCCTCGTCGTAGAGCAGGTTGGCGGTTTTGGGCGCGCCCATGAACAGCCAGGCTTTGCCGCGGAATTTCCAGCCGTTGGCCTCCTGTTCGCGGGGCTCGAACATGCGGCGCAGGTAGGTGCGCATCGGAGCGATGCCCGTGCCCGTCGCCAGCATGATGATGTTGGCGTCCTCGTCGTCAGGCAGGAGCATCTCCTTGCCGACCGGACCGGTGATCTTCACCTTGGTGCCGGGTTCGATGTCGCAAAGGTAGGTGGAGCACACGCCGTAGATCTGCTCACCGGCGTCGTTCTTGTACTCGAGCTGGCGAACGCAGAGGGAGACGGTGTTGCCTTCCAGGTTGTCGCCATGGCGGGTGCTGGCGATGGAGTACAGGCGCAACTTGTGGGGCTTGCCGTTGGCATCTTCCCCTTCAGGAATGATGCCGATGCTCTGGCCTTCGATGTACTTCAGCTGCGGGTCGCCGCCGGACAGATCAAAAGTGATGTGCTGCACACGGCCGATCGCACCGTCTTTGAGCAGGGAGTAATTCTCTGTGACCGTGCCCATGAACGGTGTTTTGGGCTTGTAGGTGTTGACCGGAACGTCCGCGTGGGGCTTTTTCTTCGGGGCGCTTGACGTCACGGCTTTCTTGGCGGGTTTTTTGGCAGGTTGTTTGGCAGGTGCCGGGGTGGCGGCAGCGGGAGAGGCGGAACCCTCTTCGCCCGCACCATTCACAGAAACGATCTTGGCGCCCGTGGCCCCCAATCGTTTGAAAAGTGCGGAAAACTGGTTCATTGCAACGGTGTAGGTCTGAACCACGGACGGCTTGGCGCCGACCTGGGGACCACGAGCCACAACAGTGAACAGAGCTTCATTGCAGTGCTCCGTCGCTGCATTGGACACCCGCATAGAAATCACCTGCCTTTGGTGGCGCGACTATAGGCGTGGCCTTTGATTTCACACAAAAAGGTTGCTGTTCGGAACAGAATCTGATGTGATCCAGGCGACCTCATTAGGATCCTCGGGTTCGGCTCCTTATCTCGGCGTCTCTTTTGGTTTTCCCCCAGACAATGTTTGGACGAGGGCTTCAAACCTCCGCAGATTCAGGGACTGCGATCGAGCAGACCATGGAGCGGCTGCCCCAGGGGACGCGGCGTCTGGCAGCTGAACTCAAATCTCCACTGCCTGTTCAGCTGCTCTGGGATGTGCTGACGGATTACGAGAATCTGTCCCGTTTCATCCCCAACCTCAGCACCAGTGAGTTGATCCAGCGCCAGGGGCAGACGGTGCGGCTCCAACAGGTGGGCAGTCAGCAATTGCTGGGGCTTCGCTTCTCAGCCCAGGTTCAGTTGGAGCTGACGGAATACCGCCAGGACGGGCTCCTGCAGTTCCGCATGGTGAAAGGAGATTTCCGACGTTTTGAAGGCTCGTGGCAGATCCGTCAGCGTCCTGACGGCAGTTCATTGCTGTACGAGCTGACGGTTCAAGGCTGTCTTGGCATGCCGATCGGTCTGATCGAGGAGCGGCTGCGGGACGATCTCTCCAGCAACCTCAACGCCGTTGTGCAGGAAGCCCACCGCAGAAACAGCTGATCGAACAGCAAGCGCTCAGGAATTTCAGCCCGCCTTCAACGATCAACAGGCTCTCAGGCTTGAAACGCCACAAAACGGGCGATTTGGTAACCAATTCATCATCAAATCAAGTTTGATGATGACGTCATACCCCCAAGGGGATTCGAACCCCTGTCGCCTCCGTGAAAGGGAGGTGTCCTAGGCCTCTAGACGATGGGGGCGAGGCCGTAATCAGCGAGCTGTCTGTGCTCCTGATCACTTGTGAACACTAGGGCTTGGTCGGACCCTCCGTCAAGACAGCTTGACCCCATTCGACAGCTTGTCCTTGCCAGATCGGCACCGTGAAGGTGAAGCAGGCGCCTTCGCCAGGGTCAGACACCACCCAGATCTTGCCGCCGTGCACTTCGACGATGCGTCGACAAACCGCAAGTCCCACGCCGTAACCGGTGGTTTGGTCGGAGGTTTGTGGCAGCCGCACCCGATCCAGGAAAATCCGCTGCTGTTCCGTTTCCGGAATGCCCGGGCCGCTGTCACAAACGCTCACCTCCACCCGCTGGCTGGTGCGGTGCAGCATGGTGAGCGAAATGTGCCCGCCGTCGTTGGTGTATTTCAGAGCGTTTTCGAGCAGATTCAGCAGCACCTGTCGCATGCGGCGCTGATCGGCGAAGACCTTGGGCAGGTCTGCGGGAATGTCGGTTTTGATTTCGACGTTGCGACCCAGCCACAATTTTTCGAGCTCGAGGATCACTTCGGCTGAAACGCTGGCCAGGTCAAGCCGCTGCGGGTTGAACAGGGTTTCCCAGCGGGTGGTGCCCACCTCCAGCAAATCCTTCGAGAGGGCCTCCATCTCTTCCAGGCGGCGGGTGATCACGTCCTGAAAGCGATCCATATCGATCTGGCCCAGCTTCTGGCTTTGCAGGGCCAACGCCGCTGCCGTGAGTGGGGTGCGCAGTTCATGGGCCACCATGCGCAACAAGCGCTCCTGGGCGCTGACGCGATCAATCAGCGTCTCGTTCTCCTGACGCAGCACCAGCAGTTGATCTTCCAGCTGGAGTTCCTTCTGGGTGCGACTTCCATCGAGTTCGGTCGGTCTGAGGCTGAGGCCAAGGCCGCTCACCACACCATCCTGTTTCCAGCGGGGCACCCATCCTTTGAGTTGCTGAAGGATGTTGCTGCCCGCGAACACCTGTTTGGGGTTCGGTGAGAGTTTGATCAGCGCTGGCGTCACCACGAGGCGATGTAGCTCAAGCAGTTCAGGTTGCTGGGCGGGATCGGCCACCTGCAGCGTTACTTCAAAGCCCAGGTCTTCCCGTTCCAGGAACTGCACCAGGGCACGAAGGTCCTGACCCGACAGGTGGTGCCGAGCGGCCACAAGCAATAGCTTCAGTGTTTGCCGTGTCTTGGGAGCGTCCTTGACCACGCGGACTGCAAGACAGCAAAAACCGATGCTCACCTTATGGGTTTTTGACTGCAGCGCCAGCAGCGCTAAGACGAACAGGAACACTCCGTTGCGTCATCGACGCGGTCCATGTCGCTTTTTTCCGCGCAAAACCGTGTTCCTCTGGCCGTTCCCGGCGGAGAGGCTGTCCAGCCTTCGATTCAGGTGGATAGCAACCTGCGCCGTTGGTTCAGCCGCAATCTGGGGTTGTGGCGTTCCCGTCGGCAGTACACCTTCAGTGACGATCAGGTTCTCCATCTGGACATGAACCTGAAGATGGAGGCGTTTGCGCACCCCCAGGTGGGTGAGAGCCGCTACCGCTTCAGCTGGTGGTCTGATCAAGAAGACCAGCATTCCGACGAATTCTTCGCTCGCAAGCCCTGGTTTGAGCGCAGTGGCGTGATGGAAGCCACGTTGTGGGGCCATCAACTCCAGAGAAGTCGCGGTTATCTGACGGGAGACCCGGTGCGCACCCGGCTGCGACAGGTGGATGAGCACGAAACCATCCTCGAATCCCACTATCAACAGTGGGACATCCTTGAGCACATTCGCCTTGTCGATCAGGACCGCTACCGCTATCGCGCCATCTACAGCTGGGAAAACGGTGACCTCTCGATCGTGGAGCACCATCACGAGATCCGACTGTCCGATCCCCTGCCACCGATCGAAGACGACTGATCCAGGTCGACTGATCAGAGACGATTGATCGAAGACGAGTGATCAAGAACGACTGAACGGCGCCGTTTGGCTCATGGCCCAGTTCAACAACCGCGCCTAGCCCTCGTGCGACCTTGGCTTGGGCGGTAAGTTTCGAAAAATTGAAGCTGCTCGGGAACCAAGGTGATTCGTCGTTCATTTGCTGTAGCGGCTCTTTTGCTCGCAGCCCCATTGCTGTCCCCGGCTACCGCCCTGGCTCAGGCCTCCAAAGACAAGCCCACCCCTGCCACAGCCATGGAGGTCAACACCTATGGCGTGATGTCGATCGCCACCTTCTGTGAGGCGAGGGCGCAGAAAATCGATTTCAATAAGTCCCTGGCCGTGGCCTTGGCGGGTCAGCTGCATGTGATCTACGGCAAGCACGGTGGTCTGCTGCCCGGCGCCAAGGATCCTTTGCCTGAGAAGCAGTTTCTGAACAATGCCGGTTTCATGATTGTCGGTGGTGCACTGAAGTTCTGCCCTAAATCAGTTCCAGCCGCAGAAAAAGCACGCTTCGAAAAAGCTGCTGCATCCTTGAAGCCTTCGAAAAAATAAGTTCTCTTCAAGCTTCAATGTTGAAGAACGCCTGGCCGATTTCGGTCAGGCGTTTTTTATTTGTGTTCATCTGCTCTGATGTCTTTGATCACCTGATGGCCGGCACCTTGTGATGAACGACACCCTGGCTGAAGCGTCCCGGTTTTGAGCTTCGTCCGTCAGGATCAACCCGTCCTCGCGTGGTTCGACCCATGACTGCAGCTGTTTCGGTTCGCCTCGCCGACTACACGCCATGGGCCTTTGCGCTTCCCGACATCGCCCTGGACGTGACCATCCAGGATGACCACGTCGTCGTTGCCTCCAGGTTGAGCCTTGAACCGCGTCGCCCTGGTGAGCCCTTGGAGCTTTGCGGCGTTGATCTGATCATCGAATCCCTGGCGATCGATCAGGAGCCATTGCAGCCCGGGGATTACAGCTTCACCGACGGACATCTCGTCATCCCAAACGTGCCGGGCCAGCCGTTTGTGCTCGAGACCCGTTGCCGCCTGGATCCCTACTCCAACAGCTCGCTTGAAGGCTTGTACGCCAGTGGCGGTCTGCTGAGCACTCAGTGCGAGGCCGAGGGGTTCCGGCGCATCAGCCTCCACCCCGATCGTCCGGATGTGCTGAGCCGGTGGCAGGTGCGGATTGAGGCCAGCCGCAGCAGCTGCCCTGTGCTGTTGAGCAATGGCAATGCCGTACGGGAGGAATCCGTTGGCGCTGATCGTCATGCGGTCACGTGGGATGACCCCTTCCCCAAGCCCTCCTATTTGTTTGCCCTGGTGGCGGGAGATCTCAGGGAGATCCGTGATCACTACACAACGGCATCGGGCCGGCAGGTCACCCTGCGGTTGCATGTGGAGGAGGGGGATGAACCCTTCACAGCCCATGCCATGGCTTCGTTGAAACGATCCATGCAATGGGATGAATCGGTTTACAACCTCGAATACGACCTAGAGGAGTACAACATCGTTGCCGTCCGTCACTTCAACATGGGCGCGATGGAGAACAAGAGTCTGAACATCTTCAACTCAAAGCTTGTTCTGGCTGATGCGGAAACAGCCACCGATGCTGAACTTGAACGCATCGAGAGTGTGATTGCCCATGAATACTTTCACAACTGGAGCGGAAATCGCATCACCTGCCGGGATTGGTTCCAGCTGTCGCTCAAAGAGGGGCTGACGGTGTTCCGGGATCAATGTTTTACCGCAGATCTGCATTCCGAAGCGGTCAAGCGCATCGAGGATGTGGCGATGTTGCGCAACACCCAATTCCGTGAGGATGCTGGCCCAACGGCCCACCCGGTGAAGCCAGCGGAGTACCAGGCCATCGATAACTTTTACACAACCACCATCTACGAAAAAGGTGCGGAGTTGATCCGCATGCTGCACACCCTGCTTGGACCGGAGCGGTTCATGAAGGGAATGGAGGTTTACGTGCAACGTTTTGATGGCACGGCCGCCACAACGGAGGACTTCGTTCAGGCGATCGCGGATGGTGCCACCAGTCAGGGCGAGCCCCTTGGCTTTGATCTGGAACGCTTCAAGCGCTGGTATCACCAGGCAGGAACTCCGGAACTCAGCATTGAACGTCAGTGGAACCCTGAATCGGGGCAGCTGACGGTCGACTTGCACCAGGCGACCCCTCCCACGCCGGGACAAGCGAACAAACAGCCCCTGGTGCTGCCGGTTGCCATGGCCCTGGTGGGTGAGCAAGGCCGTGTTGGAGACGAGCAGCTGCTGGTGATGGAGGCTGAGCGCGTCAGCATCACCCTGCAGGGCCTGCCGGGCGACACCCCTCCTGCCCTTTCGGTGCTCCGCCGCTTTTCGGCGCCGGTGCACGTGCGTCTCGATCAGCCGCTGGAGGAGTGCCTGCAGCTGTTGGCTTCCGACGATGACTCCTTCTGTCGCTGGGATGCGGCCCAGCGCCTGGCACGCCAGGTGCTTTTGGCGCGGGCTGACAACCAGCCGAAGCCTGCGGTGGAGGCGGCACTGATTCAGGCCCTTGATCAGCGGATCTGCGCCTACGACGGTGGTGATGGCATGGGCCTGGCGGCGCTGCTGGCGCTGCCGGGAATGGCGGAACTGGAGGCGTTGCAATCTCCGGTGGATCCGCTGGCGCTGGATCAAGCCTTCCGGGCTTGGACCCAGGAGCTGGGCTTTCAATTGCAGTCGTCCCTGCGACGACTCCTGGAGCTGGCCCGGGCTGACTGGCCCCTGGCTTGGCCGGCTGGCCAGGGCGGCCGTGCCCTGACGGCCTTGGCCTGGCGTTGGCTTGCTGCTGCGGGCGATGCCACGGTGCAAGCGGACGCCTTGGCGGCGGTGTCTGGACCCTCGATGACCCTGGCGCGGGGAGCCTTGCGGGCCTTGTTGCCGCAGGAGAGCGCTGAGCGTGAGCAGGCGATGGCCCTGTTCTACGAGCGTTGGCAAGACAAGCCCGTGATCCTGGATGCCTGGTTTGCGATGGAGGCATCAGCCCCCAGATCCAACGCCTTAGAGCGGGTTCAACAGCTGTTGGACCATCCTCGCTTTGATCCCCTGGCGCCCAATTCCCTTCGTGCTGTTCTCGGTGGATTCACCGCCAACGTTCAGGCATTTCATGCTGCCGATGGCAGTGGTTACCGATTCATGGCGGAGCAGATTGCAGCGGTCGATTCCCGCAATCCGATCACCGCGTCACGGATGGCCAAGGTGTTCAGCCGCTGCACCAGTTACGGCCCCGAGCGGCAAACGGTCATGCGTCAGGCCATCGACCAGTTGGCTGCCAAGCCCTTGTCGGCGAACACGGCCGAGGTGGTGCAGCTGCTCACGACGTGACCACCACCAGCACGATCACCGCGATCAGCAGGATCACCAACCAGAGCTTCCCGTTGTTTCGTCGGCTGCTCCGGGGCGTCGCACGGATAGCTCGGCTTCCAGCAGGAGTGCCGCAGTCTTGACAGACCAGCCGACCGCCCATCGATCGGTCTGAACGAAACCGTCGGCTTCCGCAGTTCTGGCAGACGGTGACGGCCAAGATCTCTCAATCAGTTTTTACCAGCTTGGCGGGAGTCAGTGAGTCAGTCAGGTAGTTATTCCCGTCCCCAGCTATCGCAGCCGGCTTTGGCGCGTTGGCGTTTGGTGCGCCGGTAGCTCTCGTTCTGTTGGGCCAGAGCTTCACTGGCGGCAGCAACGGCACTGCTGTCATTGCCTTCCGCAATGATCAATCGATTGATCGCCATGGCGTTGCCCAGGCGATTCAGCACCTGATCGATCAAGCGACACTGATCAAATTCGGCGCGCCCCGCGGACGGAATTCCTACCAGGACCAAGGCCCAACACGCAGCACGCCAACCTTTCATCAATCAGCTCATGGGCTGTAGGTGATGGTGCACTGATAGCGGCTGCTGGCTCCCACATCAATGCTTTTGCAGTGTGTGTCGGTGATCGTTGCCCCTTTTGGGATCACCCGCATCGCCTCGGCAGTGGCGAACTGCTCGGAAGGCCCTTGGGCTGTGGCCCGCTTGCCGCCCGCAAGGGCCGTGGATGCCAAAAGGAGGCTGGCCATCAACAGAGCCGCATGCCGCATCTTTGGCGCCCGATGGAAGTGCTTCTTCCTTTGGTTTACACACAGCGAGGCCAGCTGACAGCCGTATTGATTTCAGCAGGCACTGCGCTAAGCAGCTACTGCGTTCAGCAGCCGCCACGGCACCAGCGTTGGCGTCGCGGTTTTGGTTCAGCCCTGGCTTCGCCGGTTTGTTTGATGTCCGGCACTGGAGGTGGCGGCAACAACGCTGCGGGCTGGACGGGAAGACGGCGTGATCCCCATGAGGCATCAAAGGGGACCACCACCAGGGGGATCGGTTCAGCACTCTTTGCCGGCAAGGCCAATGCGCTGGCTGCGATCAGGACTGTGATCAGAAGTCTCATCACGCCATTTTGCCGGCCAAGCCCTAGGCGTCTTAGGATTTGGAGTAAGAGACGCCGCGGTAGGTCAGAGCAACAGAATTGCGAACGGCTTGGATTTGCTCAGCGCGATAACTTTTCCCCATGTATTTCAGTTGAACTGTTGGTCTCATAGATACTGCTTCCGTTTTTGCGTATTTGTTGCCTAGGAAAGTGAGTTCCATCGGTTAATTAGGGAAGAATAAAAAACTTTTTAGGTTCTACGGTCGATACAAAAGTTTCGCAAGGTTCCACTGGATACCTTGTTCTTTAGTGATTGTTAAAGCCGCGTCGGCTTGATACAAGTTCTGCCCTCTGCCCTTGCCCTGAGAGGAAATGGGTTTGATGCGGTTTACGCAATCTTGTTTTGGTTGTTGTGAAGTGGTTGAAATATTTTGTCGATGTTGCTTGTGCCGTTGAACTTCTTTGATTGATTTGTTCAGTCTTGAGGCTTGGAGCGTTCTTCTGTTTGCGCTTTGCTGCAGCGTTGGCAAGCAGAAATTCTGTCCTTGTGGTGTTCCGGCAGCGTCAGCCGGAATGGATCCACATCAAATTCGTAGCCGCAGGAGCAGCGGGCATGGAACTTCAGTTTCTTGGCTTTTTTGAGTCGCTTTAACAGCGTCACGTTGCCAAAAACTTGCTCTGGCTTGAAGCGCTCCAGCTTCGTGCGTTCCTCCGGGGCATGCTTGACCCGGGCCTTATGCAGGGCGTTGCGCACGGAGTTTTCACTGCCTTTGCCCAGGATCTTGGGGATCTGAAGGATCGATCGCCCTTCCTGCAGATAGAGACGCTTGATCTCCTCGATCTCAGCACTTGTGAAGCCAGATTTCTTGCCCACCTGCCTCCTTCCTTTGATTTGAGTCTCTCAGGCGGCGCTCAAGCGCCATCCACGTTCTCGGCTGTGGAATGTCAGCCTGTCGGGATGATTCCCTTAGAACCACTGCTGCAACGGCTGGCCGGAGTCGCCGGCATGGAAAGCGGCTGCAAGCGCCTTGTTGTTGTCTTGGGCCAGCTGGGGGATTTCGACTCGATCGAATACGCCCAGGCTCTGGTGCCAAGGCTTCCCCAGTTGGCTGCAGCAGGGGTCAAGGTTCAGCTGTTCGGCATTGGCAACGCCGCCAGCGCTTCGCGCTTCGCGACCTTCACCGGGTTTCCCCTGCAGCAGCTGATCGCTGATGCATCACCGGTGTTGCATCAGGCCCTGGGGTTGGAGTCCGGCTTGAAGCTTCCCGGTGGGCCCTGGCCTGGTTTTCTGTTGATGTGCGCTGGCGTCGGTTCGCCGGGCACCCTGCGCGAGGTGTTGCGCGGCTACACCGGAGATCGCTCCGCTGCCCAGATCTTTGACGACGAGGAGTGGGTTGAAGCGTTTCCTCTGCCGCGCTTCCGGGGTGCTCTCTTTCGCCGGGCCGGTGGTGCTGGGTTCCAGCGACCGTTCGAGCTCGCCACCAAGCGTCTGCGCAACATGAATGAAGTGCTCCGCAACTGGCGCACCTATGTGCCCTGTGACGACCACATCACCCAGCGCGGCGCCACCGTGTTGCTCGATGCCGATGACAGCGTGATCTACTACCACCGCGATCAAAGCCTGCTCGGCTACTCCGCAACCATGGAACGCCCCTTGGCGTTTCTGGACGCGGTTCTGTCTCAAGGCTGAGCTCAACCGGCTGCCTTCAACTGGCGGTGGGCTCGCGATAGACCGCCAGGGCTGCCACCAAGCCGCCGATGAAGCCTGCGCTGTGGCCGATCCAGCTGACGCCGGCGGGGGAAACGCCGGGGATCAAGGCGATCAGGGCTGAGCCATAGAGCCAGAACGCCACCAGGCCCAAGACGATGGAGAGGATGCGGCGTTCCAGCCAGCCGATCAGCAGCATGTAGCCCAGCAGTCCGTAAACAACGCCCGAGAGTCCATGGCTGCGGGCCGGCCAGAACAGGGCGACGGGAATGTTGATCAGCAGCACCGACATCCAGACGCTCAGGTAATCGCGCATCCCCCGGCTGAGCACCAGCCAGCTCAGGGGCAGAAAGGCCAGGCTGTTGGAGATCAGATGCCCGAAGCCGGCATGGCTGAACGGCGCTGTGATCACCCCCCACCACGGTTGATCCGGCCCCATCGGCAGGTTCCATTGCCCCGCAAAGAGCAGTTGGTCGATCAGCTCCTGCCCCCAGGCCAAGGCCAGGATCAGCAGAGGAAGCAGCAGTCGAGTGCGCATCGTCTTGCGCCAATGACCACAATGATGACGCGGATGCTGAGCGGATGATCAGAAGCGACGTTGACGTTCTGGTGATCGGCAGCGGCATCGGCGGACTCTGTGCCGCAGGTTTGTGTGCCCGCGCCGGCCGGGAGGTGCTGGTGCTGGAAGCCCATCACCAACCCGGTGGAGCTGCCCATGGCTTTCAACGCCAGGGCTATCACTTCGAATCCGGTCCATCCCTCTGGAGTGGCCTGGGGCGTTGGCCCAGCAGCAATCCCCTGGCCCAGGTGCTGCGCGCGCTGGGGCAGAGCGTGGAGGTGATTCCCTATCGCAGCTGGGATGTGCAGTTGCCGGAAGGGGATCTGCGCATCGCCGTTGGGCACGACGATTTTGAGGCTGTGGTGCGCAGCCTGCGCGGCCCCGAGGTGGCCGCCGAATGGCGCCGCTTTGTGGACGCGCTGCGGCCGATTGCCGCCGCTGCCGATGCTTTGCCCTTGCTGGCCCTGCGCCCTGGGGTGGATGGCATGGCGCAACTGCTGAAGCGCGGTGGACGCCTGTTGCCGCACCTTGCGGCGATGCGTCACCTCTCCGGTTCCTTTGGCCCCCTGGTGGATCGTCACCTCAGCGATCCCTTCCTGCGCCATTGGGTGGATCTGCTCTCCTTCCTGATCAGCGGCATGCCGATGGGAGACACCAACGCTGCAGCCATGGCGACGCTGTTCGGCGAGTGGTTTGAGCCGGATGCCCATCTCGACTACCCCGTTGGCGGCAGTGCTGCGGTGGTTGAGGCCCTGGTGCGTGGCCTGGAGGCCCATGGCGGCAGCCTGCACACCGGCACGGCGGTGCAACAGCTGCGGGTGGAGGGGGACCGCGTTGTCGGTGTGACCCTGGCTGATGGAACGCAGATTGCGGCGCGGCAGGTGATCTGCAATGCCGACATCTGGTCCACCCTTGCTCTGCTGCCGGAGTCCGTGGCGCCGAAGTGGCAGCGTCAGCGCCAGGCCACGCCGGCCTGCAACGGTTTCCTGCACCTGCATCTGGGTTTTGATGCCACGGGGCTGGAGGATCTGCCGATTCACACCGTCTGGGTCGACGACTGGGAGCGCGGCATCGACGCCGAGCGCAATGCGGTGGTGTTGTCGATTCCGTCGGTGTTGGATCCCTCGATGGCGCCGGCCGGTCGCCATGTGTTGCATGCCTACACCCCAGCCAGCGAACCCTGGGAGATCTGGGCTGATCTGGAGCGCGACAGTGCGGCGTATCAGCAGAGAAAACAGGAGCGATGCGCCGTGTTCTGGCGGGTTCTTGAGCGCCGTATCCCCGACATCCGCGACCGCTGCGAGTTGATCATGGAGGGAACGCCGCTGACCCACAGCCATTTCCTCAATGTTCATCAGGGCAGTTATGGCCCTGCCCTTTCAGCGGCTGAAGGCCTCTTCCCGGGCGTGACGACACCCTTGGCCAATCTCTGGCTGTGTGGTGCCAGCACCTTTCCCGGTATCGGCATCCCCCCCGTTGCAGCGAGTGGTGCGATGGCGGCTCATGCCGTCCTTGGCCGGGAGACGCAAAACAGTCTGCTGCGGGAGCTGGAGCTTTGAAGCAGCTGCGTCATAACCTCGGTTTGGAACGCCGACGCAGTCCATGTCTTCCAATGCCCGGATCGATGCGCTGCAGCTGATGCTCACGGATCTGCGCATGCGCAACGAGCCGATCCGTCACAAAGCGGCGTTTCGTGGCTGCCAGCCGGAATTTCAGGCGTTGGTGAGTCGTTTGATCGAGCAGCTGGAAGGGGAATTGCTGGACGAGAAGCAGCGCTCCCGTGAAGCCTCACGTCAGGCCTGATCTGAGGCCGACCGGTAGGCGGCGGGCACGAGCACCAGAAACAGAAGCCACCAGGCCAGCACGCCCAGGCTCAGGGGAAGGCTGATCCAGAGGCGGTGCAGTAGCGCCCAGGACCCGCCGACCATCAGCATTCCCGTGGAGATGATCGACCAGGGCTGGCACCACCAGGGTTTCAGCGACCAGAACGGTGGCTGTTTCTGAGGTGGCTGCTCCGGCTGATCAGCGGAGGGCGTTGAGTTCACCGGCGGCTTGCATGGCGGCGAGATCGTCGTAGCCACCAATCACCGATCCGTCGATGAACACCTGGGGGAAGGTGGTCATCCCACTGCGCTTCTGCACGGCCTCGAAGGCTGCGTCGTCGTTGACGGTGGTGACGGTGTGGGGCAGATCCAGGGTTCTCAGGATGCGCAGGGCGCGGCTGCACCAGGGGCATCCCGGCAGCACGGCGATCTCAATCCGGGGTGCTGCTGCTGCGGTCTGACGGGCGGGGCGGCTTTCGCGTTGCTCCAGCACGCCAATCAGCAGATCAACGCCCTTCTGCACGATCGTGCCGGGCTCCAGGTGGCCTCCCCACACCTGACAGGCCCCATCCGAGAGGCTCAGGTGCAGGTGCACGCCCTCGGGTGAAAAGGTTCCATTGAGGGTGATCACCTCGAGATCGCCCTCCAGCACGGTGGGCTCTGCTTGGCCGGGGCACTGGAACGAAGCCTTGGTCAGATTGCCGACCACGCCGAGAACAAATCCGCTGATGCCCTCCCGCTGGGCCAGTTCTTCGAGGCTGAGGCGCAGATCACTGCCGGGAGCAAGCTTCAGCGGCAGGGGTTGCATGGCGCCTCAAAAAGTGTGTCCAAGATTACGCAATCTTGTCCAGCACGATATCGTTTATTTAATGTGAGCAGATTGTCACGAAATCGTGTCTCTCATTCAGGATCTGGTTCAGGAGTTGCAGCAGCGGATTGAAGGCCAGGCCGCGGCTCCCAGCACGGCTGCGGTGGCGGATGCGGCTGGTTCCGAGCGCATCAACGTCACCCTGCCCCGCGGGGTGATGGATGACCTCAAGCGTCATGCCCTCGCTGAAGGTCGCAGTTGCGGCAATCTGGCCGCCTATCTGTTGGAAGAGGCCCTGCGTCGTCATCGCCCGCTGGGCTGAGTGGGCTGAGGTTTCCGTTTCAATCCAGCAGCCGGTTGGCAATGGCTGCAACCTTCCCCTGCCGTTGCAATTTGAGGATGGAGACGTCCATGGGCGTGCGCAGGGGGCTGCCTGGTTTGATCACGAAGCCGTAGGTCTCTTCCGAGATGGTGAAGGGGGCGAGGCGCAGGGCGAGATCGGGATTGTTTTTGAGGTGGTAGCGAATGGCCGGTCGATCAAAGATCAAGGCATCAGCCTTCTGATCCACCAAGAGTTGAACGGCGCTGCTGAGGTTGGCCGCGCTAACGATCCGCATGTCGCCGCGTTGGGCCAGCTCCATGCCACTGGTGCCTTCCACCACAGCAACCCGACGCCCGTTCAGTTGTGCAGGTGCGCTGATGCCTGATTCGGTGGCACCGGAGAGGAACAGGGTGAACGCCGAAGCAAGGCTGGCGGTGAGGGACGATACCGCGATCAGGGAGGTCACCATCCAGGCACCGGTGATGCCCCGGCCCGTCCGTGTGATCGGTGCCTTGTCGCCATAGCCCACCGTGGTCAAGGTCACCAGGGCGAACCACATGCCGCTGCTGATGCCCGGTAGCCAGTCCCGCGGAAACTGCTCACTGTTGCGGTTGCGTTCCGCCAGCCAGATCAGGCTTCCCACCACCAGCAGAACGCTGATCAGCACCAGCACCGAGGAGATCACCGCCCAGCCGAAGAACACCTGCACGCGGCTCAGGATCGAGGGCGGGCGCATCGGCAGCAATACACCGGATTTGCCCAGGTAGTAGGGCTGGGTGAAGTCAATGCCAGGCATGGCCAGGCGGCGTGAGGTGATGCTGATCGGACCCACCAGCACGTCGATCTCACCGTCATCCACCGCCTGAATCCCGGCTTTGGGGGATGGCTGCTCCACCAGCTCGTAGCTGAGGTTGTTGTCTTCGGCGACGCGGCGCCAGATGTTGAGGCTGATGCCGCTGAGCTGATCGCCGTTCCTGATCACGAAGGGGGCCGATCCACTGATCCCCACTTTCAGTTGATTGGCCTGCAGGGGCAGTGCGTTGCCAAAGCAGGCCAGCGCGAGGAGGACGGACCAGCGCCGGACCCTTCGCATCAGCGCTGTTCCAGACGACGCACGATCACAGCCATTGCCGCCAGGGAACCCGCCAGCGCGATCAGCAGGGCAACGGTCATGGAAGAGTCAAGAAAATGATGGTGCGCTCAGGTTGGCATCCCTGGCCCCAAGCAGCCAGTCGGCAACTTCCATCCTCAGGGCGTAGGCACATTCGAAACGGCCTTCCTCTTCCAGCAGGCTCAAGCGTTTTTCGAGCGTGCGCAGGGTTGAACTCGCGACCTGGTAGAGGCCATTGCTCCGCGCCAAAATGAGTCTTCTGGAGGCCCCCGAAGCTTGCGGCACGACGTCAGCCATCCAATGCAGCCAGCGCTACAGATCTGCGATCTGCATCGTTCATGACCGCATTGGAGTGGTCCTGGGGCGACAGCCCACTCACGTTCCTGCCCCAGCGGGCCCTGTGGCGGGCTGAGGGGCGGGAGCTGTTTGTTGCCGACCTGCATCTCGGCAAGGCCGAGGTGTTCCAGGCCCACGGCATCCCCATGCCCAGCGATGGGGATCAAGGCACCCTTAATCCGCTGCTGGAGCTCTGCCATGCCTGGTCACCGCAGCGCCTGTTCGTGCTGGGTGATCTCGTGCATGCCCGGATCGGTATCACCGCTCCCCTGCGCGAAACCCTGCTGGCGCTGCCCGATCTCTGCGGTTGTCCGGTGGTGCTGATCGGTGGCAACCACGACCAGGACAGCTGGATTGAAGGCTTGCCCCAGCAGCCTTCTCAGCGTCTGGGCCATCTTTGGTTGAGCCACATGCCCGAACGGGTGCCGGAGCCGGGGTTGTTGAACGTGTGCGGTCACTTGCACCCCACCACCCGGATTCGCAGCCGTTCCGATCAGTTGCGTTTGCCCTGCTTCGCCTTTGATCCGGATGGGCCGCGTCTGGTGATTCCTTCGTTCGGGCAGTTGACGGGAGGCCATGACTGCGGCGAGCGTTACCAGCAATGGCTGGTGGCCGAAGGCTCCATCGTTCCTTGGTTCGACCCAACCCCCAACAACCGAGAGCGAAGGGTCGCGTGACTCAGCCTGCTGCGCCGCGACCCAAGCCCCGGCCAAAGCGCAGGATCCGTCTGCGCAAGCGCTGGCTGTTGCTGGCCATGCCGTTTGTGGTGTTCGGCGGCCTGATCGCCTTGGCGCCTGTGGCTCCCGAGCGCTCCGAGCTGCAGGAGCAAGCTGGCCGTTCGGCCCAGCAGCGCGGCCGGGATGCCAAGCCGTTCCGCTACATCCCCGACGATGAGGTCTACGCGTTGGATCTCGATCCACGGCGGGTGCGCTTCGGGCTGCTGGAGGGTTGGGATCGCGAGCAGGACGCCTACCAGGACAGCGCTGCCCTGGCCTACGTGTCCGGCCCGATGTACGAGCGCCATGTGGACGACGATGGCCGCGAGATCACGGTTCCACTGGGGGATCTGAAATTCGGCAAGCAGGTTTGGCGCGGACGGAACCGCTCGGCTTCACGCCAACGGGCCTTCGTCGGCATCCGTCACGACGGCAGCATTGATTTCGGCTACGGGGAGCTCACCGATGAGCGCAGCCGCACCTACGACACCTTCATCGGCGGCCTGCACAGCCTTTACAACGACATCGAGGCTCCGCCGGAGAGCTACAAGGGGGCCTACAGCATCAGCATGGGCCAGCGCATCCGCTACTACCTGCCGCGGATCCGCATGGTGATGGGCCTGCGTCAGGACGGCCACATGGAGGTGCTGATGAGCCGTGATGGCCTCACCCTCGAGCAAACCAAAGACCTTGCCCGTCGCCGGGGCTATCTGGCGGCCTACATGCCCGACCATGCCTCGAAGAGTCGTTTGATCATCCCTGGGGTGAAGGGCTTCACCGAAGAAGACGCCAACTGGATCAGCGGCGGTGCCACCAGCTTTGTGCATGTGCCCTACCTGCTGCGGTTGAGCCCCCGCCAGATCCCTCTGCAGGGCAATCTGATCGCGGCGCTGACGCCCAAGCTTGCGCTGGATGAGGGTTGCGATGGCCCGCTCGACTGTGTGTCGTCCTTCGGCAATCACCTCGCCGATCGCGCTCTGGCGGGCCTGAACCGGGTGATGGAACAGGGCGTGGAACCCCTGGCCCGGATGATCTGGGGGCCCTCCAACACCCTCACCAAGCCGGGTGTGCCCGCGGATGCCAACGACCGCAGCGTCGATCTGGACCGTGCACCCCTGAGGGAACCCCCGATCACGGCGGATCCTTTGGTGTTGCGCGAGCCAAAGGCTGTGATCCGGGAGCCGGAGCCGGCTGAACCCGGTTTCGATGACAGCTCAGATGCCAGCTCCGATGACAACTGGACAGAGCCGCAGCTGTTTGTGCCGTTGCCCCCCGATCTGCCGCCGCCGATTGTGCTCGATGAGCCGATGCTCAACCCCGCCGAGGTCCTGCTGGATGAGCCAGCCCCATCGGTGATGCCGCCGCCAGCTTTGCCGCCCCTGCCGCCGGTGCCAGTGCCGCCTGTTCAGGATTGAGCTTGGACGCCGTTTGGTCCTGGTGGTCGATCCCCAGCACGCAACGTCGGGTGTTGGTGGCCCATCTCGCTCAGCCGCCGACGCGCGCTGAGCAGCGCACCTTGAGCGACAGCCTCACCTGCCGGTTGTTCGCCGATGCAGGCCAGATGGTTGCTGCGGACGACATCGGCCGCACGATCTACGGCAAGCCGCAGCTGCGCAATTCCCCGCTGCACCACAGCATTTCCAACACCGGATCCCTCAGCATCGGCGTGGTGGGGCCAGATCCGATTGGCATTGATGTGGAAGCGCTGGACCGGCCGTTGCGTGTGGCATCTGACCTGCTGACGCGGCGCATGTTTGCCTCGGCCGCTGAAGCGACGGACTGCCTGGAGCATTGGACGCTGATTCAGGCCTGGACGGCGAAGGAGGCTGTGTTGAAGGCAGCGGGTTTAGGGCTTGGCGGCGGACTGGCGAACGTGACCATCGCTTCGGACGGGGCCGCGGCATGGCTGCATGGTTCGCCTTATTCGCTCCGCCTCTGGACCCAGGAGGGCTTCAGCGTTGCGGTCGCTGAGGGCATCCGTGGCTAGAGGAAGGGATGGAGCATCGAGCAACAGCGTGAGATCTCTTTTGCAGCGGCGTCTCGCCGAGGCCAACAACTTCCAGAAGGCGTTGATCACTTCTCTGCTCGCCTGGGTGGCCCTGGGGGTGTGGAGCTATCTGATCGTCGTGCCGATCCTTTCGGCTGTGGCGTTCCTCTGGCTCGGGGTGACGGGCTGGCTGGTGTGGCGGATCTGGCGTAAACCCGTCGGCTGAACCAGGGAATTGCGGTTCAGCAACTTAGAGTTCCGGCCGGTTTTGGTTCGCGTTCGGTGGAATTCACGGTGGTGATTCTGAGTGAGCAGGTTGGCTCCTACCCAAAAATCAACTGGACGGAATGGAAAGATCGCAACCGCAAGCAGATGAAGAGTCAGGGCGATGTGTGGTCGATGGCAACACTCTCTGGAGCCACGATCTGGGATTGTTTGGACAACAACAAGATCGACCGACTCCATCTTGTGCAGTGGAAACCCGCTGACGACACGATGTATCAAGTGAGCCTGCCGCGCCGCTGAGATTGAACTGGCAACCAACGGTTCTTGATATTTCATTATTCACAAAAAAGCACCTGTTCGATTCGAGCAGGTGCTTTTTGATTGATGCTGAGGATCAGTCTTTTCTCTTTAGAGCAGGAAGAGGAAAATCACCATAAACATGGAACCCAGCAGGAAGATCGAGTCCTCCTTGCGGTTGATGTCAAAGGGCTCGTGGGGCTCTGGAATCATTGGACGGTCTGTTGAAGCCGGCAAGCTAAAGGACTCGGCTGTCCCTTTGCGGTTTGATCCTGTTTCAATCGCGCCAATCCCTGTGCTGAGCTCCATTCCATCGCTCACTCGATAACACCACTTGGAGTTGATCCACTGCAGACTGTTTCGCCGCATTCCAGTCTTGGTCTGTGAGTCTGATCAGATATTCGTGCTGAATGCCTGAGCCTCTTTGCCTTGATGTGATGATTGAAACGTCGTCGTAGGTGATGGGAAAGGGGTTGCCAGCTGGTGCTCCAAGGGCAGCTTCTGAGGCAAACAACAGGAAATCAAAAATCACTGGATTGAAATATTCTTCGCTTTCATCCAGATCCCCACAAGCCAGCATTTGTTCCCTGGTTTGTGGGGTGTAGGTCACAAAAGAAAAGCAGCAGGGATCACCGGTGGCTTGCAGGTAGAGCCCTTTGAACCGACGCGTGCTCATCAATCAGCCTGCCGCCAGATGGGAGAGTTGGGATCCCAGACGGGTTTGGCGTAGGTGCCCTTTAATTGTCGTTGAGGCTGGTCAATGCCCAGCTGGGTATGGCATTGGCTTGCAAATTCAATCGAGTTTTTGTGGTAGTCCTTCCAGGCAACCAAGGTTTTGCCATTCCAGATCGGCGGTAACCCTGTTTCTTTGAGCAGCTGATCAAAGGCATCAAAGTGGTTCTGCAGTTGGTCGTCTGTGATCACAGCCTCTGGCCTCGGCACCCTCAGAGACTGTTTGAAGGGAGCGCTCTCCATGCATGCTTCAAAGCGCTTTGTGAGTTCCGCTTGATGGCTCCAGGCTTTCTGTTGGTCCACTCCAAAGACAACGAGGCCAATCAGCAAGAGCCCGATTCCGATGATCGCGCTGAGATGACCAGCCGGCTCTCTGGTGTTGTCCATTGGCTCGCTCCCCCCAGCCAAGCCTAAGAAGGCATTTCTTCTCCGCGGCCCACCACTGACTGGCTCGCCCGAGCAGACTGGAACTCCTTGTCCTGCCTGCGGATGCGAGTGCTGCTCGCGGCTCTCTTCTCACTCGCTGCTTGTGCGCTGGTGTTGGCGACTGGGGCGAAGAGCACCGAGCGTTTCACGATCCACATCGGTTCGCGGCTGCCGCCAGCACAGTTGGGTTGCGTCCAGTCAGGAGACGTTCAAACCGATGAGGGGCGCCGGCTCAAGGTTTTCAAATGTCCGGTTTGAGGGTGGTCAGACAAGGGTGATTGAACCCGCTGCACCTCCATAACCAAAGGATTGAACGTTGATGCCGCACGGGTGGTCGGTACCGCAGCACAAAAAAATCAGTCAGCAGTCGCCAGCAAGACGTTCTTCCCAGAAAAAAGCTGAGAAACTTGCTGGGAATTTGTGCTGCTGCCATGTTTGGTCTGTTTCAGAAGAAGCCTGAGGTCTGCAACGTTCTTGGTGACGCGATCACCTTGCGCCTCACTGCTGAGCAAACCAATGGAAAGTACAGCGTTGCTGAGTTTGCGACCCCTGGTGGAGTCGGTCAGCCTCCCCACACCCATGCCTGGGACGAAACCTATCTGGTGCTGGAAGGAGAGTTGAACCTCAACATCAATGGCCAGCCAACCGTTGTGGGAACAGGCGGTTGCTATCAGGTCAAAGCCGGTGTGGTCCATGCCCCCACCCCCAACGGTGACTTCTGCCGTTATGTCATGGTCGGCCAGCCTGGCGGCGTTGAGTCTGTCTTCAAGAGCCTTAAGGCGAACGAGAAGGACCTCAACGACATGGGCAAGGTTGTCGAGATCGTGACCAAGGAAGGGGTCAACATCGCTGGTTGATTCACGAGCGGTGCTCGCATTCAGAAATGCGGCGCGTCTTTTGATCGCCGCTCTTCCATTCACTCCCACGCCTTATCAGCAATGGCATCAAAATTTTTCCACGTCCATCATGAGTTCCGCGCTGGCAAAGCCCAGCAGTGGTGGGAGACAGCACAAGCAGCGATGGCGCCCGGTGGTGGCTGGGATGAGGCTGTAGCCAAAAACCTAGAAGCGGGCTTCTACAACCATGCGTTCTGTCCCATTGGCCCTGAGGGCCCTGCCTTTTGCATCTGGGAAGTCCGCGAGGGAATCAGTGCAGAGGAATTCCAGGAATTCATCGACGGCCCCAATGGCGTGAACTTCGGCTTGGGGGGCATGGATGAACATCTGCCGGGAGATCAACGTTGAGATGGCAGGAAATCCCCCTTACCCAAGGAAGTTCTGATATCGAATTGTCGACAACCTCGGGGTGCTGATGTTGTCGCTATCCATCTCCCGACAAAAAATCACCCCGTCGTAAGACGGGGTTTTTCACTGCCTGATCAACCGTTGGCCGCCTTGGTCAGCTTGTAGAGGTTCAAGGCGAAGAGGGCCATGCCGAAGCTGCCGAACGCGATGAGCAGGTCTTGGGTGGTGAAGGCCACGGCTCTCGTTACAAAACTTTGTTGACTAATGTAACGGAGGCGCAGGGATGCGTCGTCGAGTCGTTCCGAGGGGACTCTGGGCGGTCCTCTTTTTTTATGACCTACCCCTTTGGTGCCATCAAGACAGACCTCGAAAAAGCCTTCCGGCTTCCCGGCGCTCCACCGCTTGAGCAGCCTCAGAAGCAAGACGCTGCCGAGCTGAGCGAGTCAGAACGGTCGACGGTTCTGTTTGAGCACCCCGGCGTCTGAGGCGTCCATACTCATGGTCCAGCAAGGGATTGACCCATGGCGGTGCTTGGACGTCAGGCCATTCTTCAAGCGATTCACGACGGCCTGATCGCGATCAGGCCCTTTAATGCCGACCATGTTGGGCCGGCATCGGTGGACCTCACCCTTGGCTCCACGTTTCGGGTGTTCCGCAAGGTGCATGAAGTGATCGAGGTTCGCGATCACACCGACTACCGCGAATGCACCGACAAGCTGGAGATCCCTGAGGGCGGGCACATCCTGATCATGCCGGGGGAGACCGTGCTGGGGATCACCCGCGAACGGGTCAGGCTCGGCCCAGGCCTTTGCGGTTGGCTTGAGGGCCGCAGCCGCTTTGCGCGCCTGGGGCTGATGGTGCACATCAGTGCACCGTTCATGGGGCCGGGGATCGACAGTCAGCAGGTGCTGGAAATGAGCAACTTCGGTCCGGCTCCGCTGGCGGTGGTGCCGGGCACGCTGATCTGTCAGTTCATCTTCCAGCGCATGGATGGCGAAGAGCACTACGCCGGCCGCTTCGCTGGGCAGAGCCAGAGCAGTTTTTAGAGGTCTTCTTCGGCTTCTCCTTTGATCTGGCAATCACTCGTTGGGTAAGCCACGCAAAGCAGGGCAAATCCTTTGGCGATTTGTTCATCGTCCAAAAAGCTCTGATCCGACTGATCCAGAGAGCCACTCGAGAGCTTGCCTGCGCAGGTGGAGCAGGCACCAGCTCGGCATGAATAGGGCAGATCAGCACCAGCTTCCTCTGCAGCATCAAGGATGTACTGATCGTCGGCACAGGCAAAGCTGGAAGAGCCTTCCGATGTGGTGATCGTGATTTGATACGAAGCCATTGGTTCAATCAATGCATGCATCAATCAAAAATCCAATTGGATACCTTCGCTGATGCATTCAAGGAAGACTTCGGGATCGGTGTAGCAAGTCATACCGGATTGATTTTGATGTTCTTGATCACTGATTTTGCAGGTCAGATTGATTGCTGTTGAGGGTGTTTTGAGTCAACCGCTCAACTCAGAAAACCCCGGTTGCACTCAGGCAAATCAGGGTTGTGGCGAGCAGCACCCAGCCCACCAGCTGAAGCCATTGCGTGAGTGGCGTTCCCATGGCTTGTCAGTCGAGTGGGTCGTCCCAAAGGGGTGGTTCATCAAATTCTTCCAACAGCGAGTTGGCTTCTAATTCCTTGCCAGCCAGCAGCAGTTGAATCACTTGATTCCAGATGAATCGAGTCAGCCGTTCTGCTTCCTTTCCCTGATGCCCGGTCTCGAACTTGATCGGAGGCACATCACCTGTGCCGTCGTGAAATCGTGAGATGAGCGACACAGGGCTGGGCGCATCAACTTCTCCGTCGTAACTCTCCTGGTTCGACGGTTGACGTATCAACTGACTCCGTTTGTTCGCACACGTTGAAAGCCAAACAAGGCCTCGCCATGGGCAAGCCAACGGCGCATGCTCGAGCCATGCAAGCCAAAACATCGGAAGGCTTAGAGGTTCTCGCGGCTGTTGTTGTCACCGCTGGCCTGGTGGCAGGAAACCTCGTGCTGTTTTCGCCGTTGCGCGTGGACAACCGCGTGCTGCCTGCTCCGGCATCGCAAACCGCGGAACGCCCTTCAACGCTTGAACACGCCGTTGCAGTCGCCTGGAGCAGGTTTCACAAAGCAGTGCCCCTCAACAGACCAGTACCCCAGGGCAGGAAATGCCAGACCTTGGGCCCGGGCTTCGGCGTTAACGGCATCAACGCCTCGGGCCTGGATCAGCACGTTTCCCTCGCCATCCACCAGGTCCAGGAAATCCATTTCCTCGGTCTCAGCCGTGGGGTTGGCGTGGCCCTGCAGGGGAACAACCACCAGCACACAGGCCATGAGGAAGGAGCGCAGCATCGGCCTGGAAAGGGGGAACGAAGGATGAGTTGAATCAGCCGTCTTGATGGGAGGCGAGGGCACGCACCACGTCGCCCCGGGTGATCACGCCGACAGGGCATTGGTTCCCGTCCAGCACGAACAGGCGTTGCGTGCCCCGTTCATGCAGCTGGGATGCCGCCTTGGGCAGCGCTAACGACGTGTCGCAACTGTGGGAGTCCTTGCGCATCAGATCGCTCACCTCGGTGCCGAGCACCTGGTGCACCTGCTTGTCCCAGTTCAAGGGATTGCGCAGGTAGATCACGCTGTCCAGCAGCATCACGTAGGGGCCGGCATCAACACCGCTCTCCCGCACCATCAGGTCCTGCTCCGTCAGCTCGCCGATCAGACGCCCCTCTGCATTCACCACCGGCAAACCACTCACGTGGTGGTCGCTGATCATCTGCACGGCCTGCTGCAACGGGGTGTCGGGCGTGACCGTCAGCACCGGCTGGGTCATCACATCAGCCACCGTCAGCTGCAGGACCATGATCAAGGTTCAGCTCCTCACATTCTGAGCGTTGTTTCTGTCTTTGCGTTCGATTGCCAACGGGCTCACCGTGGCGCGAGCCGTTGCCGGTTTCCCGCTGATCCTTGCCCTGCAGTTCGGCTGGCAGGGCTGGGCCTGGTGGTTGCTGCTGCTGGCCGGGCTCAGTGATGCGGCCGATGGCTGGCTGGCCCGGCGCGCCGGGGGAGGCAGCAGCTGGGGCGCCCGCCTCGACCCCCTCACCGACAAGGTGCTGATCGCGGCACCGTTGCTCTGGCTGGCGTCGGCCGCTGTGCTGCCGCTTTGGGCGGTTTGGTTGTTGCTGGCCCGTGAATTGCTGATCTCGGGCTGGCGCTCCCAGACTAGTGATGGCGGGCCGGCTTCGCTGTCGGGCAAAGCCAAGACAATCCTTCAGTTCCTCAGCCTGCTGCTGATGCTCTGGCCCTCCGGCTGGATTGCTGCTGCCGGGCTTCAGAGCCTGGGCTGGTGGCTGTTCTGGCCCTCCCTCGCCCTGGCTCTGAGCTCAGCTCTGGGCTACATCACGCCCCGATCAGCGCCTCGTCAGAACTGAAGTCTGGCGCTGCGGTTGGGTTCAGGGAGTAGTCGTTGGCGTAGCTGTCGGCCAGGCCCTTGGCCAGGTCGAAGCTGGGTTGCCAGGCCAGTTCGCGTTCCACCCGGGTGATGTCGGTGAGGAAGTGATTGAGCCGCAGCGGGAAGGCCTTGCGGGCCTTGGGGTCCAGATCGCTGGGGTTGAAGCTGCGCAGCTCGAGGCCGTCGGGATCGCGGCCGCAGGCCACGGCGGCGGCGCGGATCAGGCCCCGGAAGCTGATGCCCTGCTTGCCGGAGCAGTTGTAGATGCGATTGGCGGCAGCATCCACCTCGATGCAACGGGCCATTGCTTCCGCCAGATCCTCCACATGGCCCAGTTGGGTGATCGTGCTGCCGTCACCGGGAAGCGGAATCGGGCGGTTGTGAACGATGCGATCGAAGAACCAGCGTTCCACCGGGTTGTAGTTGCCCGGGCCGTAGATGTAGGTCGGCCGGAAGCTGGTGAAGGGGATGCCCTCCTTGCGCAGCCAGGCCTCGGTGTCGGCCTTGCCGGCATGACGGCTCTGGGGATCGGTGGGGCTGGATTCATCCAGGGGCCACTGTTCCGAATCGGCGTACACCCCGGCTGAACTCACATACACAAAGCGATGGCTGGGGGCCCCGGTGATGGCCACCACGCGGCTGCTGTCCTCCTGCTTGCGTCCGGAGCTGTCGACGATCACATCGAAGCTGCGGCCCTGCAGCGCGCTGAGACCTTCATCGCTGCTGCGATCGCCACACAGGTGTTCCACGCCGGCGGGGACGGGGTTCTTGCCGCGGGTGAACAAGGTGAGTGCATGGCCCTGGGCCTGCAGGCGGGCCACCAGGGGCCGGCCCACGAAGCGGGTTCCCCCCATCACCAGGATCTTCATGCAGTTGGGCCCGAAAAGCGCAGCCATTGAAGCGTGGCGCTGCAGGATGGAGGGTCTCTGGTCCGACCCCGATGGAGATCATTCCCGCCATTGATTTGCTCGATGGAGCCTGTGTTCGGCTTCACCAGGGGGATTACGACCAGGTGACTCGATTCAGTGAGGATCCTGTGGCGCAGGCCCTCAGCTGGCAGAGCCAGGGGGCAACCCGTTTGCACCTGGTGGATCTCGATGGCGCCAAACGGGGTGAGCCGATCAATGACGCAGCGGTGCGGGCCATCACCGCCGCCCTCGACATCCCTGTTCAGCTCGGTGGTGGTGTGCGCTCGCTCGAGCGCGCCGAAGAGTTGATCGCCTGTGGCCTGGATCGGGTCATCCTCGGCACGGTGGCGATTGAACAGCCGGAGTTGGTTCAGGAGTTGGCCCAACGCCATCCCGGCCGCATCGTGGTCGGCATTGATGCCAACGATGGCCGGGTGGCCACCCGGGGCTGGATCGAGCAGAGCGATGTTCTGGCCACCGATCTGGCCAAGCGGTTCAGTGCCGCCGGCATCGCGGCGATCATCACCACCGACATCGCCACCGATGGCACCCTCGCCGGCCCCAACCTGGAGGCCCTGCGAACCATGGCGCAGTGCAGCGCCGTTCCGGTGATCGCCTCCGGTGGCATCGGCTGCATGGCCGACCTCCTCTCGCTCCTGCCCCTGGAGCCCCTTGGTGTGACGGGGGTGATCGTTGGCCGAGCCCTCTACGACGGCCGTGTCGACCTGGCGGAGGCCATCGCCGCGTTGGGCGAGGCAAGGCTTCAAGACGTCACCGCCGTGGCGGCAGACATCGCCTGAGCTGGCCTAGGGCCTTATGGTTGAAGCAGCAGGCACCTTCTGTGGTAAGTGCAGCCGCTGGCAAGAACAGCACGCCGTCCCCCGCGGGCAGCTTGCAGGAGGTGTTTGAGCAGTGCAGGCGGCTGGGCATGCGTCTCAGCCGTCAGCGGCGCATGGTGCTCGATCTGCTCTGGAGCGAGAAGAGCCACCTCAGCGCCCGCGACATCTTTGAACAGCTGAATCTGAGGGGCCGCAGCATCGGCCACACCTCGGTGTATCAGAACCTCGAAGCCCTGCAGTCGGCTGGGGTGATCGAGTGTCTCGACCGCGCCAGTGGTCGCCTCTACGGCTACCGCAGTGATCCCCACAGCCATCTCACCTGTCTGGACAGCGGTTCGATCGAAGACATCGATGTTGTTCTTCCCGACGATCTGTTGCGTCAGATCGAACAGCGCACCGGCTTTCGCATCGAGTCGTACACCCTGCAATTGAACGGCCGGCGCACCCTGGAGAACTGAGCAGAAGCTCGTTACCTTGAGCCCAACTGTTTCGGGTTCAACCCTTGGTCTCCCCTTCGCCGGTGCGGATGTTGCTGCTTGCTCCGGATCTGCTCGGGGAGTCGCTGGCGCTGAAACTCACCTCCGCCCGGGAGGAATGGGAGGTGGTGCTTCGCCCTGAGCGCCTGACGGGTGCCCCGGCGTTGGTGATCTGGTCGATCGACACCGTGGCCTCATTGGCGTCGCTTCAGCAGGAGCTGTTCGCTCTGCAGGAGCGCTGGCAGCCCGCCCCGGTGCTGCTGCTGCTGCCCAGCGAGTTACGCCTGTCCCGGGAACAGCTGCTGGAGCTGCCGGCGGCCGGCCTGCTGCAGAACGTTGATGCCCAGGGCCTGCAGAACGCCATCGAAACCCTGTTGCAGGGGGGGCGGGACATTCGCCTAGAAGCTGCGCCGGAGACGCCAAGCCAGCAGCAGACCATGGGTCTGGGCCAGTGGTTGCTGGTGAGTGGCCTGCAGCAGGTGAGCCGCGATCTGCAACGGGTCGAGGCTCTGCTCAATCCGCCCCCGGAGCAGCCCTTGCTGTTCCTGCTGCTGCAGGGGCGCCGCCGTGAATTGCGCTTCGCCAAGGGCTTGCTGCTCTGGCTCTGGGGACCGCTGCAGATGGGCCTCGAGCATGCAGAACCCCTGGGCCCCTCCGTGTCCAGCGATGGATCAGCCACCACCACGGCGATCAGCCTGCGCGAACGCAATGCCGTTGCCGTATGGGATGCCATCCGTGACCGCATCGATGCATCGGTTCAGGCTGGATTGACCAATTCCACCGGCCGTTTGCTGGCAATTGAGGGTCTGCACCCGGATCGTCGCCGGGAGTTGCTGCTGGCCCTGTTGCAACAGCTTGATCAGGTCTTGCAGCGCCTGCGCAGCCGCCAGGACGGCACGGCGATCGCTCAGGCCTGGGATTCGTTGCAGCCCGAGTTGCGCCAGCAGGCCCTCACCGCCCTGGCCGGCAGTTACGTCCAGATCCCCTGCGACGGCGAGCTTCAGCCGGTGGTGGCTTCGCTGCTCAGCCGTGCTGATCTCACCGGCGCCGATGGTGAGCTGCCCGATCCAACCGGGATGCTGGCACCGCTGGTGGCCGATCAACCGATGCTGGTGAACGGCCTGCTGCTGCCGGCCGATGACCCCAGGGCCTTCCTGCAACTGGAAACCCTGGTGAGCAATTGGCTGGTGAGAACGGCGGAACTGATTGGTGCGGAATTGCTCGATGCCTGTGGTGACTGGCCGGAGCTGCGCCGTTACCTGTTGCGGGACCCCCTCCTGGCCACCCGGGAACTCGACCGGCTCAGGAATCGCTTGAACACCCAGCTGCGCTGGGCGGATTGGGTGGAGCGCCCCATTCAGCTCTACGAAAGCCAGCGCACCCTGTTTCAGTTGCGCTCCGGTCGCATCGAACCGCTGCTGCTGACGGAGCCCCGCGACAAGGAGCTCAATCAGCTGGGTTGGTGGCAGCGGCAGGTGGCCTTAGTCCTGGAGGCCCGGGATGCCCTCGCACCCCAGGTGCAGGCCCTGGTGCGCCGCATCGGCGACCTTGCCGTGATCCTGCTCACCCAGGTGCTGGGGCGCGCCATCGGTCTGGTAGGGCGTGGCATTGCCCAGGGCATGGGACGCAGCTTCGGCCGCGGTTAGGCCCCTGGGTCCACAATGGCGATCCGCTGCTTCGGCTTGATGCTTGCTTTGGTGCGCTGTCTGATCACCGTTTCGATCGCCCTGCTGCTCCATGTCGCACCAGCCGCTGCTGTGTTGAACAGCGACAGCTACGACGGCAACATCTACGCCCTCTACGCCGGCAATGGCTCGTTGGTTCCTCCCGCCAGCACCTTGGAGGAGTCCCTCGCTGAGGGACGCACAGCCGTGATCGTCTACTACCTGGACGACAGCGCCGTGAGCAAACGCTTCGCTCCGGTGGTGTCGGAACTGCAACGGCTGTGGGGCCGCAGCATCGATCTGCTTCCCCTCTCCACCGATCCTCTGCAGGGCCGTGAATCCTTGGGCGCGGGTGATCCAGCCACCTATTGGTCGGGAACCATTCCGCAGGTGGTGGTGATCGGCACCGATGGCCGGGTTGTGCTCGACCAGAACGGTCAGGTTCCCCTGGCGGCGATCAACGACGCCATCAGCGCCTCCACCGGTCTTCCCGCTCCGGATCTGGGACGCATTGACCAGGAAGGCAGCTTCAACGAAGTGAACATCGAAGTCACCGCCAACTGAGACGCACACCGCCATGGCGCCTACGCTGCCGGCCAGTTGTCCCGGTCGCTGAGCCGGATCCGCTGTGTCGCTGCTGCTTGCTCCGCTCGGCCTAGGACTTGCTGTGGCCTGGCTGGAGCTCCGCCATCGCCTCAGGCCCGCCTCACCGTTGCGGATGACCCCTCGCGACTGGCGGGTTGATGATCTGGGCGGGCGGCTCCGTATCGAGGGGGTGCTGGAGATCAGCAACCCCCACCCCCGCATGGAGATTTTTGTGCCGGAGCTGCGGGTCGAGCCCGTGCTGTTGGGGTCCTCTGATCCCGCCGGCCTGGAGGTGACAACGCGGATCATTGCCGACCATCCCGACGAGGAGACCCGCGCAGACGGCTACTGGGCGGCCTACATCGTCAAAGGGCGCAAAACCACGCGTGCCCGGGTCTCGATCGAGATCACCGGCCCGACCCCATCCGCTCGGGTCGACAGCCTCTGGGTGGATGCCCATTGGGTGAATTACGGACCCTTCGGTCGCCTGCAGCGCCGTCAGGGCGTGCTGGTGCCCTTGAGCCGTCCCCAACCCCTGCAGCCCGATCAAGCCCACTTCCGCCAGGGGGAAGGCTGCCGCGTCTTGCCGCTGCGCACCCACCTGCTCGGTCCCCTGGACGACGCCATCGACGTCCTGCGCACCTACGCCGCTGATCTGGTGCAGCCCGGCGACATCCTCACCATCGGCGAGACCCCCGTGGCTGTGATCCAGGGTCGCTACCGCCATCCCAGTGAGGTGGAACCCGGCATGGTGGCGCGCCTGGCCTGCCGTGTGTTTCACCCCACCAGCAGCCTGGCCACGGCCTGCGGCATGCAGACCTTGATCGATCTGGTGGGGCCCACCCGGGTGCTGGCCGCCTGGCTGGGGGGTCTGCTGATGAAGCTGGTGGGCATCCCCGGTGGCTTCTATCGCCTCGCCGGTGACCAGGCTCGCTTGATCGACGACATCACCGGCACCACACCGCCCTATGACCAGACCATTGTTCTGGGGCCATCCCGGGCTGAGCAGTTCTGTCGTGATGCTTCTGCCGAACTCGGGGTCGACGTTGCCATCGTTGACGTCAACGACCTCGGCCGAGTGAAGGTGCTGGCCTCCAGCCCCGGCTGTGATGAGGGCTTGCTGGGTCGGGCCCTGCGTCCCAATCCCGCCGGCAATGCCAATGAGCGCACCCCCCTGGTGTTGGTGCGGCCAGGCCTGGAATGAGCGATACATTGTGAGCAGTTGGGATTGGAGGGTGTCCGGTGACAGAACCCAAGACCACCTCCATCCGCATTGAGCCCCTCAATCCGGCCCACCTGGCCCAGTGGGTTCAGGATGCGCCGATCGATCAGCTCTCACGGTTTCAGGGCTTTCTGATCGGTGAATGGCTCTCCAGAGTTGAGCAACGCTTTCCCGATCTGCTCCCCAGCCGCTCGCCCCGTTGCCTGATGGCCCTCGCGGGGGATCGCCCGGTGGCCAGTGTGGTGGCCCGGCCGTTCAACCGCCGCGGCAGCTGCTGGATTCTTCATTTGCCGGAGCTGCTGGGCCCGCTGGACGATCACAGCCATCGCACCATTCAGCAGTCCCTGCTTCAGCAGGCTTTGCAGTCGTGGACTGCTCAGATCTGCAGCTGGGTGATCCGCTGCCCGGCCACCGATGCCGATGCCATTGCCCTGCTGCGGGAGCTGGGCTTTCAACCGCTTCGTCCGTATCAGTGCTGGTGTCCACCAGGGGCTGGGGTTGATCCAAATGGCACCGATCCGTTGCCAGGGGGTCTACGCTGGGCGGCCTTGAACCGCCGCACCGCCCAGTTGCTCTGGCCGATCGAGCAGGGCGGCAGCCACAGCCATCTGCGTCAGATCACCGACCGCCATTGGCTGGATCTGCTGGACCGTAACGGCCCCGGCTGCGGCGTGCTGATGGCTGGAGATGCTGTGTTGGCGGGCTGCATCCGCCTTCCCGATGCGGGAGAGGCAGGGTTCCTGGAACTGATGCGCGATGTCGCCTGGGATCCCCGGCTGGATCAGGCCCTTCCCCAGGTTTTGAACGGGATCCTTCAGTGCGGCCGCCCCCGCGGACTGCTCACGGCCTTTGACGATGCCCCCCTCAGCCGGATCCTGGAGGCGGAGGGCTGGACCCGCGGCGACGAGCAGCTGCTGCTCGGACGCAGCATGTGGCGGCGTCAGTCACCCCAGCGCAACCTGCAGCTGACCCGATCGCTCGATCAGGTGCTGGGCCGATTGCGGCCCCAGGGCACACCCTTGCCCACACCAAGCCTGGGTGATCGGCACTGATGCGGCCGCGTCCCTGTTCGATCCTCAGCCTCGATGTGGGCCGGCGGCGCATCGGCCTGGCCGGCTGCGATGCCCTGGGCATCAGTGTCACGCCCCTCGCTGCCCTGCGTCGTGGTCGCTTTGATGCGGATCTGCTCGTTCTGCGGGCCCACTGCCGTGAACGGTCGGTGCAGGGGCTTGTGGTGGGTTTGCCTCTGGATGCCGCGGGCCAGCCCACGGCCCAGGCGGAGCATTGCCAGCGTTACGGCCTGCGCCTGGCTGCCGCCCTCGATCTGCCCCTGGCCTGGGTGAATGAACACAGCAGCACCTGGGCGGCCGGTGAACAGTTCGGGCTGACGGGCGATCGCAGCGGACGTCTGGACAGTGCAGCTGCTGCCCTGCTGCTGGAGCAATGGCTGTCGGAGGGTCCGGAGCTCAAACCGGCCCAACAGAGTGCGTCAAGGTCGGGCGCCGGGGCGGGCGATGGTGGATCCTGAGCCCAGTCAGAGCCGCGTCGATGTCTGAGTCGGGCCCCGGTAAGAGCAGCGATCACCCCACCCTGCTGGTCCGCGACCGCGAGGGCCATGACCTGCTGTGCTTCCTCGAGCATCTGATCCCCATCGAGGGGCAGGACTACGCCCTGCTCTCGCCGGTCGACACACCGGTGTCGCTGTTTCGGCTCAATGACGATGCAGAGCCGGTGCCGATCACGGAAGTTGCCAGCAGCGAGCCGATTCTCTCGGTGGCTGATGTGGTGCTCCAGGAGCACGACCTGGTTCTGGTGCGATCGGCGATCACCCTCACCGTCAGTGGTGAACTGGAGGAGCCAGATCAGGACGAGCTCGACGAGCTGGAAGAGGACGACGACGTTGATGAGGACGCCGAGACCTTTGAGCTGCTGGTGAGCTTCATGGTCGACGCGGAGGAATACGGCCTGTACATCCCCCTCGACCCGTTCCTGGTGTTGGTGCGGATGGTGGATGGTCAGGCGGTGCTGCTGAGCGACGATGAGCTTGACCGCGTTCAACCCCTGATTGAGGCGGAACTGGAGGAGCGTGAATGGCCGGATTGACGGCACAGCACTGGTTGACCCCCGATTGGGATCCCCACCTCACCATTGCCCAGCTTTCGCTGCCTCACCTCACGGCCCATGGCCTGAAGGCCGCCGTGATCGACGTTGACCGCACCCTTCTGCCCGGTCGTGACGTGACCCTGCCAGGGCCAGTGCGCGACTGGCTGGTGGATGCCGGCCGCCGCCTGCAGTTGCATCTGTTCAGCAACAACCCCTCCCGCGACCGGATTGCTGCCGTGGCTGATCAGCTGCAGGTCAGCTTCACCTTTGGTGCCGGCAAGCCCCGCCGTGGCGCCCTGCGCAGCGTGGTTCGCGATCTCGCGCTGCCCCCGGAGGCGATCGCGATGATCGGCGACCGCCTGTTCACCGATGTGCTCTGCGGCAACCGAATGGGGCTCTACACGGTGTTGGTTCGCCCGGTTCGAGACGACGGCAAGCCCTGCCGCCATGACCGTGTTCAGCGGTTTGAACGCGCCATGGCCCGCGTGATGGGGGCGCCTTCAGCATGACCCTGTGGGTCGTGAAAATCGGCACCAGCCTGCTTCGGGGGGAGACCGCCACCACGATTGATGGCTACGCCCGCTGCTTTGCAGGGGCCATGGACCGCGGTGACCAGGTGGTGCTGGTCACCAGTGGTGCCGTTGGCCTGGGCTGTCAGAAGTTGGCCCTCACCAACCGACCCGACACGGTGGTGGCCCTGCAGGCGGCTGCGGCCATCGGCCAGGGCGCGTTGATGGCGCTGTACGAACGGGCCATGGAACGCCATGGTCGTTCTGTGGCGCAGGTGCTGCTGACCCGCTCCGACCTGGCCGATCGGCGTCGGTATCAGAACGCTTCGGGCACCTTGCGGCAGCTGCTGAGCTGGGGTGTGCTGCCGGTGATCAACGAGAACGATGCCCTCTCGCCGGCGGAGTTGCGCTTTGGCGACAACGACACCCTCTCGGCGTTGGTGGCCGCCGCCGTTGAAGCCCAGCAACTGATCCTGCTCACGGATGTTGATCGCCTCTATTCCTCGGATCCGCGGGTTGATGCCAACGCCGAACCGATCTCGGATGTTCGCCACCCCCGGGAGCTGGACTCGTTGGAACAGGGGGCTGGCGACGGTGGGCGCTGGGGCACCGGGGGCATGACCACGAAGCTGTCGGCAGCCCGCATTGCCACCGCCAGTGGCATCACCGTGCAGCTCGCCGATGGCCGCGACCCCGCTCGTCTCGAGGCTTTGTTGCAGGGGGAACGGGGGGGGACGGTGTTCCATCCCCACCCCGAACCCCTGGGCAACCGACGCAGTTGGCTGGCCCACGTGCTGCGGCCTGAGGGTGAACTACAGCTGGATGCGGGGGCCTGTGCTGCGCTGCAGCACCGTGGTGCGTCCCTGCTGCTGGTGGGTGTGACCGCGGTGCGGGGTGACTTCGCCGCCAATCAACCCGTTCAGTTGCTGGACCCCGATGGAGAAGACCTGGGCCGTGGCCTTTGTTCGATGGACAGCGACCAGTTGCGGGCCGCGATGAATGACCCATCGCCGGGGGAGTCCTCCCCGGTGGTGGTGCATCGCGATGGTCTGGTGCTTCGCAGCCGTTAACCACGTCTACGATCCGCCGGACTGCCCTGGCCTCCATGCGTTTCAGCACCCTGATCAAGGTTCTGCAGACCGGTGATGCAGGCCTGCGTTGGAGCCAGCCGGGCTTGGACCCATGGCTTGAGGGTGCCGCTTCACTCGATCAGGCCTCAGCCGCCCAGCTCAGCTTTCTGGAGAAGGGCAACGCTCTCACCGCGGCCTTGGGCGCCAGCGGCGTGGGTGCCCTGTTGCTGCCCGATCAACAGGATCTGATTGATCTGGCTTCGCAGCGTGGCATCGCCTTTGCGGTCTTCGCGGATCCGCGTCTGGCCTTTGCTGAAGCCCTCGATCAGTTGCATCCCCGCCGCCGGCCCTTGGCGGAGATTCACCCTTCGGCGGTGATCGATGAACGGGCTGTGGTGGGCCCCGGTACAGCGGTGGGCCCGCGGGTCTGCATCGGGGAGGGAAGCCGTCTTGGTGCCGACTGCATCGTTCACCCCGGGGTTGTGATTTACGACAACGTGGTGGTGGGTGATGGCTGCGAGCTGCACGCCAATGCCGTGATCCACCCCGGCAGCCGTCTCGGGCGTTGCTGTGTGGTGAACTCCAATGCCGTTGTCGGCTCCGAAGGGTTCGGCTTCGTGCCGACGGCCAAGGGCTGGCGAAAAATGCCGCAGACCGGCCAGGTGGTTCTTGAAGACGGCGTTGAGGTGGGTAGCGGCACCACCATTGATCGTCCTTCCGTCGGGGAGACCCGCATTGGTGCCGGCACCAAGATCGACAACCTTGTGCAGATCGGCCATGGCGTCACCACCGGCCGTGGCTGTGCCTTCGCCTCCCAGGTGGGCATCGCCGGCGGCGCCCACATCGGCCAGGGGGTGATCCTGGCGGGCCAGGTGGGGGTTGCCAATCGTGTGGTCGTGGGCGATCGCGCCATCGCCAGCTCCAAGAGCGGCATTCACGGTGATGTGGCCCCCGGAGAGGTAGTGAGTGGTTTTCCCGCGATTCCGAATCGCCTCTGGCTGCGATGCGCCACCACCTTCAGCAAGCTGCCGGAGATGGCCAAGACCCTGCGGGAGCTCAAGCGGGACACCCCTCAGTAACCTCAGCGGTCGACCTGCCGCACCGCACCGTCATGGCTCAGCACCGCGTTGTTCTCCTGCCCGGTGATGGCATCGGCCCCGAGATCACCGCTGTCGCCCGCCAGCTGCTGGAGGTGGTGAGCCAGCGCCATGGCTTTTCGTTGAGCTTTGAGGAGCAGCCGATCGGCGGCAGCGCCATCGATGCCACCGGTGAGCCGTTGCCCGCCAGCACCCTCGAAGCCTGCAAGGCAGCCGATGCGGTGTTGCTTGCCGCCATCGGCAGCCCCCGTTTCGACAGCCTTCCCCGAGAGAAACGCCCGGAAACCGGCCTGCTCGGCCTGCGCGCCGGCATGGAGCTGTTTGCCAATCTGCGGCCGGTGAAGATTGTTCCGGCCCTCATCGATGCCAGCAGCCTCAAGCGTGAGGTGATCGAGGGGGTGGACCTGATGGTGGTGCGGGAACTCACCGGGGGGATCTACTTCGGTCAGCCCAAGGGACGCATTGAGACCGAGGGGAACGAGCGCGGCTTCAACACCATGACCTACTCCGCCTCGGAGGTGGATCGGATCGCGAAGGTGGCCTTTGAGATCGCCCAGGAGCGGCGGGGCCGGCTCTGCTCGGTGGACAAGGCGAATGTGCTCGATGTGAGCCAGCTCTGGCGGGACCGCGTGGATGCCATGGCGCCCAGCTACGGCGCTGTGGAGGTGAGTCACATGTATGTGGACAACGCGGCGATGCAGCTGGTGCGTGATCCCCGCCAGTTCGATGTGCTGCTCACCGGCAACCTCTTCGGCGACATCCTCAGCGATGAGGCGGCGATGCTCACCGGCTCCATCGGCATGCTGCCCTCCGCCTCCCTCGGCAGTGAGGGCCCTGGTTTGTTTGAGCCTGTGCACGGTTCAGCTCCCGATATCGCCGGTCAGGACAAGGCCAATCCCATGGCCATGGTGCTGTCGGCCGCAATGATGCTGCGCATCGGCCTCAAACAGGCCGCGGCTGCCGATGATCTTGAGGCCGCTGTGGATGCCGTTCTGGCCGGTGGCTTCCGCACGGGTGATCTCATGGCAAAAGGCTGCACCCAGCTGGGTTGTCGCGCCATGGGTGAGCAATTGCTCAAAGCTCTGTAAGCCAGAGATTGGTGCAATCGGGCCCTGATCTGGCAGGATCGCCGGGTCCGTAGTCCCTGCGTCGATGTCGAAGCGTCATCCGGTTGTCGCTGTTACCGGTTCTTCCGGAGCTGGAACCAGCACCGTCAAGCGCGCCTTCGAGCACATCTTTGCGAGGGAAGGCATTACCCCTGCAGTGGTGGAAGGCGACAGCTACCACCGCTACGAGCGGATGCCCATGAAACAGGCCATGGCGGATGCCTTGGCCAAGGGTGAGAACTTCTCCCACTTCGGCCCTGAGGCCAACCTCTTCGACAAGCTCGAGGAACTGTTCCGCACCTACGGCGAAACCGGTGCTGGTCAGAAGCGCTACTACCTCCACAGCGTTGAAGAAGCGGCTGAACACAATGCCCGTCTTGGCGTCAACCTCGAGCCGGGCCAGTTCACGCCTTGGGAAGACATCCCGACCGGCACTGACGTGCTGTTCTACGAAGGCCTCCATGGCGGTGTGAAGGGCGAGGGCTACGACGTGGCCGCCCTGGCCGACCTCCTGGTGGGTGTGGTGCCGATCACCAACCTTGAGTGGATTCAGAAGATCCACCGCGACAACGCTGAGCGTGGTTATTCCGCTGAAGCGATCGTTGACACGATCCTGCGCCGGATGCCTGATTACATCAATCACATCTGCCCGCAGTTCAGCCAGACAGACATCAACTTCCAGCGTGTTCCCACCGTGGACACCTCCAACCCCTTCATCTGTCGGAACATCCCGACCCCGGATGAAAGCTTCGTGATCATCCACTTCCGTAAGGGTGCTCGTGAGAAGTGGGGGATCGACTTCGGTTACCTGCTGAACATGATCCACGATTCCTTCATGTCCAGCCCCACCAGCATCGTGGTGAACGGCGGCAAGATGGGCTTCGCCATGGAACTGATCCTCACTCCGATCATTCACCGCATGATCGAAGAGAAGAACAAGCTCAGCTGATCGCTTCTCCTATCAACAATCGTCTCTACTATGGGCTCATCTGAGTGATCAGGTGGGCTCTATTTCTTTGTCAACGCCCTCCTTTGAAATCCGCGGGGCCTCGGGGGCGCCCTCGACGCCCCGCTGGGACCGCATTGACAGCCGCTCGCTGATCGCCCAGGCCCGTCGCATTTATTTCGCCTATCTTTCCAGCACCCCTGCGGGGCAGGAGCCTCTCGGTGTTGTGGTGGATCCGCAGGAACCCGATGGCCGCGTGGTCTTCGAGACCCCTGTTCTTCTGCCGGACGAAGAGTTCATTGCCATCGATCTGATCCGGGGGCGCACGAGTCGTGGTCGGACCCGATGGAAGGGTTGATCCTGGCTTGGACCGGCCTGCTGGGCGCCTGCGTCGGCAGCTTCACCAACGTGGTGGCCTGGCGCTTGCCCCGCCAGGAATCGGTGGTCTTCCCCGGCAGCCACTGCCCCAAATGCGGCCATGCCATCCGCTGGCATGACAATCTCCCGGTGCTCGGTTGGCTGCTGCTGAGGGGCCGCTGCCGCGACTGTGATGCAGCGATCAGCTGGCGCTACCCCGCTGTGGAGGCCCTGAGTGCCGGCCTCTGGATCTCGGCGCTGTTGGTGTGGCCTGGTGCTGGTGGGGAGCTGCCTGATCTCTGGCTCCCCTGGGCTGGTTTCCCCCTGATCGCGCTGCTGCTGCCGCTGGTGTTGATCGATCTGGATCACCTTTGGTTGCCGGAGCCCCTTTGCCGCTGGGGGGTGGTGCTGGGCCTGCTCGTCAGCACCGCTGCTGGCATTCCTGTTCTGGCCAGCCATTTGATCGCCGCGGTGCTGGCCCTGGTGCTGTTGGAAGGCCTCAGTGCCTTGGCCGAGCGGTTGTTGGGACAGCCTGCGCTGGGCCTGGGCGATGCCAAGTTGGCGGCGCTGGGTGGGGCATGGCTGGGCCCCGGGGGCATCGCAGCGGCAATGGCCCTTGCGGTTGTCTCGGGAGCTTTGGTTGGAAGCACCGCTCGTCTCAGCGGCCGGTTGGGCCCCAGGGAACCGTTCCCCTTCGGTCCCTTCATTGCCCTGGGCATTTGGCTGGTCTGGTTGACCGGTCCTCAGTGGTGGTGGAGCACCTGGTTGATGCTGTTGGGCGCTTGATTCCCCAGCGTCTCTTCCCAGTCCGGCTTTTAATGGTGTGAGCTGACGGCCCTGTGTGTCTCTGTTCGATTGGTTTGCTGATCGCCGCAAGGGTCAGTACGTCGCCAACGTCAAGCAGGAACCCGATGAAGGCGATGGGCTGTGGAGCAAATGCCCGGAGTGTGGTCAGGTCGTTTATCTCAAAGACCTGAAACTCAATGCCAGTGTTTGCGCCAACTGCGGCCATCACCACCGGATCGACAGTGCTGAGCGCATCGCACTGATCGCGGACCCCGACAGCTTCCAGGTGCTGAATGCGGATCTGTCACCGGTGGATCCCCTCGGATTCAAAGACCGGCGCGCCTATGCCGACCGGCTGCGGGAAAGTCAGGCCTCGACAGGGCTGCGGGATGGTGTCGTCACCGGGCTCTGCCGGGTGGAAGGCATCCCCATGGGCCTGGCGGCAATGGACTTCCGCTTCATGGGGGGATCGATGGGCTCGGTGGTCGGGGAGAAAATCACCCGTCTGATCGAGGAGTCCACCGCCCGCAAGCTGCCGCTGCTGATCGTTTGTGCCTCCGGTGGTGCCCGGATGCAGGAGGGGATGCTCAGCCTGATGCAAATGGCGAAGATCTCCGGAGCGCTGGAACGCCACCGCGAAGCCGAGCTGCTCTACATGCCCTTGCTCACCCACCCCACCACGGGGGGTGTGACCGCCAGTTTCGCCATGCTGGGCGACCTGATCCTGGCGGAACCGAAGGCGTTGATTGGTTTTGCTGGCCGCCGGGTGATTGAGCAGACCCTGCGGGAGAAGCTGCCTGACAATTTCCAGACGGCTGAATATCTGCAGGAGCACGGCTTCGTGGACACGATCGTTCCCCGCACCCAGCTGCGCTCCACCCTGGCCAATCTTCTGCGTCTGCATGGCTGCAAACCGATGGAGCTCACCAGCGCATGATCCGAGCTGGTTGTGTGCTGATCCTGGCCTTGGTCTGTTGGGTTGCCCCCGTGCTGGCGGGCCCCGTGGAATGGATCGAGGTACCTGCCACCGACGCGGGCCAGCAGTGGTGGGACCGCGGCAGTGTGCGCATCGATCGGGATGGATACCGCACCGTGCTCAGCCGGTTCACCCCAGCGGCCACTGAAGATGGAGAGCAGCCCCCCGGCGAGCTCTATGTGATGCAGCTGGACTGCTCCCAGGAGCTGTATCGCGACAAACAGGTGAATGGTTTGCCGCGTTTTCGTGCCCAATGGCAGCCTTCCGGCGATGACGGGCTGATCACCTCCGTGATTGAGGCTGTCTGCACCGAACCACTCTCCAGCTGAGATGTCCCCACAACCCCTTGGTGTTGCCGTAGCCGGTCTCGGCTTCGGGGAGAAGGTGCACCTGCCGGCCCTTGAGGCAGCGACTGATCTCGAGGCAGTGGCGCTTTGGCACCCGCGCCAGGAGCGCTTGGATGCCGCCACGGCCGCCCATGGCTTGAAGGGATTCAGTGACTGGGATGCCCTGCTGGCCGATCCCGCGGTGGACGCGGTGATCATCGCCACCCCACCGGCACCCCGCTTTGACCTGGCCCGTCGGGCCCTGGAGGCGGGCAAGCATCTGCTGCTGGAAAAGCCCATCGCGCTGCATGCCGATCAAGCCCGCGAGCTGCAGCGGCTGGCCCTGGCAAGGGGGCTCTCAGTGGCTGTGGACTACGAATACCGGGCTGTTCCCCTGTTCATGCAGGCCGCACGCCTTCTGCAGGCCGGTGCTGTCGGTACGCCCTGGCTGGTGAAGCTCGACTGGTTGATGGGCAGTCGTGCCGATCCCCAGCGCGGCTGGAACTGGTATGCCCAGGCGGATCAGGGCGGCGGTGTGATCGGAGCCCTCGGAACCCATGCCATGGACATGCTGGCCTGGCTGATCGGTCCCCTGGGGGCCGTCCAGGCCCTGAACAGCGTTTCAATCAAGCAGCGCCCCCACCCCGATGGTGGCCTGGCCGCCGTGGACGCCCCCGATGTGTCGCTGCTGCAGACCGTGGCCCATTGGCAGGGGAGGCAGGACCTGCCAGTGCCGGCGCAGGTCAGCCTCAGTTCCGTGTCGCGCAACGGTCGCGGGTTCTGCCTGGATGTGGTGGGGTCGTCGGGATCGCTGCTGCTCAGCAGCACCAATCAGAAGGACTACGTGCATGGCTTTGAGCTGCAGCACGCCCCGCTCGGTGAGCCCTTCCGCGCCGTGGAAGCCGATGCCGATTTCGCCTTCCCTGAAACCTGGTCGGATGGCCGCATCGCCCCTGTGGCCAGGGTGCTGGGCTGGTGGGCCGAGAGCATCCGCAGTGGGCGACCGATGCTGCCTGGACTGGCCGAGGGCGTGGCCAGTCGTGTGGCCTGCGATCAAGCAGCAGGCGGCACATTGGATCTTGCGTAACACGCGGTAAAATTGCCGGCGATTCGTCTTTGACGACCCCAACCCTCCGAGGATTTATCCATGGCGCTCGTTCCGCTTCGGCTCCTGCTCGACCACGCCGCTGAGAACGGCTACGGCATTCCTGCGTTCAACGTGAACAATCTTGAGCAGGTCCAGGCCATCATGGAAGCGGCTGACGAGACCGACAGCCCTGTGATCCTCCAGGCCTCCCGCGGCGCCCGCAGCTACGCCGGTGAGATCTTCCTGCGTCACCTGATCCTGGCCGCAACCGAGACCTATCCCCACATCCCCGTGGTGATGCACCAGGACCACGGCAACGCCCCTGACACCTGCTACTCCGCTGCCATCAACGGTTTCACTTCCGTGATGATGGACGGTTCCCTGGAAGCCGACGCCAAGACTCCCGCCAGCTACGACTACAACGTCAACGTCACCAAGCAGGTGGTGGACTTCGCCCACTCCGTGGGTGTGAGCGTTGAGGGTGAGCTGGGTTGCCTGGGCTCCCTGGAAACCGGCAAGGGTGAAGCCGAAGACGGCCACGGTTTTGAGGGCGAGCTGTCCAAGGACATGCTGCTCACCGATCCCGCTGAGGCTGCCGACTTCGTCGCCAAGACCAAGTGCGACGCCCTGGCCATCGCCATCGGCACCAGCCACGGCGCTTACAAGTTCACCCGCAAGCCCACGGGTGAAGTGTTGGCCATCAGCCGCATCGCTGAGATCCACAAAGCCATCCCCAACACCCACCTGGTGATGCACGGCTCCTCCTCCGTTCCCCAGGAATGGCTGGAGATGATCAACAAGCACGGTGGTGCCATCCCCGAGACCTACGGCGTTCCCGTCGAGGAAATCCAGGAAGGCATCCGCAACGGTGTGCGCAAGGTGAACATCGACACCGACAACCGTCTCGCCTTCACCGCTGCTGTGCGTGAAGCGGCCATGGCCGATCCTTCCAACTTCGACCCCCGCCACTTCAACAAGCCGGCTCGCAAGTACATGAAGCAGGTCTGCCTGGACCGTTACCAGCAGTTCTGGGCTGCCGGCAACGCCAGCAAGATCCAGCAGCAGAGCATCACCTACTACGCCGGCCTCTACGCCAAGGGTGCTCTTGATCCCAAGGCTGCCGTCGCTGCCTGATCATCACGATCAACAGATCAACAGATCACTCGCTGGGGGCCGAAAGGCCCCTTTTTTTGTGGTGCTGCTCGATCGGGAGCAGCGTCACGCTTTGATCAGGTCATCGCATCAGGCCATCAGGCTGAGCAGGCCGTGCTTGCCGTCCAGCTGTGCCTGCGCTCCCAGGGGCAAGGCCTGGTTGGGCCGTCCATGGCCCAGCGGCAGATTTAGCACCAGTGGAATGCCCAGATCACCAAGGCGTTCCTCCAGGATCTCGTCCATTGTGAAATCGCCGGGAAGGATGTCGTCTTCAGCCCAGCTGAAGCGGCCGCAGGCCACCCCCGCCAACTGCTGCAACAGGCCTGCGCTGCGCCACTGGGTCAGCATCCGATCCACCCGGTAGGGCGCTTCGCCCACGTCTTCCAGCACCAGGATGGCCCCCTTCAGGGAGGGAAGCCAGGCTGTGCCGATCAAGTGGGTCGCCACGGTCAGGTTGGTGACCACCAAGGGTCCGCGGGCGATCCCCCGCCGTCGTGGCTCGCCCAGCAGGGGGGCCACGGGACGGCCACAGAGCAAGTCCACCGTGCGTTGCCATTGCGCCTCTGTGCCGCCGCTGGATCCATGGATGGCCCCCGGCAGGCCAGCAGCCCACTGGGCCAGCAGCAGGGAGCTGGTGTCGGAGAACCCCAGGCTCCATTTGGGATGGCGCGGAAAACGAAAACCGGCTTCGAGCACGCGGGCGGCCCCCCAGCCCCCGCCAAGGGTCACCACGGCATCCACCGTTGGATCGTTCCAGGCTGACCTCAGATCCTCAACCCGTTCCTGGTCGGTTCCTGAGAAATAGCGCCATTGACGGCTGACGGCTGCGGGAATCTCCAGATGCCACTGCTGTTGATCACAGCGTTCGCGCAAGGCTTGAAGATCCGTGTCCGGATCCATCCAGGTGCCGGGGTTCACGGCGCGGATGCGTGATCCAGGCTTCAGTGGTCTCAGCCTGCGCTGGGCCGCCATGGCCCTGGGGGAGAGCAGGGCCGTGATGATCGTGGATGCCCCTGAGATCAGCAGCGTCCGGCGGGTTGGCATCAACCCAGCAGGGCTTCCAGCATGCGGCGGCCGTCGCTTCCTCCCGTGGCCGGATCACAGGCCCGCTCGGGGTGGGGCATCAGGCCCAGAACGCTGCCGCTGGCATTGGTGATGCCTGCGATGTCGGACACCGACCCGTTGGGGTTGTTGCCGTAGCTCAGGGCGATGGCGTCGTCGTCCTGCAGCTGCTTGAGCGTGTCATCGCTGCACTGGTAGCGGCCTTCACCGTGGGCGATCGGCAGGGTCAGGGCCCCGTCGTTGTACCCCTGCATCCACGCCGTGCGCTGGCTCACCACCTTGAGGGGTGCGTCTTCACAGATGAAGTGCAGATCCCGGTTGCGGGTGAGGGCACCGGGGAGCAGGCCCAGTTCCGTGAGCACCTGAAACCCGTTGCAGATGCCGAGCACGCGACCGCCCTTGGCGGCAAAGTCGATCAAGGACTGCAGGGCTGGTGCGAAGCGGGCAATGGCGCCGCAACGCAGGTAGTCGCCATAGCTGAAACCGCCCGGCAGAACGATGGCATCAAAGCCACTGAGGTCGGTTTCCTCATGCCAGACCCGACGCGTGCTCATTCCAAGGCAACCCTCGGTCGCCCATTGCACATCCCGGTCGCAGTTGGAGCCGGGAAAAACGATGACCCCGATGCTCATGACTGCTGCAGCTCCAGGCTCCAGTCTTCGATCACCGGGTTGGCCAGCAAGCGATCACTGAGCAGTTCCAACCTGCGGCGGGCCTCGGCCTCATCAGGAGCCTCAATCTCCATTTCAACGGCTTTACCGATCCGCAGCTTGCTGAGGCCTTCCACCCCAAGTCGTTCAGCGGCACCACGCGCGGCTTCTCCGGCTGGATCGAGTACGGAGGGGCGCAGACGCACGAGGACGCGGGCTTGAAAACGCGGCACGATCAGCAACTGGTCTGATCAAATCCTGACAGACACCAAACCCTGAAGAGATCCGGTGCGCCTCAACGGCGTGACCATCGCCCGGCCCCATGGTGAAAAGGAGGCCTTTCGCCAGCGTGCTTCCGAGTCTGTGTCTGTGTTTCGCATTCAGCTCTGGACCGCGGCTCTGCTGCTGATGGGCAGCTCTGCAGCTGGAAGCTCAGCAGCAGCGGCTTCGATGCGCTGCCGGATCGCGCAGCAGGCCTGGAGTCCCTGTCGGATGGTGGCGTCCAGTCCTGGAGAGCGCTGGGTGTTGACCTGGAATCAGCAGCGCGTCGAATTTGTCCATGACGGCAGCAGCCAGATGATGATGCGGGTTGGTGAGGGCGCGGACTGGCGGGAGGTGCAACCCTTCTGGACGGCGGACCACAGCCTCTGCTGGGGTTCTGTTTGTGCCACGGGAGACGTTCCGTTGGAGTGAAACCGGGGTGATAGATCTGAATTGAGGGCAGATTCCCCATGGCAGTTTTTTCTCTCCCTTGTTCCAGCTGTGGAACACCCGTTGAGATTCCGGGGCGTTACGGCTTCAAGTTGAAGAGTGCAGGCGTCACCAACACGGTGTGCACCCGCTGCCGGCAGGGGGCATTTCTGGCGTCACGACGCGACAACCTCTCCAGCCCGATCGCCCTTGCTTCCAATTCTGATCGTCGTCGCCTGATTCCCCTCACCGCTGCTGTGGCGGCCTTGGCCCTGTTGATCGGTGGTGTTATTTGGCGCTCTGCTGTGCCGACGGCTCAGGAGGCTTTGCCGGCGAGTGAATCTCCCTCCAAGTAGAGCGTCCTGCTTGGGAAGGCAAAGTCGATGCCTGCTTGGGCGAAGGCCTCCATGATTCCGAGGTTGATGGCTTGCTGTTCGTTCAGAGCGACCGTGAAATCACGGGTGTCGATGTAATAAACCAGTTCAAAATTCAAGCTTGAATCAGCAAATTCGGTGAAGTGGCAGCGGTTGAAGGTGCTGTGGGCCTGATCATCGATCACGGCCTGAACCATCGTCGGGATTGCCTTCATCTGCTCGAGCGATGTGCTGTAGGTGACGCCAATCGAATAGATCATCCGGCGTTGCGCCATTTCAGCGAAATTGAGGATGGTGGAGCCTGTAAGGGTTGAGTTGCTCATCACCACCTGTTCGCCGCGCAGGCTGCGCAGATGGGTGGAGCGAACACCGATGCGTTCCACTGTTGCTGAGGTGGAGCCCACCGTGATGAATTGCCCAACGGTGAAAGGCTTGTCCAGAAGAATCATCAGGTAGGCGAACAATTCCTGGGCCGGTTCTTTCAGGGCCAAGCCAATGCCGATGCCGCCGGCACTGAGCAAACCCCAGATCACCGTCATCTTCACGCCCAGGCTCTGCAGCAGCACCAAGGTGCCGATCGCCCACACCACGGTTTTCAGAAGCGGGAGCAGGCTTTGGAGGAGTTGTTGAAGATCATCCGCGCCTGCACGGCGCACCAATCCGAAAAGGAATCGCGCTCCGATTCGGTTGACCAACCGAATCAGAATGATCGTGCCGACAATGCGCAGCGAGGTGTCGTAAGCCCTGGCAATGTTGTTGGGCATGCGCAAATCATCCTGGGCAAGAATCAGGGTGACCACCAAGCCGAAGGGCACCACCGAAGCGGTGAAGGCGTTGAGCACGAAGTCGTCGAAGTCGGTTTTGCTTCGCTTCGTGAACCGAGGAAAAACTGTCTTACAAAGGAACGCCAGGGTCAGGGTGATGGCTGAACCGAGCAGGAGCTTCGCTAAGAAATCAGTCAGATCCATCGCTCACACCGGAGATACTGCGTGATTGTCGACGGCCTTCCAGACGCTGGCAAGCGAGGTGGGGCTCAAGCGCGCTGAAACACCAAAGTCAGATTGTTGGCGGGCATGGAGACCACGTTTTCGGTGTTGAAGCCAGCCTTGGCGGCGATGGCTGTTACGTGATTCAGCTCCCTCAACCCCCATTGATGGTTGCGTTCCCTGAGGGATTGGTCGAAGGCGGCATTGCTTGCACTGGTGTGAGCACCATTGCGCATGAATGGGCCATAAATGATCAAGGGGGCGCCGCTGGGCAGCAACAGGGCGGATTCCTCGAGCACGGCATCGGTGCAGCTGGCTGGGCTGATGTGCAGCAGGTTGATGCACACAACAGCCTTCACGGCCCCGTGGAGGTTCCGGGGCAGGGGCCAGGGGCGGTGTTCAACATCGAGGTTGAGGGCTGCTGGCATCACCTGGCCCAGACCCTGGTGCTGGATCCAGGCGTTGATGCTGGCGCGATGGTCTGGATCCGGATCGCTGGCCTGCCAGCGCAGATGGGGAAAGCGCTGCTGAAAGCAAACGGCGTGCTCACCACTGCCGCTGGCCAGTTCCAGCACGGCTCCTGAGCCAGGCAAGAGCTGCTTCAGCAGATCTCCGATGGGGCCGCGGTTGCGTTCGGTGGCCGGGAAGAAAAGCCGTTGGTCCATCGTCAGCTTGGGCAGGGGGTAGCGCTCTGGCTGCAGTGGCGGCGCAGTTCGGCCAGCCAGGCTTCCAGGGCTGCCAGGGCATCCGGTTGCAGCCGGTAGTAGATCCAGCGGCCGCTCTGCCGATCCGTCAGCAGCCCCGCCTCTCGCAGCACCCTGAGGTGGAACGAGAGCTTCGACTGGGAGAGGTTGAGCTCACCGGTGAGGTCACAGACGCATCGTTCCCCCTGTGCCAGCGCATGGATCACGTCGAGACGGATCGGGTCGGCCAGTGCTTTGAGCAGCTGCCTCGACTGCTCCCTGTTGAGGGTGTTCTGGATCACAGGAGCAGTGTCCCCCGCTCTGTTTGGATCAAGATAATTTGATTGATCAAAGGAGCTGGTATGCGGATCGGCATCAATGGCTTTGGACGGATTGGTCGCCTGGTGTTCCGGGCCCTCTGGGGACGGCCCGGCATCGAACTGGTGCATATCAATGATCCCGCTGGCGATGCAGCAACGGCGGCCCACCTGCTGGAGTTCGATTCTGTGCATGGTCGCTGGGATCGAGGAATCACCAGCAGTGCTGATGGATTCAGCGTGGAGGGATCCGCACTCACCTGGTCCAGCGAGAAGGACCCCACCGCCGTGCCCTGGAGCGATCGGGGGGTGGAGATGGTGCTTGAAGCCAGCGGCAAGATCAAAACGCCGGAGACGCTCAATCCCTATTTCGATCAGCTGGGCCTCAAACGGGTGGTGGTGGCCTGTCCCGTGAAGGGTGTCGTTGCCGGTGAGGACGCGCTCAACATCGTTTACGGGATCAATCACCACCTCTATGAACCGGCGCGCCACAAGTTGGTGACGGCCGCCTCCTGCACCACCAACTGCCTGGCGCCTGTGGTGAAGGTGGTGCACGAGAGCTTCGGCATCGAGCACGGCCTGATCACCACCATTCACGACATCACCAACACCCAGGTGCCGATCGATTCCTTCAAAAGCGACCTGCGCCGGGCCCGCTCCGGGCTCAGCTCACTCATTCCCACCACCACCGGCTCGGCCAAGGCGATCGCGATGATCTTCCCTGAGCTGGAGGGCAAGCTCAACGGTCATGCCGTTCGTGTTCCCCTGCTGAATGGATCGCTCACCGATGCGGTGTTCGAGCTCAAGCAGAGCGTCACGGTGGAGCAGGTGAATGCTGCGTTCAAAGCTGCTGCGGAAGGGCCTCTGAAGGGAATCCTGGGTTACGAGGAACGCCCGTTGGTGTCCTGCGATTACACCAACGACAACCGCAGCTCGATTGTCGATGCCCTCTCGACGATGGTTGTCGATGGCAACCAGTTGAAGGTGTTTGCCTGGTACGACAACGAATGGGGCTACAGCTGCCGCATGGCCGATCTCACCTGCCATCTGGTTGGGCTCGACGGATGAAGCTCTCTCCTCTGCAGCAATACGGCATCGTCACCGCCAATTACTGGGCCTTCACGCTCACCGATGGGGCCCTGCGGATGTTGGTGGTGTTCCACTTCCATCAACTCGGCTACACCACCCTCGAGATCGCGTTCCTGTTTCTTTTCTATGAGTTGTTCGGGGTGCTCACCAACCTGTACGGCGGTTGGATCGGTGCCCGCTACGGGCTACGGCTCACCCTCTGGGTGGGAACGCTGCTGCAGATTCTTGCGTTGTTGATGCTGATGCCCGTCGCCGCCAGTTGGCCGAAACTGTTGAGCGTGATCTATGTGATGACCGCACAGGCCATCAGCGGCATCGCCAAAGATCTCAACAAGATGAGCGCCAAGAGTGCCATCAAGACGGTGGTTTCAGAAACGCCGGAGGATCAGCAGCAGGGGCAGCAGCAGCTTTTCAAGTGGGTGGCGATCCTCACGGGATCCAAGAACGCCCTCAAGGGTGTGGGCTTCTTTCTCGGTGGGGTGCTGCTCACCGCCTTTGGCTTCAATGCTGCCGTGGGCTGGATGGCGGCAGGTCTTGCCCTGGCCTTCGTGCTCACGCTGGTGCTGCCTGGGGAGATCGGAAAGATGAAGTCCAAGCCGGCCTTTTCGTCGCTGTTCTCCAAATCCCAGGGCATCAACGTGCTGTCCTTGGCGCGCTTCTTTTTGTTTGGTGCCCGGGATGTTTGGTTCGTGGTGGCCTTGCCCGTCTTCCTTGAGGCCTCCCTGGGCTGGAGTTTCTGGGAGATCGGTGGCTTCCTCGGTCTCTGGGTGATTGGCTACGGCATCGTTCAGGGATCAGCGCCTGGTCTGAGACGGCTTTGGGGGCAGACCACATCCCCGGGACCATCTGCTGTGCAGTTCTGGAGTGCTCTGCTCACCGCCATTCCCGCCCTGATCGCGGTGGCGCTGTGGCGCCAGGTGGATGTGGCGGTCGCCATCACCGCAGGCCTAGCCGCCTTTGGGGTGGTGTTCGCGATGAATTCGTCGATCCACTCCTACATGGTGCTGGCTTACACCGATGCGGAGAGCGTCAGCCTCAATGTGGGCTTCTATTACATGGCCAACGCTGCCGGACGCTTGGTGGGCACGTTGCTCTCGGGGGCAGTGTTCATGCTCGGCCGAACCGAAGCCGCGGGCATGCAGGCCTGCCTCTGGGCTTCATCCCTGCTGGTGTTGTTGTCGTGGTTCAGCAGCCTCAGATTGCCGGTTGTGGCCAAACTCTGAATTTCTGCTGAATATCGCCGCGTTGGTAGGGATTCAGACACCCGCAAGCAGCGATTTTCTACTGAATGGATGAAATCACTTCTGATCCCATGCGTGACGAGCCTGGCAGCCCCGATTGTCGTTTGGTGATCGATGCCAAGCGATCCCTGGAGGATGTGCTGCGTTTGATCGCTGATCTGCCCCATACCGACCACATGCGGCGGCAGCTCTTGTCGGTCTACAACCAGCTGGAGGGCATGCACGACCTGAAACGCAGTGGTGGCGCCAATGTGTCGTTTCGTTCGGCCGATTGGAGTTCTTCGGCGAAGTCATGACGTTCCAGCCGTCGCTCATCAGACTTTGAGTCGCTGATTGGAATCTGTGGCCTGGCTGGTTGCTTCCCTCTGTGTTCTGGCGATTGGAAGTTGCCATTGGTTGGCCGGTTGGGTTGCCTCATGCCCAGAGCAACAACAGCAGCGCTGGGCGTCCGTTGGAGGGGGCGCCGGCTTGGCTTATGTGTTCATCCATTTGCTGCCGGAGTTGGCATCAGGCGGATCTGAACTCTCCGACGTTCGAGGGCTCATCGATTACGTGCCGGCCCCTTTGGTGGATGCCTTGCTGTTTCTGGTTGCTCTGGGCGGTGTGCTCGTGGTTTTTAGCTTGAACGTGCTGATGAAGCAAAGGCAGGGTGCACCGCCTTATGCGGTTTGGCTGCAGCTCTTCAACTTTGCTGCCATCAATTACCTCTATGCCTACTCCTTGCCGTCATTGATCACAACAGGTGTTGGGTACGGAATTTTGTTCACGGTGGCGATTAGTGCTCATGTGTTGTTGATGGACCGCTATGCAGCCGAGCACCATCCGCAGCGATTTCGTCGTCGCAATCGCTGGATTGGAAGTGCTGCCCTTGTTCTGGGTCTTCTGCATGCCTTTGTGTTTCACCCAGTGGATGCGCTCACGCTGGCCACTGCGACGGCGTTCTTGGGTGGAGGCCTCTTGATGACGGTGTTTCGTGACGAATTGCCGGATCTTCAACAGGCTCGTTTGCCTTGGCTTTTGGCGGGATGTGGCGGGATGGGAGGTCTTTTGCTGCTGCAACTCTTGATCTCTGGCCATTAGCTAGCAGCATGGATAAGGTCAGGTGTCGCCTTTCGTTGTCCTGAGAGATGTTTGAAAACGACCGACGTCCGGCTTGGCTGAACTGGGTCTTCCTGGGGATGTTCCTCTGGTCGTCGTGGCAGCTGTTTGGGTTTTGGTCCCAGCGGCTGAGTGGTTGAAGGGCTTTAGACCAACATGCCGGTCAGACGCAGAGTTCCCCACAGATCGAAGACGCAGAAAATCAGTCCGATCACGATGATGTCCCAGGCTTTGTGGCGGATGGCCCATGGGGCAAGGAACAACTCCGCAATCCCATGCAGTGCCGTTCCAATGGTGATGTGCTCCAGCACCAGTAGACCGTGGGCCACCAGGAACAGTGCGCTGGCGATACACCGCATTAGGACTTGCCAGGAACCGAGCAAAGCCTGCAGAACTGGAAGGTCAATCACCTTAAAGCGTGCTGCTGTGTGAACTCAAGCCAAGCAAGGTGGTTTTTTTGCGGGTCGGCTTGCTTTTAATTGAGGAAATGAACGGGAAAATAATTATTTTTTGCATGAAAAAAGCTGCTTCATTGAAGCAGCCCAGGCTGATGATTGATCTGAACTTATTGCTTTTTTCTTGTTGTGCAGTATTTTTTCTCAGTCCTTGTATGGATAGTTGTTGGGTACAAAGAATTGCTCGTTGAAGGGAGGCCGTTTGTAGCTTCCTTGCTTCGGGCGCTTCGGCATCTTGATGGGTGGTGGTGTCATGTCTTCATAGGGCACCTTGCTGAGGATGTGGCGCAGGCAATTCAAGCGGGCGCGGCGCTTGTCATTGGCCTCCACGGTGAACCATGGGGCTTCCGGGATATGCGTCTTGGCAAACATGGTGTCCTTCGCTTTCGAGTACTCCACCCAGCGGTTGCGCGACTCGATGTCCATCGGACTCATCTTCCAGCGACGCTCTTCGTTATCAATGCGTTCCTGGAAACGTTTTTCCTGTTCGTCATCGTTGATGGAGAACCAGTATTTGAGCAGCAGGATTCCGTCCTGCACCAGCATTTGCTCAAACTGTGGGCACGACACATAAAACTGCTCCACTTGTTCGCGTGTCGCGAAGCCCATCACCTTTTCCACGCCGGCCCGGTTGTACCAGCTCCGGTCAAAGACAACGATTTCTCCGGCACTGGGAAAATGCTCCACATAGCGCTGGAAATACCACTGGCTTTTCTGATGCTCTGAAGGCGTGCCCAGGGCCACCACCCGGCATCCCCTGGGGTTCAGGGGCTCCGTCAGCCGTTTGATCGATCCTCCCTTGCCTGCGGCGTCCCGTCCTTCGAACAGGATGATCATGCGAAAGCCTGTGGCTTTCACCCAATACTGCATCTTCACCAGCTCCGTCTGGAGTTTGGCCAGCTCTTTTTCGTAGACCTTTTTGTTCAGCCGTTTGTGCTTGTTGGAGCAACCCTCCTGCAGCTCCACCATGATTTCCTGCGGTTGGTCGACGTCGCCATCGCTGTAGTGATCGATGGCCTCGAGGACGGCTGTCATGTCGTGGTCGACGGGCTGGCTCATGCTTTCGTTAGATCGCCAGTTCAGTTCTGCCAGCGCTGCAATCTGCGGGGTCGATCTGGTCCGATTTTTTACGGAATGTCTGGTGTTTTCGTCTCTTGCATCGGAAGAGTGATGATCACGGCAAAGCGGCCCGGGTCGCCGTTGCCCTGCTGGAAACTGAGCCGTCCAGCATGGGTGCGAACGACATGGTTCACGATTGCCAACCCCAAGCCGCAATGGCCTTGACGCCCCCGTGCTGAATCCAGGCGCTGAAAGGGTTGCAGGGCCCGTTCCCAGGCGTTGCTGGGCATTCCCTCCCCCTGGTCCCACACTTCAATGGCAACCTCCGCTGCCCGCCTGCGCAGCCGTACGACAACTGGTGCGGTGCCATGGCTGAAGGCGTTGTCGATCAGGTTGCTCACGGCGCGGCCCAGGGCCACCGGCCGAATCGGTAAATCGATCGAACTGAGCTCGAGCAGAAGCTGGTCCTTCGGTTGGCTTGCCACGGTCTCAGCCAGCCACTGATTCAACGGACAGGCAACACACGCTTCCCGTTCACCGCCTCCGGCGTAGAGCAGAAACTGGCCTGTAATCCGCTCCAAAGCCTCCAGATCGCTTTGGCAGCGCCTTCGTTCCTCGGTGTTGAGCTCCGGCATCGACAAACGAAACTGCAGCCGTGTGAGGGGTGCTCGCAGATCGTGGGCAATGCCGGCCAGCATCGTGGCGCGCTCTTTTTCCCCTTCTGCCAGGCGGCGCACCATTGCGTTGAAGCGACGGGAGATCCGCCGCACTTCAGCGGATCCTTGCTCGGGGACAGGCTCACGGTTGATGTCTTCTCCGACCCGAGAGACGGCGTCCTCAAGCTTGCGAAGAGGACGGGCAACATCGAGGAGCAGATAGAGCACCCCGGTCATCACCGTCGCACCCACCAGGGCCAGCAGCAGCAGTGTGGGTGGGGGCGGCCAGGTGCGGGCCATGGGCAGGGGGCTGCGTAGCCAGACCGGCTCCAGAGGAGAGAACAGTTCAATCCACACCTCCGGCGTGCCCGTCCTGCTCGGGGCAGGCCGGAGCTCACGGCAGTGCGAGAGGCGGGAGCAGAGCACCTGACGCAGCTCCTGGCGCCGCTGGGCCGAAGCCTGGGTCTCGCGATCTGGCGCCGCTGGTTGTGAGCTCACCTGGAGCTCCAGGCCCGTGAGCTCGCTGATCAGTGATGGGGGGTAACGCTCGAGGGTTAGTTCGCTGAGGCGGATGTTCAAGGCCAGGTCCCGACCCAACTGCAGCGTCTGAATCCGTTCCAGTTGCCGGCCGAATAGCACCTGCAGCAGCAGCAGGGCCAGCATCCAACAGGCCAGCAGGGTTGTCCCCCAGGCGCCGAAGCGAGCCAGTCTTCGTGTCAGTCCCCGTTGGCGAGGCATGTCAGCGGGATCTCGGCGTGCCGTCCGGAACAAACACGTAGCCATACCCCCAAACCGTCTGCACGTAGCGGGGGCGGGTGGGATCCGGTTCCACCAGCTTGCGCACCCGCGACACCTGAACGTCCATGCTGCGGCTGTCGGTGTCGCTGCCGGGACCTCGGGCGAGTTCGATCAGACGTTCCCGCGAGAGGGGGCGATGGGGATGGCGTACAAAGGCGGCCAGCAGGCTGAACTCACCGCTGGTGATCACCACCGGCGCGTTGTTCTGCAGCAAGGTGCGGGCGGAGAGATCCAGTTGGTTGTCGCCAAAGCGGATGCATTCCCCACCTTCCACCGGCGTTCCCGCCGGCATGGCTTTGCGTCGCCGGAGCACGGCTTCAATGCGGGCCGTGAGTTCTCGGGGCAAGAATGGTTTAGCGAGGTAGTCATCGGCTCCCTGTTCGAGGCCGATGATCCGATCCACCCCATCGGCCCGCGCAGTGAGCATCACCACGGGAAGATCATCCCCGGCATCCCGCAGCCTGCGCAGAGCCGTCAGACCATCATCGCCGGGCAGCATCAGGTCAAGAACCACCAGATCTGGCCGTTGGCACTCCAGCCGTGCCTCGAATTGCTTCACATCGCAGAGGCTGCGCACGTCATAGCCCTGGTCGATCAGGTAGGTGCCGACCATCTTTCTCAGTTCCGGGTCGTCGTCCACCACCCAGATCATGGTGTTCTTGGCCATGGCCATCAGCGGATGGGCTGATGGTATGCAGCGCTTCGGCGTCTGTCCTTCTCCGGTAGGAGCCGGTCACAGCTCAGCCGCCTCCTGTCATGCATCAGTCATCGTCAGAGCTGCTCAGGCTCCATAGGCTGGTGGCATGACTGCGCTGAACGTCATCCGTGTGCTCGGCCCTTTGGCGTTGGCGCTGAGTTCGATGGCGTTGCAGGCTGCTCCGGGCGACAAGACCATGCGTGTCTACAGCACCAGGATGGAAACTCTGTTCATCCGCCTGGACGTCAACGCAGACGGTCGATTGGATGCCTCGGAAGTGCAGGGTCGACGTGCCCTGAGCCGTGTGCTCAAGAGGCAGAACAATCGCTCCTATCTCCTCTTGAAGGACCTGCGTTTTCAGGATTCATCGCCCAGTGGCCCACGTCTGAAGCGCCATTTCCGCCAGGCCGATCGCGACCGGAACCATCGCTTGAATCGGCAGGAAGCCAAGCGCATTCCCTGGATCAGTCGCAACTTCAACGCTTTGGATGGCGATCGGGATGGCAGCGTGACCCTGGAGGAGTTGTGGAACCATCAGCGCTCGCTGGCACCGCCTCAGCGCCTGCCTTGAGTGGGGGGAGAGACCACCAGGCGGATGATGCGCATCAACCTCCAGAGCGCACCAAGCAAGAGTATGCCCGCCAGAAGTGCGATGGCAGCGATCAGCACGATGGCGGCGAGCCCGAGCATGGCTTCCAGCAGTTGCTGAACGCCGCCAATCAGGTCGTCAATGGCCTGGCTCAGCAGCAGCATGATGTCCACCTGCTGGGGCAGCTGATTCAGCAAGACAGCGATCCCTGCGGCAGCAGCCAGCATCAGCACGACAACCGTTAACTGCCGCAGGACGGGGCCATAGGGGAAGCGGCGACGGGGGCGGAAGACCCGTCGTTGATCACGTGTGCTGCTTCGGCGCGCCTTCCTCATGGCATCGGTGTGATCAGGGTGCCGTCATTGCGGCGATTCTGAAGCGTGTTTCCTGCACGTCAACGGTCGGACTGCGTTTCAGGCTTGTCCAATGGTGCTGCTGCCGGCGATGTCTCCTTGGTCTCCTGGGGCAGAGGCAGAAGCCAGGCGGTGGCGATGCTGCACGCCAGAGCAACCCCAGCCAGAAGGGGAGGTCCGAGGCGTTTCTGCAGAGGAATGCGATCGACGATCTCCTGACGCTTCAACGGGCGGTCTTCGGGGAACGTCCAGGTCAGCTTGACCCGGTTGTCGAGCCGCAAGCGATCGAGGCAACGCACCAGATCGGCCAGTTCGGCGTCATCGAGTTTGAGCTGCAGTGGCTCGACGCCCTCCCGGCTGCTGCGCAGTTCCAGCCGATGGTTGGCTTGATCCGGCGCGATGCTCACAAAACCGTTCTCCAGGCCAAAGCGGCGCTGCACGCCGGACAAGCGATGCCTGGCGTAGGGCATCACCGCTGCCATCAGAGCCTCGAGATGATCCCGGGTTCCTTCCAGTTCCGGTGCTCCGATCAACTGCAGCCGCCAGGACGACAGGATGCCGATCACTTCATTCGAATGTCCGGCGGAGAGGTCAGGCAAGCCCTCCACCACCAGCCGTGCTGCGGTCTGTTCGTATTGGTATGTCGTTTTCAACATGGTCGGCCTAGGGCGTGGGGTCGAGCAGGGTTGCGCGGAGACGATCGATTCCTCCTGGGCCTGCGCAGAACGCCAGGGTGCTGATCAGCTGGCGGTGCAGAGGGCCCGCCGGTTCTATGGTGAGGAGGCGCACAACGGCTTCCCGGCGCTGATTCATCCGCTCTTCGATGAGGTCCCGCAGGCGCTCGTGGAACAACTGCCAACGCTGTTGGGTGAGCTGTTCCGGTTCGCGGCTCGAGAGGAGTTGATGAAGCATGGGGTAGAGCCGATCAGCCATGGCACACACCAGGCAGATCAGCGATTCGGCGTCCACCGGGTCGAGCTGGTCCCGCCGGGTGGTGCGCCGAAGCGGGTTATGACAGCGCCGCTTCCAGAGTTCAACCCGGTTGGGGAATTGCGACTGGAGGCCCATCTGCTGGCTGGTCCAGACCATCGCCTCGCCACCATTGAGATCCAAAGCCTCAATGGTCAGCAGCAACAGGTCGAGACGCTCGACGCCCCGCCGGCTGAGACGCGCGCCGTCGGTGGGTGCGCTGGGGGCTGAAGCTTCAGTCATGGCTGCGATGATGCCAGGGGCACCGCCATTGCGTCACCTGGATTTGGATCTTCAGTCGCACATTCGCTCAATTCCAGATTTTCCCAAGCCTGGAATTCTGTTTCGAGACATCAACCCCCTGCTGCGGTCGCCTGAGGCCATGGCCGAGGTGATCCGCCAGCTGGGTGCGTTCTGCGACCAGGTGAAGCCTGATCTGATCGTGGGGATCGAATCCCGGGGATTCATTTTTGGGGCACCTTTGGCCCGCGACCGACGGCTTGGCTTCGTGCCTGTCCGGAAGCCCGGAAAGCTGCCCGGTGAGGTGGTGGGTCTGGATTACGCCTTGGAGTACGGCACCGATCGGCTGGAGATCCAAGCCGATGCATTTGAGAATTCACCCCGGGTGCTGGTGGTGGACGATCTGTTGGCCACCGGTGGAACGGCTGCAGCAACGGGAAAACTGGTGGAGCAGGCCGGTGGTTGCCTGGTGGGCTTTGCCTTCGTGATCGAGCTGGAGGGGCTCGGAGGCCGTCAGGCCTTGCCCGCAGGCCAGCCCGTGGACGCGTTGTTGCGCTACGGCTGACTGTTCTGCCAGTCGAAGACGTCTTCCAACTGCTGCAAACTCAATAACCCGAAGCTCCACAGCACGATCGGGAGGGGGGCTTGTTCCAGTTCCGCCTGGCGTTGCCCCAGCTCCAGGGCGCTTGGACTCAACCCCAAACGCCGCTGAAGAAATTGCAGCAAGGCGTCCGTTGCTGGGGGTTGCCGCTGGCTGGACATCACCATGGTCGCGACCCGCGCTTGGCTCAGTTTGGCAAGGCCCGCCAGAGCTGCATGGGGCCGTCACTCATGGCCCGCAAGCTGAGCTGGCGCAGTCCAGAAAACTGTTTCAGCAGCAGCAATGCAAAGCGCCGCAGGGGAAGCAACAGTGGTTGGCGGTTGGAGAACACCCGCACCAGAAGATCCGTCGCCACACCCACCTGGAGCACATCGAGCCAGCGGCTCATCCCGTAGCGCCGAGCGATTGTTGTGGCGCTGCCGCCCCGTTCCACGGCGCGCAGCAACCCTTCCACATCACGCCAGCAGAGATTGAGCCCCTGGCCTCCCACGGGATGGCAGCGGTGGCCCGCTTCGCCGATCAGCACGCCCCGTCCGCGATGAAAGCGGCGAGCCAGCAGCCATTGTTGGGGGAAGGCTCGGGGCTGATCTAGAAGGAAATCCGGTTCAATCCCCTCCGGCAGAACAGCGGCCAGCTGATCGAGAAAGGCACTGCGCTGCAACGTGCTGCGCTGCTGGCAACGCTGCCAGGGTGCACTCCACACCACCTGGAACCTGCCCTGCCCCAAGGGCAAAACAGCGAGAGGGCCTTCCGGGCGAAACAACTCGCAGGCCCTGTCGTGGGGGAGTCCCCGCAGGGCAACCTTGGCGGTGAGACACCCCTGGCGATAGCGGATGCCCCAGTGACGGATGCCCCAGGCCTCTCGTGTGGGGGAGCGCGGTCCATCAGCCGCCACGATCAGAGCATCAGCGCTTGGATCAGGGCATGGTTCGGCAAAGTGGATCGCCACGTTGCTATTGGACTCCAGCCGAGCCAGCAACAGCTTCATCAAGGGTCGGTGATCGAGGATCCACCCAATGCCGTCGTGGTGTCGATTGGCTGCTGCCAGGTCCTCCTGGCCGAAGAGAACGCGGTCGTTGGTGGCCCCGTCCCGCAAATCCAGATCACGGAAAGGCACCAAGGCATCGCCCAGGTCGTGCCAAAGCCCCAGGTTGGTCAGCAGTCGGCGGCTGGAGTGGGTGATGGCGTACGCCCGACTTCTGGTTTGAAGTTCCGATGCCGTCAGCGGGTCAAACAGGACCACGCGCTGACCACGGAGGCCGAGGGCAAGAGCTGTGAGGGCGCCGGTGGGGCCAGCGCCCAAAACATGAATCTCTGGAGGGGATGGAGCCATTCAGGGAGTCTGGCCAGCCATCCCGATCCAGCGCGAGGCGATCAGCCCAGGCCGAGCAGCCCGTGAACGAAGGATTCGCCGCCCAGGGCCAACTCAGTGGCCAGCAGGGCAATGAAACCGAGCATGGCCATGCGGCCGTTCAGTTTTTCAGCGCGATCATGGAAACCCCAACCCTGGGTTGCTTCAACCACTTCCATGCGGGGTTCCGTGGCGAAGGCGTTGAGGCGGCCGCCGTCTTCCGTGGTGACCTGTGCACCGCGCACGACAGGAGTGGTGGGAGAGGACTGGGACATGGATGCCGCCGTTTGATTACTAAGAAGTGTAAACCAGGTTTAAGAAATGTTCAGCAGTGGCTGCTCGACGCCGGCTGTTCAACGCCGGCTGTTCAGGCGGAGTCGGCAGAGCTCCTCAAAGGCGGGACGGAGCAGGAAGGGGTACTCGCCAACCCACATCCGCATGCCCGGCAGCCAGGCATCGCTGAGGGCTCCGATCTTTGAAAAATCCTTGCGCTCGCTCAGCACCAGGCAGCGGATCAGGCTGCCGCGGCGGATCGACTGGTGCTTCTTCTCCATCGGAAAGGCCACCCGGCCGAGGTAACCCTCCTCGTCTTCAAGTTCGAGCAGCATCCAGGTGCGTCGGTTCTCCACGAGTTCCAGCCGCCCGCTGCTGTCGGCCTGCTCGTGGCGGTTTTCCACCCGTTCACGCGTGATCACGTCCGCCACCTCGCCCTCAAACAGGGCAGCCGCGGGATAGCGCCGCAGGGTGGCGTTGCGCTGGCCGGCCTGCACAATCGGGCCCCAAAGCACATAGAGAAAGAACACAACGCTGATCACCAGCCAGACGGGGCCCCAGCGGCTACCGAGCTGCGCCTGGTTGTAGATCAGGAACGTGATCACACCACCGATGGCGGCGATCATCAGGCGCTGCAGCACCTCCTGGGGGTTGCCGAGGGCAAAGCGGAACTGATTGCCGGTGGCAACGGCGGGGATCAGCCGTTGCAGTTCACCGGGGCGGAGGGGAATGAGCATGGTGTCGCCTTCAGATCAGGCGCTCAAGGCCGTACACAAGGCTGCCGAGGCTGCCCACCTTGCGCACCGTGAGCAGCACCCCGGGCATGTAGGCGGAACGATCAATGGTGTCGTGACGCAGGGTGTAGGTCTCTCCCGGGGCACCGAACATCACTTCCTGGTGAGCCACCAGGCCCGGCAGCCGCACGGAGTGCAGCCGCAGGCCACTGTCCCGCTGTCCGCCGCGGCAGCCCGCCAGGGATTCGTGCTCATCCACTTCCTCGGGATTGAAGCTCTTGCCCAGCTCTTCCATCAGCTCAGCGGTTTTGATGCAGGTGCCGCTGGGGGCATCCGCCTTGCGGTTGTGGTGCAGTTCCGTCAGTTCCGCGTGGTCGTAGAACCGTGCCGCTGCTGCTGCCGCTTGTTGCAACAGCACCATCCCCACAGAGAAATTGGGGATTACGGCCCCACCCACGGACGCTTTGGCCGAGAACTCGGTGAGGTCGTTGAGTTGTTCAGGCGAGAGTCCAGTGGTTCCGATCACGGGGTGAACGCCATAGGCGATCGCCGCGCGGGTGTGCTCATAAACAACGGAGGGGTGGGTGAAATCCACCAACACGGCGCCGCTGCCGCTGTCCCGCACCGATTGGCTCACAGCGCAGAGACAGCCTTCGAAATCAGCCGTCACGGCCACCTCCAGCTCGCCAAGGCCCAGCTCCAGACCCACGTCTGCCCCTTCTTTGCCGGGGGTGTTGTCGATGGCGCCAACCAGGCTGCAGTCTTCGGCTCCCACCACAGCCTTGATCACCTCGGCGCCCATGCGCCCCAGGGCACCGGCAACAACGACGGGAATCGGAGCGGACATGAAAGCGCAGCAGACGCTCCAAAGCCTATGGGTCGGCTCGTGTAACGGCCGATCAGAAATCCTCGCGCCCTATGGGCCAGTCGCCGTAAGGTTCTTCACATTGCTCAAAGCGCGCTGATGTTCACACAGGTCCGCTCCGCCGATCGCCGCGTTGCTCCTGTGGAGGGCCAGAACCACAAGTCCGTCATGAAGGCGGTTTATGTGGTGCTGGAGCCCCAGTACCAAAACGCCCTCACCCAGGCAGCGACGGCTCTCAATGCCTCCGGTGGAGATCTCGGAATCGAGCTCAGCGGCTATCTGATCGAAGAACTCCGCGACGACGACAACTACGCCGGTTTCTGCGCCGACGTGGCTGAGGCTGATGTCTTTGTGGCCTCCTTGATCTTCATCGAAGATCTGGCGCAGAAGGTTGTGGACGCCGTTGCCCCCCACCGCGACCGACTCAAGGCGGCTGTGGTCTTCCCGTCCATGCCGGAGGTGATGCGTCTGAACAAGCTAGGCAGCTTCTCCATGGCCCAGCTCGGTCAGAGCAAGAGCGCCATCGCAGGTTTCATGAAGAAGCGGAAGGAAGCCGGAGGTGCTGGCTTCCAGGACGCGATGCTCAAGCTGCTGAACACGCTGCCCACCGTTCTCAAGTACCTGCCGGTTGAGAAGGCGCAGGATGCCCGCAGCTTCATGCTCAGCTTCCAGTACTGGCTGGGTGGAACCCCCGACAACCTGCGCAACTTCCTGTTGATGCTGGCAGACAAATACGTCTTCCCAGCTGCAGAAGGTGAGGAGCGCCCGGCAATGGAGGTGGCGGAGCCCGAAGTGTTCCCCGACCTCGGCATCTGGCACCCCCTGGCTCCCACGATGTTCGAGGACCTCAAGGAATATCTGAACTGGACCTCCAGCCGCACCGACCTTTCAGAGGAAGCCCGCAAAGGGCCGGTGATCGGCTTGGTGCTGCAGCGCAGCCACATCGTCACAGGTGACGATGCCCATTACGTGGCCACCATCCAGGAGCTGGAGTTCCGTGGAGCTCGCGTAATTCCGATCTTCTGCGGCGGTCTCGACTTCTCCAAGCCGGTCAACGCTTTCTTCTACGACCCGCTCAATCCCGAGCAGCCCCTGGTGGATGGCATCGTCTCCCTCACCGGTTTTGCGCTGGTCGGAGGCCCGGCCCGTCAGGACCACCCCAAGGCGATTGAGTCGCTGAAGAAGCTCAACCGGCCTTACATGGTGGCGCTTCCCCTCGTCTTCCAGACCACCCAGGAGTGGGAACAGAGCGACCTTGGCCTGCACCCGGTGCAGGTGGCCCTGCAGATCGCCATTCCGGAACTGGATGGCGCCATCGAGCCCATCGTTCTTTCGGGTCGCGACGATGCCACCGGCAAGGCGCACACCCTTCAAGACCGGGTTGATGCCATTGCTGAACGGGCCATCCGCTGGTCGTCGCTGCGGATCAAGCCCCGCAACGAGAAGAAGCTGGCGATCACCGTGTTCAGCTTCCCTCCCGACAAGGGCAACGTCGGTACGGCGGCTTACCTCGACGTCTTCGGCTCCATCCATCGGGTGATGCAGGAGATGAAGGCGAAGGGATATGACGTGCAGGACCTGCCTTCCACGCCTCGAGAGCTGTTGGAGGCCGTCATCAACGACGCCGATGCCATGCAGGGCTCTCCGGAGCTGTCGATCGCCCATCGGATGAGCGTTGAGGAGTACGAGCGTCTGACGCCTTACTCCGAACGGCTCGAAGAGAACTGGGGCAAGCCCCCCGGCAACCTCAACAGCGATGGCCAGAATCTGCTGGTTTTCGGTCGCCACTTCGGCAACGTTTTCGTTGGCGTTCAGCCCACCTTCGGCTACGAGGGTGATCCGATGCGCCTGCTCTATTCCCGCAGCGCCAGCCCCCACCACGGCTTCGCCGCCTACTACACCTATCTCCAGAAGATCTGGAAGGCTGATGCGGTGCTCCACTTCGGCACCCATGGCTCCCTTGAGTTCATGCCCGGCAAGCAGATGGGCATGAGCGAAACCTGCTACCCCGATTCACTGATCGGTGCGCTGCCCAACCTCTACTACTACGCCGCCAATAACCCCTCCGAGGCCACCATCGCGAAGCGGCGGGGTTATGCCTCCACCATCAGCTACCTCACCCCTCCGGCTGAAAATGCCGGCCTTTACAAGGGCCTGAAGGAACTGGGTGAGCTGGTGGGCTCCTACCAGCAGCTGCGTGAGGGTGGCCGCGGGATTCAGATCGTCAACACGATCATTGAGACTGCACGCCAGTGCAACCTCGATAAGGACGTTGACCTTCCTGAAGACGATGCCTCGACCCTCGACCTGGAGGGACGTGATGCCCTGGTGGGCGCCGTTTACCGCCAGTTGATGGAGATCGAAAGCCGTCTCCTTCCCTGTGGCCTTCACACCATTGGCAAGCCCCCCACCGCAGAGGAAGCCGTTGCCACCCTGGTGAACATCGCTGCTCTCGAGCGTGAGGAGGATGGGCTGCGCTCACTCCCCGGCCTGCTGGCTGAGGCCATGGGCCGCTCGATCGAAGACATCTACAAAGGCAACGACGAGGGCGTCCTCGCCGATGTGGAACTCAACCGCACGATCACGGAGACATCCCGCGCTGCCATTGGCGCCATGGTTCGCACCCTCACCGGCCGTGATGGTCGCGTCAGCCTGCGCAACAGCTTCGGTTGGTTCTACGACCTGCTGGCCAAGTTCGGCTTCAAGCTCCCCTCGCCTTGGCTGCGGGCCTGCTGCAGCGCTGGCTTTGTGCAGATCGATGCCACCGAGCTCGACAAGCTCTTTGCCTATCTGCGTTTCTGCCTTGAGCAGGTGTGCGCCGACATGGAGATGGAGAGTCTGCTGAAGGCTCTCGATGGTGAATACATCCTTCCGGGCCCCGGTGGTGATCCGATCCGGAATCCTGGTGTGCTGCCCAGCGGCAAGAACATCCACGCCCTCGACCCGCAGGCGATCCCCACCCGTGCCGCGGTTGCTGCAGCAAAGAGTGTTGTCGACAAATTGATCGAGCGTCAGCGCGAGGAGCAGGGCACCTGGCCCGAAACCATCGCCTGTGTGCTCTGGGGAACCGACAACATCAAGACCTACGGCGAATCCCTGGCCCAGATCCTCTGGTTCGTCGGCGTCAAGCCGATGCCGGACTCCGTGGGTCGGGTGAACAAGCTTGAGTTGATTCCCCTGGAAGAACTCCGCCGCCCCCGCGTTGATGTGGTGGTGAATTGCTCCGGTGTGTTCCGCGATCTGTTCATCAACCAGATGGCGCTGATCGATCAGGCCGTGAAGATGGCTGCCGAGGCCGACGAGCCTCTGGAGCAGAACTTCGTTCGTAAGCACGCTCTTGAGCAGGCGGAGAAAGAAGGCACGAGCCTGCGGGATGCGGCCTGCCGGGTGTTCTCCAACGCCAGCGGCAGCTACAGCTCCAACGTGAACCTCGCGGTGGAGAACAGCACCTGGGAGGAGGAAGGTGAGCTGCAGGAGATGTACCTCTCCCGCAAGACCTTCGCCTTCAATGCCGACAACCCCGGTGAGATGAATCAGAAGCGGGAGGTGTTCGAGAACGTGATGAAGACGGCGGATGTCACCTTCCAGAACCTCGATTCGGCTGAGATCTCCCTCACCGATGTGAGCCACTACTTCGACTCCGATCCCACCAAGTTGATCGCTGGCCTCCGTGACGACGGCAAAGCTCCCACCAGCTACATCGCCGACACCACCACGGCCAACGCTCAGGTGCGTTCGCTGAGTGAAACGATCCGCCTGGATTCACGTACCAAGCTGCTGAATCCCAAGTGGTACGAAGGCATGCTCGACTCCGGCTATGAGGGTGTGCGTGAGGTGGCCAAGCGCCTCAACTTCACGCTTGGTTGGAGTGCCACCAGCGGCGCCGTTGACAACTTCGTCTACGAAGAGGCCAACGAAACCTTCATCAACGATCCCGAGATGCGCAAGCGTCTGCTGGAACTCAATCCCAACAGCTTCCGCCAGATCGTGGGCACCCTGCTTGAGGTGCATGGCCGCGGATACTGGGAGACCTCGGATGAAAACATCGAGCAGCTTCAAGAGCTGTACCAGGAGGTTGAGGATCGGATTGAGGGTGTTGTCACCGACTGATCGTCGACCAAGTGTTGAACATCAAAGCCAGAGTTCCTACCGGGCTCTGGCTTTTTTGTTGGCGATGAATGATGGGCAACTCAGGCTTTCAGGGCCTTGAATTCTGCATCTCTTGCGGCTTGGCTGATCTCTGCCGTTTTGAAATCAATTCCAGCCCATTGTTGATACATATGCAGGCTACGTTTTCTCCCTAATCCGAAGGGTTCAAGTTCTCCAGACTGATCATTGAAGCAGCGGATTGATGCCGGTGCGTTGTTGAGACTGCCGAGCAGTGTGTGTACACGTTTGAGTGCGTGAAGGTTGTAATCGTGCCAATTGCTGTGATCGCCCCAATGGGTGGCTGCATGCTCTTGATCGGTATGTTCTGTCTTGTAGAGATGAAACAGCAGCAGGCGATTCGGGGCGTAGATGTTGAAACCCGACGTCCAGAGTCGTGCCGACATGGCAATCTCTTCCCCATAGAAGTAAAGCTCGGGGTCGTAGGGCACTTCGCTCACGATTGAGCCAGGGCCGAACAGGAAGCCTCCGGCGATAAACGCCCCGGGGATGGGGCGATCGGGTTGTTCTTCTGGAAGTTGGAATCGGCTGATGCCTCGCAGCTTGAGGATGCCGTTGGTATCAAAGCCGGCAGCTCCCATCACAGGCAGGGTTGATGTCTGCAAACGGCACGGCAGTTGAAAGCCGTTCGGGTAAACACTGAGAACGGCACGCGCATCGCTGCATTCCTTCCAGGTTTTCAGAAGCAGCTCATCCCAGTGCTCCACGGCCCGCATGTGGCTGTCGATCTGCAGCAGAAAGTCTTCCCCGCCGTAAACACTCTGGGCCTGTCGACGGGCCCAGCAGGCACCACGGCTTTCCGCGGCATCGAACCGGATGAACTCCAGCTGGGGATGATCCGGAAATGCGCTTGTTCCCCAGTGGGGCGGGTCATCAGCCGCCAGTTGGAGGCAGATGCCGAAGCGCAGGCGCTCTGGCTTGGCCGCCCGCTCGATCAGGTTGTGCAGTGTGGCCGGGAGATCCGGATCCCTGTAGGCCGCGATCTGAACAAAGATCGTGGAGATCACCAGAGTGCAGCCGCCATGCGCAGCGTCTGGCTGATGGGCCCCACATCGTGCACCCGCAGCACGGCAGCACCCGCTTGGGCGCAGCGGCAGGCTACGGCAGCAGTTCCCCAGAGACGCGCTTTGGGTCTGGGTTCATCCAGAACCGCACCGATGAAGCGTTTGCGCGAAGGGCCGATCAGCACCGGTCGCGGTCCTGCTGTGAGTTGTTCCAGATTCCGCAGCAGCTGCAGGTTCTGCTCGTGGGTCTTGGCAAAGCCGAGACCTGGATCCCAGATGATTTGGCTTTCATCAACGCCGGCTTGAATCGCAGCTTCACTGCGCTCCAGCAACGCCGCTTTCACATCTGCCACGACATCGGCATAGGTCGTGAGCTGATCCATGGTTTGGCTGTCACCGCGGCTGTGCATCAGCACCACCGGACAGCCCGCATCGGCGACCACCCGCAGCAGATCGGGATCCCGCCGGCCACCGCTCACATCATTGATCCAGTTGGCCCCTGCTTCCAGTGCTTTGGCGGCCACCGGCGCCAGAAACGTGTCGATGGAGATCAGCGCCTCTGGGCAGTGTTGCCGGATGCTCTTCAGCGCTGGTAGGAGACGCCTCAACTCCTCTTCGGCGCCCACCTCCTCTGCTCCGGGTCGGGTGCTTTGCGCCCCCAGATCCAACACGTCCGCACCACGGCTCAGTTGCCGCTGAGCTTCAGCAAGGGCCCGTTTGCTCGCCAGAAATCTCCCTCCATCACTGAAGGAATCCGGGGTGACGTTGATCACCCCCATCACAGCTGTGCGTTGGCCCCAACCCTGGGGCCAGCCGCCTGAATCAAGCCGCTTGGTAGTTGGCAATCCGTCCAAAGCTTTCGGGCTCCAAGGAAGCACCCCCCACTAGCACTCCGTCGATATCGCTCATGCCCATCAATTCATCAATGTTGCTGGGTTTGACGGAGCCGCCGTACTGAATTACCAGATCGGGGGAGCCCACCCAGCTTCGGATCAGACCGCAGATGCGATTGGCTTCTTCGGCAGCGCAGGTCTTGCCTGTGCCAATCGCCCAGATCGGCTCATAGGCCACCACCAGTTTCTCGGCATCGAGACCCTCCAGGCCCTGCTCGATCTGGCGGCGGATCACCCGTTCAGCTTCGCCCCGCTCGCGCTGCTCATCGCTTTCGCCAACGCAAACGATCGGAATCAGACCGTTGGACTGGGATGACCTAGCCCGGTGGTTGATCTGCTCGTCGCTTTCACTGAAATATTTCCGTGGTTCGCTGTGGCCCACGATCGTGTGAGTCACCCCGTGCTCTTTGAGCATGGCTGGGGAGATCTCCCCGGTGAAGGCTCCCTGACCTTCCCAGTGCACGTTCTGGCTTGACAGGCAGACGCGAGAGTTCTGGCTGAGTTCCGCCATGGTTGACAGCGCCGTGAAGGGTGGTGCCAGCACCAGGTCGCGGTCGTCAGGGGTGTCAGCAATCAACGGCAGGAAGGCTTCCATGAACTCCCGCGACTGGGCACAGGTCATGTGCATCTTCCAGTTGCCAGCGATCACCGGTCTGCGCACGCCTTGCTTCCCCATGGAATGTGGCAGCCAACTTACGGCCCGGTCGCGTTCTCATCCCCGACAACGGACTCCTCACCAGCAAGCACAACCCGATCTCCCGGGGAAAGCTGACGGCCCCGCCGGGTTTCAACGCTCCCATTCACCTCCACTTCACCCATCTGGATGCGTTGCTTCGCTTCACCGCCGGTGGAGACCCAACCCTTCCATTTGAGGAACTGATCCAGCTTCATTGGGCAGATTTTTGAGCTCACCATTGATACTGTGCCGCGATGCTGACCCCATCCCAGGCTGGATTCCGCCGGCTGCTGCCGTTGCTTCGCCCTCATCTGCGGGAACTGCTCTGGGGGGGCTGCTGCATGGTGATTTACGTCGGCAGCTTTCCGCTGCTCGTTCAGCTGGCCGGGGACTTGTTTCCCGCGCTGGGATCGGGTGATCTGGCTCGCGTGCTTCAGCTGATCGGGCTGGCGTTGCTGATCTTTGCTGTTCAGAAGATCGCTCAATTCGGTCAAGACTCGCTTCTTGCCGGGCCTGCATTGCTGGTGAGCCAGGACTTACGGCGTGATCTGTTCCGCCGCCTGCAGACCGTGGAGCTGGGGGCACTGGAGAAGCTCTCGGCCGGTGATCTCACCTACCGCTTCACCGAAGACGCCGATCGCGTCAGCGAGGTGCTGTACAAGACCATTCACGACACGGTCCCCAGCGTTCTTCAGCTCGTTGCGGTGCTGGGGATGATGCTCTGGCTTGACTGGAAATTGACGCTGGCCATCCTTTTGCTGGCGCCGGTGATCGTCTGGCTGATCAGCCTGTTTGGTGCTCGCGTGATGGCGGCCACGGAACGCAGTCAGAAAAAGGTGAGCGAACTGGCCGGTCTGCTGGGTGAGGCCATCGAAGGTTTGCCCCTGGTGCGTGCTTTTGCCGCCGAACCCTGGCTGCAGGACCGTTTCGAGACGGAAATCGATCAACATCGGCAGGCCCGCCACCGCACCTACAGCCTTGTGGCGCTCCAGCATCCGGTGGTTGGCATCATCGAGGTGGTGGGTCTGTTTGCCGTTCTGGCCCTTGGAGCCTGGCGAATCCAGAGTGGTGATCTGAGTATTGCCGGGCTGAGCAGCTACCTGACAGGGCTGATCGTGCTGATCGATCCCATTGCCCACGTCACCAACAACTTCAACGAATTTCAGCAGGGTCAGGCGTCGCTGCGACGTCTGCGGGAGATCGAGCGAGAGCCTCAGGAGGCTGCGGATCCAGCTGATGCGCAAGCCATCGGTGCACTTCAGGGTGATCTGGTCTTTGACCAGGTGAGCTTCGGCTATGACCCAGCCCAGCCGGTGTTGCGTCAGCTGAATCTGCGGGTGGATGCGGGCCAGGTGCTGGCCATCGTTGGCCCCTCCGGTGCGGGTAAAAGCACCCTGCTGTCGCTTCTGCTCCGGTTCAACACGGCGCAACAGGGCGAGATCCGTCTCGACGGCACCGACATCAGCTTGATGCGGGCCCGTGAGCTGCGTCAGCAGGTGGCTTTGGTTCCACAGCGCACAACCGTGTTTTCAGGAACCATTGCCGAAGCGATTCGGTTCGGCCGTCGTGCGACGGATGACGAGGTGCGCGATGCGGCGCGCTTGGCCAATGCGGATGATTTCATCCGTGCCTTGCCCGATGGGTATGACACCCAGCTCGAAGAACGGGGAACCAATGTTTCCGGTGGCCAACTGCAGCGGATTGCCATTGCCCGGGCGGTGCTTGGCAACCCAGCGCTGTTGCTGCTGGATGAAGCCACCAGTGCCCTTGATGCTGAAGCCGAGGCTGCGGTGCAACTCGGCCTGAAGCAGGCGATGAAGGGACGAACGGTGTTGGTGATCGCCCATCGTCTGGCCACGGTGCAGGAGGCCGATCGCATTGTGGTTCTTGAAAAAGGTGCGGTTGTCGATCGAGGAACCCACGACGAGTTGATGCAGCGTGGTGGGCGATATCGCGAATTGTGCGAACGACAGTTCATTCGAGATCGGCAAAAGTCCTGAATCCCTCTACGATCTGGCCGCTGGTTCCACGCAATCCCGGCAACGAACGATGACTGACTCCGCAGCTAACAACCCTGTCTTGACCTTTGAGGGCAAGCGCTACGACCTCAATACGCTTCCCGATGAGCTCAAGGAGCTCGTGCGTGGCATGCAGGTTGCTGATGCTCAACTGCGGATGCATGAAGACACCCTCAAGGTTCTGGCGGTGGGTCGTCAGAGCCTCGCCATGCAGCTCAATGAAAAGCTCCAGTCCGTGACGCCGTTGCCTGATCAGGGTTGATTGACTGCCAATAAAAAGGGGGCTGTTACGCCCCCTTTTTTATTACGGTCGTTCTGCTCACTCGCTGAAGCTATAGGCCTTGGTGAGTTTGAACACGGTTCCGGACAGCAGGATTAAGGCCACAAGGTTGGGCAGAGCCATCAGGCCATTGAGGGTGTCGGCAATCGACCAGATCACGCCGCGGTCGCCGGCGACAGCACCGATCACGACCACAGCCACCCAAGTCAGACGAAAGGGCAGCACGGCGGAATCACCGAATAGGTAGGTGGTGCAGCGTTCGCCATAGAAGCTCCAACCGAGGATGGTGGTGAAGGCAAAGACCACCAGTCCCAGGGTGACCACCACGCCGCTGCCGGCGATGCCGGTGTTGAAGGCAGCGATGGAAAGGTCTGCGCCGCTGAGCTTGTCGCCGGCTGCATCGAGGATCAGATTGGCTTTGGTGGTGATGATCACCAGGGCGGTCATCGTGCAGATGATCAGGGTGTCGATGAAGGTGCCCAGCATGGCCACCGTGCCCTGACGAACGGGATCATCGGTTTTGGCAGCTGCGTGAGCGATTGGAGCGCTGCCCAGGCCCGCTTCATTGGAGAAGATGCCCCGTTTGAAGCCCATCAGCACCACCTGACCGAGGGCCCCACCGGCTGCGGCTTGGCCAGAGAAGGCGTTGGAGAAAATCGTGGCGAAAGCTTCAGGCACGCTGCCCAGATTGGCCAGCAACACCAGAAGGCATGCCGCGACGTAGAGGATCGACATCAACGGAACAATGGCGGAGGCCGCCTGGGCGATGCGTTTGATGCCCCCGATTACAACAGCGAAGACCAGGGCCGCCAAAACGACTCCGGTCGCCAGCTTCGGGATGCCGATCAGGCTCAAGGCAGACGACACCTCAAAAGCCTGAACCCCATTGCCGATGCCGAATCCCGCCAACATGCCGAAGAGGGCAAACAGGCCCGCCATCCAGCTCCAGCCGCTGCCGAGTCCGTTGCGGATGTAATACATCGGCCCACCCACGTGGTTGCCGTCCCCATCGGTTTCGCGGAACTGAACCGCTAGCACCGCTTCGGCGTACTTGGTTGCGATGCCGAAGATCGCGATGATCCACATCCAAAAGACGGCACCAGGTCCACCAACGGCGATGGCTCCGGCAACACCGGCGATGTTCCCCGTGCCGATCGTGGCCGACAACGACGTCATCAGGGCTTGAAAGGGACTGATCTCCCCTTCTGTTTGTGTTCCAGCCGGCCGCAGCATCATCGAGATGCCATAGCCCAGCCGTTGCAGGGGCATGAACCGAAGGCCCACCATCAGAAGAATGCCCGTCGCGGCAATCAAAAGGACGGTGGGCCATCCCCAGACGACGCTGTTGATCGGGCCATTGATGGCCTGAATGGTCGACTCGACTCCGCCCATGCCTTTCAACAGGTTTGGGCGGATGGTCTCATAGCCGGCTTGCACCGGCAATCAACTCAGAGCGATTCGAGATCTTCAAAACGGAAGGTCTGACTTCCGGCGGGGGTATCGCCATGGGCCTCGGTGGTCACAACCCGCTCGGTCAGCACCCAGGGACCATCTCCAGGAAGAGCAGCGAAGCTGTCTTTGAAGCTGCTGCGGCCGCCCCGGGCTTCTCCCGTTGCCGGGTCGGCGTACTGACTGGTGTAGGTGTGGCTGAGGTAGCCCGCACCCGTGTCGGTGACATCGGTGGTGTAGATCGTCACGACGGTGCCGTGGATGTGGCGATGAACCATGGTCACCACGTCATCTTTGATGCGGTATTTGTCCCCGGCTCCCTTGCCGCCGACGAGCACTTCGGTTCCCACTTCGTTGGTGTCTCCCGCGGTGAAGGTGTTCTCACCGTGGGTCTGCTCGAAGCTGCGACGCACACGATGGATCGCGACTTCCCAGAGCTGGGAATTCACCGCCTTGAGGATCTCTTCGTTTTCAATGCCGTCCACCTTGGCTTTGAGATCGGCACCGATCTCAAAGGTGCCCTCGACCCGTTGATCGCCCTGCTGCCAGATGCAGCGGCCGCGATAGCCGGAGAATCCAGGCGCCCAGGTGTAGCGGTTCTCGTAGGCGCGACGGAAGTCATCACGCAGGTCGCTTCCAGGCTTAACGGGAACGGAGGCTGTCACAGCGTTGAGGTGGCTCTCGCAACCCTACCGGTGGCCTAACGCTGCATGGCGTGCACGTCCTGCAGGGCATGGATGCTGAGCCTCGGCTCTTGCTGGAGCGCTGAGATCGCCTCCACCGCTGCCCGTGCTCCCGCGAGGGTCGTCACCGTTGGAACGGCGTAATCGAGCGCTGCCCGACGCAGATACTTGTCGTCATGGGCGGCTTGGCGGCCAATCGGTGTGTTGATCACCAACTGCACCTGATTGGAGCGGATCTGATCCTCGATGTTGGGGCGCCCCTCGTGCACCTTGAGCACCGATTGCACCTTCAATCCCGCGTTGGCGAGCGCCTGAGCCGTGCCTGATGTGGCCGTCACATCGAACCCGAGTTCGATCAGACGAGCGGCGATGGGCACCAGCGCCTGTTTGTCGCGGTCGTGGGTGGAGAGGAACACCGTCCCCTGGGTGGGCAGCGCTTCTCCAGCGCCGAGCTCAGCCTTGGCATAGGCCATGCCGAAACTGTCGGCGGAACCCATTACCTCTCCCGTGGAGCGCATTTCCGGCCCCAGTACCGAGTCGGCCCCCGGGAAGCGCCGGAACGGCAGCACCGCCTCCTTGATCGACTGAAGCGGCGGCTTCGGCTCGCTGGTCATGCCGATGTCGGCCAGGGTTTCGCCCGCCATCAGTCGGGTTGCCAGGCGAGCGAGAGGTTGACCTGTGGCCTTGGCGACGAAGGGGACCGTCCTGGAGGCGCGGGGGTTGGCTTCGATGATGTAAACCACTTCCGAACCATCGGTGTTGCGCTGCACGGCGAACTGAAGGTTGATCAGACCCCGCACCTCGAGCGTTTGCGCCAGGGAGCGACTCCACTCACGAATTGTGTTCAGTGCCGCCTCGCCGAGGGAAACCGCGGGCAGGCAGCAGGCTGAGTCGCCGGAATGGATTCCCGCCGGTTCGATGTGCTCCATCAGACCACCGACGATCACAGCACCGGTGTGATCGCAGAGGGCGTCCACGTCCACCTCAACAGCATTTTCGAGGTACTGGTCAATCAGCACCGGATGGTCGGGCTCCACCTGTACGGCTTCGCGCATGTAGCGGTTGAGTTCCTCTTCGTCGAACACCACTTCCATGGCTCGTCCGCCCAGGACGTAGGAGGGACGCACGACGACCGGGTAGCCCACTCGTGTGGCCACGGCCCGTGCTTCCTCCTCGCTGCGTGCCAAGCCGTTGCGGGGTTGGCGGATGTTCAGATCGCGGAGGATGGCTTCGAACTGCTCGCGGTCCTCGGCCCGGTCGATCGATTCAGGGGAGGTGCCCCAGATGCTGGTGCCCGTGGCGCGCCCTTCATTGCTGTCCAGCCAGCGCAGCAGAGGAATCGCGAGTTTCAGAGGCGTTTGTCCACCGAATTGGACCACCACGCCATCGGGACGCTCCGCTTCGATCACATTGAGAACGTCCTCCAGCGTGAGCGGTTCGAAGTAGAGGCTGTCGCTGGTGTCGTAATCGGTGGACACCGTTTCCGGGTTGCTGTTCACCATCACCGTGGTGATCCCTTGATCCTGCCCTGCAAAGGAGGCATGGCAGCAGCAGTAGTCGAATTCGATGCCCTGCCCGATTCGGTTGGGTCCACCACCGAGGATCATCATCTTGCGGCCGTCTTCGCGACGACTCACTTCGGAGGAAGCGGGAAGGGGCTTGAGGGATCCGTCGGCCTGCAGGGTCTGCAGGGGACGCTCGTAGGTTGAATAGTGATAAGGAGTGGAGGAAGCGAACTCCGCTGCGCAGGTGTCGACGGTTTTGAAGACGGCGCGAACATCGAGCTGATGGCGCCGCTGACGTACCGCCAACTCGTCGCTTTTGGTGTGCCAGGCGATCTGTCGGTCTGAAAAACCCAGCTGCTTGGCTTCAAACAAGCTGTCGGCATCCAGCTGATCCAGGCTTTTGCCCTTGATCAGCCTGGCCTCCGCCTCAATGATCCGCCGCAATTTGGCGAGGAACCAGGGGTCAATCCAGCTGATCCGATGAATCTCCTCATCGCTGCGTCCGCGCACCATCGCCGTTCGCACGCTGAGGATGCGCTCCGGAGAGGGGGTCCTCAGTTGACGATCCAGTTCAGCATCAGTGAGTTCCGGTTCCTCCCGGTCGCCTCCCCAGCCCGAGAACCCTGTTTCCAGGGAACGCATGGCTTTCTGGAACGACTCTTCGAAACAACGGCCGATGGCCATCGCTTCGCCCACCGATTTCATTGAGGTGGTGAGCACCGCTGGACTGCCTCGGAATTTTTCGAAGGCGAAGCGCGGAATCTTGGTGACGACGTAATCGATCGTCGGTTCGAAGCAGGCAGGGGTCTTGCCGGTGATGTCGTTGAGGATTTCGTCGAGGGTGTAACCGACGGCGAGGCGAGCGGCGATCTTGGCGATCGGGAAGCCGGTGGCCTTGCTGGCCAAGGCCGACGACCGGCTCACCCTGGGATTCATCTCAATCACCACAACGTCGCCGTTGTCGGGATTGATCGCGAACTGGATGTTGCTGCCGCCCGTTGCGACACCGATCTCCCGAATGATGGCGATTGATTGGTCGCGCAACCGCTGGTATTCCCGGTCCGTGAGGGTCTGGGCCGGAGCCACCGTGATCGAGTCCCCGGTGTGCACCCCCATGGGGTCGAGGTTTTCGATGCTGCAGACGATCACGACGTTGTCCGCCAGATCACGCATCACCTCAAGCTCGAATTCCTTCCAGCCCAGGAGCGATTGCTCGATCAGAATCTGAGACACCGGACTCGCTTCAAGCCCGCTCTTGCAGATTGCTGCGTATTCCTCGGGGTTGTAGGCAATGCCCCCGCCACTTCCCCCCAGGGTGAAGGCGGGCCGGATGATCCGGGGGAAGCTTCCGATCGCTGCCCCGACGGCTTCAGCTTCTTCTTGAGATGAGGCGATGCCCGAAGGGCAGACCTTCACCCCGATGCGCTCCATGGCCTGCTTGAACAGCAGACGGTCTTCTGCCTTCTGGATCGCTTTGAGATCGGCACCGATCAACTCAACGCCAAAGCGATCGAGGGTGCCGTTTTCCGCCAGGGTGACCGCCAGGTTGAGGGCGGTCTGCCCGCCCATGGTCGGCAGCAGAGCATCCGGGCGCTCCTGCTCGATCACCCGTGTCACCACGTCCGGCGTGAGCGGCTCGATGTAGGTGCGATCCGCCATCTCCGGGTCGGTCATGATCGACGCCGGATTGGAGTTGATCAGGATGACTTCATATCCCTCGGCTCTGAGGGCCTTGCAGGCCTGGGTTCCGGAGTAATCGAACTCACAGGCCTGGCCGATCACGATCGGACCAGATCCCAGTAGGAGAATGCGACGCAGATCAGACCGCCTCGGCATGGGAAATCGTCCTTGGCCAAACAGATCAAGCCTCTCACGCGGCCTCGCCCCAACTGGGGGACTTGGCCTCGCTACGGTGAAGAGAGATCAGCACCAGAGTTGCAATGAGTGAGCTCCAGCGCCTGAAGGGGCTGCTGCCACCGGAAATGCAGAGCTGGGTGTTTGTGGAGTCAGCTGCTGCAGTCGATCCTCCATTGATCACCCTTGAGGAAATCGGCCGGGATGAAGTGGAGATCCAGGTGGATCTCGACGAATGGGATGCCCTCGCGTTGGATCACCGCAATTTGCTGTTTTGGCATGAAGTTGGTCGGATCCAGAACGACACGATTCCCCGGGACGGTTGGGAGATGGCTGCTCTGGCCATCGGTCTTGGCGGTGCCATCGGTGAATTGTGGGTTCAGGACGGCCTGCTGCTGTTGATGGCCCTCGGCCTTTCCGGCTTTGCGGGGTATCGGCTTTACCTGAAGAACAATTCCGAAAAACGCCTGCAGGACGCCATCAGTGCCGACGAGCGTGCGATTGATCTGGCCTGCCGATTTGGCTACAGCGTTCCGAACGCTTATCGCAGTCTTGGCGGCGCGTTGAAGGAGCTGGTCGAAAAGACCCGCAAGAAGAGCCGCCGCAGCTACTACGAAGACCGGCTTGAGGCGCTGCGCAAGAGTGCCAGCAAGGCCAGAGCTGAAATGGCCCAACAGGAGGGCTCACGCAGCTCCGTTACCAGTGAGAACGTTTATGGATAGCGAAAAGCTTGCTGAACTGGTGGCCGATGCCTGCGATGACCGCAAGGCCACCGACATCCGTCTGATTCGTGTGGATGAGGTGTCCAGCCTGGCGGATTGGATGGTGATCGCCGGCGGCCAGTCCGACGTTCAGGTGCGTGCCATTGCCCGGTCGGTTGAAGACCGCCTGGAGACTGAGGCTGACCTGCTTCCCTTGCGCAAGGAAGGGTTGAATGAGGGGCGCTGGGCGCTTCTTGATTACGGCGATGTGATCGTTCACGTGCTGATGCCCGATGAGCGCGGTTACTACGACCTTGAGGCGTTCTGGAGTCACGGCGAAAGCCGAACCTTCTTACCGTCGGTGAAGTAGCCGCTTGATCCATGCCAGAAGCGGTGTCCTGCCCCGTTCCACCGGAGCAGCGGCCTCTTGAGGAGTTTCAACAGCTCTGCGAGTCATGGTTTTTCTCCTGGCCAGCGGGTCAGGAACCTCGCCTGAGCCAACGCCTTGTGGGCTTCTGGTTGCTGATGCTGCCGGTGTGCAGCCTGATCGCCAGTGGGAGCTGGACCCTGAAGCAGGATCCGCCCCGGCTCCTGGCTGCAGCCGCCGTGGCTGCTCTTGTGCTGCCCCTCCTGTTGCTGGTGCGGCAATGGCTGGGCTGGACCTACGTCATGCAGCGGCTTTTGCGTGAGTCCGTCGACTATGAGGAGTCCGGCTGGTACGACGGACAGACCTGGGAAAAGCCTCTGTCCTGGCGGGAACGCGACCTGCTGGTGGCCCGGCATGAGGTCCGTCCGATCCTGGGTCGTCTGGGACGGGCCATGGCCACCTCAGCGGGTTTGATGCTGGCCGGTGCCAGTCTCTGTCAGGCTCTCTGAACCAATCGGGGTTCCGATGACTTTGCCCTCGGGCTTCAGCCCTGCAGCCCGGTCCGGGTCAGCCCCCCTTGAGGTCTGCTTGCGGCGCGGATCGATCACGGAATCGGTGCACCGTGTTCATGCCGTGGTCTGTGATGGCCGAGGACGGGTGTTGATGTCGGCAGGAAACCCCGGCTTGGAAAGTTTCATTCGTTCGGCACTGAAGCCTTTTCAGGCCCTGCCGTTTCTCAGCAGTGGCACCGCCGACCAGCTGGATGTTGATGAACGGGGCATCGCCATCAGCTGCGCGTCCCATGCGGGCACCAATGCTCACGCCCGGGAAGCCTTCCGGTTGCTCTGGAAAGCGGAGTTGGACAGCGCATCACTTCAATGCCCTGTGCCGAATGGGGCTGACAGTCCGCTTCAGCACAACTGTTCCGGCAAGCACGCTGCCTTCCTGGCCACCAGCCGAAAGATGGGCTGGCCGATCGAGACCTATCTCCAGCAGGACCACCCGCTGCAGGTCGAAGTGAACCGCAGGGTCGCTGAACTGATCGGTTTGCCTGCTCAGGAATTGGTGGCCGAACGGGATGACTGTGGCGCTCCCACCCTGGTGTTGCAGTTGGCGCAGATGGCCTTGCTCTATGCCCATCTCGGTGCCTCACAACATGCCGAACTCGAGCAGATCAGTCGGGCGATGCTGAGTCATCCCGACCTTGTGGCCGGTGAGGGTCGTTTCGACACCGAGCTGATGCGGCGCAGCCACGGTCAGGTCTTGAGCAAGGGCGGTGCAGAGGGCATTCAATGCCTCAGCCGTGTTGGTGAAGGTCTTGGAGTAGCCATCAAGGTCGAAGACGGCTCCCGTCGTGCCAAGCAAGCGGTTGCCCTGCACCTCTTGCGTCAACTCGAGTGGCTCACACCCATGGGGCTAGACGAGCTCGATGAGCAGTTGCTGGTCGTGAACCCGAGCGTCAAGCTCAGCGTGTCCGGTGCCTTGCAGTCGTGACTTTGCTGTCATCTGCGACACCGACATGTATGATTTTCAGGTCGCCGCGGGGTAGAGCAGTCTGGTAGCTCGTCGGGCTCATAACCCGAAGGTCGGGAGTTCAAATCTCCCCCCCGCCACCAAATCACACTCCTGACAGGCCCTGGAAACAGGGCCTTTTTTATTGCTCTCACTGGCGTTTGCTTTTCGGGGTAGATCGGCGCAACCGATGCGATTCCTGACAGGAAAAGTCGACTTAGGACGTCTGGTGGGTGACCTGGGTCACCCAGTAAATGGCGGTCTCGGTAGCCTGAAGGGAGCGTGATCGCGAAAAAACTGTTCAATAAACGAACCGTTTTAGTCGGTCCACCTCGAAAGCTGGCACATCAGCCGGCTGGCCCTCCACCAGCTTTGAGGAACGCAATGGCACCTGGATCACGTCGAAAGGTCTCCGAGTGGGAGAAGTGGCAGCGACGGCTCGCTGAAGAGCGCTGCCGGTATCGGATGCGCAAGCAGGCACGCTCGCCCGTCATCTACATCCGGGAGTTCTTTGACGGGCAGCTCGTCAACGAATTCAGCTCTCGGCACTGGCGCCACGAAAGTGACGCGGACATCAAGGCCTGCGCCGAGAAGTGTCTCGAGGCTCATCGCAAAGGCTGGGCGAATGCTGTCGGCCCTGCTGCGGCCAAGGGCAAGGGCCACACCTGGATCACCCTGATGGACGCCTTCTGGGCGAAGTACAGCGAGCGAGTCGTGAAGGAAGGTTCACAGGCAGATAACCGAAGCTTCCTGCGTCAGTGTCAGACGTTCTCAGGTCCTGTTCGGATCGAGCGCCTCGAGGCATGGATCAACCAGACCGATCCATACAAGAACTGGAGCAAGCACCGGAAGCAGTTTCAATTCCTCTCCGATCTGAAGAAGTACGGCTTCATGGGCGGCGAGGCCTATGACCTGATGCTCGAGAGGCAGAGCGCACGGCGGCCCACGAAGCAGGAGCGCGAGCGGGTGACCGGCGGACAGAAGCCTCGATCCATCCCCAGCGACCAGGTTCTTTACGAATGGCTGAAGGCGATCGAGCGCCCTCTGCATCAGTGGGCCTTCGCGATGGTGGCTGTGTATGGCCTGCGGCCCTCGGAGCTCTGGCACCTGAAGGGCATCAATGAGGCGGGGTTCGTGATGGTTCCCGCCAAGCCCCTTTGCAAGACCTTCCGCCATCCCGCCCGGGCCTGCCCGATTGATTGGATCGAGGAGTTCGGACTGCGCAGGAACTTCGATCGCTTCCATGCGGAGTGGATCGCCACCTACAAGATCAAATGGGCGGAAGGAGCCCGCGGCATGGAGCCGCTCAACAATTCCCGGGTGGCCGACGCTGGCCTCGGCCAGCAGCTCACCAGGGGCAAGGTGAAGCCGTTGATGGGCGCCTCCTGGGACGCGGGCCCCGAATCGGATGAGGATGCGCCTTGCATGGTTTACGACCTGCGGCATGCCTACGCGATCCGGTTGTTTACCCATCCGGAGACCCGTCACCTGACGATGGAGAAACACGCCTTCTGGATGGGGCACTCCCTCCAGCAGCACAAGAACACCTATCTCAAGTGGATGCCTGAGGATCTGCTGATGCGCTCAGAGATCGAGGCCTTCACGGAGTCAGCGAGCAAGGCCGTCAACACCATCACGCCCGCCAAGGTTCTGGTGGAAGCAGCCAGCACTTCCGCGGAGATGGCCACGTTGATGGCTGAGCTGGAGAAGCTCAAGCGCCAGAACGCCAAGCAGCGAAAGATGATCGACGCTCTTCAGGACGAAGACTGAGCTGCTCAGACGCGGCCGAGGCGGAGCAAGGTTCGGGTCTGGTGCCAGAGGTGGTTCGAACGCGGAGCTTCCGGGTTGACCTTGATCCAGTGGCCGCTGGTCCCACCTTCCCGCAGAAAGCCAGTGGCCTGAAGCCGGCGCAGGGTCCGGGTGCTGCAGGCTGCGATGGCGGCCATTTCGTTGGTGCTGACCCAGTCGCTCTTCATGGCCAGCCGCATCTGCTTGCTCAAGCTATCTGGATTCGAACCAGTACAGATTTGAGTCCGCGGCGGTTTCCCAGGGGCGGCTACGCCGCTGCGGTCTTCTGGCAGGTCAAGGTCGCGGGGTCGCGCCTGATGGCTGACAGCATCCTGTGGGAGAAGAAGGGTTGCTTGAGCCAGGCGGTGATCAGCTCCTCGAGGTCGATTCCGTTGTAAGCGCTGGGCAGGCAGCCGGTTGAGACCAGCATCCGGAAATCGCGCTCCCGCTGGGCGAGGCTCACGTTGCGGTAGGCGTCAAAGCAGCGGGCCCGGGCCACGGAGGACATGGAAATCGCTGTCAGCGGGTCCACCTTCACGGCATCGTCCAGCAGCTGCGTCGGCACGAAGCTCGCCTCAAAGCAAGGGACGAAAGCCCACCGATCCGCATCGCCGGTGATCGATTTGTTCATCACCGCTTCCAGCGAGGCTGGCCAGGTGACTGGGTCGAGCAGGGTTTCCATCGCGCTCAGATGTGGCCTGTAGACGCGGCTCCCTCCGCCCATCGGCTCCCAGTGCTCCACCTCAAAGCAGTAACCGAGCTGCCGCTCGTCCATGTCCCAGACATAGACCTCCCTGGAATCGAGCATCTCGGGCAGCAGGGCCATCGGGGTCCAGTGCCCGTGTTCCATCCAGAGCTGGATGTCGTTGTGCCATCCGGCGACGACCAGGATGTAGTCGCCATCCGGCAGGTTGAGCCGATGGCCTTGCTCAGGGCGCTGGGACGCCATGCGGATCGCGACGCGTTGCCCCACCTGTTAGCTGCGGCAACGTTGCTCGTCAGCACTGTGCTGACTCAGAGGTCTCTCAGGCATCCCTCAGCTGAAGCCCATGGCGCGCTGTTTTTCACTGTGGGTAGCTTTCTTGTACGACTACGAACTGGTTCTTGTTCGAACACATTCTGTTCGGAATCGAATCAGGGTTATTGGAGTTTCCCCGGAGCTGTTCATGCGCGATCTCCTTCTCGCCACCCTCGGCACCGCAGCGGACATTGATCAGCTGCTTGAGCACAACGCATGGGACCCGATGGTTCTCAGTGCCAAGGGCCGGGACATCGGTCGGATCGAAGTGATCGATGTCGCCACCTGCCAGGCCACCCACGGCTTCTCCGTGAAGCGTTGGATTGAACTCGATGCAGGTCTCCAGCTGTTTCGCCCTGTCGTCGGCGAGATCGACTGCTATTTCGATCCGATTCAGTTCAAGCAGACCCTCGCCCAGGACCTCTCAATGCGGGTCTTTGGTGATCCCACCCGCTCAGCGATGCACCTCTGCATCGAGCCACACATCCATGCGCTCCACTACTGGAGCGAGGTGGATCAGGACGAGAAGGCTTACACCCACGCGGTGACCAACTGCTCCCAGAACTCCAAGGACCTCCGCGATCTTCCGCACTTCAACCAGGCAATCAGCACCATCCAGAACTTCACGCGCATCCATTGCTCCGCCTGACTGAAGCGCGGGCGGTGTCGGTGCTGGGCCCCGCAAGAGGGCCCTTTTTTCATGGCTGCTCGTCGTCGTCGTCGTCGATGCAGGTGGCCTTCAGGCGCATCGGACCACCGAGCGGTGTATCGCCCTGCTCCTCTTCCGTGAAGAGGAAGCGCTCGTCGTCCTGCTGTGACCAGGTCTCGACCAGCTGCTCGGCCTGCAGGTCAACGTCGCGCATGCTGAGCTGGGCGCGCCAGCCCGCCCAGACCACGATCCAGTTGTCGTGGCACGACCGCAGCCATGTGTTGTCCCTGTACTGACCGGCATCCCACAGGCGCCGGATCACCTCAACGGAGAGCGCCTGCAGGGTTTCAGTCAGCGTGAACACGCGATCGCGGCTCACTGGTTGGTGTGGCTCTGGTGGGGGAACAGCTGGCGGGCCGTTGCCAGCAGCTGCTGGACGATGCCGTTCCCCTTCCAAGGCGTGAAGGGAAGAATCTCGGAGATCAGGAAGAGGATCAGGCCAATCAGGGCTGCGGATTCCATCGGGTCGAGGAATGAGTGCCCTGCAGGGTTCCAAGGCCGATCAGCCGTTCCCCTTGGCGATGCTCTGAGGGGATTGCATGCCCTGGCTGCAGATGCGGCGTTCCAACGGGGTGATGCGAGAGAACCCAGCCGCCGGCGGATGCCGGCCGCTGGGCAGACGCCAAGGCGGAGCCGAGGCCCGCTGGCTCAGAGCACCGAGACGGAGACCCCTGGGGTGCCCTGCAGCTTGCGGGCGATCTGATGGGCCCGCTCAGCGGGAATCAGGCGCATTTTTTTCACCGGCTTGCCGCGCTTGCCCAGCCACCGCTGCTCGCAGGGGCTGGCGCCACCTTTGCGGAGGCCGGGGGTATAGCGATGGATGCAGAGGAAACGGATCGGGCAGGAGAGTGCTGGAACTGCGGAGGCCATGGAGCGCTATCGCGAGGGACCCCACCGGTGAGGCACGGCAGCGCAGCGCAGGCAAGGACACCCCGCAGGGGTGCATGGCTTGATCCTTGCCGAGCGAGCAAGCCAGTGCCTCGATGGGGTTGCCCTCGCGTGCTCCGGGTCAACCGACAGGGTTCAAGTCACGCAGGCCAACCATTTCCGGTGCCCTCCAAAGCCGTATGGCTCCCCCGCAAAGGGGTATTGGTCACGATCTGAACAGTGCTGCAGCGTGACGCGCCAGCCGGCTCTAGGGTGTTGTACAAGAACTTGGACGAGTGCAATGCAGGTCGTCACCTTTTCCGAGGCCCGCGAGAGCTTTAAGGCGGTTCTGGATCGCGTCGAATCGGATGCCGATGTGACTCTGATCACGCGGCGCAACTCCCAGAGCGCCGTGGTGATGTCGCTTGACACCTACAACAGCCTGATGGAAACAGTCCATCTGCTTCGCTCTTCCGCCAATGCTGCCCATCTGCAGCGCTCCCTGGAACAGGCCGAGCGCGGTGAGCTGCTGAGGCATCCCCTGATCGATTCCAATCAGCACGAAGTCGATTCGCTCGATGCCGGCAGCTGATCGCCTGGCTTGGACTGCCGCTGCCTGGGAGGACTACCTCTACTGGCAGGGTCAGGACCGCAAGCAGCTGCGACGGATCAACCAACTGATCCAGGCTTGCCTGCGTGATTGCTTCGTTGGGATCGGCAAGCCGGAACCGCTGCGTGAAAACCTTTCGGGCTGCTGGTCGCGCCGCATCGATGACGAACATCGCCTCGTCTACCGACTGGAGGGCGACACACTGGTGATCCTGGCCTGCCGATACCACGACCGATGAGGCGTGCAGCCAGCTTGGTAATGACCATCGACGTTGCGGGCTGCTGGTGACTCCAGGTGAGGCTGCGGATACCTGCTTCTGATTAGATGCCAGCTCCAGGACTGCGAGTTGACGCTGCAGCAGGGCCTGGAGGAGTACTGGCGAGCCAACGGACTGAATGACACCCGCCGGAAGGCCGACTCCGCGGCGGCCGCTTTCTTCACCCGTCACGATGCATGCCACGTGATCTTTGGGACGCACACTGCCGACCTTGATGAAGCCTGCAATGACAGGTACACGCTGATGTGCGTCGACGTCGACATCGCGTCCTATCTCCGCGGTTACTTCAGGACCGAAGAGCCGAAGCAGATCAACGCCTACTACTTCAAATGGGACACGCTGCGCACCTTCTGGCGCTCTCTTCTGCTCGTGCCGGCGCTTTGGCGAAAAAGCCGCTCAGTCCACAAAAAATGGCGTGGGCAGTTCCCGCCGGAACTCTTCGCTGTTCCACTCGTGGAGCTCAGAGCAGCCCATGGCATTGAGGTGGTTCACCCCGAGGCAATGTGGGCTGCCCGTTGAAGATTCGATCACCTCAACGATGAACTGCAATCGTCAGTTTGAAGTGGTGATGCCTTGGGATCGAACTTGTGACTCTTTAGAGGTACAAATTTGAAGTACGCCGAGTCAAAGCATTTCAGGACGCAATCGGCTCGGCCGATAAGAGATCAGGAAGGCCTGTTGGCCGGCGGCCTCTGATTTCACGGCAGTGATCAGGTCTTCACCGGTGTTCCAGACCCAGACCTGGTCGTTATGGCTTTCGTGGTCGAGGCTCGTGCTCAGCGGTGGCCCATGTTGGGCGCGCAGGCCTGCAAGCACCTCCGTCATGTCATCAATGGCGAACTCGTAAGCCAGGTTCGTCAGCCCTTGTTCTGGGTCAACTTCAAAGGTGGCCTGTGAAACGGGGAGTCGATCCAGAAACACATCTCGCTTGACGTAGCGACCGGCCTGCTCTTGGCTCAGAGCTTGGCCTTCACCCAGATGGATCGCCACTTGCTCGAACGGCATGCCCCAGGCCAGGCCTTCGACGCAGGCGTCCACCCGGCCAGCACCGTAGGCCAACAGCAGGCCGAGAAACGCCGTGATCAGAAGGTTCTGGAGCTGTCGCAGCACCTTCATATGGTGATTCATCACTGTTCAGATTTTGTTGGTTCGTGGGTCTGTTGCCTACCACTTGTTGTGAGGGCAAGCCCTGGATCAGCCGATCAAGGTTGTGTCGCTGTCCTTTAAGCCGCCTCGGTACCGATCACTGTCGGATTGGGATGTGATCAAAAGCTGCCCAGGACTCAGCCCAGTTGCGGGTGAATTCCGAACCACTCGCAGCAGTAGCCCAGCTTCAAAATCAAAGCGATCAAGACCATGAAGGCTGCTGCCAAAAAGGCGATTCCAATAGAGAGCTGCCGGTTCTTCTCGTTCTGCGCCGATCGGACCATTGCGGAGGGAGAGGGTGGGAGTCGCTTTCGCATCCGAGACTCATTCATGCCAGTTGTTCTTGGCAATTCAGCAGTTTTTGCCGAGCATTCCAAATTCCAACAACACAATTAGAAGTGCCTGTGTGTCACCAACACAGGCACCCAAAAAAAGGCGGGTCCCACCCCGTCTACTTGACGCACTCACCAACCTCGGTGGGTCAGCACCTCAATCATAGGTTCGTCCCGCTACACAACCAACGGGAGAAATGCTTGCGCCCATACGCCCTACCCACAATCACCAGTCGCCTGGCTGTCTCCTGACAGGTTTTGGCAGCAGGCAATTTCGCTTGGTCGTGCTGGTTCGCTCAAGGTTCCTTAGAAACTCCTCTGCGTTCCACAGACCTTGGACTGATCGACAATGACCAGACCGATCGCAAACTCTGTAGAGGTTATCGCCAACAGCATCCAACGTTGAACCCTTTGGCGTTTGCGCGATGCGAATGAAAGGCATCAGTGCTCCGCTTCTACCTCTGCCGTAGCGAGATCACGAGTGACTCACAAGTGTTGTGGCGTCAAGGGAACTTGCGCTAATTCCGCACTTATGGGATCACGCCTGGGATCAGGATGGACTTGATAAAACCATGAAGATCCATTTACGTGCAGCATCCTGGGTCTGATTTCCCGTCACCCGATAAAGAGCACTCTGCAAGTCGTGGTTAGGGAGTTACAAGGTCGATGAGGCTCCCTTCGCCATCAACGATCCTGAACCGCTTTCCTGTCGCCCTCGCTCTCGTCTTGGCAGTCCTGTAGGCATCGCCCTCGTTGTGCTTCTCACCCCACCTCTTCCAGGACCCGAACTGATCCTGGTATTGGAGGACGTACTTCATCTGAGCGAGTGCTGGAGCGGTGAGGGGCAGGAGCAATAGGGGGAGAAGCAGAAACCTCATCAGTCGCCCATCAACGACTTGATATTGATGGATCCACTTCATGGAGGACTTCTCCGTCCTCGCCCAGAACTCGGGTCTTCCTACCAATCATCCTGGCGATCCTGTTCGCTTCTTTTGAGGCGACCTCTAACGACGGCGCTGAAGCGTGGAGGTGCCATTCCATGAAGGGATTCAGTTCTTGAACTCGGAACTGGTCTCCTGCCATCCCTCAGTCGCCCTCCACAACTGTCTCCACTACTGCGTCCTTCACCCTGTCCTGAAAGGTCTTGCCGTCTTGCTCAGGGGCAATCGCATTGGCAGTCGGCAAGGGGCGGTAGAAAAGTTATAAGTGGGTATGACGGATCGACCTCCTAAGAGGTTGGCAAAACGAGGAAAGTGCGGTGAGGGAGTCCCCAAGTCCGCCGCTGTCCCGCAACTGTGATGGGGTTCGCCGCCCCTCAGTCAGAACACTCGCCGTCTCCAATCCCATTCGTTCTCGGCGAGGACCGAGGCATTCCATGAAACGTTCCCTTTTCCCCCTGGTTGCCCTGACCGCTGGATCCGCTGTGGTCCTTGGCACCCATCCCGCTCTTGCTCATGGCACTGCTGGTGGTGGCGCTCTTAGCGGTCTGACCCACCCACTGCTGGGGTTAGATCACCTGCTCATGCTGATGGCAGTTGGCACTGCTGCGTCCTTCATCTCCTCCCAACTGCTGCTGTGGGCACTGGGCGGGGCAGTAATCGGTGCTGTTTTGGGATTCACAGGATTCACCGTCACCTCTGCGGAAGTGCTGGCGGCACTGGCGATCTCAGCGGTAGGTGCGTTGATCCTGGTAGCGGGCAAAGTCGCCAAGACCTCCAACCTCACCACCATCAGCGGGGTGGTGGTCGCAGGAGGCATCGCTATTCACGCCATGCTCCATGGACTGGAGGCACCCAAGGACAGCAGCACCCTGATCTGGTGGAGCGGTGCTCTTCTGAGTTCAGTGCTGGTGTGCGGCGGTTCCTATCTGCTTCTCAAGAAACTGCCCACATCGGTCAGCAAGGCGGCAGCAGTTGCCTTCCTTGCCATCGGTGGGTTGCTCGCCTTTGGTCCGTTGGGTCTGCTGGCGGGTGGCGCTGGGGCATGACCCTGAACTGCTGAGATCGCCAGTGCCGCCAGCACTTTCGACGCATTAGTCCCCTTCAGTGGCGGCATTCCCTGCCGCCTTTCTTATTGCTTACTGGCAACCGAACCTTGATAGGTGCCCACTACCTCTCCCGACGGTTCTCCTGTTCCTGACAGCGGAACACTTGGAAGAGGTTGGTTGGGAGGTGCCATTCCATGAACGGATTCAGTTCTTGAACACGGAACTGGTCTCCTGCCATCCCTCAGTCGCCCTCTACAACTGTCTCCACTACGGCATCCCTCAACTGAGGGAGGGCGAACCCCAGAGACTCAGGGCAAACTGTCGCCGCTCACAGGTAGGTGAGATGTGCTGGGAGACCCGCACCCTTTCCTGTCACCAGACCCCGCCCAGGAGGACATGGCCTCAACGTGGGCGAGGCCCTTGATGCCGATGGCGATCAGGGCGAGAACAATGACCCCGGCGGAATGACCGGCACCCCAGGCCAGGCCGCTGCGGCAGGCGGCGAGGGGTCGGTTGAGGGAGAAGGGAGCCATCGCCACGAGGTGATCCGCGCCGCCGACGACATGAACAGCGCCTGCGGCCAGTCCGGTTAGAATGGAACAAACATCGGTACTGACGGTTTTCGATCCAGGCCTTTGATTCCCTGATACGGGGGGCTTGCTGGGCATCTTGACCCTGCACGACTCGCCCCGTGATTGGCGCTTGAACTCTGGGTTCAATCACCTCAACGTCATCACCACAGTTGTGCGTGCATCAGAGCTGGATGACACCTCAACTCGATGGGGTGTTGGAGTTCCTTCCCTTTGGCACTGATCCCCTGCCATCCCATCGGTTGCGTCAATGGAAATGGAGGCTTGACATTGATGGCTTGTTGACGATCAAACCCGAAGCGGCCGTAAAAGGCAGGATCCCCATACACCAGGATTCGCGGCTGATGGCTGCTCAGGGCATGCCTGATGGCGTGATCGACTAATTCAGAGCCAAGCCCTTGGCCTTGATGGGTGGGGACTATGGCAAGGGGAGCAAGAATCCAACCCACCATTTGGCTGTCTTGGGTTGTGATGCTGCTGAGGCTGAGATGTCCAACGATGGTTGTCTGGTGCGCGGTGATGACCCAGTGCAGCGCTGAATGTGTTGCATCTGTGGTGTCAGACCAAAGCTCGTGAATGACTTGGATGATCTGTTCACCCTCTCCAGCTGGAAAGGCTGCGCGATGAAGTTGAAGGACCGCTGGTAAGTCTTGCTCTGATGCTTTGCGCAGTGAGGGGATGCTGCTTTGACTGCTGCTCACAGGGCATCGTTTGCTTTTCCATCATCATGGTCTTGTTTCTGGGACGGAAGAACGGCTGATACCCGGTTGTTGCCGGAACAGGTCTGAGGGGCTTGTCCCTGAGTTGTCCCTGGTTTTTTGTGCAATTGGGCTGAATGATGTGCAACTGAGCCGTCTATCGACGGAGGTGATCTCAGCTCCGTGGATCACCAAGGCTTGTTGCGGATCACCGACGACCGGTGGCATTGGATTGGCGAGCTTCCCGCTTCATGGTTCTGGACCATGCACTTGGATTGCCACGCCGTTCCAACAATCGGGCGTTCTGCCTCATAAGGCAATGAGCAGGACAGCTGATTGCCTGATGCCCCATCGCTTCCGAGAGTGTGTGCATCGAGATCGGAGGAGCCCATGACGGCCGACACTCCACCTGAGCAAATCGCAGAAGCAGCCTGACTTTTCTGGCCCCTGCTCCAACTTTTCAACCCAACCGTGAGCATTTCGTCTGTGACGACAACTGTGGACGTCTGATCAGTCGACTCTCCTCAGCACCGTGCGTAGGTGCCCCGCAGGAGTCCCGCTTCACACCTGGTCCAAATGGCCCCAGGGTTGCCACAAGCCAGACGCTTCGACCTTCCTCTTTCAGTCCCATTGCCAAGGAGATCCCCAAAGGCAACACGTACTGACTAGGTCGACTGCAATGCATAAACGAGCGAGTTAGGCCGTCTCTTCCATCTGGGAGGGGCGGCCTCCTCTTTTGTTGAAGTGCAGGTGAGCAGTTCCCTAGGACGACGTGCTGTTTTTGCACGGGCGTTCACCTCGCTTCAACTTGAGCCACATCGCTTTCTCAAGCGCCGTCAGCTTTGGATCTGTCTCATGCATTGCAGCTTCCGCACGTCTCCTGGCGGCAATGATGAAGCGGTCTGTCTTATCGACTCCGTCGAATCCCATGTCCCTAAAAAGGACGACACTTGCAAGGTAGACATACGAATCGTGCGTGCATCGAATGCCAGTGAGCCCTCACTTCAAGCGATGGCCAGAGCTGACTGGGGCTTTAATCGCTCGAACAAATCTTGGCCGTTGCGAATGATTTCTTTCACGCCGATGCCTGTTCAGTCGTGTCATCGAGGACATCTTGCTGAAGCTGCTGAACAGCGCAGAGGGCTTCATGCGCTGGCCATCCATGGACGTCCATCAACTCCTTAACAAGCGCATCAGGGGCCTGAGTGATCGAGGTGCGAATGGCATTGACAACCTTGTTGTCCCTTGCGAGTGCAGACAGCCGTAGAGCCCTAAGTCGCTGTGTGTTCGGCTGTTTCATGACCGCACTCTGGACTACTGCTGGTTTTGCTCCAATTGCCAACGACTCGTAAGAGCTTGGTTGCCCCGTTCACTGCCCTATCGAAGAGGACCGGCGCATCTCCTCCAGCCCATTGATTTGAGTGCATTCCATTTTTCCAGCGCCTCTTGTCGCGTCATCAGTTGACTCCCCTGAGGAATCGGGTCGTCAGGTGGCCGCCAATGGAAGCTACGCATGACGATTGACTCGCCTTGAGAACCATCCTTGGAAGCAGTGAATTGGTAGTAAAGCTGCTGTGGCTTATTGACAAGCCACGCGCCAACTGACTTGTAGGAGAGTTCTTCAGTGATGAGTTCGCCCCATGGGAGAGGTGCCTGATCGATCGCTCAGACGGTCTTTTTTGTAGGTGAGCTGACGGAGCTTTTCGATGTGCTGTTCATGTTCTCCGCTGCTCCAGTGCTGTGGGTAGGCAACCCGGGCTTGAAGCTCCGAGATTTGGTTGTTGAGTTCTCTCGCTGGGTCCTCGAACCGAAGGTCCTCTCCACAGTGGACCATCACCTCCCCCTTCTGGTGAGGGAAAAGTGAATCTCCCTAATAACTCCCGGTGGGTCCCCCCGGGCCATCCTTCATTTGACGCGGCTACTCCCTCTGACTCACGGCAGCTGCAGTTGAGGCCGTGAGCTTCTAGTAGCCAAAGGTCAGTTCTGCTTGACCTCTTCGGCGTATTCCCGCTCGAGGTGATCAAAGCGGGCCAAGCACTCTTCTGCGTCAGCCCAGCGACCAAAGCGGCTGAACCAACGGCTGCGTAGCCCTTCCCACCTCATGCCCCAATGCAGTGACTCTGCGTAGGTCCGGCCTGCGCCACCGCTGTATGTGAGCCGACTTCGCGTTGATCGTTCAGCCATTGGAGCCTCCTCCATGAAGGAGACCCGTGGTGTGGGAATCCATGGATAGCTTCTAGTGGGGTTGGCCTGTCAGCTGCGGGTGACCAGCCTCTATCCGCAGGTGAGTTGTCTACTTCTGGGCGTAGTCGATCAAAAGTTGCTTTTGGAAGTTGAGCTGACGCAGCTTTTCGATGTTCTGCTCATTCTCTTCTTTGCTCCAATGACGTGGATTGGCGATTCGGGCCTCAAGCTCCGATATTGCGTCGTTGAGATTTGTCGTTGAGTCCTCGGTCCAAGGTTCACCTCCACAGTGGACCATCGGGTGATAACCATGGCTGAGGTGAGTAAATATCCTTTTTTGCTACTGATGCCATCTCGTTCGGCTGTTATCAGTATGTGGGTGTCGTGCTCGTGCAGACCTCCTCTAGGTCGGTGGTCAAACTGAGGCGACGGGATGAGGGAACAGTTGGGTTTGTGTAACCTGCCCTCATCGCACCACGGTTAAGCAGCCAAAGTTGCGATGCTGCTTAGCATGCAGCATGAAGGGCAGAGCATGACGAACAGCACTCCGAACCTCATCGCTTGGCTGGCTGAATACAGAAAGTATTTAATCCTCGTCGCCGATGGTGCCAACGATGAGGCTGCACTTCTAAGGCAAGAAATTGAGGAGGGTCTCAATTGGGTTGAGCGGGGTTGAGCTGAGTTGGGCTGCCCTTGAGTTTGCGAATGATTCTGATCAGTCTTTGCGCCATTGATTATCCCGTCCGTGTTGTGGCACGCCTGTGGCTTTGAATCAGGTGAAGTACGGGAAGCCGATCGGCGGCTCGGAGCAATACGTCTGTAGACCGTTTGAAGATTTTCTCAGTTATGGCAATCCATCTTTCAGGCGGCGCGCCAATAGGTTCGCTCATCTTTGAAGGGATGCACGCTCCTTTTCGTGCTCTCGCCTGTCCATTGCACGCAATATCAACGGGCTCAGAGGAATCTCCTTTGGATTCAGCTCAAAGCCGCCGCGCACGTCGCGCTTGAAGATTCACTAGCGGAGCAATCTCAGGCCGCCTCTGTAGATCCAGCTCCATCGTCGGGGAAGGCCCAAGGCTCTTCCGCCTCTTTTGCTCTGCGCTTCTGCCAAGCCTCAAAGCTGTCCTCCTCTTGCTGCTCAAGGAGCGGTTGATCGGCTGGATGGATGCCCATGTCGGCACCCTATGGGATTTTTTCGGTCTTAGAAAAAGTCTCAACTCGCTTCAGGAGCCCAGCTCATCTCGTTCTGCTACATGAAAGGCCTAGAAGCTAAAGAAATTAAGGACTGCTTCTAAGGCTCCAAGCCCTAATAGGAAGGTGCCCGCGAGCAAGGCGAAGTCTTTTTTTGATCTAGCCATGGTTGCAACGATTGTCCCCGCGAATGCCATAAGCAAGAACCTAAAGAAAATCGGAAGACCCAGCATTGAGTTCCATGTAGTTCCCGAATGAGTTTTGTAAACCCTCTGCAACGCAGTGGATTATCCGCTCGATACCAACTTTGAGTGCCTTAATTTCTCTCACAGGGAGTAATGCTTATGACGAGGTCTGCCCCCGTGCGGTGACTACTTTGAGTTTTCCGCTCTGCTCAGTCAACAAAAAAGGGGTAGACCCCCTAAGTCCGCCCCTTCGTATTTGTTCGACGCAGAGAAGGGCACCACTGACCTCTCCTCAACACTGACTGGGTAGGTGCCGATATGTAACCCCCTGAACACCAATTAGGCATTAAGACTCTTGAGGGGGAAAGCCAATTATTTGATGATTTCGATGGCGCGAGCACCACTGCCAGCGCTCCGGGAGATGTAGTTCGCGGGTCCCCCTAGCCCGCGTCTCCCTCAACTATCCAGCCTCAGGGGCCTAGTCGACTTGCTTCTGCCAGGTGGTTCTCCAGAGCTTGCAGCTCTTCTTTAGGTGTTCATCCTGCTGCAGCTGCCACTGTCAGAAGGATCGGGCAATGAGACGCTCACTGCCGCAATGATGATCGCCGTTGCATTGGGCTTGAACCGCGCATAGCTCTTTAGGTGAACCTCGATGGTGCGCCCCATTGCTTCGGAGATGTTGGCGATTGGCGCGTTCTAGGTATGCATCCCCTTGGCGTAGCGATACCGGAATGAATACGAGGTGAGATGGCGGCAACCGGCGTGGCGGCTTGTGCTGTTCTGCGCCGGAGTGGGTGGTTTGACCCTGGCCTGATCCATTCCTCTGCAGAATCACTGCATTGATGGGGAGTGTGGTGGCTGGAGCTGGTGTGAATCCTGCTGATCAGCGCTGGGGTTTCTGGCCGCTGCTGCCACTTGGGTTTTAGTTGCAGGAAAAGGTCTGAGGGGCTCGTCCCTGAGTTGTCCCTGGAATTTTGTGCAACTGGGATCAATGGCGTGCAATTGAGCCTTCTATCGACTGAGGTGATCTCAGCCCCAGCAGTCATTCATCGGCGGATCACCAACACCTCTTTTGAATCGTTTGATCGATGCCAGTCGTGCCCAACAAGCCCCAAAAATTGGCTAGGGGTGTCTTCAGCCGATCTAGGATCTTGTGTTCTCTCGATAAGGACCCACAGAGGCCTTGACCAACAAACTCATCGTCGGCAGTGAGGAGTGGTGCTCCCTGCCAGGGCTTGGATTGCCGGCGATTAAGGCACGCGTCGATTCCGGCGCGGCGACGTCGTCGTTGCATGCCTTCAACATCGTCCCCTTCCAGAGGGATGGTGAACTGTGGATCAGTTTTGAGGTGCATCCGCTCCAGAACGACCGCAGTGTGGTGGTGCGCCATGAGGCGCCGGTGCTGGAGCAACGCAGCGTGCGCAACACCAGCGGCATCTCTGAAAACCGCTATGTGATTCGGGAAGAGTTGGTGCTCGGCGAGCAGCGTTGGCCGATTGAACTCACCCTCACCAACCGGGATGCGATGGGCTACCGCATGCTGCTGGGGCGTGAGGCGATGGTGGGGCGCGTGCTTGTGGATCCTGAGGGGAGCCATCAACTGGGTGATGTTGAACCAGCCCAGTTGGAAGCGATGTATGCGGCGTTGCGCACCGAACGCACAGGGCTCCGCATTGCTCTGTTGGCTTCGGATCCCGAGCTCTACAGCAACCGCCGATTGCTGGAGGCGGGTGAGGAGCGCGGTCACCGCATGGAATTTCTCAACGTCAAGCAGTGCTACATGCGGCTTGATCCACAGAACCCCGAGATGCATTACCGGGGCGGCAATGTGCTCGAGCGAATCGATGCGGTGATTCCTCGCATCCGTCCAAGCGTCACCTTCTACGGATGCGCGATCACGCGTCAGTTTGAGTCGATGGGAATTCGTGTGCTCAATGCTGCTGAGCCGATCAAACGATCCCGCGACAAACTTCTGGCGTCACAGCTGTTTGTGCGCCATGGGCTGAGCATGCCGGTCACCGGTTTTGCCAGTTCTCCGCTCGACACCAAGGATCTGATCAAGATGGTGGGCGGTGCACCGTTGATCCTCAAGCTTCTCGAGGGGGCTCAGGGACGTGGCGTGGTTTTGGCCGAAACCCAGAAGGCAGCAGAGAGTGTGATCAATGCCATGAAGAGCCTGAACGCCAACCTGCTGGTTCAGGAATTCATCAAAGAAGCCGGTGGCAAGGACCTGCGTTGTTTTGTGATTGGCAACAAGGTGGTGTCGGCCATTGAGCGGACAGCAGCCGTGGGCGACTTCCGCTCCAACATTCATCAGGGCGGTTCCGCCCAGGCGGTGCGCATCCGGCCTGAGGAGCGCAAGCTGGCTGTGGCGGCGACACGGGCGCTCGGCCTTGATGTGGCCGGTGTGGACATCATCCGCTCGGAGCGTGGGCCCTTGCTGTTGGAGGTGAATTCCAGCCCTGGGCTCGAGGGAATTGAAACGGCGACGGGTAAGGATCTTGCTGGCCAAATGATTCAGGAAGTGGAGCGAAAACTGGGTTGGGTTCGCTCCTGTTCGACCCCTGCTCTGGTCGCTTCTTGATCGGGTTCTTGGGCGGAAACCTAGGTTTCCAGCCCCATCAGATGTTCACTTTTCCCTCTTAATTGTTTCGATGCTGGCTCTGCTGGTGTTGGTGATTTGGCTTGCTTCAATCTCCTGGCGATTGTCGAGGCGACGTTGAGATCAATGGTTTGTGAGGCTTCATCGCTTCCTCAGCTGAGCCGCGAGATTCTTTGTGTTCTGCGTGCCCTACGGATGGCTAGGGCCTGAATAGCGTCATGCGAAGGGATTGGAGGCTGATGCCCGCTTCGCTGCAGGTGTTTGTTCAGTTTTTCGTGTTGGGGTTGACCTCCTTCGGTGGCCCCGTGGCGCACCTCGGTTATTTCCACGAGCGCTTTGTGCAGAGGGAGCGTTGGATCACCGCTGAGGCCTATGCCGATCTGGTTGGGCTCTGTCAGCTGTTGCCGGGCCCTTCGAGTTCCCAGGTGGGCATGGGTCTGGGGCTGATCCGGGCCGGTTGGCTTGGCGGCCTGGCGGCCTGGGCAGGGTTCACCTTGCCTTCGGCTGTGTTGATGGTGCTGGCGGCGTCGCTGCTTTCAGCTCATCCCCGTTGGATCGATGGGGGCTGGGTGCATGGCTTGATGGTGGCGGCTGTGGCCGTGGTGGCCCAGGCCGTTCTGGGCTTGCAGCGCAAGCTGGCTCCCGATCGGCAGCGGGTCAGCCTGATGGTGGCGGCTGCTGTGCTGGTGCTGTTGGTGCCTCGCGTCTGGGCTCAGCTGTTGGCCCTGCTGCTTGGCGGATTGGTGGGTTGGTGCGCGTTGACCCCATCTGCTCTGGAGCCATCGGCATCGGAACGTCTCGTGGTTCCGCTGCGGCGTTCGGTGGCGGTGGTTTTGCTTGGGTTGGCTGTGCTGCTGTTGGTGGCTCTGCCCTGGTTGTCTGCTGAGGCCAGACCGCTGCTGGTGCAGCAGCTCAGTGGTTTCCTGCGCACCGGTGCCTTGGTGTTTGGCGGTGGTCATGTGGTGCTCCCCTTGCTGGAGCAGGCGCTGGTGCCCAACGGGTGGATCGACCTGCAGCAGTTTCTGGCGGGGTATGGCGCTGCCCAGGCGGTGCCAGGTCCGATGTTCAGTTTTGCGGCGTTTCTTGGCTTTGATCTGCAGCCTGGGCTTCAGGGCATCGCCGGTTCTGTGATGGCACTGATTGCCCTCTTTTTTCCTTCGTTCTTGTTGATTGGCGGGCTCTTGCCCTTCTGGAGCGACCTCGGCCGATTGGCTCCGATGCGTCGAGCCCTGCTTGGCATCAACGCTTCGGTGGTGGGCATCCTGCTGGCAGCGTTATTTCAACCCGTCTGGCAGACAGGCATCCGCAGTAGCGCTGAGTTCAGCCTGGCGTTGGTGGCGTTTTTGCTGTTGGTGAGTTGGCGCCAACCGGCGTGGCGAGTGGTGCTGTTTTGCGCCGCGGTGGGTGGTTTGACCCTGGCCTGATCCTGTTTTTTGCCGAATCACTGCTTGAAGGGGGGCGTGCTGGCTGGCTTTGATGTTGTGCAACTCAGACGTTCATCCACTGCGGTGTTCTCAGGCCTGGAGCGTCTTCAATTTGTCTTCCAGGGTCTGCCGAAGCCGCTGGCTCACCAATGAACAAAGCTCGTCCACCAAGGGATCGTCGGCATGAAAGATGAGCCGTTGGCCTTGGCGCTCGCTTCGCACCAGGCCGGCCTGGCTGAGTTGGCTCAATTGCCTGCTGATGTGTGACTGAGAAAAGCCGGTCTTGTTGATCAACGTCTGCACGTCACTGGGGGATGAGCGCAGTTCGCAGATCAGCTGCAGACGGGCGGGTTCACTCAGCAGCCTGAAAAATCGGCTGATTTCGGCGAGCTGGTCAGGGGTCGGCGTGGATGCAGGCAATCGCGTGAGGCTTTTCCCAATTATGAATTGATGCGGTTATGCGTGTATCGTCATAAAAGAGTTTGGCTTGGTGATGGGGCCTTCCATTGCTAGTGATGCAGCGGGTGCGAGTTCTCTGCTGTTCCGGCAGATGTGGGATTCAGGCACCGGAACGTTCACGTACCTCCTGGCCGATCCGTCTGCCTCAGAAGCGGTGTTGATCGATCCGGTGTTCGAACGCCACAGCCGTGATCTGGCGCTGGTCAACGAACTAGGCCTTCATCTGGTGGCTTCCATCGACACCCACGTTCATGCCGACCACGTCACCGGAAGCTGGTGTCTGCATGCCGCCACCGGCTGCTCCATCGCTCTTGCAGCCGTAGCTGGTGCCGACTTCGTCAGCCAACCGCTTGCCCATGGCGACAGCATTGCGTTCGGAAGCCGTTCGCTCTCCGTTCGCGCCACACCGGGGCATACCGAGGGTTGTCTCACCTACGTGCTGGATGACGCCTCGATGGCCTTCACCGGCGATGCCTTGTTGATTCGCGGCTGTGGTCGTTGTGATTTCCAGCAGGGCAGTGCCGAGGCTCTATGGCACTCGATCCACCAGCAGATCCTCTCGCTGCCACAGCACTGTTTGCTGTACCCGGGGCACGACTACGAGGGCCGCTCGGTGACGAGCGTGGCGGAGGAAGCCCGTTTCAATCCGCGGTTTGGTGGTGCAGCACGACAGCAGGATTTCATCGGCACCATGGCCAACCTTCAGTTGCCTCACCCGCGCCGCATTGATGTGGCCTTGCCCGGAAATCTGCGCAGTGGACGTCCGCTGGAGGAGTCCGAATCCAAGAGCGACTGGGCACCCTTGCAGCGCAGCTATGCCGGACTTGATGAGATCACCCCTGACTGGGTCGCCGGCCATCTCGATGCAATCACCCTGTTGGATGTGCGCTCAAACGAGGAGTGGCTGGGGCCTGACGGTCGCGTTGCTGGAAGTCTTCACCTTCCACTTCCCGACTTAATGCAGAGCCTGGAGATGCTTCCCCGAGATCGACCCGTGGTGGTGGCTTGTTATGCCGGCAGCCGCTCCGCTCTGGCCACCCAACAGCTGCAGCGAAATGGGTTGAAGCAAGTTGCCAATTTGCGTGGAGGCTTGCAGCGCTGGGCTGACGAGGGCTACCCCCTGGAGCTGCCTCAGTAGCCATTTGTTCTTTCTACGACCTTTTCATCGCCGTATCGCTTGTCCATGTCGCAACATCTCTCTCCCTCAGATCTTCAGACCCGTCTCGATGCAGTGACGGTGGTCGATGTGCGCCAGCCGATGGAAGTGGCTGGTGGTCGCATTTCCGGCAGCCGGTGCATTCCCCTTGATCGGCTGCCGCGGGCTGAACTTCCTGAGGGGGATCTCGTCTTTGTCTGTGCCAGCGGCAATCGCAGCTCGCAAGCGATTGCTGTGGTTCAGCAGCGTTTTCCGGGGCGCCCTGTGATGGACCTTGCCGGTGGCCTCGAGCAATGGCAAAGCGAGGGGTTGCCCGTTGAACGGCAGGCCGGAGCTCCCATGCCACTGATGCGTCAGGTGCAGATCGCCGCTGGGTCTCTGGTGCTGTTGGGGCTGATCGGCAGCCATTGGTGGGCTGCCGCCTGGATTGGTCTGAGCTGGTTTGTTGGAGCGGGCCTTGTTTTCGCTGGAGTGAGCGGTTTTTGTGGCATGGCTCGCCTGCTGGCTTGGATGCCCTGGAATCGGGTGCGGCTGTGACTGATCTGCTGCTGCTTGCCGGTGGTGCCTTGATTGGAGCGTTGCTGGCCTTGCTGGGTGCCGGAGGCTCGATCCTTCTGCTGCCCTTGTTGGTCAGCGGTTTGTCCCTGCCGATGCGCGAGGCCGTGCCCCTGTCGCTGATCGTTGTGCTGTTGCTGGCCCTGATGAATCTTGTGCCGGCGTTGCGGCAACGGCGCGTGTCATGGCGTTTCGCTGGGTGGATGGGGGCTCCAGCCCTACTGGGCAGCTGGATTGGAGCCGCTTGGGTCAAAGACGGTCTGATCGGCCCGAACCAACAGTTGCTGCTGTTTGCCTTCGCGGCCGCTGCTGCAGCCGTCTTGATGGCGCGGCCGGTTTCGGCAAGCTCTGCATCCACAGGGCCAGCGCGTTGGTGGTGGCTTCCGCCCCAGGGCTTGGGCGTTGGCTTGCTCACCGGGATTGCGGGTGTCGGCGGAGGCTTTGCTGTTGTTCCTGCGCTGGTCCTTCTGGGCCGGTTGCCCATGGCCTTGGCCTCCGGCACCAGCCTTTTGGTGATCGCCGCCAGCTCCTTGATGGCGTTGCTGGCTCACGGGGAATGGAGCCTGGAGGGCCTACGGCTGCTGTTTCCCTTGTTGATTGGCGGTGGTTTCGGTGTCCTGCTTGGACAACGTTTGGCTCCCCATATGCCAGAACAACGCTTGCGCCAGGGATTTGCTGCGTTGCTGCTGGTGTCAGCGGTGTCAAGTGGCGTTGAAGCCCTGTAACCCAGGGACGCGCATGGTGTGCAGCCCTCTGCCTTGAACGACCGAGCACCGATTGCTTCAATTCTTCAACGTCTGTCGCCTCACTGAATCAGAGGGTTGGGACGATGTGGGTCACCCGATTGGCATCAACCCAGGTGATGAATCCAGATCCAACTTCAGCAACTTTGAACCTGCTGGGAATGGATTCATTTTCACGATATTCAACATTCAATACATCTGCAATCCACCAATTACCATCGCCTTCAGTGATGCCAACAGTCATTCCTGTTTTGACGTGAAAATAAACCTGGTCCTCCATTTGTGCAGTCAAGGCGATGCCGCGACTTATCTATTGTTTTCGCATCACGTTCCTGATTGGTTGTATCGCTCAATACATTGATATCGTTTTATTTGGTTGCTCAATGGGGCTTCTGCTGGTTGCAAGGGCTGAAGCCAGGGGCTTCGGCCTTCCTGTCTCAGTTCCCTGGCTGGAGGAGATTTTCCAAGACATCAGACACTGAAGTTGGGCTCGATTGCTATGGGCAAGCGAGCGAGTTAGGCATCTTTCCACCGGTGAGGGTGGCCTCCCTTTTGTTCGTTAAGCCTCAGTCTTGGAAATCAAGCTTGTTGGCTGATCCTCCGCGGCCCAGTCGTTTGCGGGAGGGAGTGGCGTTCGCACGTTTCACCAACCAGTAAGCGGCTGAAAGTGAGAGGACTGCGATCCCGAGGCCTACCAACAGCTGGGGTTTGTTTTCAGCACCGGAAGGCAGCACGATCACTTTGCGAGCCACAGCCGTTAGCGAGGTGACCAGAACCAGTTCGATCTGCACCACATGGCGCCTCAGGTAACTGGTGATGTTTTGCAGCACCTCCAGCGCGATCAATACGGTGAGCAGATCGCCGAGGGTCTTGATCAGGTCATCGCCCAGCCACGTTGCCGCTGACCCAGTCAGCAGCTTGGAGCCCAAGGCAACCGTCAGCTGGATGATGGCGGCACTGATCACCACAGCCGTGATCAGGGTGAGCAGTCGGGCGACCTCGCGCTCACCCGCATCAACGAAACCGAGGAAGCTTCTCTTGGAACGCGTGGGTTCACTCATGGGTTTCAGTCGTTGAAGGGGTTGTAGTGAGGGCGAGCCTTGGTGTCGCTGGCCGGGTTGACCATTTTGGTGTCGCAGATGATGGAGCCATCCCTCGGCTTGCCGCGCTTGCCCAGCCACCGCTGCTCGCAGGGGCTGGCGCCACCTTTGCAGATGCCATGGAGCGCTATCGCGAGGGACCCCACCGGTGAGGCACGGCAGCGCAGCGCAGGCAAGGACACCCCGCAGGGGTGCATGGCTTGATCCTTGCCGAGCGAGCAAGCCAGTGCCTCGATGGGGTTGCCCTCGCGTGCTCCGGGCCCGCATTGCTCTGAACGCTCTGAGCTGGGCCTGCTGCCACCCTGTAAAGCCAGGGAGGTGGCGAGGGCGGTTTCTACGCTGCGCCGGCTCTGCTTGATGGCATCGCACGGCTGAGGCTGGCCCTGCCAGTGGTCGCAGTACGACCGCCAGCGCTCGGCGCTGTACGGGGCCTGAGCAGCGGATGCGTTGGGAGCGGTTTCCTGCTGTTGCCGCCGCTGGTGTCAGGCAGCAGCAGGGTTGCGCTGTTGTGGCCCAGAGATGCGGTTCCTGCGGGACCGCCGCAGGCTGTGCACCGGCGCCGGCGGTTGGGCGCGCAGCAGACGCTGCTGACTGGCGGGATCCAACAAGGCCCGCACCTCTTCTCCAGCCTGGTCGCTGTAGACAAACAACTGCAGGTCAGAAGGAACAACAGTGCAGGCTTGTTTGCGGCCGTCACGCAGCAGGAAACAGGACGACATCTGAGTGATGGCGAGGGGGCAGTGAATGGCCTCATCAAGCGCCAGGGGCCGCCACTGCGCTGGCGTTGTTGTGGCAGCTCAGGGAGCTGCTGCTCTGCACTTGCTTTGGATCTCAACAGGGTTGCAGAGCCCTAGGAATGCAGAGCATCCGGGGTGCAGGTCTGCTGGTGAAACAGGCCTGCGAGGTAATGCTGCGCAACAGCACGCTCCTTGCAGCCTTGCTGAAAGAGGAAGCCCGCAATGGCGGCCTGAACAAGGCGGTACTGGTCCCACTGCGGATGGTCGGCGATAAAAACTCCCATGGCGCGATGCAGATCTTCCGGCAGTTGGTTTTCCACACTCACGTGGACTGGCATCGCATCGGGTGTCTCGTTCAACTCGTCCCATGGCTGTCAACCCAGCCATCAGGCCATGGCGCCTGCAGTGATGTCAAAAAAGCGGTCTCGCTCCGCTTAAGCGATGCACCCCATCAAGAATCAAGGCCAGCACTGGGCTCGGCTCTTTGGTATGTGTCGTGGGGCACAAAACAGAACGGCGTGAGATCCGCCTGTCAAGGGGCAGGCTCGTTTTCCCCGAAACACCCGGAACCGATTGGCAGGCCTGGATTGCGCTCTGACGGAGTTGTGGAAAAACTGTGGAAAGACGGCTTTGTTCAGTGAAGAAGTGCTCTGTTCACGGCTGCTGATCAGTCGATGAGGGGGTCAGCAGGAATGGCAATTCCCTGCGGTTTGAGCAGTGGTCCATCACGGTCCGAGCGGAAGCGCACGGTGCTTCCTTCCGCAATGTCCAGAAGGCCCTGGAGGATCGCCTCGAGGGCTGTTGATGTCACCTGGGCGCCGGTGCTCATCCCTTCCGGGCTGCTGAGCAGAAGGCGCAGCCTGTTGCTGGGCAATAGCTCAATCCATGCGGTGACCAGCAGAGCCTGGTCCCCGCAGGCAAGCTTGACTTCGGCATTGCGCGGGTCCAGCCATTCCAGCTGGCCTCCAAGCCGGCCGGTGAGCTGGCTGAGCGCCTGGCGACGATCGGGGCTATCGACCACCCCGTCCATCCAGGCCTCCAATCGCGCCATGGTTCCTCCTCAGGAGCCTATTTTCCACGAACTCAATGGTGCTGCGGTTGCTCCAGCCAGCGAGGTGATCGGTCGCAGCGGACAGGCCGGCTGAGTGTTGCCGAAAGAACCGGCCGCTACCTATCAATGAAGCGGTGTTCATGTTCCCTAGGCAGTAGCGGATGCGCCTTCTAACAACGCTTTTCCGGCGATGATGGACGAGAGGTTTTTGGTCGCGCTGTAGACGCGTGAGTCCAATTGACACCCCCCCTCTTCTTCTCTCCCTGAAGCGGACTTGAGCGTTCTCCGCTCTTGGGTGTCCGCGTGTGACGGCTGTTCCGATCTGCAGCAGGCGATTTGTCGCTGCACATCACCGCAGGAGATCATCGATCTAGCGGCAGGAGATGGGTATGGGATCAGCCTCAAGGCTTTGCGCTCCTGTTCTCGCGAACTCACCGCGCCCTACTGGCCGTGGTCCGAGAAAGGCCACGTGTGGCGGCGAGCTTTTTTTGATCCATGAGCCAAACTTTTGCTTGGTGGTTGCACGGTTGTGCGATCGAGAGGTGTTTCAGCTCTGATCAGCTTTGATCACTGCCTTGCGCAGTCTCTCGATTCCCTTGAGCTGCTGGGGGCTGTACGGAATCTGAGCAGTGGTCCCGTTTGCCTCAGCCGGTCATTGTTGTGAGAATGCACGGGGTGTGGGTTCAAAGGGCAGTGTTGACTACCGAGACTGATGAGCTCATACCTTTTGTCCGCCGCTGAATAACGTGGTGCGACTACACACTTAAATATCCCAGCTTTATTCGCGGTCAGTGGTGGGGATTTGCAAGTTTTACTAAACTCTGAAATCAAATCAGTAATTGCGATTACCAGCTCAAATGAAAGCACTTGTTCTAACACTCCCTTTTCTTCTGATTCACTCTGTTCATGCAGAGGGCTTGGATGATGCTTTTCATCTAATAAAAAAAGCTGGTGGCCTCACGCAATTATGTGTGAGTAACCCCGAGATTGAAGAATGCAAATTGGCAATCGGAAAATGGAAGCCGCAAGAACTGGAAAAAGTCAAAGCAATGGCTCCTTATTGCTATGAGCAGTGTGAATATGATCAGTATGGATTTGTGAAGTCTTCAGGAGGAGGGCCCGAATTTCCAATGGTCGTCACTAAAGATTTTGATGGGTCGTCGGCTAGCCGTGGCGTTGAATTTTTTATGTTTCCAGTTGCTCTTAAGGCTTATAAGTATGAGGGATGTGTTGGCTGTTCTCTCACCAAGAGGTATCCAAGTCGAGTTGATATTGTTCAAAGAGGTTCTCGGTTAATTCAACTACCAAGGCTTTCGCGTGGAACGTTTTATATGACTTCTGCGGCCAGGGGGTACGCCATGAAGCTCTCGCGTTCTTCCGAAGATATGCTAGTGCGGCTTAGTTTTAGCGAAGATGTCGAAACAAGAAGAATTTCTAAGATAGCTTTAAGGTCATATTCTCTTATGTTATCAAGCTTGAAGTATGATTTAGTGCAATGAAAAAAGCTGCCTTTGTCGCCATCATGATTGGGGCTTTCGCTCTGTCTTTGCCGCCAGGCTTAAATGCACAATTTAACGAGCAAGTCCTCTGCCAGAGAAGAAAAGTTGGTGTTGATAAATACAAGAAGCTTGCTGTTGCGGATGGGTATGACAGTGTCGAGACTTATATGCTTGATTCAGACTTTAGGAAGCCCGCAAAAGACATCCCTTGGTCTGAAACGAAAATACTTGAAGATCCGGTAATTGGTGAAAGAGTTGGAGTTCTCGATCGTAATTACATTCCAAATGCCAGTAGGATCCATACAGGTTGGTTTAGGAATTTGATTATCGCTGAGGGTATTGACTACAATCCTCAGCTTGGCGTGACAAGGCGATATGAGTTTGATGTCATGATGATTCCATCTGGCGATTCTTATTATGTATTAAGAGGATGTGACGGCAGATTTCCGGTCACCGAGGGGCTTGCGAATGCACTAAGAACTCAGCCGCCTGGTAAAAATGTTTTTATCAAGCTTTATGCTGAAGGTTTCGGTGGCGGAATATTGAATCAGATTGGCGCTGGAACTGTTAAGGAGTGGGGTAAAATTTATGCTAATTGGGATCAGCCAAGCAGCGTTCGCCCAAGTGAGTTGGGATTTTAGTGATATCAGCATTTAAAAATTGACTTCCCTTGGGCCGTCTTTCTTTTCTTAAGTGCTCTGTCTCGCAATAAGAGAGTGAATTTGACTTTGTTTGATGAGGTGTTCTGACGCCTCATTAACTCGGTGTCATGCCGGTGCTGTTGCTGATGAGGCCATGCCGGCTCTCTGCGGTGCGTGGTGTGGGAGGCTGACGCCAATGTTGTTGTTGTTCGAATCGTGATAGGTCTTGGACATAAGGGCATTCCAGGCCTGTTCCAATTCCTCCTGGGGGTTGGCGGTGATCACACGCAGCACCTCCGGGATCGGACGCAGCAGCGGCCGGATCACGTCATAGAGCGCCTCGTCCCGCTTGAGCACCTTGGCCAGCACCTGCGGAATGGCCTGGTGGCTGGTGCCCATCGCCTGCAGCATCCTGATCAGGGTCCAGGCCTTCGCGAGCATCGGGTCCCGGTACTCCAACAGCGAGAGGGCCTGGATGTGGTCCGCGCGGGTGGTGTGGAAGTAAAGCCGTAGCGCGCGGCGCTCAGCCCAGTGGCCGCGGTCGATCTCCCTTTGGGTTTGCAGCTTGGCAGGGCTGACCATTGGCACCACCCGAAGCACGTCTTGCGCCCGTTTCCTCACCCAAGCGCGCAGTGCTCCCTCGGGCAGGATCCGCAGAATCTGCTTCACGCCTTGCTCAGCGCTGGCGATCGTGGCCGGGTCGCTGGGATCGATCCTCGCGACGGCAGCCTCGACGAGGTGCTCCACCCAGCTGACGCTTTGCGTCCGCAGCTGCTCGAACTCCTCAGCGCAGTCGGCAGGGTCCTTGCCCGCCGGGAGCATCAGGATCTGGAGGTCGAGCTCTCCGCGCAAGGCAAACTCCTGCAATGCGGTGATCGCGCGCTCGGCTGCTGTCGCGCCGCCCAGGTCGCCGTCGAAGCAGAGCAGCACCTGATGCAGCCGGGTGCTGCGCACCAGCTTCTCCACCATCCCCGGGGTCAGGCTCGAGCCGGACACCGCCACGACGTTGCGGATTCCCTCCTGCCACAGACGGATGACGTCGAACTGGCCCTCGGTGATGATCACCCGCCCGCTGCGGACGATCTCGGGCCGTGCCTTGTCGAGGCCGAACACCAGCTCCGACTTATTGAAGAGGATGTCGTTGGGGCTGTTCTTGTATTTCGGCTTCTGCTCCCCCAGCACCCGGCCGGTGAAGGCGATGGTGCGCCCCTGGGGATCGCGCAGGGGGACCATCAGCCGCTGAGCGCCGGCATTCCAGCCGATGCCCCACGCGACCACGGTCTCCTTGCTCAGGCCACGCATCTTCAGATAGGTCTTCGCTTCTGGTGAGGTGAAGAGAGCCGCATGGAATTCGCTCTCCTGCTTGCTCCGCTTGGCATACAGGGCCGAGCGTTCGGCGTTGCGCTGCGCGATCTTCTCGGCGTCTTCTGGATTGGCCGGCTTGACCTCGACGTTGTATCGCTCAGCCAGATGGGTCACGGCTTCGGTGAAGCTCAGGCCGTGCTGGTCCTGCACCCAGCCGATGGCGTCGACACCCTTGGCGCAGACGTGGCAATAGGCGAAGCCCTTCTGGGGACTGATCGAGAGGCTGGGCCTGCGGTCGTCGTGCCACGGGCAGCGGGCAGCGAACTCATGGCCGACCCGCTTGAGCTGGGTTCCTTCGAACTGGTCGAGGATCCTGGCCCTCTCCCGGACCTGGGTGATGGTGTGCTCGTGCAGCCTCATGCGTCACTCCCGTCGGTGAAGAAGCAGAACTCGCGGTCGACGGAGACCTCGGTCACGTCTTCTGAGATGAAGTCGCCGGCAGCGTTGTTGTTGCGGCCGTCCTGGATCTCGCGCTGGCCGTTGCGGAATTTGGCGTGGACGATGTCGAGTTGGTTCGGGCTGAAGGGGGTGTTCTCCTCGTGCTTCGGGAACTCGAGCAACCACACAGCGGTGGCCAGCTGAGCCAGCACGTCGGTGCCGTTGATGTGCTCAAGCCCCGGGCGCTGCGCCAGGCAAGCCTCGCGGTTGAGCTGCGCCATCACGAACAGATCCACCTCGCAGGCCTTGCCCACCTGGTGCAGGTAGAGGGCCCGGGCCTCCATCTCCGCGCTCCGATGCGAGAACCCCTTCATCGAGCTCATGATGTGGAAGTGGTCGATGAAGACCGCGCTGAGTTCCGGGTTCTGGGCCTTGGCGGCGTAGATGTATTCGCCCATGACTTCGGCGTTGGCCTGGAAGTCACCCTTGACGGTGAAGGAGCCGTAGCCGTCCCGTTGGCGGTCATTGGCCCAGCTCCTGCGCAGTTGCTGGAACTCAGGCGGCACCGAGGTCCGGCGTCCCCGCCCTTCGATGATCCAGCTCGGGACACGGCAACCCCGCCGGTAGCTGTAGTGCGCCAGGCCCCGGGCCATGATTTCCCTGCGGCTGAGCTCGCAGCTGATGAACAGCACATGCGCGCCGTTCATGCAGAGCCCCATCGCAGCCGCGACGCCGAGGGTGGTCTTGCCGACCCGGGTGCGGGCGCCGATCACGTTGAGCTTGCCGGGATCATCGGGATTGATCCCGCCCTGGAGGTCGATGTCGAGGGCGCGGACGCCGGTGGAGATCACCCGCCCCTTCTCGGCGGTCATCACCTGCTCGAGCTCATCGAACATGCTCTCGGGGGTGTCGAAGCTTTCGCCTCCGCGCAGCCGGCCCCGCACCAGGTTCATCGCCTGGCTGCTGGAGCACACCAGCTGCTGGACGACCTCCTCGACGGGGAGATCGGCGCGGAGCTTGAACTCGACCGAGCGGATCGCCTCCCGGATCATTGAGCGCGCGCAGCGGCTCTTGAGCAGATCGACGGCGATGTCGAAGTCGTTTTTGCCAAGGCCGGCGGCGGCCGCCTCGAGGGCGTTGATCGACTGGGTGAAGGCCTGGAAGCTGCCGAGGACCTGCTCGTTGTCCAGGCGCTCGCGGTAACCGGCGATCAGGGCCTTGCCGTTGATCTTGCGGACGTCGCCCTTCTTGCCGCGGAAGACCTGGTCGATCTCGTGGGCCACCCGGGCGTGGAGCGGATCCCCCCAGAGCTCAGCCGGCACCGGATCCTTGGGATCAAGGCCGATGGCCTGGCGGAAGGCGGCCCAGCGAGCGGAGCGGTCAACATTTCCTTCCAGTGCGAAACCGAGGATGATCTGCTCCTGGGGATGGCTGTCGTCTTCCCGAGCAGAAGCAAGCTTCTTCTCCTCGCGGCGCTTGTCGAGCTCGCCGTCGACATCGCTGCCATCGGGAAGGGTGAGACCTGCGTCGGTCTCCACCAGCTCACCGGCGGCGATCGTCTGATCGATCAGACCGACGGCCCATTCGTTGAATTCCAGGTCGTCGAGGCTCATGCGGATGTCTGCTGGGAATAGAAGGCGAGGGCTGCGGCTGCGCGGGCCTGCTTGTCTGCGACGGAGGCGAACGTGACGCCGGAGCGGGCGATCAGGCGACCGCTGGGGTTCGGCCGGAAGAAGTCCGGGTGCTCCAAGCGATCCGGATCGCGTCCGGCCGTTGCGGCGCTGGTTCCCTTCGCGAGGGCGCGATCGACCATCTCCTCGAAGTGGGCCTTGGCGGTGTTGCCGGTGCCCATGAAGTTGGCCCAGCTCATCCGCTTGGACCGCCACCAGGAATCAGCAGCGGCTTCCGTCAACGCCAGCGGCAGCAGCTCGAGAAACGTCTCGAATCCACCCAGCTGTCTGGCCAGGTGCTCGACCACCCGCATCCGGGTGCCCATGGTGGCGATGGACTGCCAGGCCTTCGGTTTGTGGGTGTTCCAGACCGCAACGACCCGGTCCGTCTGGGCCGGTGTCTGCGGTTTCGGGGGTTGGGGGTTTTTCTTGTTCTTGTGGGTCTGCTTCTTGCCTTCTTCAAAGTGACCCTGCATCGGGGACACCGGTGACCCCAGATCGGAGAGACCCTGACCCTGGATTGAGGACACCGGTACCCCTGCATTGGGATCACCCTGAGCCGGATCCGGGGACAGGGGTTTCGGGCCTTCGATTCCATTCAGACGGATCTCGGTGCCAGCGTTGTTGCCCCGCCGGATGGCGACATCGATCCAGCCGATCCCGGCCATGCGCTGGAGCACGGCGGCCACCTTCTCGGGCTTGACGCCGATGGATTTGGCGAGGCTGCGCTGGCTGATCCGGCATGCGTGACCGCGGGCCCGATGCTCGAGAAATCCATAGAGATCGAGCATCACCAGCGACTCGGCATGGCTGACGCCGGCGATCCGGCGAACATGGGCCAGCAGGGGCCGCGGGAAGTTGTAGGCCATCAGCGGACCTCCTGCTGTTGCTGGCCCCTGGGCTGGATGCTGGCCAGGACGTTGCGCCGTGCTGCGGTGGGGCTCAACCCGTTGACCCTGCTGCAGGCGGCCGGGGTCGCCAGAGCACGGGTGGGGATCCACTGCAGCCGCCGCTGACGCCGTTCGGCGCTGCTGCGGACGTTCACAGGTGCAGAGGGGGACGGTGTGGATGTTGGGAAGCTACCCAGGTCAGCTTCTGCGGCTTCGGGGCTGGTGGATCAAGGCCTGCCGCCTCATGCGATCAGGATCAACCGCAGGGTCTGTCAGGGTTCGGATTGCCATCCATCGCCAGGCGCGGGCCGCTCGACCGCCTGGTCTTGGCTTGAATCCATTGGGGAACAGGAGATCTTCTTCCGTCGTCTCCGGCCGCCGGACCCGTGCCGTGCACCCGTCTCAGCCAATTATCAGAAACAGCACAGGGGCAGCTAACTTGTATGGGTAAGGATTCGGACAAGCTGGTTCGACAGGATTGCAACCGTTACAACCCGCAGACCACGCCCGCTCGCTTGCAAGCCAACTTTTTTCGGACCTCCCACCGCTGCACCCCTCGCTAGACAACAGATGGCCAACGCAACCGCCACCGCGCCGCCGATGACCTCCGCAGGCCCTCTCTCGGGAGAAGAACGCAGGGAGGCTGGCCGCGCCTATTTCACCAAGGTGCTCACCCATGTTCTGGCCAACATCTCCCACCCGGAGATGGCGGCCCTGGCGGACTGGGCGACGAATGAACCGGGATGTCTGCACACCTCCCAGCTGAGTCACCTCCGCAACGCCAAGATGCGCATGCTTGGCGTCAAGAGCCTCGACGCCCTCGGCCGGATCAACGAATGCGCCTGGGCGTTCCACAACGATCGACGGGGTCAGTTCAAGGCGATGGGAACCGCCCAGACCACCGTCAAGATCGAGCAGTGCCTTGAGCGTTACGTCCCGGTGCTTCACCCGGACAGCGGTCGCCCGATCAATGCCGGCGATCTGATGATGATTTATCTGGGCTATCTGAAGCTGGATCTTCCCGGGGATGATCCCGTTGCGGCCGCCCGGTGGGGATCGGTCGCCGCGGAACTGGGCCACTGGTTCGAGGCTCTGCTGGAGGAGCGTGATGTGCGCTTCCGCGATGCCGTGAAGATCATCGATTCGGCCTGGTCTGGCACCAACAGCCAGAAGCTGAAGTTGGTCGCGGTTCTCTCCGGCCTGGATGACTACAGCGCTGATGAGGTCGCCGAGGCCTGGCCGGCCATCACCAAGGCGGTGGCCGTGCTGTTGGACGAGACCATCAGCGAGAGCGAGCTGATCGAGATCGTGGCGAAGTGAGGCGGAGCGAGCGGGGTTGACCCGGGAAGGGGGCTGAGGCCCCCTTTTTTTGGGCATGTTTTTGGGGTGCAGGCTGACCCGGGTAGCCTGATGAAGCCACGGCATTCACCTTGAGCACCACCCCCGCCCCCTGGACCGATCAGCAGAAAAAGCTGGTGTTTGCAACGGTCGCGAAGGGCCTGAGTCCAGCCGATCAGGCCCACTTCGAGGCCGTCTGCATCAGCTCCGGGCTCGATCCCCTGCGCAAGGAGATCTACGCCGTGAGCCGCGGCGGAACGCTGTCGATTCAGACCGGAATCGACGGCTACCTGAAGCTGGCCAACGCCACCCGTGAGTTGAACGGGATGGAGGTGCTCTTCTATGACAACGCAGGCCAGGCAACGGAGGTCTGGCTCAGCCCGAAGCCGCCGGTGGCCTGCCTGGTTCGCGTTTACCGCAAGGGGGCGGACTATCCCTTCACCGCCAGCTGTCGCTTTGAGGCGTATCGGCAAGGCGGACCGATGTGGCAGAAGTTCCCGGAAACGATGCTCGCCAAGGCCACGACGACCTTGGCGCTGCGGCGCGGCTTCTCCGATGTGATCGCAGGCATTGCCAGTGCCGACGAGATGGACCAGGCCGGACTCGCCGCTGCGGAAGCATTGGGCCAGGGCACGCCCGAGGCGGCCCCCGCCCTTGCCGCTGAATCGCCCACGTCGGCCCCCAAGCGGAAGCCGCAACCGCAGCAGAAGCCGCAGCCCCAGGCACCTGCTGCTGAGGCGGCCGCCGAACAGCTGGCCAAGGCCACCGGCGGGACGGTGGTCGAGCCGCCGGCGAGTCCGACCGCTGATGACCTCAAGGCCGTCGGCCTCGAGCTGGGGCTGACCACCCACGCCATCGAAGGAATCCTCGGCTTGATTCAGGGGGACATCGTCAAGGGCATCGCGACGATGCAAGCCAAGAGCCAGGCCGAGATCACCAAGCTCAATCAGAAATTCGCCCCTGCCCCTGCCCCCGAGGACTGGTGAAGCCGATTTCAAGCTGACCTCGCACCCTCAGGGCTTCGGTCCTGGGGGTGTTGTGTTCTCAGGAAAGATTCAGCCAGATCTGTTGCGAGACGAAGTGCAACGGGGTCATGCTGTACGTATCCGAACAGGATGGATGGGTGGCCTTCTCGCTCTCCCACCAGCCAGCCCTCAGTCCCTTGCGCTGCCCCCCTGGCCATGACCATCACGCCCCCCTCTTGCCTGGTGCGCCCCGCTCACCGTCCCGGTCAACGCGCCGGCGGTGCGGCAGGCGTTCTGCCGACCGAGCGCCTGCTGTTGCAGTTTCTCTGCGCCCATCTGCCGGTGGAGGAGCTCGAGCAGGTGGTGACCATCACCCCGAACAGCATCGAGAACGCCGACATTTGGCAGGGCCATGGGGAGCTGCTTGAGCTCTGGGACCTGCTGCACTTCTCCACCCAGGAGCGGCTGGTGGCTCAGCTCCGGCACAGCCTCTTCCGGGCGCTGGCTGACGCTGAAGGCTTTCTGCTCTGAACGCGTTTCGGTCTGAGCTGATCCTGTTCGACTTTTGACCCAAACAACCCAATTGCTATGGCTGCTGCAACGTCACTCGAGTTCTTCTTCCAGCAGATGGGTCGCTTTGAGCGGCTCGATCAGGCCACCACCACCGCCCTGGCCGCTGCGGTCCAGGCCTGGCAGGGCCATCCCGCCGGTCCCGATGCCGCCCCGATGCGGGTGCGGATCAAGGGCCAGGCGGCCCGCGACAAGCTGGTGCGTCACAACCTGCGGCTGGTCGTTCACATCTGGCGCAACAGCTATTCGCTCAAGCTGCCGGTGCAGCACCCCGGTGTGATCGATGCCCTGCAGACCGCCGCCATGAACCTGGTGCGGGCTGCGGAGAAGTACTCCCCTGCGCGGGGTACGACCTTCAGCACCTACGCCGCCGCCTGGATTCACAAGGGCCTGCGCGACTACCTGACCGACGAGGAGCGTCTGGTCCGGATTCCGGCCAACAGCTTCCACATCATCAAGGCCGCCAGCGCGATCATCTGCAGGGCCAGGGCGCTGGGGGAGCCGATTCCCACCGCTCAGCAGCTGGTCGATGAGCTCCGCCTCACCCGCAAGCACGTCCCGACCGCGACGAGCCTGGCCCACTGGCTCGACGCGGCATTGAAGACCGATGCCCTCAGCCTGGACGCCAGGGTTGGGCGCCTCGAGGAGGAGGGCGGCACGCTGATCGACAGCGTGGCCGACCCCGCCAGCGCCGAGGCCGATGAGCAGCTCGAGCGGGTCCATGAGGCGATGGAGTTCCTCAGTGATGTGGAGCGGACGGTGCTGAGCAAGCGCTATCTGGGCAAGGGGGTGGTGCGCCATGCCGCCATCGCCAGGCAGGTGGGCCTCAGTCGCTCCCGCGTGCAGCAGATCGAGCAGCAGGCGATCCATGCGATTCGGAACCTGGCAGGCCTCCGGCCGATCCGGGTAGCTTGACCCTGTCTCGATTCGAACTAATCATGGCCAATCTGTCTATTCATGGAAACATCGGCCGGGCGCCTGAGCTCCGTCAGGCCGGTGCCTCCCAGGTGCTGAGTTTTTCGGTGGCTGACAAGGGCTTCATCTATTCCAAGACCGGCGATGCGCCGCCCCAGTGGTACGACGTCGAGGTCTGGGGCCGGGAGGCGGAGCGCCTCAGCACTGTTCTGGCCAAAGGCTCCTCTGTGGTGGTCTACGGGCAGCTGATTCAGCGGCCGTACGCCAAGAAGGACGGCACCCCGGGCCTGGCTCTGGATGTGAAGGCCCACGCCATCGAATTCGCCGGCAGAAAAGCCGATGCCGCTGCCGCCGCCAGCTTTGGCGAGGTTCCGTTCTGAGCGCTCAGGCGAATCAACGTGGGGCTCAGCTGAGCCCTCTTCTCGTTTTTCTTTGTCCTGTCGTTCTGTACGGATTCGAATCGTGACCCTGTCGCTCGTGAATGACGATCTGGCCGGCCTGGGTGAAATGTTCGGCGCGGTCCTGTTCGAGGAGACCCCGCGGATCAACCCGGCCCGGGTCCGTCCCTTTGTCTTTGCGGTTCTTCTGCTCCGGGCCGCCGTGCGCGCTTCGGAGGTGACCGCTTCCCTCGGCTGTCACGTCCATCCCGATGACCTTCGCCGCGGCGACGGCGAGGCGAGCCAACTCGATCGGGTGGTGCAGCACACCCTTATCGATCTGGTGCAGCGCGGTGTCCTCAGGGATCGCGGCGATGGCCTCTACGTGCTCAGCAGCAGCAGCGAGGGCTGCCGCCTCGCGATCTCGATCGCCGCTGCCCTCGACGCCCAGCTGCCCGATCACCTGCTGCAGGAGATCGGCCGTGGCCCCTTTGCTGGCCTGCCCCTGCGCGATGCCCCGGGCCAGCGGGAGGGCCGGAACCCTTCGGCATGGAAACCCGAGAGATCAAGATTCGCCTGGATCTGCCGCTGATGAGCAAGGCCAGGCCCCGCTTCGGCAAGGGCCGCAGCTACCTCCCCGCCAGCTACCGGCAGTGGAAGCAGCAGGCCCGCCAGCTGCTGCGGATGTTCTGGGAGGCCCATGGGCTGGAGACCCTCGACCAGTTCGAGCTTCACGTTGAAGCCCACGGCCCCGGTCGCTGCGATGCCGACAACCTGATCGGATCGATCCTGGATGCCGGGCTCCCCGACAAGACAAGCGGCTTCCGCGGCTGCTGGCGGGACGACCGGGTGACGGTGATCCCGGTGATCAGCTTCCGCTGGGTCCGCTCAAAGCAGCAGTTCTGGGATGTCCAAATCCTGACCCGGGTAGCTTGATCTGGAGGATCACAGCGGGGCGCGCCAACGCTGGCCAGGCCTGACAACCTCGGAACCGGACCCGCCAGACAAGGGTGTCCACCACGGAAGGAAAGGGGCCTGCGGGCCCCTTTTTTCATGTTCAACAAGCTGTCCCGGGTAGCTTGAGTCACTGAATCTGGATCGATGTCCAAGCTGCTGATCGGAGAAGGCTGCGAGGTCCGCTACCACCAGCCCGACCGGGACTACCGGCGTGCCCAAGGCCGCAGCCAGTCCGAACTCAAAGAGGTTCTCCGCTCACCGGCGCACTGGCTGGCCCGCTACGGCCCCAACGCCGAGCCCAGCTTTCCGAGCGCCGCGATGATCATCGGCACCGCACTCCACGCCAAGGTCCTGGAGCCCGAGGCCTTCGATGGCCGCTTCTACGACCGCTCCCAGGCCGCCAAGCCGCTCAGCGTTGCCGAGCTCAAGGCGGCCCTGGCGCAGGAGCAGGTGGAGATTCCCAAGGGGGCCAGGAAGGCCGACCTCGAGGCCCTGCTGTATCCCGATGGCAAGCCGGTGGACCAGCGCACCGGCCTCGCGAAGGAGGACTTCGCGCTCGTCAACGGCATGGCCGAGGCCCTGCGCAGCCATGCCGTGGCGGGCTGCTGGTTTGACCCGGGCCGCAGCAACTACCGCAAGGCCAATGAGATCAGCATTTATGTCGATCAGGGGCACAACCCCTACGGACTGCCGATCAAGGGCCGGATCGACCGGCTGGAGAAGACCGCCGAGGGGTGGCTGATCCTGGACCTGAAGACCACTGACGACGCCAGCCCTGATGCCTTCATGAAGAAGGCGTTCAACCTCGGTTACCACCTGCAGGCGGCCTTTTATTGCGACCTGGTGGCCAGGGCATTCCAGAACGCGAACGTGCAGTTCATCTTCTGCGCGATCGAGCGCAAGCGTCCCCATGGCATCGCGCTGTACCAGGCGAGCCCTGCCTTTCTGAGCGCCGGGATGGAGAAGGTCCAGCAAGCCGCCAGCGCGCTGCGCCATGCCCTGGCCACCGACAGCTACGGCGGTTATCCCCAGCAGATCCAGCCGCTGGACTTGCCCGCCTGGGCAAAATCGGGGCAGCGCCAGCCGGATCTGTTCTGATGCCCCTGACCCCTGCCGAACGGATGGCCCGGACGCGGGCCCGCCGGCGGGGTGAGGTGGCACCACAGCCCACCTGCAGTGTCTGCGGCAAGCCGATCAAGGACTCCGGCAATGGCCGCGCTTTCGCCTCCGGGCTCTGCCACAGGCACTGGCTGGAGTCCGATGCGGGCAAGGCGTTCGTGGCTGATCAGCGCCGGCTCCGCAGGGAAGCCAAGACCGGCCCGAAGCCGTTCCGCTACTTCGGCGCGCCTCCCGGCGAGGAGGCCTGGCCCGAGGGGCCGTTCAACCGGCTGCGCCTGGCGGTGAGCAGCAGCTACATCGGCAAGGGCAAGCCGCGCGGCAAGGTCTGGATCGTCTGGAGCGATGACGTGGTCACCGAGCACGAGGGGGTCACTCAGGCCCACGTTGGTGTGATCACCCGCGACGACGGCATCGCGGTGGACCGCTCCGATCTGGCGGCCCAGGCCAGGCAGGTGGATGCCCTGACCGAGCGGGTGCGGCATTACGGCCATGCCGACGTCTATCTGGTCTGAGGAACCCCGTCTGCCGGATCCGGGCGAGCCGTCCGGGGCAGGGGCAGAAGGTTGAGCTGGGTACCCTGTCTGAGTTCGTATCGCAATAGGTCGGTGATGGCGGGGCACCTCGACTTCAAGCTCACCAAGCAGCAGCAGGCCTTCGCGGCAGAGCACGTTCGTCTGGCCTGCCATGAGGCCCATCGCTTCTCCCGCCGCACCGGCATCGCCTACGAGGATCTGGTCGGTGCCGCCCACATCGGCCTCGCCAAAGGTGCCCATCGCTTTGATCCGGGCCTGGGCTACAAGCCCAGCACCTATCTGGTGAGCCTGATCCGCGGTGAGCTGCTGCATTACTGCCGCGACAAGACCTACCTGCTGCGGATCAGCCACCGGGTGCGTGAGCTTTGGTTGCAGGGCCGGGGGTTCATTCCCCTCGGCCACAGCGATCAGCAGATCGCCGAGGCGTTGCAGGTGGAGCTGGCCGTCTGGCTGGAGTGCCGTCAGGTCTGCTCCGGTCCGCCGGTTCCGTTGAACGAGGCTGTGCATGAGATCGCCTCCCCCGGGGCGCACGGACGGCCCCAACTGATCGAGGACGATCGAACCGGCGGCTATCTCGCTGCGGTGCGCCAGGCCTGGGACGCCAATCCCCATGACGCATCCACCCTGTTCTGGAGCATCCGCGGGAGCCTCGGTGCCATCGAGCAGCGCCAACGGGCCCTCGTGCGCGTGCTGGAGGCGGCCGCGCTCGCGATGGATGACGTTGCGCTGCCCAAGGCTGAACCCCAAACGGCTGAACCCCACAAGGCTGAAGCCCAGAAAACGGAACCCCTGAAGCACAGGCGGGTCAGTGCTGTTGAGGGCGACGCATCTGAGCCTGCGCCTGCGCCTGCGGTTGGGATGGCCGTTGCCGAGGCCGACCTGGGCAGCGGCCGGGTTCAGATGACCCTGCCGTTTTGATTCCTGTAAGGATTCGAATCGAGATAGATTGAAGGGTTGCTGCTCTTCCGTGACCCCCGCTCTGATTCGGCTCCGTTGCCCGGCTGTGGCCTCCCCCGTCCATGGCTAGGGGGGCCGCCTACTACCGCAGGCACCGTGAGGCGATCCTCGTTCGGCATGCCCATCGCCGCATCACCCGCCACAAGCCCGATGGCGTGACGCCCAGGGCGCTGCTGCTGAAAGTCCGGCTCCGTTGCCTGGCCCTGGGTTTTGACCCGGGCAGCACGCCGGCCATGCAACTGGCGGCGATTGAGATCTATCTGGAGGCGGTCCCCTACTCGGCGGAGTGGTGTTGGTTGCACCCCGATGAGATCCACAACCGCTCCATCGCCTGGGCCCAGAAATGGCGCAATCTCCCCCGCCTGCGCCAGCGGGTGACTGAAGCCTTCAACGCCCTCGCCCCGGATTGTCAGTCACCGCTGGCTGGTTGAACCCGTCCTGCATTTTCTGATCAACATGCTCGCCAAGCTCGCTCCACCCGTCGCCTCGGTGCTCGACCCGACGGGACCGCGGACCATCGCCACCGAGATCAGCGCCCTTGACCTGCGTCTGGGCGAAATGATTCGTGAGGTGGCCGCCGCCAACGGCTACGACAGCCCCGAAACGATTGCTGTTCTCGAACGCCACGGCCTCAAGACCGCAACCCAGTTCGTTCGGCCGTTGATGCTGATTCTCCAGCGTCCGAGCGAATCGCCGCTGCGCAAGCTCACCGCTTTTGAAATCGAGGCCCTGTTCTGCGCCAACGACCGGCAGCAGCAGGAGGTGCTCACGCTGCTGGAGGAGGAGTTCGACGCCGGCCTCACCCCCGAGATCACCACCGGCATCGTCACCCGCCTGCTGGCCAAGGGGCGGGCCCGGCGTGCTGCCGCCAAGGTGCGTGAGGGGCGACCGGTCACCCGCACCCGTGACGATTACGCCCTCGAGGCCGCCCAGCTGCGCGAACGGGTTCAGCGGCTCGAGCACCACATCGAAAGCCTCGCCCAGGCCGCTGATAACGAGGAGGTCAAGGCCCTGATCCTGGAGGTGCTCCAGTGATCAACCTCGACAAGCTCAAACGGGCCAGGCATGAGCGTCAGGCCGCCTTGATCGATGAGGTGGTGAGCGATCCCCTGGCGGGCCTGTCTCCGGATGCTGCGGAGCAGCGGCTCCGCGATGAGCGCAACCACGGTCGCCGCGCCCGCCGTGCTGCGGCCCGCGAGGAGCTCAAGGCCCAGGCCCGCCGCCAGGCCTTCGCTCGGCTCGATCAGGTGGGGGAAGCGGTTGAGGCCTATTACGGCAGCCAGGCCCACGCCGCTGCCCCGGTGCTGCGGGGTGGCTCGCTGGTGGTTCAGGTCTCCGATGTGCACTTCGGCTGCGTTGTGCGCGGCCTGGAGCAGCGGGACAACGCCAACACCTGGGATTCCCAGGTGGCCTGCAGGCGCTTCAAAACCCTGGCAGAAGCGGCGAAGTTCCACGGCATCTCCCATGGCGCGGAAGAACTGGTGGTGGCCCTGACCGGCGATCTGTTCGACAGCAAGATCGGCAAGGAGCGCTACGACAAGCTGCTGAACAGCGAGACCGCTGCGGCGCTGACCTACATGCGCGGCAAGGATCTGCTCATTCAGTTCATCGACGACCTGCGGGAGAGCGAGATCTTCGGGGCGATCCGGGTGGTGGGCATCGCCGGCAACGAGGCCCGCCTCTACGCCGACCGGGGCCACTCCCACATCATGGCCAGCGACAACTGGGATGCCCTGCTCAACGCTGATCTGGCGGCCCGCTACCGGGGCTCCGATGTGGCGTGTGAGTTCGGGGTGAATCGCTACGTCGCTGAGATTCAGGGGTGGCGGATGCTGCTGATCCACGGCGATCAGGGTCGCTTCAACCCCACCAACCAGACCCAGATCCAGAGCCTGCTGGGGAACCACGACGCCGACTTCGGCATCAGCGGCCACATCCACGACACCCTGATCACCGGCAAGTGGATCCGCTGCGCCTCGATGATGGGAACCGACGCCTACGCCGGCGATGGCCTGGGCCTCGAGGGGATGGCGGCCCAGACCATCCTCTGGCTGGCACCGGGGGTGCGTCACGCCTATGCCATCGACCTGCAGAACCCGAGCGAGGAGTTGGTGCCGTATCAGCTGTTCGACTATGCGGGCGCTTTCGGCTTTGCCGACAACCTGTTCGGATTCGAACACCAATAGTGCTGTGGCCTGGCGCTGGTGCTCGATCCCTCAGGCGACTCTCAGGTTAGAACGTTGCGTCATGGCCCCTCTCTGGTCAGTCTGTGTTCAGAGGATGATTCTGGCCATCGACGGTGTCTCGCCGCCGTTCCTCCCGTCAGGGCGTCCTGCAGACCCAATCGCGTTGCCAGCAACCAATTCGAATCCGAACCCTTACAGCTTGAGATGACTCACTGCGCCGTCACCCTCCTCGATCGCCGGGGCGCCTGCTTCACCGAAACCGTGACCGCTCGCGGCCCGCTCGAGGCAATTCACCACGCTGCCAGCCGTTTCAACGGCCGTGTCATTCGTTGTTTCCCTGCTTGAGCCATGACCAAATCCATCCGCGACATCCTCAACATTGCTGCTTTGGAGGGCTTTCACCTGCATCGCTCCAGCGGCAAGCACCTTGTGTTCCGTGGCCCCGGTCGCAGCACTGTCGTCACCTCCAAGACCGCCTCCGATCACCGCACCGCCAAAAATTTCGTCTGCCAGATGCGCCGCGCCGTGGCCGCCTCGGCTGGTTGAACCCTGTTGCTATTCGAACCCTGATCAATGCTGAACACCCCGATCAAGACCGCCGCTCAGGCCCATACCGCCATCGCCCAGCTCTTTGCTCGCGCTGCGGCCTGTGCGTGTCCGATCCAGGCCCAGGCCCTGGTGCTGCTGGCCGAGGACCTGCTCGCTCTCGCCCGCGAGTTGCCGTGACCCGTCGCCCCATCTCCCCCCAGCCGATCAGCACCCATCGCCTGGATCGTTCTGCCGAACGCGTCATCGCCCATCGGCTGATGGCTGCTGCTGTGGATCCTGCGGATCGTCCTGGGGGCTGTCACCCCAGCATTCGGGTGTTCCTTGAGCGCTCGGGTTGTGGATCCAATCGCTTCAAGGCGGCCAGGGTGTTGCGGACTCTGCTCAGTGATCTGGGGCCGGGCTGCTACCTGACCCGCTTTGGCTCCGGCCCGTTGTTCAAAGCCGTGATCCATGGCCGGTTCTGCAGCGGAAGCCTGGATCAAGTGATCGAGCAGGTCGGCCTGCTCCTGCCCGCTCACCCGTTTTTTTGCCCGCTGCAGCGCTGATGCGCATCGGCGTTGACCGGCAAGGGCCAACAACCAAAGGAGGCGACGCGATGACCGGTAACTGGGTGAAGCGGTTGATCACCGGTGTGGTGGTGGCGACGGCGGCCTGTGCTGTTCTGCTGTTTGCAGGCTGCAGCACTGGAGCATGGACGAGCGACCAGTGCGATGACGGTCAGGACCGGGCTTTTGGGGTGCTGTCCGGGCTGCTCACCACCGTGATGGGCCTGGCGATCCGGCTCGATGCCCTCGATGACGCGCGACAGCAGCGCTGATCAGTCGCAGTCCTGGCGGCCAAAGAAAAGAGGGCGGCCCCTCAGCCAACCCTCTCAGACGCATTCAGAGGCAACCGCCCCTGCCCCCATTGTTGTGACTCACCTGGCAGCACCGCGCTTTGCAGGTGCCTTCTTTCCAATCAGCCTTCATCAGGTTGGGAGGTGGGAGTCACTCGAATAAGAACTGAGGCCCGCTGAGCAAAACCCAGCGTTGACGAACGACTCTTCTGATCTGATGCAGCCACCACCGTTGCAGCCACCACCGTTGCAGTCACCGCAGCGATGGTGAAGGATCAGCGGCCTCCAGCGCCTGCGCACGCCTGGTTTTTGCCTCAGAGCCGGTAGGGAAAGCCGAATTGCGCTTGAAAATGTGTTGCTGATGGACCCGCCCCAGTGCTGCTGAGCACGCTGATCGTTGAGCGTCCTCGATAAATTACAGACATCGTTGGCCTGCCCTTTGCAGGTGCAGTTCGATCCGGGGTCATGCAACGGGGACCCGGACACTGTGGAGACGTTGATGTCACCTCTCGACCTCGTCAAGCGCGCAACCCAGCGCAAGCAACGCCTCACTGAGGCTCAACTGGCCCATTTGCGTGTCACCGCCTATCGCGGTGTCGACACTTCAGCCCACCTTTCTCCGACCATTGCTCGCAGCTCTGCCGCCTGCACCGATCGGGGCGTGGCTACCACCAGCTGAACTGGTGCCACTGATCGGCAAGCCAGCGCCCCCTCGAGGGGCGTTTTTTTTTGCGCATTAAAAGCTTTCTCGATGGTTTGTTTCAACACAGTTCTCACCCCTGGAGGAGCCTTACAACGGAAACACGATTGAAGGAGCTTCCATGAGTCGATCAAGGTCGTTCAACCGCTTTCATCGTTATCTGGCACGGCAGAAACGCCGTGGTCTGCGCTCTGTTCTGCCGCAGTTCCAGATGGACTTCGAGATCTACGGATCTCCCATCGATCACAGCCGCGACATGCTCAACAGGTTGAAAGGGCGTGAAGTGGAGCTTGAGCTGCTTGACGCTGAAGCCTGACTTCAGCGCTCAGGAAGCCACCACCTTCAGCAGCCGGTCAGTGTTGATCCATGGCATGACGTCGATTGCTCCATCAGCCACCTTGGACAACATTGCGATGACCAGGTTGATTTTGCTGCCATCAATCCAAGCGGGGGAGTTGTTCGTCCGCTGGGATGGCTTGAGCAGCTTTCAGCAGCGGACGCATCGAGACGAAAGGCTTTCCTGACTGGCGAACAAGCCACGCATGGATTTCTAGACCGTTGTAGATCACGTCGAACGTGCCTTCTGGATTGATGCGCACTGCGATCAGGTAAGTGTTCAGGCTGGGGCGACGCTTGGAGAGCATCACACCAGCCGCTCGGCTCGTCACGGTTTTGATCTGAACCATTCGCCCGTCCGATGTATGGGCATCAATTCCTTTGGTCATCGCCTTGCAGAGGTTGAGTCCGAAAGCTTCAGCGACCAAAACCTCTCCAAGGTTGCCCAGTTGTTGTCCACTCGGTAGAAAACTTCTGCCTGGGATCTCCTCTTCCAATTGCTGAGAAACAGCAAAAAGTTGTTGGGTTAGCTGTGCAATCTTCTCCTTATTCATCTGCTTCCGTCGTCTCCACCATCCATCCCAGTAGGTGCTCAAGCACATCGCCACGACTTCTCAATCCCCACTCCTTGCGCTTCAGGTCGATCATGGTTGCGAGCTCATCTGACAGGTGAATCGTGATGGCTTTTTTGTTTTTGATGTGATGCATCAGGAGCCGACTGCTGGACTAAGAATGGCAGTGTTCTCCAGCTTCAGCTGCCCAGACGTCCACACCTGAGCGTTGGCTCCAGAGTCGCTTGGCCGATCGGCAGGCAACGGCAGGGTCGTGATTGGTAGCGAAGTGAACCTGGTCATTGCCTCGATTGACGGCATGCTGCAGATCACCCGGGAGGTGGAGGTGCAGCTTCTGTGAGCAGGCAGGAACTCGAGCGGTTCGTCGATGATGCCGAGCAGGATTCCTCGATCCGCTGGCTGCTGCGCCACTGCCGCACGAACGATGCCCTGATCCTGGCGGGCCGCAAGCTCGGCTATCGGATCACCCGCGTGGACCTGCAGCGGGCGATGGAGGAGGAGCGGGAGGAACAGCGCATGTGCTGGCTGGATAAACAGTGCGAAACGATCAGTCCTGCAGAAGCCATGGCATGGCTGCAAGCCGAGCAGAAGGAACGGTTGTGAACGGCTCGATGCAGCAGCACCGCTGAACAGTGGATCTGGAGGGTGCTGGAGCCCTCAGCCGCCATCCGAACCTCCATTGGCTTGGCGTTGCAGGGACTGTTCTCGTGGCCCCTCCAGCTGCTGCTCCAGGGCACGATCAATTTCATCAATGCGCTGCAGGCAGCGGCTGATCGCCGGGATCACCTCCTCCTCCAGGCGGGTGAGCTCCTCTTCTCCATAGGGGTGATCAATCCAGCAGCGCTGCAGGGGTTGCTGAGAGGCATGCCTCAGGATGCGCTCCACCGCCTTGAGCGTGGATTCCAGCAACAGGAATGGATCCTCCTGGGGGGAGGCAAAAGCGGCAGCAACGTGGGTGGGTGCCATGGTGATCGGCGCCGGTGCGGCGCAGCGATGGGACCGAGCCCAGCGGGGGCCCGACATCAGGAGGGCCTCAGACTGGAGCGGCCCGGAGCAAGCCAACAGCAATGAATGATGTTCGCACCAAGCTTTATCCATTTTTTGAGCAAAAAAATTTGCTTGCTGCTCTTTATTCGATAAAAAAGAAAATCCGCTTTTGTTCATGCTGTTGCGCCTCAACGTTTTGAGACAGATTCATGAACAATCGTAAACCTATTCAAAATATGCATATTGGCCGACCGTTGAGCCGATAACTGCGCCGGATGTGATTCCATAGACAGCATGTTGCGGTATTTTGTGCTAGTGCAGAACTGTTAAGCGTAGGGTTATGAGTGAAGCAGGGATTCCTGACACTTCGCATTGGCCGCAAGATCTCGAAAGCTTGCGTCCCAACACGCTGCTCGAATGGCTAGAAGGTTCTGCGCAAAGATTTCTAGAAAAATATGCACCTGAAAAACTAGAAGCCATTGATGCTGACAGACGCCGACTAAAAAACTTGCTTGATGGTGAGGAAGGCGTGACTATATGTTTTCTAGGCAATTCAGGTGTAGGAAAAAGTACGTTACTTAATGCACTTGCTGCTGGTGAATTTCAGGTTTTGCCTGCTGGTGGCATCGGACCTCTTACTGCACAAGCAACCGAGGTAAGGTATAGCGCAGAAAAAAGGTTTCGGGTCACATATCATCCTAAAAAAAAATTATGGCGACTGGGATTTGCCCTCGAAACTAGGCTTCAGGCATTAAGGCGATCTGAAAAAGCCGAAGTAGCTAGCAATACAAACCAAGGAGAAGAATTGAATGCCCAGTTCGAGACATCAGAACTGGCTAGCAATTTGACAAGCGAGGAGAGAACAGAAGTTCTAGAACAGGCAACATCAACGGATGAAGAATCCAATACAGCAGAGGACCCTTTAGAAGGCTACATCAAGCAAGCAAAAAATATTGTAAGCGGGAAACAGTTTACCGATATAAGTCTTGAGTACTTGGTAGATGCAATTAGAAGTGCCTGCAACTACACCATTAAATGGAATTCAATCATTCAAGAGGAAGATCAAGAGCGTATTGAAAGAGTTAGAGAAATAATGCAGTGCTCAGATGATGAGCGTGTTTATGAAAAGTGTGAGGGTGATGATCCCAGGGGATTCCAAGAAGAAATGTCGGCGCATGCTGCAGGTTTTCTATCACCTTTGATTGAAAAAATTGAAGTGGGTTGGCCTTCTGACCTTTTAGAGGCAGGCGTGATTTTGGTGGATTTACCTGGAGTTGGTATTGCTCAGGATTCTTATAGGGATGTCACGAAAAGCTATGTCAGAGATAAAGCAAGAGCTGTTGTTTTGACCGTTGATAGGGCTGGCCCAACAGAATCAACGATGGATTTAATTCGGAGCAGTGGTTTCTGGGAGCGGTTAGTAGGTGCATCAGATGATCCCGATAGTGACGCATGTGCAATGTTAATTGCAGTAACTAGAGTTGATGATGTTACTCAAACCGAATGGCAAATTAGGTCAACGAATATCGAACCCGGAACCAAAAAGCCAAAAAAACGGGAGGTTTTCGCAGAACTAGTAGAGGAGTTCAAGCCAAGAATGAAATCACAAATTGTCGAGCAATTGGAAAGAATTGGCAGCTCATCCAATGAGTCGGTCAATGAGGCCAGGACTCAAGCAAGAAATAATATTATCAACTCTCTAGAGATACATCCAGTATCTGCTCCTGAGCTTAGAAAAATTTTGGCTGATGACGAAGACGATCGTTCTTTTCTGACAGATATTGATCAAACAGGAATTCCAGATCTACAGGCGTCTCTTAAAAAGTTTGCTGAAAATGAAGCGCTAATACGTGCTGATGCGATTAATGAAGTTAGCAAAAGATTGGCGATGACATTAATTAGTGAATTGAAATTGATAGAATCGAAGTGGGAGCAAAGGACGCGTGCTGCGGAGGATGCAGAAAGGTTAGAAATAGCCTTAAAACCAATTTTAGCTGAGAAGCAGGAGGAATATCGCGCTCGCGCGTCTTCCTTTCGTAATTTTCTGGATGAGACGGTTCCTGCAAAAATTGAAACGCTGGTGTTTGAAGCTCGTGAAGTTGCTGAGGAAGAAGTAGGAAAGTATCTGAGGAGTTTAAAAGGAGCACACTGGAGGACTCTGCAAGCAGCTGTTCGCAGAGGAGGGACTTTTTATGGACAGCGCAGTATTAACCTCCCTGATGATATTACGGGCTATTTCCTGGAGCCTATGGCTGCAGTTTGGGGACAAAAACTGTTGAAAGACATCCGCAGGAAAACAGGTGAGCTTGCAAGCGATACTGAACAAATGGTTATTGAATTGTGTACGTGGGCTAAAAAAGAAGGAGGAGCATCAGTGAAAGCCGAGACCCTTCAAACACAGCAAGACAGAATATCTGCGCTCGCAAAACAAATAAAAACAGTCGGAAAAGAAGCTGTAGATGAGTTAAGATCTACGGTTAAAAGTGAGCTTACGGCAACCATAAGAGAGCCAATTAAGCAGTCATGCAAGGATTTTATTCAAGCCGGAAATGATCGAGGAATCGGAGTTAAAAATAGAATTTTAGAACTTTTTTCGGAATTAGCTAAAGAATCAACACTTGCCGCCAAAGAGCCTGCTATTCGAATTCTTCAGCAAAATGCAACAAGAGTGCGGATAGAAGTCCAGCAAGAATTGAAAAAAGGTGGAGATCCTATCCAAGATACAGCTGATTTAATTGTTGAACGGCATGAGATGCGTATGAAGAGATCTGACGCACAAAAACGAACATTAGTTCTAAAAGAAATCAAAGAATTGGCACAAGATCTCACTAATTCTTAAATAAAACAATTCTGCACCAAGAACATCAATGCTTGTCAAGTACTCTGGTTTTCCAAAAGCAGTATTGCGTACTGTTGATGATTTTGGCTTTGTTTCTTATGACCTTGTCGGCTTGCCTAGGCGGTTGCTTGAGAGCAAGGCTGTGCAGAGTCTTGTAGAAACAAGTATTGACAAACGCAGAACGAATGATATAAAAACACCTGCCACTCAGTTATTAACCTTCAAACATTCGGAAGATGATAACTGGCTTGCGCAATCCACCCGCAGTCTTTCTCGTCTTTACGCGGCTTTCTTGATTGCCGAGGATCCACAAAGACGCCTTGATGTCCGCAAAGTTTCGACACTCATGCATCAAGTGAGTCTTGTTCAGCATATTTTGCAGCGACCAGAACTTAAAAAAGTCCTCATCGGGGATGAAGTTGGACTTGGGAAGACAATTGAAGCGGGGCTCCTTGTACGTCAGATACTTGAGCAAGATAATCGAGCCAGAATCCTTTATCTTGCACCAGCTAGACTGGTCAGTAATGTATCAAGGGAATTTCGCGATAATCTAGATATTGATGCCAGAGTTTGGGCCTCCGGTAGTGAGTCTGATGCACGCCTTGAGGACGATAAGATTGTTATAGCCAGTATTCATAAGGCTGTATTTGGGAAAAATTTAAGCAAAGTAGCTAAAAGTGGTCCCTGGGACGTAGTAATAGTCGATGAGTGTCATCACTTATCCGATTGGGGTGTTACCGGCGGTCAACCCAACCGGTCATTCAAGTTGGTGAGCCAGTTGGTGAAGGATCAACCAGAGGATGGACGCTTAATACTGATGAGTGGAACACCACACCAAGGTAATGAAGTGCGATTTAAGAATATTCTGCGACTGTTATCAGACGACGGAAAAAATTTCGAAAATGCTGCAGGCCGAGTTATTTTCAGAACCAAGGATCGCGTTAAAGATTGGTTCGGCAATCCACTTTTCCCTCCCCGTGATGTTCGTGAGCCACTTGTGATTGATCTTGGCGAGAAATATAAAAAATGGTATTCATCTGTTGCTAACTTATACAATAGTAATGGCTTGAAAGGTGTTCGCCTTCGTGCAGCGGGCTGGGCTAAGGGCCAAGCTCTGCAATGGGCGGCATCAAGTGTTCAAGCTGGTTTAGGGTTTTTGACCCGTTTAGCCATAAGGAGGCTTGGCTGGGATTTGGAGAATGAAGCCCTTAAGCAAGCAATATCGGCACTACGCCCATACCGGGGAGGCCCCAAAAATGAGCCACTAGAACTCCTCTATCAACGTCTCTGCAAGCAAATCGGTAAGGGCATGACAAACGGTTCTCTCCAGGACGACGAAGAAGAAGTTGAAGAATATGACTGGATTCCGGATCCTGTTCTCCTGGAAAAACTGATACTCGATGGGATAGAACTCATTCGTGATAAAAGCTCTATGGCTAAATGGGAAGCTGTGTTTGATCTTATCGATCAGTTGGATGGAGAGAAAGTTGTTTTGTTTGCTCAACCTGTAGAGACCGTCACGGTCGTGGCTTCTGAATTAGAAAAACGATATGGGTGTAAGCCTGCCTTAATCATCGGAAACCAGGATAACGTTGAGCGAGCTGGTCAAGTTGAATCGTTTCAATCACAAGATGGACCTCGCTTTCTTATTTCGTCAAAAGCAGGAAGCGAAGGTCTGAATATGCAATGTGCTCGATGCTTGATTCACCTTGACGTGCCGTGGAACCCCATGGAGCTTGAGCAACGTGTCGGACGTGTTCATCGATTCGGCTCTCAGAAGACCATTATTGTTAATACTGTTGTGGCAGCTGGCAGTAGAGAGGTGGATATGTATCGTATTGCACGTCATAAACTATCTTTGGTGGCTCAGCATTTAGCCCCAGACCAATTTGAAGCTCTCTTTAGTCGAGTCATGTCTTTGGTGCCACCCAAGGAGCTAGAATCGATATTAGGAAATTCATCCAATCCCTTAAAACCTGAATCTACTGATGGGCATAAGTTAGGAAGACTTGTGGATGAAGGATATCGCAATTGGAGCAACTTTGACGACGTCTATCGTGTGCAAGCGGAGCAGATTCGTGAATCGAGTCCTGGCGAGGCGACTTGGGAAGATCTCGCGGCGTACTTGGTTAAATACCATGGAGCGAAGCCTGGTACTTCGGCTCATTTCCCCTCATTTCGGTTTTCTAAAGATGAAATACAGGCGGTTAGAGAAGAAGTTCCAACCATTTTATTTGATGGTACTTCTTACTCTTGTGGCGATACAAGTGGTTTAAAAGCAATTTCGGTAGAGGGCGACGTCTCCACTCCCCTGGGCTTGAATTTGGATTGGGTGCGGGAAAAATTAAAAAATACTTTTGTGACTCAGAAAAGGTCTGACGTTGCCTATGTCAATCTTCATTCGATTGATCAAAATAAAGTTCCCTTGAATGATTTGACCACTTATTTGTTTTTCTTGAGACAGAGGTTGCAGGTTGATTCGGGCCGTTGGTCGGAGAATGCAACAAATCTCTTTGCATATGCTCTACCTAACAAAGGAGGGCAAGAATTAATCACAGGCTTGCAGCTTTCTCGACTTGTCAGATGTCTCAGCAAGGCAAGCAGGATTAAGGATCCGTCATCATTGGAGGTTCGGCAAGATCTAGTAGATGTAGAAACTGAGCTATTTGGTGAGTTGAGGCAATTAACACAAGAAGATATTGAGAAGGGCTTTAGATATGCAGTCTGGCCACTTTGTGCAGTTGTAGCGGTGCCATAGCCGCTGCAGAATTTTTATCTTGATTTCTTGGTGGATATTCGAGAGTGCAATCTTCCCTTCAGGCGTTTCTGGTTCGCTCAGCTGCAGTGAGCGGCTGCTGCTGCAGCGCGGGCGCCATGGGCGGGAAAGCTGATCACAAAGGGCCGATCGGCCTGGGCGCAGAGGGGCAGACCAAAGCGGCCGCCACAGCTGCTGCACTGAATCCTGGGGCCGGCACCGGAGCGGCAGGCCGGACAAGCGACAAAGCGCACGCCCTCGTGGTGGAACACCGCTGGTGCATCGGCTGGCACAACGCAGACCGCCGGGATGCCCTGGCGCACCAAGGCCGCTGCCTTGGTGCGGGACTCGGTGGAGGCATTGATCACCAAACCCTTGGCCGCTGCTTGCCGCAATGCGGCCTGATTCTCGGGGCTCATCGGGTAGTGGGTGAATGACCACGCTGCCCGCAGATGACGGCAGGCCCGCGCCAGCTGAAGCAAGAGGGCTTGATCGATGCGCAGCGGATCGGCTGGATCCGGCCATTGATCACCGGCGACGCAATGGCGAAACAGAACCCCGGCCGGCAGCGCCAGCACCTGCTTGATCAAGGCAGCAGGACTGATTCCAGTGGCACCGGAACTGAGCCGATCCCAGTGCAGCCTGGTGTGGTAGCCCGCTTCTGCGTAGCAACCCTGATCACCGGCCAGAGAGCAGCTGGAGGGGCAGGTGTGGCGGCTGGTGCTGGAGACCGCAATCGGCCCGGTTTTGGCATTGCCTGATGGAAAGGAGAGAGAAGCGCGATGGGACGGATGAGCAGCCACAGGTGAGGTGACGCAGGACCCGCCCTGCAACCGCGCCGTCCGGCAAGGGCCAGCCACCGACCGATGGCGCAGCGCAGCGGAGCCCAACGACCAGCCCGGCTGGCTGGTGCAACCCTTGCCCAGGCGCGAAGCATGGAAGGACCTGCGGCATGTCCCCCTTCCGCTGTTGCCAACCAGCGACGCGGCAAGTCGGCACACCGGAGCTAAAGAAAGGGGCAAGCAAGTCATCAGCAATCGATGCAGTTGATCCAGTTGGAACGGGAGGACTGGAATTTCTTCTGCCCATCCACAGGCCAGCCGGTGTTCAACGACACCGGTGAGCCGAACGCTTCAACCGTGCGTGGGTTCTGGTGCCATGAGGTGCCCGATGAGCCGGAGCTGCTGTGCACAGAGCTGCAGGCCCAATGGGCTGCCCATCTGGCGATTCAAGATGCTGCTGATGAGGCCGTTGATGTGGTGGCCTTTCTCAACAGCGTTGACCATCCAGGCTGGGTGGCTTTTGAAATCACCACCTGCGGCTTTGCCTGCGGTCCAGTGAGCACAACCACCTGGACCGTGCTGGATCTCAGCTGAAGTCAGACCCTGTGCAGGCAGAGTTCAGATTGATGAGATGGTGGTGAATGTCGCAGGCAGGGGAGGCGAACCCCTTCAATCCTCACCACCAAAGAAGTCGAGATCGATTTTGGAGATCTTGATCACCTCTTTGGTTTGGATGCCAACACCATGCTGAATCATCAAATTGGCGAGCTTGTCCCCATCGACGAGAACAAGACGTGGATCCCGAATGCTCTCAGCAAAGCGCATGGCATCAGCCGTGAACTTGCTGGTGGTGACAAAGACTCCTTTACGGCAACCGCCTGAGGTCATGGCTCCAACGAAGGCCTGAACTTTCTCGCTGGAGACGGAGTTCTCCGAATAGCGCTTCGCCTGCATGTAGATCTGATCCAGGCCAAGCTTGTCTTCGTTGATCCTGCCGTCGATGCCCCCATCAGGTCCCCGCGGGACTCCCTGCATCGCTTGCCTTGATCCCCCGCCGTAGCCCATGGCAGCGAGTACGTCTAAGACCAGACCCTCAAAGTCGTGAGGATCCATCTCTTTCATTTGATCCAGCAGGTCAGAGACCAGCTGCTCCTTGATTTGCTTGACGCCCGCTTCGATCAGATCTTCTGGGGTGCTGTCTTCGGTGTTGAGGTCGCTCGTGCTGTCCGGTGTCGATTGGCTTTTCGCTTGCTTGGCGGCGTGATGCTCTTGCCACTGCTGAAATCCAGTGAGATCAGCCCGTTTGATCGGTCTGCCAAGTTCGAACAATGAATTTGCGTTTGGGCCTAACGCGAAATAACCGCGTTTTGGGCCAATCAGCGCTCCTGCTGTTCGTAGATAGGACGATGCCCAACCAATCCGGCCCCGGGCGACACTCTTACCATTGCTCTCTTGGCTGATGGCCAATTGCTCATCCGATAAACCGACTCTCTGTACGACTTCATCGATGGCGTCATTCCTCGAGAGCTCACCCTTTTCTTTGAGCACCTCCAGGAGAGGAAGCATGAACTCATGCCACTTGGGAAGATCAGCCACTTAGCCCTCCTTCTCGACCCGTATAAAGCTCACCTCACACCCCTTGGTCAGCCTCGCCTCCTGCAGATTGGTGGCGGCATTGAAGGCTGAGCTTTCAAACCACTGGAAGATGTCGAGGCCGCGGTCGAGGCTGATCTTCCAGCCGTGATTGGTGGTGATGCTGCGGGCGTGGAAGTTAGGGCTGGCATCGAACTCGAAGCTGAACGGTGTGGCCGTCTCGGCGAAGGAGTCTTTGACCTGGTTGAGGTTCTCCATCTGTTTCTCAAACTTCTCGGGGGCATCACTGTCTGCCCCAGTCACCAAATGAATGCTCACTTCATCGCCTTGGGGGGTGAGTTCATTCACCATCCGTAGGAACTCCACCAGGTTGCGGATTTGGTGGAAGGCACGGATGTATGGGTCTTTGATGATGATGCCGCTGCATCCCCGCACGTAATCGCCAAAGATGCGGCGATAGCTCCAGCCCTTGCTGTTTTCCGGCACCACCAAGTGATGTTCTTTCAGCTCCGGGTCTGCTGAAACGGAGGCAGCTGATGGCTGGGCTTCTACATGCGTGCCTGCCGTGTGTTCAGTTGTTGTGGCCGACTGCTCGTCAACTGCGGGATCAGAGCCACCGGCCGAATCCACAAGCCCAGGCCGGAGGTTGGCGAACTGTGGATACTGCTTCTCTTCTGGGGTTTGCACGCGAACCGCTGCACCACCCGCCAGGGGCTTGTAGTCAAAGTCGTTGGCTTTGAAGGTGGCATCGATGCGCAGGATTTGCTCGCGCACACGCCGCCGGCATTCCATGGCGAACTCCAGCAGTTCGCTGATCTCATCGGGTGTGGCTTTGCCATCGGGGTGAATGATCTTCATCAGACCTGAGAAGGTCTTCTCAAAGCCGGTTTGATCGCGGGTGGAGACTTCTGAGCTGATCTCGAAGTGCTGCTTGTAGAGGCCCGTGAAGTCTTCGGTGCGCAGATGCTTCAGCACTTCAGCGATGTAGTCGACCACGAAGCCATAGCCGGTGCAGAACAGTTCATGGCGCACCGGCTGTACTTCCCAGCCTGGGTTGAAGGCGTGGATGCGATCAAGGAAAGCCGAATCGATGTATTTGTCCGGGAGCGGTTCGTAGAAGTGGGAGTTCTTGAGCATGTAGGCCACCGACTTCTGGGTGTTGCCCATGAAGACCATGGAGGCTTCCGCTGACAGCTGTTCGATGCCCCGCGAGAAGGTGCGGTTGGCCATGTAGTTCTTCATGATGTCGACCAACGTCTTGTCGACCTTCTTGTCTTTGCCGGCGAACTCGTCGAAGCAGATGCAGTCCCAATAACCAACCAGGCCGATCTTGCCGTTGGCGTTGCTGACAAACAGCTTGGGGGCCGTGACCTCAGAGCCCGAGATCAACATCCCGTGGGGTGAGAACTCGGCATAGACGTGCGACTTACCGGTGCCTTTGGGCCCGAGTTCCAGCAGGTTGTAGTTGCGCTCGCAGAAGGGGATCAGGCGGATCAAGGTGAGCAGCTTTCCGCGCCGCGTAAATGGCTCGGGATTGAAGCCAACGCTCTGCATCAGCACATCCATCCACTCATCGGTGGTGAACTGAGCTCGCGCTTTCAGGAAGTCGTCGTGGTCGACGCCGGCCACTTGGATCGGCTTGAGGCCAGCGATCTGCCATGGGCTGGCTTTGGGATCCACCGGGAGTTCGTACTCCACATCGGTGATGGCCCAGATGCCACCGACCAGCAGCTTGGGAAAGCGTTTGACGTAGGAGTCGTCGATCGGAACCTTCTTGATTCCGAGGTTGGTGAACTCCACCTCGTGGAAGCCCGCCTTTTCGTTGAACGAAACGGTGAGCTTGTCGATCACCTTGTGGCTGCCCCGATCTTTGATCGTGGATTTCACCAGCTCCGCCTGGTTCCGGTGCACGTAGTGCTTGGCCAGGATGCGGCGCACGGATTCGAGCCCGTCTTGGATCTGCTCGGGGTCGTCAGTGGCGCAGTGCTGCCCGAGCAAGTACTCGAGCACATAGGTGGGCACCACCGCGTTTTGCTTGAGCTCGGTGGTGAGGTCTTTGCGCACCACCAAGCCAGGGAAGTGCTCCAGGATCTTTTGATCCAGGGGGCTGTGGGCGGCAGGGGTGCTGATGCTCATGGCTTATCCGAAGTCGTCGAAGTCGTTGCCGAAGGGCTGGAGCAGCTTCACCTCCCTAGTTTCGAGGCGAACAGGCGTCTGCACACCCTCCAGCACCCGATCGATTCTGAGCTCAAGCAGCTGGTTGTTGTAACCCCCAGCGGCATTGGAGAGCTTGAGGTCGATCAGTTGCTCCCGTTCTCGAGGCTCCACAGCAGTGGAATCCAGCCTCAGCGTGACTGGTTCACAAAGCAGCTCCTTCTCATTGGCCTTGGGAACAACGGTGATGCGCAGGGTGATGGGGAGGAAGCGCTTGGCTTCACAGGGTTCGTCTTGGAAGAGGCTGAACTTGAGCCGGGCTGTGGTGATCTTCTCGGGGACCCGCAACAGCTCCGCCTTCACCTCGCGGCTTTCGTCTTTGCGCTCTTTTTTGAGCGTGATCACCGGTACCACCACTTCTTGGAGTGAGGTGCCGCCGTGCACAAAGCGGTTGCCGGCGCCGGAGCGGGGGAAGCGATCCAAGCCCAGGGGGAACACTGCCTGCCAATCGCCCTCCAGCTTCAGCTGCTCTGCCGTGAACACCTTCTGGCCGGCTGCAGGTTCGATGCCTGAGCCAATGGCAAAGCGCTTTTTCTTAATCGTGAGTTCCTTGGCGTCGGGAAAGGCAGAACGGTCGTTGGCATCCACGGGCTCCTGTTGAAACAGAAAACCGTGGTCGGCCGTGATCACGGCTCTGTTGCCTTTGAGGCTGCTGATCTTGCGCAAGATCTGTTCGAGCTCCGCGAAGGCGTCTTCCACGGCTTTGCAGGTGTCGGCTTCGCTTTCGCGCTTGTCGCCAATGTGATCAATGCGGTTGTGATAGATCACGATCAAGTCGTGGTGCTTGGTGAGCTCAGCGCCGTCGGTGCTGGTGGCGAGGTTGAGGAAGTCTTCGGCCTGGATTGCGATGCCACGCTCCTTGGCGTAGGCCTTGAGGATTTTGTCGCGGTTGTCGGTGCCGCTGGCACTGCTTCCATCCACCGTTACTGGAGCATTGCTATCGGCGGTGTTGATGGCGCGCTTGTTTCCGGGCAGAAGTGATGCCATGCCCAGTTGGGTGTAAGAGGGCAGCACACCCAGCACGGCATCAACCTCGGCTTGCCAGCCTTTGCCGGATTGGGCCTTGAGGCGACCGGCAAAATCGCGAGCGGCCTCGTAGCGCAGGGCATCGGAGATCACCACAAACAGGCGCTTGACCTCTCTTGAGGAAAGAGGGGCATGCACATAACGCATGTGGAATTGCTGCTGAGCCGGCAGGGCCTCGCAACTCCAGCTGCTCATCTCAGTGACCCGATCACTCCAGTGGTTGGTGAGGGGCAGCAGCACGTTGTTGACGTACTGGTTCTCCATCCAGCTGCGCAGGGATTGCATCAGCTTTGGCTGGCCGTAGCTGCGCACGTGAAAGCTGAAACGGCGGTAGGCCTGATCGAGCTTCCACCAGCTGTTGCAGTAGCGCTTGAGCCCTTCATCAATGCTGGGCACCTGCAGATCGGCATTGGCCAGCAGGCTGCGGAACTGCAAGGCCTGCTTGATGGCGTGATAGCCGTGTTCGTGCTGTTCGAACCAGCAGGAGCTGCTGCGTTGGCGGATCGTCTCCAATAGTTCGCTATCGGTTGCCGTGGCGTGGAAGCGCTCCAGCAGGCGGCGAATGCAGAACTGCTCGATCAGTTGGTAGCTGTCGTCATCGCCTGGATCAAAGCCCTGAGGGGGATCCATTAAGAACGCTTCCACCTTCAGTTGATCAGCCAGGTGGTTGCTCCACTGCTCAAAGGCGGAGCGGTTCTTAACGCTGTCTTTCCACCAGCTGAGGAAGACGCGGGCGTGGCTTTCCAGATCGCCTTTGGGGGGGACACAGCTGGCGCTGCTGAACAGGGCAACGGCGAAGTCACGCAGGTTGGGTTGGGGATTGATGTAGCCGAACTTGCTGGCGACCGCTGCCCAGAAGTGTTCGGTGAGTTGATGCTTGCCGTAGAGCTCTTCAATCGGATCCTCGGCATCGGGATCGGTGGGATCGATCTGGGTGAAGGCATGCAGCAGCAGCAGATCAATCGAAGCGTCTTGCTTGGCCAAGATCGCCAGCATCTTGAGCCGCACGACCCGTTCGTCGTCGTTGGGGCGCAGCAGCTGCTTGAGCTTGGTGGTGCGCACCGGTGAGCGAAAGAACGCCTTGTGCTGCTGGGCGAGGTCTTTGAACTCAAGGGTGAGGCCGGCGTCTTCTAAATCGAGGGAGGCACGATCAGCCTTGAACTCATGGCCTGCCAGGAGCAGATCCAGGAGCCAGTTGTCGGCTTCTGCGGGCTTGGCCGCCGGGAAATAAAGCAGAAAGCGCTGATCCAACTCAGCACGGCTGATCTCCACCTTCAGCGAGAACTCGTTGCCGTTGACCTGTCGCTTCTCGACCCCTACAGGTACATAGCTTTCGTATTCGCTAGCCCACTCCGCCTCTGGGTCGAACCAGAACACCACGCGTTTGCGCGCTAGAGCCGTATTGAGGCTGTCGTGGATGCGGTTGGTGGAAAGCGGCGTACGGGTCATGGCGAGTTCCTCAATCCCCCTTGGCAGCCAGGCCCGGGATCTTGGCGAGCACCTCTTGGAGCTTGAGGTAGTTCACCTTCACGCCATCGTCGAGATCCAGTTCGATGCGCTGCTGAGCAAGGGGCATAAGAGCGTCTTGCTCCCAGGCCTGGCATTCCTTGAGCACTTTGGTGATCTTTTCGGCTTCCTTGCGGGCTGCAGTTTGTTCGCGCTTGGGCAGCGCGTCGTTGCTTTGATCCCGCTCTAACTGTTCTTGCCTTGCTTCCAGCTTTTGCAGGTAGGGCCTGAAGTAGTTGTTGAGCACCTGCAGCAATGTGTCTGGGGTGTAGCGGTGTAGGTAGATAAGGCAAGCGAAGCCCGCTTTAGGGCTTTGCACCATCCAGTAGATCGGCCGTTTTTTGTAGGTCTGCAGGTGATCCTTGTAGAAGTCTTTGCAGAAGTATTTGCGGATATCTTTGCCGATCGAGTCTTCAATGAAACGAAGATTTTCAGCAACGCTGCTTTCTGGGAAGGTGACCTTTAGGAACTCACGGGTGCGGGCAACGATGTCATCTTCAAACCATTCGCCATCAAGCACGGGAATGATTGCGTCGGCATCAGGCTTGAATTGAATCTCGTGGATTGTCTTACCGGTTTTTGCTTCATAGGCAGCGATCTGTTCGTCTTGATTGTTGCGTGAATCGGCAAGAATGAGGCCTGGATGATCAAGGCTATAGCGGCCCATCATGCAACCGGTGGCATAAGACAGAAGCTCAGCCATGGAGTCGCGCTGGAAGCGTTCCCATTTCTCTTCTTCTGTTGCATCACCTCCGTAGCGATAGGCAGGATTGATTGTGAGTGTAATTTGCTGGATTGCTACGCTTGGGTCAATCTCTTTTTCCAATGAAAAAGCATCAATGAATAAGCTATTATTTCTCTCCTCGAGGCGATTCATCTCTTCAATTCTGAGCTTGTTGGATGAGATCCAGGAAACGTAGCTGGCTTGAAGATTAAACTTGTGATTCGAGGCATTAAGGAGAGGTAGTGATTGAAAGTTCCAGGAGCGTTCATAGGTATCCCAGTCTTCTCTTGCCAATTTGACCAAATCCTTGACTGTGTTGTCTATGAGGCGCTTTCGCTCGTATACGTTATGCAATAGAATCGGAAGTGCAGAAACATTGCCTACTTGGAAGTTAAGAGTTGGATTCATCACCTTCATAAAGGAAAATGCTTGTTTAGAGCAGAGGAATCCCGTGACCCAATGATGATCATCAGCGGCTGGGAATGCAGATGATCCGCCAACATCGAATAGCGAGCCAGCATCCGAATGCCTGACTCCAAAGTATGATGAGCTTACAAAAGACCAAGTAACTGATGGTTGGAAATAGCAGCTAGGATTTCGAATAACTGAACGGGGCTTAAAGGCTTTGACCTCCAGGCCATCATTTTCCCAGTTGAGTAGATATTCATTATTTCCGAACCACTTTCTGAACTCGCCGCCCTTGTTGTATGGAAACCACTTTCGCGAACTTTCTGCTGCTTCATTGCTATTTTTAAAATCGAATCCGCACTTCGCCAGGCTCACCTCAGGCCAGGTGCGAATGAATCGCTCATTGTCTCCGGTTTGCATGCCAGCTGCAACATTCGTTAACTGACCAAGAGGTGTGCCCTCTTTAAAAATATGTCGAATGCTGTTAGTCGTCCAATAAGCGATTGGGGTACCAGCGACCTTTTCGAATTCTGATTGTGCAGCTTCAAAGAGCCAGCCGCACTCACGCTTTCTGATTGCATGCTTAGCACTAGCAGCCATCTCTTCGTCGCCACCTTTAAATTCAACAAGTCGTATGAAACTTGCTTTTGCTCCATCAATTCGCTTTTTGCTAAGTACATATGAACAAATCTGTACTGTTGCCCCCTTGAATCCAGTGAGTGGAAGCTCAATAAGACTTTCGAGTTCTTGGTTAGATAATAGATACTTCCTCAGTTTCTCATGAGAAGAAATATACATCCATACATTTGGGCACATAATTCCAATGCGTGCCATGTCTGAGCCCATTTCGGTGCAGCGGACGGTGAAGGCTGAAAACAGGTCAGATTTCGTATCGACATAACGATCTGAGAGAAAGGCCTTAATCTCTCCGTTGAGTGATTTGCCGCCCATGTATGGGGGATTCGCTACAACTGCGCTGTAGCGTCTTGACAGCAAATCAGCCTGTTTGAGTAGATCTTTCAAGTAATTAAGGGTGGCCGTTAGTGAAAAGTCTTTCTCTCTTCCTTCAAATTTATCTATTATTTTGCTTGATTGAGAAACAATCTCGCTGGGAATTTGAATCAGTGATCCAAATGTCCTAGACTTCTTGAAGTACGAATCTAATTCCGACAGGCAATTAACTTCTGAGCTGTTCTCGAGAGGATTAATTGACTCTAATAGGCTGCCAAGAGAGTGATTGGCGCTATTTTTAAATGCCATGATATTAAACTTGGGGTTGCGGTCAAGTAGTCTTCGGTCATCTGCTCGCCCCTTCATCGTCAGCGCAAACGTTGTAAGTTGAACCGCCCTTTTGTCAATGTCAAGCCCAAACAGATTCTTCTCAAAGATTAGCCTTGGAATTTCTCGTAGTTGATACCCCTGCTCCAAATAAATAGCCTTAAAAATTTCGTAGGCCTCTACCAAGATGTGCCCTGAGCCACAGGCTGGATCCATCAAGGTGAGTTCTTCTGGATTCAAGCTTGTTGGCGTGATTTCAGCCAGTTTTGCTTTCACCTCATCGGTCTGCTCAGCAGGCTCGATGTAGAACTCCATCTGTTCCCGCAGCGGGCTATCGGGATAGGTGGCCAACCACTGCGCGCCAATGGTGTTTTGCACCATGTACTTCACGATCCAATTGGGCGTGAAGAGCTGGGTTGCTGCAGGGATGTCTTCTGATTTGACGACCTTGCCGATGACTTCGTCTTTCTTCTCGGAGATATAGAACTGATAAAGCCACCCGATGATTTCGACGTCCTCGCAATCTGAATCAGAGATCGCACTGCGGAAGCTGCCAGCAATCGATCCTTCCGTCAGTAGATCATCGGGGAGCAGAAGTTCGGATGCATCATCCAATCCTTCAAACAGATCGGGCAGCAGGTTGTGATAACTGCGGCAGGCCGCCAGCACCAGTTCCCGGTACACCTCTCCTTGGGCATCACCACCGGGGATGGCCGTAGGGATCTGGCCATCCAGCAGTTGATTCAGCCGTTGCTCGTTGGTGAAGGTCTTGAGATCTTCCGGCAAGCTGCCCGAGCGCATCAACTTCAGCAGTTCCGGCTGGGTTTCACTGCCATCCGCTGGCATCAACACCTTGCAGCCAAACGGATGCCATCCCTTGGCATCCAAGTAGCGCAGCGCGCAGAGCCGGTTGAACCAGGTGTAAGCCACCCGCTCCAACAGTTGCTCGCGACTTTTCTCCTGCTCGTCTCGCAGTTCAGCGATTTGCTTGGCGTAGGTGCTGAGGGTGTCGGGCGTTTGGCTGTTCAGCAGCAGATCCAACTTGCGGCCCACCGCTTCCATCAGCTGCCGGCGCATCGCCGGAGCGAAGGTTTTTAGTGCAGCGGTGTTGACGGCCATGGGGTAGTGAACGCTGAGTGGGGCGAAGGATTAAGGGTCTGGGATCGGCTTTACGGGCTGTATTGGTTTGCTGCCCGGAGTAGGCCATCTGTGAGATCCCCTAACGATTGCGGGAGATATCCAGCTGCTTCGATGGCCCGTCGGTGTTCACTTGATAGGGATGGTGCGATAGCGACTTTTTCCACTTCCCAGTTTTTAAATTTGGGAAAGGCCTTGAGAAAGCGGGCAATGTGTCCATCAAAACGGCTGAGATCTTTGACAAGTGCGTCTTCTGATCGCTTGCAGCTGCCCAACCGGACCCTCTGCGTCGATTCATCGAGGGCCACGAGGTCGATCTCGGTATCTTTACTGTCCCACCAGCCCTCGATGCGTGAGCTCAGCTCAAAGTCGCCAATGCCGAGTCGGCTGCGCTCCTCATAGAGCTGACCCACCAGCCGCTCCAGGCCATGGCCTTCCGCTGTCATCAGTCGTTGATCAGCTTGCTCCACTAACCCCTTCAGTGGGCGAAAGTTGATGGCGGCTGTGGGCACCGCTAATGCATCCAACCAGCTCCGCAGGAAGTTATCGCGAATGGAGTAGTGCCCTTTTCGAGCTTTGTTGGGCTTGGCGAACACTGGCAACCGTTTATCGACCATTTCGTAGCGTTCCTCAAGTGTCTTGAGGTAGCCGCCCACCTGGGTGCTGTTCTTTGGGGTGACTGAATCCGCATGGGCCTGCAGCTCGGCATGGGTACAACCAGGGTGGCGGGCGACATACTTGAGAACTAGGTCGTATCGGCCCCGTAGCTCACGCAAGAACCAGTTGTCTGCTTCCGTGCGCAGCGGTGAGCTGCTGCTGAAGAACATCCTCTCCAATAAACGTTGTCGATCTGCGTTAATCACCCCCTGCTCGAAGCAGTCGCGGTAAAACTTCGGCACGCCCTCAAACAGATTCCAGAGAAATAGCAGGCGCTCCGGGGTGGTATCTGCATGGGCCTGCAGAAGCTCAAGTACTGAGGCAATGTCGAGGTGACCGAGGCTGATGGTGTCAGTGAGGCGTTGATACAGAGGTGCGCTGCGATCTTCCAGCAATGCCTGCATCTCGGTGTGGAGTGAACCCAAAACGATCAATCCACCCGAGACGTCTCGTGACGCCGCCAGGCGATCAACTTCTGATTGCAGTTCCGATGTGAACGGATAGAGAGACTTGCGGCTGAAGTACTGAAATTCATCGAGCGCAACGATCCAACCTTCCGCGCAGAGTTCACCAATTCGAACGGCCAATGAGCGCAGATCATGCGGCAAGCGTTCGCCAACCCCGAAGTTCTCCATGAAATCGCGTGCCGTGCTGACGACACCAGCCGGGTCTGAGTCGGGGATCTGGATGTAGAGCACTCGCTCCCGTTGCTCTGGCTGCAGCAGTTCCTGCACCAGCCTTGTCTTGCCAATGCGACGGCGCCCTGAGATCTGCAGGAAGAACCAGCGGCCTCGGTTGAGGACCTGCGCCAGTTCCGCACGTTCCCGCCTCCTTCCGTAGAAGCCCCATTCCGCCATATTGCTCATTACTTAATTCTTTTTAAGTTAGCTGGCTTGTCCAGTGCTGGCCTTTGTTTTGAGCTCATTAGAGGCTGATCCGGTGCCCCTGATTGAGCTCTGTCTCAGCAGCTGTGCGCAGTGCCTCCAGCCACTGCTCCAGCTCCTGGGCATTGGTGATCTGGCTGAGGTTGCAGGTGGGCTGCAGGCTCGAGGCTGGAACCACCTTGAATTCAGGTTTGTCATCGCCTCCGGCACCACCGCTTGGCGCTGCGAGTTTTGCAATCTGCGCCAACTGCTTCGGCTTGTCGCTGTCCCGGTAGCGGTTCAAGCGCAACGTCACTGCACTTGGTTTTGCTGCGTTTTGGAGGTCGGCCTTAGCAGCTGCGCAGGCTTGCAACACCTGGCCCTGTTGCTCAGGGGTGAGCGCTTGAAAGTCTTTACCCGCTTTGAGTTGGTTTTCCTGTTGTTCGAGGGAGGCTTCGGCGGCTTCGCGGGCCTGTTGAAGTTGCTCCTTGAGCTTTTGCTCCAGGGCGGTTTGGGCGCTGTTGGCTTTAGGGATCAAGCCGCCGGCATAGGGCGTTGAACTTTCCAGCAACTCGGTGATCGGTTGCAGTTGCTCGGCCGGCAGGCTGCTGAATTCATCGCTGTACTTCGCCGCAAAGGCTTTCACCGCGTCGTACACCTTTTTCTGGTTGCCGTTGAGGAATTGCTTCAGCGGCGTCAGCAGGTCTTCTTCCGCGTCCAGCCAGTCGTCTTTGAAGTCGTCGAGCTGGGTAAGCAGATAACTGTTCTCCTTTTCGGCCATCGCTTTGGCCTTCGTGGCCCACGGCTTCACAGCATCAAGGAAGGGATAAATCTCTGCCTGGGCCGCCATGGTGTTGAGATCTTGTAGTTCATCTTTCATTGCGCACCGGAAGGCCTCGCAGGTGCTGCGAGCCTCAGTGCCGCTGCTTTCACTTCCGAAAAGCTCACGGTGGAATTTCCTGAGAGCATTGATCTGGCTGGGTTCGTAGGCCTCCTGCTTGCGGATCGTTACGCCGCCCAGCTTGCGGCTGTTGCACAGCGCTTCGATCACTTCCCGATCGCTGAGCAGTTCCTTCTCCCGCAGTTCCAACTTGTTCAGACGGTACAGGCGAGCAATGAAGGTGAGCGTCGCCCACTGGCTCCAGCCGTAGGGGCGCCCTTCAAACTTGCGCACCAACGCTTCGGCGCTGAGCCGTTCACCACTGTTTTGGTTGCGGAACACCTCGGTGAGAACTGCGTCTTCCGCTTCTGAAAGCTGGATTGCTGAGCCCTCGAGGAGATCGTCTTGGTCTTCAATCACCTTGCTGATGGTGCTTTCGTTGAAGACCCCGCGGATCATCTTCAGGTTCGGATAGGCCGAGCGAATCAGCTCTTGGTAGGCCTTGCCAAAGCGTGTTTTGGGTTCTCCCTCGCCAACGGTGAGGGTTTGCCCGTTCACAATCAATTGGGCAGTGCGTAATTGCTCCTTGACGATCCCTTCAAGTGCATTGCGCCGATCTGTGTTCTGACGGCTACGGACAGCCAGGATCGATTCCAGCAATTCATCGTCGCTTCCGCTGTTCTTTTTGATGTAGAGATCAGTTTTGAGATAGCTGCGCAGTTGATTGAGCAAACTGTCTTGATTGGGCAGGATCGCCAACAGTTCCACCCCGCCCATGTTGTTGCCGAACAGCACCGCGTCGTTGCCGTAATTGCTGTGCTCAGGAGTAATCAGATTGATGGCAATAGCGGCATCTTTGCGTGACACCAAACCGTCATCAATTTTGTGGGCGATGGCGTAGTCGTTGTTGTTGTCTTGAAAGCGCACCTTGCCCGTCGAGCCAAGCACGTCGTCAAACACGATCCCGTGCAGTTGCTTCAGCACCTGGGAGTCGCCCACCTCCTCTCGTTTGATCTCCTGCTCCACATCTTTTTCCTTGTCGGTGAGGAACTCGTAGACCTCGCCGTTGCGTTGCAGGTAGCTCTGGCGCTCCAGGTTGATCAGGGCATCTTTGATTCCTTGCTCATGGCTGCGGATGTCGAAGTTGGGCTGATTGATCAGCAAGATGGCGATGTTGCGCGCCGTGCTCTTGAACTGCGGCACCCACTTGAGCAGGAACAGGGCTTTGAGGATGCGCAGCTCCAGATCGGAGACCTGGTTCTGGGCGGTCGCCATCGTCTGCTTTTTGTCGCCGCGCATCACCCCGCTGATGCCGTCGTAGAGCTGATCGAAGCTGGCCAACTGCCCCACCGGCAGTTCCTTGATCGCCTTGGCCACGTCTTGGAACACCGCGAGCATCGAACGTTCGCCGACGGATTGGCTTCGGCCTTCAAAAATGCTGTGGGACGCCAGGCTCTGGATCGATTCCTGGAAGAGAGCCAGTTGGTAGGGATGGAAGGGGTAGAGCCCGCAGAAGCTTTGGCAATCACTCCAGCCCTTCAGTTGGCGTGAGTCGTCGCTGAAGCGGAACAGGGTTTTGAAGTTCTCCTGCTCGCGCTCGTAGATCTCAATCAGTTGCGCGGGTTCCTCAGGGGTTTTCGCCAAAAGCCGCCGTTGGATTACCTCCTGAACATCAGCACTGGCAAGCGACAGCTTGGTTTTGAAGCGGCCCTGAATCTTGCTGAGGTCATCAGCCTGCTCAAATTTCACCTGCCCCAGCACCCCTTCCAGATCCGCCTGGGAGGTGATGAACACCGTGGCCCGGCCGTCTGTGGCGGTGGCCAGGCTTTCCACCACGGTTTGCAGATTGAGCAAGCGGCTGCGTTCCTGGCCGATGAACTGGCCGGCCTCATCCACAAAGAAGTTGAGCCGGAAACCGTCTTCCTGCTGATCGAGATACTCCCGCACTCGCTTGGCAAAGCCTTCAATTGAAAGGCGGTAGTTCTTTTTGGCGTCGTTGATCACTGTGATCGCGTCGTCTTCGCTGCCGCCGAAGTGCTCGGCATAGGCCTTGGCGAACTTGCGCTTGGTCACCGTGGCCACAGCATCACGGTCGTCACTCCACTGGCGATTGTTGACCCGGGCGTAGGTCTGCTGGAACGGTTCGAACTCGCCCCGGGTGGCCATGTCGTGCTCGAGCTGCGCCACATAGCCCTGGTTGCCGTAATAGCCCTGCAGCTCATTCAGCACCTTCATGAACACCTCCAGCACAGGGGCTTCATGGGTGCCACCGATGCCGTCGTATTTCTGATCGATGTTGAACAGCAGGCTGCGCGACGGGATCGCGGTGGCTTTCTTCAGATCCGCGCGCAGGATTTCGTCGTCAACCTTGGGCAGCAGGATGTCTGCAGGCCGTTGGTCTTCCACCTGCTTTTCGCTGTCGAGCATGAGCGAGAGCATCTTCAGCAGGTGCGACTTGCCAGAACCGAAGAAACCTGAGATCCAGACGCCATTGGCGGTGGGATTATTCAGGTAGGCATCGCTGAACACATTCAGCCCCTTCGCTACCTCGCGGGTGACGACGTATTCATCCAATTCGATCTGCAGATGGCGTTCGTCGTCGGCCTTGATCACGCCATCAATCGGCCGATCAACGGGTTTTTCGAACAGCTCTTGGATAGTGGTGGCGGTCATGGTTCGCTGCTGTCGAAGTAATCGAGGTTGGTGGCGCGGTAGTGGGGGTTTTCGATCTTGCTGAGGGTGCTGGTGCCAAAGAGCCGTAGATAGGAACCACCATCGGCGTCTTGTTTGTATTCACCGGGGAAAAAGATCACCACCGGGTGGCGCACCATCGCCGGTTGCAGGGCCTCAAGGATGGTGTGGGTGCGCAGGAAGGGGTACACCCGGCCTGATCCGGTGATCAGGCTCACCTGGCTGTCGTCTCCCAGGGCCTCCATCAACTTCGGCACCAGGGCGCTGGTGGGCTCAGCGACGTTTTGCAGGGTGTCGAACAGATCGCTCTTGCTCCAGTCGGGCTCTTCCTCCAACACCACATCCAGATAGCCCTTGGCGTCGAGCAACTCCAACACCAGCTCAAATAGATCCACGTGCTTCACCCGGATGCCCTGCTGGCGCAGCACCTGCTCCGTGCCATCCACCACCCGCCGCAGCTCATCGTCATCAGCGGGGTTGTAGGTCTGAATGAAGATCGGCACTTCCTTGGCGACGCCGCGCATTTCCAGGAATTCCGGCCGAAGCAGGATGTCTTGGAGGCGTTGATCGAGGCCTTTGACGCTGCTGCTCATCGCCTTGCCCTCCGCTGTGTCGGCTTCAGCAGAAACCCTGCCCGCAGATCGGGGTCATCGCCAATCAAAGCGAGAGCTTGAGGACTGAGGCTTGGGCGTTGCACCGTGCCGAGTTGGCCGGAGCGGTTGGCTTTGCCCTCCAGCAACCCTGCTTCGCGCAGCATCGAAAGAACAGTGGAGCGCACCTTCTTCTGGGAGCTCACCGACAGAGCCTGAAGTTCTGGGTGCTGCTGCTCGGAGGCCTCATAGAAGCCAGTCATGTCAGAGCGTCTGAGCAGGGCATCACTGCCTTCCAGTTTGTTCAGCAACAAATCGCGCGTTAGCTCCACGGTGAGATGAATTCGCTTCAGCACGGCCAGCCACGCCATGGCAAGGCGCTCATCGCTGGATCCTTCGGCCAAGAGCGTGAGTTGGTCGGAGTTGAGCAGTTGCAGGCGCTGACGCAGTTCTGTTTCAAGCCGTTTGGCGCTGGCGAGCGAGCGTGTTTGCAGCGCGTTGCGCTCCAGCACCAAGGCGCGCGTTTGTTTCCAGCTACCGGTTTCGCCATGCGTGCGGGCGATCACTGCTGCCAACTCAGGCTTGAGGCCGGCGGCGGTGAAGCTCAGGCAGTACCTTCCTGCCTCACGCACCGCCTTCGCCATTGCCCTCCTCACCCCCAACGGTTCCCAGCTTGGCAGTGGTGGATGGAGTGAAACACACTTGGTTCCAGTGATGCAGTCGCTTTTCACAGTCTTGGATGAAGCGGTGCCCCGTTCTGCATCTTTTGAATGGAAGAGATGACCTTCTCTGAGGTCGAGCGAACGTGCTCACTCGACCTCGCGTTCTTGAAGATTGGGCACCAGGCGAGCACAGGCTCAGCTTCAACCATGTGCTCCCCTCGTTACAGATCAGAAGCGATAGCGAGCCCCCAGACGTGCCCCCCAGCTGCTGAGCGGGTCATACGACACACCATCAACTGTGAAACCAGCTGTGCCTTGATAAGTCGCCTCAACAAAAACATCTGTCTTTTTGCTGGCCAGATAGCTGATTCCCAGCTTCCCTTGATAACCAAAAACACCCTGATTCCCAGCACTCTGCTTCACATTGGTTCCCAAAGCGGAGACGCTGTAGCTTCCCCAGGAAACATTTGTATACCCAATGCCGCCTCCTAGATAGGGGGAGACGCGGCCTTTGGTGGGAATGTCGACATAGGTGGATACCATCACGGAATTGGTGTTCACATCGCCGCTACTGACGGATGATGTGATTTCCTGGCCTAGAGCTTTAACCTTCAGACGATCGAGTGATGCATTGTTGTAAAGATAAGTGAGCTCTGTCCTTACATTACCGAAGTCATATCCGGCACCAACTTCTCCGGCGAAGCCGACACCCAGGCTGTATTGACCCTTCACATCAATATCCAATACTGTGCTTTTGCCGGTGACATCCTGAGGCCATGCAGCCCCGGCTCCGGCCGTGACATAAAAGCCTTTGTCCTGCTCCGCTTGAGCAGGTTGCTCTTCTGCTTCTTGCGCATGGGCCATCGGCATTGCAGCGCAAAAGAGCATTGCTCCGGCGAGAGATGATCTCTGCAGAAGCTGGACAACAGAAGTCATGGCCGGAATTGTTCAATCACAACCAGCTCATCAAAACCCAGGGCCACGTACCACAGTGCATGGATCGATCGCTTAATTGCCCCTGGATTTTCTGGATGCTGATTCAGAATCTGCATCAAATTCTTGTTGTTGGCCGCTGAGTTGATTGCGCAGCTCCTCCAGTTGGGGATGGCTTCGCCAAACCGTTTCGAGTGCGACAAGCCAGACCTGGTCTTGAACGGGTTTGGGCCATGGCCGCCAGTACCAACTGTTTAGGGCACGCTCAAGCTGAGCAGCCCACGCAGCGGTGGCTGCAACGGGAACCTGCACGTCCTCTAGCCACTTCGCCCAACTGCCGGCAGCGTGGCAGCTTTTTGGGGCGTAACGGCATCGCCATTGTGTCTGCCGCACCATGGCACCAAGACCTGGCGCGAGGCTGTCTGTTGGAACAGCAATGGGGCTCCAACGATGAAGGACGTCTGGCTGGGTTGGCGGACAGAGCAACCCCATTGCCGATGACCCCACTGGCAGCAAGGCAAAAGCGCCCCATACCGTGATCGGTTGATCTGATGGCAAGGGTTCTGGGCAGATCAGCTCGAGATCGAAACCACTGATCAGCACCAGGTCGAGAACATGGGCCTGCAGCAGGATCCGCCAGCTCATGTCATGGCGTAACTGAACAGGATTTCTGACAACAGTGTTGAAGGCCGGCAGGACTGCCTCAACCCAGGGGCAACTGCCCAGTCGCCAGGCTCCCGCCATCAAGCGGTGATGTTGCGCGGCTTGGCGGAGTAACTGCAGACAGGCACTGGATCCATGGCGCAGGGCCCCGGGATCACGGTTGCCTGTGGATGACACCAAGCCCAGATCATGAATCAGCCGCCTGCTATGGCGGCTCACGGTTGGCTGTGAGAGGTGCAGCGCCTCGGCAGCAGCCAAGGTGCTGCCGGCCAATTCCACAAAGTCGAGAATTTGAATCGGGCGCAACACGTCGGGAACGCGATAAGTGGCCTGAAATCGGCCCATGAATGAACAGCACACCTGGATGCGATCAGGTTTTCCCGCGAAGCCCCGAAACGGGCCATTGTTCGTGCGAAAGAGTGGAAAGCGATCTGAGCCTCCCGATGTCGCCGCTGCGCTGCCACCTGCTGATCGGACAGCCTGCTAGCGGCAAGACCACCCTTGCCAAGGCCCTGGCGCCCCTGCTCACCTCTCCGGGTGAACCACCGGCGCAGGTGCTCTCCACCGATGCCATCCGTGCTGAGGTGTTTGGTGATGCTGCAGTGCAGGGCCCGTGGGTCGACATTCAGCAGCGTCTGCATCAGCGCATCCAGGAGTGCGTGACCGCTGGTGTTCCGGTGATCGTCGATGCCACCCATGCCCGCCGCGCTTGGCGTCTGGCGATGACCCAGGCGTTGACGCTTCCCACCCCAGTTGAATGGATTGGTTGGTGGCTTTACACCGATCTCCCCACGTCATTGGCTTGGAATGCCCGGCGTGAGCGTGTGGTGCCTGTGCCAGTGGTGCAGGAAATGGCTGCTGCACTGGCTGACCCGCATTTCGGGCCCTCACGTTCTGAGGGGTTCGCTGCGATCTGTGCTGTGGTGCCCAACCACCATGACGACCTGGTGCCTGTGCTGCAGGCTGAATTGAGCGGTCTTGATCACCGCATTCGCTCCGCCATTAACCGCGAGCGAAAAGTGCAACGGCATGGCTACTCCCAGCTGCTCGATCTCGAACGGCTGCTGTACCTGATCCGGCTGTTGAGCATTTGGCCGGATCTGACGGCAACCGATCCCACCAGTGCTGAGCAGTTGGAGGCCATCCTTTCTCCACTTCCCCAGGGGGATCTGGCTGATCGGGCTGCCGCTTTCCTGGGTGCCATGCACGGAGCCTGTTTTGCCGATGCCACTGCCATCCGCAATGACTTGCTTTGGATGGAAGCCAATGGTTTTTGCCGTGCGATTCCCAGCACGGAAGCCATTCAGTTGGCGCCCGCCTCGTTGGATCAAGGTCCTATCCATGGCGGGCTGCCGCCGATGGGTGACGGCCCGGTTTTCGTGCGGGTGATGACACTGTTGCGCCACATGTTGCAGGTGCCCTTTGACCGGCCAGCCGAGCGCGGTAGCGGCCTCCATCAACACCTGGTCAGCGCTGTTGAAACGATTCCCGGTGCCTACCTGCCGGGCGAGACAGCGACCCTTCGCAAGGACCTTGAGAAAATTCTCACCCCGTATGGCTTCCGAAAACGCAACGACAATGTGCGCCACGGGTACTGCCTGGGGAGTGCCGTGCTTTCACCAGCGCGGTTGCAGGAGGTCCACAACGTGGTGCATCAGGCGGCGTCCCGCTTGGCGGATCCATCAGCCCAGGACCTGCTGGCCGAATTAGACGAACGCCTCTCCTGGGCTGGAATCAGCACCACTGACCTCCCGCCGGTGCGCAGTTTTGCCCGCCATACGGTGGTCGATACCCAGTTGGTGCGCCGTGATTCGCTCGCTGCTCCCCATCGTGCGGAGTTAATCGAGGCAGCCATCGTGGCTCACCGCCGCGTGCTGCTGCAGCGTTATCCCGGTATGGGACGGTTTGACGAAAGCCCTGCTGGGGAGCTGTGCGTCTGGCCATTGCAGCTGATTTTTCACAACGTGGGTTGGTATCTGCTTTATGAAGAAGACAACATTGGCCGTGAACATGGATTAATTCGCAGTGAAAGACTTGATCGCCTTTCCGTGATCCGTGCTGATCGAGACCTCCGCCGCAGTCGTGAACAGCATGCCGCTGCCATCCAAAGACTGGAGCGGTTGCTGACCTACAGCGGTGGCATTTTCTTCGGAAGTGATTTGGATCGGCAGCTGGCTTTAGCCAGTCACTCAAGACAAAAACGTATCGAGGCATTGGTCACCCTCAGGTTTTATTGCAACGACTGGTCGTTTGCATTCATTCGCGAGGGGCTGAATCGCTACCCGATCGAGCACACACGTTTTTCCAAGCCGCTCCCTGAAGACAGCTGGTGGTATCACCCCAAAGCGCCACACGTGCTGGAACCCGGCTCTGCTGACTCCACGCATCCATATCCGGTAGAGCTGGACTTGCCGCACTGGACTGTGGCTTCCGATATTGATCTGCGTAGCTGGTTGTTTGCCTTTGGGGGTGGTATCCGTATTGAACAACCCGACAGTCTGAGGAAGGAGCTTCTACAACGCTGCGAAGAAGCAATTGCTGTGAACGAAGAACAGCAACCGCAGCGAACTACAGGGTTGATGAAGCCGTTTTCTTCCACTCGGCTTCGCAGAGACTGAAGTCACTGGTTGACAAGTTTCAGCCTTATTAGCCGTTCTTAGCGTGGTTGCGACGCTCAACCCACAGCAGCATTTGCCAGCAGTCGATTCAGATTCACGCCTGCATCAAAGGCGGCGCGGTGCAGCTCCTGACGTTGCGCATCATCCAGGCCATCCCAGAAGGCATGGAGCAGATCCACCGAGGCCTTGCCCAGGCCAACGAATCCCACCAGGGCCAGGGGAACGCCGAGCCAGGGGAAGACCAGCAGAACGACGCTGAGCACCAGACTGACGACCGCACCATGTTTGGCCGATTCCCAGACGCTGGAGGCAATGGCCTGCACCTGAGTTGGCCGGTCGATCTCGCCGCGCTTGCGGAGCGCTTCCGTGCGCAGTGCCGTGAGCAGAGCCTGATAGATCGCGTAGACCGCGACACCACCGAGGGTGGATTCACCGATGAACTCGCGGCCGCTCCAGGCACCACCATTGCCGTTGATATCGATAGCAGCCAGGCCAGCTGCCGGCGCTACTTCCCAGCGGGCTTTGGGAATCCGGTAGGGATCAATCTCGCGGCTCATGCTGACGAACGCGAATGGAGCTGAATTCCATTTTGCTCCCGCCGGCTTGGATGTGGCCAGTCGCCCTCAGGGGTTGATGTCGGTGGCCTCGAGCCGTTCCAGCAGCAGGTCGAGTTTGCGGTCCTGGCGCTCCAGCTGGTGCAGGAAGCCAGCACTGATCAGCGCCAGGATCACCAGCCAGACCGCTGAGGTGAGGCCCACCCACTTCAGGATCGATTGCTGAGAGAGGCCAGCTCGAAGTGGACCGTGGGAGGAGGTTGAACGGTCGTTGCTGAGCACCAGATCCAGCACCTGCTCAGCACTCACCGGCACCAATGCTGAACTGGCTTCTGCATGGCCTCCTTCAGAAGCCAGTTGTTCACGGCAGCGCTGCAGGCCGCCGCCGGCCCAGAACAGCCCCCAGGCGCGGTTGTCCATCTGCAATGCCACCCAACGGTTGGGGCGGGCGTCATTGCGAATCAGTTGCGCAGCCTTGGCCATGCTCCAGCTGCGGCCCTGTGCCACAGAAGGAGCGGCGTGGAGCAGCAGTCGCCCCTGGGGATCACGGCTGTAGCCGCTGACCACCTCCAGCGAAAAGACATCGACGATCTGCACCCGTCCATGCAGCCGTGGCCTGCTGCGCGGCAACCCAGCGTCCAGATGTGCGCTGGCCGGTGACCAGAACACCAGGGCGCCGCGCACTTTGCTGATGCAGGCGTCGGTGAGCAGGTTGACGGGCATGGCCTGGCCACCGTGAAGGGTTGGAGGGGTCAGTCTGCCTGCGGTGCTCTTGCGGGGGAACTTGATTTAGAGCGGCTCCGTACCTTCGCTGAGGATCGCCAGGTAAGCGTCGTAGGCGAACAGGCGATTGCGCCGGCCACCCGTGACTTCCCGGGCGATACCGAGCTCCACCAGAGCGTCGATTGCCTTGCCGGCTGTCGGAAAGCTAAGGCCACTCAGCTCCTTGAGTTGCTTGGTGCTGGTGAGAGGCCGTCGCTGGAGAGCTGCGTAGCCCAGGCGCACGCTGTGGCCTGATCGGCCCAGGTCCTGCAGTTGTGCTTCATCCCTTCGAAACAGCTCGAGCAGCCGCTGTGCCGTGGCTACCGCAGCGGAAGCTGTGCTTTGAACCCCTTCAAGGAAGAAGTCGATCCAGGCCTCCCAGTCGCCCTGCTGGCGCACGCCGTCGAGCAGCTCGTAGTAGCGGCTGCGGTGTTGCTTGAAGAACAGGCTCAGGTACAGCAGCGGCTGTTGCAGCACGCCGGCCTCGATCAGCATCAGCACGATCAAGAGCCGGCCCAAGCGGCCATTGCCATCGAGGAACGGGTGAATCGTCTCAAACTGCACATGGGCCAGGGCGGCGCGCACCAGCACTGGCAGTGAATGCTCACCCTGGTGGTCGCCATGGATGAACTGCTCCAGCTTCCCCATGCAGTCCTGCACCAGAGCCGGCGGTGGAGGCACGAACTGCGCATTGCCTGGGCGGGTTCCACCGATCCAGTTTTGGCTGCGCCGGAAATCCCCTGGCAGGCGATCGGCACCACGACCCCGGGCCAGCAGCCGGCCGTGGATGTCCCGCAGCAGGCGTGATGAGAGCGGGAAACCTTCGCTCAGTCTTGCCAGACCATGCTCCAGGCCTGCCACATAGCTTGAGACCTCGACGACGTCGTCAAAAGGAACGCCGGGCGCTTCCTCCAGCTCGAACAGCAGCAGATCGGATAGCGACGACTGGGTGCCCTCAATCTGGGAGGAGAGCAGAGCCTCGCGCCGCACGTAGGAGTAGAGGAAAAGGTCGGGATCGGGCAGGAGGGAGGAAACACCATCCAGACGGCCACAGGCCAGCAGCGCCTGTTCGTGCAGAGCGTGAAGGGATCCAGCCAGCACTACCGGCGGATCAGGGGGGAGCGGCGCTGGCACGAAAGCCAGCACCGATTCGCCGGCGGTGCTGGTGGCTACGTAGTGGCCGGTGGCCTCACGCCGCACGGCAGAACCCCCTGAACGAACTTTGAATAGATGGTCAGCTTATTTAAAGAACTAGGCGTTTCCTTGAATAGCCGCCTGGTTAGGGCTCGTCTCTCGCCGCTCGCACCAGACGCTATTGCCCGCAGAACTGCTGATCTGTTGTTAATGCCATGGCCTTTCGTTTTCGCAAATCCGCCCGGCTGGGCCCCCTGCGGTTCCACTTCTCCACAAACGGGCTGAGCTCGATCTCCGTCGGTGGCCGGGGTGCTTCCTTCAACATCCCGGTGAACCGCAGCGGCGGCAATCGCAGCACGGTGGGCCTGCCGGGCACCGGTCTGAGCTGGAGTGTCGAGCATGAGGCAAGCGCTGCCAGGGGCCTGCCCAACAGCCGCCGTTTGAAGCCTGGTCAGCTGGAATTGCTCAAGCAGCAGTGCCTGCAGATCCTGCATCAGGAGCTGTTTGCGCCTGGCAACGATGCCCATCGGCTCTGGAGCGAAGGCCTGATCAGCCGCCTGTTGGCGGATCCCCGCATGGGTGGACGCAATGCTGGCTTGCTGGCGCTGATCGAAACCCCGGAAGCGATGGCGGCCTACATCCAGCGTGCACGCAGCCAGGATGATGTCAAACGCCGCAGCCAGCGCTGCATTGAGGCCGCCGAGCTAGCGGCTCGGTGGCTGAATCGGTGATTTCAAACACTGCCGGCATGGGGGTGCTGCGCCATAAAGGTTGCAAGGGCGAGCCAAGCCCTGAGAGCACGGACGGCGGCAGGCGTGAGACCCCTGCCGTTTTTGCTGCCTGGGCCTGTCGCCGGCGACACCCCACTCAAGCTATCCCCGAATTAGACCGAATTGAGATGCATGAGATCAATGGGCTTCGCTGTTGCGCGCATGCCCCGTGGATCGTTGATCGAGCGGCTTGAGACAGGGGTCTATCGAATCTGCGATCGCGATCACCACTGCCGAGAAGTGCAGGGCCTGTGGCAAGCACGGGAGCTGGTGCGTGAACTGGAGCTGCAGCAGCAGCTGTTTCAACCCTGCACCATCGCGGGGGAGGAATGACGCTTCAGCAAGCGTCACATTGAAAGGTTGTCTGGGGCACAGCTTTTCTGCCCTGTTCTGTGAATGCTGGACAAGCGTTGGCCTGTTGAACGTCATGGCAGCACCGCGCCGCTACCGCCTGATTGACGCTGCCCTGCAGCCCCATCCCCATCTCGACGAGGAATACAGCTCCCTGCCGTACGCCCTCGAAACGGCGATCCATTGGAGTCGACTGCTGGCCTTTGATCCGATCCAGGCCTCGATTGGCGTGGAGGTCAGCACCGCCAGCGGCGGCTGGCGCACGTTGCAGAACCCCACCACGACGGCTGCCGTTGCCACCTCTTGTGTCGAACGCAGCAATCGCTGAATGCGTGATGCAGGAAGCAGTCAGCCCGGGCTGTGGTCCCGAACCGGTGGTGAACGGTGCTGATTTGCTTATTTGATCTGCATGATTCCTGAAATAAATTGCAGTTTGCGGGTCAAATTTCGCGCGCGCTGCAGTCTCTCCACAGAGTGATGGAGTGCTCGAGATGTTCACGGTTGAACGCCTCGTCGATCACGGATGGACCCGGGAATTTCGTTTCAAAACGGAATTCAAGGCCTTGATCAACGCCCGCTCCCAGTGCATGGCGACGGGGGACACCTATCGCGTGATCAACAGAGATCGAACAGTGGTGTGTGTGATCACGTTGGATGATTGCAAGCGTCGGCTCCGGGCGAGATCAGCCCCGGAGCCGATGCCTCAGCAGTGCGTTTCGTCATCGGCCAGCACCCAGCGCCTGATGGTGGCCAGTGGCATTGATCAGCCTGAGGTCGCAGCAACTGTGCGGGGCCGGTGCTGCAACAGAAACGCTTCAATCCAGTCGTGATGCCGCCGCTGGTTGATGCGATCGGCGATCGATGTCGCCTCTGCGGGTACCTGGAACCGCTTGCGGAACGCCTTGGTGAAACCCTCCAGCTCCGGTCGAGGCAACCTGCGGACCGTGGCCAGGATCGTCTGGACCGTGGCGGCATCAAGGGGCTCCAGGCCGCCCTCTGCCTTTGCGTTGCTCACGGCGCCCGGGCGTTGAGCCGTCAGCCGGTGGCGGGTGTTGGGTGGTGTGGATGATGACGGGCTGGTGACCTGCCGCTGCTGCTTGTCGTAGAGGGCCAAGCCAAACGGATTGCCAAAGGTCATCAATGCCCGCTTCATCGCATCGGTTTCGGCTTCCTTGAGCGCGGATTCATGGGCCTGGCCCAGGTCGGCGTCGATGCCATGGCCGGCGCCGCTGCCTTCCCGGATCACTGCACCGACGCGGATACGGACGCGGGCGGTGTAGGTGACGCCCCAGCCAGAGCGACCATCGCGGCCAATCGAGCGCTCGCTCTGGTTGACGCATGCCAGGGCGATGGTTTCGCGCTGCCAGCCGTCAAAGCCAAAGATGCGGTTGGCTTCTGCAATCGCTTGCCAACCCTCCAAGTAGGCGAGGGATCGCCCGGCCTGCTGGCGGGTCTGAACCTTGGCGCGATCGAGGGGAGCGGAGAGGGCTGCGAGCTGCTCAGGGGAGAACCCAGCGGTGGTGGTGTGCATGGCGTTGGAAGGAGAAAGGAGGACGGTCGACAGGGGATGGGCCGGATTAACGGATTCGCCAGCTGCGGCGGGAGAGGAGCTGCGCACCGGTGATTTGCTGGCCGGCTTTGAGGGCCTCTTTGATGGCGGCCTTGTCCGGTTTGCTGGTGGTGGTGAAGCTCAACCACTGGGCATCGAGGGTGTTCTCGTCATCGATCACCACGGCCGAAGACTGACGGGAGGTGAGCTCGTGATTCGGCAAGGAGAAGCGGGTGGCTGAGGGCTGCAGCCGGGTGAGAACAAGCAGCAGCAAATCCTCCAGCGCATCGGCTCGGCTGGCATCGGCGCGGGCCAGTTCGGTGAGGCGCTTGGCCTGCTGCTGGCGGTAAGCCGCCTGAGCACGCAGGTGCTCGATCACCCAGCAGCTGGCATCGGCCTTGGCGGTGAGGGCTTGTGTGTTGTTCTCCTCCGCCAGAAGTGCAGCCTCCAGCTCAGCCAGTGCTGAGGCGCGCTGCTCTGGGGCATCGGTTTCCAGCTGTTCGGCCAGCAGGCCGATGGAGGTGGTGAGCTCCTGGGCCTCGATGCCCAGCTGCCAGAGGGAACCGGAACGCTGGATCGAGCAGGACGGCCCGGCGGCCTGGGGGGCAGCAGGGGAGAGAGGCGCAGTGGATGAGGAACGAACGGCCATGGACAGACAGGCGATGGGACAGGGATTGGAGACAGGGACAGCGACGGGACGGGGCGCTCTAAAGGGCAGGAACCGCCCAGAGGCCGGCGGTGGCGCTGACCTCAGCAATGGCGATCGGCACCGGAGAACGGGGCGCCATGCGGCGGGCCAGATGCAGCAGTGAGGCGGTGCCGGCACCGCCGGGAAACGCCACCACCAGCACTGAGGCGATCGCGCTCGGGCCGGTGTGCAGCACCGCTTGAGCGATGGCCCGCTTCAGCAGCGCGCGGTTGCGGATCGGCCCGGCGGCTCGGCCATGGCGCTGCCATTGGGCGGGCATCACCAACGACGGCCAACCCAGCTGATGGGCTGCTTGGCCGATGGCGGCATCGGCACCGCGGGCACCGCCATGGAGCAGCAGATGCACCAGCCGGCCGCTGCTGCGGGCCAGCAACTCAGCGGCAACCCGCTGATGCGGCCAGGCGAGATCACGGCCGCCGCCAGCTGCGATGACAAGCGAACGGGCTGGAGCAATCTCCGGCCGGGATTGAAGAGATAACACCATGAAATCAGTTGCCTTCAGTGACAACTGATCGGGGCATCAAACCGCTCAGAACAATGCGGTATTGATGGCGAGATCAGAACAGGAAGTTGCCGCAGGCGATGGGCTCGTGGCCTTTGGATCTATCCATATTTTAGGTGCTTCAGTGCGTTTTTGGCCAGCCAAAACCACGGTGTGGCAATGGATCTACACATGCCAGGGCCATCACTGATCCCCTCAAAAAGTGAATCATCTGAGCGGGTAAAAATCAGCACTTTCTTGTTGTTTCACTCTTCACTTGTGCCAGGCAAAATCGCCACGTGCCTTCACCTTTCTGAGTTCACTGAAGCGCACCAGAGCCGGGCCACCGCAGCCGCGGGAGAGCCGCTACGCCAACCACCTCACATCAGCCCCGGAGCGAAGGGCGGCGGCGGCTGGCCGATGCACGCCGCGGCGCAGCCGTGGCACGCTCAAGGTCGGCCGCTGTCGCACGAACCGGTGCGTACTGCCGATCAAGACGCAGCCCTGTGGTATCGAGATCTGTGCTTGTGTCGCAGGTTATTTCGCGGTGTGTTTTGTGCGGCTCATTTGAGTGGCAGGCCTCGAAGGGCGTGGCTATGAGCAGTGTCGAGACGAGATCGCCACGGGTTGGCGGTCTTGGCTCAGGTGATCAGCGCCCGCGGCATCCGGCGCATCACCTTGCCTGGATGGAGGCTCGATTCGTCTGTACTCCGAACGGATCGGCCCTCTGCCTGATGCCGATTTGGTGTCGTTGGCGGCCCGATCGGAACCCTTGCGCACCGTTGGGAGTGCGCCTTGCTCAAACCTGCCGCTGCAGCCCTGCTGCTCTCGGCCCTTGCCGCTACCGTCTCGCCGGCGACTGCATCGTCGGCTGCTGGCACCGCTGGGCTGGATGCCGGCCACCTGCAGCTGATCGATGCTCTTCACGCTGCTGGTGTCTCGGTCCAGATCGGACACAGCCACGGCATCTGCGCGACGGCGCTGGGGGCGTATCTCTCGCTCGATCGCCTTGTGGTGGTCTGCACGGATGAGGCCAGCGGCGTCGATGCCGAATCGCTCGACACCCTGCGCCATGAGGCCATCCATGTCGCCCAGGATTGCCGCGGTGGTGGCGGGATCGGTGATCTCGCCCTCAAGGAAGGCCAGACCATGGCCGATTCCGCTGACCTGGCCAGGCGGGCCGGCCTCGATCTTGATCTGGCCCTGGATCCCTATGTCCGCTACGGCGATGGGATGGAGGTGCTGCAGCTGGAGGCGGAGGCCTTCTCCGCTGCTGCTGCCTGGAGCGCTGAACAGGTGATCGACCACCTCAACAACAGCTGCCGGCTTGCAACGCCTGATTCCGTGGCGGCCACGCCTGGCTGGAACCCTCAGGCAGGATCAGCCGAGACCATGCCCCAAATTCTGCGGATCAACTTCAAGAGCGGTCGTCGTGCTGAGCGCATCGGTGACGACGAGACCGTGGTGGCCTTGTTCGATGCCGACAGCGAGGAGCTGATCGACTGCGTCATGGCGCAGGACAGCGAGACCGGTGCCTGCGCGATTTTTGCCAGGGAGGACGACGACCGCTGGGAGCCGGTGGAGTTCATCACCTTCCAGTTCGGGGATTGATCGTTGTCCCTTCTTCTGGAGGAATCCCGTCCCTGGTTTGGGTGCACCCCTGAGCCTGATCCGGGGACGCCCGTGTTCCGGATTCAGAAGCACCGGTGTTCCCGCTTCCGGCTCACTCTGACGAACACAGAAGAAGAAGCAGCAGAACAAGAAAGAACCCCCTCCCCCCTTCAGGTCCTGCTAGCTGGATCTGCGGGTCCCTGATGCTGCTGCTGTCAGGACTCGAATCAAGCTGGGTAGCTTGTTCGCAATCGAACAGAGCCCTGCGTCTGGCATGGAGATTGAACCATCCTCTCAACTGCTGATCGGTGGCGATGCCTTCTCCTCTCCGGGTGGGCGCTTCCTGTACGTGGTCAGCGGGCCGGTTTGCCGGCTGTTTGATCGCGAGCAGTTGCCCTGGCCCTCCTGTTCGTTGCTCTGGCGGGGCAAGCAGCCCTCCTGGAATCGGGTGGGATGCCGCTTCGTGGCTGATTTGGCTGCCGCCCGCTGCCCGTCCTATGCCGTCGTTGGCCTCGACGCCAACGGCCTCCGCTGGGAGGACGTGATCACCCTCTACGGAGAGATGCTCGTCGCTGATCTGCGCCGGTGGTGGATCACCCGCAAGCCGGTGTCGGCACCCTTTCCAGGGCTTCCCGCTGGCTCCCTGAGGCCTCCCCTGGATCCCGTTCTTTGCCCTTGAGTTGTATGGATTCGAACAACTGCAACAAGGCCCTGGCTGGTCTGGCCGATGCCGCCATGGGTTTGATCGAGCTGCAGGTCAGCATCGACGCCGAGATCCTGGCTGACACTGTGCAGGATCTGCTCAGCCTTGCTCCCGGCAAGCGCGCTGCAGCCATCGAGGACTTCGCCGCCGTTGACCCTCTGCTGGGCTCGAAGCTGCGCGCCGCCATGGCCTTCGCTGTCTCCTGAGCTTGTCATGATTCGAACTCATACTGCTTGGCTGCATCCTGTTGTTCTGATGCTCCTCGAGGCGGTCGAGATCGCCCGCGGCCGCTACGCCGCCTCCGGCTCGGACGAGGACCGCTACCAGCTCGTCCGCTACGAGGGCTTGCTCGCCGACACTCTCCGCCGCCTGGGGGGACGCGCATGAACGCTGCTCTGCTTCGCGGCCTTTCGGCTGCAGCTCTCGCACCGCTGCTCTGCTCAGCCGCACCCATCTCCCAGGGGGGTGATGGCTCAGTTCAGCCCCTGCCGCCGTCCATCAGCCGGCGCAGCAGCGGCTCCAGCCTCGCGGCTTTTCATGGCTCCATTGCCGAGCCATTGAGCAGCCTGATCGCGAAGGGGGAGTCGTCATCTGCTGGCGGGTACGACGCCGCCAACAACGGCCAGGCCATGGACCTCGGCAGCTCCGGCATCGTTCGCGTCTTTGGCCGCAAAGCCGATCAGGTCTCCGTTGCTGAGATCCTCGCCGCCCAGGCCCAGCGACTGATCCATGCCGTCGGCCGCTACCAGATCATCGGCAGCACCCTGCAGCAGCTGGTTGATCAGCGCTGCATCACCGCTGCCCAGCTGTTTTCCACTGCGGTTCAGGACCAGGCCTTTCTCTGCCTGATCCAGGACAAGCGCCCCGCTGTCTGGCGCTTCATCACCACCGGTGATGGCCTCTCCCAGGCCGCCGATGCCCTCTCCATGGAATGGGCGTCGATGCCGTACCGCAATGGCCGGACCTTCTACAGCAACGGCAGCGACCGCGCCCATGCCACTCGCGTTGACCTGCTGGCGGCTCTCGAGGCCTGCCGCCAGCGCTACCGGAATCGGAACCCTGAAGCCCACTTCCATCTGGCTTGATGAGATTCGATCCCGAATTTGGACGCCTGCTGGCCCTGGCTCTCTCCATTCACATGCGCGATGAGGTGGCGGTGCAGCAGTTCGCCGCCCAGATCGCCCGCGAGGTGACCTTGGACGTTGAGACCGATCAGGCTCTGGCTTCACTCCGCTCCGGATCGGAAGACCAGCGTCAGGAGCGGATGGCCCAACGCATGCAGGACCGCCTGATCGGCCTGCGCGCCCTGGTCGATGCCGATGGCCTCGCCTGGCTGCGTCAGATGCTGCCGGCTTGAGCAAACGGAGCTCATTTCAGGGATCCTTCGTCCAGAACGCCGACAGCTGATCCACGGGCAGCGTGACGCTGAAGCTGAAGCCAATCGGCTGGATCCACCAGCACAGCCCTTTGGATGTGATGCAGTGGCTCAACACCGGCTCCGGGATGCCGCCTTGTCTGCCGGCGGCATTGCGTTCCATCTGGCCGACGCCGCAGCAGATGACGTCGTAGCCGTTGAGGCAGCTTGGAGAGATTCGGCGGTGCATGGATCAGATCATTCCGTTCATGATTCCGATCCCTTCGCCAGGATCATCCAGCCGCTGTTCGCCCCCTCGACCATCCACCTGGGGCCGAAGTTGCGGCGGCTGTAGCGAACGCCGGCTCCGCTGCCGACCGCGTTGCTGACATAACCGCCGGGAATCAGTGCTGCCTCTCCATTGGGGTCATGGACCACCAGTTGGTCCTCCTCGAAGCCGATCACGGTCGACCAGTGGCCGCCGCCCGATGGAGCAGAAACGTGGCCGTGGTGCAGCCAGCCGACCGGGACGGGAAAGCCCCTGGTGATCTGCTGCTCGATCAGCGCGAAGCAGCCGGTGGTGATGAAGTCGCACACGACCCCGAAGGAGCGCAAGGCCTGCACCTGGGCCTGGGGGTCGGTGGTGTCGCCGTAGCGCTCAACCGCCAGCAGGTAGTCGAGATCGCCATTGATCTCGGAGAGAACACCCGGCTGCAGGGTGTCGAGAAGCATGGCGCACGAGGAGGTGAAGCATTGCCGGTATCCCTCCGCTCCGTTGTCGTGTTGGTGTTGGGCGCGCACGTTGAGGATCCGGCCCGTGCTGGCTGCGGGCCGGTGCTCCAGCCCGGACAGCGCCAGCTTCAATTCAGCGGCGCGCCGGCGAACAAGACCCGGAAGCACGCCGTTGCCGCCCTTGTTCCATCGGGGCAGCTCCTGTTCGAGCACCGACCCGATCGGCTCGCCCGCGTTGAGCCGCCTCAGCAGGCTGCTGGCCGCGAAGGCGGCTTCTCCGATGTTGAACACGAAGGAGGTCAGCGCATCAAGCACCGACTGCGGCAGCTCGACCTCCACCAGGTCCAGAGCGGCCACCGCTGCCTCGAGGTCCTCGACCAGCATCTCCTCGGCCCGTTCAACCGTGATCACATCCCAGGGCTTCACCCCATGGGCTCGGCCATGGCCGATCGTCCACGGTTCTCCACCGGTTCCCGGATCGGGATAGGCCGAGGCAGAAAATCCTTCGAAGCTCTTGATCAGCTCGACAGCAGCAGAAGAGAAGCAGGCCACAGCAGGGGAGGCTCAGATCTCCCCAGGGTTCCGATCAGAAGTCCTCGTTCTGGTGGAGTCGTTTCCGCATGCTCTGCAGGTGGCGCTCCTGCTCATAGACGTGGAAGTCCAGCTTTTCCTCGAAGCGGTGCAGCGTGGAGAAGAGACGCTCCATTGCCAGCTCGAAGTCTTTTTTCGTCAGATACAGCTCGGCGACCTTGAGTTCAAGCCTGTCGCTCTGGGCGGCTGCTCTCTGGGCCAGGCTCACGGCGTGCTCGGACCGGCGCCAGGTGAAGGCGCCCCACCCGAGAACGGTGGGAATGATGATGCCAAGGAGGGGTTCCATCGCTGCCAGGTGATCACCTCAGAGTTCCGCCCCTCGTTTTCGCTCAATCAATAAGTAAGAGGACCCGGATCGGGCCCAGGTGGTTCAGAGCCCAACGCGGTGTGGTGAGTGATCGTCGCCATCGTCATGATCCATGGCGTTAGTAACAGTGTTTCGGCGAACGTTGACCTGGCTCGATGACACGAATGGGCTCTCTTTTCCTTGTTCGGACCCCTCTTGACAAATTTCGGAACCCTCTTGACAAAGGTCCCGAGGAGATGGGGATGGAGAGCGTCTGGGTGAGTATGGTGGGTGAGTAAAAGTGAATAGCCCAGTGGGGACGAGGGGTCTTCAAGGGTGGTACCGGGCTCATAACCCGAAGGTCGGGAGTTCAAATCTCCCCCCCGCCACCAACTCTGATTGAATAAATAATCTCCCTTTCGGGAGATTTTTTTTTGTCTGTCGTACCTCCATGAGCAGTCGCTCCATGAACTGCGATGGCCCCTGGGACGCCATTGTTGTTGGCTCGGGAGCGAGTGGCGGCGTGGCCGCCATGACCCTGGCTGAAGCAGGAGCTCGGGTGCTTGTGGTGGAGGCAGGACCTGACCTCAACAGCACGCAAGCCTTCGGGGCTGAACCGGGAAATCTGCTGCGTCGGATTGTGGGCCTGACCAGCGGCAGCCATCGCCAGCAGTCCCAGCATCCCGGCTACTGGAAAGCCAACCCTCGTCTGTATGCCGATGAGCGCCTGCATCCCTACGAGCACCCGGCGGATCAGCCGTTTCTGTGGACGCGAGGCCTGCAGGTTGGCGGGCGCAGCCTCACCTGGGGTGGCATCACCCTGCGTCTCTCGGATGAAGATCTGGCCGGTGTGGATGTGGAGGGTGAACAGGTCCGTTGGCCGTTGCGCAGCGGTGAGCTGAAACCGCACTACGCCGAACTGGAGCGCTGGCTGGGCGTTCGTGGTGGGCGCGATGGTTTGCAGCATCTGCCGGACGGTGAAACGCAACCGGCTCTGGCGGCGACGCCGGCGGAACAGCGTTTTGCTGAAGCTGTGCAGCAACGGTTGGGCTATCCCGTGATCCCCTCGAGGGGGTTTGGTCCGGCGCCGCAGGGAGAAGATCCCGCCTGGCCCCGCTCCAGCAGTCGCGGCAGCAGCCTTCCTCGCGCCATGGCCACAGGACGCACCCAGCTGCTCTCTGCGCATCTGGTGGAGCATCTCTTGATGGATGCCGGCGGAGACAAAGCCATCGGTGTTGTTGCCGTTGACCAATCCAATGGCAACCGCAGGGAGTTGAAGGCGGATCTCGTGGTCCTGGCCGCTTCCACGATTCAGACCGTCTCCATCCTGTTGCGCTCCCTTCGTGGCGAACAGAGCAACGGTCTGGACGACCCTTCAGGACGACTGGGCACACGCTTGATGGATCATGTCTCCACATCGCAGTTTTTTGCCTTCCCCGAGAATGTTCAGGGGGATCAGCCCATGCTCACGGGGGCTGGAAGCTTTTTTGTTCCGTTTGGCCGACACCTGCCATCGGCTGATTTTCAGGGCGGCTATGGCCTCTGGGGTGGCATTGGACGGTTTGATCCGCCGCGATGGTTACGGCGTCGCCCTTCAAGCATCACCGGGTTCCTGATAGGTCACGGCGAAGTTCTTCCCAGGGCTGACAACAGGGTGACCCTGAGTGAGCGCATGGATCGCTGGGGCGTGCGTGTTCCCTCGATTGCCTGCCGTTGGAGCAGCAATGAACTGGCCATGGTGAGGCACATGCGCGCCTCGATCCAGGCCTGCATTGCCGCCGCCGGAGGCGAAGCCAAATCGATCAAAGACCTCTTTCACCTCCCCTTGGTTGAACCTTTCCTGGAGGGTGCTGTCGCTCTTTCTGAAGGTGCAGCCCCCCCGGGGTATTACATCCATGAGGTGGGAGGGGCTGCGATGGGGAGAAGAGAGACCAGCAGCGTCGTTGATTCCTCCAACCGTCTTTGGCGTGCGCCCAACGTTCTTGTGGTGGATGGCGCCTGTTGGCCGACGTCGGCCTGGCAGAGCCCAACGCTCACGATGATGGCCCTGAGCCGTCGGGCCTGCCTGCTGGCCCTCAGTGGTCGGGGCGGATGAACAGATCGTCGAGATACCGCTCGGTCACGGCGCGGTCGTCACAGCCGTTCTGAAACAGGAAGTGGGCAAGAGCAGAACTCATTACGCGGTATTGGTCCCAGGTGGGGTGCTCCCCGATGAAATCCTTCATACCTCGATAGAGCACCTCGGGAATTTCCGTCTCAAGACTCACGTAGCTGGCTTTTGAAGCAGTCCCGCGCTCCGTGGTTCCCATTTCATGGCATCGCTCGAGGTGATTTCGATCCATTCCGTCCAGCTTGTCCCTGTCCAACGCCCACCAAGAAAGCCACATCACCGGCGCTTGCGTCAAAGCCGTCGCCATTTGTTGAATTGCGGCTGAGACGAGATGAGACAGCAGTCTGTGACTGGGTTTGGGAGTGCGGGAATTGACGAGGTGCGGTTGCTCTAGGCCGAATAGACGGTCTGTCAACCCGGTGGTGCGATTCCCTCGGAAATTCACAGGTTGACCGTTGCAGCCGGCGAGCCAACTTCAGCCTGTGGAAAACGACGTTTTTTTATGTGGAAAAAGGGGGTGAAACCTGGCGCAGCAATTTTGATAAGAAAACCTGATCTTTGCTCCGTCGCTGCTGTCGCTTTCGAGAACCGTGTCATTGGCGACAAGCCAGCCGCAGGTTCTCTTTGGATCCATGGAATCAATCCTTAGGGATCCCGTTATTGCGTTTCAACGTGGTAGGTCCAAGCGGATGGTCGGCATGGGGGTACGGGGGGTGATGGTGGTCGTGGTTGTGGTCCGAGCCATGGCTGTGATCTGAGCCATGGCTGTGATCTGAAGAGTGGCTGTGGTCATGGCCAATCGGGATGCCGTCGAGTTGGCAGGCACCCGTGCACTCCAGTTCGCAAAGCGTGCAGCTGTCCGCAAGGCCTTCCACATGGTGGTGGTGGCTTTCCTGGGCGCGTCCCACGTCCTGTTCGAAGCCCAGCACCTGGGCGCGGTACTTGCAGAGCGAGCAGTTCATGGCGGTGTCCCCCCGCAGCACCTCCTCGACCCGTTCTTTGAAGGTGTCCACCACCAGGGTGTGGTCGCCCAGATAGCCCGCAGAGAGAAACTCCACCTCGGGGTGATCGGCAGCCACAAGCTCGGTGTGTTGGCGGATTCGGCTCACCAGAACCCCTGAAAAGAGGAAATAGGGCACCACCACCACCCGGCGGAAGCCCAGTTTCACGGCGTGACGCAGCCCCGGTTCCACCAGGGGGAAGGTCACACCGGAATACACCGTTTCTCCCCAGCCGAAACCAAATCCTTCCACCAGCAGCCGCGTCACCTTGGCCACGTTGGAGTTGGCGTCTGGATCCGAGGAGCCTCGACCCACCACCACCAAGAGAGTTTCGGCCAGGGGAACGTCGTGCTCAGCGGCATTCAGGCACTCCTGAACGCGAGCCCCGGCAGCCGACACCATCAACCGGTCCACCCCCAGCTCCCGGCCGTAATCGATCGGTAACCCCGTTTCGGCCGTGTACGTGTTCAGAACGGAGGGGATGTCGTTCTTGGCATGCCCCGCTGCGAAAAGCATGGCGGGAATGGCCAGCACCTTGGTGACGCCTTTCTCGCGGAGCGCTTCAAGACCATCCCGAAGGATGGGGCGGGCAAATTCCAGGTAGCCGTGTTCCACCGGCATCGGGGCCAGCCGAGGCCTCAGGGCGTCCACCATCTGGGCGAACTCCTCAACGGCCAGTCGGTTGCGACTCCCGTGGCCGCAGATCAGAACGCCAAGACGCTCGTTGCCGGTTTCCGCGTGCTGTTCGGCCAAAAGGTCGCTCTGCTGTTCCAATGGTTTGACGATATCGGTCGCATCGCAATGGATTCAGACCGTCCCGTTTTCTTCAATGCGCAGGCGGCTGATGCGAGGCGATCCGGTCTGGTCTCCCCTCGACCAGCGGAGTTGGCGGCTTTGGTTCAGAACTGGTCCGGTCCACGGCCGCTGCGTCTCTGTGGCGGGGGCACCACATCTCGGGCCGCCGTGGCCGACCACTGGACCCTGGATCTGCAAACCCATTTCCAACGTGTGGAGTGGCAACCCGCGGATCAGTCGGTCTGGATTGACGCGGGCTGCCGCATGGGAGGCGTGCTGGAGGCCTTGCTTCCCTATGGCCGAACCGTGGCGGCTGGTTTGTCGGGTCTGCCTGGGCTTGGCTATGTGCTCACGGGTGGCATGGGACCGCTGAGCCGGCAGGTGGGGCTTGCTGTAGATCAAGTGCTCGAGATCCATGGGGTCTGGGGAGATGGCAGCCCCTTTGCCCTGTCTCGGGCTGCCGATGCTGGTTCGCTGGAGTGGAGAGGCCTCTGCGGTGCAGCCCCGTTTCTGGGGGTGGTGAGTGCGCTGCGCATGGCCACCCAGCCGCTCCTGCCGCTGTGGGTGGAGCAGTGCGTGGTGTTGCCGGATCAACTGCCTGAGCTCATGCTCAGGGCCGAAGCGTCAAACGCCAGCACCAGCCTGCAGTGGCATTGGGAGAGGGCTGACGCGGTGCAGTTGCTCCGGATTGCCGATTCCCCATGGGCCGGTGCACAGAAGATTGAAGGGTTGCACCAGCTCCCACCCTTGCGGGGATCAACCCCGATGCCTTCGCGATCTCACACGGAGGTGGTTGGCTTGCTGGGGCCGGCCGCTGCTGAGCTCTGGAAGGCCGTGATGCCGGATTTATGCCGTTTGCTGCAGCATCGTCCTCATCCCTTCTGCAGCCTGGCCTGTCAGCAGCTGGGGGCGGCGACGCAACAGGTTGCCGTGGAGGCCAGCTCGTTCGTGCACCGCACGGCCGAGTGGAAGCCCTGGATCACCGCCGCCTGGACTCCGGGAGATGCTTCGGGTCAGAGGCGCAGCCTTGCTTGGTTGGAGGAGGTCTGGCAGGTCCTTCAGTCGGTCTGCCCTGGTGTGCATCTGGCGCAGTTTCATGACCATCTGCCCTTTCATCACAAGGAGTTGGAGGCGGCGTTCGGCTCCTGGTTGCCCGAGTTGCGAAAGCTGAAACAGCGCTTGGATCCAGCAGGCACCCTGCCGCCGCTCTGATTTACGGTCGCCCCTAATCGGCATCCTTTGATGGCCAAACGATCCAGCCCAACCCTGGTGAATCAGTGGTTGGCCAACCCCAGCAAAGATCTGCTCTCGGGTCTGGTGGTGGCTTTCGCGATGATTCCCGAGGCCATCGCCTTCTCGGGGATTGCTGGGGTGGACCCCAAAGTGGGCCTGTTCGGAGCCTTCTGCCTGTCGCTGACCATCGCCGTCGTGGGTGGTCGCATGGCCATGATCACCTCAGCCACGGGCTCCACGGCCCTGTTGATGACAGGTCTTGTGGCCACCGGCGAGGCTCGGGGGCCAGGCCTGGGGGTCCAGTACCTGATGGTGGCGGGGCTGGTGACGGGTCTGCTGCAGATCCTCTGGGGGTATCTGCGTCTTGCCTATCAGATGCGCTTTGTCCCCCAAGGGGTGCTGAGCGGCTTCGTTAATGCGCTGGCTTTGCTGATTTTTCAGGCCCAGCTGCCCCAGCTCGGTCTCAACCTTCACGCTGGAGATGGTGACCATGGGGCCTCATCGTTGCTCCCCCACGGCGGCCAGATCCCCGTTGTCTGGGGCTTGGTCCTGCTGGGCCTGGTGATCATCTATGGCCTTCCCCGGATCACCCGGGTGGTGCCTTCACAGCTGGTGGCCATCATCGTGTTGACCGCGATCAGCGTGGGATTCAGCTTCGACATCCCCACGGTCAGCAGCCTCGGCACCCTTCCTTCAGGTCTGCCTTCCTTCAGCCTTCCCTTCGGTGAAGGGGGCGTTCCCTTCAGCTTGGACACCCTTGGCTTGGTGCTCCCCACCGCCTTGGCCATCTCCCTTGTGGGTCTGATGGAAACCTTCCTGACCCAGGACATCCTCGACGACAAGACCGACACCACCACCAACAAAAACGTTGAGGCCCGGGGGCAAGGCATCGCCAACATCGTTTCCTCCCTGTTCGGTGGCATGGCCGGCTGTGCCCTGGTGGGTCAGTCCGTGATGAATGTGGACAACGGCGGCCGCACGCGACTGTCCACCCTGTTCTCGGGGGTGAGCCTGCTGGCGATGATCCTGCTGGCCGGGCCCTGGCTCAAGCAAATTCCGATGGCGGCTCTGGTGGCCGTGATGATCAGCATCGCTGTCAGCACGGCTGACATCAACGGTCTGCGCAACCTGCGTCGCATCCCCAAGAGCGACACCTCGGTGATGTTGATGACCTTTGCCGTCACGATGCTCACCACCCCGCACAACCTCGCCCTTGGCGTGTTGGCCGGCGTGGCGCTGGCAGGAATTCTGTTCAGCCGCAAGGTGGCCAAGGTGATTCAGGTGGAGGCCGTCGAGATCAGCGATCAGGAGCGGTTGTACCGGGTGCGGGGGCAGCTGTTTTTTGTGAGCAAGGTGTATTTCCTCCAAGGATTCGATCTTCACGACCATCCCGAGCGCATCACGGTTGACCTCTCCCAAGCCCACATCTGGGACCAGAGCGGCGTGGCTGCGCTGGATCAGGTCATTCGCAAGTACCGCAGCGGTGGATCTGTGGTCAGCGTGATTGGCCTGAACGAGGAAAGTCTTGATCTGTTCGAGCGGATCGGCGGTCAGGAATCAGCCCATGCATGAGCCTCAGCTTGGTCTGCAAGACAGGCCCTGAGGTCTTGGCGCATCGCCATGAGCCGCTGCTGGATCTGCACGTCCTCAGGGTTGGTCTCCACGTACCGCTCGGTGACGTCGTTGCTGATGCTCATCAACAGGCAAAGGGTCTGAACATCACGTCCGGCCCGTTGCTGAGCACTCTCTAGAAGAAAGCCCAACAGCTCCATTTTGTTGTTGTAAGTACCACGGTCGTGCTCGTCCCACGCGACAGCAGCGGAAGTCGTGCTTCCAGCGATCAGTCCGGCCAAAAGGGGGGCCCAGACCTTCATTGCAGCCAGGCTGATTGGCGTGAACGTAGGTCGGATGTGGGGGATGTGCTCGGGATCTGGGACAATCCCACCCGATCCGTACCAACGCTGATGTTCCGATCCAGTTCGCGTGTTCTGATCGTTGCGTTGGCGGGGTTGTCCTCGTTCCTGGCGTCCTGCGCGTCACTGGACAGTGCAGCTGGCTCGCGTCTGGATCTGGTCAAAGCGCGAGGCGAGTTGCTTTGCGGGGTGAGCGGCAAGATTCCAGGCTTCAGTTTTCTCAGTCCTGATGGGCGTTACACCGGCCTGGATGTCGACATCTGCCGTGCCATGGCTGCTGCTTTCGTTGGTGATGCCGAGAAGATTCAATACCGGCCCTTAACTGCGCCCGAGCGGTTCACGGCCTTGCGATCGGGTGAGATCGATCTTTTGTCTCGCAACACCACCCACACCCTCAGCCGCGATGCGGTGGGGGGCAATGGTTTGCGCTTTGGGCCTGTGGTGTTCCACGACGGACAGGGCTTGATGGTGAATGCCGCCAGCGGAGTGCGTTCGCTGGCTGACTTAAGCGGCAAGGCTATTTGCGTGGGATCAGGCACCACAACCGAGCAAAACCTCAACGACGCCTTCGCCTCCGAGGGGCTTCCCTACACACCGATCAAATATCAAGATCTCAATCAGGTGGTGGGCGGCTACCTCCAGGGGCGCTGCGCAGCCATGACGTCTGATCGCTCGCAACTGGCGGCGGCACGCTCAGGGTTCAGTGATCCCCAGGCGCATCAGATCCTCGACGACCGGATCAGCAAGGAGCCCCTGGCTCCAGCAGTGGTGGGGGGAGATCAGCCCATGGGTGATGCGATGACCTGGGTAATCAACGCTCTGATCGAAGCCGAGGAACGGGGCATCAGCCAAGCCAATGTGGATGCGGTGGTGAAACAAGCCGCAGCCGATCCCTCCCAGACCGCTCTGCGGCGTTTCCTGGGGGTGGACCCAGGCCTGGGTCGCAAACTCGGACTCGCCGATGACTTTGTCGTTCAGGTGATCCGTGCCACAGGTAATTACGGCGAGATCTACAACCGCCATCTCGGACCGGACAGTGCCGTGGCGATACCCCGGGGGGCGAACCGCCTGGCCGGTGAAGGTGGTTTGATGATTTCCCCACCGTTCACCTGATGCGGCAGCGTCGTCTCCTGGTTCAGGTTGGTGTCGCCGCCCTTCTGATCGGCCTTCTGGCTCTGCTGGTCAACAATCTGGCGGTCAACCTGATTCGGACGGGCTTGGGACTGGGTTTTGGCTGGCTGGGCCGACCCGCTGGTTTTGCTCTGGCGGAAACCGCTCTCCCCTATGCCCCATCCGATAGTTACCTCTGGGCTCTGACCATCGGTTGGCTGAACAGCCTCAAGGTGATCACGGCTGGCCTGGTCTTGGCCACCGGCCTGGGGGTGGCTGCCGGCGCAGCCCGCGGTAGCAACAACCGTCTGCTGCGCAGCCTGGCCGGAAGCTACGTGGCCTTGATTCGTCAGATTCCTCTGCTGCTGCAGTTGCTGTTCTGGTATTTCGTGGCCTTCCTTGGCCTTCCCTCGGTGCCGATCGGTGGGTTGATCCGGCTTTCGAATCAGGGCATTCAGCTGTTGGGCCTGAACCTCAGCGTTGAATTTTGTGCGGTTCTTGTGGGACTCACGGTGTTCACGGGTGCATCGATTGCCGAGATCGTGCGCGGTGGCATCAACGCGGTGCCGCGGGGCCAGTGGGAGGCCTTCCGCAGCCTTGGGCTTGGGGAAGGGCTTGGGCTGCGGCGGATTGTGTTGCCTCAGGCCCTGCCGGCGATTCTTCCTGCGCTCACCAGCCAGTACCTCAATCTCGCCAAGAACAGCACCCTGGCCATTGCCGTGGGCTACGCCGATCTCTATGCCGTCAGTGACACCACCATCACCCAGACCGGCCGCGCCATTGAGGGCTTCCTGCTGCTGTTGCTCAGCTTTCTGCTGCTGAATTTGTTGATCAGCGGCGGCATGGCTGCCTTCAACCGTGCCGTGCTGGGTCGTCTGAGCAGGAGCCGCTGATGAACCGTTGGTTGGATCGTGGGATCACCCTGCTGCTGCTGGCTCTGCTCGGATGGGCTGGCTGGTCCATGCTGCATTGGCTGCTGGTGGCAGCCGACTGGTCTGTGGTGACCACCAATCTCCCGCTGTATGCGGTGGGCAGTTTCCCTGCAGATCAACGCTGGCGTCCGTTGCTGTGGATGGCAGCACTGATCACGCTGACGCTGCTGACCCTCACTGGTCCGAAGCGTGGCTGGGTTCGCCGTTGGTTGCCGTTGGTCTGGATCGCGATGGCACCACTGGGGCTCTGGCTGTTGGCCGGAGGTTTGGGCCTGCTGCCGGTGGGGACACGCAGTTGGGGTGGTTTGACGCTCACGCTGCTGCTCACGGGAGGCAGTGGTGCTTTGGCACTTCCGTTGGGGATCCTCCTGGCTCTCGGCCGGCGCAGTGAGCTGCCGGTGCTGCGTTGGAGCAGCGCCGCTTACATCGAGTTGATGCGGGCTGTGCCGTTGATTGCGGTTCTGTTCTTTGGGCAACTGTTGATCCCGTTGTTCCTGCCGCCAGGCCTTGAGATCAATCGGGTTCTGCGGGCGGTTGTGGCCTTCGCCTTGTTTGCAGCGGCCTACATCGCAGAGGATGTTCGCGGTGGATTGCAGGCGATTCCGCCCACCCAGCGGGAGGCTGCAGCCGTGCTGGGGCTGTCGCCACGTCAATCGCTGCAATTGGTGGTGCTGCCGCAGGCGCTGCGGATTGCACTTCCATCGCTCACCAATCAGGCGGTGGGTCTGCTGCAAAACACAAGCCTGATGGCGATTCTCGGCTTGGTGGAATTGCTCGGCATCAGCCGCAGCCTCTTGGCGAATCCGGCTTTCATCGGCCGCTATCTGGAGGTCTACCTCTGGCTTGCTGCGGTTTACTGGCTGGCGTGTACCGCCATGGCACTGCTGGCCCGCCACCTGGAAGTTCAGCTTGACCCTGCCCGCTCCGCTTCATGACTGTCGCCATTCGTGCCACTGATCTGGTCAAGAGCTATTCCCAAGGGGTTCGAGCTCTCGATGGCGTCACCCTTGAGGTGAACAGCGGCGAAGTGCTGGTGGTGATGGGGCCTTCCGGCTCCGGCAAGAGCACGCTGATTCGTACGTTCAACGGTCTGGAGTCGCTGGATGGCGGAGCCTTGGATGTGCTCGGGGTTCCCTTGGACGCCACCCATGGGGAACGTCAGGTGCGGGAGATCCGCAAGCGCGTGGGGATGGTGTTTCAGCAGTTCAATCTTTTCCCTCACCTTTCCATCCTCGACAACATCACCCTTGCCCCGATCAAGGTGCAACAGCGTGCCAAGGCGGCTGCCGAGCAGCGGGCGATGGATCTCCTTGACCAGATGGGCATTCGCGAGCAGGCCTACAAGTACCCGTCGCAGCTCAGTGGTGGTCAGCAGCAGCGGGTGGCGATCGCCCGGGCTCTGGCCCTGGATCCTGAGGTGATGCTGTTCGACGAGCCCACCAGTGCCTTGGATCCCGAGCGGGTGAAGGAGGTGTTGGATGCGATGCGCCAGTTGGCCAAAGGCGGCATGACGATGGTGGTGGTCACCCACGAACTGGGTTTTGCCCGTGAGGTGGCGGATCGGGTGATGTTTATGGATCGGGGCCAGGTGGTGGAGACATCGGATCCAGAGACGTTTTTCAGCAATGCCAGGGAGGAACGCAGCCGCAGATTCCTCAATCAGATGCAGCACTGAATGGTTTGCACAACCTCGTGCAGGACCTCAGGCTGACTGTCGTTCTCTCCAAGCCTCAGTGGGCTTTCGGCTGTGCTTGCCCTGCCAACGGAAGTAGGCCGTCACGCAGATCAGCCAAAACGCCACAAAAGCAAGGGTCAGCGCAAGTCCGTGCATCCGAAAGAAGGTCAGCACGACATGGATGGACAGGGCGACTGAGCCCCCCAACAGAAACGTATTGCTCAGGAACGAAGCGACGGTTTCCTTGAAGGATTTCAACTCTGTCGCGCTACTGCGGCTCACATTACCGAGCAACAATTGTGATGCCAGCCCCAGTGTGGTTGCCTCAGGGCCTCGGTTGCTTCGTTGCGCAAAAAAAGCCCCTCCGGGTAGGGGAGGGGCTGTAAGGAATTCAGCTTGGGGTGATGGATCGGTTGATCACTCGTCAACCTGGTCGGCAGCTTCGCTGTGCTCCGCAGCTGCACCCGTAGGGATCAGACGGATGGCTTTCTTGCCGAGCTTGATTTCGAACTCGTCGCCGGGTTCGAGGTTCAGCATGGCGGTGTAAGCCTTGCCGATCAGCAGATTGCCATTGCCCTGAACTTTGGCGATGTAGCTCAGTTTGCGACCACCTTTGCCAATCGCAGCACCACCGCTGCTCAGATTCACGCCCTTGGCCTCGAGCAGAGCCTCGTAGAACGCTGTGAAATTCAGGCGATCGCCACCATCTTTCTTGTCAGAGACGTATCCGCAAGCTCTCACCAGATCGGATTTGGAAACATCTCCAAGTTCTTTGACCTTGGCAAGCAGCTCGGAACCGGTCAGCATTTTAAATGCGTCTCAATGGATACATAGTTCATAACTGGTTGGCTGGCTGGATGTCAATCAATCGAGCCGATATTGCCAAGGATCAGTGCTTTGAAAGGTTTGTATCTAGGGATGCGTCTCTGTGGTCTGGCTTTTGAGACTGCTCTGCTGCGATGAAGCCTGACGGGCTGATATGGAGGCCTTCTCAGTGGTTACAACCTAAGGACTCTCTGAGGCTTCACAAACGATCGTGTACTCGACACGATCATCATCAGAGCAGCAAAAATCGCCGTAGTAACGCTCAAGTTCATCGTAGGCAGCGTCGTAGCTGTCGAAGCGCTGCCGTGTCAGCCCATCCTCTGATTGATCACTGCGCACGATGCGATGGCGTGAAGCTGGTTGCATCAGCTTGATCCACGCGGCCGATTGGAATTCAGATTAAGCCTGGGGCTGAGGCATCAGTCATCTCAGGTTTCTAGGGTCGATTGATCTGATGGAGGTGCCAATTCTTCGGTTTTTGCTGGAGCTTGTGCCCTCTCTTCTGATTGGGTTCTGGGCTGGTCGACGCCATGAAACCCTGTCCACTCGCTTGGCTGCACCGCTGGTGCGGTTCGGTGTGCCGATCAGTGTGATGGGCCTGCTGTTGAAGGGTGGCCTCAGCGTCGACATGTTGCAGGCAGCAGGTCTTGCGGTGCTCGCCATGGGCCTTGTTCTGGTGGGGGGCTCGCGCCTGCCGGGATTGGCTGAGTTGGCGTCTCCCACGCTGCGGCTTGGCAGTTGCACCGGAAACACGGCCTATTTCGGGGTTCCTCTCGCCCTGGCTTTCCTGCCCGACGAGGCTCTGCCCATCAGCATTGGCTACGACCTCGGGGCGACACTGCTGGTCTGGAGCCTGGGACCGCTGTTAATCGGGGGGCAGGTCGATGGATCTCAGCGGTTGCGAGGGTTGCTCAGCAGCGTTGCTGGGAGTCCGGCAACCCGAGGACTCATCGGTGCGTTGCTGGTTCAGGCGACCCCATGGTCTGCTTCGGTGGCCGATGTGCTGTGGTGGCCTTCCCGCTGCGTGATTGTGCTGGCTCTGATGGTGGTGGGCATGCGCCTGGGCAGCATTCATCGCCAGGGCATTGCGCCGGAGGCACGTCCTCTGCAGCTGATGAAGCCACTGGTGGCCAAACTCCTCTTCTATCCGTTGTTGCTTGGGGTCCTGGCGTCTCTGCTGCAGTTCAAGCCTTTGATGGTTCAGGCGGTTGCTCTGCAAGGAGCCGCGCCGACGGCAATCTCTCTTTTGCTGATCGCAGAATCTGTGGGTGCTGATCAGGAGCGGGCCGCAGGGTTGGTGTTTTGGAGCACGTTGCTGGCCTTGATCACTGCGCCTGTATGGGGCGTGCTGCTGCGCTCTCAGTTCTGAAAACGGCGAAAGGTGAGATTGATACGGGGGCTCTGCACTTTGCGCCGCTGAGGAACACTGTGCATCCATCGGCTCTGACAGCCCGGGTGCATCACCAGAAGGTCACCATCGGCCAATGGCAGAGACATTTTCAGGTGAGCAGTTGTGCGGTGGCGGAGCTGAAAATCCCGCGTCGCCCCGAGTGAAAGGGAGGCAATCGGAGCCCGCTGATCAATTTCCGGTTCGTCATCGGCGTGCCAACCCATGCGGTCATCGCCATGGCGATACCAATTGAGCAGGCATCCGTTGAAGTTGGTTTCACAGGCTTGATTCACCTGCTGCAGCAATGGCTTGAACCATGCAGGCCAGCCATCACCGGTGTGAATGGCACCGCTGTAGCGGTAGTGAATTCCTTCATTGGCAAGAAACACCGTCAGTCGGGGCACCGGGTGGCGCTTGCCATAGACCTGAACGACGGGCTGCTCCCACTGGAGCTGGTGTTCAAGTTGTGTTTGCCAGTGCCTGGCAAGTTCTGGCTTCAGCCAACCCTCATGCAGGGACCAGTCCGTTTCAGCTTCAGCTGGATGGATCGTCATTCGTGACGTCGGATGACGAGGTCGGTTCGATCCCGAGACTGTCCCATACATTCGTTGGCATGGGAGCCCGAATCACCCAAGACGAATTCCTCAAGCGTGCTGTACAGCGCTTTGGTGATCAATTCGATTACAGCTTGATCCGCTGGCGCAGTTACAAGAGCCCCGTTCAAATCCGTTGCAACGCCCATCCGGTTCAACCGATCACGATCACACCGGAAAAGCATCTTCAAACCCTGGGTGGCTGCCGTCATTGCCTTCGCGAGAGACGCATCGCCTCGCTGGAGCGGGAACTCAATCGCAAATCCGCTGAGCGTCCAGAGGCCGTCGCTCAGGAGCCTTCGGCCAATCTGGAACCCACTCCGAAACGACACAGCTAAGGGGGTGTTGCTGCAACCAAGCCTGATCAGGCTTTGAGGCTGACCCGCTGATAGCAGAACCAGAGCCACTGCTGGAACAGAAGGTTCCGGTGGGAGCGCCAGAGGGTCTGGGGTTGGGCCGCATCGAAATTTTCGGGTGGCGGAACATCTCCGCGGGCTCGGTCGCGTTCCATTTCTCCGAGGATCCGCCCCACGTTGTACTCGGGGTGGCCGAGGTGCATCAGCTGCCGCTGATCCGGTGTCTCGAAAATGGTGTACCCCACCTGTTCGCCGTGGGCGAGCAAACGAAGACGTCCGTCCCGTTCGGCGGCTTCCATCGCGGCATCAGGCAGTCCGGCATGACGGCTTTGGGGGCAGACAAAATGGTCGTCCTGGGTTCCCATCAATGGATGCCCCGGAACAAGGCTGCGCATCGGGTAGATCCCGAACAGCTTCTGCTGGAAGGCCACCTTGTCGACGCCCGCAAGGTAAGCGAGGGCGAAACCGGCCCAGCACAGTCCGAGGGTGCTGGCACAGGTGCTGCGCGCTTCCTCAATCAACTGGACCAGTTCGTTCCAGTAACTCACCTGTTCAAAGGGCAGGTGTTCCACGGGGGCACCGGTGATGATCAAGCCATCCAGAGGACCCTGGGATAACGCTTCATCCCAGCTCACATAGAGCTGGTCGAGATGGTTCTGATCCCAACTCTTGTAGGCGTGGGAGTTGAGGCGAATCCAAATCGGTTCGATCTGCAGCACCGATAGGCCCAGCGGATGCAGCAGGTTGAACTCGTACTGCTTGCCCAGCGGCATGATGTTCAAGATGCCGATACGCAAGGGCCGGATGTCCTGACGTTCAGCCTGTTCGGGCTCAATCCAGGAAATCCGGTTGCGTTCAACCTCCGCGATTTTGTGGTAACTGCCAGGAAGGATCAGCGCCATGGAAGCTGGGACGTCATTCAGCTGAGAACGGCGAGGGCCTGTTCGAAGTCGGCCTTGATGTCGTCGATGTGCTCGAGTCCGACGGAGACCCGCACCATCGTGGGGGTCACGCCAGCCGAAGCTTGTTCCGCCTCACTGAGTTGTTGGTGTGTCGTGGACGCGGGGTGAATCACAAGCGTTTTCGCATCGCCCACGTTGGCGAGATGGCTGGCCAGCTTGAGGCTGTCGATGAAGCGAACCGCATCGTCGTAGCCACCGTTGAGGGAGAACATCAGCATGCATCCCATGCCACGGCCTGTCAGGTATTTCTTCGCGGCAGCGTTGTAAGGATCACTCGCCAGACCGGGATAGCTCACATGGGCGATGGCGGGATGGTCCTGCAGCCAGGTGGCCAGCGCCATGGCGTTTTCGGTGTGGCGCTCAACGCGCAGGCTCAGGGTTTCCAGACCCTGCAGCAGCAGGAAGCTGTTGAACGGACTGACGGCCGGCCCCCAATCCCGCAGCCCCTCCACCCGGGCCCGCAGGGCGAAGGCGATGTTGCGGTCATCCGGCAGGCCCAGCATTTTGCAAACGTCACTGCCGAAGCCAAAGGCATCCCAGTGCACCAAGCCGTGATAAGCCGCGCTGGGCTGGCTCATCAACGGGAACTTGCCGTTGCCCCAGTTGAAGGTGCCGGCGTCCACGATCACGCCCCCCAGGCTGGTGCCGTGGCCCCCGATCCACTTGGTCGCACTTTCAACGACCACATCAGCGCCGTGGTCAATTGGTCGCAGCAGAGCTCCACAGGCTCCCAGGGTGTTGTCGACGATTAAGGGGATCCCTTTCTCTTTGGCAAGCGCTGAAAGACCCTCAAAGTCGGGGATGTTGAAGCGGGGGTTTCCCATCGCTTCCACGTAGAGCGCCTTGGTGTTGTCGTCGATTTGCGCTGCAAAGCTCGCGACGTCGTCGCCTTCGGCAAAGCGCACGTCGATTCCCAAGCGAGGGAACTGCACTTTGAACTGGTTGTAGGTGCCGCCGTACAGGTAAGACGTTGAAACGAAGTTGTCTCCCGCTTGCATGCAGTTGGTGATCGCCAGGAACTGAGCCGACTGGCCTGAGGCTGTCGCCAGTGCGGCCACCCCGCCTTCAAGGGCGGCGACGCGTTTTTCAAACACGTCGGTGGTGGGGTTCATCAGGCGGGTGTAGATGTTCCCGAATTCCTTCAGACCGAAGAGGTTGGCTCCGTGTTCGGCGTCATTGAAGACGTAGGAGCTGGTCTGATAAATGGGAACCGCCCGCGCGTTGGTTGCACTATCCGGGGACTGCCCGGCGTGCAGCTGCAGGGTCTCGAAGCGGTGAGACATGGTCTTCGTCGGGGCCACTGCCCCAGTTCTAGTCGTCAGAGAGCTCGGGTTTGTCGGTTTCCGCCAAAGAAGGGAATGTGTTGCGGATCACCGCCTGAATGTCGCGGTGCGCTTCGCTGCGGAATCCAGCCACGCCATCGGCGCTGAGCAGGGGATAGGTGCGATCACTGGCATCCACCTCGCGTAGATGCTTCCAGCGGTTGCTGCTGTCTTCTGCTTTCAGCGCAATCAGGGGCGCCTGAAAGTCGTAGGCCTTGGTGTTGCCGAGAGCAGCCACTTGGGCCGTTAGCTTTTCACGCACAGGGCTGAGGGCTTTGGCCTTCAACGTGTCGGGCAAGCCGAGCACGGGCTCGTAATGGTCGAGCAAACGGAGTTCAGCTTCCAGCAGCACCGGCCATGCTCCGCGTTCACCGTCGCCAAGGCCCATCCCCGCCTCGGCTTCGGTCATCGCATCGAGATGGAAGCGCAGCCAGCGGTAGTAGGTCTTGTCTTTGATTGATTTCTTGGCGGCGGCCCGTCCGGTCACAATCGCCGGCAGAGCTTTTTCAGCTTTGCGCAGGAACAGGCGATCCTCCCGTTCCAAATTCATGGCCCCCCAGCGTTGCCGGTATTCCCACAGCTCGACGTAGCGAGCCACATCCGCCTCGGACCAGCCGAGACCCTTCAGTTCATCACCGCGATGGGAGGTTTCCTTGGACACCCGCTTCCTGGATCACGCCAGGTCTCAGAGTAGGTGTCGATGCTCACCCGTTTGGTGATCTGCTGGCTGGGTTGGCCTGCAGGTGCTGCTCAATTGTGATGCGCTGCGGTTGGTCGTAACCCACCGGCAGCCAAAGATCACCGGCCGCTGCATTGAAGTGGATCTCCCAGTGATACAAGCCGGTGTAGGCCGCAGGGTCCTCCTTCATCAGTGAGGCATAGAGCAGCACGGCGCGGCCGTAGTAATCACTGTTGTTGTAGCCCCAGAGGCCGCGGCGAATGTCCTGCAGTCCGCCCCGCCTCACCAGGTAACGCGCCGCTGCCTGGATGGCGTCGTGGGGATCGCGGATGTTCCCGGCGCCAATGCCGGGTTCGGCCCAGGTGGTGGGCAGGAACTGCATCGGGCCCTGGGCATTGGCCACGGAGATGCCATCGATGCGTCCCATTCCGGTTTCCACGAGGTTCACGGCCGCCAGAACCTCCCATTCGATCCCTGTCGCTGCCTCGGCCTTGCGGTAATAGCTGAGCAGATTCGCCGCTGGTTCGGGCTGAATGATCCGCCAGGCGGGGAGCATCGTCGGTCCACGGCCGCGGCTCATGCGAACGAATTCACGCCGTGCTGCCAGGTGGCGTTCCGCCACGCTGCGCCAGCGCGGGGGTAACGCGTTAACGACCTGCTGCGATCTGGGTTGGTCCGTCGACAAGACCCGGTAGATCACCTGTTGTTGATGGCCCAGATCGGGCAGGGCCTCGGCCGCTGTGGCGGGATCCCTCAGTGCCTGTTCAACGGCCGCGAGCAGTGTTGCCAGCTCGGTTGGATCAGCGGGCACAAGGGGGTACTGCCGGCCATCTTTGGTTTTCGGTTGGCTGGCCTGGGCAGGAAGCAGCACAGGTGATTTCACCCCTGGCTCAGTCACCCCTGGCTTGGTGACATCTTGCTGGGAAACAACCGCTTCGGCTGCGGCCTGCGGCTGTTTTGGTCTCAGCCACAGCCCGCTCAGCAGGCTTGCCGTGATGGCTGAGACAACAAGCACATTGCGGCTGCGCATGGTGGGGCAGGGGCGCTGTGTTGACCCTACCGGTGCGGTTCAGGCGGCAAGAAAGGTGCTGCGGTCGTGAAAGTCGGCCTTGGGGCCGTGGCGGAGGGCCCAATGGCTCAGCCCCTCCTGTCCACGGTCAATCACGGCTGTCAGTGCCAGGTCTGGGCAGACGTCTGGTGTCCACCAGGGCTCCAATGCAATACGGGCGTCGAGCCGCAGTTGGTGCAACCCACGTTGCAGCCGCACCGTTGGGGGTGTGCTCAGTTCCTGCTGCGTTTGTCCACTGCGATAGCCATTGAAGCGATAGAGCGCCCAATCGCCATTGGCAGCCAGATTCACTTCCCAGTAACGCTGCTCCCCGGGGGCAGCGATGAAGGCTTCGAAGCAGGTGGTGGTCCAGAGCTCATCTTTGCGCTGCCCCTGTTGGGGCCCATCGTTCAGCCCTGCCGGTAGCTTCAGGACGCCAATGCCCTTGGCCGCGCGGGCCAGAACCCCGTAGCTGAGTTCCAGCCAACCCTCGCGCCTCCACACCAGTTCAGCGCTGATCTGGACCCCCGCTGGAATGGACCGTTCAAAGGGAATCAGGCGGCAGGCCTGACGCAGCATCACGGCAGAACGCGCCATCTCAGAGGTTTGGACTTGGCTGCTGCTTCAGCCGCGCAACCAGTTGCTCCAGGGCGTTGAACTGCTGCTCCACCGCTTCGGTAAGTCGGAACTGCACCAGGGCCCGTTGCAGGTTGTGCCCAGGTCGATCGCAGCGGAAATACACATCGCCCTCCAGGTGATCCGTGAGAAAGCGCAGGCCAAGCTCCAGGGGGATCAGGCGGATGCAGTGGGGCAGATAGTGCAGGTCCCAGTTACTCAGGAACCCACCAGCAACGGAGAGATAGCCCGTGAGGATCGCCTCACAGAGCTCCATGTCGAAGTTCACATCGTCGAGGCAGAGGGTTTCCTCTCCGGCTGGATTGCAGCAGGAGCGCACACAATCGCCGATGTCGTAGTGAACAAGCCCCGGTTTGACGGTGTCCAGATCGATCAGACCGATTGCCTGGCCGCTGGCCTCGTCGATCATCACGTTGTTGATCTTGGGGTCCCCATGGATGGGGCGGTGATGGAGTTCACCGCGGCTGAGCGCTGCTTCCAGCACATCGACGCCCTGACGACGTGCCTCGATGAACGCGCAGGCGTCACGTTCGGCAGGCCCAAGGCGGTCTGTGGCTTTGGCGACCGCATCGAAGTGTTGGAGGTAGGCCGGCGTGACGTGGAAATTCTCGAGGGTGTCCGCCAGTTGATCGATGGGCAGATCGCTGATCAGGTGGTGGAACATTCCCAGCCCGTAGCCCACTTCCTGGGCATGGGCAGTGTCCCGGATGACATCGCTGGTGGTTGCTGCGCCGATGTACGTGATCGAGCGCCAGAACTCTCCGTTCTGTTCGATCCAGGGGGAGGCCTCTCGCCGACAGGGAACCACCCTGGGCACTTCCCAGCGCCGCCCCTTCAATTGTGGGGGTGGAGATGCGAGACGGCGTTCCATGTGGTCGCCCAGGGCCTGCAGGTTCTGCATCACCAGGTCAGGCCGATCGAACACGTTTGTGTTCAGGCGTTGCATGACGAAGGCGCCGTCCTGTCCCTCGTGGGTCACGAGGAACGTTTCGTTGACGTTGCCCGAACCAAGGGAACGGATGGCTTTGATCCCCTCACGAGGATGGAAGCGATCGGCGATGGCTTCCAGGGCCTCGGTCATGAACGGTCGCATGGGTCTCACATGGCACCTTGCCGTTCTTCCGGTGCCTTGCCCCGTTCAGGTGTGCAGAACCACAGCCGACTCAGGCATCGAGCTGGCTTTCGATCACATCCATGAGCTCCAGGTAGGCCGGTGCCCCGGTCTCACCGTTCTCGTCCAGAGCCATCTTGCTGCCCATGGCCTGATTGGCGTTGTCGGCAATCACGGCATTCACCACCAGCTCGAGGGCTTTGGGAACATCGAGGTTCTGAAGTGCCTCGGCGTAGCGACGGCTGTGGCTGGGCCGCACGGATTCCTGGCAGTAACTGGAGAGTTCACGGCTTTCCGTCATCACCCGGTAGGCGGTCTCCTTCACGCCTGCCCGCCCGTAAATCGCCATGTACAGCAGGTTCACCATCGAGGCGTCGTTGGCTGGGATGGCGTACTTGCGGACGATCTGAGGCCAGTACCGCAGGGATTTGAGCCCCTCCAGTCCGCCTTTGCGCAGGCCCGCGGCTTCACACCACTGCTCCAATTCCTCCATGGAATGGGGGCAGCGGCCTTGATCGCGCATCGCCTCGGCCATCACTTGTCCGGCTTGGAAGTTGCGGGTAGGGCTTCCGGAGATCGGCAGCATCATGCTGCCGCGCACATCGGCCACCATCGCCGTGAGTTGGCTGAAGGTGTGGTCCCGCACCCGCTCAAAGTCGCCATCGCGCACCAGGGTGGATTCAATCCTGGGGACGGCGTAGCCCAGTTCCGTGAGCGGAAAGGGCTGCCGGTGGTACAGCCGTTGACGGTCGGGTCGTGCCATCGACACGGTGGCCGCCTGGTCCAGGCACTGGTTCAGCAGCAGGGTCAGCAGCGTTGGCAACACCCCGGGGTTGTCCTGATGGAAGCCGTAGCCGAAACCGGCGAACACCGAGGCCATGTTTTTGGCGGCCTTGATGAACTGCCCCTCCACGTTGTGAACACCGGCGGAGACCTGGATGTTCGGGGACAGTTGATCCATCAGTTGAGCCCCCAACATGGCCGTCAGGGCATTGGGATGGCAGAAATTGGCGGTGAAACTGTCGAAGGGGTTGCGCAGAGCCCCATGGCGGTGGAAGCCGGAGAAGAAGGCGAGCTCGGGTTGTTGTTCGCACAGCACATAGGCGCTGTTGCTGATCGGGTCATGGCTGAAGGATCCCGCCAGGCAGGCCAGCACCACCTGCTCCCGATGGAGCTCCTTGCGCAGGCGGCACGCTTCCTGGAGGTCTTCTTCGATGTGGTTGCTGTTGGCGCTGAGCACCACAAGCTCGCAGCGCTGGATCAGATCGCTCAGGGTGTTGGCAACCAGCTCACCTCCGATGCGCTGGCCGCCCATGTTGAGCACGGTCTCCACGTGCTCATCGTCCATCGTTGCAATGGTCTTCTCGGGGAAGGCTCCCAGGAGGTCCCGGCCAGGGCGAGGGGCCAGCAGCAGACGCCCTTTGGCGTTCTGCATGGCGCAGTTGTAGGCCAGCGAGGCTGGATAAAGCCCGACGCTGTAGAACCCCACCTTGCCGGTCGAGAGCTCCTGCACGCGCCGGCGAATTGCACCGGCGTCGAGGCTCTGATCGAAGAAGGAATTGCGCATGCCGGCAAGACTAAGCAGCGTTCCCGATGGGACTGCTCATAGCAGACAGACGCCAGTCCTTTGGGTGATGCGGAGTTGGAAGCATCGAGTAAGGCGGGAAATTAAATGAAAGAAAGACGTGAAAATTCAACGGCAATTGAATGATTCAAAGGCCCATAATTGTTCTGTAATTCGGGTTGGAGCGTGTTCGCTCATTGAGAGCCTGGATTTCGGGATAAGAGGAGAGATCTTCGTTGGGATAGAAAATAGGGAGGTAGCCGAGGTATGCATTGACTGCGCAGTCTGCTGCGGTCCAGACATCCCCCACTAAAAACTGTTTCTTGGTGTAGATGTCATTCAGGGTTGCCATCAGCCTGGGGAACTCCCGCTCCTTATTGGAGGGAACGAACAAAGCAATTGCCAGTGTGGAGTTGGCGAAAAGAATCCACTGGCTGATCGAGGCGCGTGTTGCGGCGTCATGGACTTCGTTGGCGTAATTCTCAGACAAATACTGAAGAATGGCGCCCGACTCAAACAGCACCAAACCATTACTGTCGTCTTTAAGAGCAGGCAGTTTGCCGAAAGGATTGACCTCCAGATAGCTCGCTGAAAGGTTTTGACAAGCTGCCAGGTCAATGTTGACGTATTCGTAAGAAATTCCTTTTTCTGCTAAGTACCATTTCGGCATTGAAGCTCGGGTCTTGGGGCCGCCGTAGAGATAAAGCGTCATCGCTGACTATTAACTTTCTCCATGCTATCCATTGGGATGAACCAGTGACGTTGCGTGGTGCAAGCTCTGGTGGGGTTTGATGTCTATGTTGCCCGCAATTTGGATGCCTTGTTGGATGCATTGATGGGGATCCCGTTGTGTTGGACATGTGATAAGTCAATCGTTTGCTTCGGCGTGCACGTAAAAACATCTGGTCGATAGCGGCCTGATGGGGCTGGGCGGGCGTCATCACGGGCAGGACCGGGGCAAACACGCTGTAATGCGCTCAAACCATTGCCCAGAGGCCTGTGACCAGCCGTGATCTGCTGATGGCGTACCGCTGGCCTGCGGCGGTTGTGTTGTCCAGCCTGGTTCTGGCGGCCACGGCCGCCAAGCTGTTGAGTCGGCCCATCCCCATCGCGATCAAGGGCGGATTGCAGGTCGACAAGTTGGTGCTTCCGCCCAGTGTCACCATCCGCTCCGAGACCCCTTTGCCGGTCGTGGTGCAGGAGCAGGTGACGATCGGCGGCGATGGGCCCCTGGCGATTGAAGGCCCTGTTTCCGTGAAGTCGATTGCGGGAGCTGTGACAGTGAATGCCGATGCGCGGGTCAGCGGGGTTGAGGGGCAGGTGTCGGTCACCGCTGAAGACCCGCTTGCGGTACGGGCAGACGTGTCTGTCGACAACAAAGTCACCATCGGCGGCAAGGTCGACATCCAGGGCAAGGTGAAGCCGACCTTGCTTCCTGTTCCGGGGCTCTGATCAGCGGTTGCGGGGGGCCGCGCCGCTGCCAAGGGTCAGCCCCTGCTCCCAGCGGTGGAGTTGCCGCAGTGCCAGGGCCGACAGTGCGGCAGTGACCAAGCCGGTGCTGCTCCAGCCGCTGCCCTGCTGGATGCCCACAAGCACGGCGGATCCCCAGAGCAGGGCCCAGGCCCAGGGGCGTGCCGCACGAATCCGCCTCAGCGCCGACGAGCAGCTGCGGCAATGGATGGTGTGGCTGTCATACCGATCCATCAGCGCCGTGGTGCTTTGCCGCGGAGGTAGGGGTTGTCCTGCAAAGGGCTCGCCGCCGTTGGCGTTCAACCAGCGATGCAGAGCCGCCACGTAGACGTCTGCCGTTGTGGGCATGAAAAAACTGCGTTCCACGGCGGGGCTGCCGCCGGCTCGCTCCAGCACCCGCTCCTGCCAGTGCAGGAACACCTGATCGTCTTCCAGCACCTTGTGATTGCCGATGTGTTGCAACCAGCGGGGCCTTAATCCGATCAGCAGCCGGGGGACGGCGGATTGGAACTGGAAGGGAAAGCGGGCGAAGAGGCGGCACTCGCCGCGGCGAATCGGAACGGCGTAGACCACCGTGAGAATTCGCCCGAAGCCCTTGGCGGTGAGGTCATGCCACATCAGCTGCGGGGCATGAAAGGTGGTGGATTGGGCGCCGAGTTTGCCCCGACGCGGCCCCTCCTCCCAGTGGGCCGTGAAGCCGCTGGCGTCTTCCCCCGTGATGGAAGCTTCCACCGGCGCGGCGTTCTCCCGTTTGCCGACGGTCTTGTGGTGGGTGAAGGGAACGTGGCTCACATCCAGCACGTTCTCCAGCAGGGTTACGGCATCCATCGGCAGATCACGGAAGGTGTCCTGCACCGTCCAGCTGTCGGGGTTCTCCTCCAGGGCTGGCACCAGGGGGAGCTGACTGGGGTCTGCGGCATCGGGGGCCCCCATCCAGACGAACAGCAGCCCCTGCCCCGTGGCTGTGGGAAGGCTGGCGCAGCGGGATCGACGGTTGTTCGGCTGGGTGTTCTCGAGCGCCTGCGGCACGCGCTGGCACTGGCCGCCGCCGTCGAAACTCCAGCCGTGATAGGGGCATTCAAGTAGCCCTTCCTCGTTGATCCGCCCTTCGCTGAGGGGCACCAAACGATGGGGGCAGACATCCGGGAAGACCCGCCAGCTCGATGCGGCGCGATCCCACCAGATCACCAGATCCCGTTCCAGCAGTGTGAACCGGCTCGGCTGATTGGGGTCGAGGTCCTGCACATAACTGATCGGCCACCACTGTTCGGTCCAGGTGGGGTGCATGGCAGGAGCATCAAGGCCGTCATGTTCGCTGGCCGGATGGCTTGGCTGTGGTGTTTCGCTTGTCATCCGTGCTTCTGACTGCCTCCCCCCACTGGACTTCTTACGGGTTTGGCACTAATCAGTTGCGCGATGAAAGTGCACCGCTGTTCCGTCGGCTGCAGCGACCTCCCCTGAACCTCCATGCCCCGTTTGACGCCCGACCAGTTGCTGCAGGAACTCACTGGTGCTGAGGATCTGCTGATCGTGCAGGACCTGGACGGCGTCTGCATGCAACTGGTGAAGGATCCACTGACGCGGCGCATGGACCCGTCCTATGTGGATGCGGTCGCCGCTCTGGATGGTCAATTCGCTGTGTTGACCAACGGTGAGCATGAAGGGCGGCGCGGGGTGAACCGCCTCGTGGAGCAGGCCCTGGGGAATTCCGATCTCCCTAGACATGAGGGCCGTTATCTGCCAGGCCTGGCGGCTGGAGGGGTGCAGCTGCAGGATCGCTATGGCGACTTGAGCCACCCCGGGGTCTCGCCGGCGGAAATGGCTTTTCTCGCTGCAGCCCCCACCCGAATGGAAACTCTATTGATGGAGCGTTTGCCCGGCCTGCTGCCGCAGCTGGGTGTGGATGATCTGGCCGAGGTGGCCAGAGCCGCGGTGTTGGACACCCAGGTGTCACCCACCATCAATCTCAACGGGATTTTTGAACTCGTCCCTGCTGATGTCACCACTCAGCAAGCCCTGCAGACGATGCTCTCGGAGCTGATGCATCAGCTGCTTGCTGAGGCTGCCGACCAGGGCCTGAAGGAATCGTTCTTCCTGCATGTGGCTCCCAACCTGGGCCGTGATGCGCAAGGTCAGGAACGGATCAAGCCCGCTGCTGCAGGTGATGTGGGAACCACCGACATTCAATTCATGCTCACCGGGTCCATCAAGGAGGCCGGCCTCCTAGTGCTGCTCAATCAGCACATCCAGCGCCGTTGGGGTGAATCTCCTTTGGGTGAGACGTTCAATGTGCGAACGGCTCCCCACAATCCCGAAGCGCTGTTGGCGTTGGTGCAGCAGCGCATCCCCGCGGAACGGATGCCGTTGCTGGTGGGTGTGGGAGACACGGTCACATCCACGGCATCGGCTGATGGCACGGGCTGGTTGAGGGGTGGCAGTGATCGCGGTTTCCTCAACCTGCTGCAGGACCTCGGTGCCTGGTGCGGTCGATCCAATCGCGTTGTCCTTGTTGACAGCAGCCATGGAGAGGTGGATCGCCCCAGCCATGCCGATGGGACTTTGCGAGGCATCACCGATCCGGAGGATCCCCTGCGGATTGACACCCTCATGCCCGATGGCCCGGAGCAGTACATCGCCTGGTTCCGTCAGCTCGCTGAGCGTCGCCGGTTGGGTTGAGCAGCTGCGCAGCAGCGGGAGCATCTGTTTCTTTCGGCAGGACATGTTCTGTCTGGAAGAATCAGCCTCATCCGCGTGGAGCCGGTGGCTGTTGTTGAGACCGTTTTCCCGCCCCTGAAGCGCGGACAGCTCACAACGTTGCAGGTCAATCTCGGCTACCGCTGCAACCAGAGTTGTGCCCACTGCCATGTCAATGCAGGGCCCACCCGCACCGAGATGATGAGTGCGGATCTGCTGGCAATGATTCCGCAGATCCTTGAACGGCATTCCATTTCCTGCCTCGATCTCACGGGGGGAGCACCGGAGTTGCACCCGGGTTTTCGCGCGTTGGTGCGCCAGGCACGCTCACGCGGCACCACCGTGATTGACCGCTGCAATCTCACGATCCTCAGCGAACCCGGCCAGGACGATCTGGCTGAATTCCTGGCGGAGCAGGGGGTTTGTATCACCGCCTCCTTGCCCTGTTACAGCGCCGAGAATGTTGACCAACAGAGGGGCGATGGCGTGTTTGAGCGCAGCATCAGCGGACTGCGCCAGCTCAATGCCCTGGGCTACGGAAAGGGTGATCCAAACCGGCAGTTGGATCTCGTCTACAACCCGCTGGGTCCGGTGCTGCCTCCTCCCCAGCAAGCCTTGGAGGCGGATTACAAGAAGGCCTTGGGCGGGTTGGGAATCCGTTTCGATCGTCTGCTGACGTTGGCGAACATGCCCATCCAACGTTTCGCCAAGCAACTGGAACGCAGTGGCGATCTGCAGCGTTATCAGACCCTTCTGGAGAACGCGCACAACCCGGACAATCTGGGGGCTGTGATGTGCCGTCAGCTGATCAGTGTCGATTGGCAGGGTTATCTCTACGACTGTGATTTCAATCAGCAGCTCGGCCTGCCCTGCCCCGGTGAGGTGCGTCACCTTCGTGATCTGATCCAGCTTGAGGCCGTTCCGCTGGATCAGCCCATCCACACGGCCCCGCATTGTTTTGGCTGCACCGCTGGCGCCGGCTCAAGTTGTGGCGGGGCGCTCCAGGGCTGATCAGCGCGTTATGGGCATAGTGGGTGGATCTGTGAAGAGGCCATCAGTTGCAACGCATCTGTTTTGCTGTCGCCGCGTTGATGCTCACGGCAACAACGGCCATGGCCGGATCCCACGGCAAGCCCAAGCAGGCGATGTTCAAAACGCAGGCTGAAGCTGAGGCGGCGGCCCCAGGTTTTGGCTGCACGGGTGCTCACCAGATGGGTGAGATGTGGATGGTCTGCGACAAGCACGGTGATGCGGATGACCAGGGAGCCCACTGATCCATGACTGAAGGCGGGCATTGCGGCAGCAAGCCGAAGCGGATCGCGATCGGCGTTGCTCCCCTCGGCACCATCTCCATCGGCATCGTGCCGATGGGGGTGATCTGCATCGGTGTGGTGCCGATGGGTGTGGTTTCGATTGGTGTGGTGGCGATGGGCGTGATCAATGCCGCCATCGTCGGGATGGGATTGGTGGCGGTTGGTGTCAACACCATGGGGGTGATCACCGCCGGCCCGATGAGCATGGGCTTGATTCAGATCCGCTCCACCACCAATCCCCGCTATCTGGCTTATCCCAGTCGCGAAGAGGCGGAGGAACAGGCGCGCCAATTGGGTTGTGAGGGTGTGCATCGCATGGGCGATCGCTACTGGATGCCCTGCAACGAGCATCCTAAGTAAGCAGCCCGCGCGTCTGCTTCACAAAAGCTTCGGAAGACTTCTGTTGCTCACGCCTTTTCAGGGGCTGTGCTGCTGGCTTCAGTGTGCGAAACAGGGCGCATCTGATGTCACCATCGTCGCCACGCCAACGTCTTCAAACCCTGCTCAGTGCCCGATGGTTGGAGATGGGTGAAGTGTCATTGATGCATCACCGCCAGGTTCAGATCTTGCTGAACACCTTGAGACGGGAAAAGGAACTGGTGTCCGTTCAGCTGATCGAGCTTCTGGTGGCTGATCTCTACGACAAGGAATTTCGCGCCGAATGAATGATTCAGGGGTTGCGATCTATCCCTGACATTTGGGGCAAATCGCACGCACGTTCAGGCTCGACTCAATCAACTGAAAACCAACATGGGCAGCGGCGGCAGCTCCTGCTGCCAGCACGGGCTCACTTTCGAATTCCTCGGTGCGGCCGCAGCGGATGCACACCACATGGTGATGTTGGCGGTGATCGTCAACGGCAAGCTCGAAGCGTCGACCCCCTTCACTGAGCTCCAGTTCCTGGAGCAGCCCCATGTCGGCCAGCAGGCGCAGGGTGCGATATACCGTTGCCAGAGACACCTTCATCTCCAGTGCCGCCAGCTGCTGGTGCACCTCTTCGGCACTGAGGTGGCAGCCGGACCCACAGCGCTCGAACAGCTCAAGAACCCGTTTGCGCTGCGGGGTCAGACGGCGGCCGTCCTGATGCAGCCCCTGCTGCAGGGTGGTGTCCGTTGCGGCAGGCGCGGAGGACGATGTCACAGCTTCTCCTCGCTCATTCTCAAGAGTAGGCCTTAATGAGAGTGATGTCTCGCCCTGAGGATCAGGCCCCTCGTCGGATCCCATCGGTTGCCGATGAGGACGATGAACGTTGGTGATAGCGTCCGCCGACGCTGTTGTTCTGGTCGATGGAAACCCACGTCCTCACCTTCACCATCACCAAGTCGTTTGCCGAATGGGTCGCCACCTATGACGCATCCCTGCCGCTTCAGAAAATCGCTGGCATCACCTCGCTCTACCGGGGTGTCAGCAAGGACGACCCCAGCAAGGTCTGCGCGGTGATGCAAGCCGCTCCCGGGGTGATGGAGCAATTCATCGCCGACAACACCGACATGATCGCGGCTTCGGGGCATGTGATTGAGAGCACCGTGAGTCAGGTCTTCGTCGCCAGCTGATGGCCTGGCGTCCTGCCCGGGCCTGGACCAGCCAGCGCCCGGTGGCCGGTTACCGCCATTTCGAGCTGATCACGCAAGGCGGGCGTGGTCCGCTGCGATGGGTTGAGTTGGCGGCTGTGCTGGCTCCGTCGCATCGCGAGCGGGTGCTCTGGCGTGAGCTCAAGGATCCAACCCGCTGGAGCAGCGGCTGGCAGTCCATTCCGGAGAGCGATGAGGATTCTTCAACTCAGTGATCCACACCTGGTGGCCGCTGATCAGGGGCTGGTGCGCGGTCGGCCGGCCCTGGCTCACTTCGAGCGAGCTCTCCAGGTTGGTGGGGCCTTGAACCCCGATCTGGTGCTGGTGACGGGGGACCTTTGCCAGGACGAAAGCTGGGGTGGTTATGCCCGGCTGCGGCGAGTCCTGAGCCAACACGTGCGCTGCCCGGTGGCTCTGCTGCCTGGCAACCACGATCACCCGCTGCTGCTCGATGCGGTGCTGGGGAGACGCTGGACGACGGCTCCAGCTGATCTGTTGGTGCAAGGCGTGAGAGTGCTGCTGCTGAGCAGCCATCGGGTGGGTTCAGCTGCCGGTGCCCTTGGCTCGCTTCAGCTCCAGTGGCTGGCGCAGCGCCTGCAGTGCTCGGAGCGCCGTGATCTGCCCCTGGTGGTCGCCCTGCACCATCCACCGATTGCCATCGGTGATGCCGGCATGGATGCGATCAGGCTCCTCGATCAGTCCTGTTTTGAGGAGCTGTTGCGTCCCCATCGGGCCCTGCGGGCGGTGCTGTTTGGACACATCCATCAGCATTGGCAGGGGGCCTGGGCCACGCGGCCTGATGTGCTGCTGCTCGGATGCCCCTCCACGCTCTGCAGTTTCAAAGCGGTGCAGCCCTGCCCCCTGGGTCGCGCTGATGATCCGGGGGGGAGGCTGCTCGAGCTGAGGCCTGATGGAGCCGTTCAGCACCGGGTGCTGCGCTGGAGCAGCGTCTGAATTCAGCCCATTCCCTTCTGCGACTCGCGGAAGGCCTTGAGTTTGTCGATGTCCTTTTCTTCGTCGATGGAATAGTCCGTCAGGATCAAGGCCTTGCCGATGGTCCCGAGGGCATATTCGATCCGGTCGAGATCGCGGCGTCCGTCGTCATCCAGTCGTGCTGCACGAATCACCTCAGGGCGCAGTTGGTCGGCCAGCTGCTCCAGCGCCGCTGCAATCGCTTTGGCCTGCTGAAGCGGCGCGGAATCACCCATGAATCCTGAACAGATGCAATCGGACGACTCTGACAGTTCTCCTCAGAATCCTTTGGCCGTGGGTCGCTGACTCGAGAGCGAGACGTTCCCCAGGGGTTGTTGCTGGGGGGCGGGCTGCTGCATCGCTGTGGGTGGAACACCGGGGGCCGCCACCACATTGAACGCCAGCGACCAGCGTTCCCCGTCCCCGCGGAAGGGCATCACCGAATGGGGTTGCCAGGCCGGGAACACGTAGAACTCACCGGGCACAGGCAGCACGTAGTGGGCCATGCCGGTGCGGAACGACTGAATGTGCCAGTCTTCCGGGCCGTGGAAGCAGAGCTGGCCATCAAAACTGTTGGCGGTGATCTGCGGTGGCACCTTCAGAAAGATCACTCCGGAGAAGCTGCCGCCATGGGTGTGGGTGGGGTTGTAGTCACCGGCGGTCTGGCAATTGAGCCAGAGATCAATCATCTGCAGGCGGTAGCGACCGGGAACCCAGGGGCCGCGACCCTGGGGAGGCTGACGGTCCATCACATGGCGGATCCAGCGATCACAGGCCGGCAGCAGGTGGTTGTTGCTGAGCTCCTGCACCCCGGGTTGATCAGGCCTCAATTCGCGCTGCTGACGCAATTGACCCGCCAGCTTTGCTGATGCATCGGGGCTGGACTCGGGATGGGCGAGCACGCTTTCGCTCAGCGCAGTCAGCTGTTGGAGCAGAGGATCCGGAAGGGTGCCCCGAAGGATGGAGCGGGGAAACAGATCGAGAACGTCCACCAAGGCTTGGTCTGCTGCAGGCCATCGTGGCAGCCCCAAAGTGGGTGCACCGTTCATGACGATCCTGATGCTGCGCCACGCCCTGCTGGTGCCTGTGTTGCTGGGGAGCTGCTTCGCTGCAACGGCCGCTGATCTCCCTGGGCAACAGGGGCCTACAACAGCGCTGCTGCAGGGCGGCCCACCGCAGCTCAGCACCCGTCGTACGGCCAAGCTGTTCCCGGACGGCAACCGCATCTGGAAGGTTGAACTGCATCGCGGCCCGCGTCTGCTGGCCAGCTGGCCAGCAGCCAGTGGTGTGGCCCGGCGCCAGAGTGCTGATCGCCGCTGGAGCCCCGGCAATGCAGCCCCTTTGCCCGCAGGTGAGTACAGCCTGGGGCGTCCGGAACCATGGGGGAATGATCTGTGGTTTGACCTGACTCCTCGCTTCGACACCACCCGAAGTGCACTGGGCATCCACCGCTGTTATCCCGGCACGGGTTGCATCTGCATTCCCGAGCGGGCTGATATCGATGCGCTCGCCAGTTGGGTCAAGGCCACTGGGATTCGCACTCTGAAGGTGGTGAACTGATGCGACAGCCTTGACGTGCAGCTGTCCCAAATTCGGTCTCGAACGGAATTTGTGAATGTCGAAAAATCGTCGCCGATCGTCCTGCAATCCCGTTCTTTTCGGCTCATGATGCGTGGGCCAAGCCGCTAAGGGGCTTGGAAGCCGGGCCGAGCGATGCCCGACGGGAACTGCGATTTGGCTTCGGCTGGTGCCGAGGTCAAACCCGTTCGTTCTTAAGACATTTGGGTGTGTATCCCAAAACACCGATCCATCCGTCAACTTACGTTCGTGGTCGAATCGCTCCGGTGGTGCATCACCGTCGACCACACAACATTCCTTGATCACGACACGTTTGAGTGGCCTGGAGCAACGAGGTTCCTCCTAGAGCTCCTTACAAGGAAGGAAAACCATCGGCTTGATCGGATTCATGGACGTCAGCATCTGGATGCTCGTCGGATTCCTGCTGGCGGCCTATTCCGTGGTGGCGAACGATTCGCTCCAGACCCTCGGCACTTATCTCTCCTCCAACCGGAAACGCACGCCGAAGTTCGTGCAGATGCTGTTCATCTGCACGGTCACCTGTGGAGTGCTGCTGTTGGGCTGGTTCCTCAACAACGGTGATCCCACCTGGGGCCGCCTCAGTGTGCCTGGCAAGGAGTTTCCTTGGCCTGAGCCGTTCACCTGGGTGTACGTGCTTCCACCGCTCGCTGTTGTGGCCTTGACCCAGTGGGGAGCACCGGTGAGCACCTCGTTTCTGGTGTTGTCATCGTTCATGCCGGCCAACATCGGCACGCTGCTCAGCAGCTCGCTGACGGGGTATGGCCTCGCCTTCGGCGTGGGTCTGGCGGCCTATGGCCTGGGGTTGTGGTCGCTGGAGCGCTGGGTGTTCTGTCGTTCCCAGGACGGCCAAGACCCCAGCAAGGTTTGGTACGGCCTGCAGTGGTTCTCCACCGGCTTTCTCTGGTGCATGTGGCTGGTGCAGGACCTGGCCAACATTTTCGTGTTCCTGCCGCGCCAGTTGGACCTGGTTCCGATGCTCATCTGCACGCTGGTGCTCTGCATGGGCCTCTGTGTTCTGGTGGCCACCGGGGGAGGGCCGATCCAGGCCGTGCTCCGCACCAAGACAAACAGCTCCGATTTGCGTTCGGCCACGCTGATTGATCTGTTGTTCGGTCTTTGCCTGCTCTACAAGGCCTTCCTCTCCAGCTTCCCCCTCAGCACCACTTGGGTGTTTCTGGGGCTGATCGGCGGCCGTGAGTTGGCCCTGCGGATCAAGCAACAAACATCAGATCTCCCGTTCACCAACAGGGAGGGGGGCAGTCTGGCCAAGGTCATCGGTACGGATCTCTGGAAAGCCGCCGTTGGCGTTGTGGTGAGTGTGGTGATCGCCCTCAGCATTCAGCCCCTCGCTCAGCTCACCGCAGGCTGACCCCAGTGGTCAGCGCTCCGATCCATGGCTAGGTCAGAGAGGGATGAGCCTCTCCATGGCCCGTTGTGTTGTCTTGTCGCTGTTGCTGCCCTGGTTGGTGGGCGGGTCTGCCTTGGCCAGACCTGAGCCGCAGCTCAGCGCCAGGCAAACCATCCTTGAGGCGAATCGCCACCTGATTGCCGATGGCTGGCGTCCCGCGCCGGAAAAAAAGCCAACGCCGGAGGAGCGGCGCTGGGCCTCTGTTGCGCTCGAGAGCCTTTCGGCCTGTTCCGGCACGGGCGTTGGCTTCTGTCGCTTTGATTACCGCCGAGACCTGCAGCGGCTGTCGGTGGTGACGGTGCCCAGTGAACCGGGCCGGCCGTCGGTTGGTCGCGTTGAGCGCTGGTGGTGATCAGGGGTTCAGCGGTTGCTCCTGCCAGAGCGTGTCCGCGTTCCAAAGTGTGCGTTGATGAGGGTGGGGGCCGAGGTTGAGCCGCTCAACGCTGATCACCTGCAGCCTCAGCACCACGAAATGCTCTGGCAGTGGTGCAGTTTCAGCCAGTTGATCGGGAAAGGCCGCCGTGGGGTCCAGTGGATCTGCCGGGGTGGGCCACCCCCAGACGGCTCGTCCTGTGTTGGAGAGCTTTTGCCAGCGCTGCTGACAGAGCTCAGGTTGTTCGGTGGCTTTGATCAGCTTCACCTTTCCCCGCAGGCGGTACTGCTGGCGAGCTTTGGGGAACAACCAGCACAGTTCAGCGGCTCCATCGTTGGCAAGTTCCGTCACCTTCTCGCTGCGCTGATCGCTGAACAGTTCGAGTTGGGCTGCACCGGCCCAGCCGCGGAACACCAGGGTTCGCACCCGAGGTGTGCCATCGCGTCCTGTTGTGGCCAGTTGCACCCAGCGGGCGGCAACGGAGCGCCCCTCCCGCTGCATGGCCGCGCGCAGCAGAGGTCTCCAGGGGGGGATGGTTTCAGAGATTCCCTCAGTCATGGAAGGTCGAACAAGCGAGCCTGCTCGGCAGCAGCACGCACCACGATGGCGTGGCGCTGCACCAGGGGATCGAGGGCGTCATAGCCACCACCGATCACCGTTGCGGTTGGAATCCTGCGGCGCAGGCAGGCATCGAGCACAAGTCGATCGCGCATCTTCAACCCCGCATCGCTGAGGGCGAGTCGGCCGAGCCGATCATCGTGATGGGGATCGACGCCCGCGTTGTAGAGCACCAAATCCGGCGCGATGGTGTCCAAGGCATCGGGCAACCGGTCGGCAATGGCAGCGAGATAGTCGTCGTCGCTGGTGCCGTCGGCGAGGGGGATGTCGATATCCCCGTCCACTTTGCGCAAAGGGAAATTGCTGGCGGCGTGCACCGAAAGGGTGGTCACCCTGGGGTCGTGTTGAAAGCATGCTGCCGAACCATCCCCTTGGTGCACATCGAGATCCACGATCAGAATTCGCCGCACCTCCCCTGTTCCCAGCAACACCCGCGCGGCGACAGCACAGTCGTTGAAGATGCAGAAGCCACTGCCGAAGCCGGGGTGTGCGTGGTGGGTGCCACCCGCTAGATGGGAGGCCAAGCCCCGCTGGAGAGCCAGTCGTGCCGTCAACAGGGTGCCGCCCACGGCAAGCCAGGTGCGCTGCACCAAAGGCCGCGTGGCCGGAAGCCCGATGCGACGTTGCTCCGGTCGGGTCAGGTGATCACGGCTGAAGGCTTCGTGATACCTGCGGGGATGGACGCTCTCCAGATCCCTGCGGGCGATGCTCAAGGGCCGATGCACCTCGTCGGCCTGGACGACCCCCTGCTCCAGCAGGAGTTGATGCAGCAGCCGGAACTTCGCCATCGGAAAGCGATGGGTGCTCGGCAGCGGCGCGGAGTAATGCGGGTGATAGACAACCGGGAGTGGCACTCAGTTTCTGTCCTGCACTGCGATTTGCAATAAGTCCTGGCTCCACGGTTGATCAAGATGGTTGATCAAAGGGTTGATGAATGGGTTGATCAATTCACGATGAGGACGGTTGATCAACGGTTGATCAAGGGTTGCCGGATCCTGTGTCCTGATGTCTGATGGGAGGCCTTGCATCAAGCGCGTCCAGCGTTGGCCCAGCCTAAAAACGCCCTGCCAAAAAGTGGCCTGCCCGGTCTCGTCTACAGGCGACGGGGCAACGTTGGCAGCTGGATTGTCGTGGTCTTTGTGCCCACCCACCTGCGCTCCTTGCTGGTCAACAGCAAAGGCAAAGACTTCCTGATCACAATGGCTAAAGCTTTCTCCGTGGTTGGCTTCACTCGTGCTTCGCCCTCTTCAATCTGTCAGTAAGCTTTGTCAAACATGCTGACAAGAATGCGACTGGGATCTGATGGAGCGAGGATGTTCTTCTTGTCTTTGTAAGGAGCGTCAGAGTCTGATCGACGCTTACTTACAAAGTAAGGTTCCTGGTCCTTATCGCGCCAGGCATAGACGATGTAAGAATGATTATTCACTTGCAATTCAATGTGACTGCTAAATCTATTTAGAACTCTTCACCCCAAAGCCCCTTAGATAGATACGATCACTATTTTTGTTCCCAGGTCCGTCTTGACTGACCGTTGCGTTGCCTACTTCTGCCGACTCTAAATGCCAAGTATGTGTGAATCACAATTATCGTTATTAGACCACCGACATACCACCAAAAAGCTATGTCATCGCATATGAGGCTGCTACACGACCAATTTATTACCATCCCTCCGAAATAGAGAATGGCAAGACTGAACAGCTGAAAGACGACAACAACTATGAGTTTAACAGAGGTTATGAATTTCATGGATCACTTTGTGCCTGAAGTTGATTTCATCTAGCTGCCGACAATCATTATCATCGTTGCTCCAGTACATGCCATAAACACTGAAAACAATAGCGCATGCATCACCGAGCAGGTTGCATCCCTTCTAATCTTTATCCCGCTATTAATGCTCCACATTGTAATGGTCTTTTGTCCAGTGAAGTATTCAGCGATAGGAATCATGCCCATGTGAAATACACCTAACGCTATCAACAAAACCACAAAATCAGTTGGAGTTATTGCTGTCCCATTGAAGACTGATAGAACTACCTTAAAGGCGATCAAGCAAGCGAGTAAGATGTTGGTTAAGAAATTGGTATTTATTGAGATTCGTCGTTGCACTTTTCTAAATGCTTTTCAAATGCGCTAACTGCTAAAGGGCAGCCAGGTGCTCCTTCTTCAATCATGTATGTCGCAAGCCATATTGAATCCTTGGAGCAATCAAGAACATCCATTAGTTCAGACAATTTTTGATTTAATTGCTCGTAGTATTTGGGCAAGTTCTCCCGTTTAATGTCACTTTCACTCTTGCCGATTCTTACGCCGCCTTCGCTAAAACCCGCAAGCACAACCAATGCGATCATGCTCAGTATAAATTTTAGTATGGAATACAAGATCTTTTGTGCTTTTGTTTGTTCCTCCTCTTCAGGGTCAGGAATTGGAGGCACATAAGCTTGAACCCGGCGTGACAGATCTCGAATCTCCCTAAAAGTATCTCCATGAGGATGATTCTTCAGCATATTATTCACATAGGGTCGAGAGTAAGTCATTTCTTGCCAGGTCCGTAAGTCATAAGTGCAGGAAGCGTAGCTACAGGTGTCAACGTGTACAGGAATATTTTCAGCAAGAGTGCTGGGAATCCGTCCATGTCATTTGCAGAAGTCCCTCCAACAGGAATTGATCCTACCAACATCATCCAGACACAAACGCCAAAACATATACCCAAGAAGCAACCCAAATTATTCTTGCCTAGCTTTGACTTCTTTCGTCCTAGAAAATTTACCAACGCGATGGATATAAGCAGGCCTAAACTAAAGACCCAAATGACTGGGATGAGAACGAATAATGCAAACATTTTCTGGACTAGCGGGCGTAGGTCGAAAAGCCATCATTAAGCAAGAATTCGTGCCTCCAGCCTTTGGCTCTTTCTAGCGCAGTCCGGAATAATCAGCCATCAGCCCCTTAGTCCTCAGAATCTCTTCTGCCAAGGTAAGACGTAAGAAGGATCCTGAATTCGACATGAAAAAAGGCACCCCCTAAGGAGTGCCTTCGGTTGAGTTGAAGTCGAGACTCACTCCTCTTCTTCAGCACCCCCGACAGGAACCAGGCGAATCTGCTTCCGACCAAGCTTGATTTCATACTCGTCACCGGGGTTCAGATCCAGCATGGCGGTGTATGCCTTACCGATCAGCAGGTTGCCGTTGCCTTGGACAACTGCCTTATAGGACAGCTTCCGTCCACCTTTGCCGATACCAGCAGAACCACCAGTAGAGAAGGTAAGACCTTTGGCTTCAAGTAGGGCTTCGTAGAACTGGGTGAACTTCACCTGCTCCGAACCGTCCTTCTTGGTGACGATGTATCCACAGCCCTTAGCAAGCTCTGTCTTGGGGGCATCGCCAAGTTCTTTGACCTTGGCGAGAAGGTCAGCTCCGGTAAGCATTGATTTAATTGCTGTTTCTGCATTATTCGCAAATAAAATCAGAGTTGGCAAGTTAAATCCGAATCGGATTGATCACACCGGGTTCGTTGGATCGATCGAGTGATTTCGCTCCAAGCCTCTCAACCTCTGTAAGGCAGTCATAGCCTGGGATTTGAGAGGCATCATGCGGGTCAACCCTCACAGAATCCATGTGGCCAGGCAGGGGGATGTGAAGCTTCTGGGATGCCTTAGAGGCGTAGCCCAGGGCTGAATATGCGTAGGCATCTCCACCACAAAGTGAGGCACTCCTGGACGAATAGTCAGAAATGTTTGCTGAGTGGATATGCCCACCAATCACATGGGTGACGTTGATGCCCTGCGTGGAGTACTTGCCGATGACTGACTGGATCGACTTCTGTTGGGCGATGTTCAGTTGGTGTCCGTGGAGTAGCAGGAAGGTCTGATCATGGACGGAGAACACCTGTTCGTTGCCCTGGTGGGGGTGGAAGGTCAGGCCCTTATCCCCCTGGAGGCACATCTCCAACATCCAATAGATCAAGGAGTCGTAGTTGTCGGTCACTGCCTCAGAGGCCCAGGCAATCTCGTCCTTGGCTCTGGATTCATTTCCAGCGACAGAGACAACCTCGACATAGAAGGACTGACGGAGGTCCATCAGCATCTGACGAAGGAGGTGAGTGGACAGCACGACTGCCTTGGATCGGTTGCAGGCATTGGTCAGGTACTCATCGGTTCTCTTGTCGTTCTTGAGGAAGTCCCCTCCCATAGCGACAACAAGCTTCTTGACCCCATACAGCTTCCCGTAGTCCTTGATTCGAGAAGCCAGTAGTTGCAGTCGTTTTGAGGCGATCAGGAAGTCGAACCGATTCGTGGGGGTGTCGATGACGGACTGGAGGTGAAGGTCAGAGAGGTGAACGACCATCGCTGCTTCGTTGGCTCGCTTCTTGCCAGAGAATTTCTTGAACCCCTTGAGGTGTTTACCCGAAGCCTTGAGGTCGTCCTCGATATGGGCCAGCAACTCTTCGATGGAGTTCAATCTGCGGTCTTGCTTACGGGTCTGGTTATTGATGATCCGGTTGAGGTCGCGTTCCTTCTGGACAAACCTTCGAAGGTCATCCTCTGAACAGCTTTCTGTTTCTTCGTCGTCTGCGTCATCGAGCTGATCCTCCAGGATCATCTTGATTCTTTGCTGACCAGTTCCCTCAACCAATTCCACCCAGGTAGTTCTGGGTGTAGGTCGCTCAGTTGTCTTGCTGTTTCTCTAAAACTTTGTGTGTGCTGATAAATCTCTAGAATTTCAGATCTATATGGATGTAATGCAGATGTCATTCATAACAGTAATAAAGATATGGCAAACCGCCTGGATTCAATATTTTATAGGAATATTATTTGCATGTCAATATTAGATAGGGCAGGACTGTACGAACTCAGTCCTGCCCTATGGTCTGGACACTGGGCCAGACAAAGGTATTTATCAACTACCCATCATTAATTGGTGTTTGGTCCTTGATAGACTCAGAAATGTTAAATTAAATATAGGTGTCTTCAATAGTGTTAGAACTAATGTCATACGAAATATGTGATTGTGTTCCAGGGGTCAGTAGTCTTAGCCTGCCCAGATTCAGCTGCTGCTGCTGCTGTCAAGGAGAAATTTCTTAAGATTTCTTCTGGCAATCCTTTAAGTAGTTTTCAAACATCTTGATCACTGGATAGTAAGGGCTTTCCTCGGGTGGTATTTCTCCTGTCTGAATCGGAGCGAGGAAAACTCGAATGTGGTTTTTAGTAACCCATGTGAGTGGATCTTCGAGCATATAAGTGGCGATCAATTGAGATTCCTTGCTCTTGTCAAGTTGTTTTAGTAAGACTTTAGTTCTCTTTGTAGCTTCCTCCGCGCAAAGCTTCCGGTTTTTTATGGCTTCGGGAGGCCAAGGCTTGCTTTGAGTATTAAATTCTTGCCATATTCTGTTTGCATACATGATCCACCACTGGCCATCCCATGGAATGGGTCGCTTTCTCCAAGTTAAAATCGCAGCAAGTGGTGTTTTGTGGCGCAAAATCAAATCTCTAATAATAAAAAATTCTTTACCCAGAGGATGCCTCTTTAGTATCCGATTCACATGAGGGCGTGCATAAGTCATTTGGCATTCATGCTTGTAGAGGCACACAGACCTTATTTGTCTTACTTAAGAAGAGCCCTTTAGACCTGCCCTCAGGAATGACATATTCCAGATTCATGCCCCTAGTAGATGCACTTTCAGTCACTTCTCCTGACTTCCAGCTGAGGAATGGGATTGCTTTCACTCCTGATGTTCTATCAAGCTTGTAAACGATCACTGATTCCTCTGATTCTTCAGCACCCCCGACAGGAACCAGGCGAATCTGCTTCCGACCAAGCTTGATTTCACACTCGTCACCGGGGTTCAGATCCAGCATGGCGGTGTATGCCGTACCGATCAGCAAGTTGCCGTTGCCTTGGACAACTGCCTTATAGGACAGCTTCCGTGCATTCTCAACAGTCATATCGCTTGGAAAGCGATGGGTGCTCGGCAGCGGCGCGGAGTAATGCGGGTGGTAAACGACCGGAAGCGGCAAAGGGTTGTCTCACCCGGGATGGCTCAGCCCCATTCAAGGGTCAGGCAGGCTGTTGGTGCAGCAACCAGTCGTTGAAGCCACTGGTGTTCAGTTCGCTGATGCAGCTCTGCAGTTTGCGCAAATGGCTCTGCTTGATCTGGGTGAGTCGCTGCCCTTCCTTGGTTGTTGGCCCGACGCGGATCCGCTGCTGATTGAGCAGATCCATCTCGCGGTCGAGATGTTCCATCAAGTTGAGCAGGGAGTAGCCCTGCTTGATTTCCTGCGCGCTGAGCTGCTTAGCGAAGTGACCCATCCAGCAGCCCTTAAGGATTGCTTAATCATCTCATGGCGAGGCGTGCTGGACTCATCCAGGCTCATTGAAAAGGGCCTCCAGGTTTTCTGGAAGCCCTTGGTCCGTGTGTGAGGGGTGTCTCGTCCCCCAAATCAAGTGTGCTGGCAGCGGCCCTGCGAAGGATGAGCAGGTTGTGGCAAAGGCATGTCCAGGTGTGACTCGGGTGTTCGCTGCTTCTCCAACCCGGACTGGTTAAGGTCCGCTGGATTGGGGACATGGCATGGGTGATTACACAACAGCGATCTGGGTCACCATTGGCCTGACGGTTGTCCTCACAGTCCCGGTTGTTTGGCAGTTCCTGCAGCCCAACGACGATGATTTCGGCGACCTCACCCGCAGAAAGTGAGTCAACACGACGCCGTCACCATCCGTTGCTGGCAGTTGACGGGTGAAACAGCACTCGAGGACATGGTTCTCGGGGTCGACGAACGTGCTGTCCGTGATGGGGTCAATGTGATCTCATCCGACGATTTCGATGCCTGTCTGGCCATCGTGGTCTGCCGCATCGGGCCCAATTTCTATGCGCACCTCTCGCAGGTGGCGGGGCATTACAAGGGTGACGCCAGCGGGATCTGGGACCGCAGTCGCGGTTCCGGTGCTCCCGAAGGGACGGCCTACGAGATCAAACCTCTCACGCGAATTCATCGTGTTCCCGAGGCGTTGATCGGCCCCGACTCCCCAGAAGGCATTGCTGTGTCCCATCGGGTTGCCGTCATGCACTATCTGCTCGACATGGGATAGGCGAAGAGATCCGTTGCAGAGGCTTCAAGCCATCCCGCGTTGACTTGATGGGCCTTGGAGTGGATGGGCACACGCCAGTTCATGAGTGAGAGGGTTTATTTCTTCGTCCGCTGCAGGCTTGAGGTGCCTGTCAGCTCTTGGGGCGGTGGAAGGGGGCTGCCGACGACTCGAGCTTGGCGTGGGCCTTGTCTGCCTTCTTCAAGATCTTCTGAGCTTCATCGCGGGTCAGACACTCTTCAGCGGCGAGCTGGAGGGACTCGAGGCGTGAATGGGCGGTGCTTGTCTTCATCTCTTCATAACCGATTCATAACCTTTTATCGCAAAACGCCTGCAATATCAAGCGTTTCAACCCAAAAAATAGGACCTGTTTGAGCTTGGCGACGGCCAATGGGTGAGGAACGCGTGATTTCAATGGCGCGTTCTGCCCCATTGGCCTGATCGATTCAGTTGCAGCCGAACACGCCAAAGGTGATCTGGCTCACGATCCCGTGCCCCGTCAGAGCTTCCGTCAGCACGCCCACCACGAAACCGATCATGGCGGCGCGGCCATTGAGGAGCTCTGCCCGTTCGAAACGCTCGCTGCGGATTTGAGCTGCTGCGGCGCTTTGGAACCAGTCGTCGTTGGGAGTTGAAGAAGCCATTGCTCGTAGGCAAGTTGCGAAATGTTAAGCCTCTTGTAACGGTTTGTAAATGGGTGGTGCTTCGGCTCCCTAAGAAGCATCACCAATTGCTGCCAAGCTGCTCGGTCCGTAGCCAGACCGGATTTAGGTGCAACCGCTCCAGTCATGTCAACGTCGCGAAATCGAGCCCACAGCCGCTTCTCCTCCCGTCGAATCGACCAGGAGCTGCAGGGAGCTCAAGACGCTTTGATTGCCTTTGAGGGGTATGGCTCCAATGGGCCAATGCTGCATGCCTCGGCATTGCAGCGGCCTGCTGGTCGGCGCTCAGGCACCTGGGTCGACAGGCTTGTCGAGCCGATTCATCAACTCCTGGCTGCGTTCAGCCGCCGGAATTGAATGAACGGGTGGTGCGAACACCGCGTTGTTGATTTCTTCGTTGTTGGGATCCAACGGCCAGGTGGTGAAGTTCCTCTGGATTCAATGGACGCACTGCAGACATCAGTGCGTCATCAGTCCAATAGTCGGGACTATCGAGAACTCCCAGCCGCAATGGGCAGGATGGGCCAGAAATCATGGCTTCTCCTTTAAGGATGTCTTCAGCATGAAGCATCACAATTCCGAGGGGTTTGGACCTCCTGCTCCAGATTTAGTGTCTCCTCAAGGCGGGCTCCCTTGCACTGGATGCAGTGCTGCTGTTGCGTTATCTGGCCACTTCGCGCATGTTCACCAGAGTCTTAAGTGAGTGTTGACGTCCACTACATCTGGTGTTTGGTGGGTATTATTTTTCCATTGCATCAAAGAGTGGTGCAGATCGCCGGGTGATGGGGATTGCCTTGGCTATTGAGCCGCTCCAGGGATGGAGCGGTTTTTTTGTCTGCACCAGACGATTTATACCCTCGTTGCCCTGTGGATCAAGTCCGCTGAGGCTGGATCAGGTCAGCTGTGCATCTGCACCTGAACCCCTTGCTTGGAGAGTGGCAAGGCGGAGGCCGGGCGCATTGAGCAGTTGTTCAGTGGCTTGGTTGCGGTTGAGCGTTGCCAAGAAGGATGTAGGTTCTCAAAAAGTTCAGACCAGCAGCGAGATAGAGGAGAAATTCGGCCCACTCCTGATCGATATTGATTACAAGCTCCGTTCCCGACTCTGTCGCCACGAAGTAAGACAGAAATGCCGCGCAGAAGAAGAGGGGCCAGAAGTATCGCGGAATGAAAAAATTGCTGTTGGGAATCCGAGCTTCATCAAGGATCGTTGTGCGCATCTTTCGAATTGAAGGCCGCCAGAGCACCAACACCAAAAGCACGACCGAAACTAGGAAAAGATTGAGGTCGAGGTGATTCTGGAAGAATTCAAGGTTGTGGAGCGTTGTCTGGTTTTGGGCGTTGACTGCAGCGATGTTCTCAGGTGTTTTCCAGCCGAACAGGATTTGCTCCCAGGCAATCTCTTCCAGGCCAACCAACAGCATCACGAAAGCAATGATCACGTAAACCACTGAATGCAGGCGCATGGACAAGCGCTGGCTGAAATCTTTGGAGATGAGCCACCCGATCCAAGCGGATGTAAAAAGAATCAGGGCTTGTGAATACTCCAGAATTCCTCCTTCGCCAAGGAGGCGTTTGTAGCGATAAATGTCCTGAATAGAAAGTTTCAGTAAAACAACGCAGCCGATGAGGAATGATGCAAGGGCGAGCATGAAAAGGCTCGTCTTGCGTGTGCTGAAGGATTGTTTTCCGACAGCAGTGTTGTTATGAATGCTGAGTTGCGAAAAATTCGTCCTGCTGCGACCAAGATCAAGCCAGCTGTACCAAGTTGCAACTCAGGCCAAGGCGAAGCATCAAGCCAAAAAGCGCTGATGAATTTATAAAGAGAGACCCCGAGAACAGCTAGTCCAAACCACGCAAGGGCCTGGCCGCAGATCTGCTGCACCGTTTTCTGTCTGGTCAATCTCTCGGATCGCCTCTTCCTTGGGGACGAATCAGCCTCGAAGTCTTGCGTTAGGGGGCGATTCACGGAACAGCCTTCTCATTAAGAGGAGGTTATGACGCGATCTCGTGGATTTGTGCTGGGGGAATCAGGATTCTTATCCGGTCTCGCGGGCATCTCGGAGCGGCGCAGTGGTCGAACCAGTGAGATCGATCTTGGGGGATGGGACCTCAACCAGCCAATCTGGCTTGCCGAATCGATTCAAAATCGATACCCATCACTTTGGTTAGAACGAGGTATCCGCCCCAAGCGACAACGTTGAGGCCAAGGGCCCAGAGATAAAGGGTGCGTCTGGCTTGGGTTGAGTCATCGCTCATCGGTTATTTCCGGTTCAACAGGCACCAGGCACCATAAAGGGCAAGGCCAAGCAGGATCCAGGGAAAGATTGCGCGCAGCAGTGTTAATCCAATCAGGACGACCACAAGTGTGATCGCAGATCGCTTCACCATGGCTTTGCTGCTGTCAGTCATGAACTGCCAGCGGGGAATCAAGGCCATTGCAACAACGATGCTGAACAGCGTTCTAGGAGACTTGGGCGCAAATTGCCAACCTTTCTCTCAGGCTGGTCAGTTCGCCATTCAAGGCTTTGGTTGGATGCCTGTTAAGCCGCTGTTTTTGGTTCTGATGAATCAGCTTGTGGTTTCAGCAATCGTATTCGAGATGAGATTTCTGCTCACGCTTGCCAAAATCGGCCTCTTTCATCTGTGATTCGTCATAAGCCCAGTCACTGTAAATCCTTGATTCTGAAAAGCTCTTTTTAAGACGAAGTGCAGTGATGCGTTGGCCAAGTAGTTCGAATGACCACTTTGCTGCTGAAAGAACCTTGCCCATGACACCTCTTTGCAACGCTACCCATGTGATAGCCCATGGATATCAATTGAACATTGGTGCATATGCTCATTGAGGCTCGGTTTGATTCAAGCCTCCTCGACGGAATCATTGGCGTTTTGTTTGATGCCCTGTTGGCGTCGACTTGATTCACAGTTCCGGCACTCCTGTTGATCCAACCCAAAGAAATTCAGAGGTTTGATGTCACCGCAGCTGATGCACTGACGTCCCTCTGCTGGGGGGGCTTCAAAGGCCATGGTGGTCACTCCTTGGTGTTGATCGGCATTGGTTTGATCCGTTCTGACAACGCCTGGGGAGACCATAGGCGTCTTTGTAGATGGCACTGGGGGCAGTCTCCTCTCAGGCTCGAGTGCATGTGACCACACTGCGCACAACAAATCAGTGCCATGGCTGTTGTTGCTGATGCACCACGCTGATTGTTCAGATCGCATCAGGCATCGGTGTTTGTCCCTAGTTCGATCCCAAGGTTTGGCGGTTCTCAGGATTGATCAAAGATCTTTTGCAGGGCAGTTCGCTCGTTTTGAAGCGAATTCGCCCTGATGGGTTTGCCCAGCGGCCTTGGTTGCCGTGGTCGATTCAAAAAGACCTTGCTGAGCCACCAGAGCTGAAGCCCGACAAACGCCAGGGCGAGTAGTGCCAGTTCAGTTGCCCCCTGCATCAGTAGTGCTTGCCGCGATTGTCGATCGCATCTGTTTTAAAGCACTCCAACTCTTCGGGTGTATGCAACGGAGGTTTCTCCCGTTGGCCAGCCCATTGCCGAAGCAGCTGCAGCAATCGTTTCATCCTTCAATGTTTGCTCATCAAAGCCTTGAGCCATCAGGCTATGGCAATCCCTATTTTATTTGGCATCAAATTGGTTGTTGTCATTGCCTCTAAGCTTGTCCGCAGCAGAACACTCTGTTTCTCGTGACCTTTAAAGAGCTTGTGGCCAGTTTCAAGAAACAAGGCACGAGCTGGGATGAGCTTTGTCTTGAAATCAGGTGTGAGAGCTGTTTTGCATCGGTTTTTGATGAAGTGAACGAGCAAATGGGCTTTTCAAGTGATGTGCTTGCTCGGCTGGCCGATGAATTTCCCAATCACTACAAGAGTTATGCCAAGGAGAGGGGCCTGGTTCAGCCGTGACCAATCAGCCTTGATCAAGAGGTGTGAGAGAGGCAGTAGGTCGTGACACCACCCACCAAATCAAGCAACCACGCCCGAAGAGGTCTCCCTCTCACCTTCAAACCCTAGTTGTGGCTCGGGCCTCCGTCAGCCCCGGGTTCACCGAGAGGCAGCCAAGTTCGCTTTCGCTGCCTTGAGGGCTTCCTCGCAGGCTGCTCGGTCTTCGCTGTCGATGTCGCCCTGACTGCCGTTTAAACGTGCCTCCAGGAAGGCGATCTCATCAATCCAGTAGGTCCTGTCTTTGCCTTGTTGATCAGTCATGCGTTTGGAAAGGTGCCAGTCCATCGCAACCTTCATAGAGGAACGCAGCCCTTGCAGCTGGCCACTCTTGTTCTGTTTGGGCATGGCTTTTGGCTTGTGCGCTGAGAGGACGCAGAATGGGTGGATCTGAAGCAGGAGCGCATCGCCATCGACGAGACGTCTCCAGTCACCCCCATGACCGCGCTGGTCATCGATGCCGATGGGCATCTGACCTACATGGGTGAAGACGGATGCCGCCGGCAGATTGTTGGTGATCCAGAGCTCTTGGCGCGTTTGCAAGAGTTGCAAGGGAGGGACTGCACTGATGGCGATGGCGATTGGCAGTTGTAGTTGGTCTTGCAAGATCTCCCAAGATCAGCCGAAGATTTCTTCTTTCTTCGGAGCTGAATGAGTCTTTTGACCGATGGGCTGTTTTGTTCGCTTTCCTTATGACGAGCAAAGCCATCTTGAAGTCATGGACACAATGTTTTTCGTTGGCGTGAATGCGGGGCTTCTGATCCTGCTGATTTTTGGTCTTGTATCTGCCAAAGCCAAGATCAAGGTCGGCCGTAAAGAGATCATCTGAGCCACCAACGGAGCGCGTTTCATTGCTGGTAGGGGCAAGAAAAAACTCCGGCGCGTGACGGCACCAGGAATCTCTTCATCACGAAGATCAAAGTCCTGTCAATTCGTTCAGGGCCTTTCCTCGGTGGTCGTCAGAGCTGCCAGTGCTCTTTCGATTTGTTCAATCTCCTCTTTTTGGCGTATGCCATCGCCCTTGTGTGGGGGGAAGCGGTTTGTCGTTCAGAGTCCTAAACCCAATCATCTGAATACTTTGTTTTGGTGGCGCTCAGTTCACGGATGTCTTCTGTGAGGTGCTGTGCTGCCCACATGCCTCTGACGACTTGGCAGACCCCTTCCTGGTCGCAAACCCTGTAGTACTCGAAGCCCTCTGGAGCGGTGGTGAGTCTGGTCTTGGTTCCTTTCATGCTCTTGATCTCCGCTGATCCAACAAATAGACAACAAGATGAGTCCCGACTAGGCGAATTGAGACAAAGAGTTCGCCTCGTAACAAATCCTTGGATGGCTTAACAGGGGCAATTTCAATTCAGGCCCTTGGCGCGATGTGGGTGGCCAGGTCAGCGTTGAGTCAGTTGATATGGCCGTTGTCCACGTCTGCGACCTGGACGAGGGTGGGGCATTGGGATTTCTGGCACCACCGCGCAGTGAGAAGCCCGTTCAAGCAGCTTGCTTGAGCAGGGAGAGCAAAAAAACCGCCCCTTGCGGGACGGTTTAAACACCAGCTGGGGACTGGTTTTTGATCGCATCGGGGAGACAGGATTCGAACCTGCGGCATCTTGCTCCCAAAGCAAGCGCGCTACCAAACTGCGCCACTCCCCGGCGCACATAGAGATTAGCGGTCAGCGTGCAGCTGTTCAGCCAGGTTGACGCCGCTGCTGATCGCTCCCTCTGCTCTACCGAAGCGAGTCCCTGCAATCCAGTCGCCACAGAACCCCACGGCGCTGGTGGGGCACCACTGCAGTTCTTGTGGCAAGGGGTTGTTGAGGGGCCGTGAGGCGCCCCAGCGCATCACACCCAACGGCGTCGCTTGGTTCAACGCAGCTGAAACAACCGGCAGGGCTTGCAGCAGTTCGGGCAACAGCTCCACCAGGCGCTGTTGCTCCTGAGCCAGCAGGTGCGCCTGGCTTTCGGGCGTGATTGCTTCCCCGGAATCCAGTCCATGCACCACAAGCCCCCAGCGTCCATCGCTTTGCGGCTGCAGCACGAGGCGTTCCACCTTCCAGCGCGCCTTGGCGGCGTCGTCCAACCAAATCTGAGCAGGCAGCTCTTCAGCCTTGAGCGCGAGCACGCCCAGATCCACCATCAGGTTCCAGCGCACTTCGGCTTGGCTGTGTTTCAGCAGGCTCAATGCCTTGTCGAGGTCGTCATCCACGCCTTCTGCAACGGCTGTGCGCAGGGGGACGTCATCCCAGGCCAGCATCTTCAGAGAGCGGGGATGGGCCAGCAGGGTTCCACTGAGCACAAGGTGCTTGGCCCTGAGGCTCCAGCTTCGATCCTCGTTCTCCAGCAGCCAATGGTCCCGGCGTCGCTCCAGCCAGCGCACACGGGTTTCGAATTGGCGGCTCAGTTGCACAGGGCCAGCTGTATCGAGCAGCCCTACGCAGATGCTTGCCATGCTGGGAACACCATGCCACCAGCCACCATCTGGACAGGCGTCTGGGCTGTTGGCCGGAGACAAATCCCCTTGGGCGTTGAGAGAAAGCACAGCTCGCTCGTCACGCTGAAGAACACCCGCTGAGCGCAACGGCGCAAGCAGAGCTTCCATGCCCTCGGGCATGGATTCACTCAGGCCAAATCCCGGTGCTCCATGGTTGAGCAGCCAACCGATTTGGTCGCGCCTTCTGCGTGTGGCCGTACGGCCACCTGGCCCCCGGCCAGCCTCAATCACAACGATGTTGAGATCTGACCTCAGCTGCTGGAGCCTGCCAATCAGGCTGCAGCCAGCCAGTCCTGCACCGATAACGGCGAGATCAACCTCAGCCACGTTCGCTGAAGCCCCTGCCGCCGATCACATCCAGTAGCGCTCTGCGGCCACTCGAGAAAACAAACCACCCAGCAATGCCAGAAGAATCGTGACGCCAAAGAATGCGAAATACGCCATCCGAACTGTTGGCCTGATCAGAGATTCACGGCTTTCTAACAGCCGCTCGGTCGTCGGCTCGGTTGAGTCACGAGACGACATCAAATCGTTGATATGGGTCGCCTGAGATTCGAACTCAGGACCAGCCGGTTAAAAGCCGGATGCTCTACCGCTGAGCTAGCGACCCGTGCCCGCTTGGGCATGCCATTTCGGCACCAAATGAGGTTATCACTCAGGTCGCCGGGGAGACTGGTGGCTGCTGAACGATGGTCATGACTGGCCCCAAGCCCTGGCCCGATCCTCAGATTGATGCCAACGCCTGGGTTGCAGAATCCGCTGTCGTGATTGGCAATGTGCAGATGGCAGCGGGCAGCAGCCTCTGGCCCACGGCCGTTGCGCGCGGAGATCTCGAGCAGATCAGCATCGGAGCGGGCAGCAATGTTCAAGACGGTGCCGTGCTCCATGGCGATCCCGGACAGCCGGTTCGCCTCGGTGCTGATGTCACCGTGGGTCACAGGGCTGTCATCCACGGCGCCACGCTCGAGGATGGATGCCTGGTGGGCATTGGGGCCATCGTTCTCAATGGCGTCACCGTCGGTGCAGGCGCCCTGGTGGCTGCTGGTTCTGTTGTCACCAAGGATGTGCCTCCCGGAACCCTTGTGATGGGCGCGCCAGCGGCGGTGAAGCGGGAGTTGTCGCCTGAGTCGATTGATGAACAGCGCTGCCATGCCCGGCGCTACGCGCAATTGGCGGCATCCCACGCCCGGATCAGGCCTTGAACGCACTCCTCTGATTGCTGCGAATTCGATCAGCTTTCAAGGAAGGTCGTGGGATCAACGGAGAAGTCCGTAAGATCGGCGACACAGATTTCCGTTTTCAAGAATGGTCCGAGTTGCCATCGGTCTGGTCCTCATCCTGGTGATCGTCGGTTACTCGGCCTTCAGCGTGATCACCACGGGCCAGGTTCTGGGTATCGATGCCCGCCTGTTCCTGGTGGTTGCCCCGATCTTGGCCGCCGTCAGCTGGGCTGCTTTCAACATCGGCCGTGCGGCTGTGGGTCAACTGCAGCTGATGCTCAAGCGCAGCCGCGCCTGATCCAGGCAAGCGAGCTTCGTAGGCTGAAGGCTGCTTGACGCAGCCGTTTGTCTCAATCTCCCCATGTCACCGTTCTTGGTGCCGGTCTGGCCGGTACCGAGGCGGCTTGGCAGATCGCCCGAGCAGGTGTTGCGGTCACTCTGGTGGAGATGCGTCCGATTCGACGCTCCCCTGCGCACCACAGCAGTGATTTCGCTGAATTGGTGTGCAGCAATAGCTTTGGCGCTCTGAGCAGCGACCGTGCCGCAGGCTTGCTGCAGGAAGAACTTCGCAGGCTTGGCTCTTTGGTGATCGGCACGGCCGACACCCATGCCGTGCCGGCCGGCGGAGCCTTGGCGGTTGATCGCGGTCGCTACAGCGCTGCCCTCACGGAAGCTCTCGACCAGCATCCTCTGGTCACGATTGAACGGCGTGAGCAGCAGGCTCTACCGCCGGAGGATGCGATCACCGTTTTGGCGACGGGGCCGCTCACGAGTGAACCGTTGGCGGAGGATCTGCGCCAGTTCACCGGCCGTGCCGACTGCCACTTCTTTGATGCGGCCAGTCCGATCGTGCATGGGGACAGCATCGATCTGTCGGTGGCCTTCCGCGCCAGCCGCTACGACAAGGGGGATGCCGACTACATCAACTGTCCAATGGACAAGGAGCAGTACCTGGCGTTCCGCCAGGCCCTGCTGGAGGCGGAACAGGCGGAACTCAAAGACTTCGACAAGAACGACGCCACCTTTTTTGAAGGCTGCCTGCCGATTGAGGAGTTGGCGCGTCGTGGTGAAGACACCATGCGTTATGGCCCCCTGAAGCCGATCGGGCTCTGGGATCCCCGTTGGGGCGATGTGAACGATCGCGATGTGCGCCGGGCCAAGCGCGCCTACGCGGTGGTGCAGCTACGGCAGGAAGACAAGGATGGGCGCCTCTGGAATCTGGTGGGTTTCCAGACGAATCTCAAATGGGGTGAGCAGAAGCGAGTTCTCCAGATGATCCCCGGGCTGGGCCAGGCGGAATTCGTGCGCTTCGGGGTGATGCACCGCAACACCTTCCTGGAGTCGCCGCAGCTGCTGCAGCCCACCCTGCAGTTCCGCCAGCGCTCCAACCTCCTGGCGGCAGGCCAGATCACCGGCACCGAGGGCTATGCCGCCGCCGTGGCCGGTGGCTGGTTGGCCGGCACCAATGCGGCCCGGCTGGCCCTGGGCCTGGAGCCCATTGATCTGCCGGCCACATGCATGAGTGGAGCCCTCACCCATTTCGTCAGCGAGGCACCAACGGCCAAGTTCCAGCCGATGCCCCCCAATTTCGGTTTGTTGCCGGAGCTGCCGGAACGCATTCGCGACAAGCGAGCGCGCTATGGCGCCTACCGCGATCGTGCCCTGCAGGACTTGGAGCCGATGCGGGCCCTCCAACCCCAGACCGTGACGGCATGACAACCCCTGCGGAGGCTCGCCGGATCGAACAGCGCTCCCTGCGCTTCGGTGTTGGAGCCAACGCAGTGATGGCCCTGGCTGGGTTTTCCGCCCATGTGCTCACCGGATCCTCCGCCCTGCTGTTGGACGGCCTTTATTCCGCCGTGTTGGTGGGGTCGTCCTTGATTGCCAGTCGCATCAGCCGAAACGTGGTGCGGCCACCGGATCGAGCCTGGCCCTACGGCTACGAAGGCCAGGAAGCCCTGTATGTGCTGTTTCGCTCCCTGGTGCTGCTCGGGGTGATCGGCTTTGGCGTCGGCAGCTCCTGCTCCACCTTGATCGATTGGTGGCGGGGGAACAGCATTGCGCCGCTGCATCTGGAGCCGGTGGGGCTCTACACCGCTTTGATGACGGCACTGTGTGGATTGCTGGCCTGGCGGCACCGCCGGGATTGGCGCCGCACGGGTCGGGTGTCGCTGCTGCTGCTCACAGAGGCCCGCAATGCTCGGATCGATGCGGTGATCACCCTGGCCACGGGTCTGGCCCTGCTGGCGTCGCCGCTGCTCTTGGCAACGCCTTTGTCTGCCCTTGCGCCGATCACCGATGCCCTGCTGGTGCTGGCGGTGAGCCTGGCCTTGCTGCGTGAACCGCTGGCGGCGCTGCGGGATGCCATGGCCCAGGCCGCGGGCTGTGCCGCCGACCCGGATGTGCTCCAGCGCACCCGCATGGTGTTGATGCAGGAGCTGGTGGGGCTTCAGCTGCAGATGATGGATTTCACGGTGCAGCAGCTCGGCCGCACGGCCTTTGTCGTGGTCTACATCAATCCGCTGCAGCCCCAGGAAAGTCGCGTGATTGATGGGTTGCGCCATCACATCGATGCCCGCTGCAGTGCCGAACTCGGACGTCCGGTGCGTTCCGAGGTGATCCTCACGGTGATGCCGCCGATCCACCGCCAGGATCCAAGGCCGCAGACGGCCCCTTAGCGTCACCCCCAAAGAAGCGATGCCATGAGCGAGAACCAGCAGTGGGATGCCGTTGTGATCGGTTCAGGCATCGGTGGTTTGGTCACCGCCAGTCAGTTGGCGGCCAAGGGAGCCAAGACCCTCGTCTTGGAGCGGTATCTGATCCCCGGTGGAAGTGGTGGTGCCTTCAAGCGCGAGGGCTACACCTTCGATGTGGGGGCCTCGATGATCTTCGGCTTCGGCAAGAAGGGTTTCACCAACCTGCTCACCAGGGCCCTGGCCGATGTGGGGGAGCAGTGCGACACCATCCCCGACCCCGCCCAGCTCGAGTACCACATGCCCGGTGGGCTGCGCATCGCGGTGGACCGCGACTACGAGCAGTTCATCGCCGACCTCACGGCGCGGTTTCCCCATGAGGCGAAGGGGATCCGCCGCTTCTACGACACCTGCTGGCAGGTGTTCAATTGCCTCGATGCCATGCCGCTTCTCTCGCTGGAGGATCCGGCCTACCTCACCAAGGTGTTCTTCAAGGCACCACTGGCCTGTCTGGGGCTGGCCCGCTGGCTTCCGTTCAACGTCGGTGCGGTGGCCCGCCAGCACATCAAAGACGAGCAGCTGCTCAAGTTCATCGACATCGAGTGCTTCTGCTGGTCGGTGATGCCGGCGGATCGCACGCCGATGATCAATGCCGGCATGGTGTTTTCCGATCGGCATGCGGGCGGGATCAACTACCCCAAAGGAGGCGTCGGCGTGATCGCCGAAAAGCTGGTGAAGGGATTGGAACGTCACGGCGGCGCCATTCGCTACAAGGCCCGAGTCACCGAGGTGTTGATCGAGAACGATCAGGCGGTTGGCGTGAAGCTGGCCGATGGCGAGGTCATCCGCGCCAAGCGTGTGATCTCCAATGCCACCCGCTGGGACACCTTCTCGGGAGCGGGGGATGAGCAGCGTCGCTCCGGCCAATCTCTGGTGAATGCCGCCCACACGCCGGGCAAGGAGCAGTTCTGGCGCAAGCGTTATGTGCCTTCCCCTTCGTTCCTTTCGCTGCATCTGGGGGTTCGGGCTGACCTGATTCCGGCTGGCACCCACTGCCATCACCTTCTGCTCGAAGACTGGAACCGGATGGAGGACGAGCAGGGGGTGATCTTCGTGTCGATGCCCTCGCTGCTGGATCCGGATCTGGCCCCGGCCGGGCATCACATCGTTCACACCTTCACGCCTTCATCGATGGAGGCCTGGCAGGGACTGACCCCCAGCCAGTACCGCGAGAAAAAGGAGGCGGATGCGGCACGGTTGATCCAGCGCCTGGAGGCGATCCTTCCCGGCCTCGCCGATGCCATCACCCACAAGGAGATCGGTACGCCCCGCAGCCACCGGCGTTTTCTGGGTCGCTTTCAGGGCAGTTACGGCCCGATTCCGGCGATGCAACTGCCGGGACTGCTGCCGATGCCGTTCAACCGCACGGGATTGAAAAACCTCTACTGCGTGGGTGATTCCTGTTTCCCCGGCCAGGGCCTCAACGCTGTGGCCTTCAGTGGGTTTGCCTGTGCCCATCGGGTTGGGGCCGACCTCGGCCTGAACCCCTGGGCGCTGCCGGCCTGATCTTCTGCCTAGCGTGACCTTCCGTAGGAGTTGGGATGCCGCCTGAGTTTCAGCCGTCGTCGGACGACCTGGCCCGCTACCTCGAGCAGAGGGGAGAGCTGACCAAGCCCTGGAATCTGCAGATGCTGCGGCTCAAGAAGCTCAAGGAAGCCAAGGATTCGATGGATCCTCAGCTGTACCTCGAGAAGGTGCAGGAGGCCCATGCCGATCTGATGCGGCTTGGTCAGTTCTGGAAGGGGCGTGAACAGGAGGTGTTTGGTGGCGCCTACCAACCGTCTGAACTAATTGAACCGCTGCCGGGTTCTCCAGACGACCGATGAACGGCATCGAACGCTTCGGGTTATCGCCCCTGATCCGATTCACCCTGCTCAGCCTGTATGGGGCCTTGGTGCTGCCCTTGCCATTGCTGGCCCCTGCGGAGTCGCGCTGGCTGATGGTGGCAGGGCTGTTGTTGGGCTTGGTGTTGGTGATCGGTCTGTTGAGTGAACGAGTGGAGACCGATGCCGAGGGCATTCAGGTGCGTTACCCCGCCTGGATCCGCTGGTTGCTGCGGCGCGGCTGGTCCATGCGTTGGCAGGACATTCGGGCCCTCGTTCCCGTTGGCACCAGTCAGGGGGGAACGGTGTATTACGTGAAGGCAGTCGATCTGCGCCACCAGCTCCTGCCGCAACGCATTGAGCGCTTCGATCGATTCCTGGAGCTGCTGGCCGCCAACACCCCTGTGTCGACCAAGGGCATCGGCCGACTCACGCCGCCCTGGACGTATCAGCTCTTGGCTGGATTGGCCGTGCTCATGATCGCCGGCGAACTGGTCACGTCTCTGGCGCTGGCCCAGGGCTGGATCAGTTGGCCGGCGGGTTATCCAGGCTGATCAGAGCTGTTTCTTTCACTAGAAAACCCCGCCAGTGCTGACGGGGTGGAGTGTGTGAGGTTTGGTCGGGAGATGGAGGGCGACAACATCAATGCCCCCGTGTTTCTTTAACGCCATCGTTCAGGCATCAGCAATCCACTTGCATGTGGGCGATGGTGAGCATTCGAGCTTGGTGTTCTCCTCTGTGAACACACCATCTCCGTTCCTGTCTGAGAGCAACTCCCCCGTTTGAGGGATTTGTTCACCAGCGCAGCTCCCCCATTCCAGGGACGTCATCCCACCAGCCACTCCCAATCCGGACGTAAAACGCTGTCTCGCGTCAGACCGGTATTGCCGCTTCGATCTCCCAGCCCTCGTTGAGCAGCTCTTCGGCTCGTGTGGGAGCCTCTTCAGAGGCAACATCGATGAGGAGAAATCTCTCTCCCTTGTTGCAATAGAGCCTGGTTAATCCGATCACGGCGGGGGCTCCCGGGTGTCGACAGCGCCATGTTGACCCGGCTGCGCTGATCAAGCAATGAAGACGCTCCTGCAAAAAACTCTGGATTTTGTCCAGATGTCGGGCGTTGCCATGGGTCGCTCAGACGTTGAAATCAATGCAGTTGTTCCGATCGGATGACAACCGAACTCACCAACCTCCCCTGCGGAACGGTTCAGCTCAAAGTTTGCGTGAATCACCTCTGTGAATTGGGTTGGGTGACCTCGCACCATCTGGTCCCGACCAAAGAGGCTCAACTGAAGCAGGCCCTGCGTCATCAAAAGACGGATTAAGGCTCTTCCAAGGGCTTGAGCGCCAAGGTTGCTTCGGGGTGGCGTTGATGGGTCCTGACCTCAGAATTCCAGTCGCTGACTGGAATGAATCCACTTGATTCAGCTGGCCGGCAGATTGTCGAGGCTGAAGCGATAGCCCCGCTGACGCACGGTGGTGATTCCACCGCCCTCGCCAAGACCGGCCTGCTCCAGCTTGCGGCGCAGGGTCAGTACCTGAGTGTCCACCGAACGGGGGCCACCGCTGAAGGGAGGCCAGGCCATTCGCAGCAGTTCCTGTCGGCTGCGCACCAACCCAGGCGGCATCAACAGCGCGCAAAGCAGGGCAAATTCGCGGGGGCTGAGCTCCACCGGCTGCTCCCGCAGCGTCACTTGGCGGAGGAGCAGATGCACCTCCAGCGGCCCAACGGTGACCCGCTCCTGCAGACCGCTGTGCCCCCGCTTAAGCAGGGTGCGGCAGCGGGCGGCCAGTTCCTCAAGGCCAAAGGGTTTGCGCAGCACATCGTCGGCACCGTCATCCAGCAGGCCCACCACCGGTTCGGCTCCGGCCCGTGCAGTCAGCACAATCACCGGGCAACGCAGCTGCTCCGCCAAGCGCAGGGCGGAGCTGCGCTCCAGCAGTTCTGCACTCACCAGGAGATCGGGTGACTGTTCTTGGCAAACATCCAAGGCTTCAGCGGCATTGGCCACTGCTGCGGTGAGATGACCGTCCTGACGCAGCCGCTGCACCAGCACCGTGCGCAGGGTGGGGTGTGGCTCGACCACCAACACTCGCGAAGGTTCCTGACCGGTGCTGGCGCTTGGCATCACCACCGGATCGGAGCTGGCTGCAGATGCTTCCGCCGTGAGGTCGTGGGGAGTGGAAGTCACTGGATCGGCCATGGCGCACCTACGCTAAGCCGAAATTCCTGGCAGGCTGGTAGCAGGGGCTGCTGTTGTATCTCATGACATCACTCGACGACCCTGAAGCCATCCGCCATTTCCAATCGCTCTGCGATGCCTGTCAGGAGCTGACGACGAGATATCACACTCCGTCGGAGCTGCGGCTGTACTCCGACGGCTACCTGCATGCATTGCGGAAGTCAGGATCGCTGGATCCCCGCTCTCAGCATCGCCTCGAACAATTGATCGATCGCTGGATCCTGGATCCCTCCAGCTTTATCGGCCCTGACGGGGATGTGAGCACCTTGTATATGCGCCATCCCCAGGGCTACTGACTTAACTGGCGAGGGCGATTTCCAGCTTTTCGCGAAGTTCGCCGGAGTTGTACATCTCGATCAGGATGTCGGAACCGCCGATGAATTCCCCTTTCACATACACCTGGGGAATAGTGGGCCAGCTGGAAAATTCTTTGATTCCCTGACGAATCTCTGGATCAGAGAGAACGTCGAATGTCTCGAATGCCACACCGAGGGAGTGCAGGATCTGAACCACATTGTTTGAGAATCCGCACTGGGGCATCAGCTTGGAGCCCTTCATGAACACGAAGATCGGGCTGGAAGCGACCAGAGTTTCAATGCGAGCTTTGGTGGAGGGGTCCATCGTTGAGCGTGAGTTGGCGTTAAGCGGACGCAGCGTCCGAAGGGGTTGAGGTGTTGAGGGCGAGGGCGTGAATCGCTTCGCTGGCCAATTCCTGCTGCAGCGCGCCATACACCATTTGATGCTGACGGATGCGTGAAAGGCCAGCAAAAGCGGACGACACCACCGTCACCTGGAGGTGATCACCGCCACCGGTGAGGTCTTCAACGGTGACGTTGGCGTCGGGAATGACCTGTTGGATCGCGGCTTCAACGGCATCCGGCTGCACCATGGCGGCGGTTGTGCAAAAGGGAACTGGCTCAGATGCTGACAGACCGGCTCATTGGCCGGCAGCCGATGCACCCCGGAATTCGGTTTCAACGAAGCCCAGTTCCAGCAGGCTCTGATAGGCCTTCTGACCCTGAGGCTTGGCCGGCGTCATCAGCTTGACCACCTCGACAAGAACCGGAACAGCCACTTCGGGCTGATTCTGACGGCGGAACAGGGCTGCCAGGCGGAGGTTGGTTTCCGCCAGAAGTTCCAGGGCTTCACGCCCCTTGGTGTCCATCTCGCGGGGGATCCGAGCATCAAGCCCCCGAAAGGCACCACTCAGGTCGCGGTAGAAGGCCAGGAGTTGCTTGGAGGCTTTGCGGGCTTTGTCGTAATCGGCCCGCGCCTCGGCCAGGTCCCCCCGGCTGGCGGCTGCATCGCCCTCAGCCAGCATCGAACGAACGGCCGCCGGGTTGAATCCACCCTGGCTCTGAGCCAGAACGCGGTTCTCGGCTGAGGTTTGGGCGATGCCGGGAGCTGCGCTAACGCCCAGGGTTGCCACCAGTGCAGCAGTCGTCAGCAATGCGCGACAACCCATGAGACCAGCAAGAAAACGTGGGCGGACTTTAGAAGCTCTGAAGCGGTCGGCCAACGGCAGCACGGGCCGCTTGTTCAGCCGTATGCATCGCCGCAGCGAGTTCGCTGTTGAACTGCCGCGTCGCGTCGCGATCTCCCTTGGCGGGCACGCTGAGCGGTGCCCCGAAACAGAGCGCTGCCCGGCTGAAGGGTCTGGGTGGGGCCTGGCTGTAGCCCAAGCCAACGGGAACCACAGGAACGGAAACGCCGCGGCTCTGGGCCAGTTGGGCCAGACGCACCAGGCCGGGCCGCAGCTCAATCGCCGCATCCTGCCGGTGAATCCTGCCTTCGGGGAACATCACCACTTGCTGTCCGTCGGCCAGCAGGTCGATGGCCAGACGCAGGGTGGTCATCGACGGCCGTCCTTGGTCCACCGGGAAGCAGCCGAGCCGTTGTAGGAACCAGCCCTGCAGCCCCCGCATTTCGGTGGTGGTCACCATGAAGCGGCAGTCGCGTCCACTGACCCGACGGCCAGCGGCCATGGGCAGCATCAGGGCATCCCAGCGGGCGCGGTGTGTCGGTGCCAGCAGCACCGGGCCCTGATGGGGCAGATGCTCTGGGTTGAGCACCAGACGCTCACGGAATTGAAAGCGCAGCGCCAGATCCTGGGTGGTGAACATCGCCAGGGGGGCCCAGAAGCTGTCGATGCCGACACGCAGGCTGTTTTCTCGGGTCGCCAGGGCCGCTTGCAACGGGCTGATCGAATTCGGTGCCTGAGAACCTAAATCCCCCAGGCAAAGCTGCATAGGATCCGGCCAACGACTGCCCCGTCATGGCCAGCCTCGGCGTCAATATCGACCACATCGCCAACATCCGTGAAGCGCGGCGGACCGTCGAGCCAGACCCGGTGTCAATGGCACTGCTGGCCGAACTCGGTGGGGCCGATGGGATCACCGTGCATCTGAGGGAAGACAGGCGTCACATCCAGGATCGGGATGTCGAGTTGCTGCGCCAGACCGTGCGCTCCCGCCTCAACCTGGAAATGGCCGCCACCGACGAGATGGTGGCGATTGCGCTGCGGATCAAGCCCGACATGGTCACCCTGGTGCCGGAACGGCGGGAGGAGGTCACCACTGAGGGGGGCCTGGATGTGGCCGGACAAGAGGCCTCCTTGGGGGGCATGGTGCACACCCTTCAGGCTGCCGGGATACCTGTGAGTCTGTTTGTGGATCCGGAGGCTACCCAGCTCCAGGCTTGCAAAGCCACGGGGGCCTGCTGGGTGGAATTGCACACGGGGCGCTATGCCGATGCCGAGTGGAGCACCCAGCCCAAGGAGCTGGCGCGCTTGCAGGAGGGGACGGCCATCGCCCGGCAGCTCGGTCTGCGGGTCAATGCCGGCCATGGCCTCACCTATCAGAACGTTGAGCCCATCGCGGCCATTCCTGGGATGGAAGAACTCAACATTGGCCACACGATCGTGGCCCGCTCTGTCGCCGTCGGACTGCAACAGGCTGTGCGGGATATGAAGGTCTTGGTTCAGAATCCCCGCCTTGATCCCCTTTTCGGACAGGCGCCCGGATGACCACCTACCACTTCGTTGCAGCCAGCGAGCGCTTCCTCACCGTGGAGGAGCCGTTGGAGGAAGTGCTGCGGGAGCGCCAACGCAACTACGCCGAAACCGGTAAGACCATCGATTTCTGGCTGGTGAAGCAACCGGCTTTCCTGTCTTCCCCTGAGCTGGCTGAGCTCAAGGCAACCATTCCCCAGCCCGCTGCCGCTGTGGTGTCCACCGATCCCACCTTCATCACCTTCCTCAAACTGCGCTTGGAGTACGTGGCTGTGGGGACCTTTGAAGCTCCCTCCGCGGGGATTCCCGATGCCCTTGCCGGTGCCGTCTGATGAATCCCAGTTCCCTTCCGGTTCAGCAGCGCATTGCACTCCTGGTGCAGGCCCTCGATGGTGCGGAGAAAACCAACAAGGCTTTGGCCACCTGTCCCGACGGGGACGCGATGGTGGACATCCTGCTGGGGGCTTCAGCAAAGCTGGGGTTGGGGCTGACCCGCCGTGATCTCACGGAGACGCCGCCGATTCGCGACTGGATCTGGTTCAAGAACAACGATCCTCTGGTCACCGTTGGTGATGCCAAGCCCCGCTACCGCCGGGAAACCCCCGAAAAACCCAAGCCAGACCCGAGCCAACCCAAGGAGCGCAAGCGCTTTCTCGGTTTGTTCTGATCTGCATGCCGGATTCTTGGCGCTGCCTGGCTGAGCATCAGAATTGACGCATCTCCAGGTTGTTGCTTTGAACCTGCACAGCCGCCGGCACTGGGTGATTGGAGATGTGCATGGCTGCCATCAGCCCCTATGCCAACTGCTCGCCACCCTGCCGCCGAACGACCATCTGGTCTTCTGCGGGGATGTGATCAACCGTGGTGAGGCCATTCCCGCCACGATGAATCTGGTCTGGGATCTGGTCCAGGCCGGCCGTGCCACGTGGCTGCGCGGGAACCATGAGCAAGACCTCATTGATGCCCTGGAATCCAGGGACGGCTTGAGTCAGCACGCCACCTATGCCCAGTTGGGTGACAGCAGCGCTCGCCAATGGTTGCCGCGCCTGCAACAGCTTCCGCTCGTCTATCGCGGTGACGGTTGGTGCGCCACCCATGCCGGGTTCGATGCAGCGGGTCAACCGGATCTCTCCATTCGTGATCCCTTCTGGGAGGCCTATGACGGTCGTTTTGGCCAGGTTGTTGTGGGCCATACGCCCCGCCCCCAGGTGGAACGCCTCGGCGAGATCGTTCTGATCGACACCGGTGCGGTCTACGGCGGTTGTTTATCGGCCTACTGCCCGCAAACCGATGCGGTCGTTCAGGTTGAAGGAGCGGCAACCGATGCCGTGCTGGCTGGAGTTGGCCCTTGCTGACGGTTTACCGAAGCAACAGGGCTGAATTTCTGGCTCGCTTGCTCTCCCGTCAGTTGATCGAGCAGCAGCCGGGCCCCCTGGAAACGGTGGAGGTGATGGTCAACACCTGGCCCACCAGCCGATGGTTGGGGGAACAGCTGGCCACGGCCAACGGCATCAGTTCCCTGGTGCGCTTCCCCTTCCCGGGTAGTCGCCTGCGGCAGTTGGTGCGCCAGGTGCTGCATCTCCCCGCGCAGGAGGACGATCCCTGGCGGGCGGGCCAGCTGGTGTGGGCTGTGCTCGAGCTGCTGCCGGAGCTGTTGGAGCAGCCCGTCGCCCAGCCGCTACGGACCTGGCTTACCCAGCGTGAAGGAACCGCCTCGGGGTTGACGCGGGACCGTTGGCAGCTGGCACGCACCATCGCCGATGCCATGGACGATTACGCCCTCTACCGCCCCGATCAACTGGAGCAGTGGAAACGGCCGCGGCCCGATGACGACTGGCAGCCCGTGCTCTGGCGATTGCTGGCCCAACGGCTTCCCCGGGCTCCCTTTGGCCTGCAGGTGCGTGAGGCCGTCGATCGGCTCCGGCGAGGAGACGTTGATCCAGCCCTGCTGCCAGATCGGCTGCGGCTGTTTGGCATCAGTGCTCTCGCACCGGTGCAGGTGGATCTGATTCAGGCCTTGTCCGGTCTGCTGGAGGTGGAGATCTACCTGCTCACCCCGTGTCCGGATCTGTGGCAACGCTGCGGCAGTCGGCGTGCCTCGCTCGGGGATGACTGGCTGGTTCCGCCCGATGGGGGGTGGTTGGCGGAGGCGCCGCGCCTGGAGGCCGTTCTTGGGCGGATGGGTGCCGAATTTCAGCAGTTGCTGGAGGGCTCCGGTGAAGCGCAGCTGGGGGAGCGACGCGAAGGGGATCTGTTTGCAGGTTCTCTGCAGATGGCCGCAGCGGAAGAGCGCCAGCCCACCCTGCTCGATCAGCTTCAGCAGCAGCTGGTGGATGCCGACAGCGTCGCCGCATTGGAGCGTTCCTCCGACGACCAGTCGCTGCTGTTTCAAGCGGCGCCGGGACCTTGGCGGGAGGTGCAACTGGTGCGTGATCGCATCCTGCAGTGGCTGGCGGCCGATCCCGATCTCGCGCCCCGCGATGTGCTGGTGATGACGCCGCAGATTGAGCGCTATGCACCGCTGCTCAGCTCCGTGTTCAACGACACGGCGGCCATCGGTGTCGATTTGCCCTGGCGCCTCACCGACCGCAGTCAGCAGAGCAGTCCGGGGTTGTCGATGGCGATGTTCACGCTGCTGGAGCTGGCGGCCACACGCCTCACCGCCACGGGGCTGGAACGTCTGCTGGCCAATCCGGCCCTGCAGGGCCAGCAGGGACTCACGCCGGAGGAGGCGGTGCTGATCACCCAGACGCTGCAACGCAGCGGTTTTCGCTGGGGCTTGGATGCCCGCGAGCGGGGCGGGGACGAGGTGCACAGCCTGCGTTGGTGTCTCGACCGTTGGCTGCTGGGCCTGGTGCTGCCGGTGGAGCCGGGCCTGGCTCCAGCAGGGGCGGCACCGTTTCAGCAGGAGCTGGATCCCGATCGCCTGGTGCGCTGGTGGACGCTGCTGGACCGTTTGGCGCGGATGCTCGATCGCCTCAGGCAGCCCCGGCCGTGCCATGACTGGGTGCAGCTGCTGCAGACCCTGTTGCAGGAGCTGTTCGCTGAGGGTGGGGCCTGGTCCGATGAGTCGCAGAGCTGGGCGGCGGCCCTTGAGGAGTGGCGATTGCGGGCCCAAGACTGCCCCCTGGACCTCGATGCAGCCGTGGCCTTGGAGGTGCTGCAGGAGGCCTTGTCGGTGGACAGCGGTCGCTTCGGTCACCGCAGTGGCGCCCTCACCATCAGTGCCCTGGAGCCGATGCGGGCGATTCCCCACAAGGTGGTTGTCTTGATGGGCCTCGACAGCGCCGACTTTCCGCGCCCGAGTCGCCGGCCTGGTTTTCACCTGCTCGAGCAGCAACGGCGCCTGGGGGATCCCCGGAGCAGCGACCAGGACCGCTACGTGCTGCTGGAGGCCTTGATGTCGGCACGCCGTCATCTGCTGATCAGCTGGTGCGGGCGGCTAGAGCGCACCGGTGAGCCCCAGCCGCCTGCTGCGCCGGTGGAGCAGTGGCTTGCGGTGCTGCAGGAGCAGTTGCAACGGGCCGGTGCCTCCACGGAGGGGTTGTTGATCACGCCGGCGGCGAACCCCCTCTCCCGTGAGAACTTCCGGCCCGAGGCGCCGCTCAGTTGTGATCGCCGCCAGCTGGAGGCCCGGCGCTGCCTGGATCGTGTTCCGGCCTCGGCCCAGGTCCAGGGGCTGGCTTGGGCATCGCTCTGGCAGCAAGACCTGAACGATGTCGATGTCGATGTCGATGTCGATGACGAGGCAGAGGCCGAGGGACGTGACCGAGACGACCTGGTCTTGGACCCTGAAGCCTTGCTGGCCTGGATGCAGCAGCCCCAGAAGGCCTGGTTGCAGGCACGGGGGTTGCGGCCTGGGGAAGGCATTGAGGCGGTGGAGGATCTCGAGGCGCTCGAGTTGGAGGGCCTGCAGCGCTATCTGCTGCTCAACCACGAGCTTGAGGAGCAGTTCATTCTTGGATCGGCTCCGGATTGGACGGCGTCGCTGGCTGGCCAGGGTGTGTTGCCGGCGGGGGCTGGTGCGGCCCTTGAGCAGGAGGAACTGCAGCAGCGTTGGCAGGCCCTGCAACGGCAGCTGGCATCGCTTGGTCCCTGCCGCCGGGAGGTGCCTGTGCTCGCCGGCCTGCCGATGCCCCTGCTCTACGCCGGTGACACCCAGGTGGTGGTGCAGCCCGGCATGCTCACGGCCGCGGCGGTGATGCGCGGCTGGTTGCAGCACCTGTTGCTGTGCGCTGAGGGATTGGCTCCTGCTGCCGGCTCAGCGGTGGTGGCCCGCAGCACCCGGGTTGCCGGCGCCGAGGTGCACCTGCGCTGGTCGGCGTTGCCGGTGGCTGAAGCCGAGCACCAGCTGCAGCAGCTGGCTCGGCTGGCGCATCAGGGGCTGGAGCGGTGCTGGCCGGTTCCCCCGAAGAGCGGCTGGCAGATGGTGGCCAAAGACCGGCGCAAACCGGGGGAGGGACCGCAGGACTTCCGCAAGATCTGGCAGGAGGAAGGGGCAACCCCGGTGATGCAGCTCTGCTTCGGCACGGAGATTGCTGCGGAGCAATTGATGGATCAGGCCGGATTCCAGGAGGCGTGTCGGCTGCTGTATGGCCCGCTTCTGGCCCAGCTGCGTTAGTCGAACAGCTCGTCGAGCATTTCGCGCATGCGTTCGTTGGAAATCACCATGGGCTCGCCGGCCTGACGGCGGAAGAAGTAGGCCCGATGTTCCTGGTTGATGCTTTCAACAGCGGCGGCTTTGCGCACCAGCAGCTGGGCCAATTTCTGACGACGTTCGGGGGACACAACAGGCCGGTGGCTTTCACCAACGTGTTGGCCTGATGGCCCCGCACCCGCACAAGCCCCTGTTCTCTCAAGGGTTGGGTTGCATCCGTTCACAAGCCAATAAAAAAGCGAGGGTTCTTCAGGCCCCCGCTCAGGTCGTCTTCTGTTCTGGGGTGTGACAACACCCAGTCCAGTTCGCAGCTTTCGCCGGCTGCTTCATGGAAGTTAACACTGGTTTTGAGGCCGAAGTTGAGCAGACTCCATTCATGGCCCAGCGCTTCGTTGCCAACACCTACCCCCTCGGCCCTGGGGTCCGCCTGCTTGAGGCCAGCGCTGGCACCGGCAAAACCTTTGCTCTGGCGCATCTCTGCCTGCGGCTAATCACGGAGGCCGACCACGCCCTCGAAGCGTTGTTGGTGGTGACCTTCACCGATGCGGCGGCCGAAGAGCTGCGCTCCCGCATCGGCCAGCGGCTGCAACAGGCGTTGCAGGGTCTCGAGCAGCTGGAGCAGGGGATGGAGGCTTCCGCTCCAGACCCCGTCCTGGCGGACTGGCTGGTGGGTTCCGAACCAGGGGAGGCGCGTCAGCGGTGGATTCGTCGCTTGCTGGTGGCCCTGGAGCAGTTGGACCGGGCCGACATCACCACCATCCACGGCTTCTGCCGCCGGAGTCTGCGCCGTCTGGCCCTCTGCAACGCTGCGGCCATGGAGCCTCAGCTGGACACCGACGCCACCGCGCTCCAGGCCGAGGTGGTTCAGGACCTGTGGCAACAGGAGCTGCTCAACCTGCCGCCGGATCAGTTCAAGGCGTTGCGTCAACGCGGCCTCTCGCCCCAGACCCTGCGCAGGGGCTTGGCGCAACTCGATGGCGAACAGCAGCCGCGGTTCAGGTCCATTGATGGGGTGATCGATCTCGACCAGCCCCTTGCCCCACAGCTAGAGCACTGGCTTGCGCAGCTCTGGGATGACTTCGTGCCGCTCTGGCAGCGGGACCATGCCGCCCTGGATGCGGGGTTCCGTCAGGCGGCCGAGCAGTGGAAAGCCCAGGGCTGTGGAACCACCACCCCTTATTCGGCCAAGCCCAAGAGCGATCGCTGCGCGCAGATCAACCAGTGGCTGCATGGGCAGACCGCAGTGCCGTCACTGCTGGAGATTGCCGCCCATGAGAAGCCGCTGAAGGAGTACTTCCACCCCGGCAGTTGGTGCAAGGTCGCGCGCAAGTGCGGTGAGACCGACCCCAGCCTGGTGACGCCGGCTCTGCAGGCCGCTGTTGCGGCGCTCTGGGATGCACCGATTGAGCGCACCTGGCAGTACCTGCTGGAGCGGGGTTTGCAGGAGCTGGACCGCCGCCGTCGCCGCCGCGGGGTGATCACCTTTGGCGGCTTGTTGGCTGCCATGGACCCCGGCGATGGCGACGTTGCCTGGCTTGCTCCTCTGCAACAGCGTTATCGGGCGGTGATGGTGGATGAGTTTCAGGACACAGACCCCGTGCAGTGGCGTCTGCTGCAGCGCGCCTTCGGTGGTGGTGAACGCCACCTGCTGCTGATGGTGGGGGATCCCAAGCAGGCGATCTACCGCTTCCGGGGTGGTGATCTGGCCACCTACATGGCAGCGCGGGATCAGGTGGAGCGGATCGATCACCTGCTCGACAACTTCCGCACAACGGCACCGCTGATGGAGGGGTTGAACCGCTTGATGGCTCCGGGGCTCCCCCGATCTGAACTGCCTGTGCCCGCGGTGCAGCCCCGCAGCTCCGCCACCCCACCGCAGGACGCCCCGGCGTTGCAACTGCTGCTGCTCTCCACCGAGGCGCCCTCCAGCCGCAGTGCCCTAGAAGCACAGCTGCCCCAGCGGCTCGCCGCGATGGTGCTGGAGCAACTGCAGCAACGGGACGACCTCACCCCTGCAGATCTCTGCGTGCTGGTGAGTCGTCATCAACAGGCCGAAGACCTGCGCCGCGCCCTTGGGGTCTGCGGACTCCCCACCCGCTTGGTGACTCAGGGGGATGTGCTCGACAGTGAAGCTGCCCTGCTGTTGCAGTGGTTCCTCGATGCCCTGGCGGAACCGGGCGATGACGCTCGCTTGCGTCTGCTGGCCTGCTCGGGACTGATGACCATCGCGCCCGATGCCCTGGAGCCGGCCCTGTTGGATCAGCTGGCGCTGCAGTTGCGCGGTTTGGCTGAGGCGATGCCGCGGTTGGGCCTGCTCGGGGCGCTGGCCGATCTTCTCAAGGGCGAACAGATGGCGGGGCTGTCGGAACGGGGCCGGATGCTGGGGGATCTGCAGCAGGCGGCACGTCTGGTGCAGGAGGCGATGCACCGCCAGGGGCTTGATGTGGCCACCGCTGCGGATTGGTTGCGGAGGGAGCGGTTGCACCCCAGCCAGCCGGTGCCTGAGGCTCGTCAGCCCCACAGCGATCAGGCCGACAGCGCCATCGCCGTGGTCACCGTCCACCGCAGCAAGGGTCTGGAATATCCGGTGGTGATCTGCCCCTACCTCTGGCAGTCCCCCCCAGCCGTATCCGGTCCGCTCTGGCGTGACCCCCGCTCCGGAGAGTGCCTGGTGCGGGTGGATGTCCACTGGGGGGAGGGCTGGCAGGCGGTGCAACAGGCGCAGCGGGAGGCCGCGGCCGAGGCCGAGCGGCTGGCCTATGTGGCGGTGACCCGAGCCCAATCCCAGTTGGTTCTGATCTGGGCCAGGGCCAACGGCCAGGAGGATTCCCCCTTGCCCGCTTGGTTGTTCGGAGCTGAGGCCGCTGGGGATGCGATTGACAGCCTCACCGATGAGCGGCTGAGCCAAGCCCTGGCGGAGCGACAGGTTCCGATCAGCATCGATGGCCTGGTCGAGAGCCTGCCCAGCGGCAAGCGTTGGCGGTCTCCGCTGCGGGCCGAGCCGTTGGCCCTTGGTTCCATTCCCAAGCGGATCGACCGGAGTTGGGGCCGGGCCAGTTATTCGGCCTGGATTGCCTCATCCGACGACGTTCAGCTGCATGAACAGGGTCGTGATCGCGATCCCGGCGCCGAGGAATCGACGTTGGAATCGGCGTTGGAACTGATGGCGGCGAGGGCAGAACCGGCATGGTCCGAGACGGGGCCGCTGGCGGCCTTCCCGCGCGGGGCCGGGGCCGGGGACTGTCTGCACCGGATCCTCGAACAGTTCCCCTTCTCTGCGGCGGAGGCCTCTGAACCCCGCCAACGGCTCGAGCTGATCGCCGCCGAGTTGCGCCGGGCCGGGCTTGATCCCGATCTTCAGAACGATGTGTTGACGGGGTTGGAGCAGGTGTTGCAGACGCCCCTGGGGGGACCGCTGGGTGCGTTATCGCTGGATCGGCTGGGGCCGCACCAGCGCCTGCCCGAACTCAGTTTTGATCTGCCTGTGCAGCACGTGCGCACGGCCGATCTGGTGGCCGCTTTCGGTTGTGATGCCGAGGCCCGTTTTGGCCGCACCTACAGCCCGGCGCTGGCATCGCTCTCGATCAACAGCCGCGGCTTTCTCACCGGCTCGATCGATCTGGTGTTCCAGGACCCACAGCACCAACGCTGGTGGGTCCTCGACTGGAAGAGCAACTGGATCGGTGAACGGCGCACCGGTGCTGAGCCGGGGCTTTGTGGTCCGCATCACTACTCCCAGGAGGCGATGGAGGAGCAGATGTTGCATCACCACTACCCCCTGCAGGCCCACCTCTACCTGGTGGCTCTGCATCGCCATCTGCGTTGGCGGCTGCCGGATTACGACCCGGAGCAGCATCTGGGGGGTTACGTCTACTGCTTCCTGCGGGGGATGCCCGGAGCGGTGAATGCCACCCCGGAAAATGCTGTTGGGCCGGGGCGCATCGTTGAACCCGTGCCGCTCAATCGCATCGCGGCCCTGGATCGAGCCCTGGGGGAGGTGCCGGCGTGACGGAGCTGCTGCCCCAGGGAACCAGCAACGGGCCCTCCAGCTTCACGGCCGGACTCCATGCCGCCCTGCGGCGACGGATCCCGCCCCGGGCTGATGGCCCCGCTTTGGAGGAGCTCAGCCGCGATCTGGTGCTGGCCCTGGAGCAGGGGGAGTTGACGGTGGCGCTGACGCCGGAGCGGCTGGCCGCTGCCCAAGCCAGTGGATGGCTGGAGGGGGATGCCTCCCCCCTGCTGCTTCAGGGTGATCGGCTGGGCTGGCGCCGCTGGTTGCAGGCCATGGAGCAGGTGGTGGCCGAGCTGGTGGAGCGGGCCCATGCTCCGCTTCCCAAACCCGTCGAGGCTGCCGATCCCGAGCTGTCGGATCGTCTCAACGCTGAACAGTGCGCCGCCGTGCGCGCCCTGGATCAGGCCTCGGTTGTGCTGCTCAGCGGTGGTCCGGGCACGGGCAAAACCAGCACGGTGGTGGAGATTCTGGCCCGGGCGGAAGCCCGCCATCCCGGCCTGCGCATCGGTCTGGCGGCCCCCACCGGCAAGGCGGCCCGGCGCCTGGGGGAGGCGGTGATGGCGCAGCGGGCTCCGTTGCCCTGCAGCACCCTCCACCGCTGGTTGGAGGCCGGAAGCCGTGGCTTCGGCAGGCACCGCCAGCGTCCCTTGGAGCTGGATCTGCTGGTGATCGACGAGATGTCGATGCTGGATCTGGCCTTGACCCAGGCTCTGTTGGAGGCGTTGCCCAGTGGTTGCCGGCTGCTGTTGGTGGGGGATCCAGCTCAGTTGCCGCCGGTGGGGAGTGGAGCGGTTTGGCATCGGCTGCAGCAGCCGGACGTGCGCGGTCGTTTCGGTGCCGGCGCCGTGCATTTGGAGCGCACCTACCGCAACCGCGGTGCCCTGGCCCAGGTGGCGCAACAGCTGCGCCAGGGGAATCTGGAGGCCTTTGCAGCGGATCTGGCCGCCATGCCTGAGCAGGCCAATCTTCAGGTGCATCCCTGGCCCCTGCGTCGTTTCCCTGCCTTGGTGCGCCAGCGCTGGATTCAGCGCCTCCAGCAGTTGCAGGCACTGGCGGTTGATCTCGACCGCTGCACCGAGCAGGAGCTGATGGCGGCATCCCGGCCTTTGTTTGCGTTGCTCGAGCAGGACCTGTTGCTCTGTCCACGTCGCCGGGGACCGTGGAGTCTTGATGATGTGCACCGAACGCTGCTGGGGGCCAATGCCGCCGGCAGGGTCGAGCGTTGGCCGATCGGCTTGCCGGTGATCTGCGGCAGCAACCAACCGGAACTGGGCTTGGCCAATGGTGACCTCGGGGTGGTGATCGGGGCAGGCTCTGAACGACGCTTGTTGTTCCAGGTGGTGGATCCGGACGGCCAGCTGCAGGTGCGCCGTTTGCATCCAGCCCGTTTGCGGCGTCTGGAGCCGGCGGTTGCGCTCACCATCCATCGGGCCCAGGGCAGTGAGGCGGATCGGGTGATCGTGCTCTGGCCAGATCCCCTTGAGGATGGCCCGGCTGCAGAACATCAACGCCGATTGCTGTACACAGCCATCACCCGTGCCCGTGCCAGCCTTGATCTGGTGACGCTGATCTGACGCGGGTGGACTGATGCGGGTTGAGCGTCCCTGGGGCTGGTACGAAACGCTGACCCAGGGGGACAACTATTTGGTCAAACGGCTGCTGGTTCGTGCCGGGCAGCAGTTATCCCTGCAGCGGCATCGTCATCGCAGCGAAAGTTGGACCGTTGTGTCCGGCTCGGGGGCTCTGCTCTGCGAAGACACCTGGCACACCGCCAGCGCGGGCGTCATGCTCTCGATCCCCTGCGGCGCTGTGCATCGCGCCCGTGCAGATGGGTCAGATCTGCTGATTCTGGAAGTTCAGCACGGTGATGATCTGCGGGAAGACGACATCGAACGGCTGCAGGATGATTACGGCCGGGTGATAACTTGATTGCCAACCTTTGAAGCGTAGGCAACACAACCAGAGCGCAACTCTTACGTTGCAGGGAGGTTGTGAGCCTGATTTCAGAGATCAATCAGGCGAAGCCACCTTTCATGACTGAACAGCAACAGCAGCGCGACGATTCCGCCTGCGCAGTGGATCTTTCTGCGTCCGACCTGCCGGAATCCAACACCAATGCTGAGGTGTTCACCACCACCATCACTTCGGCTGAACCGGAATCCGGTTTCGCCGGTTTTGGTTTCAGTGAGGCCCTGCTCCGCACCCTGGCGGACAAGGGATACAGCGAACCTTCCCCCATTCAGAAGGCGGCCTTCCCCGAGCTGATGCTCGGCCGCGATCTGGTGGGTCAGGCCCAGACCGGCACCGGCAAAACAGCAGCGTTTGCCCTGCCGTTGCTCGAGCGTCTCGAGAGCGGCCAGAAAACACCCCAGGCCCTCGTGCTCGCCCCCACACGGGAGCTGGCGATGCAGGTGGCCGAATCGTTCAAGGCTTATTCCGCCGGCCATCCCCATCTGAAGGTGCTGGCGGTGTACGGCGGCACCGATTTCCGCTCCCAGATCAGTGCCCTCAGGCGCGGGGTTGATGTGGTGGTGGGCACCCCCGGCCGGGTGATGGACCACATGCGTCAGGGCACGCTCGACACCAGCGGTCTGCGCAGCCTGGTGCTCGATGAAGCGGACGAAATGCTCCGCATGGGCTTCATCGACGATGTGGAGTGGATCCTCGATCAGCTGCCTGAGCAGCGTCAGGTGGTGCTGTTCTCCGCGACGATGCCCCCTGAGATCCGTCGCCTGTCCAAGCGTTATCTCAAGGATCCGGCTGAGGTCACGATCCGCACCAAGGATCAGGAAGGCAAGCGGATCCGTCAGCGTTCGATCACGGTGCCGATGCCGCACAAGCTCGAGGCCCTGCAGCGGGTTCTCGATGCCTGTGGTGGTGAGGGTGTGATCATCTTTGCCCGCACCAAGGCGATCACCCTGACCGTGGCCGAAACCCTTGAGGCCGGTGGCCATCAGGTGGCGGTGCTCAATGGCGACGTTCCCCAGAACCAAAGGGAACGCACCGTGGAGCGGCTGCGCAGTGGATCGGTCGACATCCTGGTGGCCACCGACGTTGCAGCGCGGGGTCTCGATGTGGAGCGCATCGGCCTGGTGATCAACTACGACATGCCGTTCGACAGCGAGGCCTACGTGCACCGCATCGGCCGGACGGGCCGGGCTGGACGCACCGGAGAAGCGGTTCTGTTCGTGACTCCACGGGAACGCCGTTTCATCCGCAACCTCGAGCGCGCCACGGGCCAACCGATCGAAGCGATGGAGGTGCCCGGCAACACGGCCATCAACCAGGGACGGCTGGACCGCCTGCGCAAGCGTTTGAGTGATGCGGCCCAATCCCAACGCCCTGATGCCGATGAAGCGGCCCTGCTCCAGGAGTTGATGCAGCGGGTGGCCACGGAACTTGAGCTCAGCCCCGAGCAGCTGGCCATGGCGGCGCTCAACCTGGCCATCGGCCCCGATGCCCTGCTGCGTAAGGGCGACGACGACTGGATTCAGAACACCCGTCGCAACGACCGCGACCGCGATCGCCATTCAGGCGACCGCCGTGAGCGGCGCGAGCGTCCGGCCCGGGCTCCTGAGGAGAACATGCAGCGCTACCGCGTTGAGGTGGGTCACCGCGATCGGGTCAAACCCGGAAACCTGGTAGGTGCCATCGCCGGCGAGACCGGTCTGCAGGGCCGGATGATCGGCCGCATCCAGATTTTTGACAATCACAGCCTGGTGGATCTTCCCAAGGGCATGCCGGAGGATGTGTTCAACAGCCTTCAACGCCTGCGCGTGATGAACCGCGAACTGCAAATCAGCAAGGCCTCTTGATGCGTGCGCTGCTGGCTGTTGGCCTGCTTTCGGCTCCCCTGGCTGCTTCAGCTTCGGACAACAGCCTGATCACCCAGTTCTGCAAAACGGCCGTCAAGGCCGAGCTTCATAGGGCTGGGACCGTTCCTCCGGAGGGAATGGTGGATGACACCTGCCGTTGTTTCCTCGCCGAGGTGCAGAACGGGGCGGGGATCCAGACGGCCCAGGCCACCTGCAAGGCCAAGGCTGCCGAGACCTACGGCCTCTGATCCCCGGGGATCAAAAAACCGTCAGAGATGGCTCACCTGAACGGTGGCCTCGGGCTGAAGCAGAGCCAATTTCTCCACCACCTGAATCAGCTCGATCTGCTCGCTCGGCGTGGCTTGCCGGATCAAGTTGTTGAGCAGCACAAGCTTGTCCAGCGGATCCAGTTCTCCGTCGGCGGTCCAGGCCAGGGCTTGGAAACAAAGGGTGTCGAATGTCATCTCTCTCCTGCGTCAGGGTCTTCTGACAATGGAGTGGATGGCTCGGTTGCTGGCGAGTCTTCGCAATTGCTTCTTTTTTTTGTGTTGATTCGTGCGACTGCCCTGTAACGTCATCGGGTTCAAGCTTGAGCACTGGCCCCTTCCGAGCTTTCGGAACCAGCTCAAGCGACTGAGCACGTTCAACGGTTCCACGGTCCATGACCATCTACATCGGCAATCTTTCGTTCCAGGCGGAGCAGGAGCACCTCTTCGATCTCTTTAGTGAGTACGGCGAGGTCAAGAACTGCAGCCTGCCCCTGGACCGTGAGACCGGCCGCAAACGCGGTTTCGCCTTCGTTGAAATGGTCAACGATGCCGATGAGCAGAAAGCCATCGACGATCTTCAGGACGTGGAGTGGATGGGCCGCATGATCCGCGTCAGCAAAGCCACCCCTCGGGAGCGCTCCGGCGGCCCCCGTGGTGGAGGCGGTTACCGCGGCTGAGGCTCAGGCCTCGGCCTCCATCAGGTCCAATTCCATTTCACGCAAGCTCAGCCGACGCAGCACGCCATCGCTGTTGTTGGCTGAGCTTTCCTGATGCTCACGGGCGTCCTGGAACTGCGGCAAGACAGCCCGCAGTCCGCGGCGTTTCTGCCGCGCCAGGTAGCGGTGAAAGCGGTTGAACGACCTTGATCGGCTCATGGCACCTCCTTCAGTTGTGGTTCCGTTGTAGTGCGTCTTCAGGGGTGAAAACCGTGTCGGAACGAACCCTCAGGAAAGCTTCAGCAAATCGCTCCCCCTTGATGCGGTTGTTGAGCCATCTGGCGCCGCAGCGCCGCCTGGTGGTGGCAGCGGTGACGTGCTCCCTGATCAACAAGCTGTTCGATCTGGCGCCGCCGATCTTGATCGGCCTGGCCGTTGATGTGGTGTTGCTCAAGGAGCAATCGGTGCTGGCGGGTTTCGGGCTGAGGACCGCCGGCCAGCAACTGTGGGGTCTGGCCCTGCTCACTTTTGTGATCTGGGCGGCGGAGTCGCTGTTCGAGTACCTCTACGACGTGCTCTGGCGCAACCTGGCGCAAACCACCCAGCACAGCCTCAGGCTCGAGGCCTACGACCATCTGCAGAAGCTTGAGCTGGCCTTTTTCGAGCAGGACAGCACCGGTCGCCTGATGGCGGTGCTCAATGACGACATCAACCAGCTCGAACGGTTTCTGGATCGGGGTGCCAACCAGATCCTGCAGTTGATCACCACCGTGCTGGTGGTGGGCATCGGCATGGCGATGGTGGCGCCGGAGGTGGCCCTGTTCGCCTATCTGCCGATTCCGGTGATTGTCTGGGGATCGCTGCATTTCCAACGCCAGCTGGCGCCGCGCTATCGGGAGGTGCGGGCTCGGGCGGGCGACCTCGCCTCCCGGCTTGCCAACAACCTGGGGGGGATGCTCACGATCAAGAGCTTCACCGCTGAGGCTCTGGAACTGGAGCGGCTGCGGGCGGAAAGCCTGGCCTACCGCCAGAGCAATGCCCGGGCGATTCGTCTCTCGGCGGCCTTCATCCCCTTGATTCGCTTCGCGATCCTGTTCGCCTTCCTGGCGATCCTGTTGATCGGCGGTTTCAAGGCCCTGGCCGGGGAGCTGCCGGTGGCCACCTACAGCGTTCTGGTGTTCATCACCCAGCGGCTGCTCTGGCCGCTCACCGCCATTGGCCGCACCCTCGATGAGTACCAGCGCTCGATGGCCTCCACGCAACGGGTGCTCGATCTGATTGACACGCCGGTGTTGATCCAGGGAGGAACGGTGCCGGTGGATCCGCAGCGGCTGCGGGGTGAGATTCGTTTTGAAGCGGTGGATTTCGCCTATGCCGGCCGATCAACGCTGCTGCAGGGCTTCAATCTCACCGTGCCAGCGGGATCGACCCTGGGCATCGTCGGGGCGACGGGGTCTGGCAAGAGCACCGTGGTGAAGCTGCTGTTGCGGCTGTATGAGCGCAATGGCGGGCGCATCTGTCTGGATGGGGTCCCCATCGACACCCTGCAGCTGCAGGACCTGCGCCGCTGCATCGCCTTGGTGAGTCAGGACGTCTACCTCTTCCACGGCACCGTGGCCGAGAACATCGCCTACGGGGTCGCCGATCCCGATCCGGTGGCGATTGAGCAGGCCGCTCGCCTGGCGGAGGCCGCTGGCTTCATCGACGCCTTGCCCCAGGGTTACGACACCCTGGTGGGAGAGCGCGGGCAGCGCCTCTCGGGCGGACAGCGCCAGCGCATCGCTTTGGCCCGCGCCATCCTCAAGGATGCGCCGGTGCTGGTGCTCGATGAAGCCACCGCTGCGGTGGACAACGACACCGAAGCCGCCATCCAGCGTTCCTTGGCACAGATCACCCAGCAGCGCACCACCGTGGTGATCGCCCACCGGCTCAGCACGGTGCGCCATGCCGATTGGATTGTGGTGATGGACCAGGGCCGGATTGTGGAGCAGGGCAGCCACGACAGCCTTGTGGCCCAGGGCGGGATCTACACCAACCTCTGGCAGGTGCAGGCCGGCGAAGGGCTTATCGCTTCCTGAAGCAGCTGTTGTTGCCGGCAGATCCCGCGACCATGCTGGGTCCGCAAGCCGGCGGTGCAGCCATGGCCATGCAGGCCTCGATCAGCCACGTCATGCATCACCCCCTCGGGGTGTTCTCGATGTTGGTGGCGATCAGTGCGGCGGTGCCGCCGTTGATCCGGCGGCTGGGTCTGCCCGACCTGGTGGGGTTGCTGGCGGCGGGTGTGGTGGTGGGCCCCCATGCCTTGAACTGGGTCGACAGCAGCAGCGAAACGGTGCGGCTGCTCTCCGATCTCGGGGCGGTGTATCTGCTGTTCACCATGGGTCTGGAGATTGACCTGGAGGAGTTCAACCGGGTCAAACGCCGCTCGTTCATCTATGGCCTGCTGATCCTGTTGATCGGTGTGGGCACGGGCGTCTCGATCGGCCTGATGGCGGGCTTCGCCTCGGTGTCGTGCCTGTTGCTCGGCGCCCTGATGGCCACCCACACCCCCCTGGGCTATCCGATTGTGCGCAGTTACGGCGCCCAGAAGGATGAGTCGGTGGTGGTGAGCGTGGGCAGCACGATCTTCACCGACATCGTGGCCTTGCTGCTGCTGGCGGTGGGGCTGGGGCTGGGCCAGGGCAGCCTCAGCGGCCTGGGCCTGGGCCTGCTGCTGCTCAAGATCGGCGGCTTCGCTCTGGTGGTGGTGATCGGCATCCGCTGGCTGGGCCGGCGCCTCGTGCTGCGGGGCATCAGCGATGAAAACCGGATGGTGCTCGCTGTTCTGGTGGCCCTGTTCCTGGCCTCCCTCGGGGCTGAGCTGGCCGGCGTCGAGAAGATCGTCGGCGCTTTCCTGGCTGGTCTGGCGGTGAATTCCGTGTTGCCCGAGGGCCGGGTGAAGGAGCAGGTGATCTTTGTGGGTGGCGTGTTGTTCATCCCGATCTTCTTCATCGATCTGGGCTTGCTGCTGGATCTGGGCAGCCTTGGCGAAAGCCTGGGCAACTTTCAGTTCACCGCGCTGATGCTGGTGGGCGCCATCGGCGGCAAGGGCCTCGCGTCGTGGGTCAGCGGTCGGCTGTTCGGTTATCGCCGCGCCCAGATCCTGATGATGTGGTCGCTGACGATGCCCAAGGTGGCGGCGACCCTGGCCACCGCCTTCATCGGCTATCAGGCGGGCCTGCTCAATCAGACCGTGCTGAACAGCGTGCTGGCGGTGATGGTGGTGACGGCCACCCTGGGGCCGATCCTCACCGAGCAGTCGGTGACCCGGCTCAAGGATCCCAGCCCCGATGCGGTGCCGGTCAGCTTCGGTGAGGAAGCGGCGGTGCTGGATGGCGTTAACGAGGTGGTGCAGCGTCCCCTGCGCATCGTGGTGCCGGTGGCCAACCCCAGCACCGAGAAGGGGTTGCTGAGCATGGCGGCCCGGCTGGTGCAGGGCTCATCGGGGGCTGAAGGTGTGCTGTTGCCCCTGGCGATGGTGAATCCCAGCCTCGAGGAGATGCGCGGTGGCTTGAACCGGGCCGTTGCGGCAGCGCGCGGACGCCTCAGCACGGCGGAGAGCATCGGCGCCCAGTTGGCTGTGCCCACCCGCAGCCTGCTGCGGCTGGATGAAGACATCGCCGGCGGCATGAGCCGCACAGCCTTGGAGCAGGCCGCGGATCTGTTGTTGATCGGTGCAGCCCGCAGCGATCAACTCCGGGCCTGGCTGATGGGCGACATCGTTGATGGGGTCTGCCGCACGGCCCACTGTCCGGTGGTGGTGGTGAACCTGGGCCGTGAGACCGATAGCGGTCTGGGCCGGATCCTTGTTCCGATCAAAGACCTCTCCGCCAGTGCCCGCGAGCAGTTCGAACTGGCGCTGCGGGTGATCAACTCAGCCCCGGAGGATCAGCGCGTGCGGATCACCCTGCTGCATGTGCACGACCCCCGCTTCAGTGGCCAGGACCGTCACTGGATGGAACAGCAGCTGATCCGCTGGCGCCCGCCGGGGATTCCGGAGGAGCGGTTCCACATCGTGATCGTGCGGGGGCCCGGCATCGACGGGGCCATTCATCGCCTCAGCCGCGAACACGATCTGGTGATCCTGCGCACCCAGCGCAGGCGGGTTGCCGGTCTGCCGATTCCCGGCAGTGATCGCACCAGCAAATTGATCCGTCAGCTCCCCTGTGCCTCGATGGTGATCAGCGATCCGTTGGTTTAACAGAGGCCTGCGCCCCTCTACCCGAGATGGGACGAGCGCGCCAAGATGCTGCATAACACGTGTTCCATGCCACAAGCCCCCCCTGCTAAGGCGTCATCTGAGGCCATCAATTGGCCGGTGGTTGCTGCTGTGGTGGCGGGTCTCAGCGGTGGCCTGATTCTTTCGGTTCCGCTGAGCCGGTTGATCACGTCGCCATCCAGCACGGCAGATCAACCCTTCGCGCTGCTTCAGCCCGCGCCGCTGGCCAACCCGTTTGCCGGTTGGACAGGCTTCGGGGCCAGGGAGGTGGTGGTGCTGGGCCGGGACCGCACCGGCAGCAACACCGATGTGATCTTCACGGTGCGGGTGGATGGCACCACCACATCGATCACCCAGATCCCGCGCGACAGCTACATCGATGCCGAGGGCTTCGGCGGCATCAAGCTCAATGCGCTGATGGCCTACGGCGGTGTGGAGGCGGTGGAGCGGGAGTTGTCGCGCCTGATGAACCGCCCGATCCGTCATCACATCGTGGTGCGCCTGGATGCGATCGAAACCCTGGCCAACCTGGTGGGGGGCATCGAAGTGGATGTTCCCAAGCGCCTGTACTACGTCGATCGCAGTCAGAACTTGTTGATCGACCTGCAGCCAGGACCTCAGCTGTTGAAGGGCAAGGATCTGGAGGGCTTTCTTCGTTGGCGCAACGACGGCCGCGGCGATTTCGGCCGTCTGGAACGGCAGCAGCTGGCGCTGAAGGGGCTGTTTGAGCAGATGAAACAACCGCAGAATCTGATCCGCCTGCCGGCCTTGATCACTGCGGCGGGGCAGGCGTTGGAGACGGATCTGGGGCCAATGGAACTGGGCGGGTTGGTCACCGCCATGGGCACCACCGAACTGAAGGCCTCCAGCCTGAGGGCGGTTCCGTTCGATGCCGATGGCATCAGCTATCTGGATACGGAGTGGCCGGTGCACTCGAGCACTGGCGCCGATTCAGGTGACCCCAACGGTCGGCGTTTTCGCTTCCTGTTCTGATCAGATCAGCAGCGTCAGTGAGCGCACCACCCGGCCGCAGAGGTCACCCACCTTGCCCCAGCGATCTTCGTTGACGCTTGTGGCCAGGGTGTAGAGCCGGCCGCGGTCCACCACGACGGTCGCCAACTCGTGGCGGTCGCGGTCTTCCAGGTGCACGGCGTATTCAAGGTCGTAGAAGGTGTGGCCATTCACTTCACGCTCCTGCGCTTCCACCAGCTCGGCGGTGCGGCCGCTGCCGGCGGTGGCGATCACTTCACGGCGCAGGCGCTCGCCAACGGCAACGGCGCTGCCCAGTTCACTCAGCTCGTTGTCTTCGTTCACCTTGTTGATCATCAGGCTCACGGTTTCATCGCTGTGGATGAGGTCGTGAAACACCACCCGGGGTCCGTTGCTCACCTGCACCTCAGTCCAGCCGGTGGGATAGAGGAAGGCGAAGCGGCCATCCGGGCTCTGGTACGACTGCAGCCCTGCCGTTGGTCCCGCCGCGCAGGCTCCCAGTACCAGAGCCAGAACGCCGCAAACGATCACGCGACTCAGAGACTGGAGGAGCTGCATCAGCGGGACGATCAATCCATGACCCATTCTGCCCGTGTGGCCTGATGGTCGTGGCCCCTGTTGCGGCAGATGATCTCCGCAACTCCTACATTTCCCGCATTGGCGGCAGACCCCTGAGCGGCTTCACCAAACAGTTGGCTCGACTGATTGATCAGTTCGAGCGTCTGCCCGGCATCGGCCCGCGCACGGCCCAGCGGCTCGCGTTGCATCTGCTGAACCAACCGCAGGAGCAGATTCATCAGTTCGCTGATGCTTTGCTGGCGGCCCGCACCCAGGTGGGCCAGTGCCAGACCTGTTTCCACCTCTCCGCCGATCCCGAATGTGAGATCTGCCGCAACCCCGAGCGCCGCAATGGCGTGATCTGTGTGGTGGCGGATTCCCGCGATCTGTTGGCGCTGGAGCGCACCCGCGAATTCCAGGGGCGTTACCACGTGCTCGGTGGCCTGATCTCACCCATGGATGGCATTGGTCCGGAGCTGCTGCACGTCACCGAATTGGTGCAGCGCATCACCAATGAGGATATCAGTGAGGTGATTCTGGCCCTCACCCCCAGCGTGGAAGGGGACACCACCAGCTTGTATCTGGGGCGGTTGCTCAAGCCCTTCTGCTCAGTGAGCCGAATCGCCTACGGCCTGCCGATGGGCAGTGAACTGGAATACGCCGATGAGGTCACCCTGAGCAGGGCTCTTGAAGGGCGCCGGCCGGTATGAGCAAGTACAGCGCCATCCCCCCTGGCGAGCGACTGCCGGACTGGCTGCGGCGGCCGATCGGCAACGCCTCGGAGTTGGAGCGGGTGCAGGGGCTGGTGAAGCAGAACCGGCTCCACACCATCTGTGAGGAGGGGCGCTGCCCCAACCGCGGCGAGTGCTACGCCGCCGGAACGGCGACGTTTCTCTTGGGTGGCTCGATCTGCACCCGCAGCTGTGCCTTCTGCCAGGTGGACAAGGGCCAGGCCCCGATGCCGGTGGATGCCGCCGAAGCCGAGCGGGTGGCCGATGCCGTTGAGGCGATGCAGCTCCGTTATGTGGTGCTCACGGCGGTGGCCCGCGATGATCTCGCCGACCACGGCGCCAGCCTGTTCACCAGCACCATGGCGGCGATCCGAGCCCGCAATCCGCTGATCGCCCTTGAGGTGCTCACCCCCGACTTCTGGGGGGGCGTGTCGGATCACGATCAGGCGTTGGTGGCTCAACGGGAGCGATTGGCCACGGTGCTGGCGGCCCAGCCGGTGTGCTTCAACCACAACCTGGAAACGGTGCAGCGGCTGCAGGGGGAGGTGCGCCGCGGTGCCACCTATGAACGATCCCTGGGTTTATTGGCGGCCGCCCGTGAGCTGGCGCCGGAAATCCCCACCAAGAGTGGTCTGATGCTCGGCTTGGGGGAAAGCCGCGACGAGGTGATCGCCACCCTCAAGGATCTCCGCAGCGTGGATTGCCAACGGATCACCCTGGGGCAGTACCTGCGCCCCTCGCTGGTGCACATTCCGGTGGCCCGCTATTGGACGCCCCAGGAGTTCGATGAGCTGGGGGATGTGGCCCGCGAGCTGGGCTTTGCCCAGGTGCGCAGTGGTCCGCTGGTGCGCAGCAGTTATCACGCCGCCGACTGACGCCAGCCCCGCAGGCTGCGCTCCAGCACGGTGGCCACATCACCACTCATCAGAGCCCCGGCGCCGCCCCAGACCATGCGCAGGGGCAGATCCCAGAGCGCCGCTTCCACATCGCGGGATTTGCTGAAGCCGCGTTGGCGGAAGTAACGCACCAGCCGGCGGTGCTGCTGCTCGTCGTCGCGGATGGCCAGCAACCGGGCCCGTGAGCAGGGGGTGGCCTCCTGGGCCCAGGCCATGGTGGCCGCCCAGATCAGATCACCCACGCCGGTAGGCGCCTTTGGCATCACCAGCATCGTGTCGAGCTGTAGGCCTGTGGCGGCGGAATAAGCCCATCCCTTCATTTCCCCCAGCAGCAGCAGGCTGTCGCTGGCGGTTTGCTGGGCCACCACCAGCCGCAGGCTCCACAGCCCCAGGGGGCGGCCCACCTGCAACCTCAGCAGCAGTCCCCGATCACGGGCTTCGGCTTCCAGTTGCTCAAGCATCGATTGGGATCTGGCCACGGTCATGGTCGTCCGGTCATGCTGCCGCGGGCATGGTGCCGACCGAGCGCACTGCCTTCAGGGGCAGCGGCCCGTAGAGATGGGGGAACAGTTCGCCGCTGGGGATGGCATCGGCCCGCAGGGGAGCGTTCACGGCGGCGGGATCAATCTCCAGCAGCAGCACCTCGCCGGCGTCGGCGTAGAACCGCTCAAAGGTGGCCTGCACCTGCTCCTGCCAGGAGCAGTGGATGAAGCCCACCTGCTCCAGGCTCATTCCCCGGGTGGAGATGCGGTAACTGCCGTTGGCCTGGGCGGCCTGCCAGTCGGCCTTGAGGGCCAGGTGAAACAGGGGCTGATCCAAGGGCACCGGCACAGCATCGGCGGGGAAGTGGTGTTGTTGCCCCCCGGCATTCCAGGGGTCGGCCCGCTGCATCAGCCGCTCGAAGCGGGGATCCTCGAGGAAGTGCTGGAGCCAGTGGCGAAGAGCTTCCAGGCTGTTGTCGTTGTCGAATCCCTCGGGATCGGCGATGCGCCACTGCCGCACGAACGGCCAGAGGGCGGCATCCGCCAGCGAACAGCGCTCGCCCAGCAGCCAGCCCTGATCAGCGATCCTCTGGTTCCAGTCCTTAAGGATGGCCACCCCGGCGGCGCGCTGCTCGTCTTTGTTGGTGCCGGGGTAGCGGTCGGTGTATTTGAAGCGGTCGAGATGATGTTTGAACGCACCGTCGTTCTGCTCGATCAGCGCTGAGGCATCGCCGGCGTTGCGCAGCTCGCGAGGGTCTGCTTGATCCAGGGCCCAGTGCATCACCGCCAGGCTTTCTTCGATCACGCTGCCGTCCGGCAACAACAACACGGGCACGGTGCCCTTGGGGGAGACCGCCAACATCTCCGACGGCTTGGCCTTCAGTGCGATCTCCCGCCACTGAACCAACAGTCCTGCCTCCAGCAGAGCCCAGCGGGCGCGCATGGCGTAGGGGCAGCGTCGAAAGCTGTAGAGGATCGGCAGCACGGCATCGGGGTGGTCCCTGGCAGGGATTGTCCGATGCGGACTGACTGCTCAGGCCTGCTGCTGGTGGATGTTGTGTTGGGCGATCTGACGTTGATCGATCTGACGTTGATCAATCTGGCTTTGATCAATCTGACGCTGACGCATGGCGAAGCGTTCCCGGTCGGCATCGCTGAAGCGATCCACGCAGTGCACGCACTGCACCCCTTTGATGTAGCTCGGCAGTTCGCGTTGCTGGGCTGACACCGGCTGGCCGCAGGCGTGGCAAAGGCTGTGCTCTCCAGGTTCCAGCCGGTGGTTCAACGCCACCCGTTGATCAAAAACGAAGCACTCCCCTTGCCAGCGGCTTTCGGCTTCCGGCACCTGCTCGAGGTACTTGAGGATGCCGCCCCGCAGGTGGTGCACCTCCCCGAAACCCTGTTGCTGCAGGTAGCTGCTGGCTTTTTCGCAGCGGATCCCGCCGGTGCAGAACATGGCGATGCGCTTGCTGCCCTTCTCTTCGATCAGGGGCCGCAGCGTGGACTCTGCCCAGTGCGGGAAGTCGCGGAAGCTCTCGGTGCTGGGGTCGATGGCCCCCTCGAAGCTGCCGATCGCCGTTTCGTAGCTGTTGCGGGTGTCGATCACCAGGGTGTCGGGATCATCCACCAGGGCATTCCAGTGTTCGGGTTCCACATAGGTGCCCACGCTGGCGCTGGGATCCACGCTGGCCACGCCGATGGTCACGATCTCCTTTTTGCGGCGGGCCTTGAAACGGCGGAACACCGGTTGTTCGGCCCAGCTGCGCTTCACCTCGAGCCGTGCGTAGTGGTCGTCGCCCAGATCCAACGAGGCGCGCAGGTGATCCAGCAGCGCATCAACGCCGTGCTCTGGTCCGCTGATCGTGCCATTCACCCCTTCATGGGCCACCAACACAGATCCGAGCACGCTGCCTTCGCGAGCCAGGCTCGGCAAGCGGCTCAGCAATGCCTCCCGACGCTCGTCATCCAGGGGCGTGAAGGCATAGAACGCCGCCACCAGGAGTCGGCTGTCCTTGGCCAGCACAGGCTCCAGGTTGCTTGGATCCACGCTCTTACATGTTCAACAGTCCTCCAGCCTGCATCAGGCCGGGGCGTGCCACCGCGTTGTTGGTTGTCAGGCTTTCCTGCTGATCCGCACCGAAGCCGGCTTCAGGGGACAGGCCAGGGCATGGAAGGGCTTGTGCCCTCCTTCAAAGATCAGGCTTCCCATCGGTTGAGCGTTGGCGCTGTCGATCTTCATGGCTGAGCCACAGACCAGCACGGTGTAGCTCAACCGGGATGCCACCCACAATGAGTGTTTTGTGCAGTGTTTCCTGTTGGTGACAGTCGGGATGGTTCGCGCAGAACCTGTCCGGCCCGATCTCAATAGCGGTGATGGTGGTGACGCTGCCTGTCGTCTTTGATCGCTTCCAGGATCACCGAGAGAACAAACAGACCGAGCAGCGAGGGGATGACGATGGGATCAATCACGGCGCCTCATCGAAGGGCTTTTTCCGGTCTAGCCCTGCGCCCGCTCAGCCTGTGTGCCAGTCAAGAGATCTTCACAAGAGCTGCTTTGGGATGTTGCCCATCCCTCATTTGGGGGAAAGAGGATGGTCCAGCAATCCCTCCGTTGAGGGAGGTTGGATCCGGTGGGTGGCTCCAGACCACCTGGTTTGACCATTCATTCCGATGACCCATGAACATTCCTCCCTCGACCGATTGAACGACGCTTTGGATGAAGCGGAGTGATCGCTTAGTTCACCCGAACCATGTTCGGGAGGCCTTCAACACTGGCGAAGGTCACGATCGCCTCTGCTGGTTCAGGGCCTTGGTTGGTCACGTAGTGCGGTTCATCCGGATGGCCCTCGAGAAAGCCATCACCAGGCCGCACCACGCTCACAACCTCCTTGCCGTCCACCAGGCGCACGTTGGTCATCGCGCCCTTAGTCACCACAACGATCACGGGTGATGGATGGGTGTGGAGTGGAATCGTTGCTCCCACCGGCAGGCCGACGCGAACCACCCGCATCTCCGGTGTTCCTTGCGGATAGGCCACCACCCGATCGCCAGGGGTACGACTCGCCTTGAACAACTCCTGAATCTCAGGCTGAGGAGCAGCTTGAACGCTGCTGGCCAGGAGCATCAGCCCGGCGGCCCAGCCAACTTGTTTGAGGTGCATGGTTTCGAAGCGATGCACCGTCTTAATCGATTTATTGAAGCCTGCCCTGAGCTGATCAGAGGGGCGAGCAGCTGGCCGGAGCCGCCGCGCCCTCCTGCCAGTTGGCGGTCACCCCCGCATCGGCGAGCAGTTGGCGGTCGGCCTCCACGTCCGGGTTGCCGGTGGTGAGCAGAACATCGCCGTAGAAGATCGAATCGGCCCCCGCCTGGAGGCAGAGGATCTGCGCTTCCCGGCTCATCGATTCACGGCCGGCGCTCAACCGCACCCGGGCATGGGGCATCAGGATCCTTGCGGTCGCCACCATCCGCACCAGCTCCAGCGGTTCGAAGGGAGCCTGCTCTTCCAAAGGGGTGCCTACCACCGCCACCAGCCCGTTGACCGGAACGCTTTCGGGATGGGGGTTCATGCTGGCCAGCACCTGCAGCATGGAGGCGCGATCCCGCAGGGTTTCACCCATGCCGATGATGCCGCCGCAGCAGAGGGTGACGCCGGCCTTGCGCACCCGTTGCAGGGTTTCCAGTCGCTCCTGATAGGTGCGGGTGGAGATGATCCGGTCGTAGTGCTCGGGGCTGGTGTCGAGGTTGTGGTTGTAGGCCGTGAGGCCGGCTTCGGCCAAACGTTCCGCCTGCTGGTCGGTGAGCATCCCCGCGGTCACGCAGGCCTCCATCCCCATGCCGCGAACCCCGCGCACCATCTCGAGCATCGCCTCAAAGGGAGCGCCATCGCGGATCTCGCGCCAGGCCCAGCCCATGCAGAAGCGGTCCGCACCGGCCTCCTTGGCGGCCCGGGCCCGCTGAAGCACCGGCTCCACCTGCATCTGGGCCTCAAAGGCCGTCACGTCACTGCTGTTATGGATCGATTGGGAGCAGTAGGCACAGTCTTCTTCGCAGCCCCCTGTTTTCACGCTCAGCAGCGAGGCCAGCTGCACCCTGTATCCCGGGTTGGCTTCCCGATGCACGGTTTGGGCCTGCCAGAGCAGCTCCATCAAGGGAAGTTCCAGCAGGGCCTGGATCTCCTCGATGGTCCAGTCGTGGCGGATGCTGAGGGTCATGGGCGGATCGGATCAAGACCGCCAAAGCGGCGGTGGCGGCGTTGGAAATCGAGCAGGGCGGCTTTCAGTGCATCGGCATTGAAGTCAGGCCAGAGCACATCGGTGACGTGAATTTCGGCGTAGGCCAGTTGCCAGAGCAGGAAATTGCTGATCCGGTGTTCGCCGCTGGTGCGGATCAACAGGTCGGGATCTTGTTCGCCAGCCGTGAACAGTTCGGCGGCAATGCTGTTTTCGTCGATGCTGTCGGGGTTCAGTTCCCCGGAAGCAACGCGTTGGGCCAGACGCTGAGCGGCTTGCACCAGCTCCCGTCGGCCGCCGTAGTTGGTGCAAACGTTGAAGTGAATGCCGTTGTTGCCCGCCGTCCGGGCTGTGGCATCGGCAATCAGTTCCTGCAGTTTCTGGGGCAGGGCCTTCAGATCGCCGAGAAAGCGAATCCGCACCTGTTCGGCTTCGAGGGCCTGCAGTTCTGCCTGCAACACCCGTTCGAACAGGGTCATCAGGAAGTTCACTTCCTCCCCCGGGCGCGACCAGTTCTCCGTGGAAAAGGCGTAGGCCGTGAGGGCTTGGATCCCCCAGTCGCTGCACAGTCGCAGGGTGGCTTTCAGCGCCTCAACCCCAGCCCGATGACCCATCACGCGGGGCAAGCCGCGGGATTTGGCCCAGCGACCGTTGCCATCCATGATCAGGGCCACATGCTGCGGGAGACGACCCGGGTCGAGGTCCGCAGGCAGAAGCGAACGATCGGCCGTGTCAGTGCTGGTGGCCGGAGGGCGGCTCAAGACAGCGATTCAGACGGGGCGCTACCCACCGTACGTCGTGCTGGCGGCATCGATTCGGCGGTGCTGAACAGCTCCCTGAGCAATTCCTGGAGGCGTGAACTGGTGATCGGTCGTTCCAGCTTGCCCTGGTTCGCCAGAGACAGCGTGCCGGTTTCTTCCGACACAACGATGCAGATGCAGCGATCGAAGCGTTCCGTGATCCCGAGGGCTGCCAGATGGCGGGTGCCGAAACGGCTCACGCTGTCCCTGGAGAGGGGGAGAATTACGCCCGCCGATTCGATTCGGTTGCCTCTCACCAGCACGGCACCGTCGTGAAGGGGGGTGTCAGCGGCGAACAGGTTGAGCATCAGCTCGCGACTCAGCACAGCACCAATGGGGATGCCGGGATTGAGAAAGTCCTCAGGCCTCAGGTCGCTGCCCAGGTCCACCACGATCAGGGCTCCACGCCGCAACTGCGACAGCCGGCCTGCTGCCTCGGTGATCTGGCTGACGGTGCCTGCTGAAGCGCTGAACTCTTTCTGGGGATTGCCCAGCAACACGGCCAGACGGCCGGTGCCCAGTAGTTCCATCAGGCGCCGCAGCTCCCCCTGCCAAAGGATGGCCAGGGAGAGCGAACAGGCCATGACGAGCGCGTCCACCAGCTTTGTGGTGAGGGGCAGGTTGGCGAAGCGCTGGACGAACCAGGCCATCGCCACCAGAAACAACCAACCCCGCAGCAGCCAGAGGGTGCGCTGTTCGTTGACGCGGGAAAAAAGCAGAAAGCCGATGGAAGAGGCAAAGAGAACGTCGAGCACAAGGCGCGGATCCACCACCGCCAACACGTTCACTCCGCCCTTCTCACCACTGCTGTCAACGTAACGCGTTGAATCGTTCTGGCAAAACGTCGTAGCGCAGCAGGTCATCCGGCTGCTCCCGCTTCTGCACCAGTTCAGCTGCCCCGTCGTGCACGAGAACGGCAGCGGGCCTCGGGATCCGGTTGTAGTTCGAACTCATCGAGGCGTTGTAGGCACCGGTGGCAAACACGGTGACGATGTCACCGCTCTCGGTGGTGGGCAGGGGCAGGTCCTTCAGCAGCACATCGCCGGATTCGCAGTGCTTGCCCACCAGGTTCACGCTTTCGTCTGGCTTGGCCAGGGGGCGATCGGCCAGGCAGCAGGTATAGAGCGACTGGTAGGTGATCGGGCGAGGGTTGTCGCTCATGCCACCGTCGATGGCCACGTAGGTGCGCACGTTCGGGATCGTTTTGCGCGAGCCCACCGAGTACAGGGTCACGCCGGCGGTCGCCACCAGGGAACGGCCCGGTTCGCACATCAACCGCGGAAGCTCGAGGCCCCGTTCCTGGCAAGCGGTGGTGACGGCTTCGGCTACCACCTGGATCCACTGCTCAATGCTCGGGGGGTCGTCCGACTCCACGTAGCGAATTCCCAGGCCGCCGCCCACGTTGAGGTCGCTCACGGGATGGCCCAGGTCACGGGCCAGCTTTAGCTTGTCGGCCATCACCGCCGCCAGATCCCGGTGGGGCTCGAGTTCAAAAATCTGGGATCCGATGTGGGCGTGCAGCCCGGTGAGTTGGGCCCAGGGCTGTCCCACCAGGCTGCGCAGCACGGGTTCCACCTGGTCGGGATCGAAGCCGAACTTGCTGTCCAGGTGACCGGTGCGGATGTATTCGTGCGTGTGGCACTCGATGCCTGGGGTGAAGCGCAGCATCAGGCGAGCCGGTTCGGCTCCAGCGGGCACCAGTTCGGCGAGGCGATCGAGATCGTGCTGGTTGTCCACAACGATCGTCACCTTGTTGGCGTACGCGAGCAGCAGCTCCTCGTCGGATTTGTTGTTGCCGTGCAGCACCATCCGCTCTCCGGGCATCCCACCGCGCAGTGCGGTCAGCAGTTCACCGGCTGACACCGCATCCAGACCCAGCCCCTCGGAGGCCGCCAGGCTGCTCATCACCAGAGAGCTGTTGGCCTTGGAGGCGTAGATCGGCAGGGATGGCCCGGCGTAATGCTTTTCCAGGGCCTGGCGGTAGGCCCGGCACGTGGCCCGAACGGTGGCTTCATCCAGCACATACAACGGTGTGCCGTAACGCTCGGCCAGATCGCTGAGACGACACCCGCCCACAACAAGACGGTCGGTGTCGTCGAGTTCTGTGGTGATCGGGGTCAGGTTGCGATTGGGGCTCTCCGCATCCCGGTTGGCCTCGAAGGGCCGTTGACTGGTGATGGTTTGGGTCACGGAGTGGCGGCGTCGAAGGGCAATCTAGGAATCGACCCTGCAGGGGGCGGACCGACTGCGCAGATCCTGCGCCTTGACACGTCTTGGCAGCAAGCCTGTCTGGCACTGGATCAACGGGCGCTCAACGGCCTCTGGACCGCAGAGCAATGGCTGCGTGAGCTGGACGACCCCCGGCGCCTCTGCATTGGTCTTGTGCAACCCGATGCCCTGTTGGGGGTGGCCTGCGGCTGGATGGTGGCCGATGAACTGCACATCACGGCGGTGGCTGTGGATCCCGACAGGCGTCGCAGCGGCCATGGAGGTGTGCTTTTGAAAGCACTGTTGCAATGGGCACGACAGCACGGTGCCGTGCACGCCACCCTCGAGGTGGCCAGCGACAACGTTGCCGCTCTGGCGCTTTACGCCAAAGCCGGTTTCCGCACCGCAGGCACCCGTTCCGGGTACTACTCCGATGGTCGCGACGCCCTCATTCAGTGGTGTCGCATCCCGTCAGCGCCGTCGCCCACGTCGGCGGCTTGAAGTTGTTCGGTTTCCCGTCCCTGGGAGACAAAAAAGCGGTGAATCTTGTGGGATTCATTGTTATTTTTTGTGCGCTTCAGGCCAGTCTCAGACTGGAAAGTGACCGAACAAACCGAACACTCGCAGCAGTCCCTTAACCCTGATAGCTTGGTCACATCACTGCATTGGCCCAGCGATGTTTGAACGCTTCACCGAGAGTGCCATCAAGGTGATCATGCTGGCCCAGGAAGAGGCCCGCAGACTTGGTCACAACTTCGTTGGCACTGAGCAAATCCTCCTCGGCCTTATTGGCGAGGGAACGGGGGTTGCCGCCAAGGTGCTCAAGTCCATGGGGGTCAACCTCAAGGATGCCCGGGTTGAAGTTGAGAAAATCATCGGCCGTGGATCCGGCTTTGTCGCTGTTGAGATCCCATTCACTCCCCGCGCCAAGCGCGTCCTGGAGCTGTCTCTGGAAGAGGCCCGTCAGCTCGGTCACAATTACATCGGCACCGAGCACCTGCTGCTCGGTCTGATCCGTGAGGGCGAAGGTGTTGCTGCCCGTGTGCTGGAGAACCTTGGCGTCGACCTGGCCAAGGTGCGCACCCAGGTGATCCGCATGCTCGGTGAAACCGCTGAAGTTTCCGCCGGCGGCGGTGGCGGCGGTGCCAAGGGATCCACCAAAACCCCCACCCTCGACGAGTTCGGCAACAACCTCACCCAGCTCGCCACCGAAGCCAAGCTCGACCCGGTGGTGGGTCGTCACAACGAAATCGATCGCGTTATCCAGATTTTGGGTCGCCGCACCAAGAACAATCCCGTTCTGATCGGTGAGCCCGGTGTCGGTAAGACCGCCATCGCTGAAGGTCTGGCCCAGCGCATCCAACAGGGCGACATTCCCGACATCCTTGAAGACAAGCGCGTCCTGACCCTGGATATTGGTCTGCTGGTGGCCGGCACCAAGTACCGAGGTGAGTTCGAAGAGCGCCTTAAGAAGATCATGGAGGAGATCAAGGCGGCCGGAAACGTGATCCTCGTGATTGACGAGGTGCACACCCTGATCGGTGCCGGTGCTGCTGAGGGGGCGATCGACGCCGCCAACATCCTCAAGCCGGCCCTCGCCCGCGGTGAGCTGCAGTGCATCGGTGCCACCACCCTCGACGAGTACCGCAAGCACATCGAACGGGACGCCGCTTTGGAGCGCCGTTTCCAGCCGGTGAACGTGGGTGAGCCGTCCATCGACGACACCATCGAAATTCTGCGTGGCCTGCGCGAGCGCTACGAGCAGCACCACCGCCTCAAGATCACCGACGACGCCCTTGTGGCCGCTGCAACCCTCGGCGATCGCTACATCTCGGATCGCTTCCTGCCCGACAAGGCCATCGACCTGATCGATGAAGCCGGTTCCCGCGTGCGTCTGCTCAATTCGAAGCTGCCCCCCGCGGCCAAGGAAGTGGACAAGGAACTGCGTTCCGTCCAGAAGGAAAAGGAGGATGCCGTCCGCGATCAGGACTTCACCAAGGCCGGTGAACTGCGTGAGAAGGAAGTGGAACTGCGGGAGCAGATCCGTTCTCTGCTTCAGGCCAACAAGGACGAGGTCAAGGCTGACGCCACCTCTGAACCCGGTGAAACAGCTGCAACTGAAGCGCCTGCTTCAGACAGCTCACCGATGGTGAACGAGGAGGACATCGCCCAGATCGTCGCCTCCTGGACCGGTGTTCCGGTGCAGAAGCTCACCGAGAGCGAGTCGGTCAAGCTGCTCAACATGGAGGAAACCCTCCACAAGCGCCTGATCGGTCAGGACGAAGCCGTCAAGGCGGTGTCCAAGGCCATCCGCCGTGCTCGGGTCGGTTTGAAGAACCCCAACCGCCCGATCGCCAGCTTCATTTTCTCCGGCCCCACCGGTGTGGGTAAAACCGAGCTCACCAAAGCTCTGGCCACCTACTTTTTCGGCAGCGAAGAGGCGATGATCCGCCTCGACATGTCGGAATTCATGGAGCGCCACACGGTCAGCAAGCTGATCGGCTCGCCTCCGGGCTATGTGGGCTTCAACGAAGGCGGTCAGCTCACCGAGGCGGTGCGTCGCCGGCCTTACACCGTGGTGCTCTTCGACGAAATCGAAAAGGCGCACCCCGATGTGTTCAACCTGCTGCTGCAGCTTCTGGAAGACGGCCGTCTGACCGATTCCAAGGGCCGCACGGTCGACTTCAAGAACACCCTGATCATTATGACCTCGAACATCGGTTCGAAGGTGATCGAGAAGGGTGGCGGCGGCCTCGGCTTCGAGTTCTCCGGTGAAAGCGCTGAGGAGTCTCAGTACACCCGGATCCGTTCCCTGGTGAATGAGGAGCTCAAGCAGTACTTCCGGCCTGAATTCCTCAACCGTCTCGACGAAATCATCGTCTTCCGTCAGCTCAACCGCGACGAGGTCAAGGAGATCGCCGAGATCATGCTCAAGGAGGTCTTCGGTCGCATGGGCGAGAAGGGCATCACCCTCACCGTGTCCGATGCCTTCAAGGAGCGCCTTGTGGAGGAGGGCTACAACCCTGCCTATGGCGCACGTCCGCTGCGTCGGGCCGTTATGCGTCTTCTCGAGGATTCCCTCGCCGAAGAGGTGCTGTCTGGTCGGATCAAGGACGGCGACCACGCCGAAGTTGATGTCGATGAGAACAAGAAGGTGGTGGTCCGTCACAAAGGTCAGGTGGACACGGCACCGCAACTCGCCGGTGCCAGCGTCTGATGGTTCGATCCATCTCGTCCCACTCCATTGCCCCCGCCAGTGTCTTGCGGGGGGATGGAGCCTGGGATGAGGCCTTGCCTCAGATCAAATCTCTCTGTTCACGTCCGCTGGTGCTGGGTCGCAGTGCCTCCACTGCCGATCAGCGTCAGCGTTTGGTGTCGGATCTCTTGGCCCATGGGCTCCAACCCCTTCAGGCTCAGCTTCAGTTCGACTGCTGTGAGCAGGATCTTCAGAGGGTGGCTGCTGAAGCCCAGGGCTGTGACGCCGTTCTGGCTGCCGGGGGCGGAAAAGTGCTGGACGCCGGTAAGTTGCTGGCCCATCGCCTTTCCCTGCCCTGCATCACCGTTCCACTGAGCGCCTCCACCTGTGCCGGCTGGACGGCTCTCTCCAACATCTATTCCCCTCAGGGTGCTTTCGAAGGGGATGTGGCCCTTGATCGCTGCCCCGATCTTCTTGTCTTCGATCACGGCCTGGTGCGCCAGGCCCCATCCCGCACGCTGGCCAGTGGTGTCGCTGATGCCCTGGCCAAGTGGTACGAAGCCTCGGTGAGCAGCGGCGACAGCAGCGATGGTCTGGTGCAGCAGGCCGTGCAGATGGCACGGGTGCTGCGGGATCAATTGCTGATCGACAGCCTCACGGCGCTGAAGGATCCAGACAGTGAAGCCTGGGTGCGCACCGCCGAAGCCTGTGCTCTCACTGCTGGAGTGATGGGGGGACTGGGCGGTGCCCGTTGCCGCACTGTTGCGGCCCATGCCGTTCACAACGGCCTCACCCAGCTGGAGGCCTGTCACCACGTTCTGCATGGCGAGAAGGTGGGCTTCGGAATTCTTGTTCAGCTCCGCCTGGAGGAACGTCTGGGCGGCAACCGGCTTGCAGGCCAGGCGCACCGCCAGCTGTTGCCGCTGCTGCGGCAGCTTGGTTTGCCCGTCAGCCTTGATGATCTGGGTCTGGCGCAGGCCAGCCTCCGTGAGTTGCAGGAGGTTTGCCGCTTCGCTTGCCGCGAGGGTTCCGATCTGCATCATTTGCCTTTTGCTGTGACGCCTGGTGCTTTGCTGGAGGCCCTTGTGGGCGCTGCCGAACTCAGCCCCAGCAGCCTTTGAAGACGCTTCTGGATCAATTGCGGCCGGCTCTGCTTGACCCGCAGGCCGAGTCCCTGGCCACTGAGGTGCAGTGGTGGACGTTGCCAGGTCTGGGTGTGGATGATCCGTTCCCGGTGGCTGTGCTCGGCCAAGGCGCACCGTTGTTGATGCTGCATGGTTTCGACAGCAGTTTTCTCGAATACCGGCGCCTGGCTCCCCTCCTGGCCGATCGCTTTCAGCTGTTCATCCCCGACCTGTTCGGTTTTGGTTTTTCGCCGCGTCCCCTGGGCCTGACCTATGGACCAGAAGCTGTGTTGCGGCATCTCGATGCCCTGCTGGAGCGGCTTCCCACAGACGCTCCCCTGAGCCTGATCGGGGCCTCCATGGGAGGGTCCGTAGCTGTGGAGCTGGCCCGGCGTCATCCCGAGCGTGTGGCTTCTCTGCTGCTGCTGGCTCCTGCCGGTCTCACGGGGCGTCCGATGCCTGTTCCGCCCCTGTTGGATCGTTTTGGTGCCTGGTTCCTAGGGCGTCCTGGTGTGCGGCGGGGGCTGTGTCGCCAGGCTTTCGCTGATCCCGATGCGGATGTGGGTGCTCCTGAAGAGCAAATCGCCTCGTTGCACCTGCAATGCCCCGGCTGGGCGGAGGCCTTGGCGGCCTTCGCTCGCAGCGGTGGTTTTGCCGGATGTGGGGTTCCACTCCCCTCTCAATCACTGCACGTGATCTGGGGTGACAACGATCGGATTCTGCGTGCACCGCAGAAGCAGGCGCTTCAGGCCTTGTTGGATCAGCCGGTGGAGACCTTCCCCTCCTGCGGCCATCTCCCCCATATCGATCAACCCCACAAGGTGGCTGAGCGGTGTCAGGCGCTGTTGACCCATGGCTGATCCCGTTCTCAATGTGCTGGCAGGGGCCCTGCGCCTGTGGATTCGCAGCCAATGCGACAGCATCGGCAGCCTCGAACTGGCCCTGAACGGCTCCAGCTGGTCATTGCTGCGGGGGCGTCTGGATGGTGTGACCCTCACGGCGAGGGATGCCTGTTTCCAGGGGCTGCCCTTGCAGCATGTTGAGTTGCGCAGCGGTTCGATTGCGGTGGACATGAAGCTGCCCAGTCCTGGTCAGATGTTGGCCCTGAAGCAGCCGTTCCAGGTGGCGGGCGAGGTGAGCTTCAACGGCCGTCAGCTCAACAGCGCGTTGCTGGCCGAACCCTGGCGCTGGCTCGGGGATTGGATGGCCGAACAGCTGATGGGGCTCAGCCCGTTGGGGGCGCTGCGCATTGACGTGGATCTGCTCGAGTTGCAGGTGCCCGTCGCGGCCCATCAAGACCCTGTTCGCCGTCGCTTCCGCCTCAATGCGGAGCAGGGAACCTTGTGCTTCCGGCCGGAGACCGCCGATGAACCGCGCACCTTGCTGCCGATGGACCCCGCCATTCGAATCGAGCAGGTGCAGCTGGCGGGGGGGCAGCTGGCCCTCAAAGGTCAGGCCAGCGTCACCCCATAGCGCTGCTTATGGGGCCAACAGTGGTTGGCATAAAGCGATCGCGTAAAAGACCACTGCTGGGGTGAACAGATAGCTGTCGATCCGGTCCAGGATCCCGCCATGGCCGGGCAGCACGTCACCGGAGTCCTTCACGCCTGCATCGCGTTTCATCATCGATTCCGTCAGGTCTCCCACCAGGGCGAACAGGGCGATCAGCGCCCCCAGCAGCAGGCCCGGCAGGCCATGCAGCGCCCAGCCCATCAGCTGGCCGCAGATCAGGCCGATGAGCATGGCCGAGATGAATCCCCCGATCGCCCCCTCGATGGTTTTCCCTGGGGAGATCGGTGAGAGGGGCCGACGCCCGTAACGCCGTCCCACGGCCCAGGAGCCGATGTCGGTGGCCACGATCATCAGGCAGGCCGACAGGGTGATCTCCAGACCGTTGTCCAAACCGCGCAGACTCAGCCAGTGGCTTGGCAAAAACCCCAGGTAAAACAGCCCGAAGATCGATGCCGCAATGTCGGCGATGGAACCCGTCACCGGTTGCAGCAGCAGCCAACCGCAGATGGCGGCTCCAGAGAGGGGCAGAACAGCGTGGGCCACATCAGCCGGCAGCCCTCCCTGGATCGCCCACTGGGTGGTGAACAGCAGCAGTTGGCAGGCCACAAGGGTGGTTTTGGTGGCGGGGCGAATTCCCTTGAATTGCGCCATCCGGAAGAACTCCAGCAGGCCAAGGTGCACCATTCCCCCCAGCGCGGCGGTGAACCACCAGCCCCCCAGGCTCACGACAAGCAGGCCAAAGCTCCCCACACCGAGGCCACTGATCAACCGCTTGCGCAGGGCTGCTCGGGCCGCTGGTGCTTGGCTCTGATCGAGGACAACCTCACGGATCACGCTGATTGGAGGCGTCCTGGATTCACACTATCAATCGCTGTTGGCCGTGATCTCGAGGCTTGAGGCCACCTTTGCTGTCCCAGCTCAGCCCCCACTCACCACAGTCAGTGCGTCTGGGATCTGGTCTCCCCAGAACAGTTGCTGGCGTTCAAGCCAGCGCTGCCTCTGGCGATCGAGGCGTTCGCCGGGAATCAGCAGGGGGATGCCCGGTGGGTAAGGGCACAGCAATTCAGCCGCGATGCACCCCTCCGCATCCTTCAACGCCACCTGTTGATGCTCCGCCGTCCAGGCCTGGGTCGGTGACTGGGCTGGGGAGGTGACCAGCGGAAGCGGTGGGGCTTCGAAGGCTGGCAAGGGAGTGCGATCTGGGAAGCTCCGCAGCAGGTTCTGCCAGTGGTGTCGCATCCGGCGTCCCAGCCCTCGGTGGCGTGCCAGCCCCAGGCAGAGGGTGAGGCTGGCTGGCTCCGGCAATTCGCCCACCAAACCGCGTGGCAGGAACCAATCGTCGGCATCCAGGCCGGTGATGCCCGCCTGCCCCGTGTGCAGGATCAGGCGCAGCGGATCCTGGTTGCTCAGCAGAGGCACGCCGCTGTGGCGCAGGCCATTGGCGAGCGCTTCAGCCTCCTGCAGCCGCTGCAGCAACTCACAGCGTCCCTGGGGCCGCTGCCAGTGTTGAAGGGCTTCTTCGCAGGAGGCCAGCAGCAGCGCACTGGGGCTGGTGGTTTGCAGCAGGCCCAGGCTGCGTTCCACGCGCACGGGATCCAGACGCTCCCCCTGCAGCCAGAGCACCGCTGTTTGCGCCAGTGCTGCAGCCGACTTCTGCAGGGAATGCACCACCAAGTCAGCGCCGCAGTGCAGAGCGCTGGGGGGGAGGGGATGGTCTACCCCAGCGGCGAAATGACAGCCGTGGGCTTCATCCACCAGCACGCAACAGCCCTGTTGCTGCAGCCGCTGAATGACTGCCGTTGGGTCATTGGCATAGCCCTGGTAGGTGGGATGCACCAGAACTGCAGCACGGATGGGGGCTCCATCGCGGGGTAAGGCCTGAAGCACCCGTTCGATCCAGGCCGAATCCGCCGGTGCCGGCTGGCCTCGGTCGCTTTGAAAGGGGAGATCGAACAGCACCGGCCGCAGGTCCCCAAGAACGCAGGCCTGAATCAGGCTGCGATGCACGTTGCGGGGCAGCAGCACCCGCTCTCCGGGCCGGACCATGGCCAGCAGTGCGGCCTGCAGCAACCCCGTGGCCCCGTTCACCCCGTACCAGCAGCGCGCCACCCCCATCGCTGCCGCGGCGGAGCGTTGGCTGTCTGCGATGGCGCCGTCCGCCTCCAGCGGACCGCCAAGGGCTGGCAGTTCCGGCAGGTCCCAGACGCCGGCGCGGCGTCGCAGCAATTGACGCAGTCCATCCGGAAGGGCAGCCCCCCGTCCGTGGGCCGGCAGAAACAGGGGCTGACCGAGGCGACGGGTGAGCTGGGGCAGAAGCGCCATCAAATCCCCCTGATCTCCTTAAAGTCTCTCTCTGTACTCAGCGCGATGCGATGCGTTACGACCCCGGGCGGGATCTCGGCTGGCTGCTGCTGCGTCCCTGGGTCGCCATTCCGCGCCTTGTTCAGGTGCTGTGGTCCCTGGCGGGGCTGGTGCTGGTGCTGGTGCTGCGTGGAGGCAGCAGTGACCCCGCCGTTCAGCAGGGGCTGGCGCGTCGCATTCTCAACACCCTGACGGGTCTGGGGCCCTGCTTCATCAAGCTGGGACAGGCCCTCTCCACCCGACCTGATCTGGTGCGTCGGGACTGGCTGGAGGAACTGACACGCCTGCAGGACGATCTGCCGGCCTTTCCCCATGCCACCGCCCTGGCTTGCATCCGCGAGGAACTCGGTGCGCCGGCAGAGGAATTGTTTGAGGAGTTTCCCGACACGCCGATCGCCGCCGCCAGCTTGGGCCAGGTGTACAAGGCCCGTCTGCAGGGTCAGCACTGGGTTGCGGTGAAGGTGCAGCGGCCCAATCTCACCTTCATCCTGCGGCGGGATCTGGTGTTGATCCGGGCTTTGGGGGTGATGACGGCGCCGCTGCTGCCGCTCAACCTCGGTTTCGGGCTGGGCGGAATCATTGATGAGTTCGGCCGCAGCCTGTTCGAGGAGATCGATTACGGCCTGGAAGCGGCCAATGCTGAGCGGTTTTCGGCGCTTTTCGCAGATAACGATGCGGTCTACATCCCGAAGGTGGAGCGGATGCTCAGCTCCACCCGGGTGCTGACCACCACCTGGATCGATGGCGCCAAGATGCGCGACAGCGAGGAGCTGCGTTCCCAGCGTCTTGACCCAACGGCGTTGATCCGCACTGGCGTGATCTGCGGCCTACAGCAACTCCTGGAGTTCGGCTATTTCCATGCCGACCCCCACCCCGGCAACCTCTTCGCCCTGCCGGGTCGCACCGGCGATCTCGGCCATGTGGGGTACGTCGATTTCGGGATGATGGATTCCATCAGCGACAGCGACCGGCTCACCCTCACCGGTGCTGTGGTGCACCTGATCAACCGAGACTTCTCCGGGTTGGCCAAGGACTTCCAATCCCTCGGGTTTCTCAGCCCCACGGCCGATCTCACGCCGATCATTCCTGCCCTTGAAGAGGTGTTGGGCGGCAGCCTCGGCGACTCGGTTGGATCGTTCAACTTCAAGGCGATCACCGACCGTTTCTCGGAGCTGATGTTCGATTACCCCTTCCGGGTTCCGGCGCGCTTCGCCTTGATCATCCGGGCCGTCGTCAGTCAGGAAGGCCTTGCCTTGCGGCTGGATCCGAACTTCCGAATCATTGCTGTGGCCTATCCGTACGTGGCCCGTCGACTGTTGGCGGGTGACACCAGCGAAATGCGCGAGAAGCTGCTGGAGGTGATCTTTGATGAATCAGGCCGCCTGCGCCTGGATCGGCTCGAAAGCTTGCTGGATGTGGTGGGTCAGGACGCTCCCGCTCCTGGGAAGGAATTGATTCCTGTGGCTGGGGCAGGTCTGCGGCTGCTGCTCAGCCGAGATGGTGCCGACCTGCGCAAACGTCTGCTGATGACGCTGATCCGTGACGATCGTCTGCACACCGACGACGTGCGTGCCCTTGTCGGCCTGCTGGGTCGCACCTTCGGCCCAGGGCGTCTGGCCGGCGGTCTGTTGCAGCGTCTCAACCCGTTGGCGGCCGCGTGATCCCGAGATCACGTTTTCAGCGAGATTGTGGAACTCACCGCTAAGGTCTCAGCTCTTTGAGATCGGCGTCGATGCCTGAGGAGATCAGCGCCCAGGAGCTTGAGCAGCTGCTCCAGATGATGACCCTGCCCCAGCCTCCCTACCTGCTGGCGGGCATCGGCCTGTTGATGGGTGTGCTCTGCGGCCTCACCTTCGGCCGTCAGGTGCAGAACAAGCTGGATGGCTGGAAGCAAGACCGACTACCCCTGATGCCCCTGGGGACTGCGGAGATCAACCTCAGCTACGCCGGCACCCTCATTGGGGTGACGTTGTTCATCGGCTGCTGCCTTCAGATCTTCGGATTTGCCTCAGGCGCTGCTCTGCTGGTGGCCCTGCTGCTCTCGCTGCTGACCGGTGGAGCCTTGTTTTCTCAGCTGGAGCGCCTGATGCAGCAGGTGGAAGCGGGCAAGTTCAAAGCGGTTGATTTCGACAACTTCGACGAATTCTTCTGAGCCTTTTCTTCTGAGCGTTGTTTCGCCGGGCCTGTTTCTCTGGGATCTGGGCCCTTAAGCGAAGCCGCTGTTCTGCTTCGTCGGGATGCGTTCCCGGGCAGAATGGATGCGCTTCCGCCTTATGGACGTGACAACCCTGTCTGCGGCTGTCTCCACCCGTCGTCTGCTTGTGGTGGAAGACGACGACAGCATCCGGGAAACGGTTGGAGAGGCCCTGCGCGCGGAAGGTTTCGAGGTGCAAACCTGCGCCGATGGCGCCTCAGCCCTCAATCTGATCACCGCTGAAACTTCAGATCCGGTGGATCTGATCGTGCTCGATCTGATGCTCCCCGGCTTGGGGGGGCTTGACCTTTGCCGCGAGCTCCGTCGCATCAACAACACCACCCCGATCCTGGTGATCAGCGCCCGTGATAGTGAGACCGATCGGGTGCTGGGGCTTGAGGTGGGCGCCGACGATTACCTGGTCAAACCCTTCGGGCTGCGCGAACTGGTGGCCCGCTGCAGGGCCTTACTGCGGCGATCCAGTCAATCGGAGACGTCACCCTCCCAACAGCATTCCTTCACTCACGCCAACCTGTGCCTGTATCCCAGTGAATGCAGGGTCACCCGGGATGGAACGGACCTCACACTCTCTCCCAAGGAATACAAGATCCTCGAGCTGTTCATCCAGAACCCCAAGCGCGTCTGGAGTCGCGATCAGCTGCTGGAGAAAATCTGGGGTGTCGACTTCATCGGTGACACCAAAACCGTGGATGTTCACATCCGCTGGCTGCGGGAAAAGGTTGAGCAGGAGCCCTCATCGCCTCAGTTGATCCGTACGGTTCGCGGCTTCGGGTATCGCTTCGGCTGAGGGTGCTGTGGTGATCTCCGCCGCACTCGGCTTTGCAGCTGGCATTGGGATCACGCTTCTGCTGCAGCGTCGACGCCGCGTTCTGGCGTCCAAGCGAACGTCGAAGCGAACGTTTAAGGATCGCTCCATCGTCTTGAACGCTCCCCAGCTGCTGGCCTGGATTGATGCGGCCACCCAGGGCTGGATGATCCTGGCCCCGGACCACTCCATCGCCTACATCAACGACCGGGCCGAACGCCTTCTTCATATCCCCTCCAATCGCCTGGTTCGTGGCATGAAGCTCCGGGATGTCCTCGACATTCCTGTCTTGGAGGAGTTGATCTTCAGCAGCCGCTATCAGCTGCGTTCCCAGCGTTGTGAATGGGATCAACAGGGGACCCCGCTGGAGGCGGTTGTTCTGCCGGGCAGCGACGAATGCTGGCTGGTGCTGATCCAGAGCCGTCAGTCCCTCGAAGCCCAGCAACAGCAGCAGGAACGCTGGGTGAGTGATGTGGCCCATGAGCTCAAGACCCCCCTCACCGCCCTGATGCTGGTGAGCGATCGGCTGGAACTGGCCGTCAAGGAAGACGACACGGCCCTGGTGCAACGGCTGCAGAAGGAACTCCGGCGTCTTCAGCTGCTGGTGGAAGACCTGCTGGAGCTGTCGCGGTTGGAAAACAGCCTGCCGCAGGACGACAGCGAGCATGTGCCCCTCACCCTGGAGGATCTGGTGGACAGCGCCTGGGGATCCATTGGCCCGATCGCGGAGGAACGGCGGGTGACGCTGCAGCTGGACCGCAGCGAATCCGGCCCCCTGCGTGGTGATCAGCGCCGGTTGCACCGTGCGGTGCTCAACCTTCTCGATAATGCCCTGCGCTACTCCCCTGATGAGAGCAGCATTGACGTGTCCGTCCGCCAGAGCGGCGGCTGGTGGTTGCTCAGCATTCGTGACCATGGCCCTGGCTTGAGTGAGGCCGATCTCACGCGCATGTTTCAACGCTTCTATCGGGGGGATCCCTCCCGCACCCGCTCCAACCGCAGCGGCAGTGGCCTGGGACTGGCGATCGTTCAGCAGATCGCCGTCAACCATGGCGGTCGCATCGAAGCCCGCAACCATCCCGCCGGTGGAGCCTGCATGGATCTGCTCGTGCCCCGGGAACCCCTGCAATGACGCGCCAGCGCCTGCAGAAACTGATCGCTGCTGCCGGCCTCTGCTCCAGGCGCCGGGCTGAGGAATGGCTCCAGGCCGGCCGCGTGACGGTGGATGGACAGGTCGCCCGCGTTGGCGACCAGGCCGATCCGCAGCAGCAGATGATTCATGTGGATGGTCAGCCGTTGCCGTCCCGTGGTGTGGCGCGGGTTCTGCTGATCAACAAGCCGGTGGGGGTGATCTGCAGCTGCGATGACCCGCAGGGTCGCCGCACGGTGCTGGACCTGCTTCCTCCGCAGCATCGGGCTGGTCTTCACCCCGTTGGCCGTCTGGATGCCGACAGCCATGGTGCGCTTCTGCTCACTGATCTGGGTGAGCTCACCTTGAAGCTCACCCACCCGCGTTACAGCCACGCCAAGACCTACCGGGTGTGGGTAAAGGGTGTGCCGCCGGAGCCGGTCCTCGATCGCTGGCGTCGGGGTCTGCCTCTGGATGGTCGCTTGACCCGCCCCGCTCGGGTGCGCCGGTTGCGGGCCTGGGGTGACCGCTCGCTTCTGGAGATTGAGCTGCGGGAAGGGCGCAATCGACAGATCCGCCGGATGGCGGAAGCCCTGGGCCATCCGGTGCTGGACCTGCAGCGCACGGCCATTGCCGGGTTGCCGCTCGGTGATCTGGCCGAGGGGTGCTGGATCTGGTTGAGCGAGGGAGAATGGAAGCCCTTGCTCGAGCGGGCTGACCCGATGGAGTGGCCCTACAGCCCATGCGACTGAAGCGTCCAGGACTTTGGTGGCGACGTCCGCGCAAGGGTTCCAGCCCTGATGCCGGCACGGTTGAGGCCCAGGAGCAGCAGCGTCAGGATCTGGGGCTGCTGCTGCGACGGCGCCGCGAGGAGCTGGGCCTCTCGCTGCGTGATCTGGCCAATGAGACCCGGATCACCACCCCCGTGATCGAGGCCCTGGAGCGGGGCTGGCGTGATCGCCTGCCCGAGCGGGCCTACCTCGCCTCGATGCTTCCTCAGATCGAGCGTCGCCTGGCCCTGCCCGGGGGATGCCTCGACCCCCTGCTTCCCCCGCCGGTGTTGCTCCGCCGCGGACCCGCCAAAGCGGGCCTGGGTCGCTTCACCCTGGGCAACATCGATGTGTTCACCACCTGGCAGGGAACGGTCGTTTATGCGGCGGTGATCGCCTTCAGCCTGCTGGCCATCAACCGTCAACAACAGGACCTGGCTCTGCGCAACAGCCTCAGCCTCGAACCCGTGCGTGCTGATGTGGAGGCGATCAGCCGTGGTCCGAACCCGGTGGGTTCAGACGAAGGCATCGCGGCCCTGCGCCCCCTGGAACAGGTTCAGAAACGCACGCCTCAGCAGTGGCTTGATCTGGTGCGGGATGCCCTGCCGCAGTCCCAGGGGGTGCTGGAGGTTGTTGTGGCTGAGCCAAGAGAGCTGCAGCTCTCCAGCGGTGGGGGAGATCGGGTTCAATTCGCAACGAGCGCCGGCACGCTCACCCTGCAGTTGATGGCCCCGATCGAGGTGCGCCTGGACCCTCCGGCTGGTGCTGAGGATCAGGTGCTCTGGAATGGAGAGCCTCTGCCCGTGGATCAAGAGCGGCCGGGGATCTACCGGGTCAACAAATTGCCGGCTCCGGAGAGCGACCTCCCCCAGACCGCTCCCCTGCTCCCGTAGCCGCCCAGGGCATTCCCCAGAGCTGCATCAAAGCTGCCCAGCCTCCAGCTCCAGTTGCCTTCGCAGGTGCCGGGGGTGTTGAACCTGGCCCGGTCATCGAGGTGCATCAGGTCCTGCAATGGGGCGATCACCAGGCCTGCGGTTGTGGCAAAGGCCATGTCGAGCAGATGCCAGGCCGGAGCACTGATCTCACCATTCACCCGCGTGGCGATGCGGGCGCGGCTGTCGGCATCCAGCCCGTTCCACCAGCCCAGCGTTGTGGGGTTGTCGTGGGTGCCGGTGTAGACGACCCAGCGATGCCCATCGGTGTTTTCCGGCAGATACGGGTTGTCGGATGCGCCGTCGAATGCGAACTGCAGCACTTTCATGCCCGGCAACCGGAAGGCATCGCGGAGTTGTTCCACATCCGGTGTGATCACGCCGAGATCCTCGGCAATCAAGGGGAGAGAGCCACCGGCATCCCTGCGCAGCTTGCGCAGCAGGGCGTGACCCGGCGAGGGCTGCCACTGTCCGTTCTCTGCGGTGCTGTCTCCTCCGGGTACGGCCCAGAAGGCCGCAAGGGCCCGGAAGTGATCCAGGCGCAGCAGATCCACCATCTCCCGCTGGCGCGCAATTCTTTGCCGCCACCAGCGGAAGCGCGTGATTCGATGCTGTCCCCAGCGGTACACGGGTGAGCCCCATAGCTGTCCGGTTTCCGAGAAGTAATCGGGCGGAACACCGCTCTGGGTGGTGAGCTGGCCGTTCTCCTTGACGGTGAAGAGCGAACGGTTGCTCCAGACATCGGCGCTGTCACTGCTCACATAGAAGGGCAGATCGCCAAACAGCTGGATGCCCAGGTTGGTCGCCTGGCGGCGGATCGCCTGCCACTGCCGGTCGAGCTGCCATTGGATCAGCTGTTCCCGCAGCAACGCGTCATGGTGTTGCTCCGCCCAGGACCGCAGGGCTTTGTTGTCATGCCGAGCCAGCGGCAGCGGCCACTCCCACCAAGCGGTGTTGTGTTGATCGTGCAGAACCTGGAAACGGGCATGGTCCTGCAGCCAGCTGCGCTGTCGTTGCGCCCAGCGCTCGAAGGCGGCATGTCGCGATGGATCCTGCTCAGGCCAGGCGGCAAGCAGGGCATCCCCCAGGGCACTGGCCCGTTGCTGGGCCAGGTTGAACTCCACACGCTCCGCACCCTCCAGCGCTGCATCAGCCCCTGGAGCGGCCCTGAGTGCTTCTTCGCCGATGAACCCCTCGTTGGCCAGGTCCTGGCCGTCGAGGAACCAGGGGTTTAGGGCATTGGAGGAGGGTGAGCTGTAGGGCGAGCCGGTGGGATCCGGCGGTGCCAGGGGCAGCATCTGCCAGACGCCGATGCCATGGTCGGCCAGCAGCTGGAGCCAACGGCGGCAGGGCTCACCAAAGCTGCCGCAGACGGGGCTGCCCGGCAGGGCGGTGGGATGCAGCAGCACCCCGGTGCTGCGCCCCCTTCCGGCCTTGGCCGGGTCAACGGTGGATTGATCCATGGGGGGGCCTTGGTCACCCAAGGATGGCGGCTTCAGAACAGCGCCGCATCCCCCAGGTCCTGCCCGGCCATGCCCTCCCGGGCCACGCGCTCAAAGAACTGCTCCAGCGTGTCGGTTCCATAGGACGGCGTGGCATCCGCGTCGTAGCACTGCTTCTGCTCATCCCAGACGAGCATGGATTCGCTGGCGTAGTAGCGGCCGATCCGACCAAATTCCGCTGTGTCGTTGATGCCTGGGAACACGCGAGCCAGCGCGTCCAGCACGGCGATCGGTGCATCCATCAGGGCAATCGGCACCGACAGCATCCGTTCGGGCTTGTTCAGAGCGCGGAAGAGCATCTCTCCCTGCTCCCGGGCGCTCAGCGCCGGACCCGGCCCCCCAATCGGCAGCACCTGGTTGCGTTTGGACTCGTCATGGATGCAATCCGCCATGAAGCGGGCTAGATCGGCTTCGCTGATCGGCTTGCAGCTGGCCAGGGTTCCACCTCCGAACATCACGTAGGGGCCGCCCTTGCGGCAGCTTTCCACCTGTCCGCCCAGGCTTTTGAAAAAGGCGGTGGGGCGAACGATGGAGTGGCTCATCTCCTCATCTGCCTGCAACACGGCTTCGAAGGCCAGCTTCGCCTTCTGAAATTCCAGCAGCGGCTTCTGCACGCAGATGGCCGAGAGCAGCACGTAGTGGGCCACCCCGGCCGCTCGTCCCTGCTCATACGTGTTGAGGGTGGCTGCATGGTCAATCGCCCAGGAATCCTTGCGGCCGCCGGTGCGGGACGCCAGGCAACTCACCACCACATCCGTGGGTTGATCGAAGGCCTCGGCGGCGATTGAGGCTGGATCGGTGACATCCCCGAAACGCACCTCAGCTCCCGGGAAATCGGCGATCACCTCGTCTTTGCTCTGGCGACCACCGATGCCGCTGCGCTCGCGGGCGAAGGCGATCACCTGGTAGCCCCGTTCGACCAGTTCCTTCACCACAAAGCGGCCGATGTAGCCCGTGGCTCCGAACACCACCACGCGCACCTGTTCGGGTGGTCGGCTGCGGTAGTCGTGGCGGAGGGACATCGATGACGGCTTCACGGTGCCCAGACTAGGAACTGGAGATCTGGGCGAAACTAAGCGCCATTGCGGTTCGTCCAGCGAAATGAACTGGTTGTCGCCATCCCGAGTTCGCGGTGCGCTGTGTGTCGGTGCTGCCGTGCTGGGGATTGGTGTGACCGGGTGGTTGATGGCGACCCTCTGGCCAAAGCCCGATCGCGTTGCCGCGGGCGCTCCGCTGAGTGCGGATCAACCTGAAACTTTGGCCCCCTTCCCGGAGGTCCCGGTGACGGTGTTGGTGATCGGTGTTGATGCGGATCGGCTGGGTGCCGCCTCCAATCAGGCCGCGCCCAAGGGCCCCCCCAATGCCGATGCACTGCTGCTGCTTCGCATTGCCGCCCAGGAGCCGCTTCAGGTGCTCCAGATCCCCACGGAGCTCGGAGTTCAGCTCCCTGGCGAAGAGAATCCGGGCCCCTTGGCTCAGTTGTGGCGACGGGGTGGCGTCAGTCTTCTTGGCGATGCCATCCGCGACATTGTTGGTCTTCAGCAGGGTGATCCCAAGCGCTATGTGGTGATGCCCCGTGCGGCCCTACGCCGCCTGGTGGATGGTCTGGGCGAGGTGGAGGTGGTGTTGAGCGACTCCTACAAACGCCAGGACAAGACGCAGGATTACACCGTCATGCTCCAGGCCGGACGACAGCGTCTCAACGGTGCCCAGGCGGAACAGCTGGTGCGCCATCTGCCCGATCCCAAGGCTGTCTCCCAGCGTCGCCAGCGCCAAAACATCCTTGTTGAGGGTCTGATCGAACAGGTCAAGGCCCCCAGTGGCATTGAGGTGATTCCTGGTTTGGTGAACCAAGTCAACACTGAGGTGGAGACCAACCTCAGTCGTGCGGAGCAGCTGAGCCTGGCCGCGGCGATCATCGCCAGCCCTGAACCCGCACGGATCAGCCGGCTGCCCTTGGCCGAGCGGGCCGGTGAGCAGACCTTGCGCCAGATCGACGCCGGCGCCAGCCTTCCCCTCTGGCCCCAGCCTTAAGCAGGGCTGCGGAGTTGCAGCCTCCGGGCGAGGGCGTCGACGCATTCGGTCTGTTCCGGATGCTGTTCATCGGGGATCCAGCCCAGCCAGCTGAGGCCGTCCCGGCGTCGCGCTGGGCCGTTCCAGGGGCCCTGGAGCTGCACCAGGCCGAGCAGCGGCACCTGAAGTTCCCGGCAGAGGGCGGCGTAGGCCGCGGCTGCGCCAGAGATTGAACCGTCCTGTTCAGCAGTGGTCAGCAGCAGCACCGGCTGACGCCAGTCGGCCAGGGCCTGCAGCCAGCTGGCATCACCCTGCGGGGTCGGCCGGGCTGCGTCGCCGCTGAGCCGCACCAGCCCTGTTGCCGCCGGGTTGGTCTGCAGAACCTCAGCCGGTGATGCACCACTGGCCACCGTGGTGAGAGGGCATCGGCAAGCCCGTGCCAGGGCTTCGCAGGCCTGACGCATTTTGAGTTCAGGCAGGGGGCCCGCACCCACCAACAGTGGGAAACCTGTGGACATGGGGGCACTGCTCACCTCTACCATCGGATTACAGCAGAATTCGTTCCGCGGGCGCCGTGACAAGTTTCCTGACAGCAGCCCGTTCCGAGCAGGAGCAGATCACCCCGGACAGTCGCCGTCTGCGCCTGTTCAGCGGCACCTCGAACTCTGCTCTGGCCAAGGAGATTTCCGCTTATCTCGGGGTGCCTGATGGTCCCCGCGTCTGCAAGCGTTTTGCCGACGGTGAGCTCTACGTGCAGATCCAGGAGTCGATCCGTGGCTGCGACGTGTTCTTGATCCAGCCCACCTGCGCACCGGTGAACGATCACCTGATGGAGCTGCTGATCATGGTGGATGCCTGCAGACGGGCCTCCGCACGGCAGATCACTGCGGTGGTGCCTTACTACGGCTACGCCCGAGCCGACCGCAAGACCGCTGGTCGTGAATCAATCACCGCCAAGCTCACGGCCAACCTGCTGGTGAAGTCGGGCGTTGACCGCGTGCTGGCCATGGACCTGCACTCCGCCCAGATTCAGGGCTATTTCGATATCCCCTGCGATCACATCTACGGCTCTCCGGTGTTGGTGGACTACCTCTCCACCCAGGATCTGGGAGATGTGGTGGTGGTGTCTCCTGACGTTGGGGGCGTGGCGCGGGCCAGGGCCTTCGCCAAGCAGATGAACGATGCCCCGCTGGCGATCATCGACAAGCGCCGCACCGGCCACAACATGGCCGAAAGCCTCACGGTGATTGGTGATGTGGCGGGGCGGACAGCGATCCTGATCGACGACATGATCGACACCGGCGGCACGATCTGCGCCGGTGCACGCTTGTTGCGGGAGCAAGGGGCCAAGCGGGTGCTGGCCTGCGCCACCCACGCCGTCTTCTCTCCCCCCGCCAGCGAACGCCTGTCCGTTGACGGCCTGTTTGAGCAGGTGGTGGTGACCAACAGCATCCCGATCCCGCAGGACCGGGTCTTCCCTCAGCTGAAGGTGCTCTCCGTGGCCAACATGCTTGGGGAAGCGATCTGGCGCATCCATGAAGAGAGCTCTGTGAGCTCGATGTTCCGCTGATCGTTGGCCGCGGGCCCATGGACTGTTGAACGAGCGGGCTTGGTTCGGCTTGATCACGGTTGATCCGCGCCATCCTTGAGGCCCAGTGCTTCAACGGCGTTGGCTCAGCGGTGGAAGCCTCTGTTTGGTGTTGCTCTGGCCAGCCTGATGGCGGGGCTTCCCGCACCTCTGATGGCTGAGTCCCGATTGGACCGGTTGCTCCGCAACCGCAGCACGATGGGGGTGTGGCTGACCAACAGCCCCAGCAAGCTCTATTACGACCGGACGCGCATCACCGCTGCGATGCAACAGCTGCAGGATGCGGGCTTCAATCGCGTGGTGCCCAATGTCTGGAGCCGTGGCGCCACGTTTCATCGCAGCCGCTTCGCTCCAGTGGAGCCGCCGCTGCTGAAGGCTGGGGTCGGTCTTGATCCCATCTGCACGCTGGCGGCGGAAGGTCGGCGCCGTGGCATCAAGGTGATGCCCTGGTTTGAGTACGGCTTGATGGAGCCGGCCGATTCATCCGTTGTGCGCAACAACCCCAGCTGGGTGTTGGCCAAAGCCAATGGCCAGCGTTGGATGGCGATGCATGGCAACCATCGGATGGCTTGGCTCAATCCTGCCCATCCGGGGGTTCGTGCCCGCTTCATCGGTTTGGTGGTGGAAACCCTGAAGCGCTGTCCGATGGATGGCCTTCAACTGGACGACCACTTCGCCTGGCCAGTTCAGTTCGGTTATGACCCCACCACCGTGGCGTTGTACCGGCAGGAGACGGGACGTGTACCTCCTCGGGATCACAGCAATCGGCAGTGGATGAAATGGCGGCGCAATCAACTCACCTCTCTCTTGCGTGAGTTGCGGCAACGTCTCAAGCAGGAGCGCCTTTCCACCCGAATCAGCCTGTCTCCAGGCCCCTTCCGTTCGGCCTACAACCTCTGGTTGCAGGACTGGGAGCTCTGGGCTCTGGGCGGACTGATTGAAGAGTTGGTGGTACAGAACTATGCCTATTCGGTTCGAGGATTCGCCAAAGACCTGGATCAGCCGGCGCTGCGCAAAGCCCGCAGCTGGGGTATCCCCTCGCAGATTGGCGTGTTGGCGGGATTCGGCAAACGCACCACCTCGATGGCCGTTCTGGAACAAAAAGTCCGCCTGGCGCGGCAACGCGGTCATGGCGTGATCTTCTTCTACTGGGAAGGGTTATGGGGCTCACATGTTCCCGAAAAGTATCAGGATATTCGGCGTAATGCCTTTGCACGACTAGGCTCTCAGTTCTAGTTTGAGCTAAATTGATAAAAACTCACGTCTGGTGTCTCGCAAGTGTCTCGCAAGTGTCTCGCTGTAGGGGTTATCACCCTGAACCACTGGGAACAGATTAGTTTTGTCAGGATTCTGGGTCAACTCCATGGAACCCCGATGGGGTGCGACAAAATGTTGCTATGGCTTGCCAAAAAGTCTTATGTGGTTAACCCTAAGACCCATAAAAGCATGGACCTAAAGTCTTATTCTGCAGACCATAAAATCACGTATAAAAGACACCCTTTCTCTTCCCCTCTAATGTCTTTATTGTTGTCTTTATCATGCGTGCATCTATAAAAAATCAACCATTTATCCGTCTACCACTTAAATAAGGGGGTCTGTCTTGCCTAAGTAATAAGTAACCAATAAATGCAAAAACTGGTATGGCTTACAAAGCAACCCAACACGAAGCAGTTACCTGGATTCCTCGTCCTGTTGAAAGAAAGACCGTCTCACTGAAGATGAAGCCTGAGTTCTATGAGGAAGTCATGGAATACTGCCAGTCAAATGAGATCTCTTTCTCTCAGTTTGCAAGGTTTGCCCTGGCAAGAACAATGGCAAATGCCTGATTCAAATGATTCAAAGGACAAGTGGATTAGGTATTATGAATTCAGCAAGAGAAGAAACTTGTCAAAATTAAGCCCTTGTGCCCATTCTTTAGGTTCTTGATTTGATGGATGAAGCTTTGGTGATCAGTGTATTGATGATTACAGGATGACCAGTTGAGTGATTGCCTTGCTGTCTTGGACGATTGATGACAGACAAGATTTTGGATTAATCGAAAGAGTCGATCAACTTGCGCTGTATTGGAACACGGTCTAAAATTGAGTCGATATTAGGCGCTGGACAGCTCAATGACAGCTCTAAATGTTGATCTGTGGGTCTCTGCTGCTGATTTTGAGTCTCCTTATTACCGTTTCTATGCCGACTCAAGCGGTAACCAGGAACTCACTGAGCTCACCTTCGATACAAATAAGAGCTATACCTTCTACCGCCTGAACGAGGAGACTTCACACCCCTTCTTCATTTCAGACACCGGCTATAAGCAAACCTCCTCTGACGCAATCCTGATTACGGGCGACGGAGGCCCTTCAGCTGGCATTACAGGGGATCAGTCTTTCAAGATTGAATTTACTGACTCTACTGGAGACATTGATGATCTGCTGTATTACTGCAGTTCTCATGAATTGATGCAGGGTGAAATTGATTTATTCACAAGTTCTTTGCGTAAAACAATTGCTCCTCTTCTGGGTCCACTGAAGTTAACTTTGTCCCGAGGGCAGACTATAACTTTAGATCCCGACGCTCTCTTTGATATCCCCGGCATCGTTGGCAGCGTTGTTGAGCTTCAGTTAACAGGGCCATTCGTCGGCATGCCTCCGCTTATTTTTGAGCTCTACGATCGCCCGGGAAGCGCTGAGCGAGCAACGAAAAAAACGGCGAAAAATTTCCTGAATTACGTCAACCAAGGGCTCTATAACGGTTCAATTATTCATCGCGCAGTTCCCGACTTCGTCATCCAAGGTGGTGGGTTTTCCGTCGCCGAAGGTGTCTCTCCGATTGAATCCCTGGGCCCTCTTGAGAATGAACCAGGCAACAGCAATGTTCGCGGCACAGTTGCCATGGCCAAGATTGGTGGCGACCCGAACAGCGCCACGAACCAGTGGTTCATCAACCTCAACGACAACAGCGACAATCTAGACGAACAAAACGGAGGCTTCACTGTCTTCGGCGAAGTTTTGGGATCAGGCATGGAAGTTGCTGATTTCATCAGCCAAGGTGAAATCATTCCAAGAACAGATATCAACCCTGCATTCAATGAATTACCCGTTTGGAGAGACGAAATCAATTACCCCTATTTCTTTTTAATTGCAAATGCAAGGCAGATTGAGAGAAATAGTCAGCTGATGTTTTTTGAAATACGTGGCGACGATCAAAAGTCTATTCATGCAGAGCGCAACGACGATGGAAATCTTGAATTAACCCTGCTGCAATCTCTCGAGGGCCCCACGAAGCTCACTCTTAAAGCCTTCTCACCCTTAGATGTTACTTCTGCGAAGCAGATTTACTCCCTCGAGGCCAACACCTACTCAACACGGGCCAAGGTCAAGGGCGTAAAACGTGGTGACTCACCCACAGGCTTTCAGATTTCGGGGTTTCTCAAGGCAACAGACAAGGATGGATTAACGGGTGAATCCATTTACTCAATCGAAGACAAGTTCGCCGCCCTCAATGGCACCGCCACTATCGATCCCACCAGCGGTCGCTGGTCATACACATCCAATGAAGACTATTCAGGAAAGGACGCGTTTTTAGTGACGATCACGGATGACCTAGGTGGCACGACGGTGCAGAACATTAAGGTTGTTGTGACTGAGCCTGTTAAGGGCACAAGTAATAAAGATAAGTTGGTGGGCAGCCAATTTTCGGATCTTATTAATGGGGAAGAAGGCAACGACTTCCTCTCTGGCTTGGCTGGTGATGATGAATTGCATGGTGGCACGGGTAAAGATGTTCTTGTAGGGGGGGGAGGCGCTGATCGTTTTGCTTTCGATAGGGCTAGTGGTTTTGGAAACAAGCATGTAGACAAAATAAAAGACTTTGACTCTAATGAAGGAGATTCAATCCTTCTAGATAAAGATGTCTTTAGTCTTGGCAAGGTAATTACGATTGAGACGGTTTCTAAGAAAAAGAAAGTCAAGAAGGCATCAAGGAAAGATGTGGATTTTGTGTATGACGAGAAGAAAGGACTTCTTTACTCCAATGAGAATGGCAAGCAAAAGGGATGGGGAGATGGTGGTCTATTTGCCAAACTTCAAGGTGCTCCTGAATTAGGTGCTGACGACTTCACTATTGTCTAACCAGTTGTGGTGTCGAGTATCAATAATATCTATTACTGGGAAGGCTTATGGGGCAAGCATGTGGCGGAGCGGCATCGAGATCCTCGCCGCGCAGCATTCACCAGGCTTGGATCTGATTGACCAACAGATCTGGCTCGACACGATCGTTATTGAGTTGCATGAAACAGTTCACCGAAACCAGTTCCGACCCCTATGACCGTCACCATTACCGCGTCTGGTTGCGCGATGGGTCGTTCAAGGATGTTGAGAGCTACGACGCAGCGCAACGCGTTTGGTATTCCAGCAAGACACGGCCAATAACAATTGAGGTGATGCAACCGAAGGGGCGAAGACGTGCCAAAGGCTTTTAGATTTTTTTGTTCACCCTGCTGTTCATTGATCGGCTTTGGATCAATTCAGACAGACGCATTTATCTCTCTTGTGCGAAAGGGTCACGTTGAGGCGATGGTCTCGCTAAAATACCGAATCATTCAAAAAGAGTTTCGAGGAATAAGCTCTTCAATGATGAATAGGCGGGAAAGTTTAGGGGTTTTGAGCCATGAATCAGTTTGAGCTCAACCAGATTCGTTCCAAGCTGCGGCGTCTTGACCTCGATGATCAGTTCATCGAGCGGTACATCGATAAATTGATCAGGAACAAAGAACCGTTTGTGACGGCATCGAAGGCCATCGATCGTTGGGAGAAGAAAGATTCAGGCCAATTTGTGCTTCAAGCTCTCGTTTGCGGATTGATTGCAGCCCTGGCGGGTGGCTGGTTCGCCGTTGTTCAGTAGCGGGTTGGATGGAGTCATGAGCGATGCAAGCTTGATCGCCCTATTCAGCCTGGGGATGGCCTCAACGCTGACTGTGTTGTTCCTGGCCTTTCGGCGCACCTTCCGCCTGGAGCAGGAACGCACATTGATGCGGAGAATGCGGCGCCGCCTTGATCGGATGTTCCTGAAGCAAAAGCCGTAAAGAAGGCTTCTTTTATCACCGTTGCTCTGCAGTGTTGCCCCTGTAGGTGAACAGAAGTGCCAAGCACAGTGTTCCGATCAGTGGGCCCGGGGGCAGGTCAACAGCAATCGCCAGCATCATTCCGCCACCACACAGAAGCAGCCCCGTGCTCGCGCCGCGCAGCATGAGTTCCTTCAGGCTTCGGCTGCGCTCCACGTGCATCAGCACTGGAGCGCACAGCAGGCCAATCACCAGAATCACCCCCACGGCAGTGATGGCGCTGATCACCACCAGGGCGGTGATCAGGCTGCAGATCAGCCGGATCAGGAGCACCGGTCGTTTGGCGATGGCTGCTCCCTCAGGGTCGATGCCAACGAACACCAGGTCGCGGTAGCCCCACGCCACCATCGCGATTAGGGCGCAGGTTGAAAGCGCTGTTCGCAGCAAATCTGTTGTGTTGGCGGCAAGCAGGTCGCCGAACAGAATCGTTTCCAGGTCCACCCGGGCATCCAGCAGTGGAACCAACAGCACGCCCAGGGCCGTGAAGCCCGCTAGGACGGTGTTCATGGCGCCCTCGTCCCTGCCCTTGAAGCGCCGGTTCAGGCGTTCAGCCACCAGGGCGCCCAGCAGTCCACTGATCAGACCGCCGATGCTTGGCTCGATGCCGATGGCCAGGGCGATCACCAAGCCGGGCAGAACGGAATGGGCCATCAGGTTGGCCAGCAACACCCGGCGTTGGGTGATTAGCAACGCTCCCGTGGCCGGGCAGATGGCTCCGATAAGCAGCGAGATCGTGAGTGGCAGAAGCCACCAGATGTCGGGCTCAGCCACAGCAGGAACTCCCCATCATGCAAGTCAGATCGCTCAGTTTTTCTCGGACCGTGTGGGGTGATCCGTTGGCCAGGATCTGGCCGTCCATGACCACCACCTGGTCGTAGCTGTCGAGGGCACTGCCCCAATCGTGGCTGCTCATCAGCAGCGTCTGGCCGGCTTCCGCCTGATCCCGCATCACCTTGAGCAGGTGCTCACGCGTTGGTGGATCGATGGCGCTGCAGGGTTCGTCCAGCAGCAGGATCTCGGTCTGCTGCATCAACGCTCTGGCCAGCAGGACGCGTTGTTGCTGGCCGCCGGAGAGCTGGTTGAGGCGTTGGGATCCCATGGCTCCCATGCCGACCCGCTCCAGCAGCTGATCGCAGTGGTCCGCTGCTGTGGTTTTGCCCTTTCTGGGCGCCCCCAGCTGAACCATGTCGCGGGCGGTGATCGGAAACGACCAATCAATGGCGGCCCGCTGGGGCATCAGGCCGATGGGCTTGCTGGAGTTGACCGTTCCCTGGCTGGGTTTCAGTCGCCCCTTCAGCAGGTGCAACAGCGTTGACTTGCCGGCTCCGTTGGGCCCCACCAGCGCCGTCAGTGTTCCCGCTTGGAGTTGCAGGTTGACGCGGTCGACGGTGTTGCGACCCCCGTAGCTGAAGCACAGCTCGGTTGTGCTCAGCACGCACGACGAATGGCTCATCAACTCTTCGGTGGCCGGACTTGGGCCTCTTGATGTTTTGCACACCCCATGTTGGCGAGGGATCAAGTGCTCAGCAAAATGATAATCATTCTCATCAAGACGTCCATGCGTCCTGTTTTGGCTCGATCGGCGGGGGTCAGCCTTGCTTTAGCCATTGGAGCTGCCGTAGTTCCGGCCCATGCGGCTCAACCTGTGGTGGTGGCCGTCGACGGCACGCTCTGTGATCTCACCAAGACCCTGGCTGCCGGTGCCGCGTCGGTCACGTGCCTGATCCCTCCTGGTGGTGATCCCCATTCCTATCGCTTGAAGCCCAGTGATCGCAGCCAGATCGCCAAGAGTGATCTGGTTCTGCACATCGGTTTTGGGCTGACCCCGTCCGCCAAAAAGCTCAAGTCACCAGGAACGGTGGTGGCCGTCGGTGAAGTCGCTCTGCCGTCCTATGGCGGCAGCGACCCCCACGTCTGGCACGATCCGGCCAATTCCGCAGCAATGGTGCGGGTGATCTCAAGTTCTCTGGCCCCCGTTCTTCCAGCCAGTGATCGTGCGGCATTGCAGCAACGCACGGCTCGTGCCGTTGCTGTTTTACAGGCTTTGCAGAGCTGGGAAGCCAAGCAGTTCAGTTCTTTGCCCCCGGCCCAGCGGGTCCTGGTGACCGATCACAGGACCTACAGCCATCTCGCGGATCGCTTCGGACTTGTCGAGATTGCGATGTTGGACAGTCACACCACCGGTGGCGTTTTGCGGCCCTCCAGCCTCAAAACAATCACCCAAGAGGTGAAAGCATCCGGTGCCAAAACCATCTTTTCCCCTTCGGCTTCTCCGAACAAAACCCTGAGGCGCATCAGCAAGGCCACGGGATTGCCGATCGCGTCCACACCTCTTTATGGAGAAGGCATTGCGGCCGGTCGCAATGCTGTTTCGACGGCAACCCTCAACGTCTGCACGATCGTCAAGGGCCAGGGCGGTTCCTGCGACACCGCTGGAGCCAATGCATTGAACGCGCAGTGGTCATCGATCCGGTGACGTAACGCCCTCTTCCTCTTCTCTTCCGTCTTCTTTTTTCTTCCTTCTCGTCTCATGTTCCGTTTACGCCTTGCCCTGCTGGCTCTTCTGTTGAGCCCATTCGCTCCCGTTTCGCCTGCCGAAGCCCATGGCTCCCATGGTGGATCGGGTGAAGCCCTTGAAGCCGGTGAATTCGACTTCACGCCCATCATCACCATCGAAGGCCATGGTGGATTTGACACCAACCTTGAGGGGGATCCCAAGCACTACGCCATCGATGGCATGTTTGGTGGCGTCTTTGAGTGGGGCCTCGCAAATGGGGGTTCTTTTGCGATCGAAGTTGCAATTGGGCCTGCTTTGGTTTGGGGAGAAGCAGAACACTTTTATGGCAAGGTTCACGTTGATGATCACGGCGATGACCATGAAGAAGAACATGACGATGACCATGAAGAAGAACATGACGATCATGATCATGAAGACGATCATGACCATGAAGAAGATCATGGCGATCATGATCACGAAGACGATCATGATCACGAAGACGATCATGATGAGCACGAAGGACATGATCACGGTCATGACCACAGTCACGACACCGATTACAAGCGCACCGATATCAAAGGCTTCCTTCAGGCCCGTTATGCACCGAATGACCGCTTAAGTTTTGAGCTGTCCTGGAACCCCTATTACGTCACCAAAGACCAGGGTGAGGACATTCAGGGCTTGAAGAATGAGCTTGGCGCCAAGGCGATCTGGGCTTTGGGTGATGGAGATGTGAATTTCGCCCTTGGCGATGGTATCGAAGATCTTGTGAATGGTGTTTATCTGTCAGTTGATCACCGTCAGGGTTGGGAATCCGACGGGATGTATGTGGGCAACTACACCGATCCTCGTGTGGGCCTGGGCTTCACATTTGGTGGTGATGAGATCTCGTTGATGATCGAAGCTGGCCCTCGCTTTTATGTTCCTGGCAGCTACGCAGGATTGGATCCGCGCACAGATTTGGCTGGTGAAATCGAACTTTCGGTTCCCATCGGTGATGCCACGTTGTTCCTGCACTGGCAGCAGACCTACAGCTGGGAAGATGCGCCTGGCTGGGGTGAAGGTTGGCAGCACCATGTCGGCACTGGGGTGACATTCACCTTCTAGGTTTCAACAATCGCTTGAGATTTGTTTGATCAGGAGGGCAGCTTTGCCCTCCTTTTTTATTCCTCAGTTTTTGTTGCTCAGCCTGCATTGAGCCACTGGGCTTCGCTGATGGGTGTGTTGATCACCTTAATGAGCTTCAAGCTGTCGCCATCGATCAGGCCGGCACGGGCATGGGTCTGGTTCGCTCGTGTCAGCGTCATCAGCACTTGATTCGTCACCGGGTTCCACTGGATGGGGCTGCCCGCGTTGAGCGTCCACGGCTCCAGGGCCCTGCGTTGTGTCACCTCTCCCGCGTCGCTGATCAGCACCAGTTCGTGATTGCCCCGTTGCTGTTCCCATCGCCCCAGCACAGCCCAGATCCGTTTGCCGCGGTTGTCGCAGGCCACCCCCAGCACCGCCTGATCACCGAGGTGCAGTTGCTTCGGTGCCTGTCCAGGAACCACCAGCTCGATCGAGCGCCTGTAATCCGGCCAGTGCCGGATCAGCACGGCTCGTCCTGAAGCCCCGCAGAAGGCCCCCAGTTCCCGGCTGCCCGGCAGCATCTGCGGCTTTTGCTCGGTTGCTTGGAGGGGCCGAAGGCTCAGGCCGTTGCTGGTGGGCATCACCACCCCCCCTCCCGCCGGAAGCAACTGCATCGGCCCGGAGGGTTTCAGTGCCAGAGCCTTGCGTTTGCCATCGGCCTTCAGCAACAGGGCTTGGTCACTGCCCGGCTGGAACCCACCGCTCTGCACCAGCAGATCCCCATTGAGATTGCTGCTGAGATGGGCGAAGAGCACCTCCCCTTTCAACAGGGGTTCCGTGCGGCTCAGCGTTGGTGGCCCCAAGGCCGCCAGATGGTTGCCGGTGCTGCGGGGCGTCAGTTGGTCCCACCACACCTGTTCGGTGCCGTTCTGATCGCGTCCCACCAGGGCAATGCCCCGGCCATTGCCAAGGGGGACGACGCTGGGGATGGCGGGCCAGACCCGACTGATCGGTATCCATGCTCCTGATCGCGTCTGCAGTTGAACCTGCTCACCTCCCGGCACGGGCCGTGTTGCGATCAGCCAGGGTCTCGGGTCCCACCACCATTGCTGCTGCCCCAGCTGCAGCCCGCGCTGGTCGTCCCCTGCGACCGATAGCTCGAGCGGAGCCGTGAGCACGACATCCGCATCAATCACCATCCGCAGTGCTGTCGTCTCCCCCAGCCACTGATGGGGTACGGCTGGAGTGATTCGAGTGGCCTCGCTGACCCTCGGCCGAGCCATCGGGCGACTGAACTGCAGATCCAGGGCCGCGCTGCCGCTTTGCACCTGCTGGGGCACCAGGCGCAGCAGCCGCGGAGGCTGTCGCAACAGCAGCTGTTGCTGCGCCAGAACTGCGGCGCAGGCCATCAGCATCAGCAGCAAGGGCCGCCGCGTCATGGTTCCAGGGGCCGCTCGGGCCTGGCGATCGGCGTGATGTTTTGGGGAATCACGACGGGGATGCGCCGTTCCTTCCGCGTCTGCACGCTCATCGTTCCCTCGATGGCCAACCACTGGTTTGTTTGGGGGATGAACGACTCCGGCCATTCCACGGCCAGGCCAGCGGGTGTGGCATCAGCCAGGCAACAGCGCACCGTGAGCCGGGCGATCAGCGGTGGGCCCTGGGGTTGCCTCCAGACAAAACCGCTGATGCGCACAGGATTGCCGGCCACAAGGTCGGGATCGGGCTGGCTGCGCAGCAAGCGCACCCATTCAGTGAGGCTGCGTTGTTCGGGGGGCAGAACAAAGGCCAACTCCGGTGGATCGGGCAGGCCCTGGGGGCGGTTGCTGGCCAGATCGCTGAAGGAGGGACTCGGCGGAAGGACCAGCACCAGCGCAGCCATCACGCCACTGAGCAGCCAGGGCAAGCGCCAGCGTTCGGCTTGCTTCTCTCTTTTCAGCAGAAGGGCCACGCCCAGCATCAGCAAGACCAGGCCGGTGACCCCCACCAGGCCATGGAAGACCCCGCGAAGCAGCAGATCGAGGCGTCCGCTGTGGAAGCTCCACAACAGCGTCAGGCCCCAGAGCAGCAGCAGGGTTCCGCGCTTCAGCACAACCGGCCCCTCACAGCAGCCATAGGTTGATCCACTGACCGATCAGCAGCACGCCAAGACTGGCACCGATCGCCGTGATCAGGATTGCCCTTGGCCGCATCAGCACGGTGAACAGGCCCGCGAGTTTGAGGTCCACAACGGGCCCCAGCAACAGGAAGGCCAGCAGGGCTCCGGGGGTGATCTGAGCGGCAAAGCCCAGGGCAAGAAAGGCATCCACGCTGGAGCAGACCGACACCACCACCGCCAGCAGCATCAAGGCCAGGATTGATGCCGTCGGCGCGCCCCCCACGGCCAACAGCCAACTGCGCGGCAGCCAGGTCTGCACCATGGCCGCAATCACGCATCCCAGCACCAGCAGAGCGAGCAGATCGAGAAATTCGCGGCAGCTCTGGTCCAGCACCTGCCAGGCCTTGAGGCGCCTGCCGTTCATGGATCGGGGTGGGCTGGGTGATCCGCCAATCACACCACTGCTGCGCTGCAGCAGCCCAAGGTTGCTGAGGGGCTGGCTCATGCGGCGTTCCTCCAGAAGCGCAGTGGCCAGCAGCTGCGTCTCGGGCAGTTGCACCAGTAACAAGCTCAGCAGGATCGCCAGCAGAAAGGCCCCCAATGGCCGGGCTACCAGCAGCCAGGGCTGATTGGGAAACGCGGCCCAGGTGCTGGCCAGCACGATGGGATTCAGCACCGGAGCTGCAAACAGAAAGCCGAAGGCCGTGCCCATCGGTGCCCCGCTGGCCAGCAGACGGCGGGCGACGGGGACGTTGCCGCATTCGCAGGCCGGAAGGGCAAAACCCATCAGGGCCCCGATGATCGGTGCCAGCACTGGGTTCTTGGGGAGCCGCTCGATCCAGGCACCCGGTGGCACGGCCCATCGGGCCAGGCCTGCGATGGCAACGCCGAGCAGCAGAAACGGAACGGCTTCCAGCAGTAACCCCTGAAAGATCGCCCAGGCCGTGGCGAGCTTGTCCAAGCGTTCGGGCGGCGGTTGCTTCTCAACGTTCTCAGTTCAGCTCGCCCATCGGGGGGCGTCGACATGGTTTGTTGATTGGCCTAGGCGGCAGGCTGGGACGACGTTGGCCAGGGCCTGAGATGGGGTGGTGCTTCTGGATTGATCGCGGTGGCACCTTCACCGATCTGATCGGTCGCGATCCAGAAGGCCAGCTGCACGTGCGCAAGGTGCTCTCGGAGCAGGCCGGTGCTGGAGACCCTGCGGTGTCGGCCATGGAAGCGATGTTGGCGTCGGCTTCTCCACCCGTGGAGTTGGGGGACGTCGACGACGTGCGTCTCGGCACCACCGTGGCCACCAATGCGCTGCTGGAGGGGGCTGGCGCTCCTTTGTTGTTGCTCACCAATGCCGGGCTGAGGGATCAGCTGTGGATCGGCGATCAACACCGCGATGATCTGTTCGCACTTGAGCAGCCCCGGCGACCCTTCCTGGCGCAAACGGTGCTGGAGCTGACCGGTCGGCTCGATCCCCGGGGTGAGGAGGTGGAGCCGCTGGTGCTGGATCATCCGCTGCGGCGGCGGCTTGAGGAGCTGCGCCGTTCCGGCCTGGACGTCGCCGTGGTGGCGTTGTTGCATGCCCAGCGCAACCCAGCCCATGAGCAGCGCTGTGCTGCATTGCTGCGGGAACTTGGCTTTCGCACCGTGGTCTGCTCCCACCAGGTGAGTGTGATGCCCCGCCTGGTGCCGCGGGGGCAGACGGCCCTGGTGGAGGGGGCCGTGCATCCGGTGCTGGATGGCTACCTGCAACAGGTGCAGGGGGCGTTGGGTGCCGCCACGCCCCTGCGGGTGATGACCTCCAGCGGAGCGTTGCAGGCTCCAGACAGGCTGCAGGCCAAAGACACCATCCTTTCGGGGCCGGCGGCGGGGATGGTTGGGGCGATCGCCGCGGCGCGGATGGCCGGCTTTGACGGGGTGCCGGTGCTCGGCTTCGACATGGGGGGCACGTCGACGGATGTGTTCTGTGTGGCTTGCGCCGATGTGCAGGCCCTGCGGCAAGTGAAGGAGCAGACCGAGATCGCCGGCCTGCAGTTGCTGGCCCCACGGCTGCCGATTGAAACCGTGGCGGCCGGTGGCGGATCAGTGCTGGAGCTCCAGGGGGAGCGGTTGCGGGTGGGACCTCGCTCCGCCGGAGCACAACCGGGCCCGGCCTGTTATCGCGCCGGCGGACCGCTCACCATCACCGACGCCAACCTGTTGCTGGGGCGTCTGCAGGTGGACCGCTTCCCGGCGGTGTTCGGACCGTCCGGGGATCTGCCACCGGATGTGGAGGTGGTGCGGCATCGCTTCGCCGAGCTCGCGGCAGCGCTGGGGCAGACCCCGGAGCGGGTGGCATCCGGGGCGTTGCAACTGGCGGTGGAAACCATGGCTGCTGCGATTCGCCGGGTGTCACTGCATCGCGGTGAGGACATTCGCGGCGGGGTGTTGGTGGCCTACGGGGGAGCTGGTGGTCAGCACGCCTGTCGCCTGGCGGATGAACTGGGGCTGAACACGGTGCTGTTGCATCCCATGGCCGGCGTTCTCTCCGCCTTTGGCATGGGTCAGGCCCGTCAGCGCTGCCGGCGGCAGATGCATCTCGGTGCTGCCCTCTCGCCCGAGCTGTTGGCGGGCCTGCCGGATCAGGTGGAGCGGCTGATGGCTGAAGCAAAGGAGATGTTGCACCGCCAGGGGGATGGTGCTGATGCCGAGGCGGAGGAGCCGCAGGTCTGGGTCAGCCTGGCCCTGCGTTATCCCTCTGCCGAGCAGACCCTGGTGCTCCCCTGGTCCGCTGAGCAAGGCGTTGATGCCGTGATCTCGGCCTTCCAGTCGAGCCATCAGCAACGCTACGGCTACTGCATTGATGCCGATCAGGCCCTGATCGTCGAACAGCTCAATGTTGAGGTCACAGCACCCCAACAGTTCGATGCCACAGCCACAGCCACAGCCGCAGCTACAGCAACAGCCGCAGCTGAGAAGGCCGAACCAACGCCAGAGGTGCAGCCATCGCCGCAGGTGTCGATGCACCTGGAGTCGAGCGGCTGGACGCAGGTGCCGTTGCTAAACCGCACTGCCCTGCGGCTGAATCAGCGGATTGCAGGCCCGGCCCTGATCGTCGAAGCCACGGGCTGCACGGTGCTGGAGCCGGGCTGGCAGGCCCGGGTGGCGGAGGGGGGCACGCTGTTGCTGGAGCGCTCGCATCCCGCAGACGGATCACCGGAGCTGGCCCAGGCCGGTGACCACGACCCGTTGCAGGCGGAACTGTTTCGCCACCGCTTCATGGCGATCGCTGAACAGATGGGGGAACAGCTGCGGCAGAGCAGTCGCTCCGTGAACATCCGCGAGCGCCTGGATTTCTCCTGTGCGTTGTTTGATGCCACGGGGGGCCTGGTGGCCAATGCCCCCCACATTCCGGTGCACCTCGGATCAATGGGCGACAGCGTTCGCGACCTGCTGGCCCAGGTGGCGAGTGGTGATGTCGCACCGCTGCAGCCCGGCGACACGCTGCTCAGCAACGACCCTTTCCATGGCGGCACCCACCTGCCCGACATCACCGCCATCTCGCCGGTGTTCTGCGATGGGGATCAGCCCAGCTTCTTTGTGGCCAGCCGTGGCCATCACGCCGATGTGGGTGGCATCGCTCCCGGATCAATGCCGTCCTTCAGTCGCACCATTGCCGATGAGGGCCTGCTGCTGCGCAACCAGCTGTTCGTGCGCCAGGGCCGGGTTCTCGCCGCAGATCTGAAAGCGGTGTGGGGCGGCATGGCCACGCCGCCCCGCAACCCTCCGGAACTGTTGGCCGATCTGCAGGCTCAGGTGGCGGCCAATCAGGCGGGGATTGTGGCGCTGCAATCCCTCGTGGAGCGGGAGGGGCAGACCCTGGTGCAACGGCAGATGACCCTGCTGCAGCAGGACGCAGCCCGCAGTGTTCAGCGGCTGCTGTTGCGCTTAACGGACGCCCGGCATCAGCTGGCCCTGGATGACGGCTCCTGCCTGGTGGTGCAGGTGAGCCTGGATCTCAAACGCCAACGGTTGTGTTTGGATTTCAGCGGAACATCGCCCCAACGGCTGGGCAATTTCAACGCCCCCCTGGCGGTGACGCGGGCGGCTGTGCTGTACGTGATCCGTTGTCTCCTCGACAGCGACATCCCCTTGAACGAGGGCTGTTTCGCGCCACTCGATCTGGTGGTGCCGGAGGGCTGTCTGTTGAATCCGCGGCCCCCCGCCGCTGTGGTGGCCGGCAACGTGGAGGTGTCTCAGGCCCTCTGCAATCTGCTGTTCGCGGCTTTCGGCACCCAGGCGGCCGGCCAGGGAACGATGAACAACCTCAGCTTCGGCAATGGCCGCTGCCAGTACTACGAAACGGTGGCCGGTGGTGGCGGCGCGGGTGCGGGTTTTGCCGGATCGGTGGGGCTGCAGTCGCACATGACCAACTCGCGGCTGACGGACCCCGAGGTGCTGGAGAGCCGTTATCCGGTGCGCTTGGAATCCTTCGCGGTGCGCTCCGGCAGTGGCGGCCAGGGCTTGTGGCCCGGGGGCGACGGCTTGGAGCGCACGATCCGCTTCCTCGAGCCGATGAGTGTGTCGCTGATCAGTGGCTCGCGGCAGGTGGCCCCGTTCGGTCTTAATGGTGGGGCCAGTGGTGCCTGTGGCGAGAACCTGCGGCTGGACCGTGAGGGGGTGGCCCATCCCCTGCCCGGTGCTGTGCAGCTGGAGCTCCAGGCGGGCGAGGCCATTCGCATGCTCACCCCAGGGGGAGGCGGCATGGGACGTTGAGGAGGGGATGCCTTCTGGTGGTGTGATGCCGATGCGATCACAGGGTTGGTGGTTGAGCGTGCTGCTGGGCTGCTGCCTCAACGGGGCTGTCCAGGCCAGAAGCCTTGACCAGCAGATGTTCCAGTTGCAGCTGGTGATGGATCAGATCCGTTTGGCCCGTTCCGTCGGGGATCGCGTTGGCGTTTGCGTTGAATCCCGCCGGGCCAACAATCTTGTGCTCGATCTTCTTCCGGCCCTGCAATTGCACCGTCCTGGCCTCAATCATGCTGCCTTGCAAGACAGGATCCTGGTGGGATTTGATCAGTGTTGATCGCCTGAGTTGATCGAGTCTTTGATCGATCTTTCCTGATTGGCTTTGGGGCTGCTGTTTGAAAACCAGCATGACGACCCATTGTCGATCGGCATCTGCGGATTCAATCTGAATGCAGCCAAGCTGATGGCATGGGTTTGCTTCAAACGATCCAGGGACGGTTGCTTCAGTACGACTCCCCGTCGCGGCAGATGCAACAGGCCCATTTCGACGCAGCCCGACGCCTGGCCCAGGCTCAATTTCAGCTGGCTGATGCCGAATTAAGCCAACGCCTCTGGCAGGACGTGGCTGATCGTGATCTCGATGTTGATCGGATCCTGAATCTCCTTTATGGCTGCTGGTTCCAGGACGATCCTGCGGCGCTGCGTGCTGCCGACGCTGAGTTTCAGGCGCGCCGCGAGCAGGAGTTGATCCCCGGGGTGTTCGAACACTGCTGAGGATTGTTGGCCGTGGGGATGGTTGTGCTGAACTGACGGATCTGTTGGTGACGGCGTGCTGTTGATCCCTGAGATCCAGCCATGAACATCGTTGTTCTCAACCGTTCCGATTGGCTGGATGAACGGAGGGTTCGTCTTGTGGATCGTCGGGCGAATCACATCCGTTCGGTGCTTCGGGCTGCGGTGGGCGACAGCATCCGAGTTGGTGAGCTGAATGGCGATCTGGGCCAGGGCCGCATCTGTGCCCTGGATGCAGATGCCGTGGTGCTGGAGGTGGACCTCAACCAGCCACCGCCGCCTCGCCATCGGTTTGACATTGTTCTGGCCTTGCCGAGGCCCAAGGTGCTGCGCCGTCTGTTCCGCACCGTGGCCGAATACGGCGTGGCCAACCTTCACCTGATCAACTGCGCCCGGGTTGAAAAGAGCTATTGGCAGTCGCCTTTGCTCGCACCCGACAAGGTGCACGATGCGCTGCTGGCCGGGATGGAGCGCGCCAGCGACACGGTGGCGCCCCGGGTGCATCAGCACCGGCGCTTTCGACCCTTTGTTGAAGACCAGCTCCAGGATCTCTGTGCCGGACGGCCCTGCTGGATGGCCCAGATGGGGGCCTCCCTTCCCTTGCGCGACACCCCAGCGGGGGCGGCTGTGGTGATGGTGGGGCCGGAGGGCGGTTTTGTTCCGTTTGAACTGGAGTTGGCCCAGGCGGTGATCGCGCAGCCCGTGCATCTGGGATCGCGCACCTTGAGCGTGGACACGGCCCTCACCACCGCTCTGGCCCAGGGATGATGGTGTTGCGTGTGTTGCTTCAACGGCGACGGCAATGAACGATCTGGCTGGCTTGCAAGCTCTTGTGGAGGACGTCGGGTCCGGCAACGTCATCGATGCCGAACTGCTCGATGGGTGTCCGGTGGAAGCCCACGAACTGGATGAAATGGATGCGTCTCAGGCCGCGCAGGTCGCCGCCCATTGCTTCGGCCTGCTCTTTGATCACAAGGTGGAGCAGCTTGAGGGAATCGAGGCGGATCTCGATGCGGGCCTGTGGACCGGCACCGTTGATGGTTTCGGATTTCAGATCAGCCGGGATGACGTCGGCGATCTGGTGCTCGATTTCTCGAGCCAGCCGGCGTGACGGTTGATGAGCTGCGCAGCGACCTGACGGCCCGGCTTGGTGAGCAGGTGGAGCAGGTGTTCACCCGGGATGGAGCCCCTGTTGACGACATCACCGAGCTCTACCAGCCCTCTCCGGCTGGTTTTGGCGGTCAGCTGCGACTGCAACGCAGCGGCCGCCGCCTGGCCTGGGAGCTCTGGCTGGAAGACGGTGATCGCTGGAATTTCCACACCACCGACCTTGCCGATGCACCGCCACAGGCCGAATGATTGTTGGTCAGGAGCGACGGCCAAGCGCCGGTAGGGTGGGGCGCTGGTTTCAGCGGGGAACAGCCGCTGAAGGAAACGGGGAAAGAGCAGTGAGAATCTGCCGCTGTCCCGCAGCTGTGAAACGTCGGCCCTCCGCCCACGTCAGTCAGAACGCCCGCCAGATCAAACCGACGAGGATCGACTTTTGAATTCTTTGCCACTGGCCCTGCGCAGGCCGCTGCTGATCGCCGGCCCTTCGCTTCTGGCGGTTCTTCTCCTGGCAAGTCCAGCGTTCGCCCACCACCCATTTGGCATGGGCGACAGCGCTGCTCTCACCCCCCTGCAGGGATTGCTCAGTGGCATCGGGCACCCGCTGCTGGGTCCTGACCATCTCCTGTTTCTGTTGGCCATCGCCTTCATCGGCCTGCAACGTCCCCGCGCCTGGGTGATTCCTCTGCTGGCTGCTGGCCTGGGCGGCAGTGTTCTTTCGCAGTTCATCCCCCTGCCGGATGCCGTGGCTCCCTGGGCGGAGGCCATGGTCTCCCTCAGCCTGGTGGTGGAGGGTTTGATGGCTCTCACCGTGGCCTCCACCCGTTGGTTGCTGCCGCTGGTGTCCCAGCATGGTTTTCTGCTGGGCAGCACCATCGTTGGTGCGGAACCCACCCCGCTGTTCACCTATTTCCTGGGTCTGCTGATTGGCCAAGGCGCACTGCTGTTGGTGGTGAGCAATTGGTCCAAGTCTCTGGTTGAGCGCCTGGGCTCCCAGGGGCAACGGCTTGGTGCCGGCATCTGGATGGGCATCGGCATGGCCTTTGTCTGGGTTGCCCTGATCGACTGAAACCTCTTGTTGCGTCTTGCCCAGATGGCTTGACGCTTAGAAACCGATGTTGCGTAATGGGCACATCGCTCTTGACCCATGACGCTTGTTCGGCAACTGCTGGTTGCTCCTGCTGCCCTTGGCCTGATCGCCAGTGGCGCTAATGCCGCCGAACTGAACATCAACGGCGTTTCTGATTACGCGGCTACTGCCAGTGGCAACAGCCTTGATCAGGTCACCAGCGTCACCCAGTTCTCTGACATTTACCCCACCGACTGGGCCTATCAGGCTCTGGCCAACCTGGTGGAGACCTACGGCTGCGTCGCCGGTTACCCCAACGGCAGCTTCCGTGGCAACCGTGCCATGACCCGCTACGAAGCGGCTGCCCTGCTGAACGCTTGCCTCGACCGGATCACTGAAGTGACCGACGAGCTGCGTCGTCTGCTCAAGGAATTCGAGACCGAGCTGGCCATCCTTAAGGGTCGCGTTGACGGCCTCGAGGCCCGCGTGGGCGAACTGGAAGCAACCCAGTTCACCACCACCACCAAACTCAAGGGTCAGGCCACCTGGGTGTTCGGAGCCAGCCGCTTCAAGGGGTCCGCGTCCCGGCTGCGTTCCAGAAGCGATGGTGACTATGGCGGCACAACGTTCAACCACGACCTTCAGCTGGGGTTGGCGACCTCCTTCACCGGCAAGGATCAATTGACCACGGTGTTGCGTGGCGGCAATTTCGATGGAGACGGCAACGTTTTCGGCAGTGGTGGTCCGTTGGGTCTGGCCACCCTGGAAACTGCGTTTCAGGAGGGTGATCGCCCCAATCTGGTGGCGATCGACAAGCTCTTCTATTCCTTCCCGTTGGGGGATGAGATCACCATCACCACCGGCCCGATTGTTGGCCAGGAAGACATGCTCGCGATCTGGCCGAGCGTCTATCCCAGTGATCCGATCCTCGATGTGCTCACGGTGAATGGAGCGCCGGGGGCTTACAACAAAAACAAAGGTGCGGGCGTGGGCATCAGCTGGGCTGCGGAAAGCGGAGCCCGCGCGTCGGCCAACTATGTCGCGGCCAATGGTGCATCAAGCGACACCCGTTCCGGTGGTTTCGCCACCGACGAGGCGGGAGGCACCGGCACCCTGCAGCTGGGTTGGGAGGGTGACAACTGGGGCGTTGCTGCCCTGTATTCCAAGGTTCAAAACGGTCAAGACCTGATCGTGTATGCCACGCCTTTCGTTAAGGATCGCTTCAGTGATCGGGGCGTGACTCACGCCTATGCCCTGGGTGGTTTCTGGCAGCCATTGGAGAGCGGCTGGCTTCCATCGCTGTCGCTCGGTTGGGGCATCAATCAGTCCGACACCCAGCGCGAAGGCCAGGTGAACACCAGTCAGTCCTGGAGGGCTGGGCTGCAGTGGAAAGATGTGTTGGTGGCGGGGAACAACGCCGGAGTGGCTGTGGGACAGCCTGTTTTTGCGACGGATCTTCGAGGTGGCGACACCCCTGCTGATGGCCAGTTCATCTGGGAGTGGTGGTATCAGTTCCAAGTGACCGACAACATCAGCATCACCCCGGCGCTGTTCTATCTGTCGCGACCGATGGGTGAGCTCACACCGGATGGTTCAACCTTCCAGCAACTGGGCGGCCTGATCAAAACGACATTTGTGTTCTGAGCCGTGAATCAATAGCGACGTCGCGCGGTTGCAACGGATCTACCTCCTGTTGAAGCCTCCGTTGCAGTGGTGGCAGCCCGTCACCACACCAATGCTTCGAATACAAGGAGATGCCCAGTTGCTCCGCGCCCTGCTGCTGCACGCCAACGAGCAGGTCTCGGCCGCAGTTGAGAAAAGGTCTCAATTTGGGAGCTTTATTGAGAATGACTTGCAATATCGACAAGAGATCTGTACTGTTGCGAGCAATTCTCAATCGCGATAATCCGTGACCGCGTCCGCCTACCGCTTCCTGCCGGACAATCCGATCGCTCCGTTGAGCATGCCCCGTTCGCAGACGGTGTTGATTGATCCGGCCGGGCGTGATCAGGCCACGGTGCTGGAGGTGATTGAAGGGGTATGCCGCGTGTACTGCCCCTGCGAAGAAACGGAGGGAATGACCCTGGCGTTTCTGCAGTCGGGCGATCGCCTGCGCACCGATCGTCTCTGCAGTGATGGCGTTTGCATCGAGGCCCTCACCGCCCTGAAATTTCGGCGTGATGCTGTCTCAACGGATGAGCTGGGTCTTGATGCGGTGAATGAATGGACGCTCCAGCTCCTGCGCATCCGTCATCTGGGCCAGGCCGAGCAACGGCTGCATGCCCTGATGGCGCTGCTGGTGAACCGACTCGGATTTCGTTGCCGCGATGCGTACCAACTTCCGTTTCGCCTCACCCACGACCGCTTCGGTGAACTCATCGGTGCAACACGGGTGACTACCACTCGCCTGATGTCGAAATGGCGTCAGGCGGAACTGGTGGCCATGGCGTCCGGTGACGTCACGATGCAGCTCTCACCAGAGTTGATCGCAACTTCACCGCTTCAGTTTTGACGATATGGCTCGCTGGCCTCAGCGCCAGCCAGCCTGCGCCATCACTTGAATCGCCTTCTTCTGGTTGGCACCGATCGCGCTGATGGGCACGTTGTCCGGGGTGAACCGTCCGTACTGTTTCAGCACATTTGAGGAGCCCTGACTTTTCAGCGGGTATTCGTGGGTTGGCCCAGCAAGCGCCTGGCTTCCCTGCGGAGATGAGAGGAATTCAATCAACTTCAGGGCTTCCCGTTTGTTTTGGGCTGAGGTGGCCATGCCAGCTGCGCTGATGTTCACGTGAGCTGGATTGGGCATGATCAATTTCACATTCTTTGCCAGCTCCTGATCACCCTTGCCATTGTCTCCGGCTTGCATGCGTGCCAGGTAGTAGTGATTCACAACGCCCACGCCACATTTGCCCTGGCCAACGGCCCGAATGAGGGATGTGTCTCCGGAGAAGAAGGGCTGTTTGACATTGCCCACCATTGATCTCACCCAGGCAGTTGCTCCGGTTTGACCCTTCAAGACAATTTGGTCGGCAACAAGGGATTGGTTGTAGACATTCTTTCTCTTGCGCAGGCAAAGCTTTCCTTTTAATTGCGGCTTGCCGAGATCGTCGTAGCTGTTGATCGAGGAGGGATCAACAAGCTTGGGATTGACGATGATTGAGCGCACGCGTCTTGTTAAGCCAAACCAGCGGTTGGATGGATCCCGATAGCGCGCCGGAATGTTCGCTTTCAGTGTGTTGCTCTGAACTGGCTGCAGCAATCCTGCATTGGCAGCATCATTGATGCGAGCAGCATCCACCAACAGAATTACGTCCGCCTTGGAGTTGCTTCCCTCTCGTTTGAGCCGTTCCACCAGTGAGATGCCGGTGGCTTCAATCAGGCGAACTTTGATCCCTGTTTTCTCGCTGAAACGTTTAAAAACCTGTCGGTCAGTGTTGTAGTGGCGACCGGAATAAACACGCACTTCCTGCGCACCAACAGAGGCGCATCCAACCAGTGGGACAACGAGGCAGAGTCCAGCGAGAACCTTCAACATGGCTTTACTCTTCATCCCACCATCATAGGTGTTTGATGTCTTCTCACTGAGCCAGTTTGTGCGATGTTTTCGTATCATTTGGTCGACTGCGTAGGGTGGTGCAAAGGTTTTGCACTCATTGTGGATGGATCATCTTGTGCGTCCACTGCTCTCGCAGGCTGATGTTGATTCCATCTATCAGCAACTGAGTGCTGCCGACCTGCCTTGGCTGGATGGACGACTCACGGCGGGAGAGCAAGCGGCTTCGGTTAAAAAGAATCATCAACTTGATCCTGAATCCCCTTTGGCACTTCGGGTGGCGAACTCGGTGTCGAAGGCATTGAAATCAGATCCTTTGATCAAGAGTTTCGCTTTGATCCGAAAGGTGCACAGTGTTTTGATTTCTCGCTGTGCGCCAGGCGATGGATATGGATGGCATGTGGATAATCCGTTTTCCCGTTATGGCCGGCGCGATCTATCCTTCACCGTGTTTTTAAGTGAGACTTCCTCTTATCAAGGGGGAGTTTTGCAATTGCAGGCCGGGCAAGGTGGTGAGGAATTTCGTTGCTGCGCTGGTGAGGTTGTTGTGTATCCCAGCTCCTTATTGCATTGCGTTGCGCCAGTGACGCAGGGGACGCGCTACGCCTGTGTCGGCTGGATCGAAAGCTATGTGAAATCCGCTGAGGATCGTTCCTTGTTGTTCAACCTGGATGCTGGAGCGCGCGGATTGCTGGCCAAGCATGGACGTTCGGATGAGCTTGATCTCGTTTTTCAGGCCTACTCCAATGCTGTGCGGCGGCTCTCCGATTGATGGTGTTTCAAATGATGCGTTGATCTGGCTCATTCTTGGCGGCTTGGGCGCTAGCGTTGATCACAATGATTTTTTGGCGTTGGAACATGGCCAAACCCTCTGCAGTCTCTGTGTTTTTAGCCGCTTCGTCCCTGCTGCTGGCTTCAGCTGATTTACCGGTGGTGCAGGCCCAGGATGGGGGCGGATTGAAGGAGTGGTCGACGGATCAAGCTGTCGATGACGACAGTGTGATGAATGAAGAGGCTGAGGCTCTTCTCAAAAAAGCTGAACAAGAAGATGTTTGTGTTCCCATTGGTGAGGGTGAGAACTGCTGGTGAATCTGTGATTCAGATCGTTTGAGGGGCGCTAGCCCCTCTCTTTTTTTGCAAAAAAAAGCGCCCGTAAGGGCGCTATCTTGTTTGCTGATGTTGGCAATCAGAATTTGAAGGTGGTCTTGACCAGACCACCAAATTTGTTGGCACCATCAACTTGATCTTTGCCGTTGGCATCATCAACCCAGAACACCGCAGGTGTAATGGTGATGTTGTCGGTTACGGCGAAGTCGTAGTAAGCCTCGATGGCGAAGTTCTGATCGCCACCATTGGGCCGGTCACGAATCTCGGTGGCGTAGCTGGAGTAGGAACCGAAGCCCAGCCCCAGTTTGTTGCCTTCGACAAAAGCATCCTTCCAGTTCAAGCCGACCATCCAGCCTTTTAGGGCCTCGGCATTGCCGTAGTACTCACTATCTGCCCAGCCGAAGTCCAAGCCCGCACTGATGGTGGGAATGAATCCGCTGTCGCTTGGTGACCAGTAACCACGCAGACCGACGGCATGAAGGGGGTGAGCCAGATTTTTGGCAGTTGGGGTCGAATACCCCATTGCTGCCTTGGCCTCCGTAACGCCATCGTCTTGTTGCGCATTCTTCAGCGCATAGAGCGCTGAGATGAACCACTTGCGGTTGCCATAGCCCACTTGGCTCAGCAGATAGGCATCGGTGTTTTCACCGAACATGCCTTTTTCTGAATTGCTCAGGGCACCGTCACCACCATCGGCGACGTAGTTCACTGCGATGTTGAAGGCTGCATCGCCAGGATCAGCATCCTGACGCCATTGCACACCAAAGCCCTGCCCGGTGCTTGCACCAAGAACGGCATCGTACCCGCCCAGTTTGAACGCCTTCAGGATCGGCTTATAGCGGGTGGGCGTCTCGATCATGTAGTAGTTCTCGATCAGCGCACCAACGGTGACCTTGAACTCATTGCCGATGGGGAAGCTGTACCAGAGCTTGTCCACCTTCAAGGTGTTATCACCACTCTTGGAATCAGACAGATAAGAGTCTGATTGCGTCCAGACGTTGTTCATGTTGCCCGCCCGTAGACGGGTGTACAGACGATCCTTCCCGGTAAAGGATGTGTTGAGGTTCAGGGTGGTGCGATAGGAGAAATTGAAGCCATCGTCTTCGCAGGCGCCTCCCTTCTTGTTGCACGCATCGCGATCGGCATACTTCACGGCGCCCGTGAAGAAGTCAGCCTTACCTTTCAGCTTGGTGGTGGTGGAGAACTGGGTTGCTTCCAGTTCGCCCACGCGGGCTTCGAGGCCGTCAACGCGACCCTTGAGGATGGCCAGCTCGGTTTCGAATTCCTTGAGCAGGCGACGCAGCTCGTCGGTCACTTCGGTGATCCGGTCGAGGCAAGCGTTCAGCAGGGCAGCCGCTTCGTAGCGGGTCATGGCACGGTTGCCACGGAAGCTGCCGTTGGGGTAACCGGCGACGCAGCCGTAGGTCTCCACCAGGTTGGCCAGAGCCTGATAGGCCCAGTCGGTGGGGTAAACGTCAGAGAATTGGGTGACGCTGGTGACCTGCTCGGCATCAGCGGCGTCATCAGAAATGCCGTTGATGTTCAGCTCGGCGGCTTGGGCGGCTGGGCTGTTGACAACAGCCAAAGGGGCCAGAAGGCCAAGGGCAGCAGGAGCCACCAGCAGTTGCTGGAAAAGCTTCATGGGGGTTCCTCACACAGGAATGCCCGTTAGGGCTCACTTACTTTGACAACCTGCTGGGTCGTTTGTTTTTTCTATGAGCCGAGTGCGCGTATCTTTTGATACCCGCTAGTAGGGGTTTGTTTGATCCCTTTGGGCCTTGATGCTTTGTCTAGCTCAGATGACTTGATCTTGTTGTTTCAACGTGCAGTGTTGAATGATTTGATTTCGTCGGTATTTGTTTTCTCGATTTGTCGTTTAAATTGTCCAGGTTTTTGATTGATTCGGGCTTCCACGTTGCTGGCCTGGCGTCTTGTCTGGGGTGAGAATCGTTATCAATATTTCTGCAGGAATTGTGTGTGGAAATTGTGTGTTTGCTCTGGTTTCATCTTTTTTCGGCCTAGACAACAGTGAGTTGATTGGTTGTGATGGCTCCCGCTACGCCCTGTGCCTGTCCGCGTTGCACCTGTGAGGTGAAGGCGTCCCAAGCTGTTGTTCGCGACGGGCAGAGTTTCTGTTCAGAGGCCTGTGCTACCGGCCATCCCAACCACGAGCCCTGCCATGGCAGTGGCACCTGCGGCTGCACCTGCGCGGAGTGAGGCAGTCGGGTTGATTCAACCCCCTGTTGTGCGGGCCGGCCTGAGCAGCATCGTCAGCCCAGACACGGTCACAACAATGGTGAGAGCCCCCAGCAGGATTGGGTACACGGGCTGAAGATTGAGCCAGCCGAACTGTCCTGTGTGCAGCTTGAGCAGCCAGAAGGCATCAATGTTCTGCTCCAGCAGCACGCTGTAGAGGGAGCCGGTTCCTGCGGTGATCAGCAGTGGTGCTGCGGCGATCGGCACCAGCCAGCGATGGATGCGCCGCGCCTGCCGGCTGGTTGTTTTGGAGGCTTTCATTGCTTGCGCAGCTGTTGGTGGAGTTCCCGTTCATCCGTGCAAGGCATCCAGCGTCCGTTGTTCTCATGAACGCTGCTGCAACCGATTTCAGCCGCCCGCTGCCGGGCTTCGGCTTCGGTGCCATAGAGCCCCTTGCCGTGGGCTATTCCTTGCGTTGTGTTCACCAACAGGGCCGAAACCCCGAAGCTGAGAGCCAATAACGGTTGGATGGCGTTCATCGGTTTAGAAGCCTTCGCAGTGTTCAACGGCCTTGAGGTAATTCATCTTGCCGGGATCTTCTCCTCCCTTGGGATTGATGCTGGCCCTCATGGCGACCTGTGCATCGATGCAGCGGTTGTAGCGATGGGTTTTGACGGCTTGTGGAATCAGCAGAACCGTGATGCTGAGCAGGCTAAGACTGCTAACAGCCGCAAGCACCGGGTAGGTGTGGGCTCGCACCATCTCGCGAGCTGTGAGCTTTTGATGGTTGTGGTCGACCATGTGTCGCTTGTGATTGGTTTCAACGTATGGACAGGCTTGCGCGTCGATTGGCCTTGAGCAACGTTGTTGATTTGGCGATGCAGCAGAAGAACGGGGATGTTTTGGCGAGCATGCTTCGTCAGTCCGATTTAAAAACTAAAAAATGACCGCTCTGGGTGCTGAGCAAAGGCGATTCCGTTGTCACGCGACCTACGAGAACCAGCGTCAAGACGGAACAACCACAACTCGATTTATGGCGAGGGTGCGGTGTCCTTTGACTCAATGCGCCACACAGGCTTGTAGTTGTTCCCGCAGGGTGGTGTGGTCGATGTCGCGGCCGATCAGCACCAATTGGTTCTTGCGATCACCGGTCCAGTCGGTGTCGTCAATGGAAAAGCGTTTGCCTGCCAGATGGAATACATGGCGGCGTTCGCTTTCGTTGAACCAGAGGATTCCCTTGGCCCGAAACACCTCCTGGGGCATTTGGTTGCCGAGGAAGTTCTGGAACTTGCGCAGGGCGAAAGGGCCATCACTTTGGAAGGACATGGAGGTGAATCCCTCGATGTCCTGATGGTTGTCGTGGTTGTGGCTGTGGTGATGGTGTCCGTGGTCATGACCGTCCCCATGGCTGTGGTCGTGACTGTGCTCATGCCCATGGCTGTGATCGTGCCCATGGCTGTGGTCATGCTCATGGCTGTGGTGATGGTGTCCGTGGTCATGGCTGCGACCGTCGTCGGCGGGAGAACTCACCTTGTCGGATTCGAACAGTCCGACACTGAGCAACAGGGCAAGAGGCACCTCTCCTTTCACCGACCGCAGGATCCGCGCATCGTTCTTGACGGCTCTGAGTTGCTGTTCGACGCTCTCAAGCCGCTCCTCGGAGACGAGGTCGCACTTGTTCAACAACAGAATGTCGCCGTAAATCACCTGGGCCCGGCCAACTTCCGTGTCCAGAACGACGTCGTCGAAGTTTTCTGCATCGATCAACGTGATGATCGAATCGAGGCGGGTTTGGTCCCGCAGCTCACTTCCAAGGAAGGTCATGGCCACCGGCAGGGGATCGGCCAGACCGGTGGTTTCGACGACGATGTAATCGAGCGGTTCCGGGCGTTCAATCACCCGTTCCACCGCTTCCATCAGCTCGTCGTTGATCGAGCAGCAAATGCAACCGTTGCTCAGCTCCACCATGTCTTCACCGGTGGTGACGATCAGATCGTTGTCGATGCCGATTTCACCGAACTCATTCACGAGCACCGCGGTCTTCACCCCCTGCTGATTGCTCAGGATGTGATTCAGCAACGTGGTTTTCCCCGCTCCGAGGAAGCCGCTGAGAATGGTGACGGGAACGTTGGCGGTGGCGGGTTCAGTGGTCATTGGGTTTGAAAAACAGAGGTGATCTTTGGGATCAAAGGTTGTGAAACGACGTTCTTGTGTTCAGGCGAGCAACTCACTTAGCAGTTGCTGCGACAGAACATCTCGAGACCTGGCAGTCAGCCAAAGCCCCTCCCCGATGCGTTGGAAGGCTCTCCCGCAATTCGAAACTCGATGTGATCGGTGGCGGGGTCGTAGAGGGTGTAATGCCTCCCCCCGCCAATGCCGATCACGCTTCGCTTGGGCACAGCCTGTTCGCTCTGCTGTTCACCGGCATGGTCTTTGACGTGGGATTGGATGGATCCACCGGAAAGCTCCAGTCGGAACTGACGCCGACACCGCGCCGTAAAAAGTCGGTTCACATCCAGCCGCGTCAGCCGATCCAGAAGTACCAAGGCTGAAGTGTCTTCCGTCAGCTGGTCGCCGACGTCAGCGGAGCTGCCATGAATCAGAGCGCAGTCGAGTTCGATGAAGCCGAACTGCAGCGATGCCAGCCAGTTGAGATGGTCAGCGTCCACCGCAGCGAGAAGTTCTCCGACCGCCGCCTCGCCCTGCTCGGCTCTGAGCCCTTCAGCCTTGCGTTCGCCGCGGTAACCGCACTCCGCCAGAAGCTGTTCTTCCCACCAGCCATAGATGCAGTCGGGCTGAAGATCAGCGCGCTTCGGCTGCCTCAGCCGCTCGAGCAGTGCATTGCACTTGCGTTGTGATCCGATCAGATCACCGAGAACGAAGAGATTGGCAACACCCCGCTGTTGCTTCAACTCCTTCTGAATCTGTTCGTACAGATCCAGGTCTCCTTGGAGACCACTCACCAGGGCCCAGCGTTCCATCAGCGCTCACACACGTGGCTTGCGTCTTCAGCCCGCTCGGCATATTCGAAGCCGTGGCTGAGCCTCCAGGCAAACACCTCCGGTAAGCCCGCATCAACGATCGCTCGACAGGTTTTGGCGACGTCGTAGTCGACCTCCCGAATCGTCACCTCTCCGGTGTTGTCGTTATGGATCACATAGGTGGCCTTGGTGCTGCCATGACGCGGTTCCCCCACAGAACCAGCGTTAACGATCCGCCGCATCGGCAGTTCCATCTCCTGTTCTGTTGGTGCGCCTTGATCGCGTTGTTGCACCTTCACTCGAATGGATCCCTGGCGTAGTTCGCGCACATAGGGCTGATGGGTGTGGCCGCAGAACAAGGTTTCCGCCCCTGCTGTTTCCACCCGTTCAAGGGCCGCAAAGGCATTCATGTCGGGCAACAGATATTCGTGCTGACTGTTCGGACTGCCATGCACAAACAACAGCTTGTCGCGCCGCAGTGTCATCGGAAGTTCAGCCAGAAAGGCCTTGTTCTCCTCCGTCAGCAGATCGGCTGTCCAGTGATGGGCGCGATGGCCTCGTCGTTCCGCCAGTTGGGAGGGATAGCTGCATTCACAAGCATTCAGACCGTCAATGATGTCCTCATCCCAGCACCCCTGGCAGGTGGGAATCTCGCGCTGACGCACCAGTTCCACCACCTCATTGGGCTGGGGTCCGTAGCCCACAAGATCGCCAAGGCAGGTGATGGTTTGGATGCCCTGGGAGTCGATGTCGTCGAGCACCGCCTCCACGGCGGCAAGGTTGGCGTGCAAACAGGAGATGACGGCGTGGTTCATGTCAATCAGCCTTGCGAGGTGGGTTGTTGTTGCTGGAGCTGTTGTTGCTGCATGGCGAGCACGTCATCCGCGAGCAGACAGTCGTTGATGGTGGCTTGCATGCCTTCAGGGTTGAGTGCCTTGCCCTGAACAACGAGCTCTGAGGTGCGACTGGGGCGACCCTGCGGCGGTGCCGTGGCGTCCAGGGGCAGGAACTGGGATGACTCCTGGCTCACCATCCAATTGCAGAAAAATGCCCGCCCGTCAGGAAGATTCATCAGGCCTTTGGCGCGGTACACATCGCCGTAGGCACCGTTCACGAGTTCAAACCAAAAGCTGCTCAGGCTGTTGGGATCCCAGACACAACCCGACAGAGAGGTGTGCCAGGCCTCGAGCTTGCTGAACTCCAGGGTGTCCTTTGCAGGCAATTCAGGGTCTCGCCCGAAGTGCAGGAGTTGGTCGGGGTGCAGCTGCAAGGCCTCCAGCTTGGAGCGAACGTCGTCTCCGAGCCCTTCAACTCCTTCCTTGCTGGGGGGATGGAACTGCTGCACTTCGATCAGGGTCAGCCCATCGTTGTCCTGCTTCAGATCCGTTGCGTTGGCTGTTGCCGGTTCCTCAAGCCTGGGCACCTGTCCCTTGAGCCAGGTCAGGTCGATTCCGCTGTCTTCCCCCTGTTCAAGCCCCGCTGCCTTCTCTCCCTCCAGCCGCAGGTAGGCGCAGGGGCCTTGATGCTGCTGAAGCCTTTGGAGCGCCCAGGTTGTTTTCCCGCACCCCGGGGGGCCTGAAATCAGGCACACCTTGCCCATCGCAACCTCCTCGACATCCGAGAATCATTCTCATTATGAGCCGCCACCGACGCCCTGTCCCGTTCTCTTCGTGCCTTTGTTTGCTTGGTATCGCTTGCTATGGCGCTCCCTGCTTCTCTCGCTAGTGTCATCAGAACCCGGTTTTGATCTATGCAGGCCTTGGTGTTCCTCGCCCTCGTGCTGGTGAACTTGGCTCTGACGGTTTATCTGGTTGAAAAGGGAACCAAGTTTTGGAAGGAGCAGCGCCGCCTCAAGCGCCTCGTCAACCACCACCCTGAAATGAAGGGGGTGCATCCCGATGAGGATGGCCTCTTTGTGTTCGAGAGCGATGATTCGCTCAAGGTGCTCGTGCTGGAGAACGATCAGCCCGGTTCTGATGAGCCCTTCTACGTCACAGAAGAGGATCTCGAAGAGGACTGAATCGCTTGGTGCAGGAATGGAACGATGAGTTCATCACCCAGGCTCAGCATGAGCTCAAGGGGATGGTGGCTGACTGGAAATATGACTACGGCGTGAGTGATCGCGATTGCTCGGCGATGTTGCTTTGGATGCTGATCAAGCTCAATCCCGACGCCAAGATCGATGCTGGCCTGCTTGATCGCTGATGCGAACTTCGCTAGGTGCAATCACCGATGCCGTTTAGTTCCTTGCGATACAGAATGAACTGGTAACCCCCAGCTCAGAACAGGGGGAAACTGCGTCGAACAGGGGAGGGACTAGGGAACCCTTCCTTTTTTATGGACCCCCTTTGCAGTGTTTGCACCAGCGCTACATCTGGGGTGTTGCCACAAAAAAGCCCGCCGAAGTGGGCGGGCCGGGTGATGGGGTCTCTCAACATAACCCCGATGGCCACCACATGCAGCGTTGATATGTGATCAAGGAGCCCTGCATAAGTAATCGTGCTCCCCCTAGATCTGGGGCTGGATGAGTATTATCGAGCCAACGCATCAAGATCTGGTGCTGTGAGCCGGGTGATGGGGATCGCTTCGGCTTGATGAATCGCTCCATGGCTGGAGCGATTTTTTTGTTATCGATCTGAGTGGTGGTTGTGTTCCACCTCCGGCACGTTGCGACTCAGGTAGAGGGCGTTGCTGAGCCCCATTACAACGGTGCATCCGGCTGGTCCGCAGACGCGATACAGGTGATTGCCGATCGATTCCACGGTTCCATTGCCTTGTACGGAGTAGGGCAGACGCAGGGTTTCGGCCATGGGATCACGTTTGAAACTGCAGTCGTCCTACGGATTCGTATTTGGACCGGTCTGCGACAACCGATACGGGTTTGGCTTTCTTTGCGTCTCTCAGCATTCCTTAAGAATTGGGCTCTTCGGCTCTTCATGGTTCAGGTGCCTGGGAAATGGCTGGCCTTGAGCCGAACGAGGTGATCGCGTACTTCCAGATCGGGCATGCGCATCACCCGTTGCATCAGGTTTTGCCGATGGGCATAAAGCCCTTTGCATCCCTTCAGCGGTTCGATCAGCAGATCGAGCAATTGAGCTTTGGCGGTTGTGTTGGTCATGGTTTTCGGTGCTCCTCGCCTCGTGTTCCATCAGCATCAGCAAAACCTGAGATCCACACATCACCCACTTGAGGGGTTGTGGAGTGGTGATCCAAAACGATGTCTCCCTCATCTGAGGGGACGTCGTCTGATGACTCCCCTTAACGTGACCTGTCTTCAGGGGGTCCGATGAAGGTTCTGCAATCCGTTCTGGCGTTGTTGCTGGTGCTGGTGCTCGGTTGTGCAACAACCTCAACGGTGTCTGCCGCAACGCTTGAAGAAGCGGCCAGTGGTGATCTGATTGCCACTCTGGAAAAGGCGCGCGATGTTCGCGAGCAGGCCGACATCAAGATCCGGGAAAACCTCAAATTGATGGCGTCGAGTTGTTTGTATATGAGTGATTCGTTGAAGGAGTTGATGGCTCTTGAGAATCAGTTTGAAGACCGCCAGATCGAAGATTTCACCGTGGGAATGGCAGACGCGGTTGAGTTGGAGTTGCTCGATGAGGAGTCACGTAAGATCAAAGCGCTCTACCGCAGATCCCACTGTGATGATCCGATCATCCTGCGTGAGCAACTGCGGCAGGCCGATCAAAAGCGCAAGGCCTGAATCAGCAGCAGACCCCCGGTCCCTGTGACGGAGGGGCCGGGGGTCTGTGTCTGAACGGTGGTGTTCAGGGTTGGTGTGGCCGTCCCGTTCCGGTGAACAGGCGGCCTAACTCGCTCGTTTGTGCATGACGCAATCCATCAGGTGTGGCTGAAGGAAGGTCGAAGCGTCTGGCTTATGGCGCCTGGGGCCATGTTCCAAGGGGTCGGGTGATGGGAGCTCCTTAGGGCACCTGGCACGGTGCAGATGGAGTGCCGATCGGCCTGGCCTTTCGCACAAGGCCTGTCGAAGGGCGCACCCAACAAGAGGTGTGAAAACTGTTGGAGCAGGGGCCTGAAAGTCAGCTTGCTTCTGACGTTTGCTCGGTTGGACCGTCGTCTCGCATGGACGCCTCCGATCTCGATGCACACAGTCTTGGGGCTGGGCCAGGCCCTGGCAATCAGCACGAACACGCATTGCCTTTCAGGCCAGAACCGGCTGAAAGTGGGACTGGCGTGGCTGCGATCTGATTAGCCTGAACCACCGCGCGTGGTTGATGACGATTCCCTTCGGCACGCCTGAACCTTCGGACGGTCTGCTCAACAAGTCGGTGTCGTCCACCCGACTGCGCGCTTGGTTGAACACCCGCCTCCGCCAGCTCGCGGTGGGCCAGCGGATTCAGGATGCGCGGGCTTTGCGCAGCGAATTCCTGGTGGAGTGATCGTTCAGCGATCAACCCAGCTCGAGGCAGGCCAGGCCGTAAACGTTGCGGTCGTGCCCCCTGGGGATCACGCCCTTGTACATCCGCACCGTTGACGTCATCGGTTTGAAGCCCCTGGCGCTGAGGATGGTTTTGGCGCTCGGGTTGTGGCCGGGGGTGTCGATCAGCACGACACCGTTGTGGTGGTGCAGGGCGTTGTTAAGCAACAGCGAGGCCATGCCGGGGTCTTCGGCGAGCCAGGGGCCCACCCGCCAGCCCTCGCCGATTGGCAGCAGGCAAGGGCGAATGCGCACGTAGCCATGGCATTCGCCCTCGGCATCCCTCGCCGCGAACACATCTCCGGCTCTGTGGCGGAGCCATAGCTCAAGGAAGTGGGGCCTTGGGCTGATCTCATGGCGTTCGTCGTAGCGCTGAATCGCCTCCAGCGACACCTCGTGCAAGGGCACGACGGCAACGTCGCTGCGCTGGCCGGGGCTTGCGTCCAGTGATGCCTCGCTGCGGAACAGCATCTGCCGGCGGGTGGTGATGCAGTCCTTCTGAAATCCAGCTCGTTCGTAGAAGCCCATCATCTGCACAGCGGCCTCCAGGCCAATGCACTGCACGCTGCTCAGGGTTTTCAAAGCGTGCTGCCAGAGCCGACGGCCGATCCCCTGGCCCCGATGCTCCGGCTTCACCACGAACAGCCCGATGAAGGCGTAGTCGGGGTTGTAGGTGACCGCCGCGATGCAGCCCACCGGTGCGTTGTCTTGCCAAGCGAGCCAGATCCCCTGGCGATCGGTGTTGGCGTAGATCTCGATATCGCCGATTCCTGGGGCGAAATCCTGCTCACGGGCCAGGGCCGTGACCACGTCGAGGTCGGCGGGGGTGAAGGGTCTGATCTCCAGCATCGAGCTCGGCCCATCCCGACCCTGCTGAACTCCGTCTTACCGCCTTTGACGGTTGATCTCCATCCCTGGATCAGCTCATCCTCTGCTGGTGCATGACTGTTCTTGCTGAACAGTTGCTCTCTAGGGTGCTGGTCACGACTCCTCTGCCTGCGGGCTATTGATCCCCATGACTGCTTCGAAGCTGTTCGATTTCCTCGGCAGGGTGCTGATGGCGGCGGTGTTTGTGAATGCCCTGCCAGCGAAGTTCACCAACTTCGCTGAAACCGCAGGCTTCATCGCCTCAAAGGGCATCCCCGAACCCCTGGCTTCAGTGCTGTTGGTGGCGGCAATTGTGGTGCTGATCGTTGGATCGATCCTGCTGGTGTTCGGTAGCAACACGGTGCTGGGGGCCTCGCTGCTGCTGCTGTTCCTGGTGCCCACCACCCTGATCTTCCACACCTTCCCGGTGGACAGTGGCTTTGCGATGAACCTGGCCCTGATCGGGGCGTTGATCCTTGCCATCACCCGTGCCTGGGGCAATGGCGTGCCCAGCTTCACGCACCTGCGCTCCAAGGGTTGATCGCCGGCTGGCTGGCTCAGGGCAGGGCCAGGGCCATGCCTTCTCGGCGCGGATCAGCGGCCCCCTGCCAGCCAGCGCCGATTTTTTGAATCAGAGCGGTGCCGCTGCCGATGCTCTGACGCCGTGGCCTTGTCTCGCTTGTGAGCTGCTGCAGCGGAAACGGCCAGGGCAGCGGCGGATCGTTTTCCAGCACCAACGTTGTGCCCCGGCACGAGAGATGGGGAAGGCCCACCGCCCTTGCCGGCGGTTCGTTCCAGACCAAGGATGCCAGCAGCACCCGGCTGAGTAGATGGGGGATGCTGCGGCCGCCGGGGCTGCCGAGGGCCAGCACTGGATCACCGTTGCGGAACACCAGCGTCGGCGCCATCGACGACATCGGCCGCCGTCCAGGCAGTCGGCGGTTGGCGACCGGTTTGCCGCCAAGGCTGGGCTTGAAGGCGAAATCGGTGAGCTGATTGTTCATCACCATGCCTCCTACCAGGTGCCGACTCCCGAAGATCGTCTCCACCGAGGAGGTGTAGGAGGCGATGTTGCCGCTGGCATCCACGATCGTGATCTGGCTGGTGCCTTGTTCGATGCCCCGATCCGGTCTGCCGTAGGGATAGTCCTCGATGCCTGGGGGTAGCCCCGGTGCTGGCCTTGCGCCGTTGGTGCCCTGCATGGCTCTTGCCCGGCTGGCGATGTATGTCTGATCCAGCAGGGCTGCGGTGGGAACCGCTCCATCGATGGGGTCATGCACCCAGTAGAGGCGGTCGGCATCGGCCCAGGCCTGGGTGCGGGCCAACTGCCGCCAGATTTGCGGCTCACCTGCGCTTGAGCTGGCCAGGTTGGCGGTCTGGTTCAGCAGCGCCAGGGTTTGCAGCAGCGCCAAGCCACCGCTGCTGGGGGGTGGCACCGTGCAGATCCGATGCTGCAGCTGCTGGCTGCAGAGGGGGGGGCGCCGCACCACGGCATAGCTGCTCAGATCAACGGAGCTCCAGCCGCGGAAGTTCGGTTCGCTGGCCTGCAAGGCATTGATCCCGTCCAGGATCTGCTGCGCTAGGGGCCCTTGATAAAAGGCCGGGCCCCCTTCCCTGGCCAGCAGTTTCAGGGTGCGTGCCAGGGCTGGGTTACGGAAGGGTTGATCCGCTGCTGGTGGCTGGCCACCGGGCAGGTAGAGCGCTTGAAACGCAGGGCTGTGGGCCACGCCGAAACGCTGGGCCAGGCGAATCGAGCGCAACAGCCGCGGGCTCGGCAGAAAGCCAGCGCTGGCCAGGCGGATCGCCGGTTGCAGAGTTTGGCTCCAGGGCATCTGGCCGTGGTTTTGATGGGCCTCCCAGAGCAGGGCCACGGTGCCGGGAATGCCGATGGCGTTGGCTTGGCTGGTGGCCTGTCGCCAGGGGATGGGATCCCCCGCGCCGTCGAGCAGGTCGTCGGGGCGGCTGCGTTCGGGGGCCACTTCACGGCCATCCAGCACTGAAAGCTGGCGTTTTTTGGCATCCCAGTGCAGCAGAAAACCGCCACCTGCCAGGCCGGAGCTCTGGGGTTCCACCACTGCCAGCACCGCCTGGGCTGTCACCAGAGCATCGATTGCGCTGCCGCCGTTCTTCAACGCAGCCAGCGCTGTCGTGCTGGCCAGGGGATTGGCGGTGACCACCACAGCGGATCCGCGGGTGGTGGAGATGCCCTTGCGGCCGGGGTCGGTGGATTCCGGATCGTCGCGGCTGATCGGGGCTGGCGATGCTGGGATGGTGCTCCAAAGGCTCAGCGCCAGCAGCAACGCTTTGAGCTGGTGGAGCACGGCGTTGGATCAGCTGGTTTCAGTCTTGTGGTTGGTGAGGCGGACTGCTGGCCTTTGCTGGCCTTCTGATCCAAAAAAAAGAGCCGGCCCCTCAGCCCGCTCCTGCTTGACGCATTGAAGGCACCACAGCCTTCACTCCAAGAGTGGATCAGTGGAGGGACGTTCCAGGTGCGATTGGAGCGTTTCTCAGGGAATTCTCAGGAGGTGGAATAGGCACTTCAGCTCAATGAGAATCATTCCCGCATGGCCGATGATCGTGCCGGCGCGAGCACCACTGCAAACGCTTCTGGAGGGAAAAGGGAGCAGGTTCCCTCGCCTGCTCCTCTCCCCTCGGCTGTTAGCGAGAAGCGGCCGTTCATTAGGAGGAGATGTATCCGCAGGCCCACCTACGGGATACATCACACACCTGATTGGAACATACCCAAAAAAGGTTCCCGAAGAGCCCACTCCCCGGGAACGACTCGTGCATGCGAGGAGAACTTAATGCTGCGCAATCTCCCTTAACAATGGGTAATTGTGCTCAGCCCGAGATGGCTGGGTCTCGCTTTGATTGCCCTGGCTCTGAGTCGCTTGGCGCGCCCCAGATATCCAATAAAAAACCCCTGCCTGCTGCAGGGGCTCATAACCGTTTTGTTGTGGCTGATGGGCTCAGAGGCCGAGGAATTTGGCGGGAATTCCATCCAGGCTGTTGTTGCCCATCATCTGGAAGATGACGTTGATCAGCATTCCTCCGATGTGGAAAGCTCCCACCAGAGCCAGGCCTCTCCAGAGTTTTTCGGCTGCTGCTGGGGGCTGATTGTTGGCCCAGGTGCCGGATCCGTTGGTCATCGGTTGATCGCAACTTCAACAACGTTGGCGAAATAGGTAGTAGCGGTCCAGCAGTCGTCACTGAGGTTCATCAGCGCACCGGCGGTGGACAGCGTCGCCAGCCTGTTTTGAGCATCGTGTTCCAGGCTTCGATGGCGTTGTGCCGCAGCATCCGTCGCCGGGTCTGGGGCACCGGCGGACTGGGCGGAATCCAGCTGTAGGTGCGCACCACCACCCACTGGGCATGGGCGGTGGATGCATCTGGTTTGAACTGCACCACCTTCTGCTGCTCTGCGCTCACCAGCCAGCCTTCTCCGCCGGGCTGTTCGGGTGATTCGTGGGTGGCGCGGTAACGGGGCAAGGGGTGGGGCGACGGCAAACAGAAGACAGCTCTGCAAAGCATCTGCTGCCGAAGCCTCGCCCCGACAGCACGATGGCGAATTCGCTGCTTGAACGGTGGGCCATATCGAGCAGGACGCTGTTCAGGCCTTAAGGACGCTGGCGAATCCGACGGAATATTGATGAATGCGTTGTTGTTGTGCTTGAGGAAAAGAAGCTTGTCTCAGTCAAAACGAGGCATGAGAGCAGCTCCTGGTGGCCTTGGCTTGCGACCACGGTCCAACCAAGGCAGAGCACCTTTGCATGGATCGATGTATGGATCGATGTCTTGGTGAAAAATGTTGAGCAATTTTTTGTTTCTCCAAGAAAAAATATAAAGTTTTGTCTTTGCTTGATAAGCAAGGATGCGAAGTTCAACGCATTGGTTCGAAAAGTTATTGGGGCTTCATTCTTTTCTCGCATACATTCCGGCAAATCCAGAAAGCGATGCCCTGCCGCCAGGTTGAAGATTTTTCCCAGAAAATTGCCTCAGACTTTGCTGCAGCCTGCAGGACTGATGAGGAGAGTGAGGATTGTTTTGGGACTGCTTACAACTACGGTCGCGACCATGTAACCCGTCTGACGCATGAGATCATTCGACTTCAGCGGGAGAGTGGTTTATCGAGAAAGGAAATCGTTGAATCGATCAAAGATCTGGCCAGTCATATGAATGCACTCTCCTATGTGTTTCTTGTGGCGGCCGATGTCGCTGAGAAAGCCCTGGATCATGATTGATCCTGAGGACGCGGCCGCATATAACGAGTCCAGAGAAGATGCTCCTTGCTATGCCCCGCGGGGCGATTTTCTGATCGGTCTTGCTCAGGAAGCGCTTTCCTTTACCAGGAGACGGAAGCTTGAGAAGGAGATCGCCGTGATCAAATCAGCGCTGAAGGGCCATGACGACAAACCCACAACCCGTCGCGCCTAGCAACTCAAAACGCGTCTTGACGAACTCGAGGATGAACTAAAGAGCAATCCATAGGCATGACTGCAAAAACTCGAGGGATTCTTTCCGCCAGCTTGTTCAGACCCTGCTGTATCCAAGCTTGGTTTCAAAGATCTTGAGTGGAAGTCCAAACGACTCCATCAGCTGCCGGCAGTCTTCGCCAACCGTGCCGTAAACCTCAATGCTGAAGCCATCGCCAAGCTCTGCATGCTTCTGCAGATACTCCTGAACGGGAGGGTTGGAGACATGGGCGCTGAATGCCTCGTCGTTGGCGTAGACCTCAGACCACACGAACGCTTGGGGATCGTCCGGATCCTGATCAAAGGTGTGGTGAATCATGCCTGGCTCAGATGCCTGAACGGCTTCGTCAGTGATGCGAGCCAGCTCCAGGTACTGGTCCACACAACCAGGTTTGACGTGGATTCGCGCCAGCAACATGAACGGTGTGGATGTGTCGAAGCTGGCCATCGGATCTCAGGCGGTGCCCAAGTGTTCCATGGATTCAGGCTGAAAAACCCCTGGAGGTGCACTCTCCAGGGGAACCCTGCATGTGTTTAGTCAGGAGCCGATGAAGCTGATCAGGCGGCTAGAGGCTGTTGTTTCAGCGACAAGCGACCGCCAGCCATTGAGTTGTGAACCAGGTCTTCGGCATAGCGGCGGCCTGCTTGTTGTGCTTCTCGAACGCTCTTGAAATTGCCGACAAAGTCGTATTCCTTTCCGTCAACCGTTGCTGCAACCGCATAGAGCCTGTCAGCAACTTTGCTCACAGACCAGCGCAAAAAGCAGGCCGGGGAGTTCTTCTGACTGTGCATACTGTCCTCCATGAAATAACGGGACGACTTAAGCACTTGCTTGTTTGCTGCACCTCAAAGCTTTAAATATCGCAAATAGGTAATTATTTTTATTTCATGATTTCCTCGTCAAGGTCTCATGAAATGGAATGATGCGAGCTCTGTGGTCGGCCTTTTCGAGCAGCTCCTTCTGCCGCGATGGCTGACCTTCAACCAAGCTGCGACTTAATGATGTGGAGCCACGGAACCGCGAGGAGAAGCGAGTCCTCCCCGAGCGATGCGGTATCCGCATAAACACGTTCGCTACGTCACACTGATTTGTGCCTGATGCACTGAATGTCTACAGCTTTCAGACATAAAGAGATCTCCCCATTGATCGCTCTCAACGGGGAAACCCTTCTGCCAGCCCCAGGGTCGCTCTCCCCGTGCTGCTCAGCACCACATCTGGTGTGTGGCAACTGAAGGCTCAATGATGAGGCCATTCAGCAGGCTTGTCTGGAAATTTCTGAAGATGTGCTGATCCGCCAAAAATTTCGGTAGATCCCAGCGATGGTTTCGACTGATACGGACTGCCGAAAAGCTCGATTGGCCTCGGGAGAACGACTGGATTCGCTAGACAAACGGACCCAGCAGTTGCCGCTGACATGGGTCCGCGTCCCGGGCTAGGTGCATGAGACCAGGACGCGATACAGATAAGCCATTGGAGCCAGTTGATTCAGCGAAATTCGCTACTCAAATGGCTCCACATGTCATGCGGGTGCTTTGCGGAAATTGGTTGAATAGGGGAACCGGTAGCCAAGCTCCATTTCCTCCAGCTGCTCCTCGGCGAGGTAGAGGCTGCGCGTGAAGAAGCACACGTTCTCGCTGTCGCACACCAGAAATTTGCCGGCTTCGATTTTTTGGATGGATGAGCCGCGCGGAGTCTGTGCGATCAAGTCTGCTTGAGCCATGGAGCGTGCTGGCAACTCTCCCCTGTCATGGCTTTCATCGTTTTCGTTTGGTCGTACCAACGCGCACACTTCGACAATGTCATTTCCTCAAGTTTCTTGGTAACAACAGATACTCGGGTTAAGCGATAAAAAGAATCTTTCGTGCCAGCCCAAAAATGGGCTATTCACGGTCTCGTTTGAAAATGATGCGATGAAGTGGCTGCTCTCGAAACTCGGTTTACTCAGGCAGCACAAGAAGACCCAGGATCTGCAGGACGATCTCTCGTTTTTTAAGACCTCGCTTCAGGCCAATGCCATTGCATGTCAATGGCTTCTGAGGAAGCAAACTCAGCTCTTGCTGATGCAGAGCAAGGGGTCAGCATTAATGATCAGAATCAGGGATGCATCCGGTGATGGCACGGTTGCGAGCAAGTTGGTGGAGCTCAGCCTCAAGGCAACGCAAGTACAGATAGAAGCCCCATCTGCGAGCGGCCAGATGCTTCTTGAGCTTGGTTATCGCACGATTGGTGGTGACTTCATCACGCTTGAGTATTCCTTCATTGACCTGGGCCCCAAAAAAATTGTGCCGCCAGAGTTGACCAATTGGTTCAGCAACGAAACGGACAATATTCACCAAGAGATGTACGACTTGGCCACCAAAGGGAAAGCTCTTGGTGGATCTGAAGTCATGCCCCTTGGCCGGTGAAAACGTCGACCACGGTTGTTCCGTCAAACCTCTCCGAACCAAGCGATCCCACTGATCCGTAAGGCTCTCTTCTGAGGCCGGAAAGGTGTTGAATCAAAATCCGCAGCTTCAACGCGTCGACGACTTGCATCGGCTCGGCGCCGCACCCAGCCTGTTGCTTGAGCCTCCAGATTTTGTTTCTGGCCCCTGGGATCACCCCTATGCTAGTACGGCTGTACTGTTTTTTGGGTTATGGTGGTGGTTGATCATGCGAGCGGAGTTTCGATGCCCACGTCGGATCCGGTTTTCCTGCACGTCAAGTCGGGCATGACCGTGATCGTCGCTGACACGGATGGGGCCTGGCGGATGGCCGATGTGATCTGGGTCGATGGTGGTGCCAGAAACCCCAAGACCCCGACGTTGTTTCAGGTGGCTGATGTCGACACCGGCGTCATCAACTGGGTCAACGCCGATTTCGTCACTCACATCGTTCCGAGGGTCTGAGCACCAGTTGTGGAAGGCGCGGGCGATGGAACCCGCGTTCCTGCTGCCTTCCTGCGACGCGTCGAGTGGGGGGTCGCTTCACTCTTTTAGACGTAGCGACACACTGCTTCAACTCAGCCTTCATGCCTACTTCCGATGCCGAAGCAATCTGCGCGACCTCGCGGCGCGGACGTTGAACTCAGCAGAGTGATCAGCGAAGGCGCTTCGCCTTCATTGCGTCGAGTGGGGGCAGGCTGAGGGGCCCGCCTCCTTTTTATGTGTGGCTTTCACGCGATGGTCAGCCGCACACTGTGGGCATGCCCCATACAGGCATGACACGACTCTTTTTGCTTTTGGTTGTCGCAGCATCCTTGTGGGCTGGAATTGCCCTGGACCGAGCGGGTTGGAAATACAGGAAGCAGCTCTGGCAATTTCAAGGAGCTGCAACTGGCTTCGTTGCCGGTTTTCTGCTGGGACGTTCCAGGCTGATCTGAGTGTTTAGCGCCGTCGTTGCGAGAGCCAATTCAGCACCGTGTTGATCGCCGCCAATGTGACCAGACAGGTGAGGCAAAAATCCTTGTAATCCATGGAGGTCCTGCGTGAACCCCGCAGGTTGCCAGGTCACCCCTGCCCATATCGTTCCGAGGGTCTGAGCTGGCGGTTAGGTTCTCTCTTATGAAACTCCTCAACCCCCTCCACCTCGGTGGCGCCGTGCTGATCGCGGTCATGTCCCTGACCGCTGTTGTTGGTGCTGCCAACGCCTGTCATCACAACGCCGAGACAGCCGAGCAAACTTCTACTGAGCTTCCTCAGAACGCAGACGAGAAGGCTGAGGTGGAAGCTTGAACGACTACTCGACAGCGATCATCGCTCTTGTGATCGTCACCGTTGTGATCTCGGCAGCAGTTGTCTACGTGCTGGCCCAGCCCACTGACCTGCCCAGATACAAGGAGAACGACCCGAGATCCAAAGAAGACGACAACTGAAGGTTGGGTGAGACGCGCGTGCAAAACGCGTCCATAGAGGCGGAGGTCCCGGCATCGAACACTGGGACTTTTTCTTGGGCATCACCCACGGTTCGTCCGAAAAGGTTTGAACATGGACCAGGGCGTAGGGATACCGCCCCACCGTCTTCCGCTCCACCGTCTTCCGCTCCACCGTCTTTTGCTACAACGCCTTTTGATGAGCGATCAGGCAGAGGGACAAGCCACAGGCTGTCCATAGTTTGCTTCCCCATTTCCCATCCTCTAGACACGATGAAGTTGTGAGGAATCACCTCATGGGATGGAAACAAGGTCGCATCCCAGAGATTGTCTTGAGGCCTCTGCCTTTGGCGGAGGTCTTTTTTTTTGACTGCCCAGTTGTGAAGAGAGCCGTTTTCTTGTTGTCGAGCTTCAGGTATCAGCAACTACTGCAGCCAGTGTCAGCCCTGCCATCATTGATTAACTGCACAAAGTAAGTGTCGCTTGAAGAGCAATACATCACTCTGATGGATGCGGCTGGAAGGGTTACGGATGAATGGTGTCGGGAAAAATTTATCCAGGAAGCAGACAATGTTTTATTGCACATTAATGCTCAAGTTCTGAAGAACAGGCAAGAGCTCAACGCCATGTCTGCCTAAGGCGGTTGTCGTTAAAGCAGTGAGTTGCCCCCGTCGCCAGACGGGTTGTTGATGGCTTGTGCCGATAAACCTGCCTATCGACTCGCCAGGGCTTGGAAGATCAGAGCCGCAAAAAGCGACCAAAGCACGGTGTTTGCGAAGCGGTGCTCTAAGGCCAACCGACGGGATGTGCTCCTCATCAGTAGGTCCCGCGGAAAACCGTTGCGATCACTGAAGCAAGCGAGCAGGTCAACAACGCAAGCAGTGCGAATTCCATGAAGGTTCTGTTCTGGCCTGCTTCTGTCATGCCTCGGGTTGAAGCAGGGCTGTCGTAGCGGTCGGCACCAGAGAGCCCAGATCAGCGCCTTGACCCGTGGAGGCGAGGGAATCCCGGCTTTTTCTTGGCTTGCTGACCGCACCCTTCGTTTTGTCGTGATGGCGACGACCTGTCGCTGAACCTCCCGTCATCATTTGGGTGCTTCTTCGGTGAAGGGGCGATGCGTCAAACGCGGGGGTGCTTAGGGAACACCCCCCTTTTTTGGCAGTTCGTAAACGATGCCCACGGCACCGCAGGCGGTTAAAGAAGGTTGTGAGGCTGGGACGCCAGCACCTTCGACGCATACGTCCCCTTGTTGATGGGCGGCATTCCCTGCCGCCTTTTTTTTTGCATCTGGTCGACGGAACCACGGCCGGTCTCCACGACTTTTTCTGACGGTTATCCCACTCCCTTTCACGGGTTATCTGGACGACAGTGAAGCGGTCGTCAAACGAGGGTCACGGGCCTCTGGAGGTGAGATCTCCAGGGGCCTTTTTGTGTTCCCCTCGGCTCTTGATGAGGAATCTCCCGCTCAGGGCTCCAGTCCAACCAACAGGGGCTTACGCAGACGGATAGGTTCAATTTGTCCAACGAAACGCTGCCTATGCAGCGATGTCTTGATCGATGTAGTCCAGAAAATGAATCACTCTTCTTTCCTTCTTCGCTTGCAAAGCCTCCTTGGCAAGAGTCAGCAGCTGATTCTCTCGGGCTTTGATGGCGGTTCTCCACCGTTTGGGTTTGGGATTGGTCACACGGAAGGGCCCTGAGAGAGGAGAAGTCCTTGAAGGCACAAGTCTTTTCAAGCCGCACGACGCTAGGGGTCACAAACGAAAACCGACAAGATGCTTGATGGTTGTTGATAAAGGTTCATCTGGATATCGTTTATTTGTATCAGTCTGAACTCTCAGTTTGGCTGTGACAACAAGAGAAATTGCTTCAAACGTGAAACCATTTCCAGGCACCCTTCGTGAGGAATCTCATGGGAACAGGGCTAATTGAAAAGCCTGGAGAGATTCGATGCGCAGTTGAAACCGGGAGCGGTTTGAGCCACAACTGGTTTGTCGCAGCAACTCAGATGGCTTCCAGCACTGAGCAACGCAGAACAGAAACCACGAGCTCCACTCGCATTGCAGCTGGACTCATCCTTGGGTTGGCATGTTTCGCTGCGGTGCTCACCGGAGGAATCTTTGTTGGGCAGACCATCGGTGAAGCATTGAGCACGCTCCAAACCATCGCCCCAGTGCAGGTGGACCCGCTTCGCTGAGATGTTGGAGCCGATCAGGCTTCAACGTCAGCCTTGTCATCGGCGTTGTGGTGGGCCTCAACTGAAGTGGCTTCGGCTGACTTGCTGCGAGGGCAGTCAGCGGCGTTGGCGGCGCCAATAAAAACAACCACTGCCATGATCGCGACGATCACGGAGCCGCTTACAAAAGCGAGATTCGGACCTTTCACGTCAGGTTTATGCGAGTGCTCAGGCGACCCTAGTGCTGGATTCAGATCTGCGGGGCGATGTGGGCGGAACGGTCAGTGTTCACCCACGGGGTGGCCTCTATTGATCCTTGTTTTCTTTGTATCTGGGCAGATCGGTCGGCTGAGCCAGCACATAAACGACGGCAGCAGAGATCACCACGGTGACCACGATGAGAGCGGTGATGGCTGCTGAGTAGTCGTTCACTGAGGTCTCTTCAGAGTGAAAGGTTAGGGGTGACGCTTTCCTGGCTGCGTCAATTGCCTGGAAGGGCCTGGCTGTGGATCGTGGTCATCGTGTTGTTCAGATCACCCACATCCCGAAGCCCTTCGGCACTGAACCAGGGTGCGTTCTCCCAGCTGAAGCCTTCACCAAAGGTGTTGTCGGGTGCCGTGACGTACCAGTGACAGTCCACATCCGGCGTGTCAACGGAGCACTGCGACCAGTCCGGCTCCCACTGAGGCACCTGAACCCACATCACTGCTGCAAAAACCAGGGAGAACAAGGCTTTGAGCATCAACCGAGTGCGCCTTATCGAAACTTAACACGATTTGGTCTCAGGATTGGAATCGTCGACGGCACTGACGATCACACCCTCAATGCTCGAGCAAGAACGGGTTTTGGTAGTCAGTGACTCGATTTCAAGCGGTCCAGCGGGGATACAACGCAAGTGCCGTGCTGTGCGTTCGAGGGCACACCGGTGGCGGAATCGCATTCGCTTACCGCTCGACGCGATGTGATTCCGTCTTGTGTATCCAACTTTTGAGGGTGTTTGCACCAGGCTTCGCGTCATCAACTGAAGACGTGATCCCGAAGCTGGCCTGTCGATCGAGTGCAAGCGGCCGCAGCCTCATCAAGCTGCGTGTCCTCTGTGCTCCGAGTGATGTACTGCGTTGAGCGAAGCGATGGGCCCGACCAATGGGTTCAAGAACAGTGCTTCAAAACTGAGTTCAAGGCGTTCGTCAATGCACGAGCCAAATCGCTTGCTTTGGCGAACGTGTACCGCGTCATCTATCAAAGCCCTGGGCTCTCAGGTGAAGTGGTGAGAGTTGCGAAAGGAAAGGCGCTTTTAAATTCCGATGACCGGCTCGTTGGCTGAGCCGTTCAAATCAGGACTCTTGTGCTGGTTCCTCCTGGGGAATGGCACTGGAGTTGAGACTCGATGGGTCGGCGCCTTGGCTCAACTCTTCCGCTTTGGCCAATCGCTCCACCAGGCTGAGGGTGTCGTTGGGAGACAACTCGCCGTCATCGCCCCACTTGAGACTGGCAAGGTCAAGTGGGCACATAGGGGAGCGTGATACTTCTTGGAAGCTATGGGTACAGAGATGGCTGCTGAGGCAATGCTCCCTGAAGATTCACGAAAGAAATCCTGAACTGAGTAACCACTCGATACTCATTGGTTGGTCACGCTTTCGTCCACGCACGATCCTGCCTTCATGGCAGCAGGCAATCGGGAAGGGTGGCTTACTTGCTCTGTGCCTTCCCCCCTGCCACGTTTTCACACTGCAAGCTGCTGCAAACAAGAAAACCCCGGAGTGACGGCTCCAGGGCTTCCCTTATTCACCCGAAAGAATCAGTTTCAAAACTCTCTCGGATTCGAGGAGGAAAACCCCAAGAGCATGGAGGAGCTCAGGGCATTCACTCGACGACCGCCGACAGATCGCATGAACTGCCGCCGGTGTGATCAATCAACTCCTGTGCATTCGCTTCTCGATACCCCCATTTGGGGTGGTCATCGCAACGGTCATCTCAACCAAGGCGATTGCGTCACCTCCAGGGTGTACTCCCCTGTGCGGGTGAAGCGCAGCGGGATCGAGTTGATGCGGATGTAGGTCTCGCCCTGCTCGGCAGCCAGAAAGCTGAACTCATGCTCAGGACTGTTCACCATCACGTTGCCGCCGCGCTGCATGAAGTCACAGCGAAAGGTCTCCAAGGTGGTGTTGGGGCCGTCGTAGCTGAGCAGTCGACAGGTTGAGGCAACGATCTCAGCACTTGCCGGAATGGCTGTGGCGATGGCAAGGCATGCCGCGGTGAGGCTGGTTCGAATGCAAATCATCGGAGCACCCCGCAGTGCGTTGCGTTCGATTCGTACCCTCACTCTGCAGCCTCAATCCTTTCCAAGCCGGCGGTGTTGGGTGACTCGCAAGATTCTCTTAAGCATTGCGGGGCGCGTCTGCAACTGATCTGCGCGATAGTTGATCTACGCGAAAGGGCCGAGAGACCACGACGCGAGATCTGAATAAGAGGAAACTCCAATGAGCAGGAGAGGCATTCATCCCCTTTTGATGGGGTTAGACAAAACCGAGCAAAAAACCGAGGAGCCATCAAAGCAAAGCGATCTCACCGGTAATGAATCGGCTCAACGCAAGCGGTTCATCCGTTCCGAGGAAGAAGATTCAGGCAACCAGCAGGCTGCTTGATCAATTAACGAACAACTGATCAGAGCGCGGTCGAATCCATCCTTCTGCGTGATCCATCAACCGTTCTTCCTTTGGGAAGAGCGGTTTCTTTTTGTGTAAAGGAATGGGTTAAGTACCTATTGATTCTGGAGGGGAGAGGAGTAGAGATAAGTCAGCGACAAGGAGAGAGATGGTCACGATCTGTTCAGGCTTTTTCGATCTATGCATCCCGCTCAACGCCTTTGATAAGACGCAGCCAGGCCAGGCGGATGAACCCAAACAAGCGATGAAATCTCAGCACGATCTGTACTGGGAGGAACGTTGCGACAAGTCCCCAACGGCACCGGGTTGCAAGATCTACGACGACTGAGCACCGCTCACTCGAGTTGAGACATGCGAGGCAATCCAATGAATTGCCTTCTGGTCAAACAACAACTCTTGGTTGTTCTGCTTCGGGTTGTTGTTTGCCATCCCGGAGGTCTTGCTTTGCCTCCGTGATATTTGCAAGAGAAGCGAAAAGCCCACCGTTGACGTGGCAAATCACAATGCTGTGGCTTTTTCTGCTCGCTCAGAAGTTCAGGGTTGGCATGTCAACGCCAATCAACGTTTCGGTGTGAACTCTAATGAAAGACAAAATTGTCGTTCTCGACACGAATGTGCTGCTCCACGATCCTGAGGCGCCGCACCGCTTTGGTGATCTAAGGGTTGTGATCCCCATGCAAGTGGTTGAAGAAATTGATCGCTTCAAGAAAGATCACTCTGAAAAAGGCCGAAATGCCCGGCGGATTTCAAGGCTCCTGGATTCCTACCGGGCCCGCGGAAGCCTTGCCGATGGCGTTCCGATTGAGGGGACGAACCACGGCATGCTGCAGGTGATTTTCTGTCAGGCCCAAGCCCTTCAAGACTTACCGGCAGAGTTGCAGGGTGGTGGTGGTGACAACAACATCCTCGCGGTGGCCCTCGAGCAGATGCGATGCAGCGGGCTGAAACAGGCGCCCGAGGTTGTGTTGATCAGCAAAGACATCAACCTGCGAATCAAGGCTGATGCGGTGGGCCTGCAAGCCGAGGACTACGTCAATGACAACGTTTCGATTGACGATCTCTACTCAGGCTTCCGTGAAGTCAGCACCGATGCGGAGACGATTCAGACCCTGCATGACGAGGAGCAGCTGCCGCTGGAAGCTGTCGCCGATCCCGAGGAGCAGCATCTTCAGGCCAATGAAGGTGTGGTGCTGGTGGATCAGCACAACGACAGCCACACTCTGCTGGCCCGGCATCAAGGCAACAGCAACATCATCAAGCCGCTTCAATGGCTGAATCGCGCGCATTTGGGCCGCATCAGACCAGAAACCGCGAGCAAAGCTTCGCGCTGGATCTGCTGCTTGATCCATCCGTCGCTCTGGTGACTTTGGTGGGCAAGGCCGGCACAGGCAAAACGTTGCTGGCCATCGCCGCGGGTTTGCACCAGGTGGCCGACACCCATCACTACGCCCGCCTGTTGGTGACGCGCCCACCGATCTCCCTCGGCAAAGACATTGGCTACCTGCCGGGCACGCTTGAGGAGAAACTCGGCCCCTGGATGAAGCCGATCATCGACAACATCGATTTCATCACCGGTTCCTCCCCTGGCGAGGAGGCTGAGCAGACGAAGAAGCAGCGGCACCGCGAACCACGCAATGCCTGGGCCGACCTGCAAGGCATGGGCTTGTTGGAGGTTGAGGCGATCAACACCATCCGCGGCCGATCGATTCCCCATCAGTTCCTGGTGGTGGATGAGGCACAAAACCTCACGCCCCTGGAGGTGAAAACGATCGTGACGCGGGTGGGTGAAGGAACCAAGGTTGTCTTCACCGGTGACCCTTATCAAATCGACAATCCCTATGTGGATGCCGAAAGCAACGGGCTCACCTGGTTGGTGGAAAAGCTCAAAGGTCAGCCCCTGGTAGGCCACATGACCCTCACCAAAGGAGAACGCAGTGAACTGGCTGAATTGGCGGCCAACATCCTCTGACGCAAGACGACAACGCCGATATCGCCGAGATCGCTACCACCAATGACTGTTGAACACATGACCCAATTCCCAAGTACTGCATCACCTGAGCAAGCCAACCTGGATGCAATTCTGAATTCCCCCACTTACAGAATTGCCCACGAAGATCAAGACCTTCTGAACAGCAACGACATGCGTGGTGTGCGCATGCTGCTTGAAATCACCAAGCCGGATCTGCATCTGGAAACAGCTGGGATTGAATCGACGATCATTGTTTTTGGTGGCGCCAGGATTGTCGACAACGACACCGCAGCAGCGAAGCTTGCGCAAGCCGAGCAACGGCTCAGTGAAACTCCAGGCTCACCGGCGTTGAAGCGCCAAGTCGTCCATGCGCAACAGCTCGTGGAGTTGTCTCGTTTTTACGATGCAGCTCGGGAATTCGCCTCATTGGCATCCCGGCACGGACAGTGCAACAGGGAACAACCCCACGATTGCTCATCTCACGTGATCGTGACCGGTGGTGGGCCGGGAATCATGGAAGCCGCTAACCGGGGTGCCTTTGAGGCCGGCTGCCGCTCGATTGGGCTGAACATCACCCTTCCGTTTGAGCAACATCCCAATCCCTACATCACCCCTGATCTCTGCTTCAAGTTCAACTACTTCTCACTGCGCAAATTCCATTTTGTGATGCGCTCGATTGGCGCCATCCTCTTCCCGGGCGGCTTTGGAACGCTCGATGAACTGTTTGAGCTGCTCACCCTCAGGCAGGTCGGCACCAAAGGCAGCATGCCCATTGTTCTATTTGGAACAGAGTTCTGGCGAAGGCTGGTGGACTTCGACTACCTCGCCGAGACGGGCTTAATTTCCGATGACGACCTCGATCTGATTCATTTCTCGGATTCAGCGGAAGAAGCCTGGGATTTCATCCGCAGCCGAACGGGAGCAGAGCCTGAGAGTAATTAATCAGATTATTGATCAGAACATCGACATGGCTTTGATCTTGCTCAGCTTCAGTTGATTGAGACCATTCAGATCGTCGTAGTTGATCAGCTTCTGCTTGATCATATCTGCCAAGATGAACAGGATGTTACTGAAATCAAATTCCATCCTCCCTTCATATTGATAGCGCTCCGTACTCAGATAATCGTGAAATTGCCAGATTGATTCAGGCGTGTCCAGCTTGGTGCTCAAATTCTTGAGATTGTCAATCAAGATCACGATGGATCGCTGTTTGCCCAGATCAAAAGCCTGCCGGGCAACCGCTTCTTCTTCAGAGGTCCAATCGGTTGCAGACATTGGGGTGTGAGGGGGAGGGAGCGTAGGGAAACTGGTTCTGATTCAGAACTCAGTGCACCAATCGACCAGTGCGTAGTTCCGGCAACAGGAACCAGGGAGCTTTGGGATGGTTGTGATGCTCGCGATGGTAGCCAAAATGGTAACAAGCGAGCAGTGATACAAACGGATGAAGATTCAAGCTTTTGATTGAAACTTCGTGGCCTGTTTGTTTGTGTTCTTTTCGATGGGGCAGGTAAGTGCCAACAAAGAAAAGTTGTGCGGTGCTGATCAGCAAAGGAAGCAGAAAAACCACAGAAACTGTGATCAACGGCTGGCTCTGATGCGGTTGCGCTGCAAGCAGCAGAACCGTGAGAACGAGGACCAGTCGGCTGAGTTGTGCTGCGTTGAGGTAGTTGCGCATAAAGCGAACCAACCAAGCCAGCAGCGATCGGTTGTTGGTGGGGCAGAAGTCGGGGTCAGCCTCCGATTCAGGCATGCGGTGATGCCGATGGTGGTTCCGTTTGCAGGCGTCGTAGTTGAGGCCGGCGTAGAGCCATAAACAGACCCGGCCGATTTGTTGATTGATCCCTGCATGGCCCGGCACCAGGCTGTTGTGCATGGCGTCGTGGGCAAGGATGAACAGGCCGGTGTGCAGGAAGCTGCGGACCAGAACCCAGGCGGTGATCATCAGGGGATGCAGCTGATCCAGGTCAAACTGCAGGCCGATGACCAGGGTCACCAGCCAGGAGAAGCCGATCAGGGCCCCCAGCTGGAGACCGCGCCCCGCGCTGCCCTTCAAGTTGTCACTTGGCACCAAGCTTGAGCAGTTCAGCGGGCGAGGCGAGCAGGTCGATGGCAACGAAGTAGATCTTGTCGTTTTCATCGAGCAGGAAGCGCCAGGCCACGTTCATGCCCACTTCGCGGCCGAACCAGGGGGTCTGCACTTTGCCGGTGACCTTGATCTGGTTGAAGCCACCTTCTGCCGGTTCGCCGAAGCCGCCCTGGGGCATCAGCTTCAGGTTCTGGCAATCGCGCTTGAAGAATTTGAGGATCGCTTCGCGGCCCACGATCGGACGCTGGAAGGGGGGCTGAAGCGCACCGTCGTCGAGGAAGAGATCGATCAGCTGATCGAAATCGTTGGCGTTCAACAGCTGCATGTAGCTGAGGATCGTCTGGTTGAGCACGCCGGGGATGAAGATTTCCTCGCGTTCTTCCACTGGCGTGGGGGCGACGATCGGCTCGGCAACGATTTTGTCGTCGTCAATGTTGGGGTCGAATCCCATGTCGACGACGAAGTTGCGCAGCAGGGTGATCTGCTGGCCCTGCTCCACCTTCTTCACCGCCTCGAGCACGGAGTTGGCGTTAGCGGAGAGCTTGTAGCCCTGGGGGATTGGGGCGACTTTGCCCTGGCGCATGTATTCGCCCAGCTCGTACCAGAAGCAGAGCTTCACGTTCACCGACCAGTAGGCGTAGGTGCTGGAGATCGGGCTGTTGATCTTGGCGGCCAGGTCGCACATGACCTTGGTCTGCTCGTCGAAGCTCATCGCCAGGATCTGGTCGAGGATCGGGCGAGCCAGTTCCATCCTTGCGGCGCCGGGGGCGGCAACAGTGATGGTCTGCCCCATCTCGAGGTAGGCGAACCAGATCAGGGCGAGTTGATCTTCTGCCGAGAGCAGCTTGAAGCGTGCGGTGATGGCCGGAACGGCATCAGCAGTGAGGGTGTCCGGGAAAATCTGGCGAGCTTTATCGAGCGTGAACATCCAGGACGGATCGAGGGGTTTACAGACTGTAACACTATGTTTCGTTATGTAAACAGGCCTCTCTGCCTGGTTTTTTGCTCGTTATCGAACACTCGCTGCTGCAGGGTTTTGCCTGGTGTCTCGCCTGCTGATGGGGTTCTTCTCTGTTCCTGTTTGGTCGTTTTAAGGCAGAGGCCTACGTCTGCTGACGCAGTTTCTTGAGTTGATCCTCGATCTGAAAGCGCAGCTGCCTCAGGTTTTCAACATTGATCTGGTGTTCGCCGGAACTCCAGTGCTGCGGGTTGGCGACACGGATCTCCAGCTCGCGCAGGCGGGAGCGATCAGATTGCATGGCGAACTCCACGGCCGGATCAAGTCTGTTGCCGCAGCTGCCGCCACTACATGAGTTTTTTTACTGGGTAAGGGAAAACGACTGATTTGCTTCGGAAGTGGGCTCAGATGGAACCTGATTCGAGCAGGTGGTCCATCAAAGCCGCATAGAGCTGGGTCTTCATGTTCAACAGGCAGGCCTGTTCGTTGGCATCACCACCGGGCCAATTGGCGTAAGCCTCTGATACAGCCCGGTGCAGAAGACGCAACGCATCCGTTTCCACCGAGATGGTGGTGACCATTTGGCTGTCTTCCATTGCCGTCAATCGTTAGTAAGGAAATCAGCTGACTTCAGAGGCCCTGGGACTGCTGGCGCACGATCCAGGCTGAGGCGGCTTGTTGTTGTTTCCAGGCCACCAAGAGGTCTTTGGCAATGCTTTTCAGAGCCGCAAGATCATCCGAGTTATCGATCTCGCGTGAAAATTTCTCGATTTCAAATTTCTGGCCCAGAGTCAACGCGATGGGTTCCATTGGCTTGTGGCTTTGTGAGCGGAACGTACCCGAGAACTTTTGAGGCTGCAAATGGAAAACGTAGTAGTTGCAACCGATTTGAGGAAAGAATGCTCAACTCAATGCATTGCTTGCATTACAGAACATTTCTGAATGCCGCTGATCGCTCGGATCGCAAAGGCTTATGGCCTTAGAAAGCATGTACAGGCCTGGAGCTGATGCATTTCTCCTGGGAAAAACATCTGGAATTGTCCAGGAATGTAGCTGTTGCCTCAGACGAAAATCAGGGCATGGCTCTCGCTCTGATGGGTGTTGCTCTCACCATGCTGGCCACTGATCTTTTGACCCATGAGTTGAAGGTGTCGGTCTTGCCGTCCTCCAGGGCTTGATTCAGAGAAAGTCCATCTCGTCTTCATTGTTGTCGTCTTCCCTCGATTGAATCCAGAGGGCGGAGAGCGGAAAGATGAAGCAGCCGGCAATCAGGACTTCCATGGGCTTTGGACTTGGTTGCAGCCACGATCCGGTGGATTCCAGCGAGAAGCTGTATCAACCGCTGTCGTGCTTCTTGAATTTGGTTGCCGATCAATCCGTTTGATCGTGTTGAGTGTTTGTGCCTAATCAGCCCAGGCTCACCAAGGTGACCCCGGCCACAAACAGCAGAACAGACAGCACCAGCAATCCACTGTTCATCGGTTGCTGGCGCGTTTGATCGAGTCCATCCCCAGGCGTGCCGCCCGGCGCCCCAAACCCACCGCTGCTTTGGCGGTGCTTTGGATCACATCCTTGGCGGTGCTGCGGACCCTGCGGGGGCTGCGTTGCATGGCATCGGGCCAGGATCCCTCCGGCCAGCGCGGCACCCGGCGGCCAACACGGTCACCGAGTTGAAGCAGGGATTGGCGTAGCCGGCTGGCCACAGATTTGAAGCAACAACATCAATGTGCTGGCTCCACCTCAATGCTGTTGTGCCAAATGACACGAAGGGGCTCAGGTGCCTACTTCGTTGCTCTAAATCAATCAATTGAGGGATATGGCCACACAGATGGCTCCCCCAACTGAGGGATGTGTAATCCATTGGCGTGTTGCTGAATAAGGAAGCGCGTCGCCGGTTGGTATGTCTCCTCTCTATGACCTGATTCTTCAGCGCAAGGGCGAGCTGCAGACCGAAACGGTGCAGGTGGTGGATGCCGCCCAGGCCTGGCGCCTGGGGCGGGAGCGCTATCCCCACTGCATCCGCGGTGTTGTGCGTCGCTATGCTGGGCATGATGGCTCTCGCAGCTGAGCCATCCAAACGCCGCTAAAAGAGAGGCATCCGAAAAGCCTGGGATGGAGCTGCGGCTCGAGTCGCGCGCATTGAACGAAGCCATCGAAGCGACGGCGCAGTTTTTCAAGACCCAGCGGGTGGTGGCTTGCTGCGGTGATCGCTTCACCCTGGCTTGCCTGTGCTTGGCCGAGCCGATTCGCCGTGCCGTGGTGGGTGCCGCCACCACTGAAGACGAGGGCTTTGAGCTCGTGCTGCGCCACAAGCCGAGCCTGCTGATCTGCACCTCGGATCTGGAGACCGGCTACGGCATGAACCTGCTGCGGCGGGTGAAGGCGGAGCTGCCCACCTGCCAGCTGTTGATCGTGCTGGTGCGCGAAACCCAGGCCGTGGTGCAGGAGGCGATGAAGGCCTATGCCGATGCGGTGATCTTCAAATCAAGCCTCGGCACCGGCAAGGGCGATTTCGTTCAAGCCCTTCAAACCCTTTCCGAAGGCGGGGTGTATCTCCCCGAGGAGATTCGCCAGCTCGGTGCGGCCCAGGCGCCGAACCCCAACCTGCCGCCGTTGATTGAAGAACTCACCGAACGGGAGCTGGAGGTGGTGGCCGGCGTGGCCCGCGGCCTCACCAACCAGGGCATCGGCAGCAGCCTCGGCATCTCGGTGGAAACGGTGAAGACCCACGTTGTGAATGCCAAAGACAAGTTGGGTGCAGCTGATCGCACCCAATTGGCGGTGATGGCGTTGCTTTACGGATTGATCGATCCCCTCGGCTGAGCCCTGGGGGGGGGCTGTTCGTTGATTGCCGTTTCGGTGATCGCCTGTTCGGTGATCACGGTCGTGATCGTGCTTCGGTGGCCAACGCTGGATCCATAGGGTCTCGGCGTTGCTTTGTTGTTATGTCTGAGGAAACCACCAACCAGCAGTCCTGCGGCGGCAAGAAGCGGGCGATGCTCGCCTATGGCCTGGTTCAGATCTCCGCCACCGTAGTGTCGGCCGTGTCGTTGGCGGCCATTGCTGTTGGTCTGTGCGCCGTGAAGCAGGAGAGCCGCCTGTTCAACGGCTGCGTTGAAACCGTTGTGGCTGAGGGCCGCTCCCAAGCCGAAGCCGTTCGCTACTGCAACGGCGGTTGATCGCGCAAGAACTCAGTTCAGAACTGGCTTTTTAGCCGTTTCAAGTTGTGGCGATCACGTTGCAGTCAGAGGCTTTGATTGCGCCATGTAACGCTCACTTTGAACTATTTATAAGTTCATCAGCGCGCATGAAGTCATCGCCATAACTTGAACTGAATTTCATTGGTCTTTCGGATGCCAGCTCTGAAGTACAAGCGGGATTTCACCCACGATCAACGGGTGTCCTTCGCCTTTGCGAACTCCGCGACTGCCACCAAGAGCGCCAGCTCCAACGCCGGCAAAGCTGCATCCAGCACCGCTGAATACAAGCAGAACCAATGCGCCTCGATGGGCATCGGCATGGGTCCTCGCATCCATGAGGTCTGCCCCTTCGGAGCGGTGAACCACTCCTATGCCGCCACCGGCAGCTCGGCTCTGGAAACCGCCATCGCCGCGGCCTACAAGCAGGTGTTCGGCAACATCGGCATCTCCGACAGCCAGCGCCTCACCTCCCTGGAAGCCTTCCTCTGCGATGGCCGCATCAACGTGCAGGGCTTCATGGGCGGCCTGGTCAAGTCTGACCTCTACAAACAGAAGTTCTTCCACGCCGTGTCGCCCATGCGCGGCATCGAGCTCACTACCAAGCACCTGCTGGGCCGTCCTCCGGTGAGTCAGCAGGAAATCAGCGCTGGCATCCAGCTGATTGCTGACCAGGGCTTCGATGCCTTCGTCGACAGCCTCACCCACTCCGAGGAGTACCTCGAGACCTTCGGCACCGACACGGTTCCCTACCTGCGCGGCTTCAAGTCGGAAGCCCGGGCCGCCTGCTCCACCTTCGTGGGCATGGCTGACGTCACCCCGGCCAACGCCAGCGCCGAGCACGTGATGTACACCGGCCCTCTGCTGGTGAAGCGCCTCACCAAAGACCTCAGCACCTTCACTGCCGGTAGCGGTGGCTTCGGTGGCGATGGTGCTGGCTTCTCCTACACCAACGCCGTCAAGAACGCCCGCAACAGCGCCTACCGCCGCATGTATGGCGGCAAGTTCAACTACGGCAGCTATTGATCCCCTGCCTAAAGCAGGGATCATTCGATCAATGAACGGCAGGAGGGACAACCCTCCTGCTTTTTTCATGGGTATTCCTACTTATTGAGAATGGTCCCCATTCCCGTAAGGTCGGCAGACTATTTGCTTGGGCATGCACTACTTCGGGATGTTGGTGCATGAGAGCGGCCAAGTGACGCCGTTATTTGGCACTGAAGTTCTCGAAGTTGCGGTCTCTAAATTCTTTGAATGCTGTCTGAGAGCGGGATACAAGCCCACTGATGTCCATCTGCGCTTGATCAAATCGGCGTCACCCAAATTTCCAGTGGAGATCTGTCTGGATAAAAATCTCTTGATATCGGGCTACAACCTGCAGGTCGAGAACTATCAATAATTTGCTGATCCTTTTTGGGATGCCGCTGGTTCGTGGGGATGACATCTTGGAGATTGCCCCCGCCTGATGTTTCGTGGCCAGCCCCGCCGACGCCGACGCCAACCTCAAGCGGGCCCTCGAGCAGCTCAATGAGAACGAGGCGGCCGTGGCCGAGGCGATCAATGAGGCCCGCGCCGAGCATGCCCGCAGTGCACCGCCCCTCACCGGGCTGGCCCTGCTGGAGCGCATCGATCAGCTGGCCAGCCAGCGGTCTCTCGACAGTCAGGATGCGGCGATCCTCTGCCACTGGCCCGATGCCGCCTCCATCGGTCAGGCCTGGTTCGAGCTCAAGCACCCCGGCAAGAGCGTGCCCAGCCCAATGCTCGTGCTCGACGCCTACCTCGTCGGCGCCCCGCCGTTTCTGAGCAAGGCCCAGCGGGATCTGGTGGGAGATTGGTACCGCAGCAGGGTGAGTGCCAACCCCGAGTACACCGATGCCGTCACCGGAGCAGCCAAGGCCTTTGTGCTGATCGGTGATCTCAACGCCAGTTCCGCTGGCATGGCCTGGCAGACGATCATTCCCGATCTGCTCGAGCAGGGCCACGATCTGGAGTTCAACGTCACCAAGGAACAGGTGACGGCGGCGGCGGCCCGCTGGATTGTTGCGGTGGCTGACACCTTCACGCCACCATCGCTGGATTGACGCGAGCGATCGATGGGTCTGCAGCTGGTTTCCGCCGATTACCTCCATGAGGACGGCATCACCTACCGGATCCGCCGCGACAGCCTCGAGCAGGACTTCACGATTGAGGAGAAGCGCGACGGCGCCTGGGTGGATTGCGGCCTGGATCAGGCGGTGAAGGATGTGAACTTCGCCGAGTTCAAGCGCCTCGGCCTGCTGATCAAGAAGGTGATGGATGCCGATCAGTGGCTGGCCTGAGCGGCCATGAGTCGCGGCTGCCGGCCGGCCGCGCCAGGATGTAACGAATTCGTTACACGTTTCTCATGACCGTCGGAGAAATCTTTCTGGAGAGCCTTTCCACCGGTGTGATCACCGAGCACGAGGTGAACTGGCTGGCCTCGCACCAGACCAGTTTTGATCGGCCGGAAGAAGCCGCCGCCATCCGCCTCGGACGCCTGATGGACCAAGGCCAGATCAACCTCGGCTGCCGCCTGCCGGAGCCGATGCTGCGCCACCAGGAGGTGCTGGTGGACTGGATCGAACCCCTTGGCCGTCGCCGTCACCGCGCTGCTGCCTGAACAAGCAGGCCATCTTTTGGGGTGGGGCTGGGGATCAGCTGCAGCGCCAGGTCTTGATCCGGCTGCAGCTGCAGCGCCACCGTCTGCAGCAGCCCCACCGCCATCAGGCGGATCTCCAGTTCCGCCAAAGCTTTGCCCAGGCAGACCCGCTCGCCGCCGCCGAAGGGCAGCAGCGTCTGCTTGAACGAGCCATCCAGGTGGCGTTGCGGCCGGAATGCCGTCAGTTCGTCGTCATCACTGACAGACGTCGGGCTCAGCACCACCTGAATCACGCTGCCTTCGGGAACAGTCACCCCCGCCAGCTCGATCGGCGCCAGGCTGCGCCGGAAGAACCCTCCCACCGGTGGCGTCAGCCGCATCACCTCCAGAACCGTTGCGTCCAACTTTGGTGATGCTGGATCATCATTCAGGCCGTCCCGCAACCAGCTCTCCACCTCGGGGTTGAGCAGCAGTGCCCGGAACAGGCAGCTCAGCGATGAAGCCGTTGTCTCGTAGCCGGCGAAGAGCAACAGCAGCAGCTGTTCGGCCAGGTCGTCATCGTCCAGGGGAATGCCGGCTTCATCCAAGCCGCCGCTCAGCAGATCAAGCCCGCCTTGGTTGGTGCCCCCCTGGAGCACGCCCTTGATCCGCTTCAGCAGCCGTTGGCGTGCGGCCATCGCCTTGGCGAAGGGAGTGCCGGGAATCGCCAGCGGAATTGAGAACAGAGCCCGGGTCCAGATCTCGAAGTCGGCGAACAGGGCATCACGGCTGGCGCCATCCAGCCCCAGCACTGTGGTGGCGATCACCGCAAAGGCGAAGCGCCGCATCCGTGCCGCCAGCGGCAGCGCTGTGTTGGTGGCGATCAGCTCCTGGCAGAGCTCTTCCACCAACTGCTCGATCGACGGGGTGTAGCGCGCCAGTGCTGCGCTGGAGAACAGCTGCCCCACCACCCGACGCCGGGCTTTGTGTCCTGGCCCACTGCGGTTGGCCAGCGATTGGTTGCCCAGCAGTTGCCGCACGCTTTCGGGCCACCAGCCCTGGAGGGAATCCCCCTGCCCCAGCAGGTCGCCGATGGCCCGTTCGCCGCGGATGAACACCATCCGTTGGGCCAGCAGCTTGGTTTCGAACACATCGCCGTGGGTCTCGAAGCGACGCTGGGCGAAATCCGCCTGGGTGAAGAAGGCCAGGGTTTCACCCAGTCCGCTCACGGCGCCTGTGCTGGGGAGGGGAGTGGTGGCCATCGCAGCTCGGCGTGAGCTGACGTTCTAAGGCTGACAGTGCTGCAGGCGCTGGCTATCTCAACGGGTGTGTTGTGCCTTGTCTGTGGAACTCAAGTCTTTGCTGTTTGTGCTGATCGCCCATTTGATCAGCGCTGGCCTCTCGAAAACCGTTGCAGCCCAGAAGGCGCGCAACAGCAACCGCTGGGCTCTTGCGGGTTTTCTGTTTGGCCCGTTGGGTCTGATTGCTGCGGTGGGCATGCCGGACCGTCATCAGATTGTTTATCTCCGCTATCTGGCTGAGCAGCAGGGCTACCAACCCCGCCACGCCTGTGGTGGCCAGAAGGGCGAAGCCTGAATTCAGCGGCAGTGCTGAAAACGAACAATGCTGCGGGTGAGGCCTTTCTCGGGCCAGTTGGGCATCACACGCCAGGGGGTGTGCACCGTGAGCACGTCGCCGTCGATCGCGAAAAAGCGGGTCTGTTCCGTGCCCACCCATTCCGGATTCCAGGCCACATCCACCTGGGTGATCCAACGATCACCCTCGAGCCGGTATTTGCCGGTGTAGGCGATCATGCTGCTCAGCAGGGCAGATCGCTCCTCGGCGTTGCTGCCCGGTTGGCGACCCTCCGCCGAAAGCATGAAGGAGAGACGACCCTCCGCCGTGAAGATCACATAGCCGCTGGGGTTGTCCCCCATCGGTGAGAAGGTGGTGCCGTTCGCTTGTTCTTCAACGTCGTAGCTCAACAATTGCCACGCGCCATGCACGCTGGTGGAACTGATCGCTTGGGCGGGCTGAACCGAACTGACGCTCACAACTGAATCTGTTCCTGTGCGGCAACCTATCGATCGTGGCTTCGCTTTGACAGCCTGAAGCGAGGCATTGCTGCGCAATTGATGCCATTGATTGCCGAACCAGTAGCGACGACAACGAAAGTGATCAGCGTGCTGGAGCGCGGCAGGGCCGCCAGCCCCGTTTCAACATCACACTCCAGGTATCGATCGCGTACTGATCCAGAACGCGGCGATGGCTGAGGGGTTCCGGTGGTCTGGGCGGGTCGTAGTGATACGTCCTGATTAAGACCCAGGCCGTGCCTTCTGAATTCAGATCCGGCTTGAAATGCACCACCCGCTGTTGGGTTGTGTTCACCAACCATCCCTCTCTTCCCATATCGGGCGGCGATTCGGATTGTGATTGGGAGTTGGCCATCTCAACCAATTGTCGAGGCCAACGGTTTGATGCTGAGGGCTATGTCAAACCACCAACACATGCTGATTTTTTGTTTTCACAGCAAATCAACTGAATTCAGCTCTTTTTCCCCTTGTTAACAGCACAACATTTGCTCTAATAGAGAAGTCACGACCTCACAGACCCATGCTTACCGGAGCTGAATTGCTCAACCGCGTCAAGGAACTTGGCGATTGCGCCAAAACAGACCTGGCTAGAGGCTGTGGCTACGTCGTCACCAAAAAAGACGGCTCTGAACAGGTGAAATTCACCGCCTTCTATGAAGCTCTGCTGGAAGCTAAGGGCCTGTCTTTCTCCACGGGTGGATCCGGTGTGGGCAAAGGTGGCCGCAAGCTTTCCTACAAAGCTGTGGTTCAGGGCAATGGCAATTTGTTGATCGGCAAGGCCTACACCGCTCTCCTGGAATTGCAGCCCGGAGATGAATACGAGATCAAGCTTGGACGCAAGCAGATCCGCCTGATTCCCGTTGGTGGATCCGAAGAAGAGGATTGATCTCCGGTTCAGCAGCAACACCATTCTCCCCGTGGTTCCTTTAGGTTTCACGGGGACTTTTTTGGCTCCGATGCCCTACCAACCCACCAAGGAGCATTTGGACCATCAAATTCCAGATGCGTTCAAGAGCATTAACAGCCTGATGCGCCAGCTGAAGCAGGACATCGGCATGGATGACCGCTACATCTCTCTGATGTTGGATGCTCTGTCGCGGGAGTATTCCTCCAAGCAGCCGATCCGAGAAGGTTTCGGCTTTCGTTGAACGACAAGCTGTTGCTACCAACCGGTGGAACGGCGTCTCCGTCCACCCATGAAACGACTCCTGCTCGTCCACAACCTGGTTCATGGTCAGAGCGTTGTGCATGAACTGGACGACAAGGATTTCGCCGTGGAGCTTGTGGAGGGCGACCCGGAGGATGATGATCAGGGCGAGATGGATGTGGAGAGTCGTTTTTTCATCCGCGTCGACAACGAATGAGCTCTTGTACGCAGCTCAGCACAGAGATGATTGAACCGTCTGGATCAGCGCTATCGCGGAGTCATCTGTGGGTGCAAGCTGATGGCAACGCGTTACGTGCTTCGGACGGGGGAGGTCATCCACTCCAACCGCAACCCCGAAGAGCTCGACGTCTACTGCTATCGAACCGGCGCCAACGACCACACCTGTCTGCTGCTCTCCGATCAATCCGAAGCGGATTTCCTGCTCCGCTACGGATCTGAAGAGTTGAACGTGGCCTATTGACGCTGCTCGGATCGTGGCCTGAATGGGTGGGCATCTAGGCAACGCCATGGACGACGTCAGGCTGCAACAGCTGCTTCAGGAGGCAGAAGAGCATCTCCGTGCCCGCAGCTGCCGCCAGCGCTATGAGCGTGCCGTGGTCCGTCTGCCCGACAGCCGCCGTGGTATCTGGTTCGGTGATGACAAGCGTGCGGCCTAAGACGCGCCGTTGACCAGAAGGGCTGGCTCCAGGGGGGCGTGCAGCAACTCAAAAACCGAATCGATGCGCTCGGCCTCCACCTGCGAGATCGAGAGCATCAAGGCCAGCAGATCCAGCCGTCGCCGCTCCTCGGCGGAGTAGGGACCATCCGAGCGCATCAGTTCTGAGGCCATGGCGTAGGCCGTGAGTGCTTGAGCGGCCGTGAGCGCCTTGGCGGCCTCCAGCATCAGCGCCTTGGTGCCCTTCTCCAGGCGCATGGCCAGCACCGCATCCATCAGCAGCACCACCTCGTTTTCACTCATCCGGCAGTAGGGCTCGCGGTAGTCGAGGGCATGCCGGAATGCCCTGGCCCCAGCCCGGCTGAGGGTGTCGTCCCACGACACCGCGGTGAGGCCAACGGCCGCAAAAGCAGTGACGACATTCATCGGGAATGGCGCAAGCGTTGACCAACTGTCAACGAATGGCCTGGATCCCTGTTGTTAAAAGTGCAACAGCTCTGTGCAGATGAGTCGTTGCACCTAGTCGGCCCCTCGCATCATTCCGGCAGGCGCTCCACGGCCACATGCATGAACCGCTTCACCATGGCGATCGGCCAGCCTTCCCGCTGCAGGTCTTCAGCGATCTGATCGATCTGAAAGCCGATCTCTTCGGCCACCAGCTCTTCCAGCAGCTGGTTCGAATGTTGCGTGGTGGTCATGGGCCGGTGCTCAAGCTCAGCAGCACTGCATCGGGCCTAACCCACCTCGGCTGTGTTTCGCCACCTTGATTTGATCGCGTTCGGTTGCAGGCTTGCGGCGCTGTTGCCAGCTTGAAGGCATGAAACAGGCTTCCCTGCTGCGGCGCATCGGCACCTACCTGCTCGGCTTGGTCGATGAGTACTGGGCCATGCGTCGTCCCTGGCAGTACGGCACCAAGCAACCCCAATGCGGGCTGCAGTGCGATGGCGATCACTGCGAACCCGTCGACTGAGTCAGCCCTGCGCACAATGCGCGTTTACACGGGTTGCCGCTCCTCCCTGTCCCCACAACAGTGAGGTCAGCACTGGAGATGAGATGGAGTTCAAAAGCCGCATTTTTGCCACCTCGCGTGGGTCCACCATCGATGCCATCGGCGATGGCAAGTACCTGGTGTGCAATCCGGTCTATTGCTTCATGGTGCATGGCCTGCGCCAGGCCCATGAGGCCGTGCAACGTCAGGAACAGCCCGCGCTCTGAGCCATGGCCGAATACCGGATTCACTGCAAGCACTGCGGCTATGAGGGGCAGGCCAACTCCCGTTGGATCCCCTTCGCGCAGGTAGAGAAGCGTGGGCAGGATTGCCCCCATTGCGGTCGCCCCACCCTGCTGGAGCCCTGGTGCAGGCTGCGGGCTGAGGCGTCCATGCCTGATTACTGAAAGGTCTGCCAGCTGCTGGTGAGCCACTGGGGAGCCACGCTCCACCAGATGGCCGTGGCCACAAAAATGGCGGTGAGCCCGATCAGGCTGGTGATCAGCTCCTCCTGCCGGTTGTCGGAGCGAAGTTTCCTGGCTTTGCCCACGGTTGTTGTTGGATGCTTCCCTCGGTGTAAGGCCTCGGCTCGGCCTTGGCCATCGGTCAAAACACCCGGCCGCAGCTCTGGCGATGATGGGTTCAGTGTCAGGGTCCGATGAGCATCGCCACGTTTGCTGAGTTCGCCGAACGGGCCGACTACTCCCTGCTGGAAGCCCTCACGCCTGACCCGGAGTCCACCGCGGATGGGGAGGACCACCGTCCCCGCCAGGTGCTCTCGGGCCACTACGTTCCGGTGACGCCCACCCCGATCCCCGAGCCCCAATACCTGGCGCACAGCCGCAGCTTGTTCAGCGAGCTTGGTCTCAGCGACGACCTCGCCCAGGACGATCAGTTCCGCCGCATGTTCTCCGGTGATCTCAGTGTGGCCACCGGTCCGATGCGGCCCTGGGGCTGGGCCACCGGCTACGCCCTTTCGATCTACGGCACTGAATACACGCAGCAGTGCCCCTTTGGTAATGGCAATGGCTACGGCGATGGCCGAGCCATGTCGGTGTTTGAGGGGGTGTTTGAAGGGCGCCGCTGGGAGATGCAGCTCAAAGGTGGCGGTCCGACCCCCTACTGCCGTGGTGCCGATGGCCGAGCCGTGTTGCGCTCGAGCGTGCGTGAGTTTCTGGCGCAGGAGTTCATGCACGCCCTCGGTGTGCCCACCTCCCGTTCGTTGACGCTCTACGTCTCCCACGCCGAGTCGGTGCGACGGCCCTGGTATTCCGAGAACTCACGTTCGATTGACCCGGACGTGATGGTCGACAACCCGGCCGCCATCAGCACCCGGGTGGCGCCCTCATTTCTGCGGGTGGGTCAGCTGGAGTTGTTCGCCCGCCGCGCCCGCAGTGAGGCCCATCCCCGGGCGCACCAGGAGCTGCACCTGATCGTGGCGCACTTGATCGAACGCAATTACCGCCAGGAGATCGATCCCGGCCTGCCCTTCAGCGACCAGGTTGTGCTGTTGGCGCGCTTGTTCCGTGATCGGCTTACGAGCCTCGTGGCCAACTGGATCCGTGTGGGCTACTGCCAGGGCAACTTCAACAGCGACAACTGCGCCGCCGGTGGCTTCACCCTCGACTACGGCCCGTTCGGCTTCTGCGAGCTGTTTGACCCGCGCTTTCAGCCCTGGACCGGTGGCGGTGCCCACTTCTGCTTCTTCAACCAGCCGGCGGCTGCGGAGGCCAATTACCGCATGTTCTGGAAATCCCTGCGCACGCTGATGGAGGGCCAGGCGGAGGTCCAGGCCCAACTGGATCAGTTGCTGGAGGATTTCCCTGCTGCCATGCAGCAGGCCATGCAACGGATGTGGAGCAGCAAACTCGGCCTGTCCAGTGCCGACGACGCACTGGTGCAAGAGCTGTTGAAGCTCCTCGTGGAGTCCAGTGCCGATTACGCGATGTTTTTCCGCCGCTTGTCGGATCTGCCCGAGCAGATCGATCCGCTGCGGGACTGCTTCTATCTGCCCCTTTCGGAAGCCCTCCAATCCCAGTGGAACGACTGGTTGCTGCGCTGGCGTGCCCAGTGGCCCAATGGCGTTGATCCGGCTCTGATCTCCGCTGGCATGCGGCGGGTCAATCCGGCCATCACTTGGCGCGAATGGTTGATCGCGCCGGCCTATCAGCAGGCCGGCGAAGGAGACACCTCCTTGATGGCTGAACTGCAGCAGCTGTTCAGCACGCCCTACGACACTCCTTCCGCTGAATTGCTAGCCCGCTACGACCGCTTGAAACCGCGGGAGTTCTTCAGCGCCGGTGGGGTGTCCCACTACAGCTGTTCGTCTTGAGTGCCGACGACGTTCTGGAGTTCTGGTTTCAGCAGTGCCGTCCCTGGCAGTGGTTTCGTCGCCGCGACAGCTTCGATGCCCTGGTGCGAGAGCGGTTCGGGGAGGCTGTTGAGCGCGCCCTCGCTGGAGAGTTGGACCACTGGAGCTGTGGGCCCAGCAGCGGTCTGGCCCTGGTGCTGCTGCTGGATCAATTCACCCGTCAGATCTGGCGTGGTGAAGCCAAGGCTTTTGCCGGAGATCCTCAGGCTCTGAAGCTGAGCTTGGAAGCGCTGGAACGGGGATGGATCGCAGTGGAATCGCAACGACCGCGGCGGCAGTTCTGGCTGATGCCTCTCCTGCACAGCGAAGACATCAGCGTGGTGGCCTGGGCCATCCCTTTGCTGGAGTACTTCGCGGACGCTGCCACCGCCGATGTGGCCCGCCGGCATCTCCTCGAGCTGCAGCGCTTTGGCCGCTATCCCCACCGCAATGCTGCTCTTGGACGGGTGAGTTCACCGGAGGAAATGGTTTTTACGCAGCAATCACAACCTTGAGGGTTCCTCCCCTTCATCCTGCATCAGGCGGAGCGCCGCATTCATCACGGCAGTTTTCACCTCCCGTCGTTCCAGTCCCTGGCGCTCGAAGTGACGGACGATGCGTGATAAGTCCCACCAGACGGCCACTTCCACTTCATCCATCTCATTGGCGATATGGAGTGTCATGGCTGTGCTGGGTCCTGTTTCAGCTGTAGCCCGTTGCCAGCTTTGACGAAGGCTCCTGCTGAATGACTACCGAATTCAGTTGCAATTCCGCCTCAATCGTCGTTTGTGGCTACGAAGCAAGCGTTTGCCCTCCTTCACCGTGCAGCACTACTTGATCGTTTGGACGTTCCCGACCGTCGAGGGTGCGTGGGAGTCGTGCCCTGGCTTCGCCGATTACATCAACTCGGGAGCACCGGGAGATGCTTTCGATGGTTTTGCTCTCAAATATCGCGTCTGTGAACCGATCAGTGGCAGCGGTGTCGCCATTGCCGTCGCCAGTGACATCGGCAAGGTTTGGGCGCATCTCGGCCCCTGGATCAAGGATTTCGGCATTCAGTTCGAAGTCACTGCCGTGGTTTCGGATGCTGAATTTGCTGCGATGTGGCCGATGGTGGAAGCTGCAGCAACCGTCGACTGAGACGGCTGACCACCAGACCATGGCCCGGCTTTGACCCTTGCCCTGCTTGAGCCCCTGCTGTTTCTCGCTGCGGCTGGTTCGGCCTCAGCGGGATTGCTGATCCTTCAGTTGGGGTTGCAACGGGTGTTTGCTGTTGCACCGCGCTTGAAGCCGGGCCAGGACGTTGCTGCTCCGGACACCACGCTGACCGTGGTGATCCCTGCCTTCAACGAAGCCCACAACATCGAGGCCTGTGTCGCCAGCGTTCTGGCCAACCAGCCCCCCTGCAGGGACTGGTCGGTGTTGGTGGTGGATGACGAGTCCAGCGATGCAACGGTGGACAACGCCCTCCGGGCTGGCTCTGCAGCGCCCCACTTCCGACTGATCCAGGCCGGCCCCAGGCCCGTCAACGAACGCTGGGTGGGTAAGAACTGGGCCTGCAGCAGGGCCGTTGACCAGGTCTCCAGCGAGTGGCTGTTGTTCATCGATGCCGATGTTCGGCTCAAGCCCGATGCCCTGAAACGGGCCCTGGCTCAGGCCCTTGATGAGCAGGCCGATCTGCTGAGCCTGGCGCCGCGGTTGAGTTGCGGATGCCTGGCGGAATGGATGGCGCAGCCGATCATGGCCAGTCTGCTGGGCCTCGGCTTTCCCATCCTCGAAACCAACGACCCGGCATCGCCGGTGGCGTTTGCCGCGGGGCCTTTCATGTTGTTCAAGGCCTCCACCTACAGGCAGATCGGTGGCCACAGGGCCCTGGCTGGGGAGGTGGTGGAAGATCTGGCCCTCGCCCGCGCCATCAAGGCTGGAGGCCATCGGCTTCGTTATCTGCTGGGGCTTGATGCCGTCGATCTGCGGATGTACAGCGACCTCGCGGCGCTTTGGGAGGGCTGGACCAAGAACTGGTTTCTGGGCCTGGACCGGGACCCCGTCAAAGCCCTCGGTGCAGCCTTGGTGGTGGTGTTGATGTTCAGCGTGCCCTGGCTGTTGCTGCCGGCATCGCTCGTGTTGCTCTGGCTCCAACCCCTGCTGGCTTCAGCTTGGTGGTGGTTGATGGCCCTGACGAGCTTGGCCATTCTTCAACAGCTGCTGCTGCGGCTCTGGACGCGCAGCAACTTTGATGTGCCCCTCAGCTATTGGTGGCTGATGGGAGCCGGTGGGTTGCTGGTGGGTGCGATTGGCCCTGTCTCGATCTGGCGCACCCGCACGGGACGCGGTTGGACCTGGAAAGGCAGGGCTTTGAATTAGGCGTGGTGTGCCTTTTTGCGGGCATCTTCAGCCCGTCGCCGGATTGCCGCATGCCGGAATGCTTTTTCCAGCTTGGTCAATTTGGGTTGTTTGTCTTGTAGGGCAGCTTCGCCGCGGGCTTTGGCTGCGTTGATGAAATCGTCCGATTTGGTACCGCTGAGTCCACCCATTTCCATGCCTCAACTGAATCAAGCCTGGTTCCGTTGCGGCTTCATTCGGCTCGAAGCAAAGGCTTTCTATCGAATTCAGCCTTGAACAGAATTGTTTGGTAGCCCTTGACTCCATCCTTGAGCCATTCCCTCTGAAGGCGCGGCCCCTGGCCGCTGTGTGCGAGGGTAAGAGGTCTTGATTAACTCATTTTTTTGACGATCTTTATCGGAAATCTCTCCTGGGACGCTGAGCGGGAGGATCTCATTCATCTGTTCGGTCAGTACGGCGAAGTGAGCAAGTGCTCCTTGCCCCTCGACCGGGAGACAGGCCGCAAGCGTGGTTTCGCTTTTGTGGACCTCAGCAACGAAGCCGATGAGCAGTCGGCAATCGACGACCTGCAGAACGTTGAGTGGATGGGTCGCGCCATCTCCGTTCGCAAGGCCGAACCCCGCCGCTGAGCTTCAAAACAGCTTCGCTTCACCTCACTGTCCAAAACCACGGTCGGTTGTGGATGGTGGGGTTTTGTCCTGCGTTGTGTTGGGCTGTGGCTGTTGTGAGGTCTGCTCTTGTGAGGCCTGGCTGAACCGACTGTCGAGCCAACGCGAAACGATGTAGATCCCAATGAACATCGGGATGTAGATCTGATAGGCACTTTGTTGTTCAATCTCGAGCTGATTGACGACGGTGACAGCTGCGGTGCTGAGCACGAGGTAGATCCCGACGCGCCGAAACAGGGGTGATTTGAACAACGTTGTGAGAGCTCAAGCGTTTGATCATGTTCTCCTGCCGTTGAACTCCCTCAACTGGGGGATGTGCCAAACGCGCTTTGCCTGCTGAATGGGGAGGCACTGCAACGCTCCGATGCCACCCGCCTATGACCTGATCATTGAGCGTGGAGGCTCGATCGTGGTGGAAACCATCGAGGCCTGTGACGAAGATGCTGCCTGGCGCGCTGGCCTGATGCTGCACATCGATGCCCTGATGGCCGTGGTCTGCAGGGACGAACACGACCCCGAATCGACTCGGGCTTAGGGTTTTCTTAAGAGTTGGAGCGATGTTGTGATCGGTTTGATCGCCTCAGGTTTGTTCCTGATGTTTCCCTCAATTCCCGGAGCGGATCTGTCCCTGTTCCAACAGCTGAACAGGGAACTCGGTGCCCTCTGTCAGGAGCCACCCGCTCAGGCCATCAGGGTCTGTCGCCTTCATGCCCGCCTGGTGAACGGCTGAGTCAGCGCTCGTCCGGCACCACACCACAGGCAACCCGTGCTCCACCTCCACCGAGGGGGGGCTCGTCCCTGTAGGTGTCGCCGCCTGCATGAACAATCAGGGCTTTCCCCTTCAGGTCAGCGGTGCTGAGCCGAGGCGCCACCACGCTGGTGTTGGTCTTGCCGTCGTCATCCACCACCAGCCTGCTGAGATCGCCCCGGTGACCGTTTCCGAAGGGGCCGAGGTGTTGCCCCGTTTCATCAGGGTCCCAGTGACCTCCAGCAGCCAAGCCGGCAACCGCTGTGCCTTCGGCGGTTACGCCCACGTCACAGCTCCCCGCGCTGTGGAGATGGAAGCCGTGTTCCCCGGGTGTCAGCCCCGCGAGATCGGGATATATCACCAGGCCTTGGTCGGTGTCTTGCGCGGTGACGCTGCCGATCGACTCGCCAATGCCGTTGGCATCAATGCGTTGCAGGCTCACCTCCAGGGCTCCGCACCAGCCCGGTGAGAGCGTGAGCAGACTGATGAGCAGAACGAGCTGGGCGAGCAGGCGACGCATCACAGAACAGCGGGTTCTTGAATTCTCGCCCCCGGTTGGTGCCGTCTGCGGTGAAGATGGTGCGTCGTTCAGCTGATGCTTGGTGATGCGTTGGGAGTACACCCAGTTGCGCTTCGTGCCCCGGGGGAAGTCGTGGACCGGGGAAATCGAGGAGCTCTGGCTGGATGATCGCCAGCTGATCTCCAGAAGCCATCCGCAGCGTGACGTCACCCTGGTGGGCTTGATGAATGAATTGGGAGAGCAGGGGTGGGAATTGGTGACCTACGCCCAACCCTTCACGGGCTACCACGGTGGTTGCTACACCTTCAAACGTCAGAAGTGAGCAGCTGTTTCAGAGCGGGCTGGTGCTGATGTGCTGGGCCATGCCCATAAAACCGATCACGAGAAGAGCAACGGCAACGGTTGAGGCAATGGATGCCAAGCCCATTTGTGTTTGATGGCTCAGGCTTTTCATGCATCAACCTCGTTTTTCAGATGCACGAGAATGCATTGCTCGTAACAACTGCCATCATCAAGATTGCAGAGGGTTAGGCATTCAAAATAGGCATTCACTTGTGATTCAGTGACGCAAGCTTGGGAAGCATTTGGTGACTCCAGGTTTGTATTCAGCACATCTTTCTCAATTCGCAGAGCGACACTATGCCGATTTTCTTTTTTGGGCAATGAAATTATTGCGGCGGGTAAATACCTAGATAGGAATACCTATTCGAGTTAAATCTAAGTTTCCGATTTATTCATCCCTGTCATTAATCCAGTGCTGGAGCGCTCTCAAGCCGATCTGATTGCAGGCCCAAGCTCCTTAAAGTGAGCCGATGAGCAAGGGCAACCCCGCTGAACGGCTCGAGGATGAGCTGGATCGTGCCAAGGCTCGTGGCCGCTGGCTCAGTGACGATGAGCAGGCTGACCTTGATCGCGAAGCTGATGCTGTGGCCCTTCAGCTGGAGGCCAAGCAACGGCGTGATCGCAAGCTAATGATCCTCACCGGGGTCTGCCTGTTGATTCCGCCGTTGTGGCCTCTGGCCCTGGGGCTGACCCTGTTTCTTCTCTATCCAGACACCATGGCCAGGATCGGACTGGCTGCGGCGATCACTTTCCTGGTGGGTGGATTGCTGTTGGCCGGCGTGCTCGGTTTGGCGATGGTCTGGCTGATTCAGTGGCTGTTCTGATCTGGTGCTGTTCTGATCAGCTCTGCTGAGATCAGTTGCGAGATTTCACCACCGTCATGCCGACGGGAGCCAGGGCAATCAAAGCCAGCTTGATGTGCTGAATGCCGAAGGGAATGCCGATGATCGTCACAAAACAGGCCAGGGCACTGCTGAGGTGACCCAGGGCCAGCCACCAGCCGGCCACAAGGAACCAGATCACATTGCCGAGCGCCCCCAGGGAGCCCGTCCCCAGATCACCACGTCCTCTCAGCTGACGACGGCTCACGGCTTCGGAGCCGAAGGGCCAGAGCGAGAAACAACCGACCACCCAGCACGACCGTGCCCATGGCAGGCCAACGATGGTGATGGCGCAGATCAACGCGGCCAGCCACCAGGCCAGAGCCATGGGAAGTCCGCCGAGAACAACCCAGAGCAGGTTGAGGATCATCGAGATCATGTCTCTATTGTCACGGCAGGCCCAAGGCTCGTTCGTTAAATTCTGTAAAAGGTGTTTGACCGGGCATGGCGGGCAGTTACGGGATTGTGGGTTGTGGATATGTGGGATCCGCTGTCGCCACCCACCTCAGGCGCCAGGGCCATGAGCTTGTCGGCACCACCACCAGCCCCGGACGTTTGGCTGAGCTCTGCGATCTGGTCGACCACCCCCGCCTCTACAGCGCTGGCGATCCTATGGCGGATGCCAGTTTCCTGGATCGGCTCGATGGGGTTCTGATTGCGATGGCGCCCACCACCGCCACCTTTGAAGACGATCAGTACGAGAAGGTTTACGGCCAGGCGGTACCGGCCCTTGTTGAGGCGCTGCGTCAGCGCCAGGGACGTCGACCGCTGCATGTGACCTACCTGAGCAGTGCAGGGGTGTATGGCGATCAGGCCGGCGCGATCTGCAATGAGCTGACCCCTCCGGATTGTTCCAACAACGCCAACGCCCTCCTGGCCAGCGCCGAGGCGTCTGTTCTTTCCTTGAACGACGCTTCAACCCAGGCCTGTGTGTTGCGGCTGGGTGGTATTTACGGTCCTGGCAAGGACATCCCGTCGTACATCCGCAGTGCTGCTGGGCAGCCGGTTCGCAAAAACGGCAATCACATCAATGCCTGGGTTCATCTTCACGACATCATTCGCGGTGTTGATTTCGCCTTCGGCCGGCGGCTCCAAGGCATCTACAACCTTGTGGATGATCTCCAGTTCACCCGGCGTCAGCTTTCCAACGCCTTGTGTGATGACTTCGGATTGCCCCCAGTGATCTGGGACAACCACGATCGCCCCGGCGCACGCATCTTCAATGCCCGTGTCAGCAACGCCCGGCTGCGTGAAATCGGATTCCAGCCCAGCGTCAGCTCCATGCTCGAACCTGTTGCGGCCTGAGGGTCCAGCCCCGCTTAGCGAAGCTGTTCATCATTCGCGGCAGATTTGATTTTTCGATACAGATTTCGCATCGATTTCTCATTTTTCGTTGTTGTTGTGAAGCAGGATTGCGGAATCCACGTTCAACTTGCTGCGTTGATTAGACCCATTGCATCCAACGCGGCGGCGCTGTGAAAGACGAATCGTTCTGCATCGAATTTGCGTCCTCTTTGGCCTTGATGTTGCTGGAGCTCAACGCAGAACTTCTTGAGCTTGCAGACGAAGCCTCCAACGTTGCAGCAGAGCTTTCTGTTGTTGAGCTTGAGCGTTCCTGCTGATGCTCGATCGCATTCGTGCCGTCTTTGCTGAGGCCCAAGCCGAGGGCATGGATCAGTTGTATGACGTCATCAATGCGGCGCGTGATCTTGCACCGGATTCAGATTTTCAGGCCTGCTACGACCTTGTGATGGCATCCGGCGGCCCTGAAGTGGAAACCTGGATCAACTTCACGGTGACCACAGCCACCCGTTTCGATCTTGACGATCAACCGGAGCCGGAACAGTTTCTTTCCGTTCTCGAGGAGTGTTGTGATGCCCGTCGGGAGCAGCAGCGGGCTCAGCCTTCGGAATAACGAAGTGCCTTGAGGCCCATCACTAGATGGGTGCGAAAACTTCCCAGCGCCATCACCTGCTTGGGCGATCGCGTGTCGCTCACTGCATCGCCCTGTCCTTCAATCCAGCGCAGCAACTCCTGGGTTTGGTCGGCCCATGCACTGAGTGCTGCGCGGAGCAGTTCGTCATCGCTGAGCCGCCCTTCAGGAACGGCGGATGTGTCCATCGCCGCTTTCAGCAAGGCGTTGAGTTGCTGATGGCTCAGCGCGTCGGGAACAAAGGGATCAGGATCGATGCTTAAGAAAATCTTTAGGCGTGCTTCGACCGTAGTTCAGGGGTATCGGTTACGACCACCCGTGTTTTGGCTCATTGCGTCAGCGTGATCGAGCTTGATCCGGGTCAACGCTCAGCCCGCGGGTGGCAAGGGCCAGGCGCCGGGCTGCCAACAGGGCTGGATAAGCCAGTGCTGAACGTTGGTTGTCACTGAACAACTTGGCCAGCAGTCCGAGCAGGGGATCACTGGGGTTCATGCGCCGGCTGAGTTCAGCAATGGCTTCGCTGCCATGCCACGTCTGCTCACCTTCGATCAGCACGGCCCCATTGCGCAGAGGCAGGCCGAGGGCATTGAGTTCGCGACGGATCGTGTGATCGGCGCGCCCGTCAACAATGCGCAGATTGGGAACACCCGCCTGGAGCTCACTGCGGAGGGCGAACTCTCGACAGAATGGGCATCCGCCGTCGTAGATGAGGGTCAACAACATTGCTGAATTCTGTCGCGAAGGGCCTGGGCCTGGCGTTGTTGATGCTCTGCCTGCTGCTGGCTCCCCAGCCGTCATGGGCCGATTGGATCTGCGATGGGGATCGGCTCAGTGTTGAGATCACGCGGGGAGCCGTTGATCTCACCGGCCTGGCGGAAGGCATTCCCAACACGTCGGAGGGATCCCTGCCTGGGGACGGAGTTCTGTTGCGCTGGCGTGATGTGGAGTTGCAACTACCGCGCACAAACAATGCAGGTGCCCCCAGTTACACCGATGGCCGTTGGTGGTGGCGGGTCGTTGATCAATCAGCGCCGGAATTTTGGGAACGCCGCGGCACAGTGATTCGCCACCAATGTGAACTCATCTGAGCCTTCCTCCAGCTAACGCCGTTTTCGCTTGCGGCGGTTGGCCTTGCGGGTTCCTCCATAGCGATAACCAGCTTGTTCGCGAAAGTTCGGCCAGCAGGTTTCGCACACCAGGATCCAGTCCGCGAGTCGGGCGGTGATTACCCGGAAATGCACGTCTCCCGGCTGTCTGCAGTGATCGCAACAGAATCTTTTGTTTTTCCACAGTTTTTCAACCGACTCCTCTGGCGGATCGGGGACCTGAAGCTTCTCCTGAGGATTGGTTGCTTTGTTCACAGCAGGGAGCGCTTCGTTGCCACTTGAGGCGTTTTTGAAATCACTGATGCATTTGTTGCTTGAAATCAACGGCCAGCACAGCATTTTTCACATTGAACGCCAGGATGTGCCGGGGGCTGCTGAGCATCTGAGGCTTGTTTTCCACGCCGATGGCCAAAACCACTGCGCTCGCCAGGATCAGTTGTTTTGGCCCTGTGGAAAAGCTGTGTATAACTCTACGAATCGCTTGGAACTTGGGCGTTGATGGAGGCTTTTAGGGCGGCCATCTCGTGGGCGGTGAGGTGAGCTTCAACGGCCTCAGGGGTGTTGTTCAGATAGTCGATCCATGCCTCGTAGCACTGTTCCTGCGTTGCTGATGGGTTTTGACCTTCACCAACTCCTGCGCTGAGCAGAAGCTCTTCGATCCTGGCCAGCCGAGCTTCGATCCGGCTCAAGCGGCTGCCGATGGCGTCGTCCTGTTGCGTCACCTGCGGATGGGCGGTGGTTCCCGTGATTGTTGCGGAGCGCGCTTGGGTTGACGCTGTAGTACATGCGCACTAAAACAGATGTACTGCTCCGAAACCCATGGCTGCGAGTTCTCCTTACGCCACCTTCCGCGCTGACGAGTGGATGCGGCATTCCTTGATCCGACCCCGCAAGGCGTTTCCGGCGGCAGCCTCGGCGGTGGCGATACCTCGTTCCAGGCCCACCGCTGCTGTTCGAGCCTGTGATGCCGTGCAGGGGGAGCTTTTTCTCTTTCCCGTCGTGATCTGCTGAGCCTTGGTCTCTGCGACAAACATTTGCAGGAGTCGCTGTTTGCCCCCTGTTCTGCCAGGGTTATTAGTGGTTTTTATTGCCAGACCATGCTGTTGTTCGCCTCCCAGACAGCTCCAGGTGGCCCGACTGTCATTCTCCCGGCCCTGCTGATCACCGGACTTCTCGTTGCGGCATCCCAGGCGTTCGTGCCCAAGGGCGGCGACAAGAACTGAGCGCTGCCGTTCGCTTCACCGAAGGGCTGAGAGAACATCAGCCCCGAAAGCATTGGCATCAAAACTCGGCTTCTTGGATGTCTGTCCCAGCCGCACGATCACCGCGCGCTGTGATGGAGCCACCAGAAGAAGTTGTCCCTGATAGCCCTCAGCTGAAAAGCTGTCATTGGGCAGATCGGGCCTTGATTTGTGGCTGCTGAGCCACCAGTGCGCGCCATAAGCCTGTTTTGATCCCCGCGACGCTGTCCGTGCCTGCCGAACCCAGGTTGTGGGTAGAAGTTGCTTGCCGTTCCAGCGGCCCTGATCCAGATACAACTGTCCAAACCGGGCCCAATCGCGTCCGCTGGCCCACGCCAGGGATGAGCCCACCAAGGTTCCACTGTTGTCGCTTTCGAGAACGGCAGTCGTCATCCCAAGTGGATCGAACAATGCCTGCTTTGGAAAGCTCCAGTAGCGCTGATCGTCATCGATGGCGTGCCTGAGGATCCGACTGAGGATGTTGGTGGTTCCGGATGAATAGCTCCACTTTTTTCCTGGTTTTTTGCGGAGGTGTTGGCTGGCGGCGAACCCTGCCATGTCGGCTTCCTGGGTCAGCATCCGCACCAGATCCGAGTTCAGTGTTCCCGTCGATTCCTCGAAAGCCAGCCCGCTGTTCATGCGCAGCAGCTGATCCAGGCTGATCCTTCGGCGTGGATCCTGCGGATCACTCCATTCGGGCACCTTCGGTGGCTTGGCTGGATCCAGAAGCCCTTCTCGGATGGCCCGTCCGATCAAGGCATGGGTGACGCTCTTGCTCATCGACCAGCCAATCAGTGGCATGTCGGGCTGGATGCCTTGGGCGTAGCGCTCGGCGATCACCCAGCCGTTCTGCACCACCACAACGGCGCGGGTGCGCTTTGGTGAGAGCGGCTCCTTCTCTTCAAAGGCGCGATCGAGAGCGTCCTTCAGTGCCTGCTCATCAATCTCCGGCGGTTCTGCGTCGGCTGTGGCGATCAGGGGCCAGGCGGCGCCAATGGGCTGGGAATCTGCGGAGCCAGGCTGGTTTGGCTTGGGTAGCCGGGGCGTTGGATGCCCATTGATTTGCCATGTGCAACCACGTTCGCCGTTCTGAATCGCTTCAGCACGAATCAGCCCGAACAGGGCGCTGGCTTCAACGCGTCCAGCGTTTGGTTTGATCCGGGTGTGGATCATCCCCTGGCCGGCGGCCAGGTCTTCCTTGAGCACCTGGTCTGGATCCATTCCAGCCATCAGCACGCTGCTGCAGAGCTGCTTGGCGCTGAAACTCGACCCCGCCCTGGCGAATGTGATCAGGTTCCGTAGCGGAGCTTCCAGGCCTGCTGTGGCACTGAAGGCCACGGCCGCCATGGAGATCACCACCGTCTGCCACTGCTGCTTTGTCACCCTCAACGGCCATGAAAAAAGCGGGGGTGTCCCCGCTTCAATCATGGATGGAACGTTGGCTTCAGTACACGTCGTAGCTGACGCCGCGGTAACGCAGTTCCCGCCCACCGCTCGGGTGCTGTTGTTGGTCGATTTGTTCGTAGGCGACGCCGCGATAGCGCAGCACCTTGGTTTTACTCCCCACCGGGGTGTGCACCCGGTCCGTGTGGCCCTGGTGGCGGTAGGCCCGTGCCATCTGTGTTCTGGCCGTTTCGATGGCCTGATTGCGCACAGTCCGTGCCTTGATCAGTTGAAGGGTGTTCATCTCTCTCTTGCGCGGTGCCCACGCCCCCGTTGCCTGGCGTGGATCTGACTGCGGCCTGTTGATGAGGCTCAACGTGACCACACCCTAGCCTCAATTGGTATCAACGGCTACTGTTTTTCCTGCTTCTTTTGGGGCGGCGTTGTCAGCATGGTTCTGGATGAAGGCGGCGCTTGTCTGGGGCAGTTCCTTTGGTGTGCATCTGCGGGCCGTCTGCGGCCGGCAAGACAACCCTGGCCGCCCGTCTGGCCGAGCAGCTGCGTGCCACGGGGCGTCATCCCCTGCTGATCGCCTGCGACGACTACTACCGCTGTGGTTGGTCGCCCAGCTCGCGCTATGGCTTCGACACGGTGGATGCCATTGACGCGGATCAGCTGAGGTTGCAGCTCAGCGCTGTTCGCTACCGCCAGTTGAACGCGCTGCGCAGCTACGACATGCGCAGCCGCAGGGTCAGCTCCAGGTTGTTGCAGCAGCCCTATGACTTGGTTTTGGTGGAAGGCTCCTACGGGCCGCAACATCTTTTGGAGGCTGTGCCCATCTCGCTGGTTCTGTACGTCGAAACCCCTCTTCTGCAGAGGTTGATCAAGCGTCTCTGGCGTGATGTTCGCGACAGGCAGAGGCCGGCTTCCTATGTGATTCGCCAGATGCTGCGTGAGATGCTCCCGGGTGAGCGCCGCTTCATTCACCCTTTGAAGCGTCGCGCAGATCTTGTTGTTCGGGGCTACGACTTCGATCTGGAGCCGATTCTCAGCAGAATTGGATAGCTGCTTAAGCGTTGATCAGTTTCAGTGGCTTGATTCTGCGTAGGCCTGTCTATCGAGGCTAATTCGATCAGCGAGGCTGCTTTTTAGGGCGAGACATCTTCTTTTTAGGACGAGACAACAGGCGCGAGATTTTGGTCATCCATCGACCCGGTGCAGCTTGTTGCGTCGAAACAACCGCGGCTCTTTGCTTGGCTGACGCAGGGTTAGGGCCTGAAGGTTCTGATAGCGCCCAGCGGAAATCCATCAAGGATCGAGGCTTGCCGGCCGGGGACTGAGCCAGCACCTGCTGGCGAAGCTGACGTTGAGTGCGCAACAGCCTTCAAAGGCACCTTTGTGCACCATGGCTCAAGCAGGTCCTGTTCCGCCAGCAGGGGTCTCTCGTTCATGAGATGCGCCCGACAGTGCCTCGCCCAGGGGGGGACAGGCTCAGGCCTTGTTTCCTTCGTCGTCCCAGTACTCGATTCTGTTCACTTCAAGATCGTCTTGTTTGAGTTTGGCGGCGATCTCCTTGGCCCTCGCCCTCAGATACAGCTCATCGGTCACCAGGCTTTGGTAAACGATCTCTTCCAGGGTTTCTGCGGGAGCTTCTGAGACGATCTGCTTCACGTCGTCCTTGCTCAGCTTCACGTCAGTTCGAATGCTGACGGTCTGCTCGAAGTTGAACTCGATTTCGTTGATGACCGATTCCATGGGCTCCCTGGCAGACAAAAAGAAACCCCCGCCAAAGGCAGGGGTTCCAAAACGGCTCGCAGGAGTGTGTCCTTGTTTCCACCCTGTGAGGCGTTTTTCCTCACAGGCCCAACATGCCAATCCGATGCGTTTGTTGGGATTGCTGATGGACAGCCTCGCGGTTGGCCCCAGCGACCTGTCTCAAAGTTCAACCGCGTCGCCCCAGGCCGGAGATGCAAGGCGTTTCCAGCCCTGGGTCTGCAAGGACGCCCAGAGTTGTTCTGCTTCGGCCTTTCGCAGGTGTCGGCGTTCCTTCAGCAGGGGAGGGCCGTCAGGCAGGCGCCGGCCTCTGTCGATGAAGACCTTTGGCTCATGGATCCATCCCTTCTGATCGCGATGGAATCGCCAGATCCAGCGGTCGTCGCTGTCAATCAGCCAGCCCTCTCCCATGATCATGCTGCAAGTACATCTGTACTAGCAATGGTGGGCTTGGCTGGTCAAGTGGTCTTCTGGATCAGGTCCAGGCCAAAAAAAAGGAGCAGGCCCCTCAGCCCGCCCCCTCCGTGACGCATGGAAAGCACCACTGCTTTCGTGATGCACTGTCCAAGACGATGGCGCTTTGGCGGGTATCGATCCGCACGTTTTTAGGCATTACTGCTTAGTAAGAACTGTTCTCATCCGCGTGATGATTCCGCAGGCGCGAGCATCACTGCCAACGCTTCGGGGAGTTGAACGAGCGCAGGTTCCCTCGCCTGCGCCTCCCCCAAACATTTATGGGAGCAGGGTGCGGATCCAGTTGCTTTGGCGCCGATGGGCTGATCCAGCTACCAACCCTTCAGGATCTTTCGCGTCATGGCCTCTTTCAAGATCAGCATCGAGGGTGGTGCCAGCTTTTCGTGCCCTGATGACACGTACATCCTCGATGCCGCCGAGGCGGCCGGCGTGGATCTGCCCTATTCCTGCCGGGCCGGCGCCTGTTCAACCTGCGCCGGCCGATTGGTGAGTGGTTCGGTGGATCAGACCGATCAGAGCTTTCTCGATGATGATCAGATCGGCCAGGGGTTTGCCCTCCTTTGTGTGAGCTACCCCACTGCTGATTGCGTGATCAAGGCCAACGCTGAAGAGCTGCTGTCTTGATCAGGGCTTGCGGGTGATCACAGGACGGCGCCGTTTCGGATAGAGCTCACGGCACATGGGGCAGACGGTTCCGTCGCAGCCCCGTGCTGTGCAGAACTCACGGCCCCAGAAGATGATCTGCAGGTGCAGCCGGTTCCAGTGCTCCTTGGGGAAGAGGCGCTTGAGGTCCTGTTCCGTGCGCGCCACACTGCTGCCGTCGCTCAACCCCCAGCGTTGGGCCAGCCGGTGGATGTGGGTGTCGACGGGGAAGGCGGGCACGCCGAAGGCCTGGGCCATCACCACGCTGGCTGTCTTGTGCCCAACCCCCGGTAACGCCTCGAGTTCCTCAAAGCTCTGGGGAACATCGCCGTCGTAGGCCGTCACCAGAATCTGGGCCAGGCGGCGCACGTTTCTGGCCTTGGTTTTGGCCAGCCCGAGCTGCCGGATGAACGCCAGGATCTGCTCCTCCTCGAGTGCCGCCATTGCTGCGGGTGTTGGCCCAGCGGCAAACAGCGCCGGCGTCACCTCATTCACCTTCTTGTCGGTGCATTGAGCACTCAACAGAACAGCGATCAGCAGGGTGAACGGGTCACTGTGATCCAGGGGGACCGGTGTTTCCGGGTACTGCTCGTGGAGGCGCTGCAGGATCACCTCCACCCGCTCAGACCTGCGCACAGTTTTTCAGTGGGTGGAGTGATCCTGGCGCCTCAGTGATTGCATCGCTTCGTTGCAGCCTTTCCCTGCCATCGCCGAGATTGTTTTAGGACCCAATGATGCGAACCTCGATCAGGCCACGTCGGCACGCATTGCCCCTGTTGAACTGGAACCGTTCGGCAGCAGTGCTGCTGGTTGTGGTGGCCGTGATGCTGGCCTCCTGCCGCAGCCGAGATCAGGACGTCAGCGCGGATTCACGCCCCCAGGTGCTCACCACCTTCACGGTTTTGGCCGATCTGGCCCGCAACGTGGCGGGTGATCGGTTGCAGGTGGCTTCGATCGTCAAGCCCGGTGCCGAGATCCACGGGTATCAACCCACCCCCAGTGACATCGAGCGCGCCAGCAAGGCGGATCTGATTGTTGAGAACGGGTTGGGGCTGGAGTTGTGGGCCCGGCGTTTCACGGCTGCAGCGGGGGATGTGCCCACCATCAACCTTTCGGAGGGGATGAAGCCTCTGCTGATCACGGAGGACGCCTATTCCGGCAAGCCCAATCCCCATGCCTGGATGTCCCCCCAGCGCACGATGGGCTATGTGGACCATCTGGAGCGGGCCTTCAGCCAACTTGATCCAGCCGGGGCGGAGGACTTTGCCGCTAACGCGTCGGCCTACAAAGCCAAGCTCCAGGCCCTCGATCAGGAGCTGCGCAAGGCGATTGCCGCGCTGCCGGCCCAGCAACGGCTGCTGGTGAGTTGCGAGGGAGCCTTCACCTATCTGGCAGCGGATTACGGACTCGAGGAGGCCTATCTCTGGCCGGTGAATGCCGAAAGCGAGATCACACCCAAACGCATGGCACGGTTGATCGACACGGTGCGAGAGCGCGAGGTGCCAGCCATTTTTTGTGAAAGCACCGTGAGCGATAAAGCCCAACGGGAGGTGGCAGCGGCGGCCGGAGCACGATTCGGTGGAACCTTTTACGTGGATTCCCTCTCACCTCCGGACGGTCCTGCCCCCACCTTGTTGGAACTGCAGCGGCACAATGTGGGTCTGATCCGCAAGGGCCTGGGCCTGTCCGAGAGCAACCGCTGATGCGCATTCAGGCCGACCAGCTCTGTGTGGACTACAACGGCACGGTTGCCCTGTACGACGCCAGCCTGCACCTGCCAGCCGGTTGCATCTGCGGTCTGGTGGGCATGAACGGTGCCGGAAAATCGACGTTTTTCAAGGCCCTTACTGGGTTTGTGCGACCCTCGCGCGGCAGAATCCGCATCAACGGCAGCAGCGTTGCTGAAGCTCAGCGTCATCAAGCTGTGGCCTATGTGCCCCAGAGCGAAGGGGTGGATGCCCAGTTCCCCGTGTCGGTGTGGGATGTGGTGATGATGGGCCGCTACGGCGCGATGAATGCGTTGCGGATTCCCCGCAGCTCCGATCGTGTGGCTGTGCGGGACGCCTTGACGCGGGTTGATCTGCTGGAGCTGGCCGATCGTCCCCTTGGCACCCTCTCGGGTGGTCAGCGCAAGCGCACGTTCCTGGCCCGAGCCATCGCCCAGCGCGCTGATGTGCTGCTGCTGGATGAGCCCTTCAATGGGGTTGATGTGCGCACGGAGCAGCTGATGGCCCAGCTGTTTCTTCAGTTCCGCGACGAGGGCCGCACCATCCTGATCTCCACCCACGACCTGGGCCACGTCCGTGATTTTTGCGATCTGGTGGTTCTGATCAACAAGACCGTGCTCGCCTACGGGGAAACCTCAGAGGTGTTCACCCCTGAAAACCTCGCCATGACTTTCGGTGGCGTGCCGCCCGATCTGCTGACGGGCAACAGCTCCCCGGAGGAGACATTCTAATCGATGCCCCTGCGGGTTAATCGACGCTGTCGCTGGATTCCGCAGACTTTATCGGCAGCCGTAAACCGGTTGATTGCTGCAGCTGTTTCAAGAGCGTGGCGATTGTGAGGGTGGAGCCCCCAGACTTCTCTCCCACCAGAGAGACCTCCTCCACTTCAACCGGTTGCACCGTGTCGCTAAGCATCGTCAGCAACGGTTCCAATTTCTGAAGCAAGAACAGACGTTTGGCATCATCTCCCGAGCGTTTCAGCGATTCCACGAGATCGCGCAGACCTTCCGCTTGGGAACGACCCTGCTCAATGATCGTGGCGGCCTCTCCCTTGGCCTCAGCCATCATCGTCTGACATTCCGATTCCGCCGGGGCGACGATATCGGCTTGCAGTTGCTCGGTGACCTGCTTGATCCGCTCCGTTTGCACCGGAAGCTCCGCTTCGGCGCGCGCCAGTTCGGCTCCCACGCTCGCCTCCACTTCTGCAACGAGCGCTGCCCTTCGGGTGAGGGCGTCGGTGGTGCGCTTTTCGGCGTTGGCGGTGGCGATGGCGAGGTCTTTATCCAGACGCCTCAGGTCCGTGATCCGCTGGTTTTCAGCCTGCTTCACGGCGGACTGCGATTTGGCTTCCGCCTCAGCAATGCGCGAATCCCGCTTCAACTCAACCAGTTGCTTGCGCCCGATGGAGTCGAGATAGCGCACATCGTCGGAGATGTTCTGAATCTGCAGGGTGTCCAGAACCAAACCAAGACGCTGGAGGTCGTCTTCGGCTTCCTCCAGCAGGGTGCGGGCGAAGGTGACCTTGTCCTCATTCAGCTGCTCTGGGGTCAAGCTCGACATCACGCCCCGCAGATTTCCCTCCAGGGTTTCCTTGGCGATGTGTCGGATTTCGTCTTGGCTTTTGCCGATCAACCGTTCAATGGCGTTATGAATTCCCGGCTCGTCTCCGGAGATCTTGATGTTCGCCACACCGGAAACATTCAACGGAATGCCTCCCTTGGAGTAGGCGTTCTCCACCCGTAAATCGATGATCATGTTGCTCAGATCGAGCCGCATGACCTCCTCCAGTACCGGGATGCGCAGGGCGCTTCCACCTCGGACCGTGCGGTACCCCACAGTTTGACCACTGCCTGTGCGCCGCCGAAGTCCAGCGAAGATCAAGACCTCGCTGGGCTGGCAGATGTAATACAGCTGGCGCAGCAGGATGATGAAAGCCCAAAGACCGGCAGCACCGGTGAGGCCGATAGCAACAAACATCAGAGATCTCCTGAATCACGAAGGGTTGTTGTGCTGCTCAAGGTGGCCAGCAGATCGATACCCAGAATCTGGTGCACTTGCTCGAAGAATTGCCGCACCACACGGTGGTTCAGTTCAACGAGGCTGGCCAGGCTGGACGCATCATTTCCGTCAAGCGTGGTGATGCGTTTCAGCTGGATACGGCTGGGCAGTTGCGTTGCCTTGTCCAGCACCATTTCGATCTGCTGCAGCAGAAACACCAGTTCCGATGTGCTGCCGGCCTCGTCCCACACGGTGGTGAGTAGATCATTCACAAGGGCACTGGCCTTCACATCCTCTGCCGTTGCGGCAGCCCGGCCCCGAGCCCGTAATTCCTTCGCCTGCTGTGCGGCCTGAGCTGGCAGCACCTCTTCCGCCTGCAGCCGCAGACGTTCAAGTTGTGCCCGCACCTGCTGAAGTTTCTGCTCGGCCCGAGCACGCGCTTCGAGTTCGGCTGCCGCCGTGCGTTCCTCTTCGGACCTTGCTTTTTTTTCCATCTCCGCGATCTGGGTGCGGACGGCGTTATCTTTCTCCAGCACGGTGGTTTCGGCTTCGGTGCGGACCACCTCCGCGACCTCTTCCATTTTCGCTTCCACCCGCTCGGCCTGACCGATCGCTTCCGCTTCAGCTATCTCCGCATCTCGCACGATCTGTGCAACCCTTCGACGGCTGATCGAGTTCAGATAGTCGACATCGTCCGACACACTCTGAATCTTGAGGGTGTCGAGCTGGAGGCCCAGTCGTCTCATGTCTGAGCCAACATCGTCTGCAATTTGTTCGGCGAACCGCAGGCGGTCTTCATTCACCTGCTCGGGTGTTAATTGAGCAAGCACGCTGCGCAGATTGCCTTCCAGGTTTTCCTTGGCCACCTGAACGATCTCGTTCTGGTGATGGCCGAGAAACCGTTCAATGGCGTTGTTCCGAATCTCTGGATCCGTGCTCACCTTCACATTGGCAATCGCCTGAATGTTGAGGGGCGTGCCGCCATGGGAGTAAGCATTGCTCACCTCCACAACAACCGGCAGCAGCGTCACATCCATGCGCCGTGCCGTTTCCAAGATCGGTTTCACGAAGGTCCAGCCACCATTGGCAACCACGCGATAGCCCTTGGCTCCTTGGCCCTGGTTTGACTTCGAACCGGTGACCACGAGCATTTCGTTTGGCCGGCAGATGCGGATCATCCAGCGACTGATCAGGTTCAGAGCCACAAGGCTCACCAGGACAACGCCGGCTCCCCCGATGATCAATTCACCCTGATTGCGGTTGCTGAACTGAACGGTTGGCGGTCCGGTCTGCGCCTGGACCAGTTGTTTCGGCATCCGCGTTGCTGAGATCCAGTCCTGGCATAGCAACCGTGGTGCCAATCGACCATCACACTTCAGGCAGTTGAAGGGTTTCCACACGCAGTGTGTGATCGTCGCTGGCGACCACAACCACCTTGGTGTTGGCGGCCAGTGCTCCGTTGCAACTGAGCGCAGGTCGGCGCAAAAGCGTTCCTCTAATCGACACCTCCACGAAGCCGCGTTGCTCACCATCCATCGCCAAGGTCACCACTCCCTCCAAGCCGACCAGATCGTCGCTGCGCACCAGGCTGTTTGCCTCCCGTTGGCCAAGCATGCGCAGCACGCGCATCGCCGCCAGCCCCATCCCCCCTCCGATGGTCAGGGCAATGAGGTGGGTGAGCCAACCGCCGTTGTTGCGCACCAGCAGTTGCATGAGAAGTCCAGACAAGCCGAAGCCGGTGAGTCCAAACGACCAGAACGGTGTGCTGAAAAGCAGGCTCAGCGCTCCCCCTTCACCATCACCGCCGCCGTCATCGTTCAACGAGAGGTTGATCAGCACCAGCCCGGAAAGGAGGCAGAACAGGTAAGCGTTCAGCATGGGGCGTGTTGTCAGGTGGACGTGTTTGTCATCAGCGTGTTGAGAGCCTGCTCCAGGTCCTGCATGAACACCTGTATGGCCTCTCGTCGGTTGTTGCGGTACTGACTCAGTCTGGGTCTGACTTGCAACGCCCGCCCAAGACGTAATTCCACCCGTTGTGGGCCGAGGCTGGGCTGACCCTTCCAGGGCCTGTCTTCGATCCAGCCGATCGCTTCCTCCACCAGCAGCAACATCTCGGCAAAGCGGTCAAAGTCGGGTCGATCACTGATGTAATGACCACTCACGCTGGTGAAATGCTCCACCAGTCGCATGCGGGTGAGTTGGAGGTCGGCTTCCCGTGCCTCCCAGTCCGCCAGGCTCCGCTCCAGCGGCGGCAGCTGATCAACACCCTCCCTGTAGATCCGATCCCAGGCGGCCTGCTCGATCCGGCGGCAGCGCTCCTGAAGATTGCCGACGGCACGCAGGCCGAAATGGGTCTCGGCTTTGGCCAGGCCATGCCGGCGGTAGGCATCAATCCGTTCGCTGAAGGTCTGAGCTGGGTCGGGCTTCAGCCGTTCGAGCTGCTCAAGGGCTTTGAGCAGATTCATGCCGATCTGGATCAGCCGGTCGTGGCTGGTGGTCTCGGGATTGTCCGGGCCGGCGTCGGTGCAGTTGATGCCGAGATGGCGTTCGAGGGACGCCAACCGCGCCTGCAGGGCGATCCAGTTGGGGTGCCTCCAGCTGTAGTGAATGCCGATGGGCAACACCACCAGTGGCCGCTCGTCGTTGGCTTTCTCCAGATCCTCCGCGGCCCAGAACGCCAGCTGGGCCACCCCCGGCTCCAAGGGCGCCATCTCGCCTGAGAGGTTGTTGGTGGCTCCTTCCGGTGCCACCACCAGCGGGTAGCGCCCCCGGGCTAGAGCCCCGCGGGCCTGGGCCAGCGCTGGGCGATCCAAGCGGCCGCGGTGGATGGCGATGCCGCCACTGCGTTGCAACAGCCAGCCGATCACCGGGCCAGCCCAGATCGGAATGCCGCGGTCGTAGAGAAAGCGCAGTTGGATGGGTCGTAGCAGCCGCAGCTTGAGCCGCCGTGCTGCCTGGGGAATGCCGTTCCAGAACAGATCCGCCATCACCACCGGATCACGGGTGCTGGGGTGCCGAAAGGCGATCAGCAGATTGCAGCCCCCCGACTGCTGGGCTGCAAAGGCCTCGGCCAGGGCTTCTGCTGCATCACGGTGGCTCAGCTCAAGGCCCTGACTGCGGAAGAGCAGCGGAAGCAGGCGGCTCACCACGGCCTGAACCATCCGGCTGGGACGGGTGGGCAGCCGGCGCAGTGCGGGACGAGCGTTCTGGGTGGAGGCGCGGGGCATCGAACCGACTGCAGCGCGCCCATACTGATCCGATGGAGCTTTTGCTGGAACCCCTCAGTCACGCCTTCATGGTGAAGGCGTTGATGATCAGTGCCCTGGTTGGGGGTGTTTGCGGGCTGTTGTCCTGCTTCATGACCCTGAAGGGATGGGCGTTGATGGGTGATGCCGTCTCTCATGCGGTCCTCCCTGGTGTGGTGGTTGCCTACGCCCTGGGCCTTCCCTTCTCCCTGGGGGCGTTCGTCTTCGGTGTGGGCTCCGTTGCCGCCATCGGCTTTGTGAAGCAGAAGTCGAGGGTGAAGGAAGACACCGTCATCGGGCTTGTCTTCACCGGTTTCTTCGCTCTGGGGCTCGTGCTCGTCTCCAAGACGCGCAGCAACATCGATCTCACCCACATCCTCTTCGGCAATGTTCTGGGGATCTCAGCGGGGGACGTTCAGCAGACCCTGGTGATTTCGGTGCTGGTGCTGCTGCTGCTGCTGTTGTTTCGGCGGGACCTGATGCTCTTCTGCTTCGATCCCACCCACGCCCGATCGATCGGGATCAACACCGGACTCCTGCACTACATGCTGCTGGGACTCCTGTCCCTCGCCGCCGTTGCTGGTCTGCAGACCGTGGGAATCATCCTGGTGGTGTCGATGCTCGTCACCCCCGGTGCCACGGCCTATCTGCTCACCGATCGGTTCGACCGGATGACGCTGCTGGCCGTCACCAGCAGCATTCTCTCCAGTGTGCTGGGGGTGTTCATCAGCTACTGGACCGACAGCTCCACCGCCGGTTGCATCGTGCTGGCGCAAACCGCGCAATTCGTGCTCGCCTTCCTGCTCGCCCCTGGGCAGGGGGTGCTGCGGCGTCTCTGATCAGTTGATGAGTGGATGAGTGGATCAGTGGATCAGCGCTCGTCGTCGTCCCAGTCGTAGGTGTCGTTGAAGCGCTGAACGCCGGCTTCTCGAAAGTGAAAGTCCTTGGCGGAACGACCCTGATCAGATGCCGTTCGCTTGGAACCGTCCTGGTCCCAAGGCTCGCGGTAATCAAGATCGTCCCGCATGTTCTGGAACGCCTCAGGAGGCTTCGCTGTCATCCCACTTGGCTTTGCCATCCAGCAGCTCGATCAGCTCCTGGAGCTTGCCCATGGTGACGCGCACATCGGCACCGTCGGGCAGAACACCATCAGCCACCACGTTGTAGTGGTCACGGCACTGGTTGCGCAGCTCCTGCAGGCGCTTCTTGGTGATGGTCTTTTTCTGTTCTGCCGTTGCCATGGCGATTGCGTGGTCTGGCCCTCATCCCTAGCAGAGCAGGGTTCTGCCGAAGGATCTACCCCGGAAGAACCTGGCGAAACCCATGGGCTTCCACCACGTTGAGCGGGGTGTTGAACAGTTCACTCAGCTCGGCGGGCCGCAGCATCTCCCGTGGGCTTCCATCCCCAACAAGACGTCCCTGTGCCAGAAACAGCACCCGTTCCATCTCTGGAACGATCGTGTCCACCCGATGGGTGACCTGCACCACGGTGGTTCCCGCTTGGATCAAGCGCCGCAGGATCGCTAGCAACTGATGGCAGGCCTGGAGGTCGAGGGCTCGGCTCGGCTCATCCAGCACCAGCACTTCGGGTTGGTGAACCAGGGCGCGAACGATCAACAGGCGGCGCCGCTGTCCGTCCGATAACTCTCCGCAGCAGCGTTCACGGATGCTGTGGAGGTGCAGTTGATCGAGCAGATCCCGCGCCTGCTCCCATTGCCGCGCGCTGGGCTTCTGATCCCGGCCCAGCCGGGTGGCCCCAAAAAAATTGCTCACCACCGCCTCTTCAACAGTTGTTTTGGGATGAAGCCGCTGTTCCATGTCGCTCGACACCACCCCCAGCCGGTTGCGCAGCGCCCAGAGGTTCACCGTATCGCTGCCAAACAACCGCAGATGAGCGTCGGCGCGAACGATGGGATACAGGCTGCGGTCGATCAGTTTCACCAGGCTGCTTTTGCCTGCGCCATTGGGCCCCAACACCGTTGTGGACTGCCGCAGTTTCAATTGCAGGTTGAGGTCGTGCAGCACCGGGCGATCGCCCAGCCATGCCTCCACATTGCGTAGATCCAGCCAGGTTTCAGTGGTCATGGCCCTCCTGCAGCAACCGATCGATCACGATCGAGAGGCGCGGCGCGACGGGCCGGAGCTCCTGCTGCCGCTCACTCCAGATGGCGTCACCCACCAGATCACTGAGGGGCACCAACTTCATCTCCTGGCCCTCCTTCAACTGCAGTTGGCTCAAGGGCACGCTGAGCGTTCCACGGAACACGTGGGCCACCCGGTTGCCGCTGTCATCGCTGAACCATGGTTCGAGCGGCACGCTGGGTGACCAATCGATCTCCTCCTGCAATTCGCGGTGCACGGCTTCGCTGGCTGTTTCTCCCGGATCAAGATGGCCGCCAAACAACCCCCAGTGGCCCGGATAAATGATCGAGTCGATGTCGTCGCGCAGTTGGAGCAGCCATCGGCCTTCCCGCTCGAGCATGGCCAGGGCGACGGCGGGCTTCATGACGCCTCCTTTGTCTTGCGGGACCACTGGGCCAGTCCACCGCCCCGCCCCCGCGCTGTGAGTGTTCCCTGCTGCTCGTTCAGTTCAATCAGGGCAAAGAAGGGCAAGCGTTGGGGTTCCGGTGACGGCAGGCTTCGCTGCAGCAGCACCTGATCGGACCAGCTCAGCTCCAACGACGTGAAGCTGAACATCAGCAGTGGTCTGGAACCCTTCAGCTGGGCCTGGCCGCTGAACCGCAACCGGAAACCGGCCAGGCAGACCTGATTCACGATGCTCAGGCCCTGGTCGCCGTGGCTCAAGGTCAGGCTGGCCTGCAGCCAACGCAGCAGCGTTGCGGTGCCGGGCGTCGGTGGATCCCCACTGCGCGTCCAGGTCTGCTGCAACATCCAGCAGCCCGGCAGCTGCTCGATCTGAATGCCGCTGCCCTCACGGCGGCTCTGGTCTTCCCTCGCCAGAAGAGCTGCGGCAGGAGAACCAGGCAAGGCTGAGATCATGGGGCTCTGCAACACCCCCATCTTTTCGGAGTCGGCCCATGCAGCGCGACAAGCGCCGGACACCTCCCATAACGGACCTGCTTCTACGGGGACTGCGCATCGGGGCCAGCACCGTTGCCCTGGTGGAACTGCTGCGCAGTGATTGGATCGGAGGGGGGCTCGCCAGCTTGGCCTGGCTGGTCTTCGTTCAGGTGGAGCGTCGCCGGGCGCCGCTCAAGCCTCGGTCCTGAGGATCGAATCGATGCAGTTCGGGTGTTGCCGGATATAAGCGTTGAACTCCATGGCCAGCAGACGGGCCTCAAAGGCATCGGTGGCGTAGAAGCAGGATTCCAGCTTTTCTCCGTTGGAGGTCTTGTGTCGGACGGTGTAGGCAGCCCGTCCCTGAGCAATGCTGGCCATGGACTGATGAAACAGTGGTTTCAAGCTGGCACTCCTGCCCTGAGGAATTCCATAACCATTCATTCATGTTTGCGTTTCAACGCTTCGTAAAGCTGTTTGAAGCGACCGACAGTCCGTCTCACCTCTCTGCCCGCATCCCGCTGCCCATGGCCTCCCCTGCTCTGGCCTTCAACGTTGCTCTCGCGTCATTCCTGTCCCTGATCGCAGGGCCTGTTCAGGCGGAATGGCAGCCGATGCAGGAGCCGGCGGTTTGGCAATCCCGTCGCGGCGATCTGCTGCCGGGCGACGGCTGGATCTTCATGGAAGCCCTCGACACCCCCGCGATCAAGGCGGCTGAATACATCCGGGCCCCCAAGAGCGTGGACGGTTCCGTTGAGGTGGAAGCAGGCCTGCTGATTCAGCGCGCTGGCCAGGACCGGTGGACCCAACGGGTTCTGCCGATGCGAGCCAACTGTGCCAAAGGTCGGCTGGAGCAACGCCAGGCCGATGGTGCCTGGACCGTCTACCCCGGTCGCGATGGAACCGTGGTTAAGGTCCGCTGGATCTGCGCATTGCGATGAGTCGGCCTGCTTTTCGTTACGAGGAACCGGAACGCTTCGGCGAGTCGCTCACCACAGCACGCCCCTGGAACCGGTCTGCCCTGACCGATGTGGAGCGGCTCAATGGCCGGGTGGCCATGCTCGGTTTCTTGGCTGCCGTGGTGCTTGAAAAAGCCACGGGCTTGGGAATCGCGGGTCAGCTTGGTGCAGCTCTGCGCTGGTACCTGCAGCTGGGTTGATCGATGACGGTTGTTCCTGTTCTGAAGGACTCCCAACGCTTCAAGTTGGATGCCACCGACGACGCGATCTTCTACAGCGAGCCGCGTTTCGTTCACCATCTGGATGCGGGTTTTCGTGCTCGGCTGACGGCCCTCTACCGCGAGCGCATTCCTCCCTGTGCCCAGGTGCTGGATCTGATGAGCAGTTGGGTGAGTCACCTGCCGGACGATGTCAGTTACGACAACGTCATCGGCCATGGCCTCAATACTGAGGAGCTGAGTGCCAACCCCCGCTTGGATCGGCACTGGGTTCAGAACCTCAACCGCGACCAAACCCTCCCGGTTGAGGATGCATCGATCGATGCCACCTTGATCGTGGCCGGTTGGCAGTACCTGCAACAGCCCGAGCCGATCGCCGCTGAGCTGTGGCGGATCACCCGCCCCCGGGGCCAGGTGATCGTGGCGTTTTCCAATCGAATGTTCTTCACCAAGGCTCCCCAGGTCTGGACCGACGGTGATGACGGTGATCACCTGCGTTATGTCGCTGAGGTGTTGATGGCCCAGGGCTGGCCCCAGCCGGAGATCGTTGCCGAAGACACCCGCGCCGAGGGTGTGATGGGCTTGTTCGGTGGCAAGGGAGATCCTTTCTTCGCCGTCGTGGCCGAGAAACCTCTCTACTGATTCCTCGACTTTCCTTTGCCTTGCAGGGATGGACGTTGTTCTGAATTGCGGCAGCGTGAGGCGAGAACCAGGATCTCCATGAGCTTCACCCTTCCGGGTCTTCTCCTCTGGCGCTTCAGGATCGTGTTGATCGGTCAGCAGGTGGTTCTTGAGGCTTCGTCTGAGGATCAACAGCTGAGCACGGTTCTTGAACCTGGTGGAAGCCGCATTCGGCGTGGCTACGACCTGATCAAGGCTCCGCAATGTGCGTTGATTCGGTGAGCAGCACGTCTCGCCTCAACCAGCCCGTCGTCATCTTTGGTGGCTTTCTGATCACGCAGGAGGCCTATCGCCCCCTCGCTGATTGGATTGATCAGGTCACCGGCGCTGCGGTGCACATCGTGCCTGCGTCCAAATTGGATTGGCTGGCCACCAGCTGGGGTTTCGGTTGGCGTCGCCTGCTTGATCGCGTTGATGCCGCTGTGTGTGAACTTCAAAGCCAGTCGCCTACAGGGCGCGTCACGTTGATTGGTCACAGCTCCGGCGGGGTGATGTTGCGGCCCTATCTGGCTGATCAGACCTTTCTGGGACGCCGTTACAACGGTGCAGCCCGCTGCAATCGCCTGATCACGCTCGGCAGTCCCCATCAGGCCCTGCGTGCCACACCGCTGCGGGCTCGTGTGGATCGTGAGTTTCCGGGTTGCCCTGAAGCCGATCGGGTGGACTACGTCGCGGTTGCGGGTCGGCTTGATCCGCTGGGAGCGAATGCATCCAATTTTTCGCGCCGCAGCGCTGCCCGCAGCTATCGCCAGATCATGGGCGACCCGGATCTGCAGGGGGACGGTCTGGTTCCCCTTCCATCAGCTCTGCTGCGGGATGCCCGGTCGATTGAGCTGGCTGATACGGCCCACGGCGGATTGTTCGGCCAAAGCTGGTACGGCTCCACCGATCGCATCGAGCGCTGGTGGCCGCAGCTCGGAGATTGAACCAAGCAATCAGGCATTGTGGCCTGCTTCGGCGATCAGCTTGTGCAGGAATCGAAAGGGTTTGGGGGTCAGGCCACGTCGGCCAAACGCAAATCCAGCAAGAAGCGCAAGCCGGGAACGTCAAACCATCGCCGTGATCAATGCCCGATGGGGCGCGACCCCGGCCTGGAGGCGATTCAGGCCAGACAGTGCCTCGGCCTGCCGCTCACTGGGCGGTTAACCGTTGCCCAGGTGAAGCGGGCACACAAGCTTCTGGCTGTTCAACACCATCCCGATAAAGGGGGCGACCCTGAAGTGATGACACGGTTCAACACCGCCCGCGATGTGCTGCTTGAGCCCGAGATGGAGATGCTTGCTGCCTGACGCCCTTGACGTGCGTCCAAGTGGTTCAGCTGCCGCTGCTGCGGCCCAGCACAAGCCAGGTGATCAGCATCAAGCCACTCAGGCTGACCACGGTGTAGATCCAATCGGCGTATGGCGTCCAGAACAGTCCCGCAACCGGGGCTGTCATCGGTCCCAGACCAGCAGGAGCACCACAAACAAGGCCCCGAACACGAGGAAGGGTGTGAGCAGCGTCAGCAGAGACTGTGTTTCGATCGTTCCGGTTGCAGCAAGCGGATCATCCGGCGGTCTGTTTTGATCTGTCAAATCTCCGTTCTTCACTGAGATTGAGGCCAGAGCTCGCGGCCAATCAACCTTCATCGGGATCGAGCAGTGGGATGAACAACCGTCAGCGTCAAATTCTTGTTGCTTTTTCGGCCTCGATGGGGCTTGGCTTGCTCGGCGGGTTGGCGTTCAACGTCACGTCCCAACTGACCCGGCCCGGCAAGATTGACTTGGGTCCGGCATCGCCGGGAGGGCCTGGCCAATCTCCTGCGTTGCCCGAGCAGAACACAGGCTCATCCGATCCAAGCTGTGTTGTTCCTCCTGGAGGTGGTCCGCCTGTCACGACGAATTTCCAGCCCTGTTGATTGCATCGTGAGGACGGGTTTTGTGGCCAGAGTTTCAAAAGAAAAGATAAAAAAGTGCTCCAGTGATACCCAGAATTGTTTCGGTTGTTCGCTCGGATACCGAAGTTGAAGGCCAGCTGAGGTGATTGTTTGCTTCTCTTCCAGCCCATGCATGAACAGCGATCAGCGTCTCAGTTATCTGCACTTGATGAACAAAGCAGCTGAATCGGAAGACAGACAGAGCTATTTCTATTACCTCAAGCTGGCTGAACAGACACTCCAACGCCAGGACCCCGAGGTGATCTGGAAGCCTGCGGGTTGATTCAGCGAATCATGTTGGCCTTGAAAAAACCGAATCCAAGGCCAAAGGATGAAGATTGATCGCGATGCAGCGTGACTGAAACATCGAAATCGAGAAGATCGGATTGTTCGATGTCTTCACGCTTCAAGTTGTGAGCATTCTCCGCTTCGAAGCCATCGATGATTTCATCGCGATTTCTTTCCAGGTAATCCACCACCTGCTTCAGCACATGGTCGCGCCAGGCCTCGCTGGCGTCTTTGCTGATTCGATCAGACATGGTGGAAGACGCAGTGTCTAGAGATGGAACCCGTGCCCAACATGGACGCGGCTGCCCTGGTGATGCGGGTGAACCGGAACCATCCAGGGCGTTGGGGTGACGATGACGCGCCGGGGCCTCGGTGAAACCATGAGGCCGTACAGCGGGGAATAGCTGCGGTAGTGCCTTCGGTAGTGGGGGCGGTAGCTGTTTTCGATGGCCTTTCTGTAGCCATGCTTGTAGCCCCTGTTGTAGGCCTTCTTTTTTTTGTTTTTGCGGGAGTGGTGGTGGTGATGGTGATGAGCACTATGGGCTTCCACAGCAGGACTCAGACCGATACCAGTGATGACCACCACGAACGCAGCGATGCCAAGACGTTGAACAAGCGACATGGGGCGTCGATGGACTGAGGAAAACGTATTTCGGCTCTGCCTGGTGAACGTGACAGCATCTCGGCCAGATGTGACTGGATGCGTCTTGAGGGCGTGATTCCCTACTCGGTGTCTGTGCGTTGTTCGAGCACGAAACGCAGGGCCCACAGTCCGGCGTAGGAGCCCGTCAGCACGAGGAGGATCAAGATCAGCACGACACATCCTCAACGTGGTGGTTTGTTGTAGCTGAGCCGTGTTGGTTCTGTGGTCAGATCTTCCAGTAGCCGTACCAATCGGGATGGGCTGGGCCATCGTCAACTTGGCCGTCGTCAACTTGGCCACCCGCGATCAGTTTCAAGTGCCACTGGCCATTGCCGTGAATCGGCAGCAGATCATCGAGCGCGCTGTCCATTTCGACAGGGTGAAGATCGTCCTTGTGCACCTGCTCCTGTCCGTTCAGCCAACGCTGCCGTGCCCGCGCCTTGGCGGAGGCTGAAGAACGGGCCACGATCACCCCGAAGGCATGCTGTTCTGCCATCGAGGTGGGGTCATAGGCGCCAAGGTTGACGAACCACAGCTGCGGACCGTCAACACTGGATGGATCCTGCGCTTGCTCAACAACCTCAACGCGATAGCCATCGACATGGTCGATGCAGCGGTAGCTGTCGATGTGCAAGCCGCGGCGGAGGCCGATCCATTCCTGCCGCAGCGCCGGCAGCGTTGCGTCGATGGTCTCGCCCACGACCCAGCGAACATCGTGCTGCTCCACATGGCAGCCCTTGCAACGGCCCCCCAGCACCACCAGGAACAGCTTCTTGGCGCTGCTCATCGCTGGGCCTGTGATGACGCGTCGGCATGCGCGACGACGGCACGGCAGTGGGCGATGAACTCCTCGCCGTTCCTCTCCCCTTTGGCTTCCTTGGTCTGCAGGCTGAGAATCTCAAAGGTTGCGGTGGTGCTGCTGCTCACCGGGGAGACGGTCGGACTGCGGCCTCCATCATGAAGGCGATTGTCCAGTGGCAGTCCGTCGTAGGGATCGGTGCCGTCACAACGTTGAAAGGCTGCATGGATGGCATCGATGGCCTCCCTCACCTGATACGTCGCCCCTCGCTTCCTGGCGCGCTTGGTGATCGTCACCGCCGTGCGGTTCAGCAGCCGCTTGTAGCTGTCGGGGTCGATGTCCAGCCAGCTGGGGGGCGTGACCGACAACGGATTGCGTTCCATGCACCCCTTTGGTGGCTCCAGGTGTTCAGACTTTTTCGAGCCAGGCCACAAACAACCGGCGGATTTCCTCTTCGTTGGTCACCCGTTCGCTCAGAGAGGCCGTGACTGCGCCGGGGTGCTCGCGCTGCACGATTTGCTCAGCCTCGTAGGCGTCCGCCGCTTCGACAGGCTTGAAGCCAGCATCAACGGCCGCTGGAGCGCAATAGAAGACGGGGTAACGGCTCATCGGGTTGCTGCAACCTCCAACCGATAGCAACGATTCTGCGATCGAGGGAATGGCTGTGGGGAGCTTGCACCCACATCTGTTGAGTTCAGGCATCTTTCTTAAGTCCTGAGCCTCAACAGGTGCTGATCCATACCTTTGGTGGTTCTTGCTGAGGAACCGTGGCTTTTGATTCTGGAGATAAAACGGATCGCTTCATTGCCGCGGCCAAGACACGGGCGGAAGCTGCATTGAACGAGCCGGCACCAAAACTGACGGCCTTGAAAAAGGGAATGTTGGAGTCGCTGCGACGGGGTGGAAGGCCCGTGCGTCATGGCTGAGCTCAGCGCATGAGCAGCCAAACGGCCAAAGCACCGCAACCAAACCCCTTGATGAACTGGGCCCAGGTGAGCCCGTAGGTATCGAGGGAAAGCGTTCTCATCATCAGATTCAGAACCTCTTTGTGTTTCCGAATCAAGGGTGAGCTGTTGGCCGTGTTCAGTTGCGGAATCTGTTTGAGCTTGATCTTCCCGAGCTTGGCCAACGTTGCTGGTCGCGTGTGCTGCTGGAGCATAAGGCGCGCCTGTTGGTCCGAAACGAACAAACCTTTCTTGGGTTGCTGTTCATCGGGTGACACGTTGCTAGGCAGTGGAAGCCCCTCCAATTGATTCATCTTGAAAAGAGTCGTCAGTCTGTCGACGGGATTCCTGGTGAGTGCACTGCTGGTGTCCCCCGCTTTTGCCCAAAAGGTTTCGAAAGAAAACGTCCGTGCGCTGAACACCGCCAGGATGCAAGCTGAGTCCATCAACGGTGGACTCAACAACTACAGAGCTTCGAAATGCATGTACGCCACCGGTAAGGGAGGTGGCAACTGCTTGAAGAATGCAAGCGATGGCTACCTGTTCGTGTTTGATGGTGGCTCTCCAGGCTGGCAAGAGGCTGGTGGTCAACCCACTGTTGAAACTGAAATTCTTGTCTCTCGAGATGGAGCTTCGGTTGTTGATGTTATCTACAACGGTTCACCGCGTTAATTGAAGAATCTTTCCAAGAATGTGGTTTGAATGGCCCCGCTGCTCAGGCGGGGCTTTTTTGTGGCTTGATTGAGCTCCATATCATTCGGGCATTCGAAGAACTGCAATCGGTCTAAATAATAAATCGACTGGAAGATGTGAATCCCAGGAGTGCACAAGATGCTGTGAATACAGGGGTTCATCTCATCAAATACAGCAAGAGAAAAACTCATGCAAACGATAAATATCGGTCTGAGTGTCTCGTTCTCCATCCGCGTCCATTCTGTTGTTGAGCCGTTCCTGCAGAGAGGATGGGGCCCAGCAGCTTCAACGGCCCTTGTCTTCCGGCTCATCCCTGCCTCCCCTGCGCTTGGCCGTTGTGGGTCATGTGGAATGGGTGGAATTTTTGGCGGTGGATCAGTTGCCCCGCCCCGGGGCCATTGGTCACGCCTTGCAGACTCTGCAGGAACCCGCTGGTGGTGGAGCCGTCGTTGCGGTGCAGATGGCACGGTTGCAGCAGCAACCCGTCCAGTTCTTTACGGCTTTAGGTCGCGATTCGGTCGGTGAAGCCTGCGTCAAGCGACTCGAGGATCTGGGCCTTGAGGTTCATGTCGCCTGGAGGGAGGTGCAAACCCGTCGTGGCGTGAGCATGGTTGATGGTGAGGGGGATCGGGCGATCACGGTGATCGGCGAGCGGCTCACCCCATCACTGGCTGACGACCTTCCCTGGAACGCCCTTGGCCAATGCGACGGCCTGTTCGTCACGGCAGCTGATGCTTCTCTGTTGAAAGCCTGCCGTTCTGCTGCAGTTCTGGCGGCGACCCCGCGCGTTCGTTTGCCCGTGCTTCAGCAGGCCGGGGTGCCCCTCGATGCCTTGATCGGCAGTGGCCTTGATCCGGGTGAACGGGTGGAGTTGGGGCAGTTGAATCCAGCTCCCCACACAGTGATTCGCACGGAAGGTGCCGCAGGCGGCATTAGTCATCCAGGCGGCCGCTATGACCCATCACCCCTTCCGGGGCCCTTGGTCGAGAGCTATGGCTGCGGCGACAGCTTTGCGGCGGGAGTGGTCACAGGTCTTGCGGCGCGCTGGCCCCTGGCGGAGGCCATCGCTTTGGGTGCCCAGTGTGGTGCTGCCTGTGCGACGCGATTTGGGCCCTATTGATGAGTGCTCGCCACGCGCGATGGCTCTCAAGATCGACAAAAATGCACCGAAACACCAGTTGTTATGGCGCCCACCAAAAGAGAGATCCTTGCCGCATCGGCAGGCTGGGTTGCCGTCACGTTGAACGTGGTTCCGGGCTTGGGTGCCGGCTACCTCTATCAGCGCCGCTGGAAGGCGTACTGGATCACGTCTGCTTTGGCGACGACCTGGTTCGTGCTGGGTGGAGTGCTGGGACAGGGGGCTGAGGCTGCCGAAGAAATCCAAAACCAATGGATTGGCTTGCTTGGGCTCGTTGCTCTCGCAGCTGGAACAGCAGTAGAGGCTGGGCTCGCAGTGAAGAAATCGCGTCAACAGAACTGATCCGGGTTGAGGCCAGAACACTCAGCTTCGGAACAGATTGACTTCAGGTTCCCCGGTCTCCTCGCCTGGGTATTACCGGCCTCAGCGACATCTGCCCTTGGCGGGGCTTGGAGTGATCGCTACCCCTCGCGCCTGATCGCCTCGTCCTTCATCCGCTGAACCCGCTCCAAAACGGATTCATTGCTCATCCTGTTGTTCAGCCGTTCCACCAACAGTGGAAAGGCCAATGGGCTGGGCCGCGGAGTTTCAACGTGCAGCCATTCCTGGTTTGCAGCGCGCTCTAAGGCCGCCTCCAGGCGTGAGATCTCCAACTGGTCATCGAGCACCTCCTGCTGCGCCTGCAGCAGCAAGCGGTTGTTCGGCTCATGCCGGCTGAACACATCGAACAGCAGCGATGCACTGACCTGAAGCTGACCAGTGCTTTTGCTCGATCCTGGGAATCCCCGGTTCATCAGGCCTGCGATCTGGGCGATGGCGCGGAAGCGTCGCCGTTGCAGCTCGGAAAGATTCAGTGCGTTCTTCAGATCCCGCTCCAGCTTTTGGCGATCGAGCAGCAGATCGATGTGGTCTTCCAGCAACTCCGCCATGGGGTAGCTCTTCGGCGCCAACAGCTCAAAGCCGTAGTCGTTCACCGACACCGTGATCGTGCCCCGCTCCAGACGGGTGAGCCGCGACGCCCAGAGGAAGCCGATGCCCTCATGCACGAACCGCCCTTCAAAGGGGTAGGCATACAGATGTGTGCCTTCCCGGGTGCGACAGGTCTCAATCAGCAGCTGACCCACCGTCGGCAACACCGAGATGTCCTGTTGTCGATCAAACAGGGGCTTCAGAGCCTGAAGTTCAGCGTTGTCGAGATCACCACGGCTGGCGCGGTCCACCTCAAGACGCAGGTGATGGGTCAGCAGATCGGAGAGAGCCATCTGCCCCCCAGCCCAGGCAGGCACGGTGCGCGTTTTCTTGGTGCTCACCTTCACGTAGGCGGTCATGTCGCGCAGCCGCACGAATTCCAGCTGGCGGCCGGAGAAGAAGAACACATCCTTCGGCTTCAGCTGGCTGATGAAGGTCTCCTCCACATGGCCAAGCACCGCGCCACGTACAAAGCGCACCGTGATCGCCGGTGCGGCCGTGATCGTTCCAACGTTGAGACGGTGCAGCCGGGCGATGGCCTTCTCGCGAACCCGGTAGCGCTGGCTTGTCTCCTCCCACTCGAGCTTGCGGTAGCGGGGGTAGGCCCCGAGGCACTCACCGCCCTGCTCCAGAAACAACATGCACCAGTCCCAATCCTCCTGGCTCAGCTCGGTGTAGGCCGCACAGCTGCGCACGGCCTGCAAGGTCTGCTCCGGATGGAAGCCAGGGCCGCAGGCCAAGCCCGTGAGGTGCTGCAACAGCACATCCAGAGGGGCTTTCGGCGGCTTGCGTTGTTCCACCAGCCCCTCCGCCAGTCCCCGACGCACAGCACTGAGCTCGAGTAGTTCGAGCGCATTGGTGGGCATGAACAGCACCTGGGATGTGCCGCCGGGCAAGTGCGCTGACCGCCCCGCCCGCTGCAGCAGCCGCGCCAGATTCTTCGGGCTCCCGATCTGCACCACCTGTTCCACGGGTTGGAAGTCCACCCCGAGGTCCAGGGAGCTGGTGCAGACCACCCAGCGAATGCCGCCGGCTTTCACGGAGGCTTCGATCGCTTCCCGCTCGCTGCGATCAATGGCGCTGTGGTGCAGGGCCAATCCCTCTTCCATTTCCGGGCAGGCGAAGCGCAGACACTGGTGCCAACGCTCCGACTGATTGCGGGTGTTGGTGAACAGCAAGGTGCTGATGCCGGGATTGAGACGGGCCACCAGCTCCTCGTACATCCGCAACCCGAGGTGTCCGGCCCAGGGGAAGCCATCGATCGTCTCCGGAAGGATGCTCTGAATCTCCGTGCTGCGGGCAGGAGCGCCCCCGATCAGCTGTGGCTCACTTGCCGTTCCCAGGGCATGGCGCGCTGCCTGCTCGAGGTTGCCGATGGTGGCACTGATGGCCCAGGTCTGGAGCTGGGGGCGCAGCTGGCGCAACCAGCTCAGGCACAGCTCCGTCTGGCTGCCCCGTTTGCTGCCCATCAACTCGTGCCATTCATCGAGGATCACCGTCTCGAGTTGGCCAAACAGCTCTTCGGCCTTGGCATTGCTCAGCAGCAGGGCGAGGGACTCCGGAGTCGTCACCAGAATCTGTGGTGGTGCCTTGAGCTGTTTGGTGCGTTCGCTGCTGCTGCTGTCGCCATTGCGGATGCCCACCCGAATCGGCCAGCCCATCGCCTCGATCGGTTCGCGGATCGCCAGCGATAAGTCGCGGCTGAGGGCCCGCAAGGGCGTGATGTAGAGCAGTCGTATTCCCTTCAACGGCTGCTCCTCCGCCAACATCCGCGCGATCGGTCCCATCACGGCGGCGAAGGTTTTGCCAGACCCTGTGGGCACTTGGATCAAGCCATTCCGCCCCGCCAGATAGGCGCTCCAGGTCTGCTGCTGGAACGGCAGCGGCGTCCAGTTCCTCCGCGCGAACCAGGCATGGATCGGGTCCAAGCGAGGGTCGTCAGTTGATGGTTTGGCCTTGGCCTTTGCTTTTGCCTTCTTTTCTAAAGCTGCCATCAGCGGTTCTCGATCAATGCCATCGCGGTCTGGAGTGAATCCGCTTCATCGGCGGGTTTGTCGCGTCGCCAGCGCAGGATCCGCGGGAAACGCACGGCGATGCCGGATTTATGGCGTTTTGAGGGGTGGATGCCCTCAAAGCCGATTTCAAACACCAGCTCGGTTTTCAGGGACCGTGCCGGTCCGAAGCGCTGCAGTGTGTTGCGTCGGATCCAGCGGTCCAGCTCGAGGATTTCGGCATCGTTGAGGCCGGAATAGGCCTTGGCGAAGGTCACCAACTGCGGCTCTTCAGCGTTGGTCCAGAGGCCGAAGGTGTAGTCGGTGAAGAGGTTGGCGCGACGCCCACTGCCGGCCTGGGCATAGAGGAGCACCGCATCGAGGGTCATCGGCTCCAGCTTGTGTTTCCACCAGTTGCCCCGTTTGCGGCCGCTCAGGTAGGGCGATTCCGCCTGTTTGATCATCAGCCCTTCGGCGTTGTGCTGACGGGCCTGGTTGCGCTGTGTCTCCAGGTCCTCCCAGGAGTCGATCGACCAGGACGGGCTCTGCTTCAGCCGCCACGACTCGGGATGCTCGATGCTGCCCAGCAGCGCAGCCAGCTGCTGCTGGCGCTGCCGTAATCCCTGCTGGCGGATGTCGATGCCCTGATGTTCCAGCAGGTCGTAGGCGATGAACCGCATCGGGCAATCCCGTTTCAACGTTGCTCCAACGCTTTTGCGGCCCAGCCGTCGTTGCAGCTGATCAAAGCCAAGCGGTTCGGCGGCGTCCTGTTGCCAGCAGATCAGCTCGCCGTCCAGAACGCTGCCGGATGGCAAGGCCTTGGCCACCTCCACAAGTTCAGGGAAGCTCTCGTTGACCAGCTCTTCTCCACGGCTCCAGAGGTAGACGCCGGAGCCGCGATGAATCAGCTGACCGCGGATTCCATCCCATTTCCACTCCAGTTGCCAATCGCTTGCCGATGTCTCCAGCAGTCGTTCGGGTTCCAGGGGACTGGCGAGATAGAAGGGGTAGGGGGTGCCGCTGGAACGGTGTTCATCCGCCGTTGCGCAGGCGGTGAGTTGCCTGAAGCGCTCGGCGGAGGGCTCAAAGCCGCCCATCAGCCGTTGCACCACAAGGCTTTCTTCGAGATCAAACGCTTCGGCGATGGCCCTGCTGATCAGGCCCGTCGACACGCCGACGCGGAATCCCCCCGTGAGCAACTTATTAACGATGAAGTGCTGGTCGAGCGGGGTTCGGTGCCAGAGCCAGATCACGGCATTGGCCTGATCGTCGTCGCTTCTGGTGCTGATGGCCGGCAGCAGGGTGTCCATCCACCAGCTCAGGGGCATGTCTCCATCACCGCTGGGCAGATCCGGATCGCTTGCTTCGACGCGCTCTTGCACGGCGGGCCAGAGCAGGCTGATGGTTTCAGCTGAGTCGCCCACCTGGCCGTAGCAGTCGTCGATCAGCCAATCCGGAAGACCACCGCGGTCCCGCAGGATGTCGCGGAGTCGGCGACCGGTGATCAGGCGCCTGCGGCGCTTGCCCAGCAGCAGCGTCAACGCCCAGGCCGCCTCCCCTGCTTCGACCCCCTGAAAGTGATCCACCAGCACTTGCACCTTGGCCTTGGTGCCCGTGACCTGATCCAACTGATTGAACAGGTTCTGAAAGGCACGCATGCGCGCTGGAACGGGATGGTTGGAAAGCCCCGCCATCCTGACAAGACATTTTGTGAGCAGTGCTGGAAATCCGGCGGAGACCTGTGTTGATCTGAGCCACAGATTCCTGAATCAGCCGGATGGCACTCCTCTGGGACAACCTCGCGCAACAACTCAGCAGCGTGCGCGCTACCGCCTCAGCCACGGCCGTCGTCACCCCCATAGCTGGCTCCGGCACATCGGATGATCCATCCGACCGTCGTCGTCGTCTTCAGAAGGCTCTCGAGGCCGTGAAAGACAGCGGCAACGCCATGATGATCGAATCGCTCACAGCCGCGATCGAAGGGCGCGAAGCAAACCTCAACCTCCCCGAGCTGCCGGACGGCATCGCCAAGTTCTAGTCCGACTCTCCTTCGAACAGGGTGTCCAACGGCTCTGCATCCACACCCTCCACCTCCCGCAGGTAACGGGCCAGAACGTCACTCTGTCCATGGGTGACGTACACCTTGCAGGCGCCGCTGTCGCGAACGGTCTGGATCAGTCCAGGCCAGTCGGCATGATCACTGAGCACGAATCCCCGCTCGTAGCCCCGCCGTCGACGGGCTCCGCGCACGGCCATCCAGCCGGAGGCAAAGGCGGTTTGGGGTGACTTGAAGCGGCGCATCCAGCTGGAGCGATGGGCCGACGGTGGCGCCAGGATCAGCCGCCCTTCGAGCGGATCCTTTCGGGGCAGTTCGCTGACGGGACGACTAGGGGGCATCGGAACCCCTGCCTCGCGGTAGTGGCGGGTCACGGTTTCAACAGCGCCGTGCAGCAGCACCTCCTCCTCCACGCCGATGGCCTTCAGTTCAGCCAGCAAGCGTTGGGCTTTGCCGAAGGCATAGCAGAACAGCAGGGATGGTCTGCTGCGATCACGGCTCCACCAGGCATGGATCTCCTTGGCCACCTGCTCACCGCTTTGCCAGCGATAGATCGGCATTCCGAAGGTGGCTTCGGTGATCAACACATCGCAGCGCACTGGTTGGAAGGGGTCACAGCTGGGGTCGTCATCCCGTTTGTAATCCCCACTGACCACCCACACCTCGCCCTCTGATTCCAGACGGATCTGCGCCGAACCGAGCACGTGTCCGGCGCTGTGAAACGACACCTTGCATTGCCCCAGCCAGTGTTCTTCGCCGTAGGCCACTGGGTGAAGGGTGATGTCTTTGCCGAGCCTCTGGCGCAGCACCCCTTCACTGGAGGCCACAGCCCAGTACTCACCGCATCCGGGGCGGGCGTGGTCGGCATGGGCGTGGGTGATCAGGGCCCGGGGAACCGGACGCCATGGGTCGACCCAGGCCTTCGCGGCACGGCAATACAACCCCTCCGGTGTGCGTTCGATCAAGCTCCGCCACCAATCGCTGCAAACATTCTGAAAGGCCCATACATTTAGCGCGTTCGACCCGCTTGCCATGAAGCTGCTCGCTGCCGCTCTGTTTGTTTCATCCCTGGCTGTGCCCAGTTCCGCTTTGGCTCAGAAAAAGATTCCCAAGGCCCAAGGCCACAACCAATGCCCTCTGGGTTACGTCAATACCCTGGGCACCACCTGTGTGTCTCCGATCTATTACGAGGTGAAGCCCACCAACGGTGAAGCCTGCCCCTCCGGCTGGATGAATGTTGGCGCTGGCTATTGCCGTAAAAAATGAGAACTACTAGGCTTAGTTAATCGCTTCAAGGATATTCTTGACTGTTTATTAAAAGTAAGTTTTTGATAAGCAGCCCTTTTTCATGAATTTCTTTTCTTGACTTTTGAGTTCTTCGCGTTCGACCAGCTCCTAAAGTCTGTGATAAAGCTACTCTTTGCAGGTTGTCATTCTTAGGCTTCAGATTTTAGGTTTTTCAATAAAAGTTAGGTGTTTGTTTGTTTTTAGGGAGACTGCATCTCCAACCACTATCTGCATTGCTCCCAAAACTGTGATTTATTGCCACCTTGACTTAAAAACTATGATATTTTCTACGAAATTGTAATTAGAATTTGATCCTCGACTGCGCCAGCATATAGCAAGAGTGGCGATAGAAAAGAGTAAAAATATCAATTTGTTTCGATTGAAAAACAAGATAAATATGCCTCTGTTTGGATAACAATTACTTAAGGCAGATAAACGATAGGCCAGCCTACATAGCAATAGAGTTAAAATATGTTGATCACGCTAATATTGTCAATTAAGTGTAAGATATGATTTAAACAATCGTGAAATCGTCTGCACCTAGATCTGGCTTACCTTGAAGTTTTGCCAACAAGCCACCATCTCCCCATCCCTTTTCCTTGCCATCTTCATTGAAGTAAAGCAAGCCATTTTTGTTGTCATAGATAAAATTATTATTGCTTTTTGCTGCTTTTTTTGCTTTCGACTTTCTATTTACGTTCTTGATCTTGATTTTGCCATTAATATTGAAAATATCTTGGTTGACAACAATCGAGTCTCCTTCATCAGAGTCAAAGTCTTTAATTAAATCCGCTTTTTTATTCCCAAATTCATTGGAACTAAAGAGAAATCCATCAGCACCATCTCCACCCTTCAGGACATCTTTATTTTCTAAGCCAGCAATTATTTCTCCCTCTGAAGTTCCTAATATATCGTCTTTCTGTTTTGTACCAACAATTACGGTTTCAATGGCTTTACTGTTGAATATTACAGGGTTGCTTAAATTAAAAGTTGTAATCTCTTGCCTTGCTTCAACATTATTAATTGATTCAATTGTTGGAAGTTCAGAAGGATCTATAAAAACTGACTCGGCTTCAACCACTACTGAGGTCGTGAATGATGTTGTTGTTGGTGATTCGAAGTTTTCAGAAGATAGACTATTCTCAGGTGAGCTAACCAGAAGGATATAACTTTCTCCTTGGCCAGAGGCGCTATGATTCATTTCAATGCTCCCTACACCACTATTTTCAACGATTATTGTTTCTCCGTTAGCGGAAAGTATCTTGGCCTCCAACTCAACAGAACCACCTGTTAATAGTTCTAGACTATAATTAACTTCCGTCGAAAATCTTGGAGTCTCAAATCGATAATACGCATTTTGCCCATTAGAGATTAGTCCACCGGTAATAAGACGATCTGAGGTAATCAATCCAAGTTCTTCCGCCTTGAGTAAACTGTTATTTATTACATCTGCACTTGTTACTGCTTCTGGAACATTAATCACCAATTCTGGACGAATTCCGTCAATACTGCTGTCGCTGTCGATGGATACAAGATAGGTCCCGGCATCAAGCTCATTCAATGAGATTGAATCAGTCCCTGAGACAAGACTTTTGTCGCTTCCAATTGTGCGAATTGATATTTCAGCATCAACCATGCCTATTTGTTCAATGGTTGCATTTGTTCCGGCATCACCCTCAAATCTAAACTCAAAGAATTGTTGTGTATCATCATTTGTTAGCGATAGTGGGATTCGGTTATTTGAACCACTCAGTAAGCCGAGATCTAATGGCCTTGAAGCGCTCGCATTACCCAGAATTGGATTAAAAGAACGAGACGATGCAAGTTGAGCGGTTGATCCTGACAAGCCATCAAGGGTTTCAAGAAAAGAGTACCAACCTGTTGCTGTCAAGAAATTCTCATACTCTGATTGATAAAATGACCCGATCGGATCCTGTGACTGAGATGTTTTTGGGAAATATATTGCAAGTCCGGAACTGTTTCTTGAATCTCTGGTTTTAAACTCTACTGACTCTTCGATGGATTCTAGAACGTTTCCTGCAAGATCTCTGACCTCCACCGATACAACCTGACTTCTCGAGACTTTTTTAAGCCAATCACCTAGGTCAACATAATTCTTCTCTGCATATGCAATCGATTGATTACGCAGGCTCGACATAGCCCCGCGTTCTTCCTCAGGAGCTTCACTTGCTAGATCAGTAAATGACTTAAGACTTTCAGCTACTTCTTCTAATTGGTTTGTATTGACTGCTGAAAGCGTGTCAGCATCATTTCCACCGTAAACATAAAATTCTTCAAAGCTTTGGATAAGCGACTGAGCCAATTCATCAGGACTGACATCTCCAAGCTCGCTTTCAAACGCCGAAAAAGCTGTTGTGTAATCATATCCGTCACCACCTACGACCTCCTCAGCTGCCACAAAATAATCGGTGTAGTTTCTAATTTCATAGCCAACTTCAATCATTCCCATCAGGCATGCATCAAATGCGATTAAGTCGAAATTGATTCCGTCATTTTGAGTTTTCTCCAGAGCTTCAACGAACTCAGTTGTTACTAATTTATCTCCTGGAACGTCATCGCTGTAGTCATAATTGAAGCCTCTGACTCCTCCTCCATGGTTCCACATAACCAAGCCGTAGTTTTCGGCAGGTGCTTCATCTGCAGCCCATGTGATGAATTCGTACAAAGTATCAGGATCACCAGTATTAACCTCATTTGGTTCGATTAAAAAGTCTGTCCCGACATCACCCAGATCAGAATCAGCTTGAATAAATGCTTTCCCTGCTGTAGTCCATGCAGGTTGGCTGCCATTACCTGTGGTATATGGATTAGATCGCCCATCTGCACTTTGATCCCAGTAAACAGCGACGTTAGCACCTACATTATAGTTACTAATAGCGTTTTCCATTTCATTGATATCACTATATGCAAAATAATCTAAATCATCAGCTGTAATATAAACCATCATTGTCCAGTCAGATAGAGAATCTCCATCCTCTGTATTGCCATCCTGGTTTGTCGTAATTTGGCTAGGAAGTTGAAAATTGAGTGAATAGTTCCCAAGTTCAGCTTTCTTTTTCTGGCCGCCAACTTTAATAAAATAAGTTTTGTCAGCTTCTAAGTCAGCCAAGCTCACACTGCCAGAGCCTGAATTTAATTTCTTTTTCTTTTTATTATAAACAGTGAGCATTAAGTCGCTGCCACCTTCTAAGGAAACGGAATGAGCGATCGTGGTATCTGCTAAGGTCTTAAATTTGAAAAAGTCTTTGTCTTTGGACTTGTGAATACTTCCATCAAAGTTGCTTACTCCTTCAATTGTGCGTAAATCGTAGGCTTTTTTGAATTTATTGTTGTTTTCAAAGCGATCGGCTTCAATCGTTGTGATTGGCACATCAATAGCGAGACTATATTCACTTGAGGTACCGCTGTATGCATAGACTCTCGCAGCGTATTCTCCTGCTGACAGCCCATCAAAGCCTATAAACTCTTCATCAGTTGTGCCTGCAGAAGTATTGATCAGACTAGTTTCTGAATCCGAATAAACTTCGTGCAGTTCTAGATCAAGATCTCCTTCGGAATTGTTGAATTGAATAGTTATACCGCTTGATTCTGTACTTCCTGCTGGAATTGAGAATCGAAACCAGTCAGAATCCGTTGAGTCATGGATCGTGAGATCTTCAAGCAATATCGATTTATTGTCAAGTCGAATCAATTCTGCATCTGTGCTTGAGTTATTATTCTCAAATCTGTCTGGTTGAACTATCGTACTTTCACTGTCCTGAACAATTTTAAGATCTAAATCGTAATTTGTTTGTTCACCTGAGACCTGAATGAGGTAACTCCCTTCAAGAAAATTTGATAGGTCTAATTCCGTGAATGTCTGTAATGTTTCGTCTCTATAAAGGATATCCTCTGATTCCTTGCTTTTGAAGGTAACTTTTATGCTTTCTGTTTCATCAAGGCTGTTGAATCTAATGTAAGATCCATCAATAATGTTTTCAGGAATATCTATCTCATACCAGTCGATATCATTGTTATTTGAAAGATTTAGATCATCCAAGTACAGACTTCCGCTTGATGCAATCAGCTCGGTAGCTCTGTCCTTACTATTATTAGGTTCGTATGCATCATCCTTAAGTGGTTCCTCTGTATCCTCTGGAGCATGGAAGGTAAGTCTGTAATCTGATTCTTTTCTGTTGTAGCTGTTCACACCTAATATATATGAACCACTCTCTAGGTTGTTTAGGGTTATTGTCTCGGCACTTCCCCATCCATTAGACGTTTCAATCAATACTCCTGTAGAAGTATATAGACTCATATCTAGATCGGCTTCAGAGTTGGTATCTCCGATTAGCTCGATGTAGTTGGTGTTACTCCCTTGATCGGTTATTGTGAATTTAAAGTAATCAAGATCATTGCCTTGGTTGTTTATCGTAAGATCATTAATAGAGACTACACCAGAAATTGTACCTAAATCACTTGCCTGTGCTATGTCGCCATTGTCTCCTTCGTTTTCAAAGTAATCATCCAAGAGTGATGATGTTCCTGTTGGTAGGCTAAGGGAAAGTTCGTATGCACCAGTAGCATTTAGGTAACCGCTAACAGCTAGTGTGTACGTATCCGGTGCTATATCTGTCAAGCTTATTGTTTCTGTCTGCATTGTTGATGCAGAGCTATTAACCAGAACTCCATCACTATTATATAAGTAGAGATCAAGATCACCACTACTATCTCCTAATGAAATTTGGGCATAAGACCCAGCTTCGCCGACTTTGGCAAGTTCGAATCTAAAGAAATCGATATCTTCTGCATTGTGTATTGTTAATCCTCCTTGTTCATAATTTCCTGTTCCTTCAATGCTGGTTGCATTTTCAAAAGTATTATTGCCTTCCAGGCTGTCCCCTTCCTCGTCTTTTGTTGTGTAAGGCGACTCAATACTAAGTAGATAATCAGATGCTTCACTTAGGAAGTTTCTGACCTCAAGTATGTAATTGCCTGTTTCCAGTCCATTTAGATTTATTTGTTCGTCAGAGCCATAGGATGCTGAGCTCGATATGACTGCTGCAGACGGGTCATCTTCACGATAAAGATATATGTCTAAATCGCTGTTCCAAGGGGATTCCCCAATAGTTATCTTCCAATCTCCATTATTGGTATCCCCCGCAATCTCAAAGCTAAAGAATGAGCTCTCTATAAGATTTTCTTCTGATTGGTTAATCCTGCCTTCGAGAACTCCTAAATTGATCACACTTGACTCATCCCATGGCTGATTTATATTTCCATCATTGATTGATGTATCTGTTGATGTGATATAAGTAATGCTATAGTCTGATGTGGAACCTCCGTACCCATACACGTTAATTAGGTAGGTGCCAGGTGTTATCTCGGACAGGTCCAGGTATTCTGTTTGGTTAGTTGTTTGTGCGCTAGCCAATACGCTATCTGATGAATCGACTAACGAGAGATCAAGATCTGCGTATACGTCGTTGATATCAAGAATGATGTATCTATCTGATTCATCTGCTCGCTCGTCAATGGTAATCGTATAAGTGTCAGTTTCATCTGCCTGAATCTCACCTTCATTTTCGATATTTTCTAAGAGGTTATCCATGCCATCGTTACCCCACTTATTTGCCAGTTCTCCGATCGCTGCTTCATCAAGACCGCTGGAGTTTTGCAAGCCCAATACTGACCCAAGCATTTCTCCAATCAATTTTTCAGCTTGACTTACGCTCGCACCAGCCGCAGTGTTGAGTTCTAACGCTAAAAAGCTATCGTATTCATAGGTTGACCAATCAGATTCAAACGTTCCTTCATATACATAGATGTCAATAATAGTGTTGGTATTGTCTGTATTTCGTACAAAGTTTAGGTTTGTGCCTGAGTTTATTGTTTCTATTAATGCAAGAAAAGTGGAATCCCAATTTGATTCGGTGAGGTAAAATGGAATTGTAGTTCTGTCTTCAAGCAGTTGTTCTATATAGTCCTGGCCGATTGTCATGGTTTTCGAGTCTCTTGATTTTATTCTAGACGGCTGAAGGTCTATTGGCCGTATTTTCTTTGTCGTGATTGTTGAAAATTATTGCCGCTCAGCTTGCAAGTATTAAGTCATCCTGTGATTTCATTACTGGTTTTGATTGCGGATGTAATTATTTTTGATTTCTATTTTTGTCCCCAGTTTTTGGGTTTTGGTTGAGAAGCTGCTAAGTGCTCCTTTTTTTTCGTTTTTATAAATATTTGTCGAGCACTTCACTTGCGTTTAGTTTGCCTCTGATTATTCCTAATGGTTTGCAATTGTCGATTTGAATTGATGTATTTCGCTGTATTGTTCTTGCGTTCTAATTAAGAGTTGTCTGGATTTTGGGAGCCTGGTTTTAAGTTGTTAGCGACGTTTTTTATTTGTTCGTTCTTTTTTTGCCTTTTTAAATTGGCTGTTTTATGCGTTGATTTATTGTTGAGCTGTCTGATTCAAGAGGATTTGGCTCTTTCTTTTTTGTTGTTTTAAGTCTTTTTTAGCTTTTATTTGATTATCCCTTTGAGTGTGCTAGTTCTTGATGTAAAAATTTTGTAGGGCCATTGATGATGGCCTAAGAATGTTGCTCCTTCTCTTCATCTATCGTTTTCAAACCACTCCAGCGCTCCAGGGTGTTGATCGATTGAACACCCTGGAGTCGCGTTGATCCGGGCCGTGTCCAGGTGGGGATGGATCGAATGTTTTCATCCCTGCACTGCCTGAGCTGGTCGGGGTACTTGTCGGGCAGACCGCATTCCACGTAGTTCAGGTTGGCTCCGGCCTGCTTGCCGAAGAGCTTCATCTGTTCTTTGCAGGCGGGGCACCAATGGGCTCCAAAAAACCTGGCGCCCACTTTGTTGAGTTGCTCGGCCAACTTGATCGTTTCTGCTGTGGACTCTGTTGCGGGCTCAGGAATCGGTTGATTCCAGGCTTGTGCTGCCGCTTTCACGCTTGAACCCAATGTGATGACAGCCAAAACGGCCAAGACGTCGATGCCCTTCATTTGCTCAACATGCTCACCAACACGGTGTTCTGGGTGTTGAAAATCTATTCCGATCCGATGGATCGAACCTCGCAAGCAGCATCGACCTCCCGGGCAAGTTGCTTGAGATCGCCTTCGATGAAGCTGACGCCAGTCCTTGGACCTCCAGATCGGATGATCAATTGCTTGCCCGTAAGGATGGAATAGGTGGCCCTGAGCTGATCCACATTTTTCGTGCCTCGTTCCCATTCCTCACAGAGGAACACTTTTCTCTCCAAGTCGCTCATGGTTGAACAGGCTGCGAGCACCAACGTGATGCCCACGGCACAACGCTGAAGGCTTCTGATGTTGGCCCGATCAGGCGTCATCGGCTCATTTCGAGCATGCGCTGCATGGGTTTCATGGCCTTCAGCCGCATTGATTCATCCATCTCGATTGCAGGCGTGAGGGTCTCCAGGCATGCCTTCAGTTTTTCAAGGGTGTTGAGCCGCATGTAGGGGCAGGCATTGCAGCTGCATCCATCGATCCCTGGAACGTCGAGCAGGGTTTTTTCAGGAACACGCTGCTGCATCTGATGCAGGATCCCCGGTTCCGTCAGAACGATGAAGCTGTTGCAGGAGCTTTGTTCGGCGTAAGTCAACAGCTTGCTGGTGGATCCAATGAAATCCGCCAGGTCCAGCAGATTCTGCTGGCACTCGGGGTGGGCGATCACTTCAGCCCCGGGATGTTCGTGCTTGAGGGCCAGCACAGCTTCTTCGCTGAAAGTCTCATGAACGATGCAGCGTCCCGGCCAGAGGGTCAGCTCGCGACCGCTCTGTTGCTGAACCCAGCGCCCCAGGTTCTGATCGGGGGCGAACAGAACGGGCTGGTCGGCAGGCAGTTGGTTCACCAGATCAACGGCATTGCTGCTGGTGCAGATCAGATCGCTTTGCGCCTTCACTGCGGCCGTGCAGTTGATGTAGCTCACCACGAAGTGGTCGGGGTGCTCTGCCCGAAAGCGGGCGAACTCATCGGCGGGGCAGTCGTCCGCCAGGGAGCATCCGGCTTCTAGATCCGGCAGCACCACCGTCTTTTCCGGACTGAGAATCTTGGCGGTCTCCGCCATGAAGTGCACGCCGCAGAACACGATCACGTCTGCATCGGTGCTGGCGGCCTTGCGCGACAGCTCCAGGGAGTCACCAACGAAATCGGCGATGTCCTGAATCTCCGGCTCCTGGTAGTAGTGCGCCAGGATCACGGCATTGCGGTCCTGGCGAAGCCGGTTGATCGCCGCAACAAGGGCGGTGTCAGCGCTCATCAGGACCGGTTCGGGGCAGGATGGCCACAGCCTAGGCATTCGCTCTGAAGCACCTGCGACTTGCCATTGTCGGTGATCTGCACGGCGCCTGGGGCGACGCGGATGAGCAGCTTCTGCAGCGGCTCAAGCCCGACGCTGTTCTTTTCGTTGGTGATCTTGCTGATGGGGATCTGCGTCTGACGCGCCGGATCACGCGGCTTCCTTTCCCCGTGGCCGTGATCCTGGGGAACCACGACCGCGGGCGTGATCGCAGTGGCGGCATCCTCGAGCAACAACGCGCTGTGCTCGGCGATCTCCATTGCGCCTGGCGCTCAATTCAATGGCCGGAACTCCCGTTGACGGTTGTGGGTGCGCGTCCATGCAGTGCTGGTGGAGGGTTTCACCTGTCGAAAGCGGTGGAGGCGGTGTACGGCCCGGTGTCGCTTGAGGCTTCAGCCGAGCGGATTGTGCAGGCCGCCGCTGATGTACCCGCTGATCAGCCCCTGATCGTCATGGCCCACTGCGGTCCCACAGGCTTGGGATCCGAGGCCGCCAGTCCCTGTGGACGCGACTGGAAGACGCCGGCGGTGGACTGGGGGGATCAGGATCTGGCCCTTGCCCTGGACCGCATGGCCAAAGACCGACCTGCCGATCTGGTGATCTTTGGGCACATGCACCATGCCCTCAAGCGGGGCTCTGGTTTTCGGCAGACCCTGTTGCGTCATCGCCATGGAACCGCGCTGATCAATGCCGCCTGTGTGCCCCGTTCAGGTGTGGATGGGCAAGGTCGGACGCTGCTGCATCTCTCCTGGGCTGAATTCCAGGGGGCCCGCCTCACCCAGCTCGCCCATCGCTGGTACACCCCTGATGCTGAGTTGATCCATCAGGAGCAGTTGCCGATCGATGCTCCGTTGCCGTGCTGATTTATTTCTGCAGCAGCAGCCATGGCTTCGGCCATGCGGCTCGCGATGCTGCGGTGCTCCAGCAACTGCGCCGCCTGCGTCCTGAATGGACCTTGGTGATGAGCTCGGGTCTGCCCTCCCCCGTACTCAACCTGCTGTTGGGGGATGCAGCGATTGAGCAGCGGTCCTGTCAATGGGATGTGGGCATGGTGCAGGCCGACGCGCTCGGTGTGGATTGCGCCACCACCCTCAGGGCCCTGGATGAGCTGGAGCAACGGCTGCCGGCCCTGATCGAGGCTGAGGCTGTCTGGATTGCGTCGCAGGGGCAGCCGGTGTTGATCATCGGGGACATTCCCCCGGCCGCGGCCGCCCTGGCCCAGCGCCTCGATGCACCTCTGGTGTGGATGAGCAATTTCGGGTGGGATGACATCTATCGCCCCTTGGGTTCTGTCTTCCAACGTTGGGCCGATGCTGCCGCTGAGGCCTACCGCTGCGGTGATCTGTTGCTGCGCTGCCCGTTTGACCTCGCCATGCACTGGGGGTTGCCTGAACAGAGGCTCGGTTTGGTTTGCGCCAGCCCGCGGCCCATTCCGGCGGATCTTGAGGCTTGCCTTGATGCCCAGGATGCTCCCCTGGTGTTGGTGGGTTTTGGAGGCCTGGGCTTGTCTCTTTCGCGGGATCTGTTTCAGCTCTGGCCCAACCACCATTTCCTGCTTCCAGCGTCAGCAGATGCCTCGCAAGCGCCTGAGTTGGCGGCGCTCCCCAACCTCACGTTTCTGCCGGATGGGCTGCGCCCCGTCGATGTGCTCGGCCGTTGCTCCCGTTTTCTGGGCAAGCCGGGTTTCAGCAGCTTCTGCGAGGCGATGGCCCAAGGGGTTGGGATGCACGTCGTGGAGCGCAGCGGATTTGCCGAAGCTTCGGCGCTGATGGATGGTTTGCGTCGCCACGGCCAGCATCGCTGCCTCAGCCGTCAGGAGCTGGACACCGGCGCATGGCAGCTGGACCAGCCGTTGCTGGCGCCAAGCGAAGCCCCTCTTTCTGCATCAGGGGCTGAAGAAGCCGCTCTGGCACTGGTGGGTTGGGTTGCAAGTCGTTTTTAATTTTCGGTATTTTTAAACACTTTTTGAGCTGATTTTCCTGCCTGTTAGTGGTCTGGCCGATTATTTGACTGGCATATATACCTATTGATTCGAGCCTTTAATTCGAGAAGGTCATCTTGTTTGGAAAATTTTTTCCGCTCGAGCATTTCATCCGCTTCTGATCTGCTCATCGTCCTCTTTCGAGGGCATGCTCTTTGAACGCTCTTTATGGCTATCTCTGCATTCATCGGTCGTCAGACGCTTCATGCGGCCGTGATCGTCGGAGTTCTGCCTGCCCTCAGTTCCCTTCTTCCTGCCCAGGCGAGCCTGCTTCCCCCCGCCTCTCGGGCGCAGCTGATCCATACCTCTGATTTCCAGCCCAGCCGGGCCATTCCCTACGTGATTACGCCCGAACGTCGGGCGATGCTCAACACGATCCGTTTTGCGGAAGGCACCTGGAAAGGTGGTCTGGATGTGGGCTATCGGGTGATGTTCGGCGGTGGCTTGATGCCTTCCCTCGACCGGCATCCCAACCGGGTGATCTACAGCTCCCGCTACGCCAGTGCAGCTGCGGGCGCTTACCAGTTCATGCCCTTCACCTGGAATCTGGTTCAGCGCAGCATCGGCGTGCGCGGTTTCGGCCCTGAGGCTCAGGACCAGGGCGCGTTGTTTCTGATTCAGCGGCGCAAAGCCCTGGGTCTGACCGACACCGGCGTTCTCAGCCCGCTGCTCGCCGCCATGCTTGCTCCGGAGTGGGCGTCGTTTCCAACCCTCGCCGGTCGCAGCTACTACGGCCAACCCGTCAAGAAATACGCACGACTGCGTTCTTTCTATGACGTGAACCTCGCGGAGTTGCGGCGTCTGCGTGACGTCAAGCGCCAGGCGCTCGTCACTCCCCCTCCGGCCCTTTGCACCGGGTCGCGCATTGAATGCGCCACCCGGCTCTGACGGCATTCACGTTTTTCGACGTTCCTCAGCCTTCGGCGTCGTTCTGAAGTTTCCTGCCAACGGTGGCCTGGGCGATCAGATACGCGGCGATGCCTCCCGCCAGGAAGCCGACTCCATTACGCAGCAGGGGCATCACTTCAGACGTGCGTGTGATTACAGGGGCAACGCCGAAGACACCGAACAGCATCACCCACAGCGGTGAGAGCAACAGCAACCAGGCCCAGGCGATGGTTTCGCCCTCCTTGCGGGGATAGGCCGCAAAGCCAGCAATCAAACCGCCAAAGATTGAGGTGGTCAGCGTCCAAAGCCACTGTTCCTGGGGAAGGCCAGGAACCACCTGACAGCCACCACGGTCCAGACAGATTTCCACCGCATTGAGGGCATCCAGCACGGCTCCGTCTTCGCCGTGATCCTTCACGTAGTACTGGTTGCCGTAGCGGGTCTGCAGCTCCACCCAGTACGTGCGCGGCATCATCGCGAAGTAGGCATCGCCAACGTTGAAGTTCAGCAGGTTCCCGCCGCGGGGGTCGGCCACCAGCAGCAGGCTGCTTTCATCCAGCCCCCAGAACTCGCGAATGGCCAGACCCGGCGTACGTTCGTACTGGGTCAACACCCGCATCTTCCAGCCGGTGCGTTCCTCCACATCCGCCAGGGATGCTTCCAGCTGGGCCCGCTGGGTGTCACTGAACACCTTGGCGAGGTCGATCACCGGGGTGGGGTGATCCGGCAGCAGCTCCGGGTTGTCGTAGGCCTCAGCCGGGGTCACCAGAACACCCAGGCTGACCAGAGCCACCACGACGAGGCTCCACAGATGTCGGATGTGATGTGTTCCCATGGAACTGCTGCAGCGACCGGCATTCTCTCCAATGGAACCGATGGCTGCGTCCTGTCCCGACTGGTTGGCAACGCATCTGCATCAGGCGGGGGGTGCCGTTCCGTTTTCCCGGTTCATGGATCTGGCTCTGAATGAGCCGGAGCACGGGTATTACGGCTCAGGCCGCGCACGCATCGGAGCCCAGGGTGATTTCGTCACCTCCCCCTCGCTGGGCAGTGATTTCGCAGCCCTTCTGGCTCCTCAGATCCTGGCCTGGCTGACGTCGATCTCCCGAAGTGATCCTGATCAACGCCTGTCGATCGTGGAAATCGGCCCTGGCGAAGGCCATCTGGCCCGGGATCTCGTTGCTGCGTTGCGTGGTGCTGATCCAGAGCTGTTGGCTCGGATCGAATTGGTGTTGGTGGAGGCCAATCCCGGCATGCGACGGCGGCAACAGGCTCTGCTGGAGGAGGCAGACGATCTGCCGCTGCGCTGGTGTTCCCTGGACGCGTTGGGCAGCGCTCCGGTTCATGGGGTGGTGATTGCCCATGAGTTGCTTGATGCCCTCCCGGTGGAACGCTTGATCTGGCGGCAGGGATCCCTCCAGCAGCAGTGGGTGGAGCTCGCTTCAAACGGTGGTTTGCGAACGACGCATCGGCCTCTCCCCGATGGTTTGCACCAGGAGATCAGGCGTGTGTGCAGCCAAGGCGGCATTCAGTTGCCGCCCCCCGATGCCGAAGAGGGGTGGACCACGGAGTGGAACAGTGCATTGCCCGACTGGTTCGCTGCGGCGGCGGCTGCCGTGGATGCCGGCGTGCTGCTGGTGATTGATTACGCCCTGGAGGCCCAGCGTTATTTCACAGCCCGGCGCTCCGACGGCACCTTGATGGCTGTTTGCGCTCAGCAGGCGGGCCTTTCGCCCTTGGATCAGCCCGGCGAGCAGGACCTCACGGCCCACCTCTGCATCGAGCTTGTGGATGAGGCGGCTCAGCGCAACGGTTGGATGGTGGGTGATCAGGCGAAGCAGGGAGAGGCCCTGCTGGCCTTGGGGCTTGCAGAGCATCTGCATGGACTGCAGCAGCTACCGGGCCATCAGCTGGCGGAAGCCCTGCAACGGCGTGAAGCCCTGCTTCGCCTGGTGGACCCCGCGGGGCTCGGTGCGTTCCGCTGGCTCACCTACCGGCGCGGGTTGCCGGAAGACGGCTTCAGCCTTTCAGGCGCTCAAGGCAGCTGAGGATCTCGTCCCGACTGACGTCATCGCGAATCTCTACGGTTCCGATGCTGGTGGGCATCACGAAGCGCAGGCGACCGTCGCGCACCTTTTTGTCCCCCTGCAAGCTGTCCAGAACCGCATCGGCGGCGAGATCGGGCCAGGCGGTGGGCAGTCCGGCGCTGTCGATCAGTCGGCGTTGGCGCTCAGCATCCTCGCGACTCCAGCTGCCCCGCAGCACGCCAAGTTCACCCACGGCCACCATGCCAATGGCGACCGCCTCGCCATGCAGCCAGGTGCCATAGCCGCAGAGGGTCTCCACCACATGGCCGAAGGTATGGCCGTAGTTGAGGATCGCTCGCAAGCCACCCTCCTTTTCATCGGCGGCCACAACCTGGGCCTTGGCCGCGGCCGATCGCTGCAGGATCGAGCTCAGGCGTTCCGATCCAAGCCCAGCGGGCGTGCTCGGGTCGGGGCAGGCCTCCAGTTCCTCGAACAGCGCCGTGTCACCGAGGATTCCGTATTTGATCACCTCAGCCATGCCGGCTCGGAACTCGCGTTCGGGCAGGGTGTTCAGGGTGGAGGGATCGATCAACACCAGTCGCGGCTGGTGAAAGGCGCCGATCAGGTTTTTGCCGCGGGGATGGTTGACCCCGGTTTTGCCACCGATCGACGCGTCCACCATGGCCAGCAGGGTTGTGGGCACCTGCACCACCTGGATGCCCCGCAGCCAGGTGGCTGCCGCAAAGCCGGTCATGTCCCCCACAACGCCGCCGCCGAGGGCCACCATCAAGGAGCTGCGTTCGAGCTTGGCGTTGTAAGCCGCATCGTGGATCTCCGCCACCGTGGCAGGTGTCTTCTGGGTTTCGCCGGCGTCAATCACCAACAACTCCACGCTGAAACCTGCCGCTCTGAGGCTGTTGAGGCAGGCGTCGCCATAGGGGCTGGCCACATCCGGATTGCTGACCACCAGCACACGCCGACCCGCCTGCACTCCAGCGTCCAGCATCTGCTGCCCAAGCCTGGCCAGGCCGCCGTCTCCAATCACCACGTCGTAGGGGTTGCGCTCCAGCGCAACTCGGATGTGATGCAACGGGGTGATTGTGGTCATGAAACCGTTGGAACCCACCTACTCTCGCAACAGTGTCGCTGGTCCTGTGCGCGAAAGATCAGTGCGCAACTCCCTTTCGGCCTGGGCGTTCCTGTTGCCGGCGGTGGTGCTGATCAGTTTGTCGGTGCTGGTGCCGGCCCTTATGGCTCTGGTGATGAGTTTCACTGCCACGGGGCTGGATGTCAGTGAACCCCTGCGTTTTGTTGGTTTGGCCAACCTGGAGCGCCTGCTGTCGGATCCGATGGCGCGGCAGGTGCTGGTCACCACCTTCCTTTATCTGGTTGGTGTGGTGCCTCCCATCGTTATGGGGGCCCTGGCGCTGGCGGTGCTGGTGAACCAGGGGCTGCCCGGTCGGTCTTTTCTGCGGGGCGCCTTCTACACGCCGGTGCTGGTGTCGATCGTTGTTGCAGCCATCGCCTTTCGCTGGCTGTATGCCGAGAACGGACTGATCAATGGATGGTTGAGTGCCCTGCTCGGTGATGCCTTCAGCCCGATTGGTTTTCTCACCACGCCGCAGCTGGCCCTGCCCGCCGTGATGTTGGTGACCCTCTGGAAGGGGCTTGGTTATTACATGGTGATTTTTCTGGCGGGTTTGCAGGGCATTCCCCAGGAGCTCTATGAGGCTGCGGAGCTGGATGGCAGCGAGGGCTGGAGAAAGCATCTCGACATCACCCTGCCCTTGATGAGTCCCTACGTGACCTTGGTCGCTGTGGTGTCGTCGATCGCGGCCACGAAGGTGTTCGAGGAAGTGTTCCTGATGACCCAGGGAGGTCCTGCGGATGCCACGCGAACCATCGTTTACTACGTGTACGAGCAGGCCTTTGCCGAATTGGAGATCAGCTACGCCTGCACCCTGGGCCTGGCGCTGTTCCTGTTGGTGTTGCTCTTCACCATGATCCGGTTGGCCTTTGCCGGCGATCGCCCCCTGATCTGACGCTGTCAGCGACCCTGCAGACTGGCAAGCTGCGGACATCAGCTCGGACACGATGATCGGCGTTGTTGGAGGTGGTCAGCTGGCACGGATGCTTGTGCAGGCCGCCGCGCAACGCGATGTTCCCATCGCTGTTCAAACGTCCGATGCAGCTGATCCTGCGGCTGGTTTGGCCTCGCGCCTCGTGGCAGCGGATCCCCGGGATGTGGCAGGAACCCGGGAGCTGGTGGTGGGTTGTGACGGCATCACCTTCGAGAACGAGTGGGTCAATATCGATGCCCTTCTGCCGCTGGAGCAGCAGGGGGTTCGTTTCCAGCCATCGCTGGCGGCGCTTTCGCCCCTGGTCGACAAGTTGTCCCAGCGCCAGCTGCTCGACGATCTGGCGATCCCGAGCCCGCCCTGGTGTCCGCTCAGTTTGATTTCACCGGCCCAGCCCGCGCTTCCTCAGGGCTGGACCTTTCCGGTGATGGCCAAGGCCTCCCGTGGTGGTTACGACGGCAAGGGCACGGTGGTGTTGCGCGACATCGATGGCCTGGCGCAGTTGTTGCGGGCGGTCCCTGCCGACGACTGGTTGTTGGAATCCTGGGTGGACTACGAGCTGGAGTTGGCTCTCGTGGTCAGCCGCGATCAGCGCGGCCGGATCCGTCATTTTCCGCTGGTGCAAACCCACCAACATCAACAAGTCTGCGACTGGGTTCTGGCCCCTGCTCCCGTGGATCCTTCGGTGGCTGCGCTGGCTTACAACGTGGCGGCCTCTCTGATGACGAAGCTCGGTTATGTGGGGGTGTTGGCTCTGGAGTTTTTCTATGGGCCCGCTGGCCTGCAGGTGAATGAAATTGCTCCACGCACCCACAATTCCGGGCATTACTCGATCGAGGCCTGCACCAGCAGTCAGTTCGATCAGCAGCTCTGCATCGCGGCTGGTCTTCCCGTGCCTGATCCCGAGCTCAAAAGCCGTGGTGCCTTGATGGTCAACCTGCTCGGCCTCGACCCCGAGCGTCACCCTCCTTTGGATCAGCGGCTTGAGGCCCTGGAGGCCATGCCGGGGCTTCACCTGCACTGGTACGGCAAGTCACCGGAAACACCGGGCCGCAAGTTGGGGCACGTGACGCTGCTGCTTGAGGGTGACACGCTCCTCAAGCGGCGCGATGAGGCTGAGTCAGCACTTGCCGCCATTCGTCGGATCTGGCCCCTCGAGAGCGAGAGTCAGGACTAGGGTTGGTAGCGAACTGCTGTGTTGGTGACGGCCTTTTTCTAGTGCTCTGATCTGACTCTCTTTCGACTTGGGGAGACTGTCGTGACGGTGACGTAGACCGGCCATGCAGCCGGAAACGAAACCCCACTTTGTCGCCCCTTCTGGTTCTTCCAGGTCGACCACTGGGGCTCGCACGGCATGGCGGTTCACCCCCTTCGCTTGATCAATGTGGTGGGTGGCTTGGACTTCGCCAAGCCATCACAAAACCAATATCTCCAAGTTTCTGCGTCAATATTCTGAAAGTTTGTTTTTTGGGCTTGGTTTACCGGATGACTTTTTTGTCTTCTCTCTAGGTTCTGCTTTAAAACGTCTCAGCTTTGTTAATGGGGCAGGCTTCTCATTAACCAAGACTCGGCCACAAAAAACAGAAGGAAGAATATGCCAATGCCAATCACCAGTAGTTTCCCATTCATGCTGAAATTTTTCGCTCTTATTGCACTCTAGATGCGTTCGTCTGGTTTGGAGTGGAGATTTTTGGTGGGGCTAGTTTTCGGAGTGATTGAACTCCTGGAGCGCGTACTGGGCGAGGCATTTGTTTTTATCGGTGTCGGTCAGCGAAATGGTGGTTACGCTCTGATGCCAGTTTCGACGGTTGATCAATTCGTTGAATTCGGTCAAAGCGTCTTCGAGGTCGTCGAAACCGCCCATGCTCTCCATCGTTTGTTGCCCTTGTTTAACGGCAATTTCGAGGGGCATGGATCGATCGCTGCAGCCATCAAGGCTACCCCTGTGCAGTTGTGTAGTCGATGATGCTTACGGCTGTGTGAACAAAGCTTGTCAGCGCTTTTCCTGTCCTTAGCGTTTGTTTGGTTGCAGTGCTGAGATGCGTGATCCACGCCTGGACGAACTGATCCAAATGGAAACCTGGGATTGGTGGAAAGCTCAGGTCTTTTATTTGCGCGAAAAGAAAGATTATGCTGATGCGGAAGCGCTGTTTATGGAATTCAAGATTCCTGCATCTGACTCCAAGGATTGATGCCGTTGGTTGATGTCACTTGTTGATGCCGCTTCTTGATGCAACTGTGCATGGATTGAGGGAACCCATTTTGTTCTCCCATTGAGTTGGTTGGCTGTCGGTGTTGTTGAGAATCACTTTTCCGCATCGCTTCACTGGTCATCCCTCCGTGCTGGTTTCTTTCTTCTCATCCGTTTTCGGCCTGGTGGCAAGCGCACTGCTTGTGGGTTGTTTCGGCAGCCCCGCGGCTGACGCTGTCACCTTTTTGCCGGATGATGCTGAAGTCGCATGCCGGGCCATCCTTCCCCAATGTTTCCGCCGATCCGATTGGGCTGAACTCTGCGCCCGAGATCCCAGCGTTGCCGATGGTCATCCTCAGGCCTGTCGTGCTGCCGGATTCGAGTCAGGCCAACCCCTTCAGGGGCGGTGATGCAGGACGGCCTGTTCCAGGTCTGGCCGACTCATCGAGGTCACCACAAAGACTTCCTGGGCGGATGTCCCCTTGCGAGCCACCAGCTTGTATCCGCCTGTGATCGGGGTGGACACCCTCAGCTGCAGTTCAGGACTGCGGCCACGCACCCGGCTGATCACGGCAGGGGTGATCGTCTGGATCTCCGTCTCGTGGGACAGGGCCTTCAGCCATGGGATCAAGCCGTCCACATAGGTGCTGTGGGTGATGACGACCCGGCCCAAAGCTGAACGAAAACCCGAGAACTGGTGAAAGTTAGCCACTTTGGCTATGCCAGAGAGAGCGCTCCGGGGCTGTGATGCTGAAATCAGTAGACGCTCTCCGCCACGTGATCAGCGGACCGCTGCAAGATGCCTGCGGCCCTCAGGCCCGCATGCTCACCGCTGAGGTGCACGGAACGGAGGTTCGGGGCCTGGCCTTGTGCCCTGGCCGGGTGGTGCGTTTCGTGATGGACGAGCAGCTGCAGCGTTTGCAGGTGGCTGATCTGCTGCGCCTCACCAAAGCCAGCCGAAAGCCGGCGGCCTGACTCAGCAGCGTTCCAGAGGGGCCATCGTTAAGCCCTCGGCCTGAAGCTGCTGGTGGTACAGCTCGGCCTGCTCCAGGGGACCGCACCAAACTTCAGCCGCACCCTGCCCATCAATCTTGTTGGCGAGGTTCCATGCCTTGTCCTCACTCATGCCGGGAATGATCTTGCGCAGGCAATCCACCACGTGCTGGAAGGTGTTCACATCGTCGTCCAGAACGATCACGCGAGCCTGGGGGTAGCGCTGTGTTGTTCCCTGACGCTCCAGCACTGCTGATGAACCTGGGCTGGAGCTGGTCATGACAGATGCCTTCGGGCGGACGAAAAGGTGCCGAACCCTAGGTAGGATCCCGACAGTCAAGTGGTCAAGCGCATGTTGTTCACTCTGGGTTGGGCGTCCTTGGCCGCCATGTTCAGTTTCTCCATCGCCATGGTCGTCTGGGGACGCAATGGTGACGGCACCTTGAACTTCTGATCGAATCTGTGCTTCAAGACGCACCCCTTCTCAGCCAGACCCTGGCGGTCACGGCAGCTGTGCTTCTTGTCTTCGTCAGCGTTGCCGTGATCTATCTCTCAACGATCGAATGGAGAGACCGTCGACGCCGTCAAGGTTCAACCAAGTCGTCGTCCTGATTGCGGCCGTCCGACGTCAACTTGGACTTCATCCCTGCACAGCCCTTCTCCTGGGGTTGTGCTTTTTTTTGCCCGCCCTGCTACTGGGCACCTCCAGCCTGAAGACGCCTTCCCTGAATCGCCGTGGAACAGCAGAGCTGTTTGAGATCAGTCGGCGGGCACGGTTGGTTCAGAGTTTTGAGGCGGACCCCACCGCACCGGTGCCGAAGCTCTGGCAGCAGCGGCTTGGTTCTTCGGAAGCTCCTGCTCGCTGGGCCCGTCATGGTCGCGGCACCTGGTGGCTGATCTGGCTGGACGACGGTGAACCCCTTTTGGCTCTTCCGTCAGCACCGCATTCGTCTGCTCTGGATCTGTTGTTCGCTGATGAACTGCACCGCAGCAGTTTTGATCAACTTCCGTCGCTGAAACGACGGGAGCCCTCGGCTTTGGAACAGCGCTGCTTGCGGCTGCTGACCAGCGGATCGGCCGTTCAGTGGCAACCCTCAGGCTTGGCTTCGATCAGCGGTTCCCTTTTTCCCGCCTTGGCGAGCGTGTCGCATGGCTGTCTGCGTGTTGCGCTCCGGGGCGATCGTCTGATGGCTGAAGGGCCTGTGGCCTCCAGCCCTTTCGCGGCCCTGCAGGTTCACCACCCGGAACGCCAAGCCAATGTCGTTCGCTTCGATCCGCCGTCGGCTTACCTGGAGCTCAACAGCGTTTCCCTGCAGCCGCTGCTGGGATCCTTGTTCAACAATTCACTGTTCGCCCAACAACTCGACAGCCGCTATGGATTGGCGAAGCAGTTGCGCGACGTTCTGCTCAAGACACCTGTCCTTGTGCGGTTGGATGCGCTGGAGGGTGGTCGTTTCCAGGCTGCGATTCAAGCCAGGTTGATGCTGGCTGCTGGTGAAATCGACATGACCAAGCGAAGTCTTGATGCCGTTGCCACCGCTTTGTTGAAGCGCGGGTTTCAACGGGTTGAACGTCCCCTGTTGTCTCCCGATGGTCGGCCCTCAAACCATCTGGCTGTTGTTTGGTTGGATCCCCAGGGTCATCCGCAAGGTGGTTGGTCACTGGGTCCTGCACTCCGAGGTCAGGTGGAGTTGCTGCTGGCCCTGGGGGATGCCCCGTACCTCCGCAGCAATCCGCTGAAACGGATGGGCCAACAGCAGCTTCGCCTTCGCGCACGACCGGATCAATTGGCTCGGTTGGGGTGGCTCGGACCGGGCTGGCCGCGAGTGGTTGGCAAGGCACCTCAACTGGAGATTGAGATGACGGCACTGCCGAAGCAGCAACAGCCCGGATGGCTTCGGCTTCAGCTGGACGTGCGTTGAGCCTGCTCTTCCAAGCGACGTTCCTTCTTGCGCTTCTCAGCAGCGATGGTCTCTTCCACCAGTTCAACGGCTTGATCCATCCGTTCACTGTTGGAGCCAAACAGCGTCAGATCCTTTTCGACGCGATCGGTGGGCAAACCGAGTCCCTCAGCAAGTTCCTTGCTCTGTTTGACGATGGCCTCGGTGTCTGAACCGGTGGCATCCGCTGTAGCCGCCTTGAGCAGGCTCATCAGTCCAACGGCCATCAAACGGGAGTAGTGGCTGCCCTCGTTGAGCCTGTGGGATGACAGCAAGCTTTTGAGGCTTTCGAGATCCTTCCCTTTGGCCTGGTCCACCAGAGAGGCGTTGGTTTTGCGCAGCTTTGCTGCGTCGAAGCCATTGCTGCTGCACAGGGCACTGAACAGTGCCTCGGTTTGCGCTTCAGGCCGATAGCCCTTGGTGAAGGTGTCGAACACTGTGCAGAGCCCAACGCTGAACAGCCCGTTGGCTTCAAACCGACTTTGATGGCTCAGTAGATGCAGCTCCACCAGCAGCTCATCAGCAAGGCGGCGGTACAGCGGCGCAATGACGTGGGGAAAGGCCTGATGAAACGCGCGTTTGCTGTCGGCGATGGTCTGACTTGCGGCCAACGTGCAGTCCAGGAATGAATGGCCGGAACCCTAGCGCCGCAGACATCGCCGTTAGGATTGCGCGACCCTGCTGATGCTCAGATGATCCCCATTGTGATTGAGGAGTCCGGCCGGGGAGAAAGGGCCTTTGACATTTATTCCCGGCTTCTGCGCGAGCGGATCATCTTCCTTGGTGAGGCTGTCACCAGTGACTCCGCCAACCGGATCGTGGCCCAGATGTTGTTCCTCGAAGCTGAGGATCCCGAGAAAGATATCTACCTCTACATCAACTCTCCCGGCGGTTCGGTTTACGACGGCCTCGGCATCTTCGACACGATGCAGCACATCAAGCCGGATGTGCACACGGTGTGTGTCGGCCTTGCCGCAAGCATGGGAGCTTTCCTGCTCTGTGCCGGCACCAAGGGCAAGCGCAGCAGCCTGCAGCACTCCCGGATCATGATTCACCAGCCCTTGGGTGGTGCCCAGGGTCAAGCCAGCGACATCCGCATTCAGGCGGACGAAATCCTCTTCCTGAAGGATCGCCTCAACAAGGAACTGTCCGATCGCACAGGCCAACCCCTTGATCGGATCCAGCAGGACACCGACCGTGACTTTTTCATGTCACCCACCGAAGCGGTGAACTACGGCTTGATTGATTCGGTAATCGACAAGCGTCCCGTTCAGGCTGTTGCTTGAAGAAGGGAAGCTCTAAAAACAACCGTCCCAGCAAGATCTGTCCGGTCTGCGAGCGCCCCTTTGAGTGGCGCAAAGCCTGGAGAAATTGCTGGGATGAGGTTGTGTACTGCTCCGAGCGTTGTCGACGACGCAAGAACAAATCCAATCCATAAAAAAAGCCCCCGTCGAAACAAGGCGGGGGCTTTTTATTGCTCGACCCAGAATCAGTCGAGGGTGACGACGGTGCGATCTTTCTCAGGAACAGCGGTGAATTCAGCCACAACAGCCTTGAACTCATCACCATCCATGGTTTCCTTTTCGATCAGCAGTTCCACCAGGCGATCCATGGCTTCGCGGTTGGCAGCCACGATCTCCACCGTCTCGTCATAACAGCGCTTCACCATGTTGCGCACTTGAACATCGATCTGTTGGGAGATCGATTCCGACACGTCACTGCGGGACATCAAGTCGCGGCCCAGGAACACTTCCTGGCTGCCGCCCTCGAGGGCTACAGGGCCGAGATCACTCATGCCGAGTCGGGTCACCATGTTGCGGGCCATCGACGCCACCTGCTGGATATCGCCACCGGCTCCGGTGGTGACTTCCTGGTGTCCGAAGATCACGTCCTCTGCGGCGCGACCACCCAGGGCTCCCATGATGCGTGCCTTGAGCTGGGCACGGGTGACCAGGGTTTGCTCCTCATCCGGGGAGAACCAGGTCAGGCCTTGGGCCTGGCCACGGGGAATCAAGGTGACCTTCTGAACAGGGTCGTGGTCTTTGACCAATGTGCCGATCAGGGCATGACCGACTTCGTGATAAGCAATCAGACGCTTGCTGCGACCGTCGGTGAGGGGACGACCCTCCATGCCGGCGATGATCCGATCCACAGCGTCGTCGATCTCGCTCAAGCCGATGGCTTCCTTGCGGCGGCGGGCGGTGAGGATGGCCGCCTCGTTCATCAGGTTGGCCAGGTCTGCACCGGTGAAACCAGGGGTGCGGCGGGCGATGCTTTCGAGGGACAGCTCCTCTTCGAGCTTCTTGTTGCGGCAGTGCACATCGAGGATGGCCAGGCGACCCTTGATGTCGGGGGCGTCCACAGTGACCTGACGATCAAAACGGCCGGGACGCATCAGAGCTGAGTCCAGAACGTCGGGGCGGTTGGTGGCGGCAATGATGATGATGCCGCTGTTGCCTTCGAAGCCATCCATCTCCGTCAGGAGTTGGTTGAGCGTCTGTTCGCGTTCGTCGTTGCCTCCACCGATACCGGCACCGCGCTGGCGGCCGACGGCATCAATTTCGTCGATGAAGATCAAGCAAGGGCTATTTTCCTTGGCCTTCTTGAACAGATCGCGGACGCGGCTGGCACCCACGCCAACGAACATCTCAACGAACTCAGAACCAGAAAGGGAGAAGAAGGGAACGCCCGCTTCACCGGCAATGGCCTTGGCCAGAAGGGTTTTGCCGGTGCCAGGAGGGCCGACCAGCAGAAGGCCGCGGGGAATCTGAGCACCCACTGAGGTGAATCGCTCGGGCTGTTTCAGGAAGGTGACCACTTCCTGGAGTTCCTGCTTGGCCTCGGTGACGCCGGCCACGTCATCAAACATGACGCCGGTCTCCGCTTCCATCATGAAGCGGGCTTTGCTCTTGCCGAACTGCATGGCCTGGCCAGGGCCGCCAGGCATGTTGCTGTTGCGACGGGCCAGGAAGATCAGGGCACCGATCAGCAGCAGCGGGAAGGCCAGATTGCCCAGCACGCCGAGGGCCGGAGGTGCTGTGCGGGGCGGATGAATGTCAAAGCTGATGCCTTCGGTTTTCAGCGTGTTGATCAGCTCAGGGGCCAGACCAGGAAGGTCAACGCGCAGGCGCTGAACGCGGTTGTCGAGGTCGGGATCGACGGCTTCGATCACAGCGTTGCGGCCACCGTCGTAGATATCAACGGCTGTGACGCGACCGGCCTCGACGTAATCGAGGAAGCGGCCGTAGCTCATCCGTGCCACCGCAGCATTGCGGGGAGCGACGGTGGTGCCATTGCTGTCCTGGCTGAGGCCGTTGATGCCTCCGTTGCTCACCACCTGCCAGCCGATCAGCAACACGACGCCGATTGGCAACAGCCAGAGGGCAAGAAGGCGCCAGCGCTGATTCATGAGCTGAAGAAATTCGTTAACGAGTGTAAAGGAGTTGGACTGATTTCTGAGGCCTGATCAAAGGCTTCTCAGGGCAACAATCGGGTCGAGCTTTGCGGCGCGTCGGGCTGGAACAACTCCGAAGAAGAGCCCGATGGATCCTGAGAGTCCAACGGTGACCACCACCATCGTTGCGCCGATCGTTGCTGGCAGGGGCGTGACCGCCGCCACGAGGCTCACGGTTCCAAGACCCGCCAGCGTGCCGATGGCGCCGCCAAGGCTGGCAAGCACCAGGGATTCCACCAGAAACTGCTGCAGAACATCACCGCTGCGGGCCCCCAGGGCTTTGCGCAGACCGATCTCCTCGGTGCGTTCGCTGACGGACACCAACATGATGTTCATGATCCCGATGCCTCCCACCAGCAGCGAGATCCCACCAATGGCCCCGAGCATCAGGGTGAGTCCTCCGGTGATGGTGCCCACGATGGTGAGAGCGTCCTTCTGGGATCGCACCACGAAATCGTCATCCCGGAGAATCCGGTGCCGCTGCCTCAGCAGGTTGTTGATCTGAAAGCTGGCTGCGTTGATGCTGTTTTCATCCCTGGCTTCAACACTGATGGAGTTGAGGCTGACGCCATAAATCGGATCCCGACCGGTGATCCGGTTCACCATCGTGGTGATGGGGATGTAGGTGTTTTCGTCCTGGTTGCTGCCGAACACGGCCCCTTTCGGGGCCATCACACCGACCACCTCAAAGTTTTGATTGCCGATGCGCACCTGCTGGCCAATCGCTGAGCCAGTGGGAAACAACTTGGTGCGCAGATCCGAGCCGAGCACGGCAATGGCTCTCGCACCGGAGACGTCTTTGGCGTTGATGAAACGGCCCTTGGCCACGTCGAATCCGCGCACCGGCGGGAATTCCGATGTCGCGCCGAAGACCGCACCCGTGGAGCTGCGGGCTCCGGCCTGCACCACCTGATTGGTGTTGATCACGGGTGCCACGCGCTTGACGCTGGGAACCTGGGTGGCGATGGCTTCGGCATCTTCCAGCACGAGCGTTTTCGGTCGCGTAACCCCTTGGCGTCTGGCGTTCGTGTTGCCCGGAACCACAAACAACACATTGGCGCCGAGGTTGTTCAACTGGCCTTCAGCCAGCAATTGCGCTCCCCGTCCAACCCCCACCAGGGTGATCACTGAGGCGTTGCCGATCACGATGCCCACCATCGTGAGCAGGCTGCGCAGGCGGTTGCTGCGCAGGGTGGACAGGGCCATCCGCACCGTTTCCGTTGCGGGCATGCGCCGGTTCATGGTGTGGCGTCGCTCAGATCAGTGTCGCCTGTGCTTCGTTGCCGACGATGCTCACCTTGACCAGATCTGTGGATCCGGAAACGCCGGTATGCGTGCCTGCGGACTGCACCACGAGATCACCCTCCTTCAGAAGATCGAGCTCCTTGGCTTTGACCATCGCCGCCTGGAAGGTCTGCGTGGTGCGTTCGCCCTGGGGAATCACCAGCGGTGTCACGCCCCACACCAGTTGCAGACGACAGGCAACCGTGCGATCAGGAGTGATGGCAAGGATCGGTGCCGCAGGCCGGAACTTGCTCACGTTGCGAGCTGTGGCCCCGCTTCGCGTGAGGGGAAGAATCGCGGAGGCATTGAGCTGGCTGGCGATGGTGCTGACCGCACCGCTCAAGGCATTGGGGATGGTGCTGGGCAGGTGGCTGTCGATCGATCGTTGGGGGTAGTCCTTCTCGATCCGTCGGGCAATGGTGGCCATGGTTTGAACGGCCTCCACGGGGAAATCCCCCACCGCGGTCTCGTTGGAGAGCATCACAGCGTCGGTTCCATCCAGGATGGCGTTGGCCACGTCGCTGACTTCGGCTCGGGTGGGCCGGGGGCTGGAGGCCATGGAATCCAGCATCTGGGTGGCCGTGATGATCGGGATGCCCAGGCTGTTGGCCTTGCGGATCAGTTCCTTCTGCAGCAACGGCACTTCCTCGGCCGGCATCTCCACGCCAAGGTCACCGCGGGCCACCATCACGCCGTCACAGAGCGGCAGGATCGAATCGATCTGATCGATGGCCTCAAACTTTTCGATCTTCGCCACCACAGGGGTCTCGTGGCCCTGTTCGCGGATCAGTCCGCGGATCTCCTCCATGTCGGAGGGATTGCGGACGAAGCTGAGGGCCACCCAGTCCACGCCCTGGCTTAGTCCGAATGCTAAGTCGGTCTTGTCCTTGTCTGTGAGGGCGCGGACGGACAACTGAACGTCCGGGAAGTTGACGCCCTTGTTGTTGGAGAGAACACCGCCCACGGTGACGGTGCAATGCAGGGTCTGCTGCGCTTTGTCGACGGTGTCGACCTTCATTTCAACGCGGCCGTCGTCGAGCAGGATCCGGCTTCCTGCGGTGACTTCGTCCGCCAGCTTGTCGTAGGTGACCGTTGCGATCGTCTTGTCGCAGCTCACCGGCCTTGAGGTGAGCGTGAACGGATCACCGTTGGCCAGGGTGATCGGCCCCTCGGCAAACCGCCCGAGCCGGATCTTCGGGCCCTGAAGGTCCTGGAGGATGCCGATGGTCTTCCCCAATTCCTCAGACACTTGACGAATCGTGGCGATGCGAGCGGCGTGTTCGCTGTGATCCCCGTGGGAAAAGTTCAGCCTGAAGGTGGTGGCACCAGCCTTCACCAGCTCCTTGATCCGCTCCGGGCTCTCGGTGGCAGGGCCGATGGTGGCCACGATCTTGGTCCGTCGGTTCAGGTCGAACTGGCCCATATCGCGGCTGAAAATCCTTGCGGAAACTACCATCCGGGCGTTTCCCAACCGGCCCCATGGAGATGAATTCCTATCAGGACGCCGCCCGAAAGACGGCTGCCTACCCGGATGTGGGCGGTAATCCCATCTATCCGACCCTCGGTTTGACCGGTGAAGCCGGCGAGGTGGCCGACAAGGTGAAAAAGGTGATTCGCGACCGTGGCGGTGTGTTTGATGCCGACACCCGCGAAGCGATCAAGTTGGAGCTGGGAGATGTGCTCTGGTACGTGGCTCAGCTGGCCAGCGAACTGGGCTATGACCTGAATGAGGTGGCTGACGCCAACCTGCAGAAACTGTCGAGCCGGGCTGCCCGTGGGCGCATCGGAGGCAGTGGTGACCAACGTTGATCCCCTGATGCTCCGTCGATTTGTTTCCGTCTTGTGCTGCCTGCCCCTGCTGCTTGGGCTGGCGCTCCCCTGTGACGCCGCTGAACTGCAGCTCAGTGAGGTTCGCCTGGATCCCTGCGGAGAGCTTGATGCTGGCAATCAACCTGAATTAAGCCGCCCGGTTGGTGCCAGCTGTTATGTGCTGACGGGAGACGTTGAGAACCGCAGCAAGAACAGCGTCATCGACACCGATGTGTATGCACGGATCCTGGATGCCAGTGGTGAACCGGTTCTTCCCAACAGAACCCGGGTGGGATCCATTGGGGATGTGAACCCTGGCCACTCCCCGTTCGCCCTGCGAATCTCAGTGCCGGCCGGAACCCCAGGGCCGTTTGTGATCAAAAATCCCCGTGCCCGTGGATTCAACGCTCCGGTCCGCAGCCGCGTTGATGTTGACGAGGATGACCTTCTTCCCTTGGAACGGGGCATTAAGCAGCAGTGATCACCCAGACGTGATCACCAGCTGGAACCCGACATGTAGAAGGCGCTGATCGACTGCCCCACCAGGCTCTGCAACAGGTTCAAGGCCAGGAAGGCCAGGATGGCGGAGAGGTCAATGCCCCCCAGCGGTGGGATCAAACCTCTGAAGGCGTTCAGGTAAGGGTCGGTGATCGCACTCACGCTGCTGAGCACCGGATTGCCCCAGTCCAGATTCGGGAACCAGCTCAGCAGAACCCGCACGATCAGCACCAAGGAATAGATCTGCAGGGTCTGGGACAGCACCTGCAGCAAGGTGACGGGTAGAGATTCCATGACGGGAGCTGATCTGCTCCGACTTTATGCAGCTTCCGTCAGATCGGTTGCCCCAAGATCAGGAAGCACGGAGAAGGTGCGGTGAAATTTTTCGGTGAGGGTGAGCCAGTAGGACCGCCCCTCGCTCTGACGACGCCGTTCGATGAACTCCTGCGCCAGCAGTTCCTTGATGTGGTCGTAGGCCCCCGAGCCCCGCAGATCCACAAGATCCGATTGAAGGATGCGTTTCTTCAGGGCAATGGTGGCGAGGGTTCGCAGGGTTGCCGTGGAGAGGTTCACCGGCAGCAGGTCCTTGACCAGATCGCCCATGCCGGGCCGCAGCTGCAGCCCGTAGCGACCGCTCTGTTCAACGACCTCCAGGGCACTGTCCCGCTGGGCGTAGGAGGCCGTCAGGGCGACGAGGGCTTCTTCAACGCTTCGTCGGTCGGCGTCGGCCAGCTCGGCCAGTTCGCCGATGCTGACGGGCCGACCCTTGAGATAAAGAATCGCCTCGAGACGGGTGGGCAGGGATGGAGACGTCATCACAACCCCTCGAGAGCACTCAAGTTACCGCCCTGAAACTCAGAGGAACAGGCCATAGGCCGGGTTGTTGGTTTCATCCCAGTGGCGATAGCCCAGGGCATTGAGGAATTCGGTCCAGCCCTGCATGTCCTGTTCCGGCACCAGCACGCCAACAACGATGCGCCCCACGTCAGCACCGTGGTTTCTGTAGTGGAAGATGCTGATGCTCCAGCCGGGGTGGAGAGCATCAACGAAGCTCATCAAGGCACCCGGGCGTTCGGGAAATTCGAAGCGATACAGCAGTTCTTTGCATTCCCCGGCACAGGCCGTGCGGGCTGAAGCCGGCAGACGGCCCCCCACCATGTGGCGCAAGTGAACCTTGGCAAATTCGTTGTCGCTGAGATCGAGGCAGGGGAAGCCGCCACGCTCCAGCTGGCCCAGTAGTGAGGCACGGTCGTTGTCATCGCTCACCTGCACACCGATGAAGATCTGCGCCGAGGCGCCATCAGTCATGCGGTAACTGAATTCCGTAAGGCTGCGCTCCCGCAGAAATTCGCAAAGCCGCCTCAGGCTGCCGGGTGATTCGGGAATCTCAACGGCCAGCATTGCTTCGCGCTCTTCCCCGAGTTCAGCCCGTTCGGCGATGAAGCGAAGCCGGTCGAAATTCATGTTGGCCCCGCAGGCCACCGCCACGAGATTGCGCCCCGCCAGCTGGCGCTCGGCCACGTCCTGTTTGAGTCCGGCCACTGCCAGGGCACCGGCGGGCTCCAGGATTGAACGGGTGTCTTCAAAGACGTCCTTGATCGCGGCACAGATGGCATCGGTGTCGACCCGCACCATGCGATCGACGAACTGCTGGGCCAGCGCAAAGGTGTGTTCCCCCACCTTTCTCACGGCGACACCATCGGCAAACAGCCCCACCTGTTCCAGTTCCACCCGCTGCCCTCGCTCGAGGGAGCGACTCAGGGCATCGGCATCGACCGGCTCCACGCCGATCACCTCCGTTTCCGGCCACAGCCGTTTCACGTAGGCGGCGATGCCCGCGATCAGGCCACCGCCACCCACGGCCACATAGATCGCATTGGGTGGCTGCTCGGCCTGGCGCATGATCTCCATGCCGATCGTTCCCTGGCCTGCGATCACTTCCGGATCGTCGAAGGGGTGAATGAAGGTGAGCCCCTCGGCCTTGCAGCGTCGCTGCGCTTCCGCGGAGCACTCGTCGTAGGTCTCGCCATGGAGGACCACGTCACCACCCAGGGCCCGCACGGCCCGCACTTTCACCTCGGGTGTGGTGCTTGGCATCACGATCACGGCCCGACAGCCAAGCCGCTGGGCACTCAGGGCGACGCCCTGGGCATGGTTCCCGGCACTGGAGGCAATCACACCGCGCTTGAGCTCGTCTCTGCTGAGCTGCGCCATGCGGTTGTAGGCGCCGCGCAGCTTGAACGAGAACACCGGCTGGAGATCCTCACGCTTCAGCCAGACCGTGTTGTTCAGCCGGCGGCTCAGATTGGGTGCGGGATCCAAAGGGGTTTCCCGCGCCACGTCGTAGACGCGGGCACGCAGGATCCGCTGCAGGTAGTCGGTCATCTCACCATTCTTCCAAGGGTTCGATCCAGACAGGATCCGGGTTGGTTCCCGTAGATTGCACGTATTGGAGTTGGCAGTGCATGCATCTCGGAGATCTGAAGCATCCGAATGAACTGCACGGACTCAGCCCGGCCCAGCTTGAGGACGTGGCTCGGCAGATTCGTGAGCGGCATCTGCAGGTGGTGTCCACCAGCGGTGGCCACCTGGGGCCTGGCCTGGGGGTTGTGGAGCTGACCCTGGCGCTGTACCAGACGCTGGATCTCGACCATGACCGTGTGATCTGGGATGTGGGCCATCAGGCCTACCCCCACAAATTGATCACCGGCCGGTTCAACGATTTCGACTCCCTGCGCCAGCAGCACGGGGTGGCGGGTTACCTCAAGCGCACAGAGAGCGATTTCGACCACTTCGGAGCGGGTCATGCCAGCACCTCCATCTCAGCGGCGCTGGGCATGGCCATGGCGCGGGACAACCGGGGCGAGTCGTTCAAATGCGTTGCCGTCATCGGTGATGGAGCCCTGACAGGCGGCATGGCTCTGGAGGCCATCAACCACGCCGGACACCTTCCCAACACACCGCTCCTGGTGGTGCTGAACGACAACGACATGTCGATCTCCCCGCCGGTTGGTGCGCTTTCGAACGTGCTGAACCGTGCGCGGCTCAGCCCGCCGATGCAGTTCCTCTCAGGGAGTGTTGAGGAAAGCGTTCGGCATCTGCCCTTCATGGGTGGTGAGATTCCAGCGGAACTCAACCGCCTCAAGGGCAGCATGCGTCGCCTCGCGGTTCCCAAGGTGGGTGCCGTGTTCGAGGAACTTGGCTTCACCTACATGGGGCCGATCGACGGCCACGACATCGGTGAAATGGTGCGCACCTTCCAGGCAGCTCACCGTGAGGGTGGCCCTGTGCTGGTGCATGTGGTCACCAAAAAGGGCAAGGGCTATCCGTACGCCGAGGCCGATCAGGTGGGTTATCACGCCCAATCAGCTTTTGATCTCGGCACCGGCAAGGCAATTCCGTCGTCCAAACCCAAGCCCCCCAGCTACAGCAAGGTGTTTGGGCAGACCCTGGTCAAGCTCTGTGAGCAGAACAGTCGGGTGATCGGCATCACTGCGGCCATGGCCACCGGTACCGGTCTCGATCTGCTTCAGAAGGCCGTTCCGGACCAGTACGTGGATGTGGGCATCGCTGAGCAACATGCCGTCACCCTGGCGGCAGGCATGGCCTGCGAGGGGTTGCGTCCTGTCGTTGCCATCTACAGCACCTTCCTTCAGCGCGCTTACGACCAGTTGATCCACGACGTGGGCATCCAGAAGCTGCCGGTCACCTTCGTGCTCGATCGTGCCGGCATCGTTGGTGCCGACGGGCCGACCCACCAGGGTCAGTACGACATCAGCTACATGCGGGCCATTCCCAACTTCACGGTGATGGCACCGAAGGATGAGGCTGAGCTGCAGCGCATGCTGGTGACCTGTCTGCAGCACGACGGGCCCACGGCGTTGCGGATTCCGCGGGGCTCCGGAGAAGGCGTGCCCTTGATGGAAGAGGGTTGGGAATCGCTGCCGATCGGCCGCGGTGAACTGCTGCGGGAAGGCGACGATCTGATGATCGTCGCCTACGGCTCGATGGTGGCTCCGGCCCTCGCCACAGCAACGCTTCTGGAGGAAGCCGGTCTCTCCACCACCGTGATCAACGCCCGCTTCCTGAGGCCCCTGGATCAGGCGCTGATCCATCCCCTGGCACGTCGCATCCCTCGTGTGGTCACCATGGAAGAGGGAGCCCTGCCCGGTGGTTTTGGCGCAGCGGTTCTGGAGTCGTTGATCGATCAGGACATCAACGTGTCGATGTTGCGCATCGGCATCCCCGACCAGCTGGTTGATCACGCCACGCCGCAGCAGAGCAAGGAAGCTCTTGGCCTGACTCCTGCGCAGATGGCTGAACGCATCCTTGAGCGCTTCAGCAACACCTCTGGTGATCTGCCTGCCAGCGCTTCGGTCAAGGCCCTGCAGGCCTGAAGCTGAGGCATCAGTGTCCGTTCTGATCGTTGGTGCGGGACCGTCCGGTGCCCGTCTGGCGATTCAACTGGCGCGGGCGGGTGCTGAGGTGACCCTGGTGGATCGCCTGGCTGATCCCCATCGCCATGCCTATTCCAGTGGCGCCCTGCCTCTGGAGGCTGTTCGTCGCTTGGGTCTGCCGGATGACGCCATTGCCGCCACCTGGCAGGGCTGGCAGCTGCACGATCCCTCGGGTCTGGTTCATCAGTGGTGGTCGTCCGGCGATCTGGGGGTGGTGCTCGACTTCGGCCGGCTTCGGTCCTGGCTCTGGGAGGAAGCGCGCCGCCATGGGGTCGAATTGATCCAGGGCTGCCGGGCCGCGCTGAGCACGCTCACGGCCGATCAAGCCAGCGTGCGGTTGCAAACACGTGATGGGCGTTCGTCATTTCGCTCAGCGCGCTGGTTGATTGATGCCACCGGTGCACGCCGAGATCTGCTGCAGCAGGCCGGCCTCAGCCCCAATCCCGAGGATCCTCTACTGCAGGGCATCGGCGTTGAGTGGTTGCTGCAGACCGATGACCGTCAGGCGGCTGCCTGGCGGGATCGGATCAGTTTCTTTCTGGGCACCGCCTGGATCCCCTATGGATATGGCTGGATCTTTCCCATGCAGGGGCAACGGCTGAAGGTGGGGGTCTGTCACCTTCCACCGGAGGATCGTCCGAGTCCCGGCAGCCTGGCTGGACCCCTTCAGCGCTTGATTCAACGCTGCGGCTTGAGCGCCTGCCCGGTGCTGGATCGCCATGGCGGGCCGGTGTCCAGCAGCATCGCCCGCTCCGAACCTTTGGTGGCTGGTGCCCTGCTGGCGGTGGGGGATGCGGCCAGTTCCGCCAATCTGCTTGGGGGAGAAGGGATCCGCCATGCGATGGACAGCGCGGATCAACTGGCCGAACTGCTGATCGCTGGAGGGATGTCTGGGGACTCCACGGCCATTGCCCTTCGCTACCAAGAGCAACTCAAGGCCCAGCGGAGTTGGCGTTGGTTGGTGTCGGGCCGGCTGGCGCGGCGCACCTGGTGGGGACTCGACAATCCAAGGGCGGATCGCCGTCTGGAACGTTTGATCCATGGGCTTTCTGCGACCGCAGAAGCCCCCGCTCTCTCAGAGCTGTTGTTCAGCTACAACTTCGAGCGATACGGCCTCAGGCTGCTGCCGTATCTGCTCTGAGACAGGGTTGTTTCAGGGAGGAGACTGGCTCCTCCCTCAAGACATGTGCTTCAGAGAACGCCGCGGGCGGCCAGACCCTGGATGGCGCCAATGCCGATGATGTGGCCGAGGCTGGTGGTGCCGAGCAGGGCAGCGTGACCCATGCCGCCGAAGAAGGAAGCGTTGGGGAGTTCGGCGCCAACGTTGGGGTGCTTGATCGTGGCCTTGCCGACCATGATGGCAACCACATTGCAGAGGATCATCACCAGGGCGACCTTGGGAGACCAGGACACGGAGGCGGGAGCGATCGCGAAAAGGTGGGTCAGCATTCGAGCCAATGAGCGACACCTCATCTTCCGGCGCTAGCGACGCCTTGCCTGCCTCTCTTAAGAGTTGTTCACCCTTTTTTGGGGGTTGGGTACAACAAACCGATCACCAAAACCGTGTTGCTGAGGGTGAGAAAGGCTTCTGCCCCACCGTGCAACCAGTCAATCTCCACCAGTTCCGCTGAGCAGCAGCGCAGGGCGGCAATGGCAGCACCAATCGTGACGGCCACAAACAGCAGGGTGAGCTGAAAGCCCCGCTCCGCCATCAGCGGAAGCGCCTCACTTTTCCGCAGCCAGTGCAGAAACAGGAGATAGGGGATCAGCGAGGCGGCGAACAGCGGTGCGGGATCGAAGTTCATGGAGCACTGACTCCGTCCACCTGCCGGCGTCGTTGGAGCTGCCAGGCCGCCAAGGCCAGGGTGCAGTTGCCGATCACGGTGAACAGGGCCTGAAGGGTGACAAGCCCCCGCAGCGCTTCGCTGTTGTCAAACAGATGCCAGGTGCAGGCAGCCATGGCACTGACGAGGGCCGGAAGCATGGCCCAGGCCAGGCCCTGCAGCCCACGCCGATGCATCAACACGATCGCCACGCACCACTCCACCACGGAGGCGACATGGATCCACCAGGTTCCGAGCGACAACGCGTGCATGCCCTGAATCCTAGGAATCGGTTGATAATGCCCGGAGTGAACAGGCTGCTGCCCGTGGTCCGCCCCACTGCGCCTGTATTGCTGCTTTGCGGCTACTACGGAGAGCACAACCTCGGCGACGATGCCCTGCTGCAGGTGCTGGTGTCGTCTCTTCCCGAGCCGCAGCAGCTGTTGATCACAGCCCGCGATCCAGCTCCCGTTCTGGCCTTGGCTCCGTCGGCGCACACGGTGAACCGCCGTTCTTTGCGGCGCTGTCTACGTGCGGCCCTGAGGGCTGATGTTCTGGTGCTTGGTGGCGGGAGCCTGCTGCAGGACAGCACCAGCTTCAGCAGCCTCGTTTATTACCTGCTGCTGATGACGGTTGCCCGCCTTGGTGGCGCCGAGGTGGTTCTCTGGGGGCAGGGCCTTGGACCCTTGCGGCGTCGGATCAGTCGCCTGTTGGTTCGCACGGTGTTGCCCTTCTGCAAGGCAGCAAGTTGGAGGGATCAGCGCTCCTTTGATTGGGCCCAGCGTTGGGCCCCAAAGCTGCCGATGGTTCTGGCCGCCGATCCGGTCTGGCAGATGCCGGCGCGCCCTTGGCTTGGTGGCGACGCCATCGTGCTCAGCTGGCGTCCCACACCTTTGCTGGATTCCGCGGGCTGGCGTTGCTTAACCGAAGCCCTGGATCGGCTTGGTGCCGACTTGGATGCGCCGGTGATCTGGCTGGCCTTTCATCACCATCAGGACGCACCCCTGTTGCAGCAGCTGAGTGATCAAGGTCTGCTGCCGGCGCGATTGAAGGCGCGCAGCTCAACCCTGGTGCCCCAGTCCCTGGAGGCTGTGTCCGATCTGGTGCAGCGGGCGCGCCTGGTGCTGCCGATGCGGTTACATGCCCTGATCCTGGCCCGACTGGCCAACAGCCCCATGGCTGCCCTCAGCTACGACCCGAAGGTGGAGGCTGCAGCGGCCATGGCCACGGTGCCCTGCATCCCCTTGCGCTCGCTTCCCTCTGTGGATGATCTGCTGACGCTTTGGCGGTCCGAGGTGGACCGTCCAGCCGATCCTGATCAGACCGAAGCCCTGCGCCGCCAGGCGTCAGCGCACAGCGAGCTTCTCAATCGGATGGCAGCCGATTTGACGGCAGACGACGGCCGCTGACGGCATCGAAGCGATGCTCACAAGCGCTGGGCCAACTGATGCGTGGCTCAGCCTCGATCGCTGTCTCTCCGGGGCAGACCAGCCGCAGGTCGCCGCGATCGCAGCGCACCAGCAGCATCTGGTTGGCTCCGAACCATTCACGGCTGAGGATCGTGCAGGGTGAGCCCGCGGGATCGAGCCTTAGATCGTCCGGTCGGATACCGGTGATCACTCCATCTCTGGCTGGCAGCAGATTCATCTGCGGGCGGCCGATGAACTGGGCGACGTAGGTGCTGGCCGGTTGCAGGTACAACTCGCGGGGTGTTCCGATCTGTTCAATCCTTCCCTCGCGCATCACAGCGATGCGATCCGCCAGCGCCATCGCCTCCTGCTGGTCATGGGTGACGTAAACCACAGGCTGCTCACCGCCGATCATCAGGCGGCGCAATTGAGGCCGCAGGTCCTCACGCAACTGGGCATCCAGATTGCTCATCGGCTCATCGAGCAGATAAACGAGGGGGTCCCGCAACAGGGCTCGGGCCAGGGCGACGCGCTGGCGCTGGCCGCCGGACAGTTGTGAGGGCCGTTGCCGGGCTTGCCCGCTGAGCTGCAACACCTCCAGCACGCCGCGGATTCGTTCATCGCGGGTGGCGGCGCTACCGCCCCGCATCCGCAGCCCCAGTTCGAGGTTGTCCCACACATTCAGATGCGGGAACAGGGCATAGCTTTGAAACACCATCCCCACCCGGCGATGCTCAGCGGGCACGTCGACCATCTCCGCACCATTGATGCGAATCGACCCTTCATCGGGGTGATCGAGCCCGGCGATCAGACGCAGGGCCGTGCTTTTCCCACAGCCGCTGGCCCCCAGCAGAGCGACGCATTCGCCGTTGGCCACATCGAGGTCGAGCTGGTGGAGAACCTGTCGCTCGCCGAAGCGCTTGTTGATGGCCCGAAGTTGCAGTGTCATCCCTTGATGGCTCCGTTGGTGAGTCCACTGACGATCTGGCGCTGAAACACCAGCACCAGCACCAGAAGAGGAATGGCACCGAGCACGGTGGCTGCCGCGTAGGTGCCGTAGGGGACGGAATAGGTGGATGATCCCGCAATTCGGGCCATCGCCACCGGCAATGTGAGCAGATCGCTGCGGCTCAGCCAGGTGAGCGCCACGGGGTATTCGTTCCAGGCGAACAGGAACACCAGGATTGCCGTGCTGGCGGAGGCCGGTGCAATCAAGGGGAGCAGCACCCAGCGCAGCCGCTGCCACAACGACAATCCCTCCAGCTTGGCTGCGTCTTCGAGGTCGTTGGGCAGGGCTTCAAACGCCGCCGTGAGCAGCAGCAGAGCCAGAGGCATCGACAAAGCGCTGTAGGGAATGGCGATGGCGATCAGGTTGTTGCCGAGGGCAAAGGTGCGGGCCAGTTCGAGCAGCGCCAGAAACAGCAGCACATAAGGGAACAGAGCGGCGCCCACCACGGCAGTGCGGAGGATTCCTTTCAACTGCTGAGGCAGCTTTGCCAGTCCGTAGGCGGCGGGGATGGCCAGCATCAAGGTGAGCAGTGTGGTGAGGGAAGCCACCAAGCTGCTGTTGAGCAGGTAACGCCAGAAGGGTGGATCGGTGCTGAGCAGATCCCGGTAGTTGTTCAGCGTCCAACGGCTCCAGAAGCTCAGTTGGTCATTGACCAGAGCATCTGCGGTGGTGAAGGAACTCAGCAGCTGCCACAGCATCGGAGCGAGGGACCAGACCAGCAGCAGTGCAATCCAGAGGGAACGTCGTGTCATCAGTCCACGTGTCATCGGTCCAGGGACCGCAACAGACCGAAGCTCCTCAGCAGCAACGTGCCCGCAAGAATTAGCGCGGTCAGCAATAGGAATCCCGCGAGCATCACCGTGGCGCTGTAGCCGAAATCGAGGAAGCGCATGCCGTTGAGGTAGGCATAGAGGGCGATGCTTTCGGTGCTGCCGGCGGGACCGCCACCAGTCAGCACCTGCACCAGATCAAACACCCCGAAGGCCTGGGCCAGACGGAACAGCAGGCTCAGCAGGATGTAAGGGAGCAGCAGCGGCAGGGTGACCCTGCGAAGCGCCTGAAGGGGCGTTCCCCCTTCCAGGCGAAAGGCGCTGTAGAGGTCGACGGGAATGCTCTGGAGTCCCGCCAGAAGAATCAGCGTGATGAAGGGCGTTGTTTTCCAGACATCCGCAATCACGGTCACCAGCCAGGTGATCGATGGGGTGGACAGCAGATCCAGGGAGTTGAGGCCAAGGCTTCGTGCCAGCACCTCGATCGGGCCGTAGGGGGTGTTGAAGATCCAGCGCCAGCCCAGGGCCATCATTGTTGTGGGCAGGGCCCAGGGCAGCAGGGTCAGGGCCCGAACAGCTCCCCTGCCGCGCCAGCGTTGATGCAGCAGCAGCGCAATGGCCAGGGCCAACAGCAACTCCAAACCCACTGAGATCAGGGCGAATCGCGCGGTTTGTCCGGCATCCAGCCAGAAGCGCTGATCAGCCGCCAGTCGCCACCAGTTGGCTCCGCCGTTGGCCACCGGTTCAAGGCCGGTGAGAACGGAATCAGCGTGGAAGCTCAGCCAGGCGTAGCGCAGCATCGGCCAACCGAACACCACCGCGATCAACAGCAGCGCAGGTGCAGCCAGGAGCATCGTCATGGCGTGGCTCCCGCAGCGCGCAGCAGAGTCTGGCTCCGCTGCTGACTGGTGGCCATGGCCTCATCGGCGGACCCGGCAGCGGTGAACAAGCCGTTGAGTTCTCGCTGCACCACATCGCTCAACTGGGCATACAGCGGGGTTGGCGGTCGAACCACCGCATGGTTCAAGGCCACCAGCAGGTCCGGCAGCACGGGAGAGGCCTTCAGCATCTCCGGGTCGTTGAACAGATCCGCCTGAATGGGGGTGTAGCCGTTGTTGAGAAAGCGCTGCCGCTGGGCGTTTTCGCTGGTGAGGTAGCGAATCGCTTCCACCGCTGCTTCCTTGTGCTGCGATTGGCGCATCAGGCTCAGCCCCCAGCTGCCGAGGGTGGCCCCGGGACGTTCACCCGGTTGCGCCACCATCAGGCTGATGCCGACGTTGCCCTTCACCGCGCTGTCGTCTTTCTGCAGTTCAGCCCAGGCGTAGGGCCAGTTGCGCATCAGAGCGGCATCACCGGCCTTGAAGGCCTGAAGCGACTCCGCCTCGGCGTAATTGGTCACGGCGTATGGGCTGACGCCTTCGCTGATCAGACCGTTCAACCAGGCTGCTGCGGCCGTTGCCTCAGGCGAATCGAGCTCCATGACGTTGGTGGTGGTGTCCATCCAGTCACCGCCGAAGCCCTCCAGCACTTCAAGGAAGTCGCAGCTCAATCCTTCGTACTGACGCCCCTGCCAGACAAAACCATTGGCAACGGCCTGGCTTTCAACCAGGCGTCCGGCAACCTCCACCAGCGCATCGGGCGTTGTTGGTGGCTGCTCCATCAGATCCGTGCGCCAGTAGAGCAGTCCCACATCGGCCACCAGGGGCCAGCGGTAAAGATGGCCGTCGTAGTCATTGCCCAGCCGTGCCCCTTGCACCAGCTGCTTCTGGTCGCCCTCACCAAACCAGGGATCCAGGGCTTCCAGCCAGCCGGCGGCTGCATATTTTGGCAACCAGGTGACATCCATCAACAGCGCGTCGAACGGCGCATCACCGAGCAAAAGACTGCTGATCGCCAGGTCTGAAATCGATTCCGTGTTCAACGGACCGCGAATCAAGCTGAGATTAATCCGGCCGCGATGCTCGCGGTTGAAGGCTTTCACCAGATCGGCACTGGCATCGGTGAAGGACGACGGCATCAGGATGCTCACCTCCTCCGCGCGCGAGGAGGCTGAACCAACCAGAACACCCAGGGCCATCACCAGCGCCAAGGCACCGCCCAAGAGCCAGCGGCGCAGTTTCATTGCGGGGTGGAGGGCGACAGGCCAGACATCTGTTCCTCGGCCCAGTCGCTCACCGTGTAGTTCTCCACGGCATCGGTCATGCGGCTCATGCGGTCGCGCTGCTCGTCTTCATCCATTTCCAGTGCCGATTCGATGGCCTCATCCATGCGGCGATTGGAATAGGGATTGGTGAGCACGGCGCCATCCAGCACGACCGAGGCTCCGGTGAATTCCGAGAGCACAAGAACGCCGCCACGGTTGCGTCGAGCTGCGGCGTACTCCTTGGCCACCAGATTCAGGCCATCCCGCAGCGGAGTGATCCAGCAGACATCGGCATGGCAGAACCAGGCGATCATTTCGTCGTAGGGGATCCGGCGGGTGGAAAAGCGGATGGGCACCCAATCGATCTGGCTGAAGCGGCCGTTGATGCGTCCGGCCATCTCCTCGATTGATCGTTGGGTGTCTTCGTAGATCTTCATTCCACTGGCAGCGGCCACACAGGCCAGCATCAGCACCACCTGGCCATGCAGATCCTTGCGTCGTTCCAACAGCCGTTCAAAAGCCAGCAGCAACTCTTCGTTGCCCTTGGTGTAATCCACCCGACTGGCAGAGAGGATCAGTTTTCGGCCTTTTTTGGTGTCTTGAACGATCAATTCGCCATGACTTTCAACCGACGGGCTCCAGCACAATTCCTGAATCAGATCCGGTGAGGTGCCCACCGGAGAGCTGAGCAGCTGAATGGTGCGACCGTTGTGCTCGAGGTGACTGGTGACCGTGCCTTCCGAAAGGGCGGTTCCCACCTCAATGAATTTCTTGTCCACCGGCACTTTGGGCCCTCGTTTGGCGCCCACCAGGGTTGTGGCGGCGCGGGCAAAGTTTTCGGTGTAGCGGGGAATGTGGAAGCCGACGACATCACAACAGAGCAAACTTTCCAGGATCTGCTCACGCCAGGGAAGGATGGCGAAAACATCATTCCCCGGGAAAGGAGTGTGATGAAAAAAGGCAATCTTCAGGTCTGGACGTTCGGCTCGGATGTAACCGGGAGCCAGCCAAAGGTTGTAGTCATGCACCCACACCGTTGCACCCTCGGCGGCTTCAGCGCATGCCGCCATGGCGAAACGTTTGTTGACCTCTTCAAAGATCTTCCAGTTCGCGTTGTTGACATTGAAATATGTTGGAAATGTATGAAGTATTGGCCAGAAGCATTCTTTGGATGTGATGTGATAAAAACTGGAGATCTGTTCATCTTCCAGGGGGATTCGGCACAGAGTGAACGGTGAAGGGTGTTCCATCTCAAACCGTTCTGTACCCTCATTCGACTGATCGTCGACCCGTCTCCAGGCAATCCAAGTGCCTTTTTCGCAGCTACGGAAGAGGTTGCGAAGGGTTGGAATAATTCCGTTAGGGCTTTTCTGATCGACCCATATTCTTTTCCCGTTCTTGTCTTTTGATTCGTCGAACGGCGTGCGGTGATAGAGGATTACAAATGAACTCTGACCCGCACCCATTTATTCGAACAACGCTTCGTTCGGTCCACCATTCAGCAAAAGCGCTCTTTTGTCAAACGGCGGCTTTGGTCTGAAAAGACAGCAACGAATCCAGCACCTCGCGGGCGTGACCGTTGGGTCGAACCGCCACCCAGCGTTCACGCAAGACCCCGTCCGGATCGATCAGAAAGGTGTGGCGCAGCGAGTACGGCGCCATCCACGACCCGTAGGCCTTGCTCACGGTCCCGTCGGGATCGGACAGCAGGGGGAAGCTCAATCCTTCGCTCTCACAGAAGGATTCATGGTCGTCAACGCTGTCGGCGCTGATGCCGATCACTTCCGCACCGGCCTGAAGGAAGTCGTTGTGAAGGCTTTCGAAGCCCCGGGCTTCGATCGTGCATCCGCCGGTGAAATCCCTTGGATAGAAGTAAACCGCGAGCCAGCGGCCGCGCAGATCACGGCTGCTCCATTGCTTCCGATCGGGTTCGGACTGACTGGATCCGGGCAGATCGAAATCAGGCACGGTTGTACCCGTTTCCAAAACAACACCCCCGAGGGCCGAAGCCCGCGAGGGTGTGAGCGTCAGAGCTGCAAGGAAAAGGCCGGACTTGACTAGTAATTCCCGCCGATTCACCCGTTCAAGATCTCAGATCTTGGCCAGGTTAATGCCCAGAGACTTGGCGTAGGCGCCCAGGCCTTTCTTCTGGATGGTTTTGAGGGCGCGGGTGGTCACACGCAGTTTCACCCAGCGGTTGCCTTCCGCCCACCAGAGGCGACGCTGCTGCAGGTTGGCCTGCTGCAGCTTCTTGGTGCGGATGTGGGAATGGCTCACGGCCATGCCGTTGTTGGCGCGAGTACCGGTGAGCTGACACACCCGTGACATGACGATGTCCTTCTACTGAGAGGTTGTTTGGAGCTGAAAAACCAGTTCCAAACAACCAATTTAGCAAAAGGTCTTCAGGTCAAAGTCCTCTCTGCATCAAGGCACCCATCAATTCAGCGCTGCGGGTCTGGAAACCGGCCAGCTCATTGGGCTCCAGACCCCCGACGCCCAAGCGCGCCATGTCATACAGATGGCGGGCCACATCCTCGGCCAGGCTTGCGGTCGGCGATGTTTCCGCCGCTCCCACCAGCACGCCACCGGCACGCAACTTCAGCATCCCCTCCACAAGGGGGTGGCGCCGGTTCACCAGCAGCACGTGATGCTCGGGAAGGCCCGGCAGGCGTTGTTCCATCAGGGCGCCCATGTCGTTCAGCCGGCGCATCTGTTCCGGCAGAAGAATCATGGCCGGCGGTGCCCCCTCGGCTTTCAGGGCCTGCACCTGAACGGTCACCTTGTCGTTGCCAAGGGCCGCTTTGATCAGATCACGCAGTCGGTCTGACTCCGTGGTGCCGTCTTGATCGGTGAGTTCGGCATCGTTGTCCTTCAGGCTTTCGTCCAGTTCCGAGTCGACGCGCTGGAAGGTGAGTTCCTCATGGCGATGCTCCAGCCAGGGGATGAACTGGGTGTCGATCACCGTCTCCAGTTTCAGCACTTCCGCGCCCTGGGAGGTCCAGAGGTTGAGCGCACCGGCCTGGGCAACGTCATCGGTGCTGTACAGCACACGTTTGTTTTGATCCGCGGCCAGGCGGCTGCGGTATCCCTCCAGGGTGGTGAATGCACGGCCATCGCAAGCGATCGGGTCAGCGTCGTCCCCTTCACCAGCGGCGGCGGTGGTGGCGAACAAAATCAACTCAGACACCTGCTCGGCGAACTTCTCGTCCTCCATGGCGCCGATCTTCACGAAGGGTGCCAGGGCATCCCAGGCCTCGGCATAGCCCTTGGGATCCTCCTTTTTCAGATTCCGCAGCCGGTCCGACACTTTCTTGGCGACGAAATTGCCGATGGAGCGAACGCGTCGGTCGGTCTGCAGAGCACTGCGGCTCACGTTCAGGGGGATATCGGGTGAATCGATCACCCCCCGCAGGGGCAACAGGTAGCGCGGAACGACCTCCTTGATCGAATCGCTGACGAACACCTGGTTGCAGTACAGCTTGATTTCTCCCTTCTCCCAGTCGGCACGACCGGTTTGCTTCGGGAAAAACAGGATGCCCTGGAGGTTGTAGGGGTAGTCGGTGTTGAGGTGAACCCAGAGCAGGGGATCGCCCTGGAAGGGATACAGGTAGTGGTAAAGATCGATGTAGTCCTGATCGCTGAGATCTCTGGCGCTTTTTCGCCAGGGGGCATCCATCTTGTTGATGGTTTCCCCTTCCAGCTGCACCGGTAGTGCCATGAAGTCGCAGTAGGTGTTGATCAGGGTGCGGATGCGAGCCGGCTCCAGATATTCGAGCTCGTCCTCCATCAGATGAAGGATCACGTCCGTGCCGGGCTGCTCTTTCTCGGCGGCAGTGAGGCTGAAGTTCGGAGATCCATCACAACTCCAGCGCACGGCTTCAGCCTCGGGCCGGGCTGAACGGGTCAGCAGCTCCACCCGTTCGGCCACCATGAAGCTGGAATAGAAGCCCAGGCCGAAGTGGCCAATGATGGCGTCGTTTTCCTGTTTGTACTTCTCCAGGAAATCCTCGGCGCTGGAGAAGGCCACCTGATTGATGTAGCGCTTCACCTCATCGGCGGTCATGCCGATGCCGTTGTCGCTGATGGTGACGGTCTTCGCCTCTCGATCCACCGTGATCCGGATGGCTCCGTCATCCCCTTCGCTGCAATCGCCGGCCATGGCCGCCATGCGGCGCTTGCTGATGGCATCCACGCCATTGCTCACCAGTTCCCGAAGAAACACCTCATGGCCGGAATAAACGGCCTTTTTGATGATCGGGAAAATGTTTTCGGTGTGGATCTGAATCTGACCCTGTTCCTCCAGCACCGCCATTCCTTTGCTGTGAAAAACCAGACACTAGAGACAGGTTTTACCCAGGCTCAACGGCTGTTTCAGGGGGTTCTCCGTACCTTCGTGCCTCCGTCCCTTGGCCCAGATCAGGGCGTCTTCTGCAGGTCGGGGCGCTCTTCAGCGACGATGGCCCCCTCAACGGGACACACCTGCAGGCAGATCCCGCAATCGATGCAGGTGTCGAAATTGATCCAGTAGAAGTCAGTGCCCTTCTTGTTCTTTCCTTTGCCTTGGTCGATACAGGCTACGGGGCAGGCATCAACGCAGTCAGCGATGCCCTCGCAAACGTCAGTGACGATGGAATGAGCCATGGAGGTCCTGCTGCACAGCGGGATCCTAAGGATCGACCCAATCCAGCTGCAGTCCACCCTGGGCCTTCGCCTGCTGCTCAGCCTCCTGCTTGGACGCCAGGGGTTCCAGGGCCATCACAGCGGTGCGTCCCTGCTCGTGCCAGCCGCGCTGACGCTCCATGGCGGATTCCAGATTCGAGGCCGTTGAAAAAGCAACGAGAACATCGGAATGCTCCTGTTCGGCAGCATCCAGGTCTGATATCAGTTCGCGGATCGGATCGATCGCGAGGCTGAACCCTGCGCCAAAAGCTCGGTCATCCGTTGCGCCGCAACGGCGCACCAGATCGTCGTAGCGTCCGCCGCGGGCAATCACCACCGGTGAACTACGGCCATCACAGACCAGCTGGAACACCAGGCCGGTGTAGAGCTCGAAATGGGGTTGAAAGGTTGGATCCAGCTGGATCGTCACCGCCTGAGCCTGAGCTGCCGAGGCGAGATGCGCACAGAGGCGCCGCAGCTCATCGAAGACCGGCTGTTCCCCGCAGAGACTGCCGAGCTGCCTCAGCACCTGGTCGGGGGTGCCACGGCAGTCCAACAAGGAGAGCAGCCTGGTCTTCTCAGCGTCGGCCAGATCGAAGCCCTCGATGGCCAACCGGTCGAAATCGATCAATGCCGTGCGGATTTGATCACGCAACGCACCGCTGAACGGACGAAGCACCAGATCCATCAGAGCGGTGTGACCCAGCAACAGCCTTGGTTTCTGGCTGGCCTGCAGCCCCAGGGTCTGAACGGAGGCCATCAGCAGGCTCAGCAGCTCCATCTCCGCCTCGCTGCCACTGACGCCGAACAGTTCAACGCCGCTCTGAAGGTTTTCCTCAATGCACTGACCACCCTCATCGGCGGAACGGGTGCGAAACACCGTGCCAGAGGCCCAGAGCCGCAGCGGTCTCTGGCGATCTGCAAATCGGGTGCAGGCGGCTCTGGCGATGGATGCCGTCATCTCCGGGCGCAGCCCGAGGGGGTCATCAGCCACCAGACGAACAATGTCTGAGCTGTCGATGGCACCGCCGGCCATCAGGGTGGCCAGGCGTTCCACCCGGGGTGGCGAGACCTCGTCGTAGCCCCAGAGGCGGTAGACCGACGCCAGACGTTCCGTCAGCTGTCGGTTGGTCTCCACCTGACGTGGATTCAGATCCTTTGCGCCAGCTGCAGGTTGCAGCGCCATCTCACGTCCTCTCGGCCACGCCTCAGGATCCCATGGCCGTGACCTCTGGCGCTCCGAAGGCGGCTCCAGGCAGTGGTTGCACCTGAGACAGCCCCTCGGTGATCGCCGCATGCAGGCTGGCGCCAGCGGCCACGACCCGGCCACTGGAGAGGTCGAAGGGTCGATTGCCATAGCTGGTGACGGTTCCACCGGCCAGATCCACCAACGCCACACCAGCGGCCAGATCCCAGGGAGACAGGCCCCGTTCCCAATAGCCGTCCTGGCGGCCAGCGGCCACGAAGGCCAGGTCCACCGCTGCAGCACCGCCCCGGCGCACGCCGTGGGTGCGATGGGTGAACCAGCAGAACTCGGCGTAGTTGTTGTCGAGTCGGGTGTGCCGGTCGTAGGCGAACCCGGTGACCAGCAGCGAGTCTTCGAGCCGATCACAACTGCTGACTTGCAGTGGGCTTTCGTTGCAGAACGCTCCGACCCCCGGTGCCCCCCAGTACATCTCCTTCAGAAAGGGCACAGCAATGGCCCCGAGGATGGGCTGCTGGCCCATGGTGAGCCCGATCGAGGTGGCAAAGAAGGGGTAGCCGTGGGCGAAGTTTGTGGTCCCATCGAGGGGGTCAACACACCACCTCAGGCCGTCCTGCTGACCGGCTGCCCCGCTTTCCTCGGCCAGCACAGCAATCTCAGGGGTTTGCTCCGCCAGCAGCTCCAAGACGATGCGTTCGGCAGCAAGGTCGGCATTGGTGACCAGGTCGCCGATGCGGCCTTTGCTTTCGATGGACGACAGGCGCCCGTAGTGGCGCATCAGTTCCTGGCCACCGGCATCGGCCGCTGAGCGGGCCACGCCGACAAGACGCTCCAGATCGCTTGGGTTGAGCCCGGCTTCGTGGGCGGCACGGGTGCAGATCGATTTCGGCATGTTCACTCCTCTTCGAGGGGAATGCGAGCAGTAACGCGCCCTTTGCCGAAGTGGCGACCGAACTGCAGCTCGTACACCTCATCCTCATCCTGGGTTTCAGCCTCCAGGGGCCCGATGGCGCGGGCCACGCAGAGCAGGCCGTAGCCCTTGTCCCTCAGCTCCCGCGACAGACCCATGGCTTCGCGCTGGTCGAGGTTGCCGCTCTGCACGCGAACGGCGCACTCCGTGCAGCATCCGTTTCTGCAGGAGAAAGGAAGTGGGTCACCCTGCTCTTCGAAGCTGTGAAGGATGTAGTCCCCCTCAGGCACGTCGTGGGTGATGGTGCGACCCTCCTGGCGCCAGTGAATCGTGATCCTGTGGCTGGGACGCATGAAGGTCTGCTGGCAGTGCCCTGCTACATTCTCACCTGCCCCATTTAGCCGGTGGAGAGCTGGCCGAGTGGTCGAAGGCGCAGCACTGGAAATGCTGTATAGGGGCAACTCTATCGAGGGTTCGAATCCCTCGCTCTCCGCTTCTCCGGTCCTTCAGGACCGGATTTTTTTTGCCCTTTTCTAGGCCTGAAGGCCCAATCACGGCCCTGCTCGGGCCGGCTCGGCGATCAGCCGAAACGACCGGAAACGTAGTCCTGGGTGGCCTGCTGTTGGGGGGCGTTGAAGATCTTGTCGGTCTCGTTGAATTCCACGAGGTAACCCACCTTTCCTGTTCCGCCTTCAACGGCCTCTGCGTTGTAGAAGGCGGTCATGTCGCTGACGCGAACGGCCTGCTGCATGTTGTGGGTGACGATCACGATGGTGAAGCTCTTTTTGAGCTCATGCATCGTCTCCTCGATCTTCAACGTTGAGATGGGATCAAGAGCTGAACAGGGCTCATCCATGAGGATGACCTCCGGTTGAATCGCGATCGTGCGCGCGATGCAGAGGCGCTGCTGCTGTCCGCCGGAGAGCGAATACCCGCTTTCATTCAGCTTGTCTTTGCACTCATCCCAAACCGCCGCCTGGCGGAGGGAACGCTCAACAAGCTCATCCATGTCTCCGGTGTAGCCATTGATGCGAGCGCCGAAGGCGATGTTTTCGTAGATGCTTTTCGGGAATGGGTTGGGTTGTTGGAACACCATTCCGATCCGGCGGCGCACCTCCACGGGATCAATCCTGGGCCCGTAGAGGTCTACACCTCCAAACAGGATGCTTCCCTTCAGTGAGCAGCCTTCGATCAGATCGTTCATCCGATTCAATGAACGAAGCACCGTGGACTTTCCACATCCGGATGGGCCAATGAAGGCTGTCACCTTGCCGCGGGGAATCTCGCAGTAGACGTTTTTGACGGCTTCGAAATTGCCGTAGCTGATCGTGACGTTCTGCAGTGAAAGGGCGACGTCTGCGTTGTGGGACTCGGTGGCTTGGGGCTGTTGAAGAGTCGTCATTGTTTTATGTAGAAGAAGGTTTATTTGGCAGCAAATCGCGCCAGCCAGCGAGAGAACAGGTTCAGGGCCAGGATCATCACCACGAGCACAAACGATGCGGCCCACGCCAGCTCGTTGTGAAATTCGTAGGGCATGATCGCGAAGTTGTAGATCATCACCGAGAGGGTCGCGATTGGAGCGAAGATTCCATCCGGTGTGAGCAGATCCGACCAGAACGGTGAGAACAGAGCGGTGAAGATCAAGGGAGCTGTTTCCCCTGCTGCTCGGGCGATGCCCAGCACAACCCCTGTGGCTATCGGGGTTAATGCGGCAGGCAGGGTGATTCGAACAACGGTGACGAACCGGGATGCCCCCACCCCGAGGGCACCACGCCGGAGATCGTCGGGCACCAGCTTCAGACCTTCATCAGTGGTTTTGATCACTGTGGGAAGCATCAGCACCGCCAGTGCCATGCCGCCGGCCACGGCGCTGTAGGCGTTTCCGAACAGGATTCGACTGGTGACGATCGTGCCGTAGATGAAAACGCCGGCGATGATCGATGGCACCCCGGCCAGCACATTGGTGCCGAAGCGGATGAACTGAGCGAACCATCCCGAACGGGAGTATTCAGCCAGAAAAACTCCGCCGCCGACGCCCACCGGAACGGCGATCAGTGCAGCGATGGCCGTCACCACCAGCGTTCCAACGATTGCATTGGCGATGCCGCCGTCTTCGAGGCCTGGCGGTGGTGGGAGTTGCGTCAGCAGGGCCAGGCTGATCTTGCTGCCCCCCTGCACGAGCACGTAGCCCAGCACAAGGATCAGGGGCAGAACAGCAATCGCGGCAAACAGGGCTGCCAGAAACGAGAGCGCCCTGCTGCTGATGTTTCTGCGTTGAAAGGGTTTGTAGCTGAGGTCAGATGCTGACTCGGCCTTGTTGTGGGTGAGCGTCTGTGTCATGTCAGTACTTCAGGCTCAAACGCTTCACGATCCACTGGGCAAAAATATTCACGCACAGGGTGAGAACAATCAGCACGAATGCTGCGTACATCAGTGATGACACCTGGGAGCCATCCGCCTCACCAAATTGATTGGCCAGCATCGCTGCGATGGTGTTGCCAGGGGCCAGCAGCGAAACGCTGAAGTTGTTGGAATTGCCGATGATCATGGTCACGGCCATGGTTTCGCCCATGGCGCGGCCCAAGGCCAACATCACACCACCAATGATTCCGGAAATCGCTGCCGGGAGAATCACATTGATGATGGCTCCCCAGCGGGTTGTGCCTACCCCATAGGCCGCCTGGCGTAGTTGCGGGGGAACCTGATTCAGGCAATCACGGGAGATCGCCGTGATGATCGGCAGGATCATCACCACCAGGATCAACATTGCGGGAATGGTGCCAGGACCCATAGGTGGGGTGCTGAACAGGGGGAACCAATTGAACAGCTGATAAAGAAGTTCCAGCCCAGGCCTGATGAACGGTTCCATCACAAAAATGGCCCAGAGGCCAAGCACCACCGATGGAATCGCCGCGAGCAGTTCCACCATCAGGCCGATCACGTCCCTGATCCGCTTGGGAATGATGTTTTCGGTGATGAAAATGGCTGTGCCCACACCGAGGGGCACCGCGATCATCAACGCGAGCAGTGATGTGATCAAGGTGCCGTAGATCGCGGCTCCGGCCCCGTACTGATCGTCCACGGGATTCCAGTCTGAGGTGACCAGAAATTGCCATCCGTAGCGGGCCATGGAATCCAGGCTCCCCTGGAAAACCACCACAAGGATTGAGAACAGAACGATCGCCACAACGGAGGCCATGGCGATGGCGAGGTTTCTGAAACTGATGTCCACCAGCTTTTCCGCTGGTGGACGGCTTCGGAGCAAGTAACGACTGTCCGGGTCGGACATGCATCCAATGGCGCGCCCTTACAACGTATGACCCGAACCGTTTGGGGGCATTAACAACCGCTTAAGGGAGGGACTGGAGCCGGTTTGAACCTGCCGTTAGCGTGGGGATCAAGTTTTCAGGGATATGGGGCGGATCGTCGGAATCGATCTGGGGACCACCAATTCGGTTGTCGCTGTGCTGGAGGCAGGTCGTCCCCACGTGATCGCCAATGCCGAGGGCGGCCGAACCACCCCATCCGTTGTCGGATACACCAAGGATCAGGAACTGTTGGTGGGTCAGCTGGCCCGGCGCCAGCTGGTGCTCAGCCCCCGCAACACCTTCTCGAACCTGAAGCGGTTCGTCGGCCGTGACTGGGACGAACTGGAAGACAGCAGCCTCTCTGTTCCCTACACGGTGCGTGCCAACGACCAGGGGCAGGTTCGGGTGCCCTGTCCGGTGACCGAGCGGGAATACGCGCCCGAAGAACTGGTGGCCAGCATCATTCGCAAGCTCGTCGATGACGCGTCCACTTATCTGGGTGAACCGGTGGAAGCGGCCGTGGTGACCGTGCCCGCTTACTTCAATGATGCGCAGCGCCAGGCCACCCGCGATGCTGGACGCCTGGCGGGCATCTCGGTGGAGCGCATTCTCAATGAGCCCACTGCAGCTGCTCTGGCCTATGGCTTTGACCGCAGCGCCGTTAAACGGGTTCTGGTCTTCGACCTTGGTGGCGGCACCTTTGACGTGTCGCTGCTGCGCATCGCCAACGGCGTTTTTGACGTCAAGGCGACGAACGGTGACACGCAACTCGGCGGCAATGATTTCGATCAACGCATCGTCAACTGGCTGGCCGATGCCTTTGAAGAGGAGCACAAGGTTGATCTGCGCCGCGATCGCCAGGCCCTGCAGCGGTTGACGGAAGCGGCTGAGAAGGCGAAGCAGGAACTCTCCGGTGTGCTGAGTACACCGATTTCGCTTCCTTTCATCGCCACCGGCAGCGATGGTCCGCTGCACATCGAAACCCGCCTGGACCGCTCCACTTTTGAAGGGCTCTGCCCCGATCTGCTGGATCGTCTGCTGAGTCCAGTTCAGGCGGCGCTGCGCGACTCCGGTTGGTCGGCTGATGACATCGATGACGTCGTGCTGGTGGGTGGTGCCACGCGGATGCCGATGGTTCAGCAACTGGTGCGCACCCTCGTGCCGATCGATCCCTGCCAATCGGTGAATCCCGATGAGGTGGTGGCCATCGGTGCTGCGGTTCAAGCCGGAATCCTCACCGGTGAACTCAGGGATCTGCTGCTCAACGACGTCACCCCCCTGTCGCTGGGACTGGAGACCATCGGCGGATTGATGAAGGTGCTGATTCCCCGCAACACGCCGATCCCCGTGCGTCAGTCCGATGTGTTCAGCACCTCGGAAGCCAATCAGTCGTCCGTGGAAATCCACGTCTGGCAAGGGGAGCGCCAGATGGCGACGGACAACAAATCTCTCGGTCGTTTCCGCCTCTCCGGGATTCCACCGGCCCCGCGGGGGGTGCCCCAGGTGCAGGTGGCCTTCGACATCGATGCCAATGGCCTGCTGCAGGTCAGTGCCACCGACCGCACCACCGGTCGCAAGCAGTCGGTGTCGATCCAGGGCGGCTCAAACCTCAATGAGGAGGATGTGACCGCTCTGCTGGCGGAAGCGGAAGCGAGGGCTGATGAGGACAGGCGCAAACGCAATCAGATCGAACGCCGCAACCGGGCTCAGACTTTGCTTGCCCAGGCGGAACGGCGGCTGCGGGATGCCTCGCTCGAGCTGGGGCCCTATGGCGCTGAACGGCAGCAACGGGCCGTTGAAATGGCCATGCGTGACGTGCAGGACTGCCTCGCCAATGACGACCTCCAGGAGCTTGATCTCTGCGTGAGTGGTCTCGAGGAGGCGATGTTCGGGCTGAACCGCCGGCTGTCAGCGGAACGTCAGGCCGATGGCAGCCCGCTTCAGGGGATCCGCAACACCCTGGGCTCCCTCAAGGATGAGCTGTTTGCCGATGACTGGGACGACGACCCCTGGGGTCCCCCCAGCCGTCCGGGTGACCGTGGCCGTGGTCTGAGCCGGCGTGAACCTGCACCTTGGGACGATGACATCTACCGCTGAGCCTGATTACTGGTCTCTGCTGGGGGTTGATTCCGACTGCACGGATCAGCAACTGAAACGGGCCTTTCGCCGGGAGGCGCGCCGCTGGCACCCTGATCTCAACAGCAACGATCCCGTTGCTGAAGAGCGCTTCAAGCTGGTCAATGAGGCCTATGCGGTGCTCAGCGATCCCCGCCGGCGGGAGGCCTGGCAGCGGGGGGGTGGCTCCCGTGCGGATGTTGCCGATCCCTTTGCCCAGGGCTTTCCAGATTTTGAGGACTACCTCGATGTGATCTTCGGCGGTGGAACAGGACGTTCCTCCGTTGAGGTTGAGGACGAGCCCGATCCCCCCTTCCGCGGTGATGGCGCCAGTGGTGATGACGCCAGCCGGGAAGCCAGAGGCCATGAACCTCCGGTGTCGGCACCGCCGCCGCCGCCGCCGGTGCGTGCCGTGGAAGATCTCGAGTCGGTGGTTCATCTCACCCCGGATCAGGCTCTTCAGGGAACCGTGGTGGAACTGACGCTCGATGACGGCACCGTGATCGAGCTGAACACGCCCCCCTTTGCCGGGGATGGCTGGCGTCTGCGGCTTGAAGGCGTTGCCCCCGGCGGCCGTGATCATTTCCTGCAGCTCCGCGTCGTGACCGATGACGGCCTGCGGATTGATGGTCTGCGGGTGCTCTACAAGCTGATGCTGTTCCCACCGGATGCAGCCCTCGGTTGCGCCGTTGATGTGCCGACCCTGGATGGTCCTGTGACGCTGCAGGTTCCTCCAGGCTCATCCAGTGGACGTTTGCTGCGGCTGCGGGGGCGCGGGCTGCAGCTGGATGACGAGCGGGGTGACCAGTTGGTGGAGATCGTTGTGGTGATTCCGTCGGATCTGGGTGATGCGGAACGGGCCCTCTACCGACGTCTTCAGGAACTGGCGAGTGAATCCGAGCAGGGTGGTTGACGATGGGTGAGACTCCGGTCCGGTTGATCTGACGGTTTTCCCGATGCGCGTCCATGTCCTGCTCTTTGATGCCGGTACGGATAGCGAAGGCATCCACTCGCTTGAAATCGCCGGACGAACCGTGGTTCTGCTGTTTGAGAACCCCGACGATGCCGAGCGATATGCCGGTCTTCTGGAGGCCCAGGACTTTCCGGTTCCAACGGTGGAGGCCCTGGATCGGGAAGACGTAGATCTGTTCTGCCGTGAGGCCGGTTACGAGGCCCGGCTGATCGAGTCGGGCTTTGTGCCCAGCAATGACGAGGAGCGTCTGTTCATGGCGCCGCCCCAGAGCAACCGCGATGTGAGCAACTGGAAGGACGACTTGCTTGCGAACGACCCGGTTTCGCTCGAGGCTGTTTCTGACGGCGGTGTGGCAGAGCAGCAGGGCGTGGAGCCCGCGCTCCAGGGGCTGGAGACCGAACCGGAATCGAATCCTGAACTGGATGAGCTGCGTCGGCGCCTGGAGGGTCTGCTCTGAGCCATGGCCGTGTTCGACCCTGATCTGCAGCCCTCCAGCGACCGCGGCCACCTGCTCACCGAGCAGAGCAACCGGCGCAGTTCACGCCTGGATCAGCTCGACACCCTGGCGCTGGTGGAGTTGTTTGCAGACGAGGATCGTCGCCCCCAGGAGGCTGTTGCCGCTGTGGCTCCGGCGCTAGCCCAGGCGGTTGATGCCGTTGCCGAGCGCCTCCGTGCCGGCGGCCGGCTCTTCTACCTGGGTGCTGGCACCTCCGGACGGCTGGGGGTGTTGGATGCCGCGGAATGTCCGCCCACCTTCTGCAGTGATCCCCAGCAGGTGCAAGGTGTTCTCGCCGGTGGTTCCGCTGCGTTGCTGCGCAGCTCGGAAGGGCTCGAGGACATTGAGGCCGCCGGACGTGCAGACCTCGAGGAGCGGGGCTTCTGTGCCAAGGATTGCCTGGTGGGCATCGCCGCAGGCGGCACCACCCCCTACGTGCGCGGTGGGCTGGCGTTTGCCAAAAGCATCGGTGCCCTCGCCATCGCCATGGCCTGCGTTCCAACGGAGCAGGCGCCCCTTCCCTGCGACATCGACATCCGCCTGCTCACGGGACCTGAATTGCTCACGGGATCCACCCGGATGAAGGCTGGAACCGCCACAAAACTGGCCTTGAACACCCTCTCCACCGCCGTGATGGTGAAGCTGGGCAAGGTCTACGGCAACCGCATGGTGGATGTGGCCGCCAGCAACAGCAAACTGGTGGACCGTTCCCTGCGGATCCTGCGGGATCTTGCCGGTGTGGATCGGGAGCGGGGGCTGACGCTGCTGGAGGAGGCCGGCGGATCGGTGAAACTCGCCCTGTTGATGGCCGCTGCAGCCTTGTCGGTGGACCAGGCCAAGGCTCTTCTGCAGCAGCACAACCAACAGCTGCGACCTGCCTTGGCCGCCTGCGGCGCTCAGCTGGCGGAAGCCTGATCGAACGGTCCCCAGTAGGGGGCGGTGAACAGATCAAGGTTGAACCGGGTCTGTTCCGGGACTTGATCTTTGGGGGTGATCAGGGCATTGGCGAGGGCTGTGTGGGCCGGCGAGGCGGGAGGGTCCTGTTTGAGCCGCTGCATCAATCCACTCAGGATCGGTTCGGTGGCTGAGGCATTGGCCTGAAGGTTGCCGATCACCATCTCCACCGAGACGGCGTCGTGATCCTCATGCCAGCAGTCGAAGTCGGTGACCATGCTCAGGGAGGCATAGGCCAGTTCGGCTTCCCGGGCTAGACGGGCTTCGGTGTGATTGGTCATCCCGATCACCGAACAATCCCAGGAGCGGTAGAGCTTGCTTTCGGCCCGGGTGGAGAAGGCGGGGCCCTCCATGCAGAGATAGGTGCCACCGCGGTGCAGCCGTCGACCCTCCGGCAAACCCTGTTCGGCGGCATCGGCCAACAGGGCACTCAAATTGGGGCAGAAGGGGTCCGCAAGGCTGACGTGGGCCACGCAGCCGTTGCCGAAGAAACTGGCGGGCCGGTCACGGGTGCGGTCGATGAACTGATCGGGCACGACCATGTCGCGCGGCTGCAGATGCTCCAGCAGCGACCCCACCGCCGAGAGCGAGATCAGCCAGCGCACCCCCAGGGAACGCATCGCCCAGATGTTGGCCCGGTAGGGCACTTCACTGGGAAGCAGATGGTGATGGCGGCCGTGGCGGGCCAGGAAGACGGTCTCGACCCCCTCGAGCTCTCCCAGGCGCAGTTGATCGGATGGTGCCCCGAAGGGTGTGTCGACCGTGCGTTCCTCAACCTGGCGCAAGCCGGGGATCGAATAGAGGCCGCTGCCGCCGATCACACCGACGCGGGCTTGGGAGAGGTCGGGCATGGTCGGCGTCTCTTTACACTCCAATTTTGCTCGCGCCACCATGACCAAGGCCTTGATGGACACTGAAGCAGGCCTGATCGAGCTCGAGCTGTTCGAAGCCGATGCCCCAAACACCGTCGCCAACTTCGTGAAGCTGGCCAAGGATGGCTTCTACGACGGTCTGGCCTTTCACCGCGTCATCCCCGGCTTCATGGCCCAAGGGGGATGCCCCAACAGCCGTGAAGGCGCCCGCGGCATGGCCGGTACCGGCGGCCCTGGCTACCAGATCGATTGCGAGATCAACCAGCAGAAGCACCAGGCCGGCACACTGGCTATGGCCCATGCCGGTCGCAACACCGGCGGCTCGCAGTTCTACATCTGCCATGAGGCCCAGCCTCACCTCGATGGCGTGCACACCGTGTTCGGCCACACCGGCAACATGGATGTGGTGCTGAAGCTGGCCAACGGCTCCAAGATCAACAAAGTGACGATCCAGGAAGGCTGATCAGCTCCGGGTCCAATGCAGCAGTGACGGGCCGTTTTCCAGCAGTTCGTCACTGCCCAGGTTGATCAACTCATTGAGTTGATGTTCCACCCGTTCCAGGGTCTGGGGCGGGTGCAATGCCATCCGCTCCGTGGGAACGCGCATCAGACCCACCCGCTCGGTGGCCGCCAGGGCCGCCAGGCTCTTCAGCAGGGGGGCTGCATCGGCGCCGTCGGGAATCAGTTTCCAGACGAATTGCGGTCGATCCCACAGCGCTAACAAGCGGGGTTCATGCAGGGCCTCAAGGCTGAAGCCATGGCGCTGGGCGATGGCTTCCACTTCCTGGCGAATGGTGGGCCAGCTTTCGGGGCCCACGTTCACCGCCAGGGCCAGCACCACACAGGGACTCTCGGATTCGAACAGATGCCCGAGCTTCTCCCGCTTGGCCGCCAGGTAGTCGGCGTTGTGGGCACCGGGGTCCATCACCAGAGGTATCCGCTCCTCCACCTGCAGGCCATAGCCGCCAAGGCCGGCAATCTTGCGGGGGTTATTGGTAAGCAACCGCAGCCGATGGATGCCGAGGTCGGAGAGGATCTGTGCGCCAACGCCGTAGTTGCGCAGATCCGCCGGGAAGCCAAGCCGCTCGTTGGCTTCAACGGTGTCGAGCCCGGCTTCCTGGAGGCTGTAGGCCTTCAATTTGTTGATCAGGCCGATGCCCCGCCCTTCCTGGCGCAAATAAACGACCACACCCTCGCCCTCCGCTTCGATCTGACGCAGGGCCGCCTCGAGCTGGGGCCGGCAGTCGCAGCGCAGTGAGCCGAAGGCATCGCCGGTGAGGCATTCGGAATGCATCCGCACCAGCACGGGTTCGCTCAGGGCATTGGGCTCACCCTTGATCAGGGCCACGTGTTCTGAGCCATCCAGTTCGTTGCGGTAGCCCACCGCCTGAAAGCTGCCGAAGCGGCTGGGCATCTGGGCCTGGGCCATGCGGCGAACGAAGCGCTCGTTCTCCAGCCGGTAGCGGATCAGGTCAGCAATGCTGATTAGCTTCAGCCCCCAGCGATCGGCGTAGCTGCGCAGCTCGGGCAAGCGGGCCATGGAGCCATCGCTGTTCTGGATTTCACAGATCACTCCGGAGGGGCTGAGGCCCGCCAGCTGAGCCAGATCCACGGCGGCTTCGGTGTGACCGGCCCGTTTGAGCACGCCGCCGGGACGGGCGCGCAGGGGAAAGATGTGCCCAGGGCGGCGCAGTTCCGCTGGCCGTGTGGCTGGGTTGAGGGCCACCTGAATCGTGGCGGCGCGGTCTTCGGCGGAGATGCCGGTGGTCACCCCATGTTCGATGCCGGCATCGATGCTCACGGTGAAGGCCGTTTCGTTGGCATCGGTGTTGCGGTCCACCATCAGCGGCAGATCCAGTTCGTCAAGCCTCTGCCCCTCCATGGCCAGACAGATCAGGCCCCGTGCCTCGGTGGCCATGAAGTTGATCGCTTCCGGGGTGGCGAATTGGGCCGCGCAGATCAGATCGCCTTCGTTCTCCCGTTGTTCGTCGTCCACCACGACAACGCATTCCCCATTGCGGATCGCCGCCAGGGCGTCGCTGATGGCATCAAACGCGATCGGTTCGTTCGCGGGGTCAAGGGAACTGGGGTTCAGGAGCCTGGTCGCCGGGAGATGACTTCATTATTGATCTCTGTACGATCAACCGCTGGCTGGTTGGTTCAATGGCAGGCAGGACAACGTCGGCGGTTGAAGCGATGGCATCGGTGAAGGGCGGACGGGTTGCTGTGATCGGCGCCTCCGGCTACGGCGGCCTGCAGACCATCCGTCTGCTTCAGGGCCACCCCGGCCTGTCTGTGAGTTTTCTTGGCGGTGAACGCAGTGCTGGCCAACGCTGGAGCTCCGTCTGCTCCTTCCTGCCCCTGCCGGATGACCCAACGGTGGAATCAGCGGATCCGGATCGGATTGCGGCCTGTTCCGATTTTGCTGTTCTGAGCCTCCCCAACGGCCTGGCCTGTCAGTTGGCACCGCAACTGCTGGAGCGGGGTGTGCGGGTGGTGGACCTCTCCGCCGACTTCCGCTACCGCTCCCTGGAGCAGTGGCTGCAGGTGTACGCCAAGGAGGCCGGCTCCCTCAACCGTCAGGACGCTGAACTCTGCAGCAGTGCCGTCTATGGCCTGCCGGAATGGAACGGCCCTGCCATCGCTGACGCGAAGCTTGTTGCTGCTCCGGGTTGCTTCCCCACCGCCAGCCTGCTGCCCCTGCTGCCGTTCCTCAAGCAGGGCCTGATCGAGACCAGCGGCATCATCATTGATGCCAAGACGGGCACCTCCGGCGGAGGGCGCGTGCCGAAAGAGGCGATGCTGCTTGCGGAGGCCTCGGAATCCATCGCGCCCTACGGCGTGATCGGCCATCGCCACACGTCAGAGATCGAGCAGATGGCGATGGAGGTGGCTGGCCAGGAGGTGCGGCTTCAGTTCACGCCGCATCTGGTGCCGATGGTGCGTGGTCTGCTGTCCACGGTGTATGCCCGCCTGCGCGACCCCGGTCTCACCGCCGAGGATTGCACCACGGTTCTGGAGGCGATCTACCGCCACCACCCATGTGTTCAGGTTCTGCCGGTGGGCACCTATCCCGCCACGAAGTGGGCGCGCCACACCAACCGTGCTCTGCTGTCGGTTCAGGTGGACACCCGCACCGGCCAGCTGGTGTTGATGAGTGCCATCGACAACCTGATCAAGGGTCAGGCCGGGCAGGGCGTGCAGTGCCTCAACCTGATGGCGGGCCTCGCTCAGGAGACGGGGCTGCCCCTGCAGTCGTTCTATCCCTGACGCCAGGTGGGCTTGAGCTCAGCCAGTGCCCTGGGCAGGAGCAGGTGTTCCTGCTCCTGAATTCGTTGGGCGAGCCTGGTGTGGTCATCCCCATCGAGAACGGGAACAGCGGCCTGGGCCAGGATCGGACCGGCATCCAGTTCCTCGGTGACGATGTGCACCGTGCAGCCGGTGACCTTCACCCCGGCCTCCAGGGCCTGCCCGATGGCATCCAGGCCACGGAAGCTGGGCAGCAGTGAGGGGTGGATGTTGATCAGGCGATCGGAATAGCCGCTGATCAGCACCTCGGTGACGATCCGCATCCACCCCGCCATCACCACCAGTTCCACCTGGTCGGCGCGGAACAGGCGCACCAGTTCGCCGTCCAGCTTGCGCCGGTCCTTGATCAGGCGATGGTCAAGCACCGACACCGGAATGCCGAGACGCTCCGCCCGCTGCTGGGCACCACAGCCCGGATTGTTCACCACCAGCCGCTGGATCCGCGCGTTGAGAGTCCCCGCCTGAATGGCCTGGGCCAGGGCCTCGAAGTTGCTGCCGCTTCCGGATGCCATCACCCCCAGCTGCAGCGGGGCCTGGTCAGCTCGATTGTTGTGGCTAGGGTCTGTCAAAGCGGGGTTCGGTCCATGTCCCATCTCTCCATCCTGCCGACTGTCTTCACCGACCTTGAGCGTCTGGTTCAGGCCCTGTGCGATGAGGGCTTCACGGTGGAGCGATCGACAAAATTGCAGGGTTTCGCGGACGACTCCCATACCGTTGATGTGCTCGCGTTTCAGGGCTCAGCCATGCCCCTGGGCTGGACCCAGCGGGTGGACGGAACAATCGTGATGCATGGCGACATCCAACGCATCAGCCGCCAGCCCGGGCTTGAACAGCGCCTGCAACGGGTGACCCGCCGCTACGCCCTGCTCCACGCCATGGACGAAGTGCGCCTTGGTGGCATGGGTTCCGCTGAGCTGATCCTGCAGACCAACTGACGTGTTCGAACCGGTTCAGATCCGGCTCGATCTGAGCCATCCCGAAACACAGACCATCGCGGTGTCCATCCAGTGGACACCGCAGACCCAACGCCAGACCTTCCAACTGCCGGTGTGGACACCGGGGTCGTACACGGTTCGTGATCACGCCCAGCACCTGCACAGCCTGCAGCTGCTGGCCAATGGTGAGGAGCTTCCGGTGCGTCGCATGGCGCCGCACCAGTGGCTCTGTGATCTGCCGGACCTGAGCCCGCTCACGCTCAACTATCAGCTTGAAGCCCGGGATCTCACCGTCCGCACCGGGTTGCTGGATCCTGATTTCGCATCGCTCTGCCTCGCTGCTGTGGCGATGGACATCGACGGCTGCCGCTGGTCACCGCACCACGTTGCCGTCACGGCTCCGGAGCACTGGAGTGTGCATCTGCCGCTGGAGCCCAGCTCTGAGGGCTGGGTTGCTGCCGATTTCGATGCCCTCGTGGACAGCCCGCTGCATGCGGGGCCGTTTCAGGCAGAACCCTTCATGGTGGAGGGCAAGACCCATGAGCTGTTGCTGATCGGAACGCCACCGATGGGCTGGCCGCCGAACTTCATCAGCGACATCGAAAAGGTGTGCAGTGCCACCTGTCGCTTGCTGGGAACCCCTCCCCCGGCGGGGGACCGCTACCAGCTTGTGCTGCAACTGCTTGATCAGGGTTACGGCGGCCTTGAACACGACCACAGTGCTGTGCTGCAGTTCAGCTGGTCGGCTCTGGCCAAGCCCAAGGGGTACCGGCAGCTGTTGCAGCTGATCGGCCATGAATACCTGCACCAGTGGAATGTGCGGCGGCTGCGGCCCGTTGAGCTTCGCCCCTATGACTACGGGCTGGCGGTGATCACCGAAGGCCTCTGGTTCGCCGAGGGAATCACCAGCTACTTCGACCTCAGCCTGCCCCTGCTGGCGGGATGTTCGGATCGACCGACCCTGCTCAAGGATCTGGGGGAGGAGCTGTCCAGCGTGCTGATGTCACCCGGTTGCTCGATCCAGTCGTTGGCGGCCAGTGCCCGTGAGGCGTGGATCAAGCTCTACAAAGCGACGCCAGCCTCACGGGACAGCCAGATCAGCTACTACCGCCTCGGTGCGGCGGTGGCCTTCTGCCTCGACGTGCGCCTGCGGCAGCGTGGCCACTCCATGGCCGCGATCCTGCGGGAGTTGTGGCAGGGCCTCGGCCGTCAGGCCCGTGGCTACAGCCGTGGTCACATCAAGGCGGCAGTGGCTCGACGGGATGGCGATCTTGCCTCGGATCTGGATCAATGGCTGGACCAGCCCGAAGCCCTGCCCCTGCTTGATTGCGTGAAGGCTCTGGGGCTGCGCATGGACCCTGTGCCGCTCAATCATCCCGATCATGGACTAACCCTCAAGGATGCTGAGGGCGCCGCTTTGATTCAGCGGGTGCGGCGTGACAGTCCCGGACAACAGGCAGGGCTTGTGGTGGGTGATGAGCTGTTGGCGATCAATGGCTACCGGGTGCGTCGCAGCAGTGACCTCCCAGTTCTGCTTGAGAAGCAGGAGTGTGTGCGCGTTACCTATTCACGACGCAGCCTGCTCAACGAGACCCAGCTCTTCCCTGATGCGGGTGTGGACCATTGGACGTTGGATTGGGATCCTGGGTGCACAACGGAACAACGGCAGTTGCGGGATCGATGGTTCGAGATCGTTTAAGCCGTTGCTGTAGCGGAGTGTTGAACCGCGTTGAGCAGCACCGGTCGCTCGCCATCAGCGGAGCTGCAGCGGGGGCGTTGGCTCTGGGACTGACCGGTTGGCTGTTGATGGATCAAGGGGAGCTCTCCCCTGTGGTGATCGAGCGTGGTCGCCAACGGGAGGACAACCCCTCCTCCTCGGTGCCGTTACCTCCTAAATCGCGCTCCTGGCGGTCGCCTCTGGCTCGTCAGTGTTCGGGTGTGGACACCGCTTTGCGGTCGCGGTTGAACCAGCTCGAGGCCCGCTCGGGTTCCTGGCGCTCGTTCGTCAAGATCGATCCAACCAATTTCGGAGAGCGCTACGACAAAGATGCCTACGGCCGTGTGATCGACGCCACGCCAAGGGTGGTGGTGCTTCACGAAACCGTTTACTCCCTGAGCTCCGCCTTGAACACTTTCATGACGCCCCACCCGCGGGATGAAGATCAGGTGAGTTATCACACGTTGGTGGGCCAAGACGGGCGCGTTCTGGATCTGGTGGATCCGTTGAGCCGGGCCTACGGCGCGGGGTATTCAGCCTTTCTGGGGGAGTGGGCGATCACCAACAAGAAACTCAAGGGCTCCGTCAACAACTTCGCCTTGCACCTGAGCCTGGAAACTCCGCCTTCGGGGGCGAATGCCTATGGATCCCATGCGGGCTACACCACGCAGCAATACGACGCGCTGGCCTTGGTCCTGTCCGGTTGGATTCGTTCCTTCAATCTGCCGCCGGCGGCGATCACCACCCATCGCCATGTGGATCTGGGCGGAGAACGGGGTGATCCCCGCAGTTTCGACTGGTCGAAACTTCAGACGCGGCTGGCGGCCCTCGGTGACCTCTGCGTGAGCTGAAGCGTCGTTAGCGTTCGCATCTCTGTGTACTGCGTCGGTGATAACGCTCCCCAGCGAAGATCTCGATCGAATCATCGAAATGGCCTGGGAAGACCGCACGCCCTTCGAGGCGATTGAATTTCAATTCGGACTTTCCGAGCCGCAGGTGATCGCACTGATGCGGCAAGAGATGAAAGCGTCATCGTTCAAGCTCTGGCGCAAGCGGGTCAGCGGCCGCAAAACCAAGCACGCCGTCACCAGCCGCTCCGATCGATTCCGGGCGAGCTGCCACAAGTGATTGGGGCCTGCTTTGGTTCAGCGCAACACGCCTCGCAGGATCCCTTCAACAAGGCCGGCCGGAATCATGCCCCGGCGGAAAACCGTGTGTGAGTTGCGGTAGCCCGGGCCTGAGATCAGGCCTGCAGCCACCTGCCCCATGACGCCGTCAAAAGGGGGAGTGTCATCGGAACGTCGGACCGTAGTGGTGAAGGCCCTGACGCAGCCATAGAAATCCCTGGCATCTCTGCACTGTGCTGCCACTTCGGCGTCCACCTGAGCCAGCGCTGCTGTTGGAACAATCAGGCCAAATGCCAGCAGGTGAAGGAGTTGTTTCATCGATCTGCCGTGCTGGATCGATGTTTCAACAGATAGGGGGGCGTTCACATCCTCCATATGGGGGAGAGGCAGAGCTGATGAACTCCCTCAACTGAGGGATAAGGAGACGAGGGATTGGGTTGGGCTGCTCATGCAGCCAAGTGCTCGTCATGGATCTTTAAACCGTGATGTCGGGATTCGGTTGGCGACCGCCGTAAATCAACCCGTGCAGTTCAGGGTCCTGCATGTAGCCCAACACCCGTGCTGGGTAATCCAATTTTCCGTTGTGGAGATAGGTGAGGGTGGCGATCGCCTTGGCATCCAGGTAGGAGCGACTCGCCTGCAGCATCAAGCCCTCCGGCAGACCAAGGGCCAGCTTCAGCCGTTGAAACTTGGCCGCCAGCAGGGTGATGTTCATTTCGGGGTCCAGCAATTGATTGCGGGCCCAGGTGATCTCCTCCTGCGTTGGGTTCGCCGGCAGCCGCTTCTGATGGATCAGTTCCGAAACGCTGATCTGGGCCGGTCCGTGGGTCTTCACCAGACCGGAATGGGCGATGAAGGGGAGGCTCTCCCCCGGCTTGGAGTGCTGAATTTCGTCGAAAAGAACGGCGGTGATCAGCATTGGGTTCACCTGATGTGCCGCTGCCTGGCGCAGGATCACTGGCTTCAGCTCGCGCAGGCGATCCAAGGTTGATGCGCGCAATGGTTGGAGCTGATCCATCCCGCTGGTGAACAGCTGGGCCAGCTGCGTCTGGGGGCCGTGCACCCCGAAGCGCCGTTGCAGCAGCTTCAGTTCTTCGGGTGAGAAATCTGTGGGCTCGAGCCTGTCCTCCACCACAAGTGGGGCTTGATCTCCAACCTCAACAACTGGGTGTGACCACTGACCAACCAGGAACAGGCTCGCTGCCGTCGCCAAGAGAGCTGTTGTCCATCGCAATGGCTCAGCCATGGGGGATGGAAATGGGGTCAGCGGAAGATGACATGAAACTAGCTGTGGTGTCCTTTCCCGTGGGCATCCCGTCAGATTCTGGATACGTTCGGCAGGACTGCACCGTCCGCCCGGCATGAGCTTTCCGGATTTCAACGCTTCCGACGCTCATATTCAGTGGCAGAGGTTCTGCGATCTCAGCTGGTATCACGATGATCTGGGCGTCTGGCTCGACATCAGCCGGATGCATGTGAACGCGACCGATCTGCAGCAGCTGCAGCCGCGAATGGACAAGGCGTTCGCAGCGATGCAGGAGTTGGAAGCCGGCGCCATCGCCAATCCCGATGAGCAGCGCCAGGTGGGGCATTACTGGCTTCGCACCCCTGAACTCGCTCCCTCATCAGAGCTTCAACAGCACATCTCCAGGGAAATCGATCTGATCGCGGCCTTTGGGCGCGATGTGATCAACGGAACGATCAAGGCCCCCAACGGCGAAGCCTTCACCGATGTGCTCTGGATCGGCATCGGCGGCAGTGGCCTGGGACCCGCCTTGATGATCAAGGCGCTCCAGAACCCGGGCGAGGGGCTTCCGTTTCACTTCTTCGACAACGTCGATCCCAATGGGATGAGCAACGTCCTGGCGGGGTTGGAGGGTCGTCTCGACCGCACCCTGGTGGTGACGGTGAGCAAGTCGGGGGGAACGCCTGAACCCCACCTCGGCATGGAGCAGGCTCGCCACCGCCTCGAGGCCGCTGGGGGCCAGTGGGCCGGCCAGGCCGTTGCCGTGACGATGCTCGACAGCAAGCTGGATCAGCAGGCCCAGAAGGAAGCTTGGCTCAAGCGCTTCGACATGTTCGATTGGGTGGGGGGGCGCACCAGCATCACCAGTGCCGTCGGCCTGCTGCCCGGTGCCTTGATTGGCTGCGACATCCGCGATTTCCTCACCGGCGCCTCTCAGATGGATGCCGCCACCCGCGCCGCGGATCTCCGCCGCAATCCAGCCGCCCTGATGGCCGCTTCCTGGTTCGTGGCTGGTGGTGGTCGCGGTCAGCGCGACATGGTTGTTCTGCCCTACCGCGATCGTCTGGAGGTGTTCAGCCGTTACCTCCAGCAGCTGGTGATGGAATCCCTGGGCAAGCGCCTGGATCGCAACGGTGACGTGGTGCATCAGGGCATCGCTGTTTACGGCAACAAAGGCTCCACCGACCAGCACGCCTATGTGCAGCAGCTGCGCGACGGTGTCGACAATTTCTTCGCCACCTTCATCGAGGTGCTCGAAGACGTGAGCGACATCCCCACGCTTGGCGGGGAATGCCCCGGCGACTTCCTTGATGGTTTCCTGCAGGGCACCCGCTCAGCCCTTACCGAGGGTGGCCGCCAGAGCATGACGATCAGCATGCGCCGCTTTGATGCACGCCGTCTCGGCGCCTTGATCGCTCTGTTCGAGCGTGCCGTCGGTCTCTACGGCGAACTGGTGAACATCAACGCCTACCACCAGCCCGGAGTGGAAGCCGGCAAGAAGGCAGCGGCAGCGATTCTCGACCTTCAAGGTCGTGTGGAAGCGATCCTGGCCGACGGTGTGGCCCGCTCCGCCGATGAAATCCGCCTGGCCCTCGGGGATGGCACCGATGAATCCATCTTCTGGATTCTGCGTCACCTCACCGGCAACCAGCGCGGCTTCAGTGCCCAGGGCGACTGGAGCCAGCCCGCCTCGATGCGTTTCAGCAAAGGCTGATCCCGCCTGGGATCAGGGCACCAGGTTCACCAGTTTTCCGGGGACCACGATCACCCGACGGGGGGCTGCACCCTCCAACCATTTTTCGGCCACATCACTGGCTAGGGCGAGCCGTTCCAGCTCCTCCTTGTCTGCGGAGGCCGGAACCTGCAGTTTGCCCCGCACCTTGCCCTTCACCTGGATCACCACTTCAACGCTGTCCTGTACCAGTGCCGTTGGATCCAGAACCGGCCAGCTTTGACGGTGCACGCTGCCGCTTCCCCCCAGACGGCTCCAGAACTCCTCCGCCAGATGTGGCGCGAACGGAGCCAGGAGGCGAACCAGTCCGGAAAGAGTTTCCTGCAACACAGGTGCACTCAGGGCCTCGATGCCCGTGGAGCTGATGGCATTGGAGAGCTTCATCAGCTCGGAGATGGCCGTGTTCAGCTGGATCTCGTCGCTGAGGTCCTCGCTGACGGCTTCGATGGCCAGGTGCAGCGCCCGACGTACGTCGCTGTCGGCATCGCTCAGATTGGCCGGCCGTTGCATCGGCTCGAGTGAGTCGATGCGGGCAGCACCGGCCTCAACAAGGCGCCAAAGCCGTTGCAGGAAGCGGAACTGGCCCTCCACATCGGCGTCATCCCACTCCAGATCCTTCTCAGGCGGTGCCTTGAACAGGATGAACATGCGGGCTGTGTCTGCGCCGTAGCGGTCGATCACTGCTGCGGGGTCAACGCCGTTGTATTTCGACTTCGACATCTTCTCGAACAACACCTCGAGCTTGTCGCCGGTGTTGGGATCCCGGGGGTCTTCGGGATCTGCCACGTCCGCTGGAGCGATGTACTTGCCGGTTGTCGCATTGCGGTAGGTGATTCCCTGCACCATGCCCTGGGTGAGGAGCCGTTCAAACGGTTCGTTGATGTCGACCAGGCCGCGATCCTTCAGCGCCTTGGTGAAGAAACGGGCGTAGAGCAGGTGCAGGATCGCGTGTTCGATGCCGCCCACGTATTGCTTCACCGGCAACCAGCGGTTCACCGCCTCCTTGCTGAAGGGTTTCTCGGTGTTGTGGGGATCGGCGAAGCGCAGGAAATACCAGGAGGAACACATGAAGGTGTCCATGGTGTCTGTTTCCCGCTTGGCCGGCTTGCCGCAGCAGGGGCAGGCCACATTCACCCAGTCGCTCTGCTGGCTCAGGGGCGAACCGCCCTTTCCAGAGAGATCAATGCCCCGGGGCAGCTCCACCGGAAGGTCCTCGCGGGGCACCGGAACAGCACCGCAGTCATCGCAGTGGATGACGGGAATGGGGCAGCCCCAGTAGCGCTGGCGTGAGATCAGCCAGTCGCGCAGGCGATAGGTGACCTTGCTCCGTGCCCAGCCCTGCTCTGCGCCGTGGCCGGTGATGGCGCCCTTGGCTTCGCTGGAGGCCGTGCCATCGAAGCTGCCGGAGTTGACCAGTGTTCCGGCCTCAGTCCAGGCCTGACCGGCCGCGATGGCTTCAGCAGCTCCCTCGGCGTCGATCACCTGCTGGATCGGCAGACCATTCGACCGGGCAAAGGCGATGTCGCGTTGGTCGTGGGCCGGCACGCCCATTACGGCGCCCGTGCCGTACTCGGCCAGCACGTAGTCGGCGATCCACACCGGCAGCACTGCCCCCGTCAGGGGGTTGATCACGTGACTGCCGATGGGCACCCCCCGTTTGGGACTGTCATCACTGGTGCGTTCGATCGCGCTCAGACGAGCCACCTCCTTGCGGAAGGCCTCCACCGTGCCCTTCTGTTCAGAGCTGGTGAGGCTGTCCACCAGCTCGTTTTCCGGTGCCAGCACCACGTAGCTCGCCCCAGCGAGGGTGTCGGGCCGAGTTGTGAACACCGTGATCGTCTGATCTTGTGCTCCTTCAACGCTGAAGCTGATCTCCGCCCCTTCCGAGCGGCCGATCCAGTTGGCCTGCATTGTGCGCACTCGTTCCGGCCAGCCCTTGAGGGCGTCCAGGTCGTTGAGCAGCGGCTCGGCGTAGTCGGTGATGCGCAGGAACCACTGGTTCAGTTGGCGTTGTTCCACCAGAGCTCCGGATCGCCAGGAGCGGCCGTCACCATCCACCTGCTCATTCGCCAGCACGGTTTGGTCGACGGGATCCCAGTTGACGGTGGCGTTCTTGCGATAGGCCAGCCCCCCTTCGAGCAGTTCAAGGAACAGCCACTGGGTCCAGCGGTAGTAGTCGCTGTGGCAGGTCGCCTGTTCGCGGCTCCAATCGATCGAAAGGCCAAGGCGATCCAGCTGCGCCCGCATCTGATCGATGTTGCGGTCGGTCCACTCGCCGGGGTCCACATTGCGTTCGATAGCCGCGTTTTCAGCGGGGAGTCCGAAGGCATCCCAGCCCATCGGATGCAGCACCGCATGGCCCCGCATGCGTTGCACCCGGGCGATCACATCGGTGATCACGTAGTTGCGCACATGGCCCATGTGCAGGCTTCCCGAGGGGTACGGGAACATCGACAGGGCAAAGAATCCGGGCTTCTCACCAGCTTCTTCTGTGGTATCCACCCCATCCGCCTTCCAACTCTCCTGCCAGCGCTGCTCCAGCGCGGTGGGGTCATAACGACCGGTCTGGGCACTGGCGTCGACGGCAGGGTTGGCAGCGTTCACGGAACCAGCGCTCGGCAAGGTTGCGATCGTGCCACATGCCTGGTGTTCAGCCGAGGGAGCGGATCACGCTGATCTGCCGACGGTTGATCAGCACGGGCCGGCTCGCACCCGCCCGTTCGATGGCCAGAAATTCAGGGTCCTGCCAGATCAGACGCCCCTCGATGGGCTCCTGTCCCACCACACCAATGCTTAGGGGGAGCTGTTCACGAATCCAGCTCTGCAGCAACCGAACCCCCGGAAGGCTTGGATCGAGTGGAGATGTCTCCATAGGATTCGGGGGCAATACCGGCCACGCATGCTGCAGTTCAGCAAATATCAGGGACTTGGCAACGACTTCCTGATCGTTGAAGGCCGGCAGGGACAACTGCCCGATGCCATCAGCAATCCCGATCCCGCCTGGGTACGGCGCATCTGTGATCGGCGCTTCGGCGTTGGTGGCGATGGCCTGATTCTGGCGCTGCCTCCTCAGGCGGAGGGAGAACTGCGGATGCGGATTCTCAATGCCGATGGCAGTGAGGCCGAAATGTGTGGCAACGGCATTCGCTGCCTGGCCCGCTACCTGGCCGACACCGACGGTGATCCCCCAGGCCGCCGCTGGGACATCGAAACCCTGGCGGGAATGATTCGCCCCGAACTGATGGCCGATGGCCAGTTGCGGGTGGACATGGGTCCTCCTTTCCTCACCTCCGAGGGCATCCCCACAACCCTGATGCCCGAAGACGGCCTGCCGCAAGGGGTGCTGCTGCTGGAGGGAGAACAACTGAAGGTGGCGGCCGTTGGCATGGGCAATCCCCATGTGGTGGTGCCCGTCGACGACCTGGCCAGCATTCCCTTTGATGCCTGGGGTGCTGCCCTGGAGGTCCATCCGGCCTTCCCGGCCAAGACCAACGTTCATTTTCTCCAGGTGCACAGCCGTGAGCGGCTGGAGATCCGGGTCTGGGAACGGGGTGCTGGCCCGACCCTGGCCTGCGGCACCGGTGCCTGCGCCACCCTGGTGGCGGCGGTGCTGCTGGGCCTCGCCGATGACTGCGCCGAGGTGGTGCTGCCCGGCGGTCCGCTGATGATTGAGTGGCGTGATCGCACCGGTTCCGTGCTGATGACGGGACCCGCCGAAGCGGTGTTTGACGGGGTGCTGACGCCCGATCTGGTGCCGGCAGGATCCTCGATGGCTTCGACCAGCGAAGCCCCTGCCGCTCCACCTGCGCCGACGGCCGCAACCGACTTCGATTGCTCCAAGGATTGCGCTGACCAGTGTCAGCGCCCCGACCGCTGCCTCCGCGATGAGGCGCAGCAGAAGGTGCAGGCTTTCCTCAGCAGCACGTCCCTCGACTCGATGCTGAATCTCGCCAGTGAGTCCCTGGAGCAGCGCACCAAGGCGCGGTTCGAGCGTGGCACCCCCTGAGCTCTACCTGGACGCTGCTGCCACGACACCGCCCCTGCCGGCGGTGATCGCGGTGATGCAGCAGCTCCAGCAAACGGCCTGGGCCAACCCCAGCAGCCTCCATGGGGCTGGGTTGGTAGCAGCGGAAGCTCTGGAGCGAGCGCGCTGGTGTATCGCCGAGCGCTTCGCTGTCAATCCTGACCATTTGATCGTCACCTCAGGGGCGACGGAATCCGTGCACCTTGCCTTGCTCGGCAGTGCCGCCGGTCTTGTCCCGGGCCGGTTGGTGATCTCTGCGGTGGAGCATCCGGCGGTGGTCGCTGCTGCGCACCAACTGGAAGCCCTCGGCTGGAGCATTGCCGAATGGCCCGTTGATGGGCAGGGCGTACTTCGGCTCGATCAACTCGATCGGTTGTTGTCCGCTCCAACCCGATTGGTTTCACTGATTGCAGCCCAGGGCGAGGTGGGTGCACTTCAACCGATCAGCACGATCGCTCGGGCCTGCCGCGAGCGCGGAATCGTCATCCACAGCGATGCCACCCAGCTTGTGCCCCAGGGTTGCTTCGCCTTCGAGCGACTCGGCGTTGATCTGCTGACCCTCTCCGCCCACAAGTTCCGCGGCCCCCGGGGCGTGGGCCTGTTGATTCGGGCACCGGGTGTGGACCTTTCACCGCTTCAGGGCGGCGGTGGACAGGAGCACGGCCTGCGCTCCGGTACCGAACCTGTTGCGTTGGTGGGTGGCATGGCCGAAGCCCTGATGGCCCTTCCCAGCTTTGACCCCGTCAGCCAGCACGTTCCACCGGGCAGCTCAACCCAGATCCGTCGTCAACGGGATCAACTGCTCGATCGCCTGCTGGAACTACCCCAGCTTCAGCTCTGCGGCCCTTCTCCCGATCAGCGTCTCCCCCATCACATCGCGCTGTTGGCCAAAACCGTTGGTGGACAGCCGCTGCCCGGACGCGATCTGGTGCGACGGCTGGCGGCGGCGGGGGTGGCCTGCAGCAGCGGCAGTGCCTGCAGCAGTGGCAGCAGTGCTGACAGTGCTGTGCTCACGGCCATGGGCATTCCTGGGCCTGAACGTCAGTCGGGCCTGCGGTTGACCCTTGGCTCCTGGTTGTCGGATCAGGATCTCGACGCCGTTCCCGGCCGTTTTGCATCCGTGCTCCAGGCATTTTCCTGACATGCTTTGGCGATGACTCAATCCGACGCTTCCTGTCTCGCCCTCCCCGCGGATCTGCTCGCCGCCGAGGAGGCCATGCTGCAAGCCGCACTGGCAGCCGTTGGATCCGGCGACGGTCAACGTTGGGCCGCAAGCCTTCGTTTTGAAGGGCTTCGCCTGCTGCCGGTGGCGGTGCGGCTGGCCCGAGCACTGATCGCTGCCGGGCAGGATCTGTTGATGGTTTGGCCCGATGCCGGCGCTGCCGCCCTGGCCCGGCGCGATGCGGAGGACCTCAAGGAGGTGATCCTTGATTTCAATCAGCTCAAACGGGCGGAGAGCGATGCCCCCGACACCCGCCTTCTGCTTGCGGTGAACCCCTCCCCTGCGGATTACGAGGAGTTCCAGGCCTTGTGTGAGAACCACGCAGGGGTGGTTTTGATGCTGAATGGACGTCTCGAAGACGCCGCCGTCGGCATCGGCAGCGTGGCCCGGGAGCGCCGAAAGGGTTTCGTGGCTAGCTGGCAGCAGGCCTACTGGCTCCAGCCCCTGGAGGGAGGCGCGTTGATGCGCTGCTTCCCCGATGACTGGCGTCTCTATCGACAGGATCCCGATGGTTACCGGCAACTGGAGGTGCTTCCCGAACGTCCGGATCCCGACACCACAGCAGCGCTTCTGGCCGGTGAAGATCCCGACAGCATCAAGCAACAGCTGTCGGGGGTCGACCGCTTCCTTGATGGTCTGCGCAATTGAGCCGCCTCTGGCTTGATCCAGGCTCAGACCCTCCTTAAGGTTCAAGCCCAGGCTCCCCTTCGATGGTGCTTAACAGGCTTCGATCCCTTTCACCCATCGATGCCGTGGCTGGAGTCGTCGCCCTGGCCGCTCTGGCCGGGGTTGTCTGGTCCCCCAAGCTCTCGAATGCGGTCGCCAAGGCCACCGGTGCCGTGAAGCCTGTGCAGGTGAGCGTTGATGTGGTGCGGCTGTACAGCGCCGATCCCGAGCAGCTGCTGGATTCAGTGCGGGAGGAAGCAGCCCTCAACATCGTGATTCGCAACCAACCGGCCGGAAGGGTGAGCCTGGTATCGGTGGATGACGTCACCAATTCCCTGACGGCGGTGCAGCCCGATGGTTCGGTGGTGCTCGCCGATGCTCCCGCCACGGCTCTACCCCGCCATGCCCGGTTTGTAATGGAGGCCCAGGCTGAGATCAAACCCTCCGGTGTTGTGATCGGTGGCACCAAGCTCAAGGTGGGTGTGCCCGTTGAGCTGGAGGGTCGCCTCTACCGCTTGAACGGAGTTGTGAGCGGAGTCATGCCTCTGTGATTCGCTCTGCCCTGGTCTCCCTGCTGGTGCTGGCGCCCCAGTTGCCCGTCAGGGCAGCGCCTCCACTGTTGGCACCACCTCCGGTGGTGCCACGTCAGGGCCAGGCCATGCTCAGCGGCGGTGCACTGTGCCCGGCCCTGCAGACGGCCCTGGAATCAGCGGTGGGCACGGAAGAGCGGCTATGGAGCGTCAGCGTTGTCGATCAACGGGGTCAGCTGCTGGCTGATCTCAACGGGGGGATCCCCCGGATTCCTGCATCGAACCAGAAACTGGTCACCACGGCCTTTGCCCTGGATCGCCTCGGCCCCGACTTCCGTCTGAAGACGCAGCTGTTGCGTCATCCCGATGGATCACTGGAGATCGTGGGGGAGGGCGACCCCGACCTCAGCATTGCCGAGATCCAGAAGTTCGCCATGGTGGCCCTCGGCCAGGGCGGCTCCAGCAGCACCTCCAGCTCCGCCTCTGCGCCGGTTCAGCTGATGGTGCGGGAGGAACCGCGTCAACTCTGGTGGCCTGCCGATTGGGATCCTGCGGATCGCTCCTACGCCTACGGCGCACCGATCACCCGCCTTGCTCTCACCAGCAATGCCCTGCACATGGCGGTGATGGATCCAGCGGCACGGCTGCAGCGGATCCTCAACTCCACCGTGCAGCAGCAAGGGGGACAGATTCGCCTGCAGATGGTTGATCAGCGGACCCGAGAGGCGGCCCTTGCGCGCAACTGGCGAGCGAGTGTTGTCCTGCACAGCGAGGATTCCGCGCCGATGCACGCCCTGCTCAGCCTGGCCAACACGGAGAGCCACAATTTCACCGCTGAGGTGCTGATGCGTGAGGCGGCGGACGTCTGGGATGTGAACCGTGCGTCCATCGCCACCACCCGCTGGTTGCAAGCCCAGGGCATCCCGATGACGGGACTTCGGTTGCGGGATGGCAGCGGACTCTCACGGGGCAACCGTCTCACCAGCCGTTCCCTGTCTGTGCTGCTGTGGCGCATGGCGCAACACCCCCTGGCGGCCTACTACCAGGCCTCGATGGCGATTGCAGGCCAGAGGGGAACGCTGCGCAACTACTTCTGGGGCACACCACTTGTGGGTCGCTTCTGGGGTAAGACCGGCACCCTCAGCGGAGTTCGTTCGATCTCCGGCATTCTTGAAACCACCGATGGACCGCGTTACGTGAGCATGATTGCCAACGGGTCCTATGCACCCAACTCCGTGATGGGCCAGATCCTGCTGGCCAGCCAGAGGATCAGCCGTTGCCCCGCATGGACCGCAGCCGTGACGCTGCCCGCTGAGCCCGACTGAACGGAACGGTTTTGCTGTCGTCGCCAGCGTTGGCGCCCGGGGCCGCAGAGCGGATCGTCTGAATCTTGGAGAGCTCCTGACGGCCGGCCATCACCACCTGGGCCATTTCCTTGAGGCGAACCTCCAGCTCTCCCAGGGTCTGCTCGGCGTAACGGTTGGCCCCGTCCTGAACGCCGGCTGCTTCCTGGCGGCTGCGTTGAATTAGCGACTCACACTGCTGTTGGGTCTGCTGGCGGAACTGCAGCGCGTCGTTGTGAATTCGCTCGGCCTCATCGCGGCCTTCCTTCTGCAAACGCAGGGCTTCACGGCGAATCGTCTCCAGATCCTGCAGCGCCTGCTGTCGGTTGGCTTCGTGCTGCTCAGCGTGATGGCGCTTGAGTTCCGCTGCGTTGGCCTCGATCTGTTGGATTTGCTGCTGGGCCTGTTGGCGGCTGGCGTCGAGTCGCTCAGCGTGTTGACGCTTCAGCTCAATCGCTTCTTGATCCAGCTGCTGGCGACGCTCCAGTGCTTCCTGCTCCAGCTGCTGGCGGCGTGAGGCGAACTGCTGTTCCAACTGCGCCAGCTTGCTTTGCATCTCCTGCTCCAACTTCGCCCCCTGCTCGCGCGTTTTCTGGAGCAACTGCTCACACTGCTGGCGGGCTTGCTCACGCATCTCATTCACCTGCCGTTCCGCTTCCTGGCGGATGGCAGCGTTGTTCACCAGCTGCTCGCGCTGACGCTGGGCCTGTTCAACGATCTCCTCGGCGTTCCTGCGGGCGGTGTTGATGAACTCGTCCCGGCGATCCAGCAGTTTGGCGGCCCGCTCCAGCTCCTTCGGCAATTCATCGCGAACGGCATCCAGCAGCTCGACGGCATCCGTTTCGTTGACCAGACGTCCGCCGGTGAAGGGCAGTCGACTGCCCTCCAGCACAACTTCCTCCAGCTGATCGAGTTGATCGAGAACGGAGAACCGGACGTCGTTCATCTCAGCTGGCATGGAAAGTTGAATTAAAGAGCCTGTTGAGGTCCTTCGCCACCTCTGGTGGAACCATGTGGTCGATCGATCCACCGAAGCGGGCCACTTCCTTCACCACCGAGCTGCTGAGGAAGCTGTGGCGGGCTGTGGTGGCCATGAACACCGTTTCCAGATCGTCTGCCAAGGAGCGGTTGGTGTGGGCGATCTGCAGTTCGTATTCGAAGTCACTCATTGCTCGCAGGCCCCTCAGGATCAGGTCGGCGCGATGGGTGACGGCACAGTTCACGGTGAGGCCATCGAAACTGATCACCTCAACGCCGGAGAGGTGGCGTGTCGCCGTGCGGATCTGTTCGATCCGCTCTTCGACACTGAACGCGGGCCGTTTGCTCGGATTGCTGAGCACCGCGACAACCACCTCACCAAACAGGCTCACCGCCCGCTCGATCAGGTCCATATGACCATTGGTGAGAGGGTCGAAACTGCCGGGGTAGAGCGCCCGCATCGGGAATCAGCGATGGGCGGATCCTATGCAGTGGATCGCTGTTTAGATTTCAACCAACGCATCCGTGCCATGAGCCTCGACGCCGACGCCAAGAAGGTCCTGCTTCGCAAGATCCCCCATGGGCTTTTCATCTGCGGCGTGCGCAACGGTGATGAGGTCAACGGATTCACGGCCAGCTGGGTGACCCAGGGATCGTTCGAACCGCCCTTGGTGGTGATGGGTGTTCGGGCTGACAGCAGCAGTCACGCCATCATCGAGGCCACCGGCAAGTTCTCGCTCAACGTGCTGCGGGCCGATCAGAAAGATCTGGCAGCCGTGTTCTTCAAGCCCCAGAAGGCGCTCGGTGGTCGCTTTGAAGCGGCCCCCTTCGAGGAGGGCGAACTTGGTCTTCCCCTGCTCACCGATGCCGTCGGTGGTGTGGAGTGCGAACTCGTGGGATCGATCAAGCATGGTGACCACACCGTTTTTGTGGGCGAAGTGAAAACGGCGCGCCTGATCGCCGATGGCGAGGCCCTGAACCTGGCCAGCACCGGCTGGAATTACGGCGGCTGAGCTGAGCTGGTGGATGCCGCCTCCGGTGCACCGCTGCTGACGCAGCCCGAGCGTCTTGAACGCCGCCTCAAAGAGATCCCCGCTGAGCCGGGTTGCTATCTGATGCGGGACGGCGACGACCGGATCCTCTACGTCGGCAAGTCGAAGGCGTTGCGCAGCCGCGTGCGCAGCTATTTCCGCAGTCGGCATGATCTATCGCCACGGATCCGGCTGATGACACGCCAGGTCTGTGAGATTGAGTTCATCGTCACCGACAGCGAGGCGGAGGCCCTCGTTCTCGAGTCGAACCTGATCAAGAACCATCAGCCGCACTTCAACGTGCTGCTGAAGGACGACAAGAAATATCCCTACCTCTGCATCACCTGGAGTGAGGCCTACCCGCGGATTTTCATCACCCGTCGCCGTCGCTTCCGCAGCCCCCTGGATCGCTTTTACGGGCCCTATGTCGATGTGGGTCTGCTGCGCCGCACCCTGTTCCTGGTGAAGCGGGTGTTCCCGCTGCGGCAACGCCCCCGGCCGATGTACCCCGATCGCACCTGCCTCAACTACAGCATCGGGCGCTGTCCGGGGGTCTGCCAGGAAAAAATCAGCTCGGAGGACTATCACCGCACCCTGCGCAAGGTGGCGATGGTGTTCCAGGGCCGCAGCGATGAACTGCAGCAGCTGCTTCAGGAGCAGATGGAGCGGTATGCCGAGCGAATGGACTACGAGTCGGCGGCCCGGGTCCGGGATCAACTTCAGGGGCTGGATCAGCTCACCGCTGATCAGAAAATGAGCCTGCCGGATTCCTCGGTAAGTCGCGATGTGCTGGCCCTTGCCTTCGATGAACGTTTGGCGGCCGTGCAGCTGTTTCAGATGCGCGCCGGGAAGTTGGTGGGACGTCTTGGCTACACCGCTGACGCCTCAGGTCTGGAACCTGGACTGATCCTGCAACGGGTGATTGAAGAGCACTACAGCCAGGTGGATTCCGTTGAGGTGCCCCCCGAGTTGTTGGTGCAGCACGCTCTGCCCCAGCAGAAACTGATGGAGGATTGGCTCTCGGAACAGCGCGAGCGTCGGGTGCAGATCCACTGCCCGCAGCGCCAGCAGAAAGCCGATCTAATCGAACTGGTGCAGCGCAACGCGGAGTTTGAGTTGCTCCGCGCCAAGCAAGGTCAGGAGAAGCAGTCCTTGGCCACGGAGGATCTGGCGCAACTGCTGGAGTTGCCCATCCCGCCGCGGCGGATCGAGGGCTACGACATCAGTCACATCCAGGGCAGCGATGCCGTGGCCTCCCAGGTGGTGTTTATCGACGGGCTGCCCGCCAAGCAGCACTACCGCAAGTACAAGATCCGCAGCAGCAGCATCCGCGCTGGCCACAGCGACGACTTCATGGCCATGGCGGAAATCATGCGCCGTCGTTTTCGGCGCTGGGCCCGGGCCAAGGCGGAAGGGGTGGATGTGGGTGCCCTGCGTCACAAAGGTGGCAGCGCTCTGCAGACCGACGGACTCAACGACTGGCCCGATGTGGTGATGATCGACGGCGGCAAGGGCCAGCTGTCTGCCGTGATGGAGGCCCTGCGCGAGCTTGATCTGCACGAGGATCTCAACGTCTGCTCCCTCGCCAAGCAGCGCGAGGAGGTGTTTCTCCCTGGCGAAAGCCAGCCGCTGGAGAGTGAACCGGATCAGCTCGGAGTTGTGCTCCTTCGCCGCCTTCGCGACGAAGCCCACCGTTTCGCTGTCAGCTTCCATCGCCAACAGCGTGGTGAGCGGATGAAGCGTTCACGTCTCTCGGACATCCCTGGGGTTGGGCCCAAACGGGTCAAGGATCTCTTGGCCCACTTCCATTCGATTGATGCCATCCAGCTGGCATCGGTTGAGACCCTGTCCAAGGCCCCTGGCGTCGGCCCGGCTCTGGCCCGCGACATCCACGATTTCTTCCATCCTTCCGACGACGGAGCCGACGCTGATGCCAGGGCTGCTTTAGAAGAGCAGCCTCAGGAACTCTCCGCATGATCCGTCATCTCTGCATGGCTCTGGCAGGAGTGTTTCTTCTTGCCACTCCGGTCTGGGCGTCTCCCGGGCTGTGCACGGGGCCTGTATGTGCCGACGGCATCACCCGCAGCGCCAAGAACCACTGGCAGCTGGTGCTGCGGCTCAACGATCAGCAGGGCCATCGCGAAAAAGTGGTGATGAATTGCCGGGCTGGTCAGTTGAGCCCCATGGCCGGACCCGTGGATCGCGCCTATGCCACCGCCCTGGGTCGACGCGCCTGCCGTCTTGCTGGGGAGGACAGCTGACGGTGGATCTCAGCCTCGTTTTTCCCCATCAGCTGTTTGAGCACCATCCCGCGCTTCGGGCGGGACGGGCCGTGGCCCTGATCGAAGATCCGCTGCTGTTCGGCACTGATCCCCGCTGGCCCATCCAGGTGCATCGGCAGCGCCTGCTCCTGCATCGGGCCTCGATGAATGCCTATGCCGAGATGCTTCAGGCCAAGGGCTTCACCGTGTTGCGGGTGCTGCAGGGGCAGGCGGCCAGCACCGCTGAGATCCTCGGAGATCTGCTCGATCAGGGCTATCGGTCCTTTCATCTGGCGGATCCGGTGGACGATGTTCTGAGCCAACGGATCTCCGCCTTCGCCTCCCGTCACGGCTGCGGTCTGGAGATCGTCGCCACCCCGATGCTGCTCACCCCAGAGGCCGTCATTGAGGACCATTTCGCCTCTGGCAAGAAGCCCCTGATGGGTCGCTTCTACGAGATGCAGCGCAAGCGGCTGGATCTGCTGATCGATCCTGATGGTGGTCCTGTCGGTGGCCGCTGGAGTTTTGATGCCGACAACCGCAAGAAGCTCCCCAAGGGAATCCTGGTTCCAGAGCCCCCGGCCGAACGCTCCAGCGCAGCGAACGCCATCGTTGAAACGGCCCGGCAGCAGCTCATCGGGGAGGGGGTGACCGGCATCGGCAGCTGGGACGGGTTCCATTACCCCGTCACCCATGGCGATGCAGCCCGTTGGCTGGATCAATTCCTCGAACAACGCCTGCGCCAGTTCGGGGCTTATGAGGATGCGATCAGCACCCAGCATCAGGTGATGTGGCACAGCGTGCTCACGCCGATGCTCAACATCGGTCTGCTCACGCCGCAGCAGGTGCTGGATCGAACGCTGGAGCGGGCTGAAGCCGGTGACCTCCCCCTCAATTCATTGGAGGGATTTCTGCGTCAGATCGTCGGTTGGCGGGAGTTCATGGCGGCGATGTACCGGCGCCACGGGGTGGAGATGCGCAACGGCAATTTCTGGGGCTTCAACGACCGGCCAATTCCCTCCGCGTTCTACACCGCATCCACGGGTCTGCCCCCGATTGATGACGCTATCCGCCATGCCCTGGAGACCGGCTATTGCCATCACATCGAACGCCTGATGCTCCTAGGGAATGTGATGCTCCTCTGCGGATTCCATCCAACCCGGATCTACTCCTGGTTCATGGAGCTGTTTGTGGATGCCTACGACTGGGTGATGGTTCCCAATGTCTATGGCATGAGTCAGTTCGCTGATGGTGGCATCTTCACCACCAAGCCCTATCTCTCCGGCTCGAACTACGTGCGCAAGATGTCGGATTACGGCAAAGGTGAGTGGTGTGACACATGGGATGGCCTGTTCTGGACGTTCATCCATCGCCATCAGGATTTCTTCCGGCGCCAATACCGGCTGGCGATGATGGCCCGCAACCTGGATCGCATGGCTCCCGACGTTCTGTTGGCTCATCAGCGTCGAGCTAGCGATTTTCTTGACGCGCTCACCTGAACCCTGCGTAAGGTCGCCCCAGATCAGTTGTGTTGATGACGTTTTCGCCCGAGGCCTACCTCTGGTTCAAGACCCTGCACATCGTTGGGGTCGTGGTGTGGTTTGCGGGCCTCTTCTATCTGGTGCGCCTGTTCATCTATCACGTTGAAACGGAGGAACTGGCGCCGGAACTGCAGCAGCCGTTCCGCGATCAGTACACCTTGATGGAGAAACGGCTCGCCAACATCATCACCACGCCGGGAATGGCTGTGGCGGTATCGATGGCCATCGGGTTGCTGCTGGCCCAGCCCTCCTGGCTTCAGCAGGGCTGGATGCACGCCAAGCTCGGTTTTGTGGCGGCCCTGCTGGCTTATCACGTGTTTTGTTACCGACTGATGGGCCAACTCCATGCCGGCACCTGTGCCTGGTCGGGTAAACAGCTGCGCGCCCTGAATGAGCTGCCCACGCTGCTGCTGGTGATCGTGGTGATGCTGGTGGTGTTCAAAACACAGTTCCCCACCAGCGCAGCGACCTGGTTCATCGTCGCCCTGGTGGTGTTCATGGCAGCGTCGATTCAGTTCTATGCCCGTTGGCGTCGCCTGCGGGCCGAAGCCTCCGCCAAAGCCTGAGATGAGGGTTGAGATGACCCACCCCCTCAAAGCCGTGCTCGAACAGGTGGGACCGTCGAGTTGTCCCACCACGCACAACTTCCACTGCCACACCATCTGCAGTGACGGCAGCCTCGAACCGCTCGAGCTCATCCAGCAGGCCACCGAGCGGGGGCTCAAGCACCTGGCGGTGACGGATCACCACAGCAGCCATGCCCATCGGGAGATCCAGGCATGGCTGGATCAGCAGCGAGCCAGTGGTGTTGAGGTCCCCACGGTGTGGAGCGGCATGGAAATCAGTGCACTGCTGAAGGGGTGCCTCGTTCATGTGCTCGCCCTTGGCTTCGAGCTCAACCACCCTGCGCTCCAGCCCTACAACCGTGGTGATGCCGTCGTCGGTGAACCGCTAAGGGCTGAGGCGGTGGTGAAAGCCATCCATGAAGCCGGTGGATTGGCAGTGTTGGCCCATCCCGCCCGTTACCGCCTGGGCCATGACGTGCTGATCGATGAGGCGGCCCGGCTTGGTTTCGATGGTGGTGAGGCCTGGTACGACTACGAGATGCAACCAACCTGGTCCGCCAGCCCGTTGATCTGCGAGGCCATCGATCGTCAGCTGAGCAACCTTGGCCTTTTGCGTACGTGTGGCACCGATACCCATGGAATTGACCTTTGCGGCCGCTAAGTTCATTCCATCTCAGTTCCGGTCGACATGGGCTTCTTGGATCGTCTGCTGAAAAAGGATTCCGCAGATTCCGACTCCACGATTCAGCCGCGCAAGCCGGCAAAGGAGAAGCCGGCCGAGTTCTTCCTTGATGCCGACGCTTCCTCCTCCCTCGGGGATGTGAACTACATGCGTGAGTCGAAGACGATTCGCCGCACCTTCCCCGGCACCGTCGACAGTCCCGGCACCAAGGAGCAGATCATGGAGGTGGCTGCCGAAACCGAGAAGCTCGAGAAGCGCAGCGAAGGCCTCGGTGGCGTCGTCAAGAAGGAGGAATCAGTCAGTCTCAACGCGGGCATTCCCACCCCAGTGAAGAAAACCTTCGCTGAGCAGGTGAGCACCGAGGAGATGAGCAAGCGCCTCAAGGGCACAGCCATCACGGGTGTGAACACCCCTGCTCCTGCCGGTGCTGCTCCCCTCGGCCGTAAGGAAGAGCTGAATCCCAAGGAGGAACCGGTGGCCAAGGCGGGTTCCGCTGCACCGTCCTCCAAGCCTGGATCGATCGATCCGTTCCGTCAGATGGTTCGCGACCTCAACAAATAGGGCTTCCCCGTTCAATCTGGGCTTCGCTGCTGATCACCAGCTGTTGCAGGTGAAGCAGCTGGTCTTTTGTTGCTGACGTCCAAAGGCCTCGATTCGAGGCCTCCAGCAGCCGTTCGGCCATGTCCCTCAGCACCCAGGGGTTGCTCCCCTTGAGGAAGTCGAGAATTTTCGTCTGGCTGAGCCACTGCTCACACAGCGCGCCGTAACACCAATCGGGTACGCGATCGGTGGAGGCGTCGTAGGCAAAGAGGTAGTCAAGGCTGGCCCCCATCTCGAAGGCACCCTTGTAGCCGTGCTGCATCATTCCCTCGATCCAGCGGGGGTTAAGCATCCGGCTGCGCATCACCTTGTCCAGTTCCTTTTCAAGCCGGTGCAGGCGAGGTCGTTCGGGGCGGGAATGGTCTCCGAACCACAGCTGTGGCCGTGCTCCTGACACCTCTTCCACCGCGGCACTGAGGCCCCCCTGGAACTGGTAATAGTCGTCGGAATCGAGCAGATCGTGCTCGCGGTTGTCCTGGTTGTGGAGCACCACCTGCACCCTGCCCAGGGCCTGCTCTAGCCCGGATCGATCAAGGCTGGGGGCAGCGGCACCGTCATACGACCATTGGCTCCAACTGAGAAAGGCCTGGCCCAGGTCTGCTCGGGAGTCCCAGGCGCCACTGTCGATCAGGGCTTGCAGACCGGCTCCGTAGGCACCAGGGGCGGACCCATAAATGCGGCCCTGGGGCCCGCCTTGACGGGTGAGCTCAGCCAGGGGATTCAGTTCATCCGGTTCATCAAGGGCCGCCACCATCGACTGGGCCTGATGCACCCAGCCCACCAACTGGGGGAAGGCGTCGCGAAACAGCCCGGAGATGCGCAGCACCACATCCACCCGCGGACGACCCAGCAAACGGGCTGGAATCACCTCCAGGTCCACCATCCTTCGGGTGGGGCCGTCCCAGACCGGTCGAACACCGATCAGGGCCAGCAGCTGAGCAATGTCTTCTCCGCCATTGCGCATCGTTGCTGTTCCCCAGACTGATAACGCCAGATGGCGCAGCGGTTCCCCCTGCTCCAGCAGATGGAGATCCAGCAACTGCTCCGCCGAGCGTCGCCCCAGGTCCCAGGCGGCTTCCGTGGGCAGTCCCCGCAGATCGACGGAATAAAAATTGCGGCCGGTGGGCAACACATCGGGGCGACCACGACTCGGTGCTCCTGAGGGACCCGCCGCGATGCGCTGCCCCTGAATGCCCCGCAGGAAGGCCTCTTTTTCAGCTGAGGCACAACCATTCAAGCGGGGCCAGAGGTCGTCGTGCAGGTTCTGCAAGCAGGGATCCGTTCGGCTCCAGGTCCGGAACGGTTCCGCCAGTCCGTCGCCCTGGTCCCCATGGATGAGCCATCGGATCAACAACTGGGCCTGCTGTTCCAGCCAGGCGCAACCATCCCCCACCCGTCGGCAGTTCGCGCCACCCAGCAGCCTCAGGCGGGTCTGATCCGCCTCCGAGAGCTTGTCGCCTTCGTCCTGCTGCCAGGGGTCAAAGCCCAGTTCTGCCTGCAGGGCCATGGCCTGCAGCAAGCCGGGCTGCCCCTGCCGGGGGGGACGGGCCAGGGCGACCAGCAGCTCATCGGCGGCTTCTGTCGATGGCGCCACTCCAAACCGATGCAAGCCGGTGCGGATCTGCGATTCCTTGAGCTCGCAGAGATAGGTCTCGGCCTGATCCAGGCAGGTCTCCAGCAGCTCCGGTTGGCGGCGAATCTCCGCTTGGCTGGGGATTCCGGGCCAGTTGAGGGACAGCAGGCTGGAATGAACTGCCTGTTCCAGCACCCGGGCCCGCTGGCCGCCCAGCTGCCTCACCTCCACCAGTTCATCCAGCAGGCCCTCCAACCGTTGCAGTGGTCCGTGCAATCCAGCACGCCCCAAGGGCGGTGTGAGGTGGTCCAGCACCACGGCATGACCCCGTCGCTTGGCCTGAGATCCTTCGCCGGGATCGTTGACGATGAAGGGGTAGAGGTGAGGGATCGGTCCAAGGGCCAGCTCGGGGCCGCAGGCATCGCTCAACCCCACCGACTTGCCCGGCAGCCATTCCGCACTGCCGTGCTTGCCCACATGCAGCATTACCTGGGTCTGATGCACGCAGCGCAGCCAGAGGTACTGAGCCAGATACCGGTGCGGTGGCGGCAGATCCGGTGAGTGGAGATCGGCGATCTGATCGGCGTCATAGCCGCGATCCGGCTGGATCAGCACCACCACATGGCCGAAGCGCAGGCCATGAATGGCAAACCCCCTGTTTGGATCCAGATCGCAGGCGGCTTCTGGAGGTCCCCAACGGGATTCGATCAAGCGTCGAGCCGATTCCGGAACGCCGGCCCACCACTTCTGATAAGTGGTGAGGGGCAGATGATCCAGCGCTGGGCGGTGCTGTCCGTCCGGTGCATTGGTGCGGCCGGCCAACAGCTGTTGCATCAGGTCATCGCCTGAATCCGGCAAGGCTCCCGAACCGAGGTCATGGCCGACGTCAGCCAGCCAGCGGAGCATCCGCGCCGTGCTGTCTGGCGTATCAAGGCCCACACCATTGGCCACACGACCGTCGCGAACGGGATAGTTGGCCAGCACCATCGCGATGCGCCTTTGGGCACAGGGGGTCTGTCGCAGCTCCACCCAGCGACGGCTGTGCTCGGCCAGCCACGCGAGTCCAGATGAATCCGGCTGCAGGCAGGGAATGGCCGTGGCCAGGGGGCCGGTGGTCTGCAGATGGTCACGAAAACCGCAGGGCCGCGTGGTGATTCGAGCATCCAGCTCCGGCATCACCACCTGCAACGACAGATCCATCGGATTCAGCCCCTGGCTGCTCTCCAGCCACTGGGCCCGGCTGCGGCTGCTGCTGAGCAGCTGCAACACCGGTCGATCGAGACGATCCCAGAGAGGGCTGCCAAGGCCGGCCTGTTCGGTCTGCACCGAGGCAAAGGACGTGCCCGCAATCACCAGCTGAGCGTTTTGCTGATTCAACAGGTCGTGGACGCCGGCCTGCACCGCCGGGTTTCTCAGGCTGCTGACCCAGAGCAGACAAGGCCGCAGTGCCTCCTTCCGAAGTGCGGCCGTGAGGGCATCCGCCAGGGCAAGGTCTCCAGCTTGAAACTGAGCCCGATAGAGAACAACGCCCACCGCAGCCCCGGCTTCGTCGCGCCAATCCCAGGGCATCGGATCGGGGCAAGGCACCACCGCAACGTTGTCGGGTGATGGGGGGGTGCCCTCCAGCAGAGCCTCGAGAGCTCCAAGGAACCGCCCCATGTTGTCGATGCCCCCTTCCCGCAACAGTGCCGACAGCTGATCGGCCAGTTCAGCGCTGCAGGAGCCCAACCCATGCAGCTCGTTGTTCTGATCAGCCGTTCCGGCAAGGACGATCAGTTGTCGCTGCTTCGCTTCGCTGCACCAGCGCTGCAGTTGCTCCAGGCCGTAGCTCCAGTGCCCACGGCTGCCGAGCAGGCGCACAACGATCAAGTGCGCCGCCTGGGCGGTGGTGTTGAGGTAATGGTCCAGCTGCGCTGGGTGGTCCAGGCAGCTCAGGGGCAATGCCCGAATCCGCTCGTTCCAGGCCGGGTTGCTCGGCAGGCTTGCGTCCAGGCAGCTGATGTCAGTGCCTGCACTGGTGAGGAACAGCACATCCGCGCCCGGCTGCTCCACGAGCACCACATCTTCCGGTGGGTCCAGACCCGGACAGGTGGCAAGGCGATGCATGACCCCATTCTCCGTGTTGCGGTGCGCGGTGGTGAGAAGATTCAGCGATCGGATCCATCACGGTGATGCATCAGTTCCTGTCCTATGCCTGGTTCCAGGGCCAGTGCGTCCCCTTCGAGGAGGCCAGGATCTCCATTGCCACCCATGCCCTGCACTACGGCACCGGTGCCTTCGGCGGCATGCGCGCCATTCCCGATCCCCAGAACAGCAACACCATGCTGCTGTTCCGTGCTGATCGGCACGCCCGGCGTCTCAGCCAGAGCGCCAGATTGCTGCTCACGGATCTGAGTGAGGAGACGATCCTTTCGGCTCTCACGGCAATGCTTCAGGCCAACAAGCCTGATCAGCCGATCTATCTGCGGCCCTTTGTGTACACCAGCGATCTGGGCATCGCCCCGCGCCTGCACAACATCGAGACCGACTTCCTGATTTACGGACTCCCTCTGGGGGATTACCTGTCTCCGGAAGGGGTGAGCTGCAGGATCAGCAGCTGGACCCGCCAGGAGGACCGATCCCTGCCGCTACGCGGCAAGATCTCCGGCGCCTACATCACCAGTTCCCTGGCCAAGACGGAAGCCGTGCAGAGCGGTTTCGACGAAGCCTTGCTGTTGAACAGTCGCGGCAAGATCAGTGAAGCCAGCGGCATGAACCTGTTTCTGGTGCGTGATGGCCAGCTGATCACGCCTGGAGTTGATCAGGACATCCTTGAGGGCATCACCCGCGCCAGCGTGATTGAGCTGGCCAAAGCGATGGACATCCCTGTGATTGAACGTCCGGTGGACAAAACCGAGTTGTTCATCGCCGACGAAGTGTTCCTGTCCGGCACGGCCGCCAAGGTGACGCCGATCCGTCAGATCGAATCAACGGTGCTGAACGCCAAGCGTCCTGTGATGGATGCCCTGAAGGCCAAGCTCGTGGCGATCACCGAAGGACGGGATCCCGCCTATGAGCACTGGGTGACTCGTATTCCGATCTCCTAAATCAACCGCCTGAAGTTCGCCCTGAGCTTTTCTTAAGATCGGTGCTTCTAAGAGGTTGCATCGATGGTGGTGACGCAGGCAGATCGGCAAGCCACCACCTCTGCATTCCTCGAGTACCTGCATGGGCCACAGCGTCCTGTGCTCGTGTTCGACGGTGCCACTGGCACCAGCCTTCAGGGGCTTGGGCTTACGGCGGATGATTTCGGTGGTCCTGACCTGGAGGGTTGCAACGAGAACCTGGCGGTCACCAAGCCGGATGCAGTCAAGGCAGTGCATCGCCAGTTCCTCGAGGTGGGCTGCGATGTCATCGAAACCGATACCTTCGGCGCTGCATCGATTGTGCTGGCGGAATACGGCCTGGAAGACAAGGCCTTTGAGCTGAACAAGCGGGCAGCCGAGCTGGCCCGGGAAATGGCTGATGAATTCAGCACCCCTGAGAAGCCACGTTTCGTGGCGGGCTCCATGGGGCCCACCACCAAGCTGCCCACCCTTGGCCACATCGATTTCGACACGATGCGGGATTCGTTCCGCGAGCAGGCTGAGGGACTGATCGCCGGCAACGTCGACCTGTTCATCGTCGAAACCTGTCAGGACGTGTTGCAGATCAAGGCAGCACTCCAGGGCATCGAAGAGGCCTTTGCCGCCACCGGTGAGCGGCGGGCCCTGATGGTCTCCGTCACGATGGAAACCACGGGCACCATGCTCGTCGGAACGGACATCGCCGCTGTGGTGTCGATCCTTGAGCCATTCCCGATCGACATCCTCGGCCTGAACTGCGCCACCGGTCCGGAGCAGATGAAGGAGCACATTCGCTACCTCTCTGAGCATTCCCCCTTCACCGTCAGCTGCATTCCCAACGCCGGACTGCCGGAAAACGTTGGCGGGGTGGCCCATTACCGCCTCACCCCGGTGGAGCTGAAGATGCAGCTGATGCACTTCGTTGAAGACCTCGGCGTGCAGGTGATCGGTGGATGCTGCGGCACCACTCCTGCTCACATCGGCAGCCTTGCGGAACTGGCGCAGGAGCTCAAGCCGGCTGAACGCCCCTCCCGCTGGGATCGTGCCAGCGCGGAGGATGTGCGCCCCAGCCTCAATTACGAGCCCGCAGCCTCATCGATCTATGGCGTCACGCCCTACCACCAGGACAATTCTTTCCTGATCATTGGTGAGCGGCTCAATGCCAGTGGCAGTCGCAAGGTGCGCGAACTGCTGGCGGAGGAAGACTGGGACGGGCTGGTGTCGGTGGCCCGCGGCCAGGTGAAGGAAAACGCCCACGTGCTCGACGTGAACGTCGACTACGTCGGTCGCGATGGCGAACGGGATATGCACGAGCTGGTGAGCCGTCTGGTCACCAACGTCAACCTGCCCCTGATGCTCGATTCCACCGAGTGGCAGAAGATGGAGGCGGGCCTGAAGGTGGCTGGGGGCAAATGCATTCTCAACTCCACCAACTACGAAGACGGTGACGAGCGCTTCTTCAAGGTTCTGGAGCTGGCCCGCCGCTACGGCGCCGCTGTGGTGGTCGGCACGATCGATGAAGACGGGATGGCCAGAACAGCCGAGAAGAAGTTCGCCATCGCCCAGCGGGCCTATCGCGATGCCCTCGAGTTCGGCATCCCCGCCCATGAGATCTTCTACGACCCCCTGGCCCTTCCCATCTCCACTGGCATTGAGGAAGACCGGCTGAATGGTCGCGCCACCGTGGATGCCATCCGGATGATCAGGGAGAACCTCCCCGGAGTGCACGTGGTGCTCGGGGTCAGCAATGTGAGTTTCGGCCTGTCACCGGCGGCCCGGATCACCCTCAATTCGGTTTTCCTTCACGACTGCTGTGAAGCCGGCATGGATTCAGCCATCGTCAGCCCCGCCAAGATCCTCCCGCTGATCAAGATCAGCGACGACCACCAGAAGGTGTGTCGTGATCTGATCAATGACAACCGCCGTTTCGAGGACGGCATCTGCGTCTACGACCCGCTCACCGAACTCACCAAGCTGTTTGAGGGAGTGAGCACCAAGGAAGCCCGTGCGTCAGGCCCCTCGCTGGCGGATCTGCCGATTGAGGAACGGCTCAAGCAGCACATCATTGATGGTGAGCGCATCGGCCTGGAGCCCTCCCTGGATGAGGCGTTGCAGACCTACCCCCCTCTGCAGATCATCAACACCTTCCTTCTGGATGGCATGAAGGTGGTGGGTGAATTGTTCGGCAGTGGCCAGATGCAGCTCCCCTTCGTGCTGCAAAGCGCCGAGACGATGAAATCCGCCGTGGCTCACCTTGAGCCGCATATGGAGAAAAGCGAGGGCGAGAGCACAAGCAAGGGCAAGTTCCTGATCGCCACGGTGAAGGGCGATGTCCACGACATCGGCAAGAACCTGGTGGACATCATCCTCACCAACAACGGTTATGAGGTGATCAATCTGGGCATCAAGCAGAGCTGTGAAGCCATCGTTGAGGCCCAACGTGAACATCAAGCCGATTGCATCGCGATGAGCGGTCTGCTGGTGAAGTCCACGGCCTTCATGAAGGACAACCTCCAGGCCTTCAACGATGCGGGCATTGATGTTCCTGTGATCCTCGGCGGTGCGGCACTGACCCCACGCTTCGTTCAGAAGGATTGCCGTGAGGTTTACGAAGGCAAGGTGATCTACGGCCGTGATGCCTTCGCTGATCTGCGCTTCATGGACGCTTTGATGGATGCGAAGCGCAGCGACAACTGGACCAATACCAAGGGCTTTCTGGCTGATGCTCCCCAGGGGGTTGGCCTGGATGAAGAGTCGCCAACCTCCGAGAACGCTGAGGAGACATCCAGCTCCGCATCGGATGCTCCGGCTGCGGATCTGCCGCCGGTGAGCTCAGATCGATCCGACGCCGTCCCCGCTGAAACCGCACCGGTGCCGCCCTTCCTCGGCTCTGAGGTGATCACTGAGGCCGACATCGACATTGCCGAGGTCTTCCACTACCTCGATCGCAATGCCCTCTTCGCTGGCCAGTGGATGCTCCGCAAAACCAAGGAGCAGAGTCGGGACGACTACGAGGCGATGCTTCAGGAGAAGGCAGAGCCGGTGTTGCAGGAGTGGATGCAGCGCTGCATCAACGAGTCACTGTTGACCCCCCGAGCTGTGTACGGCTACTTCCCTGCGGGACGCGATGGCAACACCCTTCGGGTGTTTGATGCCGATGGCACGCGGGAACTCGGGTGTTTTGAGCTTCCCCGTCAACGCTCTGGCAACCGCTACAGCATTGCCGATTTCTTCAACGATCTGGATGCTGAGGGACGCCCAACGGACGTGCTGCCGATGCAGGCCGTGACCATGGGCCAGAAGGCCTCTGTGGTGGCGCAGGAGCTGTTCAAGGGCGATCGCTACAGCGATTACCTGTACTTCCATGGCCTGGCGGTTCAGATGGCCGAAGCGATGGCCGAATGGGTGCACGCACGGATTCGCTCGGAACTCGGTTTCGCAGATCCAGCTGGGATGCCCCTGCGGGATGTGCTGGCGCAGCGGTACCGCGGCAGCCGGTACTCCTTCGGCTACCCCGCCTGCCCGAATGTGGCCGACTCCAGGCAGCAGCTGGACTGGCTCGGGGCTGAGCGGATCGGCTTGAGCATGGACGCCAGCGACCAGCTCGAACCGGAGCAGAGCACCACAGCATTGGTGGCGCTGCACTCGCAGGCCCGTTACTTCAGCGCCTGAGCCCTGAGGGGCGTCCCATAGCCTGAGGCGCCCTGTTTGTGTTCACCATGGCCATTGCCGGACCGGATGGTGTTGATGCCGCCATCAAAGCTGGTGTGGATCTTGATGGAAGTCCAATCCCTGAAGCGATGCTCGCCCTTTACAACCAGGTGATGGATCTGGAAAGTCAGCGCGCCCGCAGTGGTGTTCTGAAATCGATGCGCAACCGGGTGGTCAAGACCGGAGCCAAGCATTTCGACCAGGAAACGCTCAATCAAAGGCTCCTTGAGGCCGGATGGGACGGTCTGAAGGACAAGGAGATCGCTTTCTTCTACGGATGATCTCCTGCTGACGGAGAAGCACCCTCTGCCGGGCTCAGTCCTGGCAGAGCTTCTCCATCGTGTCGATCACCTCTTGCTGGAACGATTCCAGGGCACTGGACTCGCTCAGATCAAGGCCTTCACCAGCGGCGTTCTGGGCCAGGTCCTGGAAATGAAAGGCTCCCTCTCCATTGGCAAGGAACTCGATCGCCGAGCTTTCACCGCTCTCGCGAAACGCATCGCAGAGCGCCAGAAAAGCAGCGTCTTCAGTGAACTCCCAATCCATCGAGTGGACATGACTGAATGACCTTTAACCCGCTCCCCCAGGGGTTCGTCAACCGTCTGAAGTCAAAATGTGCCAGTCCTTGGGCAGACTCCCCCTCAAACGAGCGCTCAGATGTCCAGCAGCAGCCCCGAATTTCCGCCGGCCAGGAACGTTCTTGGCGACCCACTGAAGAGTTGCAGTTGTCAACCGATGACGGGTTGGTATCGCAATGGTCTCTGCCAAACCGATCCATCGGATCTCGGCCAGCACAGCATCTGCTGCGTGATGACCGAGCAATTTCTCAGTTACAGCAAGGCCCAGGGCAATGACCTGAGCACACCGATGCCCGCGTTTCAGTTCCCGGGCTTGAAACCAGGGGATCACTGGTGCGTCTGTGCACCGCGCTGGAAACAGGCCTACGACGATGGCGTCGCACCGCTGGTGCGCCTGGAGGCCACGGAAGACACAGCCCTAACGGTTGTCAGCCTCGAGCAGCTGAAGCAGCACGCTCACCAATCGATCGATTGACCGTCCCAGGCGAGAAAGGCTCCTGATTGTTCCGGGGTCTGTTGCAGCAACACCTCAACCAACTGACGCGCAGCCCGTTCTGGAGTGAAAAGTTTGTCTGGTGCCACGAAGCTCTGGAACGGACGAGACAGGGCTGTGTCGGTCGTTCCGGGATGCAACAGGCTCACGGTGGCCAATGGCCAGCGGCGGGCCCATTCAATGCTCAGGCAGCGCAGCAGCTGGTTCTGAGCCGCCTTGGCCGCCCTGTAGCCGTACCAGCCCCCAGTGCGATTGTCGCCGATGCTTCCCACGCGAGCACTGAGGCTGGCGAAATGAAAGGGTTGATCCCGCTGCAGCAAGGGCTCGATCGCCTTGGCCAGCAGGATCGGTGCCATGGCGTTGATGCCGAATTGCTGCTCCAACTGAGAACGATCGATCTGTTGAAGACGTTTTTCCGGTTGAAGCCCAGGACCATGCAGACGGCCGCTGCAGTTGAACACCAAACGCAAGGGGAGCCCCTGGGCTCGCAGGCTTGAGCTCAGACCATCCAGATCACTGTCGTTTTGGAGGTCCAGTTGCAGTGAGGAAGCCGGAGGTCCATGACGTCCAGCGGTCAGCACCTTCAGATCAGGGCAGGTGCGCTTCAGTTCTGCTGCCACCGCCGCTCCGATGCCGCCGGGGCCAACCACCAGCGCCAAGCCAGCCCAAGTGGTCGGAGCTTCTTCGACCATGTGAACTTGCTGCGAAGAGGAGACCGTCTAGCGGAAATCAGGCATCATCGGCTGGTTGCTCTGACAGCAGTTCTGGTGCCGATGCGCTGTCATTTCTGGCTCCCGGCCGCGATCGGAAGTCTTTTCATGGCGGCTTTGATCGGCTGGTTGGCTCGGCCGCTCTCACAGCGGCCTGATCAGCTCAGATCAAGCTTGGCTGATCTGCTCGATCACGATTCAACCGTTGGTTCGAGCGTGGTTCCAAAGGTGCCGCCTGGTGCTGACCATGTGCCCCTGGAGATCCGCGTCGGTTTGGTCAGCCAGAGCCCTATCACCGCCTTCCGACCCGGACCCAAGGTGCGCTGTCGCCACCAGCACGGCGATGTGATCCCTGCCCAAGAGCTGATGAAGAGGATCGCTTCCTCACCTCAGCATGAGATTCATTGCTCCGGTGGACCTGTTCAGATCAACCAGCAGTATTATCAAGGCGATGTATCACTGGTGAAAGGCCAAGGTGATTGGCTCCCGGTGGTTTCGCTAGATCTGGAGACCTACGTGGCCTCAGTGGTTGGCGCCGAAATGCCCAGCAGTTGGCATGGGGAAGCCCTCAAGGCGCAAGCCGTTGCAGCCCGCTCCTATGCGATGGCCCATCTCGCCCGACCGGCAACGACGGCGTATCACCTGGGGGACACAACCCGTTGGCAGGTTTTTGCAGGAGAGCAAAGCACCACCCCGGCCAGTCGTTCAGCAACACGGGAAACCAGCGGGATCATCCTGAGTTACAGCGGTGGCATTGTGGAAAGCCTTTATGCGTCAAATGCGCAGGTGAGTGCTGAAGCCCATGGCCATCTCGGCGCCAGCATGAGTCAATCAGGGGCACAGCAACTTGCCCATCAGGGACTCCCCTTCAATGCCATTCTCGGCAGGTACTACGCAGGGGCCTCGCTGGCACGGTTGACATGGCATGACCAGTGAACTGCTTCGAAAAGCGATGGAGGTCACGGTTGCAGCGACCGAATCCGGAGCCCTTGTTCCGCTCGACACCTCATTGAGCCACCTGGTCGGGGAAAGAGGCTGTCGCTTTGAGTTGCGCCATCTCCTCAGCGCCACACCAAAACACCTTCGAGCATCGGGTCCAAAGCCGAATCCGTTTCTTCCCTGGGACCAACGTCTGGAGGTTGACCGGATCGGTGAATCGCACGTCGTAATCCTGAACAAATATCCCGTTCAGACCTCCCACATGTTGCTCATCACCCAGGACTGGCAACCCCAGACCGGTTGGTTGTCCTTGGAGGATTGGCGCTCCCTCGCCAGGATTGATGCCACGACGACGGGGCTGTGGTTCTTCAACAGCGGGCCTGATGCCGGCGCCAGTCAGCCCCATCGACATCTGCAGTTGTTACCGCGGTCAGAAGAGGAGCGGATCTGTGCTCGGGACGATTGGTTCCGTTGCTGTGTGGCTGGCACAACCACGTCTGCTCAGGATCCTCTGTTGCGCAGTGCACGGGTCGCAGCGATCAGTTCAACCCTGACGGGTGAAATGCTTCAAGCGTTGTATCTCGCTCTGGCTGAAGACCTCGGTCTGGGGCACCCCAGCACCGATGACTGCCCGCGAGGGGCTTACAACCTGCTGATTACACGGCAGTGGATGGCCATGGTTCGCCGCAAAAGGGAGGGAATTCGCGGCTTCAGTGTTAACGCCCTCGGCTTCGCCGGATCCTTGTTGAGCACTGATGCCTCCGATCGACAGTGGATTCAGCGTTCTGGACCGGAGGCCCTGCTTCAAGCTGTTGTCGACACGCTGGACTGAAAAGTTCAGTGTTGGCACAGATGCTGTGGCTTGCTTCTCTCTGCCAAGGCTGGAGATGCAACTCACAACCATCCATTGGACAAGACCTGCCTCAAGCGTCGGAACCGTCAAATTCAGGACAACCTGCATCTGGTTCGGCCCATTGCCCGTCATTACGCCCAACAGACAGGCCTAGAAAGCGACGATCTCCTGCAAGTGGGATGTCTTGGCCTGATCAAGGCCTACAACCGCTACGACGCCCACCGAGGAGCTCCCTTTCCAAGCTTCGCCAAGCCGCACATTCGGGGAGCCATTCTCCACTTCATGCGCGACAGAGTCGGATTGATACGTCTCCCCAGGGCCGTTGAAGAACGGGCCATGCAGATGGTGCGCAGTTCGGAGGACTCTGCTTTGAGCCCAGCCGATGCCCTCGTGGTTGACCACTACCGCAGCAAACAGCACTGGGTGGAATTCAACGACGACCTTCTCGACGACACGGCGCGAGCAATGGATCTGGTCGAACGCTCGGAGACCTGGGGCAGGGTTAACAAGCTCTTCCGCAAACTTGAAAACGACGACCAATGTGCCCTGCAGATGGTCGTCATTGATGGAATGAGTCTGAGGCAGACAGCGCGACTGCTTGGGGTTTCAGCGATGACAGTTCAGAGGCGTGTGAAACGCGGCCTCAACACCATCGCGAAGCAGTTGAACGCCGCTCAGCCGGACGCCTGAGCATCGCGATCCATCTGTTCCTGAAGAGTTTTGATGGCGGCATTAAGAGCCGACAGCTGCCGTTCAGCACCATCACGCCAGAACCGCAGCATCGACAACTTCCGTTCCTGATGCTGGCGACGCAGACTTGTGTGATCGGTGCTGGGGCTGCAGCAGAACGGTGGAAGCATTTCAGCGTCGACGCTAAGCCCATGTTGACCGATTTTCAGGCACGGTGTGACTCATCAATCTGTTGGCTGTCTCAAAAGGTGGAACTACGGTGTGAATTGAGAGCATCCACATTGTGGTGTCGACGTTGCTCCGAACACCACAACAGCAAGCCGCATGAGTCTCAGGCAAATCCCAGTCTTGGTCTTGACCTGCGTCTCGCTTGCGGGTTTTGAGTGCGTGCCTCAGCGCAACGCTGAGGCGTATGTCGCCCTGATGGCAGGTCAAAAGGCACGACCTCTCAACGGCACCTTCAACAACGTTCCGGTTCTTCATTCCAATCAACCGGAAATCGTCACCGGGCCGGGAATCCTGGTGAACACTGCTGCGGGCTCAGCCATCGCTGCGGAGTCGAACCAGCCGCTTCGCAATGCCGCCCACACCTTCAACGGTGAGTTCGGCGTTCATATGCATCACAAGTATTACCCCCAAAACCAAGCCAAGTTGGGGGGGCGTCGATCCAGAGGCTTGATGACCCTGGCTCTGATCGCGACGAATCCCGGACCAAGCTCGATCACGCTCAATTTTGACCGAGGCTCCGTCAAAAATAGTTTTGAAGCGCCCTATCACCCGAATCGCTTGATGGGGGTCAAACCCCTTGGGAAGCGTCCTTGGAACACAGGGCCAGGCGATGCCACCGCCGTTCAACTGCTGCGCGGTGAACTGGACCGGAAATTACCCGAACAGGTCGTGATTCCGGCAGGAGGGCAGAGGGTTGTTGTGCGCACTGTGCTCCCTGCCCGTGGCATTGCCAACGGGCTGCTGAGAGGACGCAGCAACGGTCCTTTCACGATGGCTGTCGTTGCCGCCGAGCAATCAGCACAGGATGCCGATCTGTTCGCGGTGCTGCAGTCGGGGCGACTGGCACCGGGGCGGATTTATCTCAACCGAATTCGCGAGATCCAGCTGGGTCGTGTTTTCTCCCGGGTGGCCGGCGTTGCCCTGGGCGATGCCTACAAAGCTGAGATCAGCCATGACCTCAACCAGGGGCCACTGCACGTTCCCCTGACCAGCACGAAGCGGCATCACTTCGGCACCAGCGACGTTCAGGTCAATCCGTTGACCACACGGATGGTTGATTCCGCTCTGAACAACGTCGGCACCTATGGGGTTCGCTATGACGTGACCCTCAATGTTTCTGGTGCAGGGCCCCATCAACTGGTGCTCAGTCATCCGGTTGTGTCTGGCAAGAAGACGTTCACAGCCTTCCGTGGATCGCTGCAGATTCGTCAGGACCGGACCCTTCAAGAGGTTCACGTGGGCATGCGCTCAGGGGAGAGCCTGGCCCTGGCTGATCTCAACCTGGTTCCTGGAACGCGCAAGGCGGTGAAGGTGAGCTTGGTTTATCCGGCTGATGCCACCCCAGGCCATCTCCTCAGTGTGGTTCCCGTTCAGCAGCTGGCCATGCTTCATCGCCGCAAGCAACAACAGCGGGACGCCCAGGTCAAAATCGCGGACAGTAAATCCCGCATGGTGGGGCCGAAGACCGCTCCTCCTCCACCTGAAGCCAAGCCTGTTGTTGTGAAGCCTGCAGCTGCGAGGCCAGCATCTGTGAGGCCGGCTCCTGTGATTCCTGCTGTGGTGCCTGTCGCCCGACCCGGTTACGGCGATGTGATTCGATCTCAGCAGCAGTGGTTGCTCCAGCTTCAGGGTCGATAACCTGCCCAAAGGTGGATTGAACTTTTGAGCGGCGAGGACTCAAAACGTCAACGCATCTCTGTGGAGATGTCAGAGCCCATGGTCGCGTTGATTGACCAGCTCAAGGGTGAATACGGAGCACGTTCCCGGGGCCGGGTGCTCGAAATGCTCCTCCAGGATCTGCTCGACCCTGGGGATGCAGCATCGGATCCTGAGGTCGATCCTCTCAAGGACGATGCTGAACCAGCGGTCGCCACTGGGCCCGATGAGGTCACCAGTCTCGTTCTGATCTCAACGGGGAACCAACAGCAAGGGGGTGAAGACGCTCCAACCTCAGCCCCTGGGCTTCCCTCGGGGGGTGGCTCCTCAGGCATCGACCTGCCGGGGTTCGTCAGCAAGCGCACCAGTCAGCTGAAAGCGACGCTTCGCTCTCCGCAGCATCGCGATTCCCCTCAGAACGACCCGCTTGTCTCAACGGTCGACCTCGCCGAGCTCAGAGAGGCCAGTGCTGCCGCCGAAGAACACTGGAGGTCCCTCTATGGCCAACCACCGGGCCCAACAGTGATTGAAGCGGCCATGACCTGGCTGGCCCGAGATGTCTGGTCCAGCACCGATGCCAGTGATGGCCGTCCATTCACCTGGTCGGCTGCCAATGCAGCCGTTGAGACGCTCTGTGCCAGCTGGAAGTCAAGCGACCCATCGCTGGGTCGGGTGATGGTCGTGGCTGGCGCTCTTGAGGATCCCTTTGCAACATCCTCGTTGGCAGAACGGATGCCGACCCTGATCCGCCGCTTTGTGAACCGTTTCCGCCGCAGCAGACAGGTCACCTCCTTCGAAACCCTTGAGTCGACTATGACGGTGCATGGGGCTCTCAAGCTGTTGGGTTTATCAACCCAGGCAGGAACTTCGGTCACGCTCAGCTCCATTCGGGAGGCTTACAAGCAACGGGCGCTTGAAGAACATCCTGATGCGGGTGGTTCCACCGATGCGATGCGCCGACTCAATGAGGCCTATCGGCTGCTGCGTGAGCTGTACAGAAACCGTTGACCGCTTATCTCTGCTGAGACGCAAGACAAGTCCAAGTGCATGTCTTGATTGAGACAGCTGCGTTGTCATCATGACCAGCTCCGTGGCTTCGAACAATCAACCAAGCGCTGAGGGCCAACATGGCCACGGAGCCACACAGCGCCAACAAATCAGTGGCGTTGTTCACCTCGAAGCCGATGGTCTTTTTGAATGCCGCAACAATCAGGCCCACAACAATCACATTGGACAGATTGTTCTTCAGGCTTTGGAGGCTGTTCACCGAGAGAATGTTGGTGTGCTGCTCTTCGCCACCCTCCAGGCGTGGATCAAGGTCTGAAATCACCAGCTCGTAGATGCCATAGCCAAAGATCAGCAGGGCGATGCCGATCACGAAGTAATCAACCCCTCCCACCATCTGGGCGATGGTTTTGGCCGCAACGCTCTTGGCCGTGAAGGGAAGGCGCATGATCACAAGGAAAGCGTTGAAGACCTCAACCGCACCAATGACGAAGCAGCCAACGCTTCCGAGCAGGCTCAGCACCACCGGAACGATGCTGATCAGCCGGAATTTCCAGATCAGGCGTTCAAACCGACGTTCAATCCATCGCGCCGCCATGGTCCAATCCGATCATCCGTTCGCAGTCTGATCAACAGAATCTCAGGTCTTAGCTGCGACACATTTCAGGACCCAATAAGAGTCTTGCCTGCAATGCGCGCTAATCCTCAAGATTCAAAAAATGGTGATTTTTATTTGCCGTGCAGCCGAGATTGTCGCGGCGCCCTTCCTTCTTCAAAAACCATTGTCTTGATGGCTTTAGCTGTAGTCCACGGCCAGTCCAGAGGTGGCCTGTGACCGTCAAAATGATTTGAAGACGGGGGTTTTCAGTCCTGCGTACCTGCTGTAGACACAGGTACGCAACATTGGCTCCCTTTTTTGGGCCTCGAAACCTCGCATCCGGACCAGTGTCCGGCTGTTGATGCTGGGATCGCTTCACAGCTTCAATCACGCGCCTCTCGATTGGCTGGAAGCCAAAGGCATGTGCCAAGTGGCTCAACATAGACTTGTTATGAGTCTTGATTGATGGCTCATCTGCGACAAACGGGCATCAAGAGGCCTCGGACAGGGCTGCTCAAGAATGTCGACCTATGGACTAGGCGGAGGCCTGACGCCCTCAATCAGTCGATCGAATCAGCGAGAGGATGCCTTGCCTAGCTCCAACGGATGGCTGGCAGGGGAACAGGAAACTGATATCTGCTTCATTAATCTCCCTTGGGACACATTTCTGGTCTAGAAAGCAGTCTCAATTAAGACAAGCTAACAATAAAAAAACCGGGCTCGAGGGCCCGGCTCTTTTGAAAGGTTCAACCTTGAATCAGGTGCACGTCTGCATGCCCTGAATCAAGAAGTCGAAATAAGGAGATGTCAGCTTCACCTGCTGTTCTGACAACAACGAGAGGGACGCTTCCTTCATGCACTTCATGGCTTCGACCATGCCGGGCATCGGAACACCCAGGCTGTTGTACATCTCGCGAGCACCCACCAGGCCGATCTCCTGGATCATTTCCGTGCTGCCGGCCAGAACTCCGTAGGTGATCAGACGGAGGTACCAGCTGTAGTCGCGAAGGCACTGGGCCCGCTGGCGCTGACCGTAGGCATTGCCGCCAGGGGCGACGTACTCAGGTTTGCGACCAAACAATTGCTTGGCGGATTCGTCGACGATCTTTTTTTCGTTCTCGGTCAGAACCTTGACCACAGAAACGCGCATGGCGCCTTGGTCGAGGAAATCCACCATGGTGCGGAGTTCTCCGCTGGTGGGATACCGCAGATCGTCATCGGCCTGGAGGATGAGATCCCGGACAACGCTCATGGAACTGGGCAGGCTTCGTGGAGTTTAGTGGTCTTGACCCGTTCACCTGACCCATCACCGTCCGGGTGTTACGCCATTGCAATGGCAGGGAATCGAGAGCATGACCAAAGTCGACAGCCCGAACAGCAGTGAACCGCGGCCCGGGCTCACAATCGAGCTCGAGGCTGTTGACCTGGATCGCGACGGCAAGGGTCTGGCCCGTTGGAACAACTGGGTAATCGTCGTTCCTGATCTCTTGCCGGGGGAGCGCGCCACTGTCCAGCTGCAGCAACGCCAGAAGTCGCGCTGGTTGAGCCGTCGGGTGGATCAGATCACGTTTTCCGCAGATCGGCGCCGCCCTCCCTGCATCCTTGCCGATGACTGCGGCGGTTGCACCTTGCAACGCCTGGATGACCCGGCCCAAACCCGTTGGAAAGCCCAGCAGATTCAACAGACCATGCAGCGCATCGGGGGGATTGACGTTGCCCCTGAGCCCACGCTTGTTGATCCGGAACGCTGCTTCGGTTACCGCAACAGAGCCTTGATCCCGCTGAAGCGAGACCAGAACGGACGTTTGAAAGCCGGCTACTTCCGACCGAAGACCCACAAGATCGTCAACCTGAACCACTGCCCGGTGCTCGATCCACGCCTGGAGGCGTTGGTGGAACCTCTCAAGCAGGACCTGGATGCAGGGGGGTGGCCGGCCGACCATGACCTGCTCGAAGCCCAGGGGCTGCGCCACCTCGGGCTTCGTCTGGCCAGTGCCACCGGAGACGTTTTGATCACGCTGATCAGCAGCCATGCTCAGCTTCGAGGCCTTGAGGCCCTCGCACAGAGCTGGGTGGAGCGTTGGCCCGCGGTGAAAGGGGTTTGCCTCAACCTTCAACCCAAGGCCAACAACCTGGTGCTCGGTCGCACCACCCATTGCCTCGCCGGTGTCCCCACCATTGAGGAACAGTTCTGCGGCATCAAGCTCGCCCTCAGCAGCACCACCTTTGTTCAGGTGAATACGCCGCAGGCGGAACGGATCGTTCAGCGCCTCACAGACTGGCTTTTGACTCAGTGCGTCGGCGCACGGGTGGTCGACGCGTATTGCGGCGTCGGAACCATTGCCCTGCCCCTGGCCAAGGCCGGTTTTGATGTTCAAGGTCTGGAACTCAACCCCGATTCGGTGGAGCAGGCCCGACTGAATGCCATGCACAACGGCCTTTCCTCCCGCTGTGCCTTTGATGCCGGCGATGTGGCCGATCTGCTCGCTGCTCAGCTGGACGACTGTCAGGCGCTGGTGTTGGATCCCCCGCGCCGGGGGCTCGATCGCCGCGTGGTGGACAGCATCCTTGAGCGGCCACCTGCCGTGCTGGCTTACCTCAGCTGTGACCCCGCCACGCAAGCACGGGATCTCAAAGCACTTCTCGCCCCATCAGGCCCCTACGCGCTGGAGATGCTCCAGCCCGTGGACTTCTTCCCCCAGACAACGCACCTCGAATCGTTGGCGCTGCTGAAACGGGTCAGCTCCTGAGCTCAGCCTGAAACTGCTTGCTCAAAGCGGCACGCACCTTGTCGTGAATAGGCTGAATTTTGTCGTCGGTGAGGGTTTCGTTCTTGCCGCGGTAGCGCAGACGGAATGCCTGGCTCACTTTGTTGTCGCCCAGCTGTTCCCCCTCAAAGCGATCCACAAGTTCCACCTGCTCCAGAAGGGGTTTGCCCGCCTTGCGGATGGCTTGGATCAGATCAGCAGCTGCACTGGATCGGTCGACGATGATGGCAAGATCCCGCTCGCTGAAGGGCACGGTTGGGTAGGGCTTGAAGGCCGGCGTCCATCGGTTGCTGCGGGTAGCGGCATCCAGCAGTCGCGCAAGGTCGAGTTCGAACAGATACGTGGCTTCTGGGAGATCCAGCTCCTCAGCCATGGCTGGATGAAGCTGACCGAAACAACCCAAGGGGCGTCCTTCCAACACCAGGGTGGCGGCACGACCCGGATGCAGTCGTGCGTCGTCCGTGAGGCGACGGTCAGACAGCTCCAGCTGCAAGGCCTCCATCACCCGGGTGAGAACGCCACGGGCCTGGAAATAGTCGGGCGCCTGCGGCTTGCCGCTGGTGGCCCAGGTGGAGAGTCGTCGATCTCCGCAGATCACGCCACCCAGAACGGCGGTCTGGCTGACGGCTTCCGGTGAACCGCTGTAGGTGTTGCCGATCTCGAAAACAGAGCAACCGCGCTGCGATGCCTTCAGATTGCGAACACAGATCTGCAGGTGCTCTTCCCAGAGGTTCGTGCGCAGATGGCTTGTGTCGGCCAACAACGGATTGCTGATGGCGATGCGCTGTTCCTGCTCCGAAGCCGGAACGAGGGACAGGGTGGTGACCTCCTGCAGCCCTGTGGAACAGAACAGCTGCCGCAGGCGCCGTTCCGCCTGCTGGCGCGGTGTGAGGGCACCGGGCTCCAGCGGATCCGGCAGGTGAGCCCCAAACCGATCGAAGCCCACAAGACGAGCCACCTCCTCGATCAGATCAACTTCACGCTGAAGGTCTTGCCGTCTCGAGGGCGGTGCAATCACCTGCCATCCCTGCTCATGGGCTGAGAGCTGGCAACCGAGGGCTGTCAGGCAGGTTTCGATGCTGGTGTCATCGAGATCCTCCGGGCCATCGGCAGCATCGAGGGGGCCAAGCAGTTGATGGAGGGCACTGCGCCTCAACAGCACCGGTTCCGCTTCTGCGGGACCGTTACCGCCCACCCAACGGCCGCTCTCAGAGCAGGAAAACTCCTGACTCAACAAGGCCGAGGCACGGGCCGAACAGGGCAGGGTCATTTCCACAGGCAACCCTTTTTCGAAACGGCTGCTGGCATCCGTACGCAAGCCCAGGGCCCGGGCGGACTGGCGAACCTGCGGCGGAGCAAACAGAGCGGATTCGAGCCAGATGTTCCGGGTACTGGCAGTCACCCCACTCTCGAGACTCCCCATCACACCTGCGACGGCGACAGGCCGGTCATGGCAGGTGACGACCTGAACACGGCTGTCGAGGTTTCGCTTCTGATCATCCAGACCCACGAAGATTTCCCCATCGCGAGCGGAACGGACCGCAAAACTCTTGGCGTCCACCGGTTGCCCGGTCAGTTGTTCCAGCGCATCGGCGTCAAAGGCGTGGAGGGGCTGCCCCTGCTCCAGCATCACCAGATTGGTGACGTCAACCACCGCATTGACGCTGTTCACGCCACCACGCTCAAGGCGCTGCTGCAACCAGGTGGGTGAGGGCTTGGAGCCGTCCACACCCTCGATCTTGGTGATCGAATAGAAGCACCCGTCCAGTTCTGTGGTGAGCGGCGTGGTGCTGGGATTCAGATCCAGCTCGGGCAGGCTCAAGCTGCCACCGGTCAGGGCCGCCACCTCGCGAGCGATACCCACCATCGAGAGGCCGTCGGGGCGATTGGCGGTGATGGCCAGCTCAAGAACGGTGTCGTCCAGTCCCAGCAGAGGGGCCACAGGCGACCCGTTGGCCGGTAGCGACTCCCCAAGCTCATCCAGGATGGCGATGCCGTCGGATTGCTCCGTCAGGCCCAGCTCCGTCAGGGAGCAGATCATTCCGTTGCTGGCCACACCCCGCAATTCACCGGCTTTGATCGTCAAGCCAACGGCGGGGAGGATGGCTCCGACCATGGCCACCGGAACATGGATCCCGGCACGCACATTGCTGGCACCACACACGATCTGGATGGGGTCCTGAGCTCCCACATCCACGCTGCAGACGCTGAGCTTGTCGGCGTTGGGATGTTTCTCCCGTTCCAGCACGTGGCCAACCACCACGCCCTGGGCCCTAGCGCTGAGGTCATCGACGTCGTCCACCTCAAAGCCCGCCATCGACAGGCGCTCGGAGAGATCGTCCACGGACTCATTCACCTGGACCAGCTGCTTCAGCCAGGAGATGGATACCCGCATCGGATCTAAGCCAGACAGCGCGCGATCTTAGGAAGTCCCCTCTGAGGGAGCTGCTCTGAACCTGTCGGGTCAGGGGGTAAGCTCGATGTTTGTCAATTCGCTTCGCACCTGCGGCGCAACGTCCTTTATGGCCAAGAACAAGGGCGTCCGGATCGTGATCACTCTCGAGTGCACCGAATGCCGGTCCAATCCCGCCAAGCGTTCACCCGGCGTGTCTCGTTACACGACGGAAAAGAACCGCCGGAACACCACCGAACGGCTGGAGATCAAAAAGTTCTGTCCCCACTGCAACAAGTCCACGCTCCACAAGGAGATCAAGTGACCTTGCAGGTCCGTCTTTCCTCCATCCGTTCCTGAGTCATGTCCAGCTCCTTCTTCAAGAAGCGTCTTTCGCCGATCAAGCCCGGTGATCCCATCGATTACAAGGATGTGGATCTTCTCAAGAAGTTCATCACCGAACGCGGCAAGATCCTTCCCCGTCGCCTCACTGGCCTTACCGCCAAGCAGCAGCGCGATCTCACCAACGCCGTCAAGCGTGCCCGCATCGTTGCCCTTCTGCCGTTCGTGAACCCCGAAGGTTGATCCTCGGGCGTTGAACAATTCAATCCAACCCGGAGACACCGTCGCAGTTGTTCTCAAGGGTTCCCCTCTTTTCGGCCGTCTTCTGTCCATCAAGGGCAGTAAGGCGGTTCTTTCTTTTGGTGGTCAACGTCGCGACCAGGGCCTGCCCCTACGCGATCTGATTGCCATCGATCCCGAGCATCTATTCGATGCCAGTGAACTGCCTGCCCCTGAGCAGGTGCAGGACAGCGCTCCATCAGCGCGGGCCGTCGTGGAGGCCTGGCAGCTGCTGGAAATGGATCAACCGGGGGGCATGGCTCGACTGAGCCTCTGCGAGCTGGGGGAGCTGGTATTGACCCCGCTCAACCTCGCTGGTCTGGCAGCGCTGTGGGCCTGGCTGCATGGGGACCAACAGTTGTTCCGCTGGCGTCGTGACCGTTTGATCCAGCCACTCTCCCGCGAAGAGAGGGCAAGCCTGCGGCGGCAACGCCGAGCTGAGCGGCAGGCGCAACAACATGAACAACGGCAGCTCGCGTTGCTGCGGGCAGAGCGAGCCCTCAGCGACGCTGAACGCCTGGAGCTGGACCCGGTTTGGGACGAGCGCTTCAGCTACTGGATTCAGTTGCTGAAAGACAATCCCGCTGCGGTTGGTACGGACCTGGATCTCCAGCAGTGGTCGGCAGCGTTGTCGATTGGATCAGATGCCGCTGATCTTCGGCAGTGGTTGATCGTGCGTGGGTTGCTCGATCCCAATGAGCCCATTGGCCTGAGGGGCAGCGTCTGGTCCCGCTGTTTTCCCTCTGATCTGGTGGAGGAAGCGAATCGTCTTGTTGCTCTTTCGAATGAAGAGCGACCTGGGGATGAGCAACGCATCGACCTCACTCACCTGGCCACCTACAGCCTGGACGATGCGGGCACTCGAGAAATTGATGACGCGCTCTCGCTGGAGCGTCGTGATGGCGTCGATTGGATCTGGATCCACATCGCTGATCCCAGCCGTCTGATCGACATTGACTCCCCCCTTGATCAGGAAGCCAGACGTCGAGCCACCAGTTTGTATCTGGCGGAGGGTGTGATGCCCATGCTGCCTCTGGAGCTGGCGGCCGGTCCCCTCAGTCTTCGGGCTGGACAGCGCTGTGCAGCCCTCAGTGTGGCCGTTCGCCTCGATGAGGATGGTGCTGTGGCGGAGCAACGGATTGCGCGCAGCTGGATCCGACCCCGCTATGGCCTCACCTACACCGATGGTGATGAGCTGATCGAGTTGGCACCCCCAGGGGATGAAGCCCTCTCGGATCTCTCGGGACTTCTGATGTTGCGCATGCGCTGGCGCCGTTCCAAAGGAGCCGTGATGTTTGACCGGCCTGAAGGACGCTTCCGCCGCAGCGATGGAGCCTTGACGCTGCAGGTGATTGACCCTTCACCCTCCCGCCTGATGGTGAGTGAAGCGATGCTGCTGATGGGAGCTGTTGTGGCCGGCTTTGGGCAAGAGCACAGCCTGCCGTTGCCCTTCCGCAGTCAGCCTGCGGCGGAGCTGCCCTCCAGCGATGAACTCGATCGAATCCCCGAGGGACCAGCCCGTGATGCGGCGATCAAGCGCTGCTTGAGCCGAGGCGTGCAGGGCACGCGAGCCATGCCCCATTTCAGCCTCGGGCTTGAGGCCTATGTGCAGGCAACCTCACCGATCCGACGCTACGCCGATCTCGTCGCCCACCGGCAGATCATTGCCCAGCTCTCGGCGCTTGCACCGATGGATGAAGAGCGTCTGCGTGAAGTGATCGATGACCTCGATGATCCATTGCGCCAATCCATTCAGATCAGCCGTGAGGATCAGCGCCACTGGCAGCAGGTGTGGTTCGCCGAGCATCAGAACACCGTTTGGTCGGCCGTGTTCCTGCGCTGGCTGCGCCCGCAGGATCGCTTGGCCCTGGTTCATGTGAGCGAGCTGGCCATGGATCTGGTCGGTTGTGTGTCTGCAGCAGACCCTGCTCCTGGTGATGCTCTTGAACTCAGGGTGGGGCGGGCTGACCCGGTACGCGGTGAGCTGCAGCTTCAGTTGGCTTGATCCAGAACCCCAGTGATCCGCACCCAGGGCCCCCAGGGATTCTTAATGCCGCGGAGGTTCAGGGTTCGGCCCGAATGATCCTCGTTGGATAGCCAGCGATGGATTGCCGGTTCCAGGGTGATCAGAGGCCAGATCCTCTCAGCGGTTTCCAAGTGGTAGCCCTCATGGAGGTTGCCGGTGAGCACGCCACTGAGGCCAACCTCATGGGGCTGATTTGGCGCCTGGTTCACGCCAGGGGGAAGCAGCATGCTGGCCCTTGGGCCTGAAAGGCGGCCCATGGCGTCCAGGTGTTCAGCCTGAGCCAAGCCCTGCTCCTGTGCCTTAACCCAGTGCGGATGCCAGAGCGGCCAGTCCCAGATCGGGAGAACTGCTGCAGGGGCCTGCGGCTCGTGGATCAGGGCTGACTGGATGGCCTCAACTTGCAGATCAGCAGGGTTACAGCCCTGACGAACCGCCATGGCCGCCGCCAGACCCGCCACCTGGCCCAGATTGAGGATCAAAGGCTGCAGGCGCGTGGCCCCATTGGCCATGTGGCTGACGCTGAAGCCTTTCTCGGCCATCACAAGGTTGGGGATTGAGTCTGTGATCAGGGCATCGAAGGGGATGCAGAAGGGCGTACCGCTCCAACGTCCTCCCCAACGAACACTTTTTGGCGCGAGAGGCCAGTCCTCGCCCGGGTAGTGATGGTCATTGGCATAGGTGCCCACAGCGATGCTGGTGCAGCGTCCCTGGGCATCGATGGGGAGCGGTCCCCGCAAGGCTTGTGTGGAGACCGGCAAGAGGTCGCGTTCCGTGACCGTTGTGCGACCCATCAGCCGCCGGCTTTCTCGCCAGTACGGCATCAACGCCAGGCTGGGATCGGCTCCCGGGAAGGCGTTACCGGCAGTGATCCAACCACCGCTGCAGTCCTCCAGGGCCGCCAGGAAATCCTTGCTGTGCCGTTGCATTTCCTGGGCCAGCTCCGCACGAACCTCCCCATCAGCACTGAGGGCTCGATCGAGGCTGTGGTGCCAGTCGTTGCCCGCCAGGGGCCAATTGAGCATGACCAGGCCGCTGGGCAGACGGCCATAGGTGATGGTTTTCTCGAGGCCGAAGCTGGCGGTGCTCCGATCGAACGGAATCCGCGGGATCGCTGCGGCATGGCGCGGAGCGAGTTCCCCATGCAATTGGCCTATCACCACCCAGGTGGGTGACTGAATCGGTTGCTCTTGAAAGAATGCGTCGCTCTCAAGCCGGGACTGCTCGGGAGCGCTGGGTTCATCCCAGATCTCCTTGGCTTCCCACCCCCAGCGGAAGGGGGCGGACGACAGGGCAAGCAGATCACCCAGATCGCTGCCATCCACAAACACGTCGGCAGAAAAGCTTTCGACGCCATTGGTGCTGTGGATCTCCACAGACTGGAGGCGACCCTCCTGGCCGTGAACCTGTTCCAGCCTGCAGTGATGACGCCACTCCAGCCTGGGCTCAGCCGCCACCCAGCGTTGCAGGATCCGTTCGGCTGTTTGCGGCCTGTATCCGAAACAACTCACCCAGTTGTGGTCGAGCCCACTCGGCTCCTCCAACTCCAACTGGCGCAGAAAGGCGCCCCAGATCCCGGTTTGCCAACAGGTCAGTTCATGGCCATCCGGGGCACAGACTCCTGCTGAACTCACCATGCCCCCCAGCCAGGGGCCAGGGGTGAACAGTGTCGTGTCTGCTCCTGATCTCGCGCTCTGCAGCGCAGCAGCGACGCCCCCGCAGCCACCACCCCAAACCACCACGTCGCGGTGCGTCATGAGGAGGGCTGTTTGGCGTGGAGCGAGATGGGCATGCTCGTTAGAGTCTGTCGTCGCTGCGGTGCAGCGGAGTTCGAACTTTTCTGATGCCTTACACCCTTACGACTCCGCTCTATTACGTCAACGATCGTCCCCATCTGGGCAGCACTTACACGACCCTGGCCTGTGATGCCTTGGCTCGCTTTGAGCGGCTGCAGCTGGAGAAGGTGACCTTCGTGACCGGTGTTGATGAGCACGGCCAGAAGATTCAGCGCACGGCAGAACGTCAGCAGCTGAGCCCCCAGGACCACTGCGACAAGGTCAGCAGCCGGTACCGCGATCTCTGGAATCAGTGGGGGATTTCTGACGATCGCTTTGTGCGCACCACCAACCCGCGCCACTTGGAATTGGTGGAACAGTTCTACGAACGGGTCAAGGCATCCGGAGACATCGTTGTCGGCAAGCAGACCGGCTGGTACTGCGTCGATTGCGAGGAATACAAGGATGATCCGGCCGAAGCGGAGTCGCCCTCCTGTTCGATCCACCGCAAGCCTCTCGAGTGGCGTGATGAGGAGAACCTGTTCTTTCGGCTCTCCCGCTATCAATCCGCCATTGAGGAGTTGGTGGCGCGCGATGACTTCATCGCCCCTGCCAGCCGACGACAGGAAGTGCGCAACTTCGTCGCTCAAGGTCTGCGCGACTTCTCCATTTCGCGGGTGAATGTGTCCTGGGGACTTCCGGTCCCCGACCATCCAGGCCACACCTTCTACGTCTGGTTCGATGCCCTGCTGGGTTATCTCACAGCGCTTCTTGATGATGGAGAAGCGGTATCGCTCGATCGGCTCGGCTCCTGCGGTTGGCCCGCCTCCGTGCACGTGATCGGCAAGGACATCCTTCGCTTCCACGCTGTGTTCTGGCCTGCCATGTGCATGTCTGCAGGACTGCCGGTGCCCCAAAAGGTGTTCGGCCATGGCTTCCTCACCCGTGAGGGCCAGAAGATGGGCAAATCCCTCGGCAATGTGCTGGACCCCGAACTGTTGCTTGAGCGATGCGGCAGTGATGCCGTTCGTTGGTACCTCCTGCGCGACATCCAATTCGGAGACGACGGCGATTTCCAACAGCAACGCTTTGTTGATCTGGTCAACAACGATCTGGCCAACACCATCGGCAACCTGCTGAATCGCACCTCGTCGATGGCGCGCAAATGGTTCGATGACGGCGTTCCCCCGGCAGGAGCAGCCTCAAGTGCTGACCATCCCCTGGCCCTCAAGGCTGCGGAAACCGTCAGCACGGTGATGGAGGCGATGCCGCAGCTCGCGTTCAAGACCGCGTCCGAGTCGATCCTTCAGTTGGCGATTGCTGCGAACGGTCATCTCAATGACACGGCTCCCTGGAGTCGCATGAAGGAGCCCGGTCAAGAGCAGAGCGTGGCCGAGGATTTGTTTGCTGTGCTGGAAACCACCCGCATCGTTGGACTCCTGCTTGCCCCGCTCTTGCCCGACCTCAGCGAGCGGATCCTGTCTCAACTTGGGGAACGCTTGGATCCAGACAACTGGTCGAAACAGCTGAATTGGGGCAGGCTGTGCAGCGGTTCCGCGCTGCCGAAGCCAACACCGGTGATGCAGCGGTTGGAACTGGATGAACCGCTCTGAACAAAGCATGCTGGGTCGCTTGTCACGTTGTGGTCTGGCAGCAGCCCTTGTGGCGAGTGCATGGCTCACCGGTTGCACAACGCGGCGACAGATTGCGCTTGAACCCACGCCGTCCTTTGTCTTCCGGTCGCTGGATTTGAGCCAGCGGGCCGACGATGGCAACCGTGGCTGGGATCTCACCAGCCCCGAGGCGCGTTACGACCTGAGCAGTCGAACCATCCGTGCACGACGTCCCGAGGGCGTTCTCTATCGGAATGATCAACCGCACTACAGGATCACCGCCGATCTCGCCACGGTGTTGCGGGATGGAGAGCTCGTCGTTCTTGAAGGATCGGTGCAGCTGCGGCAGTTGAACCAACGGGGGCTGACGATTGAGGGAGACAATCTGATTTGGACGCCATCGCAGTCGCGAATGGTGATCAATCAACGGCCCAGGGCCAATGATGGCCAGACGCAAATTCGCTCACGCGAGCTGGTGTTCCAGCAGGACACCGAGGTGCTGGAGTTCAAGGGCCCAACCCAGCTGAGCCGTGTTGATGGCACCAATGCTGCTTCCACAGTGGTGCGGGGTGGACGTGGAACCTGGAATCTGAAGAGTGGTTTGTTTCAGGCGCCTGGTCCTGTGCAGGCCATCCGCAGCGATGGCCGCACGCTCAGTGCTTCAGGGCTGGATGGCAACACCCGACAGGGTTACCTCGACCTACAACAACCGGTCACGCTGGTGCTGGAAAGCGACCGCGGTCGGATCACTGCCGGCCGGACGCGTTGGCTGTTTTCGGCGGAGCAACTTGAATCCGATCAACCCATTCAGGCTGAGTTGAAAAACAGCAAGGTGCAGGGGAGGGGGTTCAAGCTTGATCAGCGCACTGGCACCGTGATCATTTCCAACTCATGTCGCGTTGAGCAGACGTTGGAAACATTGACGGCCCAACGCTGCGCTTGGAACTGGCGGAGTGAGCGGGTTGTCGCTGATGGCGATGTGGTTCTGCAGCGGACCGAACCGGAGCAGATCACGCGGGCTTCGCGCATGGAAGCCAAGATTTCGGACGATGGTGTGATCCGCTTCGGCCAAGCCGGAGCGAGGGTTGAATCGACGATCAAGCTGAGTCCGGCTGCACAGGAGAAGCCTCGCCGGCCGCAAGTGTCGTTCTGAGCCGCTGGGTCCAGCCCTCGATCCATCGTTCATCGGAGCGGGTGAAACAACGGGGCGACCATCCCCCCACGATCACGGCCCCCTCCTTCCCCATCGGGCAAACAACGATGGCGGGAAGTGACGGCAGCATCGCGTCGAATTCCGCTCGGCCCGGAAAGAGCGTTGTGTTGACCAAGGAAATGGTTTGCTCACGCACCATGGCCCGTTGGGTGATCGCTCCTGGCTTGAAAGCCTCCTGACTGATCAGGCCCCGACGCAGCACGACCTGATGGCGCCAGAACACGAGCACGGATGCCGCTGGCGTTGCCGTCAACAGCATGTGGCTGCCCCAGGCCAGCTCCTGTTGTTGGTTTTCGCTGAACTGATCCGCCATCAAAAGTCCCTGTTCCCCCTGCAACGGAACTTTCTCTGCTGACTTGGGGTTCGCCCGTGTCCACAGCACAGCCACCAGCATCAGGCCCACCGCTGCCATCCCCGCCAGAACTTCGGCCCGTTGAAATTCCGGTGTCACGGTCTGGGCTACCCCTGCATTGGTCACAGTCAGACCCAGCAACAGAAGCGCACAGATCAGAACAGCTCGGGCGGGACCTGGCATCAACAGAGGGTGCTGTCAGAACGCAATCATCCTGCTCAAATACGGACATGTGCGTCTCTGCCATGACGACTCCCGAGGCTTTTGCTGCTGTTGCCCTTGCCGCTGTTGCCTGTGATGGAAGGCTGGGGCGGGATGAGGCCCATGCCCTGCGCCGTCAGCTGGAGAACCGATCCCTCTACAGCGACAGCTCTGAAGCGGCCATGGGTGAATTGTTTGACCGCCTGCTGTTGCTGTTGCGAGAGCGGGGCGTTCAGGGCTTGATCACGTCCGCCTTGCCTCAGCTCAATCGAATTCAGCAGCAGTCCGCCCTGGCTGTGGCAGCGCATCTGGTGCATGCCGACCGCAAGATCACAGCGGAGGAAACCGATCTCCTCGACCAGCTCACCCGTCAGATGACTCTGCCCGACAACGAAGCCCGCATGGTTGTTGAGGCAATTGCAGCCTTGAACCGCGACATGCTGGACAGCTAACGGCAGACTGAGGCAGTGATGACGCTTGAAGGGATGCCCCGTTCCGCCCGACGCCTGTTGGCCAGCCTGCTCAGTTTCGGGGTCTGTCTTCTCCTCTGGGCACCAGCCAGTCTGGCGATCTCACCTGCTGCCCTGGGTGAAAGCCTGCCGGATGCGTTGGTGATCGACGATGCCGACGTGTTCAGCCGCGCCAGCCGTGGTGAATTGGAAACGAAATTACGCAGCTTTGAAGATCAACGGGTCGATGCCCGCCTGATCACGCTGCGGCGTTTGGATTACGGCATCACCTTGAACAGCTTCGGTGAGGAACTCCTCGAGACGTGGAGCTCACCCAGCGGCAATCCCTTGCTGCTGATGTTGATCGAAGCCTCGAACAAGCGTTCTGCTGTGGTGGCCAATCAGGAGCTTGAGGCACAGCTTCCTCCCAGCCTGCTGAAGAGCACCGCCCGTACAACGATGACTGTGCCCCTGCGAGAGGGCGATCGTTATCGCCAGGCATCCGTTGATGGACTCACCCGACTTTCAACCGTTCTCTCGGGTGGCGAGGATCCCGGCCCGCCGAAGGAGATCGAACGGGTCACCCTGCCCACCAACATTCCCACCAAGGCGGAAACCGCCGAAAGCGATGCCACCAAGTGGGTGATCATCCTGTTGGTGCTTGGAACCATCATTCCGATGGCCACCTGGTGGGTGTTCTCGCGCTGATGACCCCACTGCGATGAGCCGACTGCAATGAGCCGCCGTAACTGGATCAACCTGTTCAGCAAAAGCCAAGCGATCGAGCTCTCCAGTGATCTTGAGCGTGGCTACGAGGCGGCTCTTCTCATTCAAAGCCTGGAGTTGGAGTACTACGGCGACCGGCAGATTCGGCCGGAGCTCAAGCTTTCCGTGCCGCGCTCTGTTCAGGCCACGATTCTTCGCCGCTTCAAAACCGCGCTGGCCATCTGCCGCAATACAGCAGCAACTCTCTCGAAACAACGGGGCCAACTGGATTCCCAGGAGTTGCGTCAACTTCAACTGATTGAATCCGTCGTGAGCCGCTATGGATCCCGGCGATCAGGCAGTGCACCGTCGATCAGCCGCTCACCGGATGCCCTCCCCCGTTCGCTTCTGGGTGTCTTCGACAGCATTCGCCTCCAGTTGGATCCCTCAACGGAAGACAGCGTCGTGGCGGGGTATCGACGCCGGCGGGACAGCACGCTGATTTCCCTGAGGGTTCTGCTTCTTCTGGTTCTGGTTCCCTTGCTTGTTCAGCAGATTGCTGGCACCTATCTGATCTCGCCTGCGGTGAATCAGTTTTCCCCCGAACTCCCTTTCCTGAGCTACCCGAAGCCTCAGCTGGAAGAGAAGGCGGCTGAAAAACTTCGGCTCTACAAGCAAGAACTGGAATTCGATGCCTTCCTCAAGGGCGTGCAGCCCCTTGATGATGGTGCGCTGCGCGACAAGCTCACCGAAAAAGCGACTGAGCTCAAGCACGATGCCGATGAGGAAAGTCTCAAGGCGATCAAGAATGTGTTTGCGGATCTGGCGGGCCTGATCGCCTTCGCCGTGGTGTGTTTTCTGAGCCGCGATGAACTGCGTGTTCTGCGTGGATTTGTTGATGAGGCGGTTTACGGGCTGAGTGATTCCGCCAAGGCCTTCGCCATCATCCTGTTCACCGACATCTTCGTGGGTTATCACAGCCCGGAAGGTTGGTCGGTCTTGCTGGAAGGGATAGCCGAGCATTTCGGCCTTCCCTCCAGCCAAAGTTTCGTCAACCTCTTCATCGCGACATTCCCGGTGGTGTTGGCGACGATCTTCAAGTACTGGATTTTCAGGTACCTCAACCGGGTGTCTCCGTCTTCCGTCGCGACGCTGAAGGGAATGAATGGCAGTGGTTAACCCCTCCTCCTCAGTGGAGCCCCCCGTTGCCGGCCAGGCCAGCCGGCTGGTCCTCGTGAGTGGACCAACCCGCAGTGGCAAGAGCCGTTGGGCTGAGCACCTGTTGAAACACCACCCCGTTGTCACCTACATCGCCACGGCGGCCGCCCGGCCGGATGACCGTGATTGGCAAAAGCGTTTGGAGGTCCACCGGCAGCGTCGGCCCGACCATTGGAGTGTTTCTGAATGTGGGGCCGAGCTGGTGAGCGTGATCAACGGCCTGGCTCCCGGGCAATCTGTTCTGATTGATGCCCTCGGTGGCTTTGTTGCCCACCACCTGGACCTCACTGCCCAGGAGTGGGATCAGCTCTGTGAACAGCTGATCGCCTCGATCAAGGCATCGCACTGCACGTTTGTTCTGGTGATCGAAGAGACAGGATGGGGCGTCGTTCCCCCAACACGCATCGGAGGTTTGTTCCGTGATCGTCTCGGAACCCTCGCGCAAGCACTTGACCGCGTTGCTGACGCTGCCTGGCTCGTTCTCCAGGGTCGTGCACTTGATCTTCATGCCCTTGGCCAGGTGGTGCCATGACTGAGATCGCCCCCCTGCGGATTGCCCTGTTCGAACCTCAGATCCCTCCGAACACCGGCAACATCGCCCGCACCTCGGCGGCCTTCAGGGTGCCGTTGACCCTGATTCAACCCCTCGGCTTCAAGGTGGACGATCGGAGCGTTCGTCGTGCCGGACTTGATTACTGGCCCCACGTTCAGCTTTCCATCGCTTCGAACTTTGCCGAGTTCCAAGCTGAGCTTCGTCCTGAGCAGAGGTTGATCGGCTGCAGTCGTCGTGGTGGTTCATCGCTCTCCTCGTTCACGTTTCAACGGGGAGATGTTCTGCTGTTTGGCCGGGAAGACACGGGGCTACCGGAACCGGTTCGCGAAGCCTGCGACAGCATCCTCACGATTCCCATGCCTGGAGCTGCTGATGACGCAGGCCAGGGAGGTGTTCGCAGCCTCAATCTTTCCGTGGCCTGCGCCCTGGTGACCTACGTGGCTGGACAACAGTTGCGGTTGTGGTGATCCCACCACTGCTCCAAACCCCCCTTGCGCGGGGATGTTCGGCTCGTTACCTTCAACGCGTCTCAGTGGTTTCATGCGCGCAACGCTTGCTCTGGCAGCTGCTGTAACCCCTGTTCTGTCCCTGGGTCTGTGGAGTTCTCTGCCCGGGATTGCTGATAACGCCACTTTTGATCTTGCCGAGCTGCCCCCTCTGCCAGCTCTCTCCCCGAACAATCCCGTTGCTGTTGTCAGCAAAGTCGATTCCAGCAGTCAGGTCTGGTTCCAAGTTGTTCGTGCCACGTCCCTGCGGCGTTATGCCGAGCTGTTGAAGCTCGATCGTGCGGAGCTGGCCTCGTTGAACAACGTGCCAAGCTCCCACGTTTTTGAAAAAGAGAGTTGGCTTTCCCTGCCGGACTCTGCACGGGTTGTTGCCGTGACGTTGTCGTCACTCAACCGCTCCAGTGAACGTGAGACGCCTCCGTTGGTTGCCCCACCTCCGCTTCGCGCAACGGCCAAAATCAAGACCGGAGACTCTCTGGCGTCATTCCTCAAACGCCACGGCGTGACGCAACAGCAGCTGTTGAGCTGGAATCCAGGCCTTCAGCTCAGTGCTTTGACGATTGGCCAGGAATTGCAGATCGCTGAAGCCACTTCGGGTCAGTCACTCCTGGCTGTACGCCCCCTCAGCAGTGGAGGTGCTGCATGGCCTGATCGCCCCCTGTCGTCTTCAGCCGATCAGCCCGACAGCCTGAAGCCGCCGATTGTTGGTTACCAGTGGCCCACCAAGGGGGTTTTCACCTCCGGTTATGGGTGGCGCTGGGGACGCATGCACAAAGGCATTGATATCGCCAACAACACTGGCACGCCCGTTGTTGCGGCCCGTGATGGGATCGTTTCATTTTCCGGCTGGAGAGGTGCCTACGGCTATCTGGTTGAAATCGCCCACAGTGATGGCGAATTCACGCGTTATGCACACAACAGCCGTCTTTTGGTCAAAAAAGGGCAGATTGTTCCCCGTGGGTCTCGTATTTCACTGATGGGAAGCACCGGACGAAGCACCGGACCTCACCTTCACTTTGAAATCCGTCGGGCCGGTGGCGCTGCTCTCAATCCCCTGGTGAAACTACCGGCACGCAAGGCTTGAATCAGGCATGCCCGAACCCAACGAGGGTTCGAACGAGCTGATAACAGCATGAATCAATGAATGTCAGAGGGGAGACTTGAACTCCCGACCTCAGGGTTATGAATCCTGTGCTCTAACCAGCTGAGCTACTCTGACGCAGGCCCTTCAGGCCAGTGCCCATCATACATCTCAGAGGTTCAGCCTCAGCGCATGTCGATGGCATTGAGGCGATCACGGAAGGATTTCGGTTGATCGTCCTTGGTGAGTGGGGGTGCCGTCTCAACAACAGGTGTTGGAGCTGGAGCTGGGGCCGGCTCGATGCTCCGCGTTGGCGTTGAACGTCGGCTTGTGCCGCGATTCCCACCCAGACTCTTCAGCTGGCCAGTGCGCTGGTCTCGGTCCAGGGGTTTCTTGCGCAGATCTCCCTTCAGCTGGTTCAACAGACGGAAATGTCCGGTGGAACTGAACTTGCGCAGGAGCGCAGGATCCCAGCTCGTGAGTTGGTCATTCATGACCTGAGTTTATGGCGACGGATGGCTAAGGTCGTGATAGGTTCAATCCTGAAACTGGAAGTCGGATCGACTACGTGTTACGTCGTCTGCGGCCTTCAGCTCACTCATTCACCTCCCGAACATGACCGACACCGGTTGCTTGCGTGTGGGCCATCAAGCCCCCGATTTCACTGCCACTGCAGTGGTCGACCAGGAATTCAAGGAAATCTCCCTGTCCCAGTACCGCGGCAAGTATGTGGTGCTGTTCTTCTACCCCCTCGATTTCACCTTCGTCTGCCCGACGGAAATCACCGCATTCAGCGATCGTTACACCGACTTCGAGAGCAAGAACTGCGAGATCCTCGGTGTGTCCGTCGACAGCAAGTTCAGCCACTTAGCCTGGATTCAGACCCCCCGTAACCAGGGTGGCATCGGTGATATCAACTACCCCCTCGTTGCCGACCTGAACAAGGAAATCGGCAATGCTTTCAACATCCTCGATGACGAAGGCAAAGCACTGCGTGGCCTGTACTTGATCGACCCCGACGGTGTGATCGTTCATGCCACCATCAACAACCTGCCTGTCGGCCGCAACGTGGATGAAACCTTGCGCTTGCTGCAGGCCTTCCAGTACGTGCAGTCCAACCCCGACGAGGTTTGCCCCGCCAACTGGACTCCTGGCGCCGCCACCATGCTGGAAGATCCCAAGGGTTCCAAGGAGTACTTCTCCGCCATCGGCTGATCGTTCGATCATCCCTATCGGTCACTTCGTTTTGCCCTGCCCGTCAAACGGGTGGGGCTTTTTTCATGAGTTGATCCAAAGCAAGATTGAGGTCGCGGTCCATGGCAACCAATCGGCCGTCACTCACAACAATCCTGGCCAGAGACGGCAGCCCCACCTTCTTGGTGCGCAGATACACCGGTTCCACATAGAGAAGTCCGGAGCCCACGGGAAGCACAAGAAGATTTCCCTGCAGGAGTTCCAGATCCTCCTGATCCCATAGACCGAACTGCTCGCTCACATCTGGATCCTGATGGATCAGAGCCTGAACCTGTTCCGGCCCGGGAATGTATTTGTCTTTGGGAAAGTCGATCAATTTCAGTTCACCGTAGTGATCGCCATCATTCCGAGCCACCAACCACGCCGTGAGATTCGGCCTTGACAAAGGGGTCAGTGGTTGGAGCAGCAGAAATTCAGAGTTGTCGTTGCTTTGAAGCTGAGCCGTGATGTGGTACGGGGCAACATCAACTTTGCGGCCGCCGTAGATCTCGCTTGGCACCTGCCAAACATCATCACCGTTGTAGAAAATTCTGGGATTCGAAACGTGGTAACGCTTCAATTGGTTGACCTGAGCATTGAAGAAGTCCTCAGGAACTCTGCGGTGATCAAGAAAAGGCTTTGGCATTGCCTCCATCGGCTCCATCAAGCCTGGAAAAGCCTGAGCCCAGGCCATGACGATTGGATCCTCAGGCTCCGAGATGAAAAACCGAATGCTGCCGTTGTACGCATCAACGATGGCCTTCACTGAGTTTCTTAAATAGCGATCGGGATCATCTGCTGATACCGCTGCGCTGTAGGGCAGGGTTGAACTGTGGGTGTAACCCTCGACAACCCAATATTGATTCTGGCTGCGTTGTTCTGAAGTTGCCTTGGTGGTGTTAAAGCTGTCTTGCTCAGGGTTTGGAATGGAGATCAGGTAGGGCTCACCACGAAAATCAATGAAGGGAGCGATGGCCTTAACCCGACTGCGCACATCACGCCGGATCAAAAGTTTGGAATCAGCATTGATCGTTGTGGTGATCAGTAGTCGAGGCTCACGCAGATAAACAGCCGCTGCGAATCGCTGAAACCAGGATCCAATCGGTACTCCGCCAGAACCCTGATAGTGCGTCATCACATTGATGTCGCCTTCGGGGTAGTCGAATTCTTCAATCTGCGTTGGAGCGATGGCATAGGGCGAAGGAAGCATCCCGTAATAGATCGCTGCATCACCAACGGGGATAGCCTTCTGCACCTCCGATCGTTCAATACCCAGTCCAGGATTTCCCGCGATGACTGTTTCTGGGCCCAGACCTTTAATGAAATACGAGGGAAGGCCATCACTGCTTCTGTCATTCACCGGGCTGACGGTGAATCCATAGCCGTGGGTGAAGATGAAGTGACGGTTCTGCCAGGTTTTGGATTGACGCGGTAACGCGGATTGATCCAATTCGCGGGCCGAGAGGATCACTTGCTGCGATGAATCGCTGTTTTCATTCAGCGGGTAGCGATCAACAGCTGCATTGGAAAAGCGGTAGTAAACCCTCAGTTGCTGCAGTTGCCGGTTGGCTTCGAGCAGAGGGCTGCTGTCCCAGAGACGCACATTTTCGAGCGTGCTAACACCTTGCTCGCGATCAGCGGCGCTGAACCTTGTCGGGTCGACGACCTGACTCTTGATCTGATCCAACTGGAAGCCCCATTGCGTGGCCTCAATGGCGTTGTTCAGATAGCGCTCTTGCAGTGCAAATTCCCTTGGCCGCACCACCAGCCAGCGCGTTAACGGAGTTGCCACCGTTTCCAACACCACAAGAGACACCAAGACCAGTGCAAGGCCCTGACGGAGGCGTCGCCGGCACGGGACAAGCAGTGCACATGCGATCAGCACCAATAGCAGTGTTGCGAAGCCGCGCAACGGAAGGGTCATGTGGGCCTGGAGCCAGCCCGCCCCTGCCACAAGGCCGTGTTGGGTCCACAGCAGCTGATGCCTCGATAACCACACTTGCCCCGCTGCTCCGAACAGCAGAAGCGCCGAAAGCAACCTGATCAGTTGGATCTGTCGCGCACAGAAGGCTGGACTGGCCCAGTCAGAAATCGATTTTGAGCTCGCCAGCACCCGCCAGAGCTCAAAGGCGAGGGTGAACACGGCAGCCAAGAGCAGCAGGTCCAGGGCCAGATGCAATCCGGCAAAACGCCCCAAGCCGAAGCTCAGATCCGCTCCCAGCAAGGGGTCTCTCGTGGATTCATCGGGAATCCATAGCGCCAGCGACCAGATGCCCCACGCCCGGCTGACGACAGCCACCAGCGAACCCACCACGATCCGAGCCAGCCACAGCCTCAACCGCGGCCAGGCCATCGCAAGCCCTATCGCCACTGCCTGAAAGAGTCCTGCAGCTGAGATGATGCGGTGCTGGAGACCCGCAACTGGCTGCCATTCCCCAAGCTGAAACGGATCGTGGATGGCCAACGCCAACAGATCCAGCGTGAGCAAGGCACTGATCAGCACAGCACCACCACTGATCAACAGCGTGAATCCAAAGGACCATCCGTTCAGGCTGATCGCCTTGGATGAACTCGAGCTTTGTTGCCTGAATTGCCTTGACCAGGCCTGGGCTGCCAGCAGCGGCAGCATCGCCACACTCGCGAAGAGAAGCTGCAGAAGCCAGCGCTTGAGGAGAACGTCGCTCCAGGCGAACTGATCGAACCAGAGCCACTCGATCTGCATCCGGGCTGCAACAACAACCAGCGGCAGCAGAAGAAGGAGGCGTCTCATGGGAGGCCAGCGATGTCTCTGAATCGATCACCGTTGATCGTTTCCTCGGCAATCAAAACGTCCACCAGTTGATCCATCAACTCACGGCGGGGCTCAAGCAGGGCGATGGCCTGCGCCAGAGCACTCTTGGCGAGCTGGCGGATTTGAGCGTCAATGGCCTGGCCAGTGGATTCGGCGTATCCCGGCCGTTGGTTGAACCAATCGCGCCCCAGAAAAACCTCCGTACCCGGACCCTCGAGGGCCATCGGTCCGAGGCTGGAAAAGCCAAAGCGCGTCACCATCTCCCGTGCGAGTTGCGCCACCATCTGGAGATCTCCACTGGCTCCCTGGGTGATCTCGAGCGACCCGAAAACCACTTGCTCAGCTGCTCGTCCCCCCAGAGCCACCACCAGATCAGCGAGGCAGGAGGAGCGGGTGATCAACCCGGAATCAAGCACCTCCTCGTCAGGCATGAAGCGGGTGTAACCCCCGGCCCCTCCCCGGGGAAGAATCGTGACCTTGTCCACCGCGTTGGCCGCTGGAAGAAGACTGGCCACCAGGGCATGACCCACCTCGTGATAGGCGATGAGCCGTTTTTTGGCGCTGTCCTGCAAGGGACGATTGCTCAGCCCCATGGTGATCCGCTCCAAAGCCCCCTCCAGCTGGAACTGACCGATACGGAGCATGTTCTGGCGAGCCGTAAGGATGGCCGCTTCGTTGAGAAGGTTGGCGAGGTCAGCCCCGGAAAAACCCGGCGTGCGGCTCGCCCAATCCGCCAGCGAGACCGCGTCGTCGAGGGGGCGAGTTCTCGCATGAACGGCGAGAATTGCCTCACGACCTCGGCGATCGGGAAGGCCCACATCAATGCGCCGGTCGAAGCGTCCTGGACGCAACAGTGCGGCGTCGAGCACGTCGGCACGGTTTGTGGCCGCCAGCAGAATCACACCGGAGTTCTCCTCAAAGCCGTCCATCTCCGTCAGGAGTTGGTTGAGGGTCTGCTCCCGTTCATCGTTGCCGCCACCGATACCAGCACCCCGCTGGCGACCCACAGCGTCGATTTCGTCAATGAAAACGATGCAGGGGGACTTTTCCTTGGCTTGGCGGAACAGATCGCGAACCCTGCTCGCACCAACACCAACGAACAGCTCAACAAACTCAGAGGCCGCGATGGAGAAGAACGGCACGCCCGCTTCGCCTGCAATCGCTTTGGCAAGAAGCGTTTTCCCGGTTCCAGGGGGGCCAACCAGCAACACTCCCCGCGGGATCTTGGCGCCCAGGCGGATGAAGGCCTCGGGCTGCTTGAGAAAGGTGACCACCTCCTCAAGTTCCAGCCGCGCATCGTTGATGCCGGCAACATCCTCAAAACGAAGCTGCAGGTCTTCCTGGGGTTTCAACCGAGGCTGACTGCGCCCAAACCCAAGAGCTCTGTTCGCCATTTGAGCTGAACGCTTCAACAGAAACGACAAGCCGACCACCACCAGCAGAACCAACATCAGGGTTCCCGCCAGTTCGCGTCCTGCTTGTTCGCGGCGGATGTCAACAACCGTCAGGGGCGTGCCGGAGCTTTCAGCGGCCCGAAGGATTTGGTTGTCGTTGGCGAAAACAGGAACGGTGACCCGTCGGCCATCGTTGTATTGGACTCTTACCTCCCGACGACCGGGCACAAGATCCAGCTGCTTGATCTCTTTCGCATCGATATCTCTCAGCAGGGTGGAGTAACTCACCGTGTCCTGCTTCGTCCAAAAACCCTGAATCGAAGAAGGTTGACCCCTCTGAGGGGCCGCGGAACCACTGGAGTCGTCCGAACCTGGTGCCACGTCTTCATTGCGCTGCACGGAGCCTAGCGATTTGACGCAAGGGGGTTCCAAACGAGACAATCTCGGTTTGGAAATTCACCAGGCGCAATGGCCGTCCCGAAGAAGAAAACATCCAAGGCCAAGCGCAACCAGCGCAGCGCCACCTGGAAGGCCAAGGCAGCCGTTGCCGCCCAGCGCGCCATGTCCATCGGCAAGTCTGTGCTGAGTGGCCGCGCCCAAGGTTTTGTTTATCCGGTGAGTGAGTCCGAAGACGGCGAATCCTGAGTCGAACTTGGGAGGTGGATCCGCCGCAGAGTTCGATCCGGATCCACCTCCACAACAACATCCGCTCGTATGGTGTGGAAACTGCTCGATGGCAGCGAGCAGAGAATCATGCGGATAAAACGATTCAAGTCGGCATTCGACAGCGACGCACCGCGTTCCGCTTCAAGGGTGGATTCCTGTTGGCGCTTCCATCGCCAAGGCGCGTTGAAGTCGGTTGCTCGCAGTTGCCAGAGTTGATCGAAACACCTCCAGGTGGGTTCGTAGTGGGCGAGCACGGGTTGCAGCTTCAGGCGCCACTCCAACTCCTGCGCCGTTAGAGGGCTCTTGAGATGGGGCTCATCCGCAGTTGCGTCGGCATTTGGGTTGCAGCCCACAAACCAACCCTCAAAAATCAGCAAGTCGGCATCGCAACGGCGCCAACCGCTTCGATCTCCTCGACCATGGCGTTTGGCTTTGTCGAAGCAGGGCATCAGAACGTTCTCACCCTGTCGCCATGTCTGAAGGCACTCCTGCAGGAGCTCCAGGTCATGGCTGCCAGGAAGCGCGCGAGGCACACCCCAGGGGTTACCATGCATCGCCGCATCAAGCCGTTCGGCCTCGAAATAAAAGTCATCGAGCGAAACGACCTGGATCGAGAGCTGAAGTGCCCGTGCGGCAGCTTCAATCCACTGCCCCAGGGTGGTTTTCCCGCAACCCGGCAAAGCACTGAATCCGAGCAGTCGGCGTTGTCCCTGCCATTGCTGGCCCAGGTTCAGAAGCGGCAGACCAACAGACCAGAGCCAATCCGGTGTCGCCTGAGGATGCCAGTGATCGATGGCGACCCGATGCCACCCAGAGTTGCGCTGCAGTGCAGACCAACTCGAAAGGTCGCCCAACTCGAGATGCTGCAGCAACCGCTGCTGATCCTTGCTGGGGATGACGCGTTGGCCCTCAGGATCCAACTTTGAACGCCTCCAGAACAACGGCGTAAACGAATCCAAGCCGGAGGTTGTCCAGCCAGGGAAGACGACGGCGCCCAAGAACCATCAATTCACAGGCGATGAGGGCATAGAACGCTGTGTACGTCTTGAGTTCAACAGCATCCAGGATGTAGACGGGAAGGTTGCTGCCAATGAAAAATCCGAACAGCAGCAGCAGCAACGAAGCGCTGCGACGCCACCAGGGGCCAGACCAGGACCGCCGGATCCCAGCGCCCCACGCGTTTTGAAGCCCCGCCAGACGTGTGCGCTGGATTGAGCTCATCGATCCGGCACCGACAGCAGGGACTCCAGATACTTCAGCGTTACTGCCCCCTCCTGGCAAGAGGCACCGGAAAGCACGGTTGCTGGCTGTCCAGGTTCCCCCAGGTGATTCAACACCGCAGCAGCCTCGCCTCCGGACTCACGCAGAGCATCGGCATCCCAGGGGGAAGGGGTCAGCAGACAACGCAGACCTGCGGCTCTTGCCGCCGAAAGACCTGCCGCAGAATCTTCGATGGCGAGGCTGGCAGCACTGTTGGCCCCACTGCGTTCGAGAGCGAGTCGGTAGCCGTCCGGTGCTGGCTTTCCCGAAGCAACGTCATCCGATGTCACCACCCCATCGAAGCTGGGGATGTGCTGTTGGATCTGTTCCAGCAGAGCCATCACTGACGCCGATCCGCTGGAGGTGACGATCCACTGCTGCACGCCGGCCCTGCTCAACTCCTGCAAAAGCCTCTTCACTCCGGGACGGAGATGCACGTGCCCTTGGCGGACCCGTTCCAGGTAATGGACGCGTTTGCGATCACGCACCTGGTCCAGTTGGTTCTGGCTGAGATGCACCCCACAGGTTTCAGCGTGGAGTTTCACCCTGCGCAGCCCGCCAGGAATCGCCAGCAGCCTTTTGTAGAGCGCTTCATCCCAAACAAAGGGAAGATCCAGTTCCTGGAAGGCCAGGTTGAAGGCCGGTCGATGACCGTCCATTTCCGTGTCGGCCAAGGTGCCATCCACATCCCAGAAGACCGCTGAAAGCCTGTTCACCTTGAGGAGCAGCAACGGCACAATGCTGGGACATCACCGCCTGTTGCGTTCCCTTGCCGGCTGTTCCGCTGCATTGGTCCTGGTCCCTTCCAGCCGTGGTGGAACCATCGCCATTGCAAGGGCTTGATTTGCCGCTGTCGCTGCGCTGTGTGCTGCGGCGCAGGGGATTCAGCTCCACATCCGAGGCCGAGAGCTTTCTCTCCCCTGGTGATCTACCGCCCACACGTGATCATTTCCCCGATCTCGAGCAGGCCTGTACGCGCTTGGTAAAGGCCTGCCGTTCCCGTGAACGCGTCGCCATCTGTGGTGATTACGACGCCGATGGGATGACCAGCACTGCGTTGTTACTGCGGGCGTTGGCCCCGTTGGGTGCTGAGCCGGAACCCGCTATCCCCTCGCGGATGGAGGAGGGATATGGCCTCAACCCCGCCATGGTGCAGCGGCTCTACGACGATGGCGTGCGATTGCTGGTCACCGTTGATAACGGTGTTGCCGCGAGGGAAGCCCTCGAACTGGCCGCAAGTTTGTCGATGCAGGTGATCGTGACCGATCACCACACGATCCCGGCACAACGGCCGCCCATGACTGCGCTCATTCATCCGGCCACCACCCCGGAGGGCTCGCCTTACCGCGGACTCGCCGGTGTGGGGCTGGCCTATGTGCTGGCCCATGCCGTTGCCGATGTGCTGAACAAACCAGAAGCCATCCGCGTGGCCCGGGATCTGTTTTGCATCGGCACGGTGGCCGATATGGCTCCTCTGGTGGGGGCCAACCGCAGTTGGTTGCTGGAGGGGCTGAACCACCTGCATCGCTCCGAGTGCAAGGGCGTGCAAGCGCTTCAGCGCCTGGCGGGTCTCGGGGAACGTCCGCTGACGGCAGAAGACATCGGGTTTCAGCTTGCACCGCGCATCAATGCAGTGGGCCGCCTTGGGGAACCGAGGCTTGTGGTGGATCTGCTCACGGCTGAAGATCCCGATTCGGCGATGGCCCTCGCACGCCGTTGTGATGATTACAACCGCCAGCGACGGGATCTCTGCGACGCGATTGAAGCGGAGGCCGTGGCGCTGGTGGAAGCGGAGTGCAGTGACGCTCTCCCCTCATTCCTGCTTTTGGCGCAAAGCCACTGGCACCACGGGGTGATTGGCATTGTTGCTGCGCGGCTGATGGAGCGCTATCACCGCCCCACCGCTCTTCTGGCCGGAGATGGAGATGGAAGTCTGCGGGCTTCGGTACGGGGACCCATCGGTTTCGCGGTGGATCGTGCCCTCTCCAATTGCAGCGATCTACTGACCCGCTTTGGAGGCCATCCCGCTGCCGGGGGATTCACCGTTAAAGCGGAATTCGTGCATGCCCTGCATGAGCGCCTCTGCGCCGAAGCTGATGGCTGGTTGATGACCCAGGCCAAGGGGCGTCCCGTGCAACCTGACGCTCTGCTGCACCTGAAGGATGTGAACTGGGATCTGTGGCGCCACCTGCAATCCCTGGCCCCCTTCGGCATCGGTCATCCCAAACCGCTGTTCTGGTCACGGGGGGTGAGCGTTGAGGATCGGCGCGACCTCAAAGGAGGACATCTGGCCCTGACGCTGCGCCAGGGTGAAAGTGAGCGTCGCGCCATCGCCTGGCGATGGGATCCAGCGGCGCCAGTTCCCGCATGCTGTGACGTGGCTTACAGCATTGCGATCAACCGTTGGCAGGGTGAACAGCGTCTGCAGCTGGAGCTCAAGGCGATCCGTGCCCATACGGAGTTGGTGTTGATCGACCGCGGCTCACGGCAGTACACCGCCGAGTTGACGGAAACCTCAGGGCTGAAGCTCACCAATGGCGAGGGTGAGACGCTTCAGGCGAGCATTCAACAAGAACAATCCCTCACCAGCGACAACGATCTGGCGAGGGATCAGCGGGTGATTCAGTTGATCGAGGAAGCCTGCCTTGGGTTGGGGCTACGCCCTTAAAACGAGGCGATCAGAGTGCGCCGCGGCGGTAGAAGAGGATGAAGATGACAGCGGGACCGGCAATGGTGATCATCGCCAGGGCGGCAAAGTTGGCGATCAGGTGAATGTCAAAGCCCATGGCGATGCAGCGCTGTCCAAAATCGTTACGCCTCCCAGGCTACGGGGCTCTGTCCCAAGAGCGACGGATTGGTTCTGATCTCTGTGATGGCTTGTCACAGCTTCAATCATGAGCCGAGAGACACCGCAATGGACCTGCATCAAACACTGTGGAGCCTGTTGCCGACTCGCTCCGGAGGAACGGGCTGATGCCCTGGCGGCTTTGAGCGAAGAGCAACAACGCACCTATCTGGCCATGGTTGGCCCTGATGGCTGGTGCATCCACTACGACACGGGCAGTCAGCGCTGCAGGATTTATGAGGAGCGTCCTGATTTCTGTCGTGTCAGTGGTCTGGGTCGTCTTTTTGACGTTCCCGATGATCAGTTCGATGCCTTCGCCATCACCTGTTGCCAACAACAGATCCGCAGCACCTATGGCGGCCGCAGTGGCGTGATGCGTAGGTTCAAGCGCGCTCAGACCGCGGGAGGTTCTGTTGACGAGTGAGCAAACAAGCCCTGAGTCGCGCAGCTTTGCTGCCGTGCTGTTCAGCACTTTCACCACAGTGTTTGTGGCTGAACTGGGCGACAAAACCCAGTTGGCAACGCTGTTGCTCTCGGCCCAGTCCGGCTCTCCTGTTCTGGTGTTCATCGGTGCCGCGCTGGCGTTGATTTCATCCAGCCTTGTGGGCGTTCTCGTCGGTCAATGGTTGGCCAAAACCCTTCCGCCTGAGCGTCTTGAACTGATGGCTGGGGTGCTGATGGTGGCGCTCGGCATCTGGCTCGGTCTTCAGGCCGCCAGCTCCCTTTGGCTCAATGCAGCGAGCTGACGATGGATTTTCCCCTTCTGATCTCCACGTTCTTGACCGTGTTCCTGGCCGAACTCGGTGACAAGACCCAACTCGCCACCGTTGCCATCAGCGGCACGTCCAATCGCCCCCTGGCCGTGTTTCTCGGCTCATCATCGGCGTTGGTTCTGGCCAGTTTGCTGGGGGCCTTCGCCGGTGGTTCCGTTGCAACCGTGATCCCCAGCGATCTGCTTCAACTGCTGGCTTCCGTTGGTTTCCTCGTGATCGGTGGCCGCTTGCTGGTTCCTCTCGTCCGTGATGGTGAAGCCAACTCGGACGGGGATCAAACTTCTGAGTCCTAAAGTGATTTTTGAAGGGCTGACTCTGCACGGCCTGCTGAAGAGCGTCGACCACCCCTTCCCTCTCTCCCGGCCCTGATGGTCGGTTTCTGCGCACGCCACGATGAAATTTACGGTTGCCGATCTGCTGAATCAGCTCTCAACGGAGCACTCCTCTGAGCCCGACCAACTGGCCAAGATCCTCAAGCTCAGCAACAAGACGGATAGAGCGGCGCTTGAGCTTGCCGTTTCATCACTGATGAAAATCGGTGTGATCGAAAAGACCAGTGAGGGTGGTCTCACACAGCCCCAGGAGAGTGATCTGATTGATGCTCGCCTGCGTTGCAGCAGCAAAGGCTTCTGCTTCGCCATTCGCGATGACGGCGGCGAGGACATCTACATCCGTGACCATCAGCTGAACCACGCCTGGAATGGCGATCGTGTGCTGGTGCGGGTGACGCGGGAGGGCGGACGCCGCCGCTCTCCTGAAGGAGGTGTGCAATGCATCCTGGAACGGGCCACGCAATCTCTCCTGGCTCAGGTGGAGCAGCAGAGCGACCAGCTGCTCGCCTCTCCCTTGGACGACAGAGTGCTTGCCGGCATTGAGCTGCCAGCAGAGGATTCCAAGCATCTGCCCGGTGATGAGGTCTCCAGCGTTGTCGAGGTGCGCATCGATCGCTATCCCGTGGCTCAGCATCCTGCGGCCGGCCACGTTGTGCGATCTCTCCCGCTCAATGGCGGACCAGCAGCCGACCGGGACCTGCTGCTGACCAAGGTTGGTCTCCAGGACCGTCCAACGGCACCCAGGAGCTCTGGCAAAACCCCTGCGTCCAAAGGCCGGGTCGACCTCACCGCACAACCGTCGCTGCTGCTCAAAGGATGGAGTCAGGACGATGCACCGGGGTTGCCTGCCGTGCACGTTGAAGCCAGGGACGGCGGTTGTCGCCTCTGGGTCCATGCGCCCAGCGTGGGCGAGCGGATCGGTCTGGGCAACAGCCTCGATGCCTGCCTGCGCGACCGCGGTGAAGCCCTTTGCCTCGGTGAAGTCTGGCAACCTCTTCTCACTCCGGCCCTCCACAAGGCCACCAGCTTCTCGGCCGGGTCCGAGGCTGATGCCATCAGCGTTCGGCTCGACGTCTCTGCCAACGGTGAGGTGAGCGACTGGGAGTTCATGCTCAGCACGGTGCGCCCCGTCGCCGAGGTGAGCGCCGATCAGTTGGTCGCCCTGGCGGAACGCAAACCCAAGGGGCGCAGCGTCCCAACCGCCCTCAAGCCGATCAAAAACCAGCTCGGTCAGCTGGAGACCCTGCGCTTCTGCAGCACGCTGTTGTTGGAGCAGGAGCGTGCCAACGGGATTGTGCAACTCGATCTCTGCCCTCCACAGCTGGAGGCCCTTGGTGACCTCTGCAGCGCAGATCCCTCCGGGTTGCGGCATCGCTGGGTTGATGCGTTCAACCCGGTCGACCCCCATGCGTTCCTTCAGCCTCTGTTGAGGGCCGCCGACCGTGCGTGGACCGCACAACGACTCGAGCTCCAACTGCCGGGCATCACCGTTGAGGCGGATGAACCCGATGGCAGCGTGCTCACCGATGTGGCAAAGACAGCCATTGCCCTGGATCTTCCCCTTGAACTGGATGACGACGGCTGTCCATCAGCTTCGGAGCTGGTTCAGGTGTTCAAAGACAGCAGTCAGCGCCGGGTGCTGGAACAACAACTCAGTCACGCCCTGCCACCTCTGACCCTTGTGGCATCCACAGAGGCCCCCCCTGCGGCAGCAGATTCCGATGGGGACGAGGTTGCTGCGTCAAGCCGGAACAGCGCACTGACCCCATGGACCTGTGCCACCCAGCACTACGCCCACCTGGTGAATCAACAGGTGATCGTTGCGCTGCTGACCGATGCCAAGGATCGTCCAACCGTCCGTCACAAGACGCGTCTGAAGCTTGGCCTCAAGGGTGCCGGTGCTGATCTCACGTGGCCCCTGTTCACCGCATCCCAGGACGAGAAGTTGAACGGATTGGTGAACGAGCGCACCGTGCAGCGGCTCAACACGCGACGGCGTCAGGTGTTGGAACTGGAAAAGGATCTGCTGTCGATGATCCAGGCCCGTTCAGCCCAAACCCTGATCGGCGAACAGGTGGAAGGGCGCATCAGTGGTGTGCAGAGCTATGGCTTTTTCGTGGAAGTTGGTGAAAGTCGCGTTGAAGGGCTGGTGCATGTGAGCTCCCTCAACGATGACTGGTACGAATACAGATCACGCCAGAATCGCTTGGTCGGGCGCAAGAACCGTCAGACCTATCAACTTGGCGACGCCGTACAGGTGCGCGTGATCAATGTGGATGTTCTGCGCAACCAGATCGACCTTGAGGTCATCAGCCAGGGTTCCAATGGCTCCACGGAACCTGAATCCTTAGCGCCTGAATCCTCGGAGCCGCTGCCCGTTGCCCTCAGCGAGCGCTGAGTGATGCATCCCTACGTTCTGGCAGTCACCGGTGCATCCGCTCAACCCCTGGCCGAGCGTGCCCTCCAGCTGCTGCTGCAGCGCGGGCGCTCGGTGCATCTTGTGCTCAGCCATGGTGCTCATGAGGTGTTTCGTGCGGAACAGGGCCTGACGATCCCTGTTGATCCCCTGAAACAACGTGCGTTCTGGCGAGAGAGGCTGTCGGTGGAGGAAGGCGAGCTCACCTGTCATCGCTGGAATGATCAGGCTGCCTGCATTGCCAGTGGCAGCTACAGAACCCGGGCGATGGTCATCGTTCCCTGCAGCATGGGAACCGTCGGACGGATCCATGCCGGTATCGCCGCAGATCTGATCGAACGTTGTGCGGATGTGCATCTCAAGGAGCGTCGGCCCCTGGTGATTGCTCCCCGGGAGATGCCTTTCAACCTGATTCACCTCCGCAACCTCACCGGCCTCGCTGAAGCTGGAGCCACCATTGCCGCTCCCATTCCGGCTTGGTATACCCGGCCCGATTCCTTGGAGGAGATGGTGGACTTTCTGGTGGTGCGCCTGTTCGACGGCCTGGAGGAGGACCTTGCACCCCTGAAGCGCTGGCAGGGCCCCCTGGAATGAGCATGGTTCAGCGGTTGCTGCTGATTCCCTGCCTGGCGCCACTGCTGGCGTTGCTGGTTCTTTCGGCCACCAATGTCGGAGACAAGACCCGGATCCGTCTGCTGGTTTGGACAACACCTCCGCTCCCCGTTGGGGCGTGGACAGCGCTGGCTGGCGTTGGTGGTGCGGCCGCAGCCGCTGTCGCAGCGGTTTTGGTCTCCCCAGTGGAGCGTCCTCTGAGTCGCCAGAGGCGATCCCCTGTTCAACCGGAGTTTGAGGAGAGGGGCTACACCGACTACGAACCGACACCCAGATCCAGCACAACCCCAGGCCCCGAACGAGATGTGAGAGAACCGGCTCCAACGGTGTCTGTGGCCTACCGCGTGATTCAACGCCCTTCGTCAGTCCCCGCGCAGTCAGACGCTTCATCAGGCACTTCAGCCGTGGGCTCTCCTTCTCAGGAGTTCAGTGATTGGGGAGATGATCCGGAGGCGAACTGGTAAGCAGCGCACCAAGCTGCTTACAGTTGCGCCAGCAATGCTTGATCGGTGAGCGAAACCCCAGTCGAGAAGCAGTCTTCAGGTCAAGAGTCCCCTGCCAAAGCGGCGCCGAAAGCGAAGCCGCCCAAGCCGGAGGACAAGCCCTTCCCTGAATTCATCGACACGCTGTTTTTGCCGGCCGTCGCCAAACAGTTGGCCGAACATGACATCACCGCTGATCGGCTCGAGCGCGTGGATGGGCAGCGTCCCGTTGTCGGTGGTGAATGTCCAATGGTGGTTGGTGAGCTTCCAGGGGGGCGCCGCTTCTGGGTCTGCTTCTCCAAGGCCGACATCAACAGCGCCAAAGTGATTGCCCTGGCTGATGCCGGCAGCGAGCCAACGCTGCTGGAGAGCTTTCTGATCGATGAGAAGCGGATGTCTTTGGCCCTTCTCGTTTCCCGTCTCTTGCAACGGCTCAACGGCCAAAAGTGGCTGGGAGGTAACTAACCGCCCGCATCGGCCTCGGGGGTTGGGCTGACACGCCTACATTGGCAGGATCGTGAACCGCAACTGATGGTCCCTCCCACCGCCGTGGCCGAAGGCAGCGCTGTAGCCATCAAGGATCCTGTCAAGGACACAATCCTGACCCCTCGCTTCTACACCACCGATTTCGAAGCGATGGCGGCAATGGACCTTCAGCCCAATGAGGCTGAACTGGAAGCCATCTGTGAAGAGTTCAGGAAGGATTACAACCGCCACCACTTCGTTCGTAACGAGGAGTTCGAGGGTGCTGCGGACAAGCTGGATCCTGAAACCCGCAAGGTGTTCATCGAATTCCTTGAGCAGAGCTGCACATCGGAATTTTCAGGATTCCTGCTCTACAAGGAACTGAGCCGCCGCATTAAGGCGAAGAACCCTCTTCTGGCCGAGTGCTTTGCCCACATGGCTCGGGATGAAGCTCGCCACGCCGGCTTCCTCAACAAGTCGATGAGTGATTTCGGCATGCAGCTGGATCTGGGCTTCCTGACCGCGAACAAGGACTACACGTTCTTCAAGCCGAAATTCATCTTCTACGCCACCTACCTGTCTGAAAAGATCGGCTACTGGCGTTACATCGCCATTTACCGCCACCTCGAAAAGAACCCCGACAGCAAGATCTTCCCGATCTTCAACTTCTTTGAGAACTGGTGTCAGGACGAAAACCGTCATGGTGATTTCTTTGATGCCCTGATGAAGGCCCAACCGGACACGGTTCGTGGCCCCATCGCCAAACTCTGGTGCCGCTTCTTCCTGCTGGCGGTGTTCGCCACCATGTACGTGCGCGACGTGGCCCGCAAGGAGTTCTACGAGGCTCTCGGATTGGACGCTCGCACCTACGACAAGATGGTGATCGAGAAGACCAATGAAACGTCTGCGCGCGTTTTCCCCGTTGTTCTTGATGTGAACAACGACAAGTTCTGGACACGCCTCGAACGACTGGTGGCCAACAACGCCGCATTGGAAAAGGCTGATGCCAGCGATGCCATCGCTCCTCTGAAAGTGCTCCGCAAGCTGCCCTTCTGGATCGGGAATGGTGCCGAGATGGCCAAGCTGTTCCTGATGCCAGCGATCGACAGCGATCGTTTCCAGCCAGCTGTGCGCTGAGGGGACTCCCCCGGCCCAATCGAGGAGATTTCTTGACCAACGCCTTTTCGAATCAGTGGCAAGGACTCTTGGAGTCCTTGCTGCACCGTGGCAGCTCCGCAGGAGCCGACCTGGTGGAGGTGTTTCTTGAGCGCACCGACCACATCGGTTTGCTTGCCGAACAGGATCGGATCACCAGTGTGAATCCGTCGTTCGCCCGTGGAGCTGGCCTCAGGGTGTTCCGTGATGGCCGTGATGGCTTCGTCAGCACCAACGATCTCAGCGAAGCTGGCCTCAAGCGCGCCCTCGATCAGGCCCTCGCCATGCTCGGTCTCGAGGCGCAACAGCTCACGTCCCCTTCAGCTTTTGAAGGGTTGAAGCAGCTGACCGACCACGGCTTGAACAAAGCCGACTGGCTGGAACGCTGCCCTTCCCTGGATCTAGCCAGCCAGTGCCTGCTCAAGGGCACAGACCATCTCAATCGTCTTGGTCAGCACTTGCAGGTGCGCCGTGGCAGTTACGCCCGCGACTGGCAGGAAGTGCTGGTGGCTGCATCCGATGGCACCTTTGCCCGCGACATCCGCCTGCATCAGTCGACAGGTCTCTCCGTTCTTGCCGCCGACGGGGATCACCGATCCAGCATTGGCCGCCGCTATGGCAGTTCCGATCGTCCGGACGATCTTCGGGACTGGGATGCCGAAGCCAGCGCAGCTGAAGTGTGCAACAGCGCTGGAACGATGTTGCGGGCCGACTACGTGGATGCCGGACAGATGCCGGCCGTTCTCGCCAACCGGTTCGGTGGCGTGATTTTCCACGAGGCCTGCGGCCACCTCCTCGAAACAACCCAGATTGAACGGGGCACCACGCCTTTTGCTGACCGGGTTGGTGAACTGATCGCTCACCCTGCAGTCACCGCCATCGATGAAGGGCTGAGTGGTGGATCCTTCGGTTCCATCTCGATGGATGACGAAGGAATGGAACCTGAGCGCACCGTGCTGATCAAAGACGGGGTGCTCCAACGCTTCATCAGTGACCGGGCCGGTGAGCTGCGCACGGGCCACAAACGCACCGGAAGCGGCCGGCGTCAGAGCCATGCCTTTGCAGCGGCGAGTCGGATGCGAAACACCTTCATCGACGCCGGTCCGCATACCCCTGACCAGTTGATTGAATCGGTCGATCAAGGCCTGTACTGCAAGGCCATGGGTGGGGGAAGCGTCGGCCCGACAGGTCAGTTCAATTTCTCCGTTGAAGAGGGGTATCTGATTGAGAACGGCAAACTCACCAAACCGGTGAAAGGGGCGACGTTGATCGGTGATGCCAAGGAGGTGATGCCACGCATTTCCATGTGCGCCAACGATCTGGAACTGGCTGCAGGGTTCTGCGGATCCGTGAGTGGAAGTGTGTTCGTCACCGTGGGCCAACCCCACATCAAAGTTGATTCGATCACGGTGGGGGGCCGTTGATGATGAGCAGCAACAACAGCCTTAACGCCACGGATCTCAGGGATCGCCTTCAGACCCTCGCCTCGCGCGAAGGCATTCGTCGTTGGGATCTTGGTGCCGCCTGCAGTGACGATTGCTCCGTTCAGGTGGATCGTGGTGAAGCCAAACAACTCAAGGCATCGCAGCGGAGCTCCATCACCGTCCGGGTTTGGAACAGCGATGGCCTGGTAGGCATCACCAGCACCACCGACCTCTCCGATGGCGGCTTGGAACAAGCCCTGGTAGGAGCCCATACGGCCAGCCGTTTTGGCAATCCCGAGGACGTCCCTGAGTTCTCCCCCCTGGCCACGGCTCCACTCCCCGAGCTCGATCGCCCGCTTCAACCACGCCAAGGAATCCTCCCTCTGCTGGACACCCTTCGGGATGCGGAAGCCGATCTGTTGGGTCGTCACCCCGCGATCCAGACCGTCCCCTACAACGGACTGGCGGAATCCCTGTCCCAGAGCCTCTATCTCAACAGTGAGGGAGCACTGCGCCAGATGGAGCGCACCCAAGCCAGCCTGTATCTCTACGCAAGGGCTGAGGAAACAGGTCGTAAGCCCCGCAGTGGAGGTGCTGTTCGGTTGGGTCTTGGCAGCAGCGAACTGGATGTTCAAGGCTGCATCAGCGAGGCCGTTGATCGCACCGTCAGCCATCTGGATTATCGACCGATCGAAACCGGGAGTTACCGGGTTTGCTTCACCCCCGAGGCCTTTCTCTCACTGCTTGGTGCCTTCAGCAGCATGTTCAATGCGCGTTCGGTGCTCGATGGGGTGAGCTTGAGCCAGCGGGATTCGATTGGATCCGATGTGGCGGTTCCCTTCTTCAACCTCCACGATGATGGCCTCCACCCCGGACACATCAGTGCGGCAGCCTTCGATGGAGAGGGAACACCAACCCGACGTCTCTCCTTGATTGAGGGCGGAACCCTGCGGAATTTCCTTCACTCGGAAGCCACGGCCCGAGCCTTTGGTGTTCAACCCACCGGCCACGCTGGACTTGGCGCCAAGGTTTCGGTGGGTCCAGACTGGTTCGTGGTTGGTTCCAACCCGCAGGTGAGCAGCGGTAACAGCCTCAACCACCGCACCGAGTCAGGCCCCTTCGTGCTGATTGAGGATTTGTCAGCGCTTCACGCCGGTGTGAAAGCCACCCAGGGATCCTTCTCCTTGCCCTTCGATGGATGGTTGGTGAACAACGGCGAACGGGTTTCTGTTGAAGCAGCAACGGTTGCCGGTGACATCCGCTCTGTTCTCAACGGCATTGCTCATCTGGAAGCTGATTCTGAAATCACCCACCGAGGCGTTTCCCCTCATGTTTGGGTGGATGGACTCTCCATCACCGGCGAAGCCTGACGTTGAAGATTCTGTTCTGGGGGACACCGGTCTATGCGGTGCCAACCCTTAATGCACTGCATGATGCGGGCCACACCATCGTTGGGGTCGTCACGCAGCCGGATCGTCGGCGGGGTCGAGGCAAACAGCTCGTTCCATCACCGGTGAAGGCGAGGGCGGAAGAACTCGGTCTTCCTGTGTTCACCCCTGAACGAATCCGACGGGATGACGATTGCAAAGCCAAGCTCGCTGCACTCGGTGCTGATGCCTCTGTAGTCGTGGCCTTCGGACAGATCCTTCCCAAGGATGTGTTGGAGCAGCCTCCCCTGGGCTGCTGGAACGGCCACGGATCACTTCTACCGCGTTGGCGTGGTGCTGGGCCCATCCAGTGGGCCCTGCTCGAAGGGGATCAGGAAACGGGTGTGGGGATCATGGCCATGGAGGAAGGGCTCGATACTGGTCCGGTTCTGCTCGAGCAACGCACCCCGATCCAGCTGCTGGAACCTTCCGTAGCCTTGGCCGAACGACTCAGTGCTCTCACTGCAGAGCTGATGGTTCAGGCCATGCCGCTGATTGAAGCGGCGGGACCGGGTCCAGAAGACGAGAGATTGGCAAGGCTCAACGTGCGGGTTCAGGCCGAGGGGTCGACCTATGCCCGCATGCTGGAGAAGCAGGATTTCCAATTGGATTGGTCTGCCCCTGCTCTCAGCATTCATCGCAAGGTGATGGGGCTTCATCCCGGAGCGTTCACCCAGTGGCAGGGCAAACGCCTGAAGGTGTTGCGCACGGAGCCGTTGATCGAGCGCCTCCAGGATCAACTCAGTCCTGAGGGACGCAACCTCGTGGGCCAATGGCCCACCGGCGGGCATCCCCCAGGGACGATCCTTGCAGTGATCGAAGATCTGGGTCTTGTGGTGAGCAGTTCAGGCTGCCCCCTTCTGATCCGGGAGGCGCAGCTGGAAGGAAAAGCACGCAGCACAGCCCCCGTTCTGTTGCAGCAACTCAACGCCACTCCCGGAGATCGATTAGGCGAAGGTTGATTCAGGATTCCGTGTACAACATCCGCGCTTGAGACCAAACCCGATCGAGATCCTGCTCGGAGAGCTGAAGAGCTTCCAGGAACATCGTCGAGAGCCATTGTTGGCGCTTCAACAGGGTGTCGGCTTCAAAAAATGTTTGCTGCGAGGCCAGAACTCTGAATTTGAGAAATTCCAGCAACCTTGCGCGCAAGCGAACCGTATCGATGAGTTTGATCCGTTGGCCTTGATCACAGAGATAAATGGTGCCGCCTGTTTCCACTCCGCATAATCGCGGTGCAAGCAATTCCAACGTTGTCGGCGGTTGCCAATGGCGCAACTTTGTCTCGGGGTGGGGGTAATAAATCCAGCCGTTCACCACCTCACTTTGGGGCGTCTTGATCTGAACACTCCAGAACGAGAACGTTTCGGGGGGGTGGAGGTCGGTCCATCGCACCTTTTCAAACAGGTGATCTGGATTTGAAAGTGAAACCTCGAGGGGGGCAAAGTCGAGATTCAGCGTGCCGAAGAAACAGCCCGAAAGGTCCAGCCCTAAGGACTGGAACACGGGGAATTGCATTCGAATCGTGCCATCTGGATACGGAGATTCATTGCTTGATCCGGAGGCGACGCCATGGCCAGCACAGAGTCGCCCAGTGAGCCATTCCGGTTTCATCAATCAGCGAAGTTCACGGTGGCTGCAGTTCTCGCAGGGGCCTTCCGGCCACACAGCACAGCGGAGCAAAGGACTACGGGCATTAAAACGACAATTGGGATCACCAATCACCCAGCCATGTCTCCAGGGTGTTGCATCGACGGGACGCGTCTGGGGTTTCACCAACAGGGCCACTGAGGCCATCACATAGCGACCGTTGCGAAGGGCGTAACGGTGACGACGTTGCATCACGAGGAAGGATTGCTGTTCCACAACAAGCCATCGCCCCGGTTGTGGCGGATCCTCAAGATCAACGCGATGGAGCAAACGGTCTCCACTGATATGGCGAAGTTCAACAAGCATGGCCTTCGTCCTGATCGAGTTCCTTGCTGCGGATCGACATTCCCCAGGCAAACAGCAACAGCACCACCACCAAGGTGAGCCAATCGGGTTGATTGAGGCTGGGCACGACAACATGAACAATCAAGCGCAGCGCCACAAAAGCAACGGCGAGAAACCCAGCCGTTTCAAGCCGTGGATACAGATCAAGCCAGCGGATGAACAGGGCGGATGTAAAACGCAGTGCCACGATGCCGATGAAGGCACCTGTGCTGATCAACACAATCTGATCACTGATGGCCACTGCTGCGGCAACGCTATCGATGGAGAAGGCCAGATCTGTGAAGGCCAGCAGCAACACCGTGTTCAGAAACGGGCGTGACAGACCGTCGGATTCATGTCCTTCGCTGGACTCAGCGTCATCGCCAGATCGGTTGTTGAAGTGATCAACCACCAGCCACACCAGATAGGCCGCAGCGAGGAGTTGCACCCAGGCGTTTTGCAACACCCACTGGGCCACAACGATCAAAGCGATCCGTAAAACCAGTGCAATGCCAATGCCCAGGTTGAGGGCAAGAGCTTCCCGCTCCGGTTGACGGCTGCTGCGGGCGATGGCCGCGAGGGCCACAGCGTTATCAGCCGACAGGATGAGCTCCAGCAGTACCAGAACAGGCAGCAGGGCCAAAACCTCACCCCATTGATCGGCACCTTCGAAGAAATCCGACAGTGAGGGAAGCGAAGTGATGTCCATCGCGGCAGCCTAGAAAGTGCAAGCGCTGTTCCATTGCGATGCAGATCCGGGCCGAGCTGTGTCACGTCGACACCCTGAGATGCATCGTGCGGGTCGAGGCCTGGCTCGACGGTTCTCTGCAGGGCAGCGCCCTTGGTGAAGCCGCCACTGCTGAAGAGGCTGAGGAGAGAGCGTTGCGACGCCTGAACTCCAGGCTGGGGTCCACTGAGGGGCCACAGCAGCCCGTCAATTCAGCTCGCCCTGAAGCCCCCCAGGTGGATGAGCCAACTCCGAAGCAGGTGCCCGTGGAGCGGCCGAGAAGAATTGAGCAGACCCAGCCCTCGTTTGCTCCACCCACCCCTGCCACCCATCAGGTCCCAGCCACACCTGCTGACAACACCCCCTCTGAAACACCAACTGATCCTGACGACTGGAGTGATGAGCTGACCGCCATCGATATGGAAATCAGACGCATTGGTTGGTCTCGAGAGCAGGAGCAGGAGTATTTGACCCGGGCCTTCGCGCTCGGCAGCCGCCACAAGCTCACGCGCTATGCCGATCTGGTGGCCTATCTGCGTCAGTTGAAGTTGATCCAAGCCAACGACGACGCGTCCACAGCACCAGCACCCATCCGTCGTGGCGATCTGCTTCAACAAGGAGATGCCATGTTGAAGCAGCTGGGCTGGAGCTCCGAACAAGCCAGGACCTTTCTCCAACAACAACTGGGGGCGACCAGTCGTCAACAACTCAGTGATGAACAGCTTTTGCAGTTCAACATGCTGCTGGAGGAGCAGACGCTAAAAGTCTCATGAGTCGGGCCTAGATCCCTGTAAATGCAGGCCCAGTCTTTGATTTGCGCTGAAGACGCGACAAGCTTTGCGCACAAATGTCGTCACTTGTGGTTGCTTGTATCCACGTTTTTGCGCACACTAATGCGCACAGGGCAGCACCCAGGAGATGCCAAAACTTCGGTCTGGTGAGGAGTGGGCCAAAGGCCTGCGGCAAGACATCAAGACTGAAATCGGTCTGGGCTGGAATGTCTGCGGCCACAAGCGCAGCGATGGCACCTTGTCCGGCAGCTGCAAGCTGACCCACAGAACAGAAGACGGCCGTCGCAGCAGCGTGATGCTGCCGTTCCCTTGGGAGGCCTCCAGCAAGCGCCAGATCCTCAACAGGGTCATCGCCATAGCCAAGGCGCTGCAGGCTGATCCTCAAAAAGAGCTGAACGAAGTTGCCAAGATCAACGCCGACACCGTTGATGAGCAAGCGGAAGCTGAGGCCGGCCATGGCCTGACGAAGGGCAAAGGCTGGGATGCTGTCTTGGAGAAATTCCTCAAGTCGAAATCAAGCTGCCGCTGGAAAACCCTGCGGGACTACGACTACAGACTTGGGCGGGCCATGGTCCTGCTGCACCACCACAAGCCAAAGCCCAGATCAGGCTTTGGCCTGATGCAGGCCTACAAGGAAGTCCATTTCCTTGGCCCCAACGGTGAGGAACACAAGCCAGGAGCTCAGATTGAAGCAGGTGCATCCGGTCGCAAAAAGAGCCTGGATGACATCGCCAGATTTCTAAGGTTCGCCGTTGATGTTTGCGGGATGCCGAAAAGGTATCTGCCGCCGGATCCCAAGCAGATTGAAGAACTGGTGGGGTTCAAGACAGTTTCAACAACACATGCACTGACACCGGCAATCAAGCCAGAGATGTTCGTTGAACTATTGGATGATCTGCTGGAAGAGGGCAAGGTCCGTGAATATGTTGCCGTGGCGATTGTTGGATATTGCGGCCTCCGGCCAAGCGAGCTGGCAACACTGCACCAGGTTGATGGTCAGGCCAGGGTTGTCAGCACCAAGCGGAACACGAAACAGATGAAGCATCCGCCTGAGGCCAGGGACATCTTTCCCCTGGAAATCAAAGGGCGCAACCGTGAAGGGGCCAAGGTCTTGCAGCAGTTTTTTGAAGGCAAGGTGAAACTGCCAGCGGCACTGCAGGTTCAAATTGACAGGATGAACCCTGACCATCCGAACCACATCAATTCATACAGTTACGTGGGGATGGAGTTCCGGCAAATGCTCTGCGTTAGATGCAAAGCATGGAAGAACCTGAAATCCAACCCTGGAACGGAAGACATCACGCCATATAGTTTGCGGCACGGATTTGCATGGCGAGCAACCTACGGAGACACACAGATGTCGCACCGTGCTGCAGCAAAACTGATGGGCCACGATTTGGTGACGCATCAACGTTGGTATGGCCGATGGATTGATGCCGCAAGCCTTAAAGCAGAGGTTGAACGGGTCAATTCTGCAATGTGATGCACAACGGGGTTGTGCAGAACCGAATAGATGTGGTTACATTGCTTCTGAATCAATCGAGAGATCGTTGATTCATCTGGTAGGTCGGAGCCGTTTACTCGCCGTTCAGGATCTGTGGGTCTAACCCCAGTTAACGAGGTTCCCGAAAGGGATGAAAAATAGGCTCTGGAGACCATAATTGCCCGTCCAGGATTTTCCTGGGCTCCTGGTTTCAGGGATAGCGGGCCTGCCAACGCGCAGGAATCACCGCAAGGAGTTCGGCCAGAGAAACACCTCAAGTCAAAGTCACTTCAGGATTTCTCTGATGCCGGAAAGTATTCGGCAGCTGTTCAAAACTTCAGCTGCTGCTCCCATGCTCTGCCTGTCGGTAGGGCACCTTCTCAGACTCAAGGACAACCAAGACGGGCCGCTAATTGAAGGCGAGCATTGGTTTCCTGGGCCAACTGCTAACAGCCCTATCCGATGGGATGTTCCTGCAATTTTGGAGTTGCTACGCAAGCGTGGCCAACTTCGCCGTCAGGCAGACCGAACACTGGTTGAGGCTGGCATTCCTACATCCAAGCTCAGGGAAGTTGGGCATCGGAAGCCCCAAACAGCAGGCGAGAAGGCATAAAAAATGGCTGACACAATTTGCGCCAGCCAGGGTCCGCATAACCCAAGGCTAAGGCAAGACTTGCTTGATAAGCAGCAGGTTGCTGCATCAAGATGCACTGGCACTACTGATGACAACCACGGCCAGCTGGCCGTAGGTGCGCAAGGTGGTGCGCAACTGATCATTGATGCAGCCCAAGCCCACTGGCATGTGGACCTGATGGGCAGGGATGAACGTGATGTTCACATCCGTGCTATCCCGCACAAGGGCAAACCCGGCAGAGCCTTCAACGGCAACTTCGCCCACGACCTTGAAACCTTCCAGGCCTACAACAACACCGGGCATGGTCTTTACCTTCAGCCCAGCATCGGCGGAACCCTGAAGGATGAGGTCACGCTGTGCACCTCACTGTTCTGGGAATACGACGACAGGCCAAGGTCTGAACAGGTTGAGCTTTGGCAATCAACCGTTGGCCTTCAACCCACCTTCCAGATCGATACCCAGGGCAAGAGCATCCATAACTACCTGGTGCTGGATACACCCATAGATCCAGAGCCATGGACCCTGTTGATGGAACGGTTGCAGTTGGCTGCGCCTGGCTGCGACAAAAACGTCAAAGGCGCCAATCGCATGATGCGGATGGCCGGCAGCCATTACATCAACCGCAATGGTGAATCCCAGGGTCAGGTTCAGATCATCAATGCAGACGGCCCGCGTTATTCAGCTGAAGAGCTGGATGCAGTGTTGCCATCGTTGCCGGTGCCATCACAACCCAAACCCAAAAAGTTCCCCCCAAATGGCGGGAACTACAACAAAGATCGACTGCCAGACATCGCTGCCGCGTTGGATCTCATTCCACGCCGCAAGGGTGGGCATGGAACCTACGGCGACTATCGGAACATCCTCTGGGGCCTCGTTGATGCTTGCGCTGAAGCGGGTTACTCCGACCAGGTAGCTATTGACTTGATGGAGGCGCACAGCCCCAGCAAGCAATGCGATTGGAACGTTGCTCAGGTTGCCCGTTCAGGTGGTGAGCAGATCACTGCCCGAACGTTCTGGTGGCACTGCCAACAACACGGATGGAGGGGTCATGAATGAATCCCTACAGGCCGTGGTGGATCAATACCAGCGGCGTGAACTCACTGATGGTGAACTTGAGGCGCTGCAGCATCCACTCACCTATGAGGAGATCTTCCCGGCGGACATTGCCAAGGCACTGAAGCTCCTGATGGAGCCGTATCCATCTGATCCTTACGTTGCGGCGCTCATCTTCATGGCGGGCATGAGTGGGGTGTTGCCATTGGGCACAGGTGTAAACCACCGCACCAAAATCTTCCCGGCCAACATGTATGTGGCTGGTGTCGCTGCAACCGGCACAACCAAGTCATCACAGCTAGATGAGCTGGTGGATTTTCCCCTCCGTTTGGTGAGGGCAAAGGTGGCCAATGAGAACGCCCAAGAGCTTGAGGATTACCTGGCGCTGCCCAAATCAAAGCGGCCCAGCAAACCACCAACACCACTGTTGTGCGACACCGGTGATGCCACCCCTGAAGCACTGATTGCGCACCTGGTGCGTCAGTACAAGAACAAGAAGGCTCTGCTGGTTTTCAAGGATGAAGCCAGCGAGCATTTCCTAGGCATGGCCCTGGAGATGAAGAACGGCCGTGGCTCATCACTGGGCCTGTTCTTGGAATGCTTCGACGGCAAGGGGCGCACCAAAACCACTCGGGGTGATGGTGTCCTTAGCTTCCCGGCAAGCAAGCTGAGCTTCGTTGGGTGCATCCAACCTCAGGTGCTGAGTGACCTGATGCACGGCACTGATTACGCCGGGCAATGGTCACGCATCCTGTTTCCGGCCATGCCAACCAGGCTGCTGCAGCTTCAGGATTCAGATCCCACTGAGGATGAACAGAAGCGGTTCAGGGCTGCACGCGTAACGCTGGAGAACATGGCAATGGAGCTGTACAAGATGGAGCCCCACGTCTGCCATCTCACTGCTGAGGCCCGCGCCCATGTGAATGCATGGTTCCGCCACTACCAGCGCAAAGCCATTGACCCGACAACGCCTCAGATCCTGCAGTCGATGTTCAACAAGGGCATGGCTCATGCGATGCGTGCCGCCATCATCCTGCACAAGATCCACGTCAAAGGGGAGGCGTCAAAGGTGCCCATGGAGTTAATGCAGATCAGCACACGTTTGGTGGATGCCGCCTTTACCGACACCATCAGACTGCACCGTGGCAACGCTGGTGCAAGCAAGCTCTTCCAGCACATCCAGACCACCACGCTCAAGGCCAAGCGCCACATGACTTGGCAGGAAATAAAGGGCAAGGGTGACGATGACATCAGGAAAATTCCTGCCGCAGATTTCGATGCTCTGGTGCCAGTCATGGTGGAGATGGGCATTGGTGAGCAAGGGAAGCGGAAGCGGTCCATCACCTATATGGGGACCCAAGAGCTGGTTGATTAGACACGCAGACACCCATCCCTGTCTGCACGAATCGCACTCAGGGATTGGGCGCTGGGCCCGTTAGACATGCAGACACGGGTCTGAGCGCCTCCGTGAAACTGCTTCGCTCTGCCGGTGCGCAAGAATGAAAAATGTTTTTCCTGAACCCCCATGTCTTTTTTCAGGTTGGAAGTTAGCGAAAAGAAGAGCAGCAAAAATCTTTCTTTAAAAAACGCTTTCTTTGGTCTAGTCGAAGCATACCGTCAAGATCAATTCCTGCGAACAACTACTCCAATTGGAACTACCTACGGATATTCCAAGGGATATTCATCAGCATATGATGGCCCTTTGTATATGGATCTAACGGAAAAAATTAGCGAAGATCCTGACGCATATAGCATGATAAGGAGCGGCCTTAAGAGGTTATACAAGCAAGTGATTAATGGAGATAATTTTCTCCTGCTTTCGCTTGATGGTTACAGCACAAATGATGATGATGGACCTATTGAAAATGGCTCACTTGGCACATTAAAAATAAATCTAGGACAGGGTGATGACATCATTGATTACAATAAAAGAAATTATAATGGCGTACTGCCAAGTTTTAAAAAATTTAAATTACATGCAGGAGATGGCTCAGATATAGTGAATTGTGAATTGATTACTTGGAATGATACATATCAAGATTATGACACACAAAAAGCACCCAAAGCACTCTTCAAAGGAGGAAATGGTGAAGATATTTTTTATGGCGTTCCTAGGGGAATTGAAGCCGTAATTAAAGATTTCAATACTGCAGAGGATTCAATTAGCCTTAATGGTAAACGTCGCAGATATGGATTTTATGAGACAAAAAGAGGTGTTGCTATGTACGATAAAAGACATCAGGATGGACTTTTGCTACTCGAAAGAGTCTTCTCCGTTGACTCCCTTAACATAACCAACGAAAGCATATTGTAATAATGAGCGATGAATTCATTTGGGTTTTCTGTCGAATTTTGCGCATGGTGTGCCTGAATGTCTGAATCCCCCAGATCCGCTGCACTGCAGTTGATCCATGCAGACAGAACCCATGTCTGCTTCTGTCTGAATGTCTGCGTTCCAGAGGCTGATCTCCTACATCAGGAGCATGTCAGCAACTCAGACCCCAGGCTGTGACGACAGAACTGCTCCGGAGCCCCGGCGGAGTGCGCATATTGTGCGCAGAATTGACCGTTGACCCCCAGGGCCCGCTGGACCTAATACAGGCGTACTAGCAAGATAGGTATGTCGGTTGATCATGCAAGCGCCGTTGCTGCGCCCAAAACAGATCCGGCCTTCCTGCACGTCAAAGCAGGCATGACAGTGATCGTCACTGACACCGATGGTGCCTGGCGTATGGCTGACGTGATTTGGGTTGATGGTGGTGCCAGGAACCCCAAGATCCCCACGCTCTTCCAGGTTGCTGACGTTGATACCGGCATCATCAACTGGGTCAACGCTGACCTGGTGACGCACATTTGCCCCAGGGTGTGATCAGTCCTTCTGGCGCAATCCTTTGGTGTGTTGGGCGATGCCGCCAATGGCCATCAACTGAATCGCGTAGATCGTTTGCGTTGAGCCGAAGAATTCATCTGGTGCTTTCGTCGCAATAGCGTTTAAGAGCAACCAGCCGCCCATTGTGATGGCAAGTGCTCCAGTGATGCTGAACGTCCGCTCAGAGACAGCGTCCATCCAGTACTTGTCTGCCATTTGATCGGTAATGACTGCCGAAATTGTGGCCAGACGACCTTTAGTTGTCAGCGGCGGTGCGCATGGTGCGTAAAGCGCCCACGGAAGTGCGCTTCAAATTGCCGGTCAAGCTGTGGCTGCACCAGCATCACCCTCAAGGAATTGAGTGCCCCGCAGGCTGCTGCGTACTGGCCGTCCCGTTCAGCTTTGGCCGCCAGGCGTTGATATTGCGTCGCCAGCCAACCGACCATGTGCTGAATCTCAACTGAGTTCAGGGCGTTAGCCAGCTCACTTTGGGCGAGTTCTATGTCCCTCAGTGATGTTCTGCGGGAGCACCCCCACGTCTGCGACAGCTGCGTCGCTGCATCAGTTGGCGGAACACCATCACTAATGAGCTGAAGAGCCTCGTTGCGGCGTTGCTGTCGTTGCTGCTTGGTGGTGATGGCCATCAATCAGATTCCTTTGATTCATCACTTTTTTTCGCTTCGCGATAAGCAAAAACGTCGCCGTCCTTGTATGCATACTTCTGGCAAACCTTCAATCCTGCTGAGTAATAGGCTTTGCTTAGATCAACATCTTCAAATGTTTCTCCCAAGGCTGCGGCAAGCTTTGCTTTCTCCATATTTTCGACATTCGGATTAAAGCAGGTGAGAGTGACGTAACCCATTGCCTTCTTTTGGCCATTTAGATCAATAAATATTGGACGGTACTTGATCTGCAGGAACCATGGCTTCTCAGCTGCAGCAGCCTCTTTGAGGACTTTAATATATTCCTCAGAGGTTTTAATTTTTTCCCTATACGCAGGGCCCACCAAATAGATATGATCACAGTCGGCCTGACTGAGGATGGTCTCTCTTGCGCATTTTTTTGATTCAGAAGACATTCTTTGGATATAATTTTGTCGGGATTTAATGTCTTTCTCGTGATTCTTGATTGCTGACTCAATTGGCGGTTCAATTTCAGTTACAGCAGATTCCTTGACTACGTAACTTTCATCTAGATCTGTTTTAACCACGATGTCCCCGCCGCTGCAGGCTGTGAGGAGCGTGATGGCGCCCACCAATGCAGCTGTGCGAAGCATGGCATCAACTTGAAGTCTCATGAGGCTGCTACGGCAGGGGGTATCAGTCAAAGGATTTCGTGGCGCTGACAAATGGTGACCAAGTTGCTGCCTTTGCTGCTTAGTGGTGATTGCCATGGGTATGAGGTGGCGGGGGTTGCACAGGCCCTTTTGGGTGGTTATTCACTGAGACTGACTGCGCTGCAATGGATTTACCTCCAGGCCCCTGGTCGGCCGTTTTAGAGCAGTTTTTTGCAGAGATCGACTGCAGCGCAATGGATCTACCCCGGCCGTTGTGGTGGCGGGTTTGGATCAGCCCGTGGGCATGGAACATGTCAATCACATCATTGAGCTGCTCATCAGACCAATGCTCTGAAAGCTCATGGATGCAGCGTTCCACCTGACGCTTGGTGATCCCTTTGGGTCGGGGCAGCGGTGCTGACAACACAGGACCGTCATCACAGATGTCGTCCAAGAGGTTTGCCATCAGCCAGCACCAACGTTGTCGAGTTCGTTCTGCAGCCAGAGACGCTGAGCAATCAGCTCGTCACGCTGGTCAAGGAGACCACCAGCACGGTCTTCAATCTCCTTTTGCAGATTGCCGATCTTGGTGGCCAGGCCCTGGATGTGGGTTTCAGCCTGCTTACGGTAAAAACTGCGGCCAAGGTTGGAAGGCAGCCAGCTGGTCTTGCACCATTGCTCGAACTCAGGCGGCATACCGCTGAAGTTGGGATCTTCCTTCAGTGCTGCATCCCTGAAGGCAAGCTGCCGGTCAAGCAAGCGTTGGGAGTCTCCCGGCTGGCAGTAACACCAGTCGCCAAAAACAGGATGTGGACGGGCAAGCATGATCAGAAGCTCCGGTAGCCGCGCTGCCAAGGCGCAAGGTTTTGACGTTGTTGGCGCTCTGCAGCGGCAGCCTGGTTTTTGGCCCTGAGGGCTTCGGTGCGCATCTGCAGGGACTGTGCTGCCATTGCCTTGGCTTCCTTCTGCTCATCGATACGGTGGCGGATCGCAGGATCAATGCCGCAGTAATGAGCCAGCTCTGCTGAATCTTGTGCAATAAGGCTGGTAAGTGTCAGGTTTGACCTGATTTTTCCCAGATCAACGGGCTGACCATAGTTGCGCTGGGGCAGATGACGCTTGGCACCGTCAATCTTGGAGATTCTGGCTTCCAGCTGGCGAGCCATAGTCTCGACTTGTGATGCGCTTTGGTAGGAGGCTGTGATGGCCTCATCAATGGAATGAAATTCAGCTGACATGGACTGGTGTGCGGCGGCTTTGTGGATTGCTCAGGGGGTCTGTTGACGGCACATGTGGTGCATCGTCGTCAACATCAAAGGCATCACGCTGACGTTCAACCATGGCTTCACAACGAAGATGGTTGATGATCAGCTCATCCTCAATAGGTAGCTGACGTTTAGGCACTGAAAACAGGCATTTATCGTTGTAAACAGGATAGCTCTTCTGATTACACTGAAAACACCAGTTCTTACGGTGGGCTGGTGCTCAGCGCAGCAGATAGGGGCCGCTTCGGTGGCCCTTATTTGATATTTACTGTTTGGTCGGTATCATCAAAGATTGGTGCCGCCCTAGTGCTGGCTTGCGTTTGCGCACTTCACCGGATTTTGGCCTTTGCGCACCTTTATGCGCACGCTAAGTAGCAATTAACCCCAGACCCCTTGCAGCACAGGGGTTATAAGCAAAAAGCATGCTCCTGGAGGAGCAGACGCTCAACCATGCCAAATAAGCATTAACACTCAGGAATGGTCAGGGCTAGTGGCTTACAACGGGTTTGCGGCAGGGACTGATACGGCGTCCATGCCGATTGCAGCAGGGTGAATCGTCTACACACTCTGCGCAGCCAGGTCGTTCCCTCCGCTTCTTTCCTGAAGGGGGGAATGGCCCCTATGGGGCGGTAATGAGATCGGAGCTCTGTCGCGAAGGGATGCTCAGCTGATAACTCAACTGCGGAAGTTGAACTCCAGCTTCGTTTTAAATTTTTGGTACTTGATCACATTCATCACCTGAAGACCAGTATTTTCAGACTTCCTCTCCTCGGCAAGCGCTTTGAGGATCATGGAGCCCGAGGCCTGCCAGTCTTGATCGACTTCGATCAATTGCTTGGCTCGTGAGTAGTACTCCGCAGCTTTAGCCAAGTAATCAGATTTCTGACTTGATGTCTTTGAAGATATTGTCGTTGTGATGGAACTATCTTTCTCTGGAGGAATTGTACAGCATGCTTTTCAGTGCAGATAAATCATTTGAGGCCTGCAATCCCGTGAACGCGTTTTAGACCAAGGCGATTGACCAAACCGCGAGGAATCGATAACCAGCTGAGGCGGATGCTCCTAGCGAGCGTTTTTGGCCTGAATGCCACCTGATATATCAACGTTTTGAATCTTTAACCTGCCTAATTCACCAGCTGCACTTGCGATAAGGTCAGTCATGGATGACCCGACCCTTGTTGTACGGCAGCTGATCAATGAGCTTCGGGATGACATGTCCGAAGCGGGCCGTGAACTCAGAAATCGCAGCACTTGGGATCTCCAATGCCCCGTCGTCATCATTGATGCACGTACCGAACCCAACCGGGTAGTACGTACCTCAGTGCGCGGCATCACCGGTGCCATCGCCACCAGCAACGTGATCGATGATCCCTTGATGCGGTCTTTTCTGGATCGCTTCCGTGAAGTTGGTGCTGATGAAGCGTTGGACGAATTCCTGCAGGGGCCTGAGGCGGAACGTTTCTCAGAGCTCTGGGACATCTACAACGACGAAGCCCAACAGCAGGGTCTAGCGGTCTGGTCCCACAGTGACGCCGCCAAATTTGTGCTCAAGTCGAAAACTTGTTTTGACGATGGTCAGCTGGCCTGTGTTGCCATTACGTCGGGAGACCATCGTGATGCCCACGACGTGCTCACCTTTTCTGTGGATGCCTGCTGGTTGTCTTGAGCGCCGGTTCGGACTTAAACGCACCGGAATTCAGGAGCGGATCAGTTGAACAACAACAAAAAGCGCTGAAGCTGCCAGGGGCCAAAGCAACCAGGTCAACTGAGGAATGGTGAGGGCGAGCACAAGCCCGATCACGAAGAAAATCAGAAAACGGCCGAGGGTCATGAAGGCACCAATACCGACGTATTGAACCGAAAACCCCGCCTTAGGCCAGTTTTTCGCGCCTTGAGCTGGGAGCTGGTTCGGGGGTGAACAGGATGGGGACCGAGGAAGCAACCAGCACGCCGCTCACCGTCAGCAACACCAGCAGCGGAATGGGCCGGACCAGGGGCTGACGCTGCAACGGTGTCGCGCAGCTGGAGCAGAGCGGAACAACCCCCTTGGGCGGATGCAACACCAAGGCCGGGCCGCAACAGCAAGAGGGGCAGCGGAAGCGCGGCATCGACCGGTGAAACGCAGCTGCTGGCACCTTATTGCGAAGATCATGGATTGCCGAGGCCTGCTCCATGCCGCTCCGTTCCCTGGTGACCAAGTTGCAGGAAACTGCACTCACCGGTGAGCTTGATGAGCGCTCAAGCCGCGCCCAACGCTTGTTAATGCGCGGAGCAGGTCGTTGCAGCCGAGCTCTGGTGGCCAGCGCGCTCTCACAGCGGCGGGGCGCACCTCTGCTCGTGGTGGTGCCAACGCTTGAGGAAGCGGGACGCTGGACAGCGCTGTTGGAATTAATGGGATGGAGCCAGGCCAGCCTGTACCCCACCAGCGAAGGCTCTCCCTATGAACCCTTCGATCCCACAAGTGAAATCACCTGGGGGCAACTTCAGGTTCTGAGTGACCTGCTGGGGGAACCCAACGCGGCGTCCTGGGCCATCGTGGCCACGGAACGTTGTTTGCAGCCCCATCTCCCCCCGCCGGATGTTCTGAAAACAAAAACGCGCACCTTGCGCAAAGGGGATGAGGTTGATCTGGAGGCACTGGGCGAGACGCTGGCCCAACTTGGCTACGAGCGGGTCACCACCATTGAGCAGGAGGGGAGCTGGAGCCGTCGCGGCGACATCGTCGACATCTTCCCGGTGAGCAGTGAGCTGCCTGTTCGACTCGAATTCTTCGGAGAGGAGCTCGACAAACTGCGGGAATTCGATCCCGCCAGCCAACGCTCACTGGATCCCGTCGATGCGCTTCGACTCACACCAACAGGTTTTGGGCCTCTGATTGCGGACCAGCTCAGGGAGACAATGCCCGATGGACTGGAGCAATTGCTTGGTAGCGAGGGCACAGAGCAGCTTCTGAACGGCGGTACCCCGGAAGGCATGCGCCGGCTGATGGGGCTCGCTTGGGAGCAACCCGCCTCGCTTCTCGACTACCTGCCCGACACGACAACAGTGGTGATCGATGAGCGACGCCAGGGCCTAGCCCACGGACAACAGTGGCTCAGCCATGTGGAGGAACATCACCACGACATGGCTGCAGAGGCGGGTCTGGACGAGGGCGATCGTGATCGGCTCTGGCCAGCGGTTCTGCACCGTGAGATTGAAGCCGCCTATGCCCTGACGGAGGTCTTCCATGGCTTTGACATGGCAGAACTGCTCGAAGTCGACCAGCACCCCAACAGCTTTGACCTCGCCAGCCGCCCTGTTGCGGCCTACCCCAACCAATTCGGAAAACTCGGGGAACTGATCAAGGGATTTCAATCCGAACGCACGGCAGTTTGGTTGGTGTCTGCACAACCCAGCCGAGCGGTTGCGCTGCTGGAGGAGCACGACTGCATCAGTCGGTTTGTGCCGAACGCGGGAGACAGCAATGCCATTTCCCGTCTGATTGAGCAGAACACCCCCGTCGCCCTGAAGGTGAGGGGCACGGCCGAACTTGAGGGTTTGCAGCTGCCGGCTTGGCGGATTGCTCTGGTCACCGACCGTGAATTCTTTGGCCAGCAGAGCCTCAGTTCCAGTGGCTATGTGCGCCGTCGTCGCAAGGCCGCCAGCCGCACGGTAGACCCCAACAAGATGCGCCCGGGCGATTTCGTGGTGCATCGGAACCATGGCATCGGACGCTTCAAAGCCATGGAAAAACTCGCGATGTCAGGCGACATCCGCGACTACCTCGTGGTGCAGTACGCCGATGGAATCCTTCGGGTTGCCGCCGATCAACTCGGCAGCCTTGGGCGTTATCGGGCCACGAGTGAAACACCCCCGCAGCTCAACCGCATGGGTGGCACGGCCTGGAACAAGGCCAAGGAACGGGCCAAGAAGGCGGTTCGCAAGGTTGCCCTTGATCTGGTGAAGCTGTACGCAGAACGGCAACAGGCCGCAGGCTTTGCCTTCCCCTCCGATGGCCCCTGGCAGGTGGAAATGGAGGAGTCGTTCCCCTATGACCCGACGCCGGATCAACTGAAGGCCACGGCCGACGTGAAGCGGGACATGGAACGGCAGGAGCCGATGGACCGACTGGTGTGCGGGGACGTTGGCTTCGGCAAGACCGAAGTTGCGATCCGCGCCATCTTCAAAGCCATCACCGCTGGAAAACAGGTGGCGATGCTGGCCCCAACCACGGTGTTGGCTCAGCAGCACTGGCGCACGCTCTCGGAACGCTTCGCGCCATATCCGATCAAGGTGGCTCTGCTGAATCGTTTCCGGACGGCGTCGGAACGCAAATCCATTCTCGATGGCCTGAAGCAGGGAACCATCGACGCCGTGGTGGGAACCCACCAGCTGCTCAGCAAAGGAGCATCGTTCCAAGAGCTTGGTCTGTTGGTGGTGGATGAAGAACAGCGTTTCGGTGTGAACCAGAAGGAAAAGATCAAAGTGCTGCGGAAGGACGTCGACGTGCTGACCTTGTCGGCAACGCCGATTCCCAGAACGCTCTACATGAGCCTTTCGGGGGTGCGGGAGATGAGCCTGATCACCACACCACCGCCACTGCGCCGTCCGATCAAGACGCACCTGGCTTCTCTGGATCCGGAGGCGGTGCGCAGCGCCATCCGCCAGGAACTGGATCGTGGGGGCCAGGTGTTTTATGTGGTTCCCCGGGTGGAAGGAATCGAGGAGGTGGCTGCAGGCCTACGGGAAATGCTGCCAGGCCTGAAGCTTTTGGTGGCTCACGGTCAGATGGCCGAGGGCGAACTGGAGAACGCCATGGTGGCGTTCAACGCCGGTGAAGCCGACGTGATGCTCTGCACCACGATTGTGGAAAGCGGCCTGGACATTCCTCGCGTCAACACGATCCTGATCGAGGACGCCCACCGCTTTGGCCTGGCCCAGCTGTACCAATTGCGGGGACGGGTCGGCCGAAGTGGGATTCAGGCCCATGCCTGGTTGTTCTATCCGGGCAACGCATCGCTGAGCGACACCGCTCGTCAGCGGCTGCGCGCCATTCAGGAGTTCGCCCAACTGGGCAGTGGATACCAGCTCGCCATGCGGGATATGGAGATCCGTGGAGTGGGCAATCTCCTCGGCGTGCAGCAGAGCGGCCAGATGGAAACCATCGGTTTTGACCTCTACATGGAGATGCTGCAGGAATCCCTGGCGGAAATTCAGGGTCAAGACATCCCCAGCGTTGAAGACACCCAGGTGGATCTCCCCGTAACGGCCTTCGTGCCTGCGGACTGGATCACTGATCCCGACGAAAAGATCGCGGCCTACAGAGCTGCAGCCGACTGCCTCAGCGCCGAGGCCCTGGTGGAGCTGGCTGCGGGTTGGGCCGATCGCTACGGAGCGCTGCCCGCTGCCGTGGTGTCGCTCCTGCAGCTGATGGAACTCAAACTTCTGGCGAAGCGATGCGGCTTCTCCAGGATCAAGCCGGAGAAGCCCAACATCGTCCTTGAAACTCCCATGGAGGAGCCTGCGTTCCGTTTGCTGCGCCAGGGATTGCCCCAGCATCTGCATGGCCGTTTGGTGTACCAGGCCGGCAGCGGCATCCAGCACAAAGTGATGGCTCGCGGTCTTGGTGTTCTCCCCATGGAGAAGCAACTGGAACAGCTGATGGAATGGCTGCGTCTGATGGCAGCCCAGATTCCCGACGCCGACGGCAAAACCGAGGCAGAGCGGCAGGAGGAGCTTCGCGCCAAAAACGCGGAGGTGGTTCAGGTCTGAGGCCTGAAGCCAATTCTGAGAAAAACGTTACCAACCACGCAATTCTTCGTTACATTGGTTCCAACGAAATTCGTTGGACATGGGTGAATTCGTCGAAATCGGTGCTGGTGGCGTCTCTCTGGAACTGATCAGCGGCGTTTTCTGTGCCACAGCACTCGGTGTGTACGCCCTCTTCCAACCCGACGCCTCGGATGACGACGATTCCAACGGTGGCGGCGGCGGCGGTCTGATGCAGCCGATCTCCTGAGTTACTGCAGCGCGTAGCTCAGGTTGGCTCGGCCGGGTTGATAGGTCGTTCCTGCCTGAATTTTCTTCAATTGGTCCAATAAGGTCCCCTCAGCTGTTCTGTATTGGCTGTCTTTCTGGGTTCCCAGGTCTTCAACCGAGAAGTTTTTGATCTCCTTTTTCGACATCGCTGCTTCGATGTCCGGTTGGATTCCGTTCTTGTGAATATCGGTTCCCTTCGGGGTTAGATATTTGGCGATCGTGACCGTCAGACCGGATCCATCGGCCAATCCGCGAACGGCTTGGACAAGTCCCTTGCCGAAGGTCTTCTGTCCAACGAGTTGGGCACGGGAGTTGTCCTGAAGTGCCCCTGAAAGAATTTCGCTGGCACTGGCGGATCCCTGATCAATCAGCACCACCAGAGGTTTATCGGTGATTGCACTACCCGTGGCACGCCTCACATCGCGGATTCCTGCGCGGGTTCGGGTGCTGACGATGGTGCCTTCGTTGAGCCATTGGCGGGCGATGTCCACACTGGCCTCAAGCAAGCCGCCGGGATTGCTGCGCAGGTCCAGCACGTAGCCCTCAGCAGCCTGTGATTCCAGATCCTTGATGGCCGCACGCATCTCACGCGTGGCGTTGGCATTGAATTGCTTGAGACGGATGTAGCCCAGCTTGCGGCCGTTGGGCGCCGTGTTGAGCATCGCCTTCACGGCATGAATCTCAATGCGCGCCCGTTTCAGCGGCACATTCAGCACCTGACCCTGGCGCCTGAGTCCCAGCACAACATCGGTGCCCTCCGGGCCACGAATCAACTTGACGGCGTCCTCGGTGGTCATGCCTTTGGTCGAGGCACCATCGATGGAAACAATCACATCCTTGGGCTGAACGCCCGCACGGGATGCAGGGGTGCCCTCAATCGGGGAGACAACAATCAGCTCCTTCGTGTCTTTGTCGAGACTGAGCTGAATCCCCACACCCATCAACTCACCGGAGGTGTCGATCTGCATCTCCTTGAACTCCTTCGGGTCAAGAAAACGCGTGTAAGGGTCATCAAGGCTGGCCAGCATGCCTCGGATCGCTTCGTAGGACTCGGCGCTGCCCCCGTAGGACTTGCGCAGCAGATTGCTCCGCAGCTGGCGCCAGGTCGCTTCGTCATAGGAGCCCGTCGAATCCAGGTAATCGCGATAAACGATCTGCCAGACCTGATCAATCACCTCCTTGGGGCTGTCGTGAATCGATCCCCCGGAGGCCGATGGCAGGGAAAGACCTGGCGAGCTGATGCCCATGGCGGTGACCACACCACCGACACCGAGCAGCAACAGCAAGGGAGTCGAACGGACCAAAGAACGCAGGCGCTGACTCCGAACCATGGCCCTTCGGGACTGATTCCTCAGACTAACGAGATCAGGCGGGCTCCACCCAGCGACCGTCCTCTTTGATCAACTGGATCAGGGCTTCGACGCCCTCGGCTTCCGGCACCTTGCGAATTTCATCACGACCGCGGTAGAGCGAAATAACGCCCGGGGTTTTGCCAACGTATCCGTAATCAGCATCGGCCATCTCGCCAGGGCCATTGACGATGCATCCCATCACGGCGATGTCCAGACCCGTGAGGTGGGATGTGGCGTTGCGAACCTTGTGCAACACCTCCTCCAGATTGAACAGGGTGCGACCGCAGCTGGGGCAGGCGACGTACTCGACCATGGTCTTGCGCAGACCCAGGGATTGAAGAATCGAGTAGCAAACGGGGATTTCCTTTTCAGGGGCCTCCGTCAGTGAGACCCGGAGGGTGTCTCCCAATCCATCGGCCAGCAGTGTGGCGATGCCTGCGGTGCTCTTGATCCGGCCGTAATCACCATCACCGGCTTCGGTCACGCCCAGGTGGAGTGGGTAATTGAAACCTTCCTTGTCCATGGTGTCCGCCATCAGGCGGTAGGCCGCGAGCATCACCGGAGCCCGCGAGGCCTTCATCGAAATCACGATGTTGTGGAAATCAAGCTCATGGCAGATGCGCACGAATTCCATCGCTGACTCGACCATCCCCTCAGGGGTGTCGCCGTAGGTGAACAGCATCCGCTCCGCCAGGGAGCCATGGTTCACACCGATTCGAAGCGCCTTGTTCTGATCCCGCAGCAGGGTCACCAAGGGCTCGAACGTCTCACGGATGCGCTGACCGATGGCGGCAAATTCCTCGGGGCTGAACTCCTGGCGGTTCGGGTCTGGCTTATCAAAAATGAACAGGCCGGGATTGATCCGGACTTTGTCGACGTGCTGGGCGACCTCCAGGGCGATCTTGACGCCGTTGTGGTGAACATCCGCCACCAGGGGAACGGTGCAGCCGCGCTGACGAAGCTCCTGACGGATCTGTCCCATCGCCTTGGCGTGGGCCATCGAAGGGGTTGTCACCCGCACGATCTCACTGCCCGCTTCCGCCAGGCGGATGATGCCGGCTACAGCAGCCTCAATATCGAGGGTGTCCTCGTTGATCATCGACTGCACCACGATCGGGTGCTCGCTGCCCACGGGCACATCACCCACCATCACAGTGCGGGTCACACGGCGGTGGATCTGGGTGTCGTAGCGCCGATCCAGGGCAGTCATGGGGCCGGTGGTGAAGCGCGTCAACGTTCGCACAGCCTGCGCCGAACCGCGTCGAGATCCTGCCGTGTCAGATCCAGGGGCGCGCCGGCTGCTTTGGAGGGATTGCGCAGCAGATAGGAGGGGTGAAAAATCGGCATCACCGCCCGGCCATTCCAGCTCTGCCACTGACCACGAAGCTGGGTCATGCCCCCCTTGATGCCAAGAATGGCCTCCACAGCGGTGGCTCCCGTGAGCACGATCACCGTGGGATCAACGGTCTCCAGTTGCAGGTCAAGCCAGGCCCGGCATGCGGCTAACTCAGCTTTTTTCGGCCGTCGGTTGTTGGGCGGCCGGCATTTGATCGCGTTGCAGATGTAGAGGTCATGCTCGGGATCCAGATCCACATCCCGCAGCAGTTGATCGAGGGCACGTCCTGAACGCCCGACAAACGGAACGCCCTGAGCATCTTCCTGAGCTCCGGGGGCTTCACCGATCAGCATCAGATCCGCCTTGGGGTTGCCGCGGCTGATCACGACGGTGTGACGCGTGCTGGCCAGATCACAGGCAGCGCAAGAACTGCAGGCCTCCAGGCTGGAGAGAGTCATGACATCGGAGCAACAGATTTCAGAGGAGCCAGGAGCAACAGGGGATTGCCCTCCGGATCGTGGATCCAGGCCTCAGCACCAAAGGGCTCAAGCCGCGCCTCCTCGAGGAGTGATCCACCACGCTGCAGGGCGTTGCTGAGCAGCCGTTGCAGTTCAGGCAGGGGTTCCTGCGATGGGGAGAGCCGCAAACAGGGCGCCAGCGCTCGCCCTCGGGCTGGGAAAGAGCGCCGGCGTGAGGGCCTGTAAATCTCCAGCTGGGTGCCATCGCTGAACTGAACGATGCAGTGGTGCTCCGCCAGCCCAGGCTTCAACGTGGCTTGAAACAGCTCGCTGTAGAACGTCGCCAACCTGGCGCTGTCTTCCGCAGCCAAGACCCAGCTGATCTGTATCGCATTCATGGGCGCTGAGAAATCAAGGTTGTCTGCGACACCATCTGCGGCAGGATGATGACGTTTTAAACGCACCGCGGGGAGGTGCGTTACCGATGCCGCGCCCGCCAGAACTTTCCGACCGGGCTGTCGCCCTCAAACCGTCGCTGACGCTGGAGATCAGCGCCAAGGCCAAAGCACTGCGCGATAGCGGTAAGGACATCTGCAGCCTCAGTGCCGGTGAGCCGGACTTTTCGACGCCTGCATTCATCGTTGAAGCGGCTCAGCATGCTCTGGGATCCGGCTTCACCCGCTACGGCCCCGCCGCGGGGGACCCCGATCTGCGTGTTGCTCTGGCCCACAAACTGAGCGTCGAAAACGGGATTCCAACCCAGCCCGAGCAGGTGCTGGTCACCAACGGTGGCAAGCAAGCCATCTACAACCTGTTCCAGGTGCTGCTCAATCCCGGCGACGAAGTTCTGGTGCCGGCGCCCTACTGGCTGAGCTATCCCGAGATGGCCGCTCTGGCCGGGGCGAGCACCAGGATCATCCCCACCAAAGCGGAGGAAGGCTTCCGTCTCGACCTCGCTCTACTGGAGCAGCAGATCACCCCACGCAGCCGACTGCTGGTGATCAATTCCCCTGGCAACCCCAGCGGCCAGGTGATGTCACGGACCGAACTGGAGGCCCTGGCCGCGCTGGTGGCCCGTCACCCCCAGCTGATGGTGATGAGCGATGAGATCTATGAATATCTCCTGGCCGATGGTCAGCAGCACTGCAGCTTTGCGGCCATTGCCGATGGGATCCGTGAACGCTGCTTCACCGTGAACGGCTTTGCCAAAGGCTGGGCGATGACCGGCTGGCGCCTCGGTTATCTGGCTGGAGATGCTGCCGTGATCAAGGCTGCTTCAGCCCTGCAGAGCCAGAGCACCAGCAATGTGTGCAGCTTTGCTCAACGGGGCGCACTGGCGGCGATCGAAGGGCCCCGAGATTGCGTGCGCGAGATGGCCATCAGCTACAACCGCCGCCGAACTCTGCTCACTGAAGGGCTGCAGGCTCTGGAGGGCATCACCCTGACGCCCCCTCAAGGGGCCTTCTACGCCTTCCCCCGCCTGCCGGACGGCGTGCCCGATTCGATGGAGTTCTGCCGGCAAGCCTTGGAACAGGAAGGCCTGGCCGTGGTTCCGGGCCTGGCCTTCGGCGATGACCGCTGCATTCGACTCTCCTGTGCCGTAGCAGATGAGACGATCAACGATGGACTGATGCGACTGAAGCGGCTGCTTCGCTCCTTCTGATCCGATCTGATCACTTCCTCTTCTGAATGTCTGTCCGAGAACGCAGGGCCGTGGTGGCCACCGGTTTGATTGCCGGACTCGCACTCACGGCCAGTGTTTCCAGTTGCGGCGCACCCCAGAACGACGCCAAACAGGCCGTTCTGCAGATCGGTGCCATCCCCGACCAGAACCCCGAGAAACTCAATCGCCTCTACGGCACGCTCTCTGCGGAACTCAGCGAAAATCTGGATGTTCCCGTGCGGTATGCGCCGGTGAGCAATTACGCGGCGGCAGTGAGTGCCTTCCGCACCGGCAGCCTTGATCTGGTCTGGTTCGGTGGACTCACCGGTGTGCAGGCCCGGCTGCAGACGCCTGGAGCCCGGGTGCTGGCGCAACGGGACATCGATGCAGAGTTCACCAGTGTGTTCATCGCCAATGGCGCCAGTGGTTTGCGCCCCTTCACCAGTGCCGACCAACTGGTTGAGCTGAAGGGACGCCGACTGGCCTTCGGTTCGGAGAGTTCCACCTCCGGCCGCCTGATGCCCCAGTTCTTCATGGGGGAAAACGGCGTGAAGCCTGAGGATCTGGCGGGGGGCGGCCCTGGCTTCAGCGGAAGCCACGACGCCACCGTTGCTGTGGTGCAGAGCGGTGCTTACGAGGTGGGCGCCTTGAACGAGCAGGTCTGGCGCAGCAATGTGGCGGACGGCCGCGTGGATCCCGGCAAGGTGTCGGTGATCTGGAGGACACCGCCCTACGTGGATTACCACTGGGTTGTACGACCCGGTCTGGATGATCGCTTTGGCGCTGGTTTCACCGACAAGCTCCAGAACGCGTTGCTGGACCTGTCGGCAGACACAGAGAACGGCGCCACGATTCTCGAGTTGTTCGGTGCCGAACGCTTCATCCCCGCCAAGGACGAGGACTACGTGATGATCGAAACGGTGGGTCGCCAACTCGGAAAGATCCGTTGACGGCGCTGCTGGAGTTGCACCAGGCCTGCCTGGGGCAACGGCTCCAACCGATCACCCTCACCCTTCATGCGGACCAGCGTGTGGTTTTGCTCGGTGCCAGTGGCGCCGGCAAAACCACGTTGCTGAAGCTCTGCAACGGGGCCTTAAGCCCCGATGCAGGATCCGTGCACTGGTGCGGTCGCCCCCATCAGCAGTTGTCCCGCCGGCAACGGCGCCAGATCGGCACGCTCTGGCAGGACCTGCGCCTGGTGGAGGAACTGAGTGTGATCCAGAACATCAACAGCGGTGCCCTGGGACGCCATGGGCTGCTCTGGGCGATTCGAAACCTGTTGGGTCCGCTGGACCCAAACACCTGCCTGGAGCTGATGCACCAGGTGAAACTGGAGGCCGATCTGCTTGAACAGCCCGTGCGTGAGCTCTCCGGAGGGCAGCGCCAACGGGTGGCTCTGGGCCGTCTGTTGCATCAGCGGCCTGAACTCGTGCTGGCGGACGAACCCCTCTCCGCCCTTGATCCCAGCCTCGCCGAAGACGTTCTCAACACCCTGCTTCTGTTGCCGGGCTGTCTGATCAGCCTGCATCGGCCGGATCTGATTCATCGGTTTGATCGGGTTCTGGGGCTCCGTGGTGGTGCCCTGGTGATCGATGCGGCTCCAGACACCATTCATCGGGATCAGCTGGAATGGCTCTACGCATCGGCCTGAAGCCAGCCCTGCCGCTGATCCCATTGCTGCCGGGCCTCAGCCTGCTCGGCATTCTTGTGGTGCTATTGCGCGATGGTCACGGCGGCGGACTTTCAGTTCTTCAACAGTTCGCGGCTGGGGCCGTGCAGCCCTCCATCGATCCCATCGTTCTGGGCAGCTTGCTCAACGGGCTCCAGATCACCCTGGTGATCGCTGTGATGTCCTGGGGCATCAGCAGTGTTCTCGGCGTGGGTCTCGGACTGCTGAGCTCAAGCACCTTCTGGGAAATCCTGACGGACGTGCGTTGGCCTGCCGTGATCTTGCGCCGTTGGCTGGCGCCCCTGCGCGCTGTGCATGAACTGGTCTGGGGGCTGTTGCTGCTGCAGGTGTTCGGGCTGAATGGCTGGGTTGCGATCTGCGCCATCGCGATTCCCTACACGGTTCTGATGGCGCGGGTGATCGCCGATCAGGTGGATTGCCACATTTCACCGGCCATTCCCGTCCTCAAGGGAGCCGGCGCCACGCCATGGGCCGTGATGCTCACCGGGCTGGTCCCACCGCTGGCAGAGCCGATCAGCGACCACATCGGCCACCGCCTCGATTGCGCACTTCGTTCAGCCTTGATTCTGGGCGTTTTCGGCCTCGGAGGACTGGGGACAGACCTCAGCCTCAGTCTGCGCTCGCTCCAATTTCAGGAGCTGTGGAGTGGGCTTTGGATGCTGGCCATCGCCATGGTGGTGCTCGACCGACTGCTGCGAACGCTGCGCAGCTGGTCACGCATGCTGATTCTCCTGGTGGCCATGGCCAGCCCCTGGGTTGCCCTTGGCTGGGGAACACAGCTGGATCTGCAGCTGGCCTGGCCAGTGGCGGAGTGGTCGATGGTTGTCGGCAACCTCATCGACGGATCCCAGGGATTCAATGCTGCCCTTGAGATCTCCTGGCCCGGGGTGATTGGTGCCACGGTGTGGATCACCCTGATCGCCGGTTGTGTTGCCACCGGCCTTCCACCGCTGTTGCTGCTGGTTTGGCCCAGCCAAGCCAGCCTGCGGCTGCAGGGAGTGATGTGGGGCGCGTTGCGACTCATCCCGGCCCCTCTCACCGCACTCCTGCTGCTGATGCTGGCCAAACCAAGCCTGGCCCTGGCGGGGCTGGCCCTGGGGCTGCACCACGGCGGTGTGATGGGTCGGGTGCTGATCGACGACATCCGCAGCACGGGAGTGCGTTCCGCCCAGACCATGAAGGCCTGCGGCGCCCCCAACCGGGTGAGCTGGCTTTACGGCCCCCTGGCGGATGTGAGTCGCGCTTACCTCACCTATGCGACCTACCGATTGGATGTGATCCTGCGCGACACCGCGATCATCGGCATGGTGGGGGGAGCTGGTCTGGGCTGGCAGCTGATGGAAGCCCTCAGCTCGTTTCATTGGTGGTTGGTGCTCTGGATCGTGCTGATCTCCGCGGTGCTCACACTGCTGGGTGAGAGCCTGGGGGAACGACTTCAGGGGAGCTGGAACAGCCGGGCCATGGCCTTATGAGCGGTGCGAACGACGCCCCCCGTCAGCTGATCGTGCTCGGGGACAGTGGCGTGCATGGTTGGGGTGACCGTGAAGCGGGTGGCTGGTGCCAGCGACTGCGCCTGCGCTGGATGAACCTGCCCAACGCACCAGTGGTATACCCCCTGGGCATCCGCGGGGATGGCCTGGAACGCGTGGCCGCCCGCTGGCGCAGCGAATGGAGCTGCCGCGGCGAACTTCGTCGCCAAACGCCGGGCGGACTTCTGCTCAGTGTCGGGCTGAATGACACCGCCCGCGTTGGTCGGACCGACGGCAGACCCCAACTGGATGTGGAGGCCTTTTCATTCGGCCTGGGACAACTTCTCAATGAGATGACCCAGGAGCTGCAGGTGTTTGTGCTGGGCCTCACTGCGGTGGATGAACACGTGATGCCCTTTGCCGGCTGCCTCTGGTACAGCAACAGCCAGATTGCGGCCACGGAGGCCGTGATGGCCGAACAGTGCCGTGAGGCCGATGTGCCCTTCCTGTCCATGCATCAGGAGATGCAGCAGGAGCCCGACTGGTTGACCTGGATGGAACCCGATGGGATCCACCTCAATGCCGATGGCCACCGCTGGCTCGACCAGCGCTTAGGCCAATGGGCGCCTCTGCAGGAGTGGGCCGGACTCGCTGCACTTAACACATCAACACCTATCAGCATGCAAACGAGACCCGCAGCGGCGACTAATGTGTGGCTCTCCTGACATTGGTGATCGGACTTGGGACCTGACCGCTCTGCACAACGCGCTGCCGGCCACCCCCCTGCCCAGCGCAAAACCACGCTCAAGTGGGACGAAAACGGTGAACTCACAGCCCTGGATATGGCACGCATCGTTGACCGCTTGACCAAGCCGGAACTGCAGCGCTGCGATCTCGACCCCTCCTGAGGATCAGCTCGGGGCCATGGCCTGCTTGGCGGATTTGTAGAAATCCAGGTCGATGTCGGAACGTCCGTCTGATTCCGCCATCGCCTCAACCCGTTTACGAACAGCAGGCCGTACGAAAAACGGAACATCTTTCTTGAGCGCTGCCAGTGCTTCTGATTGCCAGTCCATCCATCCAAAACCGTTGCACCCATGATCCGGCACGAAAGTGCCGATCTGCGGCACCAAAGGGCCAACCGCTTCGGGGCTGAGGGTTGAACCGTTGGATCAGTTGCACTGATCCCTTGATTTCTCAACGTCACCTGCACCAGGAGTCCCGGCGTGGACTGCCGCCCTGCATTGCACGACGCAATCAGCAGGCTCTCAAGCACCTGGGCCTGGCCCACTGCGCGGCCCGTCGCCAACAGCAACGCGGGCATGAAGAGTTCGACGACCTGCTGCAGGAGTCCCGGGTTGGATTGATCCGTGGCCTTGAACGGTTTGATCAACAACGAGGCCTCCGCCCCAGCAGCTATCTGCTTTCGCGGGCCACCGGCCAAATCCTCCACTACCGCCGGGATCGATCACGCACCATTCGGATTCCCTGGCGACTGCGTGATCTTTACGCAGCCGGAATGAAGATCCAACGGGAACGCGAACAGAACCGGCAACCGCTTCTCAGCGATCAGGACCTTGCAACCGAACTCTCGGTTCGACCAGAGCGCTGGGCTGCCGCCGTTGAGAGCCATGGCGCCAGCCAGCTCGTCGCCCTGGCTGCCAGCCCTGGAGAGCCAGCAAGCCCGAGGGCAGAGGATGAACATCTGGACTGGCTGAAGAGCGTGCTTCACCAGGTGGATGGCCTGGCCGGCACGGTGCTGCAAGCCCACTTGATCGAAGGTCAGAGCCTCAAGGATCTGGCGCAGGCCATGAATTGCAGCCGTTCATCCCTGCGCCTTCATCTCCATGAGGGAGTTCAACTGCTGCAGCAATGGGCCCAGCGCGATGGTCTGATGCCCATCCAAACCAGCTGATCAGAGCACCATCAGCAGCATCGCCAGAACTGCGGCCAAGAGGGTCTGGAGAGCATTGACCAGCTCATTGCTCAACCAGGCCACGCGATCCTGCACCAGAGCACCGAGCAGGCTTTCGCCGAGGGTCGCCACCAGGCCAACCAGCATCACCAGCACTGCCACAGGCCATGAAGGAACCAGCTGCAGGGCCAGCATCACCAGGGTCATAGCGATGCTGCCGGCGGCACTGGCCAGGGTTCCCTCAAGGCTGATGGCTCCTTCGGTTCCTGGTGGAACCACCCGCAGGCTGGTGATCAACACCGTGGTGCGCCCGAATCGTTTGCCGATCTCACTACCGAAGGTGTCGGCCAACTTGGCGGCAAAACTCGCCGCAAAACCAACCAACATCAGCTCACGGGGCTCGACACCAGCACCGATGAGCAGTGCCAGGAAGGCTCCAACGGCCGCAGAACCCCAGACGTTTTCAGGGCCGCGCTGCCCACCGCGGGCTTCGGCAAGGCCCCGGCTCTGCTTGTTCTGAAAGCCGATCTTGGTGACCAGACTTCCCAGACAGAGATAGGCGACCACGGCCAACCAGCCCGACCAACCCAAACACCCCCACAAGATCGTCCCCAAAGCAGCCGCATGAACCCAACCACTGCGGGTGAGCACAGATGTCCGCTGCGCCAGGGCAATCAAAACCGTGTTCACCAGCAGGGCCTGAATCCAGAGTGCTGACATCACACCGTGTTGCAGTGCCCTAAGCATCTCCTGCCTGCGGCCATTGCAGAGGGAGAATCGGTTGCGTTCGTTCTCTGGTCGACCGGATGGTGTTCAACAGCAACAAGGGCTTTTTCCTCACCCTGGATGACGCCGCCGCTCCGGCCACCCTCGAGCTGCCTCAACAAGAGGCTCCAGCAACCGAAGAGGCACCGGTCGAGGCAGCTGTGGTCGCTGCCTCCGAGCCCTCAGAGGTTGCCAAGCCTTCAGCCCCCGAAGCTGTTGAAGAGACCGTTGCAGAAACCAGTGCTGCATCCAACGCTCAGCCCGCAGCCTCACTCACCACAGCAGAAGCGATCGCCGCTGAACTGGCTGCAGCAGAGGCATCCCGCCCGGCGGTGACCTATTCCACCTTTGCCCCCAGCAACCTCATTCCTGGTGGCGGACTGCGCCAGCGCAGCCGCCGGCCTGGAGCAGCTCTGAAATCCTTCCGGGGGATCGCTCAGGATCTGTTCAAGAGCTGATCAGCCGATCACGCCAACGAACCAGTTCCACGGCACCAGCCACCGCGGCCGTCGAACTGCGCAGGATGGTTGATCCCATCTGGACAGGCTGAATCTGGGCTTGGGTGATCTGCTTCAGTTCCTCTTCGGTCCAGCCCCCTTCCGGGCCGACCATGAGCCATGTGAGCTGAACAGGATCGGCCTGATGACGCAACCATTGATCCAAGGCCGGTGGTGCCGTCTCGCGGGTCACCCCCACCAGACGCTGGCCCCGCTCATCTCCCATCCATTGAGATAGGTCTTTGAGATCGAGCAGCTGTGGCGTCCACAACCGTTCGCACTGCTCCACCGCTTCACGAATGATCGTGGCCCAGCGCTCGGGTCGGTGGTCGGCCTGGGGAACACAGCGATCGCAGCGCAGGGGCTGAATCCGATCAATCCCGAGCTCACAGGCCATCCGGACCACCTCATCCATCCCCCGCCGCATCAAGGCCACGGCCAGACCCAGCTGAGGTTGGGCCTGGGGCTCAATCAGTTGCGCTGGCCGATCGAGCTCGAGCAGCTTGGCTTCCATCAGGGTTGCGGTGGTGAGCCGGCCGCAACCATCGATCAGATCCACCTGCTCGCCAATGCGCAGGCGCAACACTCTCCGCAGGTAGTGCTGCTCTTCGGAGTTGAGCAGAACCGATCCACCCTGCTCCAGGCGATCCGACGACAGAAGCAAGCGCCGGCGTTCAGCCACCGGCAGGGAAAACACTGTCGGGATGGTCTTCAACCGGCCAATTCTCATTGACCCCACCAACGACCAGCTCTTCGATCTGAACCACGTCGGAGTCCAGTTGACGCAGGGCATTGATCAGAACATCGATGGCAACTCCATCCGACGTACCGAGATCAACCCAGCAACGTCCCCAGTCGTTCTGGTATTCGAGCTGCCCCATGTTGTGCATCAGGGCTGGCATCGCCGACTCAGCCCCATCGTTGTCGTAGGTCATCAAACTGAGATCGGAGCCCGCGTCATGCACTTGCAGGTTTTCTGCGTTGAAGCCGCCCAAACGCCCGATCACATACCAGCTGTCGAAGACACCATCGACGTAATTCCGTTCCCCCTGGCTGGGGGGTTCCGAAAAACGGATCCACAACCAGCAATTGAAGGGATCGACTTCACGAAAACGAATGTCCATGGGGCCATCGCGACACCGTCATCATCGTTCAAGCTGAACGCATGCTCGAGCTCTCAGGAATCACCTATGCACCTGCGACTGCCGGTGCCCCCATCCTCGACGGCGTCGGTTTTCAGACGCAGAAGGGACGGCCGCTGCTGATTGCTGGCGCCAGTGGATCCGGAAAGACATCGCTGCTGGAAATCATCAGTGGCCTGGCATCAGCCACATCCGGCAGCATCCGCTGGAACGGCAGCGCAGTGAAACGACGGCAGCTGCGCTGGCTTTGCGGCATCGTTTTCCAGTTTCCTGAGCGCCATTTCCTCGGGCTGAGCGTGGCTCAGGAACTGCGGCTGGGGCATCGGCGGCTCGGTCATGAGCGCGAACAGAGCGTGCTCGAACGGGTTGGCCTCGACAGCATCGCCTCCACAACGGCGCCAGAACGGCTGAGCGGCGGACAGCAACGGCGGCTTGCCCTCGCCGTGCAAATGCTCCGCGGCGCTGAAGTGCTCCTCCTGGATGAACCCACCGCAGGTTTGGATTGGTCGGTGCGAGGGGACGTGCTTGATCTGCTCGCCGGCCTCGCCCGTGAGCAGGTGCTGATCGTGGTCACCCATGAACCCGAGCTGTTTCAGGACTGGGACTGCCAAAGACTGCGCTTGCAGGGCGGGCGGCTCGAACCGATGACTACATTGCCCTGAGCTTCCGAGGGGATATGGCCGACCGGCTGGTGCGTGCAACAGCCGCTGAGGGCGGCATCCGATTGGTCGCGGTATCAACAACCAACATCGTGCGTGAGGCCAGGGAGCGCCATGGTCTGTCGTACCTCACCAGCGTGATGCTCGGACGAGCCATGGCCGCTGGATTGATGCTGGCCAGTTCGATGAAGGTGCGGCACGGCCGGGTGAACCTGCGCCTCGGTTCCGACGGACCGATCAAGAACTTGATGGTGGATGCCGGCCGTAACGGAACCGTTCGTGGCTACGTGGGCGAGCCGGGCCTGGAACTCGACCCGATTCAGGATGAAGCAGGCCATTTCAGCTTCAACTTCAAGGAGGCCGCTGGCACCGGCTACCTCCACGTGATGCGTGATGACGGCAAGGGTGAGCCCTTCAACAGCACCGTTGAACTCGTCAGTGGAGGCATTGGTGAGGATGTGGCCTCCTATCTGCTCCACTCCGAACAGACTCCTTCAGCCGTGTTTGTGGGTGAGCAGGTGAACAGCGCCGGCATCCATGCCAGCGGTGGCCTCCTGGTTCAAATCCTTCCCAAAGCAGCGGAAGAGCCGGCCCTGGTGGAGCTGATTGAACAGCGTTGCCGCGAGATCACTGGATTCAGTCAGCGGCTGGCGGCAAGTGGAGACCAGCTGGAGGATCTGCTTCGGGACGTCTTCCCCGACCTTGATCCCAAACCCCTCGACGATGCCGAGGCCAGTCAGGAACTTCGTTTTTTCTGTCCTTGCAGCCGTGAACGCAGCAAAGCGGCACTGCTCCTGCTGGGCAGGGACGAACTCACCGACATGCGTGACAAGGACGGTGGCGCGGAACTGACCTGCCACTTCTGCAACAACCGTTATGACGTGAGCGCTGCGGAGCTGCAGGAGCTGATTGACGGCCTACCGACGGCGGCCTGATGCTCAGGCCAGGAACAGGGCTGCAGCCCACAGCAGCAGAGCTGCAGGCAGAGCCTGGATCTGCAGAGGACTGAGAGCCAGCTGTTCAACAGCAGTGGGGGAGAGCGCCAGGTTCAGCAAAGAGCCTGCCGCCAACCCCAGGATGAGCACCAGCAACGTCCAGCCCAGGGATGCAAGTGGGCGGCGACCACGGCGAACCTGACTGAGAAAAACGCCGATGGTTGCCAGGGCCAGCACCAACTGAATGCTCCCGGCCGAGATCAGCAACAGAGCAACGCCGACGATCCCTGCAATCAGGCGAACGGAACGCCCCTGCCCTTCCACCAGGGCCCAGTCGGGCTTGAGGCCGGAGAGGGTCGGGGAGGGATCGGGCAGCCTGTTGCGGAGGTTCGCCAACACGTTGCTCATCGGCGCCTGAGCTGGCGGAGAAGGCATGGATCCCGCCATGGCCTCCCGCTCCGATGCCGTCGCTGCAGCAGCACTCACCTGACCCTGTTGCCGGTCCCGCAGGCGAGCCATCAGGACAGCGTCGTAGGCCGCTTCGATCTTTGCTCGGGCCTGATCATCACCGGAAACCTCGGCGAGACAGCGTGCTTTGGCCGCCTGAACCTGATCAAAGCCCGCATCACGGCTCAGGCCGAGACGGGCAAATGGATCATCTGCGTTTGCATCGGGACCAGATTCACCCAGGGCTGCCATTGCGTCGATCGGGTTCCTTTTGATGAGCGTATCGGGGCCTGTTCAGAAGAGGGGCGCACCGTGACGAAAACCCTCGCTGCGTTCCAGCCTGCTCCGGCAGCTGAGGGCATCCACCCGGTTCATCCAGGAGCGGCGCTTGATCAACGGCATCTGCGGAGGAAGGTGGTAGCCCTCCAGCATTTCCACCGATTCGTCATCTCCACGGAAACACACGTATTCGGTGCCGCCGTCAGCACTGTTCCTCAGCAGCCAGAACGTACTCACGGAAGTTGAAGGCGCTGCACGATTCTGGCGAGAGAGCCGTGGGGGTGTGGATGGGGTGATCGGCGCAGTTCAGAGACTGATCGGCTCCACTCCACTCACCACCGGGGCAACACTGCTGAGTTCAAGGTCGGGGTGGTCTTCCCGAAGCTGGTTGAGATTCCACTCGTTCTTGAACAACAGCACAGGCCGATTCCAGGCATCACGCACGGTTTTGCAATTGAAAATCCGGCCCACCTTTTCGAGTTCAGCCCAACCGCCGTTGATCCAACGGGCAACCTGGAAACCCATTGGCTCAAGGCGGGTTTCCACGCCATATTCGTTTTCAAGCCGGTGCTGCACCACCTCAAGCTGGAGTTGTCCAACGGCCGCCAGAATTGGATCCCGCTTGCTCTCGTCGGTGTCATAAAGAATCTGCACAGCCCCCTCTTCCCGCAGCTCGTTCACCCCTTTGCGGAAGTTCTTGAAGGCTGAAGGGTTGGGGTTGCGCAGCCAACTGAAAATTTCAGGGCTGAAACAGGGAATGCCTTCGTATTCCACTTTCGAACCCACATAAAGGGTGTCGCCAATGGAAAACATGCCGGGGTTGTTGAGACCGATCACATCACCCGGATAAGCGTCTTCCACCACGGCTCGGTCCTGACCGAACAGCTTTTGAGGACGGGAGAGACGGATCGCTTTGCCCGTGCGGGCGTGCTTCACCGTCATGTCTTTTTCGAAGCGGCCGCTGCAGACACGAACGAAGGCCACCCGGTCGCGGTGCCTGGGGTCCATGTTGGCCTGAAGCTTGAACACGAAGCCGCTGAACCCTTCACGCAACGGGTCCACCAGACCTTCGCTGCTGGATCGGGCGATCGGCCGTTGCGCCATCTCAAGGAAGGCGTCGAGGAAGGGACGGACCCCGAAGTTGGTCATGGCCGAGCCGAAGAACACCGGGGTGAGCTCACCGGCATGGACCATCTCGATGTCCAGCTCGGCGCCAGCCGCCTCCAGGAACTCCATTTCTTCAATGGCCAGATCCAGCAGGTCCTCTTCCACCAACTCGCGCAGGGCAGGGTCGTCCAGCGAGAGGCGTTGCTCACTGGCCTGCTTGCCGCGTTCAGCACGGCTGAACAGAACCACCTCCTTGCTGCGGCGATCGATCACACCTCGGAATTGCTCGCCACTGCCGATCGGCCAGTTCACCGCCCAGGGGGTGAGGCCGAGTTCCGACTCGATTTCATCGAGCAGGGTGAGCGGTTCCCGCCCCGGGCGGTCCATCTTGTTGATGAAGGTGAAGATCGGGATCTGCCGCATGCGGCAGACCTCGAACAACTTCCGGGTCTGAGGCTCCAGGCCCTTGGCGGCATCCTCCAGCATTACGGCGTTGTCCGCCGCTGCCAGAGTTCGGTAGGTGTCTTCGGAAAAATCCTGGTGACCTGGCGTGTCCAGGAGGTTGATCGTGGTGGCGTCGTAATCGAACTGCAGCACCGTGGAGGTGATTGAAATGCCCCGCTGCTTTTCAAGCTCCATCCAGTCGGAGGTCACCTTGCGCTGCTCACCCCGGGCTTTCACCGCACCGGCTTGCTGAATGGCACCGCCGTAGAGCAGCAACTTCTCGGTGAGGGTTGTTTTTCCAGCGTCCGGGTGGGAAATGATCGCAAAGTTGCGACGGCGATCCACCGCCGAGGCCAAAACCTGGGCCAGATCACCATCAGTGGTCGCTTGACTGCCGCTCATTGGATTTCAGGACTTCACCAAGCCTGACACCACCAGATAACGGTCGTCCTCCGCCGACACCGTCAACTCGTCGAGATCAAGCCGGTGGAGCTCTGCGGTCACCTCCTGAGGTTCGAAGGCCGCCGCCAGCGAGGCAGCGAAATCGTGCTGCAACACCTCTGGAGCCGATGGCAGGTGTTTGAGCAGCAGCTGTTGAATCTCAGCGTCGGAGGCAGGACGCCGCAGATCCCGGTGCAAGGTGCGACAACCCTGTGCTGCCAAGTCTCTGGTGACCATCCAGAGCAGATCAGGCTGGTGCAGGTGATGCAAAAGGCTGTTGCTGACGATCAGATCAGCCTGCCCAAGCAGAGCACCTCGAAGCACCTCCTGAAGGGTCTGACAAAGGAAGGAGATCTCCAGCTGCTGCTGCTGGGCCCGCTCCCGGGCGACAGCCAGCATCGATTCGGCACCGTCAATGCCGATGATCCGAGCCTTGGGGAAGAGGCCGGCCAGCCGAAGCGTGATGTTTCCAGGGCCACAACCCAGGTCCACCACAAGTGGATTAGGCGGCAAAGGCGATGTGCGTGAGAGGAGACGCTGAATCGCTTCGATGGTGGCTTGATCGCCGGAACTGAAGTCGGCAGCGGCATAGGCCTGCACCTGCGTATCGCCGTTCATCAACTCAGGCTCCAGCCGCCGCTGCATCATTTGCTGCCGATTTGGAGCTCAGTTTGAACGGGACACTGTTGATGGTGGTAAAGAGACCTTGCTACCCCCATCTGTGGCGTTAGGGTTTCGATACTTGTCTTTCGCCCCAGCACCGCACGTGACCCTCACTCCAAATCGTGTGGAGACCTCTGCAGGAGCTGTCGCCGGGTTCGGCGACTTCCCCGCAACCGCTCCTGCTGCCAACCCGGTCTTCTATCGCACCTACAGCCGCAAAACCCCCAGCGGCCGTGAGAGCTGGAGTCAGGTGGGCGCGCGAAACCTGGAAGGCCTGCGTCAATTGGGCAACCTCAACGATGCGGAAGTTGCCCTGCTGGCTCGCATGCAGGCCGAGAAAAAAGCTCTTCCCTCCGGCCGCTGGCTTTGGATCGGTGGCACCCGCTGGATCGAGCAGCCCGAAAACTTCTCGGGTTCCTACAACTGCACATCCACCAACCTGGTGGATTGGCAAGCCTTCGGTCTGATGATGGACCTGGCGATGATGGGCTGTGGCACCGGCGCCATCATCGAGCCGCACCTGATCGACCGGCTTCCGGTGGTGCGCAACAGCTTTGAAGTTCTCAGCGTCAGCGAAATCGGCATCACTCCTGCCGCTGAGCGCCAGGACGACTGCACCCACAGTATTGATGGCAACAAGGTGACCATCAAAGTGGGTGACACCCGTCGCGGCTGGGTGGACAGCTACCAGCTGATGCTCGAGCTCAGCAGCGATGAACGGTTCAACGGAGGTCCGATTCAGATCGAGGTGGACCTCAGCGATGTGCGGCCTGTTGGGGAAACGCTGAAGGGTTTCGGCGGCATGGCCAACCCCGTCAAGCTGAAGGATCTCTACGGGCGCGTTGCGCGGCTGCTGAACAAGGCCCAGGGCCGTCGGCTCACCTCAGTCGAGTGCTGCCTGTTGATCGACGAAGCCGCCGTCACGATCGTGGCTGGAAACATCCGTCGCAGCGCCGGCATGCGCCAGTTCGCTTCGGACGATCAGGCGGCTGCGTCCTCCAAGGACAACCTCTGGCAGCAAGACGAGGAGGGCAACTGGAGGATCGACCCCGAGCGTGATGCGCTGCGGATGGCCAACCACACCCGCGTGTATCACACCCGTCCCAGCAAGGACGTTGTGCACGCAGCGGTGACCAAGCAGTTCCACTCGGGCGAAGGCGCGATCCAGTTCGCTCCCGAAGCGATCGCTCGCTCCAACGCCGATCTGCTCACCACCCCTGAGCTGCGAACGGAGTTCATTGAGATCTACTGCGATCAGGGTCGTGAGGAAGCGGGGCGTTGGCTGTCCGACAACCACGGCCCCATCGGCGCCGACGAGCTGGAGCACCGCCTCAGCCGTTACGGCTTGAATCCCTGCGGCGAGATCCTGGGTGCCGATTTCCACTGCAATCTGGCCGAGGTGCACCTCAACCAGATCGACCCCAGCGACGAGGAAGGACAGGCCGATGCCTTCCGTGCAGGTGCCCTCTCGGTTGCCTGTCTGCTCAACCATCGTTTTGAGGTGGAGCGCTACCGCCAGAGCCGTGAATGGGACCCGATCGTTGGCGTCAGCTTCACCGGTCTGTTCGACTTCTTCGTCCATGCCTTCGGTACGGAATGGCTGCGCTGGTGGGAGGCCGGCCGGCCTGAGACCGAGGAGGGTCTGCGCTTCAAGGAGCAGGAAGCCGCTTACCTGAGCCGTTGGAAGGAGATCGTCAATCAAACGGTCTGGGACTACTGCGACCGTCATGGCCTGCGGCGTCCCAACCGCTGCACAACCGTGCAGCCTGCAGGCACCAAGAGCCTGCTCACCGGTGCTGCCCCCGGCTGGCATCCGCCCAAAGCTCAGCGCTTCATCCGCCGGATCACCTTCCGCAAGAACGACCCCGTGGCCATGGCCTGCATGGACTACGGCTACACCATCGTTCCCTCCCAGTCCGACAAGGATGAGGAAGGCCGTCTGCTGAATGACCCCTTCGATCCCCGCTGCACCGAATGGCTGGTGGAGATTCCCACCGAGGTGAGCTGGGCCAACCTGCCCGGTGCTGATGCCGTTGACATCAACGGCTTCAGTGCCATGGCGCAATTCGATTTCTACATGCAGGTGCAGCGGCATTACACCGCCCACAACACCTCCGCCACCATCGAATTCCGCGAGCACGAAATCGAACCCTTGGCTGATGCGCTTCATCAAGCCATGGAGAAGGGCGAGGGCTACATCTCAGCAGCACTTCTAGCCCGCTTCGATGCCAATGCCACCTTCCCCCGCCTGCCCTTTGAGCCGATCGATGCAGCCACCTACGAGGAGCTGCAATCGGCTGTGGTGAAGCGTCGCGTCAGCAGTGATTTCTTCGAAGCACTGCAGCGTTACGACCAGGGCGAGCTGACCGAAGCAGGCCCGGCCGGATGTGATTCCGATAAGTGTCTGCTGCCTCTGGCCAAGCCGTAAAACTGAACTGGGAGCACGTCCCGATACAGTTGTCAGGTGTCCTGCGGGGCACCTGACACCCTCTGGAGAGGTGGTCGAGTGGTTTATGGCTCTGGTCTTGAAAACCACTGCCGGCTAAAGCTCCAAGAATTTGACTAAAAGATTTGAGCCCTGTCACCGCAGGGCTTTTTTGTTGCGGTGCAATGGATCTCAGGGTTTTCCTTGGAGCGTTAGAACCTGGATCTAACTCATCTACCGCTTGCCATGGGGTCTTCACCCGGTAGCTTCTAGGCAACGTTTTAGGCAACGCCTCGTTGGAGGACATCACTGACCTGCTGCAAGACGCAAACGCTGAGTTGAAGCGTGGCAGGGTTGGCGTGTCGATCCAACAGATGAGGAATCGACTGTTCTTGCGATCAGTCTTGCCATCGAAGGTTGATGGCATAGGTGCAACTCAACAACGTGTACCTACGGGTGAGTTAGCAACTAAGTCAGGTCTGAAAAGATCAGTCAATCTTGCTAAGAAACTTGCGACTGAGAAGAAGCTCGAATCATTTGACTGGAGCAACTGGCTGAACTCAGCACCCTCCGAGCAATCGAGAGCAGAGGTTCAGACCGAAAGCCAGACCGTTGAGGCATGGGTCCAACGCTTCAAGGTTGATTGGTGGGATGACAAGACGCTCGACACCACAGCTCAGAAGTCCCAGGCCAAGCGCTCTTGGTATGCGTACGAAGTTCAGTTCAACCGGATTCCGAACCAGAAAGACCTTCTGACAGTTGATCTCCTGGTAGAAGTGGCGAAGACCAACGCTCCAGGAAGCAAGCCACGGCATGAGTTCTGCCAGAAAGCCAAGGCGTTAGCGAAATTCGCTGACCTGCCAGGCATCAAGAAGCTGGAGAAGGTTCACACCAAATACGTTGCCAAGGTTCCGAAGCTCCCAACCGATGAAGAGCTGTTCGCCTTTGCTGAGAAGCATCGGCATGACGGGCGCTTCGGTTGGTGCTTCGCTGCTTTGGTCGTTTACGGATGCCGAGTCAGCGAGGTGTATTCGCTGGTTCCAACTGGTGATGGTGGAACGGCATCAGTGCTGACGTTGAAGCAGAAAGGGTTTGACCCAAAGCCAAGAACAGCGATCGCACTGCCGTTTGATTTGGTGGAACGGTTGGATCTGTTGAACGTGCAGAAACCGTTTGAGATCACTGCTGGCGAGGACTACGACAGCGATGCTGCCAAGAGCCAAACCGACATGTTCAACAAATGGCTCCAGAAGCGATGGAACGGAAGCACCAAGCTCTCGAACAAGAATGTTCGCCATAGCTGGTGCATCCGCTCGATCTTTGATCCGAAGTTCAGCGATGGACTAGCTGCAAGATCAGCAGGTCACTCGCTGGCGCTCCATACCTCCACCTACGCAACTGCGATTGAGAAGCGAGACATGGAGGAACAAGCCAAGTTGCTGAGGCGTTAGTCCTTCGATCAGAAGGATTCGACAACACGAGCAATTTCGTGTGGCTTGCGAAGGGCACCTTCGTCATCCATGACGCCGTAAACATGCTCAAGGTTCATGAGGATCGTGCAGATGTCATGCATCCACGGATCCTCAACGTCAGACATGTCTTCGTTGTCGTAGTAAGGGACCTTGAGAGTGTCTAGGACTCTGCAACCGCACTGAATCCAGTACGAGCCAGGCTCCAGATTGAGAGCCTCACAGATGTGTGATGGGGCGATCCAAGGCGTTGAGTGTGTCTCGTAGCTGCCGAGATGAATCAGCACACGAGTCATTTCATCAGCCAGATACCGACGCTTACGTCGCGACAGAGTTCCGTCGTTGATGTAATCGCTGATAACAGTGGCGGTAGACCAATCCTCTTGGCGCTCAGTTGTACCGGCACCTGGAACGCTCTTCGATTGTGCAGACATGTGGGATCTACTCCCGATTGGGAGTGACTGGTTTACGGAAAGTTCTTCATCGCCGAGGCGGAAACCAGACCCACGCCGAAGCGGGATTTCGTCCAGTGCTGAAAAAGTAGCACTGGGGTCAACCCCTTGGCGAATAGGTGAACACCAGATATGTTTTTTGCAGGTCGTCTTCGCAGCACGACCTCCAGCGGTAGTGCCGTCTGGATCACGTTTGAACAGTCCGTGACTGTGAGTGAGGCAGGGTCCGTGGCCCGGTAGATGCGTCAGAAATCGTGAGCAGTCCGTGGCTGTTTGGCGCTCTGGAGCTAACTCCTGCTTCCAAATGAATGAACCCCGAGTCGCTTATCGCGGCGCTCACTGCCGAAGTGCGGCAGATGCGTCACGACCTCAATCTGCTGATTGAGAAATCACCTGAGTCAGTAAGTCCGTGGATTCCTCCACGTGAGCTGGCACGTCTTCTTGGTGTCACCAGTCAGACCATCACCGCCTATCGAAATGATGGACGGTTCCGTTCCAGCAGCACACGTGCCATCAAACGAGGGCAAAGAACTGATTGGGAATACCACCGCCAAGACGCCATTGCTGATGTCAGGGGGTTGGTATGACCTACCGCGACTATCGAATCGGTTTCTCTGGAACGGACCTCATCAGTCCAACTCAGTTCGAGTATTACCCCGAGCTGAAGTACCGGATGCCTCAAGCGCTGGCTCATGCGTTGTATCGCCTGGAAGAAGTTCAAGGCGAGATCAACGACATGGAGCTGTCTGAGGAAGTGAGGCGTATCGCTCGAAAGCGGCGTCACATCCTCAATGGCTGGATCCGTTATTACCGGGAGCAACTCCAATGAGGTGGCTTCCTACCAACCAGGCGAGTGCTGCGCTGTTCTTGCACCGCAACACCCTTCACAAGTACAGACGAGAAGGTCTGTTCAAGGCTGGAACGCACTGGATCCGTAAAGGCCCCTGGCGTAATGCTGGGTACCTCTACGACGTTGATGCCTGCAAGGAGACGTTCCAGCAGTGGGCCATTGACCCACCACTGCGTCTTCAGCTCATTAACTGCACAAGGTTGCACAGGGCTGAACGTGATTTGCAGGGCGATGTAGTGCACACGAATGGTTTCTCATACGTTGTGAACGATGAGTAGACATTCCGAATTGGATTACTACCAGCGGGAGAAATTAGGTGCTCCACTTGCAGATCAGATGACCTTTCGAGTGCAGAAACGGCTTGCCATTTTTATTCGAACGGTTGCTCTTACTGAAGGTAGAGATCCTGCCCAGCTGATTCGTCGGATGCTGCATGAGGCGTGCCAAGAGATTGGCTACGACCCAGACGCTTTCTGACATAAAAAAGGCCCCTGAAGGGAAAGGGGCCTCCATCTGATCCAGCCACATCATGACATCTGTACACGAGGTACGTCCTCCAAAGATCGACATAACCCAGTGGGTACTCAGAACTGAAATGCTCTTGCTTTCCCACTGGGGAGACGTTGAAGCGTTTAAGCCACCAGTACTTGCTGCGCCTGTCTCTTTAGCCGAAATGATGGCTGAAGAGTTTGTGCCACCAGTGAATGAACCTGCTGGTGAGGCTTGGAACGAAGCCAGCTCACTGACAGATCAGTGGTGGTACATGGATCGCGATTCTGATGAATGGAAGGAACGGGAGTGGGAGCTTTGGGACCTCTGGCTTGCACTGCAATCCCACTACGACAACGACAACTCTCAGTACAACCAACGCTGCATTGAGAATGGTCGAGAGCAGTTTCAGCACTTAGACCCTCAAGTCATTGGAGACATTGAGGAGTTCAAGGCTCAGCTCATCTTGCGGCGTGGGAAATTCCCAGTCGTCATCAGACAACGTGTAGATGGTGTGTCATATGAAGACGCCACCAACTACAAGAAGCGGTTCAACGCTCCAGACATCAGCCGCTACTACCTCTCGGCAGTTCAAAGGCTCAAGCACTTCAGAGAAGCCAAAGGACTTCTAGATCCAGCGTTTGCAGCGCAGGATGAGCTTGAGAATGAAAGCCAGAGCAACCTCAAGAAGCTCTCTGGAGCGTGGGAAGCCATCAAGTTGATGCCTAGCCCTACGCAACGCCGCCTAGCCCATCAGAAGCTCAGAAAGGATCTGGGCATCGCTGACAAGGAGTACAAGTCATTGATGCACAGCCTGCTGGTTGAGCAGAGCGATGAAAACGTTCGGCTCGACAGCATTGATGCCGTCAAACGAGCAGCAGCAGTTTCTAAGGAACGAGCAGTGGTTGATCGTTTCTTGATGGCTGGAGCGGTGTCGATCGTTGCCGCTGAAGGCGGTTGCGGAAAGACTTCACTCCTCTATGCCATCTCAGAAGCAATCTCCAATGGCTCACCCCTGTTTGGGCAGCTTCCAACGATCAAAGGTCACGTCGTGATCATTGAGGCAGATGAAAGCTGGCGTAATTCAGCCGAGAAATGGACTCGGATGGACTACTCACCCAATAAAGACAACGTCTACACCCAGTGGGCTTGGGATCCTTCAAAGCTTCTAGAGCTTGAGCAGACGATCCAGAAGCACAACTCTGTTGCAGTGCTGATGGACAGCTTTGCAACGTTGTTCAGCGGTGGCGGTGAGTCAATGAATGACTCTGAGATTGGTCTGTACCTCTATACCCTCAACCAAATGGCTGCCCGTACTGGAACGGCCATCTTGGTGACGCACCACCTCAAGAAGGGTGCAAGCAGGGATAACAGAGGGAATCTCAGACCAATCACCCTCGCTGATCTGTTTGGCTCGTCCTACATCGTTAACGGTGCCAGTGACGTTTGGGCGCTCTGGCGTACTGATGACGATGGGCAGCACTTCCAGCTTCGGTATCTGAAAGACAGATCGATGCTGGTGGAACGGAACTTCGACTTTCAACTCACGGGCAGTGATGAGTCACTGCGCTTCAACCTCCATGGTGGGAGCTTGCATGAACTTGAACATCGGAAGACCGTTCGGGAAAAACTGCTGAGCATCCTTAGGCACTCTCCCCACCAGTGGTTCACGGTTGAACGACTTGGGGTTGAGTTGAAGGAAGCCAGCAAGTTCAGTGCCAGCTACTCAGACAGAGCTGTAAGGCGTGAGATGTCTCAGCTTTACGTGGAAGCTGCTGTCACTGGGGTTGATCGCCGCCGAATTAACGACGGCAAACCAGGTCGCCCCAAGTTTGAGTACGCCTTCGTTAGGTGAGTGGGGTGTCTGAACCGTTCCAAAAAACACCTCTGATGCCTGAGACACGTTCCAGCGCAACAGATCAGGAGATGTCCCAAACCACTCTGAATAAAGGACAGCGTCAAATGGACAGTGTCCATAAATCATGGGGGTTTAGGACTTTCCGAGATCCGTTCCAGGAGAACAGCAGTCAGGGAATAGAAGGTAATAAAGGACAAAAATCCACACCCTTACGAGAGGTGGTTTGCTCTGGAACGTCTCTTGAAAAAGAGCCCCCCAGGGTTTGCCCTTTGGAACGTGATGACAGTTCCCGCACGAGAGCGGGAATAACAGTGAGAGCAGTCCGGGCCCTTTTGGAGCGTGAACCGCTCAAACCACCTGCGACACAACGGATTTACACCCGGGCCCCTAATGACAGTGGTGTCACTAAAGCCACTAAGTGCAGACCATTGGCTACCCGGTTTTTCGACGTTCTGACGGCCCGCGTTTTTCAGGAGAAAAAACCATGAGCGTGGAACGTGAACTGGCGGCCCTTAATAGACGCTTGAACGACCTCAAGCGGAGGCAAGAAGCCATTCACCTGCGTGTATTCACTCGAAACCACGACGAGCCATACCCCGCTGATGCAAGGGATGGCGACTTAGTGGTGACGATTGAACCGCCATTGAACTGGGACTGATTCGGCCCATTCATGCACCAGCCATCACAGCGTCGTTCTTCGCCTGATCGCTGACTTCGAGGTACCTACTCAAAACACCCAGATCTGAATGACCTGAGATTGCTTGGAGCGCCCTTAATGGAACTCCATTTGCACTCGAAGCAGTCAGAAAACTCCTTCTGAATGAGTGCGTAGAAATTCCACCGAAGCCAAGTTCACTGGCTGCCTTCCTCAAAGCGTGATCGAAACCACGTCTTGTCAGATGTTCACCAGGGTTACGACCAGGGAAGACCCATTGATCTGGATCGTTCTCTGGATTCACCACTTGCTTCCAAGCTGCTAACTCGGCTGCAAGTTGTGGATGGATTGGAACGGATCTTGTCTTCTTTCCACCTTTTGTTGTTGGAGCGGTCAACAGCACATAGCCGTCAGCGACATACCTCCACTTGAGCTGCAAACCTTCTGACACCCGAGCAGCAGTGCGTCGAAGCAATGTGGCTAAGACGCGATGGTTCTCAGGTAAAGCCTCCAGAAGCAGATCAAGCTCAGCAGTCGAGAGAACACGTGCTCGACCGAAGCGATCTTTCTTCATAGATCTATTTAGTTACCGAGGTTCAGAGGCAAGTCAGAGACTGGCTTGTCCTCTTCCATAACGTAGAGGACTAGTTACCTACTTTGTACCTGGTAGACCCACAGACTATCTGATGCAAAATCGCAATCATTATGAGTAATACTAGGTTTCTGAATACTGATCGGCTGATGTGATTTAGATGAGACTATCTAATTACTACTAGACAAGTGTAGGGGGTGGAGTTGCAGTTTTTAGCTTCGCAATCCTCACGCGGGGAACTTACTGAGATAACAATACATACCCAGAGAGTAATCGTCAATATGCAATCTCTAGTTAATTCTAATGCACTACATTTAGATGGGTGCCATGGAGCAATAAAGACAGGTAAGATTTAGATGCGGTCATTTCTCCACTCGTATGAGTTCCGATTGGGATCTCACGCCAGCAGAGTGGTCAATGATGAGCAGGGCAAACAAATGTGCAAAGCAGTTGTATCCCTACTCATCTCAATCTTCTGAAGCTTGGGCTGTTCGAGCTTTCCGCAAATGGAGAACAGAGGGGGTGACACCCGAAGTTCTACGCGACAAACAAAGCCCAGGAATTCTGAATCTCATAGACAAGAGGCCACCAAAGCCATGAGCAACATCGAATCCTTCGTCAGTACGTACCAGAGCCTTTTCCCTGGAACGCCTACTCCTGCAATGCCATCCAAGCCAGAAGACTTGGGTTTGTCTGTTCAACTAGCGATCAGGGAGAACAACCCTCGCTTGTGGCAGGCGATGTTTGGTGGTCATGGAGCGCCACTGCCTGCTGACATCGCCATGCGTATGGGTAAGGGTGAGATCTATCCAGAAGACGCTTCTGCCCTACGCGCCAGTAACTACGACGAGTGGGCAGCCGTTGCAGATCAACATCGCGAGTCAATCCTGGAACGTGCCAGGGAAGCCACTCGTGAACGAGAGAAGGCAATCCACCAAGAACAGGTGAAGCGACAACAGCAATGGGCTGAGATGTCGCTCCTGGAGCGGATGTCTGCCAGTCCTGTTTCAGAGGTTGCTGCTGCTCAAGCCCGTCAGCAGTGGGGAATCACCGGTAACTGATGACTCAAGCCTTCGTACAGATGCCAGAAGGACGTAGGGGCAGACCATTCCGAGAAGAACAGGATCTGCCACCACAAATCCAACAAGCGCTTGTTTTGCGTGCTGCTGGAGCGTCTTGGATTGATTGCGCTGCTGGAGCGGGTGTCGATGTCCGCAACTTGAGGAAATGGCGAAAGCATCCACAGGCAGAACCATTCCTGAACGAGCAGATCAGAGGCAACCTCCAGCAAGCTCAGACGCTGTTTGCAGAAGCAGCGCCAAAGCTGGCTGAACGACTCATCAAGTTGGGACTGGATGAGCGTGTGAAGGGCTACACCGCTGTGAGCGCCATCTCAGAGGCGTTCAAGATCCTGCAAACCGGTGTTGTGGACCAGCAGCAACGAGAGCAGATCGAAGCGATCAAAGCGCAGCTCACTGCTCTTGAGGATGGAACGCCCAACGTGATCGACGTTTAGGTGGAGAAGCTGAAGAGACGCACAAGCACCGACTACCCACAAAATGAGATGCCGGAGTTGGCGTTCACATTAGAAATCGCAACTTCCGCTCAATCAGCCTGCGATCACACGGTTAAGGATTTCTTGTTTTAGGAGGGCACGATCTCGTTCCACCTTGATTTCCTCCATCAGCTCAGGCTTTGTCTGGGAGCGAAGGTTGACCCTGTCCAAAGGAGTCTTCAGCATCGTCAAAACTTCCTCAACGTGAGAGGTCGGATCATCTCCAAAGCTGTCGAAGCTGGACAAGGCTTTGTCGAGCTGATTGATTAGTCGTTTTGCGGCTCTCACTGGCTTGGTGCATGGAGTTGCCGACTATGGACCATCAAGCTCCATATGGCTACACGCCCAGCCGTTTCACTTTTGATTCATCGCTACCGAGATACAACTGCACCATCTGCTGCAGGCAGGGAATGACCGGTTAGAGACTTCTCTAAAAACCATTGGTTGAAACGATTCAGACCCTCGGGCAGATGTGAGTCACTAAGTCAGCGTTGACCCAGTTGATGGCACCGCTTTCAGCTCTTGCCCTAAGGGAGGCGAGAGCTCTTAGGCTTTTCCAAGATACCTCTGAATGCAAGGACCAAAAGAGCGATGGGTGCGGCTACCCACCCAATCGCCAACGGAACCAAAACAACCATTCCCAGCCAAAGCGGGGTGGTTGTACCGAATTGGGAAAACAACCCGTCCAGCAATTGCCCGACAAGCCTTGCTCCAAACAGCCCTAGGAAGCCGTAAGGCACGAGGGACACGGCAAAGAACGCCGTCACCACAACGCTTAGAAGAAATTTCCCGAGCTCTGTCATGCGCCAAGGATGGCAGCGGTTCAAACCCTTGGACAGATGTGAGTCACGAGGTCAGCGTTGATCCAGTTGATGACGCCCGTATCGACATCAGCCACTTGGAACAACGTTGGAATCTTTGGGTTTCTGGCACCGCCATCGACCCAGATCACATCAGCCATCCGCCAGGCACCTTCAGTGTCAGTGACTATCACGGTCATGCCTGCTTTGACGTGCAGAAACACTGGATCTGACTTGGGCGCTGCAACAGCGCTTGCATGATCAACCGACATACCCCTCTTGATAGTACAGCTGTATTAGTACAGGAGTAGATCAGGCGTCCAGGAACAGATCTTTAAAGACGCGTCACGTCAACCGTTAAGCGATCCAAGGTTTTGTGACGACCTGAACCTTTTGTCTCGGTTGAGCCAAACGGGACTCGATTTGCTGCCTATTGCTTAGAACAGCAGAGATGCACGCCATGAAAGCGACCAAGCTCACTACTGCTCCACAGGGCTTCGAGTACTACAGAGTTTGCGACCAAGAAGGTGTCTGCCGTGTAGTCAGAGGCATGTGGGCAGCCAAGCACCTCATAGAAGACATGCCTGAGCTAACCGCCACTAAGACAAAGCTCTACCCGGCGGAATGGTTTTAAGCCATTTAGGCAACGTTTTAGGCAACGCTGTGTTTAGGCAACGTTTGCAGCCAAGTTGTCGAGGTGCTGGAACGAGCTGTTTTAACGCTTGTTCTCTTGGCACCCTAGTCCAGGAGACCCGTTGGCAGCACTAGGTTTCGGCCACGTTGACGATTGGGTAGACTAATCAGGTCGATCCAAGGGATTGACCCGCCTGGAGAGGTGGTCGAGTGGTTTATGGCTCTGGTCTTGAAAACCAGCGTGTCTTCACGGGCACCGTGGGTTCGAATCCCACCCTCTCCGTGTAACTGAAGTCCTGAGACATCCAGGACAATCCAACAGCCCAGTCAATGACTGGGTTTTTTAGTGCCTATCGTCCAAGCAAGACTGGCGAAAACCAACAAAGTTCATTGGTTGTGTTGGTGTAAAAGGTGGTGTAATTTTCAGAGTGTTGGTGTATTGACGATTGGCCTTAACTGACGCCCAGGTCAAAGCCGCTAAACCTCAGAGCAAGCGGCGCCGAATCAGCGATGAAGGCGGGCTTCTGCTGGAGGTGGACCCTGCTGGCGGGAAGTACTGGCTTTGGCGTCACAGGTATCCGCCCACCAAAAACGGCAAGCAGCAGGACTACCGAATAGGTCCCTACCCGCGCATTGGCCTTAAGCAGGCGCGGCTAGAGCGAGATGAACAAAGACTCTTACTGCGCCAGGGCATTAACCCCTGTGAGCGCAAGAGGTTGCAAAAGCAGGAGTGGCTTGAGGAGCTCAAGCCCGAGAACAGCTTTAAGGCAGTTGCAACCACATGGCATCAGTTGAAAGCCGCCGGCACCTGGAGCACGCGGCATGCCGATGACGTGATGAAAAAGCTCAGCAAAGACGTTTTCCCTGCCATTGGCGAGGTCGGCGTGGCTCAACTGAGCAAGCAGCAATGCAATGGCGTTCTGAACCGCATCCAGAAGCGTGGATCGCTGGAGCAAGCAAAGCGGACGTTGAACGTGATTGCTCAGGTCATGGACTACGCCGTGCACCTAGATCTATGCCAATCCAATCCCGCCAGAAGTGTCTTGAAGGTGGCACCGGTTAAGCAAACGGTGGATCACTTCGTTGCCATCAATTGGTCCGAGCTGCCCGAGCTACGACAAACGCTCCTGGACAACCCGAAAAACTGCGATGCCATGACCATCCATGGGCTTTGGTTGCTCTTGCTCTGCTTCCCGCGCACGCAAGAACTTGTTGGCGCCCGCTGGGATGAGATTGATTTCGAAAAATCCATGTGGACCGTTCCTGCCGAGCGCATGAAAGGCAAGAGGGGCAACAGGAAAGAGCACCTGATCCCGCTTTCTCAGCAAGCGAAAGAGCATTTCAAGGCACTCCATGCCATCAACGGCGATGAAGGCACTGTGTTCAAGAGCATCCGCACCAAGAGCGGGATGCTCAGCAACAACACCTTCAACATGGCCTTGAAGCGCATGGGTTTCGACGGTCGGATGACTCCCCACGGTTTCCGGGCCTTTGCCATGACCAACATCCAAGAGCAACTTGGAATTGAGCTGCGCGTCGTTGATCGGCAGCTGGCTCACATCGAGAAGAGCAAGGTCACCGCGGCGTACAACCGCGCTGAATACATCGAGGAGCGCAAGTCGATGATGCAGCGATGGGCTGACCTCGTCATCCCGAAGCAGGCCTAGGCCGCGGCGTCGATCTGGGACTGAATCCAAGTTTTAACAGCGTGCTCAGACCACGCCACGACCCGTGGGCCAAGGGGAATTTGCTTTGGGAATGTCCCAGACGCAATTCGGGCATAAATGGTGGACTTCGAGAGTCCGGTCATCTGCTTGACCTCGGGCAGACGGACGAGACGGCAACGCTCTGACATAGACCTTGCTGGCTCCTAATGGAATGAATCAGGACCATTCACTGCTAGACGATTTCTTTTTGAAAAAAGCACTATGAAAGCTTTAAAAAGAAGGAAAAAGGTTCAGACGTCCAGGGAAGTCCAAGGAGATCCAGAAGACAGAAAACACACAATGAAAGTAATTTGCTTTATATCTAACTGAAATTACATCTTGGCCAAGATGTAATGGTTCATTGTGCGTTTTAGAGGCGAGGACATAACCACAATGACCAGGCTGAAACTGGCAAGCGATCCAGACCGACTGACCAGCACAAGTCCATTGCAGTCCAGTGCGCAGGAAACACACTATGAACGTAAATTGTTTTATATCTGACTTAAACGACACTTTCGCCAAAGTGTCGTTGTTCATAGTGTGTTCTCTTAACGAACGGCAAGCTCGCGACACTGGGGCACGGGAGTGTTTCTTTTTTGTTTCCACAACCCGAAGCATCAACATGGCTGGAGAAGTCCCAGGAATTTTTCTTCCCTAAGTCCTGGGATATAGGGGAAATAGACTTAAACAGTGATCTAGAGAAGCAATTACATGGATTGGAGCGACCGTCACCAGGCTCAACTTCTACAAGATGTGATCAAAAGGCTGGACAGGATCCAGGAGGATCTCAACCGCTTCCGAAGCCAACGGATCCCCGATCGGTTTCTGCCTTTAAACGAGGCGGTTCTTCAGATGCATTGCGGAAAAGACTGGATCAAAGCGAGGATTTCCGACGGATCACTTCGGCCCGGCATTGATTTCATGGATCGATCGGCCCCAGAATCAAGACGAAAGAGATACCTGATCAATCCATCGTCAGCAATAAGATGGCTTAACAGAGTTCCAAGCCATTCACATTAGTCTTCAAACTGAACTTGTTAGGAACTAAATAGCCACAAAAAGTCCTTCTTGGACCATTTCGTGGAAGTGATTTGCCACTTGATCTGCTCGCCAAGGCTGACGAACAAGCCAGCCTGCTTCGAAGTTGTGACGCTGTGCAGTTTCGCTGAAGTTGGCACTAGTAACCAACGCACTTGAGCGGTTTGTATCTGCATCTGCAACAACTACCTTGGAGTGCTGGTAACAGCGCTCAGCAGAGCCTGAGGAAAGCCGCTGATCGACATAGGCAAGTGGTTTCGTTGGCCAAGGCCAGACATCCTTGTCAAACCACTGACGAATTGTTTTGAGCGGTTCTGTCCCTAACCGATCGGCAATCTGAATCGGATGGAAGAACAATTCCACACGCTGAATCTGGCCGCTTTCAAGTCGATCCGCGATTGACTTCAACAAGTCCTGAAACTGACTGGAAAGGCCAATGTTGTAAGTCGCGATCAGCAGACTGCTCTCCGCGTGTTGGATGAGCTGATCCACGGTGGCAAAAGTGTCAGCTGTCTTTGCATGAGCTGGTTCAGGACCCGACCAGACAAAGCTCCAGGCATCGCGTTCTAGTTGCAGGGCCTCCCGTTGATCAGCCAAGTGCTCCAGCACCTTGGCGATCAACTGCGGAGTGCCACCCTCAAGCACAAGTTCATCGAAGAAGGTCTGCAACTGCTCACGGCCATCTGCATTGAGCCCAGCAAGAACGCCCTGCCAGCTAGTCGGCACATAACTGAGTTGCCTCAACTTGGCGGCTACTCCCCGCAAGGTCTGGCCTGGGAGGGTGATGGCCATCAGTGGGCCTCAGGGTTGATGAACCTCCAGAAGCTCGGGTCATCGTCGTCATCAATCACCGAAACGGTCTTGCTGACAAGGGCCCGGTCGAGGAACTCGTTGCGTTGCTCGCAGGAGGTTTCAGCGATCAGCTCACAGCCATGACACGCGGCGCCATGGGTTGGGCGGATGTCGAATTCGTGGTTGGGATCATGCTCAGAGCAGAAGGGGTCGTTGCTGCAAAGCTGACCTCGCTCGAACGCCCGTTCCAGATAGGGAACGATCCGCTTGCCCGCATCGACGAGGCCGCCAAGTGTGCCTTCAGATCCAGAGGTGCTGGTGAGCAAGAGGATGCCGTAACCGATCTCAGAGTTGGCGTAGATCCGTTCTCGAATTGAGCTGGAGCCATAGCCGCACTCCAAGGCCATCTCGGTGATCAGCAGATGGCTGAGGCTGTGCAAAAGGATGTATGGCGCTCCTGGGAACGGGAACTGATCGGTGTCGAGCCCCCGTGACTTGAGCCATTCGTTTTCGAAAGCCTTACTGAACTGCGCAGCACGGCTCATCACCGCATCACTGGACGCCCACGCCTTGATGGTGGCGGGATCGAACTCGATGAAGATCCCCTCGCCCTTGTTCTCCGAAGCGGGAAGCCAGCGCAGATCATTCGCTAAAGGAGCACGTGCATTGCTCTTGCTGGTGTCGATCGGGAGACCACCGAGGCTGCTCGTGCGAGCTGTGAAACGGGTGAAACCCACCAAGGCCTGGACTTCTCGAAGGCGTCTGACGAGCAGAACGCGTTTGATCGCCCTCTGGAACCAATCAGGTGCTTGGTCCGGCGTCCAGATCGCAGCATCAAAGGGGCTGTCCTCTGTTGACCTGGAGACCCCTTCCATGGGACCCACCAGAAGCCGCAGTTCCTCATCCTTGGGTTGCGGGACTTCACCTGTTGGCCCTCCCCTCTGCGCCTCAATCTCTTGCCATAAGGCTGCAGGCTCGACCCCCTCGAAGACACTCTTCAACCTTGGGTTGAACTTCAGAGCCATCGGAATCTCTGCTTCTGACTCGATCGCCTCAAGCTCGTCTTTCAGTTCAGTGACCCGCTTGGCTAACCCGCCTGCCTCTTCTGGGAGGGAAATCACCGAGATCGTCTCGCTGAAGTAGGCGTTCGTGGCTGAGCGAACGAGTAAGCGGTTCTTTGTTGGCTTCCCATCCGTCATGCACTTCTCTGCATCACGGCTGTATCGGCCAAGCCAAGGCGTCTTGCCTTTGCAGTCGCCCAAGGGGTTCATCTCCTGGATCAGTGCATCAGCCAACTTGCGCGTCACACCGCTTTCCGACTGCACAAAGATCTGGGTGAAGTCGTTTCCAGTTCCGGCTTCAAGCAAATAAAGACGTTCTGAGTTCTTACAGCCGAACTGGCGGAAGCAGAAGTCGCGCCATGGAACGTCGCTGAGGTGGCCATGGGGACAGGCCATCACGAAGCGCACGGGAACAAGCGGATGTTCTCCGTCTTGGTCTTGATACTTCTTCCAATCCTTGATGCAGCCGTCGTTGTAGTGCACCAACAGACGGGCCCTGCAGTTCACCCCGAAGGCCTGACGATCAGGGATCTTCTTCTGCACCACCGACCATTCGGGGAAGCGCAACGCCTTGATCGAGCCGCTGATGTTCTTGAGCGGATCCACCTCTTTGGGTGGAGTGCGCAGTTCCACTCGAGCAGCACCCGTGGCCTGTTGTGCCAGGCGCAGCAACCGAGGTTCATGGATCGGATCACAACCGCGATCGTTCCAAAAATCGAGGCCACCGATCAACACCGCATAGTCGGGTAGATCGACCATGGCCCCTGGGCCATACATCTGCAGCACTTGGCTCTGGCGGGCTTCCCCTAAGGGCGGTGGAGCTTGTTTGCGGCGGTTGCTAGCGGGCATGGTTCAACTCACTCGTCGTCTGTGGTGATCTCATCGCGGTAGTTCACCAAGCGAATCGGCACGGTGGGCTCCACATCACGCAGGCTCCAGTTGGTGGAGAACTGCTTGTAGCCATCACTGGCGTAAAGGACATCCGTATCGAGCGGGGTGTGCAGCAGCCCCGCTCCCGAGCCCTTCTCTTCATGGGTCCAGTACTGGAGCTTGGCTTCCGGTTGTTGGGTGAGCTTCCACCAAGCCTCCATCAGGTCCATCACCTGCTGACGCACTTCTGTTGGCAGCAGCTGGCTGTGATCAGCATCGGCCGCTCCAGTCGCCATGCAGCGGTTTTGCAAGACCTCAGCGATCTCGTCTTTGATCCGTTGCAAGGCATCGGCCGACATGGCTCCCGAGGGGGGTGCGAGCTGGGCTTCGCTGTGCCGCGCCATCGCCACAACGACGCCGGGGAGCCCCCGATCGATGGCCCGGCTGGCGAAAGGTGTGCAGCTGGTCGCCTCCACATGCCGGTAGAAGGTTTGGTGCCAGTAGGGGAACAGCTCGAAATGGGAGCGATCCCGCGGGCGGTTGGGGTTCAACAGAACCAAAACCAGCCCAGGTTTGTTGGCATCAGAGTTGTCGCTTAGCTGCCGACCCACGCGACTGGTGGCCTGGATGTACTCAGCAGCCGTCTTGGGCTGGTTGAGCACCACCATCAAGCCCAACCGAGCGATGTCCAGGCCCACCGAGATCATGTTCGTGGCCAAGGCCACATCCAGCTTTTGCTTGTCGACGTAGGGCTTGGACAGACGGTCCTTCGTTTCGCTGATCTTGGCGGTGTTTACCCGTGAGGTGAGTTCCTCGGGCATCTCCGGTCGCCGCCGCTTGGCAAAGGGGTTCTCAACTCCCTCAATGGCTCGGTTGTTCGCGAACTCCTCGAGCTGAGCACCGAGTTCGTCTTCCAGGATGCTGCGGGTCACCCCCAGTTCCTTGAGGTTTGAGAAGTAGCCCAACAAGGTCATGTAGGGATCCGCTGGGTTCTTCTCGCCCATGGACTTGTTGTCATCCCAAGCCTTTTGCGCTGCTGCCATCAAGCCGAGATAGCTGCGCAGCAAAACACCCTTGAGGTTGCGGCCTGCAGCTGAGAGCCCCACATAGAGCCGCGCCTGGTTGGGATCGTCGACAGTCCGCGAGAAGAAGTTGTCTTCCCGTTCAGGGCCCGGCGGCGGGAACACCCGCGCTTGTGAGCGGCCGAACAGGGCCCGAATCTGCGCCTCTGCCCGGCGCACGGTTGCAGTGGAAGCAACGATCTTGGGTGGTGGCGTCTCTGGCGTTGGTCGCATCAACCGCTCGATCACGGTCTCGTAGAGACCGGCGAGGGTTCCCAAGGGACCACTGATCAGATGCAATTCGTCCTGGATCACTAACTCCGGTGGCAAAAGCCGGCCGTGGGGAATCTTTAGGCCTGCCGCTTTTTCAGCAGGGCCCCAGAAACCTGCGACACCTGCACCCGTTGGCAACTGGTAGTGACTCACATTCCCGAAGAGGGATGAAGTCTTCCCGACCCAGGGCAGAGCAGCGAACTTGTCGATCGTGGAGATCAAGAAGCAGGGCAGACGGCGATAGATCTGCTCATCCACCGCCAGCACCGGAAGAGGTGTGGAGCGGTTGAACGGGCAAGGACCCATGTGGGCATGTTCTTGTTTGGCCTCGGGAAGCCGGGGTTCGCGGCAATAGATCTCCAAGCGATCCGGCTTCTTGGGAGGCAGGAGATGAAAGCCTTCCGGCGTTAACGGGCGGTTGCACCATGGGCAGGTCTCGATCGGAATTGGCCGGTCGCGTTTGCCCGATTTCCACTTGGTGAGCAGCGCATGGGTTGAGTTCTGATCGCTATCGCCTGATCCCCCGAGCTTGTTGGGCGTGGCTGCCTTGCCCACCCACATACCGATTTCGAAAGGCCACTCACCGAGCAAGTAGCGATCACCCGCCTTGGCGCGTTCCTGACGCTCCAACTCCAACGCACAGATCAAAGTGGCAGCTCGGCCGAGCTGATCCAGCGTGAGGAGACGCAGGGTGTAGCGCATCAACACCGTGACCCCGGCCGACTCAATGCCGGGATGGGCTAGACGCCGATACACCAAGGTGAATGCCGCTAGGCCCAGGTAGGCCTCGGTCTTGCCACCCCCGGTGGGGAAGAAGAGGAGTTCGACTGTCTCCCGGTCGATCTTTCCTTGATCGCTGAGGGGCTGGGCCAAGCCCGGTAAATTCATTAGTACGAAGGCCAGCTGGAAAAAACGCCAACCCGGTGTGCGGGTTCCATCAGCGATGCCGATCTGGTCTGGGGCGACCTTGGCGGTGAAGGCTGAACGCTGGCGTTGGGCCTTGGCCATCACCACATTTATGGTGCGGAAGGCTTCCCGGATGAGTGGATCACTCAGCAACTGGATGCCGTTCTCGATGCGCTTGGCGCATAACTCAGCTTGATCTTTGAGCTGCAGAGCTGTGTTGGCGTTCCCCTCGTCTACCTGAGGATCCTTGTGTTGATCAACAATCCAACCGCGATAGGCCTTCACCATCGGCAGCAACCTGTCGATCACCTGCTCGCTCCTAGAGAGATCAGCGAGTGCTTCCATCCCCATCGGCACGTTGCGTGCTTGATCTGGTGGTTCTGGGAGCACGCGTTTTACCTCGGCTTTTGGTAGCCAGGTGCTGGTGAGCGTGAAGGCACGATCGGGGCGCTCTTTAGTGCTGCCCTCAGCATTCACCGCCACGTTGTGACCGCTTGCGAAGCAGAAGTCACGCCGGTACTGGAGTGCAGCTAGGGCTTCGTCGTTGTCTTGGTTGGTGGCGTTTTGCAAAGGATCTCGACGAGGCGGAAAGCCTTGTGGGCAGTGCACGCTCAGCTCCGCCTGAAAAGCCGTGTGCGGGTCGCGATGGCGGGTCTGATCGCCGAGTGGTTGGCGTTTGTTGAGCAGGAACAGCGATACCGACAGCTGATCGTCGGGGTAGCCGAGTTTCTTGGGGGCTTGCCGAGCGATCCAGCGCAGGCAGAGCCCTTCTGGGTTGCCTTCTAAGGGGATGTCGTGGCTTGTATCTGGCTTTGCAATCGTGATGCTCTGCTGCTTCTTTTGAGGAGAGCGAAGCCAGAGCTTTGGGTCGTCGCCATCAGCCGGTGGGTCGTAATCCCCCCAGGTGACGGTGGCCTCGAGGGTGGATCCCCGCTCGAGGATGAAGCTCATCCCCAGCGATGAAGGGAACCAGGAACGGCGCTTATTGCCTTGATCAAGAGAGTCGTTGGCGTCTTCGTCGCGCTCTTTCTTCTCCAAACGGTTGGCGGCGTCATTGCTTTCGTCTTCGCCGGCCAGATCGGCATAACTCGCCTGGCCTTCATCTCCAGTGCGATCTGCTTCCTGTTGGAAGACATGGGGAACGAGGAAGCCGGTTGTGTACCAAACCGATGGCGGTTGGCTGAGTTGCTCATGGCGGCGATCCCTGTCATCCCAGCCCGGGCCGATCAGATCACTGCGCAGTGCAGCGACGAGTTGCTGACGGATTTCGGCCGACGTCGCCATGCGGTTAACCCTCAGCTCCCTTGATAGCGATGGAGTACCTCACAGGCCCAACCCCATCTGTTCTGAAGATTCAGAGACTGCTGCCTTGGCTGGCCTAACCCGCTTCTTCCCTGATGCTGTTGCAGCTGATTTCTTGCCCTTGCTGTGCAAGCCCTGGGCTACTTCTTCGGCATAGCGCTCGGCGTTAAGAGCTAGTAACCGCGCAAGTACATCATCACGAACATCATCGGGCCACCGATAACGCCAAGGCAGTTTTTTCTTACCCTTGATGGCTTCATATGCACGTAATTGTGATTCGAAAGCAGTTGCCTCTTCGGCCTTTAGGAAAAACACTTGACCATCGTCAACGCGCTCCTGCAGGCCATCAGGGAGCTGAACTTCGTCATCGGTATCGAGGTAGTCAAGCCCGAACCCACAGGTCATGGGCACATCGCTCCAGCCGTATGCGGACATAACGGCTTTATCCATTTCGCAGTGGAGGTAGCGCAATTCCAGAAGTCCACTGCTGCTTTCGGCCGGATCATGAAAGCGATTGTAGGTACTGGTTAATCCTTCGCCATTTTCAACCATTAAGGCAGCCCGATAACCCTCATACTTTTCGCCTAAAACATTTAGTTCGTTAAGTGTTTGCGAGTCGGCACCAGTAGTCAAGGAATTGCTTGAGATGTTTAGGGGAAATGGGTAGGTTTCAAAACAGTCAGTATTCACATAGCGAATATCGTCTTTCATTGATGAACAGCTAAATAAGGCCCATTCTTCGTGAACTCGTGATTGCAGGCATGCGAACAAGCTAAAATCGCTAAATGCAAAGATATTGTGGGGGTGCGAGCACAGAGCCTTGTCTCTAATGAAGGCAAATTGGATATACTTCGACGTAAATGAATGCATCAAATATTTTTCTAAGCCTGATATTGCTTTGCGCATCTCGGGCCTTGAGCGCTCATGCAGCCACCATGTCCTTTTTATTGGATTATTGCTGGCAGAGTCTTTAAGGGCTTCTCTCTCTGGCTTTACCTTCCTTTCAACAATCTCCATCAGCTCTGGGTAATTGCTTCTACACGCTTGCTCATCTTCGCCTCCAAAGTCAATGAGGTAGCAATCACTTTGCTGAGTAGGACTTTTATTGAGATCTTCTCCACCAATTAATTTAAAGATAACATTTTCAGACAATGGATTTTGATTGCACACCTCTTTCATCTTCTCAAGAGGCGAGGGGGTGCCAGGAGTGTGTTCACTGGTTTTGTTAGTGTTTTCAAAGCAGAAGCCTGCGCCCCTAGGCATTACTCCGGAAAAGCTTTTCTTGAGATTTGAGGCGAGTCGCATCGGGTCTTCGCTATAGACTCCAGGCAGAAGGAATGGAGATATTGATGGCACCAAGGACCCATCAAGAAAGGAATGCGTAGTCCAACCTTTTGAAATTCCAATTGTACTTACGACGACAGCAGCAACACCTGGCCACTTAACTCGCTTCTGAGCAGAATATAACTGCCCATTATTTTTGCAAATCCAGCTGAGGCTGCTGCTTCTTGTGTCACCCTGAGATATTGTATTTGTGGCAATAAAGTTCATCGATCCTTGCAGCTTCAAAAGGTTGAAACTGCGTCGAAAAAAATAGGCAACTAGGTCGCACTGACCACCAGTGCCTGGCAGGGTGTTCTTGAACCAGTCCAATACTTGGTCCGGATAACCCTTCACGAGGGTGTTATTTCCTGCAAAAGGAGGATTGCCTACAAAAACATCAAAGCCAGGCTCTCGGCGATTAAATACATCTGGGAATTCCAGTTGCCAGTGCAGCGGCAGAAGTCCTTTTTCCCCTTCTCGGAGTGCTTCCAATGGTTCGCTGAGAGCTTCCGCAAGCGCTTCAGCACTGCTGTTCTGAAGAGTTGCTTCTAAATAAAACTGCTTCTGCTCCTCACGATCCTTCGGCTTATTGCCGTTGAAAAAAGCAGCAACCAATAAGTCGCCAACACTGCGCAGATAAGCGGTGCTGGCATTCCACTCTTCGAGTGCCTTGCGCTTCTGTTCATCATCAGCATCATTGCGGCTGTCGGCATGGAAGAGCGCAAAACTCTTGGCCTCCTGTTGCTTCACCTCTTCGATGTTTTTGATCTGGAGTTCACGCTGAAGGCTGGCGCTCTTCAATGCTGCTTCGATCTCGCTTCGCTCCATCCCCACCAAGGAATCGCCGCATTTGAGTGCGTGATCCACAAAGGTGAATGGTGCGTCCTTGCTGAGGCTCACCAGCCAGAGGCTGAGGCGAGCCAGGTTCACCGCGAAGGGGTTCTTGTCCACGCCATAGAGGCAACTTTGAGCAATCAAACGGCGGGCATATATCAGTGGTTCTTCGCCAAGGGCATGCCCTCCGGGCTTGAGTGCATCTGGCAACCCTTCACGGGTCCAGGCCTGCTCCAGAAGTTCAGCCAAGTAACGGCAACTCTCAACAAGAAAAGCCCCTGATCCCATCGCTGGATCGCAGATTTTCAGATCCAAAATCTGAGCTGCTGTTGGCTTGTACTCACAACGCTCCATCCATGGGCGCAACGCCTCTTCAACGATCGGCCGCGTGAGAGAACGCGGTGTGTAGTGGCTACCGCTGCGGCGCCGTTCTTCGGTGGGCTGGAACACCAGGCTCCCTGCAGACTGCGGCCCATCGAAGAGATCTCGATTGATGCGTGGCGCCAAGGCTTCAACCAACGCATCTTCTGAATCAGCAGCCTTCAGTGCACTGGCTGACTTTGGAGGCAAGGTTGTGCCGGCTTCGTCTTCCAGCCATTTCTTGCGTTTCGCGCCTGGCATTTCCAGCAGCACATCGAGATCAACGGCAGTGGTGATCTGCTTCTTGGCGCCTTGCGGTTTGCTCTTCAAGCCGATGCAACGGCCTGGGATGCGTTGAACCGCATAGCCCATGATTCCCTCGTAGACCGAGCCGATCTGCTCCACATCCAGGGCCCGGTAGCTGATCCGTTCGCCCTGCACGATCAGAAGGTTGCGCAGCAACGCCAACACCACCCCATCGCTGACCCATGGCGACTCAAGCCAGGGGTAGACATCCGGATCGAACAGCTGGCCATGACGAGCAGGTAAGTAGTCGACTGTTGGTCCACCGCCGTCGAACACCAAGCGGCAGAGACTCATCAGCCCAGCCCAGGCACCGAAGCGTTGCTCCATCGTGTCGGGGTATTCGCTCTCGTCTTGCTGCAGCTGCTCGAAGATCGCGCTCAGCTTGTAGTTCTGCTCATACACCGCATCGCTGGGCATCAGCGCTTCGTCTTCGGCGTAAAGCAAGAAGACCAGACGCATCAGCATGGTGATCAAGCCGCCGTAGAGCTGCTGGGGATCCCGCTCGGGCAGATCTCCCAGCAGTGGGTTGTCTTGCTGTTGGCTCAGCTCATCGGCCTGCTGAAAGCCCCGCAGCAAATCCCACAACGCGGCCAACACTTGATCGGCCAGGGCATTGCTGACCACGGCCTGGAAGCTGCGGCTCTTCTTGAGCACGTCGCTAAGCCGGTAGCCATCGGGATCCAGGAACACATGGCTCTGGCCCAGGAGCAAATCGAGGCCCGAAAGCATCAACCGGCCGCTCACTTCAGCCAGTTCGCTCAGCCGAAAGGTGAGATGGCCCGAGCTTTCACCCTTGGGGGCCACTACCAACCGCAGTTGGCTGCCGTTGAACAACAAACCAGCTTCAACGCCCGTTTCCCGCAGCAATCGCTCCAACCGTTCTTGGGCTGAAGCGCGCCAGAGATGGTCGGCATCACTGCTCTTCTGATCGAAGGCAGCAACGAGCGGTAGTTCCACCACCAGCAGCTGGGCTCCCTCGCCGTTGGCTGCAGGAACCACTGCAGTCGGCGTCAGTGTGTCGCCCAGTTCCGGCAGCTCTTTGGAGTGAGCCTGGATCGCCTCGGGGCTCCGATCCAATTGATCGTCATCCCAGCCCAGGTGCTCGGTGAGCAGATCCAGCAGGGACTGAAAACCATGCTCGGTGTCGCTGTCGTCTGGATCAGCCGTGTCATCGAGTGGCTCAAGGGCAGCCCGGTAGTGCGCTTGCCGGTCGATCAACTCACTGCCGCTGCGGGTCACCACCCAGCCGGCCTCTTGCATGGCTGCCGGTGCGACCACCAAGCCAACAGGCTGCAGGTAGCCGAGCCATTCCTGATGCGCCTTCAGCTCAGGATCCATCGCGGGAGAACGTCGTGCCATGGCTATCCGCTGATCGGCCAGAGGTACACAAGCCCGGCTGGCTCCAACCGGTGGGTCACCACCCGGTAGCTCTCCACGATCCGCTGTGGCTCACTCCCGAGTTCAGCTTCGATTGTTTCCAGCCTGCGCTCCCAGTGCCGTTGATCAGATCGCAATTGGGCGTGCTCTTTCTTGGACAACTTGGAGAGATCGAGCGCTGGAACATCCACCTGATCAGCAAGGCCGGGAATCAGGCCCGTTGGCTCGGCATCAGCCGCCTTTTTCTCCAGCTTCCCCAGCTCCCTGGTGCGTTGGCGCAGGGTGGCATTGATGCGCTTGCGCTGACCGCGGAGCACATCCTTGAGAGCCTGAGCCTCCGATCCACCCCGCTGCTTCAGCAGCTCTGCCGCGGCAGCCAATGCGGTCTCCGACTCCTGCTTGAGCAAAGGCAACAGAGCCTGCACGTCCAGCTCGGCCATGGCCTGGAAGCGGCTGGTATCGACGTTGGGGAGAGCACCGCTCTCGGCCTCCTTCAAGGCGTCTTGAAGAAGTGTCCACGTGGCCTCTTTCGTGGATGTGGGCAGTGGCTGCAGCGCGATCTGCCGGTCATCGCCTGGATGCCAATCGGCTACCACCGTGATCAGCTCGTCATGCAACCGGGCAGCACCCTGGCCAAACAACGACAAGCGCCCAAGCACCACCACCTTGGGCTGCGGATCACGGCTGGGCAGAACGCAGGCCCGGCTGAGTTCGTGGTGCAGAAAGCCTTGGCTGAGGAAACGGCTGAGTAGGCGTTGGGCCAGGCGGTGCTCGAGATGGAGATGCACTGATTCGGCACTGAGCCGCCCGGGGTCGGAGAAGATCACGGGCCGCACTGGATTCTCCCGGCGCCACTCATCCAGATAGGCCTTGGCAGGTTTCACGCCCCGCAGGCTGTCGAGGGTGTTCTCCCAGCTCTTGTCACGCGTTTGAGCGGGCAACTCCTCCGGGTTGGCAAGGCGCCAGCAGGTTTGGCCGCGCTCGTCGGTGTGTTGCTCTAGCCCTGAGACGCCAAGAAGATCCAGGGAGCAATTGAGGGCCTGGCGGAAGCGGTCGTGGGCAAAGGCCAACCACTGCTTCGATTTCGACAGCAGTTGCCGCAGAGCGTCATGTTGCTGCTCGAGTTCGGCCACACGCCGGATGGCTTCCAGCTCTTCTCGAGCTTTGGTGAGCAGCACGCCGCGGTCGGTGGTGGCTGAATCCATTCCTTCGAGCTGGCCCTGCAGGTCGCTGAGGTTGTCCAGATCGATCCCGGCTTCGAAGGCCTCATCGACCTGGCGCTGCACTAGTGGAGAAAGGGATCCCAACTCCTGACGAATCACCTCGGTTTTCTTCACCAACACGTCCATCACCCGATCTTCTGGGCGGTCTTCCAACAGGAAGTAGTGACACCACACCTGCGGGGCCTGCTGCAGCTTGCGGTCGATGCGGCCGTTGCGCTGCTCCAACTTGCTGGGGTTCCAAGGGATGTCGAAGTGGATCAGGTGCTTGCAGTGGTTCTGCAGGTTCACCCCCTCCCGGGCTGCGTCGGTGGCGATGAGGATCCGCAGCGGCTCTTGATCAGGGTCGGCGTTGAACTGAGCCTTCAATCGTTCGCGGTTTTCCTCGCTCATCCCGCCACTGAAGCTGGCCACCCGTTGCTGGGCTTCTCGCTCCCCAAGTAGTGCCGCCAACTGCCGCTCCAGGTAGCGCTTGGTGTCGACGTAGTCCGTGAAGATCAACAGCCGGGTGGGCTTCCACTGCAGGTCATCAGTGCCAAGGCCTGAGCAGAGGTGTTGTTCCATCCATTCCTGCAGCATCTCGATGCGTGGATCGGGCTTGCCTCTCTGGGCAACGGCGATGGAAGCCATCTGCTCCAGCAGTTGCTGATCGCTTTGATCGGCTGCGATGGTCTGGCGCAGGGCAGCCCGGGTCTGGGCTTCCTCCAGATTCAGCACCTCATCATCGTTCAGTTCAGCCAAGTCGCTGTCGGCATCAACACCGCCTTGAAGCAGCTCAAGTTGGGCGTCCCGTTGCTGTTGTTGCTTCTCCGCCAAGGTGCGTTGGTGCACGGCCAAGGTGCGCGCGAAGGCTTCGATCGAGCTGAGCAGACGCTTCTGCAGGTTGGTGATCACCAGTCGGTCGGCGTTTAGCTGGCGCTTGGTGGCCCCTTCAGCCAGCAGCCTGAGCTCCCTTTGTTTTCGGTACTGCTGAAGCAACCGGGATAGCGCCAGCTCTGGGGTGTCGGCTGAAAGCGACCCCTTGGGCTTCTTTAAGGGCTCAACGATCCGCTCTGGGAACTCTTCGCCAATGCGGCGTAGGTCGTCTTTCAGGCGGCGGACGAGGACTGAATCCAGATCCCCCTGTGCGAACGGCACCCCACGGGTGAAGCGCGCTGGATCCAACAACTCCAACAACGCCGTGAAGCTATTGCTATGGCCGTTGTGAGGTGTCGCACTCAGGAAGATCCGGTGCTCGAAGCGTGGTGCCAGATCGCGGAGGCTGCGCGTTAGCCCTGAATCAATGGCGTAGCGAAGGCTGTTGCTGGCAGGGGCCGCGTTATGGGCCTCATCCAGGATCAGCAGGCTCTGCAGAGGGGCCTGGTCTTCTCCGCCGCGCCCTTGCTCGAGCCAAATACGAAGGGGCTCGGAGTAATCGGTGTTGCGCAGCAGCGCATGGGAAATCAGGAAGCGGTTCCCTGTGGTCCAAGGGTTGGTTCCATAGCCACGCTCCTGGCGCACCTTGGCCACATAGGACCGGTCCATCACGGTGAAGGCCAAGCCAAAGCGGCTCGCCATCTCCTCCTGCCACTGACGCAGCACCGAAGGGGGGCAACTGATCACCACCCGCCGGATGCGTTGGCGTAACAGCATTTCTCGCAGGATCAGCCCCGCCTCAATTGTCTTGCCAAGGCCAACGTCGTCAGCGATGAAAAGCCCCACGCGAGGCATCTGCAGTGCCTTGCGCAGCGGTTCAAGCTGATAAGCCTTCACATCGATCCCAGCCCGGTAGGGGGCCTGGAAAAGCTCCGCATCGGTGGCTGTGACGCAGTTCCAGCGCAGGGTGTTGAGGTACGCCGAAAACTGCTTGGGCTGATCGAAGCCCCGCTGGGCCACTACCTCCCAACTGCTCTCACCGAGCACCTCGAAATCGATCTCGCGCTCAAGGAACACCGTGAGCCGCTGGCCGATCGCCTGGTCTTCCATGCAGGCCATTGCCACCACCGTGTCGGCACCGGCCTCCATAGGAGGCTGCACCTCTTCCACGAGGTAGCGGCGGGTGCGGCAACGGACGACCGAGCCGGGCTTGAGCTTTGGGGATCGCCGAGACGGAGCAGCCGTTGCCAAATAGATGCTCTACACGTCCCTCAAACCTATTGGTATGACAAGTTCAAGGCAAGCTCGTGAACCACTTTCCAACTAAACGTGAGCCCTAAAAGGCGTCGTAAAAAGTGTTGGTGTAATTGTTGGTGCAATTAGATGGTTTCGATTTGAGATTGGCTCTATCAAGTCCAAGTGAGTCCGCCCAAAAAGGACACCCTCTCCGTTTTGCAAAACCTGAAGCAATGATCTCGACGATCGTTTGCTGTCAAATGAATCAGGGAATGTTGTGTGGCCGACGGTGATGCATCACCGGAGCGATTCGACCACTTCGCTACCTTGATGGACAAATCCGTTCGCCGGAATACACAACCAGATTTCTTAAGAAAGAAATGTATTTGACTCCTGCTTGGGCAGGAGTCAAATACCAACGCGTCGGACATCGCTCTGTCCGGCTTCCAAGCCCGGTTAGCCGCTTGGCGAACTCACTATGAGCCGAATCGTCCGGATTTTTGAAGGGGAGGTGGTCAGATTTCTCGACATCCACAAATTGCAACCAAGACTCGAAGTGATTCCTTGCAGCACCGCCTCAATCAAAGCCCCGACACGAAGGCTCGTGCCTCAGTAGGTGTAGTGACTGTCGGGTCGAAACTCGATCAACCAGCTTTGTTCGGGGCCTCGATGCTGCTGCCGTCAAAGTCGAAGATATAGGCCGCTTCCTCTGAAACAAGTTCATGTATCTCCTGGCGGGGGATATAAAGCAATTCAGTTTCACCAGCCGTGCAGGCCTCTGCATGGCGGCAGTAATAACAGGCATAGCCAAAACAAGGCTTACGAGCTCTGGGGTCTTGTTCGATCCCATGCTCATCCATCAAAGAGCGCACAAGGCGGCAACAAAAGTGTTGCTTCTGGATTTGCATTAACGCGAAATCACGAAGCACGTCTTGCATGCTCCGGTTCAACGAAGCGCAATAGGCCTTCAACAGAGTGTGCTCCGATTCAGACATTCTGACGTTGACGACCTTGTCAGCCTGAACCGAAGTTGCGCCCATCTGCTCCCAAGAATCCACGCCAACATTATATCCATGGATATGCAGATTTTGCATAAAAAAACTTCGCCTGGGTGATCAACAATCGACAACTGGAATCACCGGGGTAAGGAAAGATGGCAGCCCAGACAGGGCTGAATTGACGACATAGACGCACAACAATTGCAGCCAGATGGTTCAGGCCTGGCACCTCAACGGGGTGGCCCATGAATCAGCTACGCAAGCAGCACCCTGGCGGTCACGCCACAGGGCCGAGCAATGCCGAGGAGCAACCCCGAAGCAACCCCAAAGACACCCAACAGATACCCGCAAGTTGCTCAGCAGCGTCTCTTGAGCTACCCTGGGGATGCTCCGGCAGCAGACGGGTCATGATCAAAACCTCCACCCGAGAGACCCAGGTGAAGCTCACGGTCTCCGTTCCACCGAGCCTTCATGTGCTTCTTCGCGGCTGGGCCCTGTGCGAAGGACGTGAGCTGACCAGCGTTGTACTTCAGTGCGTGGAGCTGTCGGTGCGCCAACTCAAGAGCAATGGCTCCATTCCCAGCGCAGCCATCCGCGCCTATGAGGCTGCCTGTGATGAACGTTTGGCTGTGGGAGGGTTGTGATCGTGCAGCTTGATCAGATCGAACAAGCGCTTCAGGCTCCGGTGATGGACGCCGTGATTGCGCTGAGCGAAAGGGTGCAAACCCTCGAGAACAATCCTGAGGGGCGGATCTACACCGCCTATCGCGCTATTGATCAAACCCTCTCCTTGGGGTACTCCGAGAACATCGATGCGATCGGTGAACAGCTTCGCGAACGCGACTTCGTGCTTCTCGCGAGCCGTCGGGGTACACGCCGGGAGCAGAAGTTGCTGTTACTCACCCTCAAAGAGATCGGTATCGCCAGCAGCTACAGCGAAAACTGCTTCAGCGCATCGCCGAACACGGTGAGCCATCTCAGGCACCTGGGCTGGCCCTTGGGCAATCTCAAGCAAAACGCCAACGGCACCAAGACGCGCAAACGCTTCAACCCGGGGCGCTGATCAACGATCGACAGCGTTGCACCATCGCCGCCACAACGGCAGGATCAGCGGCGGCTCGATCGCCGCGATCCATGTCCCGGTACAAGTCGGCAACCGCCCACGCTTTGGAGGCCGGTTCATTCAGATGGCGTGGGATGAGATGGAGATGAAGGTGCTGGGCTCCCTCACCAAAGGCAATGGCATACACGCGTTCGCATCCGCTGATCTGTTTCACAAGATCACTGGCATCGCGAACAGCGCACCCCCAATCAGAAGCCTCGGCCGCCGTGAAATCCACGGGGCCGGAACAGTGCCTTCGTGAATCCAAGAGAAGCCAACCTGGTAGGGGTGCTGGGTCCGGGTGATGCCGCAAAACCCAGAGTTCAGAGCGCTGAATCTCGTACCGCTCTTGCGCGGTGGGATCGAGATGCAGCTGGCAGATGGCGCAGTTTTCCACGCGGATGATCTTCAACGACGAACAGCACCACGGCCATTACCGATCAGCCCGAAGTCGATGATCAAACCGATCAACACCACCAACAGGCCACTGAACGACGACACGCCCCCAAACGAGGCCGCAGCCCAGCAATAGCCAAGGGTTGTGGTGGGGAGAAACAACAGACCCAGGATCGGAAGCAACGGGTTGGGAACACTGGTGCCACTGAAGGGCTGCAGCACGAAACTGCTGTTGATCAACCACATCAACACCAAAACCAGGCGTGGAGCCAGCAGGCCAATCGCCGCCAGAAGACACATCGCAAGGCAAGGACGCTGGGTCATCCATAGCGACATCATCTTCCGGCGACATCGTCCTCACCGGAAGATTCAGGTTTCGAGCGAGCAATTCATCGCCAACTCGAACGGAACGGCGGCGTTGGGGATCGACAACAGGCTGCTCGAGAGAGACGCAAGATCCTCGGGTTGGGTCATCGCGGCAGGTTCAACGGCCGTCACCGCACGAGCCATACCGGTGTTGACCCAACTGGGACAGATGGCGGTCACCCGAATCCCCTTGTCCCACCCTTCATTGCGCATGCTCTGACAGAGCCCCATCAAGGCGAATTTGCTCACGGGATAACCCGCCATTCGACCTTTGACGCGTTTGCCACTCATCGACACCAGCACCTGGATTCGTCCATGGCCACTGGTGACCAGATACGGCCAGGCCGCACGGGTCAGCCACCAGGGCCCCTTCACGTTGATCGCCCACAGTTCATCAAGCTGCTGCTCTTCGCCATCCGCAAACAACAACGGGGTTCGATGCAGAATCCCCGCACAGTGGATCACGGTGTCGATGGCGCCCCAGTGACGAACGGTGCTGTCAACCCAGGCTTCAACACTGGTTGGATCGCTGGCGTCGTAGGCGTGATGCAACACCGTCTCAACGTCTAGGTCTGTTCCCCTTAGAGCCTGCGGATCCCGCAGACCAAGGCTGAGGCGGTGTCCATCCTTGAGCAACCGTCTGGCAATGGAACGTCCGATGCCACGACTGGCTCCGGTAAGCAAAACCGTGCGTTGCATCAGGACGCGTTGAGAAGTCGATCGATCAGCAATTCTGGCGTTGTTGCATCCAGGAGGAGCTGGCGATTTCGCTGCGAGAGAAAGCCCTTCGAAACGCTTTGATCCAAAAAGCTCAGCAACGCATCGAAGTAGCCATCGATGTTGAGCATGCCGATCGGCTTGGCATGAAAACGAAGCTGAGCCCAGGTCAAGGCCTCAAACAACTCGTCGAGGGTTCCCAGGCCTCCGGGCATGGCAACGGCTGCATCGGCCAGATCGAGCATTCGCGCCTTGCGCTCGTGCATCGATCCCACAACCTCGAGATGGGTCAAACCGGAGTGCACCACTTCATCCTGCGTTAACGCCTCGGGGATCACCCCGATCACCTCCCCTCCAGCCGCCAAAGCGGCATCAGCAACAGCGCCCATCAAGCCAATGCGAGCGCCGCCGTAAACCAGGGCCATGCCGTGGTTGGCGATCAGTGCACCAAGCTCAGTGGCAGCAAGCTTGAACAGGCTCGAGTCGCCGCTCGAGGAGCCGCAATACACAGCGATTCGATTCATGGCGCCTGGCCGTGATCCATTCATCCTCACCTGAGATGGCTGGCAAAAACGAGCCAAGCCTCGAGAATCACCAGGAACGGGTCCCGATGAGGATGACCTCGATGCGCCTTGAGCTGCTGAGCCGTCACAGGATTCGAGACCCAGGCCTCGGCCTGAATGAACCATCCGGACTGACGCTGAACGCAGATGGATCAGCGCTGTACACCGTCAGTGATGACACCAAGGCGATTTTTCGTCTGGATCTCAAAGGCAGGGTGTCGGTGAGTGACTCGTTCTTCATCGCCCTCGACGACTTGGAAGGCATTGCACTCCGTGGAAATGACAGCGAGCTGCTCGTGGTGCAGGAGCGGAGCAATTCTGTGGTGGTGATGGATCTGAGCAGCCGGCGCGAACGGTATCGGCGCCCGCTGTCAGCCATGACCAATTACGACACGATCGCGCACCACTTCCCAGACCCTCCGGACAACAACGGATTGGAGGGCATCACTGTGAACACCAGAAACAACCATGTGGTTGTGGTGAAAGAGCGCCAGCCCGGTTTGCTGATCGAACTGGATTCCACACTCACCACAATCCTCTCCACACGAGTGCTGCAAGCCAGCCAAGGGTTCATTCATCCCGAACTGAAGGCCGAGAAGCTGGATTTCTCGGGCCTGAGCTACGACAGCAGCAGCGACACCCTCTGGATCGTCAGCGACAAGGGGCGGTGCCTGTTCCAGTACGACTGGGCAGGCGACACTGTTCTCCAGCGCCTCGATCTCACCATCAGCACGGGAGACAAGCCAAAGCAAATCCGCAAACCTGAGGGTGTTGCCATCGATCCCGGGCGGAAAAGGATCTACGTGGTGAGCGATCGGGACGCTGATCTCTACGTGTTCAAACTCCATGACGACTGCTGAACAGCGCCGCGTTCTGATCACCGGTGCGAGCAGCGGCATTGGCCTTGAAGCGGCAAAAATCCTGCTGGCCCGTGGTGATGCACTCACTGTTGTTTGCCGCAATGCAGAACGGGCCGAACGAACCCGCACGGCTCTGTCGGGTTCCGTTGACACCTGCATTGCCGATCTGGCGGACCTTGCGTCTGTGGCCAAGGCGATCGAACAACTCCGCCATCACGAGATGCCATTCGATGCACTGGTGCTCAATGCCGGGTTGCAATACGCCGGCTACAGCTCCCCCCGTTGGAGTGCACAGGGCATTGAACTCACCATTGCGGTGAACCACCTGGCCCATCAACTCCTGGCTGAAGGATTGAAGGAGCAAACCCAAGCCATCGTGATCACCGCCTCTGAGGTGCACAATCCAGCCACCGGCGGAGGACGGGTTGGCCAGCCTGCAGGGCTGGGCTCGCTACAGGGACTGCGCCAGGGCCCCGGGGCGCCGATGGTGGATGGAGAAAGTCCGTTTATTGCAGACAAGGCCTACAAAGACAGCAAGCTGTGCAATCTGCTGATGGCCCTGCAGATCCACCAGCAGCGTCCGGACATACCAGTCGTGGCCTGGAGTCCGGGACTGGTGATTCCCCGCACGTCAGAGGGGTTTTTCAGAAACAGTCGCCAAGCCAATCCACTTGGGCAGACCTTGTTTGGGTTGGTCGCTCGGGATCTCTTGCGATTGACGGAAAGCGTTGAGCGGGCAGGGGCACTGCTGGTGCAGCTCATCGATGAACAACTTGATCAACCGGGATTCAGGTACTGGAGCAATGCCCTGTTGGGCCCTGGCCGGCATCAATTCAAACCAACGGAACCCTCCGAGGAAGCGAAGAACAGCGACACAGCGACGATGCTCTGGATGTTGTCGAACAAGCTGATCAACTCTTTTTTGACGCCATCCCGCTGATCGCCAAACCGTTCACCAACCAGCATCCATTGCATTAGTTCATTGACTGATTATCAAACTTGTACACACGATTGGGAATCACACTGATGTTGACGTCAAGGTCATCCAAGCCGAAGTCTTTGGCTCGTTTCAACATCTGCTGATTGACATCGTTCATAAAGGATTGATCCAAGATGTCTTCGGGTGCATTGAGCACAATATCCAGCCTTGCCTCGTTGTTAACAACACTCACGCTGCTGTACATCAGACGAATTTTTGACCACAACCTCTGGTTGCCTCGCGCGAGGGCTACACGTTTGAGTTGTCCTGCTTTGAAGCGACCAAATTCCGCATCCATCTGCTGCCGCACACTGAAGTCATGCAATGCCGATGACAAGGGCAGGCTCAACAGCCCGAGCAATCCCAACCAGACCAGAAGATTGCGCCAACAGCTGCGGAATGAGCCGTAACGCTGCAGCAAGAACACCACAAGGCTGGTGACGGTGATGCCGATCAGGTTCGCCAGAAAAAGCAGAAACGATCCCTCCGCGATCTGGTTGGTGAGACCCGCCACCGTTCCACGGCCAAACACAGCAACCATTTCCGAGCCGAGCGTGAGGCCAATGCCGCTGACACAGAGTGGTGGCACAAGGGCGACAGCAATCGCCACCCCAGCAATCGAATTCGACAATTGCTTGCGGGTCATCGAGAACGACCCGGCAATGGCCGCCGCGATGGCGATGCCCAGATCGATCAGGTTGGGAGACGTGCGGCCGGTGATCTCCGACTGCACATGGCTGATGCCCAGTCCCAAACTGATCAACGCCGCGGTTCCAATCACCGCCAGAACGCCGAAGCCAATGGTGACGGCGGAACGTCGGATCAATTTCCCATCGCTCACGGCCAAGCCAAAAGCCAGGCTGAGGATGGGGTCCATCAGCGGAGCGACGATCATGGCCCCGATCACAACCGCCGTGCTGTTGGAGATCAGCCCGAGGCTGGCGATCACCGCAGAGCTGATCAGAAGAATGAAAAAACCAAGCGATGGCTTGGATGAAGCGATCCGCGCTTCATAAAGCTCCGTGCGAGGAACACGACTTTCAAGATGAACCGCCCAATGCCCCGACAGGGTCTCCAGCAATTGCCCCAGCACCGTGCACGTCTCCAGGCCTCACATTCCTGAATTGTGCACAGAGTTCTCGACTGCACAGCAGACTGCACAACGATCAACACCAGACCATGACGGGTGTATTGGCGGCCCTTGGAGCAGCCATGGCCTGGACGGGAGCCAGTGCACTCTGGCGATCACTATCAGGGCGAGTCACGGCGATCCGGCTCAACGCCATGAAGAACGGCTTGGCCAGCCTGCTGTTTCTGCCGGTTCTGCTCACACTTCCGCACAACACCGAAGTGCATGCTGTTCTGCTGCTGTTAATCAGCGGCTTGATCGGCATTGCGGCCGGCGACAGCTTCTATCTCGGGGCGTTGCGGCGACTCGGCACCCGACGAACCCTCACCGTGGAGGCCAGCGGTCCGGTGCTGGCCAGCATCGCTGGGGTTCTGGTGATGGGGGACAGCCTGGCCGTGAAGAACGGTCTCGGCGCGCTTTTGGTTTCAAGCGCGGTGGTTCTCATCGCCATACACGCAAAAGAGACGAGCCAAGGGGAGCGGGGGGGCAGCGCTGCTGACTTCGGCATCGGGCTGCTGTTGGCACTCACCGCCGTGATCTGTGGCCTGAGCGGAGCCTTTCTGGCCCGTCAGGTGCTGATCAGCAGCAACCTCACCCCATTGCAGACGGCATCGATCCGGCTGCTGGGCGGATGGCTTGGTCTTCTTCCCTTCCTCAAAGGGATCTGGAGACAGACCAAGCTGAAACAACGGGAGCAATGGAAGCTTGTGATCGCCACCGTGGTTGGAACCAACGGCGGAATCCTGTTGCAACAGGTGGTGCTGCAAACGATGCCCGTTGGAGAAGGGGTGACGCTGATGGCCACGGCGCCAGTGATGGCTCTTTTTGTGGGCCGAATGGAAGGAGACCCGATTCAGCTCTCCGGCGTGGCTGCCGCGGGGCTGGCCTTGGCCGGTGTGGCCTGCACCAGCCTCTGAAGGCCGGATTCCAGGGCAGAAGCTGCAGCCTCATTCAAAGTCAGCACCACCAGATCAGCACCACAGCCCTGATCGGGACGCCAGGCATGGCTGGGAGCTGCTTCAAACCAGCTGTTCAACCGCGGACCAACCATCTGGATCTGAAGCGGAAGCGTTTTGCTGGGCAGCCAGACACGCCCCTTGAGTCGAACCACCTGGAGATTGCTCACGAGGCTGGGCAACAGCTGCTCGAGGGCCTGACGGTCCAAGGCCCCTTCAACGCGCACATTGCTGCCGACCATGTCGACATGGCTGTGGTCGTGATGGTCGTGATGGTCGTGATGGTCGTTGTGGTCGTTGTGGTCGTTGTGGTCGTGATGGGTATGGGCTTGGGGAGTGGGCTTGTGATCAAGGCCCAACACAACGGATGTCTCCACCTGTCCCTGAGACACAGGAAGCAGAGCGGTACCCGGGCGCACTTTGTCTTTGATCCGCCCCTGCACCTCAGCCATCGCTGATGCATCCAGGCAATCAGCCCGGCTGATCAAGACCAGGTCAGCGGCCTGGAGTTGATCCTCAAACAAGTCGTCGATCGCTGTGAGGTGATCGAGGCTGGGATCCTCGGCCCGTTGCCGCTCCAGCGCTTCAGCATCAGCCACTGGGCTGCCTGCAGCCAAAGCTTCGCCATCCACCAGCGTCACCACACCATTCACATGCACGCGGCTGCGGATGGCCGGCCAATCCAGGGCCTGAAGCAGAGGCCTTGGCAAAGCGAGACCGCTGGTTTCAACAACGATCCCATCCAATTGATCCGCCCGTTCCAGCAACGTCTCCATGGTCGGCAGGAAGTCGTCCTGCACCGTGCAGCAGAGGCAGCCGTTGTTCAGCTCAACCAAACGGCCGTCCACCTCCTCCTCAGGACAAAACCCGCAGCTGCGAATCAGATCACCATCAAGCCCAACGCTGCCAAATTCGTTGACCATCACAGCCAATCGCTGACCGCCACGGGTGAGCAGATGGCGGAGCACCGTGGTCTTGCCGGCCCCAAGAAACCCGGTGATCACGGTCACCGGCAGACGCTTAGCCATGACGATTAAGGGCGGCAGCCCAGGCTCTCACGGGTGGAGACACCACTGATCGGATTGGATCCATCCGCCCGAGCGCAGAGTGCCCGCTGTTGGGGGAGGTCGATCACGGCGTTGGTGAAATCAGCACCGTCGATCTGTGCGTCCGTGAAACGGCTCTGCATCATCATCGCGTTGGTGAAATTGGCCCCCCGGAGATCGGCGCCCTCGAAGTGGCTGGCAAAGCCCACAACATCGGAGAGATCGGCATCCCGGAGATCGGCCCCCTGCAGTTGCGAGGTGTTGATCACAGCGCCGCGCAGGTCTGTGCCGCTGAGATTCACCTCGCGCAAATCGGCCTTGAGGAACTCTTTTTCTTTGAGGTCAAGACCGTGCATATCAGCGCTGATCTCCTGAACTGCGAACTGACCACGCAGCTCGGGAGCGGTGATGGCCTGCACTGATTCAGCCCAAACAACAGTGCTGAACGCCAGCGTGATCACCGCCAGCAGCGAGGCCATACGTCGAAGGGCGCCCATTAGACCGGTAATTTGAGCAATCACGTTATGGCAACTGTCCGCGGAGCGAGTCGATATGGCCATGAGCTTGCGGGTGGTGGTTCCACCCCATCCCCTGATCGGCCATTGGCTGACCATGCTTCGGCATCGGGAAACCCCTGCGGCCCTCTACGCCACAGCCCTGCAGGAACTGGGCCGGTGGCTCACCTACGAAGCCCTGCGGGACTGGCTGCCCCATCGCCGGGAGATGGTGCCCGGACTCCATGGGGACACCGAAGGCACCCTCGTTGAAGCATCGGTACCGCTGATCGCCATTCCAGTGCTGCCAGCAGGCCTCGAGCTTTGGCAGGGAGGACGATCCGTCCTTCCCGATTCATCCCTCTGCCTGGGGTCGTGCCCACAGGAGATCGAAGCCAACGCCGGGGTGATTCTGTTCGTGGATCAGATCAGTGATGGTGAGGCCACCCTCAAACTTCTGCAGGAGCTCCAGAGCAAGGGTGTGGATGGTCGGCGGCTGCGGCTGATCACTGCCCTGTGCGCCAGTCCAGGACTGAAGCTGTTGGGTGAAGCGATTCCAGACCTAACGCTGCACACCGCCTGCATTGACGAAGGCGTGGGGGAGCAGGGTGAGATTCGTCCGGGAATCGGTGACCCTGTGCGACGGCTGAACCTCAGATCTTGAGGGCATGACTAACCTTCAGGCAGGTTGAACGCACCCATGGCCCAGCAGCACGACACGGGCTCAGGCACCCTGGCAACCCTGGTCACCGGAGCAGTGCTCGGTGCTGCAGGCCTGGCCTGGTGGCTCCTCAACGAAGCCGACAGGCGCAGGCGTTACGGCGCGCAGAAGTCGATGTTGCACGCACCGCGGATGCAGGACGGTTCCGAAGTGCTGGACAGCGCAGGCAACGGACACCTCGAGGAGCGGGTGGAAAAACTCAACGCGGAGATCGCCCGCGTTCGCGCCCAACTCGAGGGACTCGGTAGCGAAGGATGAGCGCTCGGTAGGTTGGCTTGATTGCCACTGGTCCGCTCCGTTCCATGCTTCGCTCCGACGCCGTCACCAAGGGGATTCAGCGGTCTCCCAACCGCGCCATGTTGCGGGCCGTGGGCTTTGGAGACAGCGATTTCGGCAAGCCCATCCTGGGCATCGCCAACGGCTACAGCACCATCACCCCCTGCAATGTGGGGCTGAACGACCTCGCCAAACGAGCTGAGGAATCGGCCCGGCAGGCCGGAGGCATGCCACAGATGTTCGGAACCATCACCGTGAGTGATGGAATCTCCATGGGCACCGAAGGGATGAAGTACTCCCTGGTGAGCCGTGAAGTGATCGCTGACGCCATCGAAACGGCCTGCAATGGCCAGAGCATGGATGGGGTGCTGGCCGTTGGTGGCTGCGACAAGAACATGCCCGGCGCCATGCTCGCGATGGCGCGGATGAACATCCCTTCGGTGTTCGTCTACGGCGGCACGATCAAGCCGGGCAAGCTGGGCGGCTGCGATCTCACGGTGGTGAGCGCTTTTGAAGCGGTCGGCCAACTGACCAGCGGCAAGATCGACGAAGAGCAGCTCACCGCAGTTGAGAAAAATGCCTGCCCTGGGGCTGGCAGTTGCGGCGGCATGTTCACCGCCAACACCATGAGTGCCGCCATCGAAACGATGGGTCTCAGCCTCCCCTACAGCTCCACGATGGCTGCCGAGGACGAGGAAAAGGCCGACAGTGCGGCTCGCTCCGCCGAGGTGTTGGTGGAGGCCGTGAAAGCCAACATCCGCCCCCTGGATCTGCTCACCAAGGAAGCCTTTGAGAACGCCATCAGCGTGATCATGGCGGTGGGTGGCTCCACCAATGCGGTGCTGCACCTGCTGGCCATTGCCCGCACCGCCGGCGTTGACCTGAGCATCGATGACTTCGAACGGATTCGTCAGCGGGTGCCGGTGATCTGTGATCTCAAGCCCAGCGGCCGCTACGTGACCGTTGATCTGCACAACGCCGGCGGCATTCCCCAGGTGATGAAGCTGCTGCTGGATGCAGGCTTGCTGCACGGCGACTGCCGAACGGTGGAGGGCAAAAGCCTGAAGGAGTTGCTCGCCGATGTGCCCTCGGAGCCGCCCTCCGGGCAGGACGTGATCCGCCCCCTGAGCAATCCGCTTTACGCCAAAGGGCACCTCGCCATCCTCAAGGGCAACCTCGCCAGCGAGGGAAGCGTGGCCAAGATCAGCGGTGTGAAGACACCTGTTCTCACCGGCCCGGCGCGGGTGTTTGAAAGCGAGGAAGACTGCCTTGCCGCCATCCTCGACAAAAAGATCCAGGCCGGGGATGTGGTGGTGGTCCGCAACGAGGGTCCCGTCGGTGGACCGGGCATGCGGGAGATGCTGGCTCCCACCTCAGCGATCGTTGGTCAGGGCCTTGGGGACAAGGTCGCCCTGATCACCGATGGCCGCTTCAGCGGCGGCACCTATGGCCTGGTGGTGGGTCACGTGGCTCCTGAAGCCACCGTTGGCGGAACGATCGGGCTGGTTCAAGAAGGCGACAGCATCACGGTTGATGCTGATCAGCTGCTGCTCCAACTCAACGTGGATGACGCGGAACTGGATCGGCGCCGGGCGGGATGGAGCAAGCCAGAACCCCGTTACCGCAACGGAATTCTCGGCAAGTACGCGCGGCTCGTCTCCAGCTCAAGCCGGGGTGCCACCACCGACCACGCCGATTGAATTCGGCGCGATCAAACAGCCGGTTGCACCAGAGCCCGTAGGCGCCGACCCAATGCTTCAAGCGGGGCGGCATCCTGCGGTGCCGCACAGCGCTGCCCCGATGCGCCATCCATCCAGACTGGATGGCGCCCGTGCCAGAGCATCGGACGTTCCGGTTGGTCCCACCAGCTCAGCATCAGATTGATCTCTTCGCCACTCCGATAGATCTCCAGTTCAAGATCCTGATCGGAGCAACGCTGGCCGTCGCCATCACGGCATTCAATCCGCACGTGCAGATCGTCGATTTGTTCTGGAGCCGAAGGATCGATCAGAACAACAGCATGGCTCCAGGGCTTGAGGCAAACGTCAGCCGCCTTGGCAATCAACAGCAGAAGGTCCATGGACTCAGGGCAAGGCGCGGATTGAACGGATCAGCACCCGGATGGAGCCAGCGCGAAACCCCGGATTGAGATCCCCAGCATCACCGAATTTCGAGTGCAACACCTGAATGCGGGTGATGCCACTGGGATCGAAGCGCAGCGGTAAGCCAACGGGCTTGGCACGCACCGTGGGTCTGAGGTCGGCGAATGGCACCACAACAGGGGTCACACCGGACGGTTTGGTCGCAACATCCACCACCCAGCGGAGACCACCGGGAATCAGTTCCGTGAGTCCCATGGCTCCATCCCGGCAACCAAGGGCAATCTTCAGGGTGCGTCCCTCACCCTCAACATCCAGCTGAAGTGCTGAATAAGGGGACAGATCGAGCGGGGGCTGCAGGCGAGGGGAGCGGCAGCTCACGAAACCACCGCCGGTCTCCACCAGCTCCCCGTCCAGCACGAGTCCGTCGGGGGTCACGCGGCAACCGGCACGGGATCGGCCGCCCATGATCGTGTCGTTCAGGCTGGCCCAGTCAGCAAAGTCGCTGCCCTGGAAAAGGATCTGTTCAGAGGCCGGCGGCTGCATCCTGATCAGCAAGGATCAGCACATCACTAGCAGGTTGAACCAGCCGAGCGGGAGTGCGATCGGAGGATTCGGAGGGATCAACCAGTCGCCGGAGGGCCTCCTGTTTACCGGCACCACTGACGAGGAAGATCACCTGACGGGCGGCACTGAGCACAGGAGCCGTCATGGTGATGCGATCCAAACCCTTGCCGCGCCCGATGGTCGTCCAGCGATCCGACACCGCTGGAGCCTCGGTGCCGGGGAACAGGGATGCGGTGTGGCCGTCATCCCCCAGGCCCAGCAGCATCACATCGAACACCGGTGGTGCTCCTGAGCACAGCTGAGACAGCTGGTCAGCAAAAGCCTGGGCACTGGCCTCAGGGCTCTCCAGTTCCACGGTGGGCACGGGATGAAAAGCGGCTGAAGCTCCAGGCCCGTGGGCGAGAAGGGTGCGGCGCAGCATGCCGGCGTTGCTGGACGCATCGTCGGCAGCCACCCAGCGCTCGTCACCCAGAACGACGTCCACCCGGTCCCAGGGCAACCGTTCCTGACCGAGCAGGGAGTAGGCGCTGGCGGGGGTGCTCCCACCGGAGAGAGCGATCTGGCAGCGGTCCCGTTGATCCAAGGCCAGATCAATTTGGGCGGCAACAGTTTCACAGACCTGACGGGCGAGGTCCTGAGGATCCTTCGCCCGCTCGATGCGGTAGTTGGTCATCGCTCAACGACTCAGCTGAGCCATTCGGTGTGGAACGTGCCCTCCTTGTCGACCCTTTGGTAGGTGTGGGAGCCGAAGCAATCCCGCATCGCCTGAACCAGGTTCTGAGGAAGGCGACCGGAGCGGTAGCTGTTGATGTAGTCGAGGGTGCTGCTGAAGCAGGGAACGGGAATACCGGCCTCGGCGGCACCGGCCACCACTTGAGCCAGTCCGGGAAGCCGTCGGTTGATCTGTTCAGCGAACCAGGGATCAACCATCAGGTTGGGCAGCTGGGGATCTGCGTGGAAAGCATCCTGAATGCGCTTCAGCAGACGGGCCCGAATGATGCAGCCACCCTTCCAGATCTGAGCGATCGACGGCATGTGGAGTTCATAGTCGAGGTCCTGGGAGGCGATTCGCAGAAGCTCCATTCCCTGGGCATAACTGGCGATGCAGCTGAGCACCGTGGCATCCATCAGCGGAGCCATGGCATCGGCAGGCGTTCCCAGGTCAAAGTCCTTGATGGTTGGTCCTTTGAGGATCGATTCGGCCGCCACGCGTTGGGGCTTCATCGAGCTCATCACCCTTGCATTGAGAGAGGCATAGATGGTGGGAACAGAGGCACCCATCTGCAGTGCCGTCACCACGGTCCAGAGACCGGTGCCCTTCTGGCCAGCCTGGTCGGTGATTTTTTCCACCAGATCAGTGCCATCGACGGGATCCTTGGTGCGCAGACACACCTCGGTGATTTCCACCAGATACGACGACAACTCTTCTGTGGCGTTCCATTGACCGAGAACGTCGGCCATCTGCACACCGGTCATTCCCTTGACCCGCTTCATCAGGTCGTAGCCCTCGGCAAGGATCTGCTCGATGCCGTATTCGATCCCGTTGTGGACGGTTTTCACCAGGTGTCCTGACCCGCCGGGACCGATGTAGGTCACGCAAGGTCCGTCTTCGACCTGAGCCGCCATCTTGTTCACAAGGCCCTCGATGGCCTCGTAGGAGGTCTTGGTTCCGCCGGGCATCATGCTCGGACCCTCCAGGGCACCTTTGGCGCCACCGGACACACCCATGCCGATGAAGCCAAAACTCTTGCTTTCGAGTTGCTTCACCCGACGTTCAGTGTCGTGGTAATCGGAGTTGCCTCCATCAATCAGCAGATCGCCTTCCTCGAGATAGGGGGAGAGCTGATCAACAACAGCATCGACGGCAGGCCCCGCCTTCACCATCATCAAAATCCGGCGGGGGCGCTCCAACTTGCCAACGAAATCTTCAAGGTCGGTGGCGCCCTGAATGTTCTTGTCCTTGCCACGCCCCTGGAGGAAGTCTTCGGTTTTGGCGTAGGTGCGGTTGTAGACAACGCTGGAGAATCCGTTGCGTTCCGCATTCAGGACGAGATTCTCGCCCATCACGCCAAGACCGATGAGGCCGAAGTGAGACTTGGACATGGCCTGAAGGACCACTAAGGAGTGATCTCAGTGTGTTGATCTCGGCTGGTCTCGACCGCAAATCAACCAATAAATGTCAGGAATGAGCCATCGGCAGAAAGACGTCGGCTCATTCCTGAAAGCGGTGCTTGCCCTCAGATCACTGTTCCATCGGCGATGGTGGCGTTTTTCTGAACCACCACAATGCCGTTGCGGATGTAGAAGCCCTGATCGGAACGGTCGGCTTCTTCCACGTTGTCCTTGTTGATGATCGAGACACCCGAACCAATGCGGGTGTTCTTGTCGAGGATGGCACGTTTCACCGTGGTGCCCTTGCCAACGCCAAGAGGAATGCCTCCACGCTCCTTCAAGACGGCACGTTCGTCGGGTGATTCAAAGAAGTCGGCTCCCATCACCAGCGTGTCTTGAAGCACGCAGTCACTTTCAATGCGGCTGCGCACACCCAGGACGCAGTGGTGGATGCTGCAGGACTTCAAGATCGAGCCTTCACCAACAATCGAATTGGTGATCTGGGCGTCGACCAGCTTGCTGGGGGGCAGATAGCGAGGACGCGTGTAGATGGGGAACTTCTCGTCGTAGAAGCTGAAGGGGGGCGTGGGTTGTTGGGTCAGCGCAAGGTTGGCTTCATAGAACGCACCGATGGTGCCAATGTCTTCCCAGTAGTCGTCGAAAACGTAGCTCTGGAGCTTGTCGCCCCTTGCGAGAGCCTCGGGAATGATTTCCTTGCCGAAATCCTTGTGGCCGGGATGCTTGTCGAGCAGATCGAACAAGGTCTCACGGCTGAACACATAGATGCCCATGGAAGCGAGATAGGGCCGCTCCTTGGCTGAATCGGCACTGAGGCCGAAGCGAGAGGTGTCGACAGCCATCTCCAGCAGCGAATCACCCTTGGGCTTCTCGCGGAACTCCTTGATCGAGCCGTTTTCATCGGTCCGCATCAAACCGAAAGCCTCTGCCTGCTTGGGATCAACGGGAAGAGCCGCAACGGTGAGATCAGCACCTGAGCGGCGGTGGTGCTCGATGAAGAGGCTGTAATCCATCCGGTAGAGCTGGTCGCCGGAAAGGATCAGGTATTCATCAACATCCCATTCCTGGAACAACCACTGGTATTTGCGTACAGCGTCTGCGGTGCCCTCAAACCAGGTGGGACTGTCGGGGGTCTGCTGAGCTGCGAGCACCTCAACAAAACCTCCACCGAAGGAGTTGCTGAGGTTGTAGGTCTGACTGAGGTGGCGGTTCAGTGATGCACTGTTGAACTGCGTCATCACGTACATCTTGTTGATGTCGGAGTTGATGCAGTTGCTAATCGGAATATCAATCAGTCGATATTTGCCTGCCAGAGGGACGGCCGGCTTGGCGCGCATTTTTGTGAGCGGATACAGGCGCGTGCCTGCACCGCCGCCCAGAATGATGGCCAAGACCCGCTTCATGCCGCTGTCCCAAATCGGCGTTGCCGCAAGAACTTACCGGAGTTTTTGGCTTCGCAACCGTCTTTGGGAAGAATCAGTCGAGATTACTGGGATTCAGATCGCGACTGAATGGCTCAAGAGCTCAAGATGCTTCCAAATCGAACAGTCTTTCGACAATTCGAAGAGCCTGTTGGCGATCCTGACGGGTCTGGGGAGCCCGCAGCTGGGTCACCGGCGTGTGGAGAATTTTGTTGACGATGCCCTTGCTCAGAGCCTCGACAACCTTGCGTTCCCGAGCTGAGAAGTCAGGGCCCATTCGGCTGAGGGCTTTCTGGAGTTCCTCAGTACGGATCGACTCCATCGAGGAACGCAGCTGGTTGATGGTCGGCACGGCCTCAAGGCTGTCCCACCACTCGAGGAACTGCTGCGCTTCCTGCTGAAGCAACTGCTCAGCCTCGCGGGCCATGGCCTGACGGGCTTCCTGGTTACGGGCAACGACCTCTTGCAGGTCGTCCACATCGTGGGATTCAACGCCGTTCACGTCGGCAGCATCGGCAGCGATGTTGCGCGGCACACCGATGTCGATCAGGCGCAGCTTGCTGCGACGGTTCAGAGGAGCCAGACGTGCAGCATCAATGATTGGATCATCAGCGGCGGTGCTGGTGAACATCAGCGAGCAGGTGCTCAGGTACTGATCCAGATCCGTGAGCGGCCTGCACTGAACAGGAAGATCGGGGAAATCGGCCGACAGCTGCTCGGCCCGCTCAACGGTGCGGTTCAGCAGAACAACACCAGAGGCACCCTTGGCCTGCAAGTGCTGAAGCAACAGACGGCTCATGCGCCCGGCACCGACAACAGCGATCTGCTCGCTTTCCAGGGTGACCAGTTGGTCCAGTCCCCGGGATTGGCCGAGCTTGAGCTGAGCAAGCTCAACGGCAGCAGAGCTGATCGACACAGCGCCTGTTCCAAGGTTGGTTTCGCTGCGGACGCGTTTGCCGGTGGTAACAGCCTGGGTGAGCAAACGATTCAGGATCGGACCCAGGGATTTGTGCTCCTGACCGAGCCGCATCATCTTCTTCACCTGGGACAAGATTTGTCCCTCCCCCAGCACAAGGCTGTCGAGACCCGCCGCCACCCGCATGAGGTGATCGACAGCGTCTTCGTGGTGGTAACTGAACAGGTGAGGCGTCAGCTCGCCCGTTTCAAGTCCGGAGTGGCTGCTGAGAAAGTCGCTGACAGCAGACACTCCGAGGTCCGGATTGCGGACCAGGGTGTAAATCTCAAGCCGGTTGCAGGTGCTGAGGATTGATGCCTCGAGCACCTGCTCATTGCCGCGCAGGGATTGAAGGGACGTCTCCATGGTCTGCTCAGGGATGCTGAGCCGTTCCCGGATCTCCACCGGTGCCGTGCGATGACTGAGGCCGACGACGGAGATATGCATGAAGACGTTCCTCTCAACCAGTGGGTGACGATCAGCTCAGAGCAATGCTCTGGGCGCCGTCTTTGATGTGCACGGTGTTGGTGAAGCGGCAGGTGTTGTCCAGGTTGCTGATCACCAGGCTGCTTGTGCGGGTGCAGTCCTTTTCGAACTTAACGCCATTGAAGAGCAGACCATCCGTGATGCCGCTGCCAGCGAAACAAACATGCTCGCCGCAGGCCAGCTCCTCGGCTTCATAGACCTTGTCGGGATCGGCGATGCCCATCTCAGCGAGACGCGCCAGGTTGCCCTCTTTGGTCATGTCAGCCCACTCGGAGGTCTGAGCAATCGCGGGGTCATACACCAGTTGGCCCTGGAAGTGGCCACCAAGAGCGCGCATGGCAGCGGCTGAAATCACACCCTCAGGGGCAGCGCCGATGCCCATCAGGCAGTGGGTTCCTGTGCCGGCGAAACCGCAGGCGATGGCGGCCTGAACGTCTCCATCAGAGATGGGCTGGATGCGAGCGCCGGTGGCACGGATCTCAGCGATCAGGTCCTTGTGACGGGCGCGATCCATCACAACGATGTTCAGCTCGTCGACGGGGAGACCCAGGCACTCGCTGAGGATCTTGATGTTTTCAGTGGCTGATTTGCGGATGTCCACCTTGCCCTTGGCTGCCGGAGGAGCAGCCAGCTTCTTCATGTAGAAGTCGGGGGCGTTGAACAGACCGCCCCGATCGGAAGCGGCGAGAACAGCCATGGAGCCGCGTTGGTTGAAGGCGCAGAGGTTGGTGCCTTCGCAGGGGTCGACAGCAAAGTCAACACCAGGGCCAGTGCCGGTGCCGACCTCTTCTCCGATGTAAAGCATCGGGGCTTCATCACGTTCCCCCTCGCCGATCACGATGCGGCCCTGCATCTGGATCTGATTCATGCGCTTGCGCATGGCATCAACGGCCAATGCATCGGCTTCATCCTTCAGGCCTTTGCCGGAGAGCGAGGCGGAAGCGATGGCGGCCTGCTCGACGATCTCGAGAATTTCCTGAATGAGGGTCTGATCCACGGGACTCCGGATGAGGTGGGACGGGTTGGCGAGATCTTCTGGACGGGCAGTTGGCCGTCGCCGCAGTGGATCTCGACGTCTGAGCGCGGCTCACTGTATCAGTGGTTGCAGGAGTCCCTAAAATCTCCCGGCACTTCGCGCTCCTCATCCATGAGCACCAAGCCCCTGGTGATCTCGCCGTCGATCCTGTCGGCTGACTTCGCACGACTCGGCGAAGAAGTGAAAGCCGTGGACGAAGCCGGTGCGGATTGGATCCATGTGGATGTGATGGACGGCCGCTTTGTTCCGAACATCACCATTGGACCGCTGATTGTTGAGGCGCTGCGGCCGGTGACCCAGAAGCCCCTGGACGTTCACCTGATGATCGTTGAGCCGGAGAAGTACGTCCCCGACTTCGCCAAAGCCGGTGCCGACATCATTTCCGTGCAGGTTGAGGCCTGCCCGCACCTGCACCGCAACCTGGCTCAGATCAAAGACCTGGGCAAAAAAGCAGGTGCAGTCCTGAATCCCTCAACTCCAATCGACACCCTCGATTACTGCCTCGAGCTCTGCGATCTGGTGCTGATCATGAGCGTGAACCCCGGTTTCGGCGGCCAAAGCTTCATCGAAAACCAGGTTCAGAAAATCCGCGACTTGCGCCGCATGTGCGATGAGAGGGGTCTCGATCCCTGGATCGAAGTGGATGGCGGCATCAAAGCCGGCAATGCCTGGAAGGTGATCGAAGCAGGTGCCAACGCGATTGTGTCCGGCTCCGGTGTGTTCAACCAACCCGATTACGCCGAAGCGATCAAAGGCATCCGCAACAGCAGCAGCAAGGAAGCCGTTCTTGCCTGATTGGTAGGCCATCACTCAACACCACCAGCCCGGCAGCCCATGCCGGGCTTTTTTTGTAATCACTTCAAGCAAGAACCAAGCGCTTGGGCAGTTTCATCATCTCCAAAGAATTGGAAGCCACAGCGACACCAACAAGCCTCCGATAATGAATAGATGAATGATGACGTCAAACTGGTTACTGCATTTCTGGCGCTTAATGCAGGCGTGATCGCATTGGCTTTTGCCGGTTATCTCAAAGGGAGCATGAATATCAGTGCCGTTCTTCAACATTTGGCTCAATAGTTCTGTTGACTTGAGGATCGAGCTTGCTCCGCTTTTACTCCCTGCCGCTGAGTTGAAATACGGATGATCCGAGCATCTGCTTTGAGCGATGCTGGGACTGTCGAAGTCGGAGGCGTCCAATGCGTGACGACAGTCCAACTGAGCAAGATCTAGAAGCTGCCTGACTGGCCTGACAAGCCATACAGCCAGACGCTTCGTTCAGCTTCAAAGAACGCCAACAAGGTGTAGGCCATCCCTTTGCAGGGGTGGCCTTCCTTTTTGCCCGTTGGCTTGATGCACGTCCTGAGAAGCCAACAACTTGGAAGGGCATCACGCCAATCAGTGACGTGGATCACAAAACAAGACTGAAGATCATGGAAATATTCAGTCACGCGATGGACCACAGGTCACGGCGCGAGATTCACGCATAACCGGGGGAACAGCATGAGCAGACGAGGCATCCATCCACTGCTTCGGGGTCTTGATCGGCCTCAGCGGGTCGCACCTTCAAGACGCGCTGTCTTGCTGTCTGGCCTGGAATCGGCGCAGCGGAAGCGTTATCTGCTCTCTGAAGCAGAAGAGAGCGAAACCTCCCAACAAACGAGCCGGCATTGCTCGTCTCAGTAAGGAATGCCCCTGCAGGCGCTGATTTGTTCGTTCCTACTGCACAGGAGAGGGTTGTGATCACAACCCAGAGTTGATTGGTGTGGGGGGGGGAGAGTCCAAGTGGACCTCGATCCCCCCTGAGTGGTGGGGAGAGTCCGTAAGGCCTCGATCCCCTGGTGGCGGCCGCTTGCGCTGCCAGACCCACATCTCCACCATGGTTTCCCTCCGCAGCTGCAGGCATGCAGCTCAAGAATCTCTTCCACTGATGGTGGGCCATCTTCACAAACTGAACTCGGGTGATACATCCCTGGAATGGGGGATCTGGACCAAAGGATCAATCCCTCATCTGGGGGATTGATTCGAAGAGAAAAAACTCATTACGATAAAACCAACAAAAAGCAATGAGTTCATGCCCAGATGCATCCTGTCATAGATCCAACTGAAGTTGACAGACCCTTTCTTGTTCGGGAGGGCAAAATGAATCACAGAGCAACCCGTTCATTGTGAAAAAATTTTTTTCCGGGCTTTTCACAGGAGTCGCATTAATGACGGTCTTGAGTGAACCAGCCCTGGCCAACAAGACATATTCAAAGGCAAAGACTTGCTACCAGAATCAATATGTTGAGACTTACCATCCCGGTACCAGAGAAAAGCCTGGCTACGTCAGCAGTCGAGAGGAGAGGGTCGAACGGCCCTGCCCCAAGACCCTGCATTTCCATGGGCGCAAAAGCCACAAACACAAGGAGGGGCATCACGCCCACAACCATTCAGCTCATCCACCGACAATGTCAGGAGGACGAAAGGTTATGGCGACTCCCGCAGAAGAGGACGACAATTCCTGTTTGGAAGGAACCCTCGCTGGCGGGGTTCTAGGGGGAGCCTTGGGAGGCGCGCTTGCCAAAAAGGACAACTGGATCTGGTCGATTCCTGCCGGGGCTGTTGGCGGTGCCCTTGTTGGATGTCAGGTCGATGGCGGTTGAGCCTCGATCGAGTTCACACAAAGTGCTGGTTAGAAAAACCAGCCGTAGCTGTGCAAACCAATGCCCAGCAGATTCACCCCGATGTAACAAACAGCGATCACCACAAGGCCAACAACAGCCACAAGAGCTGGGCGTCGGCCCTGCCAACCGCGACTGAGGCGTGTGTGCAGATAAGCGGCATACACCAGCCAGCAGATCAAGGCCCAGGTTTCCTTGGGATCCCAGCTCCAGTAGCTGCCCCAGGCTTCATTCGCCCAAACAGCACCACTCACGATGCCCACCGTAAGCATCAAGAACCCAACGGTGATGGTGCGATAACTGAGGCTGTCGAGTTGCTCGTTGGTGCTCAGCTGAACCGATTGCAGCTGAACAGAACCACCATTCGCGATCGAGGCCGCCTGACGATATCCACCACTGCCGATGGAACTGCTCCGCAGTTCCAGGGATTGGCCGCGATCGGTGACCAACACCGCCAAGGAGAGCAGGGATCCCACCAGCAGTGCGGCGTAACTCACCATGATCACGCTCACGTGCATGACCAACCAGCTTGAGCGCAGGGCGGGAACCAGAGGAGCCGCTGACTGCAATTGATCGGGCAAGGCAAAGCTGGCGAAGGCAATGCAACCAAGGCCCATGGGGGTGGCCGCAGCCGCCACGATGGGAGAAGGCCAGGCCCGTTCCACCAGCAGCTGGGTGAGGGTGCAAGCCCAGGCGAGAAAGCACAGGGATTCGTAGAGGTTGCTGATCGGGAAGTGGCCGGATTGCCACCAACGCAAAATCAGCTGAGCCGTGAACAGAAGGTTGGCGACGGCCACCAGCAGTCGCACCAAGCCAGCCCGGGACTGGCTGGACACCGCCCAGAAAGCCATGGGCATGGCCAGCAGCAGCAACACAAAGCCAGCGAAACCAAGACTGGTGACCAGCTCAAAAGGCGTGTTCAGCACACCATTTCCAGAAGACACGGGGATTCTGCCTCGGCCAATCAGCGACTGGCCTGTTTCAGCAACAGACCACCCGCCCCGAGGAACAACATCACAGGCAGCCAGGCCGCCAGAACCGGCGGCAGGGTTCCCTTCACCCCGAGGGAACTGAAGCTGAAACCAATCACGTAGTAGACAGCGATGATGCCGAGGGTGAGCACAAATGAGAAGCTTCGGCTGCTTCGGTAGCTGGGCTGAGCGCCGAGGGTCGCTCCAAACAAGCCAAACACCAGACAGGCCATCGGAACCGTGAACTTCTCCTGGATCCGCACACGGATTTTGCGGGCTTCCTTGATGCTGCCGGCCTCTTCGTAGAGCCTCTGGGCCTGCAAGGCTTCGGCAACAGTCATGTTGATGGCGTCTTTCTCAATGCGCGCCAAGCTCACCGGACCGGAACCAAGGGGATAGACGTAACGATCGAAATCGGCCTTGGTTGAGCTGCCGTTGGCGGCCAAGGTCAGAATCTGGCCATCCAGAAAGTCCCAGCTGGCTTGGGCCTCATTCCAGATGGCCCGATCCGCACGCAACATCTGGGTGAGACCGGATCGGGTGAAATCCAGAACCGTCACATCCACCATTTCACCGTTCTGAAACTTGCGCGAATAGAAGAGTTGATTCAGGCCCTTGCCGTCCTCTTCGCCGTCGGAATCGAAGCGGGTCCCGAAACGGGGATAAATGATGTCGCGTCCTGTCTCACTGGCGAGGGAACGACCCAGTGATCGCTTGAGGGTGACCTCTGCATAGCGTTGGCTGCGGGGCACCACCACGTCGTTGAGAACGAAGGTGAACAGCGTCATCACCATCGAAAGGGCGAGGGCCGCGCTGATCATCCGCACTGTGGTGATCCCAAGGCTGCGCAGGGCGGTGAGTTCACTGTTCGCCGAAAGGCGGGTGAACACGAACAGGGATGCCATCAGCGTTCCGATCGGCACAGAGAAGGCCAACCAACGCGGAATGCTGAACAGCAGCACCTGAACCGCGATCGTGATCGGCAGGTTCTTGTCGACCATCTGCCGCACCAGTTCAAACATCACGCCACCCGTGAGCAGCAACAGGGTGAACAGGGCAATGAAGAACAGAAGCGGACCAAGCAGCTCCTTGAGCAACCAACGATCCAGAAGATCCAGCCGCATCCAGGTGGCCCGTTTGAGACGATCCAAAATCACAGTTGGAATCCCTCCCCGAGGTAATAACGACGCACCTGTGGATCAGCTGCCACCTCCTCGGAACGTCCTGCGGCCAACACCGCACCCTCGTTGAGGATGTAAGCCCGATCAGTGGTGGCCAGGGTTTCGCGAACGTTGTGATCGGTGATCAGAATCCCCATGCCCCGGGAGCGCAACCCCTCGATCAGCAGCTGCAGATCCGCCACCGCAAGGGGGTCGACGCCTGCAAAGGGTTCATCCAAAAGCAGATACGTCGGTCCGTTGGCACCCGATGCCAGTGCCCTGGCCACTTCGCAACGGCGACGTTCACCCCCAGAGAGTTGGAAACCAAGACGGTTGATGAACGCGCTGAGGTGAAAGTCCTCAATCAGCTGCTGGCGCCGATCCCGACGCTGCTCGGAGCTGAGATCGGTCTGTTCAAGAGCGATATCCAGATTTTCACGCACCGTGAGATTGCGAAACACACTTGCTTCCTGGGGCAGGTAACCCACACCAAGCCGGGCTCGCTCCGGCATGGGCAGATGGGTGACCCGCTCACCGTTCACCGTCACCTCGCCCTGATCAGGGGAGAGCAAACCGATCACCAGATTGAAGGTGGTGGTTTTTCCAGCTCCATTGGGACCGAGCAGGCCGACCACCTCGCCGGGGGCAAGCTTCAGATCCAAGCCCTTCAGCAACTGGCGGCCCCCAAGGGTGATGGAGACATTCGACAGTTCCAGGGTCATGGAGTCACTGGGTTGGTCTCGGCCTGAACGTCGAGCACGGGTTGGCTGGGAGTGAGCGACCACTGACTGAACACCTGCTGGCCGGGAACAGGGCTGGCAATCGCGCGACCTTCATCCAGGAGATAAGTAAACCGGTCAGCACGGAGCTGATTGCCATCAGCCTGGATCACATCAACATCACCACTCAGAACAATCCGGTCTTCCTCCGTGAAGTACTGGGCCTGTCGGCTTGTTGCCACCAAACCACGACCGGCGTGCACCAAGCGAACGTTGCCACTGGCGGTGATCACACCCGTTCCGTTGTCGGCCGATTGCAGGTCGGACTCAATCGTGATGACGCCAGCGTCAGCTGTTTGCTGAGCCTGGGCCGAGAACAGGGGCCAAAGGGCGGCCAGAAGGGGCAGAGCTAAAAGAAGCCCCCGAGAACGGAGCATTGCTTTCACTGCCACACCACCTGCCCAAGTTCGTCGAGATTACCGGCGCTTCAGCGCATGGACTCAAGAACGGGGACAGTGCATGACTCGGGATCCCCATCCTGCTGAAGCGCCTCAAGCCGCTGTTGCGCAGCACGGCACAGAGACGCAAGATCCAAGCCAAGATCCGGGGTTCCAGGACGTTTGAGACGACCCAGAGCTTCACCGAAAAGAATCGTGGCACCGCGCCGGTTGCCCCGTTGCAGGTGCAACTGCGCTACCGCCACCTGCAGGATCCCCTGAAGGCTGCGCCGTTCCGGATCAGCTGTTTCATGCCAGAGCTCCTCAAACAGATCATGAGCGGCGTACCACTCACCTGCATTGAAGAGCTCCACACCCTGCTGAAAGCGAGGGTCCGCCTGAGGCATCAGCGCTTGGACTTGGCCGGCTTCTTGCCGGGAAGTTTGCGCAGACGGATCGACTCGGGCGTGACTTCGAGCATCTCATCGGGACCGATGTATTCCAGCGCGCGCTCCAGCGTCATCTGCACCGGTGCTTGCAGCGTGTCCAGTTCCTCAGCGCCCGCGGAACGCATGTTGGTGAGCTGCTTGGTCTTGCAGACGTTGATCTCGAGGTCCTGAGGCCGGTTGTATTCCCCGATGATCATTCCCTTGTAGACCTTGGTGCCCGGACTGATGAAGAACTGGCCGCGATCCTCGGCGTTCTTGAGGGCGTAGAACGTTGCTGTTCCTTCTTCGAAGGCGATCAGCACACCGTTCCGGCGGGTGTCGAATTCACCCATCATCGGCCGGTATTCATAGAAGGAATGGCTCATGATTCCTTCGCCGCGGGTGGCCCGGATGAATTCACCGCGGAAACCGATCAGACCGCGGGAGGGAACGATGAACTCCAGCTGGGTGCGGCCATCAGCGCTGGTTTCCATGTTCTGCATCTCGCCCTTGCGGGTGCCCAGTTTTTCGATGCAGCTGCCCACCGCAGGTTCAGGCACATCCATCACCAGGGTTTCCACCGGCTCGCAGGGGGTGCCATCGATAGTGCGGTAAATCACCTGCGGCTGGGACACCTGGAACTCATAGCCCTCACGGCGCATGGTCTCGATCAGGATGCCGAGGTGCAGCTCACCGCGACCACTCACCGCAAACCGGTCCGGTGAATCGGTGTCTTCCACACGCAGGGCAACGTTGGTGAGCAACTCACGCTGCAGGCGGTCACGCACCTGACGGCTGGTGACGAACTTGCCTTCCTTGCCCGCAAAGGGTGAATCGTTGACGACGAAGGTCATCTGCAGGGTGGGCTCATCCACCTTGATCAGCGGCAGAGCGGTGGGCTCATCGGGGCAGGCGATGGTTTCGCCAATGTTGACGTCGTCAAAGCCAGCCACGGCCACCAGATCACCGGCAGACGCCTCTTCAATCTCGACGCGCTGCAGCCCCTCGAAGCCCAGCAGCTTGCTGATGCGGCCCTTCTTGATGCTGCCGTCGTCCTTGATCAGCGCAGCGTTCTGACCCTGTTTGATTTTTCCGTTGTGAACGCGGCCAATGATGATCCGGCCGAGGAAGTCGGAGTAGTCAAGGGTGGTGATTTGCAGCTGGAGGGGCTTCTCCGGATCACCAACCGGGGGCGGAACGTGGCGCAGGATGGCATCGAACAGCGGACGCATGTTGTCGCTGTCGGTCTTCATGTCGGGCTTGGCGAAGCCTCCGAGACCGCTGCCGAACAGGTAGGGGAAATCGCACTGATCATCGTCAGCGCCGAGTTCGATGAAGAGGTCGAGCACCTTGTCGACGGCGGTCTCGGGATCCACCCGGGCCCGGTCGATCTTGTTGACGAACACGATCGGACGCAGGCCCTGCTCGAGGGCCTTCTTCAGCACAAAACGGGTCTGGGGCATCGGCCCCTCGTTGGCATCCACGATCAGCAGGCAACCATCAACCATGCCCAGCACCCGCTCCACTTCTCCACCGAAATCGGCGTGACCAGGGGTGTCAACGATGTTGATCCGGGTGTCGTTGTAGGTGACCGCCGTGTTTTTCGACAGGATCGTGATGCCCCGCTCACGCTCCAGGTCGTTGGAGTCCATCACACAGGTGGGGACGGCCTCGTTGTCGCGGAAAATTCCTGACTGCGCCAACAGCGAATCGACCAGAGTCGTCTTGCCGTGGTCAACGTGGGCGATGATCGCGATGTTGCGGATCGCCTTGTTGTTGGCGCTCATGCGGGCTGACCGTAAGTATTTGTGAAGAACGCCAAAGGCGCAGTGCGACAGGTTATCTCAACGTGAGAATCGACTGGTGCGCTCCGGACCCTTGCTGCGCAGGCTCCTGCGTAAATCTAATGCGCACACCCTGCCTAGAGTTGTGTCTGCAAGGGACTTGGTTGCCTAACCAGGCGTCTCGCATCTGAGCAACGGCAGCGATTCACCACCGCAAAAGTGCCAAAACCCAAACTGACCACCGATTTAGAGGTGCCGGTAACTGGCACAGGGCTGGCATACAGCTACGAACGCGTCTCGGACATCAATCAGGTCGACGGAGACGGGCTTGAGCGGCAGGAGACAGTCTGTTCAAGGTTCTGCGCCAAACACGGCCTCAAAGAGGCAGGCGTACTAAGGGACAAGGGTCTGAGCGCCTATCACCGGGTGCATCGGAAGAAAGGGATGCTCCGCTTCTTTATTGAGGCGAGGAAGGAACGCAAGGTCCCCGCTGGCTCAACACTGGTGGTAGAGCACTGGGACCGGTTCAGCCGCAGCAGCATCAGCCTCAGCGAGAAAGAGCTGCATGAACTGTGGGATAACGACCTCTCCCTATCGATCGTTTCTCAAGACTGGATAATCACCGAAGACAAATACAACAGCGATATATCTGTCTCGGTAACACTAAAGATGCTGCAAAAAGAAGCAAACTTTTTTAGTGAAAAACTTTCAGGAAGGATCGTAGACAAGTGGGAAAAACGAAGAAGCAGATATGAAGAGACAGGGGAGAAGTTTGCTTCTGAATCAGACTGCCCAGATTGGCTCTATGTAGAAGACGGCGACTTCACCATTAACGAAGAATTTGCAGATGTCGTGCGCAGGATTTTTGAACTAGCTAGCAGAGGGATATCAGCCTGGACCATTGCACAAATGTTCAACAAAGAAGAGATACCAACGAGCACAGGTGGACGATGGGGACATGGCAACGTCAGCCGAATCCTTAGAAACAGACAAGTAATAGGAATCAAGAAGCTTAGGAAGGATGGCGACGAAGAGATTGAAAACTATTTCCCAGCAATTATTGAGCGAACGTTATTCACCAAAGTCAGAGCCATCATCGACGAAAAGACACCCAAGAAAGGCAGCGGAAGGCGAGGTGGGCCGAATGGTAAGTGCGTCAACATTCTGAAGGGAATGACCTATTGCAGTTGCGGTGCAGCGATGAGTAGCGGCGAGAGTAACGGCAGAATCAGGCTTCGCTGCAACAGACCATCAGCAGAATGTGGTGCTAAGCACCGATCGATCCTCTATGACGAAACACTATTCCTGAGCGCATTCATGGATGCCCAGTGGGAAAAGCTTTTCAAAACTCAGCTGGATGAAAAGAAGATCAGAGTGCTGAAAAAGAAGCTAGCCAGAGAAGTTGAGGTGGCTGACAAGTTCGAGGGTGAACTGAAAAACGTTCAAAACAATCTCAATGTGCTTGGCAAATCAGCCGATGGAGTGGATCCAATAGTCATGAACAGCATGGCTGCGTTGATTACAAAGACCGAACAACAGGTCAAATCTGCCCAACGGCAAGCTGAGGCAACAAGGCAAGACATCAAGGTCTTGGAGCTACAGGCTGACAGTGAGTCGGTGGAGAAGAGGGTTAAAAAAGGGATTCAACAGTTCCTCACCGGCGACCGCTACGACATCGAAAAGCGGGAGGACTTCAATGATTGGTGCAAAACACTGGGCATCACCTTCACCTTCGTTGAAGCAGCCAACCCAGTGCCACGCATCAGACTCTCCAGCGCGACAGGTGCCGTTGAAATGCACCTCTACAGGGAAGACGGCCAAGCAGTTGGAGACACCAGCGTTGTGGATATGGAACTGTTTGACCTTGATGATGAGGTCATTGCCCAACGCATGGGCGAGATCTTGAAGGTGGCTGAGCCTCTGCGCCACGATTGCCCAGTGAAGGAAAAGAGCGCTGGAGCCTCCTGATGAAACGAATCCTCCTGCTTCTGCCGCTGCTGGCTGTTTCAGCACCCTCCGCCGCTGCAGTTGACCCGAAGATCGCTGAGTTCTGCATGAAGGCGACTGACTTCGCAGGCTGCGTTCAGACCATGACCGGTGGTCTCCCGCCCAAGCAGACAAAGGATGTTGAGGACGGGCTCAGGACCTGGACTCGCGATGACGGCAAAATCGTTCGGATGCGCGTCGAGTCGGTCAAAGCACTCAGCAAAAATGGGAGTTATGGCAGGTACCTGAAGTACCAATACGGGCTGCAGAGCAACAAGTACAACTCCATGTGGGGCGTGCAGGCCGACTGCCAGGACTACACAGCGAACTGGGATCAAGACAACGCTGGTTGGTTCAAAGTTGATGATCCAGACATGTATCTGACGCCAGGGGAAAAGAGCTACAAGTTCAACTCAACAACGGAAGCCAAGGCAGTCCTTGATGAGTTCTGCCCGCTCATCGACACCCTGCCTAAGGGCGGCGAAGTGGATTAAGGCTCCAACCCCTCAGCCTCAACCTGACTCCTGAGTTCATCCAACGTCCAGCAGAACAGTCGTAGTTGCGCTGGGTTTGGCTCCCGTGCCCAATAAAAGGGCGCACCATCGAGCACGACGCTGAGCTTGTCCTGCAACCGCTGCCAGTAGTCCGTTGAAATCTCTCGCCGAGGGTTGCCCCCGGCGAGAACTTCCGGCCGATCGGGCGTAACTCTTTGCGCTTTGCGTTGCGGTGCATCAATCCGCGGCCGTGTTGTTTGCCTGAACCTCGCCTCTAGGCCGGGGCGATGCAGCAGCCGGCGCTCGCTGTCGATGTACTCCAGCCGACCATCCCGCAGCGCCCGAGATACAGCTGAAACACTGCGATTCAGGATCGCGGCGGCCTCTTTTTGGGTGATCAGATCGCCTGTTGCCATGGTGCTGCTGTTGTTAGGCCCGGCCGGGCCTAATTGCGCTTAATCGGCCTTATTTGCGTTAGTTGCTGGGGCTGTACCTGGACACAACCTGCGGCTGCGACATCACCGCGGGTATTGACCGAAGAAGGACCCATCTTTAAGCAATTTCACAATATTGATCAAATCAGAGAAGTGTCGAATGGCTCAAGATGCCATCCTTCGAAAAAATATCGTCCGCCTCCAAGATTATTATAAAAATAACTGAAACCAGCTCCACGCTCACTGGTAGTCCAATACTTCGGCGAACCGTCTGAGGTCAAGTGTAAATCATGACCAGTCATAGAAAGATGTGCCACCTCTTTGCCCCTAGGTAGATCAAAAAATCCACCTTTCTTTTTCTTTGGAACAATTTTGTGCGAAGGAGAATAAACCTCCGCGCTTCCGTAAAACGCGTCATAATCAGACTCCCATGTCATATAGCCGCTCTTGCGATTCTTAATTACCTTTAAATTGCCTTTTTTGTTGAATTTAATTTTGCCCTTGTGGAAGGCTCTAGTCACATCGCCATCGGAATATATTTCTGTTTTCATCAGTCCTTTTTTGCTTAGCTGCACCTGAAGATACGTTTTGCCAGCCGGCGGAGCTTTGGTCGGGATTTTGCTTAACGAGCGCAGAATATTAACATCTTCCGCATCATAATCATATTCAACCATGTAAACAACGCCATCTCTGAAGCGATGCTTCACCCCGTTGGGGTAAAGAACATCAATTTTCAGACCGGTAATTTGATCTTTATCGCTCTTCTTTTTGTTTTTTCCCATAATTCACGATTAAGTCTTCAGCGATCATACGACTCAAGACAAATTCACTGCTTGATGCAATGCAATTCAAGCTCATGGTTTTGCAATCGCTGCGATTTGCTCATAACGGCTCCAGCTGTAACCAGAGCCCCAACGGTTGAGCGACTCCTGCAAATCCAACCAGTGACGCTCGGGCGGCTCAAAGCGTGATGGCCGCATGCTCTGCGAGGCGTAGGCCGTAATCCAGTTATGGCGCGGCATGACTGACCAGGGTTATGAACTGAGTTGAGACTTGACTGCTGAGGTGGTGGTCCTGGCTCTGGTGATCTGCCCTTGAAGTGCGGGCGGATCACCGTGCGTGGAAATAGTTGGGGGGAGGGAACTCCAACCTCCCCCCGTAGTGGCGCTCGTTCATCGCCACGATGTGATCGGCCTATGCCGAACCGACCACAACAAGGCTCCGGTCTCGAATCAGGCTGTCGACGTAGTTCTGCACGATCAGCTCGGTTTGGCCCGTGGTGCTCTTGCCGCCAGAGAAGGCATCAACGATCAGCTGAGGCGGGCCATAGAACAGCAACGTGATGGCGCTCATATCCGCCAGCAGCACCTTGCCTTCGGTTGCTGCGGTCGTGGCGAACACCGGGATGCCGGCGATCTTGTAGCCGTTACCCACGAAGCTCAACGTGGTGTCACCACCGCCGGTGGTGACCTGCTGCTTCAACAGCCCGGTCATATCTGAGGGATGCACCAGGAACCGTGCAGCGGTCAGATCACCGTTGGCATCCGCCAGCAGCTCGATCATGTCGACCAGCTCGGCATGAGTCGGGAGGGCGGCGCTGAACGTCTTCGAGCTGATGCCGGTGGTGTTGTAAATCCCGAGCGGCTGGTTGCTGCTGCCGCTGCCGGAAAAGTATTTCTTCTCGATCTCGACCTTGATGGTGCGGCGCAGCTCCGTGAGCAGCGAAGCCTCGAAGGCAGCCTTGTCGGTAGCCAACGCGGCAAGCCTGCGGCTGTAAGCAATCCGGCTGGAACAGCACTTGGGGGAACTCTGAATCGACTTGACGGTCAGAGCTGAGAACGACGGTGCTGCTGCGTTCTCGCTGATCCACGTCGTGTCGGTCACCTCGCCATCGAACACCGGCAGCGTTGCGGCGCTGGTGTCATTGAGCTGCACCACCTGGGCGCCGGCAGCCTCGAAAACAGTCTCCGGACGTACGGCCTGAGCGACAGGCAAAACACTGGTGACCGCCAAGGCTTGGCCACCATCAATCACGCCGGTTTCCAGATCTCGATACAGCTGAACAGTGGGCAAAGCCGCACCGGCACGGCCATGGTTTCCAAGCAACTCGAGCTGCATGCCAGACAGCCCGCGCTCATATTTGCCGCGTCGAATATCACCACCAATCTTCAGAGACTCGGCGAGATCGACGATCGAATATCGCTTCAGACGATGCATACCAACACCACAATCCTCTCCAAAACGTATCCCTAAAATGGGGTAAGTGTTGCCCAGTGATGGACATGCAATCAGAAGAATGGGTGTCCACTGAATGGATGGCTACTGAGATCAACCTCAGCAGCAAAACTCTCCAAAGATTTCGGAAGGCTGGCGTTCTACTGCCAGGTCGTCATTTCTACCGGTCCATGGGGAAACGCGGTCCGCTTTTTTGGAATCGCCACGCGGTCGTTCAGGCCGTTCGCTGTCGTACGGCCTGCCTGGAGTCGTAGTAGCCGCCTGGCTTGTGGATTGATCATTCCGCAATCACAGCGGTCAGATTGGCTCGGAGCATCATCATCACAAAGAGGAAACATATCTAGAATGCGATTAACAACAGGATAAACAATTAAATGGCGATTACTCACAACATCGACAGCATCATCAAGAAGTTGAATCTGATCGAGAAGGCATACCTGCCGCAGGCAGCAGAACAAGCATTGAAGTCATTCGGCTTTGAAAGTCGGAAGACTCTTGCTGATGCGATGCGTGACAAATATCAGACCGCAACCAACTACACGCTGAAGAGCCCTCGTTTCGAACATCGCGGTTCAGAACTACGGATTTACATCAACGACGATCAGAGGCAGAACCAGAGTGCTGCGCAATATTTGTTCCCCACCGACAGCAGCGACGGCAGGCGCCAGAAGCCGATTAAGCCCACCACGTTGGCGGGATTCCTTCAGGGCAAGTACGGCACCAACAAAATCGCGGTGCCGGTGCCCGGCTCCAGGGCCGGCCGCCAGTTCATCGCCAAGAACGGCAACCTCAAAGGCAAGAAGGTTCAGTCGCTGATCAGCCAACTCACGTCACCGAACCCAGCAGGGGCGGAGCGTTACTTCGTTCTGCCGGAACGCCATGGTGGCCTCGGCCCCGGTATCTGGAGGCGCTACAGGATCAAGAACCAGGTGTCGCTCGCCTTCGCCCTGGTGGATCAGAAGCCCAAGGTCGACACCCAGATCGACTTCCACGGCCTGCTGATCAAGAAAGCCGAGGAACAGTTGCCTGCGCTGATCGAGCAGAAGCTGCGGAGGCTGCTCCGGTAGCTCTTGCTACCAACTGGGGGTATCACTTGCCCCTTATGCAGATTCAGCAACGGAAGGCTTTGGTCAAGATCGCGCTCTTGGCATTTGGCTGGCCACTGGCTCTCAATCACTTCTATGACGGCAACACAGCTGGAGGTGTTGGCGCCTTACTCCTGACCTGGTTGGCATGGGTCACCATCATCGGAGTGATTTTCTGGATTTTCCCCTACTTCCAAGCACTCTTTGGCGCTCTCCGAGCCTTCGAAGGTTCTGACGACTGAACGATCAAGGCAGTAGGCATCCCGCGCCTGCATCTCTCGGAGGATGGGCGTCATCTCAGTGGGGTCCATCAGCCCGCCTCCACGTCGTGAGCTGAGCCAAACGGTTGCCAAACGGGTTCCTGCGGCTGAGAACCCTGTTCCCAACTCAACAAACGGTTCAAACGGGTTTGGCCGACTTCACCATCACCAGTGTCTGGAGAAAAGTCAGATTCCTGGTCAGAGGTGCTTGTTAGGCCCCCAGGGGCCTTGTTTTGGAAAAGTTCTGAACCCCTATGAGCTGAAACCTCTTCAGAACCGTTTGAACCGTTTGATCCGTTTGCTTCTGGGGTCTTGGCGTTTGCGAACCGTTCGTGAACCGTTTGGAGGTTGAAAGCTGCATCGATCACCCCTGGATGGTCAGCAGCATCGTCACCACGACGAAAGCGGATGAACGGCACCACGCTGCCTTTGCCATCGATTCGGTATTGCCCCTTATCCAGACGTCCTGGTGGCAATGGGATGCCGATGGCTTGCAGCATTTCCACCAGCGTTCGTTTGAACGTCTTGGTGGTGAGAGCCTCGCCAGTTTCGTTGGCCTCAAACCAGCTCCGGTAGTTGGTGAGGAGGTGGGTTTCAGGATCAGACTGGAGGTTGCCAACGCCCTGGGCGTGCAATGGCTTGCCGTCCTTCTTGAGCGTGGAGTCGTAAACCAACCGCTCGTTTGCCCATTGAGCCAGTGGGTCGGAATCCAGCAGAGATTGCTTGGCAGCATCACGCCGAGCCTCTGACGCCAGGTTTCGGCTCATTGCCCTGATGGCATCAGCCGGATCCATATCCAGAACCCAATTCACCATCGCTGACAGTTCTGGAACAAGGTCACCGATCCAGTTGCCTTCATCGTCGACTTCGCACATCTCGCGAAAATCTTTGTCATCGATGACCTTGTCGACAATCAAGCTGCGGCGCCGGTTGCTGATTGCAGCAGAAGCATCTTTGAAGCAGACAGGAGAATTGCCGGTGATGACAACACCACCCACATAGGTGAAGTCGACTTCTTCAGTGCTGTTCTTTTTCTCAGCGCGGATGCGGTCGCGACCTGTGAGGGCTTTGAGCATCTCCCCTTTGCCCTTGTAGTCCTGCGATTCGCTGAAGACGGCCAGCTTTTTGCCAGAGAGACGCTGGGTCTCAAAACGACTCTTGGAATCTTCGAGCTGGCTGAGGTCACAGCTGACCATGTTGGTAACGCCGACGATGGCCACGATCAGAGAGGTCAGTACTGACTTGCCGGAATTTGAGGCGCCAGTGATCTCCAAGAAGCACTTCATGCTGCGTCCGGTCAGAACGTGCCAAACGAAGGCGCGATACATCTCAACCAGCGCCGGATCACCAAGACGATCCAGAAGGAAGGCTTTGATCTTTTTCGGTTCGCGCTGTCCTGGCTCGTAGTTCAGGCGCAAAACAAAACGGTTCCCATTGTTTGGCGAGTGTTTGATGCACTCCCTGCTCTCCAAGTCGAGGCAGGTGTTGAGGAACGGCAGCAACCTGCGGCTCGCCTTGGGTATTGAGCTGGCGATGCCATTACGCAGCTGAAAGCGATCGCTGCTTAGGTCTCGAAAATCGCGGCTGCTCCAGCCGTTGCGAACGTAAAACTCCTCTTGGAGTGCGTTCACCGCATCGTGCGTGTTCTGCTCCTGCCAGTGCGTGCCAGTGAAGATGTCCCACTTCGTGGGTCCGGAGCGATTGGTCCTGATTTGAGTGCCAAGAGCCTCTGTGATGCGGTTGCCGCGTTGCAGTAACCGCTCAGGGTTCAACTCATGCTTCTCAGGCTCACTCCAGCGTTTACGAAGCCAATAGTCGTTCGTTTGCTCAGGGTGGGATGCACCCCGCAGCATGAGTTTTTCGCGGTCATCGTCATCCATTAGCGACGCCTGCTGAAACTCAGGATCGCTAAGGAGGGGATAGTCGCAGTGGTGATACAGCTCGGTCATGTATCGGCTGCGATCGCGAGGTTCGATACGTCCGATCTGACCTCTGAAAAAAGGATTTATGGGGACGCCAAACCACCGTTTTTCGTCTGCTGGATCCGCAAATAACGGCTCCATGTGGCTCTTAGCGATCAGAAGCGTCAGCCCGCCTTCCATTGCCGCCTTTTGATGGCGGAGAGCCTTCTCTTCCTCATCGGGACGGTCAGGTGTGACGTAGTAACAGCACCATGCGCCCCGATACCTGAGATCTGCATACCGCTGCACCATCTCCTGATGGGATTGGGCATGGTGCGGCTGGCAGAAGGCGTTCCTCTGACCGACATCCGCAGCCGCCTGTGCGTCGATGACATCAGGGAATTCGTAAACCACTCGATCTTCTGGATCCCTGGTTGACCGCAAGTCCTCCAGATAGGCGGAGACGCTTTCAAAGTTGAAGATCGACCAACCGTTAGGGCCAGGACCTTTGAGGAACCTGGTCTCACCAAAACCCTTGTTGGTTGGATCAGCATGCTCTGTGAGCAGCTCCAGGGTCTCTGGATCGCGAAATACCCGCTGGTGTGGGGAGAACTGATAGATCGTCCCCACAGGGCCATGTACTGGCCTGGTGGTGGTGGTCATACTGAAGACGAGAAATTTTTCGAACGCACAGACCCCTCACGCGGTTGCAGCCGCTGAGGGGTCTTTCCTTGTCAGAGCTTTCGGAGCGCAGCACGCACCACCTCAGCCCTGGTGGAGTTGCTGGCCTTGGCGACAGCATCGACGCGCTGAGCCAACTGACGGTCAACGTCAGCGGAGACGCGCACCTCGCGCTTGCCCTCGATGTTGATGGCTCTGGAGCTGGACATGAATCGGACCGGAACAGGTTCGATTCCGTTGTCTCAGACCCTGAGACTCATTGCAATCACTTGTGTTTGCGCTTCCGCCCGAACTTAGAAGGCTCGATGTGCGCACTTGACACCTTGAGGCTGCCGCGGGTGACGCCCAGCTGGTGGTGGATCTGCTCCTGGGACCAGACCTCCTGGGTGGCCATCCGACCCGCCAGAGCCTCGGCGTAAAGGCTGACGCGCCGTTGCGTCGCAGCGGCATCCTCATCGAGAAGTTCGAGCCGGATCCTGCGCACGCCTGCCCGCAGCAGCGACGGAAGCGCTTCAACGCCCGATTGCGCCGTGCCATTGAAAAGGGTGTTCCGACAACCCAGATCAGCCCGCAGGGGGTGTTCAACGCCACTGCGATCCCGCAGGGTGACGTGGTGCTTCTCACAGGGACGACCGCAATCGGTGTGGTCCTTGCCGTCCGAGAGGAATGCACAGAACAGGCAATGCTCCATGTGGAACAACGGCATGTGCTGGTGCAGGGTGACCTCCAGCAGCGCTGGATCAACGGCGGCGGCCAGATCCAGCAGTTGCTGAAGGTTGAGGTCGTAACTGGCCGTGAGTCGCTGCAGCGCCCAATGGTCGCGATACCACTGGAAACTCAGGGGGTTGGCGGTGTTGAGGGAAAAGTCACCAATGCAGGGGGCCAGCGGCGTGAGCACCTCCAGCTGATCGGCATTTCGCACCAGGAAACCGTCAGGACGGGCCCGAATCAGTGGCTCAAGCGACCAGCGTTCATCAGGGCGTGTGATCCGTGCACCGGCCAGCCATACACCCTCAGGCCAGCAGCCTCGGCCGATCGCCACCGCTTCCCGCAGCTCCCGAGGCTGCTCGAGATCCGCCACCACCGAGCGAATCGGCAGGTCCGTGCCGGAGAGATCCACCAAGGCCTGCAGCTGCTCCAGGCTGCGCACCAGCACCACCAAGCCTGGCTTGGTCTCGCTGAGGGGAGCGACAGCTGGTGGGCACATCTGAGCCAGCAGCTCCGTTGGGTCTGCCGTTTTGGTGGCTGCAGGGACAGGCCCTGAATCGGTGCTGCAGTCCCCTGTGGCCTCCAACTGCTCCAGCAGAGCCCTGCGCATGCGGTTCAGTTCCGCCACGGGCAGAAAAAGATCGCCCTCCAGTTCGATCTCCAGATGCTGAAGCGACCAACCGGTTCCCCCGAGGCGTCCCAATTGCTGCTCAAGCCGTTCCCGGTCCAAGGGGCGCTGCGAAGCACTCTGGAGCGGCATGGTGCTGCAGAGCTTCAGCTCAAATCCCTGGGGCTCCAGCACCTGCAACTCCAGCGGGGCATCCAGCCGACCGGACACCCGCAGCGCCAGATCCCGGGACCGAGCCTCCACCGTGCGACGGGCGGCACGCTGCCAACGGGACTGCCAATCGGGATCACTGGTGAGCCAGACCGAGGCGCCTGCTCTCAAGCCAGAGCCATCCACACGATCGGGCCCCAGGCGCAGCTTCCAGCGTTCGTCGCCCATCCGCTCACACACCATGATCCGGCCACCGATCTCCCGAGGCGGCTGCAGCGGGTCGGACGACAGTTGTTCCAGCACAAGGCCCTGCCCGGGATGCAGCTGTTCCCGGCTGCGCAGATGCAACCAACCACCCCGCTCCACCCGCAGCAACTGCCCCAGCAGCGGGCCCCTCTTCTTGCTCCAGCGGCCATGCACCAGACGGCGATGGTTCACCCCTTCCAGCCAACCGGTGGAAAGGCCTCGGGAAAAGGCCAGCTCAAGCTGGCGTTGCACCTGCGGCGCCGAAGCGGGGGTTTGATCCAGGCGCTGGCGATAGGCGTCGGTGACGGCAGCCACGTAGGCAGCATCCTTCAGACGCCCTTCGATCTTGAGGCTGGCCACGCCGATGCGCTGCAACTCCGGCAGCAGCTCCCAGGCCGCCAGATCCTGGGGCGAGAGGAGGTAGCGCTGGTCTTCAAGGGGGTGGGGTTGCCCATCCACCACCATTTCGTAAGGCAGGCGACAGGCCTGGGCACACTCACCTCGATTGGCACTGCGCTGCCCGAGGGATTCACTGGTCAGACATTGACCGGAATAGGCGACGCAAAGGGCGCCATGCACAAACACCTCCAACGGCATCGCAAGGTTCCGCTGAACCAGTTGTGTCTGCAGTCGCTCGAGATCACGCAGGGCCAGCTCACGGGCCAGCACCACCCGCTGGCAACCGAGCGCCGCAGCCTGGGCAATCCCCGCGGCACTGGTGATCGACATCTGGGTTGAGCCGTGCACACAGAGGTTCGGCACCAGCCGCTGGGCCAGGCGACAGAGCCCCACGTCCTGGACGATCACCGCATCCACACCGGCTCGATCTGCAGCGATCAGCAACTGAGCCGCTGACTCCAGTTCATCGCTGAACACCAACACGTTGAAGGTGAGGAATCCCTTCACCCCCCGCTGATGCAGCCACTGCATCACTTCAGGAAGGTCTTGCAGTCGGAAATTTTCAGCCCGCTGGCGGGCGTTGAAGGCATCAACGCCGAAATACACCGCATCGGCACCGGAGGCAGCGGCCGCCTTCATCGCAGCCCAGTCGCCGGCAGGTGACAGCAGTTCGGGAACGGTCAAGGGTCGCGCCTGGAGAAGCGACTGGCCGGCTCGAACAAACGCAGTGCATCCGCATTGCCCTCGTAGCGCCAATGCCAGGGCTCGTACATCACACCCTGTTTGTTGCCCTCAGGGAAGGACAACACGAAGTGATATCTCGCCGCATGGTCCTGCAACCAGCGAAAGGCGGCGGTGTCTTGAAAGCTCTGGGAGAGGTTGGTCTCAGGAAAACGGCCATCGCCGAGATCGACGGCGTAACCCGTGCTGTGCTCGGAGTAGCCCGGTGGAGCTGACACCTGGGCTCGCTCTTCGGCGGTCTGGTTCCGTTCGGAGGCCACATCAAAGAAGATCGATTCCTGGAGGGCCAAGGAGCGGAATCCACTGAGCAGACGCAGATCGATCCCGTCAGCCAAGGCAGAACGCATCATCGTGTCCAGGGCCTCGGCGGCTTTCACATTCAGCTTGATCCCCGGTTCAAAGACGATGAGTTGATCAGCGTCAGCCTCTCCGTAGGGGAAGTGGCCCAGGAGTCGGCCATCGGCGTCAGGACGTTCGCGAAAGCCTGAAATCTCAAGGCTCTGCGTGGGCTGGCGCCGTGACAGCAGCGTGGGAACCAGCATCACTACAGCCAGGCTTCCCGCACAGACGAGAACGAGCCCGAACAGCAATCCAGCTGCGCCATTTCCCTTGCGTTGACGCGGCTGCCGTGTTCGTCGAGCGACCGGAATGTCCTCCCGCTCGATGCGTCGCGCAGAGGAGGCCCGAACCAAGGCGCTGATGCGTGTTGTTTCGATCGTAAAGGCAGCAGCCAGCTCAACCCACAATGGTTGTTGTGACAGTGATAGCTTCACAAAACAATCCAGCGGAGACGGGCTGAGATGTTGCGAGTTGCGGTGATCGGCGGTGGCCCAAGTGGCTCCTGTGCTGCCGAAATTCTGGCCAAGGCGGGAATTGAAACCTGGCTGTTCGAGCGCAAACTCGACAACGCCAAACCCTGTGGTGGAGCCATTCCGCTTTGCATGGTCGAAGAGTTCGACCTGCCCGACGAAATCATCGACCGCAAGGTCCGCAACATGAAGATGATCTCCCCTTCCAACCGGGAGGTGGACATCAAGCTGGATCCCCTCGGTTACGACGAAAACGCCTACATCGGCATGTGCCGTCGTGAGGTGTTCGATGCCTTCCTGCGCAACCGCGCCGCCGATCTGGGCACAACCCTGATCAACGGCCTGGTCCAGAAGATCGACACCGGTGCAGACCGTCAGGGCCCTTACACCATTCATTACGCCGACTACAGCGGTGGTGGCCCGACCGGTGAGCAGAAGACTCTGGCTGTGGATCTGATCATTGGTGCCGATGGCGCCAATTCCCGAGTGGCGAAAGCCATGGACGCCGGGGATTACAACGTGGCCATCGCCTTCCAGGAGCGGATCAAGCTTCCTGCTGAGGAGATGACCTACTACGAAGATCTGGCTGAGATGTACGTCGGAACAGACGTCTCTCCCGACTTCTATGCCTGGGTGTTCCCCAAATACGACCACGTGGCCGTTGGAACGGGAACCATGCAGCAGAACCAGAGCCTGATCAAGGGTCTGCAAAGGGGCATTCGTGAGCGGGCCAACAAGCGCCTATTCCAGGGCGAAGTGATCAAGGTGGAAGCCCACCCAATTCCTGAGCACCCCCGTCCGCGCCGGGTTGTGGGCCGCATGGCCTTGGTGGGCGATGCAGCGGGCTACGTCACCAAGAGCTCCGGGGAAGGCATTTATTTCGCTGCCAAGAGCGGCCGGATGTGTGCCGAAGCGATTGTGGAAATCTCCAACAACGGTGCCTCCATCCCCACCGAAAAGCAGATCAAGTCGACCTACCTCAAGCGCTGGGACCGCAAATACGGTGCCACCTATGCGGTGCTCGACATCCTGCAGCGGATCTTCTATCGCAACGACGCTGCCCGGGAAGCCTTCGTCGAGATGTGCGACGACAAGGACGTGCAGAAGCTGACGTTTGACAGCTACCTGTACAAACGGGTGGTGATGATGAACCCCTGGCAGCAGATCAAGCTCACCCTCCGCACCCTGGGCAGCCTGATCCGGGGCGAGGCTCTGGCTCCATCCGTCTACAACCCTGTTCCTTCGGCCGTTGGCCGTTCCGACGGTGATTTCCTCGCGGAGGAAGCGGCCCAGCAGATCAAGGCTCAGGCTGGCGAATCCAAGGAGGGGAACTCCAAAGGTTCCGAGTCGAAGGAAAAGGCCGGCGTCTCCTGAGGGAGGCCGGCCCTCAACATCACTCCAACACCAATGACAACGCTGCTGGTCAGTTGCGTGACTCGATCGCCTTGCCAGCGGCATCCTTGATCCGCTCAATCCCCTGCTCAATGCTCTTGGCGGGGGATGTTTCTTTCTTGGTCGTCGACCAGACGTTGATGGCGTAAACGGCGGCAGCAGCCAAGATCAGCGCCGCAATCACGCTGCCCAGACCATTTCCTCCCTGGCGGATCACCACAGGCGGCTGGGTGGTGGTCGTCTGTTGATCAGGCATTTCGGCTCAAGCGGCTGGCCCCTGCTTAGCCGCAGAGGCCAGGGCTGCCTTCATTTGGATTGAATCGATTCAAATTCGGCCAAGACCGAAGCCTGATTGCGCAGGACCGCCAACAGGTTGAGGCGATTGAGCCTCAGCGCGGCATCGTCGACCATCACCATCACGCTGGTGTCACCATCAAAGAAGGCCTGGAGCGCCGGGGTTGCCGCGACGAGCGCATCGGCAAGGGCTTGATACGACCGCTGCTGAGCCAATGGCTGCAGCTGCTCGAGAGCTGCGAACAGATCTTTCTCACTGGCGGACTCGAACCGTTCGGCCTCAACCACTTCGCCGGCCACAAGCTGATCGCGTGCCAGATCACCTTTTTCGGCAAGCTTCGCTGCCCGCTGCACCACCGCCTGGACGGCATCCAGCTGACCGCTGTCCCGAAGGTCACGCAACAGTTGAATCCGCTGCTTGACATCCAGGGGATCACTGAGCAGACGCTGGCTGGAGACGGCATCACCAGCCACAGCCTGCACCAGATCAGGCGCAAAGCCGTCGTCTTCCAGTTGAGACACGATCCGCTGCCGCATCAGCTGACAGAGGTCGTTATGCAGTTGGCTGGCATCCACCGCAAAGGCCGGGAACAGAGCAGCCCACTCCTCCACGGCGTTGCTGAGGAAGGCCATGAGGTCGAGGCGCCAGGCCATGCGCCAGAGAATCTGCACAACACCATTGCCGGCCCGCCGCAGGGCATAGGGGTCGGAGGATCCGGTTGGTCGCTCTCCCTTGGCAAAGATGCTGAGCAGCAGCTCGAGCCGTTCCGCCAAGGCGACAACAGCTCCCGCGGGGGTTGCGGGCAGAGCATCACCGGCTCCCCGGGGCAGATAGTGCTCCACCACAGCGAGAGCAACATCGCGGGGTTCTCCCTCCTCCAGGAGGTATTTGCCCCCCATCAGGCCCTGAAGTTCAGGGAACTCACCCACCATCTGGCTGACCAGATCGTTCTTGCAGAAATGAGCGGCACGCTGGGCCGCATCCACCACGCCCTGATCAAGACCGAGTTGCTTCAACAGCAGGCCGGTGAGCCGCTCGATTCGCTCGGAGCGGTCCAGAAGACTTCCCAGGCCCTCGGCGAAGGTGACACGGTCGAGGGCTTCACGCCGGGAGTCGCTGGACTGACGCCGGTCAACATCGAGGAAAAATTCGGCATCCGCCAGGCGAGCTCCAAGCACGCGTTCATTGCCGCGAACAATCAAGGACGACGCCGGGGCCAGGCCATTCCCCACCAAAAGGAACTGGGGCCGAAGCACAGCCTCAGCGGTGAGTCGGAGCGGATCAGCCTCCAGACCAGGCACCTGCAGCGGCACATAACGCTGGTGGGCCTGCATCACCGTGCTGATCACCTCCGGAGGAAGCTGCAGGAACCGCTCAGCAATGGTTCCCTCGAGAATCCTGGGGTCTTCAACCAGGTCCACCAGTTCCTCAAACAGCGACTCCGGACAGTCGGGAGTTCCGTTGGCGGCCTGTGCCGACTGGTCCAGGCTGGTGCGAATTCGTTTGGCCCGCTCCGCACGATCGACAACAACGCCAGCGGCGGCAAGGGTCTCTCCAAACTGCTCCGCTGATGCGATGGAGAGTGGCTCGTCACCATGGAGACGGTGGGCACGGCTGAAACGATCGCTGCGGACCTCAGGGTCAGCGGCGCCCAGCACCACCGGGATCACCTCTGAACCCTTCAGCGCCAGCAGCCAGCGGATGGGGCGGCTGAAGCGCTGGGCTCCGGTGCCCCAGCGCATGAACCGCCGACCTTGCAACGCATCAATCCATTGGGGGATTAGCCCCTGGAGCAGTTCAACGCAGGCTTGACCGGGGGTGAGCACGGTTGCGAAGACACAAGGCCCCTTGGGAGTGTCACGCTGCTCAAGTGCTGAGGGATCAACCCCGCAGCGCTTGGCGAAACCGATCGCCGCTGGCCCTGGGATGCCGTCCTTAAAAGCCTGAGCCACGGGAGGGCCCTTGCGGTCTTCCTCAAGATCGGGTTGGCGGTCCTCCAGATCAGCAACGGAGACCACCAGACGCCGGGGGGTGCCGAACACCGACACCGCTCCATGGCCAAGCCTTGCCTCACGCAGATCACGGCTCACCCGTTGCTGCAGCTGGTCAAGCGCTTGCCTGACAAAATCGGCAGGAAGCTCCTCGGTGCCGATTTCCAGAAGAAAGGTTGCCGTCACGCCAAGGTCAGAGCCGGAAGCGACTGTATTGGAAGCCGTTTCGCTACGTTCAAATCAAGAAATCCTTTTCGGGGTGGGGGAAGGCTCCTTGGCAGTGGCGGAAACAGGAACTCAATCGCTGTCCAAGGCGGAGCAGCGCAAGCTGGACAGCGACCATCTACGCGACCCGTTGTTGAGCGAGCTCAGCAACGACGATGTTCGCTTCACGGAAGATGCCGTTCAACTGCTGAAGTTTCACGGCAGCTACCAACAGCACCACCGCGAACTGCGCAAGACGGACAAGGTTCGCAGCTGGCAGATGATGCTGCGGCTGCGCAGTCCGGGCGGACGCATCCCTGCCCGACTGTTCCTCGCACTCGATGACCTCTCCAACCGCCTTGGGGACGGAACTCTGCGGGCCACCACCCGTCAGGCCTTCCAGATGCACGGCATCGCCAAAGCCGACCTGAAAGAGGTGATCGGCACCATCGTTCGCAACATGGGCTCGACCCTGGCGGCCTGCGGGGACATCAACCGCAATGTGATGGCACCACCAGCTCCTTTTGAGAAAGGCGGCTATCCCGTGGCACGGCGCCTGGCCGACGACATTGCTGATCTACTCAGCCCCGAAGCGGCCGAGGGGGCCTATCTGGACCTCTGGGTGGATGGTAACCTGAGTTATCGCTTCAAGCCCAGCCGAGCCGTTCAGAAGGCCAGAAAGCGCCAGAGCGAGGGCGGCGTTTTTTCCGGCAGCACTGAGGAACCTCTCTACGGGGACACCTATCTACCCCGGAAATTCAAGGTGGCCGTCACCGTGCCGGGGGACAACTCTGTTGACCTGCTCACCCAGGACATCGGCCTGGTGGCCTTCACCGACCCCTCCGGCGATCTGCGGGGCTGCAACGTCTACGTGGGCGGTGGCATGGGCCGCACCCACAACAAGGAGGAGACCTTCGCCCGCACGGCGGACCCCTTGGGTTACGTCGATGCTGCCGACGTTCTGGATGTGGTTCAGGCGATCCTGGCGCTGCAACGGGATCACGGTGATCGGGAGGTGCGCAAGCACGCCCGCATGAAGTATCTGCTGCACGACAAGGGAATCCAGTGGTTCCGCGACACCCTGTGCGCGACCTACTTCAAGGGAAGCCTCAAGGGGCTGCGCAATGAGCCCAAGGCCAAGCTTTTGGACTATCTCGGCTGGCATCGCCAGAAGGCAGGGATGTGGTTCGTGGGACTTCCCCTGCTCTGTGGCCGCCTGAACGGAGATCTCAAGGCAGGGCTGAGGGAGCTGGTGGAGACCTACCAGCTGGAGATTCGCCTCACCGCCAACCAAGACCTGCTGCTGTGCAACATCGGCACCTCCCAGCGAGCCAGCATTCGAACCCAGCTGGAAGCCCTCGGGTTTGAGGTGCCTGAAGCTCCAGCACCTCTGGCCAGGCATGCGATCGCCTGCCCAGCTCTACCCACCTGCGGGCTCGCCATCACCGAATCTGAGCGCATCCTTCCGGATGTTCTGGATCGCCTCGATGCCCAGCTGCGACGTCTCGAGATTGAAAAGTCCCTGCTGGTGAGGATGACCGGCTGCCCCAACGGCTGTGCCCGCCCCTACATGGCGGAGCTGGGCTTGGTGGGCAACGGTGTTAACCAGTACCAGCTGTGGCTCGGCGGCACCCCCAATCTCCAGCGTCTGGCGCGCCCTTACCTGGAAAAACTGCCCTTGGATGATCTGGAGACAACCCTTGAACCGCTCCTCCTCAGCTGGAAAGCCGCCGGTGGACGTCGCAGCTTCGGGGACCACATCGAGAAGCTTGGTGATCAGGAAGTGAGCGCGCTGTTGACGGCCTCGGCGTAGACCGCCACAGCTGCACCTTTTCGCCAGGCCCAGAGCTGATCGCCGAACGAGTAGTGCCACCACTCGTTCGGATGCTGGGCAAAGCCGGCTGATCCCATCACTTCAGCCAGCAACTGCCGGCGTTGATGCCAGCGTCGAGCTTCGGAATCCTGCCGACCGGCGTAGTGCTGCGGTTCAGACACCGCACCTATGGCATCAATCTCTCCCCCCATGGCCAGCGGCGTTCCATCGCTGCTGCTGAGGGTGAGATCAACAGCCGCACCGGTGCTGTGGGGAGGCGGGGTCGCAGGATCCCGACTGGGAGCAGCCCAGAAGCGCCCCACATCGGCCACCACCTGATCGAAGGCGTGCCCTGAGCGCGCTTCCACGCCGCGTTCACGGCAGAGTTCCGCAATGCTGTGGTCCACCATGAAGGCTTGCACGGCGATCGGCCGCCAGGCATCAAAAATGCTCAGGCGCAGGCGGGGATCGTGCTCAACCAGCTGCTGCTGAGCATCAAGCAGGCGCTGAACGACCCCCAGGCGCAATTGAAAGGGATTCCCCGACGTCCCATAGGGCGCCCCCAGCGCCATGTACGGGTGAGGTTCCATCCGCAACAAAGCGGGAGGCAGCGCTTGCAAAGGCTCGCCGCACTCTTCGATTGGAATCGGACTCCAGGGGCGCATCGAATCGCGGCAACGGGATGGATCAGTTCAAGGGGGTGCCACCGCTGAGGCGACGCTGCTGGGCCTCCAGGGTCTCGCGCAGCAACGGGTGCTGCTTGAGCTCAGGATCGTTGTTCAACAGCTCCTGGGCGGCTGTTCGTGCGTCCTCCAGCACAGCACCATCATCGGCAAGGCTGGCCAAGGCCAGATCAGGCAGGCCCGACTGTCGGGTTCCCAGCACCTGGCCAGGCCCCCGCAAGCGCAGATCCATCTCGGCGATCTCGAAGCCATCGGTGGAGCGCACCAGCACATCCAGACGCTGGCGGGCCAGGGGATTGGAGCTGCCATTGATCAACAGGCAATGGGAGGCAGCGGCGCCACGGCCAACGCGCCCCCGCAACTGATGCAGCTGCGCCAGGCCGAAACGTTCGGCATGGTCGATCACCATCACGCTGGCTTCGGGCACGTCCACGCCCACTTCCACCACCGTGGTCGACACCAGCACCTGAGTCGTGCCAGCAGCGAAATCGGTCAGCACCGCCTGCTTTTCAGCACTGGAGAGACGCCCATGCAGCAAACCAACGGCCAGATCTGGGAATACCTCCGAGGCCAATTCAGCGTGAACTTCAACGGCTGAGCGAAGCTCGAGCTTTTCAGACTCGTCCACCAGAGGCAGAACGACATAGGCCCGCTGGCCCAGCTGCACCTCCTCACGGATCAACTCATAGGCCTTCTCCCGCTTTGCGGCCGTGAGCATGCGGGTGCGAATCGGTGTTCGCCCTGGCGGCAATTCATCGATCTGGCTGACATCGAGATCCCCATGCATCGAGAGCGCCAGGGTCCGAGGGATCGGTGTTGCCGTCATGGTGAGCAGATGGGGCTGCAAGCCCTTGTTGAGCAGGCGATCCCGTTGATGCACACCGAAACGGTGCTGTTCATCCACCACCACCAGCCCCAGGCGGTTGAAAACGACAGGATCCTCGAGCAAGGCATGGGTGCCCACCAGCACCTTCAGCGAACCGTTGGCCAGGTCATCCAGCAGCTCCCGACGGCGGGGCCGCGGCGTGGATCCCGTCAGCAAGGCGACGCTCACATGGAGCTGAGGCAGCCACTGACAGAGGTTGCGGTAATGCTGCTCGGCCAACACCTCCGTGGGGGCCATCAGGGCCCCCTGCCAGCCCGAGGCAATGGTGCTGAGCAACGCTGCAATGGCAACCACCGTTTTGCCCGAGCCCACGTCACCCTGCACCAGACGAGCCATGGGTTCGCTGCGCGCCAGATCGGCTTCGATCTCCTGAAACACCCGTTGTTGGGCTGCGGTGAAGCGGAAGGGCAGAAGATCCATGAACTCCCCCACCAGCCCATTGGCACTGGATTGGAGATCCAGGTCCGGACCCGTCCGGGAGCGCAGCGCCTGGCGTCGGCGCAACAGACCGAGCTGCAGGAGCAGAAACTCATCGAACACCAGCCGGCGCCGTCCCCGATCGAGGCTTTCGCGGTCCTTGGGCGCATGCAGGGCCTGCAGGGCCTCCGACAGTGCCGGCAGCTGGAATTGCCGCTGGATCGCGGCGGGGAGAGGATCAGGCCACGATGCCGCGAGGGGCAGGACCTGATCGATCAGGCTGCGGAACCGATCCGCGCCAACTCCTTCGGTGAGGGGATACACCGGGAGAAGCCGTCCGATGCTGGGGGATTTGACTGGAGACGAGGGGCTGTCCAGCACCTCGATCAACGGATCCTGAAAGGTGATGCCGTAGGGGCCGTCTTTCACCAGACCACTGACGGCCACGGTGGCACCAACGGGGTAGAGACGCTGCTGGCCCTTGAGGTAAGCCGGAGAACTGAAGCGTTTGCCCGCCAGGAAACGGCTCACCTTCAGGCGACCGGTCGGGTCCTGCAGCTGGAGCTCAATGATGGCGAGGTTGGTGTTCCGTGGGCTGACGAATCCGTTGCAACGGCGAATCGTGGCGACGATCGTGGCTGTTTCCCCCGACACCAGCGCCTCAATGCGGCGCATCGCGGAGTAATCGACATGATCACGGGGGTAATAGCGGAGCAGGTCACGCACCAGAAGCAGGCCGATCGAAGCCAGCCGTGCCGCGAATTTCGGACCCACACCACGGATCTGGGTGATGGGACTATCGAGCTGCAGTGGTGAGCTGGCACGCTGCTGGGGCGACGCCTGAACCTTGAGGCGTGGCGGTGCCATCGGAGCCGAGGGTTCCAGGCGATGGCGCAGCTCATGCAGCCACTGACGGGCATCGGTGACCAAGCGACGGCGGGCCGGATCAGCGAGCTCCGGATAGTCGGCAAAGCCAGAGCTGAGCTTGGACATGCGTTCACTGACCCCCTGGGGGAAGGGAACGGCCGGAGGCGCTGCGAGTTGCTGCTGCAGAAAGGCGTGAAAGCGCTGCTGGCGACCCTGCAGATTCTGAAAACCACGGTCGGCCTCCAACCCCAGCGAGCGCTGAAGGGGAAGCATCCAGGTGAGGAGCAGCGACAGCTGCTCGCTGGTCAGTCCCCGCTCAGCTGCTGCGTTGAATCCGATGGGGTCTGCCAATGGGTCCGGGCCTCACGATCCAGGGAGCGACGCTGCCAATGACGCTGCTGCCGCACCATTGTGAGCAGAGCATGGTGGTGAGCGCGCAATCGTTTGCGGCACTGACGCAGACGTGGGCTGTCGAACTCCAGATCGTTGCTGCGTAAGAGCACACAGAGCACATCCATGCCCTGGTCGAGCTCACCGACGGCCAGAGGGAGGCGCAGGCGAAGCACGTTCGTGGCGGTTGGCTGCGTTTCGACCTGCCCCTTCAGGACAGCATCCAGAAGGCTGATAGGAAGGAGGGTCTGGGCCAGTCCTGACCGCAACATCTGCACATTCACCGCATGGGACAGGTTGCGAAGGCGTCGCTCAAGCGCCTGATCCATGGCCTGAATCCAGTGCAACAGCGCATCCGGTTCATTCGGGATAAAGTTGTCGTTGCCCTCCACCGAAGGATCAAGAACAGCACCGGGATCAAGGGGCTGTTGGGCCTGCTGCATCGCATCACCGGCCAGCTCGAACAGTGAGCGGAGCACATCCAAATCAACCGAAGATTTGTTGTCTGCGGGTTCAGGGACCGGTTCTTTAACGGGGTCCGGGGAAGCCGTCCTCGGGGGGGATTCAAGCGGTGAAGCCAAGCTCAACTGAATGGATCCGCTCGGTTCTTCCCGTGGGAGCTCAGAGGTGGGTGGCTCGGGTTCAGGCGCACTCTCCTGGGACTGGCGACTGAGCTTCTGCAGCATGCTTCTGCTGGCATGGGCCTGCTGGCGCCGTTGCTCCTGCTGCATCTGCCCCACCAGCTGCATCAGCTGCTCAACTGTGAGCAGAACGCTGCAGCGGTCGATCAGGTCTGTGACCGCTGCATGGAAATTCTGACGGGTCGACTCCGGCAGTCGACCAAAACGGGAGGGATCAACCTCACCGAGAAGATTGAACAGGGCCTGACGGGTGGCTCCTTCCAGCAGTTCCCGCAGCACCTGAAGATAGAGAGCCTGCTCCCTGTACAGGGCGATGGCCCGCAGCCGGCACAACCGTTGAAGGCGTGCCAGCTGTTCTGACGGGTCGTAAGCAGGCCTGACGTCCGGGTCGGACAAGGGAATCAGCCGGCGTTCTGCATGGACGCCACTTCAGCAGCGAAATCGTTCTCTTCCACCTCGATGCCCTCGCCCAGGGTGTAACGCGTGAAGCGACGAACTTTCACGTTCTCGCCGATCTTGCCAGCGGTTTGCTTGACGAGGTCAGCAACGGTGATGGAGCTGTCCTTGATGAAGGGCTGCTCCATGAGGGCGAGTTCCTTGAGGCGCTTGCCGATGCGGCCCTCAACGATCTTTTCCTTCATCTGCTCAGGCTTGCCCTCGAGATCGTCACGACCCATCTCGATCGCCTTTTCCCGCTCACGGATCTCGTCGGGAATCTCGTCGGTGGTGACGTACTCAACGTTGGGGCATGCCGCCACCTGCATGGAGACATCACGCAGCAGCGACTGGAACATGTCGCCCCGGGCCACGAAGTCGGTTTCGCAGTTCACCTCAACCAGCACACCCACGCGGGCACCGGTGTGGATGTAGCTGCCGATGGCACCCTCGGCGGCGGTGCGGCCGGATTTCTTTTCAGCGCTGGCGATGCCTTTCTGGCGAAGCCACTCAACGGCCTTGTTGGCATCGCCTTCCGTGGCGGCCAGGGCCTTTTTGCAATCCATCATCCCCGCGCCGGTCTTGTCGCGCAGTTCTTTGACAAGCTTGGCGGATACGGCAGCAGCCATCGGTCGGAGCAGTGAGAAGGGAAATTGAATCGCCGCCGATTCCTTGATTGGAATCAGCGGCGTGAACTTAGCGGGGAGAGGAGATCAGCCTTCGCTGTCGCCACCACGCTGATCGTTGGAACCGTGGCGGCCCTCATTGATCGCATCGGCCAGACGGCCCAGGATCAGTTGCACAGAACGAACGGCGTCGTCGTTGCAGGGAATCGGCACCTCACAGAGGTCCGGATCGCAGTTGGTGTCCAACATGGAAACCAGGGGGATGTCGAGCTTGCGGGCTTCGAGCACAGCATTCGACTCACGACGCTGGTCCACCAGGACCACAACATCGGGAAGGCGACGCATGTTCTTGAGGCCACCCAGATACTTCTGAAGACGCTCGAGTTCGCGACGCAGCACCGCACCTTCCTTCTTGGGGCGCATGGCGATGGCGCCGCTGGACTCCATCCGCTCCAGATCCTTGAGACGGTCGATCCGCGCCTTCATGGTGGTCCAGTTGGTGAGCATGCCGCCCAACCAGCGCTGGTTCACGTAGGAGGCTCCGCAGCGGGCGGCTTCCAGCGCCACAACTTCAGAGGCTTGCTTCTTGGTGCCAACGAAGAGGAAACGCTTGCCGCTGCGTGCTGCAGAACGGGTCCACTTGTAGGCGTTGTTCATGCAGACGGCGGTCTGCACGAGGTCGATGATGTGAACGCCGTTGCGCGCGCAATAGATGTAGCGCGACATCTTGGGGTTCCAACGACGAGTCTGGTGCCCAAAGTGGGCACCAGCCTCCATCATCTCGGCGAGGGTGACGACAGCCATGGTTTGAGGGTTTCGGGTTCGCCTCCACCTGCCAGGGACCTGAACAACCAGCAGGGGCTGGTCTCACGGTGCACCCGAAACGGGCAGGTGTGCGGAGTGAAAGGACCTATAGAAGGTATCAAAACGTTGATCAGCGAAGCCCTGCCGCTCTGGCTTCACGGAACAGGGCACGCACACCGATGCGATTGAGGGGCAAACGAAGCAACTCCATCGCCGTTCCGGGATAGCCATGCCGGATCAGCCAACGGAGCAGCGGGCGAAGGCTTGAGGGATTGATCAGCCCACCGAGGGTGAGCACTTCCCAAAGGATGCGATGGAACCAGGTGAACTGGATGATCAACCGCACTCGCCTGGTGGGATGTTTGCGGTAAAAAACAAGCCCCATACGGGCCCGTTCACCCTCCACTTCAACAAGTCGGGGGATCTGGTCGAGACTCAGGGCGGGGTGCCAGTGATAGCCGACAGCGTCCGGGCACTTCACCAACTCAACCCCCATTCGCCGCAGACGCTCACCCAGTTCCAGGTCCTCCCAGCCGTAGAGGCGGAAACCAGTGTCAAACAGGCCTGAGCGCTCCAGCACCTCCCGATCGATGGCCACATTTCCAGTGGCGAAATAAGCCCAGGACAAGTCTCGTAATTTGTGGCGCTCCGAGCAGGGTGCTTCGAAGTTGGCGGTGTTGATGACAGCGCCGTAGGTGAAGCAGAGCCGATCACCGCGCCGTTGCCAGCACTGCTGCAGCGCCCGTGCATGGGTGGCCAGAAAGGTTTCTGTGACCACCAGATCGCTGTCGATGAAGACGATCACATCGCCACGGGCGTGATCCACACCGCGGTTTCGGCCCTCGGCAGGACCACCGTGCTCCTGCTCGATCAGGCGCACATGGGGAAAACGCTGGGACTGCTCGCTCAGCCATGACGGCGTTCCATCGGTGGAACCGTCGTCAACCACAACAACCTCGTAGTCCTGAAGAGCTCCAGCAAGCTGCTGATCTTCCAGTGCCGAGAGGCATTTCTCGAGGATCGGGCGTCGGTTGTAGGTCGGAATAACGACGCTGACGAACATCGCGACGGCCGATGCAAATGGCCACCCACCCTACGAACAACAAAAAAGGGGCCCGCAGGCCCCCTTTTTGATGCATGGTCTGATCCGTTGATCAGTCGGCGGCACCACCGTTGTTGGCGGTTCCGGTCACACCGTTACCAGCGCCTTCACCACGGCCATCGTTCCGCATCTTGCGCTTCTTGAACTTGCGGGCGTAGGCGCGGTTCCGCTCCTGCTTTTCTTTCTTCAGGTTTCTGCGCTTGGCCATGCGGAACTGCGGGCTCTGGTGTCAACTTTCATCGTACTAAACAGCATTCTTTAATCGCCCGTCCTCCATCTGAAGCAGGCGATCGGCCACATCAACGATGCGCGGGTCATGGGTCACCATCAGCACCGCGCAGGATTGTTCACGGGCGAGTCGGCGAAGCAGCTCCACCACCTCCCGGCCCGTACGGCTGTCCAGGGCAGCGGTGGGTTCGTCAGCCAGGAGAAGGCGGGGGTTTGCGGCAAGGGCACGGGCAATGGCGACCCGCTGCTTCTGTCCACCGGACAAGTCATGGGGGACTTTGGCCATGTGGTCCTCCAGGCCAACGGCACGAAGCCACTGACGGGCCTCATCCCGGCGCGCCCTGTAACTGAGATCAGGCAGAAGATCGGCTCCCATCTGCACGTTCTGTTCAGCCGTGAGGCAGCGCAGAAGGTTGTGCCCCTGAAAAATCATTCCAATGCGCCGGCGCACCTGCTGGCGGCGCCGACGGCCTGCACCATGCAGGGACTCACCAAGCACCGACACCTCACCCTGCTGAACCGTCCGCAAGGCGCCGATCAAGGTGAGCAGTGTCGTCTTGCCACAACCCGAAGGACCGGTCAGCAACACCACTTCGCCCGGCTCGATGCTGAAGCTGATGTTCTGAAGAACCGCGCGGCGCATCTCCCCTTGGCCGAAAGCGTGGGAGAGGTTGTCGACAACAACAGCTGCCATCAGAAGATCTCCGCAGGGTCTGCATCGATGAGACGACGCATGGCCAGGAACGACGACAACATGCACATCACCAGGATCATCACCAGAACGGTCAACGCCCGGGACAGATCCATGCCGACGGGCAGCTTGGTGGCGTCACGAACGAACCAGTACAGCCCCTGACCGGCCATGTAGGCGGGGACGTACCCCATCGCCGCCAGATAGAAGCCCTCACGAACCACCACTCCCAACAGATGGCTGAGGCGATAGCCCATGGCCATCAAAGTGGCGTACTCCGGCAGGTGATCACTCACATCGGTGTACAGCACCTGATACACGATCACGCAGCCCACCACGAAGCCCATGGCGGCGCCGAGCGTGAAGATGAAACCGATGGAGGTGCTGCTCTTCCAGTAGTTCTGCTCGAAATCGATGAAGCCCTGCTTGGTCAGCACCGAAACATCCTTGGGCAGCCGCTGTCTCAATCGGGACACCACCTGCTCAGGATCCGCGCCGGGCTTCAACCGCACCAGACCCACTTCGATCGCCCCAGGCGGCTTCTGAGGCATCAGATCGAGGAACGTCTCCGTGCTCGTGAGCAGGTTGCCGTCGGCACCGAAGCTGGTGCCCAGGCTCACCAGACCCGCCACCCGGACGCGGTTGCCAGCGATCTCGGTTTCCACCACACGCCCACCGCGATACCAATCGACAATGGGTCCGAATTCAGGACGTGACAGCTGATCGAAGAGGATCCGCCCCTTCCGCTTGAGAGCGTCAGTTTTCTCAGCCAGGGAGGGATCGACAAAAAAGGGATCGTCGGGATTGAAACCCAAGGCCAGGATCGACCGGTTGCGCCGCGTTTCCGGGTTCCGCCACAGCATCAGCCCCCAATGCACCGGGGTCACCCCATCGACGTCTGGATCAGCCAGGGTCTGAACCAGCCGCCGCCTTGGAAAGGCCTCCATGCTCACGGAGCTGGCGGAGCGGGGACTGATCAGAACAACATCAGCATCGAACAGCCGGTGCGCCGTGACGCTGGCGTCAAAGAGGCCATCACGGAATCCAAGCTGCATGAACATCAGAATTCCCGCGAAGCTGATGCCGGCAAGCGCCACCAGCAAGCGAACGGGCTGGCGCGTCAGCAACAGCCAGGAGAGGGGAATCCGACGCCCCCGCCAGAACCGGTTCATGGATCGAAGCGGGCGATCACCTTCAAACCCGCCAGACGACTGACCTTGGCGGCATCTTCAGGGTTCAGCACCACATCAACCATCACAACGCGGGCGTCGGCATCGCCGGTGGGATCGGTGGAAAGAACAGACCGTTGTTCCACCTGCGGGCTGATGCGCAGGACGCGCCCGACGAGTTCACCGCGGAAACCACCGTTCTCGCTGATGAGGCGCACGGACTGGTCGAGGCGGATCAGGGAGATGTCGGATTCGTAGACCTCGATGCTGGCCTGCATCGCCTGATTGGCCCCCACATCCATCACCCCCTCTGCACCAGGGCGCTCGCCTGCACGGGCATGCAGCTTGAGAACAACACCATCAAGAGGCGAGATCAGCTGACTGAGCACGAGGTCGGCCTGAAGCCCTTTGCGCTCCGCCAGGGCCTGATCCCGCTGTCCCTGAAGACGAACCAGCTCTTCACGCTTGTTGTCCACCAGAGTCAATTCGGCCGCACCCCAATCGGCGGCTCTGCTGAAGCGCTCCACCTCAAGGGCCTGTAGTTGTATCTCCTGATCGAGGCTGCGCAGCTGCGCATCGACGCGCTCCAGATCAGCGAGCAGTCCATCCCGATGATCGAAGGACGCCAACACCTGGCCGGTCTTGATCAGATCACCCTCATTCACATTGAGGGCTGCCACCCGGGGTGTCCCCGCCATCCCCGCATTGGGAGCCGCCAGATTGCGGATGTCCCCGGCGGGCTCCAGCTGCCCCAGGGCCGCGACCGCTTCGGGACGAACCGTGGGTGCAGGCGTCGGTTCAACCGGCTTGGGTTCGGGCGTCGGCCGCAGCAACCAGCCGCCGATGACCGCAATGACCAAACTTCCAGCCAGAACAGACCAGCGCTTGGGGGTCATCAGAGTTCCGGAGGGTTGTCGAACAGAAGCATGTCGATGTAGCGATCGGCCCAGGCTGAATCGAAGGCCTTCTCGAGCACGCGGCGGGTCTTGTCGTTGCGTTTCTGCTGAAGGCAATAGTTCAACTGACCCTCGTACCGGCGGACTGTAGTGAGAGCCGTGGACGGTTCGGGAGTCGCCTCGATCACGCTGGTGGCCATCACCTGCAGGTAATGGCTCACCAGTTCCTGAAAGGCTGCTTCCTCGTCAGCACCATCGGGGCGGATGAAGCACACCTTGTTCGAGAAGATGGCTGATCCCCAGGCCGGCAGCTCCCGAACCTGACGGAACGCCGGCCATGGCCTGGCCTCAAGCCGCTGGATCAGCTGCTCCGGCAAGGCATCGGAGGTGGGGGACAGATCGACGATCGCGGCGGAGATGCCTGCCGGGCCGGCCACGATGTCGGCCCCGAAGATCGGCAGGTCGTAGTGGGGATCGGGGAACCAGACGCTGTGGAGGATCTGCAGGCCGTTGCCGAGTCGCGCAACCTCCAGATGAAGTTTGCGAAGGCCGATGCAGCGAAAAAGCTCGTTGCCGATCGATAGGCCCTCGCCATCGAGTTGCCCCTGGATGAAGCGCAAATCCTCATCGCAGGGGAGGATCTCCAATCCGGGCAATCCCGCCCAGGCACTACGGATCGACGCCGCCAAGGCCTGCACGAGGGGATGCTGTCCTGGCGGTGGCGCCAGCGGCTTGGGCTGCATCGAAGGGGCAGGCACAGAATGGAACTTTGCCACGCAGTTCTGAACCTTCCGTTCTCCGGTCCCCCACTGGACCATTGGACCCTCCCCAACGGAGTGCGCTGCGTGACGGCGGACATGCCGGATGCCCCCCTGACCTGTCTCGATCTCTGGTGCCGTGCCGGCAGTGCCAGTGAGCAGCCAGGGGAAGAGGGCATGGCCCATTTCCTGGAGCACATGGTGTTCAAGGGAAGTGAGCGGCTGGCCGCAGGGGCATTCGATGAAGCCATCGAAGCTCTGGGGGGCAGCAGCAATGCCGCCACAGGCTTTGATGACGTTCACTTCCACGTGCTGACACCCCCGGATCGAGCCCGCGAAGCGTTGGATCTGTTGTTGGAACTGGTGTTGCAGCCAAGCCTCGAGCCTGACGGGTTCAACACGGAACGGGGGGTGGTGCTTGAAGAGATCGCTCAATACGCCGATCAACCCAATGAGCAGGTGCTGCAACTGCTGTTGAGCAAGGGCTGTGACCAGCACCCCTACGGCCGACCCATCCTGGGTACCCCCCGCAGCCTGGAGGCCATGACGCCCGAGGCCATGCGGGCGTTTCATCAGCGGCAGTACCGCGGTTCCAACTGCTGTCTGGCGATGGCCGGGCCTTCGTCAGCGGAGCTGCGCAGTGCCCTGGGTTCCTCGGCTCTGGCGGACCTCCTGGATGCGCCTGAGCCCTCATCACCGTCATCGCCCCTGAGCGTGCGTCCTGGACGCGAAAGCGTTGTTGTGGACCGGCTCGAATCCGCCCGACTGCTGATGCTCTGGGAAGCTCCACGGGCCCAGGATCAAACAGGCGTGATGGCCGCTGATCTCGCCACAACCCTGCTGGGGGAAGGACGACGCAGTCGTCTCGTGAACCGCTTGAGGGAGGAACTGCAGATCGTTGAAAGCGTGTCGATGGACCTCTCGGTTCTGGAGCAGGGAAGCCTGATCACGCTGGAGGTGATCTGTCCAGACGAGCATCTGGAGGCTGTGGAAGACGAGGTGAACCGGCAGCTGCGCGCCATGGCGGAAGAGCTCGTCAGCGATCAGGAGCTGAAACGGGGCCAGCAGCTGGTGAGCAACGGACTGCGCTACGCCTTGGAATCGACGGGCCAGGTGTCTGGGCTCAGCGCCAGCCAGACCCTCTGGGACCGGCAGCAGGATCTGCTCCATCCTCTTGCTTTCCTGCCGCCATGGACGGCGGAGCGGCTTCGCTCAGACCTGTTCCCAAGGCTTCAACCCGAACAGGCGTTTGTGCTGACCGCCCAGGCCAAGACGAAACACGGATGAGCAACCCCGAACTGCTGATCGAACCGGTCTCAAGCCCGGGGATTCTGGCCGCGAAACTGCTGCTTCCTTTCGGCAGCGCCGACGACCCTGCAGAAACGCGGGGTGCCCATGACCTGCTGGCATCTCTGCTCAGCCGCGGCTGTGGACGACACAACCACGTTGACCTGGCGGACCTTGTTGAGGGATGCGGAGCAGGTCTGCGCTGCGATGCCCAGGAAGATGCGCTCGTGCTGAGCCTGCGCTGCACGGTGGAAGACGCGGAGCAGCTCCTGCCCCTGCTGGCCCAGATGGTTCGTTCCCCCCGGCTTGAGCCTGGCCAGGTGGCCCTTGAACGTTCGCTCACGATTCAGGCCTTGCAACGGCAGCGGGAGGATCCCTTCCATTGCGCCACGACCGGATGGCGGCAGCTGACCTATGGCAACGGGGGCTACGGCCACGACCCGATGGGCATTGCTGAAGAGCTGGATGATCTGGATCGGGAGGCACTTCTCCCCCTGGCCGAGCGGCTAGCGAGGGCATCGAGCGTTCTCGCCCTGGCGGGCAGCGTCCCACCGCAAATCATCGACACGATTGGCTCCCTTGAGGACTTTCGCGACTGGCCAGAAGGGAGCGGCAACGATCGCTCAGGCCGCCGTCCCTACGCCGAAGCGGTAGGAACCGAAACGATCCAGCTCGAAGCGATGGACACCGAACAGGTGGTTCTGATGCTTGGGCAGGCGACGCTGGGGCATGGACACCCGGATGAACTGGCGTTGCGACTGTTGCAGTGCCATCTGGGCGTGGGGATGTCGAGCCTGCTGTTCCAGCGCCTGCGGGAAGACCATGGCGTGGCCTACGACGTGGCCGCGCACTTCCCTGCCCTGGCAGGACCGGCGCCCTTTGTGCTGATGGCCTCGAGCGTGGAGGAGCGCTCAGAGCTCGCGCTGGACTTGCTGCTGAACATCTGGGACGAGCTGAGTGAGCAACCCCTCAGTGAGGCCGCACTCGAGCTCGCACGGGCCAAGTACATCGGTCAGCTCGCCCAGGGCCTGCAGACCTGCTCCCAACGGGCAGAGCGACGGGTTCAGCTGAAGGCCCAAAGGCTCCCTGACGATCATGACCAGCGCTGTGTGCGGGCTCTTGCGGAACTGACACCGACGGATGTGCTCCATGCCGCCCAACGTTGGCTGAGGGAACCACGACTCAGCCTGTGCGGAACCTCCGCTGCACTGAAGCAGCTTGAACGGCGCTGGGATCGGCGGGACGCTGCTTAGTCCACCTCCGCGGCATCCACCGGATCCAGCCGATCGAGGGGGATCAGAAACGTGCCCCGGCGAAAACGCACAGCAACGGTGTCCATCGGATGAAGTGCAACCACCTCGCCCACTTCACCGGCGGCCACCAGATCCGGCGGCCGCAGCATCGGCATCGGATCCGCCGACTTGAGGTACGGAAGCTGCTGCGACAGGCGCAGCTGATCACCAATCGATACCGACATCTGAACTGGGCAGGATCTGCATTGTCGAGCAGGATGGGCCGAGTTGAGTGAGTGATGTGAGGGCTCTCGCCTCATGGTGTGGTGCCCTGGCGGGTCTGCTGGCCATCCTCATCGGTGGTCTTGTGCCGGCCGCGTTGTTCCTGCCTGCTCCCGAGCCGATCCTTCTCCCCCTGCCGGTCACATGGCAGGTGCCAGCGCTGCTTCTCTGCGCCATGGTCAGTGGCCCGCGTGCCGGCGTGATGGCCGCTGTTGGCTATCTGAGCCTGGGATTGTTAAGTCTGCCGGTGTTCCATGGCGGTGGAGGGCTGAACTACGTGCTTGAACCGGGTTTCGGCTATCTCGCGGGCTTCGTGCCCGCAGCCTGGCTCACCGGTCGACTGGCGCAGCAGGACGGCATGGATGACCTGCCCAGACAGTCGCTCTGTGCCCTGGCAGGGCTGCTCGTTCTCCAGATCTGCGGGGTGCTGAATCTCGCCCTCGGGGCACTGCTGGGGCGATGGAGCCTTGGTTTCCCCGAGCTGCTGATGCAGTTTTCGATCGGTCCGCTACCGGCTCAGATGCTGCTCTGCATCGGTGCAGGATTGCTTTCAATTGTGCTGCGTCGGTTGCTGATCATCGAGCCATGACGAGACCACTTCCACGTCGCTCAACCCTGCTGATTGCCCTGGTGATCGTGGTGGTGGATCAGCTGAGCAAGGCGGCGGCCTCGAGCGCTTTGCGAGAGGGTCAATCCCTACCCCTGCTGCCACATCTACTCTCGCTGCAATTGGTGCACAACACCGGCGCGGCCTTCAGTGTTCTGCAGGGCTCCACTGCCCTGCTTGGGCTGCTCAGCTTGGGGGTGGGCATCGGGCTGATCCTCTGGATCTGGCGTGAACGGGTGCTGCCGTTCTGGCAGGCCCTCGCCGCAGCAGCGCTTCTGGGCGGAACCGTGGGCAATGGGATCGACCGTTGGCGTCTCGGCCACGTGGTGGATTTTCTGGCCCTCGAGCCGATCGATTTCCCGATCTTCAACGGGGCGGATGTCGCCATCAATCTCGCCGTGCTCTGCTTTGCCATCGACCTCTGGACCCGCCGGGGGGACAGGAGCCTCCGTGACAACAGCCGTGGCTGACCCAAACTTGCCCTGAGGCTGGTGTGACGCAGGCATGAAACGCCAAACCCGGTTGCTGATCGGTCTCGCCGTTGCCTTTGTGGCACTCGTGCTGATCGGCGCTGCCGTTCAGACCATCCGCAGCCTGCTGTGGGATCTGAGTTACTTCCTGCCTCCCTGGTTGCTCACGCCGGTGCTGCTGCTGGGGTTCGCGCTGGTGGCCACCCTGGCGGTCCAGGTGGGTTGGCCGATGTGGAAACGCCTGAAATCACGCCCAACCCAACACCCACGCCAAGCCACCCCGGCTCCACAGAACCGGCGGGATGCCGCGACCACCAGCCTCGGCCATGTGGATCGTCTGATCGAACGCATTCAGGACGACATCAGTCGCCGCAGCCTTCAGAACGAACGCGACCGGGTCGCCGAAGAACTGAAGCGAGGCGATCTGGTGGTTGTGGTGTTCGGCACTGGATCCAGTGGCAAGACATCACTGATCCGTGCCCTGCTGAATGAAATGGTCGGCGATGTGGGAGCGCCCATGGGCGTGACCAAAACCAGCCGCGCCTACCGGCTGCGTTTGAAAGGCCTGGAGCGTGGTCTTCAGCTCGTGGACACCCCAGGAATCCTGGAAGCCGGAGACGAAGGACTCAGCCGGGAGGAAACAGCCCGTCGTCGGGCGGTTCGTGCCGATCTGTTGATCGTGGTGGTGGATGGGGACCTCAGAGCCTCGGAATACGCCGTCGTGACCTCGCTCGCCAGGCTCGGCAAACGGCTGCTCCTGGTGCTGAACAAGCGGGATTTACGCGGAGTTGACGAGGAGAAAAGGCTCCTGCAGGTGCTTCGCTCCCGTTGCCAGGGACAGCTCAACGCTGCTGATGTGGTGGCCTGCAGCGCCTCTCCTCAATCGATTCCTCAACCCGGCCGTCGCCCGCTGCAGCCGCTGCCTGACGTCAGCGATCTGCTGCAGCGCCTCGCCGTTGTGCTGCACGCCGAGGGGGAGGAATTGATTGCCGACAACATCCTTCTGCAGTGCCGATCCCTCGACAGCCGTGGGCGTGACCTGTTGAACGACCAGCGGTCTCGGGAAGCCAAACGCTGCATTGACCGCTACAGCTGGATGGGAGCGGGGATTGTCGCTGCCAATCCGCTGCCCGGGGTGGATCTGTTGAGCACCGCAGCGGTGAATGCCCAGATGATCCTGGAGGTGGCCAAGATCTATGGGGTCGAGATGTCCCGTGATCGCGCCAAGGATCTGGCCCTGTCCCTTGGACAGACCCTGGGCAAGTTGGGCATCGTCAAAGGTGCCATGAGCTTGCTGGGCACCAGCCTGAGCCTGAGCTTGCCCACTCTGGTGCTGGGGCAAGTGCTCCAGGGGGTGGTGACCGCTTGGCTCACCCGAATCGCCGGAAGCAGTTTCATGCGCTACTTCGAACAGGACCAGGACTGGGGTGACGGTGGCATGCAGACCGTGGTTCAACAGGCCTTTGAGCTCAACCGACGGGAACTCTCACTGCAGCGCTTTCTGGCCAGTGCCATGCGGCAAGTGGTTGAACCGCTTCAGCAATCGGCGGCGGGACGTCTTCCCCCCCGGCCAGGGCCTCAGCAGGAGGGGGAAGCATCGGCCCCCTGGCATCCAGAACGGTGATCAGAAGCAGATAGAGCACACCAATCGCCACGGAGATCGCCCCGGTGACGATGGCAACCCAGCGTGAACCCTGCTGCTGTTCCGGCATCGGAGCGTCTCGAACGATGGCGATTGTGAACGATCAGGCTGGAGCCAGCGATTTATCCAGTCGTCCCGACAGGTCGCTGAGGTGCTGAGCCGTGGTGTGGGGGTTTCCAAAAACCGCCTTGAGGCAGAAACGGTCGCCGTAAAAGGGTCGCGACAGCATGTAGCCGTGAGACAGCAGCATTTGCCGGGTGTCTTCACTCCAACGGCCGGCTGCAGCAGCATCTCCATGTTTGGGATGAAAGGCCAGCAGGTGCAGGTCACCCGCCAGCAACGTGAACTTCTCCGGGTCCAATTGGGCTGCGAAGGCGGTTCGCCGTTGCAAAGCTCCGCTGAGCGTTGCTTCGATGCCCGCCTCGCCCAACTGGCGCAGGCCCAGCCAAAGCTTGAGGATCTCCGCAGGTCGGGTGCCCTGCAAGCCGATCTCCCCGCCGTGATCCATCCCCTTGGGCGCCTCCATGTAGGGCAATCCTGTTGAAAAGGCCTGACGCAGATGGGTTCGATCCCGAAGCAGCAGCAGGGATGACGCCTTGGTGATGCCCAGCAATTTCTGGGGATTCAGCGTGATCGAATCGGCAGATTCCATGCCATCCATCAGAGAGGCATGGCGGGCCGTGAGGGCGAACACACCGCCGATGGCCGCATCAACGTGCAACCAGACCCCGGCATCACGGCAGAGGGTTGCCAGATCCGAGAGAGGATCAATGGCTCCACGCACCGTGGTGCCGGCCGTGGCCACCACCGCCAGACAAGGCCGCCCCGCCGCCTGTAAAGCTCTCAAACGCTTGGCCAAAGCCTCGAGGCAAAGGCCACCTTCCGCGGCGACGGGCAGCGTCTGAAGGGCATCATCCGCCAGCCCCATCACCTTTGCCGCCTTGTTGATCGAGACATGAGCGTCTTGGCTGCACAGCAGCACAGGGTCCCGATGGCTGGCCTTCAACGCCGCCCGTGCGGCCACCAGGGCCATGAGATTGCTCAGGGTCCCGCCGCTGGCCAGCACCCCTCCGGAACCGGCGGGCAAGCCAATCCTGTGGCAGAACCAGCGGCAGAGGTCATGCTCCAGGCCGGTGAGACCAGGCGAAAGCTCCTCGGCCAGGAGGTTGTTGTTGAGACCTGCACAGACCAATTCCGCCGCAATCGACGCAGTAAGCGGGGGCGGATCGAGATGGGCCAGAGCACCGGGATGGGACGGCTGATACGCCCCATCCATCACCTGCTGAAGATCACTGAGCAGCGATTCAACGCTGGCCCCATCAAGCCCTGGTGCCACGTCAGGCAAGGGCCGCATGACGGGGACCGGGCTTGATCGATCAGCGGAGCCGATCCAACGGCAGAGCAGATCCGAACTGCGATGCAGGAAGTCCCTCAGCACCGGGTCTTCGGCCGAGGGGATGGCGAACGGAGCAAGCCGATCCGGTGGGTGCTGAGACTCGGAACAGGCTTGCAACGGAGACCCGTGAACTGCACCGATCTTCGCGTCTCGTGGGATGGTGCTCAAAGGACAACGTGGAACAGCAGTGGATCAGCGGGATGAGTTCACTCGCTGGATGGATGTTCTGCTCCAGCGCGCGGAGGAGGCTGGAGCGGAAGGAGAAGTTCCAGTGGCCGCAGTGATCCTGGATGGACAGGGCCGAGCCATCGGCCATGGGCGGAACCGGCGCCAGAACGACAGGGATCCCCTCGGGCATGCCGAACTGGTGGCCTTGCAACAGGCAGCGATCGTTCAGAACGACTGGAGATTCAACAGCTGCACCCTGATCGTCACCCTCGAACCCTGCCCCATGTGTGCGGGGGCCTTGGTGCAGGCCCGCATGGGAACCGTGATTTTTGCGGCGTCAGATCCCAAGCGCGGTGGCCTGGGGGGAAGCCTTGACCTCTCCACCCATGCCAGTGCCCATCACCACATGAACGTGATTCAGGGCGTGCGCGAACCCGAGGCGAGGGAGCAGCTGGAACGCTGGTTCAGGCGGCGGCGGCGACGGAACCGCTGAAGCGAGGCAGCTCTGTCTCAAACAGGTTGAGCAGACGATTCACGTTTTCAGGGGTGGAGTTGTAGCCCATCAGGCCGATGCGCCAGATTTTGCCGGCCAGGCTGCCGAGTCCACCACCAACTTCAATGCCGTGGTTGTTGAGCAGGTGCTGACTGAAGGCCTTGCCATCCACACCTTCAGGGATGCGAACTGTGGTGAGGGTGGGCAGTCGGCGCTCGGCCGGCACATGCATCGAAAGGCCGAGACTTTCCAGCCCGTTCCAGAGCATCTCCGCATTGCTGCGATGGCGTGCCCAGGCCTGGTCGAGACCTTCTTCAGCCAGGAGACGCAGGGCCTCACGCATGCCGAAATTCATGTTGACCGGCGCGGTGTGGTGATAGACGCGATCGCTGCCCCAGTACTGGTTCAATAAGGAAACGTCCAGATACCAGTTGGGCACCTTGCCCTGACGGGCCGTCATCTTGGCCTCAGCACGGGGGCCCATGGTGAAGGGTCCGAGACCGGGAGGGCAGCTCAGGCCCTTCTGGCTGCAGCTGTAGGCAAGATCGACTTTCCACTCATCGATGTAGAGCGGAACGCCCCCCAGAGAGGTGACGGTGTCGAGCAGCAGAAGGCAATCATGCTTCCGGCAAAGGTCGCCGATGCCCTCCATGGGTTGGCAGACACCCGTTGAGGTTTCGGCATGGACCATCGCCAGGATGGCGGGCTTGTGCTCAATCAGTGCAGCTTCCAGCTCATCGAGGGAAAACCACTCACCCCAGGGCTTTTCAATGGTTTTCACCTCAGCGCGGTAGCGGCCGGCCATGTCAGCCAGTCGCAGGCCGAAGTATCCCTTCACCGCCACCAAAACGGTGTCTCCAGGCTCGACGGTGTTGGCGATGGTTGCCTCCATGGCAGCACTGCCGGTGCCGCTCATCGGAAGCGTGAGGCGGTTATCCGTTTGCCAGGCGTAACGCAGCAGTTCCTGCACTTCGCCCATCAGATCCACATAGAGAGGATCAAGGTGACCAATCGGGGTTCGCGACAGAGCCTTCAGAACTGTTGGATGGGCGTTGGAGGGGCCTGGTCCAAGCAGGAGGCGGTCGGGTGTGCCGATCGGTGCAAAGGCTTTGCGGTGACGATCGTCAACAGAAAGGAGTGAGTTCGTCGTCGCCAAAGCCCTGTTCATTGGTTCGAGTGTTGAGCCTACGCAGTCACGCCCCTTGGAAGGGGTGAGGGAGGGAGGCTTGATTGAAATCTGTTCAGATCCTGCGTTGAGCGTGCTGGATCAGCGCTGGCGCACATTGGTTTCACCCAGGCCCTCGGCCAGGTGATCGAACGGCTGAAGAACGGTGGCGAGCTGATCGGATGCAGCACCATTGGCAAGAAGCATCTCGGAAACAACCTCTCCCAGCAGAACGATGCTGCGGACCGTTGGGCCGGTGGGAACGCCGAGACTCTTGTAGGTGTCGTCGAGTCCGTTCAGCACACGCTCATTGAGGATTGTGGAGTCACCTGCCACAAGGGCGTAGCTGGCGTAACGCAGGAAATAGTCCATATCCCGCAGGCAGGCGGCGAGCCGACGGGTGGTGTAGGCGTTGCCGCCAGGTAGCAACAGATCGGGTTCATCCCGGAACAGGCGCTGGCTGGCCTCACGCACAATCTCGGCCGAGGATCCGTTGATCAGCTCTACGGCCTGAATCCGCAGCGCGGATTCATCCAGATACACATTGATGCTGTCGATCGCCGGGCGGTCGAAATAGCGACCCAGCTGGTCGTAACGACCGATCAGACCGCTGATTGCATCGCGCATGTCCCTGAATCTCCAGAGGATCCCCAGCGGAAGCTAACACCGTTGAGGCGGGCAGATCCTTTGGCATGCCTGCATTTCAGCCAAGTTGACAGAAACGGTTACGCAGTCGCCTTCCAGCAGCTGAAACGTACCTCTTGATACAAAATGGTGTCTTGTGGCTGTATACGGTCACATCACTGCACAATTCAGTCGAGCAGTCCTTTCTTATGTCGAAATCCCCCCAGGACATCCTGCGCCAGATCAAGGACGAAGGCATCGAACTGATCGACCTCAAATTCACCGATCTGCACGGCAAGTGGCAGCACCTGACGGTGTGCACCGATCTGCTGGAGGAAGAATCCTTCACGGAGGGCCTCGCTTTTGACGGCTCATCCATCCGCGGCTGGAAAGGCATCCAGGCCTCCGACATGGCCATGGTGCCGGACGCCAACACGGCCTGGGTGGACCCCTTCTACCGGCACAAAACCCTGAGCATGATCTGCTCGATTCAGGAGCCACGCACCGGCCAGCCCTACGAGCGCTGCCCCCGTGCCCTGGCCCAGCGGGCACTGAATCATCTGGCCAGCACCGGCCTGGCCGACATGGCCTTCTTCGGTCCTGAGCCGGAGTTCTTCCTCTTCGACGACGTCCGCTACAACTCGGCTGAAGGGGGCTCCTTCTACAGCGTCGACACGATTGAAGCGGGCTGGAACACCGGACGGATCGAAGAAGGCGGCAACCTCGCCTACAAAATTCAGGAAAAGGAGGGCTACTTCCCTGTCGCTCCCAACGACACCGCCCAGGACATCCGCTCCGAGATGCTCCTGCTGATGGGTCAGCTGGGCATTCCCACCGAGAAGCACCACCACGAGGTGGCAGGCGCGGGTCAGCACGAACTCGGCATGAAATTTGCTGAGCTGATCCAGGCCGCCGACAACGTGATGACGTACAAGTACGTCGTGCGCAACGTGGCCAAGAAGTACGGCAAGACGGCCACCTTCATGCCCAAGCCGGTCTTCAACGACAACGGCTCCGGCATGCACGTGCACCAGAGCCTCTGGAAAGGCGGTCAGCCCCTGTTCTTCGGCGAAGGCACCTACGCCAACCTCTCGCAGACGGCCCGCTGGTACATCGGTGGCATCCTCAAGCACGCCCCCGCCTTCCTGGCCTTCACCAACCCCACCACCAACAGCTACAAGCGTCTGGTGCCCGGTTTCGAAGCCCCGGTGAACCTCGTCTACTCCGAGGGCAACCGCTCTGCCGCCGTGCGGATCCCGCTCACCGGCCCGAGCCCGAAGGCCAAGCGCCTCGAGTTCCGCTCCGGCGATGCCCTCGCCAACCCCTATCTGGCCTTCAGCGCCATGATGATGGCTGGTCTGGACGGCATCAAGAACCAGATCGATCCAGGCGATGGCGAAGATCGCGACCTGTTCGAACTTCCGGCTGAAGAGCTCTCGAAGATCGCCACGGTTCCCGCATCTCTCAACGGTGCCCTGGAAGCGTTGAATGCTGATCGCGGCTTCCTCACCGCCGGCGGTGTGTTCAGCGACGACTTCATCGACAACTGGATCGACCTGAAGTACGAGGAGGTGCAGCAGCTGCGCCAGCGGCCGCACCCCCACGAATTCACCATGTATTACGACGCTTGATCAGCGTCCGTGCATCCAACGACCCGCCTCCAAGGAGGCGGGTTTTTTTGTGGACTGCTGGCCACGCGATTGTGCGCCTCATTCGTTGGAATGGGGTCGTTGTCTGAATCCGCGATGGCGTCAACGCCCCTGAGCAAGCTTGCGTACCAAACGCTTCAGCAAGGCAAAAGCATCGCGGGCCTGGCCCACAAGGAGCTGAGCACCAAGCTGATGGAGCTGCTGGCGCCGGATGCGGTGCCGAAAACGGAGCCCGTGTCCGCCGAAGTTCTTGGAGAGCTGCAGCTGGATATGAAGAAACTCCAGGACCAGGACTGGCAGGACGCCGAACAGGGGATCTACCCCGAGCAGTTGTTGTTTGATGCACCCTGGCTCGACTGGGTCAGCCGCTACCCGCAGGTGTGGATGGATCTTCCCTCCACCTGGGATCGACGCCGCGAGCGCAATGTTCGGGATCTGCCCAAGGAAACCGAAAAAGCGCTCTACCCCGAGTACTACCTCCAGAATTTTCACCATCAAACCGACGGCTACCTGAGTGACCATTCGGCTGGTCTTTACGACCTGCAGGTGGAGATCCTCTTCAATGGCACCGCAGATGCCATGCGACGCAGGGTTTTGGCTCCCCTGAAACGCGGCTTGAAGCACTTCGCAGACCGTGCTCCGGGTTCCCTCAAGATCCTCGATGTGGCTACCGGCACCGGCCGGACCCTGCAGCAGATCCGCGCCGCCGTTCCCCACGCGCAACTGATCGGAACCGATCTCTCCGAGTCGTACCTGCGTCAAGCCAACCGCTGGCTGAATGACGGCGATGCATCGCTGGTTCAGCTGATCCGTGCCAACGGTGAATCCCTGCCCTTGGCCGATGGATCGGTTCAGGCCGTCACCAGCGTGTTCCTGCTGCACGAACTTCCGGCGGATGCCCGCCAGAACGTGCTCAACGAGGCCTGGCGGGTGCTTGAACCCGGTGGTGTGTTCGTGCTTGCAGACTCCGTGCAAATGGCCGATTCAGCCAAGTTCGCCTCCGTGATGGAGAACTTCCGGCGCGTCTTCCATGAGCCTTACTACCGCGACTACATCGGCGACGACATCGACGCCCGCCTCTCAGCTGCAGGGTTCGAAGGCATCACCGCGGAAACCCACTTCATGACGCGGGTCTGGTCGGCACGCAAACCCATCGCAGAGGCCAGCTGAGGGGATTCCCTGACAGCATCCCTTGCACGAACGGCTGCGAGCCATAGGGTGTGCTGAATCCCGAAGGGAACGTCATGACCAATCCCTTCCGGCTGCGTTGGCTTCAGGGCTGGACATTCCAGGTGGTGCTGATGGAAGGCCATGTGCAGGTCGAAGCCCATGGGTTCGGCATCTGCCTGCGCACGGCCGTGATGCCTGGGGAAAGTCCTCAGGCTGCAGCCGATCGTTTGGTGTTGTCTGAAGATCGCCGCAGGCGAGCCCTGCACAATGCCTGGCTTCGCGGTCAGAACATGGCACAGCCCGCGGGGGGTACACCCACGAAGGAATCGGCACCGGCCTCGAATTCGCTGGTGGTGGTTGGCCAGGCCCATCGCCAACGGGTGGCCTGATCTTCTGATGCGTTCAAAGCTGCGCCAGCAGCCAGGCCAAGGCAAAGCCTGCTCCACCGAAGCGTAAGGATCTCCAGAAGCGCTCACCAGACACCGGGGAGAAGGCCCAGCCCACAGGCCGTTGCGTGATCAGATTCGCAGCAAGTTTGCGGCGCTGCAGCCATCGCCGCGCCGCAACACCCGACCGGGCATGGGCCTGACATTGCCCTTGCAACACCAGCCGTGAGGCATGGTGCAACCAACGCAGTTCACGAACGCGTCGTTGGCCTTTGCGCTGTTCCACGCCATTGCACCCACATCAACCGAAACTAGATCGATCTGATGATTCAGGGATGACTTCACCTGACGCCCCATGGCCCGACTCCGCTACAGCCAAGGCGGAAGAACTGCACCAGTTGCTCCGCATCGGCGATCGCGACTGGCATCAGCTGAAGAGCAACCGACAGCGGCGTGGTGCTGAGTTACTGGCTGCAGCGATGGTGCAACTGCTCCGCCAAGGGGACAGTGCCGACGTGGAGAACCTGACCCAACAGGCACTGGGGTGGTTCAAAGGAGAACTGAAGGATCCGGGCTGTCCGCGTCACTGACGGGCCGACGGCAGGCCAGCTGCAGGCGATTCCCCCGGCGGCTCCAGCGCACATCATCAAAACATTGATGGATCAGGAACAACCCACGCCCGCTGGGAGCATCGAGAGCCGGCGGCAGGGTGGCTGTGCGGGACTGTTGTGGGAGGCCGCAACCCTCATCCTGAACCTGCCAGACCATCCAGTTGGGCGTGAGGATGCGGCGAACACGGAGCTTCTTGGCGGGGTTCTCGGCATTGCCATGGCGAACGGCATTGACCAGGGCTTCATGCAACCCCAGCTCAATCCGCTGACTGGTGAGAACACAACCGACGGGCTCGGTCAGCAGCTCCAGCAGAGGAGCCAGCTGCAGGGTCGACGGCAGGGTGAACTCAGCCCAGCGAAACCTCTTGGACGGCACAGTGGGGCCCGTTGACGTCGGTGTTTCGAACTTACCGTTGATGGGAAGCCACGTCAGGATCTGCGGGCCACAAGTGCCGGATGATTCAAGAGGGAATCCATCAGGCGAACGCCACGGAGCTGATTGATCAACGGCATGTGCCCTTCTGGAGCCTCGATCGACCAGGTGAAGGCACCGGGGTAACGCGTCCAGACGCCATCACATTTCCAGCCAATCCGGGGCCAAAGGCGTTCGTAACGCCCATCGAGGGCTGACAGCAACTGGGACTGGGCTGTGAAGCCGAAGCGACCTTGGGAATAGACCGTCCAGAGGCGGTCAAGACTGACCAGATCAACGCCTGACATCGGCGCAACTTCTGTGAAATAGACGTAGCCCCGTTTCACGGCGGCATCACCGGCCAATTCACGCAGGCACTGGCTGGTGACGCGATCCGCCTCTTCAAAGTTCTGATCGAGCAGCTCCTGCTGCAGCGGTCCGTAATCCAGGCCAACCCCGGAATCAGTGGTCAACCAGCCTCGATCGGACGACGGGATGAGAGTGGTGACTGCATCGGGATGGTGGCGCTGCAACACCTGCAAGATCCAACCTGCAGCCCAGTCATCACCGGCGGGGTCAAAGCCAGAAAGAAGGTCTGGGCCCACTGCAGCCAACTCGTCGGCGCGGGTTTCGATCTGCTTGATCAGCGGACGTCGCTGGCGAGGTGTTCCCTTCGCGAAACGATCCAGCAGCTGATCAACGCTGAGTTTGGTGGCGGGTGTGGAACCGGAGAGCATGAGTCGCAACCGGCCCCAACTGGCTCGGTGTTGGCCCACTATGTCAGGCATGGGCGAGACATGTTCAATCGAAATCCAACAGCTGCGCGAGCTGAAGGGACCTTTGGTGGACGTTCGGAGCCCCGGCGAATTTGCGAAAGGGCACTGGCCCGGGGCCACCAACGTGCCGCTGTTCAACGATGAGGAACGTGCCGCGGTGGGCACCGCCTACAAGCAGCAGGGACGCACACCAGCAATTCACCTGGGGCTTGAACTCACCGGCCCCAAGCTCAACAGCCTGGCGCGCCAATTGGAGAGCCTGCGTCAGCAGGGGGAACCACGGATCTACTGCTGGCGGGGCGGAATGCGCTCGGCCAGTGTGGCCTGGCTTGCCCAGCAGATTGATCTCAAGCCAAGGCTCCTTCAGGGGGGCTACAAGAGCTATCGGCGCTGGGTCCAAAGCCGCTTTGAGCAGATCTGGCCCCTTCGCGTGATGGGAGGCCGAACGGGAACAGGGAAAACCGATCTTCTGTTGGCCATGGCCGCGCGCGGTGCAGCCGTGGTTGATCTGGAAGGGCTGGCCAACCACCGCGGCAGCAGTTTCGGCGGTCTGGGTCTGCCGGATCAACCCAGCACCGAGCACTACGAAAACCAATTGGCTGAGGCCCTGGATCAACACCAACGCCGTGGGGCCACAGCCATCTGGTTGGAAGCGGAAAGCATCCAGGTGGGCCGCTGCCGCATTCCCAAGGCCCTTTTCGATCAGATGCAAGAGGCCCCTGTGCTGGAGATTCAGCGCGACCTCGGGGAACGGGTGAACCAATTGGTGCAGGTGTACGGCCACCAGGGGGGAGCCGCCCTGGCTGAGGCGACCGAACGGATCAGCCGTCGCCTCGGGCCCCAGCGCACCAAGGAAGCCCTCGATGCGATTGCCAGGGAAGACTGGGCCACCGCCTGCCGCGCAACGCTCGATTACTACGACCGCTGTTACGACCATGAACTGGCGCGATCGCCCAAACGCGCCACGATCGATCTCTCAGGGCTGAGCGCTGATCAAGCCGCCGAGACCTTGATCGACGGCGGGTTTGTTGAAATCCCCGATTAGGATCGACCCCATCGACGGTTCGAGAACGGCATGAGCAAAGCGGCGATTCAGTTCTTTCGGGGAGTCAACGAGCCGGTGGTGCCCGACATCCGTCTGACCCGCAGCCGCGACGGCCGCACCGGTCAAGCCACCTTCCGTTTCGAGCAGCCTGCTGCGATTGCTCCCGAAACCATGGGTGACATCACCGGAATGTGGATGGTGGATGAAGAAGGCGAAATGGTCACCCGCGAAGTGAATGGCAAATTCGTGAACGGCACCGCCAGTGCCCTTGAAGCCGTTTACTCATGGAAGTCCGAGCAGGACTTCGAGCGGTTCATGCGCTTCGCCCAGCGCTACGCCGATGCCAATGGCTTGGGTTATTCACAAAGCCAGGATTCCAATCAGACTGAAGGGGCCGACGACCGACAAGCTTGAGACTGCCCCAGTGGCTGTTACTGACAGCCTTCATTGCAGCCATCGTTCTGCTGTGGTCACTGCGTGAGCTGCTGCTGCTGATCTTTGCGGCAGTGGTTCTGGCCATGGCGCTGTGCACCTTGGTGGGCATTCTTCGCGAGCGGCGGCCGATGCAAAGGCCCCTGGCCCTGCTGCTCTGCATCGTTGGGTTGTTGTTGTTGGTCGCCGGTGCGGCTGGTGTTGTTGTCCCCCCGTTTCTCGAGGAATTCGCACTGCTGTTGCAGAAGCTGCCCGAAGCGGGTCAGACCCTGGTGCGGCTGGGACTCGGTTGGATCGACAGCATCAGTGAGGCCATCTATGGGGCCGATGCATTCCCCGACCTGGATCAACTGGGCCTGAACGGTCCACGCCAACTTGTGCCCGACAGTTCATCCCTCGCCGCTGGTGTGGGCAGTGGCTTGCTGGGTCTGCTCGGTTTGGCAGGCAACCTCGGCAACGGCGTCCTGCGGCTGTTGTTCGTGGTGGCGGTGGCTCTGATGATCAGCATTCAGCCCCAGGCCTATCGGAATATTGGCCTGCAGTTGATTCCCTCCTTCTATCGACGCCGGGGGCGTCGCATCCTGGATCAGTGCGGTGCTGCCTTGAGCAGCTGGATGGTGGGTGTGCTGATCAGCTCCCTGGCCGTGTTTGTGCTTTGCAGCATTGCGTTAACGCTGTTGGGCGTGAAGCTCGTTCTGGCCAATGCACTCCTGGCAGGGCTGTTGAACGTGATCCCCAATGTGGGGCCAACCATGAGCACGATCTTCCCGATGGCGGTGGCTCTGTTGGATGCCCCCTGGAAGGCCGCTGCGGTGCTGGGTGCCTATGTGGTGATCCAGAACATCGAGAGTTACGTGATCACACCATCGGTGATGCACCACCAGGTGAAGCTGCTGCCCGGATTGACTCTGGCGGCTCAGTTCCTGTTCACACTCCTGTTTGGCCCCCTCGGCCTGCTGATGGCGCTGCCTTTGGCGGTGGTGCTGCAGGTGATCATCCGTGAAGTCGTGATCCACGATGTGTTGGATCGCTGGAAACGCCTGGAGCCGGTTCGATGACCGCCGGCACGTTTCTCATTGCACTCACCTTGGTGGTGCTGGTGCTGTTGCTCTGGCACCTGCGTTGGGTGCTGCTGGTGCTCTTTGGCGCCGTGGTGGTGGCCGTCGCCCTGGATGTGCTGATTGTTCAGGTTCAGAAGCGAACCCCACTGGAGCGGCCCCAGGCCCTGGCAGCCGTGCTGGGGATTTTGATCTTGGCCGGGGGGCTGCTGGGGCAACTGCTGGTGCCGGAACTGATCAGCCAGTTTCAGCAACTGGGACGGGATCTGCCGCAGTTGGTCAGCAAGGTGTCCGACCTGCTGAGCAGTGAGCCGCGTCTGGCGCAGCTGAATGACGCTTTGGGGGAGGGCCTCAATCTGAAAGGACTGCAGCCGTTGCTGGGGTTCGCAGGAGGTGCAGCGAACTCGCTGATTCAACTGTTCTTGATGGTGCTGCTCGCGATCCTGCTGGCCTTGGATCCAAGCGCCCACAGGCGCATGCTGGTGGCCATGACGCCCCGACCCGCCCGGGAGCGGATGGAGCACCTGCTCGACGAGTGCAGGCAAGCGTTGGGGGGTTGGCTCAGTGGCATGACCCTCTCCGCCACCACCGTTTTTCTGCTGACCTGGGGCGGCCTGTTGCTGCTGAAATCACCCCTGGCCCTGTTGAGCGCCCTGGTGTGTGGGCTGCTCACGTTCGTGCCAACCATCGGGCCCACGGCGGCAACGCTGCTGCCCACGGGATTGGCCCTGCTGCAGTCGCCGCAATTGATGCTGTCGGTGCTGGTGTTCCGGCTGGTGCTGCAGAACCTGGAGGCATTTCTGCTCACACCACTGCTGCTGCGCAAAACCGTGAATCTGCTGCCAACGGTGGCCTTAACGGCTCAGCTCAGCCTTGGTGCTCTACTCGGGCTTCCGGGCGTGCTGCTGGCCCTTCCTTTGGTGGTGGTGCTTCAGGTGTTGATGCAGCGGGTGGTGGTGCAGCAGATCATGGATGGCTGGGCTTAAAACGAAGATTCAGCCCCTAGCTGCAAATGCAGCAAGATCCAGTACCTCACTACGTTCCTAGCAATAGGCATTGCACTAGGCAGCGTTTCTGAACGCTCGATTGTGTCCGTAATAGCCACAGAGGTGGCCAAACTTTTTGGCGGGACTGACCCACTGCCACACGCTGTTGAGCTGCACACTCCGACGGAGTCAGCTCCAGGAGGAAACTCGGTCCCGACAATCTGGACACTGGGCACCAACGTGGCGAGACGCAGTGGACTGGATTACAAAAGAGGATTAGAAAAGGTGTAACCCTTGGCTGCTGCATCGCATGCCTAAGTTCAACCCCAAGAAGGTCGCCAAGGTCAAAGCCTTCGACCCTGGTGCCAGGTACAGCGTTAAGGACATCAATGGTGGAACCTTTGCCATTGCCCACAACAAGAAGGAACTGAAGCAGCTCATGAAGAGCGATGCGGACGTCGTCTACGACGAAAGCAAAGGCAAGCTGTACTTGAATGCCAACGGCGAGAAGAAGGGCTGGGGCGTGAAGAAGGGTTGGGGCGAGAAGAAGGGTTGGGGCAAGAAGAAGGACAGTGGACTGATCGCCAAGTTCAAAGGCAAGCCTGAGTTGAATGCTGAGAACCTCGAGGGATTCTCGGCTCATCTAGGCAATACCAAAGAGGAAATTGATTCTTTCCGGCATACGCTCTCTGACACAGAAGAAGCTGACTTGCTGGTTAACTTCACGCTAAAGCCCAAAAGGACATTGAAGAGAGTCATTAAGGATGGGAAGAAAGAGGGCTATAATTTTGACCGAGATGAGCTGGCTGATGCACTTGAAGAAATGGACAAAGGGGGTGCATTTATTGATATCGAGCTGGATGCGTCTGCGATAGAACTTATTTCTTCGCAAGGAGGAGCGGTGGGAAGAGGCACTGGCAGTTCATGCTGAATCAAGGTGTTGACCTGAGTGAACAGCCCCCGTCAAAAGGCGTAGCAATCATGAACCTCTCATAGGCACATAACACAACACGATAACGGCAGATATTATCTATTCAATATGTGACGGTGGCACCAAAAGGAAAAGTGCATATCAAGAAAGAATGGCTGTGGCCGATGTTGAGGCTGCGCCCAAAACCTTGATGGTTGATTTGGATGATGAGGAATGGCTAAGACGGAAGAGGGACGGCTTGGACTTGATCTTGCAAATTTTCAAAACTTGGCTTAAACCACGAAATTCTATTTGAGCAAATTAAAAAAATACAAGAAATGGATGGCAAAGCGGCTTAATTCATTTAATGAGTTTGAGCCCAGCACAGATAAACTTATAATTGATATTGCTCCTTTTGGAATAATCGAATCTCCCGAGATTCACATCGCGCGGTCTAAAAAAGCCTTCAGAAAAGCCAAAAAATCAAAAAGTTCATTCATTTACGATAAAAAAATGGACTCTTGTACTTCAATGAGAACGGCGAAGACAAAGGATTGGGGAAAGGTGGTGTTATTGCGTTGTTTCCAAGGAAGCTTTCATTAAAAAAAAGCTCGTTCGAAGTAATTGATTCCAATAGTTCCCCGCAGGAACCAACGCCAGCAACTGAGTCTGTATTTGAATTCGGACCACGTCCGACGGAGGTCATCTCAGAGAATTTTTATGGGTCCATCGATGTGGGAGAAGAAGTCGATCGCTTTTCGATCTCGGCTTCGGTTGGTGATGTGATGAAGTTGTCGGTAGTCGCAACTGATGGCACCTGGCCATTGGTTCGTCTAGTGGATGCGGAGGGGCGCGTTGTGGCTCCTGCCAGCTCTTACAAGAGTGATTCAGCCTCGACGTCTGGTTATCGCGTCGAAGGCGCAAGTGGTCTGGTCGCTGAGGTGTATGCCCAGCTCTCCTTCACGGGGACCTACACACTAGAAGTGGAGCGCTACAAAAGTGACGCTCCGCTGCGCTCGATTGCCCAGGACCTCCTCATTCTCCTAGACCAGGAAGCCATAGAAGCCGCAGATCAATATGCATCTCACTATCTATTTTCTGATGAGGGACTGATTTATGTCTCGTTCGGAGCAAGCCTGACAGACGAACACAAGCGCTGGTGGGAAGACGTCTTGGCAGCGACGGACGCCTTGATTGAGCCGGAATTCGTGGTAGTTCCGCAAGGCCATATTAAATCGCAAATGGTGCTGGAACAAACCTCTGCGTCGAATATCGGTGATGGTGCGGTAGGGATTCATCAGGGCCCGAGCTACACCTGGTCTGAATTAGCCGATGGAGGAAAGTACAACTATCGTCGAGCTGCACAGCTCGGATCCATCACCCTTTCAGAAGGAGTGTATTCCCACGCATCGCGTTTTGCAGGTTCGCTTGAAGCAGGCTGGAAAAGCACTGCCTTTCACGAGTTGGGGCATGCCTTAGGACTGGAACATCCCCACGACAGCTCTGATGACGATGCGGATCATGTCATTGATACCAATGGCACCGTGATGTCCTACGAGAAGGCACAGGATTCCGATGGTGATCCTGGTTTCACAGATCTGGACATAAGAGCGCTTCAGTTTGTCTACGGCTCTGAATCTGGTGTTTCCATACCGTCGCCACTGACGGGTGTGCCGCTGCTGATCGAGAGTCGCACGTTTGATCTCTCGGAACGCTGGAAGGCGCCAAAGCTTTCAGCAGCTTGGGTGGAAGGAAGCAGTGTGCAGGAACCAAGTTCGGGGCTATCGACCAAAATCCTTCAGTTGACACGTTCGGATGGTCATTTGGAGATCGAGTCCAAGATTTGGCTAGATTTTGACCTCGACCCTGAAGTTATGAATTGGAATTCTCGTACGGGATATTCCGAGGGTTTTCACGATGTGCTGATCCTTGGTAATTCGGTTACATTTCAATCGGGTGAAGCCACAGCTCTATTTGAACTAACCATCGTTGCGGGTAATCATACAGAAAACGATGAATGGCTGGATGTAACAGTGTATCCGGAGTACTCCCACCACTACAGCGCGGTTCCTGAGGCGGCGCTACGCCTCACCATTATTGATGCCTAAGGGGGCGGCTTCACCAAACAATCAAAAGTTGCTTTGATCTTGAATCGATCTAAAAGCAACCATAAACAAGAGACAACATATGCACTTAATAGACCGAGAAATTAATCAGAGAACTATACCTTTAAGATATTATCGCCGGCATGGATCACGCTTAGAGCACGATATTCAAGCAATGAAATCAAATATCCGTCCAAGCTTTAAAAGCTCCGAAGCGAGAAAACTGAGGAGTGAACTGCATATTAACCTGGCTTGCTCTAAAAAACATTAGCCGAAAAACAACAATTACCAATTTAGCGCAAGCAGATTGCATGAGCAACTAGGCATCAAAAAGGTGATAATAATTTTGCATCTGAATCCATGAGTCACATATTGGCTTGAACTTTTTGGTCACAAGTCGATGTAGTTTCCTGTTAGCAGGATGTGAAATGAAGTATGCCGAGTGAATTGGATATCCAACAGATTGTTCATCCTGAAAGGATGGTCTTGTACAAAAATGAGCAGCACGTATCACATCACAGAGCAATGCCAATGGAGCTCCAGAATGCTCCCAGCCAGGATCAACCCAAAGCTTTCCATAACGTAGAGTTTCCTCAGATATTAAGTGACACATCAACCATCCAATAATTCTATTTTTACTTATAAGCACTCGACTGTACTGAATAGAAGGTTCCCAATCATAAGAAGCTTCATCTGGATCCCAAGGGAGTCCGAGATTATTAGCTTTTGAAAAAGCAAGTCGTTCCTTCCAGCACTCCAAATAACTGGGGTCATATGACTCAATTCTCCACTGAGCATAAACTTGTTTTCGTTGAACAGCCTGCTCAAGACGCGATAATACAGGCCCGAACTTATGGATATTAGAAAGTCGGACTACAACTTTGCCTGGCTTTTGAATCCATGAGCCATCAGAAGACATAAGCTCACGAACAAAATCTCCATACTGTCCACTTTCAGGACAGCTAATGTGAACTCCAGCGCAGCCTTCGTTTGCAGAAAATGTTAAGGCATGTCGCAATAGTGCAGGACCGAGCAGATGGGCTAGCTTTGGTGAAGCGAATGCAATACTTACAATACTTAAAATTAGTGATGAGGCATTGTCATGAATAAAATGATTGACCAACTTAGCGACTAGCACACCACACTTGGCCGCTTCGGCCTCATCACTCTCTTGATGAATCTGAATGCCCCAAATCAAGAATCCTTTTTGCTGGTTTTGGCCTGCAGGAAGCTGACTAGAAATCCAAGAAAGCTGTAGGGGTGTAAAAAATCGTAACCAACCGCGATCAACAGGATCACTAAGTTGCTGGATAATAATTTTCATTCACTGATTGAAGAAGAAAGCAAATCTTCAAGGAAGAATCAAACGGGACATTTAAATAGTAACCATGTAAATCCGATTTTTCAATAGAAAGTCAAATTAAACGATGGATCCGCCAGGAATATAAATCCAACTATCAACAACTCAATAATCAGCAATTGCAGAGATTGCATAAATGAAATATCAAGCATCAACGCGTATCAAAACCCAACACCATGGCCGCGTTGCCTGTTGTAGTCAACGCCGGTAATGTGGTCAAACTGACTGATCGCACACACTACGCCACCAGATTTGTTCTGCTTCATGGCTGCTAAGCAGCAGCCATCAGCGTTTGGATTGACCCGCTCAGCAGCTCTTTGCGGTCGATGCCGGATTCATCCAGATCGTCCTTGATCTGCGCCCACGCCTTCTTCAACAGCCGGTAGCCCTGCGCTCTGGAGACCCCCCACGTCTGTCTCGCATGAGCAAGACAAGCGGTGTTGGGCTCGCCGTTCAGGATCATTCCCTGGAGCTGGTCGACTCGCTCGGCGGACTCTGCTGAGGTGGCTCTTGCCATTGCCCATCAAACAGTAAAAACAGCTGGTAGTACCAGCAAAGTGTGGTGACAAGAAATTAGTTTGGCATGGGTGAGCCTTTTATGAATTACTCTGAAATTGAGAGGATTTCCGTACTTTCGAGTGGAGAGAAACGATTTCGGCTCAATTCTGGCCACTAGACACCGGGCGAAAGCCTCAGCATCAGATGCTTCCCGATAGGTCTGACCAATAGCCTGATCAAAATCCATCATTCGCTGACCTCTACTGCAGTTCGAAGACTTTGGTGGTTACTAATGGGGCCATCTACTGGTGTAAAAGATGAATCGTCACCAACATCAAACGCTGAATGCTAACGCTCAACAACCATTTCACAACGAAGACGGTAAAAAATTAGATCAGTCGGAATAGGCTTCTGAATATTAGAAATAAAAACAATGTATATCAGTTCAATCAGCTTGGATCATTTGGGTAAACCAAAATCAATCAGTTCTATCGTTCTTTTGATTGCTCAGATCAGAAGACAAGGCTCGCCTGTTCAGACCTTACAGACCACTGAAGAATATTACGAATTAGTTCATCAACCTATCAACTCCAAAACAAATGCATGGAACTCCCTTTACCTGAAAAGCTATTTCCGACATTAAAAAGGATTTATGCGAATGATTGTAATTAAATAATTACTACAAATCATCTAGCCAATAAACAGCACCATGCCACTTTCAATTGTGAAAGCAAGGAACATTCTATTGGCTAAAGCAAGCAAAATATAAGATACTCAAAGGCTGTGAAAATTAGTCCCTACGGCACGAATACCTGGCAAGCACTTAGCTACAAGCAGCCTGCTCATGATGAGCAAGCATACAAGCCAGAAAACTGCCAAAAACACTCAAATAGGCTTCATTCATTATTTAATACAAAAAATTCCGTGTAGATTTTTCAGGTATGCAAAATTAAACAAAACCTCGACAGCCACCCGGCTAATAGCTAAGATAATGGTCTAACAAGAGAAATCACAATGTCACATCCAAGTGATTCGCATTCAGATTTGCCTACCAAGCAGTCGGTCGAGCACATCCTTAATTGGTTTCCAGAAGATTATGACTTTAGGGTTTTTCAGAATTATATGTATGGGAGCAGTCAAGGGCAAACTTTTTATTATTGGATGTATTCTGATGAGCCAAATATTATAGAAATTGGACGCGGTGGTGTAATCAATCAATTCGTTGAAGCAAGGCCTGTACGCGGAGAAGACTATGAGTGGGCAATAGATTTATTTGAAAGCCTAGATGAATTACTAGAATTAGATTTTGAGTTGACGAATAATAAGGACCAGGCTAATTTTCGTCTTTATGGTACGACTGGACACAACCTAGATGGTTCAGGCGGTTTTGCAGATGGAACTCAACTCTTAAACGTTGGCTATACAGACATTATCGTCAATGTTGGCGAACTGAACTCAGATATGGAGGCAAATGATCCGAGGAACACATATTTAGCTCTTCATGAAATAGGTCATGCTCTAGGCCTATCCCACCCGGGCCTCCCTCCTATCTACGAGACGCGAACAACAATGGGATTTTCCGGGATTAGAGATATTCCTAGTTGGGATCTGTATCACAGCAAGGATACTATTATGAGCTATAATCATCACTCAAGTGGACCAGGTCAGACCTATACAGAAGGTGATATCCTGGCCCTCCAAACAATATGGGGTGAAGAGGGAGAATACACATCCCCCAGTATTATTCGCTCCAATAAAGGCAAAGGAAAAATGAAAGCAGGCAAGGGTACTACAACATTTTATTTTGACAAATTTGATAAATTTAAGAACAAAAATGCAGACAAAATTATTAATTTTGAGGCCAGTCGTGGAGACAAAATTGCCTTCAACGAACTTGCGCTTCCTGGCCTGAAAGACAAAGATACCTTTTCCTTTGTCTCAGTAAAAAACTCAAGAAAACTCAAAAGGCTGTCTAAAAAGGGTTACGACATTATCTATTTTGAGAAAAAGGGATTTCTTTACGCTGATGGAAATGGGTCTCAAAAGAATTGGGGAGCAAAGGATGAAGGAGGTCTTTTTGCAAAAATCGCCAAAAACACAAGCTTGAATGTTGATGATTTTATCTTCTATGATGTTTAGCAGGGTCTTGTATTCAAACCCGCGAGCGATTCAAATATGCATTTATAGCTCAGGGTTTCTAAATTGAATAGTTAGCGAATAGTTTAATATTCAGATTGAATATCAATGTCCCAGTATTACTAATTAATTTAAATATAATGGCATTGCTGGAGTATCACTCACATTCTTGAATACGTGTTAAAGCTCTACGACTCCCAGGTTGTTACTGGGTATTGGTCGTCTATTTGCCTCTAGCCATAAAAGGTTTTATAGATTCTATTGGTTCTGATTAACTAAATCGAAACTTTTGCTGCATTTCATGCAGCTCATGACTAATCAAAGCTCGGGTAACAATGCTGAAGACCAACTGAAGAAACTACCTCCCCTCCTGTTCGCTAGGGCAGAGTGACCCAGCAGTTGAAACTGAAACGGGCCTCATATTGTCCCGAAACTCTTCAGTTAGAGAATTAAACTCAATTACGCCATCGACTCCAATCATTTTAGCATTAAATGTTGTTGACAGAACCAATAGTTGCTGGCAGAAAAACACGAGGTATGTACTGTATATGTGATCTGGATGATACGGAAATTTCTCTCGCTTATTTATCTATTGAACATGTGATTAGTTCACTTGTTGACCTACATAAGTGACCCATTATAAAATGGGTAGCCACTACTTACAGCAGTTGGGGCCTATTTCAGAAACGAGGCAGCCAACCATTGAGAATGCTCTTACTGCTTCAAACTCGCAGATCAACTGGGGCACTTATTTTGCAACTAAAATGAGCTTATGGATACGCATCAACGGCTAATTTCTGTCTCATATAATATGGAGTTAAATCTGGCTCTTGTGTGAAATTTCTCCTTTGTATTGCCACAATTCTCTCAACGGCATGTCCGGTATTGGCTGAAACCCGAATCTATGGCCCCTTGATCCTTGATTTTGATCGCGCTCAAAAAATGGGACAATCAATTGTTGTCCCATCTAAAAACTCTCAAGGACAACCGCTTTTCATTGCAGTTCTTTGCACAGAGCGCTTGTTTAATTTTACTAGTTCTGAATCAAAATGGAATGATTGGGGTGAGCCGGCGAATATTCACGAGGCTAGAATTATTGCGGATGTATGTAACTTTATTTGATAAAAGCGAAGCCACCTGCTCGTCAACTATCCTCGTCATTGGAAGCTGACATGAACCGTACAAACCTGATAGGTTCGGACATGTAAAATACGGACCTAATAGGAAATAGGAGGACCTTAAAGGTATAAAGCACACAATGCAGGGCAAGCAATTTATATCTTCAAACCTACCCTTACGGCACCATTAATATCAGCAGTTCGCCCTTTGATGTGGCAGGAGACCTGCATGACTTGCCGAACGCAACATTACTTCTTAATGCTTGGCCCTACAGCGCAGCACTAGGAAGCATCACTCCTAGCAACAAGAGGTTTTCCACGCTATGTACATGCAGACTTGGCTTAGGGTCAACGACTCCTAACCGACGAGAGAGAAGACGGTCTACAAATACGAAGACGGATGGTGCTTTTAGCCCGACGATCCATGCATGCGGTTGGAACACGCTTTGGTTCAGATCTGAAGGAGTCAGCAGAAGCTATGCAAGCCAAGGCTGACTGCATGCGAACGGTGACTTTCAGGAAAGATGTCACTCCTGAGCTGCCGTTCAGGCGGCTTGCATTAACGGTAGCTGCCCTGGTTCATTGAGTTCATCTGGCGGCTGATTGATCCAAACCACCTCCGGTTGATGCCAACACCTGGTTGACCTTGAGCAACGTCTTGGATGGCGCTGACGGGCCTGTTCATACACGACAGAACGGTGCCTGCAGATCTCCGTAGCCTGGCCATCGTGAAGTTGCTGAGGCGTCACGAATTTGATCTCGCTGTGACGGTGCCGATGGTTGTACCAGTCGACGAACGCAGCGACCCACTCACAGGCCTGCCCTCTGGAGGAAAAGGGCTTGCGGGGGTAATCAGGCCGATATTTCAATGTCCTGAACAGCGATTCTGAGTACGGGTTGTCATTCGACACCCTTGGCCTCGAAAAGGATCTGAGCACACCCAGTTCCTCCAGCCGGCTCTCCAGCGTGGCGGCACGCATGGCGTTGCCGTTATCGGCATGGAGCACCAGGGGGTGCTTCCTGCCCTTGCAGATCCTCTCTCTCAGGCAAGCCCGACTCACCAGATCCGCAGCAATGGCTGGATCCTCACGCTCATCCACTTCCCAGGCCACCACTTTGCGGCTCCAGACGTCGATCACCAGGTAGAGGTAGAGCCAGATCCCACGCACGCTGGTGGGCAGATAGGAGATGTCCCAACTCCATACCTGGTTCGGACCTGTGGCCCGCAGCCGTGGAACTTGTCTGGGCTCCTGCGGGAGCCTGGCGCGACCACGTCGGTGAACCTGGTCATGGTCGTGGAGTACCCGGTAGAAGCTGCTCTCTGAACCGATAAAGATCCCCTGGTCAGCCAGATCCGGCACGATCTGACTCGGTGGCAGCGCGGCGTACAGGGGTTGATTGCAGGTGAGCAGAATCCGCTGACGTTCCTCGGCGGTGAGGCGATGGGAAACTTGGCGGCGGCTGCCTTGACGACGATCCTCACCGTTCCCATCACCCAGAAGGCGTTGGCGCCAGCGCTTGAGGGTGCGCAGGCTGATGCCGATCTCACCGCAGGCGTTGACCAGGCCCGCACCAGCGGCATGGGCCTCGTTGATCAACTCAATCGCCTTCTGGCGTTGGGAGGCACGAGTCAGCCTTCCGCGTCCTCCGAGCAGAAGGCCTCCCACTTTTTTCGCAGCATCAACAAGGCCGCCATCTCAGCCATGGCTTTCTCCTTGCGCCTCAGCTCCTGCTTGAGAGCCTTGATCTCCCGCTGTTCCTGGGCGCGGAGCTTCTCCAGCTCCTTCTGCTCTTTCCTGGTCAGAACCGGCTTCTCATTGGCATCCTGCGCGGCCTGCCACCAACGGTCCACTTGCTCCGGGTAGAGGCCCTTCTGGCGGCAATAGGCGCTGAGCTCGGTGGCATTGAGCCCAGCGGTTTCCAACACCACCGTGAACTTGTCAGCAGCGCTCCAGCCCTCAGGTTCCTTCTCCGATGCCGGCACCACCTTCCCCTGCAGTCGCCAAGTCTTCCTCCACTTGTAGAGGGTGATCACGTGGATGCCCAGCTCTTCTGAAATCCGCGCCACGCTCTGACGCATTGGCGGACTCATTCGCTTCCTCACATCAGCTTTGACGGCCTCGCTGTAACGACGCATTGCTCATGTCCTCAAGCCCCCGGGTGTACTGATCAGAGGGGTGACAACTTTCCTGAAACCGGGGGGAACGGTGAAGCTCTATCGCGAGGACTACACACGAGGAGAAATCGGCTCGAAGTCCACTTACGACACCGGTCTCTATGACGACAGAGCGATGCGGAGGTGACAGAGGAAATTGCCGCGAGGTTTAGGAACCTTAGAAAAGTCGTTCAACCGAAACAACCAAAGGGGGAAACTCCTATGTGAGTTGCGCTCAGAGAAGAAGACGCTTACTTAGAAGTTGTGGCCACACTATCGTTCAAATCGCTTGTTAATACTGGCTTCCTCATGGATCGCTGGGGCTATAAATCCAGCCATGAGGCCTGTATCCGCACAAACATCTGGTAGCAAGGGTCACACCTGAGACCCGACCTGCATGCGTATTTTTGCGGGGTCGTGAGAACGACGCGTCGAGCCTTGGGACTCTTGGGAGAGGGTCCCGTTTTTTTCGAGCAGATCAGAGCAGCTGACGCCGCTTCTTGTCTGTCGAATCACGCTCCCGCTCAACCGCTTGCCAATAGGCCGCAGAAACCGCGACCTCCTGGCCACGCTCGATCTTGTTCAAGCGCGTCTTCAGAGCCTCAACCTCAGCACGCAAGCCGAAGACCACCTCGCTGAGACCAGGATTCAACTCCATGGAACCTGAGCAACCAATTGAGTCGTAACTCAGCCTTTACAGGCCATGACGTTCACCCCGATACCAAAGAAGCCAGCTTGACGCTCTTCAATCCAATAATGTGTCCAAGAGGTCGTGAGACGAGCGGGCTTGGACGTCATCTTCAATTTCTCCCGTTACGAGGAACTGAGGCAGGCCGTGATGCAGCTGGTTCGCGAGAATCTTGACCCCGATTTGCTGCAAGAGGAAGCCCACGATCTGTTCGAATCGTGGTGGGCCTCAACCCACAGCCAGGGGCAGTGGAACGCCGAGGTAAAACAACGCACCTGGGATTCGATCTGGCGGGAATTCGGCAACGGCTCCAAGCGCTAACCGAAACGGCGCCAGAGAGAGCCGGAACCCAGCAAGACCAGCACAGCGAGCTGATGATGCCGAATGGCATAACCAAGCCCTGTGATCGTGAACTGATCACTGAGCAGCAGAACTTCGGTGCGCAGATCAGCCAGAGCCAGCAGGATCAACAGAATTGGAAACCATCGGGCCGAAACAGCACGACGTCTCCGCTCTGAATTACCGCTGGATTTAGTCACGGGAGCGGTCCCATAGCGTGAGCAACGAGGGTGCCAGGGCGATGCTCGACCAGGAACCAACAACAACCCCGAGTGCGAGGGCGATGGCAAACCAATACAGCGTTGCTCCACCGAAAAACACGAGCGCCAAGAGAGGCAGCAGGGTGGTCCCGCTGGTGTAGAGCGTGCGGGTCAGGGTGGCGGACACCGCTTGATCCACCTGCACTGAAAGCGGCAGGTCGGCAGCATCCTTGCTGCGTTCACGGATGCGATCAAAGACCACCACCGTGTCGTTGACCGAATAACCAGCAATGGTCAGCAATGAAACCGCAAAGAGGCTGTCCACCTCCAGCTGGAGCACAACCCCAAGCCAGGCAAAAACTCCACAGACGATCGCCACGTCATGGGCCAGCGCCACCAGGGCGAGAAACGCGTAGCGGCGGTCGTAGCGGAAGCTGATGTAGGCCGCAATACCACTGAAGGCCACCAACAGAGAAATCAGACTGCTGCGCAGCAATTGTTTGCCCAGGCTCGGCCCGATCGTGTCGACCGATTGACCACCGGAGAGGAATGGCCCTGCAACGGGTTCAACCGCCTCAATCACCGCTTGGCCCTGGGCAGCCGACAACGTTGGCAGGCGCAGCAACAACGACTGACCGCCATCCAGAAGCTGCACCCGGGGAGCGCCCAGGTTGGGGAGAGGTTGGCCCTCCTCCTGAGGCAGCTCCAGGCTGCGGATCACATCCGAGACATCAATCGCCTTGAGCTCAGCGCAGGCGTCATCACAACGGCGTTCCAGTTGGATCTGTGTGCCGCCGGTGAAATCCAGACCCGGACGGAGGGGAGCACGAATCGCAGGGTCCAACCAACTGAGCAGCAAGCCAAGCAGGCTGATCAGAACCACCAGACCAGAGATCAGCCACACCTTGCGGCGCATGCTGCTGAGGGACCAGCGCAGGCTGAGGACCGTGGCCGCTTGTGCCGATGACGAAGCTTCAGTCATGGTTCAGGCGGTGGGGGAAGGAAGTTGCCCGGTGGGCAGAAAATTGCTGGCACGACGCAGACCGGCGTAGCCCATCAGGAAACGAAGCAGGGTGCGGGTGCACGTCAGGGCTGTGAACAAACTCAGCAGAACACCAATGCCCAGGGTCGCTGCAAAGCCCTTGACCAGGCCGGTGCCGAGGAAGAACAGAGCTGCGCAGCTGATCAGCGTGGTCAGGTGACCATCAACGATCGATGAAAAGGCTTCAGAGAAGCCTGTATCGATCGACCGGATCAAGGTGTTGCCCCGCCGTAATTCGTCCTTGATCCGCTCAAAGATCAGCACATTGGCATCCACAGCCATGCCGATCGAGAGAATGAAACCAGCGATTCCCGGCAACGTGAGGGTGACCGGAATCAAGGCGTACACCGCCAGGTTGAACAGGGCATAAAGGCTCAGGGCCATCACGGCCACCGCCCCCGGCAGGCGATAGGCCACCACCATGAACACCGCCACCAGAGCCAGACCCGAGAGGGAAGCCACGAGGCTGCGGCGGATGTTCTCTGCTCCCAGCGTGGGCCCGATGGTGCGGACCTCGATCACTTCAACCGGGAGGGGCAGGGAGCCGCCGCGCAGCTTCACCTCCAGCTCACGGGCCGTTTCGGCGCTGAAATTGCCACTGATGGTGGCTGCTCCACCTGAGATTCCTGCGCTTTTGAATTGGGGGCCAACGCTGGCTGCACTGATCAGCTGATCGTCCAAGGTGATGGCCAGCAACCGGTCGGTACCGGCAATCGATTTGGTGAGATCAGCGAAGGCCTCAGCACCCTCACCATCGAAATTGAGGGTCACCTCCCAGTTGTTCGGATTGTTCTGGAGCGGTTGGCGGCCTGCTGTCACCAGCTGCTTGCCCGTCAGCGCTGCCGGCTCGAGCATCGTGAGCAGATCAGAATCAACTTTGTTCAGAAGCTGACGCAGCTGCTCCTCCTCTGAGCTGGCCTGGCCATCAAGACCCAGGGTCTGCTGGGTTGACTTCAGCTGATCCAGATCCAGAGGCTCCGGGGTCTCACCACGGCGGATCTGATCCTCACGCAACCTGAGGATCGCTTCCACCTGGGAACGGAGCTGTCTCAGCCCACGGAACTCAGCCTCGGTGTCGGCCTTTTGGGCACGAAACTCGAGCAGGGCCGTATCACCCAGAACCCGCGCGGCGGCGGTGGGATCCTGCTCGCCGGGGAGCTGCAACACCAGCTGCGACTCACCCACCGTCTGCAGGGTGGACTCAGCCACACCAAGACCGTTGACCCGACGATCGAGCACGGCTTTCACCGCTTCCATCTCTTCGGCGCCAACCCGGGTGATCTCGCCGGCTGGCTTCACTTCAACGGTGAGCTGACTGCCGCCCCGTAGATCGAGGCCCAGTTCCAGCGGCGAACGAACCAAAAACATCCCGGCGGCGATCGCCAGGGCAAGAACAAGGGCAAACCAACCCTGATAACGCGCCATCAACGTCAGATGCCCTTGTTGACCAACGCCTGAGCCGCCTCAACGATCTGATGCGGCTGAATGATCGTGAGGTTCTCCAGGGAACCGTTGTAGGGGGTGGGGATGTCCTGACTGGAAAGACGCACAGGCCGGGCATCCAGGTCGTCGAAGCACTGCTCGGTGATCAGCGCAATCAACTCAGCCCCGATGCCGCCGGTCTTCATGCATTCCTCCACCACGATCACCTTGTTGGTCTTGCGGATGGAGCGGCTGATTGTCTCCATGTCGAAGGGCTTGAGGCTGATCAGATCGATCAGTTCAACGCTCACACCCTCCGCCTCCAGTTGCTCCACAGCCTTGAGACAGTGATGACGCATCCGGGAGTAGGTGAGGATCGTCACATCGGTGCCTTCCTTCACCAGATCCGCCTGGTCGAGTGCACAGGTGTAGTCGCCTTCGGGGAGCTCCTCACTGAGGTTGTACAGCAGGACGTGCTCGAAAAAGAGCACGGGATTGTTGTCGCGAATCGCGGCCTTCATCAGGCCTTTGGCATTGGTGGGCGTGCTGCAGGCCACGATCTTGATGCCGGGAACGGCATGGAAGTAGGCCTCAAGCCGTTGGCTGTGCTCAGCGCCAAGCTGACGACCCACACCGCCGGGGCCGCGCACCACGGTGGGAATGGTGAAGTTGCCCCCGCTCGTGTAGCGGAGCATCCCCATGTTGTTGGAGATCTGGTTGAAGGCCAGGAGCAGGAAGCCCATGTTCATGCCCTCAACGATCGGCCGGAGACCGGTCATCGCAGCACCAACCGCCATTCCGGTGAAGCCGTTCTCAGCAATTGGTGTGTCGAGCACCCTGAGATCGCCGTATTTCTCCGCCAGATCCTTGGTGACCTTGTAACTGCCGCCGTAATGACCGACGTCCTCCCCCATCACGCAGACGTGGGGGTCTCTCCCCATCTCCTCGTCGATGGCTTCCCGAAGGGCGTTGAAGAGAAGTGTTCCTGCCACGGCGTCACAGTGATCCCGGCCTATCCGGGTGGTGAGGCCAAGCTATCTCAGTCAGCGCAGGGTCAACCGCCGGCCGCGAAAGTGAACAGCAACAACACTGAAAGCAGCATGGCCGGAGACAGCAGCAACGCCAGCTGGCCGAGGTCGTGGGGCGTCATCCGAACCCTGGCAATGAGCGGACGCTAGGCAGGGTTCTGACCGCGAGCCGTAAAGAGACTGCGAAGAAACACCAGGGTCAGACCAAGGGCCACAAAAGCGGTGCTGAAGGTGGCCAGGAAGGACAAACCCACCAGCAGGGTCTTCAGGGTGACGGCGATGTTTTGGGCAATCGGCGAGCTGTAGTGCGGGGGATGAACGGCGAAGTACACCACCATCCGCCGACTCAACCCCAGGGCAAGCCAGGCCAAAAGCCCAGCCGTCAGCGCTCCGGAGAGAAAACTGAGCGGACCTTTGCGCGGATCCCGTGGTTCGGGGCTCTCTGGTGTGGGGACATCAGTCATGCCTCGATCCTCACGCCATCGCTGCGGAGGGCGCAAGACCAGGCCTTCAGGCCGGCGCGCTCCAGCTGAGGAGCAAGCTGATCCAGCGCCTGGCGGCACGACGCCAGATCGGAGAACAGCCCGAAGCAACTGGGTCCAGAACCGCTCATGGCCACCGCCAAGCTTTGGGGAACGCTGTTCAATAGATCGAGCGCCGAACGCACCGCAGCTGTTTCGGGGGCCACCACGTCCTGCAGGTCATTGCGCAAAGGAGGTGGCAGATCGCTGCGCAATGGCTGGAGCCAATCAACGCTGCGCAAGGCTTGCCGGCGTTGTTCAAAAGCCGCCTCATCCGCGAGGTAGTGGGATTGCTTGAGTTCGCGGCAACGCTTGTAAGCCCAGGGCGTTGAGACGCTCACCGTGGGGTCTTTGACCAAGAGCACCGCCAGGGGTTGGGGCGTTGGCGGCACGGCTTCCAGTTGTTCGCCTCGCCCGAAGCAGAGCTGACATCCTCCGGCCACACAGAAGGGCATGTCGGAACCGAGCTCAGCGGCCATTCGCTCCAGATCCGCGGGGCTGTGGCCCAAGCCCCACAGAGCATTCAGACCAACCAGTGCCGCGGCGCCGTCGCTGGAGCCACCAGCCAGGCCAGCACCGATGGGGATGCGCTTCTCCAGATGAATGGACGCCCCCAATTCACTGAAACCCGAACGATCCCGCAGCAACTGGGCGGCCCGGAGGATCAGGTTGTCGTCGCCGACGCTGAGGCTGGCGTCATCGCAGGTGAGGCTGAGTTGTGCATCGGCGGTGTTCTGAAAGCTCAGGCGATCCGCCAAGTCGATGCTCTGCATCACCATGGCCAGCTCATGGAAACCGTCCGAACGCAGCCCCAGGACCTCCAGGTGCAGGTTGACTTTGGCCGGGGCCGACACCGTGATCATGGTGGTTGTTCAGTCGCCCCGATTCAAACCCCTGGCCAGGGCGACCCAGGTGGCGGGCGCGAGTTCCTGGGGGCGTTGCTGCAGGCTGAAACCCGCAGAGGCCGCAAGATCCTTCAGGCGGTTTGGCTCAGCCACACCCGCCAGGGTGTTGCGCAACATCTTGCGCCGCGCCAGAAACGCCTGCTTCAGCAGCGATTCCACCCGGGCGGCCAGGGCTGGCCCCACCCGCTCCGAGGCCGGCAAGGGCTCCAGGCAGATCACTTCCGATTGCACCTTTGGTGGCGGCTGGAAACAGCGCGGCGGCACCGGACACACCGAATGGCACCGGGCCAGCAACTGCATGCGAACACTCAGGGCGCTGAAGCTGCTGTGGCCCGGCCGGGCACGAATCCGCTCAGCCACCTCTTTCTGCACCAGCAACACAAGCCGTTGGTAGGGCGGATCCACCGGCCGGTCCAGTCGGCCCACCAACCGCTCCAGCAGTGGGCCAGTGATGTTGTACGGGATGTTGGCCACCACCTTGTCGGCGATGCGTCCATCACTTAATTCCAGTGGGGCATCAAGAACATCGCCTTGATGAAGGCTGAACCCAGGCTGAACCTCAAAACGCTCTCGAAGGCCTTGCACCAGATCGCGGTCGAGCTCAATCGCATGCACCGCCTTCAGCCCCGCGGCCAGCAGACGCTCGGTCAACGCCCCGCGACCGGGCCCCACCTCAAGCACCCGATCGGTGGACTGCAGATCAGCGGCTTCGATGATTCGTTGCAGCACGGATTCGTCCCGCAACCAGTGCTGACCGAAACGCTTGCGGGCGTGATGTCCGGAGAAACCCATGGGTCAACTGTGCATCAGCACAGCCGTTCCACATCAATCCAGCGAATCGTTCGACAGGGTGCTGTTAAGGGAACAAGAGCCAGCTTGACCCGAAGCAGCTGCTCAGCTGATGCCGGATGCACCGCTCTCCAGCAACTGATCGCGCGAGCCATGCGGCGCCGTTTGGCGGAATGAAAGGCATCGAGGCCATGGCGGTCGTGATGCCCCGTGCGACGCCCCTTCACCTCCACCACCAGCAGCAGCTGCTGCCGCTCCAGCACCAGATCGAGCTCGCCCCAGCGGCAGTGCCAGTTGCGGTCCAGCAACCGCCATCCCTGCGCTTCCAGCTGCTGCAAGGCCTGCTGCTCCGCCCAGCCACCGCTGCATTGACACCCCACAGACTTGAACCATCACGTCCTGGTTCAAACCATTCCCCCCTGGAACAGTTCTAGGGTTCAGCGGTGATGGTTTCGATCATGCGCAGACGCTTCACGGCCGTACTGATCTCTCTGGTGGTGTTCTCATGCCAGTGGCTGTTGGCGGCTCCGGCCCACGCCGCGATGGATGTGGCCAAACAGGTGCTGATCGGTGCCGACTACTCGAACAAGGACCTGCGGGGGGCCACCTTCAACCTCAGCAACCTGCGCGAAGCCAACCTCTCCGGATCGGATCTTCGGGGAGCCAGCCTCTACGGCGCCAAGCTGCAGGATGCCGACCTCAGCGGCACCGACCTGCGCGAAGCAACCCTCGACGCCGCTGTGATGACTGGCACCAACCTTGAGGACGCCGTGCTGGAGGGAGCTTTTGCCTTCAACACCCGTTTCAGTGATGTGTTGATCACAGGAGCTGACTTCACCGACGTTCCCATGCGAGGAGACCAACTCAAAAGCCTCTGCGCCGTTGCCGACGGAACGAATTCCGTCACGGGCCGCAGCACCCGCGAGAGTCTCGGTTGCGCTTGAACCATGAGTTTTGATCCCCGCAGCCTTGAGCGCCTGCGTGAGTTGGGGCGTCAACTCCCTGCGCGCCTGCCGGAACCGGAGAAACCTGCGGCAGCGCCCAAAGCCAGCCAGGTTCGCCATCGCGTTGAAACCGAGAAGAACCCCGAAGAGCTCTTCCGGGAACTGATGAAGGCCAGTCAGGACGGCACCGTTCCTGAGCACCTGATGGACCGCCTCAAACAGTTGGAGGCTCAACGCAAACCATCAGCACCACCGTCGCCGTTCAACAGCAACAACGACTCTCCAGACCTCGCCGTACCAGTGCGCAGCCAGCCCGGACCGGGAAAAAACACCCAGCCGAAACGGCCGAAGGTGGCCCCGGGCAGCGAGGAGGAAAGCCTTTACGTGGCTTTCGGGCAGCTGCTGCTCGAGGACGAAGGAGACGACGTTTGAACCCGGCTCGTTGCCGGATTCTTGCGGTGGGCAAAGTGCGGCGTGGCTGGATTCAGGACGGCATTGACCTCTACCTCAAACGCCTGCCTGGGTTGACCATCAGCGAACTGCGCGACAGCAACCCAGACAAGGAAGCCGATGCCATCAGGGCAGCCCTGCGGCCCGATGAAACCCTGATTGCGCTGATGGAACAGGGCGACACCTTGGCGTCGGTTCCCTTCGCACAACGACTCGAGCAATTCGGCAACCAGCGGCTGGCCTTTGTGATTGGTGGAGCCGACGGTCTCACCGCCGAGCTCAAGGAGCAGGCCCAATGGCGACTGAGCCTCTCCCCGATGACCTTCCCCCACGAACTGGCGCGGCTGATGCTTGTGGAACAACTGTTCCGGGCCCAGGCGATTGTCCAAGGCAGCCCCTACCACCGCGCCTAGGGTTCAGCGATGGCCGCTGATCTCTCCCCCTCGACCATGCGTCTGGCTCTGCTGTCCCCGATTCACGGCCAGTCGATTGATCACATCGCCCGACAACTGGAGAACTACAGGGTGTTTCTTGCGCCCTTCGAGCTGCATCATTACTTCCACGTGTCTCTGGAGAGTCACCCTGATCTCCAATCCGAGCTGACCGCCTTCGCCGAGCGGGAGGGGTACAGCATTGCCTTCACCAAACGAAGGCAGCCCACCTGGCGGCCCTGCACGGCCTATGCCCTGTGTGAACTGATCAAAACGGCGCTTGCCGATCACCAGATCCACGACAAAGTCCTGATTCACACTGATACCGATCTGCTGGTGTCCGCCAAAGCCAAAGATCAGCTCCAGAACCACCGCATTGGCTGCGGCAATAGGGCGTTTCGCTACGACAAAAAAAGCGCTTGGAAATGGTCAGCTCCAGCCGTCGCTGATCCTCGACTCAAGCGCTTTACCACAGAAATGCTGGACGGAGACGTTTCAAAACTCCGTAGCGGGCGAGTTTGCGGTGCCTACATGCCCTGGTCAGTCTTCAAAACCTTCGGTGTCATTTACAACTACTTCTTCAAAGACAATTACTTCAAGAGAAAGACACATCGCATCTGGCCGTTGGCTGAAGTCGCCATTCCCAGCATTCTTCATCTCCTGGAAGATCAGAACGCGATCTTTCAGCCGCCTCTGATCACAGTGCCCAAGAAAAAGAAAGTGTCCTGCAAAAGCATCGATCGCATAATTGAACGCCGCGACAGCTTCGGGCTAAAAAAAATTGCTCGCGACACCGACAGCGAGGCGTTTCACTACTTGATGCGCCTGCAGGCACAAGCTGCAGGTGAGTCCTGACCATGCTGCACGTCATCGACAACCTTCTACCCGCCAGCGCCCTTCAGGACCTACGCGACCTGTGTGACATCCACGGGCGACTCAAGGAGGAACACGACGGTGATGCTCAATTCAGCTGGCGACCCGAAACCGGTTCTCCCCGCTCGATTCACGCAGCGGCTCAGCAAGCCGTCGTCGATCACTACCTCGACGAGGTCCTGCTCCCTCTGGCAACACCGTTCGCACCCCAGCGGGCCGGAGTCGAGTGGTGGTGCAACACCAACAACGATCTCGACTGGCACATCGACAAGGACGAGCTGGAAGGTCGACGCAGCGGCCGTTTCCTGCTGCCGTTGCTGTCCACCGTGTTCTACCCCCACGTGAGCTGCGCTGGCGGCGAACTGCTGGTGGCCGATAGCCCTCCGATCGAGAACGGATACCAGGGGCCGTTACCCACATTCCGCTCGGTGATCTCGATCCCACCGGTGGTGAACCGTCTGGTGCTGTTCTCCCCAGGCATCCTGCACCGGATCAACCCGTTCGAAGGCGAGCGCTATTCCGTGGCCGTGAACATCTGGGAGCAAGCACCCCTCACCACAACGGCTGCAGAGCCACCGGCTTGAATTTTTCGATCGAAACCGTCCAGGCCCGCGGGGAGAAAGCCTGCAATCCCGCTTTGAACTTGGCCGTATCCCCCGTGTTCAACCAGTCCGCCTTGAGCCTGGGCACGTCCTCCGGCAGCCGTTCCATCGGCAGCTCCACCAGCAGCAGGCTGTCGGCTCCAGCCGCACGCTGCAGCACACCCTGATCACTGCGCTGCCACACCCGCAGCAACAGCTCCAGCACCAGAGCATGGCCTAACGCTTCCGGAGCCTCACCCTGCGGAGCCACATCTTTCTGAGACCGTCCCCCCAGGGGCAGGGCGCGCCGGCCCTGCTGATCGATCAGCGCCATAGCCACGAGGTAAGGGGAGTCAGCCATGCCGTTGCGAGCAAGAGACGACATCTTCCCTGATGAAAAACGGGATCACATCCCTTGAGAAACCAGCCACTCTTTTCGCCACTCACCCAGGCCAGGGAGCTGGATGAAAGCATCGGCGCGTTTATCCCCGTCGTCGTCCACCGCCAGCATCACTCCCTGAATCATCCAACTCGGCACCCTGCCCTCCGATTCAGGCAACATTCCAGCCATCCAGACCATCGCTTGAAGCTCACCAGACCGCCCGGAGAAGCCATCCATGCCGACGTCATGGCGAACGCCATTAATTTTGATCCGGTCCCCTTCGTCTGGATTGAAGTCGACAACCGTATCTGTATCCACGCCTTGGCCCCGACGATCGACCTTTCGAAATCGGAAGCGGTCTGCTCCAGTGCCCCCCGACAGCAGATCGCTCCCCTTCCCCCCGATCAGAACATCCCGTCCCGCGAAGCCCATGAGGACGTCATCACCACGACTTCCAGCCAAACGGTTCCGACCGCGATGACCTGCAATAACTCCGGGCTTCTTCAGCCGCCCGTGCCTCGCTGCAACTGCTTTGATGCCATACACCTCCGGAGACGATAAAGCTGGTATCACTCTTTCTCTCCTGCCGATCAACTGAATGGCTGGCGATGCCACCGGCTGATCCTTCAATTGATGCGCAAGCGAAGCATGACGCCGCTCAAACCGCTCATAAGCCGCCCAACGGGTGCTACTGACTCCACCCAGAACCGGATGAGATCGGTAATCCCTCGTCTCGATCCTCAACCTCGAGAACATAGGGCTGAGATAAAAAGCCTGGCCTAGGGCCGTTGGTGGGCTCCGTTTCCACCACTTATCCATCGGCTGAAAACCGGCACCACCTGAACGTAGCCCCGCCGACAAGAACCTCTTCTATAGTACAAAAATACTAATTTGATGCTCTGTGGAGCTCCAACACAGACCGCTTCCCCTGCAGCCCAAGCGCAGTCGACTCACGCTGCCCCTGGCCGGAGAACGGGTCGCCGCAGGCTTCCCGTCCCCCGCCGATGACTACGTCGACGTGGGGATCGACCTCAATGAACAGCTGATCCGGCATCCCACCAGCACCTTTTTCCTGCATGTGAGCGGCGAATCGATGACCGACGCCGGCATCCACGACGGCGATCTTCTGGTGGTCGATCGGAGCCTCGACCCGCGCCCGGGCCAGGTGGTTGTGGCTGTGCTCGACGGTGCCTTCACCCTCAAACGCCTGATGCGTCATCGCGGCCGGTTGCGCCTGGAAGCCGCCCATCCGGACTATCCGCCACTGGAGCTTCACCGCTGCGGCGAAGTGCAGATCTGGGGCGTCGCCATCCACGTGATCCATCCGCTCTGAAGCGACATCGCCATGCCTCAGGCCACGGCCCTGATCGATGGAAACAACTTCTATGCCTCCTGCGAACAGAGCCTGGATCCGGCTCTGATCGGTCACCCCGTGGTGGTGCTGTCCAACAACGACGGCTGCATCGTTGCGCGCAGTGCCGAAGCCCGTGCCCTCGGCATCCGCATGGGGACGCCGTACTTCAAGGCGCGCCGGGAGCTTGAACGGCACAACGTTGTGGTGCGCAGTTCGAACTACGCGCTTTATGCCGACATGAGCCAGCGGATGATGAGCCTGCTGGAGGCCCACTGTGAAGAGCTGGAGGTGTATTCGATTGACGAGGCCTTCGGGAGGATTCGTCGTCCCCGCGATGGCGACCTGCAGGGTTGGGCCCGCCAGCTGCGGGCACGGGCACGGCAGAACCTCGGCCTACCGATCGCCATCGGCTTAGGGGCCAGCAAGGCCCAGGCCAAGCTGGCCAATCGCCTGGCCAAACAGACCCCAGACCATGCCGGGATGTTCGACCTCGGCCAGTGCGACAACCCCGATCGCTGGCTGGAAACCATTGCGATCGAGGATGTCTGGGGAATCGGTCGACAACTGGCCCATTGGTGTCGCCTGCGGGGCGTCAGCAACGCACGACACCTCCGGGACATGCCGAGCGGTGAACTGCGCGCCAAATGCGGCGTGGTGGGTCTGCGGCTGCAACGGGAGCTGCGGGGCCATGCCTGCCTGCCGCTGGAGCTGGCACCAGCACCGAAGCAGGAAACCTGCGTGAGCCGCAGTTTCAGCCGACCCATCACCAGCCAGGAGGAGCTGCACCAGGCCATCGCCACCTATGTGGTGCGCGCCGCCGAGAAATTACGCAAGCAACGGCAACGGGCAGCAGCGCTCACCATCTACACCCGCACCAGCCCGTTCGCTCCTGGGTTTTACAGCCAAGCCGCCAGCACGCAGCTGGACCTGCCGAGCAATGACACAGCCGTGCTGCTGGAGGCGGCACGCCCCTTGGTGGCACGGATCTTTCGCCCCCACCGTCCATTGGCCAAGGCCGGCGTGCTGATGCAGCACCTGCAGAGCCACGACATCCTGCAGACCCATCTGATGGTGCCGATGAGTGAGGAGCAGCAGCAGAAACGGGAGTGCCTGATGCAGACCATCGACCGGATCAATCGGCGTTACGGGCGTGGAACCCTGCAATGGGCCGGTTGCGGACTGCAGCCCAGTTGGTTGATGCGGCGTGAGCAACTCAGCCGCGCCGCCACCACCCGTCTGCAGGATCTACCGGTGGTGAAGGCCTGACCCACAGCGTTGATGAGCCAGGCCTCAGACCTCCTGCAGCAGCTGGATGACCTGCTCACGGGTGCTGAGCAGCAAGACCATCCGCTCGCCGTGGGCGTTGAGACCCGTCTGCTCCCGCACCAGATCGGTGCTGGCCAACGCCAGTCCTCCGGTTTCAGTGAACAGCACCGGCAGGGTGCCCTGGTGCCCTCGCATGCCCTGCAGATCCAGCGCCTGACGAACAGCCCGCTGAGCCTTCTCGGAACCCAGACGCTCCACGAAGGCCGGCCAGAGGTGGTTGACCGGATCGAGCGCGGCGAAATCCAGCTGCGAATCAGTCATCAGGACGGCAACAACGCAAGGGCTTCGCTGATCATCTGCGGGGTGACGGCAATGCGCTCAAGCGGATCAGCATTGTCGAGGTAGGCGTCAAACGAGGCGAAGCGCTCGATCACAGGGTCGGCCCCCTCGGCGGCGCAAGCCTCAACCCAATCCCCCTCCTCCGGCTTCACCGCGACGTAGGCCTGCAGCGCTTCCTCCAGATCACCGCCGTCGCCGACGCCCTCGCCGTGCCAGATCGCTTCGAAGAATTCAGACATCTTCAACTCGAGGAACAGATCCTGATGCAGTTTGCCCAGACCAGCGGCCCATGGCTCAGGCGGCCGGGGGAACGGTGTAGCTGGCGCATCGTTGCTGATCCAGATGGCCGATGTGTTTTCGCTCGGTGTAATACAGCTCCTGGTAGCGCAGCGCATCACGGTTGAGGTCATCGAAGAGGGCCTGAATCCGCACCTCCATGTCCACGGAGGCCTGATCTGACGAAGCCTCCTGATCAATCAGAACAGCGATGCAGGATTCCAGGGTTTGCAGACGCTGGCCGCCCCAGGCCTCCAACAGGTGCCGGCAGCGCTTCAAGCTTTTCTGACGCTCCAGCAGGGCAGCAATGCCCCGCAGCTGCTCCAGGGGCTCCGCCAGGGCAACACGCTGCAATTCACCTGGCTCCAAAAGGGGCGTCAGGCGGGACACCAGCGCACTGCTCTCCAGCAGAAGCTGATCGGTGAGCAAGCGGGGCAGATCGATGAGATCCAGACCCTCGCCGTCGTCGTCGCAACGGCTGATCGACTCCATGCGCCCCTCACCCAGGTTGGTCTCCTCGAGATCCGTAATGGCCGCCCAGAGATGGCGGTGATGGGGAATGGCGAAATCCTCCAGTTCGCGTTTGCGCAGTTCCTGGCGAATCGTGGCCCGATGCCGGGGGCAATGCAGATACAGCCGCAGCAGATCGGCCTCACAACGCTCCCGCTGTCCGGATTCACCGGGCTGCTCGTGACGGCTGGAGCGCCCATGCCAACGCTGGCCCTTCACCTGCTGCCGCAGGTCGTCCTCGAGCTGAAGCGCCAGGCGTCCCTGGCCACCACTGAGGCGCTCCGCCACCCGTTGGAGGTAGTGGGTGCGCACGGCGGACTGGGGCAGTTTGCCCAGCAGCCCCACCAGGGCCGTGACCGCCTGTTGGAACTGGTCGGCCCGGCTGAGATCGCGCTCCTCCAGCACCTGCTCGATCTGCCAATCCAGCCAGAGGGGGGCCTGATCGAGCAGGGCGCGGTAATCGCCGGCCCCGTTTTGTTTGAGGAACTCATCGGGGTCCTTGCCTGATGGAAGGTGCAGAACCCGCAGCTCCAGCTGGCCCTGCATCGCCAGCTGCTCCACCTCACCGATGGCCCGATTGGCTGCACGGACACCGGCGCCGTCAGCGTCGAAATTCAGAACGATCCGCTTGCTGTCGCTGACGCGGCACAACTGGGTGATCTGCTGACTGCTCAGGGCCGTGCCGAGGGAGGCCACAGCGTTGGTGATGCCGGCGGCATGCAGGGCAATCACATCGAAGTAGCCCTCCACCACCACCGCCCTGTCGTCCTTGCGGATGGCATTGGAGGCCTTGTCGAGACCGAACAGATGCTTCCCCTTCTCGAACACTTCGGTCTCAGGGGAGTTGAGGTATTTCGGTTCGCTGCCATCAAGGCTGCGTCCCCCGAAACCGATCACCCGGCCCTGACGGTCATGGATCGGCACCATGACCCGATGGCGGAAGCGGTCATAGAACCCGTTGCCACCCTTGCGGGGAACCACCAGCCCAGCAGCCTCGAGAAGCTCAGGCGCCAGCCCCTCAACCTGTTGGAGATGCTTCAGCAGACCATCCCACTGATCCGGCGCATAGCCGAGTTGAAAGGTCTCCTGGGTGGCGGGACTCAACCCTCTGGCCTCACTCAGGTACTTGAGGGCCTCTGCGCCGGCAGGCGCCATCAACTGGCTACGAAACCACCCGGCAGCCAGGGCCAGGGCCCGTTGCAGCTTGTCTCTGCGGGACAACTGTTGCCGCAGCCGTTCCTGCTGCGGACCATCCACCGTCTCGATCGGCAGCTGATAACGCCGCGCCAGATCCAGCACCACATCGCTGAAACTCTGGCGCTGGAACTCCATCAGGAACTTGATGGAGTTGCCGCCAGCACCACAGGAGAAGCAGTAGTAGAACTGCTTGGCGGGCGACACCGTCATCGACGGTTTGCTGTCGTCATGGAACGGACAGATCCCGACGAATTCCCGTCCCTTCTTCTTGAGCACCACGTGCTCGCCCACCACATCAACGATGTCGGCCCGTTCCTTGACGGCCTCGATCGTTCTTGGGTGCAGGCGGGCGTTCACCATCGGTCCATTCTGCGAAGTCGCAGGGTTCCGTGCACCCCGTCATCCAAACAGCCATGGCCGAACCGCAGACCCCGCAGCCCTGGTGGAACCGGGACTCGGTGCGGGGCAGCCGTGCCCTGATCCTGAGTTCCCTGGCTTTCAGCCTGATGACGGTGTGCGTCAAGCAACTGAACAGTCGGCTTCCGGTGGCGGAAATCGTGCTGTGCCGGGCCCTGATCAGCATCGTTCTGACCGCTGTGGGCCTGCGTCTGGCCGGGGTCTCCCCGTGGGGCCAGCGACGGGGGCTGCTGGTGGCGCGGGGGGTGCTGGGCAGCTTGGCCCTGCTCTGCTTCTTCGAAGCGATTGACCAGCTGCCGCTCGCTTCAGCGACGGTGCTCCAGTACACCTACCCCACCTTCACCGCCGTAGCAGCGCTGTTGCTGCTAGGCGAGCCCCTGCGCCGACGCATCAGTGCGGCGGTTCTGCTGGGCTGGATCGGCGTCACCCTGGTGGTGCAACCGCAGTGGCTCACGGGAACAGCCCAACCTGCGCAACTGATCCCTGCCCTGACCGGCATTGGAGGCGCTCTGATGACCGCCCTGGCCTACGTGAGTGTGCGACGGCTGTCGCAAACCGAGCACCCCTTGGTGATCATCCTCTATTTCCCGATGATCTCGGTTCCCCTGACCCTGCCCTGGGTTCTGCAGCAAGGGGTCTGGCCCCAAGGCATCGAATGGTTCTGGCTCCTGGGGGTTGGGGTGATGACCCAGCTGGGCCAGATCTGGGTGACCGAGGGCCTGCGCTGCCTGCCCGCCGCCCGAGCCACATCGATCAACTACGTGCAGGTGGTCTTTGCCGCAGGCTGGGGCTGGCTGTGGTTCGCCGAATCGATCAATGCCTGGCAGGTGGGCGGCGGGATGCTGGTGCTGGCCGCCACCCTGATCAGCCTGTCGGCGCGACGTTAGAGCTCAGGCTTTGTCCAAACCCAGGGGGTACGTCAGCCAGGCCTGGCGATCGTCGGATCCGCCTTTGGGTCTGGCCAGGCGCCAGCTCTGACCACGGGAGCCCCGCTGCAGAAACAGTTCAAACGGGCTGTCCACCTGCACACGGTCGCCGGGCAGCTGCCAGTCGAAGCGGCCTGAAATCCTGAGGCCCTGCTCGTCACCCAGGGCAAAACTTTCCTGGTCCTCCACCCGCACCCGACTCACGCTTGGGGCGATGGGCATCGGGGTGAGATCGAGGGAGCTGGCAATGGCCGATTGGGTGAGCTGAATCTGCAGGGCCAGCGCTTCATTCAGAAGAGCCCGTGGCGGCTGAGATCCGTTGCATGCCGTCAGTGAAACCACGATCGTTAGAACGCACAGCACCTGAAGCAAACGGCGCACAACGCGCTTGAAAGCAGAGACAGGCAATGACAGCTGCGGCAACATGACGCGGTTGAAACCTCTCCCCATGATCGGCTGGCTGCAGGGACGACCGATGGAGTGCTGGACTCAAGGCAACCGTAGCGGCGTTCTGCTGCTCTGCGGTGCGGTCGGATATGAGGTGCACCTGACAGAACGTCATCAGCAGAACCTGCCGGCGGATGGCGACCTGAACCTGTGGATTCATCAGGTGCAGCGGGAGGACGGCAGCAGCCTCTACGGCTTTCCCCTGCGCCAGGAGCGGGATCTGTTCCGGCTGCTGATCAGCGTCAGCGGTGTGGGCCCCCAGGCCGGTCTGGCGCTGATGCAGGAATGCAAGCCCCAGGAGCTGGTGGAAGCGATCAGCAGCGGTGATCTGCGTCGCATCTGCAAGGCGCAGGGCATCGGCAAACGCACCGCTGAGCGCCTGGCGGTGGAACTCAGGGCCTCGATTGCGGCCTTCGCGGGCGTGGATCCCGCCCCATCGCTGGCGGAAGGCGTCAGCTCGGAGCAGATGCCGGCAAGCGGTGCCGATGTGGAAGCGACCCTGTCGATGCTGGGTTACGACGATCTGGAAATCCGTCGAGCCATCCGTGCGATCGCTGAGGGCGCCGATGGCCAACCGCCTGCTGGTGACGACCAAGACGCCTGGCTGCGGGGCTGCCTGCAATGGCTGAGCCGCGAATCGGCCTGAGCCGCCCCACGCGAAGGTAAGCTAGTTGTTTGCACTGACAGGGCCGCCCCCCGCGCATGTCGCTTGATACCACCGAGAAGCAGCAGCTGATCAACACCCACCAGACCCACGGCACCGACACCGGTTCTGCCGAGGTCCAGGTGGCCATGCTGAGTGAACGGATCAACCGTCTCAGCAGCCACCTGCAGAACAACATCCATGACTTCTCCTCACGCCAGGGGCTGCTCAAGATGATTGGCCGCCGCAAGCGCCTGCTGAGCTACATGCGCAGCAAGAGCGAGCAACGCTACGCCGACACGATCGCCAAACTGGGCATCCGCGGCTGATCGACGTCCCCCATGCCTGAGCAACGCAATCCCCTCCCCTTTGAGCCCAAAGGGTCCGGGAAGGGAAGCAAGCCTGCTTCAGGGACGCCACGGCAGGAAGCCATTCCTCGCTACGTGGCCGATCGGATGGCGCGCCGGGTTGCTGTGTTCACAGGACTCCCGTCCCTCGCTGGGATGGGAGTTTTTGTTGGCAGTTATTTCGTCGTCACCCGTGGCATCGCCGATATCGCTCCAGGGCTCACGCTGACTGGCTCCGGCCTGTTTTTCCTCCTGGGTCTGGTGGGCCTCAGCGTTGGCGTGTTGACCGCCAGCTGGGATCCCGAGCCGGGTTCTCTGCTGGGCTTCGAGAACTTCAAGCCGAACATTCAGCGGATGAAGGAGTCGATCCGGGCCCAGAAGCAGCAGCAACAGCAATCGAAGTCCTGATCCAGTTCTGTGGATCAGGCCCTCCTGATCAGACGATCAGGTGAGCACCAGACGGTCGCTGCATCGGGCTTCAAAAGATTGGGTGCGCAGTGACGCGATCGCCGCATCAACGTCTTTGACGCAGAACTGGGAACCGAGTCGCACATAGCGAACGCTGTCGCCGTGGAACACCTCGGCGACCACAGGCACCTTCACGCCCAGCTCATCCCGCTCGGGGCGATGTTGGTTCAGGCATTCCCGCAGCTTGTGCTGAATGGCGATGTCGCTGGCCTGATCGGAGGGGAGCTGAACCAGCAGCAGATTGAGCTCATCGACGGCACGGCAGTCGTCAATGATCAGCTGCACCCGCTCGTCACGCCGATCAACCCCAGCCCACACCAAGAGGCGGGCTTCAGCCATCAGGTGATCTGCGAGGCGCGCGTAGCTCTTGGGGAACACCACGGCTTCGCAACTTCCGGTGAGATCCTCGAGCTGCAGGATCGCCATGCGATCGCCCTTACGGGTGGTGACCTGGCGCATTTCAGCCACCATCGCGATGGCACTCACCTTGGCTTTGTCGGGCTGTTCCTCCAGGGAGCCCAAACCGATGGGAGCCAGCAACTTCGACGAGGGTGTGAGCTGTTTGAGTGGGTGATCGGAGAGGTAGAAGCCCACCAGATCTTTTTCGAGACGAAGCTTTTCGGTTGGGGGATAGTCCGGCACCGGCGCCGCCTTGGGTGCATGGCTGAGATCCGCCGGCCCATCGGCATCGGCGGCAGGAGCCATCAGATCAAAGAGGTTGCCCTGTCCGCTGTCTCGATCTTTGGCCCGTGAGGAGGCCCAGTCGAGCAGCAGATCAAGATCAGCCATCAACTGGGCACGGTTGGCCTGCGGATCCATGGCATCCAGGGCACCGCAGTGAATCAACGACTCCAGGCCACGGCGGTTGAGCACCGAGGACGGGATCCGATCACACAGATCGGCCAGGGAACGGAAAGGCCCATCGCTATCGCGGGCGGCGATCAATTGACGGATCGCACCATCACCAAGGTTGCGAACGGCGGACAGGCCGAACAGGATCCGATCGCCGTTGGGGGTGAAATCGGTGAGCGAGGCATTCACATCCGGGGGCATCACCTCAATCCCCATCGCATTGCAATTGGAGATGTAGCGCTGCACTTTGTCGGCAGCTCCGGCGTTCACCGTGAGCAGGGCCGCCATGTAGGCGACCGGGTAGTGCGCTTTCAGGTAAGCCGTCTGGTATGTAACGGCGCCATAGGCCGTGGAATGGCTCTTGTTGAAGCAGTATTCAGCGAAAAGAACCATCTGATCAAACAGTTCGTCGGCGACCTTTTCATCAACGCCGCGCTCTCCAGCACCCTGAACGAAGATGCCGCGATGCTTTTGCATCTCGGAGACTTTTTTCTTGCCCATCGCCCGCCGGAGAAGGTCTGCCTGACCCAGGGAGTAGCCGGCCAGATCCTGAGCGATCCGCATGATCTGCTCCTGGTACACCATGATCCCGTAGGTCTCGGACAGGATCGGCTCAAGAATCGCGTGGGCGAAGTCGATCGCCTCCCGGCCGTGCTTGCGGTTGATGAATTTGGGAATCAGGCCCGCATCGAGGGGCCCCGGTCTGTAAAGGGCAAGAATCGATGAGATGTCTTCCAGGGATGACGGCTTGAGATCACGCACGATCTGCCGCATCCCGCTGGATTCCAACTGGAAAATCCCCTCAAGATCACCACGCGCGAGGAGCGCAAAGGTCTCTTCATCCTGCGGTGGCAGCTTGTCGGGGTCGACACGGGTGCCACTGCTCACCTCCACCAGTTCGAGGGTCTTTTCGATCATCGTGAGGTTCTTCAACCCCAGGAAATCCATCTTCAACAGACCCATGGATTCCACGTCTTCCATGAAGTACTGGGTGATCACCTGACCATCGTTGTTGCGCTGCAACGGCACCAGTTCATCGAGGGGATCAGCGGCGATAACAACACCAGCTGCGTGAACACCAAAGGTTTTGTTGGTGCCTTCAATCCGCATCGCCATGTCCACCCAACGCTTCACCGTTGGATCCGCCTCGTACTTCTCGCGGAACTCGGGGTTGGGTGATTCCTCGCCGATCATCGCCTTGAGCTTGGCGGGCTTGCCGCGAACCACCGGGATCAGCTTCGCCAGACGGTCGGCATCGCCGTAGGGAATGTCGAGCACCCGGGCCACATCCTTCAAAACCGCCTTGGAGGTCATCCGGTTGAAGGTGATGATCTGCGCCACCTTGTCCTCGCCGTAGCGCTCGGTGACGTAGTCGATCACCTCCCCACGACGCTCGATGCAGAAGTCGGTGTCGATGTCAGGCATCGACTTGCGTTCGGGATTGAGGAAGCGCTCGAACAGCAGACAGTTGGTGATCGGATCAATGTTGGTGATCCCCAGGCAGTACGCGACGAGCGACCCTGCGGCGGAGCCACGACCCGGACCGACGGGAATGTTTTGTTCCCGGGCAAAACGGATGTAATCCCAGACCACAAGGAAGTAGGTGGGGAATCCCATCTGCTCCATGATCTTGAGCTCATGGGCCATGCGCTCGGCATAGTCGTCGGGCAACGGGGCCTCAGGGCTGAGCTCGAGCCGATCCCGCAATCCCTGCTCGGTCACCTCCCTCAGGTAGCTGACGGGGGTATGGCCCTCGGGAATGGGGAAGCGGGGCATTTGATAGCGCCCAAGAATGTCGTAGGGCTCCACCTTCTCGGCCACCTTGACGGTGTTGGCGATCGCCTCCTGAACCACCTCAGGCTCCAGGTGATCCTTGAAGAGAAGTCCCATCTCCTCTTCGGTTTTGATGTATTCGGTGCCGGTGTAACGCAGCCGCTTCTCATCGGTAATCAGCTTGCCGGTGAGCACGCAAAGCAAGGCATCGTGGGCTTCAACGTCCTGCTTGCTCAGGTAGTGGGCATCGTTGGTGGCAACGATCTGAATGCCGAGCTCCTTGGCAATTTTGACGATCTCAACGTTGACGATCCGATCTTCCGGGGATCCGTGATCCTGGATCTCGAGGTAGTAGTCGTCGCCGAACACCTCCTGATACCAAGCCGCCACCTTGCGAGCCACATCGGGGCGACCCCGCAGAATCGCCTGGGCGATTTCACCGCCGAGGCAGGCCGTGGCGATGATCAGGCCTTCGCTGTGTTGCTTCAGCAGCTCCTTGTCGATGCAGGCACGGGAGAAAATCCCGCGTCCCCGCATCCCCCGCAGGTGGCTGATGCTGGTGAGCTTCACCAGATTGCAGTAACCGGTGGCGTTTTTGGCCAGCACCACCAGGTGATATCGCTTCTCCTTCTTGGGTTGTGGGTCGTCAATGGACCCGTTGATCACATACATCTCATTGCCGATGATCGGCTTGAGATCTGAACCCTGACAGAGCTTCAGCAGCTCAATCGCGCCGTACATCACGCCATGATCCGTCAAGGCGATGGCGGGCATGCCCAGCTGCTTCGCCCGCTCCACCATGGCCGGCAACTGCGACGCACCGTCCAGAAGGCTGTAGTCGCTGTGGTTGTGGAGAGGAACGAAAGCCATGGGGTCAGATTAGGACCCCACGCAAGATCCAGCGTTCAAGGGGAACACACCCCCCACATGTGGGGCAACTCAGGGAACCAGTGCGGCTTCCGGGCGTGATGCAAACACCTGAGCGGCCTGCTCATACTGATGCGCCACCTGAAGCAGGCGCGGTTCATCCAACACATTGCCGATCAGCTGCATCCCGATCGGCAGACCCGCCGCGCTGAATCCACAGGGAACACTGATGGCCGGAAGTCCAGCAAGGTTGACCGGAATCGTCAGCAGGTCAGCCAGATACATCGCTAGGGGGTCGTCGGCGTGGGCGCCAGCCTTGAAGGCCGTGGACGGCGCTGTTGGCGTCAGCAGCACATCAACACTCTGGAAGGCCGCATCAAAATCCCGCCGGATCAGGGTGCGCACCTGCTGCGCCTTTTTGTAATAGGCATCGACGTATCCGGCAGACAGGGCGTAGGTGCCGATCAGGATTCGCCGTTGCACCTCAGCGCCGAATCCTTCAGCACGGCTTCGCGCCGTCATCGCGGCAAGGCTCTCGGCGTCTTCGGCACGGAAGCCGTATTTGACACCGTCGTATCGCGCCAGGTTGGCCGACGCCTCCGATGGTGCGATCACGTAGTAGGTGGCGATGCCGTCGTTGAACCGGGGGCAGCTCACCTCCACCAGTTCAGCGCCGAGAGCCTCCAGCTGGGCAGCAGAGGCCTGCACCGATGCCTTCACCTCAGGATCGAGGCCTTCGGCATCGAAGCACTCCTTGATCACCCCCACCTTCAGGCCCTTGATGGACTGGTTGAGGCCGGCGCTGAAATCGGGAACCTCTGCATCAAGGCAGGTGGAATCGCGGGGGTCGGGCCCGGCGATCACCTGGAGCAGTTCGGCCACATCAGCAACGCTGCCGGCGAAGGGACCCACCTGATCCAGAGAGCTGGCGAAGGCCACCAGGCCCCAACGGCTGACGCGGCCGTAGGTGGGCTTGAGGCCCACCACACCACAGAACGACGCCGGTTGGCGGATGGAGCCACCGGTGTCGGAACCAAGCGAAGCGACGCAACTGCCAGCAGCGACGGCCGCTGCACTGCCACCGGAGCTTCCACCCGGCACATGGGCGGTGTTCCAGGGGTTCTGTGTGGCCCCGAATGCGGACGTTTCGGTTGAGCCACCCATGGCGAACTCATCCAGATTTGTCTTGCCCACCAACACACCACCGGCCTGCCAGAGCCGCTCGGTGACCGTGGATTCGTAGGGCGGCACGAACTGCTCAAGCATGCGGCTGGAACAGGTGGTGCGAACACCTTTGGTGCAGAGGTTGTCCTTGATCGCCAGTGGCAATCCCGCCAGGGGGCCAAGCGTCTCTCCGGCGGCCCGGGCTTCATCGATGCGGGACGCCTCAGCACGGGCCTGATCGGCCGTGACTTCAACAAAAGCGTTCAGCGAAGGCTCAGAACTTTCGAGCCGCTTGAGGTGCTGATCAACGAGCTCGCGGGAGGAAACCTCGCCGCTCTGCAGTTGCTGACGCCACGCGCTGATCGTCATGTCCCTGCGATCCATTGCAGCAAGGACGCTATCAGCCGCAGGATCAGCCCTCAGCCGAGATGGTGAGGGGCTCGGAGCGCCGGGTCCGCAGCAGGGAATGGCTGATCGACTGGGGTTGCTCCGACTTGACGTCGTCCAGGAAGGCACTGAGCTGGCTTTCCAGCCCCTTGCGGGTGATGAAAGGACCGAACCAGTAGGTCACATCAGGGCCAGACGTCTGAACGCGAGCCCACCAAGCGACTCCAAAGCCATTGGCAAGGCTGCGCAGCGGCCGAATCAGGGGACTCATGGGAGGAACAAGACCTCGGGGCATTGTGCCCCGAGATCTTGGTCAACCGCGCTGTTTTCAGGGAGATAGCTGGATGTTCTGATCGAACGGCAAGGCAGCATCCGGCTGCGATGGATTCAGATCCAGGTCAATCCGCTGTTCCGGAGCCTGCTCCACAGGTGCTTCAGGCTGTTCGGGCGAAGCGGGCTGTTCAGACGAAACAGGTTGTTCAGCCACAACAGGCGATTCAGCACCGGCAAGTTTGGGCCTCCGAATCGGCGGCGACGGTGCCTGACCGTGAATGTCCTTCATCCAGTTGCGCCGTGCCACTTCATAGACGCACAGGGCTGTGGCGACGGAGGCATTCAGGCTCGGTGTGATGCCCCGCAGCGGGATGCGAACCAACTGGTCGCAATGGCGCCGGGTCATCAGCGACAGGCCCTGGTCCTCGGATCCGGTGACCAGCACCATCGGCCCACTGAGGTCGACATCGGTGAGGGTCACATCCCCTTCAGCGGCAAGGCCCACCACCCTGTAGCCGGAGTCTTTGAGCTTTTCCAGGGAGCGATTGAGGTTGACCACGCGTGCCACCGGCAGGTGTTCCAGGGCTCCGGCGGCCACCTTGGCGGCGGAACCGGTCAAGCCAGCACTGCGGCGCTGGGGGATCACCACGCCATGGGCTCCCATGGCTTCAGCGGAGCGAACAACCGCCCCGAGGTTGTGGGGGTCGGTGACACCGTCCAGGGCCACCAACAGGGGGGGTTCGCCCAGATCCGAGCAGCCCTCGATGAGGCTGTCGAGATCAAGGGTTTCCGCCGCCGCCGTCTGCAGGGCGATGCCCTGGTGAACGGACCCACCTGTGATCTGTCCCAACCGGGCCCAGGTCACCTCTTCCACGAGAACGCCCGAGGCCTTGGCATCGCGCAGGAGCTGGAGGAATTTGGAGGCACTGCGCATCTCGGCAGTGCACCAGATGCGATGGATGGGGCGTCCACCCTCCAACGCGGCTTGGGTGGCATGACGCCCCCAGATCAGATCGTCCGCTGGCGGGGTGGCCGCTGCAGCCTCCGGGGCTGCATCCGGCCGCTGAGGACGAGCCTCGTCGAAGCGGGATCTGGGGCGCTGGGACGGTTGGCGCCGTTCATCCCCGGAGCGACGGCGGTCGCCGAACCGATCGTTGCGATCGCGAAAACGTCCCGGCCCTGAGCGTTCGTTTTGATAGCCCGAGCGGGGGGCGTTCTGATCTCGGTCGAAGGAACGGGAGCGGTTGCCGAAACGCTCTTTCGGGCGATCACCGAAACGTTCTCCAGTTCGATCACCGGATCGATCACCGAAACGCTCACCAGACCGCTCCTTGAACCGATAACCGGGTCGATCACCAGAGCGCTCACCAAACCGATTGCCGGGTCGATCGCCACCTCGCGACTGGTCCCACTCCCCATCCCGTGGAGCGCGTCGTTCGCGATAACCGCCGCCATCACGCCCAGGCTTGGCATAAGGGGAGCGACCGCCGTCAGAACGGCGGTTGCCCGGCATGGGGCGACCATTGCCGGAACGGCCCATCGACGAGCGCCCCCCTGCCGGTCGTCCACTGCCACCAGGCCCCGAACGGCCATCGCGGGATGGGCCGCTGGAGCGGCGTTCAAAGCGAGGGCTCATGGTGTGCGAGGCAACGTTATGGGTTGGATCCGGCTTGCTCCAAGTGATCGAAGAGCTCCGCAAGCCGGGCTGGATTGTTCAGAAACAGCCAGCCCACCATTGTCTCAAACCCTGTGGCCCTTCCATAAACCGCAGCGTCTGCGCGCCGTGGCCCCCGCCCGGCACTGTTGCGACCCCGCCGCACCAGATCGAGTTCTTCTGAACAGAGGAGCTCGCGTTCTTCCAGCCAGCTCAACAAACGGGACTGGGCGTCAGCACGAACATCAGCCACAACGGCGCGATGCAGGTCGTCAGAACGTCCTGGCCTCGACCCATGGCGGAGCCGTTGATGCAGCTCCCACACAGCATCACCAATCCAAGCCAGCTGCAATGAACCCAGCTGTTCGTTGATATCCCGGGGAGACTGGCTTCGAATCCAATCGCTCAAGCGGCCAACTGGTTGAGGGCTGTGGGCAGATCCTCCACCAGATGAAGGAACTCCTCAAGACGCACCAACTTGATCGTCTGCGTCACCCTGGTGTTGCCCACCAAAAGAAACGATCGTTTGGCATCCGTGCATTGCTTGGCCAGCTGAACGAGCGCCCCAAGGCCGGATGAGTCGAGAAAATCGATCTTGCTGAGATCGAGAACAGACGGAAGCTTGTTGGCCTTCAAAACATCGCCCACGTACTCCTTGAACTGCTTCTCGGAGTAGGCATCCAACTGACCGGTGAAATGAAACACCAAACAGCCGTCTTTCTGTTCGAATCCGCCCCGGAGAGAGACGGTCAGTCGCTGCAGTTCGCTGATGGGATCAAGCCCCCCAGGCATCATCGGCACGAAGTGTAGTGATGCTGAGCGTTGGCTACCACCTCATCAACGGCGATCGGCCATCAGCGTCACAAAGCGGGCGAAATGATGGTCGGCGTCATGGGGGCCCGGACTCGCTTCTGGGTGGTACTGCACCCCGAACACCGGCTTTTTACGGTGGGCGATCGCTGCCACGGTGCGGTCGTTCAGATTGAAATGGGTGACGTCGATGACGTCTGAATCAAGGGAATCAGCGGAGAGGGCAAAGCCGTGGTTCTGACTGGTGATTTCAACCTGGCCTGTGGTGCCACAGGGATGGTTCAAGCCGCGGTGGCCATAGGACAGCTTGAACGTCTCTCCGCCCAGGGCCAGACCAAGGATCTGATGGCCCAGACAGATGCCGAACAGGGGTAGATCGGATTCCTCCAGCAACAGCTTGGCCAGGGCAATCCCACGGGTCACCGCTGCCGGGTCGCCAGGGCCGTTGGACAGGAAGACGCCATCCGGGCGATGGGAACGAACCGTCTCCAGATCCGTGTCTGCCGGCAGAACCGTGACATCACAACCATGGGCGACCAATCGATCGAGGATGGCGCGCTTGATGCCGAAATCGATGGCGACAACGCGGAAGGGCGCGTCGCTGCGGCGCTGCAAACGCTGATCGAAGCCAACACTGCAGGCCTGATTCCACTGGTAGGGCTCACGGGTTGTGACGCGGTCCGCCAGGTTCAACCCCTGCATCGACGGGGCCTGCTTCAGGAGCTCAAGCAACTGCGCCGGGGTCTGGCCGTCACTGCTGATCACGCCATTCATGGCCCCCACCTCACGCAGGTGACGCACCAGGGCACGGGTGTCCAAACCGCTGATGCCCACCAGCTGGTGGGTCTGCATCCAGCTCTCAAGGGACTGTTCACAGCGCCAGTTGCTGGGAACTGGGGCCAGCTGGCGGGCAATCACGCCACGGGCATGGGGGCGATCAGCTTCTTGATCGTCAGCATTCACCCCGGTGTTGCCGAGTTCCGGATAGGTGAAGCTCACAAGCTGCCCGGAATAGGAGGGGTCTGTCAGCACCTCCTGGTAACCGGTCATGCCGGTGTTGAACACCACCTCACCGATGGTGGTGCCGCGATGGCCGAAGCCGACACCGGTGAGAACCGTGCCATCGGCAAGGACGAGATAAGCCTTGTCTGATGGGGAATCGGGCATCGAAGGGCCGCCGCAGGTCATCAGTCACTCATTCTCCATCTCCGTCGGACAGGGCATCCCGCAGAGCCACAAGCTTGTCCCAGGCCTTGCCCTCGTTGAGAACAGCCAGAGCCTGAGCAACAGCAGCCGGCAGATCGCTTTGCAGCCCGGCAGCCCAGAGCACCAGGGCTGTGTTGAAGGCCACAACCTCCGTCTGCGCCAGGGATCCCTGCCCCTGAAGAACGTTCTGAAGGATCTGCTGGTTCACCGCGCAGTCACCACCGCGTAGCTGATCGAGACCAGCACGGGTGAGGCCCAGATCTTCAGGGGAAACCTCCTTTGTGGTGATGCCCCCGGATTCGATCAGACGCAAGGCATTGGGCCCCGCCAAGGACGCCTCATCGAGGCCTCCAGCGCCATGAACCACCACGGCACGGCTCAAGCCCAAGTGCTGCAGAGCGCCCGCCATGGGGTCGAGAAGTTCCGGACGCGCCACGCCAAGAACCTGCGCCTGGGGCTGCAGCGGATTGACCAGAGGACCCAACAGGTTGAACACCGTGCGGACCCCCAGGCTGCGTCGTAGCGGCGCCAGATTCACAAGAGCTGGATGCCAGGCGGGAGCGAACAGGAAGGTGACACCGGTTCCCGGCAAAGCGTCAACCACCTTGTTCAACGCTGCCTTGAGGTTGAGGCCGAGCCCCTCGAGCACGTCGGCTGAACCCACTTTGCCGCTGGCGCTGCGGTTGCCGTGCTTGGCCACATTGACCCCGCAGGCGGCGGCGGTGAAGGCGACCGCCGTGGAGATGTTGAAGGTGTCGGCACCATCACCACCGGTGCCGCAGGTGTCGACCATGGCCAGATCGGGCCGGGGGCAAGGGAGGGGGCAGGCCTCGCGCAGGACAGCCGCCATGGCCGCCAGCTCATCGGCCACCATCCCCTTGGCCCGCAGTCCCGCAAGGAACGCCCCGGTCTGCACGGGCTCGAGCTCTTCGGCCAGCCAGGCACGCATGAGAGCAGTGGCCTCATCGGAGCTGAGGTTGTTTCCCTGCAGCAGATGGTCCAAGCAACCGGACCAGGAACGCGGGTCTGAAGACATGGAGGGGGGCTGGCAGTAAAAAACCCGGGGTGCGAGGCACGCCGGGCCGGGTGATGGGGACAGTCCCACTATCCCCCAGATCAACGGATAACGACCAGCCGTTGAAGCCGGATGCCTAGGTTGGCCTGCCAACGGGACCCACGAGCTCGCATGGCCGCCCTTCGTCTCGATCTGATCGGCCGCTATCTGCGTCCCCACCGCCGCACGGTGCTGCTGGGAGCCATCGCTCTGGTGGTGGTCAACGTTCTGCGGGTCACGATCCCGATGGAAGTGCGCAGCGTTGTGGACGAGCTGCAGGAGGGATTCAGTTACGCCGGAGTCCTGCGCCAGGCGGGATGGGTTGTGCTGCTCGCCAGCACCATGGGGGTGATCCGGCTGGCCTCGCGACAACTCATCTTCGGCGTGGGCCGGCAGGTGGAGGTGGATCTGCGTCAGCGCCTGTTCGAGCACATGCTTCGCCAGGAACCCGATTGGATTCAGAGCAAAGGCAGCGGTGAAGTGATCAGTCGCGCCACCAGCGATGTGGAAAACATCCGGCGCCTGCTCGGATTCGCGATTCTCAGTCTGACCAACACGCTGCTGGCCTATGCGCTGACGCTGCCCGCGATGTTGGCCATCGATCCGTGGCTGACCCTGGCTGCCGTCGGGCTTTACCCCGTGATGCTCAGCACCGTGCGCCTGTTCGGTGGACGCATGATGCGTCAGAAGCGCGCGCAGCAGGAAGAACTCTCCGCCCTCAGCAACCTGATTCAGGAGGATCTCTCGGGAATCGGGGCCATCAAGATCTACGGCCAGGAGGGAGCAGAACAGCAGGCCTTTGCCACACGCAACCGCCGCTACCGCGACAGTGCCATTCAGCTGGCGAGAACACAAAGCACTCTCTTCCCGCTGCTTCAGGGCATTTCCTCCCTCTCGGTTCTTTTGCTGCTGGCCATCGGCAGCGGCCAGCTCGAAGCCGGTCGTCTGAGCATTGGAGGACTGGTGGCCCTGATCCTTTATGTGGAGCAGCTCGTCTTCCCAACGGCACTGCTGGGGTTCACGCTCAACACCTTCCAGACCGGCCAGGTGAGCCTCGAGCGGGTGGAGGAGTTACTGAAACGGGAACCAAAGATCAAAGACCCAGATCCCTCTGATGCTCAGCCCCGGCCAACGGCAGAACGCCGGGGGCGTTTTGAAGCCCGTGACCTGACGGTTCAGTACCAGGGCACAGAGCAGAACACCCTCAATGGCCTGAGCTTCTGCATCGAGCCTGGGGAGTTGGTGGCTGTTGTCGGGGCCGTGGGCTGCGGCAAGACCACCCTGGCTCGGGCCTTCGGTCGGATGGTTCCACTGGAACCGGGACAGCTGTTCCTGGATGGTGTGGATGTCACCCAGATGCCCCTGAAGAGGTTGCGCCGTGACGTGGCGATCGTTCCCCAGGAGGGCTTTCTGTTCACCAGCACCCTGGCGGACAACCTGCGCTATGGCGACCCTGAAGCCAGTGATCAGCGGGTTGAACTGGCGGCAGAGCAAGCCCGCCTGGCTGATGACGTGAAGGGCTTTCCCGATGGTTTCGGAACCATCGTTGGTGAACGCGGCATCACCTTGAGTGGTGGTCAGCGTCAACGCACAGCTTTGGGCCGGGCTCTGCTGATGTCGGCGCCGGTGTTGGTCCTCGACGACGCCTTGGCCAGCGTTGACAACAACACGGCTGCGGCGATTCTGGATTCGATTCGAGCTCAGGACGACCGGACGATCGTGATGATCAGCCATCAACTTTCAGCCGCAGCGGCCTGTGATCGCATCCTGGTGATGGAGAACGGACGCATCGTTCAACAGGGTCACCACAACGCCTTGATTCAGCAGCCGGGTGTGTACAAACGGCTTTGGGAGCGTCAGCAGGCCTCGCAACAACTGGATGCGTTGGCTTCCTGAAGAATCTCCGGGCGGTTTCTGACAACACGAACGTTCGTGGCTTAGCTGTGAAGGCAACTCCTTGCCTATGACCAGCGGATCCCCCTTCGCGGTGCGCTGCACGCTCACCTTTGGCGATATCTACGGACAGGTGCTGGCCTGGATGGCCGTCATTTTTGTGAGCCTGGCTGCGGGGCTTGCCCTGATGGGCTCGTCGCGACCGGTGTTTGCGCTGGTGGGAGTGGGGCTGATTCTGGTGCTCAGCCTGCCGTTTCTGCTCTTCGCCTTTGTCACAACGCTGCTGAATCACATCCAGCTCAACCCAGTTGAGGGGGAAGCCGACGCGTCTTGAGCATCCACGGCAACAAGAAACAAGGGCCTGTCAACACATCCGGAACGGCTATCCCGCGATGGTTCCGGAGGACGAGACCACGATCCCTTGGTCGGCCATCAGCAGAAGCTCGTTCCATCCTGCACAGCGATTAAGGACAGACAGTCCTGGCGCAGACGCGGTTTCTGGTTCAACCGAGTGAACCACCTGTTTTTGTTTCTGAGAAACAGCTTTCTTCATCAACAAGCCATCAATCAATGGCTTGCAATTGATTGATCCATCCAATTCGTCTTCTTTCTGGCCATAGCCCAGCCATCGGCACAAGCTCCTCCACCCCTGATGACATTCCCAATGGTATCAACAATCAAATGTGCCTGACCCGCAGACTCGCCTCGAGACAGCTCAGCAACAGCGCCATTCAGGCTGAAAACCACTGACAAACAATCAAAACCTTTCTGCAGAGCATTGTTCAAAGAAGAACCACTCTTCAAGACAAGCTTTGATTCGTTCCCTATGTATCCCTCCCTTGGGGAGCCATCACTGAAAGTTCACAGATGGCCCTCTACGCGGCAGCATCACTGTGCTGAATCCGCTGCCTAAGCTCTGCGGACCAACGCAACCAACATGCTTCCTTCCTGGCTGTCTCCCCGCGGCAGCGCCGAATCCTCGGCCCCGGCAACGCACGCCGTGTTGGGAACGCCGCTGAAGGCACCCCTAATGGCTGACCAGGAGGAAGCAATCTTTGCCTGTGGATGCTTCTGGGGTGCTGAAAAAGGGTTCTGGCGACTGCCTGGGGTGGTGAGCACTGCTGTGGGGTATGCGGGAGGCCAGACCGAGGAACCGAGCTACAACGAGGTCTGCTCCGGCAGAACCGGGCACACGGAAGTGGTGCGCGTGGTGTGGAGCCGACCCGCCCTCGACTTCAGCGACCTGCTGAAACTGTTCTGGGAGTGCCACGACCCCACCCAGGGCAACAGGCAAGGCAACGACACCGGCAGCCAATACCGATCAGCCATCTACACGTTCAATCCGGAGCATCTGCAACTGGCCCTGGCCAGCCGGGATGCCTATCAAGCCTCCCTCTCGGCCAAGGGCTACGGGGCCATCACCACCGAAATCCTGGCGGACCAGACCTTCTATTTCGCCGAGGACTACCACCAGCAGTACCTCGCCAAACCCGGCAGCCGCCCCTACTGCTCCGCGATGCCAACCCAGACCCTGCTTGATGACTTCGAGGGATCGAACTACAAACTCCCGAAGCAGGTCTGGGACCAGTACGACTGGTCCATCAGTCACTGCGTGCTTCGATCCGAGAACAGCCCGATCGCCCTGGGCTGATTCGGCCAAGATGAAGAAGGTCCCGACCCATGTCATGCCCGAACCCTGGTCTGATCGGCAGGTGATCCTGGCGATCGCCCTCACCTTGATTTTGGTTCTGGGCCTGATCCTCGGCAGTGTCTCCTTCAATCGAGAGCAGCAGGCTCCGATGCTGTGGCGGGAGACCCCCCAACCCACAGCAAAACCTTTGGCAATCTGACCACCAGCCCGCGGGCACGCTTCCTGTTGGTGCGATCGTGGGACAACAAGGACCCCTCCGTTCTGCGGTGAGTGAACGGCCTGATCCATCCGAGCAGCGTCAACTGCATCCCCTGCCGAGGGGGCTGGTGGAGCTCTATGGCTTGATCGCCGTTCTGGTGGTGCTCATCCCCGAATGGCTGGCGGATGGAACCCTGAATCTGGGCCAGGCCAAAGGCCCTGCCTCACTCCCGATGCGCTCGAGAGCCTGGCGCACCCTGCCCGAGCTGCGTCTGGCGGCGATGACCCTGGCTGAGCTTCGCCAGGCGGCTGCGGAACTGCGGGTGTACCACTACGGATCCGCAACGAGAGACCAGCTCACCACTCGGTTGCTCAGGCGACTCAGACGCCGGGATGCACTGTGATAACTTAAATCTGACGGGGCGTGGCGCAGCTTGGTAGCGCACCACTTTGGGGTAGTGGGGGTCGTGGGTTCAAATCCCGCCGCTCCGATTCAACCGTCTTGTTTCCCCACCTGAACATCAAAACTTCAGGGATTGAGCCGGCGGTTACGCCGGCTCTTTTTTTTGCCTTCAGCGGCGGCCAGCGCCAGTCACCACCAGATGCCTGGAGGCATCAATCTGAAGCCAGCCTTCATCCCGCAACTGCCCCAACACGCGGGTCACGGTCACCCGTGTGGTGCTCAGGGCACTGGCGATCTCCTGATGGGTCAGGCGAAGGTTGAGCCGCAAACCGGCATCACACGGTTCGCCAAAGTCCTTGGCGAGCAGCTCCAGGAAACCCCGGACCCGTTCCTCAACGCGACGCAGCCCCAGCAGGGCCAGGAGCGACTCCGCCTGGCGGTAGCGGGCGGCCATGGCCTTGGCCAAACCAAGCGCCAACTGAGGAGACTGCTCCAGCTCCGCCAGATTGCAGCAGAGCAGATCGCAATCGGTGAGCGCTACAGCCTCATAGGCCTCCACATTGGTGAATGCGGCACCGAAGGGTTCATTGGGACCCACCAGGCCAAGCACCAGCTCGTCGCCATGCACCGACAGCGCCCCGAGCTTCACCATGCCGCGCACCACAAACCAAACACTGTTCTTCAGCAGAGGAACGAAACTTCCCGCGGTGACATGAACAACATTGCGATTGTCGTAGCTGCTTTCAAGAAACGCCTTGAAGCCCAGCGCTGTTGAACTCAGATCAGCCGACGGAGTGGCAAGCATTTGGAATCCCGTGAATCCAGAAAAACTGTATTGAGGACAACATCGATCCCCAACAAAGAGCTGGGAGAGATTCGGGGGAGATTCGGTTAAGAAGGCTCTAACACTGATCGCAATTTGAATCATTCAGCCCATCAAAAAAGGGCCCCGAGGGGCCCCTTTGATGACTGGTTTTCAAAACCAATTCAAGCCAAGATCACTTGCCGATCTTGTTCACAGCGGCCTTGGACTTGGCCAGGATGTCGCCCTTGAGGGGAACGAAGCCCAGGGAAGGAGCCTTGTTCTGAGCAGCGTCGCTCAGCATGTAGTTGAAGGCGTCCTGAACCACCTTGGCGTTGTCTCCGTTGCCGGTTTTGTACGCCAGAACCCAGGTGAGGGTTGCGATGGGGTAAGCGCCCTTGGCGGTGGGGTTGGGGTTCTTGCCAGCCAGGTCCTTGTCCAGGCTGATGCCATTGAGGGCCTTGGCACCCGCAGCCACAGAGGGCTTGAGGAACTCACCGGACTTGTTCTGGAGAGCGGCGGCAACCACCTTGCCCTTGATGTACGACTGGTTCACATAACCGATCGCGCCTTCACGGTTCTGGATCAGGCCAGCCACACCGGAGTTGCCCTTGGCGCCAACTCCTGCGGGCCACTTCACAGACTTACCAGTGCCGAGGGTCCAGGTCTTGGAGAAGGCCTGCATGGAGTTGGTGAAGGCCTTGGTGGTGCCAGAGCCATCGGAACGGTGCACCCAGGTGAGGGTGCCGGGCTTGCAGCCGAGCTCCTTCCAGTCCTTGATCATGCCCATAGCGACCTGAACGGCCTGCTCCTGGGTGAGCTTCAGGTTGCAACCGGGCTTGTTGTAGCCGAAGGCGATGGTGCCACCCACCATCGGGATCTGAACCACACCACGGGTGACCTTGGCCATGTCCTTCTTCTTCATCGGATCATCCGATGCACCGAAGTTCACGGTCTGGTCGATGAAGGCTTTACGGCCGGAACCGGAACCCACCGCCTGGTAGTTGACCTGAGGGCCACCTGCCTTGGCCAGGTCGGCGAACCAACGCTGATAGATCTTGGCGGGGAAAGAGGCACCTGCGCCATTGAGCCGTTCAGCGGCAGAAGCCGACATGCTGGCGCCAAGGGCCAGAACGGAGGAAAGGAGGAGAGCCTTTTGGGCGAAACGAGTCACAACCAGAAAGAGGACTGTTGCAATTCACACCTAATCGGAGGCCCAACAGAGTGTCGTTAAAGCCCCGTTAACAACGGTTAAAGCTCATGGATATCCTTCAAAAACCATCAAAAAACCCCGGCTTGGCCATCCAAACCGGGGCATGTCATTCACCCAATCAAGGGTTCGCATTCAAGGCTGAATGCCTGCCACCGCACTGCGGGATTTTTCAAGGATGCTGCCCCGGAGAGGCACAAAGCCCAGGGCCGCAGCACCCTCCTGGGTGGAGTCGTCCAGCATGTAGTTGAAGACGTTCCTCACAGCTTCAGCCTTGGCGCCATTGCCCTCGGCGTAAGCCAACACCCAGGTGAGTGTTGCGATGGGGTAGGCACCGGCAGCGGAGGGGTTGGGGTTGCTGCCCGCTAGGTACTGATCAAGCTCAATGCCGTTGAGGGCTTTGGCACCAGCCTCCACGGAGGGCTTGAGGAATTCCCCGGATTTGTTCTGCAGCGCAGCAGCCTGCACATTCCCCTTGATGTACGACTGGTTCACATAGCCGATCGCGCCGACCCGGTTGTCGATCACCCCGGCAACGCCCGAGTTGCCCTTGGCACCCACGCCCACCGGCCATTTCACCGATTTACCGCTGCCGAGGGTCCAATCCGTTGAAAAGGTCTGCAGCGAGTTGGTGAAGGCCTTGGTGGTGCCGGAACCGTCCGAGCGGTGCACCCAGGTGATCGTGCCCGCTTCACAGCCGAGCTCCTTCCAATCCCTGATGCGGCCGATGGCCACCTCCACAGCCTGTTGCTGGGTGAGCTGAAGCTCGCAACCCGGTTTGTTGTAACCGAAGGCGATCGTTCCCCCCACCATCGGGATCTGAACCACCCCCTGGCTCACCTGCTTGCGGTCAGCCTCCTTGATCGGGTCGTCCGAAGCGGCGAAATCCACGGTGCCATCGATGAAGGCTTTGCGGCCGGAACCGGAACCCACCGCCTGGTAGTTCACCTTGATTCCGCCGGAGCCGGCGAGCTCGGCGAACCAGCTCTGGTACACCTTGGCGGGGAAGGAGGCCCCCGCCGCATTGAGGCTGGACACACTGGAACTGCCGCCACAGGCGGCGAGGCCAACAGCGAGAACGCTCAGGCTTAAAACAACCAGGGAACGATGTGCCAAAACCGTTTGAGTGATTTGCTCCATCCTCCCGCGTCGTTAAGCCAGGCTCAGAGGTGGCCTACACGGTGGGCACGAAGGTGGAGGCGACGGTGAGCCGTGTTGCCACCGCATAACAGCGCAGCCAGCGGTTCACCCGTTTGCGGTGGGGAGCGGGAACCTCCTCAATCAACTGGCTGAGTTCATCCGCCCCCATGCGTCGCAGGGCACGCACATCCACATGCCAGAGCGCTTCAGCTTCACGGATCAAACGCGCCCAGGTGCGCACCTGCTGCCACTGACGCAGGCGGGAGCGGACGGGGCGTTGGTGGGGATGCAGAAAAGCCGTCATGGATTCAGCCTGCTGCGTTCAGCAGCACTCTCTGCAAAATCACCCAGACGCTTCGGAGTGCTGAAGCAAATGCGCAGGCTCAGGCGCTGAGGCGATCGGCTTCGAGCTCAACGGGGGCGACCGGAAACTCCAGCTCTGCCACCTCACGATCGCTCAAACGACGGGTCCAGGCCCCCTTGATCGGATCGTTCCAACGGAAACCCGCTGCTTTGGCGAGGTGGCGTTCGTCGAACGACACCCGGGCACGCATCAACTGGCGGGGTTCCAGGCCCCGCTCCAACAGCTGCTCCAGGTCGTCGCAGCGGGCGAAGACTTCCGCGATGTAGATGCAATCGCTGAGGGCGCGGTGGGCCGCCCAGACCGGGACGCCGTAGGCCAGGGCCAGGTCCCGCACCGACGGCCGCGAACGCAGCTGACGCTCCGCCGGCCAGCGGATGTCTTCCATGGTGCACAGCCACGGCGTTGCGGTGGCCGGCACAACGCCGAGACCGAACCACTGGCGATCGAAGGCCGCGTTGTGGGCCACCAGCAGATCGGCAGCTTCAAGCAGATGCTCAAACCACACCAGCGCCTCCCGCCAGGGCTGGGGCCTGCGGGTGACGGCGGCGGGGATCCGGTTGATCGCCTCTGCCGCGTTGGAGTCCACCGGCAGGAGGAAAGATTGCTGGGCCAGCACCGAACGACTCGGCACATCAAACAAAATGCAGCCCACCTCCAGGCATTGGTCCTGCTGCGGATCCAGACCGGAGGTTTCAGTGTCGATGATCAGCAGGGTGGTGGGTGAGGCCTTTGGCGCGTCCTCGGGCTGATCAGCCTTGGCCTCGGGTTCAGCGGCTGGAGGAGCAGGCATCGGCATTGCCGCTGTTTGGGGCTCCGCCTGAGGCCTTGAAAATCCCGCAAGCAAATCGAGCTGTTCAGGCATGGCGCAGTGACTCCTCCCGCCCCTGATTCTCCCGCCCCGGGCAAGGTGCCTGCTGCCTAGGGTTCAATCCCTTCATTTCAATCGAATGGCCCTCGGGATCGGCGACCGGCTCCCCTCCTTCAGCCTGGAGGATCAGAACGGCGACCTTCGCACTCCCGCTTCGGTGCAGGGCCGCTGGCTGGTGCTGTTCTTCTATCCCAAGGACGACACACCTGGCTGCACAGCTGAAGCCTGCAGCTTCCGCGACAACGCAGAGAGCTTTGCTGCCCTCGATGCAGAGGTCTGGGGCATCAGCGGTGATGACGCCGTCAGCCACCGCCGTTTCGCCAGCCGCCACAACCTCACGTTTCCGCTGCTGTGCGACCGCAACAACGCCCTGCGCCGCGAGATGGGTGTGCCCAAAGCCCTTGGCCTGCTGCCCGGTCGTGTTACTTACATCGTTAATGGCGAGGGGGTGATCCGTCACACCTTCAGCAACCTCCTGGATGGCCCGGCCCACGTGCGTGAAGCACAGCAAGTGCTGAATCAACTGCGCGGTTGAGCATGGCCAACTGGCGTCAGCTGGGTGCGATCTGGCAACTGCGGCCGGCCGAACCCACGGGATTGATCGAATTCATCGGCGGCAGCTATCTGGCGGCCACCCCCCAGATCAGCTACCGCAGGCTGCTGGAAGAGCTGGCGGCGGATGGGTTGGCGGTGCATGCCTGGGCCTATGTGCCCGGGTTCGATCATCAACGTCAGGCCCGCGATGCCTGGAGTGCCTTCCGCTCTGCGCGTCGCCAACTTGAGGAGCGCTGCGGAACCTTTGGGGCTCCGCTGCGGCTTGGCCACAGCCTGGGATGCAAGCTTCACCTGCTGGCCCCCGATGGGGGTCGGGGCAGCAGGGCTCTGGTGGCCCTGAGCTTCAACAACTTCAACGCCGATCGCTCGATTCCCCTCCTGGGGGAACTGGCACCAAGGCTCGGGGTGGAAACCGAGTTCAGCCCAAGCCCAGCTGAAACGCTTCGCTTGATCAGCCGCCACTACCAACAGGAGCGGAACCTGGTGGTGCGCTTCGGGCGCGATGAACTTGATCAAAGCGGCGATCTGATCCAGGCCCTGCGAGAACGTGCTTCCGACGCCAGCTCAACCCTGGAGCTGCCCGGTGATCACCTCACCCCGGCCAGTGCAGGGCTGCGGCGCAGCTTTCTCGGAGACTGGGCGGATGACCCCAGACGGGTGGCGGTCATCCGTCAGCTGAGCCGAACCATCGGCCAGGCGATCAGGCCCTGAGGCGATCCAGCACGGAGCGATCTTCCAGGGTGCTGGTGTCGCCACTCACCTCCTGACCCGCCGCCAGGGCCCGCAGGATCCGGCGCATGATCTTGCCGCTGCGGGTCTTGGGCAGAGCATCACTGCAACGGATCTCATCCGGCCGGGCAATCGGACCGATTTCCGTTCCCACGTGGGCGCGCAACTCCTTCACCAGGGCGTCATCGCCCTCGCGGCCCGCCTCCAGGGTGACGAAAGCCACGATGCCTTCGCCCTTGAGGTCGTCGGGCCGACCCACGACGGCCGCCTCCGCCACCGCGGGGTGACTCACCAGGGCTGATTCAATTTCCATCGTGCCGAGACGGTGGCCTGAGACATTGATCACGTCATCGACGCGACCCATCACCCAGAAGTAGCCATCGGCATCCCGCCTAGCACCATCCCCCGCGAAATAGAGGTAAGACCCATCGGCAGGACGGATGTGCTCCCAATAGCTTTCGCGGAAGCGTTGGGGGTTGCCATGCACGGTGCGCATCATTCCCGGCCAGGGGGCACGCACCGCCAGGTACCCGCCTTCATTGGCACCGCAGCTGTTGCCTTCCGCATCGATGATGTCGGCCTGAATGCCGGGCAGGGGCAGGGTGGCGGAGCCGGGCTTGGTGGGCGTTGCCCCCGGCAGGGGGCTGATCATCACCCCGCCGGTTTCGGTCTGCCACCAGGTGTCGACGATCGGGCAGCGGTTGCCTCCAATCACGTCGCGATACCACATCCAGGCCTCCGGATTGATCGGTTCGCCAACAGTGCCAAGCAGGCGGAGGCTGCTCATGTCGAACTGATCCGGGACGGAGCGCCCGCTCTTCATGAACGCCCGGATTGCGGTGGGAGCCGTGTAGAAGATCGAGATCTTGTGTTTCTGGATCAACTCCCAGAAGGCACCGGGCTTGGACGGTCGCGGCGCACCCTCGTACATCACGGTCGTGGCACCGTTCGACAAGGGGCCATAGACGATGTAGCTGTGGCCGGTGATCCAACCCACATCGGCCGTACACCAGAAGACATCCTCATCCCGGATGTCGAAGATCCACTGGAAGGTGAGGTGGGCCCAGAGGTTGTAGCCGGCGGTGGTGTGAACAACGCCCTTGGGCTTGCCGGTGGAGCCGGAGGTGTAGAGCACGAACAGGCGGTCCTCGCTGGCCATCGGCTCAGCGGGGCAGTCGGCACTCTGACCCTCCACCAGGTCATGCCACCACTGATCACGACCGGAAACCATCTCAACGTCCTGCTTGGTGCGCTGCACCACAAGCACGCCGGTCACCGAGGGGCAAGCGCCATTGGCCAGCGCCGCATCCACCGCAGGCTTGAGAGACACCGGCTTGTCCTTGCGGAAGCCGCCATCAGCGGTGATCACCGCTTTCACTGCACCATCGTTGAGACGGTCCCTCAGGGCCTCGGCGGAAAAGCCGCCGAACACCACTGAATGGGGTGCACCGATGCGCGCGCAGGCGAGCATGGCGATCGCCGCCTCAGGCACCATCGGCATGTAGAGCGCCACAAGGTCACCCTTGCCGATGCCCATGGCCTTGAGGCCATTGGCGGCTTTGCACACCTCGGCATGCAGTTCCCGGTAAGTGAACCGGCGCACATCCCCCGGTTCTCCTTCCCAGATCAACGCTGTCTTCTGCGCCGTTGGTCCATCGAGATGACGGTCCAGGCAGTTGTAGGAGAGGTTCGTGGTGCCGCCCTCAAACCAGCGCGCGAACGGAGGATTCGACCAATCGAGCACGGTGTGGAAGGGCTCGAACCAATGCAGTTCTCGACGGGCGGCCTCACCCCAGAACGCATCAGGATCGTTTTTGGCGGCATCGGCCATGGCCCCGTAGGCCTCGAGGCTGCCGATGCGCGCTTTGGCGGAGGTGTCTGCTGGCGGCTCGAACACCCGCTGCTCCTGCAGCACGCTTTCGATGGTGGTGTTGGCGTCGGTCACAGCAGACTGCGCAGTGCTTCTCCTGGAAGGGTAAGGAGCAGGACCCCGCTTGATCCAGGTCCCGTATCAATCCGTCGGACGATAATGCAGTCGATGCGAAAGGATTGAGCTGGGCATCGCCATCCCGGGATGAAACTGCCACCTGCCGCTTGCCTGTTCGATCTGGATGGGCTTCTGCTCGACACCGAGCCGCTGCATGGCCGGGGCTGGTGGGAAGCCGCGGCCCACTTCGGCACCCAGCTGAGCGAGGCCCAGTTGATGCAGCTGAAGGGCCGTCGCCGGCTCGACTGTGCGGCCCAGGTGGATGCATGGCTGGCGAAACCGGTGGGCGCGGATGCCCTGTTGGCGGTGCAGCAGCCGATCGTGCGTGCCCTGCTTCCGGATGCTGCCCCGATGCCTGCCGCGCAGGAGCTGGTGGCGCATTGCCACAACCGGGGCATCCCCATGGCACTGGTCACCAGCAGCAGCAGCGAGGCCGTTGCATTCAAAGCAGCCCCCCATTCCTGGCTCGAGCTGATCCAGGAACGGGTCTACGGCGACGATCCCGAGCTCGACGCGGGCAAACCCGACCCCGCACCCTTTCGCCTTGCTGCCCACCGGTTGGGGCTCAATCCAAGCAACTGCTGGGCCCTGGAGGATTCCCAGGCCGGCAGCCAATCGGCCCATGGCGCTGGGTGTCAGGTCTGGCTGGTGAACCCCAAGGGATCAGACCAAGCCAACCTGAACACCAACCCCTGTTCGATCAACAGCCTGGCTGTTGTGTTGAGGCTGTTGTCTTGAGGTATCCGCTCAGTACAGACGGCTGAGAACGAAGTCCGGCAGTTCCATCAAGGCGCGTTGCGCCGCAGATTCAGGCAGCCAGGCGATTGATTCACGGGATTCGCGGGCAAAGGTTTCCGCCAGCTCACGGGTGCGTTCAATCGCCTTGGAGGCCCGCACCATCTCCAGTGCCTTGTCCAGGTCACCGGGCTCGGAGAACTGGCGATCGATCAACGGCTGCAGCGATGGGTGCTCCTCAAGGGCATAGAAGGTGGGTGCGGTGAGGTACCCGCTGGCGAGATCACTGGCTGCGGGCTTGCCGAGCTGCTGGTCGTTTCCGGTGAAATCGAGGATGTCATCCACCACCTGGAAGGCCAGACCCAGCTGGCGGCCGAATTGGTAGAGGCTGTCGAGCTGGGTCGGCGAGCAACCGCTGAGCACACCTGCAGCACGGCAGCTGTTGGCAATCAGAGATGCCGTTTTGCAGTAGCTCTTTTCGAGGTAAGTCTCAAAGGTTTGGGCGGTGTCGAAGCGGTAAAGCCCCTGCTTCACCTCCCCATCCGCGAGGTCCATGATCACGCGGCTGAGCAACTTCACCACATCGAGGTCATCGAGGTTGGCGAGGTGCCAGCTGGCCTGGGCGAAAAGGAAGTCGCCAGCAAGCACAGCGACGCGAGCATCAAAGCGGCTGTGGACCGTGTCCACACCGCGCCGGGTCGACGCCTCATCCACCACATCGTCGTGAACGAGCGAGGCCGTGTGGATCATCTCTGTGATCTCGGCCAGGCGGCGGTGGCGGGGCGAAAGCTCTCCCTGTGCGGCGAGGGCCCGGGACAGCAACAGAACAATGCCCGGGCGCAACCGTTTGCCACCGGCGCTGAACAGGTGTTCCGCAGCAGCCTGAAGAATGGGGTGACCTGCTCCGATCAGGCTGCGCAGGTCTCCGAGCAGGGTTTCAAGATCTGTCTCTACCGGTTGGAGTAGCTCGGTAACGGTGCTCATGACTCCCCTCGGCGCCGCGATCCTAGTGGCCCCACGCTCAGTCCTGCAGGAGCTCGAGGCTGACGGAAGGCCGCTGGCCCAGCCAGGGGGTGGCGCGCATCGCGAAGCCATCGGGGTCAGCGGTGACACAGAAGCGGCAGCTCTCCAGGGAAAACGGGCTTGGGATCGCGGAGATCCGCGGCGGTGGTCCCAAAACGGCGTCCAATTGACGGGCCACGCCAATGGCCGGGTCAATGATCTGAACCGACTCCGGCAGCAGTTGCCGCAACAGGGGCACCAGCAAGGGGTAATGGGTGCAACCCAGCACGATCGTCTCCACCGAAGCGGCCAGCAGGGGGTCGAGATAAGCCTGGGCCGAGCGGCGCAGGTCTTCACTGTTCATGTCGCCGGCTTCGATCAGCGGAACGAACGCTGGGCAAGCCTGTTCAATCACCACCGACCCGGGGTGAAGGGCTTCGATGCTGGCCCGGTAGGCCGAGGAGGCCACAGTGGCCGGTGTGGCCAACACACCAACGCGGCGGGTTTCGACCATCGCCGCTGCGGCACCAATCAGGCCGATGACGGGTGCCCCGGCCTGCCCCTCGGCCACATCCCTGGCCAAGGCGTTGGTGGTGTTGCAGGCCATCACCACCGTGGTCACGTGCTGGTCCCGCAACCAACCCACCACTTCTGCGGCAATGCGCCGGATGTCATCCGGTTGACGGTTGCCGTAGGGAACCCGTGCCGTGTCACCGAGGTAAACGCAGGGCACCGGTCCATGGCGTTCGAGCACCCGGCGGAGAACCGTCAGGCCACCCAGGCCGCTGTCGAAGAACCCCAGCAGTTGCAGCGTCATCTCACCTCCTGCTTCAGGTAATTGAGGATGCCGGCCGCCAGGGCCAAGGCCAACCGGCGGCGATGGTCGGCGTTTGCCAGACGCGGCGCATCAATCGCCCCGGTGACAAATCCCATCTCCACCAGGGCCGAAGGCATGGTGGTGCGACGGATCACAAAGAATCGACCTCGCCTGACACCGCGATTTGGTGTTCCGGGAGAGACATCCATCATCTGCTGCTGCAGGTAGGAGGCCAGGCGTCCGGAACGGGGATCGGAGAAGAAGAAGGTCTCGATCCCGTTCACATCCGGACGGTTCATGCTCAGGGCATTGGCATGGATGCTCACAAAGGCGGTTGCCCCGGTTCGATTCGCCAAGGACACCCGCGGCGGCAGGTCCACATCCACCTCCCGTGTGCGGGTCAGCTGAACATCGACGCCACGGGCCTTGAGCAGGTCCGCCACCTGCAGCGACACATCCAGAACCACGTTGGTTTCTCGCAAACCGCCGATACCGATGGCCCCGAGGTCAGGGCCACCGTGACCGGGATCGATCACAACGCGATATTTGTTGCGGGTCACCGTCGGAAGCCCGGAGGGATCCACCGGCGTCCGGCTGGGACGGAAGCCTCCCGGCGGCATCCAGGCCGTGGCACGGCCGCTGAGATCGCCTTCACCGAAATCATCCAACCCGCGGGTGGGCAGGCCGGTGAAGACCAGTTCCCAGCGGTCCGGGGCGGTTCCACGAAGACGCAGATCGTTGGGGTTGAGATCCACGTCCGGACGGAATTCCACCACCAGACGGGTGGCCCCGGCGCGGGGCTTGCCCAGCCTGATCTCACGGACGGCACCTCGACCGGCCAAGCGGCGGGGAAACCTCAGCTCGCCGGGGAAGTCAATCCAGACCCGGGTGCCGCGGCCATCACTGGCCGCCTGAAAAAAGGCTTCCAAGCGAGCGTTCCGGCTCGTTCGCAGCTTGAGGACACCCTCCTCGGTGAAAGCCCAGGCCGCAAGGGCACTGGCGGCCCGGGCGGGCAACGCCTGGGTGAAGGCAGTGCACTGCAGGGCTGCGGCCAGAAGCCAGGCCAGCCGTCGGGACGACGCTGGAGCCATTGCGCTCAGAACAGGGCGGGCTGACGGTGCCGAAGGCTCGGCATCTGACCCCGAACATGACCGAGGTGATTGGTGTTCACCGGAGCAATGGCAGCTCCCGCCTGGACACCCGCATCGGCAAGGACCGTTCCCCAGGGATCAATCACCAGAGCGTGTCCGTGGCTCTGTCGGCGGCCGTGGTGGACTCCCGTCTGCGCCGGAGCAACCACATAGGCCGTGTTCTCAATGGCCCTGGCCTGAAGAAGAACCTGCCAGTGGTCCTTTCCGGTGAAGGCTGTGAATGCCGCAGGAATCATCAGCAGGTCTGCGCCGGCACCGACGAGATGGCGATAGAGCTCAGGAAACCGCACGTCGTAGCAAATGGACAGCCCCACCTTGCAGAGTCCGGGAATCTCAACAACCGGAGGCAAATCACGCCCTGGGTTCACGGTTGCCGACTCGCGGTAGGTGTTGCCGTCCGGCAGGTCGACATCAAACAGATGGATCTTGTCGTAACGGCCCAGAAGCATGCCGTCGCGGTCAACAAGTTCGGCGCGGTTGAGTGTGCGTGATCCATCACCCACCGGCACGGGAAAGCCTCCGCCCAGAAGCGCCACCTGGTAGCGGCGCGCCATGGTCACCAGAAAGCGACTGCACTGCTCAGCCAGGGTTGGGGCCAGCTCCAGGCGCCGGCTGTCTTCACCCATGAAGGCGAAATTCTCCGGCAGACCGATCAGTTCAGCTCCACGGCGTGCAGCCAGATCGATCTGTTCTTCAGCCGCGGTGAAGTTGAGCTCCGGATCCTGACCGCTCGTCAGCTGGACAGCAGCCGCCAGGAAGTCGCTCACTTGAATCGATCAGATCAGCCGATTTTACTGAGGTTCAGGCCGCCCGAAGCACCCCGGGTTCGACCTGTGTCGGAACGACACTCAGCTGATCAAGGCCTGCACAGCAACGGAAATCCGCGTCGTGATCGCCCAGGCGAATCAAGCGCTGACCGTGGGTCGCCGTGCGCAGACAGGCCTCAGGATCGGATTGCCACTGACGCCAGAGGGAAACGGCCGCCGTGAGTTCGTCGTTGGCAGCACTGCTCCCGGTGGGATCCAGCTCCAGCAAGCGATGGCCCAAGGCGCCAGCAGCCAGTGAATCCTCCAGGGAATAAGCCCCCTCCCAACCGCTGCCGACGATCGCCAGATGGCTGGGTTGCTTGGCCAGCAAACGCTGGGCCACGGCATCACGGTTCGGCAAGGCGGCCGTCAACAGCAGGGGAACCGCGCGCACACGATCCAAAGCCCGGGTGCCGTTGGTGGTGCTCATGAACAGACGCTTGCCACCCACCTGCTCCGGCGTCACAGCAACAGGTGAATTGCCCAGGTCAAATCCCTCGAGCATCTTCCCCCCGCGTTCACCCAACAGCAGCCGGACATCTGCGGGCCACGCGTCTGCCGCCGCCCGCAGATCGTCAAGGCTGGCGAAGGCCTGCACTGCCTCAGCACCGTTGTGCAGCGCCCAGGCAATGGTGGTGGTGGCCCGCAGCACGTCAATCACCACCGCCGCATCGGGGCGAAGGTCCTGCGGCATCTCTGCCGGCACATGGAAGTAGGAGATCTGCATGGCCACGCTGAACACCGGCGTGCGACACAGTACCGAGACCGCTTGCGCCGAGACCGTCATCCCATGGCCCTGTTCCAATCCGGTCCGGCCACCCGAGATCTGCGGGGCTTTCTCAAGCTGCTTGAGGACCGGGGCCAGCTGCGACGGATCACGGCTCCGGTGGATCCCGACCTCGAGCTCGCCGCCATCGCCGACCGGGTGCTGAGCCAGGGGGGGCCCGCCCTTCTGTTCGAGAACGTGATCGGCTCCTCGATGCCGGTGGCCGTCAACACCCTCGGCACCGTGGAGCGGGTGGTGTGGAGCATGGGCCTCGAACGGGCAGAGCAGCTGGAGGAGCTGGGGTCTCGGCTGGCCCTGCTTCAACAACCCCGACCGCCCAAGGGCCTGCAGGAAACCAAACAATTCGCCCGGGTCTTCTGGGACCTGGTCAAGGCCAAACCCGATCGGGACCTCACACCCCCCTGCCGGCAGCAGGTGTTCCGCAGCGATGAGGTCAATCTCGACAACATTCCCCTGATCCGGCCCTGGCCCGGCGATGCCGGGGGGGTGATCACGCTTGGGCTGGTGATCACCAAAGATCCCGAAACCGGGGTCCCCAACGTGGGCGTCTACCGGCTTCAGAAGCAGTCGGTGAACACGATGACCGTGCACTGGCTGAGCGTTCGCGGCGGCGCCCGCCACCTGCGCAAAGCCGCCGCCATGGGCAAGAAGCTGGAGGTGGCGGTGGCCATCGGCGTGCATCCGCTGTTGGTGATGGCTGCAGCCACACCGATCCCGGTGCAGCTGAGTGAATGGCTGTTCGCAGGCATCTATGCCGGAGAGGGGGTTCGTCTGGCCCCCTGCAAAACCATCGACCTGCAGGTGCCCAGCCACAGCGAGGTGGTGCTGGAGGGAACGATCACGCCGGGAGAGGTGCTGCCGGATGGTCCCTTCGGGGATCACATGGGGTTCTACGGCGGTGTGGAGGACTCACCTCTGGTGCGCTTCCACTGCATGACCCAACGGCGGGACCCGGTGTTTCTCACCACCTTCAGCGGTCGCCCGCCCAAGGAAGAAGCGATGTTGGCCATCGCGCTGAACCGGATCTACACGCCGATCCTGCGGCAGCAGATTCCGGAAATCACCGACTTCTTCCTGCCGATGGAAGCGCTGAGCTACAAGCTGGCGGTGATCTCGATCGACAAGGCCTATCCGGGGCAGGCCAAGCGGGCGGCCATGGCCTTCTGGAGTGCCCTGCCGCAATTCACCTACACCAAATTTGTGGTGGTGGTCGACAGCCACATCAATGTGCGCGACCCGCGCCAGGTGGTGTGGGCCATCGCAGCTCAGGTGGATCCCCAGCGCGACCTGTTCACCCTGGAGAACACACCCTTCGACACCCTGGACTTCGCCAGCGAACAGCTGGGCCTGGGGGGACGACTGGCCATCGATGCCACCACCAAGGTGGGACCGGAGAAGAATCACGAATGGGGGGAACCCCTCAGCCGTCCGGCTGATCTGGAACAACGGGTCAGCGACCGCTGGGCCGAGCTGGGTCTGGAGGACCTCGGCAGCGACGACCCCGACCCCAGCCTGTTCGGCTATGCCCTCGACCGCCTGATTCAGGGCCTGAAGACAGGCCAATAGGATCAGCCCAACGACGTTGCGACCTTGAGCGGCACAGGCCAATCCGACCACCCCCGCGAGCTCAAGGCCGGAGGAAGCCTGCAGGGACGGGTGAAGGTCCCGGGCGATAAATCGATCTCCCACAGATCCCTGCTGTTCGGCGCCATCGCCGAAGGCACCACCACAATCGATGGACTTCTCCCCGCCGAAGACCCCCTGAGTACGGCCGCCTGCCTGCGGGCCATGGGCGTCAGCATCAGCCCGATCACCGATGGCGGCATCGTCACCGTTGAAGGTGTGGGCCTGGATGGATTGCAGGAGCCGGCAGAAGTGCTCGACTGCGGCAATTCCGGCACCACGATGCGTTTGATGCTGGGCCTGCTGGCGGGCCGCGACGGTCGCCATTTCGTGCTGGATGGCGACGCCTCCCTGCGCCGTCGCCCGATGCGTCGGGTGGGCCAACCGTTGGCCTCAATGGGTGCGGAAGTGCGTGGCCGTGATGGCGGCAACCTGGCGCCGCTGGCGGTGCAGGGGCGCCAGCTGAAAGGAACGGTGATCGGTACGCCCGTGGCCAGTGCTCAGGTGAAATCAGCCCTGCTCCTGGCTGCGCTCACGGCCGAGAGCCCGACCACGGTGATCGAACCGGCCCAGTCCCGTGATCACAGCGAGCGGATGCTGAAGGCCTTCGGCGCCGATCTCACCGTTGGCGGCGAAATGGGACGGCACATCAGCGTGCGTCCCGGCGCCACCCTGCAGGGCCAGAACGTGGTGGTCCCCGGTGACATCAGCTCGGCGGCCTTCTGGCTTGTGGCTGGAGCCTTGATTCCAGGAGCCGATCTCACCATCGAGAACGTGGGGCTCAACCCAACACGCACAGGAATCCTCGAGGTGCTGGAGCAGATGGGAGCCCGGATCGAAGTGCTCAACCCCCGCGATGTGGCGGGCGAACCGGTGGGCGATCTGCGGGTGACCCACGGTCCCTTAAAGCCTTTCCACTTCGGCGAGGAGATCATGCCCCGCCTCGTGGATGAAGTGCCGATCCTCAGCGTCGCCGCCTGTTTCTGCGAGGGCGAGAGTCGGATCAGCGGAGCCTCTGAACTGCGGGTGAAGGAAACCGATCGACTGGCCGTGATGGCCCGCCAGCTCAAAGCCATGGGGGCCGACATTGATGAACACGAAGACGGCATGACCATCCGCGGTGGTCGCCCGCTGAAGGGAGCCGTGCTCGACAGCGAAACCGATCACCGGGTGGCGATGAGCCTCGGCGTTGCCGCGATGCTCGCCGACGGCAACTCCAGCCTGGCGAGAAGCGAAGCCGCCGCAGTGTCGTATCCCTCGTTCTGGGACGAACTTGAACGGCTCCGCTGCTGAGCTTGGTGCGCTCAGCGTCTATCCGACGGCGGATGGCAGCTTCAGCCTGCACAGCGATCACTTCGGCGAGGCCTTTCACAATTCGGCGGGGGCCCTGAATGAGGCCCGGGCGAAGTTCGTCCAGCCCGCGGAGCTGCAGCGCTTCGGCAAAGGCTCTGCCCTGAAGATCCTGGATGTGTGCCTGGGGCTCGGCTACAACACGGCCGCTGTGCTGGAGGCCTTGCCAGCGGCTGGGCCAGCCGTGCAGTGGTGGGGGCTCGAGCTGGACCGGCGCCCCCTGGAGCAAGCCTTGGACCAAGCAAGCTTCCAATCCCTCTGGTCCGCCCCTGTGCTGGCGAGGCTTGAAGCCATTCGCGACCACGGCGGCTGGCAGGAGCCCAACAACCAAGGAATCCAGCTCTGGGGTGATGCTCGAGCCATGCTCCGGGAGATTCCTGAGCCCGATCGCTTCGATCTGGTGCTGTTGGACGCCTTCTCTCCCCAGCGCTGCCCGGAACTGTGGAGCGAGGAATTCCTGGGAGCCCTGGCGCATCGCTTGGCGCCACAGGGACGGTTGCTCACCTACAGCCGTTCCGCCGCAGTGAGAGCCAGCCTGAAGCGAGCCGGCTTGAGCTTGTTTTCCCTGCTGCCAGCCCCGGGTGAGCGGGTGGGGTGGAGCAGCGGCACCCTGGCCACGCCCGCAGACTCCGGCTGTCCGCAGGACGGACCCGTTTGGCGGCCCCTCTCGGCGATGGAGTGGGAACACCTGCAGACGCGGGCGGCCGTGCCGTTTCGCGATCCCTATGGCAACGCCACGGCCGAGGTCATCCTTGAGCGCCGTCGTGTTGAGCAAGAGCAATGCGGCTACGAAGCCACGAATGCCTGGCAAAGGCGCTGGCGCAAGGACAGTCCGTCCTGAGCCCGGTAGATTCCGCCCGTCTTCCCCCCGCTCCGCATGCTCGCCGTAGCCGTTCTGGCCGCTGGAAAAGGCACCCGCATGAAGAGCGCGCTCCCGAAAGTGCTCCAACCCCTGGCGGGAGCCACCCTTGTGGAACGGGTGCTCGCCAGTGCCGGCAACCTGCAACCGGAACGGCGCCTGCTGATCGTTGGTCATCAGGCCGAACGGGTGGAGCAGCAACTGGCCCCGCTCGGCGGCCTGGAATTCGTCCTGCAGCAGCCCCAGAACGGCACAGGCCATGCGGTTCAACAGCTGATCCCATCGCTGCAGGGCTTTGACGGCGAACTGCTCGTGCTCAATGGCGATGTGCCGCTGCTGAGACCTGAAACAATCGACGCGCTCGTGCAACAGCACCGGGCCAGCGGCGCCGATGTCACCCTGCTGACGGCGCGGCTGGCGGATCCAACCGGGTATGGACGTGTGTTCGCCGATCCCAACGGCCAGGTGAGCGGCATCATTGAGCATCGCGATTGCACGGACGAGCAACGCAACAACAACCTCACCAACGCTGGGATCTATTGCTTCAACTGGAGTGCCCTGGCCAACGTTCTGCCAAAGCTCAGCACGGACAACGATCAGGGGGAGCTGTATCTCACCGACACGGTGGCGATGCTGCCAAAGGCCATGCACCTGGAGGTGGCCGATGCCGATGAGGTGAACGGCATCAACAACCGTCGGCAACTGGCCCAGTGCGAAGCCCTGCTGCAGCAGCGGTTGCGCCACCACTGGATGGATGAAGGGGTCACCTTCATTGATCCGGAAAGTTGCACCCTGAGTGAAGGCTGCAGCTTCGGCCGCGATGTGGTGATCGAACCGCAAACCCATTTCCGCGGCCGCTGCGTGATCGGCGACAACTGCCGGATCGGCCCCGGAAGCCTTGTGGAAGATGCCTCTTTGGGAGCCAACGTCAGTGTGGTGCACTCGGTGGTGCGGGAGGCCAACGTCGGCAACGACGTCGCCATCGGCCCCTTTGCTCACCTCCGGCCGGCGGCCGATGTCGGCGATGGCTGCCGCATCGGCAACTTTGTGGAGGTGAAGAAAAGCCAGCTGGGGGCTGGCACCAAGGTGAACCACCTCAGCTACATCGGCGACGCCACCCTCGGGGAGACCGTCAACGTGGGGGCAGGCACGATCACCGCCAACTACGACGGCGTGAACAAGCACCGTACCGTGATCGGCAGTAACAGCAAAACGGGGGCCAATTCCGTGCTGGTCGCTCCGGTCAACATCGGAGAACGCGCCACCATCGGAGCAGGCTCGACCATCACCAAGGATGTGGCGGATGGCGCCCTGGCGATTGGACGCGCCCGCCAGATGACCAAGGAAGGTTGGGCTCAACGAAAGGTCTGATCCAGCCCATTCCGACCAGCTGGCTCAGAAGCGCGGCAACAACGGAATCAAGCGTTCCAGGGCAACGCCGCGGCTGGCCTTGAGCAGCAGAACATCACCAGCATCCAGCCAGGCTGCCAAGGGAGCTGCAGCATCTTCCGGGCTGGCCACCAGCTGCAGTTTGGGCAGGGATGACGCCACCTCAGCCATCACCTTGCCCTCCGCGCCGCCATCCACCAACACCACGCCGTCCAAGCCGAGCTGAACAGCACGTTCAGCAACCTGACGATGCAGCTCCAGGCTGCGCTCCCCGAGCTCCAGCATCGTGCCCAGCACGGCAAAACGTCGCCCCGGTTGGGCAGCCAACAGCTCCAGGGCCGCCAACACAGCCTCAGGCGAGGCGTTGTAGGTCTCATCGAGAAGCGTCAAGCCACCCTGCTGCAGGCGGCGGTTGCGTCCGCCCGGCACGGTCACCTGCATGCCTTGCAACTGCTTGCGAGACACGCCCAATTGATCGGCAACAGCAACGGCCAAGAGCAGGTTGCGGGCGTTGTGACGCCCCTCCAGCTGAAGCGGGAGACGATCCGCCTCGATCTGCAACTGATCCCCATCCATGGCTCCAATCAGATCGGATTCGGCCTCGGGATCGTCAGCCAGGCGCACGCGCAGCACGCGGCCGGACCAGACCGCCGCCAAAGCTGACTCCAGCAGGGGATCACCGGCGGGAATCACCACGGCCCCGTTCGGATGAAGCCCAGCGGTGATTTCACATTTGGCCGCTGCAATCGCTTCACGGCTGCCGAGGCGCCCGATGTGGGCTGTGCCGATGTTGGTGATCACCGCCAGATCAGGCTCCGTGCAGCGGGAGAGACGCTCGATCTCTCCAGGCCCGCGCATGCCCATCTCGATCACCAAAGCCGCATCAGCTGCCGTGGCACCCAGAACGGTGAGCGGAACACCGACATCGTTGTTGTTGTTGCCCTCACTGGCGACGATGGAACCCAGGGGTGCCAAGGCCGCTCGAATCAACTCCCGGGTCGTGGTTTTGCCGGCTGAGCCCGTCACTGCCACCAGAGGCTTGCCCAGGGCGCGGCGATGCAGCAAGGCCAGCTGTTGATAGGTCAGCAGTGTGTCGTCCACCCGCCAATGCAGCAGCTCCGGCGGTAGCGGCTCAACCCAGCTGCGGCTCACCACAGCTGCCTGGGCCTTGCGTTCAGGCAGTTGCTCGAGGAAGTGATGGCCATCGAAACGCTCACCCACCAGGGGGACAAAAAAATCACCCGCCTGAAGCTGACGGCTGTCGGTGCACACCCGTCCCACCAAGGCATCGGGTTCCAACCTGCCGCCCTGGGGTATCCCCCAGGCATCGATTAGCTGACGCAGCGTCAGGGTCATCCCACCAACCCGAGGTCGAACAGGATCATGCCGCCCCCAACCCGGGCCGACCGCCCCAGCAGATCGCCCTGTTGATTGACCAACTCAAGACTGGCGTAATCCAGCTCGAATGCTGACTGAAGCCAACTGGAGGCAAGGGTCTGACGCTGGTCGATTGGCGTCTGCGCCCAAACGTCAACGGACAACTCCAACAGCAAGCGGTCCTGCTCCGGAACAGGCTTGGCTGAGCGGAGCAGTCCTTCGGGGACGGCCGTGTCCTGAAACAGCTCGAAAAGAGGATCGAAACTGAGTTGGGGTTGGAGGGGCTGCTCCGGCTCAAAGGATTCCACGGCCGGCTCAGCATCCATCGCTTCCGGAATGGGGGGTAGCTCCTCTTCCACGGGCTGTGGTGCTGGGATCAGCTCCGGCACGGGAAGCTCAAGCGGAGACGTGCGCTGCAGCTCGACCGGCTCCGGACGCAGTTCAAGGCGAGCATGGTCCTGCCAGAAGCGGATCCCAGCCAGCGGCAGCAGAAGCAGCAACACCAGCAGCAGCGGCCAGAAGCTGGGGGCCAGATCCCGGGGCCAGAAGCCTGGAACCGACAGCTCTCCCTCCCGATTGCGACGCCAGAGTTCCTGGCCCCTAAGCCGAACATCGGCGGCCATCGCCTGCAGGTTGCGGCCGAACTCCAGCCAGGGGCTGACGTAGGGAGCCGGAAGATTGCCCGATGGATCCCCTGCCAGGGACTCAGATTGAGCCTCAGAGGGGGAGTCGGATCGGGCGCGCTCGCTCAAACTCAACTGGATCGACGACCGAAGAGACGGTTCAGCGGGTTGCGGCCGGCGGAGGTCACCTCAGCAGGGACGCTGGTCTCTTCAGTCTGCCCCTCAGGACGGGAGGGGTCAGCAGCCTGACCCTGGGAGAACTGTTCCACCAGGGCAGCGTCAGGTGTGGGCTCCTTGATGCCGCAAACGTCCTTGTACATGAGGTCGTAATCGACCGCGGAACGATCCCAGCTGTAGTCCTGATTCATGCCGCGTTTCTGCAGCTCAACCCAACTGTCGCGGTGGCGGAAAGCCTCCCAGGCCCGCACCAGGGCTGTGTAGAAGTCGACCGGCTCAAAGCGATCGAAGCAGAATCCCGTGCCGCTGTCGGCAACGGGGATGTGGGGTGGGACCGTGTCGACCAGGCCACCAACCTTGCGGACCACCGGCACCGAGCCGTAGCGCATGGCATAGAGCTGGCTGATGCCACAGGGCTCAAACCGGCTGGGCATCAGGAAGGCATCGCTGCCGCCGTAGATCAACCGCGAGAGGTCGTCGTCGTAGGTGAGGAAGACGGCGCACTTGCCCGGGTGACGCGATGCGAGTTGCCAGAGCCCGGATTCCAAACCACGGTCACCGGTTCCCAGCACAACGATCTGGGTGTCGGTGTAGGCCAAAAGGCGATCGGCAACCTGCAGCAGCAGATCAACTCCCTTCTGGTCGACAAGGCGACTCACCATGCCGAGAACGAAGGCGTCCTCACGCACCTCCAGCCCCATCCGCTCCTGGAGCACCTTCTTGCACACCGCCTTACCGGAAAGATCGTCGGCGCTGAAATTCGCCGGCAGGGAGCGGTCGGTGGCTGGATCCCAGGCCTCCAGATCGATGCCGTTGAGGATGCCGCGCAATTTGCCCGAGATGAAATTGAGCAGACCCTCCAGCTTTTCGCCGTATTCCGCGGTGCGGATCTCCTGGGCGTAGGTGGGCGACACCGCGTTGACGCGATCGGCGTAGAGCAGGGCTGCGGCCATGGTGTGATCGCCCTGCATGTACCAGGGGCACCAGGTCATCCGATCCAGCTTCCAGCGCCAGGGCCCCTGGTACTTGAGGTTGTGGATCGTGAACACCGTGCTGATGTCGGGGTCCTGGTGCATCCACACCGGGATCATCCCGGTGTGCCAGTCATGGCAGTGCAGCACCTGCGGTTTCCAGACGTTCCAGGAGAATTCAGCAGCGGCGCTGGCGAAAAAGGTGAAACGCCAGTCCTCGTCCTCGCCGCCGTAGATGCGCTCGGGGTCGAACACGGGGTGCCCCACCAGGTAGATCGTCATCCCATTGGTGGGATGCTTCGTTTCATAGACGGCGAATTCGGTGCCCATGGTCTGGGCCCGCCAGATCGGATCCGCCGGCACGTTGAGGCGACTCCAGAGCTTGGCGTAGCCCGGCATGATCAGGCGCACGTCGTGGCCGAGTTTGGCCAATGCCGGGGGCAAAGAGCCAACGACATCGCCCATCCCTCCAACCTTGATCATCGGGGCGCATTCCGCTGCGGCGAAGAGGATGCGCATGTCTCAGATCGGCGTTGGCGCGGCGACTTTAAGGGGAATTTAGGAATCTGTTCCGTCAGGGGAGAACCGTCACCTGAGTTCCAAGCGACACCTGGCGATACAGGGCACTCACATCCTCGTTGTAGAGCCGCACGCAGCCATGGGAGACAGCCCGTCCCACCGTCCAGCGGTGGGGGGTGCCGTGGAACCCTGTGGTGGTGCACCCCTTGATCGTGATCCAAGCCTCGCCGTCATGGGCATCACGGCCGAGGCAGTCGCGATGAAATGCGATCCAGTGGCTGCCCAAGGGGTTATCTGGCCCTTGCTCCTCAACGCGCTCGCCACTCACCGGGTGCACCCACACAGGATTGGGAATCTTCTGCAGCACTTCAAAGCGACCGGTGGGGGTCTCCCAGCCGGGCATGCCGACGGCCACCGGGAAGGCGTTGCGCAAGGTGGCGTGATCAAGCAGAAACACGCGGCGACGGCCGCGCAGCATCACCACATGACGACTGCTTTTGCCCCGCAGATCCTGAGGCAGTGAAGCCAGGCCTGCCGTCACGGAATCCTGAGCCGCCGCCTGCAGCAGGGCCAGCGGTTCCGGGGGAGGCAAGGGCAACATGCTCGTCAGGGTAACCAGCCCGTCTCAGAAAAGTCCGGAGGCCGCTTCTCAAGGAAGGCATTGCGGCCTTCTACAGCTTCTTCGGTTCGATAAAAGAGATGCGTGGCGTTGCCGGCAAGCTCCTGAAGCCCGGCAAGGCCATCGGTTTCGGCATTGAAGGCGGCCTTGAGGCAACGGATGGCCGTGGGGCTGTGCTGCAGCACCTCCCGGGCCCAACGCACCCCTTCCGCCTCGAGCTGCTCCAACGGCACCACGGCATTCACGAGCCCCATCTCCAGGGCCTCCTGGGCGCCATAACGGCGGCAGAGGAACCAGATTTCACGAGCCTTGCGCTGGCCAACCACCCGCGCCAGGTAGCCCGCACCAAAGCCACCGTCAAAACTGCCGACCTTCGGGCCGGTCTGGCCGAACACAGCGTTGTCGGCGGCAAGGCTGAGGTCGCAGAGCAGATGCAACACCTGGCCGCCGCCCATGGCATAGCCGGCCACCAGGCCAATCACCACCTTGGGCAGGCTGCGGATGATGCGCTGCAGATCGAGCACGTTCAAGCGCGGCAGGCCGTCCTCGCCGACGTAACCACCATCGCCGCGAACGCTCTGGTCGCCGCCGGAACAGAAGGCATAGCCACCATCGGGGGCTGGACCAACCCCCGTGAACAGCACCACACCGATGTCACGGTCATCCCGGATGCGCGTGAAGGCATCACAGAGCTCCATCACCGTCTGCGGGCGAAAAGCGTTGCGCTTGGCGGGGCGGTTGATGGCCACACGCGCCAGGCCGTCCGCGCAACGGTCCACCAGGATGTCCTGGTAGCTGCCCCACGGTGTCCATTGCGCGGTTGGCGCACCGGGGAGCACCTGACGCATGTCACTCATCGGGTTCAGAGCTCAGTGCGCTCATTCTGAGCAGCGGTGCGCAACTGCTGACGCAGGGCGGCATCACGAGCACGGTCGCTGCACAACCGCAACACCACCGGGCGTTGCTGCGACAAGCCCCAGGCCAGAGCCTCCTGCAGATCCTCCAGACAAGCCACCTGGCGTCCGGGCACACCATGGGCTGCGGCCAGGGCCAGGGGGTGCACCTGCTGGGGCATGGCGAAGAGCGATTCGAAGCCCGGCGTGGCGATGGGCAGCTGCTGAAAAATTCCGCCGCCACCATTGTCGATCAGCAGCACCAGCAGAGGCGGAGGTGATGCAGACGACGACGCATGCAGCCAGCCGTTGCTGTCGTGCAGCAGGGCCAGATCACCGGTCACCAGCGCCGACGGACCAAGGTTCGCCGCCAGACCCATGGCAAGCGACAAGGTGCCATCAATGCCCGAGGCCCCGCGGAAGCTGAAGCAACGGTGGCGGCCGCAGGCGGGCCCGCCCCAGGTCAACCAGTCGCGCACCGGTGAACTGGCAGCCAGCATCACCGGCATCTGCTCCGGCAGAAGCTGGGGAAGCCAGTAGGCCAGAGCCGGCTCATTGACGGCGCCACGCAAGGGCAGCTGGGCCTCGAGCCACGGCGAGAGGTCATCGGTGCCAACCGAGGGCTTGGTCGCCTGTTCAGGACCAGGCTGTTGAGCGATCAAGGCGGCCATGCCCCCCGACCATTGGCTAGCCGTCTGCAGCGGATCCAGCGGCCTTGAATCCCCTTCGGTGATCAACAGCTGGGGGCCCTTATGGCGCTGAAGCCAAGCCTCCAAATGCCGGCTGGCGGGCATCGGTCCCAGCCGCAACACCTGAGCGTCGTCAGGCAGGTTCAACCGATCGAGCTGCAGCTCCCAGTGCTCGATGCGGTTGGGGCAATCGGGAGCAAGAGCAGCGAGAGGATCGGCCAGCAGAGGCCAACCGCTGAGGTTCAGCCATCGATGCAACGCCTGTTGATAGGCCTCCAAGGCGGGCGATAGTCCACGCCAGGGGCCCGCAATCACCACCCCCGGGCGCTCTGGATCGAGACGAGGTGCAGGCCCGATCTCGGGCGAAGGCTCTGAGCAATCCGCGGTTGGACGTGCGCCTGAAACCAGCTGTTGTTGCTGTTGGAGGCTGGCGTGCAGCGGCTCCTCGAAAGGCAGGTTGAGGTGAACCGGTCCCGGCGGCTCAGTGCCTGCACCCTGGGCTTGCTGCCAAGCCTGAACCGCCAGGGCATTGAGGGCGTCGTTGGCCTGGGTGTGGACGCCTTCTGCCGCACCACTGCCGAACCAGCGGCAGGCCGCGAGCAGAAAGGATTCCTGATTCACCGTCTGGTTGGCGCCGCAGTTTTTGAGCCGGACGGGGCGATCCGCCGTGAGCAGCAGCAAGGGCTGACAGGAGCGGTCGGCCTCCACCGCAGCGGGCAGCAGGTTGGCCACCGCAGTGCCGGAGGTGGTGACCACTGCCACGGCACGACCATGGGCGGTGGTCATGCCGAGGGCCAGAAACGCGGCCGAGCGCTCGTCGATGGCCGTGACCAGCTGCAGCTTCGCCTGGGACGCCAGCACGCCCGCCGCTGTTGCCAGGGGGCCGGAACGGCTGCCAGGGCAGAGCACCAGCTGCTTCAGACCCTGGAGACAAAGAGCCTCAAGAAGCGTGAGGGCGGCCTGCAAATTGGCGCGAGCGATGGTCAGTGCAGCAGGCCAGGCTGGTGTGATCTTCGGTCAACGATGACCCAACCCACGACACCCACTCCAGGAGATGACAACAAGGGCTTCTGGCGCAATCTGATTCTCTGGGCCCTGCTGGCGCTGCTGCTGCGCTGGTTGGTGGTGGAACCGCGCTGGATTCCCTCCGGCTCAATGCTGCCCACCCTGCAGCTGCAGGACCGCATCCTCGTGGAGAAGGTGAGGCCCCGCCTGGCCCGCAGCCGCCACAGCCATCTGCACCGGGGCGATGTGGTGGTGTTCGCCCCGCCCGAGCAGCTCGTGGCCGCTGGCTACGACGCCTCCGCTGCGTTGATCAAACGGGTGGTGGGACTGCCTGGCGATCAGCTGGACGTGCACGACGGCAGGCTGTTCCGCAACGGCGAACCTGCTGCAGAACCCTGGTTGGAGGAACCGATCAACTACGCGATGGCCCCGATCACCGTGCCGGCGGATCAGCTGTGGGTGATGGGGGACAACCGCAATGCCAGCCTCGATTCCCACCTCTGGGGATCACTACCGGAGAGCAATGTGCTGGGCACGGCGGTGTGGCGGTATTGGCCGATGCAGAGGTTCGGTCCGTTACGGATCACCGACAGCAGCGATGCCGGTTGATGCCAATGGCTTGCGTTAAGGTCAAGTCCGTGATGTAGATCACAAGCGAATGTTTAACCCCGAGTTCCTAACAACTGACAACAGTGATGGTCACGCGGGGAACAGCCTGATCCAGTACTTGCAAGAGCAGTCGCCGGACACCCTGCAGCGGGTCGCCAAGTCAGCAAGCAACGATATTCAGGACATCATTCGCCACAACGTTCAGGGCCTGCTGGGGATGCTCCCCGGCGAGCACTTTGAAGTGAAGGTGACAGCCAACCGCGACAACCTCGCCAACATGCTGGCCTCGGCAATGATGACCGGTTATTTCCTGCGCCAGATGGAACAGCGCAAGGAGCTCGAAGAAACTCTGTTCGCAGACGAACAGATGGCAATCGAGCCAGAAGACGAACTCAAGCTTTGATTACGGGCTGATCAGGCACGACGCCGAGATCGAGCAAACGCTGATCAATGGATCCCAGAAACTCCCAGTTTTCTGAACTGGGAGCCCAGTCCCGCTGTTGCAACGACGCGAGCAGGTGTTGCACGGTTTCGGGTGTGAATGTGACCGGCGCGCTGTAGTGAGCCGGCACCAGCCAGCGCAACACGGCTTGACCTCTCAACTCCTGCAGCCATTGCAATAGAGCCTCTTTGGCTCTGGGCAACACCAACCGCTCAAGCACAGGGGCCACCTGCAGCTTGGGCGCTTCTTCGCCGATCAAGCCATCGGCTGCCGTCTGCCAACCGGCCTTCCAGCGGAAGGGGTAGAGGCCGAAGTGGGCTTTCAGGGAACGGAGCCCGGGCTTGAACGCATCCCGAAGCAACTCCGGCAGTTCTGGTACCTCGAGCGGTTCCGGCCTCAGGTAGGAGGCAAACAGCACCAGCCGGGCCCAGCCGCGGCGGCGGGCTTCCGCTGAATCGCGAAGGGGCTCATCGCCGCGTTCGCGGGCATGGAACAGCAGCGGCGTTGGATCGAGCTCGAACAGGGCCGGGGGTTCAGCACTGATGCCCACCAGGGCATCGGTCACCAACAGAGCGCCAGAGGGGCGATGCAGACAGGAGACCTCCTGGAAACGGCCCACACCAAGGTCGAGCGGTCCGAGGGAGAACCACTCACAAACATCGCCATGGGGAAGGCCATCGTCGAACAACACCTTGGTGCGACGTGCCGGCACACCCAGCCAGGCCAGAGGCAACTGCACCGGGAAACTCCACTGTCCCGGACACACCCAGACGTCCGCATCCGGGAAGGCGCGGGCCAGGGGACCGAGGGGAAGCTTGTGCTCCAAACCGGAGGCGGTGGGCAGCACGATGGTGCGCACCGGGCCATGTTGTTGTTCCAGCCCGGCGATGGCTTGGCGCACTTCACCGGTGGGAGGCAAAGGATTCACCAACATCAAGCCGCCGGGCACCTTGGCCACGGTGAGCCGCACCGGCACGGCCACGTAGTACACCCCCTGCAACTGCTCCAGGCTCCAGAGCTGGCCAGGGATCAGCTCACTGAACAGCGTGCGGCGACGGCCGTAGGGGTAGAGCGGCAGCAGCGGCCAGAAACCCCAGTACTGGTCGGCACGACTATTCATGGCCAAGCCTCTCGCGCACCCTGGATTCGATAGCTCCACCCCCATGATCACAGGTCTTGATCACCGATCGAGCACCCGCAGCAAAAGACCAGATTCAACCGAAGCCTGAGCACTGCGCTGATCGCGCAACGCATCAACGGCCGCCGCAGCGCTCCCAGGTGTTCAGCATCGTGTTGAGTTCGGCTTCCAGGCTCTGTAGTTCGTGGACGCGCTGCTGAATCTCGGTGAGCTTGCCGCGGATCGTGGCCTGGAGATCGTTGCAGGTGCAATTCCCGGATCGCCGTGCACCCAGCACAGTGCCAACCGTCGCCAGCGGTAGATCCATGGCCCGCAGACGGCGGCAGGTGGAAAGGGATGCCCCAGGACCCAGGCAAGAACGAGCATGGGCAGCGATGCACCCAGTGCCTTGACGGTGGCAATCTGAATCGGATCGCGCAGACTCAGGCGTTGGCTGAGGTTGTTGTCGATCCCCCAGGCCAGGGTCGCCAGAGCGATCAGGGCAGCTCCGGTGGCATTGACACCGCCGAGTGATCCATCCGAAAGAACGATGGCCCCAGCGATGGTGAGCGCTGCTGCCGCAGCGCCGCGTTTGCCGAGATGTTCACGCCCCACCAGAACAGCGATGGCCAGGGTGAAGACGGTCTCAAGGTTGAGCAACAGTGAACTCGATGCGGCTGGTAACCGCGCCAGGCCGTGAACCAGGGCAACGGGCCCGACGATCCCGCCCAGAAGGATCAACCCAGCCAAGGCAGGCGCATCACGCCGTTGGAGGGGGCTTTCATCCTGGGTTCGGCCTTTCATCAGCCGAACAATCGCCAGAGCCAGAGTCGTCCCTGCGTAGAGCAACCCGGCAATGCTCAGGGACGAACCGCTGGCCGTGAACGTACTGATCAGTGGGGCGCTGCATCCGAACAGCACGGCCGCAGCGAAGCCAGAGAGTTGACCGCATCTCAAGGATGCCATCGGTTTGATCGGGTTGCTGAACTTCACTCAGTTCTGGCTGCTGTCCTTGGAAGCATCCAGTGCGTTGCGCAACATCTGCGTGTTGCCTCTCAGGAGCACATCACCTTGACGAACACCCTGAAGGATTTCCGCTTGCCCCGCCGTTTGCTGGGCCACCACCACAGCAACCTGTTCCACAGCCCCCCGTTGATAGCGAAAGACCACCGGTGATCCATTGATCAGGGCAATGGAATCCTGCGGAACAATGAACCGTTGCTCGGAGGATGGGATCTGCACAAAGGCCGTGATAGCTGTTCCGATCGGTGGGAGTTGAGCATCAATAGGTTGCGCGCGGAGCAGCATCACGCGCCCGGCGGTTTGCGCATCAGGTGCCACAGCGATCACCCGTGCCTGCAGCGTCTGAGCTCCCGCTCGAACGCGCAGCAGCTGTCCGGTCCTGATGTTCGTGGCGAGTCCCGGTGACACGAGGAAGCGAAGCTCACCCCCTGTGACATCACTGATCTGGGCCACGTCTTCCCCCACAGACAGGACGGCACCGGGTGAGGTGCTCACAGCAGTGACCTGACCGGCAATTGGACTGCGAATCAACAGATGCCCTGAATCATCAGGCTTCCCTAGCGCTGAAGCCTTGGCAGCGGCTGCCCTGGCTGTCGTCGCGGCTGTAACGCTGGCGATGCGGCGGCTTTCCAGCTCCTGGGTCGAGAGTGCACCTTGCCGTGCCATGGGTTCGGCAAGGCGGTACAGGTATGCGAGCGAGTGCGCCGTGGCCTGCGCTGCATCGGCATCGGCGCGTACAGCAGCCGCATCAGCGCTTTGGACTTCTGCGATCGGTTCGCCAGCACGAACACGGGTGCCCGGTGACACCATCAGACGTAAAACACGTCCCGCCACAGGCATCCCCACGCTTGAGCGCGACGATGTTGCTGCTTCAACAAAACCAGTGATCGGACGTTCCGTGCCCGAGCTCAGTTCGGGGCGAACAGTGGTCAATCCCAATCGCCGAAGCTGGTCTTCGCTGAGAGCCACGCTGCCATTGGCATCCGCACGGTCCATCGCCGCAACCGATGGCGCAGAGACCGGCCGGCTGCTCTGGCGACCCACACCGATTCCAACCAGCAGAGATGCGGAGATCGCCAGAGGAAGAAGCACGCCGGGTTGGCGCAGGTGATGCGTGAGGTGGTTAAGGCTCAGGTTCATGACGGGAGAGAGGCAAGAGACGACGCCGAACCGTCGCGGGCGGGCAGCAGCCAATGGCCAAAGCGTGCATAGAGCGCCGGGAGCACCAGCAGGGTCAGGGCCGTGGAGGTGGTCAATCCACCGAGCACCACCACAGCCAACGGTTGCAGGATTTCATTCCCGGCCCCGAAAGCGAGTGCAAGAGGCAAGGCTCCGAGTGCCGAGGAGAGGGCTGTCATCAGGATGGCGTTGAGGCGCTCCAGGCTTCCCTCACGGATCACCTCGCCCAGGGGTTGCCCTGCGCCGTGGCGGCGGTTGTAGTTGTCCACCAGCAACAACCCATTGCGCACGGCGATGCCAAACAGCGTGATGAAGCCGATCAACGAGGCGATCGATAGCACTCCTCCCGTGAGCAACACCGCCACCACACCTCCGATCAGGGCCAGGGGCAGGTTGAGCATGATCGCCACTGTGGCGGGCACTGATTTCACCGAAATCACCATCAGCACACCGATCACCACTGCGGCAACAGCGCTGTAGAAGACCAGAGACGCGGTTGCCCGTTCTTCTGATTCGAACTGGCCGCCGTAGCGGATCGTGTAGCCCTGAGGCAGTGGCACCTCACGGGCAATGGTGCGCTGGATGTCTTTGACGACAGTGCCGAGGGGCCGGCCGCTGACGTTGGTGGAGACCACGATCATGCGGGAAACATCTTCTCGGTTGACGATGTTGGCCCCCAGACCTTCCTCAACCCAGGCAACACTGCCGAGAGGAACGGTCATGCCATTGCTGAAGGCCACCGGCAACGAGCGGATGGCCTCCAGGTTCTGGCGAGCATTCTCCTGAAGCTGCACGAGCACATCGCTGCGCACACCCCCTTCCACCACGTGGCCCACCACCTTGCCGTTGAGCGCGATCTCCACTGCTTGCGACAGCTCCTCCACCGTGAGCCCCAGCGCCGCCGCAAGCGGGCGGTCGTAGTGGATCTGCACCTGGGGAATCGGCAGCTGCGGTTCCAACTGCAGATCCACCACTCCATCAATGGGTTTGATGGCCTTCTCCACCGCCTCACCGATGCGGCGCAGTTCGCCTAAATCGGTGCCGTAGATCTTGATTGCAATCGCGCTGCGCACCCCCGAGAGCACCTCATCCATGCGATGCGAGATGAAGCCGCCGATGTTGGGCACCACACCGGGCAGCTTTAAAAAAGCCTGCCGCAGCTCGGCAATGGCAGCGGGCCGATTGGCCATGGCTTGATCGCTCAGTTCCACATCCACGTGAGCTAGGTTCACGCCGGCCCCATCGGCATCACCGGGGGCGCGGCCCGTGCGCACCTGCACCCATGCAAACAACGGGTTGTTCTGCAGCGAACGGGTCAGTGCAAGCCCCGCTCGGTTGGTCATCTCCAGTGACACCCCGGGGTAGAGCACCATCGAACTCACCAGCGATTGTTCGCGGAATTCCGGTAGAAACACCCGGCCCAGTGCCGGCAGGATCGTTGTGGTGGCGACGATCAGCGCCAGAGCGATGGCCAGCACGCGCTGCGGTGATCTCAGCGCTAGATCCAAGATTGGCCGGTAGAGCCGCTCAGCCCGGTTAGCCAGCCAGGTGTTCTCCTCTGGCAGCTCCGCAGGCGCAAGCAAGATGGCGCACAACGCGGGAGAGAGCGTTACCGCTACGAGGGTGGAGGCCGCGATCGACAGCAGGTAGGCCAGGCCCATCGGCGCAAAGATGCGCCCTTCTACGCCGGTGAGCGAAAAGATCGGCGCAAACACCACCACGATGATCACGGTGGAGAACAGCACGGGCTGGCGCACCTCTACCGAGGTGTCGAACACCACCTGCAGGGGCGATTTGGGCGTGTCGCTGGCCCGGTTGCGGCGCAGCCCCCGATAGCAGTTCTCCATGTCGACGATCGAGTCGTCGACCACCGAACCGATCGCCACCACCAGCCCACCCAGGGTCATGGTGTTGATGCCCAGGCCCAGGCTCTTCATCAACATCAGGCCAATCAGCAGTGACAGCGGAATGGCGCTGAGGCTGATCACGGCGGCGCGCCAGTTCATGAGAAACAGCACGATCACCACCGAAACGATCACCACCCCCTGGAGCAGCGACTCGCTCACATTGCGGATGGCACTATCGATGAAATTACTCTGACGAAATGTGGTCTGGACCTGCACATCGCTCGGCAGCGTGCGGTTCAGCTCGGCCAAGCGCTGCTCCACTGCCCGGGACACCGTGGGGGTGTCCACATCGGGCTGCTTGGTCACCATCAGCACCACAGCTGGCTTGCCGTTGAAGCTGGCGTCACCGCGTTTGAGCGCTGCACCGCGCTTCACTTCTCCCAGTGTTGAGAGCAGCACCGATCGTCCCTGCTCGCTCTTCACCGCCGCATCCGCCAGATCGCTCACCTGTGTGACCTGAGCCAAGGGGCGAATCAACCGCTCCTGGCCACCCCCGATCAGAAAGCCTCCAGGGCTGGTGGCCATCGCCGAGCCAACACCCTCCATCACCGCCTTGAGCGAGACAGCCTGAGCCTGCAGCTCCTGGGGATCAAGGAGCACCTGAAATTGCTGCTCATCGCCGCCGTAGATCGTCACCTGGGCGACGCCGGGCACCGCCAGGATCGACTGGCGATAGGAGCGCAACACCAGCTGCTGCAGATCCATCAGCGATGTGGCGCCATCGCCGTTCACGGTGAAGGCGACCTGCAGGATTGTGCCCAGAGGCGACACCAGCGGGGAGAGCTCGGGGGGATCTGCATTGGTAGGCAGCTGGGCGCTCACCTGTTGCAGCCGCTCCGCCACGGATTGGCGGGCGCGGTAGATGTCGGCGTTCTGGTTGAACACCACCTGCACCATCGACAAACCCGGCTTGGAGGAGGAGCGCACGGTCTCCACCCCGGCAATGCCATTCACTGCCGATTCGATCGGCAGCGTGATGCGGGTTTCCACTTCTTCCGGTGAGAGCCCAGCGGCGCTGGTTTGCACATCCACCTGCGGCGGCGCGAAGGGGGGAAACACATCCAGGGGCATCTGGCTCACCGCCAGCAGGCCCCAGAGGCTGATCACCACCGCGGCGGCAACGATCAGCCAGCGGCGTGCGATCGAAAACCGCAGCGTTGTGTTGAGCAACCGCTCAAGCATCCGTCTTCCTGCGGCGGTTCAGCCAGATAGCCCCAGCGGTGAGTACGACAACCGCGCCAGCTGCCAGGGCGGGAATGGGTAGAGCGGACGGGCTCGCCGTCGCGCTGTCCTGTGGCGCAGCGGCTTTGTTATCTGCTGCCGGCTCAGCCTGTGGTGTCTTCTTCGATTCGGCGTACAGCGAGAGGGCGCCAGAGATCACCACCTCGTCGGTGGGATCAAGGCCCTCGGTGATCACAACCCGGTCACCCTGTCTGGAACCCGTCACCACGAGAACAGGGTCGTAGGTGGTCTGGGTTTGCACGAACAGCAGTGGCTTGCCATTCGCATCGACTAGAGCAGTGGAGGGAACCGAGAGCCCATCCGGCCCGTCTTCCGGCGTTGCCGTGGCCACCCCCAACAGGGCATCGGTTTCGGCGTTGCGGCGCACCTGGCGTGCGTCGCCCTGCTGCTGAAACTCATCGCCATGGCCCACATGCGCCAGGGCCAGGGGCGTGGCGATGGGCGCTGCGAGTAAGGCTGTGGCAGCAAGGCTGGCGCTGGCCGCCAGCTGCAGGATTCGGGGAAGCAAAGGCCTGGGGAAGCACTGGATAGGCGGAAGTTGGCACAACCGGGATGAAAAACAGATGAAATCCACTGCCCTCACTAAGATCTGTGCCCTGTTGATCCGCCACGCCGATGCCCATGCGGATCCTGTTGGTGGAGGACGAGATGGATCTAGCGCGATCCATCCAGGCAGTCCTGGAGGGCCAGGGCCATGTGGTGGATCACTGCGTCAGCGGTCAGGACGGCTGGGTGCTTCTGGGGAGTGATCAGGCCCACTACGACCTGGGAATTCTTGATTGGATGCTCCCGGAGCTCAGCGGCCTCGATCTGTGCAGGCGAACGCGATCGCGGGGCCTGGCGCTACCGCTCTTGCTGCTCACGGCCCGTAACGAAACAGCCGACCGGGTTGAGGGCCTGGATGCCGGCGCGGACGACTATCTGAGCAAGCCCTTCGCGATGGAGGAGCTGCTCGCACGGGTACGGGCGTTGCAGCGGCGACAGCCCAGCTATCGGGCGCCGCTCCTGGAAGCCGGTTGCTTCCGGCTGGATCTCGCCGCGGGGCAGTTGCTCGTGGCAACAGCCGCAGCTGAGGTTTGCATTGAGCTCTCCACGAAAGAGCAGCAACTGATGAGCTATTTCCTGGAACACCCCGGTGAGGTGATTTCCGGCTCACGCTTGCGCAACCAACTGTGGAATCTGCAGCAGGATCCCATCAGCAATGTTGTTGCCGCCCAGGTGCGATTGCTGCGGCGCAAGCTTGCTTCTCATGGGCTTGCTTCTCCGATTGAAACCATACCGAGTAAGGGGTATCGGCTGAACCCGCATGCTGCGGTGTTGCTGTGATGACCATCCAAACGCCAGCGCATCGCCTGTTATTTCAAGCTCGATTGAGACTGGCGGGACTCTCCTTGCTGGTGATGGGTGCACTCCTTTACGGCGCGGGGTTCGCGATGGGACGGCTGTTGCTGCAGAGCCAGGACAGCGCCATCCGGCGTGAACTGCAAGCTCTTGCCGGCACCCTGCACGACAGTCTCAAGCCTGACCTGCTGCCGCAGGCGGCCCGGCCCACGCCCGCACTTGTTTCGGTTCTACCGGGCCTCTGTATTGCAGGAGAGCCTTGCAAGGCACCGGATTCATTGGTTGAACGCCATGCCATCAGTGCCACCGATTCCGACCGCTACAAGCTGCGTGTTCTCGATCCCAACGGTGCTCTGCTGGCCAGCTCCCCCGGGGCTCCGATCCTGCTCCCGCCAGCGGCTGATCAAGGTTGGCAGCTCACGCAAGAACCCGCTGGCCGGCGCTGGCTCACCTACTCCATTCATCTGCATCACTCCAACAGCAACAGAGAACCCGTCTGGGGATTCCTTCAGATTTCACACAGCCTGAACGATCTGGACCGGGAAGCACAACAGCTGGTGTGGTTGGGACATGCTGTCTTCCTCGTTGCGCTGCTGGCCATGGGCGCTGCCAGCTGGTGGCTGGCTGGATTGGCGATGGCACCATTACTGGAGGCCTATCAGCGACAGGAGCAGTTCAGCGCCGATGTGGCCCACGAATTACGCACCCCGCTGGCCAACTTGATGGCAGTGGTGGAGACAGGACGCTGGGATCGGGTGCTGGCCCAGGGCCGGCGCCTGCAGAACCTGATCGGCGACCTGTTGTTGCTCGCCAGCCTTGAACGACCCTGCGAGCGGGAGCCGGCAACGGTGTGTGATCTCGCCGAGATCACGGCCGATGTGATGGAGGATTTTTCAGAGACAGCTGCGGCTGCTCAGGTGAGCCTGATTCACACGTCATGGATGTCCAGTGCCAAGGTGCTTGGGGCGGAGACAGAACTCAGCCGGCTTGTGATCAATCTGCTGAGCAACGCGATGCAGCACAGCCCAGCAGGTGGCGCGATCGACGTCTCCCTGAAGCACCAGGGTCGCCATTTCCAGCTTTCAATCACCGACAACGGACCTGGCATCGCTGAGGAGATGCAGGGCCGAATCTTTGATCGCTTCACGCGACTGGATCCGTCTCGCTCACGCCTCCAGGGTGGCAGTGGGCTGGGGCTGGCCATCGCGCAAGCCATCGCCGTCCGCCATCGCGCAGCAATCCAGGTGCACTCCAGGACTGGATGCGGCAGCTGCTTCTCCCTGGAGATTCCGGCGGCTGAGCCACCCCATTGACTCTCCACCGACTGGAGTGTTTACGGTGGAAGCAGTCGCCGTCCTCCTGTGCCTCTGTTGATGCCTCCAGTCGCCGCCATACCTGTGCCTGCGGTGGTTTCCGCCTATCGCTCCCCAAGCTGTGGCTGCTGCAAAGGCTGGCTGGACCACCTCAGGCAAGCCGGCTTCACAGTGAAGGACTACGTGACGAGCAACCTTGCGAGCATCAAGCAGCGCTACGGCGTTCCACCTCAGCTGCAGCCCTGACACACCGCCCGGATTGGGGGTTACACGGTTGAGGGTCATATTCCAGTGTCGGCGATTCAGCGGCTGCTGAAGGAACGCCCACAGGTGGCCGGAATTGCCGTACCCGGTATGCCGCTCGGTTCGCCCGGCATGGAATCACCGTTCAAGACAGAGAGCTACACGGTGTTCACCTTCACCGAATCCGGCCGGACCCAAGCCTTCCAGACGGTGGAGGGTGATGGCTAAGCCGGAACTCAGCGCTGTGCGTCTCTACAGGATGGAGACGCCCGAGCATGCCTGTCCGTGGGGGCAGCGCGCGCTTCAGCTCCTGCGCGCCCAGGGGATTCCGTTTGAGGATCATCCTCTGCGCAGCCAGGCGGAGGTGGAAGCCTTCAAGCATGCCCACGGTGTGACCACCACGCCGCAGGTGTTTGCCGGCGCGGAGCGCATTGGGGGCTACACCGAGCTGGCGAAACGGCTTGGTGTCACCGCGGAAACAGCAGAGGTGTCCTACGCACCAGTGATCGCTGTGTTCCTGAGCGCTCTGTTGATCAACCTGGCATTAGGGGGCGAAATCCGGGGCTACATGGGCCTGGCGATCTGCCTGTTGGCGATGCTCAAGCTGATGGATATTGCGGCATTCGCTGCAAGCTTCCGCAAATATGACCTGCTCACGCAGCGTTGGCAGGCCTGGGGAAAACTGTATCCCGCTGTTGAGCTATTGGTGGGACTTGGGATGCTGCAATCGGCCGAGAGTATGGGCCTTGAAGCTGTGATTGGCGTGACAGCAGTGCTTCTCGGTGTGATGGGCATGGTCTCCGTCGGCAAAGCCGTGTTCGTCGATCACCTGGCACTGAACTGTGCCTGCGTGGGCGGCAACTCCCGCACACCGCTGGGGGTGGTGAGCTTCGCTGAGAATCTGATCATGGGGCTGATGGGTTTGGCGATGTTGATTCAGCCAGTGATGGCTCTTGCTTCTGGGGGTGCGTTGTGATCAGCCGGCGCTCCTTTCTCGCCCTGGCAGCCGGTGGCACTGCAGCAGCCTCAGTCGCGGCTCTGCGCCATGGCTGCCATGGCTGGGCCGCAGATCCACGGAGGAGCATCAACGCGGCGGCGACGTCGCCAGTGCGCTCTCAAGCTGGCCTGCTGGAGCTGGATCTGGTAGCGCAGGAAACGTCCATCAGCATCCCTGGCACATCAGGACGGGCACTCACCTACAACGGCTTACTCCCTGGCCCCCAGCTTGAACTGCAGCCTGGTGATGCGGTGCGGATCCAGCTGCACAACCGCCTGACTCAGCCAACGAATCTGCACTACCACGGCCTGCACATTCCACCCAGCGGAGCAGCCGACAATGTGTTCCTGAGGGTTGCTCCTGGCCAGCGACAGAGCTGCAGCTTCTCCTTGCCGGACAATCACCCGGCGGGCCTCTTCTACTACCACCCCCATCACCATGGAACGGTGGCTGACCAGGTGTTTGGTGGCCTGGGTGGTGCGCTGCTGGTGAGAGGCGATCTCGATCGCATCCCTGAAGTGCAGGCGGCCCAGGAAGAAGTGCTTGTGCTCAAGGATCTTCCAGCCGCCAACCAGCGCTCCGGTTCTGGTGTGATGCTTGGCCGAGAAGGCTCGATTCTGAGCGTGAACGGCCAGGTGAAGCCCGAGCTGCAGGTTGCAGCCGGCGGCTTGCTGCGCCTACGCCTTCTCAACGCCTCCAATGCCCGCTTCTGGCGACTGGCGCTGGAGGGTCACACCATGCATCTGATTGCCACTGATGGTGGTGCACTGGAGCAACCACTGCCGTTGCAGGAGTTGCTGCTGGTGCCCGGCGAGCGTGCCGATGTGTTGGTGCAGGTGGCTCCCGAAGGTGGTCGGTTTCGCTTGAACAACCTCCCCTACAGGCGCCTGGGGCGCCCAATGATGGGCGGCATGGGTATGGGCATGGGTATGGGCATGGGTATGGGTATGGGCATGGGGAGAGCGGTGTCTGGCCAGGAACAAGCTGATGTCATCGCAACGGTGAGCACCAATGGCGTTGTAGCGCCGCAGCCTCTGCCGCAGCAGCTCTTAGCGGTGGAGGAGCTCCCCAGCCCGCTGCGTACGCGCCGATTTGTGATGAATCACGGCATGGCACCAGGCATGGGCATGGCCTTTTTGATCAACGGCCAGAGCTACAACCATGGGCGCATTGACACGCGCGTGCAATTGGGAGACACAGAGGACTGGGAGCTGCTGAACACAGGCGTGATGGATCACCCCTTCCATCTGCATGTGAATCCGATGCAGGTGATCAGCCGCAATGGCAGGCCTGAGCCCTACCGGGCCTGGCGGGATGTGGTGCTGGTGCGCCCTGGCGAAACCGTGCGCGTGCGCACCCGCTTCAGCGACTTTGCTGGCAAGAGCGTGTATCACTGCCACATCCTCGATCACGAGGAGCTCGGCATGATGGGCAACATCTTGATCGAAGCCTGAGTACTGAGCTGATCACGCGACTGATCAAGCCCCGCCACAAGGCTCCCAGCTCTTCAACATCGTTTTGATCTCAGTCTCCAGCACCTTCAATTCATCCAGGCGCTCATGAATCTCGCTTAATTTTTCGCGCATCGTGGTCTTGAGATCACTGCAAGTACAGATTCCAGATCGCTGTGCCTGAATTACTTTTTTCACCAAATCAAGAGGCAAGTCCATGGCCCGCAGACGAAGGATTAGACTAAGATCGTCAAAAACAGACTCATCAAACAATCGATATCTGGAATCGGTACGTGATACTGGCAGCAATAAACCTTCATCACAATAAAAACGAATCGTTTTCACCGAAATGTTGCTTCTTGCAGAGACAACTCCAATCTTGAGTAGATCGCCAGGCGCTTTAGGCACGAAGGGTTGACTCTCCACTTACTGGAGACTCCACAATAGCGACGTGATTGTTCTTTCCATGCGTCGAATCGCTTTTGCTCTGGCCGCCATCTCGGCACTGCCCCCTCAAGTCGCATTGGCCCAAATGGACCATGGGATGCATCACCCAGCACCTGAAAAAACGAAAGAGGCTGCACCCCCCCATTCCGGCAACCATCAGCACCATGCCCATGGCATGGGACCAGCAGGCAGCACCTACGACCTGCGCTTTATCGATGGCATGGTCGAGCATCACACCGGGGCGTTGCGGATGAGTGAGTACGTCTTCAACATCGGCGCCCCTGGGGTGGGGGCGTTGGCAAACAGCATCTGGAACGAGCAGGCCCGTGAGATCAAGGCGATGCGCCAATGGCGCAAAGCCTGGTATCCGGATGCACCGGTTTATCCCGTGGCATTGCGCCCTAACGGGGACCCCAACTCCATGGCAGATCTGGTGCGCATGAGTCCTGATGTGATTGCCGCGATGCGCATGTCGGGAACGAAGCCAACGCGCGACAACAGGGTGCAGTGGTTCTTAGAGGGAATGATTGAGCACCATGGAGGCGCACTTCAGATGGCCCATGAGGCTCGGCAAAACTCCACCAACCCCACCGTCCTTCGCCTGGCGCGCGAGATCATCGTCGCCCAGCGCAAAGAGATCATCGAACTCCGCAAGATGCTGCAAAGCGGAGGACTGAATAAGCCGGACTACTACAAATTTGATGGCCTTTTCGCGCTGTGAAAGCAATCACTTTTAATGCCTTCACCACAACGATGATGGGATGGATCTCCATCTCATTCGCCCTCGTCGCTGCTTTCGTTGTCCATCCCATGGCCAGCCATGCTCACAGCAAAGGCATCTACCAATCCAAAGCTGACGCGCAACAACGTGCCAGTGAGATTGGTTGCAATACGCTGCATCAGAACAACGGAAAGTGGATGCCCTGCGCAGATGAGCGTAAACTCCACCGCCAACTTCGCAAGCAATGAACCAACGACCGCTTTCACGGCGAGCACGCAAAGTTCACCGTTGGCTGGTTCCAATCGCCGCTGTTCCGTTGCTGATCACCGCAGGCACGGGATCTCTCTACAGCTTGCTCTTGGAGCAAGACATTGATGCCTTCTGGCTGCTGAAGATCCACACCGGGAATTTCGGTGTTCTGAATCTTCAGCCCGTCTACCCAATGCTCTTGGGTGGGCTCACCGTCATCGTCACAGTTTCGGGTGCAGCGATGCTGTTAAAACCATCGCGATGACCCCCGTTCCCCGAAGCGGTCTCCCTGAAACCGCTTAATAACGCGCGAAGACGGAGGTTGTTCCGTCATGGGCAATGGCAAGCACCTCGAAACGTTCAGCCTCGACGCCAGCCACCTCCATCCCGGGAGAACCCATTGGCATCCCTGGAACTGCCAGACCTCGGATATTGGGCCGTTCTGTCAAAAGACGCTGAATCGCAGAAGCGGGCACATGCCCTTCGATCACATACCCCTCCACAACCGCGGTATGGCAAGAAGCTTGTTGTGGGCTGATGCCACGCGCTTTCTTCACGGCATCCATGTCCTCGGTGACATGGTCCTCAATGCGGTATCCCGCTGAAACGATGTGGGATCCCCATGACGTACAGCAACCGCAACTCGCCGATCGATACACCGTCATCTGAGGCCCGGTCGCCCCACTGTTGACGGGCATCGCAGCATCCCCTTTCACATCACCATGCGCCTCAAGCGGTTGACTCGCTGAAAGCAGCGAGACGACTACAAAGGCTCCAACCAAGCTCTGTCGCACGGCAGCTGAACACAGATGCGCAAAACGCGAAGCGTTCATGGATTCCTCAATGCAGCGAATTGAATCGACTCTCCGCATTATCGCGAGTTGCTCATAAACACACCCAGTTGCACAAAATTCCAGGGACAACTCGGGGACCAGCCCTTCAGACCTGTTCCAACAACTGGAAGCCAAGTGGCAGCAGCGGCCAGAAACCCCAGTGCTGATCAGCAGGATTCACACCAGCTCCAGCCACCATGCTCCCCTTCAATGCAGTGATTCTGCACAAACAGGATCACCTCCGGAAATCACTCCCAGCAAGGATTCATGGAGCCGAGACCCCTGGCAGCTCAACTGGGTGATTTTGAAACCACAGCGAACTGACCGGCGTTACGCACAATCTCCGCCTCGATGTCCTCCGGTGTTGCATACGGAGGGCCAAAGAAAGCAGGCCTCGAGAAAGGCACGGCGAGGCCGGTACTGAAGGACGGACGTTGGTGGAGCATCTCGATCCACATGAGCAGATGGCTCATCTCGGAGATATCGACATTGGCCCAATAGGCACTCGCGCAGTAGGGAAAACAGGCGACATCGACGAGTGTGCAGCGCTGGCCGAGCACAAAAGGGCCGCCCGATGACGCGAGCTGGTCGTTGAGCATGTGCAAACAACGCTCCGCTTCCGCAATGAAGCGACCAATGGCGAAGGGATCGTTGTGGCCGCGAACCTTGGCAATTCGCTGAAAGTACATGGCTTGCCCCATCGAAGGCCCGAGAGCGCTCACCTGCCAATGGAGCCATTGCTTCGTCTGCAGGTGCAGCTGCAGATCCTCATCAGCAGGGGGTAGCAAAGGGCTTGCGAAGCGAGCCGCGCTGTACTCCAAGATGGCTCCTGACTCGGCGACTGTTACTCCGCGCGCACGATCAATCAGTGCTGGAATCCGACCGTTTGGGTTGATGGAAAGAAAACGCTCACTGCGCTGCTCACCCTTCTCAAAGTCCACCAGTGCCCAGTCATAGGGCACACCCATTTCTTCAAAAAGGATTGGTAGCTTCCAGCCGTTTTGGGTGGCATAGATCAGACAGCAAATTTCACTGTGCTCTGAAGACGACCACGCTTCGTCGAGCGTCACCTGCCGGGCGAGTCTTGATGTTTGGCTCATGTCATCGCCTCTTTCATTCCTGCATCCCTGATTAACGCTAGGGAGCCGATCCGATCATTCAACTGAGTGCTCCAATCCTGAACTCAGATCAAATCAACCATTCGGTCACTTGCTGTAGGCACCGCGCCGAAGCCAATCTTTGCGGTGTTCTCGGATGGTCATCCAGTTGCCCATCATTCAACCCAGTTGAACAAAATTCCAGGGACAACTAAGGGACAAGCCCTTCAAATCCATTGCAACGTCTGGGCCTAAAGAGGCAGCAGCGGCCAGAAACCCCAGCGCTGATCCGCAGGATTCACACCAGCTCCAGCCACCACACTCCCCATCAATGCAGTGATTCTGCAGAGGAATGGATCAAGCCAGGGTCAAACCACCCACCCCGGCGCAGAACAGCACCACCCGCCACGCCGGTTGCCGCCAGCTCACCAACAGCACAAACGCCACCAACGCCAGGCTGAACTCAGCACCCCCGCGAATGCCTGTCTGCCAGACGGGCTGAAACAACGCCGCCAGCAGGATGCCCACCACCGAAGCATTGATGCCCAGCAGGGCTCGACGCATCGAAGCCAATCGGCCCAGGTCGCTCCAGAAGGGCAAGAGCCCACCAAGCAACAAGAACGATGGAAAAAATAGAGCGATGAGCGCGAACGCAGAACCCGCGATGCCCTGCAGCCCAGGCTGCAGATCAAAGCCAAGAAAGGCCGCGAAACTGAACATCGGTCCTGGCACCGCCTGGGCTGCGCCATACCCCGCCAGAAACTGCTGCAGGTCGATCCAGCCGTTGGGCACCAAGGCTTGCTCCAGCAAGGGGAGCACCACATGACCACCGCCAAACACCAAGGCACCGGTGCGCAGGAAACAAGAGAGCTGCTGCACCAGCAGCGGTCTGGCCTCAGATGACAGCCAGGGCAGAGCCACCAACAGCAGCACAGCCAACCCAAGCAAAACCACCGCCACCGAACGCCGCAGCGGAACCACGAGACGTTCCGATGCCGATGGCTCCAGAGCAGATGGGGTCAACGCGCACCAACCCACCAATCCACCAAGCAGCAGGGCCAACAGCTGAGCCCAGACGCGAGGCACCAACAGCACCAGCACAGCAGCCGCCACCATCAGGCTGACCCGCTGCCGATCGGGAGCCAGCTTGCGCTGCAAGCCCAGAACGGCCTGGGCCACCACGGCCACAGCCGCCACCATCAAGCCATGCACCCAGCCCCCATCGATCCAACGGGGATGGGCTGAAAGCAGCGACGCCGCCAGCACCATCAACACAGCCGAAGGCAAGGTGAACCCTGCCCAGGCCGCCACACCACCAAGCCAACCGGCCCGGATCAGCCCCAGACCCATGCCCACCTGGGAACTCGAAGGCCCCGGCAACAGCTGACAGAGACCAACGAGATCGGCGTAGGCCTCAGCGGTGATCCAACGCTCCCGCTGCACAAACCTCTCGTGGAAGTAACCGAGGTGCGCCACGGGGCCACCAAACGAGGTCAGCCCCAACACGAAGAACTGAACAAACACCTGCAGTGGAGCGGGCATCGTGCTGCACCTATCAGGCGGGGAACAGGCGTCGGTTCCGGTTGGCCATCGCCACGAGCGACAGCATCACCGGAACCTCCACCAGCACACCAACAACCGTGGCCAAGGCAGCACCGGAGTTCAAACCGAACAGGCTGATGGCCACCGCAACTGCCAACTCAAAAAAGTTGGACGCGCCGATCATGGCCCCGGGTGCCGCAATCGATCGTGGCTGCCCTGCTGAGCGCATCCAGAACGCTGTGATCCAGAAGATCAGATAGGTCTGAAGGATCAAAGGGATGGCAATCAAAACGATGGCCAGCGGATTGGCCAGGATCGCCTGGGCCTGCACCATGAACAGCAGCAACACGGTGGCGATCAACGCGCCAATCGACAGGGGCTTGAGCCGCGTCTCCAACCGCTCAATCCGGCGAACACTGCGCAGGCTCAGCCGCGTGAACCATCCGGCCACCAGGGGGAACACAACGAACAGCCCCACTGCCGTGAGCATCGTGCCCCAAGGCACCAACACATCCGAAACCCCCAGCAGAAGCGCCGCAATCGGGGCAAAGGCGAAGACCATGATCAGGTCGTTCAACGCGACCTGCACCAGGGTGTAGTTGGGATCGCCGTCGCTAAGACGACTCCACACGAACACCATCGCCGTGCAGGGAGCGACGCCAAGAAGAATCATCCCGGCCACATACTCCTGGCCGATGGCTGCCGGGATCCAGGCGGAAAACACGCCACGTATGAACAGCCAGGCAAGAGCCGTCATGGTGAAGGGCTTGATCAGCCAGTTCACAAGTGCTGTCACCAACAGCCCCCGCGGCTGATGGCGAATCGCTCCGATGGAGGAGAAGTCGACCGCCAGCATCATCGGGAAAATCATTCCCCAGATCAGCACCGCGATCGGAAGGTTGATCCCCGCAGCCTCCAGGCCCGCAATGCTTACCGCCGCATCAGGGAACCAAGCGCCAAGACCAACTCCCACCACAATTGCCAGACCAATCCAGACGGAGAGATAACGCTCGAACAAACCCATCAATTCATCAAGAATTCTTGATGGGAGAACCTTACCTCCAGCAGGTTCCACTCACCAAAGGATGTGCTTTGGAATACATGCTCGGCATGGCTTAATTGCTTCTAAAGCCATCCACAAATCTCACTTAAACCACCTGACGCACAATTTTCAAATGGCGACTGAATATCGATGACTGAAAAACCCATAGGCCTATTTCCTTGGGCCATCTTGATCTTTGCGCTGGTTGTGCCAAACCCTTGGAAACTGGCATCGGAACGGGCATTCGCTGAACAAAGCGTGACAACGGAACAATGCTCAAGCCGCCAGTGAGGCATCTCTGAAACCTGTGAATACCCAGATCAAAACCCACTGAGGCCATTTGGTTAACGTCAACAACCGGGTATGAATTCTTAGAATCACATTTCTGGATTTTTTAGGAGTGAGAAGCCATCGTGTCGCAGTGCATTGATCGAATGCATACGAACTTTTGGCAGTGAAGTTGAACTCAATCGGCTTGGCATCCACCCCCTTTTGAGGCGGAGCCGTGGTTCAGGAGCGCCGCCGGCGCGGATTGGCTGGAAGCGGTTGCTGCAAGGTCTGGTCGAGAGCCAATTCCAGTGGAGCGTGAATCGGGCCTTCCTTCTGGAGCACCACAACGCCATCCTCTAGGGATTGAACGCGATAAGCCTGGCGATGCTCTTCAATCCAGCGCTTGCTGTTGCGGAGCTGGCGCCAATCTCCTGCGAACGCCCGGCCGTAACGCTCAAGCAAATCGAGGTCCACAGCAACCCACTCCACGCTTCGAGGCCGACCCTTGCGGTCCAGATAGTCGGTGTTGAAGGGGAAGCGCACCAACACCTCGCGGCGGGCAAGCAAAGGCACCAGGGGTGTGTTCGCCGCAACGCTGGCCTGCGGTCGAATCACAGCCAAGGCACGCCGAGCCGCTGCACCATGGCTCCATTGTTCAGCCGGGCTGCTGTGCACCCATGGCTGCACGCTGGCAGGAACAAGAAACGAGAGGCTGCGGTGGGGATTGCTGGTCAACGTGAGCAGCAGAGAGAGGCTGATGGCTGCGCCCCAAGCCAGCCTGAGGCGAGGCCCCAGCTGTAAGTGGGGGCGCCGCTGCCACCAGAACAGGGTGCCAAGGGCGAAGCCAGGCACCACCAGCAGGGTGTAGCGAATGGTGATCGCAAGAGGATTGTTCGCGCCCTGGGCCAGGAACAGTCCCAACAGGCTTGGGCCCGCCAGCAGCCAGGCATCGAGGCTGATCAGGGGGAGGAACAGAAACGGCAGGCTGTGACCAAGGAGGTAGCGAAGGGTCCCTCCGGGGGGATCCACCAGTTGCTGCAGCAGCAGGAATGGCTGAGACAACATCCGTTGGAGAACCGCAAGGCTGCTGCTGCCCTCGCTGTTGCCATCGCTGAGGTACTGACCGAAGTTCTCGACCATGAAGCGCTTGGCGTTGTCGTCTGAGAACAGCGGCATCAGAACGTTGGTGCAGAGCAACACCCATCCCCCTCCCCAGCTGATCAGTGCCAAAGCCAGGGGCCAGCGTTGGCGATCGCGCACCAACAACCAGAAGCCAACCGCTACCAGAAGCACCCCCGTGTCCTCTCGAATCAGGGGCATGAGGCCGGCGGCCATCAAGATCAGCCTGGTGCGCCGTTCCACCAGGCCCAGCATCAGCACAAAGACGGCCAAAGGCAGCTGACAGAGATCCGTGAAGTTGCCGAGGGTGGGACCGATCAAGGCGTTGCCGCCGAAATAGCCGTAGGTGATCCAGTTGGCGATGCGTTCCGGCAAACAACCACTGGCGAGGCGATGCAGCACAAGACCCGCAGCAGTGATGAGACCCACCTGAGCCAACGGGAGAGCAGCTCCCCCCAGCAGCCCCAGCAATGGAGCAATGAGCAACAGGGTTGGCGTGAAATGCTGGCCAAGCCGTTCGTAATCCACCGAAGGCAGCTCTCCGGCGTGCTCCACGTTGGTGGAGAGTTGGGAGGAGAGGGTGCTCTCGAACCAATGGCCGTGCAGGCTGTTCCAAAGCACCTGCTGAAAAATGCCCTGGTCGTAGCTGGCCAACAGGACCCAGGAACGCCAGGCCTGCAGTCCCAGGCAAATCACGGCGAACAAACCAGCAGCAATGAAGACGCGACGGGACGTCAACAACGGCACCTGCACGCTTCACTCAAGCCAGCCCAGCGTTGCAGCGACTTCATCACCTGCATGTGCTGTGGAGCACCTGGGCTTCTGAGCAAAAGCTCAAACAGATTGGGTGCAGCCAACCTGCGTGATCAAGGCCTGAAACGGTGCATGCCCACCAAGCAGGCTCAACCCTCCAGAAGGGGTTCGCCATTGGCCCGATGGATGGCAACCACACCGGGACGGGGCGCTTGCTTGCCGGTGTGTGGCGCCGGTTCAGCTCTTGTATGCAACTCCTCGATACGTGCAGGTCGCAGAACCACGGGCAATGGTCGGAGAGAGGTGGGCTGAGGTGTCGACACCGCGGTAAGCGGTGACACGCAAATGGGCAAGTTGAGCCTCAGTGAGGCGTTGCTTGCGAAGGGTTGCGCGCTTGACGAAGTCGAGAGGTGACATGAACGTCTCCACAGTGTCCGGGTCCCCGTTGCATGACTCCGGATCGAACTGCACCTGCAAATGGCAGGCCAACGTTGAACAAAAGTTATCGATAAAAATCAATGATCGATGTACCCAGCAACACCGAGACGGGACCATCAGCAACACATTTCCAAACGCTCTTCGGCTTTGCATACCCATCTGACTCAATGCCAGCGGCGAGACATCACCACATTCAGAAGCGATGCAACCAATGAACCCTAAGATTATGAATACGATAAGAGCAGGCAAAAAAATTTTACCTCTCGCGGCAATTATCCAGCCTTTGCCACACGTTATCCAATCATTAACCAACAAGGCGAGATATCGGTATTCTTAAGAAATCTTTCCCAGACCTTAATCAAGAGCTAACGCTTTTTCTGGGGCCATTAATTCATTATTGGATGTGGCGATTCAGCATCCAATGATCAGCGACAAAATCATTTCTCCGCTGCAGTCAATCAACCCTGGTGGCGCTGAAAAAGTTGATTGGGACCCCAAAGCCAAGATCGCTTATGTCATTACTGGCGAATATACCGATGACAAAGGAGGTCAGGTTGTTGCCATTGATTATTCCAAGGGCTATGACAAGGGAACAGTTAGTGCCGAATATTATTTGGCAGGGGATGTTACCGACGTCCGGGTGAGCTCTAAAGGTTTAATTGCTGCATCCGTTTTTGACAAGGAAACCCGGAAAGGGACAGTTCAGTTTTTTAAATATAATTCAAAAAAAGGATTGATCAGTAAAGGATCTGTTGAAGTTGGCTATCAACCTGATCAGCTTACTTTTAGTAAAGATGGAAAAACTTTGGTAACGGCAGACGAAGGCGAGCCACTAATGTTCTATGGCTCTGACGAGATTGATCAAAATCCTAAGGGTAGCGTTTCAATCGTTAAAATTAACAAAAAAAATCTTTCGAAGTCCAAGGTCAAAACTTTGTATTTTGACAAGCCTGACTCTTACTATTTAGACCGAGGTGTGCGACTTTACAACCCTGAGGGTGTTGCTGGTTCTGACAATATTGCAGTGAGAGATATTGAGCCTGAATATGTTGGAATCGTAGACAACAAAACCGCTCTTGTTGCTTTGCAGGAGAATAATGCGTTAGCTGAGGTTGATTTCAAGAAAGGCAAAATCAAAGGGGTGTTTGGTTTGGGCTATAAAGACTGGACAGGCATTCCAATTGATACTTCTGATAAGGATAATGGATACGATCCCAGTGTAAAGAGCAATCTTGTTAGTGCTCGAATGCCTGACGGGATCGATACATTCAAGACGAAATATAAAGGCAAGAAAAAACTTTTCTTTATCTCGCCCAACGAGGGAGATGGTCGGGTGAGACCAGATGAAGTTAATTTTGAAGCCGAGAAAGATGGGACTTTTTCTTATGGAACAAACTCTAGTGGTAATGAAGTAGATTCATTTACTGATCCACTTGATCAAAAAAGTACTATTTACGTCTATGACCAATCCGGCATAGGTAATTTGGGTAATTTTGAGGCGGAAGAAGGTGATGAGTTCTTCATTACTACAAAATATGGTGTAAGTGACGATGACGAATTTTGGTCAGACGAGCGCCGCGCTGGCAAGCTTGCAGACGATGGTGATGCGAGTCAATTCGACTCTCAAATTATTGCTGAGGGTCGCCTAAAGACATTGGTTGATCAAAACGATCCCATCACAGGGAAACTTACCGGTTTTGGTGGACGTGGATTCTCCATACATAATAGAAAGGGCAAAGTGATATACGACTCTGGCAACCTCACAGAAGAAATTGCTAACGAGCTTGGCTATTATCCCGATGGTCGTAGTGATGATAAGGGCACAGAGCCTGAAACTGTAGAGTTCTTTAGGCTTGGTAAGGGCAAGAATAAGCGTGATTTCATTGCTGTAGCTCTTGAGCGGTGTTATAACAATGCTGATCAAGAAAATGAATACGGTACCATCGTTCCTATCTTCGAAGTAGTCGATCTTAGTGCTGCTAAGAATGATGATCGTGTTAAGCACGTGACCACTCTGCAAAGTCCTAACTCCTTGTCCCCCGAGGGTTTACTCTTTGTCAACGAAACCAAGAATAAGGGCCATATGTTTGTGACAAATGAGGTTTCCCAGACTCTTGACACCTTCAAAATTCATATCAATGATCTTTGATCTCTATTGAGTGGTTGCATTTTTCACTCTCTTAAGCCCCCTTTTGTAGGGGGTTTTTTATTGCTTTAATTTCTTGTTTGATCCTTACTTTAACCTCTCAAGCCTTACTCTCTAAAGGTAAAGAGTGCATCTCAACTCTTATTCCAATAGCAACCGTTCTTCTTGGAATTGGAGGATTGATGAATCTCAGATATTTATTTGCGGACTTCTTCCCGAGATACTTCGCTGGATTATTCCTACGGTGTTGGTCTGCACTGCTACATGGCACATAATTCCTGACCAATAAATGTCGTTGTAAGCAAATCAAAGAGTCTAATGGCTGTTCTTGTTGGTTTATGTGATCTAATTTTGGTGTATTAATCTTCTTAGAGGTATCTGACTAGAAGTCTTTTGCTGGCATAAGCAATCTTCAAGCATTGCATGTGTATAGCGCAGGTTGATTACTATCTGTAAAATGGTAGCGTAACTAGACTGACTGGTATTCATTTTGCGAACTTGATTGTTATACCATAACTCTTGACACCGTCGCAGCAGTTATTTAGCTTTAATCGGAGGTATCTTAACACAACTTGCGCCATCTTAAGTTGAATTTATATTGTCAAAGCCGAAGAGACAGCTTTAACTATTAATTATAAACTTATTCTCAATAGTCACCAAATCTAAGAAATATGTATTGAAACCCTATTGATTTCTAAAACTATGTTTGTCTAAACAGGAGGTCTACGTGTTTAGAACTTAAACGTACTTTGGATGACGCCACCAAGTACGCCGAACTTTGCGCCCTTACCTTGGGTTTCAAAAAGATTGTTTGTGTATTCACCCATCGGACGAGTGAGATAGAAAGCTGAGGGTGTAATGGTTATGTTGTCTGTTATGGGGAACGCTGCGTATAACTCAAAGAGATAATTGTAATCCTGTGGAGTCAAGCTGTTGTCATTTAGCTCAGTTGCGAAATTTGGTTGGCCAAATGCCAATCCAATGTCGGCACCTTGGCTAAGAACATTATCCCACTTCAACCCTACAAACCAAGATCGGGTCTGAACAGGGGATTGTGTGAAAAATCCTTTGCCTTGAATATTTGTTTGTCCAATGCCAGCAGAGATAGACGGAATCCAGCCTGTTTCTTCGGGTGCCCAGTATGCATTCAGGGCGAAATTATGAGTGCTACGGTTGGTACGCTCGTCGACGAAAGATCCTTGATAGAGATCTTCATCTACGTAGTTCCACACTTTGGACCAGCAAGAATTATTGTATTCGAAATCGGCCGTGAAACTCGTTCCTTGACGTTGGCCCGTTCCGCATTGGCCATATCGGTATCCAAGGGCTACGCCAAATTGGTCACCACCATAGGCAATTTGAGTCAAGAGGTTGCCCCCTGAGTTGTTCGTGAAGAGGCCCCCAACTGTGGCATCACTGATTCCGCCATTTTCGGCGACATAGTTGAGCGTGGCAGAGAAAGCAGGATCACCCTTCTCTTCTGTCTTTTTTTTGTAAATAACTCCTGCGATAGCTCCGGTTGCCTTGTTGTAGACATTGGCTGTGCCAGCCAAGGAGGTCCAGTCCAACACCTTAGATGCACCCAAGTTGTATACAGAGGGCCACATCCCAAGGGCTTCTGTGTTCCTTCCCTGTGGACCGACAACAAATGTCAGGCTGTAATCAATCAGTTCGTCATTCCTGTAGGGGAAGCGGTAATAAAGTCGGTCGATAGCGACTTGGTCGAAGGTAGATTCGGAGACATCAAGCTTTGTTAAAGACAGAGCCGATCCATTGAAGGCATTGTTATCAAAATTGCCAGCTCTAAGTCTCGTTAGAAGAAGGTCTTTGCCCGTAAAGCTTGTGTTAAATCCTAGTCTTACATCGTAATTGAGTGTTGCGGCTCCGTATCTGTTGTTGTAAGCACGAGCACCGCCAGCAGTGCCATCTTTATTCCAATTTTTTCGGCTACGGAATTTTCTGGAACCTATGTCTTTGTAATGCTTTTCAAGTTCTGTCCCTTGAATAATTTCTCGTCCAATCTTTCCGTTCTCTTCTCTAAGGCTTCCATCTTTGTTATGAACTTTGCTCCAGGCTTTGCGTGTTAATTGCCAGGAACGACTGTTTCGAGTGGCTCCTAAAGGTGATTCTCGACCATTAATTGTGACGATTTGATGGTATTTATCGTAATCCCAATAGTTGTCTGACCCATTTTGTGTGCCATAGGCTTTTGTGGCACCTGCTACGAAAGTTGCCTGGCCTTTCAGCTTGGTTGTTGTTGAGAACTGAGATGCCTCTAGGGTGCCAACCCGGTTCTCCAGAAGCATGATGCTCCCTGTAACAAAATCGAGTTCCGATTTAAATTCATCAACAAGTCTTTGAACGTCATCTGTAACAACAGATACGCGATCAAGGCAGGATGAGAGAAGAGCTGCTGCCTCATAGCGAGTTATAGGCAAGTATCCTCTAAAGTTTCCATTCGGATAACCTGCTACACAACCGTAGTTTTTAATTAGGTTTATAAGTGCCTGGTATGCCCAGTCCGTGGGATAAACATCATTGAATTGATTGACACTTGTGACTTGCTGAAGAAGTTGTTTGGCTTGCTCAAGATCTAGTGTTGCTGAATAATCTGATACAGATTCGATATTGATGTTTGCGTTCGCTTGATGAGATTGAGTAATAAGCATCGAAGCTGCTACTGCGCTTGACACTAGAAGGTTTTGACGCTTCAAGACTTCAAAATAAAAATTATTTTACCGGCCATTGGATTAGCTTCTTTAATTCAAGTTTAAAGAATGTTTGTGGTTGGGTTATTTATTTGATTGTTTGGCTGCCTTTCGTTGTGAGCTCACTGGTCGGATCTCCGAAGTAAGGAGGACATTTCTTCCACCTGGCCGTTTTGGCTTCAACCGGCCCAGAGGTGATAACGAACAGGACGGAACGGGCCAGCAGCTCAGAGGTCAGACAACTCTCGAGTCTGCGTGCCGCTTCACATTTGCGCACAGTGAGCGTACAGGTGTGCGCATGGCGCAATCTTTTTGTTGTGATAAGTGGCTCCAAGCATCACGCTTGATCTTTGAGATTGGCTGAAAAGACTGGGGTTCTCAAGATGCTCACTTGTCTCTCGATTGCCGATTGAGTCTGCTGGGGAAGAGTTCCGATTTCTTTGGATCTACGGTTGGAGGTCCATTGCGGATGCACGGCTGCTTTGTGGGGTTTGTAATGACAGAACTGTTGAGAGGAGTACAGCCAACCCTCATCAACAGCCTTTTCCAGATTGTGGTGGTTGATGATCAACTTGTGGGGGCGTCACAGTTACGAATTAGGTTGCTGAGATTCAGGAGGGATGAGGTGCGCCCCAGAGGCTCTGTGTTTCTCTGAAGCAAAGTCTCAGCTATTTCACAGATTAAGGAACATTCATAATGGTCCAATACAAGCAGACCTTTTCTTCGCATCATGAAAGGCAAGTTCAGAAACATGGCTCGTATCACCGGAATCGTTGACGGCGACAGCTTCACCGTTTCGGTAAAGGGTGAAGAGAAGAGCATTACTCTTGCTAACATCGATCCCATCAGCAACGTTGATGTCAAGGCTGAGAATTACCTCTCGAAATTGCTCAAGGTCGGGCAGCGTATCAACCTGCAGGAGTTTGGGGAGAACGACAACGGTGAGACAATCGCCAACACTTACAAGGGACGTAAAGGTAAGGACATTGCCCTGACAATGGTGAAGAAGGGCTTTGCTGAGATTTCAGATGAAATTGTGTATCGCACAGATCTTAAGCGGCTGGCGAAGTTTGAACTGAAGGCTCAGAAGCTTGGTAAAGGGATCTGGGCAGATTTAGGAGAAGACAATGGTGATGAGGCTGATGATGATGTGAGTGATGATTTCATGGAAGAGACGGAAGAGGTGGAGGATGCGCTAGAGGAAGAGATGGAAGAGGTGGAGGTTGAACAAGATCTCGAGAACGATGTGGAAGATTCTCTTGTGGACTTGATTGACAAGTTGCAGGGCAAACTCGCAAAGGCTGGCAAAAAGCTTGAAGAAAAAAGAGAGAAACTTTATGACAAGCTGGGTCTGGTCGATAGTGATGCAGCAGCGATGGTGATTAAGGCGCACATTGAAAAAGCTGAAGAGAAGGTAAGCCGCTTGGAGGAGAAGCTCGAGTCGGCCATTCAAAAGCTCGAGAAATCAGATTCACTCACCGGTTTAGGATCCAAGAAATCTGGCAGTCCTCTTGAGGGTTTGGAGATTTTGTCTGCTGAAATCAATGATGGACAATTGCTTGTGAAGTTCAGTGATGACATCACGTTCCAGGAGTATGGAAAGAAAAGGTTTAAGTCGTTCTTGGGTCACAAGAGGCTGAACATGAAAAAGGCAGAAATCCTTGGCAGTGATCTGATTGGCTTCGATGTGCCTCTTAAGCGACAGCCATCCCATGACTCTTTCTTCAAGATGTTCTTTGCAGGGAAAGGTAAAGGAAATCTTGATTATCTGATTCAAGAATCAACTGCTCTCATTGCAGAAATTGAAACTGTTTGAATATGTCCTGAAGTCTATGGCTTCTCTTTGAAAAGCATGGTCAAAGGTAATGCCTCAACTATTCATTTCAGTTGAGGCATTTGTTGCGGATGTACATTAAATGAATGCTGAATCAAATTGGATTCTCCCCTAATCCGTGAATCTTGCTTCCAATAATTTCCTGAATAGGTCAAGATCATGGCCTCCCAATGTGTAACCGCATGAGGCGATCAGCGGTAGGGAAATATGGGCTGATCTTTCCAGTTGACTCAGGCATCACACCGATTTCCTAGAAACCAGTTCTGCGACTGAATTTTTGCTGGTCTACTGGTCTTTGGTTTGCCGTTCGAGGCTGCTGGCGAATCGCTCCGATGGAGGAGAAGTCGACCGCCAGCAGCATCGGGAAGATCATTCCCCAGATCAGCACCGCGATCGGAAGGTTGATCCCCGCAGCCTCCAGGGCCGCAATGCTTGCCGCCGCATCAGGGAACCAAGCGCCAAGACCAACTCCCACCACAATTGCCAGACCAATCCAGACGGAGAGATAACGCTCGAACAAACCCATCAATTCATCAAGAATTCTTGATGGGAGAACCTTACCTCCAGCAGGTTCCACTCACCAAAGGATGTGCTTTGGAATACATGCTCGGCATGGCTTAATTGCTTCTAAAGCCATCCACAAATCTCACTTAAACCACCTGACGCACAATTTTCAAATGGCGACTGAATATCGATGACTGAAAAACCCATAGGCCTATTTCCTTGGGCCATCTTGATCTTTGCGCTGGTTGTGCCAAACCCTTGGAAACTGGCATCGGAACGGGCATTCGCTGAACAAAGCGTGACAACGGAACAATGCTCAAGCCGCCAGTGAGGCATCTCTGAAACCTGTGAATACCCAGATCAAAACCCACTGAGGCCGCTTGGTTAACGTCAACAACTGGGGATGAATTCTTAGAACCACATCTCTTGATTTTGAAGTGGTGAGCTGTCATCGTGTCGCAGTGCATTGATCGAATGCATACGAACTGTTGGCAGTGAAGTGGAACTCAATCGGCATAACATTCAACCCTTTTGAGGCGGAGCCATGGTTAAGGAGCGCCGCCGGCGCGGATTGGCTGGGAGCGGTTGCTGCAAAGTCTGGTCCAGAGCCAATTCCAGTGGAGCGTGAATCGGGCCTTCCTTCTGGAACACCACAACACCATCCGCAAGGGATTGAACGCGGTAGGCCTGGCGGTGCTGCTCAATCCAGCGCTTGCTGTTGTGAAGCTGGCGCCAATCTCCTGCGAACGCCCGGCCGTAGCGCTCAAGCAAATCGAGGTCCACAGCAACCCACTCCACGCTTTGAGGCCGCCCCTTGCGGTCCAGATAGTCGGTGTTGAAGGGGAAGCGCACCAACACTTAGCGGCGGGCAAGCAAAGGCACCAGCACGCCTTACTGAAAGCAGCCCAGCGTTGCAGCGACTTCATCACCTGCATGTGCTGTGGAGCACCTGGGCTTCTGAGCAAAAGCTCAAACAGATTGGGTGCAGCCAACCTGCGTGATCAAGGCCTGAAACGGTGCATGCCCACCAAGCAGGCTCAACCCTCCAGAAGGGGTTCGCCATTGGCCCGATGGATGGCAACCACACCGGGACGGGGCGGCCGGCCGGGGGCCTGAGCCGGCCAATTGGAACCCAGCGGCACTTGACGCAACTGCTGGAAGGATGCGCCCTCACGATCCACGAGCTGGTGCGACTGGAACTCAATGCCGCCGGAGACCCGAGCCCCATGGACTTCACCGGGGTGCTGCACCGCCAGGAAAAGGCTGCTTTCCTCTTGATCAAGGCAAACCCCAGTCAGTTCGCATTCCATGGGCCCGGTGGCGAAGCAAAGAGCTGAGCCCCCATCCCGCGGCACCCACCAGCAGCTGTTGTTGCCGAAAACATCGCCTGCGGCGGACTTCATCGAGCGATCGGTCACGATCCAGAGATTGCCCTGTTGATCCAGGGCCAGGTTGTCGGGATTGGTCAGCCCAAGGCCGCCAGCCCAGGGCTCGCCGCCAGTCACAGCCATGGTCCAGCGGAAGCCACGCTCCCCACGCTCCGTCAGTCGCATCACCCAGCCATGGCCCCAGCTGCTCTGGCCCTGCGGACCAGGGAACACAGCCGGATCGGCACCACCCTTTCCGCCGGGAGAACCCGACGTGAAAGCGATCAGCAGGTCCCCGCTGATCGGGTCAATCTTGGTGTCTTCCGGTCGGGCCGTTGGGGTGGCACCGATGGCGCTGGCGGCCAGATGCGCGTCGATCAAGATGGCTCCCTGGAGGGCTTCACCCTCTCCGCGATAAAGATCGCCAAGTGTTCGGAACTGCCGGGCATAGGCCGCAACAGAGGCGTCGTCGCGAAACAGCTCTGCACCGGCGCGGTCGCGGTCGCGGTGGGGCAGCTCCACGGGGCAGCTGAGACTTGCTTCGCTGAAACGGCTCGGCCGGAAAGGATCCACCACGGCATCCGGTGTCAAGGACAACCACTCGCCGGAGCCATCGGCATGAAAGCGGGCCACTTGAAGCTCACCGGCCTCCAGCAGCCTTGAATTCGCTTTGTCGGCCAGGTCGGTGAGTTTGCCGCTGCTGACAAATCTGTAAAGGTGCCCGCCGCGGCGATCGCAACCTGAATACACCTGCAGGGGCCGACCTGCCTCGGCCCTCACCGCGACGGCCTCATGGCGGAAGCGGCCAAGAGCCGTGTGTTTGCGGACCGCATGGCCTGGGCGCTGCGGATCAACCTCCACCATCCAGCCGTATTTGTTTCCCGCCAGGCCGTAAACATTGCCCAGACCGGCCAGCTTCCCTTCGCGGCAGAGAAAGGGGCATGCCGATGGAGGCACAGAGCTGCCATCGGCATACACCGCCTCCGGCACCTGCGACTGGATGTTTTCTTCGGCGCTCAGCACCGTGCCCCAGGGGGTGGTGCCACCACCGCAGTTGGCGAAGCTGCCAACGATGCCATCACCGAGGCCATCGTCGTAACCGAGGCGCTGTTGGGCCTGGAACACCGCCGCGGCAGGGCCGGTGCTGACCAACCGCTGAGAGGGATCGCTCAACCCCGTAATCCCGGTGATGCGCCGATCACTGGCGGCGTCGGAACGAATCCAATGCCCCTGGGGGTCACGTCGCAAACTCATCACCCCGAGACCCAGGTCGGTCATGGCCTGATCAGCCACACCTCGAATCAGGCCAAGAAGGGGATCCCCAGCCGTCAGTGGTGTGCAGTCGATTTCCCCATCGGCCGGTGCCAACTGCTCCACCAGGCGTGAAAACGGAATGGCTTGACCGATCACATCCTCGAAACCCTCAGCCCAAGGCAAGGCACTGATGTATTCGAAATTGACCGTCATCGAGGCGTGATCAGGCCCGTGCTGAACGAAACCCAGATGGTCGTTGTTGAAGCCGAAACGGCTACCTCCAAGGGGATCGCCCCAGGCCGCCAGCAAGTCAGCGCGAAATCCCTCTGGCAGCGTGAGCCGATCTTCAAGGGCGATATCGCGATAAACGTTGCGCTGCTCGGACGCCCTCAAACCATCGCCCTCGACGGGGAGCGGAACAGGAACGGGGTCAAACGGTCGACTCTGCAGTCCTCCACGTTGTGCCGATGGAACGAGAGAGGCTTCAGAGAACACGCGTGCTGTCACCATGCCGGCCGTGCCAAGTCCGAGCAGAGACAGAACAGAGCGGCGGCGCAACGACATCGGCTTTGGTGAACTAAGCGATCAGCGGTTGAGTGGTGGTGCAACGATCACTGACACGGATCTAGATCAGACCCCGACGCACGAAGGCATCAACAACGCGGTTGTAATCCTCACCATCCAGTGGTGAATCAGCCAGTTCGCCTAAAGCTTCACGAACCAACTGCTTAACGTGCAGATCAGGAGGGGCGCTGGAGGGATGTTCAAGCGGGGGTGAAGCTGAAGGCATTGGCCGACAAAACATCAACCACCCTTAGTTCAATCCGCACGAAATGCACGTGCCATGGAACACACCATTCCAGAAACCCTGACCGCCTAATCCTCAGATTCGTCCACCTGCATGGTTGAAGCTTTCTGGTCATAGATCTGGCGCCATTCATCACTGGTTTTGCAGTAGCGCCCATGCTCAACAACATGCATGGTCTGAATGACGCACACAATAGAGACGAACACAGCAGGAATCAGCCAAACCGGACTGGAAAACGAAAAGTGTTTGAACATCAATCCACCTTCAACTCGCGATCGTAAATCTCATCATTCTGAGTGGTCCATGCGGATTCGGTTAAGCAACCTCGGTCATGGAGACGGTGATGTTCAACAAACAAACAGACAGTCCATACAAGCAAACTGATTGCAATCGAAAATCGCAATCCAAACAGGAAGGCTTTAAGACTCATTTCACCGCTCCACCACGATCAATGGTGAGACGAGACACAGAGAAATGAACGTGTCGCGGAACACACGCGACAAAGAATTTCATGACTGTCGAGCCCAGGGCAATGCGACGGAAGATGGGAAACGATCAAAACAGGCAGTCGTGCGAAGGCTCGTGCTGGCGTTGATGCTGTGGTCCGTGCTGCCCGCACAAGCAGCAACCCCCGTACGGTTGCAGGTGATTCCCTATCAAGTGAACAAGCAAGCCTTGCCTGCTTTACCGGCCTTGCTTGCTCCACCGCCAATGGTCAATGATCAGGCCCAGCCAAGGAAACGAAGGCCAGTACAAAGCAAAGGTTGGAACAACGACGATGACTTTGACTGGCTGATGGATTAGCTCTCAGCCCGCGCCTGGGCATCAAGCAGCGGAGTAACTGTCACTGTCGTCTTGCTGTTTCAGCAAGATTGCCAAGCGGGTCAGAAGAGGAATGGTGTCGTCCAGCAGGGCAACATCAGGGTCTCGGCCGGGGTCGTAGGGGACAGCATCTGGCTTGACCTGCTGCATCTCCTCCAACAGGTCGATCAAATCAATCACCGCCGGGCGCAAATCATGGAGCGCCTCGCCGATATCCGTGACATTCATCCAGTAACGGCTGCGGCGAATGCTCGCCAATCGCATCGCGAGAGAATCCTGAAGGGCTTGATCGCTCAGGTTTGACGCCATTGGTGAACAGGGCAAGACAGCCCTGATATCAGCCTTGAAACCGTGGCATGCCGTGGTTAATGGCACGTAAAAGAACGCATAAGAGCAAAAGCCGTTGCACAAGCCAAGCGATGCCAAACGACAATCAATGATTCGGTTGTACAACTTGAGCGCAGCCCATTGCGAACAGGTAGCAATTAAATCTATATAACTATTGAGGCATTAATGCAGCATTGTCTCTCTTCAACTGCAACAAAAGCTGGGCCTTGTCGTGGCGTTTTTTGAAACCAGCTTTTAGAGCCGAATGCTGGGCCATCAGCTGGGCACGGAGGCCATCCCGTCGCTTCACCTCCTCAAAAACAGAATCACACAGCAACCAATAGAGCTCAACAATTCCTAATTCGCGGGCATAGTCCTTCTGCTTGCGCAAAAGGCTTGCAACCCGCTTGAAGCAGTCGGGCGTAGGGAAAACGTGCTTACTCTGAGATGTCTCGATTTCAGACTTACAACAAGCCAGCATCAAATCAAGATTGCTTTTGTTCTTTGGAGAATTCTTCACAGCCATCCAATCTTGCTTTTCAACGCCGCGCACTTGGGGAAACATCATCACCAAGACTTCGGAAGGGTTTTTATCCGCGCCCTCGCCTCCCATCGACCAGTCAAATTCACAGTCAACAGCCTCCACCAGAGGAGCTTGAGGCGGTGCTGGCGGGTCTTCCAAACCCACCGATGCTGAAGACGGTGATACCTCAGAAGCTTGTGCTCGGAGCTCAGCGGATCGCGAACCGCGAAAGCCAGACACCCTGACGGGCCTCGCGTTCTTGCACTTTCGAGCTATGCGCCTGCCAATTGCCTTGGAGAGAACAAAAGCAGTCGCCAGGACAGCCAGCAGAAAAGCAAGCAACTCCATTGAGGAACTGAGTGAGGATCGCCAAAACAACGTGGCGAAGCCTACTTTGATATCGCCCAACCTGTTGTTCTGATCAACAGCAAGGGAGAATCAGCGTGGAGGCCCAGAACCCCGGCGCATGGAAGGAGCGATGCAGCAAGGACAAACCCTGCCTGGCTAGTTCGATCCCTTAGGCGGGGCAGAAGCAAAACGAATCGAACTGATCCATTGCACTTTGGATCGGAGCCCATTCAGAACGGTGCCAAGGTTGCCACCACCCAGTTGTTGCTTGCGCGTGTATTGAATCACTTTCAAATCACCATCATTCCGTTCTACAAAATCACGACCGGAAATGTACGCCTTGATTTCACTGATCACAAAATCCTGATCCACAGCATGCTCGCGAACGACGACCGACGTGATCGCATCAACCATATCCCGAATTTCCTTGCGGGCCTGATCAGCGGGGCTCACCAGCCAAAAACTGTGTCACTGGATACATTTTAATGCAGCCAGGCGCTCCGAAAACAGCGCTAATACCTAAGGAGTCTGGCCTCAGCGGCAGCGGCTGCCATCAAGCTTCTGCTTGGCCTTCTCGGCTTTTCTGATCAGCTTCTGCGCGGAAGAGCGATCAACACACGCTCGAGCCTGAAGCTCAAGGCGATGCAGCTTGAGAAATTGCTTCAACGGATTCATGACAACCTCCTGTTAACCAACCATTAACCTCTGCCACGGCATGGTGCCATGGAGTACATACCTATTCGGGTTTCTTAATCACGCTGCAATCAAGCCTTGACCTTCAGGCCGTAAACAGCAGTGATCTGGTCAGGATCCCTTGCAAGACCCACTCTTGAGATCACCGTTTTGGTCGTGGATGCTCGCAGCGGGCATCGTGTGGGGCCCAGGGGCGGTCGCACTTCACCTTCAGCACAACGGCGTCATGCCGATCCCCTCTGATCAAGCGTTAACGGTGAGCCAGAAAAGCCAGGACATAACCAATCAGTAGGCCATTGCCGAAGGTGAGCCAGAGGAACTGGTACTTGCTCAGGCCAATCGACTTCCTGAACTGCTTCGTGGCGCTTTTATGCCAACTGAACATCGAATGCGTAACGCGAAGTATGTATCAACAACTAGACCACAGCGGTGCATGAACGCCAGACCGATCATTCGGCTCTGGGGTCTGGTTTTAGGGAGCACTGCGATGAGCCAAGCACTTGCTGGAGAAGCAGGCGCGACAACTCAATGCATCGAATGATTGGATGTCACCCCAAGCGCCCGACATCAAAGGTCTGAGCCAGTTCAACGACGGGCCAGGGCGTACTGATCCCTCCACAGGATCGCCTCCACAGGGAGCACCTCCCAGGGCTGAGGAAGCTGAAGGCCAGCATGAACCGCGCGGTGCCGGTGCTCACTGATCCAAAGCAAAGAGCCCACAACCCAGTTGGGGAGGTTGGCCAGGAGCCGGGCCTCGAATTCCTGGTCCGTCTCATGCTCGTCGTAAAGCAGCACCGTCATCACCTCACGGTCATCCATGGTCCAGCGGACCAACCAGGTGAGCAGTGGCTCTGGAATCAGCGACTCCCGAAGATCGAAATTTTCCTGAATGGCATGCACCATCTCGTGGCGCAGCACCCGTTCGAGGTCCTGATCGGCACGATGAACGTTGGCATGACAGAGCTCAATCAGATTCGTGCCCGTGATGTAGCCACCCATCAGGCCCGGTTGATCGCGGCAGTCACGGGGACTGTCGACAACACTCACACCGGACAGCGCCAGGAAAACAGATAAGCCGAGGTCCCACATCTTTCATTCTCTTAATCATCCCTTAAGCATCCAAGCATTGATCTCGCGCGTCTCAACATCCGCTCAACAAAGCGTTTCCCGTCTTTCCGTTCAAGCTCGACCTATGAGCACTGGTCGGTCTTGCGCCTGCAGGTGTCACCTGCACGATGGATCAGCAGGACAGACGTTGCAACACGACCAGCACCTCACGCAGAAGCACAAGCTCGAGGGACCGACATGGAAGAAATCGGTTGAGCTCCACAAACTGGCTGAAACACACTGTTGTGGCGGAAGCTCTTTTGCTGCTCCTGATGGAAATTGATCGTTAAGAAGGCTTATCCGCACGCCTACAGGCTTATGGCGGGGCAAACCGAGACCAGCCCTTAAACAGCCGTTGAAGATCTCTTGGTTGGCTCAGCGACCTGGATCAGCTTTAAATAAAAGGGTGCGATCCGAAGGTATATGCCCACTGGCCCTTTGAGACATGTTGCCCCACCTAACCCAGATCCGATCTTTCACCACGTGAAAGCGGGGATGTCCGTGATCATCAAGAACACGGACGAGACCTGGCATATGGCTGATGTGATTCACGTTATTGGCAGCGCCAAATGCCCAAAGGTCCCATTGTTCTTCCAGGTGACCTATGTGGACAACCACGTCACCAACTGGGTCAAGGCTGACCTCGTCACCCACATTGTTCCAAGGCTCTGAATTGTTGCCATCCTTGGAAGAGCTCTATGGCTCTGATGGGAAAGAACAAGGGCAAGACCGTAACGGTCCAACTTTCAGACGAGACGGCGGCAATGATTGACCGCAAGCTCAAACAGTGGTCGCTGAAAAGTCGCACCGAGGTGATTGAGCAAGTTCTTGGCTGGTACGTTCAGCCCTCAGATACCAAGGTGGCCCGTTGCAGAATCACAGAGCTGCTCTAGGCGCCAACCACCACCCAGTGCCACAGGGGTGGCACGCAAAAGGAGATGGGCTGGGCAACCACGATGTTCATCCAAGAAAAGGCGCCTCGACGGAGCCCTTGCTTGCCGATGTGTAACACCGGTTTAGCTCCTGTAGGCACACCATCGATAAACGTCTCGATCGTGCCTGGTTCCCCGGTGGATGACCCCGGAATTGACTGCACCTGCAAGCTCTAGGCCAACGATGAATCAAGGTTATCGAGACCGATCAAGGATCAGCATGCTCAAAACAATAGTGTTGCTCGACTCGCAAGGGTGATTCGTAGGTCACAAAGCAGGAACTTATGCTCCTTAACGCTTTTCATCACCAGCGGTCACATAAAAAGGTCTTTTCCTTGACGAAGAACAGCAATCACGTTGCTGGATTCCTGGTCGACAACCCTGTAATTGCAATTGTTCACCTTAGACATCACTCTCGCTCGAACAAAAGCTCTTAGCTCTGTCTTGAAGCAGAAGTCCTGAATCCAACGATCAGGAGCCTCCTCGCGATGGATGCAGTACATGGCCCATGCGGATTGCAACACTTTTGTCTTAACACAAAAGGGAGGTGTCCTCAGATACCTGGATGTTCGCACCTCTCCTTTGATGATGAAAAAGAAATCCCATTGAACATAATCTCATCACCACCAGACAATAGTTAATAAATATTCTATTGGAAAAAACAATACTGAGGAGGAAGAGTTCTGATTACTCGCTCAGTGACCCGCCCCTGAGACGGGAAGGGACGGAGGGAGGTCGCTTCATAGCCGCCTCATCCCATTGCTTAAGGAATCGCTCAAGTTGCTCTTTGGTGTAGGGGCTTTTGCTGGCATGAGCGGACGACGCCATGACTCAATCGATGAGCTGGTGTTCGGCACAAAGCTAACCAGCTGGATCCACCAGATGTGGTAAAGGCCGATACCACAGGACTGCATATTCAAAGGCAACTGAAGACAGCACCCCTCTACTTTGTGCTGCAGTGGATGAGACGCCTAAAGCACTCAGTATTGATAACCAGGCCTCAACCCTGCGGCCAACTCGTTATCAGCTCAGCACCCAACTCATCAAGCCCGTGGCTTATCAAACCGAAAAGAAAAACTGTCCCGAGGGTTGAAAGCGACAGAGCGACCATTCGTCGCGCACGGCGATAATCCGAGCTTCGCTTGGAGAGCTTATACATCAATTCAACGCTATACGGTGTGTGATGCATGGCTAAACTTTCATTTTGCCGAAGGATTTGACATCCAGAGGCTCGTCGCTATTACTGACGGATATCTCTGATTTCTCGTTTGCTGACGTCTCCCTGTCCACAGGGACTAGCGAATACATAAGCTTCAGTTTTGCCTGAGCCAAAGCCTTCGAATACAACCAGCGCGTCGCACCAAACGCGGACCACTCATTGCTCGGATCCGTTACCGAGCAAGTGGAGATTTTTTCTCCGTCATCGATGGCCTCGATGTCTTTAAACCTGATACAGGCGAACACAAAGACCCTGCAACCAAGACGATATGAACATCTGATTAAGCCTTGGTCATGCTGACTCAAAGCATGCGAAATCCACTTGTCATGCACATATCAATCTGCTCGAGAAGTGGCGCCCCAGCCACCACTCCAGAGAGGGAAGTCCCATGGTTTGCGGTGGCATGACGGCGCCTCCAACCAGCCGGTGCAGGCAAGATTCATTAATGTGTCGCGCAAGACACGATTTAGGAATGGCAAACGGTTATGACTTTAGTGAGCGGGACCCACGAGAGGGTGGCGGTCTTAGCTCGGGCGATCTGCCTGCACCTCGGATCGCCTTGTCAGGAACTTTTTTGTGTGACGCAGGAGACAGGTGAAAAGAAAGGCGGACGGTTATGACGCCAATGAGACGACCCATGACGAGGGGGATCGGCTCGGGTGATCTGTCTGTCTCGCAAGCGGATCGCCCTGTCAAAGATTCGGCAACATGCGTTCCATCAGATGCTTCCCTAGCTACCGAATCCCCAAAGAGGACATGGATCAATTCACCGTGGGCAACGGATTTGATGCAGTGAAGTCTTCTCCTCATACAGAGACTTCACAGCTCTGGAATTTGGGGTTGGCTCCGTTCTCAGCCGAGGCCCCATCGTGGCGGGGAAGCTCAAAACCAGCCACTGGAGGCGTCATCGAGACGGGCTGGGCTCTTGATGCAGGCTGAAGAAGACATAAGTCGCAGCGACTATCGACTAAAGGCCGTGTAGTTTCAACATACTTTTTTACCCACTCAACTTCAATTTTTTCAGTTTTTTCTCGATCGGGCTAGTCCTAATCGCTTCAGCTCTTAGAGAGGGACAGGCAATAGAGAAGAGCTTGAGCAACTCATTGCCCCATGAAGGTAAGTCATTGTTAGAGGCCACCATAGGATGTTTCAAGGAAGGCACCCATGGCCCAGAAAGAGAGGGCCTGAGCAATTCAACCACTTCCCGATAAATGGTGGGACTGGATCGTCAGGAAATCCTTTGAATATCCACTTGCCAAGACACCCATGAAGAAAGGATGTGATTTAAATCACTTGAGTAGCTTAAATCTGTTCGCAGACTTAGCAAGATGAGCATGAAAGCCAACAAACTGAACAGAGCAAAAGATCTGACTGGACTTGAATCGGAGAATCGTAGGCGGTTCATCCTTTCCGAACAGGAATCAGCCCATCAGATGCCCGGTTCGATCTAGATCTGGCATAAGACATGCATCAAGGAGATTCGGCAGCGCTTTAGTTTGAGCAAGTATCAAATGCTCTGGATCACCTTCGGCAAGGGCTTAGTGATTGGGTACGCCTTGGTGTTCTTTCTTCACCGTTGAGGTCAAGAGAATGGGGTGAGCCCGAGAGGTGCAAGCTAGTCAGAGCAAGCTTCGGAACGGCGAGGAGCCATAACTGCTAGCCAGCTTGACTGGCGTGGGTTGAAATTGTCGTCACTCCCCAAAATCATCGTGGTGCGACCATCACGCAGTTTTGGGCCAATGGCCAGGGCCTCCCAATTGTCAGCCGGCAGACCAGCTGTGAGCAGATTCCAACCGTGCAATGGTTGCAGCGGGGGAGACGAGTCAGTACCGCTGGGATATGGAAATAGCAGCAGCTGAGCAGACCATGTCAGTGGTGGTTGAAATCCACGAACGAGTGCTAATAGTTTTTGCTGCGCTGGTAGAGCCAGCATTTCGGTTAGACCAGCCCCATTTTCTAGCAATTGAATCTGCAAGGTGCTTTCAGGTCGCACCTCCGTGCCTTGATTGACTCGCGCTATTGGTACCAACAGTGGATCTTTGCTCTGCAGCACAGGCCGTTCTGCGGCGACCAAAAGCTCAGCAGGAGCCAACGCCGTGAGGGATTCCGGCCCTTGATTTGTCGCCAGACCGCGTCCTGAAAGCTCCCTCCAGGACGATGGCAGCTGCCCTACTTGTTGCTGCCGGCCCGTGTTGATGTTGATGCGGATCAGTCGTGCGACGCGATCCGGCGTGCGGCGCCCCTCACTCGCGATCCAGGCACTGTTGCCGATCAGAACCAGCCCCTCACCATCAAACCCCTCAGGCAGTGGGTGGCCAAACTCATCCCTAATCAGCAGTCTTGACCCTGGATTGAGCGACGTAGTTTGTCCGTTGAGCAACTGGGACAACCCACTCCATGGAATGAGATGACCGCGAGGAGCATCACTAAGCAACCAGAGTCGATCCAGCTCAGGCTGGTATGCGGCTGCCGAGAAACCGCCCAGAGGAGACCCATCTGCCCCTCTCTTCGGTAAATCCACCGTGCGCACTACCTCCCACCCAGCGTCAAGAGGGCAGGGAAGAGCTAACTCCACGAATCTCACCAAATGGATCCAGACCCTCGCACCTGGCTCTGATCAGTGACAAGAACAACGCACACCCTTGCCCCAACGCCAGAGGCAAAATCACACACCAACGCAGCAGAGGGAGATGGGCTGGGCTCCCTATTGAAAGAGGAACTGAAAAATTCTCCTCAGAAAGGAGCGCGGACCACGCCTATCGGCTCTTGTGGAAAAGATGAATCTTCGTGTTAGAGGAGAACAGCCTAGAACCATAACTTAAAAATAATAGCCACGAAATCAGCCATTAATCATATGCTTCCTTGGCTCTAACTTCTGCTTAACCGCAACATGGAGGCTGAGTTTAATAGATCATTTGTCTTGTATTGGATACACCATCGCGCTTTGCACAAGTTTGGCGTGCGCGAGATCCTTGCCCTTGATCCATGGAGGCTGTCATGCAATTCATCCTCAGAAACGGTCGAAGTATCGCCGCTGACATCAGCGCCAAAGGGTTAGAGGTCTATGCATATAAGGATCGCCTTGGCGACAACGTCCATGCACTGGCTTCGAAAACAGCCGAGAAAGACTTCCTCAGGCGCTTGACCTCGCATTTGATCGAGCTACATGAGCTCCCACAGCAAGCAAAAGGCTCATAGAAGGAAACCTCCCACTGAGGGGGAGGTAGTTTCTCATTCTCATGCCTAGCGGAGCTTAGAGCGATTAGCTCCGCGCATTTATAATGCCTGCCCGAATCCTCGATAGAGGCAATGCTCTGAATATGTTTCGATATCGGAGCACCACCTGAAGCGCAGAAACCAATCCCCATCAAGTTGCCGTCAATGGGGACTTGATGATCTGCCAGCTACGGGTCGCTCTCCCGTGCTGCCGCGATGACAAACTCAACCGCAAGAGGAGGTGTCGCAGGACTCCTTAATAGGGAATCTCCCGTGATTTCGCACACCATTTTTCGGAGAGCTTTGGGATCAAGGATTTCTTCCGTGAAGGACTTTGAACCTCTAACCATGACTTAACCAAAGCAGCAGATGGAGCGTTGCCGAGAGAGATGGACTGGGCAACTGCACTATTTATCAAAAAAAAACGCCCCTCGAAGGGGCGCATGCTTGTCGATGTATGGCACCAGGTCAGCTGGTGTAAGCAACTCCCCGATAGGTACAAGCCGCAGAACCACGGGCAATGGTCGGAGAGAGGTGGGCTGAGGTGTCGACACCGCGATAAGCGGTGACACGCAAATGGGCAAGTTGAGCCTCAGTGAGGCGTTGCTTGCGAAGGGTTGCACGCTTGACGAGGTCGAGAGGTGACATGAATGTCTCCACAGTGTCCGGGTCCCCGTTGCATGACTCCGGATCGAACTGCACCTGCAAATGGCAAGCCAACGATGAACAAAAGTTATCGATAAAAATCAATGATCGATGTACTCTGCAACACCGAGACGGGACCATCAGCAACACATTTTCAACCGCTCTTCAGCTTTGCGCACCCCATCTGAATCAATGCCAGCGGCGAGACATCACCACATTCAGAAGCGATGCAACCAATGAACCCAAAGATTATGAATGCAATAAGATCAGAGCAAGAAATTTAAAAATCAACAAGCGATAAGCAGCTCTCTACCAATCCTTATTCATTTGTTAATCGGCACAGCTTGCCGGGGGTTAGGTTTCATCTGGGAACGCTTAGCAGAGAAGAGCAATGGAAGAGCTGTTAAGCGTCCAGCAATTGTCTGTGTCGTTTGGGGAAGATAACTTCGCAGTCCGCGATATCAGTTTTTCAATCCAAGACGGGGAATTTATTGTTCTTCTGGGCTCCTCCGGGGCTGGAAAATCAACGCTGCTGCGCTCCCTGAATGGGTTGGTTCAGCCCTGTTCGGGAAGCATCCGATCACGCCACCACGGAGAGATCAGCGCGAGCACGAAGCGGCAGCTCCGCGCCCACCGTCGGGACACGGCCATGGTGTTCCAGCAGCACCAGCTGATTGACCGCTTGTCCGTGCTCGACAACGTGCTGATGGGGCGCTTGGGTTACCACTCCTTACTGCGTTCACTGATTCCGCTTCCGGAGAGCGATCGCCAAAAAGCCCTCTCAGCCCTGGAGCGCGTGGGTTTGATCGATAAAGCACTGGCCCGCGTCAAAGACCTCAGCGGCGGCCAGCAGCAGCGCGTCGGCATCGCGCGGGCCCTTGTTCAGGAACCCCGTCTGATTCTTGCGGACGAGCCCATCGCCAGCCTGGATCCAGAGAGTTCACTGCAGATTCTTTCACTGTTGAAAGACATCTGCCAACGCGACCGAATTGCTGTTCTGGTGAGCCTTCACCAGGTGGAATTCGCACGCCAGTTTGCTGATCGAATCATTGGCATGGCTGCTGGTCGCATCATTTGCGACCAACACTCCGTGACCTTGGAAGAAAGCGAGATTCACGCCCTGTATCGCCACAATCTCGAGGCAGCGGTCACCTAAACATCCGCCGTCTCGACTTCAGGCTTGCTCTTCACTTCATCCCCATGTTGTCCCAAGCTGCGCGTTTTTCAGCCGTTGCTTTTGCCTCTGCTGCGATTGTTCTGACTGGTTGCTCCAGCCAAACAACAACTGGCAAGTCTGCCGACTCCAGTGATCCCGACAAGCTGATTGTTGCCCTGATCCCGGATGAAAATGCCGCAACGGTGATTCAGGACAATCAAGGGCTGAAGGATTACCTCAACCAGAAGCTCGGTAAGGAGATCGAACTGGTGGTCACCACCGATTACTCCTCCATGATAGAGGCGGCTCGCAACGATCGCCTCGACCTGGCCTATTTCGGACCACTGTCCTACGTGTTGGCCAAGTCCAAGAGCGAGATCGAACCATTCGCCGCGCGGATCAAGGGGGGCACCAAGACCTACCAGTCATGCCTGATCGGCAACACCGAAGCCGGCGTGACCGACTTTGAGGCGATCAAAGGCAAAACCTTTGCCTTTGGAGATCCAGCTTCAACCTCCAGCCGTCTGTTCCCGGAACTGACCCTCAAAGAAAATGGTCTCGTCAAGGGTGAGGACTACGAGGGTGTGTTCCTCGGCGCCCATGACGCTGTGGCCCTGGCCGTTCAGAACGGCAATGCTCAGGCCGGTGGCGTGGCTTGCCCGATTTTCGAATCACTCAAGGAGAAGGGCAAGATCGACGACACCAAGGTGACCTTGATCGCCAAGTCAGCGCCAATCCCGCAGTACCCCTGGACGATGCGCTCGTCATTGAAGCCCGAGCTGAAGAACACCATCAGCACCACCTTCATTGAACTGAACGACGACGGCGTCCTGAAGCCGTTCAAGGCCGATGGATTCGCTGTGATCACCGATCAGGACTACGACGGCATCCGCAAGGCGGGTGATCTGCTGGGCCTCGACCTCGGCAAGTTCGTCAACTGAACACGTTCCTTTGTCCCGATGGTTCCCACCATCGGGACTTTTTGTTTTTTTCGTTATGAGTGCTTCCGTTGATACCCATCGCGCCATTCTTCGGCACCATGAGCTGCGATGGCGGCAGCAATTCCTCCGTGTGCTGGTGATTCTCACGGCGGTTGTTGGTTCCTTGGCCGTTGTTGGTCTGTTTGATCCGAATCGGATCGCCACTGGGGTGCCGGCGATTTTGAACTTGCTGCCAGAGATGTTTCCGCCGGATTTCGCTCGGTGGCCGTTCTGGATCAAGCCTTTGATCGACTCGATGGCGATGAGCATCGCAGGCACCTCCATCGCGGTGTTCTTCTCGCTCCTTCTTTGTTTCTTTGCCGCCCGAAACACCAGCCCCAGCCCAGCGCTCTACGTGATCGCCACGGCAGTGCTCAACGTGACCCGAGCCGTTCCCGAGTTGATTCTCGGCATGATTCTTGTGGCTGCTGTTGGCTTCGGAGCGCTGCCCGGAACCCTGGCTCTTGGTCTTCACTCCGTGGGCATGCTCGGCAAGTTCTACGCCGAGGCGATCGAACTCTGCGATCAGGAGCCGATCGAAGCCGCCCGCTCATCGGGGGCCTCTGAATCGCAGGTGATTGTTCACAGCATCCTTCCACAGGTGTTTCCAGCCATGGCGGATGTCACCTTCTACCGCTGGGAATACAACTTCCGGGCTTCGATGGTGGTGGGCGCCGTGGGCGCCGGCGGCATCGGCCTGGAAATCATCAGTGCCCTGCGGATCATGGAGTACCAACAGGTCTCGGCGCTGCTGTTGGTGGTGCTTGTGGTGGTCACAGCACTCGATTCGATGAGCAATGCCCTGCGGCATTGGATGGTGCAATGACGACCCCGATGAGCCATCAACAGCGGCCCCATCTCGTGGTCACGAACTACGTGCAGGAGGAGGTGATCGACTTCCTCTCCGAATTTGCACGGGTCACCGCCAATCGCAGCCGGGAGCCCTGGAGCCATCGCGTCCTGTTGGAAACAGCAGCGGACGCCGACGGCCTGCTGATGTTCATGCCGGATTGCGTCGATGCCGAGTTTCTGGATCACTGCCCGCGGCTGCGCTCGATCGCCGGAGCCCTGCGTGGGTTCGACAACTTCGATCTCTCCGCCTGTGATGCCCGGGGCATTCGCTATCAATTCATCCCCAATTTGTTGGCGGCACCAACGGCAGAACTCACCATTGCGATGCTGATCAGCCTGGCGCGATCCATCCCGGCAGGGGATGCCTTCATGCGCACAGGCCAGTTCCCTGGATGGCGGCCCAATTTCTACTCCAAGGGAGTGATCAACAGCACGGTTGGCATCGTGGGGATGGGGCAACTCGGCATTGAATTCGCCGAGCGCATGCGGGGCTTTGGCGCAACGCTGCTGTACTGCGATCCCGTTCGTCTTGATCGCCCATCCGAGCAACGTCTTGAACTGCAGCATCTGGAGTTCAACGACGTGATTGAACGCAGTGATCACCTGGTACTGATGGTGCCGCTCACGAACGACACGCTGCATCTGATCAATGCGGATGTGTTGGCCCGGTGCAAACCGGGGGCAGTGCTGGTGAATCCATGCCGCGGCTCGGTGGTGGATGAACAGGCTGTTGTGCGGTCGCTGCAATCAGGCCAGCTGGGGGGCTACGGGGCGGATGTTTTTGAGATGGAGGACTGGGCCCGGGATGACCACCCCTCGTCCATTCCCCAGGGCTTGCTTGATCAGTGCGATCGCACGGTGCTCACCCCGCACATCGGGTCTGCCGTTCAATCGATCCGAGAAGACATCGCCATGACGGCGGCCCGCAATCTCAAGGCACTTGTTGAGTCCACCCTGACGCCGATCAGATGAGCAACACCACAACCACAACGCACTGGGATCCGAAGGATCTCCTTGAATTCAAAGGGCGTCATCAACAGGACGGCGTCGTCCATGTGCCCGGCTTGGTGGCAAGCGACGCCATGGCTGAGCTGCTGGCTTGGATTGACGACATCTCCAACGCATCGACATTGGGGCGCCACTACTTCGAAAGCACAGACCGTGGCCGTGTCAAAGCGCGAACCGAAGACTTCGCCAAGGATCACCCTCCCCTGCATCAGTTCCTGACCCAAGGGCGTGTGCGCGACGTGCTCGAAGCCTTGTTTGGCGAACCACCGGTGCTGTTCAAGGAAAAAATCAACTACAAGCACCCCGGTGCCGCCGGGTACGCCCCCCATCAAGATGCCCCGGCCTACCCGTTTGGCTCGCTGCACATCACGATGCTGCTGGCCTTGGATTCAGCGGATACAAGCAATGGCTGCTTGGAATTCGCCAAGGGGGCCCATCACAACGGGGTGATCGATGTGAATGCCGATGGATGCCTCCCAATTGAGCGGGCAGCTCAACTCGAATGGACGCCGATGCCTGTGGCGGCTGGAGACGCTGTGTTCTTCAACTCCTTTGCACCACACCGCAGCGGCACCAACCGCTCCGATCGTTCGCGCCGCGCGCTGTACGTCACCTACAACGCCAGCTCCGAAGGCGATTTGCGATCGGAGTACTACGACCACAAACAGCAGGCGCTGGCAGATGGGCGCGTCAGCTTGATCAACCACTTTCTTGGGGAGGACGTCTCATGACTGCACTGGCCGACCACGCCATCGAATGGATGAAATCCATGCAAGCGGGGAGTCGGGAAGAGCGTTTTGATCTGCTCTTCGCCTATCTCAACACCCATGGGCAATCCAGCTACGACCCATCGGTGACGCAGCTGGAACATGCTCTGCAGACAGCGCATTTGGCCCACCAGGAGTCGCAGCGGCCCCACCTGGTGGTGGCATCACTGCTTCATGACATCGGCCATCTGATGATCGATGAACACGATGAGCGAAGAGATTTCCTCGATCAAGACTGTGCCCATGAGGCCGTCGCCGCCCGAGCACTCTCGGTGTTCTTCCCCACGAAGGTCGTTGCCCCCGTCCAGCGCCATGTCTCAGCCAAGCGGTTGCTGTGCTCCCTGGATGAGACGTATTACGCAGGGCTATCGGATGCATCGAAACGCAGCTTTGCCGTGCAAGGCGGAGAGCTGAGCCGTTCAGAAGCAATGCGGCTGTTGGCCTTAGAGGGGATGGACGATGCCATGGCACTGCGGCGCTGGGACGACCGGGCCAAGGTTCATGGGGTTGACGTGCCCGACTTGGATGCCTACAGGCAGGTGGTCTTGGACCATCTCCTGTAGAGCAGGGTTCAAGCGAGGTCAGCTCCCTGGGAGTTGCACACCATTGATCCCAGTTGCACAAAAAATGAGGAAAAAATCAGGGACAAGCCCCTCAAGCCTGTTCCTGTAACTCGAACCCAAGTGGCATCAGCGGCCAGAAACCCCAGCGCTGATCCGCAGGATTCACACCAGCTCCAGCCACCACGCTCCACATCAATGCGGTGATTCTGCAGAAAGATGAATCAGGCCACTCTTCAGGCCAATTTCTTCATCCCAAATCGCTATGTCCACACGGCAAGCATTCGGGTGCAAAGAACACGCAGATTTCTTGCCCAACGCACACCGCTGATCAGCTGATAAGCCGAGCCTATCGATCCCATCAGGAGTGCTCGGGTTGAGTGTCGTGTCGTCGCCGCAAACTTCCTTTACGTTGCCGCTGTCGGGTTAACCGACCTTTCTTATCTGCCACCGGGATTCGTCCCACCGGCTCATTTCCGTTCTCATGACCACCACCCTCCAGCAGCGCTCCGGCGCTTCCAGCTGGCAGGCCTTCTGTGAGTGGGTCACCTCCACCAACAACCGTCTGTATGTCGGTTGGTTCGGTGTGCTGATGATCCCCACACTGCTGGCTGCCACCATCTGCTTCGTCATCGCTTTCGTCGCCGCTCCTCCGGTCGACATCGATGGCATCCGTGAGCCCGTCGCTGGCTCCCTGATCTACGGCAACAACATCATTTCCGGTGCTGTTGTTCCTTCCAGCAACGCCATCGGCCTGCACTTCTACCCCATCTGGGAAGCTGCTTCCCTCGATGAGTGGCTGTACAACGGCGGCCCCTTCCAGCTGGTTGTTTTCCACTTCCTCATCGGCATCTACGCCTACATGGGTCGTGAGTGGGAACTCTCCTACCGCCTGGGCATGCGCCCTTGGATCTGCGTTGCCTACAGCGCACCTGTCGCTGCAGCCTCCGCTGTCTTCCTGGTTTACCCCTTCGGTCAGGGTTCTTTCTCTGACGCAATGCCCCTGGGCATTTCTGGCACCTTCAACTACATGCTGGTGTTCCAGGCCGAGCACAACATCCTGATGCACCCCTTCCACATGTTGGGCGTCGCAGGTGTTTTCGGCGGCAGCCTGTTCTCCGCCATGCACGGCTCCCTGGTGACCTCCTCCTTGGTGCGTGAAACCACCGAGAGCGAGTCCCAGAACTACGGCTACAAGTTTGGCCAAGAGGAAGAGACCTACAACATCGTGGCTGCCCACGGTTACTTCGGTCGCCTGATCTTCCAATACGCCTCCTTCAACAACAGCCGTAGCCTTCACTTCTTCCTGGCTGCCTGGCCTGTTGTCGGCATCTGGTTCACCGCCCTCGGCGTGTCAACCATGGCCTTCAACCTGAACGGCTTCAACTTCAACCAGTCCATCCTTGATGGTCAGGGCCGTGTCCTGAACACCTGGGCTGATGTGCTGAACCGTGCCGGCCTCGGCATGGAAGTGATGCACGAGCGCAACGCTCACAACTTCCCCCTCGACCTGGCTGCTGCTGAGTCCACTCCTGTGGCTCTGCAGGCTCCTGCCATCGGTTGAGGCTGAAGTCTCCAAGAGATTCAGCTTCGGTTGAATCGCAAGCCCTCACCGCAAGGTGGGGGCTTTTTGTTGTGGCTGCAGTTTGTTGAGTCCGATCAACGGCCTCACCAGAGCGGACCATCAGTAGTGATTCAAGAGATTCACTTTTCCCTCACCAGAAGGGGGAGGTGATGGTCCACTGTGGAGAGGACCTTCGGTCCGAGGACCCAACGAGAGAACTCAACAACCAAATCTCGGAGCTTCAAGCTCGGGTTGCTTACCCACAACACTGGAGCAGCGGAGAGCATGAGCAGCACATCGAAAAGCTCCGCCAGCTCACCTACGAAAAAAGCCGTCTGAGCGATCGATCTGGCTCCTCCCCCATGGGGCGAACTCATCACTGAAGAACTCTCCTACAAGTCAGTTGGTGCATGGCTTTCCAATGAGCCACAGAAGCTGTACTACCAATTCACCGCTGCCAAGGATGGCTCTCAAGGCGAGTCGATCGTCATGCGCAGCTTCCATTGGCGACCACCTGACGACCCGATTCCTCAGGGGAGTCAGCTGATGACACGACAAGAGGCGCTTGAGAAATGGAATGCACTCAAGTCAATGGGCTGGAGGAGGTGCGCCGGTCCACTTCGTTAGGGCAGTGAACGGGGCAACCAAGTGCTAGCGAGTAGTTGGCTATTGGAGCAAAACCAGCGGTAGTCCAGAGTGCGGTTATGAAACAGCCGAACACACAGCGACTTAGGGCTCTACGTCTGTCTGCACTCGCGAGGGACAACAAAGCCGTCGATGCCATTCGCTCCTCGATCACTCAGGCCCCTGATGCTCTGGTTAAGGAATTGATGGACGTCCATGGATGGCCAGCGCATGAAGCCCTCTGCGCAGTTCAGCAGCTTCAGCAAGATGTCCTCGATGAGACGACTGAACAGGCATCGGCGTAAAAGAAATCATTCGCAACGGCCAAAATTTGGTCGAGCGATTGAAGCCCAAGTCAGCTCTGGCCATCGCTTGAAGTGAGGGCTCACTGGCATTCGATGCACGCTCGATTCATATGGCTACGTTGCAACTGTCGTCCTCTTTAGGGACATGGGATTCGACGGAGTCGATAAGACAGATCGCTTCATCATCGCTGCCAGGAGACGTGCCGAAGCTGCATTACACGAGTCAGATCCAAAGCTGACGGCGCTTGAGAAAGCGATGTGGCTGAGGTTGAAGCGAGGTGAACGCCCCTGCAAAAACAACAAAGCGACCGCCTAAAAGAAAAATGAAAGTTCTGGGCACCGACGTGGCAGAAGAAGATGGGCTGGTGGATATCCAGTGTCGGGTTGAGACTGTTTCTACGACCGAAGAAATCCCATAGGGTGCCGACATGGGCATCCATCCAGCCGATCAACCGCTCCTTGAGCAGCAAGAGGAGGACAGCTTTGAGGCTTGGCAGAAGCGCAGAGCAAAAGAAGCGGAAGAGCCTTGGGCCTTCCCCGACGATGAAGTTGGATCTACAGAGGCGGCCTGACGTTGCTCCTTAAGTGAATATTCAAGCGCGACGTGCGCGGCGGCTTTGAGCTGAATCCAAAGGAGATTCCTCTGAGCCCGTTGTCACAGCTTCCAATGGACAGGCGAGAGCACGGAAAGGTGCGTGCTTGCCTTCAAAGATGACCGAGCCGATGGGGGCGCCGCCTGACAGATCGATTGTCATGACTGAGCAAAATCTTTGAAAGGTCTACGGACGTATTGCTCCGAGCCGCCGATCGGCTTCCCGTACTTCACCTGATCCAGCGCCACAGGCGAGACATCACACCCTTGGGATTGCTCTAGCGATCCTGCCAAGCATCAAGTACTGGTGAGCTTGGTCGGCCTCATCTGATTCATACGATTTTGCCCTGTACTTCCTCTTCTGCCTCAGCACGAAGGAAACGCTTGTGTTGAGGTGACTCAAGGCCAGTCATCTGAGCGTCGAGCCTTTCCAGAGCTTTGTTCTCGACTTTGCGACGTTCCTCATCCCACCACACCAATAGGGGATGCACATCACTTCTGGCCATTACAGAGACCTCCTAATCAGTTCTCGCGTTGTGATCTCTCGGCCCTTCCGCATGAGTTGAGCCTCTCAGGTATTTCAGGTGCCCAATACCCCTATGCGGGGGTATTGGAAAAAGCCAAACAGGAGTCAACTAAATAGATCGAAGGGGCGTCAGCACCTCCTTCGGTCATCGAGCGAGAGCCCTGGACCTGAGACGACAGGGTTTTCGTCTTTGCCTCGAGAACCACCCTGGAGCTGTCACTCTCCAGGGTTTTTCTTTTGTCCCCAAGCAGGGGTATTGATGTGCCTGTGCCGGAAAGGAGATTGACAGAATCAAAGCAGGAAGGTCTTGTGGCCACTTCCTTCATTCCCCAAACGTGTACTGGGAGAACTTGCTTGAAATGGTCTCCTGACGGCTCATTGTCCGAGCACGATCAAGATGAACTGATGAAACGCCTTTGCGCGACTGATCCGGCATTGGCTCAATCCGAAGCTTGTAACGCTAGTCAGGATGCAGATCTGAGCAAGAACAACAAAAGGTGAGTCCTTTTCTATTACTGGTTGGCTTAGGGGCTCGGCGGCTATCTCGCCGTATGGCGTAACAAGCGGGCCTTCAAAGGCAAAAAAAAGGTCAAGCTTTAGCTAACCAAGCTTGCTCGATCGGATATTTCGCAGCATACGTCGCCGTGACTACGGCACAGGTGGCAGAGATGTTGATGCAAGCAAATGTGCGGAGAAATCTGGGGGGTTTCACCACCTCGCAGAAAAACCTGCAACGATCGTTGAAACAAAGGTCGCCTTATGGACTCTTTCGGCGACTACTTGCAGGAGATCGGACGGGTCCCCCTACTAACGGATCAAGAGGAGATCTACTGCTCCCGTCAAATCCAGGCATGGCTCCAATACGTTGGCGGACCTGAAGCCGCTCCCGCACAAGTTCGGCGGCGCGGGAGGCGGGCTAAGGAACGTTTGATGGCAGGCAATCTCCGCTTGGTTGTCTCCGTTTGTAAGAAAAAGATGGGGAATGGCCTTGAGTTACAGGACATGGTCCAGGAGGGTTCACTTGGTCTGAGCCGAGCCGCTGAAAAATTTGATGCAACAAGGGGGTATAAGTTTTCGACCTACGCCTACTGGTGGATCCGTCAGGGGCTCAACCGAGCGATCAGCCAGCAGAGCAGAACGATCCGAATTCCCTCAAACCGGAGGGAGCTGCTCTCAAAAATCAAACAAGTGAGTTCACGGCTGACCTTGCAGCATGGAGACCAGCCGACGCTGCAACAGATCTCTGATCATTTGGCCATAACAGTGGAGGAAATAACGAAGACCCTTGCCGACGACCAGCGCACCCGCTGCTGCTCACTCGATGCAGCAACAACAGAAGGAGGTAGAAGCCTTCTGGATCGGATCGCAGCCCCTGGCGACGAGCCGGAGGTGACTGACATGGAGGAAGCAGTCCAAGCCGCACTTGGTCGACTTAATAAGCAAGATGCCCAAATTATTCGTATGCGCTTCTTTGAGGGACACACCCTTGCCGAGATCGGCAGATCAATGAGTATTTCTCGAGAATGGGTTCGTCGGTTGGAGACCAGGGCTTTGATCAACCTGCGCATTCAGCTGCGAATATCGCCAGCATTGATATCACTCTGAATAACGACAACGTGACACCTTCTTTCGTCGACGTTGGTCTATTGATTAGAATCATTTGCAAATTCAAGGTCAGCCAAAGTCAGTTCAACCCAATTAAGACCCTCCTCAATTTCTTGCTTTAGAAGTGCAGCCTCATCGTTGGCACCATCGGCGACGAGTATTAAATACTTTCTGTACTCAACCAGCCAGGCAACGAGGTTTGGAGTGCTGTTCGTCATGCTCTGCCCTTCATGCTGCATGCTAAGCAGCATCGCAACTTTGGCTGCTTAACCGTGGTGCGATGAGGGCAGGTTGCGCAAACCCAACTGTTCCCTCATCCCGTCGCCTCAGTTTGACCACCGACCTAGAGGAGGTCTGCACGAGCACGACACCCACATACTGATAACAGCCGAACGAGATGGCACCAGTAGCAAAAAAGGATATTTACTCACCTCAGCCATGGTTATCACCCGATGGTCCACTGTGGAGGTGAACCTTGGACGGAGGACTCAACGACAAATCTCAACGACGCAATATCGGAGCTTGAGGCCCGAATCGCCAATCCACGTCATTGGAGCAAAGAAGAGCATGAGCAGAACATCGAAAAGCTCCGTCAGCTCAACTTCCAAAAGCAACTTTTGATCGACTACGACCAGAAGTAGACAACGCACCTGCGGATAGAGGCTGGTCACCCGCAGCTGACAGGCCAACCCCACTAGAAGCTATCCATGGATACCCACACCACGGGTCTCCTTCATGGAGGAGGCTCCAATGGCTGAACGTTCAATGCGAAGTCGGCTCACCTACAGCGGTGCAACAAGTCGAACCTATGCAGAGTCTTTGCATTGGGGCATTAGATGGGAAGGGCTACGCAGCAACTGGTTCAGCCGCTATGGGCGCTGGGCGGAAGCAGAAGAGTGCCTGGCCCGCCTTGACTACCTGGAGCGGGAATATGCGGGGGAGGTAAAGCAGGGCCGCAAGTAGCGATTAGCAACCCCAGACAGCGATAGCAGTGGTTAACGTTTCTTAACATCGCATTGAAGAGGCAGTGATCGCAGGTCTTTTCCCAATCGCTTACGCAGCTGTCTTGACGTGCTTGCTCTTGCAGGCTTTTCGGATGATGCGCCCATCGTCGGCCTCTAAACCCAGCACATCGAACGACCGAACAGGTCTCAAAACCACACACCCAGAACTGCTTGATGAGAACGGTGAGGTGACTAACGAGGAGCTTTGGGCTGTTCGCTTCTCGGACGAAGGCTTGATTCTCCCTGAGGCATGAGCATCGAATTCTGGATTCAGCCAGTAGGGTCCGCTGACTCTCAGGTCAGCCTCACGTGAATCGTCACCCAAATCTGGCCTTTTTTGGCGGCACCGTGATCATCGCGATCATGGTTTTGGCTGCCTTCGCCAACGTCGCCAATGCTGGCGGCTGCTCCTACAGCAAGTCCAAATCAGCGGAAGCAACAACTGAAGAGATCAAAGGCACAGGCGATACAAAGGCTGAGGTTGAAGCCTGATGACCGACTATTCATCAGCCATCACTGCGCTCGTCATCGTCACCGTGGTGATCTCTGTAGCAGTCGTTTACGTCCTGGCTCAGCCCACTGACCTGCCGAGATACAAGGAGAACGATCCGAGATCTAAGGAGGACGACCGCTGAACGTCGATCATCTTTGGCGTTCCCAGGGGCTGAAAGCCCCCTCTACCGGCTGGGCTCCTGAAACCAGGCAAGGCTGTAAACCCAGAGATTGACTTAGGCGTATAATTTATTTGTAGCAACCGCTACACAACGTTCACCCCTTTCCAAGGGGCGCAGACACTCCAAGCCACGGAACGGGGACTTGGAATTTTCTGAGGAACCAACCATGACTGCTCTTCTCTACAGAGGTAACTCCTACGAAGCTCCAGCAGCATCGCCCAAAGCTTGTGTCGAGCTGACCTACCGCCGCGAGCACTACAACACCTGCCGCAAAGAAGTCGCTCACAATGCCCATCCAAGCCTGACCTACAGAGGCACTTCCTACACCAAGTGATCAGGGCTTAATCAAACCCCAAACCTCTGCCTTCGGCGGGGGTTTCTTTTTGCATCTGAGGCAGCTCCGAGCCTGCCAAAAGAATTGGGCTGAGATCCTGAAGCGGGCTAACCCCAATGCGGAAACCACTGGGGAAGAAGCCCCGCACGAGCAAGGCCAAGTACGGCTGCCACTGTTACCAGCTTCACTCCCGTCAGGATTCCTGCCGTTTTCCAGGTGAACAGCGATTTCGTCAGGGTGATCAATGCACATGCTCAGCCAAAGAACATCATGTGCCATTGACGAGCTGGGCTCGTAAGACTGACTGGGTCCCTTGCTCACTGGTCGACAACTGAAGACATGATCCCGAAGCTCATTTGGAGATAGCAAGCGAGCAGCTCTGCCCTCTCCAAGCTGAGAGCCTCAGGGAATACAGATGATGTTCTGTGTTGAACGAAGCGATGGGCCCGACATTTGGTTTCAGGAGCAGTGCTTCGAGACTGAGTTCAGGGCTTTCACCAACGCCCGAGCCAAATCGCTGAATACTTTCGGGCTTTATCGAGTCATCTACGAAAGTCCCGGCAACTCAGGTGAGGTGATGAGGATTTCAAAAGGCAAAGCGATCCTGGCTGAAGATGACCGACTCGTTGGATAAGTGCTGGCGCCTAAACAGTGGAAATTCCGTGATTTGGACTGACGAATTAAAGGCATTGCTAGAGCAAGGGTCCAGGTAATAGCCGTGTACAACGTCGTCAAGCAAGAAGCTCCCGACCGTTGGGTCAAGGAGCTTTACTTCCAAACGGAATTCAGGGCTTACCTATGTGCCCGCACAAAGTCGAAGGCGCTGATGTGCACTTACATGGTGGTTGACGCGACCAATAACAAGGTGACCTCGATCGTTCGTCATGGCATGCCCCTCATCGCATAGGAGACGAACTCGGTCAACCCTCAAATTTATAGCTCCAAATTCTCGATAAAAGACCAACGCAATCTCATGGCCCGGCGCTGAGGAATAACTCGGAGAGCTCAATAATATTGTCTCATGTCAACGCGAATTGGAACGCTTGGAGTGAATGTGTTTCGACGACAGATGCAACAAATTTGATGCTTTGTCTTGCTCTTCCACCTTGATGAGCTTCCTCACGAGATTCCAGGTGTCTTGCGCAGACATTTCACCATCTTGCTCCCATTTGATGCTCGACAATTCAGCAGGAGACATCAAGGGAAGACGTGGCTTTTCAACTTAAGGAACCTGATGCCGATGTGGCCGTTGCCACCAGGCGATGTCACTTAAGACAATCGGAAGTTGGTCTACCTGGATACAACGACCTGCAAAAAGGCAAAAAAAAAAGCCTCAACCGCATGGGCTGAAGCCAGGTGATGGGGAACAAACGAAACATACCGGCCCTGCACCCACAATCAAGGGCTGAGGACACCACATCTGGTGGCTGGCGCAGTCTTGCCGAGGCGATTAACACCACTGAGCGCCAGCTGCCAACCCGAAAAGGTCAGTGCGAACCGAACCAGGAGCAACAGGTGCCAAGACGGATCGTCAATAACGCCAGAACGCCAGCTGCTGCAGCCACAAACGACAGTCCCATCAGCTGCTGACGGCGCTTCTCACTTCTGGCCTCGACCGATTGGCTGCCGTTCAACTGAAAAATCCAGACGAATCAACTTAAGCGTTTTCAGTAGCTTGCGCTACCAAGACAGGCGTTCTGCCGGCGATGCTGCGGCGGCTGCGTGCGCTGAGTTGCGTTCGTGCCCTCAGATGACGGTGACGGCGACAGGGCCTTTCATACAGATCGGCGCTGTTTTTCCATGAGCGCGGGTAAGGCCAGCTGCGTTTGACCGCGGGCGAATTGGTTGTTCTGCAACACCACCAGGCGTGGAGCCACAGGGCGGTCATGCCACAGATCAAACCAGTCATGGCTGCATGATGAAACCCATCGGGGCGGCGTCAAGCGCAGGCCAGCAACCTAAGCAACGCTGAGTCATCCCCTCGCAGCTCTGCGTGAATGAGTGATACGGCCTGTTGCCAAGTGGCCTTGGGCCGATGCAGAACGGGTGCATCGGATCAGCAGCCATGGCCAAGCGTCGCTTTCTCGAAAAGCAACCGCTCACCGAAGCGGGAGGACTGACCGCCCTGATCATGATGGGGGTGGGGCTCACCCTGGGTGGCATCAGCGTGACCATCCTAATGGCGCTGAATGCCTCAGCCGCAGGGTCTTGGCAGGAACTCTGGCTTTCAGGTCAACTGAATTTCTGAGCTCAGGCCAGCCAAGGCCAACGGATCCCGAACGCCTCCAGGGGGTCCATCACGAGTTTGTTGAGGGCCCGGCCCAACAGCACCTGGGGTTCTTCCGGACGGATCGGCCGCACCGGATGTTCTGGGCGCGTCGCAGCATTCGCCCCTCTCACCACCCCACTGCGCATCAAGGCGTTGGCCGCCTCAAGACCGCAGACGTAGGCCCGTTCCTGGCACAGGCCCTTGGCACCGTGCTCGCGTTCGCCCATCCGCACCCAGTCGCCAGCGCAGACCACAGACGGAAGTGACGTCTGCAGCGGCGGCCGCTGGCTGAAACTGCCGGGGGAGAACAACGACACCGAGGTCGGGTAACGCCGCACCTCAAACTCCAGCACCTGGGCAAGCCGGAAGGCCGGCACCGCCTGGGGCAACAGCTCCTTCAGCAGGGTGTCGACGATCTCCTGATCACTCAAGGCTGCGATTGCCGTGGCGTTGTAGAAGTCGCTGGCCACCACGGATCCCTGGGGCTCGCTGCCGCCCCAGAGCGCATCAAGATCCGCGTTCTGCAGCTGGTCGAGCATGAAAAATGTGGCGCCCGCACCCTGCAAGGCGTCGAAGCGCGAGAAGACATTGGCGGGATCAGCGACCGCAATGGTGCGATCCAGCCACAACCGCACCGACACCACATCAATCGCCCCCAAACCGCCAGCAGCCACCAGCTCCGGCAGCACATCACTGCAACGCGGCGACTCCGCCATCAGGGCATGCATGCCCTTGGCACCCACCGCCAGCACAACCGCATCAACGTCATCAACAACGCTGGAGCGGCCTGTTGCTTTGCAGCGGACCTCCACCGACCGAATTGCTTCGCCTGGCTGATCAAAATTCAGGCGCGTGGCCAACGTTCCTCCCAGAACAGTGAGCAGGCCGGAGTCGAGCAGGCGTTCCGCCAGGGGAGCGATCAGCTGCTCGGCGATGCTGCCGGAACGAATCCATCGCACATCAAAGGAATCTTGATGCGCCAGGGCGTAGTAGTAGAGCAGCTCCATGGTGACGGCTGCCGACAATTCCTCCGGTGGCTTGAACAGACCCACCAAAAGGATCGGACGCAAGAATTCGTCGATCATCCGCTCCGTGATGCACAGTTGGCGGAACAGGGTCAACGCATCGATGGCGTCGTAGCGCCGGAAGATCTCCTCGTTGCGGTTCAGATCAAGCATCGCCACCAAAAGGCCGGCAATGCTCAGGCGATCGGCAACAGGCAGGCGCTTGAAGTTCTTGATCGTTGCCATGGCCTGCCCCAGGGGGCTGGGCAACTGCAACCCGTCACCGAACACCGGGGCCGTGGCCTCCAGACCGGCGGGAGACCAGAAGGCGCTTGTGGTGAATTCCGTGAACACATCGGTGAGCCCAAGCTCATCAGTCAGCGCATTGATGTTGGGGTAATCCCTCCAAAAGCCCCGGGTGCCCGCTTCGAAGGGTTTACCGCTGGCGGTGCGCATCGGCGTTCTCCCCGTGGGATCCGGCATCCCATCAACCAGGGTGACGCGAACACCGGCTTCACAGAGGGTTTTGGCTGCACCCCAGCCGGCCCAGCCTCCACCGATCACCACCACATGGGAGGCATCACCGTTAGCGGCCTTGGAAAGCTCAGGCATCGACCAAACAGAGATGCTGGGAGAGGCTTCACATCATGCAGCCATGGCACGAAAAAGGTCGCCATCGCCACAGAGAAGAGGGAATGAATAGCGTCGTCTGGAGATGAAACCGTTTTATGGCTTCATATTCAGCCGTCCGCTGGCCTGTTTTTCTGCCATTGGTGCTGTTCTTTGGTGGCATCGGTGCCGCAGCAGCGATGACCCAGTTGCTGGGATCGTTCTGAGCTTCAGGGCGCGATCAGACCAGATTCAAAGCCTCAAGCACTTGAGCTCGAATCCCGCCGAGACGAAACCAGGCTTGAACGGCATCGGCCTTGCTGGTGTAGGGCCGCCAGTCGTCTTCATTCATCCGCCGTTGGATGTGGCGCAACACCCGTTCTGCGACGACACGATCGCTGGATGCCTTCAGAACAATCTGCCGGCCATTCAGCTCAAACGTGTCACTCATTTTTTGGAGGTTTGATCAGCTCACCGGTCTGCAACGACACCACAGCAAAGCTGCCCACAAAGACCACCGCCACCAGAGCGAGGAAGGCCGCTGTGAGATTGCTGATCTCAAGCTGCCCAAGCATGAAGGCAAATGAGGTGGCCATCAAAAGCAGCAACTGCTTCTGAACTTAAACGGGCTCGTCGTTGTTCAAATTGCCAAGAACCACCCCTGCCATCGACAAACCAATGGCAAGCATCACAACGGCTTCGATCATGCGGCCTTGGTGGAGATGCTCGGCGTCTTGAGCAGAACCGCCGCGGTGGAGGCCTTCACCGTCACCTGAGCAGAAGAAGCGGCTTGCACCTGGGGCTGCCAGGTGGATGCTGCTGAGCAACGGGTGGGATTTTTCAACCAAGAACTGCGTCCCATCAACCTTCAATCAGCTACTCCAAGGATTGCGGCTGAAGCTCAGAAGATCTGTCTGATTGGCGACCGACGCCAAAAGTGAGCTGTTTCTTGATCAAGCACTGATGGCGCTAGGCGTTGCTGCTGACAAGCGATCACGGATCTGAACAGCAGCCTGGCAATAGGCCGCCCATCCCCCCATGCGCCTCAGATCGGCACGGCCACGGTCATCGACGGCATTCGACACACAAACACCCTCCACTTCTGCTTTTTCAAACGCCGCCAACAAGGGGATTTCCGCCTGCATCACATCCACATCAAAACCCTCCAAAATTTGGCGTGCTTCCTGCGCTAGCCGTTGTTTTCGGCTGTCCACCTTCACCAACAATGCGGCATGCATGGTGTCCATCTGCCTGAGGATTGAGGAGAGTTCAACAGTGAGCTCAACCGATCTCGCCTGCGGCGTGGTGGGCAGCAAAACAAGATCTGCTCCGGCCGAAAGATTCTTGAGTTCATCTTCGTGGCTGCTGGCCTGCCCGTCGGTGATGATCACTTGGGCATGGCGGGTGGCCTTTGCTGCAGCCTCCACAGGCACCACTTCAAACGGAAGCATCCCCCGGGCTGCGTAGGCGGTTGCCGAGCGGTTGCGATCCGCATCAACAACACACACCGACAGGCCCTGCTGGGCCCAAACACAAGCCAAATGAATGCTGGTGCAGGTTTTTGCCACACCACCCTTCTGGCCAAAGACAGTCAAAAACATGGCTGAGGTTCAGATGCGCGGAATGATCGCGTCGTTGGGGAAGAACTCTTCAAACACGCAGATTCGGTCGGCCCAGCGGGCCTCCACTTCCAAGCGCATTAAGCGATTGCGCACCCACATCAATGTGTCCACATCAATGGGTTTGTGGAGCTTGTGCTGCTGCGCCTTCACCCAATCATCCTTGCTCTGAGAGCTGTTCATGACCGCGAACACTGACCTACCCACACCGTACGGATGGCGTCTTGCGGCGCCATGAGCTTCACACTGAGTAAGCATCAAGGATCACTCAATCGCGAGAGAACTGTTCAGCAGAACAACGAATTAATAGAAGCTTTGAGTCCAAGCCAGAGCTATCAGAGCCTGAACCTTGAGATCGGTAGCCATTCCATCATTCCGACCATTCAAGCGGCGACAGAATTGATTCAATTCACCTTCAACCGTGATGACCCAGAAAGCACCTCAACTCAAGCCACGCCCGGTGCACACACCACCCAAAAGCGCTTGAAGCACTTAAAGGCCTGAATCAACCAATCGGAGCCGAACAAATTTCCTGTTCTGTAACAGCACGAACGACACGTGGATTGACACCACCCCTATAAAGGATCTGTAGCAACTGCTACGCAATCACGTTCACCTCGCCTTCGGCGAGGCGCAGTTCGACTCAGGCCATGGAACGGGGACCTGAGCTTGCTTCGAGGAACCCATCATGACCCTGACCTATCGCGGCCAGAAGTACAACCAGAACAACGCTGCTGCATCGAACGTTCAGCGCCCAGTTCTTGTTTATCGCGGTCAGAAAGTCGCCCGCTGACAGCAGCACGACAACCTCTCACAAGCCCCGCCTCGGCGGGGCTTTTTTATGGCTCATTTGCCTTCAGGATCGGGTTGTTTTGCCTTCCAACGTTCAAACCAAACGGCGACGGCGAGGGACACACCCACGGCAAAGCCAGCACCAATCAGCACCACACCAACTTCCACCGGCATCAACACCACCTGTTGCGACCCCAGATCATCGGACAAGAGCGTCACTGAACCAACGACTGATACGCCTCATTGACGCGTCGAAACGCCTCAGCAGAACCACCGAGATCGGGATGGTGCTGCTTCACCAGTTTTCGATGCGCCTGCTTGATCTCAGCGAGGGACGCGTTGGCCTCCAAGCCCAACACCCTTAAAGCGGCACGACGTGGATCACGGGCATGGCCATCGTCCTGACGATCCGTTTGACGTTGGTCCGTTCGGGTGCGGCGACCCTGCCGCCTTGAACCTGATTGGTCCTGCCGCTGACGCAACTGCTCCACCACACGCTGTGGATCCTCATCCAGCCATTCACTGGCGCGAACCCCAAACAAGGCAAACGCCGCCAGAACGGCCGTTGTTTGCTTGTTCGGCTTGGCTCCCACCGCCGCCTTGAGATCTGTCCCCAGCCCCCGAACCAACCGATCCAACCGCTGTTCCAGGGTTAAGCGGGCAGGAAAACCACTGCGGTTGAGCTGCTCGATCAACAGCTCCAATCCGCGCTGACGCAGTGCCGTCCATCCCGGCTGCTGAGCGAGGGCCTGCCCCCAGGCCCGCACCTGTTGGCTGCTGATGCGCGGTGGAGCTTGTGCCGATGGCTCACTCCAGGGGCGATGGGATCTGGGCTCCGTACGAATGCGTTGGCGTTGCTGACGTTGGAGTCGCTCCAACTCACGGTTGAGCCGCAACACCTCGCGGCGCAAAGCGTCGTTCTCCGCCAGCAACGCCTCAACATTGCTGGTGACCCGTTGTTCAGGGCGTCCGCCTGACCACTGACGCGGATCAAAGCCCAAAGCGTGTCTCCCGCCTCACCACGGCAACAACTCACCATTGGCATGCCAGAAGCTGCCGCTGGTGGCCATGGTCAAATCATCGATCCGGGCCAACAGACCCTTCACCGACTGCTCGGGGGGGATGCCGCTGGGATTGAAGCGAATCATGCGGGTGCGCACCAATCCGGGATGCAAGATCGCCACGGCGATGCCCCGCGGTTCCAGATCAATCGCCAACGACTTTCCGGCCATGTTGAGCGCCACTTTCGACATCCGATAGCCATAGGAGCCTCCCGAACTGTTGTCGTCGATGGACCCCATGCGGCTGGTCATCAGCACCAACTTCGCTCCGTTGGGCATCTGATCCACCAACGCCCTGGCCAGCAGCAAAGGAGCAAGGGCGTTCACCTCAAACTGGCGGCGAATCCCGGAGGGATCCAAATCCATCAGGCCCATCGACTGCAAGATCCCGGCATTGAGGATGACGCCATCGAGGGGCAAACCATCCAGTCGCTGCACCAGGTCATCAATGGCTTGGCTGTCGCTCAACTCAAGGCCGGCTTCCACCCGCACCCCCAGGCACTCCAGTTCATCACTGGTTTGACGGCAAACGGCCACCACGTCATCGCCACGGGCCTTGAGCTGCCTGCAGTATTCCAAGCCGATACCACGGTTTGCGCCGGTGACCAAAAACGTCGCCATCGGGAGGTTTCAGCAACCGCCATCCTGCCGGCTCTTGCGTCGATCCCCTGACGCGATCACGCCGGGAAATCCCCCTCGACGCCGTACTGATGCAAACACTGTTTCACCGTGAGCACGGAGACCGTGCTGCCGGTCTCTGCATCCACCAGCAGATAGGGGCAGCCTCGGAGCACGCAGCGTCGCCGTGCGTCGATATAGGCATCAAAAGCGTTGGCATGGGAACACTCCTCCACCCAACCTTCACTGCTGAGATACCGCGTGAGGATCATGCCCACAGGCCCCTGGGCCACCGGTTATGGCTCAGGACATTTCACATCCAGGAAAGAGCCTTGAAGTCTTCGGGATCGCAACGGCTCGGGAAACGCCGAAGCAAGCCAGATCAATGGGGTTCAGCTGATCCCTGCACAACGGTGACCACCTGATTCCAGGTGGCATGCACCACGCGATAGGTCTTCAACGTGGCGCGCGATTTGGTGCGGGCATTCACAAAGGCTTTGAACTCCGTTTTGAAGCAGATCTCCTGGATCCACTGCCCTCCTGTATCAAGCCTCTCGATGCAATACATCAGAGATTGAGCGGTTAAAAACATCACAACCGCAAAACATTTGCTGAGCACAAAATCGAAAGGTGCTGTTCGGGATCAATCAAAAAAAAGCCCCCGCGCTTGGCGGAGGCTCGGGTGGTGTGAGGAGTCGACGATTTTGCAACTGCCGACCCTGATTTCATAGCTCGATTTCAGATCAGCAGCGGCCCCGGCCACAAAGCTTTATCCACTACAGATAAAGAACACTGGCGCGACAACGCCGGAGCGCATCACGCACAGCCTCCAGCCTCGTTTCGTCCGGTCGATGCAGCCCGGCAGGCACCACCATCTCGTCGTTCGCATCCAGATGAACCCGTGCCGAGAACCAGGTGCCGGGTCCTGGCACAGACGCACGGCAGATCGGATCCTGGTTTGCGTCCAAACGTCGCTCGATCAACCAACCCTCCACCCGATCCAAGGGCTGAAACGACGTGGAGGCAGAGGCGACGGACGCCATCAGGGTGAGCAGCAACAAACGCAGGGCCTGCATCACAAGGCTGGGGCGAGCGAAGCGCACCCATCGTCACAGAGAACACCGGTTCAACCCCGCCGTTGCGTTAGAAGGGCTGCGTCGCGGAGCCGTCGATGCCGTTATTTCGCTGTGAAGGGTGCTCCATGCGCATCGAGCGCTCGATGGCGGCGTACTGGCGCAACAAGGGGAAATTGCTGTGCTCAACGTGTCTCGATCGTCAGGAGATGCCTCTGAAAACGGCCGAGGGCGGCCGAAAGCAAGGTTCTTCCGAATTCCGTGCCAACAGCAACAAAAGCTGACGCCAGCTGTGGGAATGATGCCCTAGTCGTTCCCTCCCCCCGATCCATGGGTTTCCTCGCCGTCGCCGGATGCGTGCTCCTGGCCTCCGCCATGTCTGCTGCACTCACCACCAAGCCTTCGAAAGCCTGAGCGTTCAAAACGCCAGCAAAAGCTGAACAAAAACCGGGCCTAGCCCGGTTTTTTTATGGCTGTGAGCTTTTAGCCATGGATCTTTTCTCCCGCAGAAGAGATTTAGAACTGCAAATCAGAGGTGCATGGCGGCCCCTCACGGCTGTAGATCCTTGATCCACTGAGCGAATCCCATGGAGAGCATCAGTCGCATCTGTGCCACCTCCAAGGGCACAACCATTGATGCCATCGGCCAGGGCCGCTATCGCGTCTGCAATCGACATGCGGTGTGCTCTGACGTCGAAGGTCTTTGGCAGGCCTATGAGATTCTGCGGCGTCAGGAACAATCCTTAAGTTGATCGTTACGCCAAGGAATAAGTATCAACACCTACAGCGGCTGAGTGTTCGGCACGTAACACTTGATTTACCCCGGTGAGGGGTAATGCGTCGACTCCGGGAGGGCCTAGGGAACCCTCCTTTTTTATGCAGGTTGCTCAGAAACCCAGCGTTCCTGCACTTTCCTCCCCGAACTCCAGGTAAAGGCAGCGGGCATCCTCAGCCCGGCCGCAATCAATCAGGTGTTGAACCCGTTCGCGCCACCACTGCGACACACTAGAACTCAACTCTTTGTTGGGCAGACCACCGAAGGATTCACTCACAGCAATCATTCGTGTTGAGCAAACGCTAAGCAGAACGATTGACAACGCGAATTGGCTTGTTACTTGCTGTTAGCAGCTGTTGTTACCCAACAGCCATGTTCTGCAAAACCAGCCACACCAATCATTTGTAGCGGTTCACACTCCACAGAGCATCAAAGCCGCAGACAGTGAATTTGCGGATGAAACCTAGGGTTCCGATCTCTTCACAGGGATGCCTGGTCCAAGAGGTTTCCACCGGCCTTGCCGGTTGCACGGAGGGACAAAAGCCCGGGAGACCGCCTCAACGCACACTCCCTTGTTTGATGTCATCCCCATCGGACCCTTCAGGGGCCTTCCAGCGTTCGCATCCCAGCGAAGGCATGCAGGCACTCGAGAAGGAACGCAAGCTTCCACTCACTGGCTGGCAGCAAGAAGTTGACCAGGCCAAACGCTTCGGGCTTGAAGCCGCCGAAAGCATTGTTGACCGCAACATCTCAACCTTCTCTAGAGGCGAGCTGCCGCATTTCGCCGGCATCAACACCTTCATGAAGGCGCCCTACTTGGAAGATGTGAACCAGGTGGGCAACTACGACGTCGCCATCGTTGGTGTACCCCACGACTGCGGCACCACCTACCGGCCCGGAACGCGCTTCGGCCCCCAGGGGATCCGACGAATTTCAGCGCTTTACACCCCTTACAACTACGAAATGGGGGTCGACCTGCGTGAACAGATCACCCTCTGCGATGTGGGTGACATCTTCACGATCCCCGCCAACAACGAAAAGAGTTTCGATCAGATCTCCAAAGGCATCGCCCACGTCTTCTCGAGCGGCGCCTTCCCGATCATCCTCGGTGGCGACCACTCGATCGGTTTCCCCACGGTGCGTGGGGTGTGTCGCCATCTCGGCGACAAAAAAGTGGGAATCATCCATTTCGATCGCCACGTCGACACCCAGGAGATCGACCTTGATGAGCGGATGCACACCTGCCCTTGGTTCCATGCCACAAACATGGCCAACGCCCCGGCAGAAAACCTGGTGCAGCTGGGCATTGGTGGATGGCAAGTGCCTCGCGAGGGCGTCAAGGTCTGCAGGGAGCGGGGCACCAATGTGCTCACGGTGACCGACATCACTGAAATGGGGCTTGAAGCCGCAGCCCAGTACGCCATTGAACGAGCCACCGATGGCACGGACTGCGTCTACATCTCCTTCGACATTGACTGCATCGATGCCGGCTTCGTGCCGGGAACTGGCTGGCCTGAGCCCGGTGGCCTAATGCCGCGAGAAGCGCTCAAGCTGCTCGAGCTGATCGTGCGCAACGTTCCCGTCTGCGGCCTTGAAATCGTTGAGGTTTCACCTCCCTACGACATCAGTGACATGACCTCCCTGATGGCCACCCGGGTGATTTGCGACACCATGGCCCACCTTGTGGTGAGCGGTCAGTTGCCCCGCAAAGAGAAGCCGGAGTGGATCAGCGACGCCTGCAACATGAACGTTGATCAGAAGTGGAGATAGGTCATGCATGAAGTCGACATGACCAAGTGCCTGCTGATCTCCCTGAATGAATGGCGCGACCGTCGCGAAGACACCTCCGCGATGGTCGAGACCGTTCATCTCGATGTGGGCCGATTCACCTGCGTTGAACCCGATCAACTGGTGACCACCTACAACGCTGCGGTGCAGGGCACCTGGCTGGATGGATCCCGGCTCACGATCACGGAAATCCCCTTTGTGGGCCGCTGCTTGATCTGCAACGGCACCTACGACCCCGTACCCGAAAACGCCTACCGCTCTCCCTGCTGCGATCACCCGCTTGAGGAGATCGTCAGCGGTAGGGAATTGCGCATCCGCAGCATCGATTACCGCAGCGATGCCGCCGCTGCCCTTGAGTCCGCTCCAATCCAGCGTCAGCGCTGAAACCAATACCCCCCTTTTGCCATGCATATGCCTCTTGAGGACACCCTCGGCCTCAATCTGCTTGCCGCCAACAACCATCAGGCCGAACACAACAACGAGCATTTCCAGAGCTGGGATCTGCTTTGCCTCAACCTGATGAGCAGCCCAGGCGCAGGAAAAACCGCCCTGCTCGAACGGTCCCTCCCAGCCTTGGCTCGCGAACTCAGCATGGCCGTGCTGGAAGGCGACATGACCACCCAGCTGGATGCCGACCGATTGGAAACCGTTGGCATCCCGGTGGTGCCCATCACCACAGGCAGAGCCTGCCACCTCGATGCGGCCATGGTGAGTGGTGGCCTGGAGTTGCTGCAACAACGGCTCGATCCATCCGCGCTGGATTTACTGCTCGTGGAGAACGTGGGCAACCTGGTCTGCCCTGCGGAATTTGACGTTGGGGAACACCACAAAGTGGCGTTGCTCAGCGTGACCGAGGGCGATGACAAGCCGCTCAAATACCCCCTGATGTTCCGCAACGCGGATGTGGTGCTGATCACCAAGGTGGATCTTCTGCCCCACCTGCCTGTGGATGTGGCAGCGATCCGCCGCAACATTCACAGCATCAATCCCAACGCCACGGTGATCGAGGTCTCAGCCCTGACAGGTGAAGGCCTGGATGCCTGGCACATCTGGGTGCGGCAAGCCCTCGCCAGCCGGACCACCACAACCCCTGCTCTGGCCACCGCCTGAGCAGATCAATTCAACGTCTTGTTCCTCCCGCCCATGCCATGACCAAACAACTGCGCAACCTTCTCTTCGCCGGCCTCGCCATCGTGCTGGCCGTCGCTTGCTCCAAGCCCTCCACACCGACGGTGGGTGGCACCCCGATCGTTTTGGGCTACAGCAACTGGGCCGGATGGTGGCCCTGGGCGATTGCCGTGGAGGAAAAGCTGTTCGAGAAGAACGGCGTGAATGTGGAGATGAAGTGGTTCGACGGCTACGTGCAGTCGATGGAAACCTTCGCCGCTGGCAAGATCGACGGCAACTCCCAAACCTTGAACGACACCATTTCTTTCCTGCCGGGTGAGAACGGCGGTGAAGTGGTGGTTCTGGTGAACGACAACTCTGCTGGCAATGACCAGATCATTGCCGATGCCTCCATCACATCCATCGCCGATCTCAAAGGCAAGACCGTTGCTGTTGAGGAAGGCGTTGTGGATGACTATCTGCTCAGCCTGGCCCTCAAGGATGCGGGCCTGAGCCGCGACGACGTGGTGATCAAAGGCATGCCCACCGATCAGGCAGCCACTGCATTCGCGGCCGGTCAAGTTGATGCCGTTGGTGCCTTCCCTCCCTACACAGGCACCGCCATGCAGCGAGAAGGTGCCCAGGTGATCGCCAGCTCCAAGGAGTATCCCGGTGCCATTCCTGATCTGCTCACCGTCAGCGGTGATCTGATCAAGGAGCGCCCCGACGATGTGCAGAAGATCGTGAAAACCTGGTGGGACGTTCGCGAGTTCATGGAAAAGAACCCCGAAAAATCCGAGGCGATCATGGCCAAGCGTGCCGGCATTCCCACTGAGGAATACGAGCAGTACAAAGACGGCACTCGCTTCTTCTCCATCGAGGAAAACCTCGAGGCCTTCAGCACTGGTGAGGGAATGAAGTTCATGCCATTCGCCGCTGAGTCGATGGCCGACTTCATGGTTTCGGTGGGCTTCATCCCTGAGAAACCAGACATGAGCAAGCTGTTTGACGACAGCTTCATCAAGAAGGTCGCCGCCTCCTGATGACTGCCACGGCCGCCGCTGCTCGCAAGGGGAGAAGCCATGGGCTTCTCTCCCTGTTCACCCTTGGTGCCATGCCATCCAAGGCCGTGCGTGGCGGCCTGCAGGTGGCATCACTGCTGGTGCCCCTGCTGCTCTGGACCGCCATCGCTTCCCTCGGACTGGTGGATGAAAAATTCCTTCCCTCTCCGCAGGCCGTGTTCCGCTCCCTGGCCTCCATGGCCGAGAGCGGAATCCTTTTCCAAGACATTGTGGCCAGCACCGGCCGCGTGTTTGGAGGATTTCTTCTCGCCACACTTCTGGCGGTGCCGATCGGCATCTGCATGGGGGTGTACCCAGCGATCTGCGCAATCTGCGAGCCGCTGATCGCCATGCTGCGTTACATGCCTGCAGCGGCATTCATCCCTCTGCTGATCATCTACCTCGGCATCGGGGAGGAACCCAAGATCGCTCTGATTTTTCTCGGCACGATCTACTTCAACATCCTGATGGTGATGGATGCGGTGAAGTTCGTTCCCAAAGAACTCATCGAAACCACACTCACCCTGGGTGGTCGCAGCCGGCAGGTCCTGGTGCAAGTCGTCGCCCGCTACAGCCTGCCCAGCATCATCGACACGTTGCGCATCAACATCGCAACCTCCTGGAACCTTGTGGTGGTGGCTGAGCTGGTGGCCGCGGAAGTGGGCCTTGGCAAACGCATCCAGCTGGCTCAGCGCTTTTTCCGCACCGATCAGATCTTCGCCGAGTTGATCGTTCTCGGCTTGATCGGCTTCGCCATCGACATGGGATTCAGGCTTTTGCTGCGTCTCAGCTGCAAATGGGCGGTGTGAGCCTTGGAACTGATCGTTAACAACCTAAGCAAGCGTTTCGGGGAGAAATTGATCCTCGATCACCTTTCGTTTTCCATGAAATCCGGAGACTTCATGGCCCTTGTGGGCAGCTCTGGGTCCGGGAAGAGCACAATTCTGCGGCTGATTGCTGGTCTGGATCAACCGAGCAGCGGCAGCATCACTGTTGACGGCACACCAGTCTCTGGTCCCGGGCCAGACCGGGGCATGGTGTTTCAGAAATACAGCCTTTATCCATGGCTCAACGCCGCTGAGAACGTTGCCTTCGGGATGCGACTTCAGCGGATGAAAGCAGCAGAGATCAAGGAGCGAACCGCCTATTTCCTCGAAGTGGTTGGCCTTAGTGACGCCGCCACAAAATTGCCGCGCGAACTGTCGGGCGGAATGCAGCAGAGGGTGGCCATCGCCCGGGCCCTCGCCACCAACCCCAGCATCCTGTTGCTGGATGAACCCTTCGGGGCTCTGGATCTACAGATCCGGGAATCGATGCAGGACTTCCTGCTCAAGCTCTGGCAACGAACAGGCCTGACAGTTCTGCTGATTACCCACGACGTGGAAGAGGCTTTGGTGCTGGCCCAGCGCGTCCACGTGCTTGCCCCAAATCCAGGGCGAATCATTCGATCCCTCGATGTCGATCTCGATAAAACCGATCTCGATCAGCTGCGCCTAAGCAGCGACTTCCTCTCCATGCGTCGTTCCCTCTCCGCCACCATGCGGGAGCTGGAGCCGGCACTTTCCTGACTGAACTGTCCCAAGTGAAGCCGTGTTGAATCAGACGTTCCTTTCTGCATCGCTATACCGCGGCGACGCGATGCATGAATGGGACATCCACACGTATGCCAACCACTACTGGCATCCGGTTGCACCCATCAGCCATCTCCAACCGGGAGAGGTGCTGGCCATCACCATGCTGGATCAGCCACTTCTGCTCACCTGGCCCAAGGGTGAACATCCCCGTGCTTTTCGCAACCGCTGTCCCCATCGCGGTGTTGCATTTCGGCAAGGCGGAGGAATGGGGCAGTCCTGTCGACGCCTGGTCTGTCCTTATCACGGCTGGACCTACAACCTGCGCGGAGAGCTGCTGGCCGCGGCACGTGAAGCCGATTTTGTGCAGGACTTTGACCGGCAGAGATGGGGATTGCAAGAGCTTGCCTGCCGCATCGATGGCCCACTGATCTGGATCGCTTTCAGCGACCAGGCTCTAACGCTCGAGGAGCAGCTGCAGCTGGTTCATACCGAAGCCGGAGCAGCCTGGAATACTTCATCCACCCTGCTGCGCCAGAGCCGAAGCAGCCTTGCCTGCAACTGGAAGATCGCCCACGACAACACACTTGACGACTACCACGTCGCCATTGCCCATCCGACAACGCTGCACCGCGAACAAGGGCCGGTGCGGGATTACCGCCATCGCTTCAGCCAACACAACAACCTTCTGGAGACCCCCCACTTGGACGGTGGTCGATTCCTCACCTTCGGACTGCCGCCATGGAGCCATCTTCTGGTCTGGCCAGACGGGCGGTTGGCATGGCTGGAATTCATGCCCGAACGACCCGACCGCTGCACGATGCAATTGCACCTGTTCGCAGGCAGCGGCGCCATCGATGCAGCCACTGCCGACGCCTGGCTGAGAGACATGCTCACCTTTCTGGACGAAGACAAGGCGTTGGTTGAATCAGTCCAACAGGGCTATCAAGGCGATTTCGAGCCAGGGCCTCCGCATCGGCTGGAACGGAGGATCCTGCATTGGCAGGGCCTCTACCGAGAACGATTGGGATCAGCAGGAATCAGCATTGAGGAACGCAGCCAGGAGGCCATCTCCGCATTGAGCAGCTGAACATCAGCGAGGGGTGCAGCTGTGAATGGCTGAAGCGGCATGTAGCCGTCGGGACCAAACTCAGGCGTGATCGTGACCGGCCGTTCGGGCCTCGCGCTCTGATCGAGAAACAACTGCCAACAGCGACGATGGCTCTCGAGAGCCTCAGCCCATTCCGGTGCGAAAGGGTGGCTGACGGAGGGCCCCTGAGCATGGCCGATTCGGGCATGAATGTGATCAACCCGAGCGGCCATCGCCTGAATGGGGGGGAGTTCAGGTGTCATTAACCGTTCCGATACCGCACACCAGTGACTGAGATCCGCTGTGAGCCGAAGCCGTGGATGGCGGGCTAGCCAGGCGGGCATGCGCCATGGGTCGAAGAGAGAACGACTGCGATGCGTCTCGAGCGTCACCGGAATCGCACACGCATCAATTTTGTCCAGAAGTCTGTCGAGAAAGCGATGCTGCTCGACTTCTTGCCAGCTATCGCTGCCGGTGATCAGAGTGATCTTGAGCGGGGCCAGCGCCATGGCTCGCTCCAAGCCGCGATGAACTTGATCAAGATGCTGCGATGGAGAGCAGTTGAGATCGGGGGTGTAATCCCCCCCGGTAACAATTTCAACAATCAGATGCTGTTTTGCATCGGAGAGGCAGCGACGGATTCCTTCAGGCTGAAGAGCCTTAAGACAAGGGTGATCGAGGTTCACCTCAAGGCCATCAAAGTGCTGGCCTTCAGCGGAGGTGCAGGCCTGTTCAAGGGACCCAGTCCAACCCCACAGTGTTTTGAACAGCAGCAACCCGGGGCTGCTCAATGGATCTCTGTAAACAGCTGCGGCTGAATGCCGAGATAGATCGCTTCGCGGAAGAGAGCCTGCTTCGCCTTGGCATCACGGTTTTGTTCCGCCAAGCGAAACCTTTCACGCAACGATGCGATCAACGTGGTTTGACGTGGGTTGCCCGGAGTGCCGGGAGGAGAGCTTGTCACCACCAGAGCGCGATCTCGGCCTCAGTATGGGAGAGCATCAGCCAAAGGTGTTGCCGTTCCATCCCCAGCAGCTGGCCTGCACATCCTCAAACCCGATGTACACACGGTTGGCGGGGATTCCCGTCCTCGCCTGAATCAGCTCACAGAACGCAGCTGTCATCGCAGGCGGACGCAGGGCACCGATCGATTTCACCTCGACATAGGCACAGGGCTCATGACTGCCGGCGAAGGTCATCGGAACGCCTGTCTCCAGAAGCGTCATCACGTAAGCCTCCGGCTTGCCCGTCTGATTGGCCAACTCAGACGAAAGCTCCTGCAACAACGCCGATCCGTCTTTCAGTGCGGGAAGCGACGTGTGCACATTGATCAGAGGCATCGGCTCAAGAATGCTGGGAGAAGCTTGGCACTCTCGGGCCAGGAGTGCCAAGCCCTGGATGTTGATCCAATTGAAATATTTCCACAAACAAAGAGCATCAACCTGAACAATTTGAAGAAAGAAAGGCTCATAAATTTCACACAAAAGTGATCAGCTCAATGATCCTTCTTCACTTCTTTGGCCTTGGAGACGTTCTGCGTCGCTTTGAACTCGAGCAGATCACAGGTCTGACAATCATGGGATTCAGGCCACTAAGCCTGGATGAATTGATGCACTGGTCGCAAAACATGGCCGACCAGCACCACTGGGATGGGGAGGCGATTCGTCACGACGTGATGAGCACCTGGCTCGATCAAGCCGAAGACATCACCCGCTGGAGGCATCGACTGGATCAGGCCCCTGCTGAGGTTGAACTGTTGGCTGGCATTGGCGATCAGCACACCTGGCGTGATCATTGGGAAGGCATGCTGCGCCAAACACCGCGTGCCGGCTGGTCATAACAAGCGGAGTGCAATGACAGGCTGCCCCCCGATCAGCGGACGAGAAGCGGACATTGCCGCTGTGATGCTGACCCCGCGTCACGTGTGGGCCAACAGCGCGATCGATCTGGAACAACTGCGTTCCGGATTTGCCTGTGCTCTTCACATGCACCAACCAACGGTGCCGGCGGGGGCGAACAACAGCTTGATCTCCCATCTTCAATACATGCTCGATCACCCCAACGAGGGTGACAACCACAACGCAAAGCCATTCGCCCACTGCTATCGGCGTCTTGCCGACCTGCTGCCTGAACTGATCAACGAAGGCTGTAACCCAAGAATCATGCTCGACTATTCGGGCAATCTGCTCTGGGGAATCGAGCAGATGGGGCGCGGCGACATTGGCGATGCACTCCACTACCTCGCCTGTGACCCTTTGATGCAGGGACATGTGGAGTGGCTTGGAACCTTCTGGAGCCATGCCGTGGCTCCATCCACACCCATCCCAGACCTGAAACTGCAAATCAGCGCCTGGCAACAGCAGTTCGCGGCCTGTTTTGGCAGCGCTGCCCTGGAGCGAGTGAAGGGGTTCTCACCGCCGGAGATGGCTTTACCCAACCATCCCGACACCCTGTTCGAATTCATCAAAGCCCTCAAAGAAGCTGGATATCAGTGGCTTCTGGTGCAGGAGCACAGCGTTGAACGCATGGACGGCAGTCCACTGCCGCGCAGCCAATGCTTTATTCCCAATCAACTTCTCGCCAGGAACAGTCGAGGCGAGGAGATCAGCATGACGGCACTGATTAAAACCCAGGGGTCTGACACCAAACTTGTGGGCCAGATGCAGCCTTATTACGAGGCATTGGGTTGCGAACGGCAACGTCTTGGTGACGTTGCGCTGCCATCTCTGGTGAGCCAGATCGCCGACGGAGAAAACGGTGGGGTGATGATGAATGAATTCCCAGAGGCGTTCCGGCAGGCCAATCGCCACATCCGTGACAACCCCAACGGCACCGTGGCCATCAACGGCAGTGAATACCTTGAGGCCCTGGAGCGCAAGGGAGTGAATCGCCAACACTTCCCCACCATCCAGGCGATACAACAACACCGCCTTTGGCAAGAGCTTGACAACAACTCCTCAGCCGAAGCGATGGAAGAGACCATCAGCAAACTGAGGGCTGACGACACCAGCTTCAGCATGGAGGGTGCGTCCTGGACCAACGACCTGAGCTGGGTTGAGGGTTACGCCAATGTGCTGGCCCCGATGAATCAACTCAGCGCTCAGTTTCATGCGCTGTTCGACCGCTCAGTCGCCGCAGACCCCACCACCACCGGGACACGGGCTTATCAGGAAGCGTTGCTGCATGTGCTGCTGCTGGAAACCAGTTGTTTTCGCTACTGGGGTCAAGGAACCTGGACCGACTATGCCCAGGAGATCCATCGCCGGGGAGAGGAGCTGCTGAATCAGAGAACGGCAACGGCTCCAACCAGCTGAGAGATGCTTTACAGAGCGTTACATTCGTGTAACATGATGAGAGCTGGACGCACCTGATGGGTGATTACACAACCGCAATCATCGCCATGGTGGGCATTGGCATCGTGTTGACGGCTGCTGTGGTGTTTGCCCTGATGCGTCCCAGCGACATGCCACCCATCGACGAGAACCGCAACTGAGCATGGGAATCGTTACCGAACTGCTGATCGCTGCCACGGAAATCGGAATTGCCCTGCTGGTGGCTGTTTCCCTGCCCGTCGCTGAATCCCAGAATTGATTTCGAATCAGCCGATTCTTTTCAGGCGAAATTCCATATAAATCGAAGCGGCATCGCCCTCACGATCGAGCTCCTGCAGGTCGCTACATCGCGCTTGCATCCAGTACACCGTTTCCCTCCAAACTTCCAGGTGATAACGGCGCTCGAGATTTTGCCCGGAACCGTCCAAAGCTCTACCTGCATCACCCACAAAATATAAGCAATGCAGAACGGCATCGCCTTCGATGTCAACATTTAGCGACTGGCGCTTGCTTCACATCACGATGGCAAGAACGAGGGTCAATGCTCTTTCATCCAGACCAAGTACGGAACAGCACACAGCAGGGATAAAACGTACCCGTTGTTACGACAACGCAGGATCGGGTCAATACTTTGAGCTGATCCTGCCGACGTCACCATGGAGCCCATCGCTCTGACACTTGGCCAACAATTCGACATTGAACAGCGCAGTCGCGATATCAATTCAATGACTGACGTGAAACAGCTTCAGGAGATCAGCAAAGATCTGCTTCTGGCTTGGCAGCAGGAGATTGCCCGCTCACGGGCAGCAGCCAGCCCACACAAGAAATAACGCTTCGTTACAGTTGGTTGACCTGCTTGGAAGTCATGAACCTGAGCTTGCCTCAGCAGTTCGAAGCTGAAGCGATCAAGCGGTCCATCAACGAAACCGACGATCTTGACCAGTTGAAAGCTCTGGCACGGGAACTCGCAGATCTCTATGTGCGTCAGAGAGCTGCCACGGCCTGGGTGATCTCCGAGAAATAAGCATCACACTTTGCTGTCGTTTCGCCAGCGTCTTTCCAAACGTTGACGTGCTTCGTCAACGGTTTGCCCACGGGCAAGAGTTTTGTCGCGATAGGGGCGCGTGATCGACCAAAACTTGAGGGCAGACGCCAGCGCCACCACCAACCATGCGAGCACAATCCAACCCGGATTCGTCATCGTTGCCCAGCAATGCGCTCCATGATGGCGAACGGGACGCGAGTCTTGCCTGCATGTCCCCCCATCAGCGCAACCGTGGATCCTGAGGTGCGCCAGTTCGTGATCAGCCAGTTGGTGGTGATCGCCTTACCCGTTGGAACCCTGTTCGGCATCTGGCTTTGGATGCTGAACTGGGGCGGTCGTTCCCGCAGAGACCAGTGACCTTCCTCGCCGGCCTACTGGCCCCCGTGTTGATGCTCTTCCATCTTTCTGGCCCCGTCCCTGCGGATCTCGGCGTGAGCAACGGGGCGTTGCGCGACTGCCCGACAACAGCTCACTGTTCCAGCCAAACCTGGGCGAGCTCCGACCCGATGGCGGACTTCAGCAAGCTGAATGTGTTGGTGCAGGAGTCGCCGCGGACGGTTGTGATTGATCAAACCGAGACCTACCTGCATGCCGAGGCCAGCAGCGCTTTCTTTGGCTTTGTGGATGACCTGGAGCTGTTCGCTGATCGCGACAACAACCGGATCCAGGCACGGTCCGAGTCGCGTCTCGGCGACTCGGATCTTGGTGTGAACGCCGCACGATTGGCGGCGCTGCGGTCGGGGCTGGAGAGCTGAAGGCCGCTTAAACCTTGGCGCGACGCAGTTTGCTCAGATCGGTGATCATTTCCTTGATGCCAACCACGAATCCGATGGCGGCCAAGGCCACGATGCTCGAGATGATCACCGTGTCGAGCAGCGAACGTGGATCGATCCAATCGGGCATGGCATGAACCGTGGGCTGATCTCGTATTAGCCAGAGCCGGATAAAATCCCAGCACGTAGCGCGAACGTTCAACACAAATCGTCAGACATGCACGACATCATTTGCCCTCACTGCAATACCGCCTTCAAGGTGGATGAGGCCGGGTATGCCGACATCCTCAAACAGGTGAGGGATCGTGAATTTGAACAGCAACTGAACAAGCGACTGGCCCTCGCCGAACAGGACAAACGCAATGCCATCGAGTTGGCCGTTGCCAAAAAAGACAGAGAAATGCAAACGCTTGAGGCCCAACTCAAGCAAAGTGCAATGCATCAGGAACTGGCGATTAAAGATGCCGTTAACAAAGCGGAGAAGCAGCGTGATCGCATTGCCGCTGAACTCCAGCAGATTCGTGAGCAGCAGGCCACAGAACTACGCCTGGCTGAAACCAAATTCGCCAAAGAAATGCAGGCGATGACGCTGCAAAAAGAAAGTGAAGTGAGGGACTTGCAGGCGAAGCTCCAGGCTGGAGCCATGCAGCGCCAGCTGGCCGTGAATGAAGCGGTCAGTTCCGTGGAGAAGCAACGCGATGCACTTCAAAGCGGCTTGAAGGAAGCGGAACTGAAGCATCAACTGGAATCTCAATCACTGAAAGATCGCTACGAAGCCCAGCTCAGTGATCGGGATCAGGCCATTGAACGCTTGCGCGACATGAAGGCGCGGCTTTCCACCAAAATGGTGGGAGAAACCCTCGAGCAACACTGCGAAACCGAATTCAACAGGATTCGTGCAGCGGCTTTCCCCAAGGCCTATTTCGAAAAAGACAACGACGCGCGCAGTGGAAGCAAGGGGGACTACATCTTCCGCGACCAGGACGACCACAACAACGAAATCATCTCGATCATGTTTGAGATGAAAAATGAGGCTGATACAACGGCCACCAAAAAGAAAAACGAAGACTTTCTCAAAGAGCTAAATAAAGATAGAAACGAAAAAAATTGCGAGTATGCGGTGCTCGTCTCCCTGCTGGAGCCTGAAAATGAGCTTTACAATTCAGGCATTGTTGATGTGTCTCATCGCTTCCCAAAGACCTACATCATTCGCCCACAATTCTTTATTCCATTCATCACATTGCTCCGCAATGCAGCCATGAAGTCTCTGGAATACAAGGCTGAACTGGCTCTGGTGAAGGCACAGAACATTGATGTCACCAATTTCGAGAACGACCTCGAAACCTTCAAAACAGCTTTCTCGCGCAACTACGACCTCGCCTCCAGACGCTTCCAAACGGCAATCGATGAAATCGATAAATCGATCGATCACCTCCAAAAAACCAAGGATGCCCTGATGGGTGCTGATCGAAACCTGAGGCTTGCCAATGACAAGGCACAGGATGTGACCGTTAAAAAGTTGACCCGACGCAATCCAACGATGGCAGACAAGTTTGCCGACTTGAACAACGCTCCTGATCAGAAATCGGCCTGAGCCATGCCCTCCAGTCCACGCAACCGCATTGGCGAGGTTTACGGCAAACTCACCGTGGTGCGAGCATCCGAACGGCGAACCAAAGCAGGAAACGCTTTTTGGTGGTGCCGCTGCAGCTGCGGGGCCGAGCGAGAAGTTCCCAGCGACAAGTTGTCGCTGAACACGGCTCGCCGCAAGCCCACCGTGAATGCCTGTGAAACCTGTTCCCGCGAACTTCAAATTGAAGGGGTTTATCGCAAAAACGATCGGGAGGAAAAACAACGCCGCCAAGCAGCGCTGGAAGCCAGATCACAGCTGAAGGGTCAAGTGCCTGATCGCTGGCTTTCCCTGCCGCTCACCGATGCCCACGCGCGAGAACTGGGACAAAAACTCTTCTTCCGCGGCACAACTTGCCTGCGTGGACACCTCGCGCCCTACCGCATCAACGGCGGTTGTCAGGCTTGCTCTGGTCAGACTCCATCCGCGGCAAATTCGCCATCAACCAAGCCCAAAGGGTCATAACGGCGGCACCAAAGGCCAACATCGCCAGGAGCTTGGCTTCCATTCAGAGGAAATCGAAATCGTCTTCCGAATCACCGGAAAATGCATTCATCACGAGGGCAGAAAAGGGCACAAATATGGCCGCAATCACAAGTATTTCCACGGTCTTGAGAACAGCTGACTGAACCTAACGAGTTTGACTTTACAAAAAGTCATCAGCACTACCGTCCCACTGGAGTGAGTTCAAATACTCATTTCTGATCCAGGCATAGGCATTTCACTCCGTTGTCAGCCCAGACGACCGAATCAGACTGAACTGAGTCGGACAACGACGATGCCAAAGGTGCTGAAGGCGGCCTCACAGACGATTCGCAATCTGCTCAAGCCGGCAACTCAACACAGCTTCTCCGAAGACCGGCTGCGCAACGACCGGCAGAGCTACATCGCGATGACGCGGGCACTGGTCGATGCCCAGCTCAAATGGCGTGATGCGGAGCTCAGTTCACGCCTCTGGAAAGACGTGGCCGACCGTGGCATGGATCGCGGCCGCCTGCTTCACCTCATCTACAGCATTGACGTTCATCACGATGATGTAGCCCTGCAGAACGCCGATACGGCCTATCTGCAGCTGGTTGATCCCAGCGATCCCTGAGGCGGAACTGCTTAGAGCTCAAACAGAGTGCCCAGCAGCATGGCGGGATGGGTTGACTCCCCTGCCGTGCTGCGTTCGAGCTGAACGGCCATCACGCAGTGGGCCATAAATCGAACGGCCGAAAGAACAGCCAGACCAATGCACAGGGGGCAGTGCGTGAGGGTCAAGACAGGGGCCTGCCGGAGTGATGGACCCATCCCAAAGCAGAAGCCGGGACGCGCCACGATCTCTTCAACAAGCGTCATGCAAGAGACCCATCCCACCCTTGGCAGGTTGTGGGGGATGGGGTAGAGGGCGGCTGGTAGAGTTGTTGTTTATTGCTCTCTTTCGGGGAACGGATGAGTCAGGTCACAGTCGGCGAAAACGAAGGTATTGAATCCGCGTTGCGTCGCTTCAAGCGCTCCGTCGCCAAAGCCGGCATCTTTTCTGATCTGCGTCGGATCCGTCACCACGAGACCCCCGTTGAGAAATACAAGCGCAAGCTGAAGCAGCGTTCACGCAACCGTCGTCGCTGAGCTCGCACGACACGTCAGCTGCCAACGGGCCCTCGGGCCCGTTTTTTTGTGGCCATCCGTCGCCCTCTTCACGGTGCTCTTTTCACGGTGCGCTCTGGTTTTCGCCAGACTTCATAAATGCTTAATAAGACCAAGACCAGCCAATGGTGTTGATCAATCCTTTTTGCCCGATCAGTGCGGCAAAAATCGCTGGCTTGAAGACCACCGTGGTCTTGCTGTTGGTGTTGTTGATGAAGTCGAAATTGCTGCGAATCAAGATGTCCCTCCTGGGATCTGTTCTTGGATTCGCCATGTTGGTGAGCTTCTTACTCACCACAGGCCTCCTCACTGTGATCACCGGCGGAGCCGTTGCTTACGCCGCCATGCAAAACCGGAGCAACTGAGCCATGCGCAATCGTCTTCCTTTCTTGAGCGGACTTGCATTGGCAACCTTCGGAGTTTCAGGTCTTGCCGGCGGTGGTTTGCTTTGGAATTTTCAGGGCCGCACTCTGGGGCTTGGCAGCACGGTTACGGCATTGGTTCTGCTGGGAATCAGCTTTGTTCTGCTTCGGCCTGAACCACGACTTTCACCCGTTGAAGTCCCTGAAGCCAGCCGCTCAAATTCAAGGCACCACAGGCATCCTTCCTCGGCCTGATGCTGGCGATCCTCGGCACCTTCGGCATGGCGGGTTCCGGATTGCTGTGGAACTTTCAGGGTTTGGCCTTTGGACTCACCGGCACCCTCACGGCCGCCGTTGCTCTTTTGCTGAGTCTGGTTTTTCTGTGGCCCCTCGGCACCTCCAAGACCAAAACATCTCTCAAGACCGAGCCGGTGGAGACCATCGAAGCTGTTTCGGAGAGCGCAGCTCCCGCACAAACAACAGCAGAGGCCATTGCCGAATTGCTGGCAGCCGAGCAGCAGCAGCGCCCAGAGCTGACGTTGGTGAATTTCGCTCCGTTGAACCTGTTGCCGGGACAACGTGTGCCCACAAAGTCTCGTCGCGCAGGCAGTTCTCTTGGTCGCTATCGCTCAATGGCTAACGACCTGTTCAAGAGCTGAAGTCTCTCCAGAGATTGCGAATCTGTCGGTGCCAGGGTGTGATGTTGAGATCAGGGCGCTGAACATTCGACCTGGGTTCATCAACACTGAATCCAGCCTCTTCCATCTCCCGTCGCAGCCGACGGGTGATGGGGATGAGCGCTATGGAAAGCAGCAAGGCTGCGAGAAGCAGAAAGGGAAGCAACGACACCATCCAAATGGTGGCAATCACAGTGATGGCACCCGCCATGACCGTCTTCAGCCATCGCGGCAGGGTTCTGCTCTGTTGACCTGGAAGTTGCTTCATGGCTCAGGACAGTCCGTTCGCTCTTGAGAAAATCCGCTGGAGTTCACGTTGAAATGCTGTTGAGCTGAGTGGTTCCCCCAGGCGCCTGCGTTGGTTGCGCCGAAGCACAGCTCCAATCCAACAAATCTGCAGAGCAATCAACAGCGAAGCAATGATCAGAACCGGAGATTCAAGATCATTCCACTGCAACTGAGTTCAGTAACTGGATTGGGGCAGGGTGAAGCCCGACTGCATATGACCAACATCGAGCATCACGTAGGTGAGCCAAATCAGCACTGCTGCAACACCAGCACCTGCTGCAACCTTTGCCAGAGAACGGCCAATCATCTCGAGCAGGCTGACCTCTTTCATCGCGTTGATCCAACTTCGATGATTCTGACGCGTCTTTCGCCCATACCGTCGCCAGCCATGAAAAAAGCCCCACGATGGCGGGGCTTTTGAATCTGATCACGCTGGTGTTCAGCGGCTGGCCACGGCTTCTTCCAGAACAGCGGCTTCGCCAGCGGCGAAATCCGTGTCTTCCGCAGCGGAAAACTGCATGTCGGGCTCAAGGCGGCGGGCGATGAGCTCGTCAATGGAAAAGACACCTGGGCCGCAGGCGAGAACGGCCACGGCAGCCGCGAAATAAAGGCCAAGAAGCTCCAACAGATAGATGTTGAAGCCCGCTGTGACGATGGCGTGATAAATGGCGACGGAGATGGTCCCGGCGACTGCCAAGGCTCCCATCCGCGTCAGCAAGCCAGTTATCAACAGCCAGCTGCCGATCACCTCCGAGAACGCTGCGACGTAGGAGAGAAGGATCGGGAAGGGCAAATGCAGAGGGCGAACGAATGCATCTGCAAAATTCTCAATATTGGCGAGCTTTTCGTAACCGTGGTGAATCAGCAGCGCGCCGGTGAACACCCGAAGCAGGAGCAGACCGAGATCGCCAGCAATGGGGCGGGTCAGAATGGCGCGAATCACCACAGAACACATCGACTACACACAACTTAAATAAGTTGCGTGTAGCAACGCGGCTTCGCGCCAGGGCGGAGCAAGGAATGAGTACTTCTACTCAGTCGTCGTAGACCAGGCACTCGGGCTCATCGGGGTTCTGCTCGCAGAACAGCTCAAGGGGTGAGGGGTCATGGGGATCATCAGGAAATTCCTTCTTGTGATCCAACAGCCACTGCAGCTCCTCCGTGAGATGACGCACCTTGCCTTCGTTGTGCTCAGACAGGGCCTTAAGGAACTCCTCCTGGTCCTTCTGAATGTGCTCGTCAATCGTTTTCATGACTGAAACTGTCATCTGGCTGACATTCGGTTGTTAGCGAAGACCACCCCGATCGATCAGTCGGTAGATCTACCTTTGTGGCCGAAACCACACAACAGATCCGCTCCGGGCCCCATCACGTCCTGTGACACCACAGTGGCCATTGGACGATGGCCGCAGGAAAGTCAGGTTGGCTGATGTTGAGTGGATGCAATTTTCCGAACGCAGCGTTCTGACGGGGCTGCTTGTCTTCGCCGTAGGCGTTGTGGTGGGAATCGGAATTGGCTCAGCCAGTGCTGTTGCCGCCCTGACCCAAGGCGCACCTGACGTTCTGCAGAGTTGGTCGGGGGTGGTTGCCCTGCCGTGAAGGTTGACGGGACAGCCTTTCCCTCCTATCAGAAGCGCAGATCGGGTGAGTCGCGCGATGCTGTCAGATGAGCGGCAGATTTTTAGCCGTGACAAAAAGCCCCTGCGGCAATTACTGAAACGGCTTCAACGCTTTTTGTTCGGATAATCAACGCGTTCCAACACTGATATTCCCTGCGCCAATCAACTGTTCAAGCCGTGCAGTGAGTTTCCGTTCGGTTCGATCAAATTGCTCCTGATTGCCGGCCACATAGGCAAGCTCTTCACTGGTGATCACCTGGTGGGTTACGGCATCAAGGTAGATCTGAATCAGGGACATCCACATCGGCATCAACCGCCGGCCATCCTGGCAACACTGGAACGCAAACGGTGAATCGGGCCACGCGGAACTGAGCTATGGATCGAGAGACCATTCAGAGCCTGATCAAGCAATGCAGCTTGGGGCTGTTCGATCTGGCCTGTGCCGTCAGCGGACACCCAAGCTGGGATCTCAATCTGCCTGTGGGAGTGATCGATGCACGACGCTCCAAACCAAAGCTGATGGTGAGTGCCATCGGCACGATCAACTCAACCCTGAAGGCCTCATCCACCATTGCCCACCCGTTGATGGTGCGCCTGTTCGAACGGTTCGAAGACGTGGGTCTGGAACAGGCGCTGACGGAAATGAAACATGGTGAGGATGGGGATGCGTTCTGCGAGGTCTGGCAGGCCTACAGGGATGAACGCCGTTGTGGTGATGCCCCGATGTGGAGCATCGAAGACGCCACAGCCTTTGTGGTGCAGTCCCGCGAGGCTCACGCTGATCGTGAAGTGGCCTGCGTCGCCATTCTCCCGGGGGATCCCCACCGCATCGTCACCTTTTCAGTTCCCATCGCCTTCCTGACACGAGATTGAGTGTGTCCGAACTGCTGATGCAAATCGCCCTGCTGGGAATCGCCATTGGCGCCAATGCCCTCTCGGCTCTGGCGGGAGGGGGAGCAGGACTGGTACAACTGCCCGCACTCATCCTTCTGGGCCTTCCTTTCTCCATGGCACTGGCCACCCACAAGGTGGCCAGTGTTGCGCTGGGGCTGGGAGCGAGTGGGCGTCATTGGCGTGCCAGCAGCCTTGACCTGAAACGCTCGGCGCTGGTGTTGGCGGCCGGTCTCCCAGGTGTGTTTGTGGGAGCCAGCATGGTTCTTGCGCTGCCCGATCAAGTGGCTACTGCGAGCCTTGGGCTGCTGACCCTGGGGCTGGGGGTTTATTCGGCTCGGAAACCAGATCTGGGGACGACAGATCAGCCCTACCCGCTGACAGCCCGCACCGTTGGGCTTGGCAGCTGCGGGCTGTTCATCATTGGCGTTCTCAACGGTTCCCTCACCTCAGGCACAGGGTTGTTCGTCACCCTGTGGCTGGTGCGCTGGTTTGGGCTGAGCTACGCCAGAGCCGTTGCCCACACCCTGGTGTTGGTGGGCCTGGGGTGGAATGGCACCGGGGCGCTGGTGCTGGGTTTGAGCGGTGAAATCCGTTGGGACTGGCTTCCACCGCTGGTGCTGGGGTCGCTGATCGGAGGCTTCCTGGGGGCCCACTATTCCCTGGTGAAAGGAAGCCGCCTGGTCAAACAAGCGTTCGAGATCTTGGCGCTGCTGATGGGCGGATCACTCCTGATCCGCAGCCTCTGAATCGGCGTCTGTCAGGAAACGCCCCGAAAACCGCGTGGCCAGCACCACTGTTGCAGCCCCATAGGCAATGAACGTCACCGCCTGACCGGTGCTGGCCGTTTCGTAGACCTCACCTGTCAGCAGCATCCAGTCCATCAAGGACGCCACCGTTCCCCAAATCACCACCCAGACGGACACGTAGGCAACACCGCGGAAGGTCCGATTCACAAGGCCATGGGTTCAACGAACCCGACGCTAGGGGAAGTCGCTCGAAGGAGGAAGACCTGCGGCTCCCGTAATGTCGCTGCTTGAACCGGTTGAGGGGATGCCGAAGAAACGCCGCAAGCTCAATAAAGAGATGGAAGCGGAGATGGCCGCTGCCAAGCGCAAGATTGAGCTGGTGGGCGCGCTGATCAACGACATCCGCGATGAAGACATCCAGGGTGAGTACCTCGGCGCCTTCACGCAAATCCGCAGTGCCGTGGTGAATCTGATCGCGAAGTACACAACGGACGGATTCTGCGAAGAGACCGAGGGCCTTCTGGCGCTCTACAAGGGCTTGATTGAGCAGTTTGAAGAGGAGTACGAGCTCTGAACAGGCACGAACGCAGCACAGCGTTTAGGTTCACTTGCCTTCGTGCCTTGCCATGGCTCTTCGAGAGACCAAACCCCAGGTGTCACCGCTGCGCCTCAAGATCACCGTGTTGATCGCCGGCTTCGGGCCCCTGGTCGCCATTGGCCTCTGGCTTCAGTCCAAGGGGTTTTTCAACTGACGCCATGCATCGATTCCTCGCCACGGCTGGACTTCTCGGCCTCGGCCTGGTTCCTAGCGTGAGCTGGGCCGAGACCATCAACTTGACCCTGCGCAACGGCGACAGCCTGCACGGGGAGTTGCTTGAGCGGAATCCAGAGAACGGGACCACGGTGCTGAACCACCCCCAGCTGGGACGGCTGGAACTCACCGCAGACCAACTCAAACCAGCCACGACCAAGCCCCTGTGGACCAGCTCGGTCTCAGCCGGTGCGATCGGCAATGAGAAGGATGGCGACAACTCCCTGTCGGTCAGCTTCACCGGCAAAACCCGCTACAAAGACGATCAGCAGAAGCTGTCATTAAGCGGCAGCTTCAACGCAAGCAAGTCGAAGGATTCAGGAGAGTCACTCTCGATCGATACGGAGAAAGGGTCAGCGGAACTCCGCTACGACAAACCGATCGGTTCCAACCTCGATCTGTTTGCTCTCAGCGGTTACCTCTACAACGGCACCAATGATTCCGGGGTGAACACTGTTCTGGGGAACATCGGTGTGGCATTCCCGCTGTTGAAGTCAGAAACCACTGAGCTCACCATCTCCATCGGTCCGTCGCTCCAGTGGAGCGGCGGTGGCATCAGCTGCGCCAGCGACTCGTTTTGCGGCAACAGCTATGGCGGCGCAACGCTGACGGCCGATCTCAACTGGAAACCCTGGCCCACGCTCCAGTTCGGACTCCAAAACCAGTTCACAACGGTCTGGGCGAATGAGATTCAACCGGCCAACACCCTGACCGCTGAGGTGCGCTACTACCCCGCAGAGAACAGCAAGTTGTTCACAACGTTGCGGGTGCAATCGATTTACCAAAGCATGCACACACCCGAGTTAAACAACACCATCACCGCTCAGGTGGGTGCCGACTTCTGATGACAACACCCATGCTTCACCCTCCACTGAACGCCGAACAGATCCGTGCCCTGTTCACCAAGCCCTACGGCACGCCAGGCCCCACAGCTGCGCAGTGGAAAGCCGTCTATGCCAGTGACGTGCATTTCACCGATCCAACCCAGGAACGGCAGGGCATTGACGCCTACATCCTTGCCCAGGATGGTCTGATGCAGCGCTGTGATGACGTGTTCCTGGAAACGGAATCGGTAGTAGTAAACGGTGAAACAGCCTTTGTTGAATGGCGCATGGGCCTCAAGATCAAAGGGATTGAGTTCATCTACCCCGGGGCGACCCGGCTCCGCTTCAATCCAGATGGAAAGATCGGAGACCACCGCGATTATTTCGATTTCGTCGGCCCCACGTTTGCTCCAGTGCCCATGATTGGTGGACTGGTGCGTTGGCTCTACAAACGCTTCGTTGCCTGAACCACGGCCCCATGGCCATCTGTTGATCGGCCCCCCGGGCAGCGGCAAGACCACCCTCGCCACGATCCTCGCTCCGCTGCTCCCTGCACGGGTGATCGCCAATGACGCCCTGAGGGAACAGCTCTGGGGAGACGCGAATGTGCAGGGTCCTTGGTCTGAATTGGAACCGCATCTGCATGGCGCCATCGACCGCGTCATCGCCGATGGCGACAACGTGCTGGTGGATGCAACCCATGCACAACTCAACTGGCGCCAGGGGTTGATGCAGCGGAGCATGGGGGCCCAGCACCTGCCATGGACCGGCTGGTGGTTGCAGACACCGTTGGATCAGTGCCTGGTCTGGAACCGCAGCCGCCAACGGTGCGTTCCAGAGGCCGTGATTCGTGCGATGCACCTGAGCCTGAACAGCCCCCCCAACAGGCCCGACCTCAGCGAAGGATTCGCAAGCTTGATCCGCCTCAATCCCGCCGCCCCCCAGCTCAGCGATCAGATCAACCGGGCCCTCCAGACCATCCTTGACCCCTTGCCATGAAGAAAGGTGAGCAGGTCATGCACCCCCTTGGGAGTCCCATCAACGTGATCCCAACGGCACAAGGGTCATGACACTCGGCGAACTCTTTCTCGAAGCCATGTCCACCGGCGTGATCACCAACGGTGAAATGGCGTGGGTGACAGCCCGCCAGGATCAATTCACACGAACTGAGGAAGCTGTCGCCCAACGGCTCGGCCGTTTGATCGACGAAGGCACGATTCAACTGGGGTGTCGCATGCCCATGGCCTGATTGAAGGCCTAGTGATGGTGCTTGCGTCGCCGCGAATGACGACGCATCCGCTTCACCAAACGGCCGCTGACGGAGCGGCTTTCAGCACATTCGAGCTGATTCCAACGCCATCCCAGCCAGGACAGCACCACGACGATGGCAAGGGCGATCAACCAACCCACGGGGACAACGGCTTAAGAGAACAACGCAGGAACCAAAGCTGCTGGAGCCCAGTTCTCTTCCATCGTTAATGCAACAGGTGGCGATGCAGTCCAGCCAGGCCTCAACCGACTCAATGCGTTGTACAGCGGCCAACGCAGCGCTGTCGCGGCTTCCCTGCTCAGCCGTGAAGGGAGCAGGTTTCAGCGCTGACCGTCCTGGTCAAGGCTGAACTCAAGCAACGCTGCCGTGAGCAGGGTCTTCATCGACTGCAGGGCCTCCTGCTCTCTGGGATCTGGCCCCCCGGGCCATTTCTCAAGGTGAAAGCTCACCGAGCGGTGGAGCAGGCGAACAGCTTCAAGGTCCAGATCGAACTGGAGGGTGGGGCGAGGCTCACTCATGACTCCATTCTCCCCAACACCACGTTGACAGCCAAAAGGACTGCGAGTAGTACATAGTTACCAATAAGACGCGTATGGGCATCGTCAACGCTCCGCCGCCAAGCGCCTGGCCACCGATGGGATCAGGGCAACTCCGACCGAGCCGGTCCCTCATGGTGTGCCTCACCTGCCAGCACTTTCAACACACCCTTGCTGAGGCAGGGGTTACCCAGCCAGCCTGCGCACACCACCAACAGCGCATCCCCCAAGGAGCACACCTCACACACCGCTGCCATCAATGGATGCAACGGCTGGAGAAGCAGATCGGCTGGTGCCCTGAAGGGGCCTGATGCACCGCCCAACCTTCACAGCGAACACAGCAACAAAAAGCCCCCTCCGAGGAGGGGGCTTTCCGATTCAGTTGATCTGAATCGTTTTTGCTGTTCCAAAGGGAACAGGTTGATTCCAGATCAACCGATGGCAGGAGCCTGCAGAGCCACAGGAGTGGACTCAGCGGCAGCCAGGTCGAGGGGGAAGTTGTGAGCGTTGCGCTCGTGCTGCACTTCCATGCCGAGGTTGGCGCGGTTCAGCACATCAGCCCAGGTGTTCAGGACGCGGCCCTGACTATCCAAGATGGACTGGTTGAAGTTGAAGCCGTTCAGGTTGAAGGCCATGGTGCTGATGCCCATGGACGTGAACCAGATGCCGACAACAGGCCAGGCGCCCAGGAAGAAGTGAAGGCTACGGCTGTTGTTGAAGGAGGCGTATTGGAAGATCAGGCGACCGAAATAACCGTGGGCAGCCACGATGTTGTAGGTCTCTTCCTCTTGGCCGAACTTGTAGCCGTAGTTCTGGGACTCAGCCTCGGTGGTTTCACGCACCAGGGAGGAGGTCACCAGGGAGCCGTGCATGGCGGAGAACAGACTGCCGCCGAAAACACCTGCGACGCCCAGCATGTGGAAGGGGTGCATCAGGATGTTGTGCTCAGCCTGGAACACCAACATGAAGTTGAAGGTGCCAGAAATGCCCAGGGGCATGCCATCAGAGAAGGAACCCTGACCGAAGGGGTACACCAGGAAAACAGCCATCGCTGCAGACAGCGGAGCGCTGTAAGCGACGCAGATCCAAGGGCGCATGCCCAGGCGGTAGGAGAGTTCCCACTGACGACCCATGTAGGCGGAAATGCCGATCAGGAAGTGGAAGCAGACCAACTGATAAGGGCCGCCGTTGTACAGCCACTCATCGAGGGAAGCAGCTTCCCAGATGGGGTAGAAGTGCAGGCCAATGGCGTTTGAAGACGGAATAACAGCACCGGAGATGATGTTGTTGCCGTAGATCAAGGAGCCAGCGACGGGCTCACGGATGCCATCGATATCAACCGGGGGAGCGGCGATAAAGGCAATGGTGAAGCAGATGGTGGCCGCCAGGAGGCAGGGAATCATCAGCACGCCGAACCAACCCACATAGATGCGGTTGTTGGTGTCGGTCACCCACTGACAAAAGGCTTCCCAATTGCTCTGGCGTCCGCTGCGAATTGCGGTGGACATGGAAGAAAAGAAGACGGATGAACCTCTCCCTCAAAAAAGGGACAGGTGGATTAAGTGTATGGACGGAACGTTCCGTTACATGACAACTCAACAATCAGAATCAGGTCTCAAAAAAACTTCATTAAGCGCTTTATCAAGCGTTCATGAAGTTGCATGAAGCAGCCACTCGCGGGATTGCTGAACGAAGCCGTTCCAGTTCACCCGTTCCTCCTCTGCAGCCCGAGCCACCAACAACGGTGCCTGCTGCTTCAACGCCACAAGATCAAGCTCGTCAACGCCGGCATTGATCGCCAGCCAATCCGCCATGGAGCGTCCCACCACACGGGTGAGGTAAGCCGCACTGAGGGCCTGCATCGAACCGGCGATCAGCCAGCTCCCCCCATCCAGCTTGGCCAGCCCCAGCAAGGTCTGTCCGGTCCACTCCACCACGCCCTGGGCGAGGGCCACCCGAGCCAGCTGCGCCGCAGCTTCCCTCAGCACATCCGGTTGCAGCGATGTTCCCCAGATCTCTCCCATCTCCTTGATCATCAAACCGTTCGCCACCGCCACGGCCAGAAGATCAAGGCTGGCGATGGGGGAGGCCATCACCGACCCGGCCACCACCCACTGGGTGCGCTGCTGGATCTGCAGAAAGCGTTCGCGACGAAGCGATTCGAGGTCATGCTGCCAACGGCGATGCAAGTCCGCGAGGAGACGCGGACGCGCCTCCATCGCAGCCTGTTTCAGCGAACGGCGCAACGGTGCCAGGGCAGTGCGCAGCTGCATCGAAGACTCCTGAACCAGGATCCGCTCACGCCAGCGCTCGGGAAGATCGTCCCGAACAGCCGCGCCGGCATCGGTGGATGCGTCCTGCGCATCGGTCGACACAAGCAGCCAGGCCGGCTGATCGTCCGGCACCTGCTGCAGCCAGAGCAGATCTGAAGCCAGCAGAGGCGCCTGCAGGCTGAACAGGATCAGATCCTGATCCAGCAGGCCGCCGGGCCAGGAACGGCTGCCGTCGTCGGTGGTCAGGGGATGGCAGAGCGACAGCGTCACCGGCGCCGGGCCAGCAAGAGAGCTGCTGAGGTCTGCCTCATTCGGTCCCTGAGAGCCCCCCAAGGCGACCATCGCCATGCGCACCGGACCACAACGGTCCTGCACCCGTTTCAGTTCAGCGCGACGGGCCTGATCGGCAGAGGGTTGCTGCTCAAAACGTGCGAATTGATCCAGCACCTCCTGGCACCGAGCGATCCATCCATCCAGAGAGACCGGCGCCGCAAACCGCGGCTGACTTGGCTTGCGGCCAAGCCAGATCACCACGCCACCGGCGGCCAGCAGACCCAGTCCCCCGCCGGGAACATGCATCACATCACTGATCAGCCACTGTCCAGCAAGCAGACCAGCTCCAGCCAGAGCCAACGGCCGCAGCAGCGACGACGGTGGCATCACCAGTTCTGGCCATGAAGCCGGGAGTTTCAACAGAACGGCTGCTGTAGCAGTGGCCCTTCTTAGCTCAACCCACCACCTGACACCAGAACTTCAGGCCAGAAACACGAGTTCTCCATAAGTTGGGAACAGGCCGGAGTCAGCCGTGACACACAGTCATCCCAATGCGATGGTCGACAACCGCCGGGGGGTGCGCAGGGTTCTGATGGTGGCCCTGGGCCTGAACATCAGCATGTCGCTGCTGAAGCTTCTGGTGGGGGCCATGAGTGGTTCCCTGGCGGTGATCGCCGATGGCATGCACAGCGCCACCGATGCGTTGTCCAGCCTCACGGGACTGGTCACCAACAAACTGTCCGATCCGCGCCCCGACAGGGATCACCCCTACGGCCACCGCAAATACGAGGCGGTGGGAGCCCTGGGCATCGCTGGTTTCATCCTGTTCACAGCCCTTGAGATCCTGCTGCGTTCGGGGGAAAGGCTGCTCGAGGGCCTGCCACCGATCCGGGTGACCAGCCAGGAGCTGGTGCTGCTCACGCTGGTGCTGGGGTTCAACCTCCTGCTGGCGGGATATGAGCTGCGGGAAGGTCGGCGACTGAACAGCAACCTGCTCAAAGCGGATGCTCAACATGCGGCGAGCGACGTTTGGACCACCGTGGTGGTGCTGGTGGGCATGGCCGGGGCGGTGTGGCTGCAGGTGAGCTGGCTCGACGTTGCGCTGGCCATCCCCATGGCACTCCTGCTGATCCGTGTGTGCTGGCAGGTGCTGCGCGGAACCTTGCCCTGGCTGGTGGACCACATGGCGGTGGCACCTGAAGCCATCTATGCCGAAGCGATGGCCACCGCCGGCGTCTTGAACTGCCACGACATCGCCAGCCGGGGCGTTCTGGGCCAGCAGGTGTTCATCGAAATGCATATGGTTGTCGACGCAGACGACCTCACCAAGGCGCACCGGATCACCGAACAGGTGGAAGAGCGCTTGGACGAAAGTTTCGGGCCGGTGCGGTGCACCATCCATCTGGAACCCAAGGACTACGTGGAGGACGGGATCACCTACACCGGCGCCCATGGCTGAGGTCGACACCACAACCCATGCGCTGGCTGGACTGACCGAGCGTCAGCAGCGGGGGCTGATTGAGGTGCTCGATGAAGTCCGTCGTGCCGACGGCTGGTCGTGGCAACTGCCGGTGTTGCTGCGGGAACGCTGCTGGCTGCGGCTGTCTCGAACTCCCCTGACCGAGCTGCACCGTTTGCTGCCTCCGGATGGACGCGATGAAGCCCCGGAACTGGTGCATTACCGGCGCTTGCTGAAACAGGGGATGGATCCACTGTTGGCCCAACAGAGCTGCTGGAGGGAGTTCGGCATCGAGGACTGCCAAAGGGCGCTGCAGGACTACTGGAACAGTCGTGACACAGCCATCCACGGCTGGACAGCGGAGCGGTACCGACAACTGGTGAGCAGCTATCGCGAACGGATTGAACGGGGGATCACGGTGGTTCCGATGCTGGTGCTGGCTCGGAAGAACAGCGTTGAATGCCACCAGCTGCTCTGGATCACGGAAAACACCCCGGTGATGCGTCACACTTGCGCCTGATTCCAGGCCATGGGCCATGAGTGATTCCTACAGCGATCCCCAACAACAGGCGGGACAGGGAGACGGCGGCCGAGATGGTCAGCGCAGTCGTGGCAACCGTGGTGGCGGCCGTGAAGGCGGAGGCTTCCGGATTCGCCTGAGTGACAACGAAATGCGCTCAGCCCGGGCCCTGCAGGAGGCCTTCAATCTCCGCTCAACCGTGGCTGTGCTGGGTTTCGCGGTCCGCAGCCTTGGCCAAATGCTGGAGGACGGCCAACTGGACGCTCTGATCGAACAGCAGAAAAATCAGCCTGCCCGAGGTGGCCGGCGTGATGGTGGTGGTCGTGGCCGCCGTTTTGACGATGAGCGTGGTGGCCGCGGGTCCCGTCCGAATCCCTTTGCCCGACCAGCCAAACCCCAGCCGGAGGCTGCAGCTGAACCGGTTGCCGAGCCGGAGGCCGAACCAGTGGTGGAGCCGGTGGTGGAGTCAGAAGCTACCGCCAGCGACGACACCAACACCGCAGCAACCGAGGCCTGATTGATGAGCCGGCCAAGGGTTCTTTCCGGGGTGCAACCGACCGGAGCACTGCACCTCGGCAATTGGCTGGGTGCCATCCGCAATTGGGTTGATCTGCAGGAGACCCACGACACCTTTGTGTGTGTTGTGGATCTCCATGCCATCACCGTTCCCCATGACCCCAGCCGCCTGGCTGAGGACACCCGTTCCACAGCAGCGCTCTACCTGGCCTGTGGCATGGACCCCAAACGCTGTTCGGTGTTTGTGCAGAGCCAGGTGGCAGCCCACAGCGAACTGTGCTGGTTGCTGAATTGCGTCACGCCGCTCAACTGGCTGGAGCGGATGATTCAGTTCAAGGAGAAAGCGGTGAAGCAGGGGGACAACGTCTCCGTGGGCCTGCTGGACTATCCGGTGTTGATGGCCGCCGACATCCTTCTCTACGACGCTGACCTGGTGCCCGTCGGTGAGGACCAGAAGCAGCATCTGGAGCTGGCGCGCGACATCGCCCAGCAGCGCATCAATGCCCGTTTCGGCGGCAAGGACACGCCGGTGCTCAAAGTGCCCAAACCGCTGATCCTCAAGGAGGGGGCACGGGTGATGAGCCTGACGGATGGTCGCAGCAAGATGAGCAAGAGCGATCCCAACGAGGGGAGTCGCATCACGCTTTTGGACCCTCCGGAGCTGATCACCAAAAAGATCAAACGCGCCAAGACCGATCCAGAGCGTGGCCTCGAATTCGGCAACCCCGATCGACCGGAAACCGACAACCTGCTTGGGCTCTACGCAATCCTGAGCGGCAAGGGGCGGGAGCAGGCCGCCACTGAATGCGCCGAGATGGGTTGGGGACAGTTCAAGCCGCTGCTGGCCGAAGCCACCGTGAGCGCGCTGGAGCCCATCCAGGCCCGCTACCGGGAGCTGATGCAGGACCCCACAGAGCTCGATCAGGTGCTGAGAACAGGCCGTGAGAAGGCCGAAACCGTGGCCAACGCCACGCTTGAACGGGTTCGGGATGCCTTGGGTTTCGCCCGGCCAGCCTGATCAGCAACAAAGAGAAGCATTAGCTGCTCTGATCAATGCGACGGCCATGGGCTCAAGCCATGGCCCCTGAGGCTTGGGGGAGACAACGTCAGCCGCAGACGCGAGTCTCGCAAGACTCTCAGTCTTCTCTCAGCTGCACATACACAGCACAGACAACGCGTCAACCCCTCAGGCCCGATCTCGCGTCCAGACCTCGTGGGCCAGCACTCTGATCGTCCACCTGAATGTTCTGCGTGCATCGCCTTTTTTCTGCGTTCAGCCCAGCCACACGTTGGAGCCGGCCTGTCGTCGGTGCAGCCCTGACCGCAGGATTGGTGCTGTCCGCAGGAGCCAAACAGCCGCTCCAGAACGCAGAGGCGGCCGCAGAACATTTCGAGCAAAGCGCCACCAGCAGCCGCGACACCAGCAGCCGCGCCACCCTGTCCTCCGGCAAGGAGGGTGGTCGTTACGAGCTGACACCTGAGCGACGCGCCCTGCTCAACACCATTCGCTACGCCGAGGGCACCTGGAAAGACGGTGAAGACAAGGGTTACCGGATCATGTACGGCGGCGGGCAGTTTCAGGACCTCTCACGTCATCCCGAGCGGGTGATCGTGAAGCGCTACACCAGCGCCGCAGCGGGGGCCTATCAATTCCTGCCCAAGACCTGGAAGGGCGTGGCGAAGGAGCTCAAGCTGTCCAGCTTCGAGCCCAGGCACCAGGACCAAGCCGCTCTGCACCTTGTTGATCGTCGCGGTGCTCTCAAGGAAATTGACCGAAAAGGGCTGACCAGAAACGCCATGGCGAAGCTGGCACCCGAATGGGCATCCTTCCCCACCTGGACCGGCCGCTCCGCCTACGGTCAACCGGTGAAGAGCCCTCAGGACCTGGCGAGCTTCTACAGCAGCAACCTGCGCCAGCTGCGCAATCAGCTCGGGGCCTGAGGCGAACGGTTCGACCCCAACCTCGCGGCCAGGGCCCACACCTCCGTGACCAAGCCATGCCACGGGTTCATCACCTCCATCGAGACCGCCATGGGCTGCGTTGATGCAGCCACAAGAGAGCGTGTTGCAGCAATGGCCTTCTTGCCCTCCTGCAGCCGCTCCTGCATGCGTTGGCGCTCCTGCAACGGCATCACCTCCTCCGGACAGGCCTGCAGAAGCTCCTCACCGCGCTGAAACCAGTGCTCGAAGTCATCGAGCAGGGATGCCAGCAACTCATCCAGCAGTGCGCCAGCTTCCTGATTGGTTGACTCACCCACCTGGTGCCCTCGGGTCTCGCCCATAGGATGGCGGGCCCCGAACCTGAACCGGTGAGCAGCGCTGCAGCAACCACCCCAGCCCCTTCAGCACCGGTGGTTCTGCCCAAGACCAGCGAAAGCGATCAACTGCTGAAGATTCGGCACTCCATGAGCCATGTGATGGCCATGGCTGTGCAGCAGTTGTTTCCCAAGGCACGCGTCACCATCGGCCCCTGGACCGAAACAGGTTTCTATTACGACTTCGACAATCCCGATCCCTTCACCGAGGCCGACCTGAAGGCCATCAAGAAGGGGATGATCAAGATCATCAACAAGAAGCTGCCTCTCGAACGCGTCGAGGTGAGCCGCAACGAGGCCGAGGAAAAAATCAAAGCCCAGAACGAGCCCTACAAGCTCGAGATTCTTGAAGGACTGCAGGAGCCGATCACCCTCTACACCCTTGGTGAGGACTGGTGGGACCTCTGTGCTGGCCCCCACGTGGATCACACCGGCCAACTCAATGCCAAGGCCTTCGAGCTGGAAAGCGTGGCAGGCGCTTACTGGCGAGGCGATGAAACCAAAGCGCAGCTGCAACGCATCTACGGCACGGCCTGGGAAACCCCGGAACAGCTGGCGGAACACAAACGTCGCAAGGAAGAAGCGCTTCGCCGCGACCATCGCCGCATCGGCAAAGACCTCGACCTCTTCTCGATCGAGGATGAGGCCGGGGCTGGTCTGGTGTTCTGGCACCCCCGCGGTGCCCGCATGCGCCTGTTGATCGAGGAGTTCTGGCGCCAGGCCCACTTCGAGGGCGGATACGAGCTCCTTTACACGCCCCACGTGGCGGACATCAGCCTCTGGAAGACCTCAGGCCACCTCGACTTCTACGCCGAGAGCATGTTCGGCCCGATGGAGGTGGACGAACGGGAGTACCAGCTCAAGCCGATGAACTGCCCGTTCCACGTGCTCACCTACGCCAGCAAACTGCGCAGCTACCGGGAACTGCCGATCCGCTGGGCGGAGCTTGGAACGGTGTATCGCTACGAGCGGCCCGGTGTGATGCACGGTCTGATGCGGGTGCGGGGCTTCACCCAGGACGATGCCCACGTGTTCTGCCTGCCGGAGCAGATCAGCGACGAGATCCTGAAGATCCTCGATCTCACCGAACGGATTCTCTCCGCCTTCGATTTCAGCAATTACGAGATCAACCTCTCCACCCGCCCCGAGAAGTCCATCGGCGATGACGCCGTCTGGGACCTGGCCACCAAGGGACTGATTGAAGCCCTGGAGCGCAAGGGTTGGGCCTACAAAATCGATGAGGGCGGCGGTGCGTTCTACGGCCCGAAAATCGACCTCAAGATCGAAGACGCCATCGGCCGGATGTGGCAGTGCTCCACGATCCAACTGGATTTCAATCTGCCGGAACGTTTCGAGCTCGACTACATCGCCGCCGACGGCAGCAAGCAGCGGCCGATCATGATCCACCGCGCCATTTTCGGTTCGCTGGAGCGGTTCTTCGGGATCATGACCGAGAACTACGCCGGCGATTACCCCTTCTGGCTGGCCCCCGAGCAGGTGCGTCTGCTGCCGGTCACCGACGAGGTGCAGCCCTACGCCGAACAGGTGTTGGACCAACTCACCAAAGCTGGCGTTCGCGCCACGATCGACCGCAGCGGTGAGCGGCTCGGCAAGTTGATCCGCACCGGCGAACAGATGAAGATCCCCTTGCTGGCGGTCATCGGTGCCAAGGAAGCGGAGCAGAACGCCGTGAGCCTTCGCAGCCGACGGGACGGTGACCTCGGGGTCACAGCGGTGGCCGACCTTCTCAGTGCTGCCCAGATGGCCAACAGCGAGCGCGCCGCGGGCCTGGAGCTGAACCGATGACGGATACCCCTGTGCAGCATCTGGCCGATCTCGCGCGGCTGCGGGGAGCGCCGGAGTTGGCTCCCCAGATCAGAAACGAGCTGCGAGGAGAACTCGATCAGGCGATGGCCCAGGCCAGCTGGTTCACCATCGGCGTCATGGCCCCGTCCAGGGAGCAGGCCCTCACAGCGCTGCGCAGCCTCGAGCAAAGCCAACAATGGGAGCCGCTGGAGCTCGTCGACAGCCCCGAGGAGCAGGGCCCTGTTTTCTTGAAAGCCAATCAGAAGGGGGGCACGATCCGCATTCGGATCGAGCACGGCCTTGGCGAAGGAATTCTGATCAGTGGCCACGGTGACGACGACACCACGCCAAGCACCACCTGGGGACCGCTCCCACTGGACTTCTTCTCCTGAGCCAACCACGCTGGTAGGAGTTGCCGCAGCCCTGGATGGCCACCAGCACACTCCTGGCGGGGGACATGGGAGGCACCAAGACTCTGCTTGCTCTCTACCGGAGTGAGGCGGGCCAGCTGCGCCTGCTGCATCAGGAACGCTTCCGCTCGGGAGAATGGCCATCCCTTGAGCCGATGCTCGAGGCCTTCCTCAACAATCGCCCCGCCGATCTCCCGGCTCCAGCGCATGCCTGCATCGCCGTTGCCGGTCCGGTGCGCCACAGGGAGGCCAAGATCACCAACCTGCCCTGGCGGTTGCGGGAAGCCGACCTGGCGCGTGCTGCTGGCATGGAACAGCTCGAGCTGGTGAATGATTTCGGCGTGCTGATTTACGGCTTGCCCCATTTCGACAGCCATCAGCAGGTGATCCTTCAGAAGGGCCACCAAGACAAGGGCCCCCTGGCCATTCTTGGGGCCGGCACCGGTCTCGGCATGGCGCGAGGCCTGCAGAGCGACCAGGGACTGGTGGCCCTGGCGAGCGAAGGAGGGCACCGCGAATTTGCTCCGCGCAACGAAGCGGAATGGGAGCTGGCCTCCTGGCTCAAACAAGACCTCGGCGTCAGCCGCCTTTCGATCGAACGCATCGTGAGTGGCACCGGCCTGGGGCATGTGGCCCACTGGCTGCTTCAGAAACCCGATGCCGCCATGCACCCCCTGCGCAGCGTGGCTGAGGCTTGGCGACGCAACAGTTCCAACGATCTTCCCGCTCAGGTGAGCGTTGCCGCTGAAGGGGGTGATCCCTTGATGCAACGCGCCATACAGCTTTGGCTGGAGGCCTATGGCTCAGCGGCAGGCGATCTTGCCCTTCAGGAACTCTGCACAGGAGGCCTCTGGGTTGGCGGGGGCACCGCATCAAAACAATTGAAAGGACTGCAATCCGCCAGCTTTCTCAATGCGATGCGCGACAAGGGACGCTTCCGCGAACTGATCGAAGGGATGCAGGTCACAGCGGTGATCGATCCCGATGCCGGACTGTTCAGTGCAGCCTGTCGCGCCCGGATGCTGGCGGAGTCAGGTGGGACACTGACCTGAGCAGAGGATCAGCGATGGCGCAGCCGCGCATCGGTCAGAAAGTGGTCGTGGACGTCCCGGCAACCACCGCCAATCTCGGCCCTGGGTTTGACTGCCTCGGTGCAGCCCTTGATCTGAACAACCGCTTCGCGATGCGGCGAATCGAAGGGGGCGGTGAACGCTTTGAGCTGATTATTGAGGGAACGGAAGGCAGTCACCTCCGGGGTGGGCCGGAGAACCTCGTCTACCGAGCGGCCCAACGGGTGTGGAAAGCGGCTGGGCTGGAACCCGTCGCCCTTGAGGCACGGGTGCGTCTTGCCGTGCCGCCGGCACGGGGGCTGGGCAGTAGTGCCACGGCGATCGTGGCGGGATTGATGGGAGCCAATGCCCTCGTCGGTGAGCCTCTCTCCAAGGAGAAGCTGCTGGAGCTGGCCATCGATATCGAAGGTCACCCAGACAACGTTGTGCCCTCCCTTCTGGGGGGCCTCTGCATGACCGCCAAGGCCGCCTCTCAGCGCTGGCGCGTGGTGCGTTGCGAATGGACGCCGAGCGTGAAGGCCGTCGTGGCGATTCCATCGATTCGCCTGAGCACCAGCGAAGCCCGCCGGGCCATGCCCAAGGCCATCCCCGTTGGCGATGCTGTGGTCAACTTGGGTGCCCTGACACTGCTGCTGCAAGGACTGCGCACCGGCAATGGTGATCTGATCTCCGATGGCATGCATGATCGGTTGCACGAGCCCTACCGCTGGCGCCTGATCAAAGGCGGCGACCAGGTCAAACAGGCCGCCATGGAAGCGGGAGCCTGGGGCTGCGCCCTCAGCGGAGCTGGACCAAGCGTTCTGGCTCTGTGCGAGGAAGACAAAGGCCCAGCCGTCAGCCGAGCCATGGTCAAAGCCTGGGAAGCTGCCGGGGTCGCCAGCCGAGCGCCGGTGCTGAATTTGCAGACCGCAGGCAGCCACTGGCAACCGGCCGACGATGAGTAGATCCACCTAAACAGGGCATTCAGCCCTGTTAGCTTTGTTAAAGATTGCGGACACGGAATGGATGCTGGGTTAGCAGAGCTTGCTGTCTCGGGCAGTCCCTTCCCTTGGTTGTCGCTGATTGTGCTGTTGCCGGCGGCAGCAGCTCTGGTGCTGCCGCTGGTTCCGAGCACCGAAGAGAAGCCATCCCCCGCGCCCAAGATCATCACCCTGGTCGTCCTTCTGGTCGATCTTCTTTTGATGATGGGGGTGTTTGCCACCCGCTTCGACCCCAGCACTGAAGGGCTGCAGCTGGTGGAGCGGGTGAGCTGGCTCCCAGCACTTGGCCTCGAATGGTCCCTTGGTGTGGATGGTCTTTCAGCACCTCTTGTGGTGCTCAGCGGCCTGGTCACGTTCCTGTCTGTGGCGGCCAGCTGGTCGGTTCAGCGCAAATCACGGCTGTACTTCGCCCTGATGCTTGTTCAGGCCTCAGCCCAGGGCCTGGTGTTTCTGTCGCAGGACTTCCTGCTCTTCTTCCTGGCCTGGGAGCTGGAACTGGTTCCCGTCTACCTGCTGATTGCCATCTGGGGCGGACAGAACCGCCAGTACGCCGCCACCAAATTCATCCTCTACACGGCCCTGGCCTCTCTGCTGATCCTGATCAGCGGCCTGGCACTGGCCCTCTCCGGTGACACGTTCACCTTCAACATCACGGAACTGGCGGCCCGTTCCCCCGGCGGCAGCTTCGGCCTGTTGTGTTACGTGGGCTTCCTGATTGGCTTCGGCGTGAAACTGCCGATGTTCCCGCTCCACACCTGGCTGCCCGATGCCCACGGTGAGGCCAACGCTCCGGTGTCAATGCTGCTGGCCGGGGTGCTCCTCAAGATGGGCGGCTACGCCCTGCTGCGCTTCAACGTGCAGATGCTTCCTGAAGCGCACGCCACCCTGGCGCCAGCCCTGGTGATCCTTGGGATCGTGAACATCGTTTACGGCGCCCTCAACGCCTTCGCCCAGGACAACGTCAAACGCAGGATTGCCTGCAGTTCCGTGAGCCACATGGGCTTTGTGCTGGTGGGGATCGGTGCCGTTGATGCCCTGGGAATCAGCGGAGCCATGCTCCAGATGGTGAGCCATGGCCTGATCGCAGCCGCGATGTTTTTCGTGACGGGCGTGTTCTACGAGCGAACCAAGACCCTCTCGATCCCCAACATGGGCGGTCTGGCCAAGGCGCTGCCCATCACGTTTGCCTTCTTCCTGGCCAGCTCCCTGGCGTCGCTGGCGCTGCCGGGCATGAGTGGCTTCATCAGTGAAATCACCGTGTTCCTCGGCATCACCAGCCAGGAAGCCTTCACGTCAGTGTTCCGATCGATCACCGTTCTGCTGGCCGCCATCGGACTGGTGCTCACACCGATTTATCTGCTCTCCATGTGCCGACGGGTGTTCTTCGGCCCCAGGATTCCGGCCCTGGCCAGCGTCGCTGACATGCGTCCCAGGGAGCTGGTGATTGGCCTGAGCCTGCTGGTGCCAACCCTGGTGATCGGCATCTGGCCCCGCATTGCCATGGACCTCTATGAAGCTTCCACCAACGCTCTGGCCCTGCAGTTCATTGCCAGCTGAGATGTCGACTGTTTCCCCCCTCCTGCGCGGCCAAGGGCTTCCCGAGTTCCGGGCCATTTCCCCTGAGCTCGTCAGCACAGACATTCCGGTTTTGCTCGCACAGCTGGATCAGGACTTCACTGCGCTCGAGCAGGCTCTTGAGACAGCTCTCGCCGGACCCTCGAAGCTGTCCTGGGATCGGGTGATGCAACCGCTGCAGGCCATCGGCGAACGGCTGCGTTGGAGCTGGGGTGTGGTGTCACACCTCAATGGCGTCTGCAATTCCCCTGAGCTGCGCGATGCCCATGGCGCCCAGCAACCGGATGTTGTGCGCCTCAGCAACCGGCTTGGCCAAAGCCAGATTCTTCATCGGGCCTTGATGGCCCTCCAAAGCGATCCCTCCGAACCACTCAACCCAACCCAGGAGCGGATCCTGAAATCCGAGCTGCTCTCGATGCAGCAGCGCGGTGTTGGCCTCAGTGGCGATGAGAAAGCAGCCTTCAACAGCACCAGTGAACGCCTGGCCGCTCTCTCCACCCAGTTCGGCAACCACGTGCTCGATGCCACGCAGCAGTGGACCCTGAAACTCAGCCAGCCCCATGAGGTGGAAGGCCTGCCGCAACGGGCCTTGGAGGCACTGGCCGCCGCAGCGCGTGAAGCAGGGGATGCTGATGCGTCTGCGGAGTCCGGCCCGTGGCTGCTGGGACTGGACATGCCCCGCTATCTGCCCTTCCTCACCCACGCCAACAACCGATCCCTGCGGGAGAAGGCCTATCGGGCCCATGTGGGGCGGGCCAGTGAAGGCGAACTCGACAACCGGGCACTGATCGAGGAGATCCTGACTCTGAGGCGCGAGCAAGCGTCCCGCCTGGGCTATGCCCATTGGGCTGACCTCAGCCTCAGCGCCAAGATGGCTGACGATGTTCCGGCGGTGGAAGCACTGCTGGAAGAACTGCGCGCTGCGGCATACCCAGCAGCTGAGCAAGAACTGCAGGATCTCCAAGCCATCGCCAGGGAGCACAAGGCCCCCGAAGCCGATGAGCTGGCCCCTTGGGACATCGCCTACTGGTCGGAGAAGTTGCGCCAATCCCGGTTCGATCTGGACCAAGAGGCCCTGCGTCCCTGGTTCCCGCTGCCGCAGGTGCTCGAAGGACTGTTCAGCCTTTGTACGCGTCTGTTCGACGTCGAGATCGTTGCCGCCGACGGCGAGGCACCGACCTGGAACGACGATGTGCGCTTCTTCCGGGTGAAGCGCTCCGATGGCACACCGATTGCCGGCTTCTACCTCGACCCTTACAGCAGGCCCGCCAGCAAACGCGGCGGAGCCTGGATGGATGAATGCCTGGGCCTGAGCAAGAAACCTGATGGCTCTGTGGTGCTGCCGGTGGCCTACCTGGTCTGCAACCAGACCCCACCTGTGGGCGACACGCCCAGCCTGATGAGCTTCGAGGAAGTGGAGACCCTTTTCCATGAATTCGGCCATGGGCTCCAGCACATGCTCACCACCGTTGAGGAACCGGAAGCCGCCGGCATCAGCAACGTGGAATGGGATGCCGTGGAACTCCCCAGCCAGTTCATGGAGAACTGGTGCCTTGATCACGCCACCTTGATGGGCATGGCGCGCCACTGGCAAACCGGTGAACCCCTGCCTGAATCGGAATTCAACAAGCTGCGCAGCAGCCGCACCTTCAATGCAGGCCTCGCCACCCTGCGGCAGGTTCACTTTGCCTTGAGTGACCTTCGTCTCCACAGCCAGTGGACCCCGGAACTTGGCGTCAGCCCAGACGGACTGCGCCGTGAGATCGCGGCCACCACCACCGTGATGGATCCCATCCCGGAGGATCAGTTCCTCTGTGCCTTCGGCCACATCTTCGCGGGGGGCTACTCCGCCGGGTACTACTCCTACAAGTGGGCTGAGGTGCTCAGCGCAGATGCCTTCTCCGCTTTTGAGGAGGTGGGTCTGGATCAGGAGGATCAGGTGCGTGCAACGGGAGCCCGCTTTCGCGACACCGTGCTCAGCCTCGGTGGCAGCCGATCTCCAGCAGAGGTGTTTGAAGCCTTCCGAGGCCGTCCTGCCAGCACCGAAGCCCTGATTCGCCATTCCGGCCTGGTGGCCGCGGCCTGATCTCAGGCGCGCAAGCTGCTGCAGAGCCGTCGAATCGCGGCGGGATGGCTGATCAGTTGCTGATGGGTCCAGACCGGAATTTCCTCACTCCGGCCCAAGGGCAGAACGGCCCTCCAGCCGGGGCAGACCATCAGATCCCAGCGGCAAAAGAAACTGGAGCACTCGACCCCAGCCAGGGCATCGGGTTGGCGATTCAGCTCGCGCAGCAGGCGACTTCCCACTTTCATGTCTGCCGCACCGGCCAGGAGCGGGCGGGGAATCATCTGAGCAGCCAGGGTGCCCTGCTGCGGGCTGCCCACGCTGAGGAAGCGCCGGGTGCGCTGCACCCCCCCCAGTTCCTGCAGCCAGATCCTGCCGATCACGCCCCCCATCGAAAACCCCAGAAGATCAACCCTGGTGTCAGCACCAAAGCGCTGCTGGATGTGCTGATCCAGGCGAGAGGCCATCTGCCGCAGGGGAATCCAACCCAGACCATGGGGCAGATGCGGCGCCAGCAGCGGGCGATCGGGCTGGTCCAACCCCTGAATCAATCGATGAAACAGGCGGGGCGTGTCCCAGAGACCATGGACCAGCACCAACGGGATGCTCACAGGGCTGATCTGCCGCCATGGCGGGAGCGTTCCACGAACACGCGGCCGTTAAATCCTGGAACCGGTGCAGCACATTTGGTCAATCGCAGCCAGACCGGGATGGGCCCGTACAACGTTTCCAGCCGATCCAGCATCTGCTCGCTGAAGTGCTCGATCGTGAGGCAACGAACCTGCCGGGACAAGCCTTGCAGGGCCTGAATGGCCACGCCGTAGTCCAGGCTCCGGCTCAGGTCGTCGGCCACGGCAGCAGCCTTCAGATCGAGTTGAACACTGAAATCAAGGCTGAACCATTGGCCATCCCGACGTTCGTGTTCCAACACCCCGACGTGGGCCCACAACCGCAGGTCCCTCACACCGATGCAATCCATCAGAGCGGCCGATCGATGTGGGTGAAGACGCGGCTGCCGTTGGCGTAGTCGGCAGCGATGTGGCCCTCGCCGCGCAACCGATAGCGGTAGGTCACCAACCCTTCCAGACCAACGGGTCCGCGGGGCGGCAGGGTCTGAGTGCTGATGCCCACCTCAGCGCCGAATCCGTAACGGAACCCATCGGCGAAGCGGCTGGAGCAGTTGTGATAGACGCCTGCGCTATCCACCGCCGCAAGGAAACGATCAGCCGCCTGGGCATCCTCCGTCAGGATCACTTCAGTGTGACGCGAGCCATAGGAGCGGATGTGATCGGTGGCTGCCTCGAGATCGTCCACCAGCTTCACCGCCAGGATCAGATCCAGATACTCCGTGCTCCAGTCCTCCTCCGTGGCCGCTTCCGCCACACCAAGGGCCACGCTCTCGGCATCGCCCCGCAGCTGCACCCCGGCAGCAGCGAAGGCCGGCAGCGCCGCGGCGAGAAAAGGCTGCGCAATCGAGCGGTGCACCAGCAAGGTCTCAATGGCGTTGCAGGCGGCGGGGTACTGGCTCTTGCTGTCCACCGCCACCCGAACGGCTTTGTCGACGTCGGCCGCCGCATCCACGTAGAGGTGGCAGACCCCATCGGCATGGCCCAGCACCGGAATGCGGGTGTTGTCCTGGATGAAGCGCACCAGTTCGTTGCTTCCCCTGGGAATGATCAGGTCCACGAAGCCATCGAGACGCAACAAGGCCAGGCTTTCTTGACGGGTGGTGAGCAGAGCCAGGGCATCATCAGACACCGGACTGGCCGCCAGGCCTGCCTGCAGGGCCTCCATCACAGCCTCATTGGTGCAGCGAGCCTCACTGCCCCCTTTCAACAGAGCACCGTTGCCCGAACGGATCGCCAGCGAGGCGATCTGCATCACCGCATCCGGCCTGGCTTCAAAGATCACACCCACCACCCCGAGCGGAACGGAGACCCGTTCCAGCACCAGGCCCTGATCCAGCTCCCGATGCAACTGACGACAACCCAGCGGGTCACTGAGGCTGGCCACCTTGCGGACGCCATCAATGGCCGCCGCCAACTTGGTGTCATCCAGCTTCAGCCGCGCCATCAAAGCCGGCGCCAACCCCTCGGCTGCAGAGCGTTGGAGGTCTTCACGGTTGGCCGCGAGGATGCTTTCCGCACGGTCGGTCAGCGCGTCCGCCATCGCCTGAAGCGCCTGAGCTCTCTGACCGTCATCGGTCTGCCCCAGATCAACAGCAGCACGGCGGACAGCCGCGGCACGCTGCAGCAACGCAGCAGAAGGCTCTGGAACGCTGGACATCAAGGCAATCAATCTGGAGCCATCATCCCGTTCAGCCGCTGCAGAGCGAGTCGCGCAGCCCCCAGGCGTCCAGCGCCGTTCCCCAGACAGGCGGCTTCGATCCGCAACCCCTCCCTTGAGACGGCCTGAACCCGCGACTCCACCTCGCGGCGCACCGCCGGCAGAAAGTGGCGGGCAGCACCGGCCAGGCCGCCACCCAGCAACACCAACTGCGGCGTGAACACGTACACCAGCGAAGCAACGCCACAGCCCAGGCGCTCGCCGTAACGGCTCCAAACCTCAAGGGCCTCCGCATCACCAGCATCGGCCTCTGCACTGAGCTCGCGGGGATCGCGATCACACAAGCGCCGCAGGCCGGTGATGCTGGCGAACTGCTCCAGGGAGCCACGGTTACCGCTGTTGCAGGCCGGACCATCGGGCTGAACCCCGATCAGACCGGGTTCCGCTGCAGCGCCGTTGTGGCCGGTCAATAACTCCCCCCGCAGGATCACTCCTCCTCCAACACCGGTTCCGAGGGTGAGCAGCACCACGTCATCAACACCACGGGCGGCGCCCAGCCAGGCCTCACCGACCACCGCACAGTTGCCATCGTTGGCAAGGGTGACCCGGCGGTTGAGCCTGGACTCCAGCCAATCCGCCAGCGGCACGTCCTCCCAGCCGGGCAGGTTGATGCAAACCCGGGCCACCCGCGCCGCCGCATCCATGGGACCGGGGAGGCCAATGCCGACCGCCTCAGCCGCATGCTCAGGATCAATCTGTTCAATGGCGTCACACAGGGCCATCGTCACGGCGCCAGGTACGGCGGGCTGCGGTGTGGGGCATTGCGCCTCCGCCAGTAGCGTTCCATCAGCACGAATCCGGGCCAGCTTGATCGCCGTGCCCCCGAGATCCACTCCAATCACCTGCGCGGTAGGCATGGCTCAGAACCGGAAGAACACCTGCAACTGGCTCTGCCAGGTGCCATTGGCATCCATGGCCGCGGAGACTGACGTGGTCGGTGTCAGCCGATAGGAGACCGTTCCTTGTGGAGGAACGTCGGTTGTGTTCGGTGCCATCAGAACGGAAAGGTTGAACCGGTCGGTCAACGCCACACCAAACTCCGTCACCACTGTGAGTGTTGGTGAAACACGGCCGGAGGTGCGCTCCTTCTCTGATTTCACCTGAGGGTTGACGTAGGTGGGGAAGATCGCCACCTGAAGCCGTTGCCCCATGGCATCGGTCAACGTGCCCAGCACCGGTGAGAGCAGCGACTGACTAAGCATCGTGGCCAACGCGGCGCCACCGGTTCCACCCAGGGAAGCCAGGGTGTTGCCACCGATCAAACCCAACAGCTGTTGCTCGCTCATCGGTGGCGAGCTGCGCAGGACCAGGTTGTTGCTTTCACCCAGACGATTGGCCGGGCCGCTGACCTGGACCATGACCTTCACCAGCCGCAGTTGGCCACCGCCGACATAGGCACTGCCCGTTCCATTCGAAGCAAAGAGGTTTGCACTGGTGATCTGATCGTTGGTGCCCGCACTGACGGTGTCGGCGACCCTGGCTTGCATGGCGATATCCACGTAGGGGACAAGCCCCAGCGAAGGCGTGAACACCGCTGCATTGGCCGCCTGTGGGTCCAAACGCAGTGGCGCCAGAGGCGGAACCCAGATCCTGCCGGAATTGAGCTGGATCAAGCCTCGTGCCTTGAGCGAGGGATCCCAGGGGCCGTTCAACGTGACGGCACCTCCCCCTTTGAAGCTGATCCAGGGGGGCATCAGCACCTCGATATCAGGGCCGAGGGCCAGCCGAAGGTTCTCCAAGCGGATGGCCGGCAGTTTCGGCATGAACCGTTGCAGCTGATCCGGAGCTTGGATGGATCGGTTGGGACCCATCAGGACCAGAGGTTCCTGGAAGTCCCACTCCTCCTCCAAAAGTGTGTTCAACGCCTGCGGACCGAGCTGCACCGCCGCTGAGGAGCCCTCCACCCCGGTGGGTACCAGGGCTTGAAGTCCGCCCCGCCGCAACCGTCCGAAGAAGCCTGACTGGGGCCGAAGCGTGCCCCGCGACAGGTCCAGATGTCCGGAGAGGACGGGTTGCAGCAAAGCTCCAGACACCTGCAGTTCGCCATCGGCCTGGAACTGCACGATCGGCTGTCGAATCTGAGCTTGGCTGAGTTGCAGGGTGAGCGGTGAAGACCCGTTCTGGGGGGTGAACAAGCCAAGGCTTCCTGAACCGCGCAGCAAGCCGCCGCGGCCCACTTCAGCCTCCAGGCGTTGCACCAAGACGCGATCGAAATCGAACAGGATCGAGGCGTTGATCCGACTCAGCTCCTGTTCACCGATGCTGAGATCTCCATTGCTGACCACCACAAAGCCATTGGCTTGCGGTTGGTTCAACGGCCCGCGCAGCAACAGCCGCAGATTGGTCCTGCCCCGCTTCACGGCCAGGGAATCCCCAGCGAGAAGCGTCAACACGCCCAGGGCATCCCCATGGCTTTCCAGCCTCAGGTTCAAATCCGAATCGGGGTTGAAGGGCACCGTGCCGGCCACGGTGACGGCTTCCTTGCTCTCGCCTCCCTTCAGGGCCAGGTTCAGGCGGATCAACTCACGCTCAACGACAACCGATCGCTGCTCCAACTGCAGGGGCTGGCCCGCCAGGCTGGCGGAGTCGAGCAGCAGATCGGAGACCAGCAGGGGGGGCGTTCCGCTGAGGTCGTAGCGGCCGCGGATGCCAACACTGCCGCGGAGCTGCGGCGGCACAGGAGCCAACAACGCCAGCAGAGAGAGCGGAACCTGCAGCAGGGAGAGGTCACCGGATCCACCGAGCAACGGGCCGCGAAGCGTGGCGACCATCGGTTCAAGCTGGAGTGCCTTGGCCTGGTCATCCCCTTCAATCCAAAGGTGCGCCTTGGCGATCAGATCGGCCTTCAGGCGCTTTGGATCAGGACCGTCGATCGTTCCCGACAGATTGACCCGCCCCTCCAGACGCTCCAGCTCAGGGCCCTTGCGGGGGTGAGCCAGGGCATAGGCCTCAAGCGCCCGGCGCGATGCCGCCAGAGCTTGCAACTGACCATCAAGCGACCCACCAAAGGTGTTGATGAACAGGGTTCCGAGATCCTCGGCACGGCCGGGGGCTAGGTCCGGTTCGGGATCACTCCCTCTCAATTGACGGGCCAGAAGCGTCAGCCAGGTCACATCCAGGCCTTCGGCCTCGATGCCGCTGTGCATCCAGCCACCCAGATCGCCACGGGCCTTCAGCCGAATGCTGCCCTGCAAGGGCGTCAGTGCTGCATCGGCCTGAAAACGGCCATCCGCGAGGGAACCCTCCAGCGCGAGGCTCTGCACAGCAACTCCCGCCATCGAGCCGTCCGCAATGACGGCAGACCCACGGATCGCGAGGGGGCCCATGGCAAGGCTCCCTGCACCCGAGAGCTGACCTGCCACCACTTTGGGCTGGTTGACCGGAGGCACGATGAAACGAAGTCCATCGATGTTGAGGTCCGCTGCACGCCAGCGGTAGCGGCGTTGCTCTCCAGCCGGATCCAGCCCGTGCAAGCGCAACTGCCCCTCACCCCGGCGCAAGAGCACGGTCTTGGGCCAAGCATCGGCATCGAGTTCAGCCACGAGCGAACCGGGCACAGCAGGCTGCTGGGCCGCCATCGCCAGGCGAGCACCCTGGCCCAGTTCACCGTTGAGGCTGCCTTGCCAGCGTTCGGGAACCTGCAAGGCACCAACGCGGGGTTGATTCAGCATCAGGCTGATGTCGGGCTGAAGCCCCGACAGGGGACCCTTCACGCGACCCCGCGCCGCCACCTGCCCGTCCAGCGGCGTACCGATCAAGGGGGTGAAACGGCTCAGGCTGAAAGGTTGGAGTTCAAAGCCGCTCTGAAGCTCACCGGTTTGCAACCGCCCCTGCGCCAGTTGCACAGGAAGGCGCGCTTGCGCCCGCAACAGCGGACTGGTGAAGTGATCCAGCACCAGGGCGGAGTCCTGCGAGGACCATCGGGTCTGAAACGACCACTCTTCAAGCAACGGGTTGGACGCCTGACCAAGCTTCAGGCTCAGCTCCGGTGAGGCCAACCCACCACTGACGTCGACGCTTCCAAGGAGCGGAGCGGTTTGGCCCAGTCCGGCCTGCAGGGTCGGCAGCGCAGACCAGAAGCGGGGATCGATCTGCAGCTCCGTGCTGCGCAGATCCAATCGGGATCCAATCGTCCCGGCCAGCCCGAAGCGCAGTCCCGGGGCACTGAGGCGGAGCCTGTCCACGGCAACAGACGGTTGCTGGTCTTGCAACCAGGGGGTGCGCCACTGAGCGTCCAGCGTCAGGGCTGTGTTGAGCCCTGTGGCCTCAGGCAGCTGGATCTCACCATCTGCACTCCACCGGGGCTCCCCCCAGGGGCCCTGGATCCTGAGCTTCAACCGGTCCTGGCTTGCAGAGCTGAGGTCTGTACGGCGAACGTCAGCCTGGAGATCAAAGCTCTTGTTCAAGGCAACGGACCCTGAGGCCCGAGCCTCAAAGGCTCCAAAACGCAGTGTTGCGGGCTGCAGCGTGAGTTGATCGCCCTTGCAAGCGACCCTGAGGCGATTGCTGTTCAGCGCAGCAAGTTCGAGACGCTTGAGGCTGAGCCCACCTCGGCAGTTCAACGACCCATCGGCCCAGCCGATCTGAACATCTCCCTCCAAGATTCCAGAGGCATCCAGATCCTGAGCGGGGGCGATGACGGCCCCCAACGGTTTCAGATTGAGCCGATCCAGCCGCGTTCGAAGCCTGAAGCGAGGGCGATCCCAATGCCCTTGTGCATCGAGCCGCAGCACCCCTTCTGCGTCGAGCCAGCGAAGTTCCGATGCGGTACTGAAAAAAGCCTCCCCGAGCCGAACCGCGCCCCGACTGCGGAGTTCAAGGGTCTGCTGCTGAGGACCGAAACGGAGCAATGCAGGATCGGCCAACCGGTACTGCACGCCAAGTCGCGGCAGGGTGCCGTCGCCGCTCAGGGGCCCAAAGGTCCAGTACCGACCAGCCTCATTGGCCTGCAACTGACCGCGCAGCCTGTGCACCGTGATCTGCAGAACCAGTTGCAGACGCCGAAGACTCGCCAAGGGAGCAAGACCCACCTCCAGCCCCGCCAGGCTCAGCTCAGAACGATCCGCCGCCGACGGCAAGATTCGACTCGGCCCGATGGCGATCCCCAGGCCCAAGGGGCGAAGTCCTTCGTAAGGTCCAAGATCCACGTCGTGGCCCAGCGGACCCGACAACGTGCGCTCCAAGCTGGGGCGTGCCCGGCTCAGGATGCCTTCGGCAGCGCGGTCTAAGGCGATGAAGCCTGCTGCTCCAGCCCCGACCAGAACAAAACTTCCCGCAACCAACCAGGTCCTGCGCCGCGTTTTCCCCATCAGACGCGGCGGTCTCCCCGGAATCTCGCGCAATATAAGGAGACTGTTTTCAGTCCACCAGACCCCATGGCCTTCGATCAGCTGCTGCTTACTGCCGCTCCCTGGCTGGGTTGGTCTGGGCTTGGGCTTGGAGCACTCACGGCAGTTGCCTTCCTCGCCAAGTGGGGCATTCGGTTTCGACTGGTCGGCGTGAGCAGCTTCACCCTGCTGCTGGCCGTGAGTTGCTGGGCATTCGGCGTGAGCTACACACCGCCAGTGGTGGTGGAGGGTGCGGTGCGGGCACCCATCGTGTTCGATAACGGCAACGACCTGGTGGTCGCCCAGGTTCCTGCAGACCTGGCCCCAACCACAGTTCAAGCCACCCTGGAGCAATTGGAAGGCAACCTGCGCGGCTCAGGTCGCTCCAGCAGCACCGTGCTGGTGCGGTTGCGGGGCATCCAGCCGGAGGGCGATGGGCTGGGACGCCCCGTCATCCTGGGCGAGGTGAGCAAGACCTTGCGTTGATGCCGAACTTCAACGATGCGATCGAGGAGCTCCCCCAGTCGTTTCGCAGGGAACAACAGGAACTGGATCGGGCCGGTATCAAGCGCTGGTCCAGCATTCGTGATCTAACGGATCTGCAACTGAGCCAACTCGCCCGCAGTGGCCAGGCTTCGGCCCGAAACCTCAAGCGGCTGCGGGGCATGGCCGATTTGGTCTGCCGCTTGGATTTGCCTCCCCAGGACGCCGCGCTGCTGATGCATGCAGGCATCGCCACGCCCGCCGCTCTGGCGGCATGCACCCCTGAACGTCTCGTACGCCAGACCGGAAGGCTGGAGCGCAGCCTTGGAACCAAACGGCCTGCCGTGGTGGATCTGCGGGTGGCTGGCGATTGGATCCGCCGCGCTAGGCAACTGGCGAACTGACCCCAGCCACCCTGCCTTGGCATCCAAACCTGCGTATGAACTTGTTATGGGCTTGAAACTCCTACGCACAGCTTTGATCGCTCTGGCGCTCCTGGGCTCACCATTGCTCGTGGTTGCCGCTGACTCGGACTTGCTCAACAGCGTCAAACGCAATCCTGAAAAAGCAAAGGCCATGTGCCGTTCGTTCCGGCAAATGAACGCCAACGGCCGATCGCCATTCTCCAAGCCCTACATCAACCAGGTCGCCGCCAGCGAGAAGCTGAGTTTTCAGGATGCGGAAATCCTCATGACCTACATCGTGGGGATGCATTGCGCCGATGTCCGCTGAGACCAGCGGAATTGTCTGCCGGTCTGCAGCGCTGAGGACGGCCGATGGCGTGGTGCTGCGTTCACGGTTGTGGCATCCAAGCAGCGAAGGCCCCTGGCCTGCCCTGCTGATGCGGCAGCCCTACGGGAGCCGCATCTCCTCAACCGTGACCTATGCCCACCCCAGTTGGTGGGCGTCCCATGGCTTCCTGGTGGTCGTTCAGGACGTCCGAGGACAAGGCGAGTCGGAGGGACGTTTCCGGGGGTTTGGTCAGGAAGCAGCCGACACCCCCGCCACCCATGCCTGGGTGCGGCAGCTGCCGGAATGCAATGGACGCCTGGGGGTCTACGGGTTTTCGTATCAGGGCTTGACCCAGCTCACCGCAGCGGAATCGGCCCCACCGCCGGAGTGCACAGCTCCGGCGATGACCGGCCTGGACGAACGACGCCATTGGAGTTGTGAAGGCGGTGCCCACTGGTGGCACCTCGGCCTGGGATGGGGGCTGCAGCTGGCGGCCCTCCAGGCCCAGCGACGCGGAGATGCAACGGCCTGGCTGGAGATCCGCCGAAGCCTTGAAGACAACCGCTATTTGCGGGACGGACCAACCCTGCTGGAGCGCCATGACCCCGAAGGCATGGCCTGGAGCTGGTTGAACAACGACCCCAGCAACGATCAGCAGTGGACGGTTCATCACGCCCCAGAGAGCTGGCTCCAGCGGCCGATGCTGTTGATCGGTGGATGGTGGGATCCGCATCTGGTGGGTCTGCTGGACCTCTGGCATCGCAGCCAAGCGGCCGGCGGGCAGCCCTCCCTGCACATCGGGCCGGCCTCCCATCTGCAGTGGTGGCCGGAAACCCAGCAGCTGATGCTTCAGTTCTTCCAACAACATCTGCAGGATCGCCCCCCGCAGGAACCGCAGCCCAGTCACCAGCTCTGGAACATCACCCAGCATCAGTGGAGCGCGATCCCCGCACCCGCCACGGGCAGGTCAGCGTCATGGGGACTGCGGAGCCATGGACTGGCCTGCATCGACCCAAACGACGGTGCCCTTGTGGCGGATGGAGAGGGAGAAGGAAGCGTGGTCATCGTTCATGACCCCTGGCGACCGGTTCCGGCTATCGGTGGACACCTCGGGACAACCCCTGGGCCGGCGGAGCGCACGGCCGTGGATCAACGCAGCGACGTCGCGACATTCACCACCGCACCCTTGGTTGATGAGCTGCTGCTGTCAGGTCAACCGCACCTCCTGTTGGACGCCGAAGCGGACCAGCCCGGGTTTGATCTCTGCATCAGCCTCTCGCGCCTGCCCGCGGAAACCAACAGCGTTGATCAACTGAGCACGGGAGTCGTACGGGTTCGCGGAGAGGAGGCGTTGCAGCCAGCCAGGCGCAGCGTGATCCTCCAGCCGCTGCACGCGAGCCTGGCTTGTGGCGATCGACTGAGGATCTCCGTTGCCGCAGCAGCGTGGCCCGCCATTGGCGTCAACCCTGGCCACGATGCCGTTGCCTGCGGAGCACCAAGCCCAGAGCATCGTGTGGTGACGCTGACACTGAAACTTGCTGGCTCCACCCTGCAGCTGAACCCCTTTGATTCCGGCAGACTGAAGCTCGACTGACGTTTGTGCTTTGAAGCTCTCCGCTGCCCTGCTGGCCATCGCTCTGTCGGCTCCCATGGGGTTGATCAGTCCCGCAGCAGCGGAGCAACTCACCAGAACCGAACTCACCCCAGCCCAGGCAACGGCGGCGGCTGAACTGCTGCTGGAGGCGCTCAAAAATCGCCAGGGAGACGTCATGCATGACGCTCTCGCAGCCCCGGTTCAAACCAGCGTTGATATGAACACCGTCCAGGCACGCCTGAACCAACGCGCGGCCATTGATGCAACCCGCGTTGTCAGCGTGACCCCTGGCTACAACACAACAACCATCGATGCGGTGGTGACCACTGCATCCGGTGACGAAGGGGTGCTGATGGTGCTGGATGAGGACGGCAAACTGCTCGCCTGGAAGTGGAGCGACCGGATCCAGCCGATCGAGACAACGGCCCTCGACTTCACCCGCGACCTGGCAGCAGGACGCTGGATTGCCGCGCGATCCAATATGTCCCTCCAACTCCAGGAGGAGCTGGCCCCGGGAGATCTGGAACGCAAATGGACCAAGCTCAGCCAGGTGTCAGGTGGGTTCCGCAAGGTCAAGGACGCTGTGATCGCCCATCAAGGCGGCGATCAGCAGCTCGTGCTGGTGGCTGTCGCCTTCGGCCAGGCCACCACCAACCTGTTCGTGATCTTTGACGCAAGCGGTCGGATCATCAACGTCGACATTTCCCGAGACTTCGTCTGATCAACAGCGGATCTGTTTCATAAATCGGGCTTAACATCTCGCCCAATTCACAGATCTCCCATGGGTGTCGCCGCAGTCCTCGACTGGATGGTGCAGGACGGCGAACGGTTGGCGAATTGTCGCCATGACCACCCGTTTGCGGTGCTTGGTCCTCAACCCTCGGATCAGGGTTGGACCGTGCGGATCTGGATGCCGGAAGCCCAAACAGTCACCCTGTTGCAGGCTGGCGACGAGATCGCCATGACAACGCCGAACCACCCCTGGGTGTTCGAGGCACAGCTCAACAGAGACCCCGGCTGCACGTACCGGGTCAGGGTTGAGCGGGGCGGGATCGTGCACGAACAACACGACCCCTGGGCCTTCCGCGGCGAATGGATGGGCGAAATGGATCGCCACCTGTTTGCTGAAGGCAACCATCACCACATCTGGCAAAAGATGGGTGCCCACCTCACCGAGCGTGACGGGGTCAGGGGTGTGATGTTCTGCCTGTGGGCGCCCAGCGCTCTCACGGTCTCCGTGATTGGAGATCTGAATTCATGGGATGGACGTCACCACCCCATGCAGCAGCGCGTCGGGGGCATCTGGGAACTGTTCATCCCCGGCCTCGAGGAGGGACATCTCTACAAGTACGAAATCCGTACCCAAGAAGGCCACTGCTACCAAAAGGCTGATCCTTACGGCTTCCAGCACGAGGTTCGCCCGGACAACAGCTCCGTTGTGGCTCGCCTGGGCGGATACCAATGGTCCGATAAGGGCTGGATGCAGAAGCGCGACAGCAGCAACGCGCTCGATCAACCGATCTCGGTGTATGAAATGCACCTGGGCAGCTGGATCCACGCCTCAGCGGATGAGCCCTGGATTCAACCCGACGGCACCCCTCGGACGCCCGTTCCTGCCGCGGAGATGAAACCCGGCGCTCGCCTGCTCACCTACGCCGAACTCGCCGATCGCCTGATTCCCTACGTCAAGGAGAGGGGCTTCACCCACATCGAGGTGATGCCGATCACCGAGCATCCCTTCGACGGCTCCTGGGGCTACCAGGTGACGGGTTGGTATGCCCCCACCAGCCGTTACGGAACGCCCGATGAATTCCGGGCCTTCGTGGATCGCTGTCACGCCGAAGGCATCGGCGTGATCATCGACTGGGTTCCGGGCCACTTCCCGAAGGATGCCCACGGCCTGGCCTTCTTCGATGGCACCCATCTCTATGAACACAGTGATCCCCGGATCGGAGAACACAAGGAATGGGGAACGCTGATCTTCAACTACAGCCGCAACGAGGTTCGTAATTTCCTCGTCGCCAACCTGGTGTTCTGGTTCGAGCAGTTCCACATCGATGGCATTCGCGTGGATGCCGTGGCCTCGATGCTCTATCGCGACTACCTGCGTCCCGACGGGGAATGGCTGCCCAATGAGAACGGTGGTCGGGAGAACACCGAAGCCGTTCGCTTCCTGCAGCAGGCCAACCACGTGCTGTTCCAGCACTTCCCCGGGGCCCTCTCGATCGCGGAGGAATCAACCACCTGGCCGATGGTGACGCAGCCCACGGACAGCGGCGGCCTCGGATTCAACCTCAAATGGAACATGGGTTGGATGCACGACATGCTCGATTACTTCGAGCTGGACCCGTGGTTCCGCCAGTTCCACCAGAACAACATCACGTTCTCGATCTGGTACACCTACACCGAGAACTTCATGCTGGCCCTGAGCCACGATGAAGTGGTGCACGGTAAGAGCCATCTCCTGCACAAGATGCCGGGAGATGACTGGCAGAAGTACGCCAACACCCGGGCGTTGCTCTCCTACATGTGGACGCACCCCGGCAAGAAGACGATCTTCATGGGGATGGAATTCGGCCAGCGGGCTGAATGGAATGTGTGGGGCGATCTCCAGTGGGATCTGCTCAACTACGAACCCCACAAGGGCATCCAGCGTTTGGTGGATGACCTCAACGTTCTCTACAAGGCAGAACCGGCCCTCTGGCGGGACGACTTCGACCAGTTCGGCTTCCAGTGGATCGATTGCAACGACAACCGCCACTCCGTGATCAGCTTCATGCGTCGGGAGAGTGCCAGCGGCACCTGGCTGGTGGTGGTGGCGAACTTCACGCCCCAAAGTCACTCCCACTACCGCGTGGGCGTTCCTCTCTCAGGGTTCTACGAGGAGATCTTCAACTCCGATGCAGCCAAGTACGGCGGCAGCAACCTCGGCAACATGGGCGGCAAACCAACAGACGAATGGGGCATCCACGGCTACGAGAACTCCTTGGATCTCTGCCTGCCGCCGCTGAGCCTGATGGTGTTCAAGCACGACCCGAAACGCAGCCTGAGCAGCAGCGAGCCGGACAACATCGTGTGACGAACGTGATGACAAAGAGGGGGTAAAGCTCTAGCCAAGGCCTCGATTCGGGTAGGTTTCCGGCTGACCTGACCGGGCTTGATGAGCGACTCTTTACCCCTGCTCCTGCGTGCTGCGCGCGGTGAATCGGTGGAGCGTCCTCCGGTGTGGATGATGCGCCAGGCCGGTCGCTACATGAAGATCTACCGGGACCTGCGGGACAAGTACCCCAGCTTCCGTGAGCGTTCCGAAAACCCTGATCTCTCCTATGAGATCTCCATGCAGCCGTTTCACGCCTTCAAGCCCGATGGCGTGATCCTGTTCTCCGACATCCTCACGCCCCTGCCGGGGATGGGAATCGATTTCGACATCATCGAGAGCAAAGGCCCCCAGATCGGCGATCCAATCCGGAGCATGGCCCAGGTGGATGCCCTGCGCCCCCTCAACCCCGCCGAGTCGATGCCCTTTGTGGGTGAAGTGCTGGGTCGTCTGCGCCAAAGCGTCGGCAACGAAGCAGCTGTTCTCGGCTTCGTTGGTGCCCCCTGGACCCTGGCCGCCTACGTGGTGGAGGGCAAGAGCAGTAAGAACTACGCGGTGATCAAGGCCATGGCCTTCCGCGAACCCGAGATCCTGCACAAGCTGCTCGACCACTTCGCCGAGTCGATCGCCAACTACCTGCGCTATCAGATTGATTCTGGCGCCCAGGTGGTGCAGATGTTTGATTCCTGGGCGGGCCAGCTGAGCCCAGCGGACTACGACACCTTCGCTGCGCCTTATCAGAAGAAGGTGGTGGATCTGGTCAAGCAGACGCACCCCGACACCCCCTTCATCCTCTACATCTCCGGCAGCGCCGGCGTGATCGAGCGGATGGCCAACACCGGAGTTGACATCGTTTCGCTCGACTGGACGGTGGACATGGCCGAAGCCCTGGCACGTCTGCCGGAGCACGTTGGTGTTCAGGGCAACGTGGATCCCGGCCTGCTGTTCGGCACCCCGGAGGCGATTGAGGCCCGCATCGATGACTGCGTGCGCAAGGCCCGCGGCAGGAAGCACATCCTCAACCTCGGCCATGGAATCCTGCCGGGCACACCGGAAGAAAACGGTGAAGCCTTCTTCCGGGCCGGCAAGAGCGTGATGGACCGTCTCGGGGCTGTCGTTTGACCCGCATCCTGGTGACCGGCGCCAGCGGATGCGTCGGTCAGTACGTCTCCCGCTGGCTTCTGGACCACTCGGATGCCGAGCTGCTGCTCTGGCTGAGGGACCCGGCCAAACTCACCGCTGTTCCAGCAGACCATCCCCGCATCCGCCTCTTGGTCGGGGACCTGCGGGACACCGACCGTTTTGCCCAAGAGCTGGCCTCGGTGAACCGGGTGATTCACACCGCCACGGCCTGGGGTGACCCCGAGCGGGCCGAACAGGTGAATGTGGTGGCGGTGAAACGGATGCTGGCGCTTCTGGAGCCCAGCAAGCTGGAGCAGATCATTTACTTCTCCACGGCCAGCGTGCTCGACCGGCACCTGCGCCCCCTGCCGGAAGCTCTGGCCTACGGCACGGAATACATCCAAACCAAGGCTCGCTGCCTCAGGGATCTGGAGCAGCACCCCCTGGCCAGCAAAATCGTGGCGGTGTTTCCCACCTTGGTGTTCGGTGGACGGGTCGACGGCACCAGCCCCTTCCCCACCAGCTACCTCACCGAAGGTTTGGCTGAAGTCAGCCGTTGGCTCTGGCTGGCCCGTTGGCTTCGGGTGGATGCGAGCTTCCACTTCATCCATGCGGAAGACATCGCCCGCATCTGTGGCCTGTTGGCCACACGCCCCCATGAACCGAACCGAGAACCCGGGCAAGGCGCCCTGCGCCGGGTGGTGATGGGACAACCGGCCATCTCGGTGAACGACACCGTGCAAACCCTCTGCCGCTGGCGCGGTGTGGCCCGAACGCCCGGCATTCCGCTCTGGCCATGGCTGATTGAGACCCTGATCCGCGTTCTGCCGATCGAAGTGAATGCCTGGGACCGGTTCAGCATTCGCCAGCGCCACTTCATCCATGACCCGGTGACCCAGCCGGAACGTTTCGGTGGCAGCAGCCATGCCCCTGACTTGGCAACAGTTCTTAGCGATTCCGGCTTACCCAACCGCGGAACCCCCAGACCCGCGCGTAAGGTCAATGCATCGACCTAGCACTTTCATGCGCTCCGTCATCCGCACCATTGCAGCCGCCTGCTGCGCCTTCCTGATGCTGATCGGCCTCAACGTCGGCAGCGCTCAAGCCGCCACTGTTGAAGTGAAGCTCGGCACCGACGGCGGCATGCTCGCCTTCGAGCCCGCCACCGTGAACATCAAGGCCGGCGACACCGTCAAGTTCGTCAACAACAAACTGGCTCCTCACAACGCTGTTTTCGAAGGCCACGACGAGTACAGCCACTCTGATCTCGCCTTCAACCCCGGCGAATCCTGGGAGGAAACGTTCGCCACCGCTGGCACCTACGACTTCTACTGCGAGCCCCACCGCGGTGCTGGCATGGTCGGCAAGGTGATCGTTGAGTGATTCCTGGATTTCTGAGGAAATCTCTGAACATCTCAAATTGAACTGAAATCCCCGGGCTGTGTATTAACCACAGCCCGGGGTTCTTTTTTTTGCCGGCAACGATGGATAGCTTGGGGCATTGAGGGGGGTTGCGATGGCACGCCTATCAGGCCTGATCCTGACGTTGCTGTTGATCGTTGGCGCAACAGGCCTGCCGTCTGCTCCGGCGATGGCGCTTGACACGATCGAAAGCTCCGCCTTGGAGCGAGGTGAGCAAATTTTCAACAGCAACTGTGCGGCTTGTCACATGGGGGGCGGCAATGTGATCCGCGCCAACCGAACGCTGAAGATCAGCGACTTGAACGACCATGTGGAGGCCTACTCCAGCTCCCCGCTGGAGGCCCTGGAGCATGAGATCGAGGATGGGCTGAATGCCATGCCCAGCTATGCCGACAAACTGAGTGAAGAGGAGATCATGGCGGTGGCCACCTACGTGGAACAACGGGCCGAATTGGGCTGGTCCAGGCGATGAGTCGTGAAGCTCTTCGCGATTTTTTGCGGGCTGTGGAGCACCACCAGGGCTTACGGCGTGATGCGGCCCAATGCCGTGATGACGATCAACTGTTGGCCCTGGCACGCCGCCACGGCTTCAATGTGATCCAGCGGGATCTCTGCGACGACGCCCGCGAATCAGCCATCACCAGTTGGTTCGAAACCAGCCGAATCCAGCGCTCGTTTCAATCACCACCCTTCCAATCAAATCCCTCGCAATCAACAGCCTCCCAATCAACAGCCCCGCAACCACCAAAGACCTGATGGCCGTTGTCACCCTGCTCAGTGATTTCATCGACGGCACCAGCATGGCCCTGGCGGAAGACACCGACGCCGCGGATCTGAACGCCTTCATGACCGCCAATCAAGGCCGGCTCTGGGCGAGCGTGCAGCAGCGCCGCCGGCAGCGGCAGCAAACCATCGAGCGGCGAGGTCCGGGAACGGTGTACTTCGCTGCGGACGCCCCAGGGGCTGCGGCCGTGGAGCGCTACCTCGGCAGTGACACGGGCTCAGCTGAGGAAGCAGCAGCGCTGCAGGCCATGCGGAGCGCTGGGGTGGAGATCGCACCCCATGTGGGAGCAGACCGTGAACGCGATGTTCTGCTCAACGGCCGGTTGAAGGACCTAACGGCCCAGGCCAAGGCCAAAGCCAAGGGTTTTGGTTGAAGCCATGGGCGATGCAGCGATGACGCTTCCTGAAAACCCGCTTGGCCTGCAGAGTTTTGACGAGCTGGTGGAGTGGACCGTGTCCTACCTCCACTTCAAACACGCCCTGGAGGTGATTGCCTTCACCCCAGAGGTCGCAAGGTCGTATCTCGATCGCTTCAGCGCGTTCAGCAGCCGCTATGCCACGGAGATGAAAAAACAGGACATCCTTGAAGCCCGCCTCCCAAAAGAGATGCGGGAGAGCATCGAAGCCGAAAACGCTCACCGCGCGCTTCTACGGGAGCTGCTCAACGGCTGATCAAACGGCGGACCGAGTCTGCTTGGCCGCCTGCAACACAGCCAGATAGAGATCCTCGTCGATTTCCCGGATGTCGTACTCCGTGGGTTTCACACCGTGGTGGTGCTCATGCACCACCATCCAACAGCTGCGTTCCAGCTCACCGCCAGCCGTTGCTGCGAGCGCCAGGCCCTGCTGCACGAGGGAGTCCACCAGCGGCTGATCAGGCATTGGCATCCAAGGGTTCGGCAAACTCTAAAAAGACACCCCGGTTTGCCGCTCCCTGGTGTGGGGACCGATCCAAAGGCTTCGGTTTGCCCCCACTGAAAACGGAACAAGCCCCATACGGTGAACCCAGTTGAAACGCATCCGAGATGCAACCCACGGCGGAACAGTTCACCGAACAAGCCTGGGCCGCCATCGTCGCCGCCCAGCAACTGGCGCAGAGCGCCAGGCATCAACAACTTGAAACGGAGCATCTGCTGCTTGCGCTGTTGCAGCAGAACGGTCTGGCTGGACGCATTCTCAGCAAAGCAGGGGTCGACGTCGGCAATTTCCAGGCGGCCGTCGACAGCCATCTCAGGCAGCAGCCCAGTCTTGGCTCTCCACCGGAATCGGTGTTTCTTGGGCGCTCCCTCAACAGCTGCCTGGATCGCGCCGAAACAGCCCGCGATGGTTTCAGTGACAGCTACATCGCCATCGAACATCTGTTGCTGGCCCTGGCCGACGATGAACGCTGCGGCAGGCAACTGCTCAGCCAAGCGGGCGTTGACACCAGCAAACTCAAAGAAGCCATTACAGCCGTGCGAGGCAACCAGACGGTGACCGATCAAAACCCGGAAGGGACCTATGAATCGCTTGAGAAGTACGGACGGGACCTGACGGCCGCCGCCCGTGACGGAAAGCTGGACCCGGTGATCGGTCGCGACGAGGAGATCCGGCGCACCATCCAGATCCTCAGCCGGCGCACCAAAAACAACCCCGTGCTGATCGGCGAACCCGGGGTCGGCAAGACCGCCATTGTTGAGGGATTGGCGCAGCGCATCGTGAATGGCGATGTGCCCCAGGCCTTGCAGAACCGTCAGCTCATCGCCCTCGACATGGGAGCCCTGATCGCCGGTGCGAAATACCGCGGTGAGTTCGAGGAACGGCTCAAAGCTGTGCTCAAGGAGGTCACCGCCTCGGAAGGCCAGATCGTGCTGTTCATCGATGAAATCCACACGGTGGTGGGCGCTGGCGCCACCGGTGGAGCGATGGATGCCAGCAATCTGCTCAAGCCGATGCTGGCCCGGGGGGAACTGCGCTGCATTGGCGCCACCACCCTCGACGAGCACCGCCAGCACATCGAAAAGGATCCCGCCTTGGAGCGTCGCTTCCAGCAGGTGCTGGTGGATCAACCCACGGTGGAAGACACCATCTCCATCCTGCGTGGTCTGAAGGAGCGCTATGAGGTGCATCACGGTGTGCGCATTGCCGACAGTGCCCTGGTGGCTGCTGCTGTGTTGAGCAGCCGCTACATCGCCGACCGCTTCCTGCCCGACAAGGCCATCGATCTGGTGGATGAGTCGGCCGCCCGCCTCAAGATGGAGATCACCTCCAAACCGGAGGAGATCGATGAAATCGATCGCAAGATCCTGCAGCTGGAGATGGAGAAGCTCTCCCTCGGCCGTGAATCCGACAGCGCCAGCCAGGAACGCTTGCAACGGATTGAACGGGAACTGGCGGAACTGGGCGAACAGCAAAGTTCCCTGAATGCCCAGTGGCAGCAGGAGAAAGGAGCGATCGATGAGCTGTCGTCGCTCAAGGAAGAGATCGAACGGGTGCAGCTGCAGGTGGAACAGGCCAAACGCAGCTACGACCTGAACAAAGCAGCGGAACTGGAATACGGCACCCTGGCCTCGCTGCAGAAGCAGTTGCTCGAACAGGAAGCCCAGATCGCCTCAGAGGAGCCAGGCGAGAAAGGCTTGCTGCGGGAGGAGGTGAGTGAAGACGACATCGCCGAGGTGATCGCCAAGTGGACCGGAATCCCTGTGGCGCGGCTGGTGCAGAGCGAAATGGAGAAGCTGCTGCAACTCGAAGATGATCTGCATCAGCGGGTGATCGGCCAGCACCAGGCCGTCACCGCCGTCGCCGATGCGATTCAACGGTCTAGGGCGGGGCTGAGCGATCCGAACCGCCCCATCGCCAGCTTCCTGTTCCTCGGCCCCACGGGTGTGGGCAAGACGGAACTCTCCAAAGCCCTCGCCAACCGGCTGTTCGACAGCGATGACGCCATGGTTCGCATCGACATGTCGGAGTACATGGAGAAGCACACCGTGAGCCGTTTGATCGGGGCACCTCCCGGCTACGTGGGCTATGAGGCCGGTGGCCAGCTCACCGAAGCGGTGCGTCGTCGGCCCTACGCCGTGATCCTGTTCGACGAGGTGGAGAAAGCCCACCCGGATGTGTTCAACGTGATGCTGCAGATCCTCGATGACGGCCGTGTCACCGATGGGCAGGGCCGCACCGTGGACTTCACCAACACCGTGCTGATTCTCACCAGCAACATCGGCAGCCAGTCGATCCTGGAGCTGGCCGGCGATCCCGAGCAGCATGGAGCGATGGAAAGCCGGGTGAATGACGCTCTCCGAGCCCATTTCCGGCCGGAATTCCTCAATCGCCTCGACGATCAGATCATCTTCCACAGCCTCAGGCGGGAGGAACTGCGCCAGATCGTCACCCTTCAGGTGGAACGTCTGCGCCAGCGGCTGGCTGAGCGCAAGCTGGAGCTCAGCCTGAGCGATGGGGCCGCCGACTGGCTCGCCAATGCCGGATATGACCCCGTCTACGGGGCACGGCCGCTGAAACGTGCTGTGCAGCGGGAACTGGAGACACCCATTGCCAAAGCGATTCTGGCGGGTCGTTACAGCGAAGGGCAGGCGATCAGCGTGGAGCTGGAAGCGGACGCGTTAGCCCTGCGCTGAAAACCAGGCGGGAACAGCGCAGTAGGTGGCGGCATTGCGGCTGTTCTCCCGCGCCTCCACGCCAAAGCAACAGGTGCGACCGCCGTCCCGCTCCCGCAGCAGCTCATTGGCCCAGGTCCAGATCAAGGCCGCCGTTGCCTCCATGCCCACGTTCTCCATCACGCGGAGATCAATGGCCTGGAGGTCATGCAACCGCTGCCACTCCGCCAGCAGTGGATCGTCTGCATTGACCAGAAAGGTGTGGTCGAACTGCTGCCTCAGGCGTTCTTCGAAGGGGCGAAGGCTGGAAAAATCAACAACAAACCCGCAGGCATCCAGCTCCGTTGCGGCGAACCAGAGGTTGAAACTGCGGCTGTAGCCATGCACGAAGCGGCAATGGCCCTGGTGGCGCCACTGCCGGTGACAGCAGGGATAGCCGCTGAAGGCTTTGCTGCAGCTGTAGGGGGTCGGAGAAACGAGCAAGGGGTGAAAACGCGGAATGGAGCACGCTGCGGGAAGATTCAGGGCGTTGCCCGAATGTCCGAGGCCTGATGCAGCCCCTCAGCCCCGCCTTCATTGACCAACTCCGTTTTAACGAAGCGGGGCTGATTCCAGCTGTGGCCCAGGACTGGCTGGACGGGGCGGTGCTGATGGTGGCCTGGATGAACCGGGAGGCCATCGAAGCCACCCTGCGCAGCGGTGAAGTGCATTACTGGAGCCGCTCACGCCAGGAGCTTTGGCACAAGGGGGCCACCAGCGGTCACGTTCAGACGATGCGGGAGATCCGCTACGACTGCGATGCCGACGTGCTGCTGGTGACCGTGGAGCAGGCTGGGGATGTGGCCTGCCACACCGGCTCCCGCAGCTGTTTCTACGAAAACAGCGATGCCCGAACGGCCGGAGGCCCCGAGGCTTTAGCGCCGCCAACGGATGCCTGCACCGAACTGTTCCGGGTGATCGAAGGGAGACGCGAGCAACCGGAAGAGGGCAGCTACACCAACAAGCTGCTGGCGGGGGGAGACAACAGCATCCTCAAGAAAATCGGGGAGGAGAGCGCTGAATTCGTGATGGCCTGCAAAGACGACAACGCTGCCGAGATCGCCGGCGAGGCTGCGGACATCGTCTTCCACATGCAGGTGGCCCTGGCCCATCACGGCGTCAGCTGGCGGCAGGTGCAGGAAGTGCTGGCCGCACGTCGTGGTGCCCCGCGCCGGCACTAAGGCAGGCAGGGGCTGTCGCTACTGATCACAACTTCATCGCCAAGCTCCACGGTGTCCAACAACACCCCCATGGTGAGCTTTCCGGCATTGATGCAACCGCCAGTCACCGCCTTGCCGATCCGGGACTCGTCATTGGTGCCGTGAATGGCGAAGCTGTACCAGCGGAAGACACCGTCATACGTGTTGAAACGAAAGGGCTGATCCGTAGCCGGCACAGGAGCCAGGCTGATGTAACCGACGCCGTATTCCCCGGTTTCCCCATCACCTTTGAAGTCAATGGAGTTCATGTTGGTGAAGAGGCTCTCGCGCAGCTCCTCTTCTGATTTGCCGGATTGCTCCACCAGTGCGGGATCCATCTCGAAGCGGTCGTTGCTGAGGATGGCGTTGACCTGAAAGGTTCCAAGGGGAGTGATGCCCTCTTCAAAGGTGGTGCCTTCACAGGCAATGCCATGGCGACCATGGCCAACGGTGAAACGCAACGGCCCCTCAGCACGATCCAACACACCTTCACTGGCTGCTGGATTGCTGCCGTCCAGCTGAATCCGAATCGGTGCTCGAACCTGTGGGTTCTGCTGGGGCAGGCTGTTGTTGGAACGACAACCCACCAGACTCAGCAGCAGACCAGCCAGCGCCAGAGAACGGACCAGGTGCATCGATGAACCACGACTGCCGGCAGCATGCCGCGCCCGCATGGTGACGTCACTCAAGTGATTCAGATTCGGCCGGTTCGATGGGCTTCCGAAGCGTTGAACCGAAACGGGTGGTCTGCTGCATGACCCACGCCAGCGTGAGGCGATCCCGCTGCGATGGCACCAATACCGGACGCTCGCCCTGGCTGATCGCCAGAGCATCAGTGGGAACCGAACTGTGGCCCCAGAGGCCGAAGGCGTGACCCAGTTCATGCAGAGCGGTGGCCTGCAGTGCTTCCGCTCGCAGCCCTGGTGACACCATCACCTTCACCAGGGGTTCAAGCCTTCGGCGGCCCTGGCGCTGCACGTCCACAACCTGAAGTTGTGTGCGTCCGTTGCTGGCGCGCCACACCCCAGCCACCTGCCGGCGGGCCGGACGCTGCCGATGAATCAACACGTTCGCCTGGTCCGGATTGTCCACCAGCGTGAGCGGAACCAGTGCACGCCAGGTGGTCAGCGCCGATGCCACTTGATCAAGCCAGCGTTGGTCCCAGCGGTTGGCCGGCGTGGCGGCGGCGGGCTGAACCCACACGCACCAGTGCTTCAACACCGGAGGGCCCAGGGAGGTGGTGGCGATGGAGGAGGCATAGCCCGGCCTTTGGCCTGGAGGCTGGCGTTCCAAAGCCACCTGCAGGGTTCGAACCTGCTGTTGTGGAGGACAGAGCTCGGGCTGCATCAGGCGGCGGGAAGACCCACACCGCGGGCCATCAGGGTGGCCATCAACGGAATGCTGGCGAAGCCGACCAGTTCAATGTTGATGATCCAGGCCAGACGCTTGGCCAGGGCTTCGCTCACCTTCGGCAGCTCACCCTTGCGCAGGGGGATCGCCCAGAGGATGTAGGTGATCGTGGGATACAGCGACAGGCCTCCCACGGAGAGGTACAGACCAACCTTCCACCAGAACAGCGGATTCTGGGTGTAGAACTCAGCCCCTTGGCCGAAGTGGATCACCCGCAGGATTCCACTGACAAGAAGAGCCAGGGCAGCGATGCCGTAAACGATGTCGGTGATCACCATCGCCGTGGCTTCCTGGCGATTCGGATCCGCTTTGATCAGCTTCCGCTCCAGCACCAGAGCGCCAAAGCAGAGCATGAAGCTGAGGTAGTGAACGTAGGCAACGCCGGCGTTTTTGGCGATGTCGGACGTGAGAGCGACGGCCAGGGGCATGGGCGTGGCGGCGGAAGGTGCGGCGACCTTAGCCACCCAATTGAATTAACAATGAAAGATTCACTTCAGTAACAGGAAGAAAGAGTGAAATAGCGCACAAAGTATTAATTCGGGAGTCTTTATTATGACCGCCAGAAAAAAACACTTTGGTTCTAGGTTCAATTCAGCCGTATCGTCATGATGACGAGTTCTCTGAGTGCTTTTCTCGGCGAAATTGGTCGCCATCAACTGCTCACTCCAGAGCAGGAACTCATGATGGGGAGGAAGGTTCAGGCGATGGTCGCCATCACAGAACGCTGTCACCTGTCTGGCGGGAGTGGCCCAGCCTGTGAGTACAGCGATGAAGAAAAAGGCGTGATTCGCCGTGGCGAACGGGCCAAGAATCAGATGATTACCTCCAACCTTCGTCTTGTCGTCAATCTGGCCAAGCGTTATCAGGGCAAGGGTCTGGATCTGCTCGATCTGATTCAAGAGGGCACCCTTGGCCTCACCCGAGCCGTCGAGAAAAGAAATATGACCCCACCCGCGGCCATCGTTTCTCCACCTATGCCTACTGGTGGATTCGGCAGGGGCTGAATCGAGCGCTCTCCACCCAAAGCCGCACGATTCGCATTCCTGTGAATGTGAACGAAAAGCTCACCAAATTGCGGGCTGCCAAGGCACGCTTGATGCAGCGCAATGGCCTCAGCCCCAGCGGAGAGCAACTGGCGGAGTTCATGGAGATCCCCATCGCTGAGGTGGAAGATCTGCTGGCCTGTGAACTGCGCAGCGTCACCGTGAGCCTGCAGGGGGTTGTGAAGTCGAAATCGGATCCCTCCGAGCTGGTGGATGTGCTGCCAAGCGAGGAGCTCCCGCCGCTGGAAAGGGCCGAGATCGCTGAACGCACCGCGTCCGTGTGGTCTTTGCTGGCCAAAGCCAATCTCACCCCGAAAGAACACACCGTTGTGACCCTGCGCTTTGGGCTGGATGGCACCAACGAATGGCGCACCCTTGCCGAGGTGGCACGCCACATGAACTGTTCACGGGAGTATTGCCGTCAGGTGGTGCAGCGGGCCCTGCGCAAACTGCGCAAGACGGGCATTCAAAGCGGACTCGTGGAATCCACACCCTGAAGATCGGCACGCCCCGCTGGCGTCTTGCGGAGGAACTGGGGAGAGTGGTTCCAACCGGTTCCCTCCGCATGACTGACCAGGCTGCGCGAACCACCGTTGAAGCCGACGTGCTTGAACGGGAAGTGATCGACGAAAACCTGCTGCGGCGCCTGCTGCAGCGGGCCGGCAGAGGTCTTGCCGCCCCAGCCCTGGAAGCCCTGGAGTTAATGCTTGACCCCGGGACCCCCTCAGCCGCGCGGCTGACGATGCTCGCCGCTCTGAGTTATTTACTGATGCCGGCCGACCTGATTCCAGACCTGCTGCCGGTGGCCGGTTTCAGTGATGATCTGGTGGCGCTTACGGCCATGGTGGGTCTGTGGAGCAATCACGTCACTCCAGCCATCCGGATGCGAGCTCGCCGCAAACTGGATCGCTGGTTTCCCCTGGCGCACTGAATCGCTGAACTGAATCGCTGATCAATGTCTGGCTGGACCCCTGAATTTGAAGCGGACCTCACTCTGCTGCTGAAGGACTGGTTGAAGCAGCAAGGGCGCACCCAGGCCGACCTGCGTCGAAACCTGCGCGCTGTGTCGACCCGAATGCCTGCCCTGCTTGAGGTGCTGGAGCGCGAACACAACATGCGTGGACTGGCTGGACTGGCTGATCGGCTCTGCAGCGTTGAAGCCGAATGGCATGGCCAGCCTTCCAGCGAACCTGCCGGTGTGGCAACGGCCGACGACGATCCGTTCGGGCAACTTGATCTGCTTTTGCAGGAAATTCGAGACGACTGCACCGATTAACGGCCGACACGGGCAAAGTGGTGGCTCAGACATCGCACCGATGACGCGAAATCACCTTCTCAGCGCCTCCGTTCTGTTGATGATGTCAGTGTTGGGCGCCGCCTCGGCCCATGCGCAAACCGAGGGGTGGCTGCGGGGACCGGGTAGCGCCACGGGCAAAGACAGCAAGATTGAAGCCGATTGCATCAAGGCAGAGGACGGCTCCGTTACCTGCGACACCAAGGTGGTCAACCCGGCCAGCGACACCAAGGCTCGCCCCTACTACAACCCCTTCAACGACTGAAGCCCGTGAGTGAACCCACGCGTTCCAAGAGAAGTTTCCTCGGTTTCGTTGATGCAGGTGAACGCGAGGTCGCCCGACTGCTCACCCTGATCACGGGCGTGGTGATCAGCGCCGCCATCATCCAGCTGATTGTTTCCTTGGGCTCCAAATTGCTGACTGGGTCAGCGGCGACATGGTTGGGCGATGACCTGATCAAGATCCTTGGCGATCTGCTCACCGTGTTGATCGCGCTGGAGGTGCTGCAAAACATCACCAGTTACCTGAGGCGCCACGTGGTGCAGATCGAACTGGTTCTGGTCACCGCGCTGACGGCTGTGGCTCGAAAGGTGATCGTGCTGCCCTCCGGTGCTGAAAACAAACCCCAGCTGCTGGTGGGCCTCGGGATCGCAGTCGTCTCACTTTCAGCGGCTTACTGGTTGGTGAAGCGTGCGAACGCCACTCCCTCCCGCAAACGACTGGGCCGCGGAGGATCAGCCAACAAGCTTGATTTCCAGGACTGAAGCTTCACGAACAAAAGGAAGGCCGCCCTTCCCGATGGAAAGACGGCCTAACTCGCTCGTTTGCGCATGGCAATCGACCTCAACTTCAGTGTCTGATGCCTTGGAAAAACTCCTCCAGCAATGGAACTGAGACAGGAAGGTCGAAGCGTCTGGCTCAAGGCACCCTGGGGCCATCGGGTCCAGGTGTGAAGCGGCTCTCCTGCGGGGCACCTACGGACGATGCAGAGGGGAGTCGACTGGCTTGACGCTCTTCGTTGTCGCGCCAGACGAATCGCTTACGAATGGGTGGAAACTGTTGGAGCAGGGGCCAGAAAGTCAGTCTGCTTCTGGGGCTTGCTCAGGTGGAGTGTCGGCCGTCATGGGCTCCTCCGATCTCGATGCACTCACTCTCGTCAGCGATGCCACCGACGGCAATCAGCTGTCGTGCTCATTGCCTTTTGGGGGCTGCACGACCCATCGTGGAGGTGGCGTGCCTCGCCAGGGTTAAGCAGCATCCCAGTGCAAGGCGAGCCACAGGGTTCCTGGATCGGGATCAGTGCGCTCCACCCGGTGGGGTTGATGGGGCGAAAGCAGTAAATGATCCCCTGGACTGAGATCCACAATCCGATCGGGGTTCTGCAGCGCAACACAGGCACTCCCCCGCAACACAAGCACCCACTCGTGATCGGACTGATCCATCCATTCGTCACGGGGGGAGCTGAAGCCGTTGGAGGCGATCAACAGCAGTCTCCATGTTTCGGCAGACGCCACCACCTGGGTTGATTCCTCACCCGGTGGAGGGCACGGGGTCGCCAACAGGTTGGCCTCTGCCCCCGGCCGATGGTCACGCTCACCCCAGCGCCGACCGATGTCGAACCCCCAGGATCGGGCCAACTGAACAACCTGGTTGTGGTCCGCACAAGCCGCCAGCTGTTCGCGGCTGCTGGAGTCGTTCCGCACACGCTCCGCAAGGGCCTGAAGTTGGGAGATCTTGTTGAGGAAACGGATCAGATCCTGTTCCGCCACGGAGACCGCCGCACAACTTCAACAGTGATCCTGACAACAGACCAATCAGGGGATCGACGCAAAAGTCAGAAGATCCTGACCTTCTGTTTCATGCCGTCCGCAACCAAGGCACTCACCATCGGAGATCAGGAGGCTGGATTCTCGACCTACTGCCAGGCCCTGCGTCGCCTTGTGGCCGATGGACGCGACCTCAACGCCATTCGCCGGACGGTCTGCTGGGACTACCTCAACCGATTGCACACCTCGCTTCCGAAGGATTACCGCTCTCCCGATGAACTGATCCAGCGGTTCCAGAAGGAGGCATCGCCTGCTCAAGCAGACTGATCCAAGCCACATCATCCCTGTGCTGAGCCACCTCCTGCGCTGCTGCATTGGTGCGTTTCTTGTTCTGCTGCTGAGCCTTGGTTCAGCCGGCGCTTCGCTGGCTGCCGGGCCTGACGCCAGCCCCGGCGCCCTGTTGTTCGAACAGCACTGCGCGGGATGCCACATCAACGGTGGCAACATCATTCGCCGGGGGAAAAACCTGAAGCTGAAGACCCTCGAGCGTGAGCAGATCGCAACGGTGAACGCCATCGCAGCCATCGCCCGGGAAGGGCGAGGCCAGATGAGTGGTTACGCCGATGTTCTCGGGAGCGATGGAGATCAGCTCGTGGCTGAATGGGTGCTCATGCAGGCTCAGAACGCCTGGACCCAGGGATAAACCTCGAGCGCCGTCCAGATCCCCTGCTTCCAATAGATGTCGTCCTCAACCAGCCTGCGGACGACGTCGATGCTGTCGGCCTCGAAGATCCCGAAAACATGGGTGCTTCCCTCGGTGGGTCCGAGCGTGACCAGCGTTCCCTGCTCTTTCAGACTTTGGAGACGAGCAAGGTGCTCATCCCGATAGGGAGCACGCTTCTCAAGAGCATCCGCGCAGTAAGTGCCCCACAAAACGAAACGTGCCATAGCGAAGGATGAAATAACAGCGAACTTTTCAGTAGAAAATGATGGCATAGCCGCTTGAACCATGGCTATGTTGTGAAGGTTGATATCTCTCGAAAGCAATGCTCACTGGGGGCGACCTTCTCAATAAAGTCAAAGACCTGGGTGACATCAGCAAGTCTGACCTTGTTCGTGCCTGTGGCTATGTCTCCACGAAAAAAGATGGTGGAGAACGTCTGAATTTCACCGCTTTTTATGAAGCACTGCTGGAGGCCAAAGGCGTCAGTCTTGGCGTGGGTGGAGTTGGCGGCGTGGGCAAAGGCGGCCGCAAACTCAGCTATGTGGCCACTGTGCAAGGCAACGGCAATCTTCTCATCGGCAAGGCCTATACAGCGCTGCTTGACCTGAAACCTGGAGATGAATTTGAAATCAAACTTGGTCGCAAACAGATTCGTCTGACACCGGTGGGTGCCACCGACGAAGACGACGAGTGATTCAACATTAAAAAGCAGTGCAACCCCGGCCAATGCCGGGGTTTTTGATGGCTTGAGCGGGATGGCAGCCCCTAGGGCTGATCGGCAGCGGCACGCAACTCAGCGCAAAAACGACCAGCTTCCTGAGCAATGTCCCCAGGCGATGCTGCCGCCATCCGTTTCACAAGTGCACTGCCCACAATCGCTCCATCGGCACCCCAACCCCGAACCTGACGCACCTGCTCTGCACCGGAGATCCCAAAACCAACTGCAACAGGAACCGGTGAGGTTTGTTTGAGTTGCTGCACCAAACCTTCAACCCTGCTTTCCATCTGAGCTCGCTCACCGGTGACACCGGTGACACTCACCAAGTAGGTGAAACCTCGGCTGCATGTAGCAATCCGGCCCATCCGATCTTGGGGAGTGGTGGGTGCAACCAAGAGCACCAAATCCAAGCCATGACGCTCTGCGATTGTCGACAGCCGCTCCGCTTCCTCAAGGGGTAGATCAGGGACCACCAAACCCGCCGCACCAGCCTCCGCTGCGGACTGGCAAAACGCCTCCATCCCCACATTGAGCAGTGGATTGGAATACGTGAACAGGATCACGGGAATCTGCAGCTGGCCTTTCAACGAGCGCAGCATGTCCAGAACACCCTTTGGCGTGGTTCCGGCGGCGAGGGCCCGGGACGCAGCAGCCTGAATGACCGGCCCATCAGCGAGGGGGTCGCTGTAGGGCATTCCCAGTTCGACCATGTCAGCCCCTGCACGTTGCAGGCTGAGCAGCACATCAGCGGTGACAGAGAGATCCGGATCGCCGGCCATCAGGAATGGCATCAAGGCGAGGCGACCGTCCTGCTTCAGCTGCTCAAAGCGCTGGGCGATGGAAGAGGACTGCTGATTGGGCATCTCGGTCAACCGACCAGGAACAAACTTCGGAAGCCTATGAGTCGACGGGGGCATCGCCGTCCGCGGGAACCGAGGCATCCGCTCCAATCTTGCGCAACAGCGCCTGTTGCTCCTCCTCGGGGAGAGCATCAAAACGGGCTTGAAGCGCTTCAGCTTCCTGTTTGTCGTAAACCTCGCGGTAGCGACGCCGCTGGTCCATGTAGGTCATCTGGCCGGTGACCACACGGAACAGGTAAGAGCTTGTCCACACCACCACAATCACAACCAGCAGGGCCTCCGCAGCAATCCCTGCCGAAAACCCCTCAAAGCCTGCTGCCTGAAAGCCGACTTGCCCAAGCCCGCCCAGCAGGAGGACTGCAAGTCCGATCAGAAGAACCTTGCCACGCGTCAATTCAGACGTCTCCTTGCCCGCTCAGCCGGAAATTGAGGAAGGGGGCAAACAGAATCATCCCCGGGAAAAAGAGGAAGACCAGGCCATAGATCCCCAGACGCTCCAGCTTGCCCATGCGATGCCAACGCTGGTTCATCCACGCGTACAGGGCGAGGGGAACCACAACGAGATATAGGCCGCCCAGAACGGTGTAGGCCAACAGAACCAACAACGTGTCCTGTGGGACTTGAGAAAGCAGGGACGAAAGGTCCAAGGCCTGAGGACATCTGGGGGAAATCTAAGATGTCCGGGCGGGGGCATGGCGGAATCGGTAGACGCACGCGACTTAAAATCGCTTGGGCCGAAAGGCCTGTGGGGGTTCAAGTCCCCCTGCCCCCACCACCTGAGCTCAAGACGGCAGCAACTCAGCCAGTTTGGTGCGGAAATCTCCCTTGGGCATGCCGCCCTTCAGTTCTCCCTCGATCGAAAAATCTCCATCGGGATCGTTCACCAGGAGGTAGGTGGGCCAGCCCATCCCCTCCTTGTTGGGGTACTGCTTGAGCAGGATCTTGCGGTATTTCCGATACATCTCCGTGTCCTGCAGCATCACGGAGATGAAGCTGCAGCCGAGTTCCTCGGCCACCTTGCCGTCGTAGTGACTCATGCGGTGACAGGTGCCGCAGTCTTCAGAGCTGAACTTGATCAGGTGCATCGGCAACGGCCCAGGACAGGATCTCTCCAGCATGGAAAGGAACCAGCCCATTCACAAGTTCCGGCACGAGATGGTCACGGCGTTGCAACGTGATGCGACGCGTGTTGGCTGGACGGTTGTAGAAGGCCGGCCCATTCAGGCTGGTGAAGGCTTCGAGATGCTCCAGGGCGCCCTCCTCATCAAAAACCTGGGCATAGCTCTCCAGGGCGAAGGGCGCATTGAAGATGCCGGCGCATCCGCAGGCACTTTCCTTGGATGCCCGTTCATGCGGTGCCGTGTCGGTGCCGAGGAAGAAGCGTGGGTCACCGCTGGTGGCCGCCCGGCGCAGGGCCTGACGGTGGCATTCCCGCTTGGCCACGGGGAGGCAATAAAAATCACTGCGCAACCCACCGGCAAACATCGCGTTGCGGTTGATGTGCAGATGGTGGGGTGTGATGGTGGCGGCGAGATGACGATCCGCTGAGCTGACGTATTGCACCGCTTGCTCCGTGGTGATGTGCTCGAACACAACCTTCAGCTCGGGATGGCGGTCCCGCAGTGGTGCCAGATGGCGTTCGATGAACACCGCCTCTCGGTCGAAGATATCGATCTCGCTGTCCGTGACTTCACCATGGATCAGCAAGGGCATGCCGATCCGGGCCATCGTTTCCAGCACGGGATCGATCTGCAGCAGATCCGTCACCCCTGCGGCGGAATTGGTGGTGGCGTTGGCGGGATAAAGCTTGGCGGCAGCAAAAACGCCCTCTCGAAATCCTGTCTCCAACTCGGCAGGAGCGATCGAATCCGTGAGGTACGCCGTCATCAGGGGCGTGAACTCCAGATCAGCGGGGCACGCCGCATTGATACGGTCGCGGTATGCCCGTGCAGCAGCCACCGTGGTCACCGGGGGACGCAGGTTGGGCATCACGATGGCCCGCTGAAAACGGCGGGCGGTATGGGCCACAACCTGGTTGAGCATCTCCCCGTCGCGGAGATGCACGTGCCAATCATCAGGGGCGATGATCGAAATCTGATCAGACATTCAGCTGCAGACCGTTCACGGCAAGGCGCAAGGCATCGAGGCGATCACCAGTGATGTGGCTTTGGGGGAGCCGATCCAACAGCTTCAGCTTCTGCAGGCGCTTCTCCGTGCTGCCCGTTGCACCGACCAGGAACACCTGACGACTCTCTTCAATCGCTTCCTTGACGGCATTCTCGAGGGCGATCGCAGCGGTGACCCCCAGGTGGGACACCTCGGAGAGATCGAAAACCACCGCCTGACAATTGCCGATGGCGTTGTGCTCACGCGAGATGGCCTTGGCCACGCCGAAGATCATCGGCCCGGCGAGCTGGAACAACAGAACCTTGCCGGAGGCCTGATCCAGCAACACCTGCTCTTCATCGGTCAGCTCCACATCGTCATCGGCGGTGCTGATCGTTTTCACTTTTCTGGACTGCAACGCGCTCATCCGATCAATGGTGAGCACGTTGGCCACGAAAACTCCGATGCCCACTGCAGTGATGAGATCCACCAGCACCGTGAGCGCAATCACGCCGTAGGTGATCACCGCAGCTTTCACCGAGAGGTGGTGGGCCCGTTGGAGGAAATCCCAATCAATGATGTCGATGCCCACCTTCAGGGCGATGCCCGCCAGCACAGCGAGGGGAATCGTGGACGCAAGGGGTGCGGCAGCCAGAACGACCACCATCAAAATCAGCGCACGGACAATGCCCGACAGGGCTGAGCGTCCGCCGGCCTGAATGTTCACCACGGTGCCCATCGTGGCTCCCGCCCCAGGCAGTCCGCCAAAGACGCCCGACGCGATGTTGGCCAGTCCCTGACCCACCAATTCCTTGTTGGAGTTGTGCTCCGTGCGGGTGAGGCTGTCAGCCACAACGGAGGTGAGCAGCGCATCGATGCAGCCGAGCATGCCCAGCACTGCGGCATCCACGAACATCAAACGCAGCTGTCCGCCCGAAAAGGTGGGCACATGCAGGGTGGGGAGCTCAGCATTAAACGGCGGAATGGTCTTGAGACCGGCGTCGTGGAACAGGGTCATCGACAGCACCGTTCCCAGCACCAGAGCGAGCAGCTGCGGCGGGCAGAAACGCTTCACGCTGGCTGGGGTGAACCAGAGGATCGCAACGGTGATCAACGCCAGCGCCAGCTCCATCGGCTGAATTCCGGCAATCAAACCCGGCAGGTTCGACAGGGTTCCCATCACCCCGCCCGATGCGGTCTGCCCCAGGAAAGCGGGAAGCTGGAGAATCACCAGGATGGCTCCAATCCCCGACATGAAGCCAGAGATCACGGTGTAAGGCATCTGGGTGACATATCGACCCAGACGGAAGACGCCAAAAAGGATCTGAAACAGACCCGCCAGGATGACCACGGTGAAGGCCATGGCCATGGCCGTTTCCTTGTCCGGAGCTGTGGCGGTGAAGCTCAGGATCACTGACGTGAACACCACGGTCATGGGACCGGTGGGTTCAGAGATCAAGGTGGGCGTTCCGCCGAAGAGAGACGCCACCAAGCCGATGATCACGGCGCCCCAAAGCCCAGGGGCAGGGTCACCCGTTGCGGCGACCCCGAATGCCAGGGCCATCGGCAGAGCAATCACCGCGGCGGTCACGCCACCAAAGGCGTCACCCCGGAGGTTGCTGGTGCTGATCCGGTTCAACAAGGTTTCTTATCTATTACCCAGGTGAGTGACCTTAGGTTGATTCGCTTCAAAGCACAATCCCCGTACAGCTGAGCTCGCCCCATGCCTGAATTTCTGCAGGCCTCGATCCAAGTGCTCCTGGGCATCGGACTGCTGTTCGGTGGCGGGGAACTGTTCGTTCAGGGGTCCGTCGCCATGGCGGTGATCTTCGGCATTCCCCAGCTCGTGATCGGCCTCACGGTGGTGTCGCTGGGCACCAGCGCCCCGGAACTGTTCGTGAGTCTGAGTTCGGTGCTGCAGGGAGCTGACGCCCTCGCCGTGAGCAATGTGGTGGGCAGCAACATCTTCAACGTGATGGTGGTGCTGGGCAGCAGCGCCCTCGTGCTGCCCCTGCGGGTTGAAAGCCGCCTGGTGAGGCGAGATGTGCCTCTGATGATTGCCATCTCGGCGGCGGTCTGGGGGATGGCCTCCGCAGGACGGGTGACCTGGCAAGCGGGCCTGGCCTTGCTGTTGGGGCTTGCGATCAACACCGTCTGGGAGATCCGCACCGCCCGTGAAGAACCGGACGACAGCGGCAGCGCTGAACCCGAGATCGAAGAGGACGCAGCGAGCGGCGGATGGACCCTGGCCGTCCTGCGACTGATCGCAGGCATCGGCATCCTCACCATCGGATCGCGGGTGCTGGTGAGCGGCGCCACCGCTGCCGCCACCTATTTAGGGGTGAGTGAAGCGGTGATCGGTCTGACGATCGTTTCCGCTGGAACGTCGATGCCGGAATTGATCACCTCCCTGGTGGCCGCCCTGCGCGGGCGCACCGATCTGGCGATCGGCAACGTGGTGGGCAGCTGCCTGTTGAACCTGCTGCTGGTGCTGGGCGGTGGCGCCTTGGCTGCCGCTGGCCGCGGCCTTGCTGTCAGTCCCGAGTTGATTCAGGACGATCTGCCCGTGATGTTGCTCACCAGCCTGGCTTGCCTGCCGATCTTCTGGACGCGCGGACGGATCAGCCGACTGGAGGGTGGACTGCTGGTTGGTTTGTACATCCTCTACATCGTTGACAACGTTCTTCCCAGAACAAGCCTCGCCAGTTGGTCAGATGAGTTCCGGCTGTTGATGCTCTGTTTTGTGCTGCCGGTGGTGATGATCGTGATCATGACCCAGGCGTTGGTGTTCTGGCGCACCAAGACTTAGCGGCATCGCGGCTGCAGCCCGTGATGAGACGAATGGAGTTGTAATTGCACATCCGGTGATGACCGTTGGATCCACCGTGGTCATCCTTGGTGGGTGTCGATCGGCTTGCCGATGCTTGAGCTGCTTCCACCGCTCAACGACAAAAATCTTCCCTGGCTCGACGTCATCCATCCGATCGTCGTTCACTTCGTGATCGCCATGGCGCTGATCACGGTGGTGTTCGACGTGATTGGTGTTTTCAGCAGGAAAAAGAACCTGTTTGAAGTCAGCTTCTGGAACCTGATCGTCGCCACCGTGGCGATCTTTGTGGCGATCATCTTCGGCCAGGTGGAGGCCGGTCTGGCCAATCCCTACGGCGCCTCGCGGGACATCCTCAACATTCACAGCACCATCGGTTGGTCCCTGGCCGGCGTGCTGGCCCTGCTCACGGGCTGGCGCTACGTCGCCCGGCAGAAGGATCCGGCCAACTTGCCCAGGGGCTTTCTGGCCCTTGATGTGGTGCTGGCGGGGCTTGTGATCACGCAGGTGTATCTCGGCGACAAACTGGTCTGGGTTTACGGACTGCACACAGTCCCCGTGGTGGAAGCCATCCGTCAGGGGGTGGTGTCGTGACCCACTTCGCCGCGATCGCATCGCCGATCAACGACATCGCCGACTCCCTCGGCGCCAACAATCTTCCCTACGCAATTCCACTGCACCCCAACCTGGTGCACCTAACCATCGGCCTATTTGCGATTGCCATCGCCTTCGACGTGGCCGGTGCGTTCTACCCGCTGGAGAAACGGGTGTTCCGTTACTTGGCTCTGCCGGTGACCCGCAGCGGCTTCCACGACGTGGGCTGGTACAACCTCGTTGCCTGCAGCGGCATCAGCTTTTTCACCGTGGCCGCGGGGTTCTACGAAATGCTGCTGGCAGTGCCGTTGCCAGGCATCCGCAGCATTCTCGGCCAGACCGCCATCGACACGATGCTCTGGCATGCCATCGGTGGCGTCGCGATCCTGCTGGTGATCGTGGCCATGACCATCTGGCGTGGTTACCAACGCTTTGTTTGGCGTAAGGACCTGGGCCGTCAAGTGAGCTGGCTGTATCTGCTCTGCGGCATCGGCATGCTGCTGGTGATGGGGCTGCACGGAAGCCTGGGCGCCTGGCTGGCCAGTGACTTCGGCGTGCACATCACCGCAGACCAGTTGCTGGCCGCTGGCGCCGATCTGCAGGAGGCCTTGCCATGACCAGCACAGCCCCCAAGAGCGGCCCAAACCTCGGCGCCATCGTGATCATTGGCATCGCGGTAGCCATCAACCTGGTGATCGCCAAGGCGATGGCGACGTGGTCCTACAGCTGGTTCCCGCCGCAGGCCTCCAGCGCAGCGGCGTACGTCGACGATCTGTTCGCCCTGGAAACCGGCATCGGCTCCTTCATCTTCTTCGGCTGCACCGGCGTGATGGGCTGGGTGCTGCTGTTCAACCGGGCCGGCAAATACGACGAAAGCGACGGAGCACCGATTGAGGGCAACACCAAATTGGAGATCATCTGGACCGTGATCCCACTGCTGCTGGTGTTCGCCATCGCCTTCACGTCCATGAAGGTGAATGACACCCTGAACGCCCTGGGGCCGAAGCAGAAGTACGCCATCGGTGCCGACACCAGCGCACTGCTCTCGGCCGATCCCATGGCGCAGGTGGGACCCATCCAGGTGATTGCGCGGCAATGGAGCTGGGAATTCAGATATCCCAATGGCGTTCGCAGTTCAGAACTGCACCTCCCCATCGATCAAAGGGTCAACCTTCAGCTGCAATCCGAAGACGTGATTCACAGCTTCTATGTGCCGGCCTTCCGGCTGAAGCAGGACATCGTTCCCGGCAGCTTGATCTCCTACAGCCTCACGCCCACCCGAGAGGGACGCTTCCGCCTGCGCGACGCCATGTTCAGTGGCGCCTACATGTCGGTGAATCAATCGAACGTGATCGTCGAATCGGAGCAGGCCTACTCCGATTGGCTGAAGCGTTCGGCCAAGCAAGCCCTGCAACCCGGCCTCGACCCCGGCCGCACGCTTTACGACCGCCGCATCGCCCGTGGTGACAAAGGCTGGGCCACGGTGCCACCGGCTCCCGCCCCGATGGTGAACGACCCCGGAGATCCCTCCATCCCGCACGACGCCTGAGCCATGACCACCACCAACTACGACCCACGCATCCTCAAGGCGCCGCACCCTGTCCCCGGTGCCCCGGACAATTGGAAGCGCTTCTTCAGCTTCAACACCGATGCCAAGGTGATCGGGATTCAGTACATCGCCACCTCGCTGTTCTTCCTGCTGGTGGGTGGATTGCTGGCGATGATCGTGCGAGGAGAACTGATCACACCGCCGGCGGATCTGGTGGATCCGAGTGTTTACAACGGCCTCTACACCATGCATGGAACAGTGATGCTGTTCCTGTTCCTGTTCCCGATTCTCAACGGCTTCAACAACCTGTTGATCCCCACGATGATCGGTGCGCCGGACATGGCGTTTCCCAAGCTGAATGCGGCCGCCTTCTGGTTGGTGCCGCTGTTCGCGGTGGTGTTGATGGGGAGTTTCTTCGCCCCCGGGGGGCCGGCGTCATCGGGGTGGTGGTCCTACCCACCGATGAGCCTGCAGAACCCCCTGAACCACTTCATCAACGGCCAGTTTCTCTGGATTCTTGCGGTGGCTCTTTCGGGGATCTCCTCGATCATGGGCGCCGTCAATTTCGTGACGACGATCATCCGGATGCGGGCCCCCGGCATGGGCTTCTTCAAGATGCCGATCTTCGTGTGGACCGCCTGGGCCGCTCAGACCATCCAGCTTGTCGGCCTGCCCGCTCTGACCGGTGGTGCGGTGATGCTGCTGTTCGACCTCAGCTTCGGCACCAGCTTTTTCAGGCCTGAAGGGGGCGGTGATCCCGTGCTGTTTCAGCACTTCTTCTGGTTCTATTCGCACCCGGCCGTGTACGTGCTGGTGTTGCCGGTGTTCGGCATCTTCTCCGAGCTGTTCCCGGTTTATGCCCGCAAGCCCCTGTTCGGCTATCGCTTTGTGGCGATCGCCTCCTTCGGCATCACCTTCCTCAGCCTGATCGTGTGGGTGCACCACATGTTCTATTCGGGCACACCGATGTGGATGCGCAATCTGTTCATGGCCACCACGATGCTGATCGCCGTTCCCACCGGCGTGAAAGTGTTCGCCTGGCTGGGAACCCTGTGGAAAGGCAATCTCCGCCTCAGCACCCCGATGCTGTTCTGCCTCGGTGGCCTGTTCAACTTCATCTTCGCCGGCATCACCGGCGTGATGCTGGCCACCGTGCCCATCGACGTGCACGTGGGAAACACCTACTTCGTGGTGGCCCACTTCCATTACGTGATCTTCAACACGATCGGCTTCGGTGTGTTCGCCGGGATCTACCACTGGTTCCCCAAATTCACCGGCCGCATGTATTACGAGGGTCTTGGCAAGGTGCACTTCGCACTCACCTTCATCGGCGCCACCCTCAACTGGTTGCCCTTGCATTGGGCTGGGTTGCTGGGGATGCCGCGCCGGGTTGCCTCCTATGACCCGGAATTCGCCATCTGGAATGTGATCGCCAGCATCGGCGCCTTCATGCTCGGCGTCGCCTCGATCCCTTTCATTCTCAACATGGTGAGCTCCTGGGCCCGGGGGCCTCAGGCTCCCCCCAATCCCTGGCGGGCCATCGGCCTGGAGTGGCTGCTGCCCTCGCCACCACCGGCTGAAAACTTCGAGGACGACATCCCCACCGTGATCAGCGAGCCCTACGGCTACGGCCTGGGGCACCCCCTCGTTGAGGACGAGGAGTTCTACGTGCGCCGTTCCCAGGAGGCCTGAGCCGATGACCAGCGTCAATCCCGATCTGCAGCTGAATCACACCCCGGGCCATGTGAAGCACGACGGTCACAACATGACCGGTTTCGTGATCTTCCTCTGCTCCGAGAGCGTCATTTTTCTGGCCTTCTTTGCCGGCTACGCCGTGCTCAAGCTCACAGCCCCCCAATGGCTACCGGACGGCGTCGAAGGGCTGGAGGTGCGCATGCCGCTGATCAACAGCGTTGTGCTGGTGAGCTCCAGCTTTGTGGCCTATTTCGCTGAGCGCTATCTGCACAAGGGCAACCTCTGGGGCTTCCGGGCGGTGTGGCTGCTCACCATGGTGATGGGCTGCTATTTCGTTTACGGCCAATACGTCGAATGGTCGGAACTCAGCTTCAGCCTCAGCAGCGGTGTGTTCGGCGGGATGTTCTATCTGCTCACCGGCTTTCATGGCCTTCACGTGATCACCGGCGTCCTGCTGATGGGCCTGATGTTGGCGCGTTCGTTTGTTCCCGGGAACTACGACAAAGGCGAGATGGGCGTTGCTGCGGTGAGCCTGTTCTGGCACTTCGTTGATGTGATCTGGATCCTTCTTTTCCTTCTGATCTACGTGTGGCAGTAATTCCATGATCATCGACGACAACCACTACGACGTGATCGTGATCGGCAGCGGCGCCGGCGGGGGAACCCTGGCGGGCGCCCTGAGCCGTAAGGGCAAGAGCGTGCTGGTGCTGGAGCGCGGCGGAGCGATGGCTCTTGAAGACCAGAACGTCGCCGACGTGGATCTGTTCCGCAAGGATCGCTACCACCCCAAGGGCGAACGCTGGTTCGGCCCTGACGGCGATCCCTTTGCCCCGCAAACCACCTACGCCCGGGGTGGCAACACCAAGATCTGGGGCGCGGTGCTGGAACGCATGCGTGAAAAGGATTTTGAGGAGGTGGCCCTTCAGGACGGCATCTCACCGGCATGGCCCCTGGATTACGCCGAGCTGGAGCCCTACTACCAACAGGCCGAACAGCTGTATCGGGTGCATGGCAAGGCGGGGGTTGATCCCACCGAACCCAGGCGCAAGGGAGATTTCCTGGCGCCGCCCAAGCCCATCGAACCCTTCCTCGAACCCCTGCGCGGTGCCCTGCAGCGTCAGGGCTGTCAGCCCTACGACATCCCGATCAGTTGGTCGGAGGACGCCGACGATCCCAGTGGTGACGCCCAGTTGTTTGGGCTGCAGGTGGGTGAACCCAAACGGCTCAGCGTGCGTGACAACGCACGGGTGTTGCGTTTGCACGTGAATCCCAGTGGCCGCGCCATCCGGGCTGTGGAAGCAGACGTGAACGGCGATGCCTGGCTGTTCAGCGCAGATGTGGTGGTGCTCGCTGCGGGGGCGATCAACACCCCTGCGATCTTGATGCGCTCCGACAATGCCCACCACCCCAAGGGCATCAGCAACGGATCGGATCAGGTGGGCCGGAACCTGATGAATCTGCAGCTCACCTCGATCCTGCAGCTGGCCACGGAACGCAACAGCGGCCGCTACGGACGCTCCCTGGCAATCAACGACTACTACTGGGGAGACAAGAACGTCAGTTTCCCACTAGGCCACATTCAGGCCGCCGGCGGCGTGCTGCAGGACGCGCTGTTTGCCGAGTCACCACCGGTGCTCTCGCTGGTGACCAAGCTCATCCCCGACTTTGGATTGGAGCGCCTGGCCTCCCGATCGGTCGCCTGGTGGGCCATGACCGAGGTGCGTCCGGATCCCCACAACAAGGTGTGGCTCAACAACGAGCAGATCCGGATCAACTACATCGCCAACAACCGGGAAGCCCACGACCGGCTGGTGTACCGCTGGATCGACACCCTTAAAGAGGTAGAGAACGACCCGATCACCAAGGTGGTGCTGAAGGCTCCCACCCATGCCCGTGGGGAAGCCCCCCTGAGCGTGGTGGGCTTCGGCTGCGGCACATGCCGGATGGGAGAAGACGCCGCCAGTTCCGTGGTGGACCCCCAGGGCAAGTGCCATGAGCTCGAGAACCTCTACATCGCCGACAGCAGCATTTTTCCCAGCTGCCCGAGCGTTGGCCCAGGCCTCACGGTGATTGCATTAGCGCTGCGGCTTGCCGATCACCTGAGCTAACGGGGCGCCGTCGACTACATCGTCACAAACTCCTCTGAAACAGAGGGGTGCAGTGCCATGGTGCGATCGAAATCGGCCTTGGTGGCGCCCATCCCCACGGCAATCGCCGCCATCTGAATGATCTCCGCGGCATGCTCGCCCACCATGTGGCAGCCCAACACCCGATCGGTGGCCTTCTCCACCACCAACTTGAGCAGACAACGGGGACCGGAGGCGGGCAGGGCCCGCGCCATGGACCGGAAGCGGGCGCGATGCACAACAACACCATCCACGCCATGGCGTTCGATGGCCTGTTCTTCCGATAGGCCCACGGTCGCCAGCTCTGGATCGCTGAACACGGCACTGGCCACCAGGTCGTGGTTCACCTGCCGCTGACGCGACCCGAAGACGCTGTCGGCGAAGGCACGACCTTCATCAATGGCCACAGGCGTGAGGTTGACCCGATCGGTGACATCACCGACGGCATGGATGTGGGGAACCGAGGTGCAGGAGTTGGCATCGACCTTGATGCGGCCGTTCTCGATCGCTACGCCGGCAGCATCCAGCCCAAGATCCGCAAGCCAGGGGCGACGCCCGGTGGCCATCAACACACCGCCGCAAGCCAAAGACTCACCCTTGCCCAGCCGCGCCGTCAGCGCCCCGGGCTCTCCCTCCACGGCCACCACCGTTTGCTCCAACAGCACCTCGATGCCCTGCTCACGCATGCCACCCAGCACGGAATCGGCCAACTCAGCATCAAAACCGCGCAACAGGCGCGGACCACGCACCACCTGGGTGACCGCAACACCAAGACCCCGCAGGATGCAGGCGAACTCGCAGGCAATGAATCCTGCGCCCACCACCACCACGGCTGAGGGGACATCCTCCAGAAGGAACATGTCGTCGCTGACCCAGGTGTGTTCAACCCCAGGAATCTCCGGCCGGGCCGGCCGGCCACCAACCGCCACCAAAAAGCGCGGGGCCGAGAGTTCCTCTCGCACGGGCCCACCGCGTTGATCGGAAATGCCAATGCGATCTGCTGCCGTGAAGCGTCCCCAACCGGAGATCAACTGAACGCCGGCCTTCTCCAGAAATCCGAGATGGAGAGCATTGAGCCGATCCACCTCGGCGCGCACCCGACGCAGGAGATCAGGCACATCCGAACGCACCGAACCGATCTCAAGGCCGTAGGCCGAGGCATCCGCCAATTGATGGCGGGCCTGGGCGCCGTACACCAAAAGCTTTTTGGGAACACAGCCGCGGATCACGCAGGTACCGCCAACGCGATCGCCCTCCACGATGGCGACGCGGGCTCCATGACGGGCCGCGCGTTTCGCAGCGGCCAGACCACCGGAGCCTGCTCCGAGCACAACCAGATCCAGATCAGCGCCCATAACAGAAGGGTGCTCGAGACGACGGGCGTCATCGTAAAGATGGCGTTATGGTCCGGGGAAGGGGGCCATAAAGGCCCAAGACGAGTCGGTCGTATTTCAACCGCGTCCTTAAACCATGAACCGTTCTTCCAAGCGCCGCAGGCAGCCGCCTGAACCCGAGCTGCGCCTCAAACGTTCGCAACGCCGCGAGATCGTGATGATGATCACCAGCGACGACATGAAACTGCGGCTGAAGCAGTTGGCTGATCAGGGCCGACAGCAGGACTGTCTGGCGCTGATGCACGAACTGGGCGACTGGCAGTCCTATGGACGGGCAACGCTTGAGCCGATCCTGCATGCCCCTTTCATCGGAATCAGCTGAACCCCTGAGCTGGTCGGACCTGGCCAGCCTGGCGGTGCCGGAACCGAATCGGATTGAAGGGCCGACCAGTGCCCAGGCCACATTGCGCCTGTTCGGACAGCCTGAATCCAACGTGATGGTCACGCTGTACCGCGACCACCACGCCTGGTGCCCCTACTGCCAAAAAATCTGGCTCTGGCTGGAGTTCAAGCGCATCCCCTACCGGATACGCAAAGTCACCATGCGTTGCTACGGCCCGAAGGAGCCGTGGTTCCTGGAGAAAGTGCCCTCAGGGATGTTGCCGGCCCTGGAGCTCAACGGGCGGCTGATCACCGAAAGCGACGACATCCTGTTGGCCCTCGAACAGCAGTTCGGCCCCCTGGGCATGGCGATGACAGCGCCGGAAGCTCTGGAGCTGCGCCGTCTTGAACGGCTGCTGTTTCAGGCCTGGTGCATCTGGCTGTGTTCACCACGGCTGAGTTCGAGGCAACAGGTTCTGGCCCGAGAGCAGTTTCAAGACATCGCCCGGCGCTTCGAACGGGAGCTGAACCGGGAGGACGGACCGTGGCTGCGGGGCCCGGAGCCGCAGACCGTGGATCTGATCTTCGTTCCCTACGTGGAACGGATGAATGCCTCGCTGGCTTACTACAAGGGATACCGGCTGAGGGCAAAGCATCCAGCCATTGACCGCTGGTTCCGTGCCCTGGAGCAACTGGAGACCTACCGCGGCACCCAAAGCGACTTCCACACCCATGCCCATGACCTGCCGCCCCAGATGGGCGGCTGCTGGCCCGACGATGGAGCGGAAGCGAAGCGCCTGGCCGAACAGATCGACCGAGGTGATGGCCTCGGCGAGGACGAAGCCTGCTGGGATGTGGACCATCAAGCCGATCAGGCCGTCATCGCCCTGAGCCGGGTGCTGCGTCACCAGCAACGGCTGCGCGAGGTGAACCCCATGGGTGCTGCAGCCTTTGACCAACCCCTGCGCTGTGCCCTCACCCGGTTGGTTCGCAACACCCCCTGCCCGCCTCCAGCGGGGAGTGCCGCCGGGCTGCGCTATCTGCGCGATCGCATTTCGGTGCCAAGGGATATGCCGCTCCCGGCCGCTCGACTGCTGCGTCAGGCCCTTGAAGCCACCGCCCAGCTGGATGGCCCTGAGCAGGCCAAGCCCTTGCCGGTGAGGGATCGCTTTGATCAGGATCCCCGACCCTTCTTAGTTGGGTCATAGTGCGGGGGCGCCAACGCTGAGTCGTGCCCCTGCGGCTGCCCGCTTATCAACCGATCCCCGCCCCCGATCGGGGGACCGATCTGATTGAAGTATCAGCGGCGCAGCTGCAGCCGACCCAGTGGTGTGTGGGACTGGCGGAGATCTGGTCGCGCGAGAAGGATTTCGCCCAGGACACCCGTCAGCAGCGTCTTGACTACCTGCGCGGCAAACCGGTCCCTTTGATCCGATCTGCCGATGGCGCCATGTGGATGCTGGACCGGCACCACCGGCTGCGAGGCCTGATCGGCATTGATCCTGGTGCCACCACCTGGGGTTACGTGGTGGAGGAGCTCGCAACAGCCGACCGAAGCGCTGTGCTGGCCCATCTGCACAACCAGGGCTGGCTCTACCTCTACGACGGACGAGGCAACGGCCCGCGCCCGGCCGAGCAGCTGCCCACGAGCCTGCTGGGACTGGACGACGATCCCTACCGGAGCCTCGTGTGGAAGCTGAAGCAGGAGGGGTGGATCAAGCCTCAGCCCCTGATCCCGTATCACGAGTTTCGTTGGGGTGCCTGGCTGCGCAGCCGGCCCCTGCCCCCCTTCAGCTCCAGGCGCCTGGAGCCGGCACTCGCAGCAGCCCGCCAGCTGGTTTGCTCAGCCGCTGCACAGGACATGCCGGGCTGGAAAGGTGACAAGAAAGCCTGCCGCTGATCAGCGCTTCTTGCGGGAATCGATCTGCAGCAGATCCTTCACCTTCTGCACCTGACCGGCGAGCTGGGGGTCGGAGGCCAGTTTCTTCTCCACCTGCTCGATCGCGTACATCACCGTGGTGTGGTCTTTTCCGCCGAAGTTGTCGCCGATCCTCGGCAGGCTGAGGTCGGTGCCCTGGCGCATGAGGTACATCCCCACCTGACGGGCCTGGCTCACGGCGCGGCGACGGGTGCTGCTGCACATCTCCTCGGCCGTGACATCAAACACCTCAGACACCTTGTCGATCACCTGTTGCGGCGTGACCTCCACCCCCTGCCCTGTGGGGTCGAGCATCGGTGCCACGGATTCCACGGTCATCGGCAGCCCCGTGATGGAGGCGAAGGCCACAGCCCGGGTCAGGGCCCCTTCCAACTCGCGGATGTTCGAGGTGAAGCGACCGGCGATGTACTGGATCAGATCACGGGGCAGCGACATGCGCTCCTGCTCCGCTTTCTTCTGAAGAATCGCCATGCGTGTCTCCAGGTCAGGCGACTGAATGTCTGCGATCAGGCCCATCTGGAACCGGGAGATCAGGCGCTGCTGCAACCGGGGAATCTGGCTGGGGGGACGATCACTGGCGATCACCACCTGACGGCCTGCCTCATGCAGGGCATTGAAGGTGTGGAAGAACTCCTCCTGGGTGTACTCCTTGCCCTCGATGAATTGAATGTCGTCCACCAGGATCAGATCCGCGGCGCGGTAGCGATCGCGGAAGGTCTGCATGCCGTCCTTGCGGATGGCCTGGATCAGGTCGTTGGTGAAGGTTTCGGTGGAGACATAGGCCACCCGAGCCCCGGGGTCGATTTCCAGCCGGTAATGACCAATGGCTTGCATCAGGTGGGTTTTGCCCAGGCCCACACCGCCGCAGATGAACAGGGGGTTGAACTCCCGGCCCGGTGCTTCGGCCACAGCCAAAGCCGCCGCATGGGCCATCCTGCTGTTGGGGCCGACCACAAAACGGCCGAACACGTAGCGGGGATTGAGCCCGGGCAGGTAGCGGCGTGGGGAGCCATTCCGCGCTGGAGCCGATGCCGACTCCTGGGCCGCTGGAGGCGGCGCCGCATCTGCAGCAGCTGAGGCCTCATCGGTGGCATCCGGCAGCGGCAAGGCGGTTTCCGCCAGCACCGTCACCTGGACGGGCTGACCGCTGATGCTGCTGGCCATCTCGGCGATCGTGGGGAGCAGCTGCTCCCGCAGACGAACGCTGGCAAAGGGATTCGGGGCCAGAAGCTTCAGCTCTCCATTGGCAAAGCCGCTGCAACCCGTGGGGCGAATGAAGGTCTCGAAGGTGGGCTTGCTCAGCTTCGCCTGCAACCCATCCCGCACCTTGATCCAGAGCTCTTCGCCCGTCTGCGCCAAAACCGCCCATCGCCCGAGCGCTGAATCTACGCATGCCGATCCGCTCAGGCCGTCTTAAATGCATCAGCACACATCTCGTCGTGATGCCCAACGCCCAGCATTGGCTCGCCATCGCCCTGGCCGGGAGCGCACTCTCCGGTTGCAGCCTGGTGAGAGACCAGCTGGGTCTGACCCCCAAGCCACCGATGACGGCGCCACCGGTGGTGCACGATCAGCCCCGCAGCGCGCCTCTGCAACCGGGGGACAACGTGATCGTGAAGGCGGTGGATCGCGTCGGTCCGGCGGTGGTGCGCATCGATGTGGTGAAGGAGATCTCCAACCCCTTCGGAGGGATTTTTGGGATGGGTCCCTCCAGCCAGCGGCAGCAAGGCCAGGGCTCCGGCTTCATCACCCGGACCAGCGGCCTGATCTTCACCAATGAGCACGTGGTGCGTGGTGCCGATCAAGTGGCAGTAACCCTGCCGGACGGACGCAATTTCAAGGGCAAGGTTCTCGGCACCGACCCCCTCACCGACGTGGCGGTGGTGAAAGTGGTGGCCGACAACCTGCCGGTGGCGGCCCTGGGCAACTCCGACCAGCTCAAGCCGGGGGAATGGGCCATTGCCATCGGCAATCCCTTCGGCCTGAACAACACCGTGACGGCCGGCATCATCAGCGCCGTCGGCCGCCTCAATGCGATCGGTGACGGCCAGCGGGTTCCCTACATCCAGACCGATGCAGCGGTGAACCCCGGCAACAGCGGCGGCCCGTTGATCAATGCCGCCGGTCAGGTGATCGGCATCAACACAGCGATCCGCACGGCCCCAGGTGGCGGCTTGAGTTTTGCGGTTCCGATCAACCTGGCCAAGCGGATCGCGCAACAGATCGTCAGCACCGGCCAGGCATCCCATCCCTTCATCGGCGTGCAGCTGATGAACCTCACGCCGCAGCTGGCGCGGGAAATCAACGCCACCAACAGCGCCTGCACGGTGCCCGAGCTGAATGGCGTGTTGGTAAAGGAGGTGGTGAAAGGCACTCCGGCCGCTGCGGCCGGCATCCGCCAGTGCGATCTGATCCTCAAGGTGGAAGACAACCCCGTTCAAACCCCCACCGAAGTGCAACTCGCCGTGGACCGTGGCCAGGTGGGGGAACCGATGCAGCTCACCCTTCAACGCAATGGGAAAGAGCTGATCGTGCAGGTGCGCCCGCGGGAACTGCCCCGCAACAACTGAGATGGTGCAGATCGTTGTGATGGCCCGCTGGCCATCACCGGGCCGATGCAAACGCCGCTTGAGCCGCGATCTCAACCATGAGCTGGGCTTGGCCGACAGCAGCGAACGCGCCACAAGGATCCAACGGCGGCTCACGCAGCACACCGCTGCGGTGGTGCGGGACCTCGCCGGCGCCATCGAGATCGAGATCCAGCCGGTGCTGGCGGTGAGCGGACTCGGCCCCCGTGCGGCCACTCGCTGGGGGCAACAGCTGGGGCTGAGCCAGGTGCGGCTGCAGGGGAGGGGGCAACTCGGCACCCGATTGCGACGGCAATTGATGCACGGCCATCGCCACAACAGGTCCTGCCTCGTGATCGGCACGGATCTGCCCGAACTCAATCCCGATGATTTGAGGCAGGCCGTTGAGCGGTTGAAGCAGCATGACCTGGTGCTGGGGCCAGCCTCCGATGGGGGCTACTGGCTGCTGGGGATCGGCGCATCCCTAATCCGCAGCCCGCAGCTCTGGCCGCTGATCGGCATTCCCTGGGGCGGCCCCAGGGTGCTGGAGGCAACGCTGGAGGCGGCGCGCAGGCGGCAGCTCTCATCGGCCCTCGTGGCCCAACGAAATGATCTGGATCACTGGAGCGATCTGATGCCATGGCAGGGCTGAGCGTTGTGATTCCAACCCTGGAGGAAGCCAGCAGGCTGCCGCTGCTGCTGGCGGATCTGCAGCGATGGGCGGGGGAGTTGGAGGTGATCGTCTCGGATGGCGGCAGCAGGGATCACACCCGGGCGGTGGCTCAGCTGGCCGGCGCCACCGTGCTCGACAGCCCCACCGCCGGGCGGGGTCCACAGCTGCGCTGGGGCGTTGGCCACAGCTCCCATGCCTGGGTGCTGATGCTGCACGCCGACAGCCGCCTGCCGGACACCTGGCACCACAAGGTGGAGCAGATTCTGAGCAGCCCGGAGGGCCAACTCAGCGCCTGGTGCTTCGACTTCAAGGTGGAGGCGCATGGGCGGCCGATGCTGTGGCTGCTGGAGCGGATGGTGAACCTGCGCAGCCGTTGGCTGCAACGCCCTTACGGCGATCAGGGCCTGTTGATTCAGCGCCAGCTGTATGAACGCGTGGGCGGCTACCGGCCTCTGGCGCTGATGGAAGACCTGGACCTGGTGGAACGCCTAAGCCAGGTCGCTCCCCTCCGTTCATTGAACTGTGCCCTGCTCACCAGCGCAGAGCGCTGGCAGAAGCGAAGCGTGCTGGTGCAGGCCTGGCGCAATGCCCGGCTGCGCTGGCTTTGGCGGCAGGGGCGATCAACGGAGCAGCTGTTGCGGCTCTACCGGCGCTGAAGGATCCGATCAGTTGGCGTACCAGAAGGCACAGCGATGGCCCTGGGGCTCGAGATCCCAGCCCTGGCCTTGATAGAAGCTGACGACGCCCGGATCAGCAAACAGGCTGACCCGCTCGGTTCCCATCTGATCAAGGGCCTCGAGGATGTAAGCCATCATCTGCTTGCCCAGACCATTGCCCTGGTACAGGGGATGCACGGCCACGTCCCAGACGGTGGCTTCGAAAACACCATCCCCGGTGCAGCGCGCAAATCCCACCAGACGGGGCACCCGTGGGTCGTGCCGCCAAAGGCCAACTTTGAGCAGGCTGTGGCTGAGGGCTTTGCGCACCCGGCGAATTGGCCGGCGGCTCCAGCCCACCGCTTCCAGCAACTGCTCGAGTTCCACCAGATCGAAGGGGTACTCCTGGCTGAACACCAAGGTGATCTGGTCATTGGCGCAGGGGCAGAGACGCGCTCCCTGGCCGTACTGCTCCAACAGAGGATCAGCAGGCATGGGCAGAGGAGCGATCACAGACGCGCCAACCCCCGCTCCTGCAGATCAGCCAGCTGGGCGTAGAGCCCGCCACGGGCCCTTAGCTCGCGATGGGTTCCCTGCTCGATCAGTTCACCGCGGCGCAGCACAAGAATGCGGTCCGAGGCTTCCACCGTGGCCAGGCGATGGGCAATGACGATGGCGGTGCGCTTTTGCAGAAGCCGATCAAGATCAGCCTGCAGCGTCGCTTCCGTTGAAGGGTCCATGAAGGCGGTGGCTTCATCCATCACCAACACCGTTGGCTTGCGGATCGCCACCCGGGCCACCGCAAGCAGTTGGCGCTCTCCTGAAGAGAGGTTGCCGCCCCGCTCGCGCAGCTCCGTCTCCAGGCCGTTGGGAAGCTTGGCCAACAGCTCGTTGAGACCAAGCTCAGCACAGACCTGAGCCAGCTCTCGATCACTCACCGACGCATTGAGCCGAAGGTTGTCGGCCACATTGCCGCTGAACAGGAACGTGTCTTGAAGCACGACGCCCAGCTCACGCCGGAGATCCGCCATCGGGATCGTGCGGATGTCCCGTCCATCCAGAAGGATGCGCCCCTGCTGGGGTTCATACAGGCGGCAGAGCAGGCGGATGATCGTGCTTTTGCCCGACCCCGTGGGGCCCACCAGGGCGACATGTTCTCCGGGGGCGATGCGGAAGGAGAGGTTGCGGAGGATCGGATCGTCCGGCCGATAGGCGAAGCTCACGTTCTCGAAAATCACCTCACCGCCACCACCACTCACGTGGGGGAGAACGCCCTTCGCCTCAGCGATCTCGAGGGGCTCCTCCATCAACTCACCGATGCGTTCGACCGCCGTGAGCCCACCCTGGATCTGGGTGAAACGCTCCGCCAGCTGACGCAGCGGATCAAACAGTCGCTGGGAAGCAAGGATGAAGGTGGTGAGGGTGCCAAGACCCATGGCGCCATTGGTCACCATCAAGCCGCCAAGGGCCAGAACTAAGGCAATGGCGGCCAGAGCCACCCATTCCAGGAAGGCTGAAATGCTGCTGTCGAAAAAGATCGTTCCGTTCACAGCGCTGCGGTAGTGCATGCCGGTGCGCAGGAAGCGGGCGCTGTTGACCGTTTCACGGCCATACATCTGAACCACCTCGAGGCCCTGGAGGTTCTCCTGGAAATCGGCATTGAGCTGGGAAAGCTCTTCACGCACGCGGTAATTGGCCTTGCGGTAACGGCGCTGCAGCCAAAGCACGGCCAGGGTGACGGGCACCTGCGTGAACAACAGCAGCAGCCCCAGCCTCCACTCGATGAACAACATCGTTGAGGCCAGCACCAGCAGGCTCACCAGATCATTGAGCACCCCCACGGCACCACTGCCAAACACCTCAGCCAGGGCATCCACATCGCTGGTGAGCCGTGTGAGCAACTTGCCCACCGGCATGCGGTCGTGAAACCGCAGGGACAGCGACAACGCATGTTCAAACAGGTCGTCGCGGATTCGAGCTGTGAGCCGTTGTCCGACGGCCAGGATGCTGAATTGCTGCACCCCCTGCAGGCCGAGCCGCAGCAGCACGGAAACGAAGTAGAGCCCAATGATCACGCGGATCGAGGCAGAGAGGCTCATCCCCGAAAGGAAGGGAAGACTGGGCTCTCCGCGCAGGACGCTGACGGCCTGCCCGAGCAGAACGGGCTGCAGTGCTCCGGCAAAGGCCAAGGGCAGCAGCAGCAGCAGGGCCACCAGCAGCCGCCGGCGATCCCGCACGAGATAACGGCCCAGACGACGGACCCGGCGCCAGTCGGCGACGGCCCCCATCAGCTGGAGCTCCCGACGGGTGTTGCTGCGCGGATCGCATCAACGATGGAGGCCAAGGGGCCGTGGTCGAGGCGAACCGACAGGGGGTGCCCCACCAGTCGAGCTGTGGAGTGGAACAGGTCTTCGATGGCGATCAGGCCGTTCTCCCGCAGGGTGCGACCGGTGGCCACCAGGTCGACAATCGCCTCTGACATACCGGTGATGGGCCCCAGCTCCACCGAGCCATTGAGGTGAACCAACTCAACGGGAAGGTCGAGCGCATCGAAATATTCCCGGGCGCAGTGGGTGAATTTGCTGGCGACGCGGCAGTGGGCGGGCAGATCAGCAGCCCGGGTGTAACCACTGCTCTCTTGAACCGCTACAGCCATGCGGCAGCCGCCAAAGCCCAGGTCCACCAGTTGAGCGACGGGGAGTTGATGCTCCTTGAGCACGTCGTAACCCACCACCCCCAGCTGAGCCTGGCCGTAGGCCACATAGGTGGGCACATCGCCGTTGCGAACCAGCAGGGCCCGGGCGCGCCCGCAGGGGGTGGGCACCATCAACTGGCGGTTGTTCTTGTCAAGAACAGCGGAGAAATCAAGACCAGCCGCCTCAAAGCGGGCCACCGAGTCTTTGAGCAGCGCTCCTTTGGCCAACGCGACGGTGATCATGGGTCCAGCGCTGACCGGTTAACCAGGCAGGACTTTAACGATGCATTCCTCACTTCATGCCCTGCCGGTGCTTCAGGACAACGTGATCTGGATCTGGGTGAGGGGCGCGGAGGCCGTGGTGATCGACCCCGCCGTGGCGCCGCCGGTGCGCAAGTGGCTGGACGAACGGCAGTTGCGCCTGGCCGCCGTGCTGCAGACCCATCACCACGCCGACCACATCGGCGGCACACCGGAGTTGCTGGAACGCTGGCCCCAGGCTGCGGTGATTGCCTCCGCTGAGGACAGGGAGCGGATTCCGTTTCAGACGATGCCGGTGCGGGATGGGGACCAGATCACTGTTCTTGGCCATGAGGTGGAGGTGCTGGATGTGGCGGCCCACACCCGGGCCCACATCGCCTTTTTCATCCCGAACCCACAGGGCGGCGAGATCGGGCCCCTGTTGTTCTGCGGAGACACCCTGTTCAGCGGGGGCTGTGGCCGACTGTTTGAAGGCAGCGCTGAACAGATGCATCAGGCCCTGCAGAAGCTGGCGGAACTGCCCGAGGCCACAAGGGTTTGTTGTGCCCACGAGTACACCGAGGCCAACCTGCAATGGGCCGTGGAGCAACGCCCCAGCGACGCAGTTCTGGCTGAGCGCTACCGGGAGGTGCGGAGGCTCCGTGCCCAAGGAGAACTCAGCCTGCCCAGCAGCATTGGCATGGAACGCCGCACCAACCTGTTCATGCAGGCCGGTTCAGCCGCGGAGTTGGCCGTGCTGCGCCAGCACAAGGACCAGTGGCGGCCGGCATGAGCGATGGCGAAGCAGGGGATCACCAACGGCGATGATCGTGGCGACTGCTGTTGAGAACCAACCCATGAGCGCCAAGGCCATCACCACTCAAGACGCCCCTGCACCGGTTGGGCCTTACAACCAGGCAGTGCTGGCCGGCGAGTGGCTCTATTGCTCCGGGCAGATTCCACTGGATCCAGCCACCGGCGCGATGGTGGGGGACGGTGATGTGGCGGCGGAAACGCATCAGGTGCTGAAAAACCTCTGTGCTGTGCTGAAGGAAGCTGGCGCCACCCCGGCTCAGGTGGTGCGCACCACGGTGTTCCTGGCGGACCTGGGCGATTTCGCAACCGTGAATGGCATCTACGCCGAGGTGTTCGGCGAGGGGGTCAGCCCAGCGCGCGCCTGCGTTCAGGTGGCAGCCCTCCCCAAGGGAGCACGGGTGGAAATCGACTGTGTCGCCTGGCTCGGCAGCTGAGCCTGGCCCGCGGGGGCATAGGTTGGAACTGGCTTCAGTGGTCCTATGCCTCAGGCGAAACTCACCATCGGTGAATTAGAGGCGGGCTATCCGATGTACTGCAAGGCGCTGCGGCGTCTCCTCCAGCAGGGAAAAACCGTTCAAGACATTGAGCGAACCGTCTGCTGGGGGCATCTGGAAACGCTGAACCGCTGCCTGCCCACCCGCTACAAATCGCCCTCCTACCTGCTGGCCCTGATCCGCCGCGACCTGGAGAACCCAAAAGAGGATTGAGACGGGTTGTCTCAGCGTTTTCCCAGCATTCTCGTGGCCAACGCTTCAATTTGAACTGAAAAGAAGCGTTAAATCAGGCTGAGAAGCAAGGGCCTGGCATGACCCGCTGTATTTTTCGCAAGCCCAAAAGGCGACTCAAGCTGAACCAGGGACTCGGCGTAGTCACGGTGATGCTGGGAGCGGCTCTTTGCCTGGAACTGCAGAGCGAGCTGAATCACAAGCCGTCGACCATGCAGGGGACACCCCTGCTGGGAGAACGCGGGACAATGCAGGGATGGAGATCGAACAGCTCGAGCAGATTGCCGCAGTGATCGTGACGGCTGGGCTGGTGGCCGGAAATTTCCTGATGTTCACCCCCTGGCGCAATGGGGAGGATCCGAGGAAGCGGCAACCGCAGAGCCTGATGCCCCAGAACGAGTCTGTTGTTTCTGACCGCCCGAAGGCGTACGCCATGCAGGCATCCCAGCGCTTGGATTCGTGATCTCCTTAGGGTGATCGGATGCACCCCCTCGAGCTGTTCGATCGTTTTCGTCGCTGGTTTGGCTGGGTCGCACCAGGACGCCAACTGTGGGAACGCAAGCCTGAGCAAGTGGCTCCGGATCGCTCTGATGACTGGCTCTTGGAGCCACCAAGCCTGGACGAGGCCCGTTTGCTGTTTCCACAGCTGGATGAAGAGCGGGCCTTGCTTCGTTATCAGCAACTCCGCCTAGAAATGCGGGAGCGTGACGGCCGCGGTTTTTGATCAGCCAGCCCACGTGCCCCTGACAGTTATTGCAGGGAGGGTGATGGGTAATCACAGAGCAAAGCACCCAGTGGATTACCACCATCACAATGATTGTCGCGCACTCGCACATCACGATGAGTTATTGAAAGGGAACTTATGACTTCAAGCGCAACTACAATCTTTTGATTTTGCAGAATCGAAAAGCATTTAAATATTGGCAGGCACCTTATACATCAAAGCAATCGTCATAGGGGGAATGAAGGATTCACGCCGGCGATTAAGCCATTGGTTGTTTCACAGAAAATACGGGGCGCAATTTCTGCGATGTTGACTTCTCCACTTGGTTCGCAGTTGATGCAATCACCATTTAGCAATAACCAGCCAAGCCAGCCCTTAACACAAGCGCGGGCATGCATCAAACGTCTAACCCGAAGGAGCCAAAGCACCATTGACCGTCAACAGCTCCCAAGTTGAATGAAGCATGCAGGTGGAAGAGATGCACTCGAGCACTGGACCCCCTAAGTCGAAATAGCCAGCGTTCAAGATGGCGCAACCGATGCGAGCACCAATACACCTGAGAAAACATCAGAAAACAACGCCCCCATAGCTCTTTCAACACTCGCATTCCCGTGGGATGTCTTTCCAGAGCTCGCAAAGAGCAAGCTGCTCACCAGCTCCCTTGAGGCAATATCCATCCCTGCAACGCAGCACTTACAACACAGCCCTCATCTCCACACTGATCATTTGCCTCTCCAGGCGAAGAGGTGATCAAATCACTAATATGCATGCATATCGCTACGCTTTATTTACAAATGAATATTGGTCATTGAGCCATACAACTTACTGGTTTAATTTATACTGCAGTATCTTGACAGCCTCACCACTCCCAGAAGTCGAGCTATAATTGCAAAGTTCTAAGACAAGTATCAAATGTCTTATGTCGAACAGATCATTAGCGGAGCATTCAAGATCAGGCGAAGAAACAAAAAACGTCGAATTCGAGGATATTGGGAAGGCTTTCGCGTATGGAGGCGCGAAGGATTCACTCTCGACGAAGCCCACGCAGACGTTGATAAACAAATTACAGGCTTTTTTAGAATCAATCGCTCAAGACGACTGAAAATCTTCGTTGACGACGGCGATACAATTTTCAACCGAAGGACAGATGAGTTGCTGTCGACAACCAAATTGAAGCCCAATGAGCACAAATGCTTTAAGTCTTTTGAAGCGGGAAGATTTGACATCAACTACATCAGTTGGCATATTCCCATGGATTTTTGTGAACTTCCCAAGTGCTATGGCGCCTACTACAGGGCTTGGTTCATTCCAGAAAACAGCGATTGTTATATCTCTAGCATCATCGATTCAGAGAAGTCTACGATTCTTCGCGAATCCAACCTAACTTAAGCAAAGATCAACAAAACGACTTCGAACCGCGAATAATTGAAAGTAAATTTTTCAGCTTCCTTCTATCCAATGAAACATCCTCATTAAGACAATTCCGAGTGTGGTCACATTCATCCAAATATCCCGTACTGACCACCGTGCCATCTCATTTGTTAAAAAAGTAGAAACCCCTACCACCCGTGATGACAGACAAATGAGTAGAGCAGACAACGGCTACAAATCTCCTGTATTGGTGCCCCAATCAGGCAATCAATGGATTGATGGGCTTACAGATGGTTACCGATGGGGGACGACCGTAGAGAATCCTGCTGTTGGATTCACCTTTATCAGCGACACCAGTGATAAGCCGAGGGGAGAATTCGGCGGATACCCCTCCTGGGGCTGGAGCCATGCGGAGCGCCAGCTGATGGAAAAAGCGATGGATTCGATTGCCAACGTCAGTGGTCTTCAGTTCATCAATCGTGGCGACGACAACGATGACGAGGTTGAGATCTGGTTTTACAACCTGGACCGTCGCAACTCCGAGGGCAGCTATGGCTTTGCTTACACCCCGGGAAGTGATCCCGATGAAGGGTTGGTCGCCATCAATTGGTCTACCTATCAAAACAAGGATGGCAGCTTCAAAAACTCGATTGCGTCAGGTAGTTTTCACGGCGTAACCTTTCCACACGAGATCTGTCATGCGGTTGGACTGAAGCACCCACACGACAGAGGTATACATGGGGAGCCCCGCTTTCCAGGCCTTACTGGCAAGTCGGACGAGTTCAAGGATGCTGGCGAGTTCGGCCAAAATTCCCACCCTTGGACGCAACTAAGTTATGTCGATAAGGGGGCCCGAAATGGCTTGGTACCAAAACGTAAAGAGTCCAATGGCTTTCTGCAATCTCCTGGAGCTCTCGATGTGGCTGCATTGCAGTGGATGTATGGCATCAACGATCAAACGGCCACTGAGGATGACGTCTACCGTTTGCCTCTAAAAAATCAGGAGGGAATTGGCTGGCAATGCATTTGAGATACCGGCGGGATCGACCGCATTGATGGTTCACACGCCAAGAGACCTGTTTCGATAGACCTTCGCAACGCCACACTGGATTCTTCTGAGCCTGCAGGTGACTACGTAAGCCGGGTCAGGGGGGTGCATGGGGGATTCACCATTTCCCATGACTGGAATGGCCATGATTTTGGTGTATCCGCAGGATTATGCGTGATAGAAAATGCTACGGGAAGGAAAAGTGATGACCTGCTGATCGGGAACAACGCGTCCAATCGGTTGAAAGGCAAAAAAGGAGATGACGTTCTTTATGCAAGTACCGGATCAAAGAAAAGACTCATCGGAGGCAAAGGGCGTGACAAATTCTTGATCGACTCAGATCAAGAGGCCTTTGTCGTCGTCTAGGATTTCAATCATCAAAAAGACCGACTGGTATTTGACATCCCCCCGCGTCAGTTACAGTTCAAAGCTATAAGATTTATAGCAAAGTTTTCGTGGAAGATCGACTTATAGCGAAATATTAAACTCAATGTATACAGATGCAACTCAGAGCATGATATTTAAAACTTTTGACAACTTCGGCTTCTAGCTCGCTCAATCAGTAGAAATTTACTCAGTTTTTTTATCTAAGAAAACTCACGAGTCAAGCCCATGAGAGAAGAAGCCCTGACCTTGAGCAGAGCCCAAGGATCTTCAGAAACCTTGATCAATTGGCGAGGAAGAGCCGCGGCAGGCCAAAGCAGGCTTAATTGTTGAAGATAGATGAATAACGAGCATTCGGATAAAAGCAGAGATTGAGCCAACAAGGAGCCTGAAATCAAAGCTATTCTCAAATAACACCCACAAGAAAATTCGGATCTGCAGCAAAACTACCGATGCCCTCAAACTTATACCTCGCGCCTCTGCAATCCACGAGCAAGCAAGAATAAGTTGTCGGAATATATTCCAGCGTACAGTAAATCAGTTCATCCGGATATTTAGCAGTGATCCACTCGCATCGGTGCATGCTTTTCTCCAGACGAACCTGTCCCTTAAAATCAGTCAAATGGTCATCTTCAAGCTTGACCCTACTCAGGCCTTTGTAAATCATCTCTTTTTTGGAAACACGCCCATCGTTATTGAGATCCTGAAAGAGCTTGATTACATACGAACCATTTTTGCGTTGCCTTAGTTTCAAAGTGGAGGCTTTCCCGCCATGAGGAACGATGGATTTGTTGAACTCAAATAAATCATCAACTCGTGCTGATGTTGACTTAATACTTCTTATCTTACTTCCAGTAGCACCTTTACCTTTCATCTGAGCAATCATATAGAGGCCCATCTTGGCAGAAAATCCTATTTCGTCAAAAAAACCAAGGAGTCTGGGGTCTACATCCCTCCGGGCAGCACTACACCAGAGCAGGCAACGGCCGCGGTTATGCGATCGCGTCCTGCATGGCAGCGAATGATTCAGGGTGACGAACAGCGATGTTGATCGACTACAGGGCACGGACGCCCACGGTGCCTTTGGCCAAGTCGGTGTAGGGATCAACCAGAATCTCGAGCTGGGCGAACATGCCGATCAGCAGATCTGCAAAGTTCCCGTAAATGACAGCGGACAAGTTGGTCCCTGCGCTCTTCGAGAGATTTGAGGGGACGTTGTTGCTGACCTCAAGACGCCGCCCTGCAATTTGGCTACGGCCAAGTTCAGCTCCATAAGGGCTAAGAAGGTACTGTCTCTGCGAGTCCTTGACTTTGGCAAGAACGGACTCGACTTTTGCGTTCGTAAGGAAGCCAAAGGTGGCAACGTAAGCGTTATCTACAGCGACCTCTTGGTTGAGGTCGAGGAGATGATCGAGCGTCGAGGCCAAACAGTTTGTACCGACGGCTACCAAGCCAATACCTGCGATGTTCAGGGCGCCAATGGGTTGGCTGCTACTGCCAGAACCGTTGATGGCAGCTGTATCGATCGCATCGGCCAGCGAGGCAACGAAGTCAGCGCGAAACTGCTACTCAATGTCCGGCATCGACTACAGCTCCGTGAGGCGTGGGAACTTGATGTAAGCACTAAGGATGTTAGGACTGATCAAGATCGTGCCAATCGTGCCGGTTGACTCGGTCACGCTGTCGGCGTTATCAGCGCCGAATCAACACGCAGTCGCCGTACCTATGCGCTTGTGCATGGGGAACATCTCCAACCCAGAATCATGGCTGGACGAAGTGATCATCTCAACAAATGCTGTGCCTAGGTGAATAACAAATTATTCGGATAGATCGCAGAGATTGAGACCAAAAGAAAGGATCCCGAAAATCAACACTATACCCCAATAAAACCCTAAAGAAATTTTGTATCTGCAGCAAAAGCAGCGATACCATCAAACTTGAACGGAGCCCCACTGTCATCAACGAGCAGACAAGAATAAGTTGTTGGAATAAACTCTCTTGTGCATGCTATCAACTCTTTGGGATACTTAGCAGAAATCCATTCGCAGCGGTGCATGCTTTTCTCAAGACGAACCTGTCCCTTAAAATTAGTCAAATCATCACCTTTAAGCTTAACCCTGCTCAGGCCTTTATAAATCAATTCGCTCTTGGAAACACGCCCATCATTATTGACATCCTGAAAGAGCTTGATCACATGCGAACCATTTTTGCGTTGCCTTAATTTCAGACTAGAAGCCCTGCCTCCACGAGGTACAATGGATCTATTGAATTCAAACAAATTATTCACACGTGCTGATGTTGACGTAATACTTCTTGTCTTTCTTCCAGTAGCACGCCTCATCTGACCACTTGAAGTCAGATATAGACTAGCAAGAAATCTTCGTCAAAAAAACCCTAAGGTTCTGCATTCCCCCGGGCACCATCTGCACTAGAGCAGGCAACGGCCGCGGTTATGCGATCGCGTCCTGCATGGCGGCAAAAGATTCAGCATGTCTAATAGCAAGGCGCATTTTGCCTCCATTTCGCTGTGGGCCCCGAACGCCTTGAATGACGCACCAGCGCGAAACAAAACGCCCTAGAAAAAGCACTGAGCTAGGGCGCAGTTCCGACACCCTGCAGTTGGTGCAGGTGCTCAGTGCCAAAGACCACCTGGATCGATGACACCCGAACAATGCTACGGCGTGAGCACGGCAAGGGATGGCGGCTTGAAGAGCAGTCGGAACGCATCAAATTGGTGCGTGTTCTCCCTGGGCTAGGGAAGCAAGCAGTCACGACTCAATTGCCGTGGCGATCCAGCAGCCAAACAAAACTTTTGGCGCTTGTCATCGAGCTACGCCAACGCATGGGTGACCTTGGCCTTTCCATGGCTGAGACGTACGACTTAGTAGGGGTTGTCCCCGAAGCCGTTCCAGGTCAGTTGGATTGGGATGAAATTGCCGCGCGTTACGAGCAATTCCGACTGAACAGTGGCTGCAAGCAAACCACTTACGACAGAGATGAGCGATACAAGATCACCAATGCCCTGAAGCTGCTTGCCAAGCCCAAGCGAGCACCAAAGGATGGAAGAGCGCTACTCGCGGCGTATGCAGTGGAGCATCTGGCAAATCTTGCTCCTGGTGGCTCTGGCCGTAAGCGGCATCTTTCTGACGTTGCCCGCCTACTGACCTTTGCCGTCAAACGATGTAGCGCAGATCAGCAGTGGTTGCCGCCAGACAAAGAAGAGATGGCTCTGCTGGTTGGGCAACGAGAAGACCCCAACCCCGACACCGTTCCAATCAAGCCAGAGCAGCTTCATGGACTGCTGCTGTCTTTGGACGACAACCCCGAGTTGCGACTTGCCGTCGCCCTTGTGGGTCTCTATGGATTACGACCATCAGAGCTCATGGCTCTCAAGGTTGAAGACGGTGAGCTGAAGGCAGGCAACGTCAAACGCAACAAGCAAATGGCAAAGAACCCAAAGAAGCCGCGATTGCTCCAACCGTTGGATCTGCAAGAGCTTCCCGGCGAAGGAGCTCGTTGCTTGCAGCTTTACGCCTCTGGCTTGGTCAAGCTTCCAACGGCCATCGCCAACGCCAAAGACTTCAAAACCTGTGGCGCAGCTTTTCGTCAGTACCTGGATCGACATCCCTACTGGCAATCGCTCCAGGCAGAAACCAACGGGTTAGTGCCGTACTCACTTCGCCACGGGTATGCCTGGCGGGGAGCCAAGTACTACACACGTGCTGTTCCAGTGAGAGACCTAGCCAACTTGATGGGACACGACGTCAAAACCCATCAGAAGCACTACGGCCAATGGACCACTGACGAGGACACCAAGGAGTCAGTACGTCGAGCTGTTGGCGAGCTTGCCAATGCGACCTGAAACTGCAAAAAGCAAAAAGATGAAACCCTCTTCCAGATAGTGCAATCTATAACGGCACAATACTATTTACTAGGAGGAACACATCAATCGAATCCCTGCACTAAACAGGTTGAACAAATAGATCTATACCAACAGCCATGACATCACTGAGCTCTAGGCCTTCAAGGAGAATACCTCTCTTAGAGTGAGTTTTAATCAACACGCCGTTGTCATCTTCAATGATTTGATATTTTCCAGACCTAGGCAGCGCGATTCTATCTCCTTGCTCAAGACTAAAGTCCTCAACAAGGTCAAGCCCCTTGGAGTTCTTAAATACATCAGCACCTGCACCGCCGATGAGGACATCTCGACCTTTCGACCCATTCAGATAATCATTTCCATTAGAGCCCTTAAGGGTGTCCCTTCCTCCGCCACCTCGAATTAAATCACTGCCATTTAATCCTTCCAGGACATCATCACCTTTTTTCCCAAAAATATAATCAGACTTATTGGTGCCAGTCAAGATGTCATCGCCCTTGGTTCCTCCGATATCATTTTTGGTATCAGGCAATTCATAGCTTTCGGCTGGAACCTCTTGCAGGTCATTAATGGCTAATGAAACAGATTGTTCAGAGACATTGCCTGCAGAATCGGTTGCTATAACAACAAAAGAATAGGAAGGTTTCGTTTCGAAGTCGGGATCGTCGTTGAGGGAAACCTGTCCCGTTTGTCCTTGAATCGAAAACGAGGAAGCGTCGTCATTATTATTTGGTTTAAGGCTATAGACGACAGAGGAGGTGTCTGATGTCGCGGCGGTATAGATGACTTGACCTGCGCCGCTATTTTCATCAATGGAAGATGCTAAATCCGCTGATGTGAAGAAAGGAGCAATCGTATCGACGGTGAGATCAAGAGCAGGGGAAGGATCCGAGGAAGGTACTTCCATGACCAAGCGGTCATCTTGGAATGGATCCGCAAGGGACACCACGCCGGATTGCAGATCCGCGTCAACAGAACTGCTGTCACCGCCATAGTTAGAATCACCCCAAGTAACAACAGAACCGTCCTCTTTCAGTGCCGCAAAGGCTTTCCAATTCGAGGAAAGTTGCATGACGCCGGATTGCAGATCCGCGCTGACGGAACTGCTGTCACCACCGGCCCCCTCATCCCCCCAAGTGATAACGGAGCCATCCTCTTTCAGTGCGGCAAAAGCGTAGTCAGTGGAAAAAATTTGCGTGACACCTGATTGCAAATCCGTGCTGACGGAACTGCTATCGCCACCAAACGGCGACGAACCAAATGTGACAACCGAGCCGTCCTCTTTCAGTGCCGCAAAGCTGAATGGGTTGGAGAAGATGTGCGTGACACCGGACTGCAGATCGCTGGTTTTATCTCCATGAGAGTCATTAGGCCAAACAACGACTGAGCCGTCCTCTTTCAGTGCCGCAAATTCCCGATCCGTGGAGAATATTTGAGTAACACCGGATTGGAGATCCGCGCTAACGGCACTGCTGTCACCGCCATAGTTAGAATCACCCCAAGTAACAACGGAGCCGTCCTCCTTCAGTGCCGCAAATGCGTGGTAATTGGAGAAGATTTGAATAACACCGGATTGGAGATCTGCGCTAACAGCACTGCTATCAGAGCCGTGATTAGAACTGCCCCAAGTGACAACGGAGCCATCCTCTTTAAGTGCTGCAAATGCGGAGTAAGTGGAGAAGATTTGCGTGACACCGGATTGGAGATCCGCGCTAACGGCACTGCTGTCACCGCCACGGTTGGAATCGCCCCAAGTGAAAACGAAGCCTTCCTCTTTCAGTGCCGCAAAGCTGCCTGAGTTGGAGAAGATGTGCGTTACACCGAATTTATGATTGATGCCACTATCTATGACACCGCCGGTGAGTGTTTCACCCCAGACAACAACGGAGCCATCATCTTTCAATGCCGCGAAGGCGGTCTGAGTGGAGGAGATCTGACTGACGCCTGAGGATAGTTTACCGCTTGTGAAACTGCTAGTACCGCCAGCCCATGAGCTACCCCAAGTAACAACAGAGCCGTCCTCTTTTAGTGCCGCAAAGGCATACTCATTGGAGAAGATTTGCGTGACACCGGATTGGAGATCCGCGCTAACGGCACTGCTGTCACCGCCATAGTCAGAATCACCCCATGAAACAACAGAGCCGTCCTCTTTCAGTGCCGCAAAGGCGTAGTTATTCCTCATTTCCTGGCTTGTGCGGCCTGGAAAGGCAGGGGAGATGGGAGTGGTTTTTAAAATTGCAGCCAGATCTGCTGATTCATCAGTGGCCGTAGCGGTGATGGCATAGGAGCCATCGGTAAGTGCAGAGCCATCTGGAACAGTGAAACTCCAGCTACCGTTCGAATCAGTCGTCGTCGTCCCTAGGGAGCTGCCACCCGAAAAGAGCTCAACGGTGGTGCCAGCTACTGCAGTGCCTATGAAGGTGGGTCTGGAGTCGTTGGTGACCGTGCTGGACCCTGAATTGATAACGGGTGCTGACAGTGTCATGCGCTCAGAAATCAGACGGGCCTACTGATTTCTACATAATGAGTCGTGAGGTGTCAACGCACCATGAGCTCACTTTCAAGCCGACCGTTGCTTTCACTGGAGGGGTTCCTCAGATCATCCACTTGAAATAAGCCCGATCCACGGTGATGCTCAACATTTCTGGAGCAAGTAAGAAATCACTCGTGCAGATCAAATTAAATACTTTTGTCCATTGGAGAATCGGCAGGGTTAAACATCGATTGCCTGCTTACCGTTGCCCTCTAGGGATTGCAGTGTCTGCCGGATCTCTTGTAGCTGCCGCCGCTGCTCAGCCTCCAAGACATTCTCACGCAAGATTTTGAAGCTCTCGCTGATGGCCTGCGTTCTTGCGTAGGCCTTCACATTGGGGTCCAGGGCGATCTGGATCAGCTCATCCGCGAGGCGTGGTGCTGCAGATGTCAGAAGATTGTTGGCGACATTGAGGTTCTCGCGTACCAGCGATTCAATGAACTCTTCAGCCCTGCGGTCTCGGTACCACTTGCGAAGGCATGGTGCCTTGATGCCAACAGCTGCTGCCGCATCAGCCCAAGTGGATCCGTTAGCGCAAAGGGTCAGGGCTTTGATGATGTGCGGCGGGATTGCGTCATAGCGGTTGATTTCGTGGTTAGACATCACGCTCCAGCGATTAAACCTTTGGCTTTCAGCTGCTTCCATTTGTGCAGCCTTCGCTGGTCGCTCATGCCAGGAGCCCTGCGGTCTCGTAGTTGCTCAGGCGTGACGCCTTCGAGCATCCAGCGTTGATATGCGAGCCTTGCAAATTCATCTGCTGCATGTCGATCTCTGCTGAACAGTTGTTCTGCCACCCGGTTGCAACGCGAGAGGACGATCTACTCGTCCATTGTTGTGCTCCAGGGTGCACTCATCTCGACCAGATGCGCTTTATTAAATACTACCTAGTGTTTTTATCTAGCGGCTGTGCTACATTAGAACTACCGAGAATTAGTTCTATTTCAGGAGGTTCCCTGGAGGCTGCTTATAACATCCAAAACCCGAACCCTACCCCCCTAAGCAGTCAGCGATGCCAATAACAGTAAGTGTCATCTTAGATGCAAAGTGCATAAGAAATAGTCAGTAAAGATCATTGATCTTTTGTGATAGCCAGGCAGGAACACCGCGTAAAATAAAGATAAGACGCGGTGGCTGACCAGCACAACGTTCTTGGCTAATCAAAACTAAAACAATGAAGTCCAACCGACACGGGCAGTCGCGTGTGTTGAGCACCGATGAGCTCGATTTATTGATTTCAAAGCTGCCTTAGCAGCATCACAAGATCGTTGCCGAGATTTGCCGCCGTACTGGCTGCCGCATTGGCGAGGCAACGCAGCTCACATGGGGCATGGTTTCGGAATCTGCCGTCACGTTCCAGCGCGGAATCACCAAAGGAAAGCTGGCCAGTCGGTCGGTGCCGGTTACGCCGCAGCTGTGGGAAGCCCTGCGCTCTTGGAAAGTGACTTGGGTGGTGCGGCAGGGTCGTGAACCTGTGGCTGACGACTATCTCGTGCCAGGCAGATTTGTAGGTTCTTGCCTGAGTACGCGCAGCTTTATGGATGCCCTTGAAAGGGCCACCGCTGAATCGGGACTAGAAGGCGTCTCAAGCCACAGTTTTAGGCGTTCAGCTCTAACTAGTGCCCACAATGCTGGAGTGCCGTTGAGGGTGCTTATGGCGCTGTCTGGGCACAAGTCGATGGCAGCGCTCCAGCGTTATCTCGAAGTGACGCCAGCTCAACGTGAGGCTGCCGCTGCTTCCTTTGCTTAATAGCTCTAAGGTACAAGGCTCCTGTAAAACACTATTGAATATTTTTAACTTAATCAAGAAATGAGCTCAGCCTCCCTTCAAGCGCTTTGATATGAAGCTTGAGATCATGAACAGTCGATTCCGTGTAGATCCTCTTGCCACGTTCCAGTTCGTACTGTTATGCCAGTGCTTGGCTTCATTATTGCTTTGCCCCTCTAAATCTTGAATCCTGTCCTTCAGTATTTTGCGTTCTTGCAGATATTTGCTTTTGCTGCTTTGAAGCAAAGCATTTTCCTGCCTTAACTCCTCACACCTCTTTTCAAGGCTTGTAATTCGTTGCAGTTGATCAAGCACTGTCTCATTATTGTTCAAAGTGCATAAAGCCATGGCACTTTTACCGATTTTTTCAACCTTGTTCAGCAAGACTTTAAATTCTTTACTTCCTGGCTTGATTTGGAACCACTCTGTCCCTGGAAGGCGTTTTCCGGAAAAGTGTTTATGGAGTTCTTGTTCTTGACGTCTTGGATCAAAACATAGGACTCGTGCCCAAATGGTTTCGGCATCAAGCTCTCTCATGCGAGCTTCGGGTCTTTGTGTGATGCCGATTTTCACCATTTCATTGGCATTTTTATGTGTAATTACATATAAAAATCCGATGGATGGCTCTGGGGAGCTTGCCTTGTTCTCGCGAACTTGGTCAGCTAGATCAGTCATATGAGAATAATCTCATCCAAAACCTCAGGACTCAAGCCCTTAGAGAGAGTAGAGCTTGCCTTCTGGAGTGCCTTTGTCATCGGCTGGCCTTTCACCATCGATACGCACAACGATCCACGGTTGAAACGTTTCCACCCCCTCCGGTGGTTTTGGTACTTCCTCGCCGCGGAATACACCGGTGACGAACCAGAGTGGTGGCCTTGATCGCGCCAGTCGGATTTGCTGCGCGCGCTGCAGCATTCGTTGCAGCTCTCGACTGTGATCCACGAGGGTTGAGGCATCTATTTCGTTCTACCGGCGGCCAAGTTCCAGAGCAGAGGCCTTTTCCTGTGGAGAAACGCGGCTTGGACAACGCGAATTTTCAGTGCAAGTGGTTCGAGCGGCATCCTCCATGCCCAATCCCGTTTGGCTTCTCGGTTATCTGGCCGGTCATCTGGCACAGGTGGCACAGGTGATTTGCCCATCAGTGCGGCAGCGTCAGCTGTTTCTCTTGGGGGTGACTCTTTTTAAAAGAATCACTAGTGCCTTGTGCCAGATCGCCCGAACCCGCTGCCGCTGCTGTGGTTTGAGCTGACACAGGGTTAACTCACTGTCCTGTGCCACTTGTGTCGGGGGGATGCCACCAGCGACGACGCTTGGACTGACCAAGAATCGTTCGACGTCTTGGATGCTTGTCCTGCGTACAACCCAAGCGACGCAGAATTTTCCCTACCTCAACGCTGTCCTTGTACGGCAACGCTGGATAAGGATGGCCCCAACCCATGTCATAAGCCGACCCAAGAGCACCTGACATGTTCAGAGCCTCTTCGGCGGTGAACTCTTTGATGTGGGGCAGAAGGTTATGCAACCAATCAGCGAGGTAGTCCTCCCAAGGGTGTTTCAACTCAAAGCCGAGGTTGCGCCGATTGGATTCAGCCTGGTGCTCTTGCGATAAGCGCGGCTCTTCACCGTCGCGGTATGCCAGAACAGCACTCTTCCAGATCGCATCACGGTTAGCCCGCAGACGATCCAAATCAATCACAAAGCCATCATCGGCATTGTGCGGAAGCTCGACGACCCAAAACCGAGAGGCACCCGTTTCATCACGGAGGAAATCATCTCGATTACTGGTGCCGGCAAAAATGCTCTGACGGGCAAACGTGTCATGCGCTCGTCCGTATGGAACACGGATGTCGTCTTTGGGAGAGGAGAGGTCGTTTTTCAAGGCACCTGCCTCCTTTTTGCTGGTGATGCTGTCCAATTCGGCCAGCTCATAAATCCAGCAACCGTGGATAGCGAGGAGAAAATCCTCATGCTTGTCCTGCGCTGTGTCGGTCAACCACGCAGGACTGGCAAGAACTCTGATGCTGGTTGACTTTCCGATGTCCTGGCCGCCTTTAAAGACAAGACAAGTGCGGAACATGCAGCCAGGTTCATAGGCCCGCTTAACCGCGCCAATTACCGTTTTACGGATCATGGCGTCGTAAAGCGGATCTTGGGTGTCCCAGAAAAGCGACCCCAACTGGTCAAGTTCAGCAGGAACGATGTTTTCGTCAGAGGCAACACGATCCAGATACTCAACGACAGGATGAAAAGAGTGCGCCATTGCTGCGGCTTTGGCGGCGTCAATCGCCTTCTCTTTGGAGATGGTGAAACCACGTTGAGACAGATGGCAGTACAAGTTCTCCAGCTCAAAGACTGGAATCGGCTTGCCGTCAAGCTCGATCTTTTTTGAGAGCTGGTTGAACCGCCAACGATTGCCGAGCTGTCTACTCAGGAGGTTGACCAAATCACCAATCTCAAGGCGGAAGCGATCCTCTTCGTTGTCGTCGATCCACCCCAGCGGAAGTTGGTCAACGAGCACCAGGTCAGTTGCCATTGGTCCGCCCCCGCAGCATGAACTTGACTTGCTGGTAACGACTGGGTTTGTCCTTCACGAATGTGAGGAACTCACCCCAACCGCTGGAACTGACACGGCTAAACGCCCAATCAGTACCGGGCACCAGCTCACCGGGTTCAAGGTTTGTTGGCGGACTAAACGTCTGACCTAAGAAGCAGCGCAGTGTTCGACCATCACTGTGGATCTGGCAAAGAGGGTTGTCGTCAGGGCCCCGGCTACAGATAGGGCAATGTTCAAGCCGTTGCCAATCCCCCCTGGCGAAGCGACTGGTGCTGACAGTTTTGTCTGCTCCTACAGCTGGGTGTGGGTAGTCACGCGCCAACGTAAGGACGTGACCCCACCATTCCGCTGGCGGTGCTGACAACGCTTCAGGTCCAGACCCATTGGGCCAGAAATAATGTCCACCACTTGCTGGGTGAGCACCCGCAACGATGACTTGGCGTCCTGGGTGGCAGAAGATTTCTTCCGCCTCACCCTTTGCGACAACTTCCCTTTTGCCGTATTCGTTTTCCCGAGTGATTGGTTGCTTAGTTCGATGGGTATTGGTGATCTGACCGTCTGGCAGCTGCGCTAACTGCTCTTCATTGGGCAAGAACAGCAGCTTGAAACGGTTTGGGTCGGTGGTTCTATTGATGCGCCAGGTGTTGACGTAATCAGGATCACGGCCGTGCATGACCGCGTAATTCACAGCAGACTCGCCATCCAAGTCGAAGCAAAGCAGAGGCCTGGTGATGCCCCCAACAGACTTCGCATACGGGAACTGTTCTTGTAGTTCTTGAACTATGAAGCCGGGGTGCTTATTCCACTCGTCAATGAGCGGAGCTTTGCCTTCTTTGCCACCACCGGTAGGAATCAAGCGGACAAGGTTTTCGAGCGGCTTAAGCCGTTCAATCTCGGTAAGGAACCGAGAAGCGTCTTTAGCTGTGTGAGCCATTAAAATGCAGGTGTAAAGAACAAGAAAGCTGCGGGGCTTTGTGTTCAAAGAGAGGTCACCGTTGTGAGCGGTGGCCTTCTTTTATGAGCAGTGTTCGGAGAAGCCCTGTGCTGTTGCCCACTGCTCCAGGGCAAAGCGAAGAACCGTCGAGTCACTAACACCTTCAACGAGTGCAGTGGTCTTCACGAACGACACAATCGGCTCAGGAAACCGCGCGTGTAGCACAGCATTCATCGGACCATTGTGTTTCTCGTGCCTAGCGAATGTCTGGACCGACATCTTTTGCGCGACAGAAAAATCTGTTACACAAATAATAACCAGTGATGCAGAAACAACCATGATTATTTCCTCGCTATTTGATATCTATTGTGCTCCAATAGTTGCTTTCCGAGCACAAACACCACGCCGGTGGAACGCTTCACGCACCAGCTCGACGTTCCAGGTGATCGCACTGTTCAACGTTGGGCCGTACGCCCAATGAACAGTGGCGTCGAGAAAGCCACCACATACGTCACGTTGTGCTCGTAAGTGCTTCGGCGAGCAACCCAACGCTTCTGCTGCTTTCGGTGTTGGCAACCAAGTGGTCGCCGTAGCGGGGGTGGACATGGAGGTGACTCCTATAGGAGCCCACTCAGTCGAGTTCGTACTAACGGCCTATGGGTGAGGCGTTTCGCGTCTTCTGGGTCCTTCTGGTGGACGTGTACAAGAACCTTCTACAGGAAACGCGACGGACTGGCACCCCCTGGATCACGCAGGGACGCCCCATGGTGAGCGCCCAACGAAGGCAAAACGAACGCGCCAACAGCAAAGCGCCCTAAATCCCTAGGGCGAAAACTGAGACCAGCCATGGTGTCCTAGGGGGCAGGGAACGAAACGCCCTAAAAAACGCCCTAAGCAGCCTTGAGACTGGTTGTGCAACAAAACCCAGATACAAGAAAACCCAGTCAAAGACTGGGCTTCAAAGAATGGAGCCAAGGAGACTCGAACTCCTGACCCCCTGCATGCCATGTAGGACGTGCGCAGAGTTGGCAACAACGTCAAACCCAGGCCAACACTAGAGCACATTTAGGCTCTCATTGCGATCTCAAGGAAGACAGCGCACGCTTCTTGCAAGCCCTTGCTAGATCATGTATGAATTCTGCGCACGGAATTGCGCACGGAGCCAAGGCAGGAGGTCAATGGCACGAAAGCCCTGGGATGAACTGATCAAGCAGCAGCTGAAGCAAGAGGTGGGCCTTGGTTGGACCATCTGCTGCCACAAGCGATCCGAGGGCTACAGCTCTGGGCGGGTCAAGCTGACTCGCCGTGATCCAGAGGACGGCAGCCGCTCCTCGGTGATGTTGCCGTTCGAGTGGGACTCCAAGAACGGAACGAAAATCCTGAACCGGGTGGTGGCCATCTCTGAGCAGATGGAATCCAACCCACAGATGACGCTGAAGGATGCAGCGGCAATCAACCCTGACGTCCTCGAATCTGAAACAGCTCAGACCACCGGCAAGAAGGGAACCGCTACGGCCTGGAAAACGATTGCCGAGAAGTTCTTGGCGACGAAAGCCGGGCAGCGATCAAGCAGCCGTTCGGAATGGAGGCGGCGGGTTGAACGAACACTGGCTTGCATCGAATCGAAGCCCAAGCCAAGAACAGGCCAGGCCGTTCTGGAGAGATACAAGGAGATGTGGTTCCTCGGCGTGATGGGCGAGGAATCAGGCACGCAAGCCGGAATGGAAGCGGGTGGCGATGGTCGCCGCCGAAACCTTGGTGATGCCTGTGCGTTTTTGAAGTGGGGTGTTGAACGCTGCGGGGCCCCGCGGCGTTACCTGCCACCAGACAAGGAGATCATCCGGGAACTGGTAGGCGAATCCCTGCAGACGGCCCAGGAGAAATTGACCCCGGCGCTGAAGGACGATCAGTTCACGGGGTTACTGGATGCCCTGCTGGCAGCAGATCGAAAGGACCTGTGGCTCTGCGTCGCCGTGCTGGGTTACACGGGCTGTCGGCCCAGCGAGCTTGCAACTTTGCAGGTGGTGAACGGTGAAGCGTCGGTGGCGGGCACCAAGAGGAACAGCAAAACGATGAGCCAGCCAGCGAAGCGAAGGCTGATCATGCCCTTGGAAATCGAAGGCAGAAATCGCGAAGGCCAGCGGGCCCTGGACCTGTTCGAGAGCGGTCTGGTGAAGCTGCCAAAAGCAGTCCGAAATCAAATCGCGCGGGTCATTGATCCGAAGCACCCCAACCCCACCGATTCATTCCAAGCCGTTGGCAAGGAGGTGGCGCAGCAACTGAAGCGATTCGAGCACTGGCAGAACCTGATCGCGGCCCAGCCAGAGCTGAGCGTTTACAGCTTGCGGCATGCTGTCGCCTTCAGAAGCGCGTTCGGCGCAAACAGGTTGCCGATCCGAGTTATCAGCCAGCTGCTCGGGCACAACGTCGCGACGCATGTTCGGCACTACGGCATGTGGGCGGACACCGAAACCACCCGCGAAGAGGCGCAACGGTTCAACGAGGCGGTGAAGTCATGACGATGCCCAGCGATGCAGAGTTGGCCGAGATCTACCGGTTCACACTCCACACGCGGTGGGGCATCGAAGGTGCGCCAGGTTCTGGCATCGGCGCGAAGGAGGACTTCACCTGCATGTGCAGCGGCTGCCTGAAGTCCAGGCGGGACCGATGGTGCAGAGAGCACACGGAATGACCCCAATCTGTGCATGAAATGCAGCTGATTGCTGCCCTTCTGTACCCCTTATGCAGGGGATTGTGCCAGTTAAAAAAGATTTTGACACCAGGGATGGTAGTAAATCCTGTTGAACAATCTTGCAAGTTCTGCTCTAATTAGATCGTCGAAGGAGGTTGACACCCGATTGCTGACTCTTCGGAGCGGGCTTCACTGAGCATGTCCTCAGTGTGACCAGGGACAACCAACAAAGGAGGGCTGGATTTATCACCCAGTCTGCTAAGGGAGGGAACTGGCAGCGCAATTTTGATCGCACCGAGTTCCTGTACCCGAGGCCCTGGGATTCATCCCAGGTAGCGCCTGAAGACACGTGATTTCCCAACAATCGTTCGGAGGAATTTCCCCGTGCCTGAAGAACCTAAACGGCTGTTTAAGACAGCCGTGGCCGCGCATTTGCTGAATATCAGTGCCGGTCACCTCAAGATGCAGATGCAAGAAAAGGGTGGTCCGTTGTTGAACGGAAAGCACTATGTCCTTGGACAAACCACCCGCTCGGCAATCCAGTGGGATGTCGATGAATGCAGGGCCACATTCAATCGCCTCGGGATGATCCACCGCAGAGGTGCAGAGGCACTTCGGCAGCATCAAGAGGCATAAAAAATGGCTGACACAATTTGCGCCAGCCAGGGTCCGCGTAACCCAAGGCTAGGGGAAGTCCTGCTCGCCGAGCAGTGCGTCACAGCACGCTTATCAACTGGCACGACTGAAAAAAGTTCCCCTCCAAGGGGGAGACGTGCGCGAAAACGTGCGCACCTGGTTCTCGATGCCGCCCAAGCCCATCTACACCTCGACCTGATCGGGCTCGACGAGAGATGCACCAACCTGCGCTTCATCCCCCACAAGGGACGACGCGGTGGAGCCATCAACGCCAACTTCTCCCGAGATTTAGAGCGCGCTCAAGAGCACAACAACAAAGGCTTCGGCATCTACCTCCAGCCGAACGTCGGCAACGGCACCAAGGCGGACGACGTGACCGCCTGCACCTGCCTGTTCATCGAGTTCGATCACATGAGCATCGAAGAGCAGCTGGTGATCTGGCGGGAGTGTGGCCTGCCAGAGCCGACCTTCATGGTGCTGACCCAAGGGCGATCGGTTCACCTCTACTGGGTGTTCACCGTCCCCATCGAGCCTGAACGCTGGGTGGTGTTGCTGGATCGTCTCCACCTTGCGGCCCCAGGGTGTGATCAGTCCTGCAAAGGCAAAAACCGCATGATGCGGATGGCAGGTGCTCACTACATCAACGCCGATGGTGAATCCAACGGTGTGAGCGAGGTGATCAACGTCACCGGCTACCGCTACGACGCCGCTTTCTTCGAGGAAACCTTGCCGCTGTTGCCATCACGGCAACCCTGCAATCGGGCTCCGCGAAAGTTCCCGCGCACGCCCGGGAACCTACGCAAGATCGCAGAGGCGCTGGACTGCATCCCACGACGTGTGGAGGGCAGCGGGACCTACAGCGAGTACCGGAACATCCTGTGGGGACTGATCGCCGCCTGTGCTGAGGAGGGTTACCGCGAGGAGGTCGCCATCGATCTGATGGAGGCTCACAGCCCATCGCGCGAGTGCGGCTGGCACATCCCGCAGGTGGCTCGGTCTGGGGGCGAACAGATCGGACCCGGAACGCTCTTCCACTACGCCAAACAACACGGGTGGAGGAGCCATGAATGAGGCCCTGGAAAGCGTTCTGGACAAGCACCAGCGACGTGAACTCAGTGATGTGGAGCTGGATGCCATCCAGCAACCGATCACCTTTGAAGAGGCCCTACCGGCAGATCTGGCGGCAGCTCTAAAGCTGTTGATGGAGCCATACCCATCTGATCCGCTCTGCTCAACGCTGATCTTCGCCGCAGCAATGAGCGGAGTTCTGAAGCTCGGCACCGGCATTAATCACCGGACCAAGGTGATGCCCGCGAACCTGTATGTGTGCCCTGTCGCCCGCACAGGGACCACCAAGTCATCGGTGTTCGACGAGCTGGTGGAGTTTCCGCTCGCCTTGGTCAAAGCCGAGGTGGCCAAGGTCAACGCGGAGGCTTTAGAGACGCACCTCAACCTCCCTAAAGGGAGACGGCCTAAACGCCCCCCGATGGAGTTGCTGTGCGTCACCAGCGACATCACCCCCGAGGCCCTGGTGGCTCACTTCGTCCGTCAGGCCAAGGACAACCGGCCCCTGCTGTTAGCCAAGGACGAGGCGTCGGAATATTTCGAGCGCATGGTCCTCGACATGAAGCAGGGCAGGGGCTCATCGATGGGTTTGTTCCTTGAGTGCTTCGACGGCAAAGGCCGAACCAAAAGCACCCGAGGCGATGGGGTGATGAGTTACCCAGCCAGCAAGCTGTCGTTCGTTGCCTGCATCCAGCCCGAGATCCTCACCGAAATGATGGGGACCACCGATTACGCCGGGAAGTGGAGTCGCCTGCTGACCCCGGTGATGCCGACTCGACTGCTGAAACTGGAAGATTCCGACCTTTCAGAGGCAGAGGGCCAGGAGTACGACGAGGCTCGACAACTCCTCCGGGAACTGGCGCTGGAGCTTTACGAGCTAGACCCCCAGGTGTACGAGCTAACGGCTGAGGCAAGGGCCCACGTCAATGCGTGGTTCCGTCCGTACCTGCAGAAAGCCATTGACCCGACAACGCCGCAGATCATGCAGTCGATGTTCAACAAGGGCATGGCTCATGCCTTGCGCATCGCTGTTGTCCTGCACGTCTTCCACACCAAGGGGAAGGTGCTGAAGGTGCCCTTAGAGCGGATTCAGATGGCCACCCGCATGGTCGATGCCTGCTTTGCCGGGACCATCAGGATGCGCCGAGGTAACGCTGGTGCCAACAAGCTCCTGCAGCACATCCAGACCACCACGCTCAAGGCGAAACGCCCCATGACTTGGCAGGAAATCAAGGGCAAAGGAGACGATGAAATCCGTTCCCTGGCTGCTCAGGATTTCAACGATCTGGTGCCGGTGATGGTGGAGATGGGCATCGGCGAGCAGGGGCTGCGGAAGCGGTCCATCACCTACATGGGGACCAAGGAGCTGGCGGCTTAGACATGCAGACATCACTCAATGTCTGCACCGATCGCAGTCAGGCATAGGGCCCTCGGGCCCTTAGACACGCAGACACGGTTTAGGGAACTCCCCGAGGCCCCGGGGAATACTTCCTCAGCCGTGTCTGTCCGTCTGAACCAGCCGGATCCGTTGCGCTGCAGTGGATCCATGCAGACAGAGCCAATGTCTGCGTCCGTCTGAATGTCTGAGTTCCTGCTACACCTGCAGGACTTCAGGCCGCTCGATCAACAGTCAAAGCCTGAAAGGAGCAATCCCTACTAGCCCCACCGTGCGCGATTACGTGCGCATCAGAACTTGGTGTTGCCGTGCCGGTTACCCCAGGTAGTGCGCCTTGCCCTGATGGCTTCGTTGTCCAGCTTCCGAGCCAACAAGATGTCGTACAGCAACCGCAGCGCGCCGACCGATGCGCTGAATTGTTTGTCGGATTCGGCCTTAAGGCTGATGCGTTGAAGGCTGGTGCACAGATGGGTCACCAGGTGCTGAGCATCGTGCGCATCCAGTCCCAGTTGAAGCTCGCCATGGGCCCAGTGCACGTCCCGTCTGGCGGTTGATCGGGAGCACCCCCACTCCTGCATCACAAACGTCACGGTGTCAGCGAAGCCATGCCCATCGCTGATCTTCACCAGGGCAGCTTCCCTGCGGCGTTTGCGTTCTGCCTTGGTGGTGCGTGCCATTGCTATCTAAAGGGCAGTGAATGACTGGTGATGTTCTGGCTGCTGATTTGGGTTATTCCCCTTTGCATTGCCTGCACTCTCTGGGCGGAAGACATTGCCCGCTTGAAAGGCCATGACCGCACGATGTGGATGTTTGCAGGGCTCTTTTTTGGACCCATCGCATTGCTGGCGCTGGCTGCTTACCCAGACCTCGAAGACAGGAAACATCAGCGGAACGCTGCTGCTGAGCTGTCGCTGATCAAGGACGACATTGATGCCATGCGTCGGGGTAAGGACTGAAGTCATGGGTGGCAGGTTGTGGCCTGCAGGTTGTGGGCAGTTTTTGGCTGAGATCGACTGCAGCGCAGGGGATCTGCCCTGCAGACCGGGGCGGCCGGTCCTGAGCACTTTTTTCGCTGAGATCGACTGCGCTGCAATGGATCTACCCCGGCCGGTCCTGGTGGCAGGTTGCTGCTTAGTAGTGATTGGCATTGCTATCTAGATGCCAGTGACTGGATGGAGTTGGTGTGGGCTGGTCTGCTCCTGCCTGGGTTGGGCTCAGCGATGAGAAGTACAGCGAACTGATCCAGCGGAAGGCTGTGGCAGTCACTAGGCGCGACAAAAGGCGTGATGGCAAATACAGCGTCAAGGAAGCGATAGAGGCCATCCATCAGGCATTTCATCGCTGCAACGGCTTTGATCCCTACGACGGTTCCAAGCTGGATCCAGAGCTTCTGGGCGAGTACAAAAACGACGAGGCCAAGGCTCAAAGAGCGGCCTACAAGAGGCGTTTCGCCATGCTGCCGACCGTTGATCACGTCGCAGCAGAGCCGGTCCCTGACTTTGAAATCGTCAGCTGGCAGACCAATGACGCAAAGGGGGACATGTCTCCGGATGAGTTCATCGCTTACTGCCACCGGGTTGTTGAGATCGCAAAACAGCATTGACCTAAGACAACCCACGACGGACAAATGCATCAACGACAAGGTTGTAGTCCTCGCCATCCAATGGAGACTCAGCAAGCTCGGCAAGGGCTTCTCGGATCAGGCGTTTGATGGCACGGATGCTTACCTTTGGTTTACCAAGTCCGGCCAGAAGTGGACCACCTTCAAGGTCATCAATGATGGACTTCATGATTGATTTTAACCCGAAAGCTGTAGTCGAAAGACAGTTGGATCTGCCGTCATTACACCATTTTGATAGAGCCCAAAGGGGTCTTCAACAAATTCCAATACCGGCTCATCAGACATAGCATTAGCCACTAATACCAATTGATAGTTATGTCGCAACCTGGCAGCAGCCGACCATTCATTAGCCGTTATCTCGATTGAAGGAAATCTCGCTCCTGTCGTTGATTTGACCTCGATTGCTACTAGATCACCATTACCTGATTTGTATTCGATATCCCATCCAGGAGTATCACCTTCTTTGGCATTCCACCGAAGAGTCTTGGCCTCATCAGCCACTAAACTCTTCTGAAGGTAATCGAAAACAAGAGATTCACCATGACTGCCAATGGCGACACTAAATTTTGAACGGCGAAAGCTCCTGCTGCTCAATGCGACTCCATCATTTACAGAGGAATTCACTTGCTTCTCTACTAGCAATTTGCAGTCGGCAAGTCTGGGCAAAACACTATCGGCGCTTTTGCGTATGGACACCTCCGCATCACCTGGAGGAATGCCGCTTTCACTTAATATCGAATTATAGGTTTCCTCAGATATTTCTCTAACTGCGACACCCCATAAATTCTTGGGGATTTTCTCGTAAGGCATCCCTTCCTTTTTGAATTCAACTGGTCTTGGAAAAGGTGTGTAGTCACCTACATAAGCAATCCACTTGCGATTTTGCTTTTTCCCATTCGGATCATTATTAGGATCCTCAAAAACTTCAGATATAACTCCATGCCCAAAATATTCAGGTATTCTCCGGCCTCCGCCAGCCCTTCGCGTACCTCGATAATAGATAAATCTTCTACCGGCAATTACTTTATTTCTATAACCATTTGGGAACTGGTATCTCTCACCAGTTGCGTCTTGCCAGTGATCGTAATGACCTCCCTCTGTTCGTTCATTCTCGACGAGAATCAAAGGTTGCATGACCAGGTGAAACCTGCGCCAAGGATGGCAGTGATCTCATTGAACGCCCAACGTGATCCACGACTGATCAGAAGGAGTAGGCGCTTGGGTCAGAACTGACTGGCACCCCGCTCACTCTCTCGCGATAGGCCTCCATCTCACCGCATAGCCTTCTGCCTTTTTCGCATTGAAGGGCCATCTCAGTCCACTTGATGCACGCCGCTGAATTGGTCGTGCAGACCTTTGAGCGATACGTCAGCAGCTGTTGCCGACGCTCAGCGTGCTGCTTAAGAGCAAGGCCTCTGTAAGTGAGTGGCTCCTTGTCCGCGAAATAGTTTGCAATCCAAAGGAAGCCGCCCATCACGGCAACACCGCCCACAAAAGCGAGAGTCAGCTTCCCTGCGGGAGAACCCTTTTCAAATAACTTCCCGAAAACGCCTAACGAGAGACGAATGGCGTCGGGGTCGTAATTGGGATGTGGTTCTTTTGCCATCCCACAAGCATGCCAATGGGACCATTTTTAGGCCGCCTCAAGAGCCCAGCCCATCTCCTTCTGTGATGTCTCGCCTGTGGCGTTTGGTTAGGGGCTAACCCTCTTAGTCGATGCGGGGGAGTTGCTCGTCTGGGGGGATTGCTTTAGCAGCTTTCAGGAAAGGACCCATTGATACGAATGGCTTTCCCGATTGACGAACGAGCCATGCATGGATCTCAGGCCCGTTGTAGATCACATCAAAGTTGCCATCTGGATTGATTTGGATGGCAATCAGATAGGTGTTCACGCTGGGACGACGCTTGGAGAGATGGACGCCAGCAGCTCTGCTCGTAACGGTTTTGATCTGGACCATTCGCCCATCCTCTGTATGGGCATCAATCCCCTTCGTCATTGCCTTGCAGAGGTTCAGCCCGAAAGCCTCAGCAACCAAGACCTCTCCAAGATTCCCGAGCTGTTGACCGCTGGGAAGAAAGTTACGGTCTGGGATTTCAGCTTCTAACCGACTTGAGACTTCAAAGAGTTGCTTGATCAGTTCTGAGACGTTGCGACTACCCATCTGAATCAGTGGGCTCAACCATCCAGCCGAGAAGGCGTTCTATGACCTCGCCGCGACTTCTCAGGCCCCACTCCTTGCGCTTGAGGTCAATCATTGCTGCCATCTCATCGCTCAGGTGGATGGTGAAAGCTTTTTTGTTGCCGATCCGTGCCATCAGTCGTCCCCGTAGGTCTCTTCGTACAAATCGTTCAGAAGGCGTCCGTCGTAAGACCAATGAGCAGGGCCTCGGATTGGTCGATCAGGCTGCTGTCGAAGCTCTTTGGTCAGCTTGGTCAGCGAGAGGGTCCTCCCTTCAAAGCTGACGTTGCGGCCATCGGCAACTGTGCAAGTGGTCTCCCCATCCCCTTGATACAGAAGGGTGCTTCCAATAGGGATGCCCATCTCGATGTAATTGAGGTTGGGGCGACGAGAACGCTTGAGCTTCTCTGCTGAGGCTTTCGCCTGAACGTCCACCTGCTCGGCTTCAGCCTGCATTGCCGGAGTCATGTCCTCCAACTTCATCAGGTCCAAAAGCCCAATCGCTTGCTCGGGTTCAATCTCAAAAAACTCCCTTCTTGGGTTGACCCTGTACGGACCAAAGGCGTTGTGGAAGGCTTTCTCCACCTTGTCCATGTCCTCCACCCTTGCGGCATAGGCGCACTCAAACGGCAGGGGCACGCCTGTTGTGTAGAGGTCGTTCAGACGCGTCTCAACGCCACGGCCTGTCTTTCCAATCTTCACCAGCTTCGGCATGGCGGGATTGGTCAGGACGTAGACGATGCCCTCGTTCATCACGGTGATTGAGCCATCTCCAGTCTGGCCTCAGCACTCCTCCTGCGGCACAGGGTGTGATGGCAGGTCTATGCGCTGGCCTAAGCACTGAACATCAGGTCCCAGCGGTCACGAGCCTCCTCCAATCGTTCAGGAGTCGGTTGAAAGCGTTTGACGATGTCGGATGACTTTCTCGGGCTCCCGTCTTTCATTGGCTTGGCGAGCCAGAACTGATAGTGCTCTTCAACACCTGCAGCTACCTCCGCGCTGTGGAAGACAAAGAACTCGGGAATTTCCGCAGGCGACTTCAGTAAAACGAAGACGTACCAGAGGCTTTCAAAGGATTTACGGGCTTTGTTTCCCGTCATCCAGTAGCCCGTGAACTGGGCTGTGCTTTTCACCTGAATGTTGACGGTCCTCAACGTTTCTGGATCGGTGGCGATCACGTCAATGAGGGTCTGCCCGTCATCGGTCTTACCCGCGATGTAACCGCGCTGGGCGAGCTGAGCGAGCACATAGAACTCACCAGCGTTCCCGATGCTGTGGTTGTTCTTTGCCATGCCAACAGTGTGGCTTCAGCCAGCTTTTGGAGTCCATCCCATTTCCACGCAGGGGGATCTAGTCAGCCGTCGAGCAGATCCCCCGAGCCAAGAACGCCGTTTACCTCGGCATCTCGTCTCACCTCCACCCCTAGCCACGGATCATGAATCGCGACTACATCGACTGGCTGGAGACGTTGCCCTGCAACCGCAAGCCGCAGAAGGCCAACCAGTGGATGAGCGAATGGGCACCACTGCCTGAACACGTTGATCTACCCCGCTACGAGGAGATTCAGCAGGAGTGGAATCAGCGTGATTGCCCTGACGGCGTGATGTCCCGCCTGTGGCGTTGGGTCAAACCTCAATAACAACCCTCAGCAGCGAAGTCGGCCTTAACTTTTGCGGCTCTCGCTTCCAAGGCTTTGAGCTGAGCATCAGGTTGATTGAGGGTTTTGTATCTGGCCTGTATTAATTTTGCGGATTCCCCTCTACCGACACATCGCATCCAAGAAATCGTCACGTTCGGCTCGTAATCTTCCGCACCACTTAAATACTTTTTCGCCTGCTCAACTGCATCTGGTTTCTCGCCGCAGTACTCAACTCGTGCTTGATAGAAGGCTTTGTCCTTGAGCTTCTTCTTATGTTCCTGCAGTTGTTGGTTCGTTCTCTGCAAGGCACCTTGCATGGCCTCGCACCTGACGTAATCCACGGCATGAGCAGCGGGTGTCAGCAGCAGCGGCAGGAGCAGGAGGAGTCGTTTCAACTGTTCAATCCTTCCAATTAATTTTGACTCCCTCAGGCAATGGAATGAAAATGCAATTTCCATTGACCTCGGGATCTCTATAATCTTTAGGGTAGGAAACAGACCATGTCTCTGTCATTGTGTCCATGTCAAACTCAAACGTGGACTGCTGGCTTAAGCTTCTTTTCCCGAAAGTATTGACCTCGTAGTTTGTTTGCCGAGCTTTAAATGTATTGCCATCTAGTGTTGTCTCGTATTCAAAGACTTCGTCTGGGTTTGGAGTCGTAGATTCCGCGTAAGAAAATGAGTTGTCAAATGCTTTGTATACATAGTTGTCTCCAGTTTTTTTCTCAAAAGTCCAAGGAACATATTCGTCAAATCCTTTGCTCCAATCTTCTTTGAAAGTGTTCAGCACTTTTTCAGATGTATGGCCCTCATCGGGGTAAATACACGCATAGCTAATTAGTTCACGGCTATTTGAGCAAGCTGTAACCAGCGCAAGCGGCAAGAGCAGCAGGAGTCGTTTCATCACGGCACGTCGTAAGACTTTCGCCCGTTGCTGTTGATTCTGTACCTGCCCCCTCTGGGGCCTTCAAAGGTTTGGTCTTTGCCTTTGAGTGGCGAATTGGCGCGGAGTCTCTTGAGCTTTTCCCGCTCAGCCTCAATTTCTTTGAGGTCGTCTCCTGGTAACGGCTCCCAGAACGGTTTCGCAGGGGCAGAGTCAGATTTGCTCGCTGGGCCACCATGACTGCCCGCTTCCCCAATACGGGAAAGCCGACGCATGTTTTCTCTGATCTTCTCGGGATCCATGGCCTGATTTTGGCCTCAACCCGCCTCTGGTGACCAGCCCATCTTCCCTAGATGTACCTCTTGCCTCCAGATCTAGTTCGGACGTAGACGCCGCCTCGCGGGCCGAATTGTGCGGGGTTACTTGATGGCCCTGACTCGGTGGCGGTGCCAGCGGGGACCGTGTGCTTCTTCCCGCCTGCGATCACTGTTGTGGGGTCCAAGTAAGTCCATGCGCCAAATTCACGTTCAATCGCTTGAAGAGCTGCTTTTCGGTCTTGGGGAAATGTTGGATCAACTGGCTTTTTGACAATGCCTTGCTTGAGGGCCATCTCCCTGTTGCGTTGAATCTCGGCCCTGTCGTGCTTTGGATAATCCAAAGCTGCAAGCCACTCAGCACTGCCTGCTTCGTAGTTGCTCATGGCACGTCGTACGACTTCCGACCATTGCTGTTGATCCGATAGCGACCACCTCTGGGGCCGGTGTAGGTACTGCTGGAATCGGTGAAATTGACTCTGGGGCCGGTGTTGGTGCTGCGCTCGTAACGCGCTCGTGAAATTCTTGCTTCCCAATCAGCCCATGCCTTTGCTTTTCGCTGATGTTCTTCTGCATATTCAGGGTCTCTCAGCCGATCACCAGGATCCACGTCCCAGATCTCCTCGATTGAATAGTCACCCTTGCGAATTGCCTTGAACTTCTGCTTTGCCTCCTCAAGGCTGTCGGCAGAAATGTGCATCCGTCCATAACCGGGAACCGCCAGCTCAAACTTTTCTTGATTTGCTGGTCCCTGGGGTGATGTTCTGCCTCTTCTACCCCGAGTTAGGTGAGCGACATTCTCCTTCGCGGTCTTACGCAGCTCTTCTCGGCGTTCAGGGGTGATTGCCATGGGACCTTTTTAGCCCGCTTCAGGAGCCCAGCCCGTCTCTCTCTGCCAGGTCGGCGCTGACTTGTAGACAAAAAGAAGCCCCCGCCAAGGGCAGGGGCTTGTGATCTTCCGATTAAGCCTTGATCACTTGGCGTAGGAAACGCCGCGGTAGGTCAGTGCAGGCTTGTCGGAGGCACCAGCCACTTTCTGTTGGTCGTACTTCTGGCCGCGATAGGTCAGTGTCATTTGATGTTCCTCAGAAATCCAGGTCCCCGTTCCTTGGCCTGGTGATCTGCGCCTCGCAGAAGCGAGGTGAACGTTGTTGGTAGCGGTTGCTACACATCCTTTATAGGGGCAGCGCCAACCCCTCTGTCGTTCAAGCGGATACACACCGCATTTTTGGCACTAGCACCGCTCAGCGCCCTCGCTCCAGAATTTTGCGCACGTTTTTGCGCACGGAAAGTGATATTCAGCCGTTTCGGCATCAAAAAAGCGGCCCGTGTGGACCGCTCAAATGACAGTGCTGGACTGTCTTTTTTGAAGAATGGAGCCAAGGAGACTCGAACTCCTGACCCCCTGCATGCCATGAAAATACTGGCAAAGCTGAGATCGGTTGCGACGACTAGCTCTAACCCCAGTAGCACTAGTGCTTTTGGCGGACCACCCCCTCACTTGCGACAACTTGCTATGGCAAGAAAGGGCAGAAATCAGACTTGAAAATCAGACTCAATTTCGGCAAGCTCTGACCACTTGCACGACAAAAGGGGTTCATGGCTCAGGCACAGCCATGGCTGAAGACGCTGCGCCAGGCCGTGAAGGGTGACTACGGGCCGGGCTGGATCCTCAAAGAGCAGTACGACCGCTTCAAGATCGGCAGAGCCGAGGCTGGTAATGCCAGACACGGCAAAACCCAATTCGTCTCAACCGACCTGCCGTTCGCTCGTGGCAGCCACCGCAAGGTCCTGAACCTCATCGGCGAGATGGTCGCCAAGATGCAGGACCCAGAATTGAACGTCGGGCTGGCCGAGGCTTACGAACTCGTCAGGGGCAGCACCGAAGTCACTGGCGCCGCCATCAACTGGGAGGAAGTTCGTTACCGCTACAAGGCCAGCAGGGTTGATTCGGGCACGGTCAAGGCCAGCAACTACGCCGAGCACGAGGAATATCGGATCAACCGAGCCTTTGCCTTGATCACTGCTCGCACTGGTGCTGCGCACGATGGTGGGGGGCTCATGCGGCTTTATGCCCGCAAGCACCTAATGGAAGTAGAGCCAGGGTCTTCAGGTCGTAAACGCAACCTGCTGGACGTTGCCCGGTTCCTGAAATTTGCCGTCAACAAGTGCGGTGCGGACAGAAAATGGCTGCCCCTAGAGGCTGACGACCTCAAAGAACTGATTGGTCATCGTCAAACCGCCCCCAAACCCACGGTGCCAATCAAGCCGGAAGAGCTGATCACACTTTTGAATGGTCTTGAGTCAGACCCATCACTCCGGCTTGCCGTCGGGCTAGTTGCACTGTTCGGGCTGAGGCCCGCAGAGCTGATGGTGCTCTCCGTTGACGATGGCAACCTAAAAATCGGCAACGTGAAGCGGAACGCCTACAGCTCAGCAACACCCAAGCCTCCAAGGACTGTTCAGGAGCTGCCTCTGAAGGAACTACAAGGCGAAGGGGCGCGGCTGGTGCAGCTCTTTCACTCCGGCCTGGTGAAGCTGCCGAAGAGCATCAGAAACCTTGAGGCTGGTGCCTTAAAGGCTTGCGGCCACACCTTCCGGCAATATCTCGACCGCAATGCCACATGGCAGTCGCTGAAGGCATCCAATCCTGAGTTGACGCCTTATTCACTGCGGCATGGCTACGCATGGCGAGCCGCCAAGTACTACCCGCAACCGCTGCCCCTGAGGGACACCGCGAAGCTCATGGGCCACGATCTAAAAACGCACATTCGCCACTACGGGCAATGGACTGACGACGCCTCGACGAAGTCGGCGGTCGAAGCCTCCATTCAGTCTTTGGTGGGCGCGAGCTGACTCACTAGCGGCAACAAAAAAGGGAGGCCGGCCCCTCAGCCATCCCCCCTCAAAAAAATGCTCGACGCATTTAAGGCACCACTGCCTCTGGTCCACAGTGGCGGATCAGGTGCCGTTATGTGCCCCCCTGAACACCTATTGAGCATTAAGACTCATTGAGCCTAGTTAAGGACTGGTTAAAGAATGTCGCTGACGCGAGCACCACTGCCACGTCATCGGGAGATGAAAGCCAGCGGGTTCCCTCGCCCGCGTCTCCCCCACCCTTCAACGCACAGGCGGGGGGCAGCGCCTCCAGCCCGTCTTCTGCATCGTCTGCCAAGCCTCAATGGCGTTGTGCCGCAGCATCCGCCGACGAGTCATCGGTTCAGGCGGGCGGGGCGGAACCCAGCTGTAGGTCCTGATAGCGACCCACTGCGCATGCACGGTCGCCGTGTCGGGCTTGAAGTGACAGAGCTTCTGCTGCTGCTCGGAATACAGCCACCCCTCACCACCAGCCTTTTCTGGCGACTCGTGAAAGCTGCGGTCCTTGTTGGCCATGCGTGAAGTGCTAGCCAGACTGGGTGGCATGCCGAGTGCCATTTATGGCTTATGCCTTGAACTGGACATCACTAAGCGCACTTGTGCTCTTGGTCCTATGGCTAGTGAGCGTTCCCTCTGCGGCCTTTCAAATTTGGTTTCTGCTGACTAGACGAGCAGACACCACCCCTCAAGTACTTATCAGCACGATCCTGCGGTTCGTCACTGGTATTGGACGACTAGTCGGCTTACCAGCAGCAGGAGCAATCTTGTTTTTTCAGGGTTGGCGCTTAGACCCGATTCTTCAGGCAGCCGTGCTTCTTCTCACTTTCGGTGTGGTCTTGGAGTCCAGCAGTGGGATAGTCGCTGACTACAAAGCATGGCGAGCCAGAACAGGGCGTGCAACGGCTGTGATTCCAGTTGCCGAGCAGCCATCAGACGACGCATGAGCCCTCTACTCCTGCTGGTTGGCTTAGGTCTCGGTGGTTATCTCGCCGTATGGCGCAACAAGCGAGCCCTAAAAGTCAAAGCAAGGCGCAGGCGTTAGCTGTCCTCAGCCAGCTCAATCACGTTGCGCAGCGTCACCCACTGAATTTCACTCCATGGTGGTGGCCCCCATTGCGTCAAATCCAAATATCCGTTCGCAACCTCAGTCCACGACGGCGCTTGCCACAACGGTGAATCAAACCTGCATGCCGTGTGTTTCTGCACGTGCTCACGCAGCGACAGCAGACCATAGGGATCCGTCTCTAAATAAATGGCCCTCTTGTCCGGCCCGACACGCCGATAGTCATCTAGTTGCCCCTTGCGGTGCAATCGCCGCAATGTCACGCAAGATTTGAACCCAAGGTGAGCACTGGCGTTGTTCAGGTTTAAAACAGTCATGGCTGGACTAGGTGACTATCCCAAAAATTGCTGTGCCTAGCTGAATATCGAGCCTTCGGATCACCCACAGAGGTCGACCAACGAGGACCCAGTCCTAAGCGTTTGTTCTTAAAAATTTTGACTAATGCTTCCTTCGCCATGCGTGTTTGCCGGGACCGTAGAGGATTAGCGAAGGCAGAGCAGCCGCAGGAGTGAACCCCAAAAGAAACAAGAACAACAATAACCTTGGGAAATCTTCTAGATTATTGGCTGAAACCGAGATATTGAAAAAAGGCAAAATCAACGCGATCCAAAGAAAGATGCACAAGCTAATGCCGAAAAGACAAATTAAGTTGTTTTTGCCAATAACTGGCTTCATCCTCCCCCCTAGATAAAGGGCTGCGAGCGAAAAAGCAAATCCCGAACACAGGCAATAAAGCATTAGCGGAACGAAAATAATTGCCAGCACAAATATTTACCCAAGCGAAGCGCACAAAGTATAAAAGAGAAGCTTCATTGGCCGGCCTAGTTGTAATCGTTTTGACAAAAAATCCTGATGTCAAAAAAGCCCGAGGGTTCTGCATCCCCCCGGGCACCATCTGCACCAGAGCAGGCAACGACCGCCGTTATGCGATCGCGTCCTGCATGGCGGCGAAGGATTCAGCGTGACGAACAGCGATGTCGATCGACTGCAGAGCACGGACACCAACAGTGCCTTTGGCGAAGTCGGTGTACGGGTCAACCAAGATCTCGAGCTGGCCGAACATGCCGATCAGCAGATCACTGAAATTTCCGTAAATCAGAGCGGACAGGCCGGTCCCAGAACCCTTTGTGAGGTTTGAGGGGACGTTGTTGCTGACCTCAAGACGCCGCCCTGCAATCTGGCTACGGCCAAGTTCAGTTCCATAAGGGCTGAGGAGGTACTGGCTCTGCGAGTCCTTGGCCTTTGCAAGAACCGCCTCGACCTTGGAGTTCGTAAGGAATCCGCACGTTGCGACATCTGCGTTGTCAACGGCCACCTCCTTTTTGAGATCCAACAGGTGGTCCAATGTTGGGGCAAGTCCATTAGTTCCTCCCGCTACCGAACCAATTCCTGACGTTTGGAGGATGCCGGTTGGTTGGCTGCTGCTGCCGGAACCGTTGATTGCAGCGGTGTCGATCGCATCGGCCAGCAGGGCAACAAAGTCGGCGCGGATCAGCTGCTCGATGTCGGGTGTCGACTGCAGCTCCATCAAGCGGGAGAACTTGGAATAAGCGCCGACGGTCTTCGGGCTCATCGAGATGGTGCCGATCGTGCCGGTCGATTCGGTCACGGCATCAGCGTTATCAGCGCCGAACCAATAGGCAGTCGCCGTCCCTGTGCGCTTGGGGATTGAGACATCACCAACCAAGCCGGTGAGCATGGTGGCGCCGAGTTCAGCAACGGCCAAACGGTCACGCAGCGCCTCGACGAAATTGCCGGCGAGCAGGTCGGTGGCGACCAGGTTGCCGCCAGCAGAGGCGGTGCTTTTAACGTAATCACGCTTGCCCCAGCAGTCATCAGGGACAAAGAAACCTTGCGTGCGCTTTCCGTTGCGATGTTCCAGCTCTTGGTTCACCTCACGCTCGAGGCCAGCCTGCGACCAATTGCCAGAGGCAGACGCCTGAATGGCGCGGACCACGCTGAAGTCACGCTGCGCATGCCCAAACTCATCCGGGTTCAAGGCGCTGATCGGTTCGTAGGTCGAAGTCATTGGTTGTTGGGTCGTAGTTGGTAGAGATCGGTTCACACCGATGGATGCGTCGGCAGGGATGCTCACGACGCTCAGCTCGATGGGCTGCCACTTGCGGACGACCATCACATCGCCCTCCTGCTCGGCTTGCTGCACGGCGTAGCCAACGCTGATGTTTGGCATCACTCCGGCTTCAACGTCCTGCCGCACCTGCCGGGCCAGGTCGTTGGTGGCCCAGGTGATGCGGGCCATGCCTCGGCGCTTCTCATCAATCCATGCCCGCTCGACGATGCCGAGCACGCGATCGGGGTCATGGTTCAACAGCAGCGGTGCAGCCCCGCCGTTGAGCCTCGACAGGTCGACGGCATCACGGTCGTGGTCGAGCACCTCGTCGCCGAAATAACGGGTGACGGGTGTCTCGCTGCTAAACGAAAACTCCAGCTGGTCGGAATCAGCCTTGTGTTCGTTGATGGTGAGATAACGCCGTTGGACTTCAACGGCTGTGGTCGTCATAGGAAACCTCACTTTCAAAGAGGGTTCGCAAATAACGCCTTGACTGAGCAGAAGCCCGGTCATCTTCCCTTGGGTCAGGTTGCCTTGGGGAGTCGTCATCTGCAGAACTGTTGTTCACCGTCATGGCCAACATTGTCGGCATGCGATTGCTCATAGCCTAAACACTTATCTTTCAAAACAATAGCCAACATTTGAAATCCGCTTAACTTGATCTAGCCAACCCTAAAACCTTCAAATACAGCGATAGAACGGCACTAATCAAAGACAAATCATCCTTAAAACCCTCTGTTCTGTCTTGGGCCGCCGGTTAAGTGGTGATTAACAAAAGAGCGCAGACACAACAGACATGGTCAGACACATGCCATGTCCGCTTAGACACCCTGCAGCGCAACGGAAATGAAAGATTCAGACAGAAAAACACGGTTTTTAGTACTCCAGGATTCCTAGGACTCCAGGGGTCTAAAACCGTGTCTTTGTGCCTGATTTGCTGTAACCACAGTCGAGAACTGTGATGTCGGCAGACAGGGTTGATGTCTGCCGATGTCTGTTATGTCTGCCCGGGCATTGCACGCTCAGCCTTGTAGGTGGTGGTGCCGTTTTCGCTGATGGTCCCGAAGCCAAGTTCAGCAAGATCTGCAATGGCGACATGGAAACCGGTTGCACCCAGATCACGCAGGGATTTGGTCGTGGCCGCCTCCCGCCTGGCGTACTGCCAACCCACAGTCCTTGGTGATGACCCGTCACCCCAGCTCAGCTGATGCACCCGACGCATCAGCAGGGTGCTGGCGTCATCGTCTGCCTGGTGAAACAGACGCATCTCCGTAGTGATCGTGTCGACGATGTCGATCGCGATCTGCATCGTCTGCGCTGTCACCCGCAGCTCCCGCGTTGCAGCGTTGAGGTTATGCACGTTGTGCAGAATCCCGGCCCACCGCAGAGCATGAGCAGAGGTCTTGCCCAGCAGTGATCGCACAACATCACTGATGTTGGGATCTATGGCCTTGGCCTGCTGTGGCGTGAACCAATCGAGCAGCAGACACCTGGCCTCCGCTGACAGCTCAACGGTCGCTGGCTGCTGCTGATGCAGCTCTACGGCGTACTTCTCCAACACTTTCTGAGCACGGGCATAAGCCGCGCGCTCTTGGTCGGTGGGGTCGTCGTAACGCAGCTCCAACGTCTTAAGCGGAAGCAGGTTGAACAGCACCCGAGCGAACTTGCCGGTGGGGTCATCACCAGCGATCGCCCGCCGCAGCACCTTGGGCTGGATGTTTCCGTAGAGGGAGACATGACAGCGTTCGTACTGCCGTTGCCCTTCGACCCGCAGCGACAGGTTGCCGCTGCCGTCGAATAGCTCGAGGAGCTGAGCTTCACCTGTGCCACGGCCACGCTTGGTGTCGGACTCGAGCGACTGCAACAGCCCGGACATTTCGTCCTTGCTGATCAAAGCTCCGAGCCCGTCCTTTTCGTGAAGGTCCAGCTGGATGTCCAATGCCTCAGGGCTGTAGTTGCCACCGACGTGAGGAAAACGAGGACGAGGCTTCGGAGGCTTGTCGTCCTTTTTCATCCCATCGGTGTCTTTAAGCCACCGCTCAACGGCATCTTCATGCTGGTGCTTGTGCATCAGCCGAATCGCCGCCGCAGGGTCACTGATCAGCTTTTGGTAAATCGGTGATTTGCCCTGGCCCGAGTAACCGACGTTGGCCCAGAAGGCATTACAAGGAACCGAATACTGGTGGTCTTGAGCCACCCGCGTTCCGATCTTGAACAGGCCGCTGTAACCCGTGAGGAGGGTGCCGGCGGCCGACAACGGGTCGGTGGGCAATGGTTGCTGAATCAGCTCCAATGCATCGGCCAGATCTGCTGGCAGCAAGCTGTCGAAGGTGAATTGATCACGCATGGCGACCCCTCCAACCGTGTTGCTGTGCATGCCACCAAAACGACCCAGCACCGATCTGATCGCCGCCGGAGCGGGCGACCTGTCGAATGTCCCAGCCGCATTGTTTTGACGGGCTGTGGTCCTCCATCAGATCGATGGCCACGTCCTCGCCGCAACCGGCTTCAGCGCAGGCATCGATCAGCCCCCAGAGGATGTTGCGGTAGTCGGCGTAGGTGCCAGACCCTTCAACACGCCGGGGGATGCAATCCAGCGCCTCGGTGATCTGGCGGAGATTTGCAGGGGTCGAGCCGGCCTTCCGGGGAGCCCTCCCGCATGTTGTGGGTGACGACAACAGCGGTAACGACTCCTCGAACTGCGCTGCCTCGTAGCGGTAACCCGTCACGTTGACGATCTGGGTCACGGCCTTGGCCTCACCATCGCGGTCGATGTAGTGACCGCCAGCGAGCCGCATCATCCGGTTCAGTCCCTTGCAGGACCGATCGCTGCCGGCATGAGCGACCAGCCGGTCCATGAGAGGCACCCATCGCTCAGGTTCGATCGGCACGGTCAGCACCCAATAGAGATGAACTGACTTGCCGCCGGTCATCACCATGAACGTGGGCTCTGGCAGCCCCAGCGATTGCCAGAGCACCAGCTGTTCTTCGACGGGCCGGTCGTCCCATTCGCAGAACAGAGCCGTGCAGGCCGTCACGTCATCGGCCTTGGTGCCGCTGGCGATGTTGACCTGGAGGTAGACGCCATAGCCCTCACGATTGAGGTCCTGAGCACGATCGAGATCATTGGCAAAGATGCCGTTGATCGCGCCTCCATGTCTCCCCTTGTGAGGGATCAAGCGGATGTTGGTGCAGGTCTCATCCAGACCAAGGAGGTCAAGGTGCAGATGGGCTTGAGCAGCGTCGAGCTTTAAGCCAGAACAGCTGCTTTTAAGCGGTGGCTTGCAGGAATTAGCGGGCGCTAAGCCCTGCGGTGTCGATAATTGCTTTGTGCCTTTTATCGACTGAGCCACCGGGGAAACGGTGGCTTTTTTCATGGCCGCTGCTCCAGTGCCTCGAGGCGTTTTGCGATCGCCTCCATCTGGATGAGCTGCACCTTCTCGACGCCATCGGCCTTGTTCATGACGCGAACAAGGCCCTCGGTCGTCAGCCTGAAGACCTCTTGCAACTGCATGTGCGAGGCACTGAGGTACGAGATCTGTTCGACCAACCAGGCGACGCGGTCGCTGTCATTTGGAAGAACAGAAGCCATCTCCTGCCACTTTTTGGCTTGAGCCTCAATTCGATGGATGTCCCATGCGATTTCAGGCATCAGCTCTGCCCTCCGCGCGCCTGCATGCCGCGTTGATGAAATGCCTCGCGGCATCGCTCAACACAAAATGTCAGTGGGCTGTTGCGGGTAGAACCAGCGCACCAGTGGTGACCGGCTTCGAGAAAACCGCCGCAAATCTCACGCTTGCGTTTGAGCGTGTCCGTTGAGATGCCAAGAGCATCCGCTGCTGCCTTTGTGGGCAGCCAAAGTTCAGTTTTCATGCCCCGACCTCAGTTAGCGGAGCCGACTGGAACGAAGGGAATGACCTCGCCGGTTTGGCTGTCGATCATGTCCCCGTCGTCGTTAAGCCAGCCTGATTTGTAGAGCTTGCTGCTGTACGGCTTTTCACCAGCGTCTAAGCGCGCGATGTATTCATCACGCTCTTTCAAAAGCTCAAGGCGGGTCAGGCCAGCAATGCCAGCCCGGCGCATGGCATCCCTCAGCGCAGGCTCACCATCGCCCACCTGATCCAAGGGGTTTGGAGCAGAGGGATCAATGGTCAGGTAGTCGAGGAACTGGTGAAAGTGACGGCGATAGTGATGGGCGATTTCATCAACATCACCAAGATCAACGCGAACACCGTTGTCCTTGATTTGCGCCGGCATGTCTTTGTGCCGACGCCGTCTTTCTTTTGAAGCTCGAGATTTAGGCATGGAGTTCCCGCAGTTGTGCGCGAAACCCAGGGATCATGCAAGGCCCATTTGAGACCCAGTCCCACCCAAGTTCACATCAACAGCATATTTGCCGCAGCAACCCCCAGCAAGCAGTGCAGAACACCACCGATGGTGTGTGGCTTCCGCATGAGCCAATCGGACTCAATGCGGAAATCAGACTTAGAAATCAGACTCACCGTCGTGAGACGGTGTCTGAGATCTCAATGGAGCCAAGGAGACTCGAACTCCTGACCCCCTGCATGCCATGCAGGTGCTCTACCAGCTGAGCTATGGCCCCATGTCGACGTGGTGGCTTCAAAGCCGCCGCCGTCGTGTCACAGCTTACACCGCCGGAGCCTCAGACCTGCCGCCACACGGCAACCAAGCGACCCTGCACCTCCACCTGTTCGGCGGGAAGCTCAATCGGTTGATAGGCAGGGTTGGCAGCTTCAAGCACCACCGTCGCCCCCTGGCGATGGAAATGCTTGAGCGTGGTGCCGCTGCCGGCCACCAGAGCACTCACCACCGTGCCGTTGCGCAACCTCTGCGGATCCTGCACCGGCTCCATCAACACCACATCCCCATCGGCGATGTGGGAGTCGACCATCGAGTCACCATTCACCGTCAGAGCAAACAGCCCGCGGGTCTCGAGCACCGGCGCCAGGTCCAGATGCTCCTGCACATCATCGAAAGCCGTCACAAGGCCACCGGCGGCAACGGCGCCCAGCACGGGAATCCCGGCGGCACCCACCATGTCGCCCAACAGCTGAAGCGTGCGCGCCTGGCCTTCCTGCCAGGTGATCCATCCCTTCTGCTGAAGATGGCGCAACCGGCTCTGGATGGGCGCGGGAGAGCGCAGTCCCATCGCCTGCATCATCTGGCGAATCGAAGGGCTGTGGCGATGGGTGCCGATGTAGTCCGCCAGCCAGTCGTAAAGCTCTTGCTGAGCAGTGGTGAGGGGCTCCTGGGGGGCACGGGTCACCGCAAGAAAGGTTCGGGCAATACATTTGTACCGTCCCTTGCCGTGTGCCGCAAGCGCAGGCTCAGTTCAAACCAGCTTCCACACTGCAGCCTCGGGAATGCTCGGCGCCAGGTTCAGGTCTTTGGGCTCCTTAAACACCACACGCCATTCGGGAACCCGGCAGGAGACATAGCCGGGATGCTCAATCAGCAGACCCGGCTGCTCGGTTGTGCTGGCCACCCAGCCCGACATCCAGTGCCCGTCCTCCGAGAGGCCACCTTTGAACCAAACCCAGCAGCGTTCCTTACGCATCGCGATGCTCTTCAGCGGTTTTTATACGACTCAAGCTGTTGCGGACAGGCCGCCATCAGATATCCCATCAACTGCCCGGTAATACGAGACTTTTCCTGATCGGTTGGTGCGTTGGGAACATCCTCGTAACGCATCGAGGTGTCGCGCTCAAACATGGTTTTGAGCTCAGGATCCGACAAGGCGTAAAAAGCATCCACACCCATTTCACAGATCTTCTCGGCCGTCCATCGGGCGATGGTGCTCTGCTGTTGTTTATCGGTGGCCTGATCCGCTGACGCTGCCACCGCATGGGCGGTGACGATCAACGGCACCAACCAGCGGTGGATCACCGTCATAGACCACCCATCAACACCGCCAACAGAGCCTGCTGCGCATGCAGGCGGTTTTCGGCCTGATCAAAGATGCGGCTTGCCTTGCCCTCCATCACCTCGGCGCTGATCTCCTCACCGCGGTGGGCCGGCAAGCAGTGCAGAACGATCGCATCGGCTGCCGCCTGCTCCATCAGGGCTTGGTCCACGCAGAATCCCGCAAAGGCCTGCTCCCGCTGCGCCTGTTCGGCTTCCTGGCCCATGGAGGCCCAAACGTCGGTGTAAACGGCCTGGGCTCCCGCCACCGCCTCGCGGGGGTCAGTCATCACCTCAATCGACGCACCGTGCTGTGCCAGGGATTGGGCCTGCTCAAGCACACCCGGCAAGGGCTCGAAGCCCTCGGGGCAACCGATCCGCACATTCACCCCCAGCAGCGCGCCGCAGAGCATCAGGGAATGGGCCACGTTGTTGCCGTCGCCCACATAGGCCAGGGTCTGACCAGAAAGGGCGCCATGGGCTTCCTGCATGGTGAGGAAGTCGGCGAGGGCCTGACAGGGATGCTCCAGATCGGTGAGGGCATTGATCACCGGCACCGAGGCCCAGTGGGCGTAGTCCACCAGTTCCTGCTGAGCGAAGGTGCGAATCGCCAGCACATCGCAGTAACGGCTTAGAACCCGAGCCGTGTCTTCCAGCGGCTCGCCGCGGCCGAGCTGGGTGACGGAAGGATTGAGATCCACCGTCTGGCCGCCGAGGCGGGCCATGGCCACCTGAAAACTCACACGGGTTCGGGTGGAGGCCTTGCTGAAGATCAGACCCAGCACACGGTTGCCCAGATCGATCCGACGATCGCCGCTCTTCAGTTGTGCAGCCAGATCCAGCAACGCTGCTGTTTCCCCGGCGGAACAATCCGCAGAAGAAAGGAAGTCACGTCCGCACAGCGGAGACAGGACAGCAGCAACACCCGCAGAAGCGGTAGCCATTGCGACGGTTCAAAGGACTGTTATCGGGGATGAGGCCCGCTGCCGTCAAGCGGTCACACCGGACGGCAGCACACTCGCCTCGAGCATCTGCTTGAGGTCATCCCCCTCGATCACCTCTTTTTCGAGGATCTTCTGGGCGATCGTCTCGAGCAGCGCCATGTTCTCCCGCAGGATTGCGAGGGCGTCGTCGTGGGCCTGGTCCACCAGCCCGCGAACCTCCTTATCAATGGCCTGAGCCGTGGCATCACTCACCGAGCGGCGTGGGTTGTTGCCTCCACCAAGGAAACGGCCACCGCCCTGCTTGTCGTAGGCCAAGGGCCCCAGGGTGTCGCTCATGCCATAGGTGCCCACCATCTGCTCAGCCAGATCGGTGGCCCGCTGCAGATCGTTGGCAGCACCCGTGGTGATCTTGCCGAAGACGATCTCCTCAGCCGAGCGACCCCCCAGAAGCGTGGCGATCTGGCCCTGAAGTTCCTCCTTGGAATTGAGGAATCGCTCTTCGGTGGGCAGCTGCAGGGTGTAGCCCAGGGCGCTCATGCCACGGGGCACGATCGAGATCTTGGCCACCTTGCTGCCGCCAGGCATGAGATGGCCCACGATCGCGTGGCCCACCTCGTGATACGCCACCACCTTCTTTTCATCGTCCTGAAGGACGCGGCTCTTCTTCTCCAGACCAGCCACAACCCGCTCGATCGCTTCACCGAGGTCCTGCTGCTCAACGCTGGTGCGCTGGGCACGCGCTGCGAGCAGGGCAGCTTCATTCACCAGGTTGGCGAGATCAGCGCCGGCAAAACCACTGGTGGCCTGGGCGACGCTGTCGAGGTCAACACCTGCAGCGAGCTTCACCTTTTTGGCGTAGATCTCGAGGATGGTCTTGCGGCCGGAGAGGTCCGGACGGTCCACCAGCACTTGCCGGTCGAAACGGCCGGGACGCAGCAGGGCTGCATCGAGCACCTCGGGCTGGTTGGTGGCCGCCAGAACGATCACCGGCTTGTCCTGGGCAGTAAAGCCATCCATCTCGGTGAGCAGCTGGTTGAGGGTCTGCTCCCGTTCGTCGTTGCCGCCGACAACGCCCATGGAGCCCGAACGGCTCTTGCCGATGGCATCGAGTTCGTCGATGAAGATGATGCAGGGCGCTTTTTTCTTGGCTTCTTCAAACAGGTCGCGCACGCGAGCGGCACCGGCACCAACGAAGAGTTCCACGAACTCCGAGCCGGAAATGATGAAGAAGGGCACCTCGGCTTCGCCGGCCACGGCCTTGGAAAGAAGGGTTTTACCGGTGCCGGGAGGGCCGACCAGCAGCACACCTTTGGGGATGCGCGCACCGATCTCGGCGTAGCGCTCAGGGCGCTTTAGGAAGTCGACGATCTCCGTGAGTTCCTGCTTCGCCTCATCGACGCCCGCCACATCGGCGAAGGTGATCCGCGACTCCTCATCGGGCACGTACACCTTGGCCTTGCTCTTGGTGAAGCTCAACGCCCCCTGAGCACCACCGCCCATCGAGCGGCGAGCAAAGAACTGCAGCACCAGGATGAAGATCAGGGGCGGCACCACCCAGCTGAGGATGGTGGTGAAGATGTTCGGCTTCTTCGGGGGAGCTGCCGCGAACTCAACGCCCTTGGTCTCGAGGCGTTGGGGCAGATCCATGTCGAAGATCGGCGTGGTGGCCAGCACCGGAGGCGTGCCCTCCTCGGGATCACTCAGCTCGTAGCGAATCTGATCCTGCGTGATGAAGGCCCGCTTCACCTCACCGTCATTCACCTGATCAATGAACAGGGAGTAGGGCACCCGCGGCACCTGCTGCATGCCATTGCTGGGGAGGAAGCTGCTGGCCAGCAGCAACACCCCGAAGCCAATCAGCACCAGGTTGATGATCCCGAAGCGACGGTTCGGCTGGTTGTCGTCCTGGCGGATCGGCATGGATGGCCTGAGAGTTCCGACACGCTACGAGGGATCTCTGGCAATCAACGGGTGTGAGAACCGAACGGCGCCTAGCTTCTGCCCATGTGTGGTCGCTACTGCCTCGACACGCCTCGCGCGGAATTGCAGCAGCTGCTGCGCTGCTGGTTGCGGCCGGAGGACAGCGCCTGGCTGGAGCATTACGCCCCCCGCGAGCTGATCCGCCCCCACGAACCGGTGCTGGCTGTGCGGCGTGAGCACGGTGAAGACCATCTCTCCCACATGCTCTGGGGCCTCCTGCCGGGCTGGGTCAAGGACCCGCTGCAGGCGCCGCGACCGATCAACGCCCGCGCCGAAACCATCGCGGAGAAAGCCTCCTTTCGCGGGCCATGGCGTCATCACCGCTGCCTTCTGCCCAGCACCGGCTTTTTTGAAAAGGGGCATCTGATCCAGCGCAAAGACCGGCAGATGTTCTGGCTGGCCGGTGTCTGGGACCGCTGGATCGGCCCCGATGGCAGTGAAGTGGAGACCTGCTGCGTGATCACGACGCAGCCCAACAGCCTGGTGGCCCCATTGCACGATCGGATGCCGGTGATCATTCCCGAGGGATTGGAGAGCATCTGGCTGGAACCGGGTGATGGAGCCCACCGACGCGCCCTCGAGCCGATGCTCACGCCAGTGCCAGCGGAGCCATGGGACTGCAGAGCACTCAAGCCAGCGGCCCCCGCCAACAAGCACCAGCAGCTCTCCTTGCTCGATTGAGCAAGGCTTGACAGCCGCAGCTCACTGCCGACCCTGGGAACAGCAGCATTAGCCGAGGTGCTTGAGGGACTGGTTCAGCGGCTTCTGCGGCGTGATGACACGCAGCTGAAGCTGCTGCTGCTCTTCACCCTGATCGCCACCGTGGGCTTCGCCTTTCCGCGCTTGGACTGGGTGACCTACATCGGCTACACCCTTGTTGCCTTGCTGCTCACCCAGGTGATGGTGGGCAGCAGCAACGCACCGAATTGGAGTGATGCGCTGTACCGCGGCCTGGGGCTGATGGCCGTGGTGACCATGTGGCTCTGGCTGCTCACGCCCCTGGAGCTGATCTACAGCGGCATGCCACTGGCCCTGAGCTGGAGCGTGCTGGTGGGCTGGAGCGTGATCCGCCTGGTGACACGCTTCGCCAACACCAGACGGGTCACCGAGGCGCTGCTGATGGGTGCCACAGCGGGGTACCTGCACATCGGACTCGCCGCCGGCCTGGTGATGAGTGCTCTGGAAACCATTCAGCCAGGCAGCTTTCACCCCCTGGAGATGGCCAACGTTGGCGATACGAGCGTTCTGGCCAACGCCCGCATCTTTTCAGCACTGAACTACTACGCCTTCGTTTGCCTCACCACCGTTGGCTTCGGAGACATCAGTCCAATGCTCCCCCTGTCACGGATGGTGAGTGTGGCCACCAGCGTCGCCGGACCGCTCTACCTCGCTGCCGTGATGGGGGTGCTGATCGGCCGCTTCGCCAGCAGCCTCGATCGGCAAAGCCGGGAGCGCTGAGCTAGCTGCCGCAGCGCCAACGCAACAACCAGTCGTTGCCCATGGGCTCGCTCAGATGCCACTGCCCCTGCAGCACCTGATCCATGGCGCTGAAGTTCAGATCCCCTAAAGGAGTTCGGGCCGCCATGCCCCCCATCAGCTTCGGAGCCACCACTGCCGCGATCTCCTGCACGCAGCCCTGCCGGATCGCCGCGGCCGCCAGCTCAGGCCCGCACTCCCAAAGCACCTGGTTGCACCCCCGTTGCGCCAGGGCCTCCATCAGCTGCTCCGGTTCACAGGCCGAAAGCCCAAGGCCCTCAGGACCGGATGGCAAGCGCTGGGGGTCAGCCTCGGGCCCGTGGGCCACGAGGGTCGGCGCCACCGCGGTGTTCCAGAGCTGGGCCTGATCCGGCAGATCCAAACTGCGGCTCAGCACCACCCGCAGCGGTTCCGGTGAACGCCGGCCCCTGCTGGTGAGCAGCGGATCATCGCCGCGCACCGTGCCGCCCCCAACCACCACGGCATCCATGCCGCTGCGCAGCCGATGCACCCAGTCGCGGGCGGGTGGACCGCTGATCCATTGGCTGGCCCCATTGGGCAAAGCAGTGCGGCCATCCAGGCTCATGGCCCACTTCAAGATTCCAAACGGGCGGCCGGTGCGAACGCGGTGCAGAAAGGCTCGGTTCTGCTGGCGGGCCTCCTCGCGCAGCACACCACTGATCACCTCCAGCCCCGCCTGCCTCAGCTGACGGATGCCGCCCCCATCCACCCGGGGATCGGGATCCTCCAGGGCGATCACAACGCGGCGAATTCCCGCACGCAGCACCGCCTCACTGCAGGGGGGCGTGCGGCCGTGGTGGCAGCAGGGTTCAAGGGTGACCACGAGGGTTCCGCCCCGTGCCGCATCCCCGGCTTGCCGCAAGGCACCCACCTCGGCATGGGCGTCTCCTGCCCGGGCATGAAAGCCTTCGCCCACAAGGCGCCCTTCGCGATCAAGAACCACGGCCCCCACGAGGGGGTTGGGGCTGGTGTGGCCTTCAGCAAGGGCGGCCAGGGCCAGGGCCCGCCGCATCCAGAGCTCCCACATCAGCTGAGGGGCAGCTCCTGCAAGGACCGCCATTCACCGACGACGTAGGGAGGGATCGGCAACTCGGTGAAGACACCCGGCAACGCCAAACGCAGCGGTCGGTTGTTGCTGAGATCGTCCAGCAGAGGATCGAGGGCAAATTCAGCCGCTGCGTCGCGGCCATCGGTGGCCAGCACAGGATTGGCCAGGGTGATGTCGTCCAGCTGCCATTCGCGCCGACCCGCCAACACCTGAAGGCTCACCGGATGATCGAGCCGCAGTTTTCCGGGATAACCCACCACGCGCAGCACCACTGGCTGGCCCGGAGGGCCTTCGCGGTAGGCCACCGCCTGCCAGCTGTCGTAATCGAGGTCCCTGAGGCTCTCCAGCGAACGGACCATGGCAACACCGGCCTCGTTTTCGTGCTGATGAACCTGGGCCCAGGCCAGACCTGGCGTGAGCAGCAGCAGCCCCAGAGCAGCCAACAAACAGCAGAGCAAACGGCGCATGGGCAGGAGGTGAGTGAGTGAATTCTCACAACAAACCTGCACAGAAGGCGATTCACGCCAACAATCAACCCATGGAGGTTGCATTCCACTCTGCTCCGGGCCTCAGCAAGAGCCTGCAGGCGGTGGGCTTCGAGATGGATGTCGCCCAATTGAGCCGGGGCCGGCTCGAAGGGACCTTCCGGCTGGGTGGTTCACTGCAGCTGCCGGTTTTTTCCATCCAGACCAATCAAGACCTGCTGCTTCAGGGCAACCGACGCCCTGGGGTGATGCCCCTCAGCTTGAACACCACCGAGCAGCTGCCGGTGGTTCGCGGGAAGGAGATACAGCCCTGCTCACTGCATGGTTTTCATGCCGGCCTGAGCGACGCTTTTGTTCAGCTTCCGGCAGGGGCCCACATCCAGGTTGCCCTCGTCTCCCAGACGCGATTTGAACAGCTCGCCACCGCCACCGGTGATCACCAGACGCTGGAGGTGATCCACAGGGCCAACTCCGCCAGCCTCCACCCCCAGAGGTTTGAGGAGATCAGCGCCTTGATCCAGGCCCAGCTGATGGGAGGCGGCCAGGAGGATCTGGTGGAAGTGGCTGTGCTGGAGGCGTTGTCACCCCATCAGCTGCAGGGATCAGTCAGTGGTGAACTCGGTGTGGGGGCAGGACTGATGAAGGATCTGGTGGCTTGGGGGTTCAAGAACACCGGCCAAGCGATCACGCTCAACGATCTCAGCGCCACGATCTTCGCCTCGCGGTCTTCGATCGTTCACCACTGCCGCCAGAGCTTTGGCACCGGCCCCATGGCGTTGCTGAAACAGATCCGGCTCAGCCAGGTGCATCACGCCCTCAGCTCCCCGGAGGTGCAGGAGACCATTGGCGGCAGCACCGTGCATGAAATTGCCTGCCATTACGGCTTCCATAGCCGGAATCACTTCGCCAGGGATTACCGCAACCAGTTCGGTGAATCCCCCAGCGCCACGCTTCAACGGGCATCCGCTCCGGGGATGAGCGTCCAATCGGTCTCCGTGGCCCAGAGCCCCCAGATGGCCATGGCCCTGAGGTAGTGACAGGCCCGGAAGGTGTTCACCGCCGTGATCGCCTCAGGGGTGCGGAATTGCAGACCACCGGAATAAACCTGCTCAACAACCGCTGAGCAGATCGCTTGCGCCGTCTGCTTGTCTCCCATCAGGCGGTAGTAGCTAGCGATCCCGAAGTTGATCCCCGTCCACACTTCGAGCGGGTGGGTGCCATTGGGATCCAAGGGTGTGCCATCGCGGCGCAGGCCGTTGGCCACACCGAGGGATCCACCATCGAAAGCCTCGAAGCAGGCCTCCTTCACCGCCTTCAAGGTGCTGCGGCTGTTGTTGTCACTCACCACCGGCGGCAGGCCCAGGAGCCGTGCGTAGAAATCGCCGCAGAGCTGATCGGCCATCACCACCGGCGTGCCGCTCTCGGCATCAATGTCGTAGTACTCGCCGTTCCAGAGCAGCTTGTCGAAATTGCCTCGGGATTGCTCCAGCCAACCGCTGAATTCCCTTTGCTCAGCGGAGGTATCGAGCCCAGTACTGAGCTGAAGCGTCTGGGCCATGGCCAGGGCAGCCTCAAGCGCAGCAATCCAGAGGGCACCGCAGTAGGCACTCACCCCTTTGAGGGGCCAGTCGTCGAAGGTCTGATCCGGAGCACCGCCGTTGTCGGGCAGGCCGTCGTTGTTCACGTCGAACGTCTTGAGGTAGCGCAGCGCCTCCACGGCCGCCGGCCAGCAATCGGCGAGGAAGCGGATGTCTTCACCACTGGGGGCGAGCTTGAACGTGCGCCACACCTGCAGCACAAAATCACTGCCGAGGTCCTTCCAGAGGTTGCAGTCCTGATAAGCGGTGTAGTTGGTCGCATCCCAGGGGATCTCGTTGGGAGCCCCCAGGTCGTGGGGGGTGGCTCCTTTCACCTTGCGGTCAGCCTCCACCCGGCCCTTGCCCTGGGTGAAATACCAACCGATCGGGCGCTGGGTGGCATCTGCGGCCGGGATCGCCCGGGCAAAGCTGCGCAGCACGGCCTTGTCGAGTTCTGGCCAGAGCTGCAGCAGGGCCAGGGATCCGTAGAGACGAACGTCAAGACTTTCGTACCAGGCGTAGTCGAGGCACTCGAGAACGCCGAAGCGGCCGTAGGGATCCTCAGGTGATGCCGCACTCCAGAGACTGCCGCCACTGCAGAGGTCATAGAGCTCATTGAACAGAGCCATTCGCAGCGGTTCCGGCAGGTCCTGGCGTTGCAGCACCGGCTGCTGCCAGGCCTCGATCTGCTGGCGCCAACTGCGCCAGTCACGCAGCGCTTCAGCGGCAATGGCAACCGCCTGGTTGGCATCCGCAGCGAAGAAGTCGGTGTAGCGGCGCAGCGCCTGGCTGCCGGTGGCAAAGGCCGTCACAGGCAGATCCCAGCTGATCACCAGCGGAATCTCAATGCTCTGCCCGGGGGCCAGCTGACACTGCACCGCCAGCGCAGCACTGAGGGGATCGTCGGATCCACTGCGTCGGTCGTTGTTGCTTTCAGGGATGGAGCCATCAGCACTGAAGCTGTCCCACAGCTCACGCCCATCACCGCTGGGATTCCAGCGACTGCAGCGCCGGATCGTGACCCCGGGCTGCTCGGCTGTGGCGATGCACCACTGGCCCTCACCTTCGGCAACGGGGTTGGAGACGTTGCCCTCCAGCACCACTCCCTTGAGGGAGCCATCGTCAATGCAACGGTTGCGCTGGCCGGTGGTGCTGCCGATGGCCGGGGCGTAGTTGTGCTCGGGGCTGCCGTCATCGCGGAAGTGAACCTCCGCCGAGGCATCGGTGTTGGTGAACCAGCCGGTGGTGTTGCGCCAACTCAGCAGCAACGACAAATCCAGAGGCTGATCCGTGGGATTGCGCAGCGTCCAGACGAACACCGCCACCGGGTAGCTGGTGCGCTGGTAATCACCCGGCAGGATCGGGCTGAAGGCCTCACAACGCACCTCGGCGTCATACACGCCCTCATAGCTGGTCCAGCTGAGGGGATAACGGGCGGAATAGGTACCGGTGCTGCGATCCGGCGTGCTGGCCGGGTACCACTCCCAGGCCTTTAGCGGCTGGCCAGCCCCCGGCCGCGAGGCATCCCGATCCGGCTGAACCGCCAGGGCGTGGGCGCGCTTGCCGCGGCCATTCCCTTCAAACAGAGCGAACTGGCAATCGGGCAGCACCCCAAACCAATGCTCGCCGCCATCGAGGTGCCAGAGGTTGATGTTGCCGTCGGGCGCCCGCCCGAAGCAGCCAGCTCCGAAGCCCCCCAGCGGCATGCCGTGGTTGGGGCCGTCGTCGAGGTTGCTGGCATAGCGAACCGTGTAGGGCTTGTCCCAGCCCAGGCCAAAGGGTCGGCTCCAGGAGGCCTCCGGTGGCTGCCAGCTCTTGGCTTGCTTGCCGCGACCCAGCAGGGAGTTCAGAGCGGACCAACCGAACGAAGCCATGCAGGGGCCGAGAGTCGCCCCAGATTGCCAGGTTTGACGCGATCAGCCAGCCGTTGCGATCAGCCTGCAGACATCAACCTGCAGACAGTGGTGAGGGATTGTCTTCGGCATCCAGCAGGGCATCCAAGGTGACCGCCGTGCGGACCAAGGCTTGATAGCGATGCAAGCTGCGGCGGTTCTGATCCAGCCAACGGCCAGGGGCCGTCCCCTCCAGGTCGGGCTGATCGGGATCGAGCAGGGGCAGATCGTCCTGCTGAGCAATCAAGGCAATCACAAGCTCGTGCAAGCGTTGGCGACGATCGTGGGCTTGGGTCATGCCTCCTCCATCAGGTCGTTCAGGCGCTGTTCCGCCGCCAAGGGCAGGGTCACCGGATCAGCGGTGTAGCTGCGGGCCTGGGCAATCCGAGCCGACAGCGGGGCCTGCGCCACTGGCCAGCTGCTGAGCCCGAGTTCGTCATAGATCCGTTTCAGCGCAGCGAGGGGGTGGCGGATCAACTCCTCATAAGGCAATTCAACCAACTGCCCCGCAGGAATCCGGTGCCGAGACGCTTCAAAGGCCTCAAGCAGCTGGCGATGGGCCGCCACCGTTTCCTCCACCTGGGTGACGGCATCGGGCAGGGGCTGAAGCCCCACCAGTGAACCCAACCGCTGCTTCACCTGAACCAGCGAGCGGATCGAATCCTGCCGATCACGCCGCAGGAGCACAAAGCGCGCCCGGGGGAAGTGGCGCAGCACCAACTCCACCCGGGCGGAATGAGCGCTGTTCTTGATAAGAAGTCCCGCCTTCCCATGCCCGTCATGGAGCCAGGTGAGCTTGGTGAAGTGCAGCCACTGCCGCTCGAAGGCAGCGGAGGAACCCAGAACATTGCGCCGGAAAAACCAGGAGTAGGCCAGGGGGAAGGCCATGCCCGCCATGTTGGTGTCGATGCTGAGTCGGGCCAGACCGAGCTCATCCTCCTGGGGGTCATTCGGACCCCAGGGCACCGCGTCGATCGGCCGCTTCCGCGTCATCCACGCTTGGAGTGCCCAGCGAATACAGGGTTTGAGCAGCAAGGCCACCTGCGGCGCCGTGGTGAGGGAATTGCGCGCCGTGGCCAGCGTGGGGTCACAGGCCAGCAACTGATGCAGATAGGTGGTGCCACTGCGCCAGTGACCAATCACCACAATCGGATCGTCCGGCAGTTCAGCCTTCCGCAAGCGGCGAGCCCACAGCCACGACTGCAGCCAAGCCAGGGGCTCCACCAGCAGGCCACTGAGTCCCATCAACAGGCCCACCCTCCAGCAGGAGAGGGCCGGGCGACGCAGCTGCAAGCCTCGAAGCAGCACCGCAGGACGCAGGAAGCCCCCGGCCACCAAGCGATCCACCAGCAGATCACCCCCTGCCATGGCCCCACAAACCCTCACACCAGAATGACGGGATGATCAACTCACGCAACAACATTTCCAATAAATACGCAGAAGCCAAATCCAAGACCCGCCAAACATTCAGCACAAAAACAAACAAATAAACCCAAAAATAACCGCCACAAATCAATTTCATGTGGACAGACAAGACCCACCAAGCGCATACCTTTAAGACAATCAAAACAATGAACAACCAAACACGCAACAGAAAAGGCCAACCCCTCAAAAGAGGAACCTCCCCCAAAGCAGAAACACCAAGAAAAACCCTTACCGCAGATTTACCAACAGATAAAACTTTCTCGAACTCCTAGGCCAACCCCAAACCCCGACCAAACACCAAGCAATCCATCAGAATCAGACAAAAATGCACCCCTCACAACGACAATCCCATCTCAAACAAAACCCCGAACCCACACCTCAACAAAGCCCCTAACAAACAGAGAGCTAGGAGTAGAAAAACAAATAACCCATAACAAAAATAAATAAATCGCCTTCAAGCCCCCTCAAGAAGAGTCAATCAAAACAATCCAGGCCGACAATCAAACAATCTCGAAGTCAGCACCCAACAAATCAACACCTCCTTGGAACCGAGCGAATAAGCCACCGTCACCCCATCCTTTCTCCTTGGCATCTTCATTGAAGTAAAGAGAACCGCTTCGACTCTCATAGACAAAATCCAGGTTTTTCTTTGAAGCTTTCTTCAGCTTTTTGCGACCGCTGACCGCATCAAATGTGACTTTTTTACCAAAATCAAATACATCTTTATCGATCAGAAGAATATCGCCTTCACCAGAATCGAAGTCTTCAATAATGTCTGACCTCTTCTTACCATAGCCACCGGGATCACTAAAGAGGAAGCCGTCAGAACCGCTCTTACCTTTAAGAACATCCTGGCCATTCAGGCCAGCGATAATTTCACCTTCAGAGGTGCCCGTAATGTCATCATCACGTCGAGTACCAACAATAATCTCTTTCAACTTTTGACCCCCAACTTTTACAGCCTTTTTAAGCTTAAATCTCGAAATATCATCTTGCGTTTCTATTTCATCGATTGACCGAACAACCGGCAACTCATCTTGGTCATCAACCGAAAGAGTGAACTCAACAGACGCCGGTGGGCTACCAGGCAACGCGGGATCACTCGCCGAAACCGTGACGGCATAGGCAGCCTTGCTCTCAAAGTCGAGCTCTGTTCCTGCCTTCAGGAACAGCCGGGTGCCCTTCACTTTGAAGCTAGAGGCATCAGCACCGGCAAGCGAAATCTCATTGCTGCCTAGCTCGTCATCACTGATCACGATGTCAGCCACCTTGATGCGCTGGCTGGTGCTGCTGTTCTCATCCAAGGAGCTGACCGCATTGATCAGGCTCAGTTCAAGTGACGACTCTGATGGAGACGCAAATGGTTCACCTGCAAGCAATGCAGGGTCGTAAATCCTGCCGTCTGCGATTCCGTCACGATCACCACGACCGCCATCGCGAATCCACAACACAGCCCGATCGGCATACCCGTCATCGTTGTCGTCGTGGAACTGCGCACCAGTACCAGTGATGGGGTCGTAATCGAAAGGTTCCCAGCTGTTGTCTGCACCCTGCTTGAGCAAGACAGGATTAAAAACGCCAGCTTCAGGCAGGCTCAGATCCACCCTCTGCAGACTGCCTGGAGCAATGTCATCGAGGCTGAAGCCAAGCTGACCAAACAATGGTTGATGATCTGGCGCATACTGCTCAGCAGCTTCCAATGCATCGCCTGTGAAGGGGTCGAGGCTGATCTCACTCAAGTTGGATCCCTGCTCTGATCGCAGAAGCAATGATTGGCTCGCCTTTTCCACCGCTGTGCGATGGCGCGCATCTTCGGGCAAGACAGACCACTCCTGCTGCGAGAGCTGCAAGACGTTTTCATCGCCTGGCATCAAGCTCAACAGATCAAGATCGATCGACTCGTCATTGCGATGGACTGTGAGCGATGGGTCGAGGCCATAGCGCCTTGCCAGCAGATCCCTGGCATCAAGAATGCTCACCCTTCCATCGGCACTGATGGAAAGAGCTGAGGCAAGTGCCCCTTCAATCTGGAAGGAAGCCCCAGACTCTGAGACAAGAGTGCTCAGACGCTCTTTTAACGGCTGATGCAGCGGTGCTTGCCAGGGGCTGTCAATCCAACGCAGGAGCTGATCCTCACCCGCGAAGCCCATGATCCTGATGTCCGGACTGCTGGTCGCAGCAGGCCGTTCAAACCGAAGCCGCGCCAGCACGACCGGTGCGGAGGAACCAGGACCAGGCCAGGACGCTGCCAGCGGATCGCTCCACTGCAGACGCAACTGATTGTTCTCCAGACTCTCACCAAGCCAACCACTAAGGAAGACGTCGCTGAGGTGGGCCTCGCTCAACAAGTCACCACCGGATGGATCACTGAGGGTGAGATCCAAGCCCGTACCACCACCTGGCAGAGCAGAGCCGTCGTAAATCAGCTCCAGTTCATGATCGTTGATCCAACGGCTGGTGAGCAGAAGCACCGGGGCCTCATCGTCTTTGAGCAGAAGACGGGTAGGTGTTGAGGGCAGAAGCACCCCGGATTCATCGGTCTCAAATCGCAGCTCAAATTCACGATCACCCTGCAGCACGTCGTCGTCGACAGTGGGCAGCGACAACACTCCACGTTGGGAGCCTGAAGAGAAGCGCACAAGGCCAGTGCGAACTAGAGCTTGATCCACAAGCGCCTCGCTCGTGGGGGAGAGACTCCAACTCAAAGCAAGATCGGCTGAAGCAGGTCTGTCGAGCTGCAACTCCAGGGCGAACGCTTGACCTTCATCCACAGAAAGAGCGCCAACGATCCGCAATGCGGGCAACGGCGCCTCCAGCGCAGGATGAACCACCACGGTGGTGTAAATCTCCACATCAGGCCGACCTGGCCCGTCGCTGGAGATCAGTCGCAGGGAATAATGACCCGCTGGAGTTTTGGGATCCACCAAAAGACGCGCTCCATCCAGGCGGATTCCGCCTGGCAAGGGATGGTCGTCACCACTCTCAAGTCGGAAGTGGAGTGGATCGTCGTTGACATCGAGCACCCAACGCTGGGAGAGCAGATCCCAACTGTTGTTGGAACCTGAGCTGGCCTCAAGGGTTGAAGGCACACTCCACACCGGTGACAGATTGCGCTCGCGAATGCTGATCTCTAAACGCAAGTTGAGCGATTCGGTGCTGGGGTTGCCGTCGCTGGCGACGATCGTCACCAAGTGATCGCCAATGGTCGAGAAGGGCAGTGAACCGATTGTGAGGATGCTGCTGTTCTCAGCAAGGTCGAGACCTTCCGGCAGAGTGCTTCCCTCAGCGAGGCTGAAGCTGATGGCATCGCCATCAGGATCCATCACTAGTTGTTGAAGATCGATCTCATCACGGATGCCATCAGCTCGGAGACCGGTTTCAAGCAGGAGGCGCAGGGGGTTTTGCTGGTTGTCCTCCTCTGGATTGAGCGGCGTCCGGCGAGGGGCATCGGGCACGTTTTCGACGTTGAGCGATAGAGGCGTGTCCACCACGCTCCGACCATTGCTGTAGTCGAGAGAAAGGCTGAGTTCGCCGTGATAGTCGACCCCAGGACGCAACACCCAAGCCTTCTCTGTGCGCCGTTGCTCACCGCTACCGAAAGAGATGTTGATGGGCTGCACCTGAAGCTCTTGGTCTGGGTCAGATGGGCGAATCGCCTCCAAAATCAAGCCATCGCCGTTCGTCCCCGAAAGCTCCGGAATCAGGCCAAGGTCGGCAAGGCTGAGCAAGCCTTGCGACAAGGAATCATCGGGATAACCCAGAAGCTGCAGCTGCAGTCGCAGATTGGCAACGGCGCCCTGATCGACGGAGTCGTTCAGGGCTTCGGTGGCCTCATCAAATGAGAGATTTTCGAGCAACAGCAAGCCCCGACCTTCAAGGAAACTGCGGGATCCAGCGCCCTCATCGGCCAAAGCAATAGGCGCTACGGGATCGGTAAGGCCATCTCCAGGGGATGCAACCTCAAACAGCAAGGTCTGGGTGAACAGACGCAGGCTGCCGGCAGGACTGCTACCCGGGTCTGCATCGGCCAGTGTTTCCTGCAGCACCACATCCAGCGCCACGGGGCCCGGGGCTCCAGGGTTGAACGTGAAGCCGGCCAGCAGAGCGGAGAGCTCTTGGGCGTTGCCGCGCTCGCTCGGGAGCAGGGCATCCGGATCGCCCTGAAGGTGGATGCTGAGCTCTAACAGGCGAGAGCCGGCGGCATCGATCAGCGTGGACGGGAGGCCAAGTCCGCTGATGGTGTTGTCTTGATTGGGAGCCAGCTCTGGGCGATAGAAGGCGGTGTGGGTGGTGATTCCATCACCTCTAGAACTCACCAACAGCCAGCGGGAGCTGGACAGACGCTGTTCGTCTTCATCGGTCGAAAGCTCCTTGGACAGGAATCCACCAAAGCCACCTTCATCATTGGCGACGGGAAGCAGCTGTAGATCATCACCGCTCACGAGGGCATCGGTGGAGAGCTGAAGGAGCGTTAACCCAACTTGGTTGTCGCTGGGCTCAATGGATGAATTAAGCCGTAAACGGTTGCCGCTAATTTCGGAGGTTTGAACAGAAATCTCCGTCAGGTCTGCGCGTTGGGGCAGCCAGGGGATCGCTTCAGACTCGGCCGGGATCCAGGTGAATGGAGCGGTCTGGGCATGAACGCCTCGGCCCAGATCAACGCCCAGGCTGAATTCGCCCGCTTGTAGGCCAGCGGGCAAGGTGAAGTAGCGGCTTGTGGAGCTGCTGTTGGAGCGACCATCAATCGCAAAGCTGAGATCGCCAAGGGCAAGAGAATCAAGCCCGTCCTGGCGCAACAACACCACGCGGGCGCTGGCAATGTCTTCAGATCGCAGGTGACGGTTGCTGACACTGAGCTCAGCGTTCAGCAACAGAACACGCTCGGCAGGGTCAATGGTTTCATCCACTGAGACAACAAGCACGGGCTGGCTGTCGTCGTTGCCGAGGGTGATGCTGCTGGTGAAGGTTCCGGGACGAATGGCGTCATCACCCTCGAGTTGCAACAGGAAGGTTTCAGCCTCTGATTCGGCACGGGCATCAGTCAGTGGGAACTCACCCGGACGGACACCATCACCGCGCAAGGGAAGCACCACTTCACTCCAGCGAGCTCCTGGTTGCCACTGGGGAAGTTGGCTCGGAGCGCCGATGTCGATGCCCGGGAAGTTTGCCGCCACAGCACCTGGAACGTCGAGGCTGGCACCGGCAGCAAGGGTGGGAGTGTTGTCATCAGTGGCGTTTGGTTCACTGAGGCCAACGGGCAGCACCAACTGGTGGTCGGGTCCGATGCCACCGCTGCGATTGAGATGGGCGATCACCGCTTCCGGCTCGCCACTCTCGAGGAACAACAAGCGGCTGTAAGCACTCAAATCGTCGACGTTCAAGCTGGTGAAGCTGAGGCGATAGGCCTGGAACGTTCCGCTGGAGGGCGTGAAGGTGAGATTCGCTGGCGAATCGCCCTGGCTCAGATTTCCGAGGCGGGAGCGGTCTGCCTCGGCATCTGCTGCACTGGCATAGGCCACGAATCCGGACTGGAGGGTCTCGCCGGAGGCCACGGTTTCCCAGCGGAGCCAGAGCTGTTGGGGGGCAGCAACGCCGTTGAGGAGCAGATCGCTGCTTGCCACGGCGATCACCCGACCGGAATCCAGCACATTGATACCGAACGCTGCAGGATCGGCCTCAATCAAGGAATAAGCATCTCCGCCTTGATCGTGGTCGGAGATCGAAACGTCGAGCAGCGACAGGGTGCGTGACGGTTCCGCCGATACCGACGACGGCAGGGTCAGGCTGAGCAGACCTTGAGCTTCCTCAACGGTGAGGGAATGGTCGTCTTCGCCCTCGGCGGAACCCAGGTCGACCCGCTCAAGGGTGACGTTGCTGATGCCCTCCTCGAGGGTGAAGGGGATCAGAAGGTCACGATCGGAACGCAGCTGCAGCGGCGAAACTGCAACGTTGTTGATGTCATCAAGATCAGCATGCAGCTCCTGCAAGGAGCGGCCGTCGCCGATGAAATTGGCATCCAAGTCCAGCGGTGTGGACAAAGTCTGAAGGCCGAGATCGATCGTGCCACTGCTGGCAGCATCGATCACCACCAGCCGCACATCCGTTCTGCGACCAAGATCATCGGCTGGTGTTTCCTCTTTCCAATCCAGCAGTAAACGGCTGGAAGAATCAGGATCACTCGAGAGAGTGAAAGGAAGCTCAGCCAATCCCCCATCGGCAGCCCAGGCCTCGATGAGCTCATCGAACGTAGGTAGTTCATCACTGGTGGCTTCAAGCACCTGAGTGGTTGTGGTGACCTCCTCTGTCTGCCCATTAACGAGGGTTGTCTCCACCTCAAGCCTGTACGTCAGAACTTCTTGGGGAAGTTCAGCGGTAAACGCCCTCTGCTCTGTTGCGTTGTCATCTGCAGACCGGACGATCAGCGCCCGAAGCACGGGGCTATGGGACAAGGTGAGGCTGTGGTCGGTCAGCTCATCTGCTTTGAGAATCTGAAGACCGTCAATCAGGGCGCGGGCCTGGCTGCCGGTGGCTGTCAGCGTCCAAACGGGATCTTCATCCGTTGGCTCAATCACCTCGAGACTGATGTCGCGCGTGTTGGGTAGCCGACCGAGGATCTGCTCCCAACCGGGAAGATCGGAATTGGTGCCTCCCTCAGCGGTCGTTGAGGCCAAATCCTCGAGGACCAAGCGTCGACCGCTAATGCCATCAATCAACTGAGCACCGTCGGGCAAGCGGAGTGTCCAGCGGTCGTGTGAGGAACTGTTGGCCTCTAGAGAGGTTGTGCTGGGGATGCGATCTCCACCATCACGGAAACGCAGTTCAAGCGGTTGAGTGATTCGGACGGCGGGCACCTCGCCATCGATAAAGCCCTGCTGCCACTGCAGAGACAGGGGGGCACGGCCCGTGGCCTGGCGCGTGGGTATGAAAGCCAGCCTCTCAAGCTGATCAGCCTGAAGGGGCAGTGCGCGCAGATTCGAGTCATCAACGTCGACCGCCGCGGGGGCCTCAGCAGTGCTGCCGTCGTCGTTCAGAAGAACGAAGCTGCCGACCTCTTGCAGCCAGTCGGGGAGCTGAAGATTGATGATGGCGGGATCAGCCGGCTCTGGGAAGTCGATTCCAGGATCAAGCTCTTCCAGCCGCTCTCGCAACTGCAGTGGGATCACACCGTTACCACGGTGCTGCAGGCTGTTGCCTTCGCTGAGGCGGATTGCGCTGATCCCCAACAGTTCTGGGCGAGTATCAGGTTCAGGAGCAGCAGGAACACTCAGTTCTGAAGCGGCAGAAAGCGCCTCTTTCTCTCCGGCATCCACCACCCGCAGCTGCAAGTTCAGGTTGCTGCCGGGCTCAAGGGCATCGGCTTGCAGAGCTTGGAGCTGGGCTGCATCGATTGAAAGACCTGAAACAGCCGATCCTGCAGGCAGATCCTGCCAAGCCGATGGTGCAGCATCAGCATCAAGCAATCGCCACTGGTGACGCAGCAGATCCTGAGGCGTTTCTGGGTCGCTGCCGGGTTGCCAGCGCAGCAGCAAGAACGAACCATCACTGTCGGGCTCCAGACCCAAGAGCACAGGTGCTTCGGGGCCCTGGTTACCACGCACCGATTGGTTTTCTATGACTGAATAGCGTTGTCCGAGATCCTCTGCATCCGCCGGGGTTTGGTTCCAGCTCACCAATAGGTCGGGTCGACCATCACCCAGGTCTTGCAGACGGAGCCTGTAGTTGGCGTCAGCAGAGCCGCCTCCCACAGCAACCAGTTCGAGCGAGATATCCCCAGGAACAGGGGTGTCAGGGTCGGTGAACTCGAAGCGCAGAGCCCCGCTTCGTGCATCCTCGAGCGTGAAGCTGAGGTTGGAGTAGGCATCCTGGCCGAGCTCCGCGCGCACATCTGCACCGTTGAGGTACAGCGTCACCTCGGTGGGCACTTTGTTCAATCTGTAGCGCTGGCGGGTGAGCAGATCTGCCGCGAGGTCAAGCTCGGCGCCCAGGGGGTCACCGCTGCGGAAACTCACCAGCTCTTCGTCATCCACCAAGAAACTCCACTGTCCCGTGGCATCCGCAAACTGGAAGCTGCGGTCTTCCCAGGTAAGATGCACACCATCAGCATCATCGGGAAGGGATGCCAGGAAAGTGGGAACGTCTGAAATCAGCGCGCCAGTGAAGCCAAGGAACGGTCGATACAGCTCACCATTGGCGCCATAACCCTGCTCAGCAAACAGCCGGTCGCTTGCAGAGTCGTATCGAATCCGATCGCGGAAGCCATCGCTATCGAGATCGATCGTGAGGGTATGGGTCTCCTCCAAAGAGACGATGCTGTCTGGCAGAGGCGTAACGACTGCCCCGCTGAGCAGGCGACCTGCCTCATCGAGCAGAAGCTTCAAAGGCTGAATGGTGAAGTCAGCTCCATCGGCCCAAACCGAACCTCTGAAACCCTTATCAACGGCCTGCACTGACCAGTGATAAGTCTCCCCGGGGAGTCCACCGCGGAACAGCCCTGCATTGTGGAAGCCTTGGTTGCCAGCAGCGGCAAGCCGTCGTTCGCCACTGAGGGGGTCGGCCAGAGGAGACACCATGTCGAAGACGAGCCCCTCTCCTGGAGCGACACGATCTTCTCCGCCACGGGGGGCGCGGCCAATGCCGAGGTTGTAGCTGTAAGGAGAATCGTCGTTCAGCAAGTGGCTGAAGGTCCAGCCCAGCTGCACAGCCTCTTGAGAGCCGTTCCATTGCACGCCAAGCGCATCGGGACGATCGGGGCGTCGGTTGAGGACCCCGGAGAACGGAGGCTCACCTTCAGAGGTAGCGCTCAATCGCTGGCTTGTGGTGTTGCGGAAGACCTGGAGGTAAGGCAATTCAGAACTGCCCTGGACGCCACTAATCGCCAGGTCGAGATCACCATCGAGATCGATATCCCCCCAGCTGGCCACTGACCTCTTCAGGCCAGGCAGGGCAATGGACAGTCGCTCAAAACTGGTGCCACCACCGACAAGGGGATTGCGCAACAGCTGTGTTGAGAGCAGACCGGTCGTGGGGTCTGTTCCACTCAAAAGCAAGTCGACATCCCCATCGTTGTCGATGTCAGCCCAGGTGGCAGATCCCTCTTCCAAAACTGGCGTATCCAGAACGCCTACCTGCAAGCGGAACGAGCTGGTGCCGAGCTGTTCCTTCGCGAGCAACACGCTGGTGGAATTGTCGAAGTTCAGCGCTGGCGCCACCCGCAGATGGGCATTGGCATTGGCCAACTCTTCACTCCACGTGAACGTGAGCACGTCTTGATCACTGCCGAGCTCATCTGTCGGTTGGTTGTCATCGTCCTGGAGGCGATTGAGCAACTCGTGATTGTCACCCTGGTTTTGGCCAACGATCTGGAGACGCATGGCCAGTGGTGTTGCGCTGGCAGGGCTACCCAGGCGAGCAGAGAAGTCAGAAATCGCTTGGATCTGATATGTACGTCCAACAACCGGTGTTCCAATCAGCTCAGCCAGGCTGAAATCACGATGCACAAAGGTGTTTCCGGCATCACGCAAAGCGTCGTTGAGAGGACCCGGCAGGAGGGAAGGACGACGGTCAAGGGCTGGATTGGTGAGCTGTTCTATTTCCAGACCTTCTTCCCTCAACAAGTGAATGTCGTCGTAGAGGGTGGCCATCGCCAATGACGGCAAGGCGCTGCGACTCGCACCTTCTGATCCAGGCAGGCCCGGCAAAGCGAAGACAGGGTCGTAGGCGACCATGCCGGCGCGTTCGCCACCGAGATAAAGATCGGTCAATGGACCGCCCAAGTCGACATCTCCAAAAGCAGCAATGACTGCGTCGGGGAAGAGCGACCCTTCGGCAAATATGAGCGGCGGCTGATCGATATCAGCCTCTAATGGAGCTGTGTTGCGCAACACCTCAAGAGGTGACTCCACAGGCTTGAAGATCAGTTCGATCGAACCGTTAAAGCTGTGAATGTCGTCAATCAGGCCTATATCAGTCGGCGAAAGGATCAGATCACTTCGCAGAAGCTCAATCACTTCAGCAGCAGTAATCTTTGTATCCTCAATCAGAGCCGAAAAGGCCTTTCCGTCATAAATCACATTTGCAAGAACAATATTGCCGTATTGATCAACTTCCGGAATTTGGAACTGGTAATCATCAAGCGCAACGCGATCAGCATGAAGGCCCTGAAGCACAGCGGTTTCAAGATGGAGCCGAGAATCTGTAGGCAGAACCCCCAAACCATCCAGATGAGCGGAATTGAGATCGCTTGCAAGAGTGAAGCTATATTCACCACCACTGCTATTTACAAACGAAAGCTCTTCAATCCCGAGGGTGTGATCAACGAATTCATTACCACTTAAGCGCGGGAAAAATTCAATTGATACAACTGATTTCGCCAAAGAGTCCTGAAGATCATTTGACCTCTGCGCTGCATCGGCGTCGGAACCAAAGTCCAACACAAGGTTCTGCGCGCTGCCGTCGGCATATTCAATGGCCACCTCATAATTGCCCCTGCTTTGATTTGCAAAAGTGAATGACTCCAAAGTGAAAGCGGCCTCACCTTCGCGCTCCAACCTCAGCAAAGGCTTGTTCAACAATGCGAGATTCCTGGCCGTCATCAGCAACATCCCAGAGCTGACTCCCAAGTCAGCTTCACCCTGTCGATCACCGCTCAGTTGCCGACCGTTGTAGCCAGAAATCAACAAGCCAGACTGCTCTTGACTTGCCGCAAAAGTATCGTAATTTAAGACAAACTTTTCAGTGTATTCCTTATTATAATCAGTATAAATATTTTTCAACGAAAGGCCTAAGCCTGTATCCGCCAGTCCATTGACCAGAGGAATTGCAAATCCCGTATCACTAAATTGATAGTAAGGCGTAAAGCTGATGGCATCAATCTCACCCTGATAAGCATCTTGATAACGCTGACTATCCTGAAGAAAAGCGATGCGCTCATCCCTGAGCTGATATTGATCACCGGCCTCATTCGAAACATACTGCGAAATTTTAAACGGATGGAAACCAGCCCTTGAATTAACCTCCCCATTAAACCAATTACTTATAAACGTTACGCCAAGATCAATGCTGCGTACATCAACAGGCTCAGCGAATTCAATCGCCACCATGCTTGATTGCGGATCGGCCAAATCACCAACAGCAGCGAAGCTGTTGAATTCGGGCTCATTTTGCCTGAGCCAGTCAAAGCTTAGAGGTGCTACGACACTCTCACCCTTTTCATCCTTTGCATCCCCGCCGCTTGTTGGCAGCCAGTACACCGAGTAATCCTTACTCGTTCCAGAAAACTCACCATAGGCACCAACCCGCTGCTCTTTACCACTAAGCTTCCCGTGAGTGTAAGCACTGGAAAGCAATACATCACCAGATTCAGAATTTATAAACGCTGGCTGAATAACATTCCGCTCAGGATGATTCTGGAGATTCGAATAAGTTAATTGATGAATATTGCTAGCCACAACAGAGCCCTCATCAACAGTCCAACGCAAGAGCGATCCATCCTCTACGGATGCCTGGCTGCTACTGTCTTCCAGCTCAGACTTGATCGGCTGACCCAGCGAGTTTTCAAAGAGTTCTCGAACAACCTCTGTTGATGGATTCTCGATCTGCCAAACCACCAGATCTTGCTCAACCGCCTCTGATAGAAGCTGGGCAGTTAGATACTGAAGAGGGAAGACAACATCGAAAGAACCAACCAGCTGAACAAGATCATCATCCAAGAACAAATCATCTTGAAACAGGCCGAACTCAGCAAAACTTCCTGTATCAATAGCAGCAGAAAGAAGCAGGGAAGAAAGCGCTTCATCCTGGAATTTATACTGACCTATTGACGCTTCAGTAACCAATTCACTCTGGAACCTATCAACATAAAGCAAAGGAGACCCTTCCATTGAGGGGTTCCGCGATTGATCCAAGTTAAAAACGTCAACCGAGCGTTGAACATCACTCAACAAGTTACCGACCCGGATAGTACTTTCGCGATGGAATTCATAAAACAATTCTTGCAGCGCGACACGTGCTGTTTCCTGCACACCCTGCTTGAGCGGAAGCGGGCGGTGATAAACAACCGGCACACCATCAGGCCCGGTGAGCTCAGAAAGATTGAATGCTGCATTCAAGACATCACTGTGCCTGTTGTTGCGCACATCAATCAACGAGTCATTGACCTCCAGGAAGTAAACGTATTCAGGATCATGACGGAACGTCAGCGGCGTCTGATTAAAGGCACCATTGCCCAACAGCTGCCAGCTCTCCTGATGGTCGAACAGGAAGGCATCGAGTTCGGAGCCGGCCCCTTGACGAGCCCATTCGATGAGAGCTGTTTGGTTGTCTGGTAGATCTTCCTGAACACCGGTGTCGGCGGAGAATCGGTAGTTCTCATCGCCATCCATAAACACCGATCGAGGCAGACGATACAGGGAGTAGGTCGCATCAAAACCACCGCGGCCTAACTCAAACTGCACAAGCGAATGAAGATCAAGACGCTGGTTGTCTTGATGATGGGAATCGAGACCATCGAAAGCTGACAGCTGTGGCTCAAGGGCGGCGAGCATGTCATCGAGGACAACCAGATCGACCGGTAAATCGAACAATGTGCTGTCCGAATCAAGGAAGAGCACCGTGCTCTGCTGGCCCACTTCTGTGTAGTCGAGCCCCTGCCAACTGCGGTGAGCAGCGATGTCCATGCCACTGGCCAGGCGCAGCGTTGGATTGAGCGGATGGCGATCGCCACTGCCATGTTCTCCCTGCTCAGTGTCGAAGTTGCCGAATTGCAGCCTGGTGCCGCTCATCCCGGCCAACAAATCCTGCTCAAACGGATCAGCACCGTTACCCGGTAGCACCAACAAGTTGTCGAGCATGCTGCTTGACACTGCAACGTCGAGCAAACCATCAGCATCGAGGTCACCCCAGGCCGCCCGCAGAATCGATGTCGGATCGGTCTCCCAGTCGGTGAGTGTTTGAGCCCAGGGCTTCGGTGTGACCACATCGAAGCCAATACCTCCATCGTTCTGGAGCACCTCCACCACCGTTCGCGGAATGAAGTCGGCACCAGTGCGCTGGCCGCTCACCAACAGGTCAAGCCAGCCATCTCGATTCCAATCGCCCCATTCGGCTTGATGGATGCGATCAAATGCCGGCAAATCGAAGCTCGTCGTGAAGCTGCGTTGACCGGCTTCATCAACATCGTTTATCAGAATCTGGGATTCTCCGTAGCCCAACTGATCAAAACCCCAATGGAGTAGATCCAGGTCACCGTCGTTGTCGATATCGCCCCAAGCCACACCGCTTTCCCATCCCTCGGTGTCGTGGTTGTAGAGATCTCGATTGAGTTGGGGCACAAGAAGGTCAGTGCTGCCCAGTACGTCAAAAGAAGTGACGGTGACGCCAGTGCGAAGACTGTCGCTGTCAATTGTCTTGAACGCATCGCCGTTGAAGCTCCACTCGAGCTTCACAGCGTGATCTCCAGAGGTACCGTTCACGGCTGGATCGCGCCAGCGAAGCTCTAGATCCACGGCCCGGTCGGCGCGAAGCTTCAGCTGCTCACCATCGCCATCGATCTTCTCGCCATCGATGAACAGCTCCCATGCATCCTGGCGACCTCCATCGGCGGTGACCCGGAAGCGGTAGTTGCCTTCCTGGCTGGGTGTCAGCTGACCATTCCAGCGGGCCGACAGCGCTCCATCCCAAGTGCTGGGTAGGTCTATTGCATTGTCGAGATCAATTCCAGTGGGCAGTAGATAACCCCAGTCGAAGTCAATCGAAGCATCGAGGCGGCGCAAGAAATGCTCCTCAAAATCGGCGCCGAAGTAGTAATCACCCACCAGTCCGTACTGGCGGATGGCACTGATGGCTCCAGACCCGGTGCCATCTCCCGAGAAATAGTCCTCAATCGTGAGGTCGCGATCGGGATTCACCACCCCATCGGCATCCAGATCGATGATCAAATCGTTGTTGCCGCTTCGGCCGGCGCCGTTGGCACGGACAAAGCCAATGCTGCCGCTCTGCACGCCATCAAGCGTGAGCAGCATGGGGAGCTCCAAAATCAATTCGTCTTCAGCTCCTGTCAGGCCACCTATGTCACGAATGACGGTGCCGCCTGCGGTATGACGCAACCAGCCAACCTGTTCATCAGCCGCAGCTCGTCTGTAGAGGAGTTGATCGGGCAGGAAGCCAAGTCGTTCATATTCATGCCACTGCACCTCACCGCGCCAACGGCGCGGATCGGCCCAGAGGCGGAATTTCTCCCAGCTGATCAGCTCACCATCGAGCTCGACCGGTTGCAGTGAATCAGGATCACCCCCGAGGGCCCGGAACGCCTCCTCCAACGTCAGAAGCGGCGTCCGCAAGCTGTAACGGTCATCACCGGAGCCACCGATCAGCAGATCTCGACCGCCGCCACCCTCGATCTCATCATGACCCTCGCCACCATGGAGTCGGTCGTTGCCAGGACCGCCATCGAGATGGTCATCACCACGACCACCCATCACCAGGTCGTGACCGCTGCCTGCGCGGATCGTGTTGTGCTGGGTGTCGCCTAGCAGCACATCATTAAAACTCGATCCATCAACGTTCTCGATCTGAGAGAGCACGCCGCTGAGAGCTTCAGCCACAGCGCGACTGCTGAGCGAAGACGGCTGCTCGCTTGCTATCGCCTGGGCAAAAGCATTGAGCCAAATCTCGAGATCACCGCTCTGACCCGACTCGATCAGCTCATCAATGGTGGAGACACTGAAGCTGTCACGTAACTGATTCCGGATCTCGTCTGCCAGAGGGGTGGCGGGCTGGGACTCTGGATCGTCGGCAGCCGAGACGTCCTGCAGCGTTTCCCATTCCTGCTGCAACTGAAGCGCGAGGTCTTGCAGGGTGTTCGTGGGAACAGCCAGCAAACGGGCTGCATCACGGGCAAGCGCTGCCTCTGCGACATCACTGCCAGGCAGATCAACAAGCAGGGTTTCAATGCGGTCGCTATCACCCCAGCCGTCTTGGCTTGCATAGGCGGAGACATCCGTGGTCAACAGCTTGAGGCTGCCAAGATCAACGAGCTGGCTTGAGGCGGCCAGTCGACTGGCTTCCACCACAGTGAGCGTTGAGCGAGGACTGACCCCCTGACGCAACAGAGCCGTTTCGATGCTGATGCGAACATCAGGGTCAACGTCCCGCAGCAGAGCATCACGGCTCAGACGTACCAGCATCCCGCTGGGATCGCTGGGGATCCAAAGCACCGGGTTCGATGTGGTGACGTCCGCAAGCTCAGGAAGCAAGGCTTGCTCGCCGATACTGAGCTCGACCGCGAGTTCTTCGAGCCGAGCTGAGGGATCAAAGCGACGGAAGCCACGGCTTGCCATCGCACTGAGCAGGTTCAGCAGCTCCGTGGGAAGGTCTGCAAGGGGCGTGTCGGGATTCAGCTGAAGGGCTTCACCACTGCCTGGGAGCACGAGCACCGGGCGTTGGCGCCAACCCAGGTTGACCTCAACTCCGGAAGGATCGTGGCGATGGCTGACCGCATCAAAGCCTTCTCCACCAATCAGGAGGTCTTCACCAGAGCCGCCGACCAAGGTGTCGTTGTTGAAGCCACCAACCAGGGTGTCGCTGCCACTGCCACCCTCCATCCGGTTGGGACCGCGCAAACCGGCGATGATGTCGTTGCCCTCCTGGCCCAGGAGCACATCGGTGTAGCTGTCAACATCACTGCCGATCAGGGTGTCATCACCCTGGCCTCCGTCGAGATAAACCACAGGAACAGCCGCCAAGGCGCGGCTTCCCTGCAAAAAGTCGTTGCCATCACCACCAGTGAGGACCCCAAAGAATTCCGGCAACTCGGTGAAGGCCTCTGTCAGCCAGTCACCCAGCAACGAGCTTCTGAAGGGAATCCGGTAAGCATCCCCTTCATCAAGGTTGTTGTCTCCATCGGTGCCGTTGTTGGAAACAATGAATCTCAGCTGACGTCGCGCATCGTCATCAGCTGAGGCGAAGCGCAGGCGACCTTCGTTGAAGCTGGTCTGGAACTGAAGAAGATCCTGATCGATGCCATCAAAGAAGATGAGTGTCTCCGGCGCACGCACCCCATCGATGATCGAATTGATGCGGAGCACAGCACCACGCAGACCCAGGTCCACGGAGGCATCGTCGAAATCATTGGGCCTGTATTCCTGCAGCACGTAGCTGTGAATCACTTCGCGGCCGTAGCTGTCGAGAATCGGCTGACTGAGGAAGCGTTCGGCGGCCCTTTCATTGCCCCCTTCATCCGAGGCAAGCACCCGATCAGCGAAACCATCCGGATCCTTGCGATACAGGATCTGATCCCAGACAAAGCTGGCATCCTCAGGAAGGTACAGTTCAACAGTGTCGAGGAAAGGATTGAAGTCATTGATGACGACGATCGAGCCCTCAGCCCCAGCCGTCACCGGAACCCCGTAGAGGTTTTGGCGGCTGTCACCAATCCGGAATTCGTCCTGCACAGCAGTGCCTTGAAGCACTTCAAGGAGGTCATAGTTTTCGATCTCCTGCTGTCTTTGACTCGCTGTGAAGAGTTCCAGTGCAATCAGGAAGTGCTCGGCTGGTGTTTTTTCGTTGTCGGAAGAATATTCACCGAGCCAGAAGTCCACAAAATCGGGGAACTCCGGGGTGCTGATCGTGTAATTGCTGCTTTCAGGGGTCCACTCCCAAATACCGTCTGCGATCTGAGCATCCAAACCAGCGGGGCTGGTGGTGAGCAGAGCAGCTTCATTTGAGGTCTGGGTGTATTGCGGCTCAGCGAAGATTCGCTCCATTGCCAGCACCACGCCTTCGGCTAGCTCGCGTTTGAATTGCTCGATGTTGTAGTTGCCGACAACACTCGGTCCGTTGTGAAGAGTACGATCGGGCTCGGTATAAGGATGGGTTGTCTCAATCCCGGCCCTGCGATGGTCGGTGGCATGAAGTTCAAGCTCATAAAGACCGGCCAGGGCATCGCGCTGCTCTGCACTCAATAGATCGAGAAGATCGAGTGTGCCCGTGTTGAGCAGATAATCCCTGTCGAGAGCAACAAGATCACTAGTATTTGTGTTATAAAGCGTGTCAAACAACTCATCACGGTTGAAAGCAATGAGATCAGAAGCGCTGGTGTTGATCTGATCCTGCTCATTGACAGCGACAAGATCGAATCTGCTGGCATTGAGGAGATCCTGTTTATTAAAAACAGCAAGATCAGAAGTGCTCGATTCAAGAAGCGTGTCAAGAAGATTTTGCTTGTCAAAGACAACCAGATCTGAAGCACTGGTGTTGACCAAATCTTGCTTATTGAAACCAACAAGATCAGCACTAACAGTGTTGAGCGATTGTGTTGTGAGTAGCGACCGCTCTGCTATGCCACTGTTGAATTGCGTGACCTCATATTCGAGGTCACCCACGTAATCGAGCGGGTCGTAATCATCGAAGAGGATGCTATCAAGCTGAGAGCCGTCATATTCGAGGTCAGCACCGTAATCGAGCGGGTCGTAATCGAAAAGGCTCGAATCGAACGAATCGTATAGGGAGCCGTAATCGATGCCGGACGGACTTCCATACCCCGCATCTGACACAGCAGAAAGCTCAGAAGCATCAAAGGCATAGTCGAAACTGGCCCAACGCGGATCGTGGATATTGGGCAAGAAAAGTGCGTTCTCAAAATCGAGATCGCCGGAATCGCCGTAACGAGCTCGGTTATCTTCGAGCAGGTTGCGATAGATCAGCGTGACCGGGTTTCCCCCAGCCTGACTGGAATCAGAAAGATTGTTTTCACTGCCGGGTAGAGCGAAGAAGTCCTCTCCATTGAGCAACAGATCAAGATCACCATCACCATCAATGTCGCCACTGCTGATCGTGCCGTTAGCGAGGCCGTAAAGATCCAGATCGGCATCGCGCAGGATTGGCGTGCCATCGGCCAAGGTGCTGTGGAAGAGGAAGAGATTGGTTTCCGGAATCGCCAGGGTGCTGCCATCGGCGGCGCGGCGGGTTCCGGCACCGAAGCCCGCCGTTGCCAAGTCACCAAAACCATCGCCATCGGCATCAAACACATGCAAATCACCGGCATAAATGCCAAAGGGCTGCAGCTCTCCCCCCTCTCCGTCGTCGATTAAGCCATCGTTGTTGGAATCACGCCAGATCATCGGGGTCACCCCCCGCCAGCCGCCGATCGCCTCGGGATCCTTCAACAGCAACGCCAATAGCGGATCGGCCTGACGGGGGTTGGCGCTGTTGCTTGTGTTTCCTGCCAACAACAGTGCTGCGTTGCCGAGAACAGAGCCCGGCTGCATCGCTTGAAATCCCGAATCGGGATCCACGTCGATCCACAGTGCTGCAGCTTCCGCCAAGTCCACGTCGCGGGGTGCAACATTCCCCCGGCTCGTGGTGAGGCCTTCCAAGCTGATGTTGAGGTCGAGATCAAAGCTTCCAGGGGTGTCGCGCAGCAAAAGCAGTGGCCGCTCCTGATAAGCGCCGGCAATCGTCGGATCGGGTCGGCTGATCACTCCCTGAATCAGCAGCGACTCTTCGCTGTCGTTCCCATCGAGATCGGCGGGAGCCTGGCGACGAATCAACGCCTGCTCATCGCTGCCTAGAGGGAGGCTCAGCTGATCGCTCAAATTCAGCGTTACAAGAGATTGGTCGCCTGCCTCATCAATGAACAGATTCAGGAGGGTGACTGTGCCTGTGCGCTGAAGCTGGACCTCCGCCAAAGACTGGTCCTGCACGAGGTCAAGCAAGGAGTAACGCTGACGGATCCAGGCCTGGGGAAGGATGGTTTCTTCCTCGGGCGGTGTTTCAAGACCCGAAACATCGAAACGGAGCAACTCCAAAGAACCGTCATCCCGCCTGGTGATGGCGTGCCCGTCTTCAATGATCTGCAGCAAGGTGCCGTAGGCATCGGGCACAACCCACCGGCCAGAGTCTTTGACCAAGAGTTGGCGCTGATCACCGTCAACGATGACTTGAAGAACTCCTGCATCAAAGGCATCAGCAGCAACTGTCGTTCCTTCGGGAATAAAAACACTGGCCAATTGAGTGTTCTCAAAAGCACCAGATTCAATCGATCTAAGTGTTTTAGGTAGCTCAACACTGGTGAGCTGAATACCCTGGAAGGCGCGGGGATTAATGACTGCAATCCCTTCCTTAACCACAACATCCGAACCTTGTTCATCGACTAACAATTCAGCAGCCGCTCGTGTCAAAGCGAGATTTATATCCACACCCTCATCAAAGGAATCAGGAGCAAATTTGGCCTTTTCAGGAATAACAACACTGCGCAGCTGAGTTCCAATGAAGGCGTTGGAACCAATTTTGACGACACTCTCAGGCATAAAAATATCTAGCAGTGGAACCCCTTCAAAAGCGCCAGCTTCAATCGAGACGACCCCTTGTGGAATAGCAATACCCTTATCTTGCTCCTCGATTTGTCTTTCGACCAAAGCCAAAGCAACGTCCCGCTTCAAATCATTGCCTATGACTTGAACAACACCGCCATCAAAGGCTTCGAGATCAACTGTTGCGGCCTCAGGGAGAACAACACTGTCTATCTGAGTATTCAGGAAAGCCCCATTTTTAATAGACTTAATTGTGCTGGGCAGGACAACACTGGTTAGCCCAGTATTCGCGAAGGCAGCAGAACCAATTGATGCAACCCCTTCAGGAATGACGACACTGGAAAGCTGAGTGCCCTCGAATGCTAGAGATTCAATAGCAACCACACCGGTTGGGATGACAACATCTTTTCCTTGCCTCTCAATCAAGGCACGGGCACTCTCTTTGGTTAACAGACCGTCAATGACCTGAATACCATCAATGACTTTGGCTTGAACAACCTCAGGATCAAAAGCATCAACAGCAACGAATACCCCATCAGGGATAACTACATTGGCGAGCGAAGTATTCTTGAAGGCACCAGCTTCAATTATTTCAAGCGTGCTGGGCAGAACAACACTGGATAATCCAGAATCCCTAAAAGCATCCGGCTCAACAATAGTTATACCCTCGGGAATAACAACTTCTGCACCCTGACGAGCGACCAAATCCAGTGCATTGTCCCGAGACAAAGCACTTCCTAGAACCAAAGTTACATCGTCATCAAAGGCATTGAAATCATCAATCTCAACCCCATTAGGAACCACAACACTGGCCAAGTGCGTGTCCTGGAAGGCATGAGATTCAATGGAGACAAGCGTGCCAGGAAGCTGAACACTGTTTAACTGAGTGCCCCAAAAAGCGCCTAAGCCAATAGACGTGACACCTTCAGGAATGACAACGCTTGTCAGTGGAGGATACCAACCGAAAGCAAACGTTTCAATTGAATTGAGTGTGGCAGGAAGGTCAATACTGGCCAGCAGAGTGTTCTCGAATGCATGGGGACCAATAGAAGTGACACCTTCAGGGATCACAACTCTTGTTAAGGGGGTATCTCTGAAGGTGCTGTAACCAATAGACGTAACACCTTTAGGAATGACGACACTGGTTAGAGGAGTGTTCCGGAAGGCTGACTCTTCAATAGAGGTAACACCTTCAGGGATCACAACATCCGTGCCCTGTTGAGCGATCAAAGCTGCCGCATTCGCTCTTGTTAAGACGCCATCAATGATTGGCAGCCCAGGGGACACCTGCAAGAGCTCAGTTGGCTCGACAAGTTCTGCAGACTGTTCGTTCTTGATGAGTGGGTCACTCCATAGCCAATTGCCAAGCAATAGATCAGGAGAGCCGTTTCCGTTCACATCGCCCCACACTGGCGTGAGCGACACATCGTCGCGCCAGGCTGGATTGTCTTCAGGAAGATGCAGATTGAGCGAACGGGCCAACGACGTCTTGACGTCATTGACGCGGTCATTTGCATCAACTTCTGCCTGAAGGTCGTAAACCCAGGCCTCGAAACTCAGCGGCTCGACGCTCAATTCATCAACTCCGCGGTGCCAGCCCGCCTGGAGCAACCGGTGAGTGAGTGGATCATCGTCAGAGATGAGACTGAAGCTTGCGTTGAGCTGCGGCTTTAGGCCAAAGGGATAACGGCGATCGCGCGAAGGATCGGAAAACACCTGGGGGCTGGAAGCCGAAGCAACACCGGACGGCAACATCGTGATCTCGCGGAAGCCCGTGCCTGCCTCGTCGAAGCGGGCCTCACCATCGCCATCGAGATCCGTTGCTCTGGTGGTGTTGAGATACAGAGCACTACCGGGAATGGCAGTGTTGATGCTCACGGTTACCCGACCGGTGGAAGCTTCGCTGGTGGGTTCGCCGGCATAAAACAGCTCTTCCACCAGCTCCCAACCGCCGGCGTTGACCACATCAGCCACGAGGTTGAGGCTGTAGTAGGCCGGAGCATCCAGATCATCAAGATCGGAGCCCCAAACTCGGATGTAGTCAAACGGCCCCGCCGGCTCTTGATTAGGCTCGATTCCTTCTGGGCGGTTGGTGAGCGGCAAAGTAAGGCGGTTATCGCCGTCCCCATCGACCCAAACCAGGTCGTTACTCCAAGGATCAGTGTTGGCTTCGACCGTGTACGAAAGAGCTTCGTAGGGCGGCCCACCGAGGGGATTGGGTACATCAACGCTGTAGTCCGCGGACAGATTCACAGCCATGGGCAAGTCTGCCGAGATCAGCAATTCGTTCTGATAGGCAGGGAGAGGGCTGTTGGGATCGCGGATCTGCAGTGCGGCTGCGCCGTAAACCCCGTTGGAGCCCAACAGACCATCGCCATCGAGATCGGTACCCCAAATCCGAAGTTGGCGATCAATCCGCTCCTGGATCGTGCTGCCGGCTGTAATCAGCAGCTCAAGACCATCGGCCGGGTTGTCGTTGAGATCGAACCAGTGACTGCTGCCGAACTTGGTGCCCAGCAGTCCCAAGCCCCGCCAGTTCTGCCAATGGCCCGTCGCAGTGCCATCAGGAGATATCTCAGTGATCTTGCGAATCTGGGCCTCAATCGCCGCCAGATCCGTGGCGCCATTGGGGTCGCGGGCCATGCCCTCAGGCACCGTGACCCGCTCGCTTGCGGAGAACACGGCTTTGCCTGGTTCAGCCACAAGCCGATCAGGAGGGACGTTCTGTTCATCGATGTTGTGCCGACCAATGGCGTCCTCGCTGACATTGAGGAAGCGGGCCAGAACCTGATCGGTGTCGCGATCGATCAGCGACATCACGCCCACACTGTTGTTGAACAGCTGGTTGGGGGCGTAGCTCTGGCTTAAAGCGATCCAGAGTTCGTGCTGGTTTTCAGCGAAAAACTCTGAAGTGGGCTCTTCTCGGTCGTCAACCGGTGTGTCGAAGTAATTCTGGATTGCATCCCAATTAAGAGAAACAGCATCGATGCCGCTGCCCGCCACACCTTCGTCTGGCAGGTCTCCAGCATTACGGCCCAGATACTGACCGAGCAAATTGAGGGCCTCGGCATCGCCCAAATCGCTCACCAATTGCTGGGTGAGATCGGGGATGCTCCAGCTGCGCCACTCCAGATCGATCGATCCGAAGCTGAGGCCAGCTGTGAGGTAAATCACATCAGTTTCGACTGGATTGAGATCGAGCGCAAAACGCATCTCGCTCTCGCCATCCACCAGCGCAACCTCGTTAACACTGAGGTCGAGGGTGTAAAGCTCACCGGTGATCGCGGCTTCAGCACCAGTGCCATCATTCGGCCGACGGCGGGTGCCGTCGTGGCTGCCGGCATAGAAATTCCACACCAGGTCCGTGCCGGCCCCTGGGGCCAGTTCAAACACCACCCCGTCCGTGCTGCGACGGTTGAGCACAAAACCACGGGTGCCTTCTTCTCCTTCGCTAAGCCGGAAACCGTTGTCATCGGTCAGATCGCTCAAGCCATCGATCAGCAACTCAGCGGTGTCACCAACCGAACCATCTGCCACCTCACCGTCTTCGTTGAGATCAATGCCGAGGTCTTGCTCCTTCCAAACGTTCAGCGACGCCAACAACTCAGCTTCGCCAACAGGGCGGAGACGGTGGCCAACCAGCGTGTCGCTGTCGATGCCACCCACCAGTTGATCAAAACCGAGGGAGCGAACATTGGTCGCCGTGTTGTTGAGCCCCTGCAGGAACTCAAACGCCGCGGCACTTAAATCCCCTTGATCAGGATCGAACAACGCAAAGCTGTCAGCAGCATCTGCGCCCCGATCCGAGCGCTCCGGCCCTTCACCTGCGAACAGAACATCTGCACCCAAGGCTCCGAAGACGGTGTCATTGCCGGTGCCGCCTGCGAGCACATCAAGGCCGGCATAGTTCTGTCCCGGCCGAGCGCGGCTCAGCAGAATCGGATCATCGGAATCGTCGCCGACCAGCTTGTCGTTGCCCTCACCTCCGGTGAGCAAATCGTTGCCGATGCCACCCCAGAGTTCGTCGTTGCCATCCCCCCCGTACAGGGCGTCATCGCCATCGGAGAACTGCTGCTCCAAATTGATGGTGGCCTGATAGCCGTAAAGCACATCGTTGCCAGTGCCGCCGAACAGGAGGTCGCTTTCAACGCCGCCTTCCAGCAGGTCGGGGCCGCTGCCGCCAAACAGCCAGTCGTTGGCCCCACCGCCCTGGAGTCGGTCTTCATTGACAGGGCTGCTCAGGGCCGAGTTCCCGGGATCGGCATCAAGCAGCCGCAGCAGTTGCCACTGCTCATCGGAAAGGTGGCTCCAGTGCTCTACACCGAGTTGTGCCTGCAACCAGCGCAAGGCCGGCGGCTGAGGGCCAGCAACCAGTTCGATCGATAAGTGATCCCCTCCCGCATTGCTGAAGATCTCGTTGAGCTGGAACGGCTCAGCATCCTGGAACTCATTCCCGACTCGGTGGGCAAGGAGGGCGGCAAAGCCGGCACGTGCTTCGCTCTCGTCATAAAGATCGCCAAACAACCAATCGTCGTCGTCTTCACCCACCAGCTGGTCCTTGCCGGACCCACCGATCAACAGGTCAGCACCTTCGCCGCCGAAGAGTTGGTCGGCGCCTTCAGAACCGGAGAGCTGGTCGTCACCTTCCTCGCCAAAGAGCTCATCGTTGCCGCTGCCTCCCTCTTGCTGATCATGGCCGCTACCACCACGCAACAGGTCAACCCCGGCACCAGCGATCAGGCGATCCTCGCCAGCACCACCCTCCAGCAGATCATCTCCCTCATCGCCAAACAACCAATCGTTCTCGGCCTCGCCTAGCAAATGGTCATCGTCGACACCGCCCATCAGCAGGTCTTGGCCATCTCCACCCTCGAGACGGTCGTCACCGCCACCACCTTCGAGGGTGTCGCTGTTGGCATTGCCCTTCAGCAGGTCGTTGCCACTCTCGCCACGCAACACGTCATCACCATCGTTGCCCTCCAGAAGGTCGTCACCCGTGCCACCGAACAGGCTGTCCTGATCGGTGCCACCACGCAGCGTGTCGTCGCCGCCATCGCCAGAAAGAAGGTCATAACCACTACCGCCCTCGAGTAGGTCACTGCCTTCGTCACCCTCAAGGGTGTCGTTCCCTGCATCACCCCTCAGAACGTCAAATCCTGTGCCACCCGCCAACAGGTCGTTCCCCAGGCCACCACTGAGCAGGTCCTCACCGCCACCACCCTCGATCAGATCGTTGCCATCACCACCCTCGAGACTGTCATTGCCCGACCCACCGCGGAGCAGATCTTCATCAGCTCCACCATGGATCAGATCGTTGCCATCACCACCCTCGAGACTGTCATTGCCTGCATCGCCATGGAGCTGGTCGTCACCTGCATCACCGAAGACTTGGTCCAGTCCTTCACCGGCATGAACGCGGTCGTCATCGTCTCCACCCCGGACCAGATCGTCGCCGGCCTCGGCAAAGATCAGATCGTCGCCAGCACCGCCATCAACGGTGTCATCCCCTGCACCAGCAGCAACTGTGTCGTCGCCAGAATCGCCATTGAGCTGATTGGCACCGGCATTGCCCACCAACAGGTCATCGCCGTCGCCACCACTCAACGTGTCGCTGTCGAAGCCGAGCACAGCACTGGAATCGCCGCTTCGGAACTGATCGAGAGGCAACGCGCCATCACCGGCAATAGTGCCGGCAATGAGCACGTCATCACCGGAATCTCCGTCGAGCTGATCAATGCCGCTAGCGCCGATCTGGGTGTCGTCACCATCGCCACCGCTCAGGGTGTCGGCACCAGCTCCACCATCGAGCCGGTCATTGCCGTCGTTGCCCTCAAGAACATCGTCACCCTGATCGCCGGCAAGGGTGTCATCGCCAACTCCACCCTGCAGGGTGTCGTCTCCCAGGCCACCGTCGAGCTCATCATCGCCAGCGCCGCCGTCAAGCGTGTCGTTGCCGAAACCGCCAAGCAAGGTGTCGTCTCCTGCATCACCGCGAAGCAGATCGGCACCGTCCTGGCCCTCAAGCTGATCGTTACCTTCTCCACCCTCGAGCGTGTCGTTGCCGGCGCCACCGAGCAGGTTGTCGGCACCTTCATTGCCCTGCAACAGATCCTCACCCTCATCACCCTGCAGCTGGTCGTTTGCTGCACCGCCCTTGAGGGTGTCGTCGCCGTCATTGCCGCGCATCTCCAAGCTGCGACTCACCGCATCGGCGTCGATGACGTCGTTGCCATCTCCGGTGTCGCCCTTGATCTTCTGGATGCCATTGAACTGCTCACTTTGGGCTCCAGGCCCCTCGATCACCACGGCATCGCCATCCATGCGCAGCGTCATCGACTCAGCGCCATCACTTGGGTCGATGTTGCGCTCTTCAGCACGCGGCCCGACATTCAGCAGCAGGACTGAGGCTTCGTCGGGGGCAGAGGCGTAGTAAGGCTTCGGGGGAGAACCACCGGGACGATCGACGCTGAACAGCTCGAATTCAGGCGTCTCGTAGATCGTGAATGACGCCGAGAAGGGCGAAAAGCCTGCTTCAACTCCAATCGAGGCCGCGAGGGCAACCCGCACGGACGCATCGAAAATCGCGAGGGGTTCGTAATTGAAGTTGTCGAAGAGCTCCTGAAAACGAACACGGCCGTCACCGTTCGGATCATTCAGTTCAATTTCAAGGTTGCCGCGGATGTGTGCATCCCCGCGGACCTTCAAGCCTGGGATGCCAACACTGACGCCACCACTGACTTCCAGACGCACTTCGGCACCAGCGCCCGGGTATTGGGTGCCATTGACCAAATTGCCGGGCTCGTCATCGAGCACATAGAAACCGTCGGCCAGGGCCATCAGCTCCCCGGTTTCGATCAAGCCGGCCAGACCGGTGAGGTCGTAGCCAAGAATTGTGGGGCGCAGATACGGCGTGATCGAAGCACCCACCTCGATACTCACCGGAGGAGGGGCATAGATCGGTCCGATGGACTGATCAAAACTCCAGCTGGTGGAGAAACCCTGGATCTGCAGGCGAATCAGATCAAGCTCATAGCGGCTTGCCGGTTCAGTGCCCAGCAAGAGATTGATCAATCGTTCGGAGGTGTACGCAAAATCGAGGAAGGGGAAGGTGACTTCTGTTTTCCCTAGATCGGGAGAGCTGTAGTCGTCGGTGTTAACACCCACGCCACCGCCATTGCCCATGGCACCGCTGAGGGTGTCGACTGCACCCTGCAGAACACCCTGAGGGGAGCCCGCGCCAGGGGAGCTGCCTCTGATTTCGTTTTCAATTCCGTTGGTTCGGAATATTTCTGCAACAGGCCCCGCAACATCATTCGAACCACGTAGAGCGACCGTGTGCAGATCGTTGTCCAAGAACAACCAAGAGGGGATGCTGATGCCATCGGAATCCTGTAGGCGAGCTACAGCATCAACAACTGAATCAATGCCCTTGTAGAGCGTCACCCACTGGGTAACGGCGCCGTTGGGGGTGTTCTCAACACCTAAATCAATGAGATTGTGCAGCTTGCCGTCTCCGATGAGATTGAGACCGGCAATCGAGAACTCGGTCTCGAGCAGCTCCACGAGAGGCTGGAGCGGATTGAGGAAATAGTCGTTGAGGAAGAGAGCAATCTTGGCGAAGGGTCCACTGGTTGCGGCCAATTCATCGCCAAGATTGAGATTGATATCCCCAGGGCGGAAGACAAACGGCGTAAAGCCGAATTCGGCGGGTTCAGAAGCTGAAGCATCAGCCCCAGGTTCAAGCTCAAACTCTGCATAACCGCCGACGAGCATCTCACCATCGATTCCAATCACATCCCCAAGAGACGCAGTGATCTGGGGATCGATTTCGAAGCCTGCCTTGGCACTAAAACTGGGCGAGAGCTGATCTAAATCGGTCAGCGGTAGAAGTCCATTTCCATTGCCTGGAACCGATAGATCCAGCCCGAGCAAAAGTGCTCCACTCAGGAATGGGTCGTTCTCCGGAGCAATCTCAGGGGCAACCCCTTCAGCAGCAGAGCCGACACCGAGAACGTTGGTGTCTGAGCTGGAGGCAGCCAGCTCGAGGAAGCCGAGGCGACCCACCAGATCTTGCGTGCTTTCCAAACTGGCGCCCACGACCAGCTCTGGAGCACCCTCTTCATCGCCACCCAGCAGCATCTCCATATCGTCAGACAGGAGATGACCAAGCTCCTCACCCGTGCCAGCGGCGCTGTCGAACAGGAACGTGGAGCCAAGATCAGGGGCGTTGGCGTCAAAGGCAAAACCAATCCCACCTTCAGCGAAAAGGTTGAGGTCGAAACCTCCGCTCAGTTCAAGGATGCCGGCAAGGCTGGTGTCGAAATCGAGATTGAGGGTGGTGGATAGTCCGTCGAGTTTGAGATCGAAGCGGTAGTAATCGGGGGCGTACTCGCCAAGACGAGTGGCGTCGGAGCGAACATCAGAGAGATAATCCTTCAAGTTCGCAAGACGATCACCAGAAGCTCCGAGCCGCTCGAAGTTACCCAGATCGTGTTCAGACTCAAAGTTGAGCTCACCACCATTCTCATCCTTAATTCTCGCGGAAGGATCATGGCCATCGAGACCTTGAATGATCAACAGATGCTCATGACCACTGGATGGATCCAGACGTTGCAGAACGGTGTAGACCTCGAGAGATTGATTCTCTGCCTCAGTAAGGTCTAAATCGATACGTTGGTATTCTTCCTGCAACCTGATTGTGTCGCCAGAATCCAAGAAAATATGAGTGGTGCGATCTTCTCCATTCAGTTCAAATAAATCAGGAATAAAGTAGGTAATTGGGCCACCCAACGCATTGGTATAGCGAGCACTAGTATCAAGCCGCACCTGCTTAAGGCCTTCGTCGTCGAGATTGGCGACACAGAAGTAGGCATCAAAGATCGGCCGGAACTTCAGCTCCAGGCTCAGAAACTCCGGGAGCACACTGTTGATAGTGGGGATCAGATTCCAGGGCAGGACCTGCTCACCGAGCTCACGCAAATCGGCCAAGGCCTGCTCCGCCGTATCAAACGTGCTGGTGAAACGTTTGATGTCCGCCCCCAGATCGGGAGCGAAGGTTTGCATCAAGGGGTTATCGGCGATCCCTACCTCGATGGCGTTCTGCAAGTTGTCGACCGTTTGCTCCAGCTGAGACAGGATGAACAACACCTGCTGGATGCCAAAACCGCTGCAATTGAGCAGATCAGCAGCATCTTCAAGGGCCTGCAATCCAGCGCCGTAGGCATCCTCAAAAGGCCCAAACATGTTGAGGGCTTCGTCACCCAACTGCTCCGCCAGTTCCAGCAGCAAGCCCGGATTGAACTCCAGGTCAGCATCAAAACCGCTCTCCAGACTCAGGACACCAGCAGACGCCTGGCCGGCCTGGACAAGTTCGGGGCGCAGGTAATCGGTGCCATTGCCATCCTGTAGTTGGAGATCCAAACCCACAGCCAGGCCGGCCTGCAGGAGAGACTGACCGTCTTCGCTGCTGGCGTGTAAACCTGTAAGGGTCATCTCCAGGTTGTTGACATCCAACCAGGCACTGGCAAACAACTCAGTGCCGTTGGCAGTGAGGTCGTCGAAAGCATCCGGTTGAAGAGCTGCCGGCAGGTTGAAGGCAGTCTCACCAGGTTCCGTGTCCAGCACGAAGAATTCACCCGCCGCGCGGGCATCTAAATCAAAGCCAAAGCCAAGTCGGGCATCAACATCGATGCCGAGGCTCCATTCACCCGTGATATCAAAGATGCCTTCTGGAAAATTGATATCGGCGAACTCACCGATCAGAGACGTAAGGCTGGCGTTGTCATCACCAACGCTCCAATCCAATCCGTCGCCGAAATCCAGCTCAAACAGATAGAGCATGGGCGTGCGCACAGCCGGATCGTGCTCGGGACACTCACCAGCGAAAGCATCCGGGCTGGCCTGCTCCACAAGACTGAGCGTGATATCGCCCAGCCCGGCCTGATCCATGGCCTGGTTGAAGCGCAGGACCCACTCATCGGGAGGCAGAATTTCATCAGTGAAGCTGCGCACCGTGTTGGCCACGGTGATGAAGCCATCGGCAACATCATCGAAATCGAAACCCAGCGCTCCGGCCACGCTGCTGATCAGCGGATCGGAGCCAAGATTGCCCACGAGGGCATCGCTCAGATCCTCAATGCGATCAGCCAAACCGGTGAGCATGGCCAGCCAGTTGGCGGGCGTCAGCGCTCCTTCATCAAGACCGCAAAGGGCTTCGTCGACGGCGTTGGTGACCGCATTGAGAGCATCAGCAATCGCATCAGCCGTGGAACCCAGGGGGTTTCCCGCCGTAATGAAACTGAGCAGCTGATCAAGATCAAGGTTGAGGGAGCCAGCGGCAAATCCAGCAGCCTCAACATCCTGGACAGGCACCAAGCCCTGATCACCAGCCTCAGTGAGCTCAGGATGGAACAGTTCGAAGGCCAAAGCCGCCTCCAAGCCCAGAAGAGCCCGGGTGTCGGGCAATTCCACCAGGGCAGTCGCACGGAGATCGGCATCTGCCACATCACCTGGATCGGCGTCTACTCTTAGACGCAGTGCAGAAGGCAGATTGGCCTTGTAGACGGGGTTTTCTGAATCGCTGCTGTCGAGGCTGAGAGCCAGGGTGATGGGCCCCTCCAACGGCGATGCGCCTGTTTCACCATCTGTTTCATGCACAAACAGATGGCTGGACTCCTGGACCGGCTCCAGTTCGAGCAGCAGGCTCGATGGGCGCTCATTGCTTTCGCTGAAGACCCGAAGCTGGGAAAGAGGATTGTTGGAGTCGGCGAGGGAGAAGCTGAGTTCGTCACCGCTCTGACTAACCCAGTCCGGCAGGAGCGTTGCTCCATTGAGCTTGAAGCGATCGGGGCGCTGAAGCCGATCCAGGCCAGCATCCAGGCGAAGCAATGCTTCAGCAAAGCCGGGGTCGTAGCCGTCCTGGGCGGTGTCGAAACCCCAAAGGTCCGAAGGCTGCCCTTCAACCCATTGGGCAAAGGGCAACACTCCGCGGGTGTCGATGTAGAAGAAGTCTTCGAGGTCGGCGGTGCGGGTGTCATAGCCCGCGATCAAGCCGCCATTCATGCCAAAGGCATAAGAGAATTCCGCCTCGTAGTCATCGGCCACAGAGCCAATGGCCTCGAGGAAGGGATTATCACCTAACAGACCAATGAGATCATTAAGCCGCAGATTTGCTGATCCACTGCTATTGAAACCATCGCCAAAATCAAGGCGGTAAACGTAGAGATCCGGAGGACAATCGAGACTGGGTGGGTTGACAATTAAACCGCCCTGAACAGGATTCTCCCCGCGGAAAGTAACAGCAACAAAGCGGTTGATTGGCTCATTCAGCCTTGCATCACCTGGCGCAACAGCACCACCTTCCGCATCAGGCATGTAAAGGTTATTAGGATCATTCTCAGGCAAAATGCGAATGTTCAGCTCAAAGTTTTTCCCAGGGACTTGTGTTGCCCCAGCTGGACCAGTGGCAAGATCAACAAGCTGTTCAGGGGTGATGATCCTCTGATCAACGAGCTCCTCTAACGCGCCTCCGAGCCGGAGTTTGGCAAGCGTGATATTGGCTGCATCATGCAGTTCCGCCCGTTCAAGCGCCGCAGCTGGCTCAAACCTTTCCTCAGGCAGATTGTGTTCATTGATATCGGTCAAATCTTCTTCATCCAGGAGTTCCCATTCGGATTCGGCTCGCTGGAGCAGCATTCCAATCGCTTCAGCTTTCGCACTGCCCGTGGTCATCGCCACGAGATCAGAGGCCATCCGACGCTCCAGATCTGCACTGATCGACTGATCATCAGTGGAGGCAATTAGGGTGATCTCTTGAAGACCAGTGGTTTCGTTCTCTCCATTCGTGAATTCGGCCCAGGCCGCAGCGATCTTGGCAGCACGATGTGGATCAAATTCATAACGGCCGCTGGCAAAATCAACCTGGCTGCCAACATCCGGTTGATCGATCGTGATATCACCAGCCGTCTCACGAACGAACTCAAGCTGTTCTGCCTTATCTGAATCGGCAAACAGACGCAACCGGCCAGAGCCACTGATGGCTTCACCGGTTGAGCCGTCGTCGGCCGTCACACTGAAATAAAAGAGACCATCCAGTGGTTGGCCATCGAGTGTCCGAAGCGGGTTTGAGGGATCCACCTGGCTGAGTCGGACCCTTAGCGAATCCAGCAAACTTTCGGCCGTTGCCTCGATGGAGATCTGCTGGGTTGAGTCATCCACCTCAGCAACAAGACGCGACCCCTCCGTCTCTGCGTCGTAAAGACCAAAGCCGGTACGGCTCTCATCCCATTCCAACCAAATTGAGGTTTGCGGCACCTCTGCGCCATCACCAGTACGCAGGGTTAGAGCATTATCTTGATCAGATATCGAAACTTCGATTCGACCACGATCACGGGAGATTCCAAAGAAGTTCTCTGAGAGATTGAGCACCCATGCGAGGTCATCCTCAGCGGCCACATTGCTGAAGAGGTCGAGCCGCACATCGCTGTTAACAGCTTCAGCGGTGAACGCATAACGTGTGACATCTTCAACCTGGATCCAGGAATCATTTCCTTCAGATCCGAAATCACCGTCCCGGGTGAGAAACACCTCGGGAGGCAGTGCTTCATACTCCTCATCGCAGCATGTGGTGGAAGGATCCGTTGGCTGCGCAAGAAGACTCAAATGAACATCAAGATCATTCGCACTGAAAATCGAGTTAATGCTTGAGACAAATCCTTCGGAGGTGAGCCAGCGATCGCGGAAAGCAGCAACGTCATCGGTGATGGCATCGAAACGATCGGCGATGCTGGAGACATCGGCGAGCCAGCTGGTGGGCACCCAGGCTGGGAGGGTCGCAGCTCGACTCTCAAGAGAGTCAACTTGATTCGCTAGCTGGTGCGCGATTTGGTCGACGGTGTCGACGAAGCCATCGACAAAGGCCAACCAACCTGCGGTGCACTCCGGTATGGAGAGATCACCGAAACCTTCCAGCAACGCATCAAATTCGCCCGCCAGAGCCAACCCGGCGGCACGGATGTCATCCCCAACTTTGGATGCCAGTGTGACGAGATCTGTTTCGCTGAGGTCGAGGGTGGTGCCACCCTCAAGCTGGGGTGCCGGTGCATCCGCGAGCGAAACAGAGGCCTCGGGCAGCGCATCGTCAAAAAGATCCAGCCCCATCCCCAATCGAAGACCAAAGGTCTGCTCCGGATCTCCAGATCCGATCTCACTGAGCAGATAGACACGGGGGTCTCCCTCTTGATCGGTTAGCAGAGGAGTGGAGAAACTGACCTCGCTCAGACGCAAGGCGGAGGCAATCGCCAGCTCCTGGTCCGACAGGCTGGGGGTGGCTTCGCCTGGAAGGGTGAAAGAGAAGAAGTGGGGCTCATCGAAAGCCGGCCATAGGCCCGCAAGCTCTGGATTGGCAGTGGTGTCGACAAGGCGAATGCCTTGCTCGCAAGATTCCACAATTGCGACGCTGCCGGCAGCGGCCAGATCAAACTCGAAGTCGGCGGTGAGCTCACCAAGGGTGAGCCCAAGGATGTCTTCCAACACGGTGCCGACCTGGCTGCCATTGCCGGCCAATGCCTGGGTAAAACCAGCGGCGTCAAGTGAGAACTGGCGGGTGAGATGCAGTTCTTCAGTGGGGGCAAGCTCCCAGCGGTGCTCCCTGCTCATCTCTTCGCCCTCTTCGCCTATCTCGCTGTGCATCAGCTCAAAAGGCAGATCCGCAGCCCTGAACAGAGCGTTCACCCGGGCCACCAGCGCCGCTGGCTCCAAGTAGGTGTCCTGGAAGGCCTGAATCGAATCGCTGATCTCGACAAGGCCGTCACCGATGCCACCCAGCAGCGAAGCAGGTTGATCAGGCATCCAGGCAGGTAGACGACTGAGCAGGTCCTCACCCGCCTGCAATCGACCACCCACTTCAGCGATGAGATCTGCAATGGCGGGCAACAAGGTGTGCCAACAACCCAATTGCGCTGCAGTGGGCAGTTCGATGTGGTCGAAGAGAACATCAACCTGAGCGGCCAGGTCGTCTCCAATGGATTCCGCCAAATCCGTCACCAGATCAAGCAGGGGCCGCTCATCAAGATCCAGATCAAGCCGCAGCCCCAGTGCCGTGCTGAGCTGTGGATCGGAGAGCAGTGCCAAAGAATCCGGCAATGCCTGACCATCGACATCAACTTGGTGTATGTCGACTGCAGCGCCGGCGTTGAGACGCAGCACTGACTCAGGATCGGACAGCTGCAAAGAGTGGAGGTCGGTCAGACCAGGAACCCCGGCAGACAGCACCAGTTCCTCAAGCTGCAGCTCCAATTGGGCGGTAATTTCAGCATTCTGAGGATTGAGCGTGTCGCCGACGCTGAAACTGAGGGTGTGGCCAGACGCAGAATCACCATCAGGCCAATCCAATCGAGGCTGATCCAGGCCGATGGTGTCGACGTAGAGAAATTCTTCGGTGCTGGTGCTGCGGGCGTCGTAACCAAACACCAACCGACCATCAACGTCGACATTGAGACCAAACGATCCCTGTAGATCGGCATCCACCAGAGATAGTGAGGCGTCAACGGCCTCGGCCAGTTCGCCACTGACACCAGCCAGCACTGATGTCACATCAGCACGATCCAAGCTAAAGCGCTCTTCAAGCTCGGCCCCATCGGCAAAGCTCAGTTCGTAGATGTACAAGGACGGATCGCAACCCTCCGGTGCAGGGGGACGCACCAACAACTCCACGGGAGGCTCAGCTGTGAGCTCCAAATCCACCTGCACAAAACGGTGCTCAGGATCAGGATCTCCCGTTGAGCCTGGCTCATTTTCAGGAAGAAGCCGCAGGTGCAAACCGCTGCCATCGGGGGCTCCAAGGATCAGCTGAGCAGCGGGCAGTTCCTGGCCGTCAGGCTGGTGGAAACGATCGATGGCGGCCTGGAGATCCTCCTTTGTAAGGCCCCTGACATCCGGTGCCAGCAAAGCCTTAAGTGCAGATAGAGCGCGGGTCTGAGCCAGCAGCTGGTTGGCAGAATCTCCTTGTTCGCCGACAGCTTCACCAGGTACATCGCCGAGCTCCCATTCGCGCAGAGCCCGCTGAAGCAGGGTGTACAACAGCGCGTCTTCGCTGTCCTCCGGGGCAGAAGCGAGGGCATCAATGGTCGTCGCAAGCGTGTTGGTCAGCGCATCGGAGACGCCCTCATCATCAGTGGAGGCCGTGATCAGGATGCGTTGCTGTGCAACAGGGATTGCACTCGGAACCGCCGCAAAGGCCCGAGCGTGTTGCTGCAGGCTTGTGAGGTCTGCCTCACCGAGGCCAAAGCCACCGCTTTCGAAAGAGGCAATGCGGAATGCCTGCAGGGTCACAGGGTCTCCAGCAATCCTCAAGCTCACGTTCTGATCACCAGAGCGCAGTTGAACCTCTGCGGGATGATCCGCCGTCGGGGACACGGCGCTGAATGAGAAGCTTTCGCTGGTCGCGAACGTCTCCCAGCTTTCGCCATCACGACTCAGTTCAAGCTCGCCACCGGGATGCACATAGCTGACGAGCCCGATCTGGCCGCTCCGCAAGGTGCCAGCAGGCAAGTGAAGCTCAAGCGTGTCATCGCTGCCGCTCTTGAAGTTCACCCGCTCGGGCATCACCGCTTGGTCGCCGACCAACACCACAAAACGACCCGGGTGGAGAGTGCTGGTGGTCAAATCAATGCCGACCAGAGTCAGATCCAGCTGTTGGTCGCCGCTGACGGTTGCCTCACGATTGAGGAATGGCGCCATAGCGCTGCCGTCGGCATTGCGAAGCGTGGCGCCATCGAGGCGGATCACCTCCAAGGTGGCATCGTCGCTCAACCCTTCCGGCAGAGTGAAACGAAGGGTTCCATCAGCACCAATGGTGCTGTCCGCAGCTTCCAGATCCAAACTGCGCAGAAGGGTTGGTGGAGCCAACTCGATGGGTGGCTGATCGCAGCACTCCGGATCTGGATTGGTAGGCTGCGCCAACAGCCGCAGCCGCAAGCTGAGGCCTGCATCGGCAAACAGGTCGTTGACGAGGCCGACAAAATTCTCTGCATCCAGCACTTGAGAGCGGAAGCGCTCCATCTGGCTGGCCACCACTTGCAGCCCTGCCGCCAAGCTGCCGTAAGACGATTCGGCTTCATTGGGAAGCCAGGCCGGAAGTGCTGGGAGCTGGTCCAGCCGTTCCGCAAGGGTGCTCACCAGACCGATGAACCGATCCACAAATGCCAGCCAGGCACCGGGACAGTCGCCGAGTGAACCAAGGTCGAGATCCTCTCCAAGAGAGGACAATTCATCGCTGATCGCCTGGCCGAAGCGCTCAAGCATTGCGTGGGCATCGACACCGCTGGCGAAACTCAAATTCAGGTCGACATCACCACGGATATCGAGCGATTGGCCGGCCTGGGCTAGAGGCAATACTCCCGAAGGAAGACGCGGATCATCCGCCAGGCTCACCAAGTCGACGTAGGCATCGCCATCAAGGCTCACCAGATCAGTGAGATCGATGCCATCCAACCAATCCGGCAAGCTCGCTGGATCGATAGACAAGTCGGCGCGGAAGTCGGCCAGCAGTTCAGCCCGGGTGCCATCAAAGGCCTCCAGGTCGCCGTTGGTATCGAGCCAAAGGGCCTGGGATGGCACGGTTGTCGCGAGATCAATGCCAAAGCGAAGTCCGCCTTGCAATTCAGCGGTGAGATTGGTGTTGAGCTCCGGCAGATCAACAAGGTTCACCCCAAGGGCTGAAGAGACAAGGGCATCGATCGGCAGTGGCAGCGAAACGCTTGTGCTCAGACCGGAGAAATCCAGTTCCAACCAATAGTTGGTTGGGGTTGCCGGCAGGTCACCGATGTCAGGGAGAGTCCCTCGAACGTCAACACGATGAGCACCCTCAAGCTCCAGTGGGTTGTTGATGGTGATGTCAATCAGGTCCTGGAGCCGCGCTACCAGCTGGTTGGGTAGCACTGGGCCCAACTGGAGCAGTTGGTTCTGAAAATCACGCAGCGGTTTACTGAGGGTGCTGGCATAGCGCTCTCGTTCCGACTCACTGAGTAGGGATGCAAGGTCAGCTGAATCGAGCAGACCACCTTCAAGCTGGTCTGCAACAACATCAGTGAGCATCACGAGCCCAGCCAACACGCAGTGCAGCGTGGAAAGATCCCAGCTCGTCAGGCCCGCTAAGGAATTGGTATCTCCATCGCGGATCGCCCTAAGGATGTGAAGCCCGTAGTTGTCGAAATCAAAATGGCGAATCGCTGACCAGACCCTTGGGCTCAGATCTGCAAGCTGTTGCCACTGGTGCAGTTCGTCGTGATCAAAAGCGTTGAGAATCGGCCAAGCGCTGGGATCGAGGCGCAGGATGCGATCACTCGGAGCTTTGTCCAGCTCAAAGAACCAATCCGACAGCGCTGCGTTGTTGGTTAACAACGTGGCAAGAATGTCGCGGGAATTGGAATCCTCCAAGAGCGGAGGCAACCCATCGACCAAATCGATGGCACAGACCAGGTCGCAGAGGTCGAGGTCGAAATCAGTGCGTTTAAACAGGTTGTAGATATCAACGACTGCACTTGGCGCGGCAACGAGAGCAGCAGCGCTGGTGATGCTGTTGCCAATGCTGTTAAAGCGAAAACCATCCTCGGGTGAGAGCCAGATCGGCAGCAGCGACACAGCAGGATCACCAAGAGCCGTCAACACCTCGCCGGCGACGCCAGGGAGAACAGCACTACGCAATTTCTCAGTTTCTTGACGGCTGGAAAGGGCCTCCTTGAACTGCTCCTCCAGGTTGTTGGGAATGCGATCAAGAATGCGGGTCAACATTCCACGATCACCTTGCGATTGGAGAGCGTTGTCGTATCCCCAAAGGAGCAGCCCAGCAGCTATTGCTTCGCCAGTTGCCCCCTCCCAAAACTCACTGTCATCGTCGCTATCCGGAAAGAGCAGGTTGAACACCCTGCGCAAGTCCTGCACCCCATAGGAGGCAGTGAAGCGGCAGAGCAAATCGCCAAGATCCAGCTTCAGCCCTTCGGCCTCACCGGGCTGCTGTTCACGGGTCGTCCAGTTGGTGAGAAGAGTCCCTGATCCCTCAAGGAGGGTTTGGACGGTGAACGTTGCTGTAGCAAAGCGAGCTGTGGGGTCTCGTGGGGTTGAACCCTGCTCCCAGGCCAGGGTGTAAATCTCATCTTGATATTTGCGATCTCCGGCGTTGGCGTCTGGACGCCGAGGCACGGGTGGAAGAAGCTCGCGGATCTCGTCGGCATCGAGGTCGGGCAAAGTCCCGAGTGCGTCAACCAGATAGCTCCGCATCGAATCGGCACGGGCCACTGCCAGGCCTCGATTGCTGCCTTCGTACCCCCGCCGAATCAGGGAGTTGGCGAGGTTGGTGCTGAGCGGTTCAGGATCAGTTGAGGCACTGATCCGCAGGTCAGAAACGGATTGGTTCCCCGATGCAATCGAATCGATTAATCGATTGAGTTCGTCCCGATCTGATTCGGGCAAAAGGAATTCACCCGAGTTGAGAAAATCACGCTGGGTGTAGGGAACATCTTCAAGCGCGGGCTCTAGATCGAGACGGCCCACCGGCAGACCACGGACATCTATCCCGGCGTAAAGCTCGAATAAATCGCTACCAACTTCAGAGGGTTTGAGGTAGAGCGACTGGGGCCTCCCTTCGTTCCAGCCACGTGGGACGGAACTACCGTCAGCGATGATTGGGAGACGGGTGCCAACGGCGAGGGTGAAGTCCAACATGCGGCCATCGCCTATGTGGGCCCTCAAGGCGGGATTCTCAATGAGTAGTAGATCGGTTTGGGTGTTGAGAGAACCCAGGTCAATACTGGCGTTGTGAGTGGTTTCACGCTCCTCGTCTTGAGGTGGCGCCTCCATCAGACGTCGCAAAAGGGCAACAAAGTCGTCGACCATCCCCATCACATGGAGGATCCGCTGGCGATGCAGCAGCCAATGAAGATCGCCGCTGTCTTCGAAGTTGCCTGCAGAGCTCCCGAATCCATCCATCAGGGATGCGGGGGACTCTTCATCTCCAGCAGGAACAGCACCGATCCTGTGGATGCCATTGGTCTCAAGACCTGGGGTCTCCAAAGACTCCAGCTGCAAGGGGATCTGGTTATCGATCAGCTGGATCAGCTGCTCGCCAGGCGCTTCTGCAAGATTGGAATACGCGGTTAAACCGACAGGATGGAATGCAAGGTTGCTGTGCAGATTGACAAAGCCACTGACCAGTCCATCGATATCTCCGGGCAGATGTGGAGAATTACGCAGGGGGTCGAAACCGCGGAAACTGACTTCACCAGGAAGGTGCAGATCACCGGCGAGAGCAACGACATCGCCAATCGACAACTGATATGAGACATCGGCGATCGGTTGGCTATCCCAAGACCTCGTCAGGGACTCGAACTGCCAATCCTGAATGCCTGGAGCATGGAAACCCACCATCCGGTAAAGAGGAAGACTCATGCCATCAACATCGGCATCGATGAGGTTGGAAATAGCCTCGCCATAGCCACGAATGCTGGCGACCAAATCCGAACCCAAAGCAGCGGCCTGGTCAAGCAGCCCGCCAGAGTCGCCGATCAAATCGTCGAGCAGCGCAATGTTGACGCTGGCGCTCAAGAAGCTCAGCAAGTTTTCGGGGTTGATGCTCTCGCCTTCTGGCATGGCTAAAGAGTCCAGCGGCCCCCTCAGCAAATTGGCCTCAATTCCCTCGAGGGTGCCCAGAGGGTCTAGAGCGGTGAGGGCGAACTGCTGGGCAAGTGCAGCCCCTAGGCTGTTTCCGGTGAAACTGAGAGGAGCAAGGCTGCCATCAGCAAGACCAGGCGTGATTGATGACGTGAGGTCGGCCATGATCTGACCGACATTGGTGAGGTACTGAATGACGCCGACCCCCAGAGGGTTGGCGTCATCGAGAATTCCCTCAAGATTGTCGGTGCCCTGCAGACCAAGGATTGGATAGGAACTCGCCGGCCGGACCATGGCTTCGGTCCAAAAGTCGTCTTCAGCAACGGGCAGAGAGCTATCACTGGGAATCAGCAACCCAGTCCCCTGCAACAGCGCATAGCTGCCCATAAAGCCGCTTGGCGAGGTTTCACCGAAAGGGGTATCGGCCTCAGTTCGCTCGCTCTCCGCTGTGACGCCGTAGATCTCCTGAATCAACAAGTGATCCCGAATGGTTTCTGACTGCCAGCCCCAGAGGCCGTACAGACGATCGGCGTCCAGCACCAGCTGATCGGCCAATGCCGGATCAGCTCCTTCAATCGCGCTGAGGCTCAGGGCCGCATCAGCAGCGAGATTGATAGCGTCCTGATCAGGATCAACTGCCGTTAGGGCACGAAACAGCTGTAATGCCGCCTCTGCATTATCGAAAAGTTTGTACCCCTGCAGCACGCCTGGGTCGACAGCATCCCAGAAGGGAACGGCATAGAGATGAGACTCTGAAGGCTCCACTCCCTCACCCAGCACGACGTCGCCATCAGCGTTGGTGATCTCCACCGAAGCGCCTGAACCGTCACCCACGCGCTGGAGATTGAGCACTAGTGGTTGCGACAGGCTGGTTTGGTTCTGAGCACCAAGCTGAAAACCGAAATCGTTCCGATCCCATTGACCGGGCTCAGGCAACTGGCTTTGCGAGACACCCTCGGGAATCAGCCGCAGCAGGTCGGCATCAGCATCGATCAGGTAGCTCGTCAACGCGACACTTTGATCCAGCGCATAAACCCGTGAACCATCGGCAACCCGGCTGGCGTAAGAATCCCTAGCCACCGAAGGCGTGCCATCAATCAGGCCGGTGGAAGTGGCGGAATTGAAACCAAAAGCCTGCTGCGCTGCGGCTGCCGCACGTGCGCTGAGATCAAGCAGCGGCACCTCGCCATTACCCAGTAGCCGGGTGAAGCGTTCGAAAAATTGATCGCTGAGTTCACCTAGCTCCAGGGACTGCACGGCAGTTGTGTCTGTGCCGTCCGCAAACAAATACCCAAGGTCGTCGCGCCGACGCAGGGCCTCAACAGTGCCTTCAGGCACAACACGCTCTGAGCCCACCGGAACAAGGCCGGCTTGTAAACGCAAAATACCTTCGGCAAAAATTTTCCCTTCATCACCCGTGGGCTCCGGCAAACCCAATCGCTCCTGCAACCAGTGTCCGGCTTGCTCCAGCAACATCTCGGCAAGATCGACAACCGGAGCGTGCTCTCCCCAGGCCCGACTGATGAGCAACTCCCCATCGCCATCTCCCTCGCCTGCCCAGCCCGCGGTAAAACCGGAAAAGCGATCTTCAAAAACACGGTCAAAACCAAGAACAGCCGGCTGACCTTCTTCAGCTGTAGAAGAAAGACCAGGAAAGATTTGCTCGAGGTCAACTGAGCCGCCAACAGTGCGGGCAGATTGCAGCTGCCCACCTTCAATCAAGGTGGAGGGGAGCTCGTTGAGGAGAACCTGATCGAATTGCTCAGCACCACCATTCGTGAGCTGACGCAACAAATCGCCGGGAGTTTGATCTGCCGGATCGAGATCAAAGGCTTCGCAGATCAGCCGCTCGACATCCTCAGGTCGATCAGTCCACAGAGCCTGCAGCCACTGAGAGGAGAGGCTCCCCGCCGCCGCCAACCGGCTCTGCAGAGTGCTGAGAGACGGTTGGCTAGCTGTCATGGCAAATAAAAGCTGAGCAGGTTTAAAAACTGAACCGTTGCAGGGGATTCAGGCGAATCCCCTGCTTTCCATCAAGCTAAAAACGGTTCAGAAAAAGGACAATCAGGCTGCTTCCGCGGCAGTCTCCTGATCAGGGCTCTGCAAACGCTGGAAAGCATCCGGATTTTCAACAGCAAGACGCAGCTGCGCCACAAGAGCCCTGCGGCCTACATCCATCAGCGCCAGCTGATTGCGAGTGCTCTTCATCTCCTCTTCCGAGGCACGGATTGCAGAAACAAGCTGCCGAGCAGGATCCGAGAGGTCGTTCAGGGCGTATTGCTTGCCCGCGAGGGTAATGGTTGCGCTTGACGAATTTTCAGAATTTGAATCCGTTGCAGGGGAGGAGTTGTCCAAATCAGAAAAAAACTCTCGATTACTTGTAGCCGCGATCAGTACTTGCCCTTGCGTCATTCACAAAAATTCAATGACAGCCCCCGCGCCTTGCCGTCCTCCAAGATCAACCATTAACCAAGGCTTCAAACCTTCACACAAAATTAAAACCGTGATCTCAGCCGAAGGTCGTAGCAATGGAAGACATACTGATCCATTGACCGACATGATCCTCAAGAATATCCCCCTCAAATTCATCTTGTCTGCCCAATCACCAAGCCGCTTAACAGGAACAACCTCTTACCAGAAAGGCAGGAGATATTTCAGACAAAACAAGAGCCGAGCAACAAACAATCTGAAACAGAAAGATAAAAACACCTGGCCATCACCAATGACCCTCAACAGCAAGACATTTCATCATTCAGGATTCCTGACACTCAAAAGCAATATTTTCGCATTTTGACGATTCAACGATTGAGCCGGGGGTAATCAACCTTCTTGGCGGTGGGAAGCCCGTTCCAATCCGAGACTGAATTCAGGTCGCAGATCAGACTTGATGAAGCTGCACCGCTGCCCCCCCCCCTCAGCATGAAAACGCACAAGCCCTTGAGACAACTGGTGATCCAAGGCTGGCCAGCGGAGAGACGTTGGTCATGATCGATGTGATCGGCACCGACGCCGGGGCGCCCGCCTCGTTGCCCGCTCCACAGCAGACATTGCTGCGGGCGGCGGCCGTGATTGCAGCACCACAGCGGTTGCAGGCTGCTCTGCAGGACTGGCTGGGGGACGCCAAGCCCGAGCTGCTCAGCAGCGATGACCCGCGGGCTCTGGTGGACAGCCTGCAATCCCGGCCTGCGGAAAAGCCTGTAGTGGTGCTGGCCAGCGGCGATCCGCTCTGGTTCGGCCTGGGGCGCATTCTTTGCGACCGCATCGGGGCAGAGCGGCTGCGGTTTCATCCCGCCCCCACATCGCTGCAGCTGGCCTTCTCCCGCATCGGGCGCCCCTGGCAGGACGCCGACTGGGTGAGCTTGCACGGACGGGACCCCGAAATCCTGGCCAGCACCCTGCAGAAGCGACCCGCAGCCCTGGCGGTGCTGACGGACCCAAACCAGGGGGGCGCCGGCACCGTGCAGCAGATATTGCGCAGCAGCGGGCTGGAGGCCAGCACAGACCTGTGGCTCTGCGAAAACCTCGGGCACCCCGATGAACGGGTGCTGCTGATCGCCCCCGGCACCGCACTACCAACAGATCTGCAGCCGCTGCTGATTGCACTGCTGATCGCCCGCGAACCCGCCGCACCGGATCCGCATCAACTGCCCTTGTTCGGGCTCGATGACGGGCTCTACCTGCAGCACAGCGATCACCCCGGATTGATGACCAAGCGGGAGGTGCGCATCCAACTCCTGGCCGAACTCGCCTTGCCGCCGCAGGGCGTGCTCTGGGATCTGGGGGCCGGCACCGGCAGCGTTGGTCTCGAGGCGCTGCGCCTGCGCCCAGGGCTGCAACTGCTGGCGGTGGAACGCCGCGCCGGTGGCGCGCAACTGATCCAACGCAATGCACAACGGCTCGGCGTCAGCCCCGCGGCGGTGCTGGAGGCCGACGCCACCACGGTGCTGAACGAAGGGCTCCCCGATGGCCTCAGCCAGCCCGATCGGGTTCTGCTCGGAGGCGGTGGCGCCCAACGGGAACGCCTGCTGCAGGAGGTGCTAACGCGACTGCGATCTGGAGGTGTTGTGGTGATCCCCCTGGCGAGCATCGAGGCCTTGGCCAGCGTTCGGCCGCTGCTCGAGAACGCTGGGTTGGCCGTGCGCGTGCAGCAACTGCAGGCCTGGCGGGGACAACCGCTGGGGGATGGCACCCGCCTGGCTCCGATGAACCCCACCTTGATCGTGACGGGAATGAAGCCGGCTTGAGCCGACCTCACGGCGAAAGCTGGAGCGGGGTGATCCGAACCGGATCGCCGATGCCAATGCCAAGCCGCTGCGCCTCACCGGCACCGATCTCAATCACCGCATCAACGAAATCAGCCCGTCCATTGCCATCGGCATCGGCGGCGTAGGAGCGACAGGGCAGGGCACCACAGGTGGGAACGGCAGGCACCAGATCGAGCACGCGCCCATCGCGCACAAAGATCATGTCGAGAGGCGCAAGGGTGTTGAACATCCAGAAGCGCTGCGGCTGGGGGGTGGCAAAGGGAAACCACATCCCGCGCAAGGGCGGCAGAGCCGGCCTCTGCATCAAGCCCAGCCGCTGCTGCTCCGGACTGCGGGCCACCTCGAGATCAATACAATGCTGCTGGGCCACGCACCAGCGGGCCTCAGCCGGCAGCCATTGCGGCGGTGACTCAGGGGGCAGAGCATCCATGGCCGCTCAAGCCTCCGGCAACACCTGCCCGAGGCAATAGCCCCGGCCGCGCACGGTGTGCAGCAAACGGCGTTCTCCACCGGCCTCCAGCTTCTGGCGGAGATAGCGCACGTACACCTCCACAACATTGCTGCTGGAACGCTCCCCCTGCCACACCTCCTGAAGCAGCAGCTCGCGGCTCAACACCTGGCCGCGCCGCCGCAAGAGCACCTGCAACAGCATGAATTCCCGGGCCGTCAATGCCACCACACGGTCTCCCCGCCGCACCGTTCGGTTGGTGGGATCGACACTGAGATCGTCCAGCTCAAGCAACGCCGGTCGCTGGCCCGAGCGCTGTTGAATCGTGCGGTGCAGGCGCAGACGCAGCAACAGATCGCTGGGCCCGATCTCCGAGAGCCAGAAATCATCGGCACCGGTCCCCAGGCAGGCGGCGCGGGCCTCAACGCTGTCGCGTTCCAGATCCAACAGGATCGGCATGGCCCCGAAACGGCTGCGCAGGTCTTGAATCAATGCGGCCTGATCGGCCGCCAGCACAGCGGCCACTGGAGATTCACCCGGTTCAGGGGCATGGGCCGAGGGCCCGGCACTGAGCCAGTCGAGGGTGGCGTAGCCCGATGCAGCCAGACGGGGCGCCAGCGACACCGCCGAAGGGCCTGCCAACAGCAACAGGGGATCAGCGTTCATTCCCGCTCGGGCTTGGCGATGTGGGGCAGGCCCCAACCCAATTTGTTGCGCAGCACCTGGAAGAACTCATGGTCGGCGAGACGCACAAAGCGCACGGGGTGATCACTCCGGCGGATCAGCACCCGATCTTCCGGCCAGACATAGCAACCGGCACTGCCGTCCACCACCATCATCAGCCGCTCCGGCGTGGCTGGAAAAATCGTGACGGGTTCACGGTCGCTGAACACCAGGGCGCGGGAGGCCAGGGAATGGGGCGCGATCGGGGTGAGTTGCAGCACCGGACAATCCGGCGTGATCACCGGCCCCCCGGAACTGAGGGCATAGGCCGTCGAGCCCGTCGGCGTGGAGAGGATCACGCCATCGGCGGCAATATCCACCGGAGCGTGGCGGCCGATGGCGATCTCGAAGTGACACATGCTCGTGAGCGGCTCACGGTGCAGGGCCATCTCGTTGAGAGAAAGCGCCTCCCAGCGGCGCTGATCGCCCCGCATCACGCTCACCACAAGGTTGCTGCGTTCTTCGATCGTCCATTGCTGGGTGAGCACCACATCAAGGGCCCGGTCCAGATCATCGAGATAAGCCTCGGCCAGGAATCCCAGGTGGCCCGTGTTGATCGTGAGAATCGGAATCCCCACAGGAGCGGTCTGCCGCGCGGCGGAGAGCACCGTGCCGTCACCCCCCAGCACGATGGCCAACACCATCGATTGATCGAAGCCCTTGGGCACACAGGCGCTGTAGCCGCGCAGGCGCAGATGCTGATCAGGGTTGGCAAAGCCCACCATGCCCCCGGAACTGCTGGCCCGCTCCACGGCATGGCCGGCCGCCTCCAGGCGCTGCTGAATCGAGTCCGCCGTCTGCACCGCCAGCGGTTTGCCGTCATTGACGATCAGTCCGATCCGGGGCACTGATCCACGACGGGTAGAGGTCAGCCTCAGCCTATGGGACGCGCGAGAACTGAACGCCGCTCAGTAACGAAGGTTCCCGATCAGAACTGCTCGAGGAAGCGCAGATCGCTGGTGTACAGCCGGCGGATGTCGTCAATGCCATGACGCACCATGCAGAAGCGCTCCACCCCAAGGCCCGCGGCAAAACCGCTGTAGCGCTCAGGATCGAGGCCCAGCCCTTCCAGCACAGCGGGATCGACCATGCCGCAGCCCATCACCTCCAGCCAGCGGCCGCGCCACTGCACATCCACCTCGGCGGAGGGCTCGGTGAAGGGGAAATAACTGGCCCGGAAACGCACCGGCAGGTCACCGAAGAAGGCCTTGAGGAAGGCCATCACCGTGCCGCGCAGGTGGCTGAAATCCAGACCCTCATCAATGGCCAGCACCTCCACCTGGTGGAACACCGGCGAGTGGGTGGCATCAACGGCATCACGGCGATACACCCGTCCGGGAGCCACGATCCGCACCGGCGGCGGGTTCTCTTCGAGGTGACGGATCTGCACCGGGGAGGTGTGGGTCCGCATCAGCAGGTCACCTCCGAGATAGAAGGTGTCTTGCATGTCCCGGGCCGGATGGTCCTCGGGGATGTTCAGCGCAGTGAAGTTGTAGTGGTCCCGCTCCACCTCAGGCCCCTCGGCCACGCTGTAGCCGAGGCCCAGGAACAGATCGACGATCTCTTCAGTGGTGGTGATCAGGGGATGGCGATGCCCCATCCGCACCCCGGAAGCCGGGGCGGTGACATCGAGGCTTTCCCTGGCGATGCGCTCCGCCATGGCCGCCTGCTTCACGGCCTGCAGCCGCTCTCCCAACAGCGACTGCACCTGCGTTTTCAGCACGTTGGCGCGCTGGCCCACCAGGGGACGCTCCTCACCGGGCAACTTGCCCATCGCTCCCAGCACACCGGAGATGCGGCCCTTCTTGCCCAGCAGCCCGACCCGCAGTTGCTCCAGCGCAGCGGCATCAACCGCCTCGGCGATCTCCGCCGCGGCCTGCTGCTCGAGGGCATCGAGTTGGTCGGTGAGCTGCTGCAGGGTGACCGGTGCGCTCACAGGGATGGAACAGACAGCTGCCGACTGTAAGCAGCCGTGCCGCTTAGGTTCACCTCAGTGCATATGACCCCATGGCCCCGCTGCGGATCCTGATCAGCAATGACGATGGGGTCTTCGCCGACGGCATCCGAACCCTGGCCGCCGCAGCGGCAGCCCGCGGCCACCAGGTGACGGTGGTCTGCCCGGATCAGGAACGATCGGCCACAGGCCATGGCCTCACCCTGCAGACCCCCATCCGCGCCGAGCGGGCCGATGAACTATTCGCCCCAGGGGTCACCGCCTGGGCCTGCAGTGGCACCCCCGCCGACTGCATGAAGCTGGCCCTGTTCGAACTGGTGAAGGAGAAGCCAGACCTGGTGCTCTCCGGCATCAATCACGGCCCCAACCTGGGAACCGATGTGTTCTGCTCCGGCACCGTTGCCGCAGCCATGGAAGGCACCCTTGAGGGGATTCGTTCCCTGGCGGTGAGCAGCGCCTGCTTCCAGTGGCGTCAGTTCCAGGCGGCCGCCGATCTTGCACTGGAGGTGAGTGAACAGGCCATCGCCGACCAGTGGCCCGACAACCTTCTGCTCAACCTCAACATCCCCCCCTGTGCCCGGGAGGAGATGGGGGCACTGCGCTGGACCCGTCTCTCGATCCGGCGCTACGACGAGCAATTCAGCCGTCGGGAAGACCCCCGTGGCCGCGCCTACTACTGGCTGGCCGGAGAAGCCGTGCAGGATCTGGAATCAGCCGGAGAAGGCCCAAGGGATTGGCCCAGTGATGTGGCCCAGATCCACGCCAATTCCCCCTCACTCACACCGATTCAGCCCGACCTGTTCTGGCGGGGCCCCCTCAGCGGACTGCCGCAGCTCAAGCTCAAGGATCAACTGGTGCGGTAAACCCGCTGCAGCAACCAAAGGGAGAACAACACCCCGATCAGGTGGGCGAACAGCACCTGGGTGTTGCTGAGCACAGACAGCATTTCCAGGGAGGTGATCGCCAGGTTGTCGGCCATGCCGCGGCCGCCGATGGCAATGCCGGGAGTCTGCATCGAGGCCTGCACGAACAGGCTGCCGGCGAGGGCCTGATAGCCGATGGTGGCGAAGGTAAGACCCAGAAGATCCGCCAACAGTCCCCGTTTGATCAGCCGCGCCACCTCGCCCCGACTGGGACGGGCCGCGCTGTCGATGGCCCGACCGGTCCGAACGATCAGCCAGCCCTGCCAGAGGCTGAACAGCAGCACGAGGAAGGCCAGGGATGTGAGCGAAAGGCCAGGCCCCAGGCCCACGGCACGTTCGGAATTGCGGGCCAGGCTGCCGCCGATGTTGTTGAACAGCAGAACGCCCACTACAACGATGCCGAGGACCACCTGGATCCAGAACCGAATCCATCCCATCCGACGCACGCCGAACGACAACTTCTGGAAATCGAGGCGGTCTGGCATGCCCTGGTGCTCGGTCGTTCAAACTTGCCACCAAAGCGCCCCTTCTGCACCTCTTTGATTCCGCTCTGCTCTCCAGAGGAAGCCCGTCGGCCCACTGCCCTGGCGCTGGGGAGTTTCGATGGCCTGCATGCCGGCCATCGCCGCGTGATCGCCGAGGCCATCCAGGACAGCCCGGACGATGCCGTTGCCTCGGTGGTGAGCTTCTGGCCGCATCCCCGTGAGGTGCTGTTCGGGGAGGCACGCCTGAGGCTGGATCTACCCAGCGAAAAACTCGCTCTGCTGGAACCGCTGGGGATCCAGCAGCTCGTGCTGGTGCCCTTCACCCGCGAGCTGGCTCAGCTGAGTGCCGAAGACTTCGTCACCAGCGTGCTGCTGAACACACTTCAGGCCCGGCGCATTGCCGTGGGCACCAACTTCCGCTTCGGTCATCAGCGGCGCGGTGACGCCGAGATGCTGGAACGGCTGGCGGCTCGCAGCGGCGTTGAGGTGAAGGTGGTGCCGATCGTTGAAGACCAAGAGGGCCGGATGAGCAGCAGCCGCATCCGCGCGGCCCTCGACCAGGCCGACCTCACCACCGCCAAAGCCTTGCTGGGTCGGGCCTACCGCTTTCAGGGACGGGTGGTGCGGGGCCGAGGCCTGGGGCGTGAACTGGGCTGGCCCACCGCCAATCTCCAGGTGGATGGCCGTAAGGCCTTGCCAGGGCTTGGCGTCTACGCCGCCTGGGCCCAATTGGATGGGGATGGCGATCGGCTACCAGCCGTGATGAACCTCGGGCCCCAACCCACGATCGATCCCACGTCCCCTTCAGCCGTGGAGGTGCACCTTCTGGATCAGAGCCTGGAACTGGAAGGCCGGCAGCTGGGCGTCGAGCCGGTGCAGCGCTTGCGCGGCCAGACCAAATTCAGCGGCCTCGAGGAGCTCAGCAGCCAGATCGGCCGCGACGCAGCCCAGGCCCGCGAAATTCTTCAGACCGGCTCTCAGGCCACGGTCGGATAGGCATTCACCAACCCCCAGACGATGAACACGCCGATGCCGCCGAGAAGGACGATTCCCCAGACCAGAACGTGCATGGTGCTCTCAGAACCACCGTTCTCCATGACCGACGCCGAAACCGTTGCCCACAGGGTGCCATGAATCCAACCCCAAGCGATGCATCCCTGGATCCACGGGTGGCACGCCTGATCGACGCCAACCTCGACCGTGCCCGGGAAGGCCTGAGGGTGGTTGAGGACTGGTGCCGCTTCGGGCTGGAGCAACAGGATCTGGTGGTGCGCCTCAAGGACTGGCGTCAACGCCTGGGTCAACTGCATCACGACAGCTACAAGCAGGCCCGCTCCACCAGCACCGACACCGGCGCCGGACTGGAGCATCCGGCCCAACTCGATCGCCACAGCCCCGACAACGTGGTGGCGGCCAACTGCGCCCGGGTGCAGGAGGCGTTGCGGGTGCTGGAGGAGTACGGCCGCACCATCGATCCTGCGCTGGCCGCTGAAGCCGCAGCGATCCGCTACGGGCTTTACGACCTGGAGGTGACCTGCCTCAACGCCACCCTGGGAGCACGGCGACGCAACAAGCTCAAGGACGCTCGCCTCTGCCTAATCACAACCCCCTGCGATGACCTGAGCGATCGGGTGGAGGCCGCCCTGCGGAACGGCGTGGGGATGGTGCAGTACCGCTGCAAAGCGGGGAACGACCGCGAACGCCTGCGGGAAGCTCAGCAGCTCAGGCAGCTCTGCAACCGCTTCGGGGCGCTGTTGTTCATCAATGACCGTGTGGACCTGGCCCTGGCGGTGGATGCGGATGGGGTGCACCTGGGCCAGGACGACATACCCAGCGAGGTGGCCCGCGATCTGTTGGGCGTTGATCGTCTGCTGGGCCGCAGCACCCACAGCATCGATCAGGTTCATCAGGCTCAGCAGGAGCCAATCGACTATCTCGGATTTGGCCCGATCCACTCCACGGCCGTCAAACCCGAGCGGCAGCCTGTTGGTGTGGAGCTCCTGGCACAGGCCACTGCGATCAGCCAACGCCCCGTCTTCGCCATCGGTGGAATCACCTCGACCAACCTGCCGGCCCTGCTCACGGCAGGGGGCCAGCGCGCGGCCGTGATCGGCGCGATCATGCACGCAGATGACAGCGGTCTGGCCTCGCGGCAACTGCTCCAGCAGCTGGACCACGCCACGTTCTGAGCCATGCCTCTCACCCTGATGGTCAACGGTGAAACCCGCGTGCTGGATCCAGCACCGGACCCCGCCAGCCTGGCGGCGGTTGTTGCCTTGCTGGCCAACAACCCCCAGCTGGTGGTGGCCGAGCACAACGGTGTGATCGCACCCCGCAGCCGCTGGGACAGCATCGTGGTGAAGGATGACGACACCCTTGAGATCGTCACCATCGTTGGTGGTGGTTCCTAGAGTCGCCGGATTAATGCTGTGGGCGCTGCTGTGGCCACTCCCCGACTGTTGACACGATCCCGACGACTGCTCGCATCGCTCCTGTTGCCGCTGGTGATTGTGGGGCTCTGCCTGTTGCAGGCACAGCCGGCTGATGCCGCCCGCGGTGGGCGCATGGGAGGGGGCAGTTTCCGCGCTCCCTCGATGCCGCGATCCGGTGGGAGTTACCGGGGTGGCAGCTACGGCGGTGGCTACCGCGGCGGCGGGATGGGCTTCCCCTTCCTCATCCCCATCTTCGGCTTCGGTGGGGGCGGGCTGTTTGGTCTGCTGATCCTGATGGCGGTCGCAGGCGTGCTGGTGAACGCCCTTCGTGGCGTTGGCAATGCCCCCTCGATCGGTGGTGCTGCTGCAGCGCCGGCCATGCCGCGCAACGTGAACATGATTCAGGTGCAGGTGGGCCTGCTGGCCAGTGCCAAATCCCTGCAGGACGATCTGCGCTCCTTGGCCGCCTCTTCAGACACCAGCAGTTCCTCAGGTCTGCAGAGACTGCTGCAGGAGACAACCCTGGCCCTGCTGCGCCAACCGGACCTCTGGGTTTACGCCAATGCCGAGAGCGGCAGTGTTCCCTTCAGTTCAGCTGAATCGACGTTCAATCGCCTCTCGATGAACGAGCGCAGCAAGCTGGACGCTGAGCTCACCAGCAACGTCGGCGGACAGCGGACGACGGACTCGAGTAACAGCACTGGAGACGCGGATGCCACCAACGAATTCATCGTTGTGACTTTGCTGGTGGCCTCCACGGCATCGGCCAAGCTCGCCGGGGCCGACACGGGAGAAGATCTACGCCAGACCCTGCGCATTCTTGGTTCCACAGCCTCCAGTGAACTCATGGCCCTGGAAGTGATCTGGCAACCGGAAGGCCGCGGAGATGTGCTGAGCGCCAACGACCTGGTGACGGCTTACCCCAACCTCCAGCACCTCTGAGACGCCAGAGCCATTGATGGCTCATCTACAGGTTTTCTGAGTATATCTCCCCAGCGATCAGGCCTAACTTGGCTTGATTAGATCTCGCACCTCCAGCGTTGGCTCCCGACCCCCGCTCCATGCAATGGCAACAGGACGGCGAGCTGGCGCAGGCTGATCTGGATGCTCTTGTGCATGCGCTTCAGCAGGTGGAGTGCGATCACAACAGCGCTGAACTGCAGCGTCTCGGCCAGATCGACCCTTCTGCTGCGGCTTGAAGCCTCAGCTTGAAGCGTCCGGGGCACAGCCCCTGAGCATCCGCAATGCAGCCATGGCTGCGCCGTAGCCGTTGTCGATATTCACCACTGTCAGGCCTGGAGCACAGCTGGCGAGCATGCCTTCCAAAGCGGTTCGTCCCCCTGCGCTGATTCCATAGCCAACGGAAACCGGGACGCCGATCACGGGTTGCGGCACCAGACCAGCCAGCACCGTCGGCAACGCACCCTCCATTCCCGCGCAGGCGATCAGGATCCGCGCCGTAGTGAGACGAGGCAGTTGATCCAGCAAGCGGTGCAATCCAGCCACCCCCACATCCATCACAGGATCCACGCCGATGCCATGGCAACGAAGGGCCAAGCTGATCTCCGCTACCACCGTGCGATCACTGCTGCCTCCGCTGAGCACCGCCACCGCAGCCGGTGGCGCAGGCGCAGGAGGCAGTGCACCCAGGGTGATGCAGCGAGCATCGGCATGCAGCTCCACCGCCGGCAACGCCTCACACACCCGTGACGCCTTTTCGGGAGCCACCCGGGTCACCAGACCCATTTCTCCTGCTGCGGCAAAGCTCTCAAGGATGGCGACGATCTGATCGGCTGTCTTGTGTTCTCCCCACACGGCCTCGACCATGCCCAAGCGCTGTCGGCGCTGCAGATCGAGGCGAGCGTCCGGCGTGGTCACTGCGGCAACAGTTCCCCTTCAAACACCAGCGGGAACGGATTGCCCTGGCGTTGCCCCGTTGCCTCACGGGCCAGCGTCTCGAAGCGCTCCTGAACCGTCTCCACCTCGGCCATGGAGATCGATTTCCATGCCTTACGACTGCTCCAACGAATCAGCAGGGTTCCCTCCTCGGTGGCCGGATCCCAGAACAGATCACGGCCCAGAAAACCCGGCTGTTGCTTCAGCCAAGGCTCCCAGCTGCCGCGTTCCGCTGCCATCCACTGCTCACGGCTCTCCCGGGGGACCTGCAGCCGCAGGTGCTCCACCACAGCCACAGCATCACCAAGATTCGGGCTGGCCTCTGCCCGCACCTCTGTCTCCGAAAGCCCGCCCAACAACAGAACCAGCGCCAAACAAGGTGCAATGACCCTAAGCAGAACAGACCTGAGGCGATGCACGGTTCAGCTCCGCTGCAGCAGGGCCACAGCCTGGCAACTGATGCCCTCTTCCCGTCCCTCCGGCCCCAGGCCTTCGTTGGTGGTGGCCTTCACACCCACGGCATCGGGGGCAATGCCGATCGCTGACGCCATCCGGCTACTCATCTCGGCGATGTGCGGCTTGAGCTTGGGGCGCTCGGCGATCACCACCGCATCGATGTTCACCACCGACCAGCCGCGCTCCTTCACCAGCTTCACCACCTGAACCAGCAGCTCCAGGCTGTCGGCACCTTTCCATTGGGGATCGGTGGGGGGGAAGTACTTGCCGATGTCGCCGAGGGCAAGGGCTCCGAGCAGCGCATCCATCACGGCATGCACCAACACATCGGCATCGCTGTGGCCATCCAGACCAAGACCATCGGGATGGTCGAGGGTCACACCCCCCAGGATCAGGGCCCGACCGGGCACCAGCCGATGGATGTCGTATCCGTTGCCGATGCGCAGCTCCATGCCGGGATCTGAAGGGTCGTTCATTGTCGCGGTCTGCCAGCGGGCAAACAAATCGGGCCGCCGCTCGCGGGTGCGCTGCTCCCGCTGCTCCTGGCGCCATCGGGCGATGGCACCGTGGTCGCCACTGCGCAGCACATCCGGAACGGACATGCCGCGGAAGTCGGCGGGGCGGGTGTAATGCGGGTGTTCCAGGAGGAGTGCACTGTGACTTTCCTCCACCAGGGAATCGGCGGTCCCCACCGTGCCGGGCAGCAGGCGCACAACACCGTTGATCACCGTCATCGCCGGCAGCTCACCACCGGTGAGGACGAAATCACCCATTGACACCTCCTCATCGGCCAGGCCGCGAATCCGTTCGTCGAAGCCCTCGTAGTGACCGCAGAGGAAGACCAGTTGATCGTGGTTGGTGGACCAACGCTGCAGATCTGCCTGCTGGAGGGGACGCCCCTGCGGTGACATCAACAGCACCCGGCTACGGGGACTGCGGGGGATCGCCTCCATCGCGGCGAACACCGGCTCGGGCTTAAGCACCATGCCGGCGCCGCCCCCGTAGGGCTCGTCGTCCACCTTGCGATGGCGATCCGTGGCGAAGTCCCTGGGGTTGTGCAGATGCAACTCGGCAATGCCCGCGTTGAAGGCACGACCGATCACCCCCAGCTCCAGCAGAGGAGCAAACGCCTGCGGCGCCAGGCTCACCACATCAAGGCGATAGGGCGCCATGCCGCCTCAGGCCGCGGGTTTGGACACCCTGCGGATGTCCGTGCAGAAACTGCCCTGCACCGGTGTTCCCTGGGCATCCACCGCCGTGGTACTGCGCAGGCGCAGGTTGGCCCGCGTGAACCAGATCCGCTCCTGAACCTGCACGCCGTCAGCCCGGCTGAGGTTCAACTCCATGCTGCCGTCAGGCCAGAACCTCCAGTTGCCTGGCGAATCACCATCGAGGATCAGCTGTCCATCAGCGGCGAAGGTGAGGGTGCTGCTGGTTCCACCAGGGGCCTGCACCTGCAGTTGACCGAGAGCCCCCTGCTCGCTCACGCAGCGAACGGTGAGTTCACCCCGTTCGCTGCTGTGCCACTCGTCATCACCACCGGCAGCCAGCTCAAAGCAACTGCGCAGGCTCATCCACTCCCCGTCGCAGAGGCTCAGAAAGGAGCCAGGGTCTTCCGGGGGAAAGGCTTGTTCACTCATGCCCCCATCCTCTCAGCCGGATCACCAGCTGATGGGGAGGAAGGGATAAGGGCGGTTCCAGCCGTAGAGCGCCAACCGCTGCTGCCCCTGGGCGGCGGCTCCGCGCCGGTGAAAGCCGAACACATCCGCCAGCACCAGGGTGTTGGCAGGGCAGGTGAGGGCAACAGGCCTTGGCAGACCCAGTTCGGCCAGGGACTCTTCCTGGATCCGGAACGATCCAGACACATCCGGCTGCCGGCGGTGTTCTGCAGCTGCCGTGGCTGTGGCCTGCTCCCACCGCAGGCGAGAAGGATCGAGACGATGGCTGCCCGGCACGTATTCGAAGGGACCGTCCTGACGTTGCACCGGCCGCAGAAAGAACCAGAACTTCAGAGCGCGGAAGAACGTGTCGCGATGCAGCACCTTCTGGAGATCCGGCGTGCGGGTCTCCTCGCCATGCACGGTGAGGTAGATGTCCAGCTTGCGCGGATTCATCGGCAAGCCGATGACCTGGCGCGATCCCGCACTGAGCCGCTGGTCATGGGAGAAGGCAGCGGCCCGAGCCATCTGCTCGGGGTCGATGTGGAGAAAGCGGTTGAGGGTTCCTCCATCGAAACGGTCAAACCCCCCGGGGAAGGGTTGTTTTGGGCGAAAGCCAGGCCGGCTGTTGTCCGGTGCCGGATGCAGGCGTGAGGCGCGAGCCACCACGGCCTCGACCTCGTCGCGCAGGGCCTCAAACTCCGGCTGCGGCAGAAAGTTTTCAAGCACCACAAAGCCATCCCGCTCCAGACTGGTCAGCTGAGCTGGTCGCAGCAGGCGCCTCCAGAGGCACAGCGTCTCCGCCAGCTGAACCCGGCGTCGATGCAGCTGCCAGCGTCGGTTCAGATCCGGGTGACCGACCCAGGGATCCCGAAAGCTCTTGGTGCGCGTCAGCAGCGAAAGCATGGGCGCGACGTTACGCGCTGATGCCGGAGAGCGGGCGGTTATTGATCCCCTGTGTAACCCAGCTCCGCCAAGCGGGCCGGTTTGCTGCGCCAATCAGGCACCACCTTGACGAACAGCTCCAGATACACCGGGCCATCAATCAGCACCTGCATCTGCAACCGCGCCCCCTGGCCGATCGTCTTGAGCATCGCCCCGCCCTTGCCGATCAGGATCCCCTTCTGACTCTTCCGTTCCACAAGAACCGTGGCCAGGACAGCCGTACGACCCGCACCCTTGCCCTTGGCCGGCAACTCCTCAACGCGATCGATGGTGACGGCAACGCTGTGGGGCACCTCCTCCCGCGTGTGCAGAAGCACCTGCTCGCGAATGAGTTCCCCCAGCAGCACCCGCTCCGGTTGATCACTCACCATCTCGGGCGGATACAGCTGTGGCCCCAAGGGCAACTGAGCCGCCATGGCTGCTGTGAGCTCAGCACAGCCATCGCCTGACAGGGCGCTGCAGCGGTGCACCGGCCAATTCGTCTCCTGCAGCAGGGCGGCATAGGCCTCTTCCGCTTCAGAGCGGTGCTCCTCCGCCAGCTTGTCCCACTTGTTCAGGGCCACCAGCACCGGCAGGGACTGCTGCTGCAGCAGATTCACGATGAAGGCATCACCGCGCCCCGGGCGCTCGCAGCCCTCCAACAGCAACACCACCAGGTCCACTTCACCGATGGCGCTGCGGGCACTCTTCACCAGCCGTTCCCCCAGCAAATGGTGGGGTTTGTGGATGCCAGGCGTGTCCACCAGAACCATCTGGGCCACCTCCGTGGTGAGGATGGCCCGCAGGCGGTTGCGGGTGGTCTGGGCCACGGGCGATGTGATGGCCACCTTCTCCCCCACCAGCTGATTCACCAGCGTGGATTTGCCCACGTTCGGGCGACCGATCAGTGCGATGAAGCCAGAGCGGTAATCCTCTGGCAGGGGAGTTGCATGCATCCTCTAAGTCTGCGCCGCCATTGGATCGACCCGTTGAATCGACCCATAGCCTTAGGGCAGGAATTGAACAGGTCCATGGCGGATCAACAGCCCACCTTCCAGCAGGCCATGGAGATCACAGCGGCCTGGCTGCAGCAGTGGGACAACGAGGAGATCAGCGATGAGGTGCTGGCCGACCGCATCGGTGAAATGGTGGCCAGCCGCGATGGTGCCCGGGGATTTTTCGTGGTGAGCCTGGCGGGCGAGAGCGTACTGATGGATCGTTTGCCCGATGCCGTCGTCGGCCAACTGCGGGGCGCCGGTGCTGGCGTTGTGGATCTGAGCGTTCGCAATCTGGCCATGAGCACCGCCATGGCCGTGCATCACCGGCGCGCGGGAGATGAGGCCCAGCAGGCCGGCTCGGAGCGGGTCAGCAGCCGTTGCATTGAACTGCTCAGACTGCTGGAACCAGCGGAGGTGAAGGAGCGCCTGGAGCAACTGCTGGCCGCAGCCCTCGACAACCGCGGGGAAGACGTCGCCTTCCTGGAGAGGTGGGGGTACGACGCCGAGCAGAAACAAGCCATCGGAGACAGCGTCTATGCCGTGGCTGAGGGCTGAGCCACAAAAAAAGCCCCGGACAGGCCGGGGCTAAGGCTGATTCGATTAGGTTGAAATCGTCAGTCGCGACGACCGCCACCGTTGAGCACGATGATCAGGCGCAGGATGAAGATGAACAGGTTGATGTAGGTGAGGTACATGCTCAGGGCACCTGCCAGGTATTGGTCATCCCGGTAGGAGCGGGGCATCGTGTAGAAGTCGACGAAGGCGGCGCCCACGAAGAGAACGGTGCCAAATCCGGCGATCATCAGCTCAAAGCTGGTGCCATGGAACATGGCAGGGGCAAAGATGCCGCCGATGAACTGGACGACCATCGCCAGAATCAGGCCGATCAATCCAAGACCCACCACTCCGGAGAGCGCCTGGCCAACGGAATCACTCATGCGACGGCCAACGATCGAGGCAATCACGAAGGTGATTCCAGTGGCCAGTGCGGCGGTGCCGACCGCACCCACACCCGCAACGGCTCCGGCCAAAGCCACGAGACCACTCAGGGTGAACCCGGTGATCAGGCTGTAGACCGACAGCAGCGGCAAGGCTGTGGCGTTGTTGCCCTTCAAGGCGACATTCTGCGCCACGAAGAACAGCACCAGGTTGCCGATCACAGCCACCCAGAACAGGGGCATGAACAGCGGTGTGGCCATCATCGAAAGACCACCAATCACCCCGATTGAGGTGAGCACCATGCCGCCGCCGACGTAGGGCAGCGCTTTATTGACAACGTTGGGGCCGACGAGGGCGCTCGATTGCGCCTCGCGGATCGCCTCCTGGAAATTGCTGCTTGCTGGCATGTCGACCAGGTCACCAAAGACTCATCACATCCTGCCAGCGGTGACAAGGGATTGGGGTGTGGATCTCCCTATCGACGCTGAACTTTGGGCGTTTTGCGTTCGTCCCGGCGGGCATAGGCCTCCACCACCCGCTGCACGAGGGGATGGCGCACCACATCCGCAGCGGTGAGGCGGCAGACCGCAACCCCTTCAACGCCCTCCAACACCTCGGACGCCTCCACCAAACCGCTCTGCACGGTGGACGGAAGATCCACCTGGGTGATGTCTCCGGTCACGACCATTCGCGAACGCTCCCCCAGGCGGGTGAGCACCATGCGCATCTGAGCCGGCGTGGTGTTCTGAGCCTCATCCAGGATCACAAAGGCATCGCTCAGGGTGCGGCCTCGCATGTAAGCCAGGGGAGCGACCTCAATCACGCCCTTCTCCAACAGCACAGTGGTTTTCTCCGCTCCGAGCAGGGAGTGCAAAGCGTCGTAGAGCGGACGCAGATAGGGGTCCACCTTCTGCTGCAGGTCGCCCGGCAGGAAGCCCAGGCGCTCCCCGGCTTCAACAGCCGGCCGGGTGAGAATCAAACGCTCCACCTTGCGTTCGGTGAGCATCCGAACCGCGAGAACGGTGGCGAGAAAGGTTTTGCCGGTGCCGGCAGGACCGAGGGCAAAGGTGAGGTCGTGGCGCTCCATGGCGTCCACGTATTTCTTCTGGCGCAGGGTGCGCGGGCGCAGCAGATTGCCCTTCTGGCTCTTCGCCAACACCTGCTCGCCCATGGCGGCATGGTCATCGCCGCGGCCGGTGTTGAGTGCTCCCAGCGCTGATTGGAGGTCCACCGGTGACACCGACTGGCCGTCCTGCCAGATCGGGCGCACCAATTCCACAACCGCAGCAGCCCTCTCAATCTGCGTTGGCCGCCCGGTGATCACCAGTTGAAGACCCCGCAACACCATGGAGGCTCCTGTCAGAGCTTCCAGGCGATGCAGGGTTGTTTCCGCTTCACCGGCGAGGGCCAGTGCAGCATCGGGATCAGGCAGGTCGAGAACGAAACGGCCGCGTTCGCCGTCGTCAGACACCGGAATGATCAGCCCTCGGTGGATTCGGATTCTGCGGAATCAGAGGCTTCAGCTTCTGCAGCCTTCTCCTCAGCAGCTGCAGCCTTGGCCTCAGCAGCCTCCTTGGCGGCTTGCTTGGCATCAGCTTCACGCTTGGCCGCTTGCTTGGCTTTGCCCACGGTCTCTGCAGGACGCACGGTCTTTTCCAGAAGACCGCCGCGCTCGAGCAGCGTGCGAACCACATCGGTGGGTTGGGCACCCTGACCCAGACGCTCACGGATGGCCTCGGTGTCGAGGCGCGTTTCCTTCGTCCGCGGGTTGTAGAAGCCCAGCTCCTGCAGGGGACGACCGTCCCGACGTGAGGTGCTGTTGCAGGCCACGAGGCGGAAGCTCGCTTCCCGCTTCTTGCCAAACCGCTTCAGGCGGAGCTTGATCATCGTGGCCCTGGAATGAAGGAAAAGAGGTGGTCCGGCGATGCCAAAAGGCCCGCCAAACAACCACCATACCGTTCCGCCCTCACAGATCCCCGAAGCCCTTCTTCTTCTTGGCGGGTCGCTGCCGCTTCGGTGGTCCACCGCGACCGGGACGACCTCCACCCCCGGGCATGCCACCCATTCCAGGCATTCCTGGCATTCCGCCCATGCCCGGCATGCCACCCATTCCGGGCATCCCAGGCATTCCACCCATCCCGGGCATGCCTCCCATGCCGGGCATGTTGCCCTGGCTCATCTGCTGCATGAAGCCGCGCATTTTCTGGAAGTCGGCCAACACCTTGTCCACATCTGCGGCCTGATGGCCGCTGCCGATGGCAATCCGGCGACGCCTTGAGGGTTGACTCGCCAGGAGGTCGGGATTTTCCCGCTCCTGCTGGGTCATCGAGCCGATCATGGCCTCGATGCGCTTGAGCTGCTGCTCCCCCTGCTTGAGCATGCCGTCATCGATCTTGTTCATACCCGGGATCATTTTCATCAGACCCCCCAGCGAGCCCATGCGCTTGATCAAGCGCATCTGCTTCACGAAGTCCGAGAAATCAAACGTCGCCTCCTGCAGCTTCTTCTGCATCTTTTCGACGTCGGCGAGTTCGACCTCCTTCTGGGCCTTCTCCACCAGCGTCAGCACATCACCCATGCCGAGGATGCGGCTGGCCATCCGTTCGGGATGGAACGGCTGCAGGGCCTCCACCTTCTCTCCGGTGCCGATGAACTTGATCGGCTGACCGCTCACCTTGCGGATCGAAAGGGCGGCACCACCGCGGGAATCACCATCAAGCTTGGTGAGCACCGCTCCGGTGATGCCCACCTGGTCGTGGAAGGCTCGGGTGAGTTCGGCCGCTTCCTGACCGATCATCGAATCCACCACCAGCAGCACCTCATCGGGCTGCACAGCGGTGCGGATCCGCACCATCTCCTCCATCATCTCGGTGTCGATCTGGAGGCGACCGGCGGTGTCGACCAAGAGCGTGTCGAAGCCTTCCTCTTTCGCTTTGGCCAAACCAGCGGCTGCAATGTCTTCCGGTTTGGCCTCGGCACCGAGGCTGAACACCTCCACATCGATCTGAGCACCGAGCGTTTTCAACTGCTCGATGGCGGCTGGTCGGTAAACGTCGGCGCCCACCATCAGGGCTCGTCGACCCTGATCCTTGAGGTGGAGGCCCAACTTGGCCGTTGCGGTGGTTTTACCGGCACCCTGAAGACCGGCCATCAACACAACGGTGGGAGCTTCAGCCGCCTTGGCCAGAGGAGCGTTATCGCCCCCCATGACCTGCACGAGCTGTTCATGGACCACCTGGATGAACTTCTGATCCGGGCTGACCCCGCGCACCACCTCCGCACCAACGGCTTTGTCGCGGACCTCAGCCACGAACTCCTTCACCACCGGCAGGCTGACGTCGGCTTCCAGCAAGGCCCGACGGACGTCCTTCAGGGCTCCATCGACGTTGGTTTCGCTGATGCTGTCTTGGCCACGCAGCCCCTTGACCGCATCCTCAAAACGGGCTGAAAGCTCGTCGAACATCGGCGTTACGCCCCTGGATCAATGGGGTGATCGTAAAAAGCGACGGTCAAGCAACCCAGGCAAGCAACTCAGGAGCCCGGGATGTAGTCGTGCAAACGCCATTGGGTTCCATCTCTGCCAAGCACGTAGGTGACGATGAAATCAGTCGGTGCCGTCTCATCAATCACGGTGCCGTCAGCAGCCTGAAGGCGATCGCTGTAGGCCACCTGGGCCAGCAGTTCGATCCTCTGAGGGCTGCGATCGACCACCTCGATAGTGGTGATGGAGGCATCAATCGACTTGGATCGCTCTGCAGCCTGATCAGCTTCCCGCTCCTGCTCTACGCGCTTCACCAGGGGCTCCCTCGCCACAACGGAAAGATCAGCCGGCTCACCGGAGAGCATCAACGCCTTGGCATCAAGCCATCCCTGGAGCAAGGCCTGAAGCTCGGCTTCCGTGGGGGCATCACTCACCAGTGGCTCAGAAGGTGCTGAAGGCTCAAGGTCGGGCTTCAGGCTTGCGATGGGCTCGTCATCCACAGGAGACGAAGCAGCATCGAGCTCCTGCGTCTCGTCAACCTCGTCACCTTCCTCCTCCTCAAAGGAGCGTGAAGCGGTTTCCGGCAACAGCGGCGCAGGATCCCAGTTGCGTCGAACCAGGCCAAAACCCGCAACAGTGATCCCGACCAGTGCAACAGCGGCAGCAGCGGGGCGAAACCAACTTTGCTGCCAAAAACGTTGCTGCCAGAACGGCGTGGCATCCGCGTCTTCGGCGTCAACGCCCTGGTCTGATTCAGCCGCTTCGCTCGAGGCACCAAGGGATGCATCGCCTGCCATTGCCCAGGCCAGGCTGATTTCTTCGGCACCAATCTGGCGCGACGCCTTGCGATCGAGACGATCGACAAAACCCTGCACGTCACGATCAGCGAACCAGGCATCTAAGTCAGCACCGGAGGCATCGACGTCGCGATATCCCGGCAAGACATCGCGTTCAAGCCAGGCCCGGCAGTACTCGCATTGCGCGGCCAGACGATCACCTGGGTGGTTCAAAAACCAAGCCTGCAGATCCGGATCCCGCAGGACGGCGAAATGCCGATCCGCATCCTTGACGTTGCCCAACAGCAGATCCAGGCAGCCAAGCAGCGGCATGGGATCGAGGTCTGCATTGGCAAGCGTCTGCAGCCGGTCGCGAGCCTGCTCGAGGAACTCAGGCTTGCGCCGCGAGAACCCCGCTGCGGTGAGCGCCAGAACCGTGAGGAAACCGGCATCGGCGGCACCCCCCTCAAACCAGCGGCTGAACAGATCGATCTGCTCCTGAACGGTGAGGAAACGGCGGATCTGATGGAAGAACGATTCAAAATCCTCCTGACTGAGGCTGCCGGGCTGATCACCATCAGCATCGGCAGCCTCCAGACCACCACGGGCCACGACCAGCTCATCCAACAGCGTTAAACCCCGTTGATGGGAGTCCTGATCGCCAAGATCACGGCTGAGCAAATCCAGAATTCTGAAAGGAGTCAGCCCTTGCAAGGCGTCTTCCAGCTGACGCTGCTGATCGGGCAGCTTGCCCATCCGCTGTTGCAGCTCAATGCCGTCAATCAAAAGTTGGGCCGCTGACTCGTAGCGCCGTTGGTCTTGTTCCTCCACGGCCGCATCGCGGCAGGCCAGGGCAGCCAGGAGCGTCAGGTCCGCTTCACGACCACTGCCGAGGGCCGGGGCCTGGGGGGGTTGGAGCCCCTGCCGTGCCAACTGAAAGGCCTCGAGAGCGCCATGGGCCTCCCAAAGCAACATCAGACCCGCCACCTCACTGCTGGTGGGAAGGTCCAAGCCCACCGTGCCATTGGGATGGGATTCACTGAGGCGCAACAGGGCTGCTTCGTACTCGGCCCTATCGGCGGGATCGGTCAACAGATCAGCTGAGCGGCGCAGCAGATCAGCCCGTTGGAGCAGAACCTCGTGGGTGAAGCCTTGATCCGGAGGACTGTCACAGCGGCTTTCCAAGCGGCGCAGAATCGCCTCTGGCCCTGCCGATGGACTGACGCCCAGAAGTCGGAAATGATCGATGGGCAGATCCAACAGCACCGCTGCGAGGAGACGCGGATCTTAGTCAGTGTCAGGGGTTTTGCCCATCGCTCATCGCTTGGCCCTTAAAGTTGAGCGCAATCCCCTAGGTGGACATGGGTCAGGACCTCGCTGTCGATTCCGCTCCGATTGGCACTGCGACTGCTGGTCCCCATGCCGAACGGCTCTCCAAATTGGTGACGGCACAACGGGCCACCGTGGACCGGGAGACCGGTCTGGAGCTGTACCGGGACATGACCCTGGGCCGGCGCTTCGAGGACAAATGCGCCGAGATGTACTACCGGGGCAAGATGTTTGGCTTCGTGCACCTCTACAACGGTCAGGAAGCGGTGAGCACCGGTGTGATCGGTGCGATGAAGCGTCAGCACGACTGGTTCTGCAGCACCTACCGCGACCATGTGCATGCCTTGAGTGCCGGCGTGCCGGCCCGCGAAGTGATGAGCGAACTCTTCGGCAAGGAGACCGGTTGCAGCAAGGGTCGTGGCGGCTCAATGCACCTGTTCTCCAAGGAGCATCACCTTCTTGGCGGCTTTGCCTTCATCGCTGAGGGCATTCCCGTGGCACTCGGATCTGCCTTCACAAGCCGCTACAAGCGCGACGCTCTCGGTGATGCCTCCAGCAACGCCGTGACAGCAGCGTTCTTCGGCGATGGAACCTGCAACAACGGTCAGTTCTTCGAGTGCATGAACATGGCGCAGCTGTGGAAGCTGCCGATCATTTTCGTGGTCGAGAACAACAAGTGGGCCATTGGCATGGCCCACGACCGGGCCACCAGTGACCCGGAGATCTGGCGCAAGGCCAGCTCCTTCGGCATGGCCGGAGAAGAAGTGGACGGCATGGACGTTCTGGCGGTGAGGGCAGCGGCCCAACGCGCCGTGGAACGGGCCAGGGCGGGTGAAGGTCCGACCTTGCTGGAGTGCCTCACCTATCGCTTCCGCGGTCATTCCCTTGCCGACCCGGACGAACTGCGGGCGGAGGAAGAAAAGCAGTTCTGGGCCAAGCGTGATCCCCTCAAAGCCCTCGAGCGGGACCTGACCCAAGCGGGTCTGGTGAACAGCGAAGAGCTGCGCGCCATCGAAAAGGAGATCGACGGCATCGTTCAGGACTGCGTTGACTTCGCCCTCTCGGCACCCGAGCCAGATCCCGCAGAACTCACGCGCTACATCTGGGCGGAAGACTGATTCAACCGAACGGGATCCGTTGAAACCAACGTCTCCCGAGGCGGCTCAGATGCCGCTTGGGAGAAGGCGGGTGAGGTTGCGCAGCTTGCGCAGCGCCTTGAGTTCAACCTGACGCACCCGCTCGCGAGACACCTCCATCAGGCGTCCGATTTCAGCCAGGGTGTGACGCTCGTTGCCTTCAAGCCCGAAGCGCATGCGCAGAACGTGCTGCTCCTGTTCGCTGAGGTGACTCAACCAGCGGCCCAGCTGCTCGTGATGAATCCGCTGTTCCACGATCTCGAGCGGTTCATCGAGGGATGAATCAGCGATCAGATCCCCAAGGAAGCTGCGCCCCTCCTCACCGTTGACGGGAGCATCCAAGCTGCTGGTGGTGAGCGCCTGACGCAGCAGCGAATCCAGCTCATCCAAGGGGATGTCCATGGCTTCGGCAATCTCCACACGGCTGGGCATGGCGCCGAGCTTGTGGGCGAGATCAAGACTCACCTTGCGGATCGTGGTGAGCCGCTCACTGAGATGAACAGGAAGCCGGATCGTGCGCGACTGGCAGGCAATGGCGCGGGTCATGCTCTGGCGGATCCACCAGAAGGCATAAGTAGAGAACTTGTACCCCCGGGTGGGATCGAACTTCTCGACAGCACGCTCCAGGCCGAGGGAGCCCTCCTGAATCAGGTCGAGCAATTCCAGACCTTTGCCTTGATATTTCTTGGCAACGCTGACCACAAGACGAAGGTTGGCCTTCATCATCCGCTCTTTGGCGCTGCGACCGATCCTCAGGAGACGGCGCTGTGCCGTGGTGAGTTCTCCATCCTCGAACTCACGGGAACCGTCTTCGGTGAGGGCCATCATGGCCTGCACCTGATTGCCCAACTCGATTTCTTCAGCTGGGGTGAGGAGTGGAATTCTGCCGATGGTGGCGAGATACCAACTGACGGGATCGCTGCTGCGCCGGCGTTGCGTCTCCAGCGGTTTGGAAGCTGTGGACACCTTGGGTGCTGCGGAAGTGAATTGACTTTCCTACGAACAGAAAGAATCTCGAAGTGTTTTCAGCAACCCTTCAGATTCAGAACAGTAAACCGCAACATTTCAGATTTGCGAAAGATTTAAAACCAAGAAAAGCTCTTTTCGGACCTGCCAGCCGAGGCAATCCAAACGACTCATTTGTTCAGACTTCGTTGAACATCGTTGTTTTCTTTTTCTGACACTGTGCTGTATTGATTTTCAGATAATCCGCAATCGCAGAAGCATCGCTTGAGCGAGCACGAACTGCCGCCAAACCATGCAAAGCCGCAGCGGCAGTGAAGCTTTCCAGCCCAGGCTGCTGCTCTGCCGCCACCGCCTGGGCGCCCCAACCGGTGGCAAAACCGGCCAGCACGTCACCCAGGCCGGTGCGGGCCACCCGAGGAGTCGTGCCGGTCAGCACCACGGCTGCACCTGATGGATCCGCCAGCACCGAATGCGCCCCCTTCAGCAAAATGCAGCAACCGCTGCAGCGGGCTGCGGACATCGCCCTTTCCAGCGCGTCACCCGCACCACAGTCTGGAAACAACCGCGCAAACTCGGCCGCATGGGGCGTGAGCCAGGTGGGCCCCCGCCGCTTCAACAACCAACGCCACCCCTCCGGACTGGCCGCCAGACCATTGATGCCATCGGCATCGAGCACCAGCAAACCGGCGACGTTGAGCATCTGCTCCGACCACTGGTTCCACCAATGGCTGGACTCCCCCAGACCGGGACCCACCAAAACCGCATCCAGCCGCTCTGGAATCACCCCGTCCTCCAGTTGCATCACCTCCGGCAACACCTGCCACAAGCCGGATTGCAGACGGGGCGGCACAACGGCCTGAACACAGCCGCAGCCACTGGCCATGGCCCCCCGCAGCGCCAGATGTGCTGCGCCGGGATAACGATCACTGCCCGCCACCACCAGGCAGCGGCCCCGTTCGTACTTCATCGCCGTGGGCGGCAGCGGCGGTAACGGGGCCGAGCAGGCCTCTGTCACTGGCAGGCGGCGCGGCAAGACCGCAGCGGCGTTGTCCATCACCGAAGGCGGCAAGCCCAGATCGATCCGCACCAGCGCACCCACCCAGTGACGGGCCGGGTCCAGACACAACCCGCGCTTGATCCAGCCAACGCTGAGGGTGACCGAGGCACAGGCTGCCTGCTCGCCCAGCACGATTCCTTGGTCGGAACAAAGGCCTGACGGCAGATCCAGACTGATCAACGACCCAGGCTGCAGCTGCTGCCGACGCCGGAACAAATCCGCCAAGAACTCAGGCAGGGGCCGACTCTGGCCGAGCCCGAACACCGCATCCAGCCACAATGCGGCTCCGCCGGGGTCGGGCTCGTCAGCCAGGCGCTGCAGACCAAGCCACTCGCCATGGCGCAGATGTTCAGCGGTGAGGGGCTTGCGAATCGGCAGGGGACACCACAACGACACCTCAACGCCAGCCAGGTGCAACTCCCGAGCCACCACCAGACCATCGCCACCGTTGTGACCGGGCCCCACCAGGACAACCACGCCATGGCGCAGCAGATCCCGGCGCGCCAGCAGCCAAGCCGCCATGGCCAGCCCCACCTTCTCCATCAAGGCCGCAACGGGCATGCCGCTGTCGAACAACCTCTGTTCGAAGGCGGCCATGGACGCGGCATCCACAAGCAGGTGATCAGAATCAGCGGGAGGCCACACCAGTTGCGGTTGCCGGGACCTCACTATGGAGAGAACTCCCTGCGCCGCCCATGGCCGTTGGATCCACCACAACCCGCGCTGGAGAGGCTGCTCTTGAGCGCCTGCGGCAATGGCCCGGGGAGCACCGCGTGGCCGTTGGTCTCTCTGGAGGCGTCGACAGTTCCCTGACGGCGGCACTGCTGGTGGAGGCGGGCTGGCAGGTGGAAGGACTGACCCTCTGGCTGATGAGCGGGAAAGGGGCCTGTTGCGCCGAGGGGCTGGTGGATGCAGCCGGCATCTGTGAGCAGCTCGGCATTCCCCATCACGTGGTGGACACACGGGAGACGTTCCAGCAGGAGATCGTGCAACGGCTGGTGGATGGTTATCGCGATGGGATCACGCCACTGCCCTGCTCCCAGTGCAATCGATCGGTGAAATTCGGACCGATGCTTGATTGGGCCTTGCAAGAGCGCAAGCTGCCCCGCATCGCCACCGGCCACTACGCCCGGATCCGCCATGGCGGCGATCAAGGGCGCCATCAGCTGTTGCGGGGCCTCGATACCCGCAAGGACCAGAGCTATTTCCTCTACGACCTGCCCCAGGAGGTTCTGGGGCGCATCGTTTTTCCCTTGGGGGAACTGACCAAACCCGACACAAGGCTCGAAGCCGCCCGCCACGGTCTGCGCACCGCAGAAAAACCGGAAAGCCAGGATCTTTGCCTGGCTGACCACCACGGATCGATGCGGGCGTTCCTGGATGCCTATCTGCCCCCGCGGCAGGGGGAAATCGTGCTTTCGGACGGAACTGTTGTGGGCGAGCACGACGGCATCGAACACTTCACCATCGGCCAACGCAAAGGGCTCGGTGTGGCCTGGCGCGAACCGCTTCACGTCATCCGCCTTGATGCTGCGATGAATCGAGTGGTCGTCGCACCACGGGCCGAAGCCGGCCGAGACAGCTGCGTGGTGGGTGCGGTGAACTGGGTGTCGATTGACCCGATCGAGGCGCCACGAACCGTTGAGGTGCAAGTGCGCTACCGCAGTACGCCGGTGCGTGCGGAGCTTTCACCCCTCCCGACCACCGAGGCCGATCAGCAGCGGGAGCGGCCCCACCGATGCCGCCTCAGCTTTGAGGAGGAGCAGTTCTCGATTACGCCAGGCCAGGCGGCGGTTTTCTACGACGGCGACACCGTTCTGGGTGGGGGGCTGATCCAACGGGAATAGGGCGTGACGCGCTGGCGCACCTGAACGAGGGCCTCAGCGACGCCTGAAGCCTCAGGCGCAAGCAACCACTGCACCGACCCATTGGCCGAAATCAGCGCCGTGGGGCCCGTGTTGCCGACGCTGAGCAGATCCCGTCCTGTCTCGATCGCCCGTAACTGCGCCAGGGCCAGGAACTGCTTCTGCAGCTGCAGCGGGTAGGGGTCGAGATTGGCAATGGCCAGGAGCCAGGTGGCGCCATCGGCAGCAGCGCGCGCCAGAGCCACACCATCGGCGATCTCGTAGCAGATCGCAACGGCCGCAGGGGGTTCAACCACCGCCATCGTTCTCGGGGCCGGACCGGGGGTCAACCCACCGACCGCAGACAGTCCTGCCGTCAGCCCGGCGGGCAGGGGCGGGATCCATTCCCCGATCGGCACCAGACGGTGCTTGTCAGCCAAGGGAACAGGAAACCAGTCGGGGGGCTCATACAGCAACAGAGAACTGCGTTGCTGCCCCCGAACCCAACGAAATCCGCCACTGATCAGAGGAATGGCTGGAGCCTCAACCGGCAGCTGAAAACGCGCCGGCAGCGCTCCTTCCGGAGCCACCACAGCAGCCGGATTGTTGGGCTCCAGCTGACGCATCGCCTCCACCAGAGCTTGTGGAAGCGCCCGTTGACGCTCCAGATCGAACTTTTCTCGGGTGGGAACGGCGGGTTGCCAGACCCCCAGAGCAACGGAGCCGACCGGCGGCGGCGGCGCCAACAACAACCAGCTGCCTAAACCATGGGCCAGCAGCACACTGGCCAATCCGAGCAGACCCCAGCGACGCCAGGCTGAGGGTTGCTCGAACAACACCAGCAGGCAGCAGCCCCAACACAACTGCAGCCACGTCAGCCCTCCGGAACCGAACCAGCGGGCCAATCCCGCCAGGGGGCGGTCCCAGGGAAGGGTGGTGCCGCCGACGCCGATCCAGAACAACGGCGTCCCCGACAGCACCAGTTCAGCCAGGGCCCAGAGCCCGGCCAACAGCATCAGCCGCACTGGACGCGGCCAACGGCGAGGCAGCCGCCGCGCCAGCACAGACCATCCGGCCAGAAGCAGAGCAGCAAGGCTCCCGCAGGCCAACCAGAGGGCCACTGCCACAGGCAGGCTGAGCCAGGCGGGAACGCCCATCCAGGTGAGTGGATGCAGGGCCAGCAACCAACGGTGGCTGATCAAAACGGCCAGCAGTCCCCAGGCCGCCGACCAGCGGGGACGCTCAACCACGGACCAGAGCAGCGCCAGGGCGGGGACCATCAGCAGGGGGCCGCCGAGGGATGGAGCCACACCAGCCAGAACGCCGCCCAACAGGGCCCGCGATCCGGCCTGCAGTTGGTGATTGCCCATGGTCAGCAGTCCCGGCCAAAGGCATCCTGGATCGGACACGCCCACCTGTCGCCATGGATGCCGCGAATCCTCTTCAGCAACTGCTGCTCCGCGGCCTGGGCACCACCACCCTCGTTGCTGAGCGTCTGCGCGGCGTCACCCAAAACTGGGTGAGCAGTGGCCGGCTGGATCCGAACGAAGCGTCCGCATTGGTGGACGACGTGCTCAAGGCCCTGCGCGGGGAAACCCCCGAACTGGAACAGCAGATGGGGCGCAACCTGGAACGCAACCGCGACAACCTTCTCCAGGACTTCGGCGTTCCAAGCCAGAAGGAAGTGGATGAGCTGCGCGGCCGCATTGATCGCCTCGAGCAACAGCTGCGGCAGATGAACCGGCCTGAATGAACGCCGACGCCGCGGACCGGGGGTCAGAATCAGCGCAACAGAAGCCTTTCCGTGCGCGACATCATCATCAGCACAACGGTCTGTGTGGCCTGCCTGCTCCTGGCCCTGGTCAGCCAGATCGTGGCCCCCTCCACCGTTTCCGCAGCACCGGCGCAGCCTGCTGCCGTTCGCAGCGAGGCTTCGAAACCCCAGAAGGCGTTGAGCTTCGAACTCGACCCTGACGACCCCAACCCGACTCTTTTCGCCATGGCCAACGATTCCGCTCCCACCGATGCCTCAGCCCTGGGCGGCCCCCTCGATGCACCAGACACCACCATCACCGCCAGTGGTCTGAAAATCATCGAGCTGGAGGTGGGCAGCGGCGACGAGGCCACCCCCGGCCAAACGGTGGTGGTGCACTACCGCGGCACCCTGGAAGATGGGCAGCAGTTCGATGCCAGCTACGACCGGGGAACCCCCTTCAGCTTCCCCCTCGGGGCTGGCCGGGTGATCAAGGGCTGGGATGAAGGCGTCGCCGGCATGAAAGTGGGCGGCAAGCGCAAGTTGGTGATTCCTTCCGACCTCGCCTACGGAAGCCGTGGCGCCGGTGGTGTGATTCCCCCCAACGCAACCTTGATCTTTGAGGTGGAACTGCTCGACGTGAAGAAGTAAGCGGAAGCTAGGCTCACCTCAAGCCAATTCCGCTCTGAACCGATGCTGCGCTCGGCCCTTTCCGCCCTTGCATGTGCCCTCCCTGCCCCCGTGGCAGAAGCCCACTGCGACGGTCCTTGTGGCGTGTACGACCCGGCTTCCGCTCGCGTGGCAGCCGAAGCCGTGCTTTCGATGACCAAAAAGCTGAAGGCGATGGAAGCTCCCGCCGCTGGTGACGCCGCTGCCCTGGCTGCTTACAACAACACCTTCGGCCGCTACGTGGCCATCAAGGAAGAGGAAGCACAGAAGACCAAAAAAGAGCTGTTGATCCTCTGGACCGACTACTTCAAGCCCGATCACCTGGCCACCTTCCCCGACCTGCACGACACCTTCTGGAAAGCAGCCAAGCTCTGCAGCGCCTGCAAGGTGAATATCGATCAGGCCAAGGCTGAGGAACTGATGGCCGCCGTTGAAAAAATCCACGGCATGTTCTGGCAGTCCAAGGGCCGTTCCGACGCCTGGGTCACCGCATCCTGAGTTCAAACAGAATCCATCCCCCCATCGCAGCAGCAGGTCTTCGCGACCTGTTGCTGCTTTTTTGTGGGCGACGTCTGCTGCTGCGCATCGAAGGACGATCGATGCAACCCACCCTTGAACCGGGAGACCGGGTTTTGGTCAGACGGCTTGGACAGAAGGCCGCACCCAGCCTGGGATCCGTGGTCGTGACCTGGCATCCCCAGCGAAGCGAGCTGCGCCTGATCAAGCGCCTCAGCCGAGTGGACACCACAGGGCTTTGGTTGCTGGGAGACAACCCCGCTGAAAGCACCGACAGTCGCCAACTCGGAGCGGTGCCAGCCAACCTGTTGATTGGTGAGGTGGTGGGCCGGCTCCAGCTCGGGGAATCAGAACAGAGCCGGTGAGGTCTTCTGCAGCCAGATGGCCCCGGTGATGATTGAGAGAGCACCCGTACCGCCCACGAGGAAGGGCATCAGACGGGCACCGCTGCGGAGGGTGAGAAACGAGACCACCGACACAACGGCCACCATGGCGCCGATGGATCCAAGCAAGTAGGCCACGAGGTAGCCCACAGCGGCATGGGGAGGCAGGGCCAAAGCAGGGATCACAGCCAGCAGGTGACTGGCCCCCGCCAGTCCATGCAACAAGCCCAGGCCCGAGGAGGCATGGACGTGGCGACGGTGGTTGCTGGCGCCGCGCACATGCAGATGTAGATGACGATGCTCTGCGGCACCGTCGTGGCGGTGCTCATGGGTGTGCAGTTCCAGCCCGAACGCCGTGCGCACGGCCAGGGCACCCACCACCAGCAGGGCCACACCTACCAAAAATTCCGCCCAAGACGACATGGCCTCCACGTGGGCCAGGTCTTTCAGACCAATGGCGATCAACGCCAGAACCACAACTCCGGTGGAATGACCAGCACCCCAAGCCAGGGCATGTCGAAAGGCGGCCCATGGCTTGCTCAGGGAGAAGGGCGCCATTGCCACCAGGTGATCAGCACCACCCACCACATGAACGGCCCCGGCTGCAACACCGGTCAAAACGCTAATCAGCACAAAGAACCGCCTGAATGTCGCAATTCTGCATCAGCAGTGAAAGAGGAACGGCCTTAACCGGGCTGGATCAACTGCACCAGACCAGCTTCAACATCCGTCTGCCGCATCAGGGCTTCCCCCACCAGCACAGCCCCGGCACCGGCGGCCTGCACACGGTCGAGATCGGCCCGACTGAACAGACCCGATTCACTCACCAGCAGCACCCCCTGTTGGTTCAACCGGTCGTTGAAGTCGACCAGCAGCCGTTCGGTCGTGGCCAGATCCGTCTCGAAGCTGGTGAGATCACGGTTGTTGATTCCAATCAGGGGGAAGTCACCAATGTTCAGCACACGGTCCATTTCGGTGGCGTCGTGAACCTCCACCAACACGGTGAGGCCCAGAGCCGCCGCAGCCTTGTTGAGATAACGAAGATCCTGATCCGAAAGGATGGCAGCAATCAGCAGCACCGCGTCAGCCCCAGCCGCCCTGGCCTGGAACAGCTGATAGGGGCTCAACACAAACTCCTTGCAGAGCAGAGGCAGGTCTACGGCCTGACGCACCTGCACCAGGACATCAAAGCCACCCTGGAAGAAGGTTTTATCGGTGAGCACCGAGAGGCAACTTGCACCGCCAGCGGCATAGGCCTTGGCGATCGCTACCGGATCGAAATCCTCACGGATCACCCCTTTGCTAGGGCTCGCTTTTTTCACCTCAGCGATCACCGCAGGTTTCGTGGCGGCCGCCTGAAGCGCCCCCAGGAAATCCTTGGTGGGGGGAAGCTTGGCAATCTGCTGCTTCAGGTTGTCGAGGGGAACCTTGTCGCGGGCGGCATCGATCTCACGATCTTTTTCCCAGACAATCTTCTCGAGGATGTGACGCGGTTCCTCGTCGTCGTGGGGCACCGCATATTCGAGATGGGCCACCCGCACCTTGGGGTTGGGGGGACGACGTCGGATCTCCATGGAAGAGGGAAAAGACTGGAACGAAAAAGTGGGACGGGATCAGGCCGCCAGCTGGGCGGCTGCTTGCTTGTAAGCGACCTCCACCACCTCGCTGAGGGTCGGGTGGGTGTGCACTTCGGTGGCGAGCTGACGCACGCTCTGGCGCCGGGCAACGGCATTGGCCACCTCCTGGATAAGGTCGGCGGCGTGAAGTCCATAGATGTGGGCGCCAAGCACTTCACCACTGGTTTTGTTGAACAGCAGCTTCATCAGGCCATCGCTATCCAGCTCAGCCAGAGCTTTGGAATTGGCCTTGAAGTAGCTGCGAACGGAACCAAGCTGGAAGCCATCCTTCTCCGCCAAAGCTTTGGCATCCGCCTCGGTCAGGCCAACAGAGCTGATCTCGGGATGGGTGAAGGTGGCTGCCGGAATGCTGCGGTAATCGATCTCGCGCCCATTGCCAAGGATGTTGTCCACCGCAACGGTGCCTTGGGCAGCAGCCGTGTGGGCCAGCATCAGCTTGCCGGTCACGTCGCCGACGGCCCAGAGATGGGGAACAGGTTGGCCATTCACCAGAACGCGCATGGCGTCGTCGATCGGAACGAAGCCACGGTTCGTCTCCACATTGAGTGACTCGAGGTTGAGGCCCTTGCTGCTGGGAACACGCCCGGTGGCCACCAGAACGGCATCCACCTCCAGGGTCTCCACCAGTTCACGGCTGTTGAAATCAGCCAGTTCGATCTGCACGGGACAGCCCGGGGTGACCTTGCGGGCCAGCAGACCGGAACGCGCATCGATATCGCGACCATCAATCAGATGACGCCCAGCGATCTTGGCGATGTCGGGATCAAAGGTGGGCATCACCTTGTCCATGGCCTCGATCATCGTCACCTCGCAACCGAGGGCGGTGTACACATCAGCGAATTCAAGGCCGATGTAACCGCTGCCGATGATGGCGATCCAACGGGGCAGCCATTCCAGGTTGATGGCTTCGTCGCTGGTGAACACCGTGCGGCCATCGGTTTCGATGCCTGGCGGCACAAAGGGATCAGACCCCGTGGCGATGATCACGTCCTTGGCGGTCAGCACCCTGTCCACCCCGCTGGGCTCCCGCAGCCCCACCTTCTGGCTGCCCTCCAGACGGCCGTGGCCTCGGAGGATCGTCACCCCTGCCCGCTCAAGGGTTTTGGTGAGGTTGGTGCGAATGGTCTGAACCAGCTGATTGGCGTGATCAGCGATCTTCTGCCGCTCGAACCGCACAGGAGCAGCATGAATTCCAAAGCTCGCGAGGTGCTTGTCGTCCGCCAGTTCCCGCACTTTTCCACTGGCAGCCAGCAGCGCCTTGGAGGGAACACAGCCCCTGTTCACACAGGTGCCACCCATATCTCGGGATTCAACGATCGCCGTCTTCAGGCCGTGTTCGGCGGCATGTTTGGCAGCGTCGAAGCCGCCGTAGCCGGCTCCAATAACAATGACGTCGAAGTCGAAGCTGGCGTCGCTCACCCGAACTGCTGCGATGTGGCGGTCATTGTCGCTCTTCGCCGCTCCAGAAGGAGAGGAACAGCTGCAGACGCCACATTCAGGGATTCCACCCGTGCGCTGTGGGGGAGCGTGACGGCATGGGTGCAGCAGGCTTGCAGGTCCGGATGCAGACCTGCACCCTCGGTTCCCAGCACCAGCGCCGTCGGCAGCGTCCAGTCGAGATCCCAGTAGGGAACAGGGGGGTCAGCCTTGGTCGCATCGGGCACAAGGGTGGCCACCACCTGCACACCCAAGGCCACCAGGTGCTTCAGTTCCTGCTGAAGCTGTGAAATCGCCATCGCTTCGCTCGGGCCAAAGCGTTGATGCGGCAGCTGAAGCAGAGCACCGGCAGAGGCCCGCAACACCTTCGTGCCGAGGGGATCAACACCAGCTCCCATCCAGACCGCGTTGACGTCAGCCGCCAGGGCTGTGCGCAGCAATGTGCCCAGATTTCCAGGATCCTGAATCCGATCCAGCACAAGGAGAAAATCCAGCTCTGAAGGGACAGTGGGCAGTCGATCCAGGGGGCTCAGGCAGGCAACACCATCGGGTGTGACTGTTGTGAGCGCAGCCCGCAACACCTCATCGGTGACGATCCGCCATCGCGCCTGAGAACAACGTGCAGCCAGGGCCGAATGACCTTGCAACCAGGCTTCGGTCGCGATGATTTCCTCGGGCGCGTTGCCCTGCCTGAGAACTTCCTGCAACAGGTGGGTGCCCTCAAGAAGCAACAGCCCCTCGGCCTCTCGCCCCGCACGGGTGGCCAGGGTTCTCAGCCGTTTGACCAGGGGATTGCGTCGGCTGCTGATCAGGGGAGAGGAGGAATCCAGGGAACGACTCAGAACGCTGCGTGTTTGCGCACGTTCAAGCCTTTGTGGACGCTCAGATTTTCGCCTTCCAACTCAAGGCCGTTGATGGCTGCGATCTCCCCCTTGATTCCCTCCGCCGCAAGGTTTTCGATCATCTTTTTGATCACTTGATCCTCAACGGTGGTGTGATCGATGGAATCAGGAGTGAGCAGCTCAAGGAACTTGCCAACCTTGGAAGCAACAACTTCCGAAGCATTGGAGATCTTGAGAACGATCATGGTTGTCGAGAGCTGCTACCCGACAAAGTTAGTGCGGATGGGGAGACTTGAACTCCCACGATGTTGCCACCACTAGTACCTGAAACTAGCGCGTCTACCAATTCCGCCACATCCGCTGGCGTGTCGTGTTCGACCGGATGAACATAGGGCATCGCCGATCCGTGGCTGCCCCTGCCCCGTAACAAACTGTCCAGTTTGGACGCCGGCCGTCTAGACGGTCTCAAAGACTGTTGCCAAAATCCGGACATAGGGGATCAGCTCATCGATGATGGCCGTTGCAGAAGCGTCTCAGGAGAGTCTCAAGCAACGCCTCAACGTCAGCGGCGGACACGCCTTGAAGGGAACGCTTCGCGTCAGCGGCGCGAAGAACTCCGCCCTGGTGCTGATGACAGCCAGCCTCCTGAGTGAGGAGACCATTGAGCTGACCAACATTCCCTCCCTGACAGACATCGATGGCATGAGCGCCATCCTTGAAGCTCTGGGGGTTCAGGTCGACAGGCAGTCGGACTGCATTCGCCTCACAGCCGCCGAGCTCAGTGGCTCGGCCCCTCCCTACGAGCTGGTCAACAGCCTTCGCGCCAGTTTTTTCAGTATTGGCCCCCTGCTCGGACGCCTGGGACACGCGCGGGTCCCCCTTCCAGGGGGTTGCCGCATCGGGGCTCGTCCCGTTGTCGAACACATCCGCGGTCTGAAAGCCCTCGGCGCCGTCGTCAACGTGGAGCACGGAATTGTCACGGCCTCAGTACCCGGCAGCAAAAAACGCCTGACAGGCGCTCAGATCGTGCTCGACTGCCCCAGCGTTGGCGCCACCGAAACCATTCTGATGGCAGCGGTGCTGGCCGATGGGGTCTCCACCATCGAAAACGCTGCTCAGGAACCTGAAGTGCAGGACCTGGCCAACCTGCTCAACAGCATGGGCGCCCAGGTGAGCGGCGCTGGCGGCCCGGTGATCACCGTTCAAGGGGTGGAGCGGCTCCGTGGTTGCACCAACTATCCGGTGATCCCGGATCGCATCGAAGCCGGAACGTTCCTGATGGCGGCCGCCATCACGCGCTCACCACTGGTGGTGGAGCCCGTGATTCCCGAGCATCTCAGCGCTGTGATCCAAAAGCTTCGCGATTGCGGCTGCTCCATCGAGATCAAGGGGAGAGCCGTGACGATCACCCCCGGCGAGATCACGGCCGTGGACATCACCACCCAACCGTTTCCCGGGTTTCCAACCGATCTTCAGGCACCGTTCATGGCCCTGATGTGCACCGCGAAGGGCACCAGCGTGATCAGCGAGAAGATCTATGAAAACCGGCTGCAACATGTGGCCGAGCTGCAGCGCATGGGGGCATCGATTCGGCTCAAGGGCAGCACAGCCATCATTGAAGGCGTGGCTCAGCTGAGCGCGGCGCCCGTCACCGGCACCGACCTCCGTGCAGCCGCTGCCATGGTGCTGGCTGGCCTCTCCGCCAAAGGAATCACCGAAGTGGCTGGTCTGAAGCACCTTGATCGGGGCTACGACGACCTCGAAGCCAAGCTCAGCGCTGCTGGCGCTGAGGTGAAGCGCAACATCCTCTGAAGAGGGGCCCTTCAATCAATACAATCCCTGTGCGGGAGCCTGGCGGAATTGGTAGACGCAGCTGACTCAAAATCAGCCGGCCACTGGTCTTGGGGGTTCAAGTCCCCCGGCTCCCATCCCTCCGCCGTCATGAACACCTACGGCCGTTTCCCTTTGGCTCTGGCCAAGGGAAAGGGCTGCTGGGTCAAGGACACCCAAGGGCGGCGCTACCTGGATGCTGTTGCTGGCATTGCCACCTGCACCCTGGGCCACAGCGACAGGGCCATGCAGCGGGCTCTGCGCAAGCAGCTGGGACGGCTCCAGCATGTGTCCAATCTCTATCGGATTCCGGAACAGGAAGAGCTGGCCAGCTGGCTGGTGCGCAACAGCTGTGCCGACAGCGTCTTCTTCTGCAATTCCGGCGCCGAAGCCAATGAGGCCGCGATCAAGCTGGCGCGCAAGCACGGCCATCAACGGCGCGGCATCGAACAGCCGGTGATCCTCACGGCAGCAGCCAGCTTCCATGGCCGCACGCTCGCGGCGGTCACCGCCACCGGTCAACCCAAGTACCACAAGGGTTTTGAGCCCATGGTGACCGGGTTTGATTATTTCCCCTACAACGATCTGAAGGCCCTCGAAGCCCTGATCCACCGCTACGAACAGTCCGGTCCCTCGATCGCGGCCGTTCTGGTTGAACCCCTGCAAGGAGAGGGTGGCGTCAACCCTGGAGACCGCGCTTTCTTCTCACGCCTGCGCGAGATCTGCACGGAGCGGAACATCCTGCTGATCCTTGATGAGGTTCAGGTGGGCATGGGGCGGAGTGGCCGCCTCTGGGGTTATGAGCAACTGGGGATCACCCCTGACGCCTTCACCCTGGCCAAGGGCCTGGGCGGTGGTCATGCCATTGGTGCCCTGCTGGTGAACGCGTCAGCTGATGTGTTTGAACCCGGCGACCATGCCAGCACCTTCGGCGGCAATCCCTTTGCCTGCCGGGCGGGGTTGACGGTGGCCACCGAAATCGAACGACGGGATCTGCTGACCAACGTCACAGCCCGAGGCGAACAACTGCGCGACGGGCTCCAGGAGCTTGTGAACTGTTTCCCCGAGCACCTGCAAGGCGTGCGGGGCTGGGGCCTGCTGCAGGGCATCGTGATCCGGGAGGGCAGCAGTTGGACGGCCCCCGCACTGGCGAAATCCGCCATCGACCACGGTCTGCTGCTGGTGGCGGCCGGCCCCTCGGTGCTGCGCATGGTGCCCCCACTGACCATCAACAAGCGCGAGGTGCGCGAGCTGCTGCGCCGTCTTGCGGCGACCCTCTCCACTCTCAGCTGAGTGGACGATCTGTCTGATCTGATCCCACGCTTCGACCTGCGTGGCATGGATCTGCAGTTGGATCGCATGGATGCGGCCCTGCACGAGCTCAACCATCCCTGTCGGACGATTCCCGCGATTCAGGTGCTGGGCACCAACGGGAAGGGATCCATCGTCAGCTTTCTGGAATCAGCCCTCTGTGCCGCCGGCCTCCGCTGCGGGGTCACCACCTCCCCTCACCTGGTGAGCTGGTGCGAACGCATCCGGATCAAGGGGACCCCCATTGCGGTTGAAACCCTGCGCAGCCGGTTGCAGGCGCTCCAGCCGCTGAGCGAACGGCATCGGCTCACCCCGTTTGAACTGCTGGTGACCGCCGCCCTGTTGGAGTTCCACCGGCACGCCTGCGAGCTGCTGGTGCTGGAAGTGGGGCTGGGGGGACGGCTTGATGCCACCACGGCCCATCCCTGCCGTCCTGTGGTGGCCGTCGCCAGCATTGGGTTGGACCACTGCGAGCACCTGGGCCACAGCCTCACCGCCATCGCAACCGAAAAAGCGGCAGCGATCCCGCCTCAGGCGACAGTGATCAGTGGCGCCCAAGCCCCTGAAGTGCAGGAGGTTCTGGAAACAACCTGCCGCACTCAGCAGGCCACGCTCCACTGGGTGAAGCCGCTGAATTCCAGCTGGCAACTGGGCTTGCCCGGCGCCATTCAGCGCAGCAACGCCGCTGTAGCCCTCGGTGCCTTGCAAGCCCTCTCGGGCCTGGGCTGGTCGTTACCTGAAGCGGTGATTCAGGAGGGCTTCGCCACAGCCCACTGGCCCGGTCGCCTGCAAACCGTGCATTGGGGCGTCCACACGCTTCGCCTCGATGGAGCCCACAATCCACCGGCCGCAGTGCAGCTGGCCGAAGAACGCAGCCAGTGGAGTGGTGCCCGCAACGGTGTTGTTTGGATCCTGGCGATTCAAGCCCATAAGGACGCTGTCGCCATGCTCCAGACGCTGCTGCAGCCCCAGGACCAGGCCTGGATCATTCCGGTGCCGAGCCACAGGAGCTGGAGTCGTTCGGCCCTCCTCCAGGCACTGCCCCAACTCGAGCACCAGCTGCAGGAGGCCGACGGCCTCGAAAGCGTGCTGCACCAGCTCAGCAGCAATGGATGGCCGACACCGATGCCGATTGTTGCCGGATCGCTGTATCTGATCGGTGACCTGTTCGCTCGCGGCGTTGTAACGGCAGAGTGAGCACAGCTTGGGCGTCAACTGTGCTGCGAATCTCCCGGTTGCTGGGCCTTCTCCTGCCCCTCCTGCTCATGGCAACGCCGGTCCCGGCCCTGGACACCTCAGCTGGGGTGGGACTGCAGGATCGTGCCCTGTTCCAGGAAAAGGTGGACTACACGCTCACCAACCAGAGCGACGGCGACTTCGAGGGGCAGAACCTGGCCAACACATCCTTCGCCGGTGCCGTGGGCCGCGGAGCGAATTTCCGAGGCGCCAACCTGCATGGCGCGATCCTCACCCAAGGGGCCTTCGCCGAAGCTGATTTCCAGGGAGCTGACCTCTCCGACGCCCTGATGGATCGCGCCGACTTCGTCGCCACCGATCTACGCAATGCTGTGCTGACGGGGATCATTGCCTCGGGCAGCAGCTTCAGCAACGCTCAGATCGAGGGGGCCGATTTCACGGATGCCCTGCTCGATCGTGATGATCAACGCCGGCTGTGCAGCGAGGCCGATGGCATCAACCCCAGCACCGGAGTTTCCACCTTCGACAGCTTGGGCTGCTGATCCTCAGGAGCGCTCCTCCCAACCTCGAAGCTTGCCGGGATTCAGCAGGCCCTCGGGATCAAAGCGCTGCTTGGCCGCCACTTGATCGGCATCGATGACGCCAAGGCCGCCGTCTTCCACCGTGATCACGTGGGGGTTGAACAACACGGCACCCGCGGCCCTGCAGTCGTCCATCACACGGTTCAGCTGATCTGCCCCCTGCCAACGCACCAGCGGTAGAGCCGCCAGCCGAGGACAGCCCTGCTGACGCACAAGCTCGAGATGCCAGAGCAGGGCATAACCCCAGCGCTGCTTCAAGGCCGCCATCGCTGGGGCCTCCGGTTGCGGCAACAACATCTGCAGGTAGGTCCATCCCGGCTCTGAAGCCCGCACATGCAGGGTGGTGTGGTTCCAGCTCAGCTCGCGCAAGCCATTGCCCCCGGAGAGATCCTCAGGGCCGAGATCCCGCAGGATGGCGCCAGCTGACTGCGCCATCCGTTGCAGGCTGTTGAGCCCATCGGGGGCAACGAGCAACAGCAGCCGGTGCGCCGAGACGACAGGACCACCCCAGCTGGGCATCCGGGGCAACAGCGGCTGTTCCAGCAGGCTCGCCAAATGGAGATCCAAGGCCGAGGCAGCGATCCGTTGCATCAGCTCAATCGCCTGCTCCCAGTGCTCGCAGTCCACGCTCACCTGGTGCCAGTTGACCGCTGGAGCTGTGGCCAGGCTGAGGGCCGTGATGATGCCGTTGGTGCCGTAGGCGTGATTCAAAGCCTCCGCATCCATCTCGCCGAGTTGATGGCGCCGGGCATCGGGGCGTAGCGGCACGATCTCCAACCCGAGCAGATGGCCTGGATCCCGCAGGAAGCCCCAGCGCAGGGAACCGATGCCCCCAGAGCCCCCTGCCACAAAGCCGCCAATGGTGGCGCTGCGCCAGGTGCTGGGCATCAAGCGCAGCTGGCGTCCATGGCGGCGCAACTCCTGATCCAGATCGCGCATCACACAGCCCGGTTCCACGGTCACCACCCCGGTGATCGGATCAATCGAGCGGATCTGCCGCAGGGCCGTGGTGAGCATCACCACGCCGCCCTGCAGAGGCACACACTGGCCGTAGTTCCCTGTCCCAGAGCCGCGCAGGGTTAAGGGAACCTGGTGCTCGGCGCAGGCCGAAGCCAGCCGTTCAACGGCATCCACCGTGCGCGGACGCACCACCAACTCAGCACGGCAGGCCTCCAGCCGCGGCGTCAGCACGGGGGAGTACTCAAAGGCGTCCCGGGAATGGCGCTGCAGCTCCCCCGGTTCATCCAACAACTCCAGTTCCGGATCAACGCTGAGGGCTTGCCGCAGGGCAATCAAGGCTTCGGCGCGACCCATGGCGTGGCGGAACACTGGTCAGGGTCTAGCGCCTGGCGACGACTGCCAGTGGCCGTCCACGAGAACCTGACGCTGCGGAGCAGAACGAATCAGGTCCGACCATCCCTGGCCCTCCATGCTGATCAGATCGGCAGGAGCGCCGGCCCGCAGCACCCCATCCCATTCCAGTTGAAGAATGGCCGGCGGTGCCGTGGTGAAAGGGGCCAGGCCCAGACGCTGCCAGGGCAACAACTGAGTCAACGGCATCGATGCAGCCAGCAGGGCCAAGGGGTCGAAGTCGCCTCCCGGGAACCAGGGGTCGGCCACATTGTCACCCGCCACCGCCACCGGAACACCGGAACGTTGCAACTGACGGATCGGGGCCTGCGGACGCTGAAGGGGGGTGGCATCGTCCGCCCGTGCGAGCAACCAGGCATTGGTCAGGGGCAGGGCAATCACACTGAGCTGCGCTGCTGCCATGCGCTCTGCCAACCGCGCCAGAGATGACGCCGACAGAAGGGAAAGACTGCTGGCATGGCTGCAGGTGACGGGAACCTGCACCGGCACGCGCTGCAGGGCCTTCAACAGCTGAACGATGCCCTGCGCCGCACCGTGATCCGCCTCATCGATGTGCAGATCGACGCCGCAGTTGTGGCGATCAGCCAGGCGCAACAACACCTCCAACTGCTCCGTGACCACGGCCGATCCACAAGGAGGTGTCAGAACACCACCAAGGCAGCCGCCACTGGCGGCCACACGACGCGCCAGAGCATCCGCTTCAGCTGAACACCAGAATTCCAAGGGCACCAGCGCCACCAGTTGCAAGTCGATGCGGCGGCGCCAGCGCTGCTGCAGGGTGAGCAAGGCATCCCAGCTGGGTTCAGCGCCAGGGCCACCACTGTCCACATGGCTGCGCATGGCCCGCAGCCCATGGGCGAATGCTCTCTCCATGGCGCGTTCTCCGCGTTGAAGCACGCAGGCCAAGGTTCGGGAGCTGTGCTCCCGCAGGTTGGCCTTCAGGGCACCCCCGTAGCTGCCGCTGAGGTTGGGATGCTCCTGCCAGGTGTAGGCCTTGTCCAGATGGACATGGCAGTCGACCAAGCGCGGCAACACCGTTCGAGATGGTGGCACGCGTTCGGCAGACAGGGGCTGGGGCTCCCGCAGACGCCCCTGCTCCCAGGCCAGGCGCACGGGCGTCAGCCCTTGCTTCTCGACGTCAGGCAGGGGCGTTGCAGGGGCGAAATCCAGCAGTCCCAGGGGTGCCCAGGCCTCAAGGGCACCACTCCCCGGCTGGGCCTTAAGCGACGGGGCGACCATCACCGCTCAGCTCCGTTGCTGGCATCGGTGCTGAGAACCACGAAACGACCAGCCACACCAAGGCTGAGCACTTCAAACCCAGGCAGGTGCAGACCGGGCAGCACCTCCTTCCTTTCCATCCGAGTGGAATACAAACTCGCCACAAACAAGTTGCGGCGGGTGGTGAACTGACCCGCCAGCGCCCCCAGTGCATCCCGCTGGGAGGCAATCAGTTCAGGGCAATTGCGAATCCAGAGACGCAGGACCATCGGCAGGGTCGGATCGTCGCACAGTTCCTTGGTGCCCAACTGGACCAGCTGATCACCGGCGTGAGCTTGGTAGTCCTCCAACGACGGGTTGGACACCACCAGCGAGAGCACCCCGACCGCTGCAATCCCCCCCGCCAACATCGCTAGAGCAGACCGACCTTGCGGACGCGATGAAGGGGACACCAGGCAGGCTGCAGCTCGTGTTGGTAGATTCTCACGGACGCGGCGGGCGTCGCCAAGTGGTTAAGGCAGCGGCTTGTGGCGCCGCTATTCGGGGGTTCGAATCCCCTCGCTCGCCCTTTCAACAACTCAACAAACCCCTGAGAAGCGGTTCTGCTCCCCAGCGGATCGGATCCGTGCAGGGCAGACCCAGCGTCTGGCGGATGCGCTCCACCTCGTCTCGAGCCTGAGCCTCATCAAGGCGGGCGGTGTTGAGGGCGACAGCGGCCACCTTGGCTGGCTCAGCAGCCCCATCAGGCCGCGCCCAGCTCGCCAGGGATTCTGTGGTGGCCACCAAGGCCTCAAGGCTTGGAAGCGGGATCTGAGGCAGCCGATCGATGGTCTGCTGTGCTGCCCGATGCACGAGCAACAGGGCCGTCGGCTGCGTGCCCCGCAACAGGGGCAACGTGGCCGTGGAGGCCGGATGGCAGAGCGATCCCTGACCCTCCACCAGCACAAGACCCTGCTCCGGCAGAGCCGCCGCCGCGCGAAGCACCGCCGCCTCCACCGCACCGGCGGCGTAATCGACGCGCACAGCATCCAGGGCGACCCCTTCTCCGCTGATCAGAATTCCGGCCTGCCCTGTGCCCACAAAGCGCGCGGGGATCCCGGAGCGCTGGGCTGCCTCCAGGAGAGACAGGCATGCGCTCATCTTGCCGACAGCCATATCGGTGCCAATGGCCAGAAGGCGCCGGCAGGGAAGCTCTGCGGCGCGTGCCTGGCCAACGTTGAGGCCTTCCGGCTCCCGGCGCAGATCCCAGATCCAACGGTCGCGCCAGCAGGCGTCTGCCAGTTCGGGATCATCGGCCAGGCGGGTGTGGAGTCCGCTGGCGAGATGAAGGCCTGCGCGCAACGCCGCCAAGGCGTCGTGGCGAACAGGATCAGGCAGCCGCCCCCCCGAAGGAGCCAGGCCCACCACAGCAACCTCAGGCGCGTAGGGCAGAGCCGCAGACAAGTCCGCCACCACCGGCACATCACGCTGGATGCCGGTGACGCGTTGCAGAGACTGGCCCGCATGGTTGGGATCGATCACCGCGACGATCGGTCCAGCACGGTGTCGGAGCATGGCCAGACCGGTCTTGCCGGTGAGGCTGGCCAAACCGCCGTGTTGGAGCAGCACCAACCGCATCTCCCGAAATCCCGACGGCGCTTGAATCCCGCTCATCACGCTGCTGTGCCTCCTGCCTGGCGGATCCCCAATCCAGCCATCGCCGAAGGCCGCAGACGATCGTCCTGCAACTCAAGGCCAACAAAGGGGTCATCCACCAAGTTGAGATGGCTGTCGAGATCCGGCCAACGAATCAGAGGCAAGATCTGGGCCGCTGCACCGTTCAACAACGAACTGTCGGAGTAGCAACCCACCATCAGGTCCAGCCCCTTCTTCTGTGCCACTTGGGCCATTAACAAGGCCTGACTGAGCCCCCCGGTCTTGAGCAGCTTGAGATTCACGCCATCCACCACTGGGGCCAGACGCAGCAGATCCTCCAGATCCCAGCAACTTTCATCCGCCACCAAGGCCATCGGACAGTGCGGGTGCAGCGCCGCGAATCCCGCTGTGTCCTGCGTGGGATCCAGATCTGGAGCCAGAGGCTGCTCCAGCAGCACCACCTGGTGTGCGGCCAGGGGCTCCAGCATTTGCCTGGCCTGATTCACAGTCCATCCGCCATTGGCATCCACCTGCAGTTCGATGGCCACACCCTGCCGCTGGGATCGATCCGTGATGGCCTGAGCCACCGCCCCCAACAGGTTGAGGTCGTGGTCCAAGCCGTCGGGGCTGCCCAGCTTGAGCTTCACCCGCGTCGCCGGCAGCTGCGTCCACCAGCGTTCGAGACGATCCAACACGGCATCCACAGAAGCCAGTCCCAAGGTGACGCTGGTGGCCACACCCTCGGTTGGGTCCAATCCCCAGAGCCGCCACAGCGGATGGCCGAGCCGTTGCCCATGCCAGTCCCACAAGGCCAGGTCGATGGCACAACGGGCCGGGGGACTCAGGGATGCAAGCAGGGGCTCAAACCGTTGCGGACGGTGGGGATCCAGAGCTTCCAGTTGCGGCAAAAGCCCCAGCAGTTCCTGTTCCACAGCCTCAAGGGCAAAGGCTCGGTGGCCGGTCTCAAATCCCCCGGTCTCGCCTCGGCCCACCAGCCCATCACGTTCCAACCTGAGCTCCAACCGCACCACGGCAGCGGTGGTGCCCCGGCTGATCGTGAGGGGCACGGCCTTGGTGAGCGAAAACCGTGTGAGGGCCCAGCCCATCGCCATCCGGCTGTCAATCTCCAAACTGACACAACACCGCTGTGACTCACACTGAGAAGGCTTGAGCCAGAGATTTGGTCGCCTCCGCCCCCCTCGCCACTGACGCCACCGCCAACCCCCAGCGCGGCAGCTACTGGATCACCACGTTCGGCTGCCAGATGAACAAGGCGGACTCCGAACGGATGGCGGGAATCCTGGAGGCCATGGGCTATCGGGAGGCGTCAGCCGAACTGGATGCCGATCTGGTGCTCTACAACACCTGCACCATCCGGGACAACGCCGAGCAGAAGGTTTACAGCTACCTCGGCAGACAGGCCCAGAGGAAACGCAGCAACCCCAACCTCACCCTGGTGGTGGCGGGCTGCGTTGCTCAGCAGGAGGGCGAGTCCCTGCTCCGGCGGGTGCCGGAGCTGGATCTGGTGATGGGACCGCAACACGCCAATCGGCTTGAAACCCTTCTGCTGCAGGTGGACAGCGGTCAGCAGGTGGTCGCCACCGAAGACCACCACATCCTTGAAGACATCACCACGGCCCGCCGGGACAGCAGCATCTGTGGCTGGGTGAACGTGATCTACGGCTGCAACGAACGTTGCACTTACTGCGTGGTGCCCTCCGTGCGCGGCAAGGAACAATCACGGCTGCCCCAGGCGATCAAGCTGGAAATGGAGGGTCTTGCCGCCCAGGGCTACAAGGAAATCACTCTGCTCGGCCAGAACATTGATGCCTATGGACGGGATCTGCCGGGCATCACGCTGGAGGGTCGCCGCCAACACACCCTCACGGATCTGCTCCATCACGTCCACGACGTGGAGGGCATTGAACGGATCCGTTTTGCCACCAGCCATCCGCGCTACTTCACCGAGCGGCTGATCGATGCCTGTGCCGACCTGCCCAAGCTCTGCGAACACTTCCACATTCCGTTTCAGAGCGGGGACAACGACGTGTTGCAGGCCATGGCCCGGGGCTACACCGTTGAGCGCTACCGGAGGATCATCGACCGCATCCGTGAGCGCATGCCCGATGCCTCCCTCAGTGCCGATGTGATCGTTGCCTTCCCCGGAGAGACGGATGCGCAGTACCGCCGCACCCTCGATCTGATCGAGGAGATTGGCTTCGATCAGGTGAACACAGCGGCCTATTCACCCCGGCCCAATACCCCTGCAGCCCATTGGCACAACCAGCTGCCGGAGGAGGTGAAGGTGGAACGCCTGCGCGAAATCAATGCCCTGGTGGAACGCTGCGCCCGCAAGGCCAATGCCCGCTACGAGGGGCGCACGGAAGAAGTGCTGGCGGAGGGCATCAACCCCAAGGACCCATCGCAGCTGATGGGGCGTACCCGCACCAATCGCCTGACCTTCTTCAGCTCCACCGGAGCGGATGGTCGTGCCTACGAAGCGGGCGATCTCGTGCCGGTGCGCATCGATGCGGTGCGCTCCTTTTCACTCAGCGGAAGCCCCCTGCCCCACTGAGCACAACGCTGATACCTTTGGCGCTCCCACCGCTCAGGGGTCGCCGCATTCATGCCGTCCAGTCCCATCACGGTCGGGCTCGTCTTTGGAGGCCGCTCTGGAGAGCACGACGTGTCGATCCGATCTGCGGCGACCGTCGTGCGAGGCCTGCGCAGCGGGCAGAACCGAGAGCGATACACGGTGCAGCCGATCTACATCGACCGTGATGGTCGCTGGTGGGGAACAGATCTATCCGAGGCAACCCTGGCCTCCGAAACCGCACCGGAGCTCAACCCACCTCTGCCCCCATCAGGATTCCAGGGGTTCCCGGAGGGATGTGATGCGGTCGACCTCTGGTACCCGGTGCTGCATGGTCCCAATGGAGAAGACGGCACCATTCAGGGGTTGTTCCAGCTGACCGGCAAACCGTTCGTTGGTGCCGGCGTGCTCGGCTCAGCCGTCAGCATGGACAAGCAGGCGATGAAATCTGCTTTCGCCAGCGCCGGCCTATCCCAGGTGCCCTATGTGGCCCTTCACGCGTCCGAACTCGAGAACGCGATCAGCCGATCGGCCCTCATGGATCGGATTGAACGCGAACTGAACTACCCCTGCTTTGTGAAGCCCGCCAATCTCGGCTCCTCGGTGGGCATCAGCAAGGTGCGTTCCCGCCAAGAACTGGAAGCAGGCCTCAATCAGGCTGCAGCGCTCGATCCAAGGCTGGTGGTGGAGCAGGGCGTCAACGCCCGAGAGGTGGAATGCGCCGTCCTGGGGGGACGCATGCTCGAAGCGTCGGTGATCGGTGAGGTTCGTTTTGATGCGGACTGGTACGACTACGAGACGAAATACACCGCAGGGCGCAGCACCACGTTGATTCCCGCTCCACTACCCGATGAAGTGGCTGACCGCATCCGCGCCCAGGCCCTGCAGGCTTGCGCTGCCGTGGGCGTCAACGGCATGGGTCGGGTGGATTTCTTCTACGACGACGCCAACGACCAGCTCTGGATCAACGAAATCAACACCCTGCCTGGTTTCACGGCCCAGAGCATGTTCCCGATGCTCTGGGCGGCCAGCGGCGTAACACTCGAACAGTTGGTGCACAAACTGATCCAAACCGCAGGAGAATGAACGCAGCGTCCTTCGCCTAACCCATGAGCCACGGACTGCTCTGGTTTCCTCTGCTGCTGGCCTTTGTGCTGCTGGCGTCGCTCGGATGGCTGGAACGGCGGCGCCAAAACCTCTTTCGCACCTGGGCCGAAGGCTCCGAACTCGCCAAGCTCGATGGTTGTGGTGGTGCCCGTCTGAAAGACGGTGAACTGCACTGGAGCAGCTTCGAAGCTGGAAGTTTTCAGGATCAGGGCTCGTTTGACGTCTGCAAACTCGAGCTTGTGGAACTGATGTCGCTGGCGTCCGGTGATGCGCCCCTCACCGACGAATCCCAGGGGCGTTGTCGGCTGCGCCTCATCGGGAAAAATTTGCAGATGGATGTGCCCTTTTCTGATGCCGACCGCGCGCGCAGCTGGGGTGAGCAGCTGATGGCACGGGCCCGATGCGACCTGTGAGCCGGGTCTCGACCAACAACAAATCCTCCCAACGGCCGGTTTCCGCGCAGGTCGCCCGGCGCCGGGACTTGCGCCGGCAGCGCCGCCAGACCCTGTTGCTTCAGCTCTGGCGCTTTGTGGCCTTGCTGCTGCTCAGTGGAGGATTCAGCTGGATCTTGCTGCGCCATGGCTGGACGCTGCGGAGCCCTGAGGCAGTCATCCTGACCGGAGGTGCTGCCCTTGAGAGCAATCAGGTGATCGAGGCGGCCAAGCTTCGCTTTCCCTCACCCCTGCTGGAGGTCAGTCCGAGGGAGCTGGAACAACAGCTGGTCGGGGTCTTGCCGGTTCACAGCGCTCACGTGCAGCGCCGGATGTTCCCCGCTCGCCTCGTCATCAGCCTGAAGCCGGAGATTCCCATCGCACGCGCTGAGCGTCGGGGACCCGCTGGACGGGAACGGGGGCTGCTCAACGCCGCAGGTGAATGGATTCCCTTGAGCGACGCCGTAGCAGATCCGCTCACGGAGATCATGGTGCGCGGCTGGAATAGCCCGCAACGCGGTCAGGTCGCTGCGCTGCTGCAACAACGGAATCGCTTCGCCGGGATGCTGAAAGCCATCGTGCTTGATCCCGACGGCAACATCAGTCTGATCACCACCGAGCTGGGCCGGATTGATCTCGGTGGCGAACCGGCCCTCTTAAACACCCAGATCGAAACGATCCTCCATCTGAACAAGACGTTGCCAAAGCACCTGCGCGGGGCCCATCACAGCAGCCTTGATCTCAGCAATCCGGACCGCCCGGAACTGCAACTGCCGGCGCCACCCGCCCCCAAGCAGCCCAAAACTGAACCCTGAAACCAACAGGTGGAAAATCTGGAGACCACAACCTCAGCTCCTGGTTTGTGATCTGTTGAAGCCGAGACAAGGCTTCAGGGACATAATGCAACGCAACCACACGGTTCTGCCTCGACGATGGAGATGGTGAGCGGCTCAGGGTCTTTCACGGCAGCGGGTATCCAGCCCAGCCAGTCCGCCCGCATCGAGGTCATCGGCGTTGGAGGTGGCGGCAGCAATGCCGTCAACCGCATGATCCTCAGCGACCTTGAAGGGGTTGGATACCGCGTTCTCAACACCGATGCCCAGGCCCTGATCCAGTCGCAGGCCCAGCAACGGCTGCAGTTGGGGCAGACCCTGACCCGCGGACTAGGTGCCGGCGGCAACCCCACCATCGGCCAGAAGGCAGCTGAGGAATCCCGCACGGATCTGCACGATGCACTGCAGGGCTCCGATCTGGTGTTCATTGCCGCTGGCATGGGCGGTGGAACGGGGACTGGTGCAGCACCAGTGGTGGCCGAAGTCGCCCGTGAAGTCGGTGCTCTCACCGTGGGCATCGTGACCAAGCCGTTCAGCTTCGAGGGCCGTCGTCGCATGCGTCAGGCCGACGAAGGCATCGCTCGGTTGGCGGAACACGTGGACACCCTGATCGTGATCCCCAACGACCGCCTGCGTGATGCCATCGGCGGAGCTCCCCTTCAGGAAGCCTTCCGGAGTGCGGACGACGTCCTGCGCATGGGCGTCAAAGGCATCAGCGACATCATCACCTGCCCGGGCCTGGTGAACGTTGACTTTGCTGACGTTCGCTCCGTGATGACCGAAGCAGGCACGGCGCTGCTGGGCATTGGCATCGGTTCCGGTCGCTCAAGAGCGGTGGAGGCTGCCCAGGCTGCGATCGCCAGCCCACTCCTGGAAACCGAGCGCATCGATGGCGCCAAAGGCTGTGTGATCAACATCAGTGGTGGCAAGGACATGACCCTCGAGGACATGACCACTGCTTCCGAGGTGATCTACGACGTTGTCGATCCTGAAGCCAACATCATCGTGGGCGCTGTGGTGGATGAGGCCCTCGAAGGGGAGATCCACGTGACGGTGATCGCTACAGGCTTCGAGAACAAGCAGCCGTACCGCAGCGAGCGCAGCCGCTCCGTGCCCGGAATGCTGAATCGTGGGGAGCCCGAAGAGAACGGCGCCCGCATTCCTGAGTTCCTGCGTCGCCGTCAGCAACAGGACAATGGCACGTTGTGATGCCCCCGTCAGGCCCACGGTCTGACGGCTCATTTGAATGTGGTGACCCGGAACCCACGCCTGCCCTGAGCATCCCGTGTGGCTGCTCCCTTCCGGTCCTGACCAGATTTGGGCGTCAGAGCCGCATGGGCCCGAATCGGCTGAATGCTAGCAATGAGCCCCCGAGGGGTTCTGAAGCTGCATGCGTCCTTCTGATCTGACCCGCTTCAAGCAGAAGGGCCAACCCATCGCCGTGCTCACCGCTTGGGACAGCCTCTCTGCAGCTCTGGCCGAGGCCGCCGGTGCAGACGTGCTGCTGATCGGTGATTCACTGGCGATGGTGGCGCTGGGCCATGCCACAACACTCCCGGTGAGCCTGGACCAGATGCTCCATCACACCCAGGCAGTCGCCCGGGGATTGACGGCCATGCCGGCCGACCAGCCTCTGCTGGTCTGTGACCTGCCCTTTCTCAGCTACCAGTGCGGCGAAGACCTCGCCGTGGCGGCTGCAGGGCGTTTGTTGAAGGAGTCCAGCGCAGCGGCGGTGAAATTGGAGGGGGCGGAACCCGAGGTTGTCGCCGTCATCGACCGTCTTGTGCGCATGGGCATTCCCGTGATGGGGCATCTGGGCCTCACCCCGCAGGCCGTGCATCGCCTGGGGTACAGGCGCCAGGCCACGGACGCCATCAGCCAGGAACGCCTGGTCGATCAGGCGCGCACCCTCGAGCAGAAGGGCTGCTTCTCCCTGGTGCTGGAACATGTTCCTGCCGAGCTGGCATGCCGGGTGCAGCAGGCCCTGACCATCCCGGTGATCGGCATCGGGGCAGGTGACGGCTGCGACGGCCAGGTGCGCGTCACCGCAGACCTGCTGGGGCTCACCGCCAAACAACCTCCCTTCAGCCCAGCGCTGGTGGATGGCCGCCGCCTGTTCATCGACGCGTTGAAGGATTGGGTCCAGCAGACCCGGAAGAACACTCTTCCCACCACAGAATCACCTCAATCAGCACCTGATTGCTGAGGGCCATGCCCTCGGGGTCGGTGAGGCACCAACGGCCTGCCCGCTGCTGCAGCCATCCACGCTCAACGAACGGTTGCCAGCGGCGCACCAGGGCATCGGCATCAAGACCTTGAAGGGTCACCCCTTCCCGGCGCCGCAGACCCACCAGCAATTGATCATCCAGGGGGAGTCCAGCCTCGGCGACTGATTCCTCAGGAGGATGATCCAGCCATTCCGCGTAGGCGGCGCGGGTGCGGGGTCGCGCCAAACGCACCCCCCAGGGTGCTGATGTCGCTCCCATGCCAAAACCCCACCAGCCGGCACCGCTCCAGTACACCCGGTTGTGACGGGAGGCATGGCCCGGACGGGCGTGGTTGGAAATCTCGTAGCGGCTGAGTCCAGCAGCCGACAGCCGTTGTGTGGTCCGCTCCATCAAGGCAACGGCCAGGTCGTCCTCCGGCAGCTGCAACAGGCCAAGCGTTCGTCGGCGATCAAACACCGTGCCCGGCTCCACCGAGAGGTCGTAAATCGAGAGATGGGGAGCCTGACTGGCAATGGCCTGATCCAACTGCGCATCCCACCCGGCCAGGGTCTGGCCCGGGAGGTTCTGGATGAGATCGAGACTCCAGGACCGAAGCGCGCCATCGCGCCAGGCCTGAACCAGCCAGTCGATCGCCGCATGGAGGTCGCTCTGGCGATGCCGACGCCCCAGCTGCTCGAGCACCGCATCATCAAAGCTCTGCCCCCCCAGGCTGATGCGGTTCACGCCATGGGCCAGAACGGAGGCCAACTGCGCGGCATCAAAGGTGGCCGGATCCATCTCCAGGGTGATTTCCGCACCCGGTTGAAGACCGAATTTGTTGGCCAAGGCATTGATCAGTGCTCCGATCTGATCGGGGCACAACAGCGATGGCGTTCCCCCGCCGATGTAAACGGTGGATAAGGGAGGACCCCCTGGGGCAGAGGCGATTTCCCGATGCAGCAGGCCTAGGTACTCACGGATCGAGCGACTGCCAGGCCCGTTGTCGGCGCGGGCCTGGTCCCCCAGGGGAACCACGGCGAAATCGCAGTAGTAACAGCGCCGGTGGCAGAAGGGAATGTGGAGGTAGGCGCTGCGGGGCGGGATGGGATAAGGCATGCTTCTGGCATCCGGATCGAGCTGCCACGACCTGAACCCATGGTGGATCCGCTCATCCTGCTTCTGTTTGTGGTTTCCGGTGCAGCTGCCGGGTGGATGGGGATTCACTTGCTGCCCGACGGCCTGGTGAGTGCAACCACCAATGCTGAACAGTTGCGTCTCCAGCTCAGCGGAGCGGGAGGTGGCATTGGCTTGATCGCAGGCCTGGTGTTCAAAAAGCTGCGCGTGCGCCTGATGCAGCAGGTGCGCACCATGCCCACCGATCTGCTGGTGAGCCGGGCTGTCGGCCTGATCCTGGGGCTGCTGGTGGCCAACCTGCTGCTGCTCCCTGTTCTGCTGCTTCCGTTCTCCGGAGGAATTGTTCTGCTCAAACCCCTTCTGGCGGTGGTGAGCAATGTCTTTTTTGGAATTCTCGGAAGCAACCTGGCGGAAGTTCACGGCCGCACGCTGCTGCGCCTGTTCAATCCCGCGAGCACGGAGGCGCTGCTGGTGGCTGATGGGGTGCTGACCCCCGCCACGGCCAAGATCCTGGACACCAGCGTGATCATCGATGGCCGGATCCGCGGCATGCTCGCCTGCGGATTGCTGGAAGGGCAGGTGATCGTTGCCGAATCGGTGATCGATGAGATGCAGCAGCTGTCGGATTCCACCAACATCGAAAAGCGGGCCAAGGGCCGACGTGGCCTGAAGCTTCTGAAGGATCTGCGGGAAACCTACGGGCGGCGGTTGGTGATCAACAGCACCCGTTACGACGGCAAGGGAACGGACGACCGATTGCTGCAGTTGGCATCCGACACCGGCGGCACGCTGGTGACCGCAGACTTCAACCTGGCGCAGGTGGCCCAGGTCAAAGACCTGAAGGTGATGAATCTGAGTGAGCTGGTGATCGCGTTGCGGCCTGAAGTGCAACCAGGCGATGAGCTCAAACTCAAGATCGTGCGAGAGGGCAAGGAGGACAGCCAGGGTGTCGGCTACCTCGATGACGGAACGATGGTGGTGGTCAACGAGGCGAAATCGCTGATCGGCCAACGCAAACCTGTGGTGGTGACCGGTGCCCTGCAAACCCCAACCGGACGCATGGTGTTTGCACGGTTGGACGAGAACGATGCATCAACGGACACCAAGCCCTCATCCAAATCGAAAAGTCAGGGAAAACCGGCCAAAACCAGCAACCGCAAGCCCGCTGACCCCGGCTAGGCTCGCCCCACCGCGATGGTGGAGATGACAACTTCGGCCCCGTACTACGGCGACAGCGCCGTGATGCGCACACCACCTCCTGACCTTCCCTCACTCCTGCTCAAGGAGCGAATCGTCTACCTGGGCTTGCCCCTGTTCTCTGACGACGACGCCAAGCGTCAGATGGGCATCGATGTGACTGAGCTGATCATTGCTCAGCTGCTTTATCTGGAGTTCGACAACCCAGAGAAGCCGATCTACTTCTACATCAACTCCACTGGCACCAGCTGGTACTCGGGTGATGCGATCGGATTCGAAACCGAAGCCTTCGCCATCTGCGACACCCTTCGTTACGTGAAGCCTCCGGTGCACACCATCTGCATCGGCCAGGCCATGGGCACGGCGGCGGTGATCCTTTCGGCAGGCACCAAAGGTCAACGGGCCGCGTTGCCTCACTCCTCCATCGTTCTGCACCAGCCCCGCAGCGGCGCCCGCGGCCAGGCGACGGACATCCAGATCCGGGCCAAAGAAGTGCTGCACAACAAGCAGGCGATGCTCGAGATCCTCTCCACCAACACAGGTCGTTCTGTGGAGGAGCTGAGCAAGGACTCCGACCGCATGAGCTACCTCACCCCTCAACAAGCCGTTGAGTACGGACTGATCGACCGCGTGCTCAGCAGCCGCAAGGACCTGCCTGGCAATCCCCCCGTCTGACCGACGGCATCAGACCCAACCCTTCTGCCCTTCCCTCATCAACGTTCTGAACCATGCCGATCGGTACCCCCAGCGTTCCCTACCGCCTGCCCGGCAGCCAGATGGAGCGCTGGGTCGACATTTACACCCGTCTCGGGGTGGAGCGGATCCTCTTCCTTGGCTCTGAGGTCAATGACGGCATCGCCAACAGCCTGGTGGCCCAGATGCTCTATCTGGACTCGGAAGACAGCAGCAAGCCGATCTACCTGTACATCAACTCCCCCGGCGGCTCCGTCACAGCTGGACTGGCGATCTACGACACGATCCAATACGTGAAGAGCGAGGTGGTGACCATCTGCGTTGGCCTTGCTGCCTCCATGGGCGCCTTCCTCCTCGCCGCCGGCACCAAGGGCAAGCGGGTCGCCCTGCCCCACAGCCGGATCATGATTCACCAGCCCCTGGGCGGCACCAGCCGTCGCCAGGCCAGTGACATCGAAATCGAGGCACGGGAAATCCTGCGGATGAAGGAGATGCTGAACCGCTCCCTGGCCGACATGAGTGGCCAGAGCTTCGAGAAGATCGAAAAGGACACCGATCGGGACTACTTCCTCAGTGCCGAAGAAGCCAAGGAATACGGCCTGATCGACCGCGTCATCTCCCATCCGAACGAGGCCTGAACCGAACGGGTCAGGCCGCTGCGTAAGCTCGTCCACTGCAGTGTTCCGCAAGCCCGCCCCGGATGGCCCAGCTCTTTTACGACTCCGACGCCGATCTCGGTCTGCTGAACGGCAAGACCGTGGCCATCATTGGTTATGGCTCCCAGGGTCATGCCCACGCTCTGAACCTGAAGGATTCAGGCGTGAACGTGGTGGTGGGCCTCTATGACGGCAGCCGCTCCGCCGAGAAAGCCAAGGCGGATGGTCTTGAAGTGCTGAGCGTGGCCGATGCCTCAGCCAAGGCCGACTGGATCATGGTCCTGCTGCCCGATGAATTCCAGAAGGACGTCTACGAGAAGGAAATCGCACCCCACCTGAGTGCAGGCAAGGTGCTCAGCTTCGCCCACGGCTTCAACATCCGTTTCGAGCTGATCAAGCCCCCCGCCGATGTGGATGTGGTGATGATCGCCCCGAAGGGCCCTGGCCACACCGTGCGTTGGGAGTACCAGAACGGCCAGGGCGTGCCCGCCTTGTTCGCCATCGAACAGGACGCCTCCGGCAACGCCCGCGGCATGGCAATGGCCTACGCCAAGGGAATCGGTGGCACCCGTGCCGGCATTCTGGAGACCAACTTCAAGGAAGAGACCGAAACCGACCTGTTCGGTGAGCAGGCTGTGCTGTGTGGCGGCCTCTCTGAACTCGTGAAGGCTGGTTTCGAGACCCTGGTGGAAGCGGGCTACCAGCCCGAATTGGCTTACTTCGAATGCCTGCACGAAGTGAAGCTGATTGTGGATCTGATGGTGAAGGGAGGACTGACCTCCATGCGCGATTCGATCTCCAACACCGCGGAGTACGGCGACTACGTCAGCGGCCCCCGTCTGATCACCGCCGACACCAAGGCCGAGATGAAGCGCGTTCTGGCCGACATCCAGGACGGCACCTTCGCCAGGAACTTCGTGGCCGAATGCGAAGCCGGCAAGCCAGAGATGAAAAAGGTGCGCGACCGTGATTCCCAGCATCCGATCGAGAAAGTGGGCAAAGGCCTGCGCTCGATGTTCAGCTGGCTGAAGGACGCCTGATCCAGCGCAAGCGCTGAACAGCCGGTGGCATCAGACACCATGACTCAGCTCACCCCCCGCTCTGTTGCCCTAACGGTGCAGAGCGGGGATTTTTGTTGGTTTCTGGCCACGCCCCTCCGATGAGTTCAGAAGCGTTGGGAGGCCTGCTGGTGATCGGGGCAGCCGTGCTGGATCAGTTGATCGGTGACCCGCGCCGGTGGCTCCACCCCGTGGTGGTGATGGGGTGGGGCATTCAGCAGTTGCGCCATTGGGTCGAGCCATGGGCGGGGGACCATCCGATCAAGCTGCGGATCGGGGGAGGCCTGATCAGCCTGATCGTGGTGCTTGTCAGCGTTCTGACGGGCTGGTGCCTGGAGCGGCTGCTGTGGCTTCCCTCCCCATGGGGATGGCTCAGCATTCCGATACTGACCCTGAGCCTCGCCAGCGCCCTGGCGGCTCGCAGCCTCAGGGACAGTGTGCTCGCCGTGGTGGATGCACTGCCCTCAGCGGCGGTGGGGGATCTCGAACCAGCCCGCCGGAACTTGAGCTGGATCGTTGGACGCGACGTTCAGAGTCTGGATCGCACGGGACTGCTCAGGGCCGCAGCTGAAACAGCCTCAGAGAATGCTGTGGATGGCGTGTTCGCACCGCTGTTCTGGATGGGGATCGGTGCCCTGCTGTGGATGGTCCTGCCCGCTGGCCCTGGTCCGCTGGCGCTGGCCTGGGGCTTCAAGGCCAGCAGCACGCTGGATTCCATGCTCGGGTACCGCAGCGGTCGGCTGCGCTGGTTGGGGACAGCCGGCGCTCGCCTCGATGATCTGCTCACCTGGCTGCCCTGCCGTCTGGTCATGCTGACGCTGCCCCTGGTCTGCCCACCCTGGACGCAATGGGTGCAACGGGTGCAGGCAGCAGAGCGGGATGGCTCTGCGGATCCATCCCCCAATGCAGGTCGTTCAGAAGCGATCTACGCCCACTGCATCGGGATCCAACTTGGCGGCGAGAACAGATACGGAGAGCGCTTGGTGCATAAACCTGTGCTTGGGGCCGGCCAACCAACAGCAAGCGGGCCTCTGGTTAGAGCAGTTCTGCAGGCATCAAGCCGACTGGAGATCGTCTGGATCAGTGGTCTTGGAATCATCCAATGGACCATGAGCCGCTGAGCACAAGTCAGTAAGCACCTCGGTCCATCGGCAGGAGCAACACGCCAAACGTGCGCAGGATGATGGCGAAGTCCAGGCCGAACGAACGACCACGGGCATAGGCCAGATCCAGCTTGACCCGTTTCTTGTAACTCAAGTTGTTTCTGCCACTCACTTGCCAAAGGCCGGTCAACCCAGGGCGGACTGAGGCAACTTCATCCATGTAGGGGCCATAACGAACCAGTTCTTTCTCGACGATTGGGCGTGGACCGACCACGCTCATCTCCCCACGCAGAACATTCAAGAACTGCGGCAGCTCATCAAGACTCGAGCGGCGCAGGAAACGGCCTAGGGGAGTGATTCGGGGATCACGTTTCAGCTTGAAGTCACGCTCGAACTCAGCACGCAGCGAGGAATCTGCCTCCAGAACACGCGCAAGAACGGCATCAGCATCCGCCCGCATGGTGCGGAACTTGATGCAGCCAAAACGTTGATAGCTCCGGCCCACCCGACGCTGGACGTAAAACACAGGCCCCGGTGAACTGAGCTTCACCAATCCCGCCAGAAGCAGCAACACCGGTGAGCCGATGCTGAGTACAGCCAAAGAAAAAACAATGTCTCCGGTGCGCTTGAAGACTCGGCCCCAACGGTTCTGGTGGCGGATCAGCGTGCCGGTCGACAGAACCGATGGCGGAGCTGAGATCAGCGCAAGGTGCGGCTTGTACTTGCCGCGGCGAGCGACACGCCCTGCGGACTGAATCAAGGATGGCCGGGAGGCCGAGGTCAATGGCTCAACCTGGGACTCACCACACTCAACGTCACAGGCGCAGCCCTGGCATCTCCGCAGGGTCACTCGCTGCAACGGCACAGCCCCGCCGATGGGCACTCCAGGCTGTTCGCAGAGCCGATTCAAAGCGCGCCGCGAAGGCTTCCGGTCTGAAGCGCTCGGCCCACGCACGAATGGCTTCTGCATCCAAAGAACGCCAAATCCGTTCTTGTTCAAACCACTCCACGGCCTGCACCAACGACTCGACGCTTTGATCCGGGAACAGAACCCCAGTGGGCTCAGAAATCCCTGCAGCAGCACAACGCACGGTGTCCAACAAACCGCCCCGCCCCAACCCAATCACCGGGGCTCCAGACGCCATTGCTTCCACCGGGGCAATGCCGAAGTCCTCCAGGCCGGCGTACACAAAGGCCCGACAACGAGCCATGAGCTCTTCCACCTGCTGCTGGGATTGACGGCCAAGCAAGGTGACCGTGGGACCCGCCAGTGCTTCCAATCGCGCCCTCTCCGGACCATCCCCAACCACAAGCAGGGGTAGACCCAAGCGGTTGAAGGCTTCCACCACAAGATCCACCCGCTTGTAAGGGACCAAACGGCACAGACAGAGGTAAACGTCGTCTCGATCGGCATTCCAGCGAAAGCGCTCCACCTCCACGGGGGGATGGATCACGCTGGCCTCGCGCCCCCAGTACTTGCGGATGCGACGCGCCGTGAAACGGGAGTTGGCAATGAGGTGATCCACCCGCTGGGCACTGAGTTGGTCCCATTGCCGCAGAGCATGCAACTGCCAGCGGATCAAAGGGCTCAGACCACGCCGAGCCAGCGCCGAACGCTGCAGATAAGCGTGCATCTGGTCCCAGGCGTAACGCACGGGTGTGTGCACGTAACTGATGTGCAGCTGATCCGGAGCCGTCAGCACGCCCTTGGCCACCAGGTGGCTGCTGCTGATCACCAGCTCAGCGGCACCAAGATCGATCTGTTCGATGGCAAAGGGCAACAGCGGCAGATACTGCTGCACATGGCTGCGACCCCAAGGCAGGCGCTGAATCGGGCTGGTGAGGATGGATCGTCCCTGCAACCAACTGCCCGGCCGTCGAGATTCGGCGTCGATCAGGGCCGCCATCTGCGGCTCGCAGCCGAGGCTGCGCAGAAGGGAATCAAGCTCTTGAACAACCTGCTCTGCCCCACCGACAGAACGAGGCGAGAACCACTCATGAACCAGAGCGATGCGCTGCGGGAGGAGATCCGAAGCCGAGGCCATCCCTCAGGAGTGAAGCGAACGCTACGAAGTCTCTCAGCTCATTGCAGGAGCAGGCCAAGATCACGATGCTGGTGCACATGTCCAGCACGAACATCACCATCAACATCCTCCTGGAGGAGGCATTGAACGAACCGGACATCGGCACAACGAGCCGATTCCGTTGGCATGCCACAGCGGTGGGGATAGCGGCACTTTGGATTGACAGCGCTCCGCCATCAACACCGCCCTTTGAGGACGCCCTTAAAGAAGGGCTCAATGTGGGACTCGACCTCAGCCGAGAGGAGCGAGAATTTCATCAAGTGGAGCAGGGGCTGGTTCTGCTGTTTCATTCATAAAAACAGCTCAGAAACACCCTCTAATAACCCAATCAATAAGCTCAAAGATCAAGCATTTGCGATAAACCACTAGAAGCCTTGATTCATGAATTCTTGATCCAGCAATCTCTTTATTAGACCAATTCAGCAATCAACAAAAACGGAGAGGGTGGGAGTTCATATAGGTTCTAGCAAGACCTTATGACTTGATTTAGGACAAAGAAACGAAGTCATCACTCATTTCCAACAACACATCCAACAACACAATAACGGGACAACCTGGGTCCTACTGACCCCTGGTATGGACTCCACGGGAAAACCGAAATCGATTTCACGAAGCAAACACCCCTACACGATTTCAAATCGTGCCTCTCAGGGTTCTGCGTCAGGACCCCAAGCAACAGACCAAGCACCTGCTGCTCTGGATGACTTGGTGGCATCTGTCCGCTCAAGCGAAGACAAGGACCCCAAAAAAAGGTGGGTCCCACCCCACCTGCTCGACGCAATCACCAACCTCGGCGGGTCAGCGCCTCAACCATAGGTTCGTCCCGCTACACAATCAACGGGAGAAATGCTTGCGCCCATACGCCCTACCCACCTCTGCCGTAGCGAGATCACCAGTGACTCACAAGTGTTGTGGCGTCAAGGGAACTTGCGCTAATTCCGCACTTATGGGATCACGCCTGGGATCAAGATGGACTTGATAAAACAATGAAGATCCATTTACGTGCAGCATCCTGGGTCTGATTTCCCGTCACCCGATAAAGAGCACTCCGCAAGTCGTGGTCAGGGACTCACAAGGTCAGTAAGGGTCCCGTCGCCATCCACGATCCTGAACCGCTTTCCTGTCGCCGCTGCCCGCGACTTAGCAGTCCTGTAGGCATCGCCCTCGTTGTGCTTCTCCTGGTAGAGATGCCATTTGCCGAACTAATCCTGGTATTGGAGGACGAACTTCATCTGAGCGAGTGCTGGAGCGGTGAGGGGCAGGAGCAATAGGGGGAGAAGCAGAAACCTCATCAGTCGCCCATCAAGGACTTGATATTGATGGATCCACTTCATGGAGGACTTCTCCGTCCTCGCCCAGAACTCGGGTCTTCCTACCAATCATCCTGGCGATCCTGTTCGCTTCCTTTGAGGCGACCTCTAACGAAGGCGCTGAGGCGTGGAGGTGCCATTCCATGAAGGGATTCAGTTCTTGGACACGGAACTGGTCTCCTGCCATCCCTCAGTCGTCCTCCACAATTGTCTCCACCACTGCGTCCTTCACCCTGTCCTGAAAGGTCTTGCCGTCTTGCTCAGGGGCAATCGCATTCGCAGTTGCTCTCAGTAGGTCTGCAGTGATCTGTCTTGCTTCTGGGTTGGTGAAGAGGAGGAACCCCAGACCGACTCCGATAAGGATCTTCAGCACGACACCGCCTCCTGTTCAGCAATGATCCGCCTAATCGTTGAGAGGGCGAGACCTGTCTGCTCACGAATGGAGCGATAGGAGCAACCTTCATCCCTCAGTCGCAGCACCAGGCGCTCCTTTGCTTCGTTGGTCTTCGGGCGACCGCCCAAGTTCCCACCTGTTGATCTGCGGTGCTGGATGCTCTCCAGGGTTCGCTCCTGGATCAGTGAGCGTTCCACTTCCGCCAAACCAGAGAGCAGACCAATAAGGACAGGTGCGAACTTCCCTAGTCCTTTGGTGTTGACCAATCCATCCAGCGTTCGGACATGGATCCCTTGCTCCTGCAGTTGGTGCAGACGGGAAACCACTTCAACCTGGGTTCTTCCAAGACGATCCAACTTCGCCACCACCAGTTCATCGCCTGCCACGACGGCATTCAGTGCCGCTTGTAGTTGAGGTCGGTCTTTCTCTTTGACCCTCGTACTGATGGTTTCCTCAAAGACGACCGCACAACCTGCTCCCTTCAACGCCGCAACCTGAGCGTCTGTCTTCTGGGATGCCGTGGAACAGCGGGCATATCCAACGCTGCGGGCAGTCATTGTTCCAAAAAGGGTGTTAGCGAAACTATAGCAACCGAACACCGTTATTGGAACACCCTGATCCAAGTGCCTGTTGATTTTCCTGGTGTTATCGCAACCGAACGGTTGTTGGAACACCTGCAAATCCATGCGTCTTCAGCAATGACCGCTGAGATCCCTCAACTGGGGGAGGCGTACTTGCCTAGATGGATTCAAAATCAGGACAGGTAGAAGACCTCCGTGACGGACTCGGCGAATAACCCTCTCGCTCAAGGTGTAGACCAAGCACCTGCTGGTCTGGATGATTTGGCGGCATATATCCTCTCGGGCGAAAAAGAGTTTCCGAATGAGTTAGTTAGACGTAAGAAGAGGGATACAACCATGTTTTTATGCGGTTTTCGAATAAAGGGATACAACCAGGTTTTATGCGGTTTTCGCATAAAATGCTGAATACCGTGACCGATCAATCGAGGAGAGGTATGGTTAGTTAGTTAGTTAGTTAGTTAACCAACTTGCTCAACACTTGATCGCATGAATTTTTGGTCAGTTGATAACAGTTGACGACCTAGAATTGCTGGACACCCTGATTTGGGTCGGGTCAGGCGAAGAGTGTGCAAGAAGGTGCTTCACTAATCAAAGTACTGTGTCAAGAAGAAATACTACCACTTTGGATTTCTTAGGGTTAAAGTTAGAAAGAAATGCAATGAGTGAATGGGAACTATGCGGTGATTGTGGACTGTTAAACATGGAAAGAAAAGTTCACCAGTATCGTAGATTTAGCCATAAAAAGGAATTTCTACGCTTAGAAGCAACCCCCTGGGCAGGACCGACGCTTGCAACCGCTGCTCCACAGAATTGGACCCAAGGAACATGGAACCACGTTGGCATGCAGCGCCCCCTGTATCTATTAAAAAATAGAATTATTGACGCGTGGATAGGAAGTTATCAACCAGACATGCCTGACAAGCAAAATCCTGATTTTCTTGTTATAGATTTATGCCAAACTCCCGTAAATCTGTGCGCTAATCAAGGACATCCACTAATTAAAAAAGAAAAAGTAACAAGAGAAGATTTGGACGACTTTCCCTCGCTGGCACTACCATCAGGATTTTTTCCAAAAACAGAACGAATACTCAGATCCCATGGGTTATGGTCAACCTCTGCGAGGATGAAAAAGTATAAACCAGAAAAATGGGAGGGCAGAACTAAAGACAATTCAACACTTTGTTACGCAACATGCTTAGGTCTAGAGATTATGACAGAACTTGAGAAAATAAATTATGATCTTGGTCTACTGTCAGGCGAGAGTTTGGTCGTACTTAGAGAATTTGCAAATGAAAAGAGGATTTTACAACTCTTGAAAAATCTGGGGCACAGAGTCATGGAGAAATCACGCATGCACCCTGACCTCACTCCGTGTTTTGATTCCACGTCTGCATTTGACTAAGCAATCAAGTACCACTCATGGAATAAAGATGCTGCTAATGGTGGCGTCATAGACAGTGCTTGACACCAAATAATCTTTAAATTCCCTGCCAATCAGAAAAATGCTGATATTGCATAAATTCTTGTCAATAGAAGCAACTAGCAACTAACTTTTACCAGTTGCAAGTTTCACATCACAGGTGGATCCTTCTGTTATACCAATTAAAGAGTTTATTAACCTTCTCGATAAATGCGAGAAGTTGCAAGCATTGGTCAAGGCGGCAAAGACGCCAGAGGAAATTATTCACATAGCAGAATCAGAAGGTATGAAAATAAGTATGAAGCAATTGCAATTTTGGTCAAAAGAATTGAAGGCGCCATATTTTCCTTGGGCACAAATGGGCAGGCAATGGCGGGAGGAATTCTTCGCAAGAAGTAATCATGAGTAGCAATCTTAGGCAGAGAACACGCTCCCGCAAGCGGGAACTCTTTTGCCCAAAACATCCTGAGCAAAGAATTAATGGTAATGGCAAGAAATACTTCTTGCATCTGCTATCTGCAGATGAATTACGCTCTAGAGGAATGCCAAGTGCCAAGGCAAAATTAATTATCAATGCTTATCCCGTTCTCGTCTTAAGCAATGAGTGGTTAGAAGAACTATTTTGCCCTTTATGTGGTCAAAACACTTGGTACCACGTTATAAGGCATGACCGAGTGAGGCATTCTGTCCGCATTGCGCCACGCGAATTATGGATGCAGGTTGCACATGTTGATCCTTATACGGCAAATCCTAGTGTAAGTGAATTTACAAGAAGATCGTCTAAGCGAGCAAGTTGCAAGCGATCAGATGGCAAAAGATACTGGGACAAGTAGAAAGTACAAGGCAGACGCTTGCAATTCATCAAGTATGTCAGGAGATTGGAACCGTCAGCAACATCTCCAAATACAGAGAGGAGTTAGAGCAACTGATCAAGGGAGAGGCGAAGACCCAGGCACTCGTTAGTCAGGAACCGACCGTCGAGGACGCCACCGTCTTCGCCCTGGAGAAGCACCTTGAGGACTTTCTGGTTGCGAACTGGTCCAGCACACCTCTTGGCAGAACCCATGACCTCTACGAAACGGAGGAATCGAGTGGGCAGCAGTTCCCTACGGATACGGGTCCGATTGACCTACTCGCTATCAGCAAGGACAAGCAGGAGTTGCTTGTCGTCGAACTGAAGAGGGGACGCGCCAGCGATGCGGTGGTCGGACAGATCCAGCGCTATATGGGTTACGTCAAGGAAGACGTTGCCGAAGACCACCAGAGGGTTCGGGGCGTGATCATCGCTTTGGACGATGACAAGCGGATCAGAAGAACACTTCAGATCGCCCAGGGCATCGACTTCTACCGATATGAGGTCAAATTCAACCTAATAAAGACCTGATCAATCAAGATCGGCATAGTTTCCCTGATCATCCCAAACACCCCTGAAGCGTCCTCTTTTGCTTGGGTTATACAGAGGGGCATACTCAATTCTTCGTCCTCCTGAGGGCGCTGCAGAGGTCTTTCCGTAGAACCTTTTACTGGTCATGAAGGAGACATCATCAAACTTCAGACCACGCTGCTTTCTGATCTCAGTTGCTTTGCTTTTTGCCTGCTCAAATCCCACTACCGTACCAAGCACAGATCTAGTGGCAGTCCGGAAGATGACAAATTTGTCCTGAGCGCCATAACCTTCGCAGATTGCAACGTATTCCTGAAAACTAATCATCGAAAATCTCACACGATTTACCCTCGCAAATATTTATATGCCTGAAGAATCAACAAAAACCGGTACAAGAAAAAGGGTCAGACACCACCCTGACCCTGGTCTGACAACCCAAGACGCCACGCACACCCAATATTCCTATCGCTTCTGCCCCTCAGGACGAACTCAAGGTAGCGACAGGCGTACATACGCACAAGCAATACGGACAATACGCGAACCGGTACATACCTCCGACGCATCCCGTCAATACCGTCCATACTGATCTCGTTCCACGCAGTCGAACCCATGGAGGTCTATCCCAAACCGCTCCACACCAGATGCATTTCAAGGAGATCCCGATTGAAGAGAGGGGAATCAACGACGCCCCCCTTTATCAAGCAAGCAGGAAGCACCAGTTACAACAAATCGATGACAACTGACCACAACACACCCAAAAATCAATGAACGCAAAGCACATTTCAAAATCCGATGGCATTCCTCAGGAAACCAATCCCATAGGCAACAGACAGATGAACACATATATACCAAACAGCACAATTCAAGTCCTTGAGAAATTCACCTCCCCCAGTGAAATAGCAAGGATTCAAAAGAAAGATGTACTTAGAACCCAGGGATCATCTACGACATGCGATTTCAGGGCAACAAGGCACAAACTAACTTGACAAACCATCTAAAATTGAATAGAATCTGTTTGTTCCCGTTGAAGAGAAAGATTAAGAACTTCAAGTCAATTAGGAGCAAATAAAACAAATCATTCCTTACTCTGAAAATGAACTCAGATTTCTTGCGTCTACAACAAGTCAAAGAACTGACCTGCCTTTCTAAATCGTCAATTTATCGCCTTATGGAGCAGGGGGACTTCCCAAAACAAGTCCCTTTGGGCGCTCGTTCTGTGGTCTGGGTGAAATCTCAGGTTGAGGATTGGTGCTCTAAAAAAGTTCACTCAGCACTTGGTTGAGCAGGCATAGTCGCTACACCGACTAAAAGTCCCATCGGGGAAACTCGAAAAAACACACACGTACCTCGTCTACTTTCATCATGGATTATTACAACATTTTCTTGATTCGGACACAGGATGTTCCCTGCATTGAACCAAAAACTTTTACGTACAAGGAGACCATCCTGTGGAATGGTATCGCCTCCGACGTACCAGATTATCTTTCTGGCGGATGTACGGGTCACATTGCTCTGGGTAACAACAAAGAGGCGAGATCTTTAGCAAACGAAATTCATCGATTACTGAAAGAAGAGAAGCACAGATTTGATCAAATTGATACCGAACAATTGACATCGCTTGCCGATGCAGTACGCAGCATCAAGGAAATGGATGGTGGACAGTATTCACTATTTGTTGACTAACAAAAATGACAAGCAAAAAACCTGCATCGTCTTACCACGAATCAAACATGAACCAAGACCTAAGCACATTATCAATCAAGTTTGACAAGAAAAAACTCAACCTAATTCTTCAAGAATATCCTAAGTGGAAGAAAAATTTCGATAATGAGATTGCCAAATCAGTTCATCATTCTTTCAGGGATCACCCACCATTCTCCGACTTTGGAGAATACCTCTACGAGGAATGGGACAATGTTCAAGGCAATGATAAGATCTCCACGACTTACAAATTCCTGAGAGACAACGGAATAGCAATTCGTCCCGCTGGATATGAATGCTATACTGTGGAGGAAGAAATAACTAAGAAAAGGGAGAGTGGACCTTATATGAGATTCCCATATAAGAACCAGTCAGGAAAGCACCAAGAGCAGTGAACTTTACCTGCAGTGCTTCGACTTCTAAGGCGAAAATACTAATCGGTCTAAATAACTTATATAAGTTATCGGACTTATCGAAGACAGGACATTTCAGTCAGGAATACTGCATGGTCACTGGGTGCTATTCATTCAACGACTGAATTGAGAGAACTATCCATCATCCGGAGGATGGGTAGTTCTCTTCTTGCACCCTTAAGATCCAATAACTTCCTATATCACATGAATACAAGAAGCATAATGAACCAAGATTACGACTCCCATGAATTAAATCCACTGGATACCACCAGGATTCAACCACTCATGAAAGAGATCAAATCAAAGAACTTATGTTTTGAGTTTTTCATTAGCAGCGTGTATTGGTCATCAACTCCTTATGTTGTGGTACAAAGACACAATAGGGAAATCAGAAGGACCATTAGATCCTTCTACAAAGAAAACATTCGCATGTGGTTTTTCATTGAGAAGCATAAGGAATCAAACTCTTGGCACCGACACATCCTCATGGAAGATGCATCAGCAGATCGATGGAAGTATCCGACTACAAGGATGAGGAACTTCCTGATAGAGAATCCAGAGGTTTACTTTGCCTCCACAATCGGATCAGGAATCACCAGTCAACAGAAGATGGAATTATTGAATCGGGTGTTCCGCTTAATGCCCTTTATTCCCAATGGTCGCAGTGGATTGGACATTAGGTCCATCCACAATCTTGAAAAACTGACTGCCTACTGCACCAAGCAGTTTGAGATAGTGAAACCCGCCTATGAAATCATCGACCCTGTAAGCAGTGATATTGACATCAACTATCTCTTGAAGTACACGCAAGATGGTACACATTGGACCACAAGGCATGAGAAAGAAACCACTAGAAGCAATCACTCACTACCAATCAAGATACCAAAATACTGTTTACCCATCATCTAAACCAAACAAGTCACTACAGGAAGAAAGCACAAATGAACATTTATCCCACTCAAAGAGAAAGAAACAGATACGCAGGCAATGACGTGGGCAAGTCAATCTGCATCAGTTTTGGATACCACGAACTTGACCTGATTAACGTACTTGATAAACTTGCCCATTCTGAATGCGTCAATCGCAGTCAGTGGATCAGACGACGAATAAGGGAAGAGAATCTCAAACTGAAAGAACAAGAATCTTCTTGGAACCAACAAGGAAATCAGAACTTTGTTCAGCAAATTTAAAAAATAAAATCTCCGAACTCTTGAATCAGTCGCCTTATAGAAAAAAACAACTCCAAGCAGGATTTTTAGGGAAAATCAGTTCATAACCATGCAAGTTTTTATGCCTATCCCAATGGAGCATTGACGAAGCATCAGGCGCATAGGTATTGTCGGTACATACGTCAATACCTTCATGCCTGCACGACCAGGTGCGTTTACCGCAAACTTTGCACCAGAGACCCTTAATGATTTCAGGGAAACCTGCAAAAGAAGTGGTCTTCAGTACACGAAAGTTCTAGAAGAACTTGCAAATGGATATTTGGTGCAGGAAGGAACCGTCATTCGGTGCCCTGATCCTGGAAAATTATATGTCTCGATGATGACGCGGCACACAGAAACGATTAGAAGAATTTTTGATCATCTAGAGTCAAAAAATCTTTTAGACAAAGAAACAAAGCGGGAGTTGACGCTAATTGTCGAATCCAGCAAGACAGTGAATCTGGACGATCTAACGAAAGTGGAACCTTCCGAAAAAGACGGTGCCCCGGAGAACCAATCAAGTGCTCGATCTAGCAAGTTCTCTACATCACCAGAGAAATCAACCAACCGCCAAGAGGATATCCACAATCTAAACGAAAAAATGCAATTATTTGAATCACAAAGGGAGGATCTAGTACGCCAACTTGAGGACATGAAAGAACAACTTGCTGCTATTGGCAAGAAAATTGAGTTCTAAATCCTCATGCCCTGAGCAAGCAGTGCATCGCACCACGCAACCATGAACTTTCTCCTCTCATTCAGCATCTCAGACCTATCGTATGCCTTGCGAACTTTGTCTCCGATGCTGTGCGATAACTGCCTCTGAATCAGTTCTGCAGGGAACCCAAGAACCTCTTGCCCTGCCGTCATCGGAATGGAACGCACTCCATGCGCCCTGAGAACGGACTTGTATCCCATCCGAATCAGGTGTTGGTTGATGGAAGCGGGGTTGATGTGAGGAGTGCCCCTAGACCTATGGGAGAAGAACACGAACTCTTCATCCCCATTTACCTTCCGCAGAGAGTCCAGAACCTCTTTAAGTGGATCCGTCAGAGGAACCAGGTGGTCTTGCCCGTTCTTCATACGGTTGCCTGGGATGACCCAGAGGTCCTCTGACTCATCCAGTTCATCCCATCGCATGGGAACTAAGGAACCAACCCTGAGGAAGGTCATGAAAAGGACCTTCACCGCACCCACCATCACCAGGGTTCCGTTTGCTTTGTTCCCCTCCAACTCCTGGAAGAACTGAGGAAGTTGGTCCCACCGCAAGGACGCATGGGGAGTGGGTTTGTGCTTGGTCTTGGTTCCTTTGGTTCCCAGAGCAGGGTTCTGGTCCCTCTCCATCCACCCCTGGTCAATCGCATGGTCAAACACCCCACGCATGACCATCAGGTTCTTCTGTGCCTGGACAGGTGCCCTGACCTCCATGGAACGGAAGTAATCCATCACCTGTTCCCGTCCCTTCTTCCCTCCTGTTCCTTTGTAGTCCCAGGACAGATGCTCCACGGGTGTCTCTGCTCCGAACTTGGGAATCACCTGGTTCCACAAGACATTTCGGTAGTCCTTCTTGGTTCTCTCCTTTGCCGTTGAGGTGGAGAGATAGGACTCACATGCCTGCTCGAAGGTCGGACCTGAGGACTGCTGAACCTTTGCCTGCTGTTCCTCCTTTTTCAGTTCCCTGGGGTCTCTGCCTGTCTCTCTGCTCCAAGACCTGATGCGGTCCCATTCGTCTCTTGCCTGCCTGAGAGACCACTTCCCAACACCTTTCCCATAGACACCAATACGCACAGGGACTTGCTTTCCCTTCCTTCCAGGAGGGAACCGCATCCGTCCCTCAAAGGACTTTCCACCTCCCCTGGATTCTGATTCGATGACCAGAATCAGAGAGTCCCCAACTGAGACATTTCGTTTGCGTGGTCCTGCCTGCTCTGCCTTGACTTGCGAGTCAGAGAGAGGCATCTCAAAAATCCAACAACACCAATTTTATCCAACAACACAACCCCTATTTCCAACAACACATCCAACAACACTTTTTCGGAACAACCTGGTTTTTCTTGGGACAAACCAGGACGACCAAACACTAAAAAAGTCCCTCACCGCAACGGGTTTGGGACTTTCAGGGTCTCAACAGGACTTACTCAGAACGGAGAGGGTGTTTGTCGATTTCATGTTCTGACGCCCCTGTGCGAACGAACACGAACTTATTTTCCGAAATCGTCGGCAAATACCCCATCACATACCCCATCACAAGATTACGGACGTCCACGAACTCCTGCGAACAACCCATCTCACGACAGAAATCGGTCTGGAGCATTTCGAATCGTGCGCAATCAGAAAGGTTCCATAGGGCACAAAAAAAGGCAGAGCACCCGTGAGTGCCCTGCCTGCTGAGGTCTATTGGTGCTGGGGTCATCGGTTCGCCATACGGTCTTCCATCCACTTGATGACCTCCTGCTCGTTCCAGACGACTGACTTGCCACCCAGTTGGATCTGCTTAGGGAAGGTCCCGTCGTTCATGCGGTCATAGATGAAGGTCTTGCCCATGCCCGTCATCGCAAGCACCTCTGGGAGTCGGAGGAACCGGGGTGCGGAAACTTGCTTAGGCATCAGACCGTTGCCTCAAGTGAATCGAAGAGGAAGTCGGAGAAACGTCCACCAGTCACAACGGGTTCCGGTTCAGGTTGAGGTTCCTGGGGGGTGTCACCGGACTCCGCACCAGTCATGACTCCCTTCTGGGCATCAAGGAGGTACCAGTCCTTGTTCTCACCGTTAACCGTCTTCAACCAACGACCATTAGGTCGATCCGGGTTGACCCGGTATCCCAGTCCAGTGCAGACGTTCTTAAAGGTGCTGGTCTTCCACTTGGAGGAGTACTCAGAGAACCGTTCGAACTCCGGGTAATACCCGTAGAAGGCAATGACCTCGTCCTTGCTGACCTCTGATCCGTTGGAGACCACACCCTTAATGAACTTGGTCAGTTCGTCCAGGAGCATCTGATCGCCGTAGCAGACCTTGAGCAACTGACGTTCTGCCATGACGTTGTCCTCGAATTTGACCAGACCGTTCTTGAGGTATTGGTCCAGGCAGTAGACGCAGGTCGAATAGAAGGCAGACCACTCATTGGAATCCCAGACCTTCTTGTCGCAGAGACGACCACCGTGGAAGTCAGCAGGGGTTTTTCCGGTCAGATCTTCCTGCTCGCCGTAGTAGGTGCTGATCGGTGCAAACCAGATACGACGACGGTCTGACCGGTGGGTCGTGGAGATCGTGTAATTGGTCGTGATGACCAACTTGGGTGCCTTGTCCTCATCGATTACCAACTTGTCGACACCCTTGTCCTCAACGGTGAAACCGTCGGTGATCTGGTTGTAGAGGGTCTCCAGTTCGAAGTCCTTGGTCGTGTCGGACAGCACAACGATCTCTTTGTCAGGGGTGAAACCGGACATCAGGAATCTGTTCTCCCCTGTCTTCTCCTTCTTCATGTCCACGAAGTGCCAGGGTTTGATGTGCTGGAAGGACTTGGCGATGATCGACTTGCCATTGCCCCCTGCCTTCCACTCCGTGGTGCGGTCGTAGAAGACGATTGCCCGTCGGTTCTCAGGTGGATAGAAGTTGTGGAGCAGGTATCCGTAAGAGGTCACGAGGGTCTTGAGCATCCCGTGATTGACCACCCAACGACCTGACTGCTTCTCCTGCGCCAGGTTCTGCATAAAGTCCCACCAAATGCCGTGGGGTCCTTCCTCCAGGTTCTCCTCCTGAAAATCGGCAGGACGGATCTGCTTCTCCCAGACAAAGATTTCGGGAGGCAAGGAGAAGTAGGGAATCAGGGTCGGGGGACGGTGCTTGGTGACCACAACCACCCCGTTCTGAAAACAGACGTGTGCCTGCTCGTCCATGTCCTTCAGGGGACGTTGGGGGACTAGATCGACCTTGCCCTCATCGTCGGTGGATTCCACCAGGGGGAGAGCAGGCAAGAACTTGAGGGTCCAGGTCGTGAACAGATCACTTCGGTCATGAACCCGTTCGATCAGGTGCTCGGTATTGATGTCCCCTGCCATCCCCCCGATGACCTCAAGGGTGGTGAGGGTCCAGTCGAAGATCTTCTCTGAAACCTCCATGTCCTTGACGGACCCAAGGACCTTCACACGACGACCAAGTTTCTGAACAATCAGGTATGGACCTTCCTCCTGGTCTGGTTCGCGAAATTTGTAGAACCCAAAAGCAGGGAGGAACTCTTTGACGTATCGGAAAGCATTGTGCTTCGAAAGTCTTGCAATTCTCTTCTTGTCTTTCTTATCCGGATACCAGAAGAAAGATTTGCGAAAAGAACCATTCGGATCGATCACCGACATAGTGTTCGAACCGATAATTTCTTTTGCTGTAAACATAGAACCCTCTGTTAATCTGTTATTGTGTTATTTGTATAAATTGTGGTATAATACAATCATATTTACTAGGCAAATATGCAAGTGGTTATCGATAAGGAAAAAGAGAAGGAAGTGAGCAAGTCGAAGACTCAACTCACTCTCAAAAGAACTTCCCCTTCACCCGGTGTGTATGTGTATAAGTGGGTGTGAGCAACAAATTAACGGAATAACACTTAGAAACTAAATTCCGGAGTGCTTTCCAATTGGAGAGAAGAGACAAAACGATTGACGTCATCCTGAAGACGTTTTTGATACGGACCACCGGCACCAGGACCAGGGACAGTAAAAGAACGTTTTTGTCCTCCGTAGAAGGCAACCAAACGTTGATGCCCACCACGTCTCTTGGAGACACGGAAGGTTCCGTCGTCAGAAATTTGATCCAGGAACTTCACTACCTTGCGAGTGTATGTAAGTGCAGTACTCATCTTTTTAGTTTTCAGCAGTTGCAGAGGTCATCCATTGGGAGTTAGCGAGATGGTCTTGAATCTGATAAGACAAAAGAGCAAGAGTCTCTAGCGGCATATCAATGCAGAGGAAGTCCCCCTCGATATGTGATGCAAGAGATCGATTCAAAAAAAGAATGCGATCTTCACAGCACGTACACTTGGAAACATGAGTATTAGGCATTAGGAGTCAGATGGCAAAACAACAATCGTTTGAAGACGAAAAAAGTTGTCGGGGTAGTTCACCCCAGACGTGGGACCAAACCATGAGTAGTCCCAATACTCACTTGCGCACTGAGGAAACTTGTTCTGAAAGTCAAGAGGTTTTAGTCGCGCATTATGGAATAACCAACCTGTGTTTTTCTCGAACCACTTGAAGACGGCATCTGCGTAATAGTCCACTCCTTCACTACCAGAGAGATCATCAATTTCGATAACCTCTCCAATCCACTCTTCCGCTAACTGCGTTTGTTTTCTCTTGTCCTCTTGGATAGGGTTTTTGTTTTGATGTGAACGGGTATCAAAAGAAATGTCTTCGATCTTCAGTTTCATAATGCTTTAAATCAGTTAGGAAAAGGTTTAATTAGACAGGTTCTCCATCTCTCTCATAGGTCCAGTCAGCATCTTCATCTTCGATCTCAGGTTCGATCTGCTGACGTTCTGCCTCTGCAACGATCGAATCAAGGTCATCAAGGATTTGATCAGAGTCAAACCAATACTTGTAGAGCATGGGTTTGCAGTAGTAATAGGAATAGGTCATGTCGTATTTGGATACAAGGAATTAAAGGGACTTTTACCAGCAGTTTCCTGGTCCCCTGCAGGGTTTAATGACGGTCTGAGGTCGTCAGGCAATCAGTCTTGGTCGTCACCTTGCTCAGACCATCCATCTGCCCTCATTTCATCTTCAATATCGCAATGACAGTATTCACAGATAGTTCTTTCTTCTTCTCCCTTATTCCAAACAAAAATAGAGATATTTTCGCGCAGGACTTGCCCGCACTCGTTGTCGCATAATGCTTCGTACTGATTCAAACTGAATAAGAAGAAGGGAACAAGAAAGCAAACTGTCCTTTGACGGGAATACCTACACGACGACAGAGACGTGCTGATCTTTCACAACAAACAACTGACGGAGCAACGAAATCGATTCGATCACGCACTTCATTCACAAGGGTCTGGAGTGAATCGAGGTCATCCATGACCATTGCCTGCCATTGCTTATAGACAACACTTCCGTATTTACGAGTGATATCTTCTTCGATTACATCTGGATGGAAACGGTAGCAGTTACCTACGCAGACAAGAATAGTGATATCCCATAATTTAAGATGTGTATCCCAAAGGACTGCGATACTCCACAGTCCTTTTTCAGCAAGAACCCGTACCTTTAGATGCATATGCGACGGGTTGACCCAATCATCATGCGGGTCAATATCAACAGACAAGTCTGTGTATTTTGGGTTTAGAAGATCCGATAAAGAGTAAGAGTACCTTCGTGACGAGTAATCCTTGTACCAATCTTCTTGCTGACCATAAGGATCAAATCTTGTTTGATTTTGCTTTAGAAAGTTTTTAATGTATTGATCAGAAGTTTCCGTTGTTTTGCCAAATCCAACTGCCATATCAGTTCTGAATTGCGATTGAGGTATTAGGAATTTGCTGAACACTCATGAAGACCTTTCCGACAACAAAGTCGACCAGATAGTCTTTGATGTGCTTGTAGTAGTGATCTGAATAAACAAGGTCTTCGATTTCGATATCAGAGAGTCGACCTTCTGCTTGCAAGTGCTCCGGGAAACGATCCAGAACACGTCCAATACAGTCTTCGAATTCGTGCGGTATTTCATCGCGCACGAAAACCATCGCAAGATTGCGCAGTTCTTTTTGAGTCATTTTTTAAAAGATGAGTAAGAGTGTTCTTTGCCCTTTGGAGTCCTTCCAGAACTGAATCTTCCAGACCCTTCCTAGAAACCACTTATGCCAGTACATGGTCCTCAAGTGATTCTTCGGACTTCTCCTCTACCCAAAGCAAGTCGTCTTCAGGCAAAGGCAGGTAGAGACCTTCTTCCAGTTCCTGGAAGATCTGTGCGTACAGGTTCATGAATAAGTAGCGAGTGAATATGACTGATCTGCTCAGGAGCAAATCGGTTGCTTCTTCTCTCGCGTATAGACAGAGGGCATACCTGCAAGCAGTTCCCCAGAGGTAATGCCCTCCTTCTGAACACTTGCCGGTGCCTTCCAAGTAGCAAGGGACTTATCAACCCACACACGGGCACGACCGGTGCGACGACGGTTGGAACGTTTGGGTGCTCCGGACGGTGCTGCCCCGGACCAGGTGCGTTGAGTCTTCCCTTTGAGGTGCTCAGCAGTGGTGGTGGCACCTGAACGAACCAGGGGGTTCACATGGAATGCCTGGTATCTCTTGAGAAAACGACCCTCTTCTCTGCTGAGGGTGGAATATCCAAATTTGTCTGCTTGCTCTTTGAGTTGGTTGTAGATCTCAGTGGCAGTGAGCAACGTTGATGCTGCGAAGGACAGATGACCCGTTGACCGAGGGGTCGTCTTGATCGAGGAAGTGCTCCTCTTTCGCGGGGGCAGAGGGTTTAGAGGCAGTTGCCGATTGCCTGGATGGAGAGGAGGTGTGGTGCCAACCCTTGCCCCCTCTCTGTTGAACTAAGTATAGGACGACATCTCCGCGCAGAGACGCAGTGGAGGACACCTTCTGAATCGTCCCTTCTTTACGACGGTCTCCGCACGGAGACGCAATATGGGTGTGTGCTGGAAGAGATGCCTTGAGGGGCACCACCAGCACTCCAAATCAGATTTCAAAACCAATGACTTTCCCTTGCATTGCCGTCTGGGCACTGGTCCTGCTGCTGCTGCCCCTCCATCTCCTGCTCTGGATCACTGAGAGCAAAAGCACCCGCATCCAGAGGATGAGGAAGAGAGGAGCAACGTGGAAGGAGATAGGTGCCCGTTATGGGTGCTCACCATCCACAGCAAGGAGGTGGTGCATGACCTGAGCACCTCTGGACTGACGGTCAGGTGTCGAGGTCTGGAAACTCCAGTTCGGCAGTCGGCAGGACCTGCTGGAGTGCCGTCTGGACATATCGAAAGGCAGCAAGGCAACCACTGTTGAAACCGTGGTTCCAGTCATCCGACAAGGCACTGACCTCTGAGGGGTATGCCTCCTGAACCCTTGCCCGGGCATTCAGAGCACCTTCACGGATGTGATCTGGGACCTTCTCCCAATAGGCAGTGTCTTCCTTTGGATGAGATCGGGCATACCAGACCAGATCGCAGTACTTCCGTTCCTTTTCAGAGAACCGGTCTGCGTGTTCCCTCCTGTAGATCCTCATCACCCGACCTCCACTGGTGGGGTGGTGGTCAAAAAAGAGACCTGCTTCAGGACCTGTTCAATCAGTTCATCCTCCTTGGCATCCAGGTGGTCGTATACGACCTCACCCATCTCATCGCACCAGAGGTCGAACAACTCATCCACGGCATCTTCGTCCTCAGGATTTTCTGCCTCCTCCCAAAGACCAGGGTGGTTCTCCTTTGCCCAGGACTCCTTCAACTTGCTGATCTCGGTGCAGTAGTCCAGAACCACTCCGTCCTTAGCGACGGTGACTCCGCAGAAGTCATCCCCTTCCTCGTCGTAGGAGTTGGTGAGGACGGCACCAGGGAACTGCTTGGAGAGGACCTCCATGCACTTCTCATTCAGAGGTGACCATGCCGTCTGAAAAGAAACAGAGAAGGAGTCAGACGGTTCCTCAAATTCGTTGAAACAGTTGTAGATGTCCCACTTAGTGCCCCAGTTATCGATCCTCCAGTCGTACCAACGTTGATCGGTAGTTCCATCAGGGAAGACCGGAGACTCTGCGAACACAGTCTTTGGAGTGAGGGCAGGCAAATCCCCGAACGGAAAGACAAATCCTCTCTTCTGGTAACCCCGTGAACTCATGTAGGAGGGACCTGGCAAATGTCCCTTTTTATTTGGGGTGTTCTGCCAATCGGGTTCTGGGAAGAAGGTCTTCAGAAAGTCCTGTTGATAACCCTCGCCACGAACTTGGAATGAATCAGCAAGTTGTTGCCATTGGTCAGCAGTGACCTTAGAAACAGTGAAATTATTAGAGCAGTCGTTAGGCATTTTTAGTATTCGGGAAATTCAGAAATCTTGTATTCAGAAAGGGCATGGAGCATCGTCCATACCCTTTCACCAGAAGCACACTGCTCATTGCAGAAATACTCCACCATATCTTCAGTTATCTCAAGCAGATCTTCTGCCTGATCAATGTATTCGCTAAGAGAGAATTCCAATGTTAATCCGTTAATCTGTTATTACCTGATAATTCTGATGTGAGGACCCGAAACAAGATCCATTAGTTCATCAGGGTCGAGATCATTGCCATCAGCAAAGTCTCTAACAATTTCACAGACATCGCTATGAATTGAGTCATATACTCGGTCTAAAGCACATTGGACTGACTGCTCCAGTTCATCAAGCAGTTCCTTCGTGAGTACTGTTGTTATAGAAAAATAGGCAAGAAAATATCTCAGTACTTCATGAGAAGCAGGGTTTAACGACGGTCTGAGTTGATCGTCGGCAGGTCTATGCGTTCGCCAAACGAATTAGATAATCAACCCACAGTTCATTTAGCACCTGATCTGGTTCAAGATAAGTTTTGGGAAAGTAATCCCATACAGAGCACCCATTTTTTACGGCATGCTCAAAGCAGTCCTCAATATCGTCTGACACAAAGAGACGGAAGAGATCAATGCCCTTTTGCAAGATCTCTGGATCTCCATCCGAAGTGTCACCAGTCATAAAGAGTGTGAGTAGTTCTTCCATTTCTATGATTTGTATTCAAAGCAATTGGTGACTATTTCCCAAGTCGTTCCATACATTTCCTGTGCCGCATCAACGTCCTCGACCAGAAGAGTGGCGAACTCCTTGGGGGTCATCCCATGCAGGTCAAGAATCCAACCCTCCTCAACAAACTCCCAGAAGGCATCCGTAGATGCCCTCTGAAATAGACGGGTCAGATGGTTGATCGCAGGTGACCCCTCACCACCGTGATCAAGCAGGTCCCAAGAATTGTCGAAGCAAATGCCACCCTGCCAAATGCGAGTGAGTGCCGGGAACGACTTGGAAAAGGTCATGGGTCAGTAAATGGGTGACCGTTCGGAACGGCATGTAGGGAGTGGCGAGTGCCCTCAACCACGAGCACTGCAATGTTTGGAGGTTCCACCGATGGCACCTGCTCCCTGAGCAAGTCCTCATATCCATCGGGGAGTCGTGGACGGAAGACAGAAAGGAACCTCTCCATCTCCTGAAGGGGGACAAAGAACTTGTCCCCGTTAATTCGTGGGAAATAAACCCAGAGACCCCTCTCAGTCGAAGGCATAGGAGTGCCCCCCTCAGTCGAGGTCTGCATAGTTCCCGTCTGCATCCCAGACACCCTTGAACCTGGTGCCCTTCGAGGGGTTGTAGTTGTTCGAGTACTCGATGCGGGCATAACCACGATCACCCCCCTGGTCGTAGTTGCGGGAGTAGTTGCGTCGGTAGTTGCCGGAACGGTTGTAGGTGCTCATGGAGTGTTTAAGGAGTGGTGTGGGAGGTGTGTACTGAATTCAGAACTGAGGTGCTTTCGAATAGATCGACAACTCGGTCAGTTGCTCCATGACCTCGGCGAAACCAATCAAGTCAGAGAGGCACATCTCGGTCTGAGGAGTGGTGTTCTCTTCGGAAGGAACGTCTTGGTTCAGAAAGATCGGCATTGAGTTCATGGGTTCAGAGGGCAGGGGTTGGTGCTGTCCTCAGAGGTCGGAGAGGCAGTCATTCAGTTCTTCGTGGTCCAGTGCTGGATCGGTGAAGGAGATGCCGTCTGGTGTCTCCGTCTTGCCGAAGGTGTGGACCAGAACTTCCGCAAGGTCCTGGTAAGTCCCACCTCCACTGGTAATGCGACGGGCAAGGACGTTGAGGGACTCTTCATTCCCGATCCACAGAGCAACGTTCCAGGTCTGGTGATTTGCCCAACCGTTGAAGGTGCTCATGGTGATCAGGAGGAGAGGGAGTGCGGAGAGGTCGTCCCTCCCCCTTGCTTGCTACTACCATAAACGACTCTCTCCGCACGGAGACGCAGTCTGTGCCACTTCTCCCAACCGTCCACTATCTACGACACTCTCTGCACGGAGAGAGTCATAGAAAAGCAGTTTTCCCCGTATTTCTGTGTGCTTAAGGCAAGGGAACACCCCTTGGCACAAGCAGAAATCGACAAAATTCGCCCTTTACAACCCTCGATACACAGAAACGACAACCAATCTCGGAGAAATCATTGAATCTCCGCAGAGAACGTCGTAGGGTTTGAGTACAGAGATGACCAGATGAGTAGCAAGACCACCACTGCCTTCCTGAAAGAACTGAAGGACGGAGACCTCAAGGGAACGGTGAACCAGGTGCTCGCTACCTGTGCCGTGATCGCACGTGCCAAGGACGTCCTATCCGATGAGGACTTCAGGGACCTGCGTGATCAGTCCCCATATACGGAGAAGGTCTGGTCGAAACTGCTGCAGGTCGGAATGGACAACCGACTGGAAGGGGTGAAGGAGCATCTGCCCCCCAGTTACACCACCCTCCACAAGATCCACTGCCTCACGGACGAGGAACTCAAGAAGGGAGTGCAGGACGGGCACATCCACCCCAAGGTCTCTCAAGGATCACTGGACCGATGGTTGAAATTCGAACGGTTCCAGAAGGACGAGGAAGCACCACCTGAAGACTTCTCATCACTGGTAACGATCCTTGGTCCCTCAGGCATCGAAGAGGACACCCTGAGTCGGTTCAAGGGAGACCTGGAAAAACTGGTGGGGATCTATGGGTTCAGAACTCAATACGAGGGAGGACAGACGATGGTTGCCCTCCGTCAGCAGAGATCGCAGGACAACGCAGGAGTGCTGGCACAGACCCTGAACAAGGAACTCAAGAGCACCTGGGAGGCAGCAACAGAAGAACTGAAAACCCAGTTCTCCCTCACCTCACTGGACGACCTGATTCAGGCACCCATGACCACCTTCACGGGGTTCCTCAATAGGCACCGGAAAGGCAGGGACGAGTTCTGGACATTCCATGCCCACGACTACATCCACAAGATTGCCCTGGAGTATCTGAAGGCATCGTCCCGTGCCCAACGATTCAACTACCGACGTCGACTCAAAGAAGTAGCAGAGACCCACGAGCACTTGGCATCCAAGGTTCAGGAGACTCTGGATGGAGTCATGAATTACTAGAAATATGCATTTGCATTGTTAATCTGTTATTCCGTTATTCATCAAACAAGAGTTGCAATTTTCGCTTTAATAATGTATAATTAAGAGATCTCAGTTAATCGCCAGGTTGGTATTCAGAAGCAAATACTCTCGTTAGTATTCAGAACTCAATACCCAGGTCGTGATTCAAAAAACTGAGACACTTTTATCGTTGACACCTGGCAGCAGGTGAGCATGGAAAACTCTTTTTTATAAACCCGATATCCTTTCATCCAATCTTCTGCCAGGTGAGATTGGATTTTTTGTACACATATTCCTAACCATATGAATACCAATGAGAAATCAATTAAAGTCCCATGTTGGGCAACACGTCTTGTGTCGTGGATGGATTACTGACTGGGAAGAACTAGAGGATGGTATTACACGCATCTACATCAATAATCCACTCATAAAAATACCAAACAAAGATGTTAGGTTCGACAACCTCGAGGTCCTTTCCAAAGAGGATCACATCAATCTTTTCATCAAGGATGAGCACATAGGCAGGCACACCCTTGCGATGTACAAACCTGTCGAATTTGCAGGCAGTGTTTATCACTACACTCGAAGCAATGGAACACACGACTACGGGATTCAGACAGAACCATTCTCCTTCTTTGACAAAAAACTAAACCGTTTTATCGAGACCTCAAATCGAATTACATCTGAGTTCTCTATCTCCATAGAGTCTCTTACGTGGACAGAAAAGATCGCCCCAATAATTCTTGAAAACATGCTGGAAGATCTTGAGGCATCGGGAGACCTCCTGCCAACCTTTGACGGGACTTACTCTGATTTCAAAGGATTGATAGAGAAAACAAAAACAACAACTGCCGAGAATGCACGTCAGATCAGGTGTATAGCAAGTAGTCGCAAACTCAGACGTGAGTATGGTGTGAAGTCAAATTTCTGCTTAGAACCAATAGATCTAGATTCCATTCGTCCAAGACTGGAGGCATTTTTCTAAGTTCTGGCAACTCGAAGTTGCCCTTCTGAACCGTTAAATAGAACTACGGGGCAAGGGGCAACAAAATAACAGATTAACAACAAGAAACCAGAAATGAGAACTAAGTCTGGGACTAGATTGGATAGACCCAAATGCAATTACCTCACAAGCACAGATCGATTAGAGGATGAACTCAGAGGTGTGCTGGTTGCCATGAGATGGAAACACCTCACCAATCGCACCAAAGCAAAAGTGCTCCTGAATATCCAAAAGGACTTCGGGTGAAATACCTGATACTTCTCAGGCAATCTCAGGGCACCACCCAATCTCCACTTCCCGTCTAACGGTCCAATGACGGCACTTCTTCGTCAGGTGCTCTCCATGGGGGATCAGACGTTCCCTGAGAGCACAGGTCAGCAGGGTGTGGCAGTGGTTGTCAGTCGTGTAACTGAAGTGCTGGCAGGTCATACAGACCCTGCTGGTGCGGGTCTGCCTAAGCACTCCGTGGTCCACGTAGTCCCATTCATCCATCAACCGAACAGCAAGTACACCTGTACTAGTTCAGCAGCAGATTTTTGGCAACCACGCAGCAACACAACCCCTACGACGGCAGACCAGGAGACGTAGTAGAACTGTCTCATTTCTCGTCTCAATTCCACCCGTAAATCCAAACCCACTGCAAACACTGGATTCCTTGGTTGGTCTTCTGTAAAAACACCAACCAACCACAAAAAGACGACCCTCTCCGCACGGAGACGCTATATGATTTGGGCATCCGCAAGGAACCCATGACCCTCTTTCACAAGGTCAACCGTTCAGGGAAGGCAAAAGTCCTTTCGAAGAACGAACGAGACCTGATCCACTCCCAACTGCCTGAGAAATACCGACTGATATCCGAAGTCCTCTATTGGTCAGCAGGACGAATCAGTGAGGTCTTGAGCATTCGTGTTCGAAACCTGGTTCCAAGCACCGGAATGGTGGTGCTTGAGAGCAGGACGACCAAAACCAAGAAGACAAGGGAGGTTTTTCTGCCAAAACCCCTTATGCAGCAACTGGTTTTAAGGGCATCAGGTCTTCGCCTCAAACAAAACGACTTCCTTTTCTTCAACCAGTCCCCAACACAGACGAACGGGAGATTCACCCAACCCTTGAGCAGTCAGTCCTTCGACAAGGAACTGCGTCGTGTCTGCGACTGGAACGGTCTGTCTGGCATCTCAACGCACTCCTTCCGTCGCACCCAACTAACGGAGTTGTACCGGGAGGGGTGGTCCCTCAGAGAGATCCAGCACATCTCTGGTCACCGTTCTCTTCAGTCCCTGCAGGAATACCTGGACATCGACAAAGAGAAGGTGGTCGACAAATTCCGGCAGCGGATGGAGGTTGGATCGTGACCTCCTGGTCCCAAGAACGTCGTCTGGAACTGATATACGACAAGACACTCAACGACATTCACCGACGAATGAAGAAAGTCTCCAAGGGGGACAGGAAGGCACTTAGAAGAGAGTTCCAGGGTTGCTTCAGCAATGACTGGAATGACCTGGACGTCCTGTGGTTGCAGCACTTTCAGCAATGGGGGGACAAATGAAGTTCGTCATCCAATGGCGTGACCAGTTCGGCAATTACCGCAACTACCAGACTCAGCACGGCAGAACCTCTCCCTACAGAACCGCTGAAACCAAGGCACAACAGACAGGCAAGGTCTTTCGAATCGTTGATGGGGACGGGAATTTGGTGGATCTCTTCTATCCCTAACTACCCGTCAAAGGGGGGCATATGCCCCCCTTTTTTTGTGCTCAATCCTCTTCTTCAGACCCACCAACGGGGATGAGGCGGATTGCCTTTTTGCCGAGTTTGATCTCGAACTCATCGCCAGGTTCCAGGTCGAGCATGGCGGTGTATGCCTTGCCCACGAGGAGGTTGCCGTTGCCTTGCACCTTTGTCGCGTAGGACAACTTGCGACCGCCTTTGCCTACGCCAGCACCAGCACCAGCACCAGCACCAAGGTCGATGCCTTTGGCGTTCAGGAGTGCCTCATAGAAGGCAGTGAAGTTGACCCGGTCAGACCCGTCTTTCTTCTTGGATACGTATCCGCAGGCAGTTGCCATTTCGGTCTTGGATACGTCCCCCAGTTCCTTCACCTTCGCAAGAATGTCAGCACCAGTAAGCATTAATCAAAGAGAGAAACGTACCGATCGGTTTTACCGTTTATCCAAGCAGTAGCAAGGCGTTATTTCGTTATTTCGTTAGTCGACTCTGCCTGTTCTGACCTCTGCTTTCTTCTATATGGAACGCTGTCGCTGCTGTTGTAGTTGGAGCAGCAGACGATGTGTGAATCCTTGACCACGAAGTTGCCAAGGTCATCGTCGAGATAGAACTTGGTCAGGAACTCAAATCCGGGATTGTCAGGGATGGGTTACCCGTCATGACGATGGAATCAGCGAGAACTTGACCTCGTAGCGATAGAAGTCGATGCCCTGAGCGACCTGAAGTGCTCTTCTTATCCGCTTGTCATCGTCCGAGGCGATGATCACGCCTCGCACCCTCTGGTGGTCTTCAGCAACGTCTTCTTTGACGTAACCCATATATCGCTGGATCTGTCCGACCACCGCATCGCTGGCACGTCCCCTCTTCAGTTCGACGACAAGCAACTCCTGCTTGTCCTTGCTGATGGCGAGTAGATCGATAGGACCGGTATCCGTCGGGAACTGCTGCCCACTCGATTCCTCCGTTTCATAGAGGTCATGGGTTCTGCCAAGAGGGGTGCTGGACCAGTTAGCGACCAAGAAGTCCTCAAGGTGCTTCTCCAAAGCAAAGACAGTGGCGTCTTCGACGGTCGGATCCTGACTAACGAGTGCCTGGGTCTTCGCCTCACCCTTGATCAGTTGCTCTAACTCCTCCCTGTATTTGGAGATGTTGCTGACGGTTCCAATCGACCCTGCGGAGTGGCGCAGCGAATCGCTCATGTCGGATCGATCAACGAGTTCCTCATGCCAGGAAACAGACCGCTGATGCGGTTGGTCACTACCAGCGACGAAGCGGTATTGACCCGTCACTTCGCCAACGAAATAACGCCCCTGCCCGTTTGGGGACAACACGATGTCGCCCACCTGTATCCCCTTTGAGATCGTCCAGAGAGCACCACAACTCAGACCCGCTGCGATCTTGCTCTTACTGGGATTCACCTCCAGAAAGATTGGGATGAACTCCTGGTTGAACTCACGCCAATTTTCTGGGAGGGAGTCCTTCAGGTCCTGCGTGATGTCGAACCCCGCGCCAATAAACCCCTGCTGTCGACAGACATCTGCATACTTGCTTCCTCTGCCCAGCATCACTCGGTAGTAGTTCCTCATCCCGCCTCCGCCAGGTCCTCGCCCAGGGTCTCTGCCTGCTGGAGCACCAAATCAATGGCAGTGACCTGTTGATCTGGCGGGTATTTGTATCGCTTGAGCAGCGTCTTGATCTTGAGGCGGAGTTTCGCTCTGACGTTCTCCTTGAACTGCCAGTCGATGGTGGCGTCACGTCTGAGCATCTCCGCCAGTTCCCGTGCCATGGTCGCCAGCACGTCTTCCTTCATCAATTCCTGTGCTGACGGGTTGTCTGCCAAGGCGTCATAGAAGGACTGCTCGGCATCAGTCAGACCGAGAGCAACACCACGCTCAAGTTCCTCTCGGAACTTTTTCGCCATCTCGATCAACTCAGCGATCACCTGTGCCGCCTCGACAGCACGGTTGGAGTATTTGTTCAGCGATGCCGTCAGCAGTTCACTGAACCGCTTCTGCTTGACGACGTTGGTCTTGAACTTGGTCTTCAGTTCGTCCTTGATCAGACGCTGGAGCAGTTCCACCGCCAGGTTCTTCTGGGGGATCTTGGCGACCTCTGCCAGGAACTGGTCCGACATGATGCTGATGTCGGGGTTCTTCAGACCAGCAACCTTGAAGACATCCATGACGCCCTCTGCCACCAGCGACTCAGACAGCAGTTGCTGGAGTTCGTAGTTCACATCGATTGGGTCCCCTGACCCGCTGCCATCACCCTTGATCAGGGGTGCTCTCACTGCCTGAAGGAACGCCACCTCTTCGGTGACCGCCATCGCCTCTTCAGTGGTGCCACAGAGGGCGAATGCCTTGGTGACCTTCAGAACGGTGTCACAGAACCGCTGCTTGCCATCGGCAATGCCAAGGATGTGATCCAGGCAGTTGGAGATCAGTTCAAGTGCTTTGCCCTTCTCCCTGAACCCGCTCCAATCGACGGGGTGAAGGATGTCCTTGGCGATCTGGAGTTGCTCCTTGAGGATCCGAACCGCCTCGCTGGTGTCGAGGGTGGGTTTGCCTTTGCCCTTCGCTGCTGTGTAGGTCGCCAATGCCTCCTTCAGTTGAGGAGCGATGCCGATGTAATCGACGATCAGACCACCTGGTTTGTCCTTGAAAACCCTGTTCACACGGGCGATTGCCTGAGCAAGGTTCGCCCCTTTCATCGGTTTATCGACATACATGGTCGCCATACATGGGGCATCGAAACCTGTTAACCACATGTCTCGGACGATCACGATCTTCAAGGGATCGGCAGGATCCTTAAACCGCTTCTCCAAGTCCTTCTTCTGCTGCTTGCTGGTGTGGTGAGGTTGAAGGTGCTGCTCGTCTGATGCCGATGCCGTCATCACGACCTTGAGGGCACCTTTGCTCGTATCGGTGTCGTGCCAATCAGGTCGTAGAGCAACGATGGCGTCATAAAGGCGGGCACAGATATCCCGACTCATTGCCACAACCATTGCCTTGCCTGGTTGGGTCTTGGATCTCTGCTCGTAATGAGAGACCAGATCTGCTGCTACTTGCTTCAGGCGAGGTTCAGCACCCACCAGTGCCTCCAGTGCTGCCCACCGACTCTTCGCTCGCTCAGCAGCAGGGATGTCGTCTTCATCGCTGAAGAGTTCATCCACTTGGTCGTCGACGCCAGAGAGGACGCTCTCCTTCAACCCCAACTTCGCTAGTCGGGACTCGTAGTAGATCGGCACCGTGGCGCCGTCTTCCACTGCCTGCTGGATGTCGTAGACGGAGACGTAATGCCCAAAGACCGCCTGGGTGTCACGGTCGTCTTGGGAGATGGGTGTTCCTGTGAAGGCAAGGAAGGTTGCCTCGGGGAGGGCATCCCTGAGTGCCTTTGCCAGTCCGTATTTGATCTCGCCCGTTTTGGTGTCGAGGCGTCCTTTGAACCCGTATTGGGTCCTGTGTGCCTCATCACAGATCACCACGACGTTGTTGCGGTCGCTCAGGGTGGGGAACTTGTCTTCCCCCTCTTCAGTGCCGAACTTCTGGATCGTGGTGAAGATGATTCCGCCGCTGGGTCGATTGGCGAGCAGGTCCCGTAGTTCTTGCCTGCTGTCTGCTTGCTGAGGGTTCTCGCCAAGAAGATCCCCTGCTCCAGCGAAGACCCCAAATAACTGCCCATCAAGGTCTTGGCGGTCGGTGACCATCACCAGCGTTGGGTTCTGGAGGCGTGGGTCGGTGAGCAACTTGCCCGCCAGACATGCCATCTCAATGCTCTTGCCAGCACCTTGGGTGTGCCAGACCACGCCACCCTTTCGGTCGCCGCCTGGTTTGCTTGCTTCTGCCACCCGCTCCACTGCTGCTCTTACGGCATGGAACTGGTGATAAGCAGCGATCTTCTTGATGATCTTGCCGTCGTCCTCAAACAGGCAGAAGGAGCGGATGAAATCGAGCAGTCGCTTCTGATCGAACAGACCACGGATCAACGTCTCCAGTTCACGGAACTTGCCAAGTGGGTCCAAGTCCTGCTCGGCATCGATCACCCGCCACTGCTGGAAGCGTTCCTTAGAAGCGGATAGCGATCCCACACGGGCATAGGTGCCATCACTGATCACCATCAGCACGTTGGAGGTGAACAGGTCGGGGATGTTGTCCTTGTAGGTCTGAAGTTGGTTGAACGCTGCCCAGATATCTGCCTTCTCGTCGGCAGGGTTCTTCAGTTCCAGAACTGCTATCGGGAGACCATTCAGGTAGACGACAACATCAGGACGGCGGTTGTGCTTCGGACCTTGGATCGCCAACTGGTTCACCACCAACCAGTCGTTGGATTTGGGGTCGTCAAACCCGATCACCTTGAGGCGGATACCGACTTCTTGGTTCCCATCCAAGTAGGTGATGGGCAGACCCGTCGTCATCCAGCGATGGAACTGACGATTGGAGGGCAGCAGACCAGGGGTATTGGGATTCGCCAGTTGAAGCACTGCTGACTCAATCGTTGCCGCTGGCACCCCTGGGTTGAGTTTCGTCAGTGCTGATCGAAGACGACCCGTGAGCACCACTTGGCGGAAGTCATCACGCTCAGGTGTCTCTCCATCAGGAGTAAGCAGTGGTCCATGGATAAAGGTGTATCCGATCTCCTGGAACCACTCCAGGGACATCTGCTCCAGATCGTCTTCTGAGATGAATGCCATCAGACACCTGCCTCCTCAAGCATCTTCTCGGCATCGGGGACCCTTAGTTCGCCAGAGATGAGGCGGGGCAGGAGGGCATCACGTAACTGCTCAAGAAGAAGATTCTGTTTTCCAAGATGAAACTGCCTTGCCGTGAGTGCCTCCGTCACCTCGGCGAAGACCTTGAGAACCGACTGGGCAGGTTTCACGAACACAGAAGATCTGACCTCCTGCTGATTCAGACCAGGTTGTGCCCCCTTTGAAGATCCCATGTGAATGATTTGCTCACGGACCAAATCAGACCCAAAAAGTTGATACAAAAATGATTGACCAAGTTCTACGCTTCTGAGCAGGAAGACGTGCTCATTGACCATAAACCTTCGGAACGGAAAATCACTTCCGTAAATAGCAACTCGAGGTTTGAACTCTCCTGGTTTTCCTCCATCTTTGTAAAGCGCCACGTCTAACTCACGAACCCAACCCTTCGTGACAGAAGAAGCAAACTCGTCGGAAACATACTTGGTCTTTCCAAAGTCAAACAACCCAGCAGCATCAACGCTTTCAGCGCCAACAGATGGCACTCCAGAAGCAAGTCCTTTATTTATTCCTCCCTTGGGGCGCTTGCCCGACTCAATCTCCAAAGAGCAATCGCCTGCTTCAGCGAGACTCCATCCACTCGGAATCTCACCCAGTTCCGACTCCTCAAATGAATCTGGGAACAACTTGCTGATTTCATCAGGCAGTCCAGTCGATCGCCCTTCTGCCTTTGCTCTTACAGGGTCAAAGTCTACAAACCAGGACTTGAATAGTGCCTTCGCTATACCTTCAAGGGTTTCGTTCGTCTTTCGATTGAGTTCGATCTTGTCGTCGAGAGTCCCGAGGACATGAGCGATTGCCTTCTGGTGTGCCAGCGGAGGGAGAGAGACATCGATATCCGCCAAAGCATCTTGAGATAGATTGAATATGGTTGTCCCATTGGCGATTCGCTGAAAGAGTTCTCGATATTCTGGAGATCGAAGAACGTAGTTCAGGTATTCGGGTATAGCGGTGTCGGCATCGCTAACTCTATACCTAATGATAAAACCACTGAAGATCAGATCCTTGGGTGGTCTTCTGACAATGGCAACCTGTCCAGACCCCTCTCTTTTAACTGAGGATCGAGCAAAGAGAATATCGTTGTCCTTTAGAAATAGGGATTCAGGTTTAGCAATGGAGGAGCAAATGACCTGATCAAGATCCTGGAAGCAGGCAAATCTGCCCCTGAACAACTGCTTGACATTCACTACTCCATACCCATCGCCGAAGTCCTTCTTGGAGAAGTTTGCTCCATTTCTGAAATCGCCAATCTGACCAAGTTTCACTTCTACATTTTGATCAGGATTCAAAACCAACCCTCCTCAGATTCTCGGCAATCTGTTGGTCTAACTTCGCCCCTTCTTCTTGCTGCTGCTTGAGCAGAGTAGTGAGGCGCTTCATCTTCTGGTCAAAAGGTTCGTCGTCTTCTTCCTGATCTGCTGCCCCCACATAACGACCAGGGGTGAGGACAAAACTGTTCTTCTCGATCTCGTCGAACTTGGCGGAGTAGCAGAACCCAGAGACATCCTCGTAAGGGGTCTCGACCTCACCATCACCACGCCAGGCATGAACGGTGTCAGCAACCTTGGCGATGTCTTCATCGGTGAGCACTCGCTCCACCCGACTGACCATTGAACCCATTTGGCGGGCATCGATGAACAAGGTCTCCCCTCTCCTATCCCGACCACGCTGGGTTTTGTCGTTGGTCAAAAACCAAACACAGACAGGTATGGGGGTATTGAGGAACAACTGCCCAGGCAGCGCCACCATCACCTCCACGGCATCACCACGAACCATCGCCTCACGGATCTGCCCTTCACCGCTGGTGTTGGCACTCATCGATCCATTGGCGAGCACTACACCTGCTTCACCACCAGGGCGAAGTTTCCAGAGCATGTGCTGTAACCAGGCGTAGTTGGCATTCCCAGCAGGAGGACGACCAAAGGTCCAGCGGGGGTCGCTGTCGTATTTCTCCCCACCCCAGTCCGAAATGTTGAAGGGTGGGTTGGCAAGGATGTAGTCGAACTTCTGGTCGGGGTGCTGATCACGAGCAAAGGTGTCAGCAGGTTCCTGTCCGAGGTCAGCAGCAAACCCACGGATCGCCAGGTTCATCGCTGCCAACCGCCAGGTGGTGGGGTTGCTCTCTTGCCCATAAATGGAGATGTCGTCACGACGTCCGCCGTGACTTTCAACGAACCGCTCGCTCTGGACGAACATGCCGCCCGATCCACAGCAGGGGTCGTAAACCCGACCCTTATGAGGTGCCAGCACGGCAACCAGGGTCTTCACCACATGGGCAGGCGTATAGAACTGACCGCCCTTCTTGCCCTCAGCACTGGCGAACTGACCAAGGAAATACTCGTAGACCTCGCCCAGAACATCTCCTGACTTCTTGCCTTCGCCAAATCCGATGGTGGATATGAGATCAACCAGTTCACCCATCCGCCCTGGTTCCAGTTGGGCGGCACCGAACCGCTTGTCCAACTTCCCCCGAAGCGTGGGGTTCTCGTTTTCGATGGCAACCAGTGCCCTGTCGATCAGTTGCCCGATGTCGGGTTGCTTTGCCTGGTTCCTCAGCGATTCCCAGCGAGCATCAGCAGGCACCCAGAACACGTTCTCCTGGGTGTAGTAGTCCCGATCTTCCAGCGCCTCCTGGTGGTCGGCAGGGTCATCGCCCAGGTAGTAGTCGGACTCTGGGTTGCTCACCGTCGCCAGCACCTTCTGCTGCTGCTCAACGAAGGTGTCGGAGATGTATTTGAGGAAGATCAGTCCCAGGACCAGATGCTTGTATTCGGCAGCATCCATCTGGGCACGGAGTTTGTCCGCTGATGCCCAAAGCACTGCCTTGAAGTCCTTGGCGGGAGACTCTTTCTTCGCCCTGCCACTGCCGCTGGTTGGAGCGGTAGGCGGTTCGTAGCGACTGCCCCCCTCGATGCCTTCACCCAGAGCAATGGATCCACCACGTCCACGTCCCTTCTTGATGGTGCCGAGCAGCAATGCCTTGTCCCTGATCTGGTCGTATTCCTCTTCCCCGACCTCTCGCTCCGCCACTTTGCTCAGTGCTTGACGTGCTGACAGGTTCCCGAGGGTGCTTCCGTCGGGCGGCAGGACCTCAAGAAGGAGATCTCCCAGTTCGTTGGCGTCCTGGAGGGGTGTGGTTGGCGCTGAGTCGGTCATTTTTCGGGATTTGCTGGTTGGTCGCTTGCAAGACTTGTAAATTTGTTCTCCATCCTTCCTTTCACTCTGTTTCTGACTGACTGTTTCCAGGTGGCATCGTCAATCAGGTTTGCCGCTTGGAACAGTTCTGGGTCAACATTCTTGGATAACCACTCATAGACAGCATCTCTTGCAAGAGCACTTACTCTGACTGCTCGTTCTTGAGCGCATTGCTCAAGCAACTGATACTTAGCGTTGTCTAAAAGGACTTGCAGATATTGTTTGTTCCCATGCTGTCTTGCCATGAGTCGTTACCCAAAGAAGTCACGAATAAATTCACGCAAATCATTTGCTGCGGCGGCATCACTCTCAATCCAACCGTCCTGGAACCAGTTCCAGTAGGGCAAGTACTTGATTGACCAGTCCGCTCTTTTTAGAGCATTCGCCCGCTCTAGATGTTCATCTGTATAACTACTGCCATCATCAAAGTAATGGTGTTTTCCATCAACCTCAATCCCTACCGCTTTTTTAGTGGTTTTGTCATACACAACAAAGTCCAGTCTGAATCCGCAGGTATAAACCTGGTTGTAGAGCGATAATTGAGTGGGGTACTCTCTTGCGATGAGATCCTCAAGTACACCTGCTACAACCAATTCAAAATTAGATTCGCATTCAGACTTCTTGTATGTCCAACCAATAGGAAGATAACCTTTGTCCATCTCTTTGATATCACTCTTACCTTGCCCCATCTTTGTAAGCATCTGCTGCATTAGAAGCATGTTTGACGGAAGTTTGCCATGAATAAAGTACTTAAAGTACTTTGCCCTGCTTGTCGCGACATTAAATCGACGTCGGTCTTCCATAAATGCTTTTGATCTCTTTTGCTCTTCGTCAATCGCAGGAGTGAATATCATTACATCCCTTTCATTGCCCTGGAATTCTTCTGGAGTTCCGATCATCAGTGATATCCGTTCCTGCTGCTCGTCGGTCAACCGACGCAGGACTTCCTCTTTCATAAAGTTCACTTGCTCTCTTATAAAGCAGACGACACCTACAGAAATCGGTTTGCCATACAATTGGGGTATTTCAAAAACCTCTCTAGTGAGATCTGTCGGCAAGACCTTCGCAAATGACTGAATCACTTCAAACGCCTTATCAACTTCCCCTTTGTTAATCTGTGAGTTCTCCTCTCTCTTAGTTGATACCTCTATATCCATAAATGCATTGAGTGCTTTCTTATCAGGAACTGCAGTCATGATCCGTAGTCCCGAGTCAGGACTCTCATCTTTATAAAACTGCTCGCTCGTGAATTCAGCGAGCATGGGCAACGATCTGAAGTGTTCGTTAAGAAGTACTGGCGCAGCAGTAACAGGATTCAGATCATTTCTTATTAGATCAAGGATAGATGATTCAGAAACCAGAAGATCCCTGTCTTGTGCTGACTTAAAATCCAGGGGGTATCCAGGAAGACCAGCGAATTGTTTTTGCCAAGTCAACTTCTCAAAAACCTTACTTATGAATATCACGCCACCTGCTTTGATCCCAAGTTGATTGTGGTCACCAACAATGCAGAATCTTTTTGCCCTAAATAGGATGGGGAAGATCTCTGCGAGATTGACTTGTGATGCTTCGTCCAGTATCAGTAGATCAATTGACTCTTCTTTGAAGGGCAAATAAGGATGCAAAGACTTGATTTCTCCCATCACAATCGGAAAGATTTTAAAAAGAAGGTCAAAATTAATCTTGGCGTTTGCGGACCTTGCTCTTCTGGCATTCTTCCACCTAAGTCTTCTGTGAAACGCATCTAAAGCATCTCTATACTCCTTGCCTTGCAGAAGTTTGTTGATTCGTACAGAGTGATGCGATGCCAGGTACTCTGCTAAAACTGAATCCTTTGGGTCTCTCGGGTATAACTCTGAATTCCTTCTGTCAAATGTCTTGCGTGTGACCTCAAGAGGTTGCCCCTTAATTACTCGTTGTATTGCCTGGGCATCTGCAAGGTTGGAAGAGTAAGTTAATGTCCTAACAAGAATTTCTTCTTGGTACTTTTTGTAGTACTCAATTTCAAAATCAAGTGCTCGTAGTACAGCACTTGAGAGAATCTTCAATCGCGCTCCATTCTCAAGTGTAGTCGTTCCGCCAGACTTTCTTGACTCTTCCCGAATACTTCGGCACTCATTGAGTAGCAACTTTGCCTTTTCTTTAGTCTCGTTCCCTCGCAGCAGATTAATCTTTTTTACCGAAATCTCGGGCAGACCAAAGTCCTCTTTAAGTACTTGGCGAGAATCTTGTGCTACTTGATTCGTATCATAATAATGACGCAATTCTGATTCATACTCCTGAATTCTCTTTGCGTAGTCAAGTCGCTCCGCAACGAGATTATCCACATGGTCAGACAGACGTCTGAGTTCACTCTCTTCACTTGTTGTCTGATAATCCGTTGCCTTGCTTAGTAAGCGGTCAATAATTCCTCGGGTGTTCTGTTTTCGTTGTTGATCATCCGAGATATACAGACACGCAGCGTCCCCCAGTACCTCTGTTACCTTCTCGTAAACAATGTCAACCGCTGGAGTCTTTTGTGACGCAACAAGAACCTTCAGACCTAGTTCACCTGCCGCTATCGCAAGCGCAGAAATCGTAAATGACTTACCTGTACCAGGAGGTCCTTGGATGTAGGAAATATCATTTCTTAGTGCTCGATAGATTGCCGTCCGCTGGGATTTAGACAGTGAGTATGGAAGTCTCGCGAGGATATTGAAGATTTGCTCCTCAGTAACTGGTGTGTGTTCTGACTCAAACTTCTTGCCGCTGAATACAGACTCTAGTAATCGCTCCAGTGTTGTCGTCATGACCCCACCTCCCTCGCAAGATCGTCCAGTGCTCTATATGTGCTGAGTCCAGGAGGAACAGGAGCAAAAAATATCCAGTCTCCAGGGCAGAAAAAGAATTTTCTAACCTTTTGAACATCCCTCGCTTCAATCGCTGCTTCTACACAGTGCAAGGGAGTCTCAACTCGTTCGCAAGTGGTTTCTGTGATTTCCTTGAAACCACTTAAATACTTCTCCGATAGCGGAAGCACACTGCCAAGATCCTTGGTGCTAACACTTTCTAATATATCCTCAATCTCTTGAACGATCTGACCTCCCGTCTGACTTGCTTCGGGGTCAAACGCAGCATATGCTTCTTCTTCTTCATCGGCATTTCTCCCGATAAGAGCAGTTGCAATGTCATAGTTCACTACCCACTCTGTAACTTCCGCCTCCCCACTGTCCTCAAAGACAACCTGACCGTAGATCGTCGGGGCAGCAATTAATCGCAGATTGCTTTTACTACCAACGCGCTTTGTGTAGGTGCCAGCAAGGATCCCTACACCACAGAAAATTCCGTTGCCTATCTTTTCCTGATCTAATTCTCTTCGATATCCCTCAGTTCCACTACTCATAACCTGATTCAAGTGCAAATCAGTTATGCGTTGGAACTTCTTTTGCGATTTCCTGCGTGATGTTGTTATTAGGACCTGTGAATAGTCGCCCGCTGCGCCAGAACCAAACACAACCTTCTTGCTCATATCTCTCAGATAGAGAAGATATCGCTCGCTTAGTGTTCTAGACATTTCTTCAAAGTGTCACGGTACTCTTGAGTGTTTCCTGTAATTCCTTGATTGATTTACTCGTATGACTGATTTCTAGAGTTAGTTTTGCAATCAAATCTGAGGAAGTTTTTGCTGATTCTGCTTGTGCTGTCTCTACACGCTTCACTTCTTCTGCAATCTGTTTCAGTGATTCTGAGGTCTTTGTTGCGAGATCAGCAATCGCCTGCAATGATACTTCCTTGCTGGCGACTTGTGTTGCCTCAACCCTGGCAACTTGTTCTGTCACTGACTTGAGTATTTCTGCTGTCTTATTGCTCAGTTCATCAATTGCATTGGCACTTGTATCACTAAACTTAGTTGATAAATCTGTGTTCTTGAGTGTTAGTTCAGAAATTGCCTGGGTAGATGCCTCCTTGCTGGCGACTTGTGCTGCCTCAACCTTTTTGATTTCTTCACTCACTGCCAGCAATGACTCGGCATTCTTTGTGCCTAGTTCGCTGACTGCAAGAGTTGATGCCTCCTTGCTGGCGACTTGTGCTGCCTCAACCCTGGCGACCTGATCGGCAACTTTATTGATCGCATCCGCTGTCTTCTTGCCTAGTTCTCCAATCGCTGTAGTACTTGCTGTGGAGACCTTTGTTGAAAGATCCGTAACCAATTCTGCCACTGATGTGGCATGTAACTGAAGTCCTTCAGTTACGCCTCCAAGTGCTTTTGCGCTCACTGCCGAACTATCCGTAAGGGCGGTTGAGAGTCCAATAAAGGTTGCTGCTGACTTTTCTGAATCTTTAGATAGTGCTTCTAATCTGTCAGCGATATTTGTGAAGTCCTGCTTCTGTGCCTCAATAGTCTTGACGACTGACGCATTTCCATCTTTAAGTGCTGTTTCAATGTCTACGGATCTTTTCCGTAATTTGTCTTTTTCTAAGAAGACAATAATTGTCAGAAGTGCAGTGATTACAGGGTTTGCAACCGCCATCGCAGCAAGCAGACCGTTCATCCTTGAGGAGTGCTGTTGTTACACAGTATGGTCCACTTGTATAGATCTGGCACCTTTTCTTCGCAGACCTTTGTCTGCACTTGGTGTCTGCGTACCCTCTGTATGAACCTTACGGGATCTGAGTGGCAACCCTTAAGGCGGTTTGTTAACCAATGCCCCCATGCTCCGTTGCCCCCATCTCTCTGTAACTTCTCTGAGGAGACCTCTTCAACTGCTGTCGTGCTGTCTGGTTGCCCATCTTGCTGCCATCGCCAGGGAGCACCTCCAGCAGCAGATCCCCCAAGTCCTCATCGCCTGCTTCGGGGGTGGTGAAGGTCGCTGAGTCGGTCACTGGGACTAGTCGCTTCCTCCCATTGTCGCCTCTGCGTCTGGGGTTTGCCCTCCCTCAGTTGAGGGAGAGAAACCATTCAATGCGAATGCGCGTTGTCCTTGACCGTTCGGAAATCCTTGTGGTGCCTCCCACACCCTCGTGTTTGCTTCGATCAGTCCGCCTTGTTACGGGTCTGAAGATCCAACCAGGACTTACCCGTTGAATCCGTGAACCAGGAACGGTTTGCCTTGCGTAATCCAAAGGCACAGTAGGCAGTGCTGATGCCGTGTCCAACCCGCTTACGGAACATCTCACCTGCCTGCTTCAACTCTTCCGCCTTGAACGATTGGGCGACCTCACCCCTGATCCGTTCCTCGAATTCGTCCTTGCCAATGAGGACACGTTCATCATCAAGGGAGTCCTCCAGACACCGCAGTGCAACCTCCAGAGCAAGAAGACGAGCAGGTTCACCACGCTCATAGCGTCTGTATCGCTTGGAGACGACCTCTTCCTTCTTCTTGCTCTTGTACTTCTGCTCTGCCTTCTTGGAGTTCTTCTTGACCTTGTCGAACTCCTTCTGGAACTTCTCCTTGTCCATCTCCTTCCCGATTCGGAAGGACGGATCTAGAAGATCCTCCCTAAGACGGGTGACCGCAGTGTCCTTGGCACCTTCACCTTCCAGGGTCTCCTCCACAAAGAGAATGAGGTCCTGTCGTCTGACCTCATAACGGTCATAGGAAGATCGACTCCTCTTCATTGCCCGGGCATAGGTCTCATAACTGCTCTGGGTGACCTTCTGCTCACCGATGGACTCCCTAATCAAGTCCTCCACTTCGCTGCGCTTATCGGCATCCAGAGTCGCCAGCAGAGATTGCACCATGGATTGCCCCAAAACCCAATCCACCAAAGCAGTCTTCTTCTTTCCGCTGACGTATCGCTTCTCATACCCCTTGCCCGTTGAGTAGTTCATCAACGAGTAGATGGCGATACCGATCTCCAGGGTCAGGTCCTCAAGGATCTCCTTGGCGACGTTCCCTGGATCTGAATGCGAACGTTGCTTCAGACGGAAGAGAAGGTCATAGATGGTCTCTTTGGAGAAGGCATCACGACATCCCTTTAGACGGGTGCTGACAAAGGTCCGATACCCCTTGCGAAGAAGGCACCATGCACGAAGGACGAAGACCCCGTCGTCATAGGCATAGACCTCCTCAACACGGATACGCCTCCTGGTGGCATTGCCTGACTTGTCGACGTAATCGATCAGGAGGTAGTCCTTGACCAGAAACTTCTCACAGAGGAGTGGACGCTGCTCCTCCTCTAGAACGTCGATCTCTGGTTCCTTGGGGGCAACCTTTGCCTCCTCCAACTCTGGAGCAGCAGCAAGTGCCTTGCTGGGAGAGACCCACTTGTATGTGGAGGCACCAACCGACTTCCACGCGGGATCACTCAGGTCTCCTGTTAACAGTTTGTCCCTCTTGTCCTTCTTCCGACCCTCTTCGAAACCCTCCTGCAGACCTTCCGTCACTCCCTCCCAAACTGCTTTGAGCATCGAGAACGGAAACTTGACCAGGATCTTGGTCAGGTCCCAGAGTTCCGAACGGAGACCCATGCATCAAGGGTGTAGTTGGATCGATTTTATCCCGATTCCCTACTCCAGTCCTTTCCAAATGGAGTCGTCATTTTTCAGATCTCGAATTTTCTGAGAACGATCATCCATTGGTTCTGCTCCTGGTCTTTTCCCCTTCTTCTTCCTACGACTTTTTTTCTCAGAAAGAAGGGATAAGTTTGCTTGCTCACGAAATTCTTTAAACGACTTAGTCGGGTACTTGCCGTTCTCTTTTGCTTCATGATACAGAGCATTACCTCCGACATAAATCAGGTTCTCATCTGATTCAGGTTTATCAGCACTCGGAGCATCAACAGTCTTGTCTATTTGATCAGGGGAAATTGCCTTCACCCTTTTGCTTTTGCTCTTTCTTTTCTTAGTCATTATTGCTGCAACTTCAAAAATGATTGTTAGCACTCCTTCGAATACTGAAGGTTCGATTTCCTTGTCCATGCCCTTCCCTGCAGTGAACTAATGAAGACCACTAGAGAAAGCATTTTGCATTGTCAGTGAACTCAGCAGTCTTGGATTAATCTCCTCCATTCCATCTGGTTTCGTGGAGACAATCCAATTGGTTATTTGTGGCGTAATTTTGTCCGCAAAAATATTTTATTGCATCCGAATGGTCCTACCTTGCTTGGAATCATCAGGGTGGGTTTGCCAGAAAACCTTTCCAATAAGTGGGTTCCACTGACGCATGTCTCTCATGTTTCTTTCATTTGGATCTGAATACATCTTTTACCTCGATTGGGTTTGTTAATTCGTTAATCTGTTGGAACACGGTTAGAGAACCTTCTTACCGGTCCTCTTCATCTGCTGATACATCATTGCCACCAAACTTTCCAACACTGCAGTTGGAGTCATGGCATGCTTCTTTGATAACTCCAACAACATTGAATTAGTTGGATCGTCAACCTTAACTTGCTTACTCATGAGGCAACCATCATATTCTCTTGGACTGTTTCAGGCAGTGCCTTATAGATCTTGTTTTTGATCCACGCAGAACGAGTGGAATACTCTTTCTTCCGCATAAGATCAAATGCTTCTAAAAGGCAAAGTTCGTCTTCGCTGAAATGGACGGTGATTTGCTTTCCTTTTGGTAGTGTACGCATAAACTTGCTTCCCTGATGTTTCGTAATTTGGTTTCTTGTTTGCAGAGTTCCTCTTCTAAAAAAGGATGTAACCAGTCAAGATTCTCATCGTCAAGTTTTGACTTGTAGTCTCCAACTAGTTCCGCTAAATACGAACAGAACCCCTTCCTTTCTGTCATGATTTCCCCTTCCATTTTTGGGAGGGGATTTTTTGTGCAAACTCAACAAAATCCCCTGTTTTTAGATAATATAAGGTAAAATAAAGTCAGGCACACTATTATTTATATAAATCTGCATCTCTGCGGCACTTTTTTCTTTAGAGTGCAGACTTAGATGCATCACGCAAGTATATTTAAAAAGGTTTTTAATTGAATCCAATACAACAGAATAACGGATTAACAGACAAATTTGCGATATAATTAGTATAGAATATACGTTAAACTTATGGACTTTAAGAGACTAGAAGACGGCAATAGACAGATCGTTATCAGCAGAAATGAGACGCAGGACTTTGAGATCTGCATGTGTGGTGAAGGTGGTTTATATCTGGCAGCAGACAAGAAGCATCTCAAAATTTTCCGTCATACACCAAGTCGCGCAGAAGATCCCTACCAACCTCTTTGTCAGATAGAACTGGTCGACAACTTTGCGCAACTAAAAAGAGATTGATTATATCGCCGCAGTCGTAAGTCTTCCTGCCCCTATCGTCATCAGGAAAGTCATCATGATCACAACATCCCATGCCTTCGATTTAATGAAATAAGGCACTGAGATAATCATTGCTGCCAGGTGAACAGCAACACCAGTCACAACATCAAGATTCAGAGTGATGAAATAGGCAGCAATGATTAATCCGCTACCAACAATCCTCATTCGTTGAAGTAAATCCACCGAACTACAACTAAAGTCTGTTAACCGTAAAGTTAACGTTGTGCTTTCTGTGAGCAATGGTCTTTAGTGATAACCGTCAGGAGGTGATAACCGGCATGAGTAATCATCGATACTTTTATGTGATTAACCCTTGTTCCACTAGGGCATCAGACCAGGCAACCATGAAGTCCCGTCGTTCCTCCATCATCTGACTCTTGTCATAGGAACCACGGATCTTGTCTCCAAAGGTGTGTGCCATCTGCCTCTGGATAATTTCGTGGTCGACCTTGAGCACCTCTTGACCAGCAGTCAGAGCAAGGTGCCTGAACCCATGAGCAGTGGTCAGACCCTTGTATCCCATGTTCTTGAGGTGATTGTTTAAGGAGTCCCGATGGATGTGCTGAAACGTCCGACCTCGGGGACTGAAGAACACAAACTCTTGGTCACCGTTGAATGATCGAAGTTTCTTGAGAACGTCTTTGAAAGGGTCTGTCAAAGGGACCTGATGCTCTCTACCCGTCTTCATCCGGTCAGCAGGAATCGTCCATAGGTCCTTCTTGAGGTCGAACTCCTCCCACCGAGCAGGAGTGAGTGATCCACCACGCAAGAAGGTCATCACCAGAACCTTGACCGCAAGCAAGGTCACCAGAGAGGCACCTGGTTCATTGCGTTCCAGGTCCTCAAAGAACTTGGGTAACTGCCCCCACTCCAAGGAAGGGTTGGGTTTGGGTTTGTGCTTTGACTTCGCCTGCTTCGACCCCATTGCAGGGTTGGGAGGTTGCATCCAACCCCTGTCGATTGCGTAGTCGAACATCCCCCTCATCACCATCAGGCACTTGTCCGACTGATACAGAGACCCTCTCTCCTCAATGGATTCCTTAAGGGACAAGACTTGCTGCCTACCCCCATTGCTCCACTCCAAACGGTTCACAGGAGTGTCAGGACCAAGTACAGGCAGCACTTGGTTGAACAGCATGTTGCGGTAGTCCTTGACCGTGCTGGGTTTGCTCTTGGATCGATCCAGGAACCCCTCTGCTGCCTTGATCAATGAAGGGGTTGTCGCCTGCTTGATCAGTTCCTTCTTGCTCTCCGACTTCAGGAGACGAGGGTCCTCACCTGCTTTGCGGAGTTGATCCAGACGAATGACCTCGTCCTTTGCCTGCTTGAGGGTCCACTTCCCTGGACCCTTCCCATAAGGACCGATTTGGTAGTCCCGGAACTGACCTGATCGGTTTGGAGGAAACCGATATTTCCAGACGAAGTACTTGCCACCATTCGGGTAAACGAGCACATACAGGGCATCGCCTACTGAAACGCGATACTTCTTCTCCTTAGGAAGCAGTGCCTTCAGACCACTGTCTGTAAGTGCCATTCGAGCAATACCCCATCACAGAATTTATACCCCATCACGCAAGAGAAATACCCCATCACATACCCCATCACAGGATTTGGACATAGACGTCCTCTTGCGAACGACTACGTGCTTTAAATTCGCCCAGATCCATTGCAGGGCAGTCGATTACGGACGAAGACGACCCTTCGCGGAAGTACTTGGAACGGAGAGGGTGGGATTCGAACCCACGAGGGTGTTACCCCTACACGATTTCGAGTCGTGCGCGATCAACCGGACTCTGCCACCTCTCCACACGCCATCGGGCGTCCCCGCAGTTTAAAGGCCGACGACCCGGGAACCCGCTCCATGCTTCAGAAGCCAACGGCGCTGGGGGGCGGAAGGCTTAAACCCCAGCCAGGTTCCGGTGATCAAGTCCTGGGGTTCTGATCGCTGCCGTTGCTGCAGTGCCCACAGTGCCTGAGGGCTTGGGACCAGCTGCCAGCGCTGATGCCCCACCCGCATCATCAGTGCGCCAGAGCGAGACTGCAGGCGCTGCACCGAGAGGCCATCGCTCCGCAGCACCTGGCCGATGGCGATGGGAGCTTGGCCTTGCTGGGGAGCCTCAACGCGGTGGGCCAGCGCTTGCCAGCAGGCCAGCACGTCTGTGGCCACAGGATCCAAAAGCAGCACCCAGTCCAGACGGGCGTGGCCGTGCACAGCGGCGAGCTTCTTGGCCATCCGGCAACTGCGCGCATCGCCATGGGTGCTCACCAGAGCGGCACGCCCACGATGGCGAGCCAGCAACCAGTGACGATCAAACCGCTCCACCGTCACCAAACCATCGCCCAACTGCACGAGGCCGTGGACGAGCAGGGCGGTTGCCAGGGGGATCAACGACCAGCAGCGGCGACAGGGCCCTGCCCCCAGCAACCATGGCAGCAAGCCCAGCACCAGCACGGCAACCACCCACATCTGGGGACGTCCGGTGAGCAGTTGAGCCCCAGGCCAGTGGCTGATCCAGCTGGCCATGGTGATCACCAGGCCCGCCAACTGATGAATGGGCCACAGCAGCAGGGGCAGCACAGCCGTAGGCCCCATGAGAACCAACAGTGCCGAGAGCATGGCCAGCAGCGTGAGCGGCGCCAGCAGCGGGCCAACGAGAAGGTTGGCCACCAGGGCGTACACCGGCATGGCACCGAAGTGGAGCAACTGCAGCGGCAGCGTCCAGAGCAAGGCCGCCAGAGGAATGGACAACGCTGCTGCCAGGCCCTGGCAGCGATCCGGCAACCACGCTTGAACAGCGTTCTCGAGACGAGGAGCCGTCAGGATCAGCCCAGCGGTGGCCGCCGCACTGAGTTGAAAACCAATCGATAGGGCCCAGGCCGGGCGCAACAGCAACATGCCGCTGAGCGTCAACAACAACACACCGACTGGACGGCTGTGATGACCTGCCTCTCGAGTCAGCAAGGCCATCGCAGCCATCAGCACCGCCCGCACCACCGATGGCTGGGCTCCAGCAAGGCAGAGAAACAGCAGCAGCGCCGTGGCCGCAAGGGGAAGCCGCAGGCCAGGAGGCCAGCGGCGGGCCAGCATCAGCACACTGCCGAGCAGTACGGAGAGGTGAAAACCCGATGCCGCCAGGGCATGGGACAAGCCGGCCATGCGGAACGCCGCTCGGATGTCTTCCGGGAGCTGCACCTGGGCGCTGCCCAGCACCAGAGCAGCCAGGAAACCGCCCCGCCGCGGCCCCACGGCCTGTTGCAGACGTTGAGCAACATCGCGCCGCAGATCAGCCAACGGCGTCCATGGACGCTGCAGCACTTCGATGCTCTCGACACGCAGCTGACTCCAACTGCCTTGGCGGGCCAGACGTTCTGCCGATCCCGGCAACAGCGGGTGCGCCGCTGGCAGCGGACGCCTCAACACCCCCGTGGCCTGGACTCGCCAGCCCTGCAGCAGGGGTGCAGGGCACTCAGGCAACTCCAGCTCGGTTCGCCCGTCGACCCGACGAGCCTCAACCCGATCCACCTCCAACAGACCGGAACACCCCGAGGGAAAACGGCGCACATCGGCAAGCAAGCGCCCGCTGATCGCCACGGCCGCCGGTGGCGTCTGGATCAGGCGAGATGGATCGGATCGGCTCGGCGTTGGCGCCCCCCACAGCACCCCTCGAAGCACAAAGAGCGCCAGAAGACAGAGGGCAATGGCATCAGCAGAACGACGTCGACGCAGAAACCATCAGGCCGCTGTCTCGAGAGTTCCCCCTTTCAAGAGCGGGAAACCAAGGGCGTCCCGTTCCGCCAGCCAGGCCTCGGCCACCTTGCGGGCCAGGTTGCGGATGCGGCCAATGGTGGCGGTGCGCTCCGTCACGGAAATCACGCCACGGGCCTCCAGCAGGTTGAAGGTGTGGCTGCACTTCAGAACGAAATCCAAGGCCGGTGCCGGCAGCTGCTTCTCGATCAGATCTGCCGCTTCCGCTTCATAGATGGCGAACAACTGCTTGAGCCGCTCGGGATTGGAGGCCTCAAAGTTGAAGTGGCACTGCCCCTTTTCAAACGGCAGCCAGATCTCGCCGTAACTGCGCTCACTGTTCCAGCTGAGGTCCCAGATGCTTTCCACGTCTTGGAGGTACATGGCCAGCCGCTCGAGCCCGTAGGTGATCTCAATCGAAACGGGCTTGCAATCGATGCCGCCGCACTGCTGGAAATAGGTGAACTGGGTCACCTCCATGCCGTCGAGCCACACTTCCCAGCCCACACCCCAGGCGCCGAGGGTTGGAGACTCCCAGTTGTCTTCGACGAAACGGATGTCGTGGTCAGCGGCCTTGATGCCCAACGCCTCCAGTGACGCCAGATAGGTCTCCTGGATGCCATCTGGGGATGGCTTGATCAGCACCTGGTACTGGAAATAGTGCTGGGCCCGGTTGGGGTTGTCGCCATAACGGCCATCGGTGGGGCGACGGCAGGGTTCGGGATAGGCCACGGCCCAGGGCTCCGGGCCAATGGCCCGGAGCACCGTGTGGGGGCTCATGGTGCCGGCACCCTTTTCGGTGTCGTAGGGCTGCAGCAACAGACATCCCTGGTCTGCCCAGAACCGGTTGAGCGTGCTGATGATGTCCTGAAAATGCACTGGGCCGGGGCGTCCTGGGTTCCGATTCTGCCCAGTGGCCGGTCAGCCCTCCAAAGCCAGGCAACGGTGCAGGTGCGCGATGGCGTGATGGCGATGCGGATTGTTGCCGCTGGGACCAATCATTCCGAGCCAGAAACTGCCATCCCCCTGAAAGACCAGGACTGGCTTTGCACCCCCCTTGCCATGGCAATCCAGTAAGGACATGCAGAGCTTTTCAGCGACCTCAGGGCCCTTGGGGCGCTGGCGCAGGCGACGCAACAGTGGATCCACCTGCGAGAAGGAGACGAAACAGGCGCGGTCGGAATCGGTGATCAGGATCAGGCCATCCAGCCACTGCACTTCCTGAAGCAGCTCTTCAATGCGGGGCAGCAGCTTCGGCAGCGGAAACGCCAAACCGGAACCTCCCCTTAACGTTCTCTTCAGCTTTCCTACGTCAGCAGCGGGGTGTGTCGCAAGCGACGCAGGTGAAGATTCATGCCCTAAGGATCAAAACGCCCATCTGCCCGGCCACGAGCGAGCGGTGGTTCGCTTCGGCAAATCCCGCCTGCCGTGCCAGCCGCTCCTGTTCAGGCCCCGCAGGAAAGTGCTCCAGGCTTTTCTCCAGGTAGGCGTATTCCTCCCGTAAGCCCACAGAGGCGGCAGCGGGAACCACCAGGCGACGCAGATAAAAGCGCTGAAAGGCAGCCGCCGCGCCGCTCTGGGGCAGACGGTTGAAATCCAACACCCCGGCACGCCCGCCGGGCTTCAAGAGCCGGCGCAGTTCCTTCAGCCCCTGCAGGGGGTCCGCGAGATTGCGCAATCCGTAGGCCATCACCGCACCATCAGCGCAGGCACTGGGCAGTCCGGTGTCGAGGGCATCCCCTTGCTGGAAGGTCACCGGCAACCAAGGCTGCTGGCGCTGGCGCTGGCGGGCGCGCTCAAGCGGAGCAGCGGCGGCATCCAGACCGGTCACCGCACCAGCGGGGCGGACCCAGCGCCCCAGTTCCAAGGCCAGGTCCCCCGTCCCGCAGCACAGATCCAGCCAATGCTCGCCAGCAGTCGGCTTGAGGGCGCGCACCAACTGACGTTTCCACTGGCGATGCAACCCGAAACTGAGCACATCGTTGAGGCGGTCGTAGCGGGGAGCGACAGCGTCAAACAGCTGTTCCACCGCCGCGGGATCACCAGGCTTCATGGACGGATCGTCAGGCCACGGGAAAGCAGATCTTGCTTGATCTGTTCCACGGTGAGAACACCGTCGTGCAGCAACGAGGCCAACAAGGCTGCGGAAGCATGGCCTCCCTCGGGGCCCACGTCCAACGCCTCAGCGATGTGATCCAGGCAACCCGCACCACCGGAGGCGATCACCGGGATGGGGACCGCATCGGCCACGGCCCTGGTCAGGGCGAGGTCATAACCAGCCTGGGTGCCATCACCATCCATGGAGGTGAGCAGGATCTCTCCAGCCCCGAGGCCAGCCACCCGCTGGGCCCACTCCACAACATCGAGGCCCGTGTTCTCGCGGCCTCCCTTCACGTACACATCCCAGCCGCCGGCATCACGACGACGGGCATCAATGGCCACGACGATGCACTGGCAGCCGAACTGATCGGCCCCCTCTCGCACCAGCTCAGGCCGCCGCACCGCCGAGGAGTTGAGACTCACCTTGTCGGCACCGGCCCGCAACAACTCGGTAATCCCTTCAACGGTGCTGATGCCACCGCCAACCGTGAAAGGAATCGTGACCGATTCAGCTGTGCGACGCACCATGTCGATCAGGGTGCCGCGCCCCTCATGACTGGCTGCAATATCGAGGAAAACGAGTTCATCCGCCCCTGCCCGGCTGTAACGGCAAGCCAGCTCCACTGGATCGCCGGCATCGCGCAGGCCAACGAAATTGACACCTTTCACCACCCGTCCCCGGGCGACATCCAGGCAAGGAATCAGACGCAGAGCAACCATCGATTCGGCGCAAAAGCGACTGTTAGGGTTGCGCCACTCTCCAAGCCTCGCAGGCCATGTCCCAGGCTGACGCCATTTCGATCGGCTCCAAGGTTCGCGTGACCCGCGTGCGTGATCGCATTCCCCAGGCCATGGTTGACCTTCTGAAGAAGGATGCCAACGGCACGGTGAAGGATTTCCGCACCGTCGACGGCAAAGGAATCGGTGTGGTTGTTGAGCTCAGCGATGGCTCCACCAGCTGGTTCTTCGAAGATGAAATCGCCGCCGCCTGAGGACTTTCTCTGTGAGCGACGCGCGTCAGCTGCTTGGGATGAAAGGTGCCTCAGGCACCACCAACATCTGGAAGCTGCGGCTGCAGCTGATGAAACCGGTCACCTGGATCCCCTTGATCTGGGGGGTGGTCTGTGGTGCTGCAGCCAGCGGCAACTACGAGTGGCGTGTGGATCACGTGCTCGCCGCCTTTGCCTGCATGTTGATGAGCGGCCCCCTGCTGGCGGGCTTCACCCAGACCATCAACGACTACTACGACCGCGAGATCGACGCGATTAACGAGCCGTATCGGCCAATCCCGTCGGGAGCGATTCCACTGGGCCAGGTGAAGCTGCAGATCTGGGTGCTGCTGCTCGCCGGTTTGGGCGTGTCCTACGGACTCGACCTCTGGGCCGACCACACCACCCCTGTGGTGTTTCTGCTGGCGCTGGGTGGCTCGTTTGTGAGCTACATCTATTCAGCACCTCCGCTGAAGCTGAAGCAGAACGGTTGGCTGGGGAACTACGCCCTCGGCGCCAGCTACATCGCCCTGCCCTGGTGGGCCGGCCAGGCCCTGTTTGGGCAGCTGACCTGGGGCACTGCACTGCTCACCCTGGCCTACAGCCTTGCGGGCCTTGGCATTGCTGTCGTCAACGACTTCAAGAGCGTTGAGGGCGACCTTGAACTCGGTCTTCAATCGTTGCCGGTGGTGTTCGGCATCAAGCGCGCCAGTTGGATCAGCGCCGCGATGATCGATGTTTTTCAGCTGGCGATGGTTGCCGTCTTGATCGGGATCGGCCAGCATTTTGCAGCGGTTCTACTGGTTCTGTTGATCGTTCCCCAGATCACCTTCCAGGACATCTGGTTGCTGAGAGACCCCGTGGCCTTTGACGTGAAATATCAGGCCAGTGCCCAGCCCTTCCTGGTGCTCGGCATGCTGGTAACCGCTCTGGCCGTGGGCCATAGCCCGTTGACCCAGGTGATGTGAACCGTTCCCGCCTGCACTGGGCACTGATCGCTGGCACAGCAGCTGCAGTGGGCGTGGGCGCTGCTCTAAGCATGCGCGCCCTGACGGAACTGGTGGATGCCACGCTTCCGGATGCCCGGGGGATAGCCAGCTTCAATCGGCCGGGAACGATCACCCTGCTCTCCACCAACGGCAAGGTGATCCAGAAGCTGGGGCCAGCCACGCGGGAGAAGGTGAAACCCGGTGCGATGCCGCCAACGGTGGCTGAGGCGTTCATCGCTGCCGAAGACCGTCGCTTCTATCAGCACGACGGTGTTGATGGCTGGGGCATCGCCAGGGCCATCGTCACCAATGTCCGCCAAGGGGCGGTTCGGGAAGGGGCCAGCACCATCACCCAGCAGCTGGCTCGAACCGTCTTCTTGAGCCAAGACCGCACGATCACGCGAAAACTCAAGGAAGCGGCTCTGGCCATGAAGCTGGAGCGCCAGCTGAGCAAGCAACAGATCCTCGAGCAGTACCTCAACTACGTCTACCTGGGCTCCGGCGCCTATGGCGTCGCCGATGCGGCCTGGATCTACTTCTCCAAAACCCCGGAGCAGCTCACGGTTCCTGAGGCAGCCATGATCGCTGGGCTGCCGCCGGCGCCATCGATTTATTCACCCCTGGTGAACCCGGATCTGGCCAAGGAACAGCGCTCGATCGTTCTGGACCGCATGGCCCAGTCCGGATTCATCTCCGCCAGCGAGGCAGAGCGCGGTCGCAACAGCCCCCTCGGCCTGAAGCCCGCAACACCCAAGTACTTCAACAGTTCAGCGCCTTACTTCACCACCTGGATTGCCCAGGAGCTGCCCAAATTCTTAACCCCCGAACAACTGGAGGTGGGTGGGGTCAAGGTGCGCACCAGCCTGAATCTCGACTGGCAAAAGAAAGCTCAGCAGGTGATTCGAGCCAATGCCCCCTTCGACACAGAAGGGGCGATGGTCTCGATCGATCCCGGCAACGGACTGGTGCGGGTGATGGTGGGCGGCAAGGATTTCTCCAAGAGTCAGTTCAACCGCACCATCCTGGCGCTGCGCTCTCCGGGCTCCACCTTCAAGCTGTTTCCCTACGCCGCGGCCATTGATCGGGGCATGAAGCCCGAAACCAAAGTGTTTGATGCCAAGCGGTGCTGGAACGGCTACTGCCCCAAAAACTTCGGCAACAAGTATTACGGCAACATCTCCCTGGCCGATGCCCTGAAGAACTCACTCAACACGGTGGCGGTTCAACTGCAGGACATCGTTGGATTTGATGCCGTCATTGAGGTTGCCAACAACTTCAACATCGGCACCGATCGGCCTCTCGGGAAGTACTACCCCATGGCCATCGGGGCCTACGAGCAAACCATCCTCGACATGACCGCCGCCTACGCCGGCATGGCCAACCGCGGCGTGTTCTTCTCACCCAGCCCCTTTGAGGAAATCCGTGGACCGAAGAATGAACTGCTTTGGAGCCGGCGCCTGAGCGACAACCGAGGCAAGCGAGCGATTGATAGTGATGTGGCGGACACCATGAACTGGATGCTGCAGCGGGTGGTGACCGGCGGCACCGGCATCGCCGCCAAACTCGATGATCGACAGGTGGCAGGCAAAACGGGAACATCAGAGAACACCCGTGATCTCTGGTTCATCGGTTCGATTCCTCAGCTCACAACAGGCGTCTGGTTCGGATACGACGACGACCGCGCCACCAAGAGCACCAGCGGCGAGGCGGCATGGGCTTGGAAACAGTTCATGCTCCAGATCAAGGACGAGATCCCCGTCCGAAACTTCCCCGACAAACCCAAGCTGAAACGCAAAGTGCGCTTGGCTGTCGACCCGAAAACGATCGCCAAGCCACCGAAGACCAAACCAGAGCAAGAGAAGGGGAATGGCAGCGGCGAGCCTGATGGAGCTCAACCGACGGGGCAGACCGACCTGCCCGATCTCACGCCCTTGGCGCCTCCGCCTCGCCAGATCCCCTATCTCTGGAGAGATAGCTCGCCAGGCAGGAGCGTCGATCGCCAGGGACGCCGCTGGACGCGGGATTGATCCAAGGCCTTAAGCCCGCTTGAGCACAGCCCAATAGAAGCCATCTCCTCCGCTGGCTTGATCCGGCCAGAGCTGGCTCTCCTGCTCCAGGCAGAGCCATGGATGTCGCTTCAACAACGCCTGGATCTGTTGTTGATTTTCATCGGGATGAATGGTGCAGGTGGCGTACACCAACACGCCTTGGGGAGCCAACAACGGCAAAAGCCCATCAAGGAGAGCTTGTTGTTGGGGCAAAAGACCACGAATGGATTGGGGCGTCACCCGCCAACGGGCATCGGGGTGACGAGCCAGGGTTCCCAGCCCTGAGCAGGGGGCATCGATCAGGATCCGCTGAAAGGATTCACGCCAGTGGGGGCGCTGCTCCAAAAGATTGGCAGCATCCGCAGCCAGGGCATTGATAGAGGCGAGGCCAAGCCGGGCGGCATTGGCCGCAACGCGCTTCAGCCGTCCGGCTGAACGGTCCACAGCCCAGATCTCCGCCTGATCTCCCACCAACTCCGCCAAATGGGTGGCTTTGCCCCCCGGAGCCGCGCAGGCATCCAGAATGCGATCTCCCGGCTGGGGATCGAGCAGAGGTGCAATCGATTGCGCCGAACAATCCTGCACACACCAATGGCCCTCGGCATAACCAGGCCAGTGGCGCAGATCGCCGCTGTGGCCTGAGATGCGCAGGCCGTCAGGACAGCCAACGATGGGCTCGCTGCTGATGCCAGCCACGGCGAGATCCTTCTGCACCTGCAGAGGGCTCGATCGCAACCGGTTCACCCGCAAATCCAGATCAGGTACGCGGTTGCAGGCGCTGGCCACCGCCGCGCCCCCCTCCGCACCGCGCCACTCGACCAACAACTGGGTGAACCAATCCGGCAGGGAATGGGCCTGGGCGAGCTGAGCCGGCAAATCGTTGGGCAATGGCAGGGTTTCGCCGGCCTCACGCGTCCGCAGCGCCGCCCGAAGAACCCCGTTCACCACAGGTGCTAGCCGGGCCAATCCCTTGCTGGTTTTGGCCAATTCCACAGCGGTATTCACCGCTGCTGAATCTGGAATCCGCTCCATCAACAGCAGTTGATAGAGCCCCACATGCAACAGCCAGCGCAGCTTGGGCGGTTGCTTCTCGGCCGGCACCTTGCCCAACCGATCCAGCCAGGCATCGAGAGTGCGCCGTTGGCGGATCGCGCCATAGGCCAGCTCGGTCACCAATCCCCGATCAGAAGGCTTGAGGTCCCGCTCCCGCAGCACCCGCTCCAGCGCCACATCGGCATAGGCCCCAGCCGCAACCGCCTGCAACACATCCCAGGCGAGGCGGCGCGGCAGCAGTCCAATCGGAGCCGAATCAGACAAGAGCGACACGCATCAGTCCCCAGCATGGGCGTCCGGGTGCCAGAGGAACTGACGCAGCGGCAAGCGTCCTTCCTCATCCACTGGAATGCCCTCAGCCAGCAGAAGATCCCGCTGGATCCAGTCACTGCCCTCACGGCTGAGGCTCATCGAAATCCGGCCCTGAGCGTTCACCACGCGGTGCCAGGGAACGCTGGACGGGAGCTTGAGCCGCCGCAAGGCCCAACCCACCTGACGCGCACAACCAAAGGCACCGATCAAATCAGCGATCTGGCCGTAGGTCGCCAACCGACCGTAGGGAATACGAGCCACCTGGCTCCAGACACGCTGATCAAACGTGCCGCCGGAGACGTACGGTTCAACGGAGGGATCCTTGGGCGGGATCTGGATGGCCACGGAAGCGCTGACTTCTTGATTGTCGTTCCAGACCCCAAAGCATGGAAGGACCCCACCTGTTTCTCTCTCCCGACTGACCGCCCATGCCCCTGCTGCCGCGACGGTTTGAGCGGCTGAAATCCGTGCTCAACCACCGCATGGCGGATCTCACGGTGCTGCTCGAACACGTGGAGAAACCGCACAATCTCTCCGCCATCCTGCGCAGCTGTGATGCCGTTGGAGCGCTGGAAGCCCACGCGGTGAGTTTTGACGGGCGACCACGCACGTTCAACAGCACGGCCCAGGGCAGCCAGAAATGGGTGCCTCTGCACGACCATCCCGACACCGAAACCGCCATCCGCCATCTCAAAGCGAAAGGGTTCCGGCTCTACGGAACCCATCTCGGGGTGGATGCCAAGGACTACCGGGAGTGCGACTTCACCGGCCCCACCGCCTTCGTGCTCGGGGCCGAGAAATGGGGGCTGACCGATCAGGCCCGGGACCTGATGGATGAAGCACTGTTCATCCCGATGCGCGGCATGGTTCAGTCCCTGAACGTGTCAGTGGCCACCGCGACCCTGCTGTTTGAAGCGCTGCGCCAACGCCAGGTGGCCGGACTGGCTCCAACCCAGGGCGAAGGCCTGAAGCCAGAGCAATACCAGCAGTTGCTGTTTGAGTGGTCCTACCCCGAGGTGGCCCGCTGGTGCCGGGAGCAGGAACGGCCTTACCCCGCCTTGAGTGAGGAGGGGGAGCTGATGGAGGAGTTGCCGCGAACTGTGAAGCTGCGCTGCTGATCCAAGGGAAGACTTGTATCTCCGTGAACCCTGGGCCATAACCAAAGCAGCGGATTGTCAGCAATGGACAACAAACAGCTGCACCAGTACGCGGTCACCTACCACTGCGGTAACGAATGGGGCGAAGAAATGCTCCAGTCCGCCGATCTCAGCCATGCCGTGGAAGCGGCCCACGCCATCTTCCCCAGCTCCTGCCGGATATCGATCCGTGAGGTGAAGGCACCGAAACCAGCCTGAGATCAGCGCGGTCGCCGCGGCACTCCAGGCAACTGAACCGCTGCGATCAACACCGCGGTTTCCAGCAGCAAATTGCGGCTGACCAGCACCACCACCAACATCAAGGTGGTGGCGAGGATCCGCTCGAGCAAGGCGATCACGTCATCGGAGCTGTCGCAGCTCTTTTTCCAGAGCAGCGCGGCCATGCTCAGCAACAGCAAGCTGATCCACCAGGCCATCACACCCGTGCCGATGGGGTCAGTCTGACGCGAGCCGGGCTTCTGCGCCGCTCACCCAGGCCTCAATGCCTTCCCCAAGGAAGGACAGCCCCAGCACCAGCACAAACATCGCCAAGCCCGGGAACAGCGCGGTCCACCACACCCCTGTGGGCACTGCGGCAAGGGCCAGATTGAGATCACCACCCCATTCAGGCACGGTCTCCGGCAGACCCAGGCCGAGAAATCCCAATCCGCCGAGCACCAGCACTGCATCGGCGGCATTGAGGGTGAGCAGCACCGGCACGGAGGTGATCACGTTGCGGAACAGGTAGCGCCGCAGGATCCAGAGCGGCCCCGCCCCGAGGCTCTGGGCGGCCTCCACAAACAGCTCGCTCTTCACCTGGGCGGTTTGGTTGCGCACCACGCGGAAATACTGCGGCACATACACCACACAAAGGGCGGCGGCGGCATTGGGGATGCCCTTGCCCAGCAGAAAGGCCAACACCACCGAAAGCAACAACACCGGCAGGGTGTAAAGCGTGTCCATCAGCAGCACCATCAGGCGATCGACAGCGCCGCCGAAATAACCACTCACCATGCCCAGGGGCACACCCACCAGCAAGGCCACACCCACCGCCAGCAACACCACCTGAAGCGCCACTCCACTGCCGGCCATGGTGCGCACACACACATCCCGGCCGAGCCGGTCGGTGCCGCACCAATGGGTCCAGCTGGGAGCGGAATAGATCGGGTTCTCCAGGCCGGCATTGGCGTCCGGAAGGACGCCAGCACTCACCAACAACGGTGTGATCAAGGCCACCAGCAGGTAGATCCCCACAATCACCAGGCCCCAACGGGCCATGCGGGTGGAGAGGCTGCGGGTCACAGGCAGGTTGGCCTCAGGCAGATGCATTGTCTCCCGAACCGCGGAAGAATGAAGCCATGGCGTCTCGCTACCGCTGGCGACAACAGCTGCTGGGCAGCCTGCAAGGGCAGCTGCAACTGGCCACCTATTTGGTGGTCTTCCTCGGCTTCACCGGGGCCTCATCGGTGGGGCTGTTGATCGGTCAACGCAATCTGCTGGTCAATGATCAACAGTTGGCCCGCCAAAGCATCGCGCTCTGCGACAAAGCCATCCGTGGCCTGCAAGACGACCCGGCCCGGCTCGAACAGGAGTTGCTGTTCCACTCCAACGCCAACACCAGCCTCTGGATCGAAGACAACAGCGGAACGCTGCTGAGGCCCCGCATCCACCGATCTCTTTCGGAGGCCGCCATCCAAACCGCCATGGCCACCAACCCCGGCCGTGAGCCGGGGTTGCAGCGCACGATCGACATCGGCAATGAGCGGCTGCTAACGGAGCTGGTGAAGCAGCTTCCTGATGGCTCCCATCTGTGGATGGCCCAACGGGCCAGCTCCAACCTTCAGGCCCTGAACAACTATCTGGTGTTGATGATCGTGGTCTGGGGCAGCTGCCTGGCCATCACCCTGCTGAGCGTGAGCTGGGTGGTGCGGCGGGTGGTGCAGCCATTGGATCAACTCAATGCCGCCAGCTCGCAACTCACCGCCGACACCCTGGCCACCGCCAAACTTCCGCTGGGCGAAGGCCCGATCGAAGTGATGCAGCTGAGCCGCACCTACAACGAGCTGCTGGAACGGCTGGCCCAATCCTGGAGCCAGCAACGCCAGTTCGTGAGCGCCGTGAGCCACGAACTTCGCACCCCCCTCACCATCGTTCAGGGCTATCTGCACCGCACGATCAAACGGGGCGACAACCTCAGCCCCAACCAGGTGAAGGGGCTGCAAACCGCCGAGGAGGAAAGCATCCGCATGCGCCGGCTGCTGGATGATCTGCTCGACCTCTCCCGCGGCGACTCCGGCCGGTTGGCGATCACCAAGGAGCCTGTGCGCCTCGCTGACCAACTGGAACAGGTGGCGGACCTGGCGCGCAACACCCTCAGCCGCAGCCTGCTGTTGGAGCTGCCTGAGGATCCAACGGCCCGTGATGCAGTGGCCCAGGCCGATCCGGCCCGCCTACGCCAGGTGCTGCTGGATCTGATTGAAAACGCCGCGAAGTATTCCGCTAAGGACGCGACCATCCGCTTGGTGCTGCGTCAGCGCGACGGTGCCTCGTTGATTGATGTAATTGACCAAGGCATCGGCATTCCTGAGACCGAGCTGAACAAGGTGTTTGAACGTTTTCAGCGCGGCAGCAACGCTCCGGAAAAAACAGGTCCGGGCTTAGGACTTTCCGTTGTGAAGCTGCTGGTGGAGGGCATGGACGGCAGCATTGAGGTGCACAGCCGCCTTGGCGAGGGCAGCTGCTTCACCGTGGTGTTGCCGTCATGATTCCGTTCTTGGTGTTCTGCTCACTGCTGATCCCGGTGAACCTCTGGGCTGCAATCACACCCCACATGCACAGCGATGTATCGATGCGGATCCTGCATGGCGTCTGCACGGTGGTGTTGCTGCCGCTGCTGTGGACGCTCTGGACGGAACGCCGTCTGCTGCGGCCTCTGCCTGCACTGCTCTTAGCGATCTTTGCAACGGTGATGGTGGTGGTGAACAGCTGGATCACCGCCATGGGCATGGGCGTGGAATTCGGCTGGCTGGATCACCTGTTCCTGGCCCTGTCTGAAGTGGCGCTGACGGTGTTCTTCCTGATGGCCCCGGAACCTGCTCCGATCAGCGAGCCTTAACCCACGCCCTGGAGGCGGACCCGGCCACCCTGACGGGTGCGTTGTTCGAGCTGCATCTGCAACACCGGCAGACCTGACGGCTGGTGGAGCTGAAAGCGATCCACACCATCCAAGACGACACGGTTCAGATAGCTGCTGCCGCTGCGGATCCCGCCCCTGAGATCAAAAGCAGGGCCGCAGCGCATCAACACATCACCACGCCAGATCGCCGACGGCGCTGGACCCAGGCTGTACACCACAGGATCGGAGCCATCTCGTGGCGTAATGGCGAGTTTGGGTTGTCGATCGGCCAAGGCACAGGGCCAATCGGCTGAAGCATCGGGGTCGATCTGCCACTTGGAGGCACGCTCCAGATCGTGCTTCACCAATTGCAGCGTGCGCCGTTGCCATTGCTTGAGCTGCAAGCTTTCAGCCAACGCGCCGCCCTGGCGGATTTCGGCAAACAACAGCTGAAACACCACACCGCAGAGAAACGTGCCCAGCAGAGCCGCCAGCATCAACTCCACCAGCGTGAAGCCTTGAGCGGAGCCGGACCTACACATCACTAGGAAGGCAGAGGGCACTGCTGAGGGGGCCGCTTGGATCACCGCGGTAAACACCGCTGCGGCTGATGCCCAAGGGCAGGCCAATCACCAGGCACAAGGCCTGGCCATGGCTGGGGTGAGACAACACCACCAGGCCGCCATCCAGGACCAGGCCATTGCTGCTGAAGCGAACGGCGTCCGGAAGGTTGCTGCGCAGCTCCAACACACCTTCACCGGTCTCCGTCAAAAGCGTCACGCCCCCACGGCAGGCCGGCAGGTCGCCTGCCGGAGGCGACTTCCAACCGGTCACACTGAGCTGCAGAGCGCAGGGCTGACGGTTCCGTTCTGCGGCCATCCGGCCCCGGTCGAGCCCCACCCGCAAGCGGCGTAGGCCACTGTCCAGTTCCAGGCGCCGTTGCACGGCACTGGAGCTGGGAATCGCCAAGGTCGCCAGGATCCCCAGCAGCGCCACAACAACCAGGCACTCCACCAGGCTGAAGCCATCGGGCTGATTCCTGCTCGACCCATCAGAACGCATCAAATCACTGGTCATCGTTGGCCTCCCGGGGGCAATGCCCCAGCCCCGCGGGGGTCAACAACTGACTCCGCTTGAACGCATTCGCAGCATTGGGACTCGACAGATCCGTCAGCTCAACAGCCAGCCAAAGGCCATCTGCTGAGGGTTCAAACCGCCAGGAGGTTTCGAGATCAGCGTTCTTGGGCAAACCCTCCAGAACCCCGACCACCGCCTCAGGCTCCCAACGGCAATCCACATCAGCGACGGCAGCACTGGCCAAGGCACGTCGACTGGCCAGGAGCCGTTGCTCCAGCAACCGCACCTGCTGATCGGTACGGACCGAACTGGCAGTGGCCTGGCTGGTGCGCGACCAACCCTGGAGGGACACCTGGCTGCTGATCCCCAGGATCACCGCAGAAACCACAACTTCCGTGAGCGTCATGGCAGCAGCTCCAGATCCAGGCGGCTCTGATGGCCATCGCTCCAACGCAGCTGCAGCGTCCCAGCCATCACGCCATGGGGTTGCCACTGCAGCAGTTGCCAATCGCGCTCGGCGACGCGGCCGGATTGAAGCGCTGCAGGGTTTGCACCGGGGCAGCGCTTTGATCCCTCCCACTCCGAGGAAGGCAACACCAACAGGCAGGCATGGACACCGGCGGCGTGCTGTTGAAAGGCCATCGCCACCGAACGCTCGGCATCGCGGGTTTTGGCGGTAGCCAACGCCTGGCTGCTGCGCTGGCGCGCATGCAAAACAAGGGTCTGCAACGACAAACTGCTGAGCAGCAGAACACCTGAAGCGGTGAGAGCAAGAGGCAACATCAGCAAAGTGGTGCTGCTGCAAAGCATTCCCCTGTGCAGTGGCCAACAATCTGAACAACCTCAAGAGCTCAATACATCAGCGCTCAAGATCGGTGGCTGACTTGATGGATGCACGATCCAAACAAGAAGCGAATACAGCTCAAGGATCGGGAAAGGAACGGCTGACAAGAAAACAACATCAGTTGCAAAAGCTTCAGGCCACCGGGTTCCAAACGAAGAGCTAATAAAGGTCTCCAAAACCCTCTAAGGCGACTCTCAGCAAGCTTTAGCCGTTCTTACCTACATAAGCCAGCGCGATAGGTAATGGTTGATCTGTGAGCACGTTCTGTGCCGAAACCAATCACCAAATACAGATCAATCATGACAACACTCAACAGCAACCTGCGGCTGGCCTCGCTCAACCACAACAAAACCGAGAGTGCCCTGCAAAAAGGATTCACCCTTATTGAACTCCTGATCACCGTTGTTATTCTTGGAGTACTTTCGTCCGTAGCAGTACCTGGCTTCCTGGCACAAAAAGACAAAGCAGATATTGCGGCAGCAAATGCACAAGGCAAGGCACTTATGACAGCCTGCAAGGCTGCGCTTCAGGAAAATCCGGTGGCAAAAGTTGATTTGAATCTTAGAGATCCAATCCCTTTCGGAAAAGTTACGTGGACACCAACACTAGGAACAGATTTCGGCGGCACAAATACAAGTAATACCAAATTATGCCAATCAACAACATCAGGAACAACGACACCTCAAGAATACTTGCTGAATGCGTCCACCGGCGAAGTCACAGATTTCGCTGCCACGCCAGCAAAAGCACAAGACGCTGAATGACACAAACAGCGGCTCAACACAACATTACCGCCTTCGATCACAAAACCCAGACAAAGCTCCCTGGGAGCAACCCCAGGGAGTTACTGAGCGATGCACAAAGATGGCACAGATACCTGATGGAAAAGGGAGCAAAAAGCTCACAGATTTAATACGCAAAGCAATGCACTTATCAAAACTGTGAGCAAACAAAACCACAACTCCGCCAGGAATACTGCAAAATATTTAAATTAAAAAATTCACCACTACGAACAAAATGACTAAGACAAGAACCCCAAAAAATACCACCAATCTGAGAAAAAATGGATTCAGCATCACAGAGCTAGTGGCTACCGCTGCCATGATGGGAACTCTTGGATCAATTGCCTATCCCAATTACATAGCAAGCCAACAAAAGGCAAAATGTAGTGAAACAAGGGCAAAATTAATGACAATCCCTCCAATCATCAGTGCTCACATTGATGCAACAGGAGAGGCGCCAAGAACCTGGGACGACTTATCAAGTATCGCTGCAGTCATGACAAGCAACGGACCTGCAACTGGTGATCTTGACACCCCAATCACACTACCGAGAACCAACTATGAACTCTCTGTAGAGGGTCCAAGTGAATCAACCTACTTACTAACAGCAAACTGTTTCGTCAAAACACCCGTCAGTGATCCAGACGATCGCGAGGAACAGGAACTTAAAGAAGCAGCTTTCCACAAAATCCGCAGCTGCTTCAACGTCAGCAACGGTGCCAGCGATCTAACCAGCGGCAGTGGCACAGATCCCGCCAATACCCCCAACTGCGGCTAAGCCATGACCAACCAAACCTTTCCCAACAAAGCCAACACATCAAAGCAACGAACAGTCGCGAAAGGCGAGGAAGGAATGGCCATGGTCATGGCCTTGTTGATGGGAACGGTACTGGTGGCAGGAAGCACAAGCTTGATGGTGCGTCAAATCATGGCACGCAAGCTTGGTGCATCAGAAAGTTATCAACAGATGGCTGAATCTGCAGCGCTGAATGGCCTGAACCGAATCATCAGCGACATCAACCGTGATGACCGCAACAAGTACACAGGCTATCTGCTCTCGCTCAACAACAGTGAAGGGCAATGGGGTTGGGCATCACCCAATTCAGAGGGTTTTGAACTGGTTGAGCTCTGCACACCAGTCAACAACTACACCAAAGCATACCCAGCGCAAACAGAAGCAGAAGCTCCAAACATAACCATTAGCAGCGGCACTGTTCGCAACGATGGAGGAAGCCAAGATGTACAGGTGGGCTACAGACTGCGGAGCTACAACACAACAGCCGCAGCAGGCAATGGAGAAGGAACGTTCTACATCGAAGGGATCGTCAGTCGCGGAGATACGGTCATGGCACGAGCGTTGTTGCGACGATCGCTTTATGTGAGCTCCAAAGTTGCTGGCGCTGGAGACTGGAGTGTGATGAGCGGCCACAATCTCCGCTTGAATGATACGAAGATCAATGGCCCAGGCAACATCTTCTATCTCACGAACACGCCAGGCAATTACCTGGCATCCCAATACGCAAGTGGCTGCAGCGATTCATCGCTCCTGGCAGATGTGGGATCCAGCAACGACGCCTTAGCAGGGAAAGACCTGGTCAACCAGGTGTGGCCAATCAATATCGACACCCAAAGACGTGGTGTGAGCGGTATGCCGCCGGCCAACCTGTTCGAAAAAGACCCCATCAACGACACCACCAATGGAAGCGGAGGAGAAACAATTCGCATGTGGAGCTTTGACGACAGTGCACCAGCAGCAGGTGATCGAGATGGAGACGGCGCTATTGACCTCAATGCCGATGGCACACCCATTCTTTATCCAGCACTTCCCTGTGGCGAAGCAGTGTGCATACGTGATGCTGATCAAACCGATGCTGGAGACTATGGCCTCACGAATTCAGGAGATTTTCGAACAGCAACAAACGAAGGAATCGAAATTAATTCAGATGCATCAATAATCACACTAACAACAGACATACTCTGCAAAGAATCAAATCAATTTGACTGTCATGTCTATCTTGACCATATCAATCTGAACGACACCGAGCTGCATATTGAGACAACAGATGAGAGGGCGGTTGTCTTGCATCTGGAACAACCAGTTGCTTACCCAGAAGACCCAAAGTTCACACGTGCAATCAACCTCACAGGTTCAGCAAAAATTTGCAGCGTGAATCCAGGAGGTTCAACCTGCAATGAGAACCCTGAACAACTGGTGATCATGGCAACCACGGGAGCTGCTCCAGCAGACTCCTGCAACACAAAGGTTCGATCACTAAGTTTCACCGGTGACAACCTCCCCTACGCCCTGCTTTATCTTCCTACCGGCACGATTCGGCCCAGCAATGCAATGCTCAACGGGCTCGCATGGGCAAGCAGCATCTGCGTTTTAGACGAGAACGACAATCCCGCATCATTCACGTTAAACACCAATCAAAGTGGGACACCTATCGTTCAACGAGCGAACGACAATTGGGGGTGGCTGAGCCGATTTAATTATGCAGGATATGGGCGAATGGTCACCAGAGCCATTCGAGGCACAAGCCTTGATACCTTTGAGCGCTGGTAGATACCTAGAGATGCAACAAAGATCCTCAGGGAACATTCAGCCATCCCTTCCAAACATTTAAAGCCGTTACACAGAAAAACTCAGATCAAGCAAATCGATCTCCCTTAAACTATTTTTAGTAAACGACGGAGGAATCAAGAAGCATTTAATGAACCATATCAGTGAAGTGAAGTCATCTCGATGAAACATCCATTCATTCAACTCCGATCCAGAGCCAAAAGATCTTCTGATGCTTCTGGTTTCACCATGATCGAAACCTTGATTGCCGGCCTCATCGTGGCCGCAGTGATGACAGCCGTCGGCCGCTTTGGGGTTAGCGCAATGGCGGCAAGTCACAACCAATCCTCGCGCAACAGGATTGAAGCTGCAATCAATGATCATATCCAATTGGTTCAAATGCAGGATTCCTACTTAACAGTGGATGCCATCGAATCCGAGACGGGGCTCGACACAAGTCTGGAGACAGCTTGCCAAGACCCCAGCACATTTCTAATGAATCACCTTCAAAGAGCTGATGTAGCAGGCAACAGTCCAAACCCTGAAGTAGCAATGGAATGGAACAACAGTGATCCATATCTCTTGGTATTGACCTACAGCTTCGAAGCACCTGAAACCGCAGTTGGTGGTGAACAACGGAGAATCGAAGTCAATCCAAACTTTTCGTCCCAATGCTATTCCCTCCTATGAAAAGGCAAAAAAATGGATTCACTTTAGTTGAGATGGTGGTTGCACTATCACTTCTATCGATCGCCACAGCCGCGACAGTACCAACGATTGCGAGAAATCGCTGGCAAAAAGATGTTAACGGCTATGCAATAAAACTTGAGTCTGGATTACTGGATTTAAAGGCAAAACTTGGCAAGCAAAAAACCAGCTGTGAAATCGAATTCCCAGTAGCATATTCATTTAAATCACCAAGTGATCTTATTGAATTTAGTCAACAGAGCAGTAAAAATACAACAACAATGCAATGCTGCAACTCTGAGATCAGCGAGCTCACCAATAACCCTGACTGCAACACCGGTGCACCTGGTTATTCACTCAGCACGCTGACAGGCAGAGATCAAGACAATCTCCGGATGGTTCAATTCGAATCAACGCCAGAGTCAAAGGCTGTGCGTGTCGCCGTTAGCTCAACAAATTTCGGATTTACACCGCCAGGCACAACCTTGAATGCAGAGCAAATCACATTTCTCATCTGCCACAACCAATCATTGTCTACAGAAGATGCCACAGCTTGCGTAGCCAACAAGAACAAGCTCGATATCCGCTGTGTACAAATTGATGGAACCGGTGAAGTCTCTAACGGAATCTGGAAACTCGAGGATCCAACATTACCAATCAGCACCGGCTCTTGCACAACAACATAACAGAATGATTCAGGATATTCTCAGGAACAACTCACAGCTAATTTCTTTAAAAAAGCCATGGTAATGGCAGATTTATTCTACGCACAATCATCAGGTAACAGGCGATGATTAGACTCTCAAAGCAACAAGGTATTGCTCAAAGAGGAAAAGAAACTGGCTTCACAGTTCCTGAACTATTGATTGGCGTCATCGCTGGAACACTCATTATTGGAGCCGCATCGACTGGGCTGCGCACAAGCCAAACGTTGATCTCTGAGTCCCATGGCAAGGCAACACTGAGGCAAAATACAACAAACGGCTTACGCCTGATGCGCTCCGAGATTGAACGGAGCATGAATATCCTGGTTGCACGCACCGAAGGGGTGCAAGAAGGGGAAGAAGATACCGATCTCACGCAATACAACGACATTATCAACGACTGCAAAGCCTTGCCTCAAGCGGCGGGATTCAATCCTGTCTTTGGAATCAACATGGTCGAACTGGATGATCCAGTCATTTATGGAATTGGTCTGAGCAGAGATGGACGCGGATATGCGCTGCTGCGTTGCGGTTCACCACTCAACATGGATGGTACATATTTTTCAGAAGAAGACAACAAAACCGATACTTCAATAGCCAATGAACAGATTGAATCCGACATATTCATCAGCAGAATCCTGGATGATATTGGCACAATTCCCTGCGAAGAAGATGATTTACCTGAAAATGAACAATGCCCAGAAAGAAAAACACTGAGCAATATTTTAAATCAGACAAGCTTTGCATTCACTGGAAGCAAGTCTCCCGCACGAGTATCACAAGAGCCAGCACTGAGAATCCAAACAGACATCAACACAAAACTTGTAAAATTTATCGATCCATATGAACTTGACGACACCAAAAGCAATCCCTACAAAATCTCTGCAAGCTTTCTTGAGAACACCAATGGTGTGAAGTCCCAAACCAAACAGGATCTATACTTTTCAGCCTTTGCACGAGCTGATAAACGCGTTCGGTTTGGCTACAACGCAACCGATAGTGGGGAAGGAAGCGGATACCCCGGTGGTGCTTTCTTCCAGAACATTACCAGTAGAAATTTACGTTTTATCCTCGATGGCTCAGGCTCGATGAGTGCCTGCGTGGCCTGGAGTGGTGAATACGGGAACACGCGCAGACGCTTCTACGATCCCGAACGCGGCTACTTCCGTACGACCAGAATTTGCAGCTTCACCCGGATGGAAGCACTCCAACATGAAATGATCGACATCATCAACAATCTTCCTGATTACACAAAAGTTGGCCTTGCATCATTCAGCACAAGTGGATACCGAAACAACAAAGTCTGGGAAGACAGTCGCAATGAACTTGTCGAGCTGGGACCTAGCAATTCAGAAACACGTCAATCAGCCATCAGATTTGTAAATAGCCTCAGCAACAGCGATCCCAAATACTGGGGAGGAACAATGCCGTGGGACACATTGGACACCGCATTTAGCGACAGACTCACAGACACAATCTATTTCTTATCTGATGGCAAACCCAATAAAGACCGCGATGGGTTCACATGGAGCAGCAATGATTACGACTCCGTCGCTGACCACTACGCTGCTCTAAACGCATCGCGAGTAAGCGATGGCGACAAATCAATCAAGCTCAACACAACAAGCGTAGGCCTTAATTCAGAGTGGATGCAACTTCTGTCGAGCAAAACCTCTGGCGAATACATAAGAGTTGATGATATTTAATGCATTCATTCTCTTGAAAGACATAACGAAGTCAATACAATTTGCATTCAACTTCAAACGATCAAACTTCAATTCCCACTAGCCATCATTCAGCTTCAACACAGCCATGAAGGCCTCTTGGGGCACATCCACCTTGCCCATGGCCTTCATCCGCTTCTTGCCCTTGGCCTGCTTCTTCAGCAGTTTCTTCTTGCGTGAAATGTCGCCGCCGTAGCACTTGGCGAGCACATCCTTGCGGATGGCACTGATGCTGGTGGAGGCAATGATCCGGCTGCCGATCGAAGCCTGAATCGGAATCTTGAACTGCTGGCGAGGAATCAGCTCCTTGAGTTTTTCTACCAACGCTTTGCCCACGTTGTAAGCCTTGTCTTGATGAACGATCGTGGTGAGGGCATCGGCCCGCTCACCGTTGATCAGCACATCCAGCCGCACCAGCTGGTTCTTGCGGTAGCCAATCAGGCTGTATTCCATCGAGGCGTAGCCCTGGGTGCGTGTCTTCATCTGATCGAAGAAGTCGGTCACCACTTCGGCCAGCGGTAATTCGTAGATCAACGTCACCCGATCGGTAGTGATGTACTTCATGTCGATGTAATCGCCGCGCCGCTCCTGGCACAGGCCCATCAAGGCGCCGTTGTAGTCGTTCGGCGCATAGATCTCCATACGCACGTAGGGCTCTTCAATCGACTCACGCTTCTGCGGATCGGGAAGTGTGGCGGGGTTGTCCACCATCACCTCGGAGCCATCGATCATGTTCACCTTGTAAATCACCGATGGCGCGGTGACGATCAGATCGAGGTCGTACTCGCGTTCGAGCCGCTCCTGCACGATCTCCATGTGCAGCAGGCCAAGGAAGCCGCAGCGGAAGCCAAAGCCCATGGCGCTGCTGGTTTCCGGCTCGTACTTCAGCGCCGCATCGGAGAGCTGCAGCTTGTCGAGCGCATCGCGCAGATCCGGGTACTGATCAGCCTCGGTGGGGAACAGGCCGCAGAACACCATCGGCTTTGCCTCGGTGTAACCGGGCAAAGGCTCATCCGCCGGTGCGTTCACCAACGTGATCGTGTCGCCCACACGCGCATCAGCCACCGCTTTGATTGACGCAGCTAGGTAGCCCACCTCACCAGCGTGGAGCTCATCCACCTTCTTCTGATCCGGCGCCATGATCCCGATCTCATCGAGCTCATAGGTCTTCTTGCTGGCCATCAACAGCACCTTGTCTTTGCAGTTGATCCGGCCGCTCATCACCCGGAAGTAGACGATCACGCCCCGGTAGGGGTCGTAATAGGAGTCGAAGATCAGGGCCTTGGTGGGTTCCTCCACCGCATCCTTTGGCGGGGGCACCCGGTCCACCACCGCCTGCAGGATCTCGGGCACACCCATGCCGGTCTTGGCCGAGCAGGGGATGGCATTGTCGCAATCAAGGCCGATGATCGCCTCCACTTCCTCCTTGATCCGATCCGGATCCGCACCGGGCAGGTCGATCTTGTTGAGCACCGGGATGATCTCGAGATCGTTGTCCAGCGCCAGATACACATTGGCCAGGGTCTGGGCTTCTACCCCCTGGCTGGCATCCACCACCAACAGGGCCCCTTCGCAGGCCTGAAGGCTGCGGCTCACCTCATAGGAGAAGTCGACGTGGCCTGGGGTGTCGATCAGGTTGAGGACGTACTGCTCCCCATCGGCCGCCGTGTAGTTCATCCGGGCGGCCTGGAGCTTGATCGTGATCCCCCGCTCCCGCTCCAGGTCCATGTTGTCCAGGAACTGGTCCTGCATGTCGCGGTTGGCCACGGTGCCCGTGTCCTGCAGCAAGCGGTCGGCCAGGGTCGACTTGCCGTGGTCGATGTGGGCAATGATGCAGAAGTTGCGGATCCGTGAGACGGGGGCGTCGGTCATGCAGCGGCGGAATCCCGTCTCGGGTCCAGAAAGCGTCGTTGGAACAATCCTAAGGAGCGGCACCAGTGGTCATGAGCAATCCCTGGACCCTGCTGCTGCTGGCGATCAGTGCTGAGGTGATCGGCACCTCCTGCCTGCGCTTGTCGGAGGGCATGACCCGGCCACTGCCCACGCTGCTGGTGTTCAGCGCCTACGCCCTTGCGATGGCCCTGCTCTCCAAGGTGGTTCTGAGCATCCCTCTGGGGATTACGTATGCCCTCTGGAGCGGCATCGGCACTGTTGTGATCGTGCTGGTGGGCCGATTTGCCTACAGCCAGATGCTGCAGCCCGCCCAGTTGATCGGCATCGCTTTGATCACAGCTGGAGTGGTGTTGGTGAACCTGGGGGAATGACGCTCAGGCGCTGAGCCCCAGCAGGGCATCGCTGCGTTCCCGCATCCGGTTCAGCACCTGCGGATCCTGCTGCGGGTCGTCATGGATGCTGGGCAACAACGCTTGCAGGCGTTGCTGCCAGGCGTCGCTGTCGAGCCGTTGCTTGAAGCAGCGCTGCAGGACCTCCAACATGATCGTCACCGCTGTGCTCGCTCCGGGAGAGGCCCCCAGCAGCGCCGCCAGGGAGCCATCGCCGGAGGCCACCACCTCGGTTCCCAGCTGCAGCCGTCCACCCTGCTTGCTGCGTTTGATGATCTGCACCCGCTGGCCCGCCACCGAGAGGGTCCAATCGTCGGCGCGGGCGGTGGGCATGAACTGCTGCAGCGCCTCATGCCGCTCTGCTGGGCTCTGGCGCAGCTGATTGATCAGGTACTGCACCAGTTCGAAATTGGTGGCGCCCACCTGCAGCATCGGCAGCAAATTGGTGGCCCGCACGGACGCAGGCAAATCCAACAGGGAACCCTGCTTGAGGAACTTGCTGCTGAAGCCCGCAAAGGGGCCGAACAACAGCGACCGCTTGCCATCGATCCAGCGGGTGTCGAGGTGGGGCACCGACATCGGCGGAGCTCCCACCGCCGCCTTGCCGTAGACCTTGACCCGCTGACGATCCGCCAGCTGAGCATCACCGCAGACCAACCAGAGGCCGCTCACCGGGAAGCCCGCGAAATCAGCCGCCTCCGGAATCCCGGAGCGTTGCAGCAGCGGGAGAGCACCACCCCCGGCACCGAGGAAAACGAAAGGAGCACGCACTTCTTTTTTGCCCGAGGGGCCTTTAAGCACAACGCGCCAGTCGGCCTCGGTCATGTCGCTGCGGCGCAGACGTTTGAGGTCTTGCACCTGGGTGCCGTACTCCACGCTGAGCGCTCCGCTCTGCTGCAACGGCATCAGGTAGGCCCGGGTGAGGGTGCCGAAATCCACGTCGGTGCCCCGATCGATCCGGGTGGCCGCCACCGGCTGCTTGAGATCGCGGCCTGCCATCACCAGGGGCATCCACTCGGTGAGCTCGCTCTGGTCTTCGCTCCAGCGCATCCGCGCAAAGGCTGGTAGATCCTTCAGCTGGCTGAAGCGCTGACGCAGGAAGGCGATGTTCTCCGGCGTCCACACGGCGCTGATGTGAGCCGCCTGGTGGAGGAAGCTGCTGGTGTCGAGATCGCCCCGCTCCTGCAGCGAGCTCCAGAACTCCAGGCTGCGTTCAAACGAGGCATTGATGGCCACCGCTTTGGCCGTCGCGACGGTGCCATCCGCCTGCATCGGGGTGTAGTTCAGCTCGCAGTTGGCGGCATGGCCGGTGCCGGCGTTATTCACCGCTGCGCTGCTCTCCAGAGCAGGCGCTTCAAGGCGCTCCACCAGAAGAATTCGCAGCTGCGGGTCGAGTTCATGGAGCAGCGCCGCCAGGGTGGCGCTCATGATTCCAGCGCCCACCAGCACGGCGTCGTAACGGGCCTCTGGGTTGAACGAACCGTCGTGCTGCACCGGAGCTGGAGGGTTAACCGCTCTCGTCACCCTATGGGGCCACTCCGTAACCTTGGGGTCTTGACGTCTGGTTCATCCCGATGAGCACTGAAACCATGGCCCTCACGCTGGAGAACGTGGAGAAGGTGCTGGATGAGCTGCGCCCCTTCCTGATGGCCGACGGCGGCAACGTTGAAGTGGTGGAACTGGACGGCCCGATCGTGAAGGTGCGCCTGCAGGGAGCCTGCGGCAGCTGCCCCAGCAGCACGATGACATTGAAGATGGGCATTGAACGCAAGATGCGCGAGTCGATCCCCGAAGTGAGTGAAGTGGTGCAGGTGCTCTGAAGCGCCTCTTCGTCTACGGATCACTCAAAAGCAACGGCAGCGCCCATCACTTGCTGAAAGGCGCACAACGAGACCGCGACGGCATCGTTGACGGCTTCATCGAGATCCAGCACCGGGGCTACCCGATGCTGCAGCAAGGCAATGGGGCCATTTCAGGAGAGGTGTACTGGGTGCCCGAGCCTTGTTGGCCCGCCTTGGATGATTGGGAGGAGGTGCCTGAGGTGTATCAACGCAGCAGCGTGACCCTCAGGGATGGCCGCAGCGTGTGGCTCTATGAAGCAGCCCCAAGAATTAATTAATCGAAGAAAGTAAAATCCACAAAGCTAAATTTTTCGCACTGCACATTTACAGAAAATAAAAAGATCATGGCTTAGACCATTGGCATGCCTAGCGAGGCAAGCCCATGCAGGCAGCACCCAAACCGATCAACGAAGCAGCCAGGCTGAGATCACTCAGTGAATATCGGATCCTGGGGACCAAGCCAGAAAAGGCCTTTGACAACATCACCCGGATGGCGTCTGAGATCTGTCAATCTCCGATTGCCCTGATCTCCTTGGTGGATGAAAAGCGTCAGTGGTTCAAATCGAAGGTGGGCCTTGAAGCCAGCGAAACCGACCGGGATATCTCCTTCTGTGCCCATACGATCCTCGATTCAAAACCTCTGGTGGTGGAGGACGCGCTGTTTGATGAGAAATTCCGCGACAACCCCCTCGTTCAGGAAGAACCCCACATTCGGCTGTATGCAGGCTTCCCCCTGAAAACAGACATCAACCACCGTATTGGAACGCTTTGCGTGATTGATCGCATTCCCAAATCGCTCACGAATTCGCAATACAAGGTGATGGAAGGCCTGGCGGAACAGGCCACCACACTTTTGGAACTCAGACGCCGATCCCTGGCCCTGATGGATGAGTTCTGTCAGATGCATCACGCCCAAGGCTTAATCACCACCTGCAGCTACTGCAAGTCGATCCGGGACAGCGAAGGGTTCTGGCAACCGATCGAACGATTCCTGATGCAGCACAGCACGCTGAATTTCAGCCATGGCATCTGTCCGGACTGCATGAACGAGCACTTTCCCGACGTGCAAAGCAGTCGAGCGTAGTCATCGAACAATCAGGGTTGAGGCAATTCGAACTGGGCGATTGGATCAGCACCATCAGACACACTTGACATCGCCGGAAAATAAAAGGTAGTTCCAGTCATTCGCCATGCGAATTGCAGATTTTCTGTATCGCAAACTCGGGCTGAATATCTTCAAGGCCGCACCACACCTGAGAACGCAAACGCCTGAGATTCCTGCCCCTGCTTAGGTTGAGCCGGAACCTCTGGAGCCACCAACCCCGATCAACACATCAACCACCGATGTGATTCACATCGGACCACGGGGGGGGGGGGGCGCTACAAAATTGATGCCAACGGACGCAAGATTTACCTCAAGGCCAGCTGAAGTCGTCCAAGCCCACAGATTGAACGACAAACTGAGTTGAAATACTGATCAATTGGGTTCGGTAGCAAACACAACCACCATCGATTCAGCCTGCACGACAAGGTTGATTCAGATCAGGAGCTCGAGATGAACGCTGGTCCTGCTTGCCCCATATGGTTTGAAACCCCGAACAACCAAAAGGAATCACTCGCCGATCAATGCCTGACGGCCGCGGAGATCGAATGGCGACGTTGGTCGGGATGGCAGATGGAACGAACAGCGGAAAAACAGTTCAGAAAAAAGTGGGTCTGAGTCGTTTAACCAAAGAGCGAAGACTCTGAAGTGCGGCAAAGCCACTGCCAACGTGGTGGGACCCTCTCTTCGGCTCAGGCCACTGCCGTGACCATGCGCGACCTCTGCCCTGCCCTGCAGAACAAGACGTACTTCAATTACGGCGGCCAAGGGCCTTTGCCCAGTCCATCCCTGGAGGCGATCACCGCAAGCTGGGCGCGCATTCAGAAGTTGGGGCCGTTCACGGCGGATGTGTGGCCCTACATCGCCAAGGAGGTGAACAGCACCCGCCGCCTCCTGGCCCAGTGCTGCGGTGTTCCGCCCCACCGGCTTGCCCTCACTGAAAACGTCACCAGCGGCTGCGTGCTGCCGCTCTGGGGGTTGCCCTTTACCGAAGGGGACCGGCTGCTGATCAGCGACTGCGAACACCCCGGTGTTGTGAGTGCCTGTGTGGAACTGGCCCGGCGCCAGAACCTCACCATCGATGTGCTGCCGGTGAAGCACTTGCGGGGTGATCAGACCCAATGCGATGCCGCCGTGGTCGAGGCGATTGAGCGAACCCTCACCCCCCGAACCCGTCTGGTGGTGCTGAGTCATCTGCTCTGGAACACAGGCCAGGTGATGCCGATTACCGCCGTCGCCAAGCAACTCCATCAGCACCCCCAACAACCTTTTCTGTTGGTGGATGCAGCCCAAAGCTTTGGACAGATCCCCGTCGAAGACGCCGCTGCAGCTGCGGACATCTATGCCTTCACCGGGCACAAGTGGGCCTGTGGACCGGAAGGCCTGGGGGGCGTGGCGATTTCAGAGCGTGTGGTGGCCGAGGCGTCTCCAACCGTGATCGGTTGGCGCAGCCTGCGTGATGAAAGCAAGGTGGATCTGAGCAGCACTGATCTGTTTCATCACGACAGCCGCCGCTTCGAAGTAGCCACCAGCTGCGTTCCCCTGATGGCCGGCCTGCGCTGTTCACTGCAACTGCTGGAGAACGCGGGATCAGCCCAGCAACGCTGGGACCACATCCGAAGCCTCAGCGGCAAGTTCTGGCAGGCACTCGAGGGGCTGGATCACGTCACACCCCTGCTGGAAGTGCCGCCCGCCAGCGGACTGGTGAGCTTTCAGATCATTGGCGATGTGCCCCCCACAGAGCATGTGAAGCAGCTGGGGGGCCAGGGGCTGTGGATTCGCGATCTGGCAGACCCCAGTTGCTTGAGGGCCTGCACCCACATCACCACCACAGACGACGACATCAACGCTCTGGTGGCCGCGATCAGCGCCCTTTGATCGGCTCAGATAAACCGCGTCAGAGCAACCTGTTTCAAGACAGCCTCAAACGCAGGGCGCGTTCCGCCTCCTCGCGATCATCGAAATGCACCTTTTCGGTGCCGAGAATCTGGTAGTCCTCGTGCCCCTTGCCAGCCACCAACACCAGATCGTTCGGCTCTGCTTCGGCGATGGCTGAGGCAATCGCCTTGGCTCGATCAGCCTCCACAAGCAAATCGCTACCCGCCGGAATCCCCGCCACCACGTCATCCAGGATCTGCTGAGGATCCTCGGTTCGGGGGTTGTCGGAGGTGACCACCACGCGGTCAGCCAGGCGTGCTGCAATCGCCGCCATCTGCGGACGCTTGCCCCGATCCCGATCACCACCGCAACCGAACACACAGATCAGTCGCCCAGTGCAGAACGGACGCGCTGCTGAAAGCGCGTTGTCCAGGCCATCGGGAGTGTGGGCGTAATCCACCAGCACCGGCGGCAAATTCGCTGCATCTACTCCGTTCAGGATCACCCGCTCCATGCGGCCGGGCACGCCACCGAAACGGCCGATGGCCTCCAGCAACACTGATAAGGGCAGCTGCTGCTGAAGCAGCACCCCCACCGCCTGCAGCAGGTTCATCAGGTTGAAGCGACCCAACAAGGGCGAACGGAAACGACCCTCGCCCACAGGACTGATCAAGCGACCCTCCACCCCAGCAGCCGTCATCTGCAGGTCGCTCATATGCAACTCGGCCGAGGGATCCTCAAGGGAGCTGCGCCAACAGGCGGCCCCAAGCCGTTCGGCCAGGCGCGCCCCCCAGGGGTCATCGCTGTTGACCACCGATCGCACTCCGTCGGCCAGCAGCAGAGGATCCGCAAACAGCGACGCCTTGGCCTCGAAGTAGTCCTCCATCGAGGCGTGGTAGTCGAGGTGGTCCTGCGTGAGGTTGGTGAACACCGCGCCCGCGAAGCGACAGCCCGCCACCCGCTGCTGCGCCAGGGCATGGGAACTCACCTCCATCGCCGCCAGGCCGCAACCTGCGGAGGCAGCCTCGGCAAGTTGCCCCTGCAGAAGATCGGCAAAGGCCGTTGTGTGGGTGGCCGTGATGCTGTGGCCCGGCCAGCGGTTCACCAACGTGCCGAACAAGCCCACCGATTGGCCGGCCGAAGCGGCCAGATGCTCGATCAAATGGGTGGTGGTGGTTTTGCCATTGGTGCCGGTCACTCCAATCAGGGCCATGCGCCTGCAGGGGTGATCCCAGTACGCCGCGGCGATCTCACCGATCCGACGCGCCACCGGCTCCTGGATCACCACCACAGGGTCATCAGCAGCTGGAGGTTGCGCAGCAGCGGCTTCAGCTCCAATCACGGCAGCGGCGGCCCCGGCCTCAAGGGCTTGAGCCCAGAAGCTGCCTCCATCGACCCGTTCGCCCGGGAGACCGAGAAACAAAGTTCCAGGGCCGACGCGACGGGAATCGGTGGTGATGGCCTCCAACCCAGGGTTCACCAGCCCCGGCGGCACTGCGATGCCCGCATCACTCAACAGGGCATGCAACACCTGCGTCATCCCATCTCCCCTGTGCTTGGGGGAGTTTTAAGCCGTTCAAAGCGCCGTGGACAGACAGCGTTGCAACCAATTCAACAGTCCCTCACCCGTGAGCCGCGGGGAAACCCGGGGAAGCTCAGACCCATCGAGCGCGAGCACAGGCACCTCAAGGTCGTAGCGGGCCTTCAGCTCCTGGGCGGTGCCGGGCGCATCGATATCGACCACGGTCAGCTCGATCGAGAGCCCCAGGAGATCGAGGTCGCGCAAGCGGGATTCCAGGCCTTCACACAGGCAGCAACCGGTACGGCTGTAGAGGGTGAGCTGCTTCATCAATCGGGCACCGGGTCACAGCCGCAGGGCGTGAAGGGATGACAGCGCAGCAGCCGTTTCACGGTGAGCCAGCCCCCTTTCCACGGTCCATGCTTCTGGATGGCCTCCAGGCCATAGGCGCTGCAGGTGGGCGTGAAGCGGCAGCGAGGCCCAATCATCGGGGAGATGAAGCGCCGATAAAACCCAATCCCTGCCAGGAGAACAGCCACCAGAGCCTGGTTCAAGGCCTGTCGCAGCTTGGCCATCGGGCCGCCAGATACAGTGGCAGATTCGTGCATCGCGGCAGATGCCTGGAGCTGTTTCGGTTCCAGCATGCCCAACAACCGCACGAACTCAACACACACCTTCCCACCTATGTCTCGTTACCGCGGCCCTCGCCTGAGGATCACGCGGCGCTTGGGAGACCTCCCCGGTCTCACCCGGAAGGCCGCCAAACGGTCCTATCCCCCCGGTCAGCACGGCCAAGCCCGTCGCAAGCGCTCTGAATACGCGATCCGTCTCGAAGAGAAGCAGAAGCTTCGCTTCAACTACGGCGTCTCCGAGCGTCAGCTCGTGCGCTACGTGAAGAAAGCGCGCGCCCAGGAAGGTTCCACCGGAACCAACCTGCTCAAGCTGCTCGAGAACCGTCTCGACAATGTTTGTTTCCGCCTCGGCTTCGGTCCCACCGTTCCCGGCGCCCGTCAACTGGTGAACCACGGCCACGTCACCGTGAACGGTCGTGTGACCGACATCGCCAGCTACCAGTGCAAGCCCGGCGATGTGATCGCCATCCGCGAACGCAAGTGCAGCAAGAAGCTGGCTGAAGCCAACCTCGAGTTCCCCGGTCTGGCCAACGTGCCCAGCCACCTCGAGCTGGACAAGTCCAAGCTGAGCGCCAAGGTCACCGCCCGTTGCGAACGCGAGTGGGTTGCCCTGGAGATCAACGAACTGCTGGTGGTGGAGTACTACTCCCGCAAGGTCTGATCCAGATCCGCAGTTCACAACCCCACGATGCGCAACCCTGGGTTCAGGGTTGCGTTTTTTTTTGGCTGATCCCCAGGCACTGCAGTCGCTCACCGGCCACGACTGGATGGGATTGATCCACCCCGTGCTGATGATCCTGTTCGTCTACCCGGTGGTGGGCGCCACGATCCGGCTGGGAATCCTGGCGCGGGAAAAGCGGCTCAAGATCAACCCAATCGCCGACACGGTGCCTGTGGAGCATGCGCAGCATGGGGCCTGGGTGACCGGCGGAGTGCTGGTGGCGGTGCTGATCGGCTTGGGCCACAGCCTCTGGAGCAGCCATCCCCTGGGTCTGATCGTCACCGGCAGCGCCGTGCTGTTCAGCTTCGGACGGCTGCTAACGACCCGGCTGGTCTGGCAGCGCTTTCTCTGGGCTATCGCCAGTGCCTGCGGCCTGCTTCTGCTGGGGCTGCATCCGGCCGTGGAGCGGTTCAGCGATGTTCCCTGGAGCCCCCTGTTCTGGCAGTCCCATTTCTGGATGGGACTGTTGCTCACCGCTCTGTTGCTGAGCTCAACGGCGCTGCAGCCCTTGATTGGTCATTCCGTGCAGGCCAGGCGCATTCACATCAGCAGCAATCTGCTGGTGGCTTTGCTGCTGGCCATGCAAGCGATCTCGGGAACGCGAAATCTGCTGCTGCACTAAGCCAACGCTGAAAGCTGCTGACGCAACCAGGGAAGGCTCAGGCCGATCACGTTGGAATAACAGCCATCCAAGCCATCGATGCAGAGGCCGCCGCGGCCCTCGAGGGCAAAGCCACCAGCGCATTGCAGCGGTTCTCCACTGGCCACATAGGCCTCGATCTCGGCCTGGCTGAGCGCGGCAAAGCGCACCACCGTTTCCACGCAGGCCATCAGCTCAGGTTGTCCGCGACGGATCAGGCAATGGCCCGTCAGCAGTGATCCGCAGCCGCCAGCCATGCGCTGCCAACGCTCGATCGCTTCGGCTGGCCCTGAGGGCTTGCCGAACACCTGCCCTTCAAAACTGAGCACCGAATCACAGCCCAGCACAGCCGTGATCTCGGCATCGCCCACCGGGTCAAGCGTCTGGGCAACAGCTGTGGCCTTGGCCTGAGCCAGCAGTTTCACTAGCTCTGCGGGCTCCGCATGCTGGATCTGGTCTTCATCCACACCGCTGACGCGCACCTGATGCGGGATTCCCGCTTGCTCCAGCAAACGGCGACGCGCCGGCGAGGCGGAAGCAAGCATGAGCACGGGAACACACCGCAGAACAACGCTCCGTAGGCTGCCAGGGACGGAAGGCTTCGCCATCGCTCACCCCACCGACCTGCTGGATCGACGCAGCCGTGACCGGGCCTGCCGGGCCATGGGATGCCTGCCCTTCTCTGAAGCCCTCTACCGGGATCTTCAGCAGCAAGGCTTGGATGCCGGCGACCTCTGGAGCGAACCCAGCCGCTACGGCCGCAAAACACGCTGGTTCCGCAACAGCGAAGCCCTCGAAGACGACCTGCGTTGGCTGATCAGCGTTGGCGTGCTGCGCCGGGAAGTGGATGGGCAAGGGCTGACCAGCCGTTTCAGGCTCACGCCCCTGGGTCGCCAACTGCTCGATGACGACCCTGCACTCCTGCAGCGTTCGATTCCGGTGTTGGAGCGTCTGCGTCACAGCCTGCGTCGGCACTGGCCGCTGTGACCGGCACCACGCCGCGACCCCTGATGGTGCTGGGCACCTCCAGCGGTGCCGGCAAATCGCTGATGACGGCGGCGCTGTGCCGGGTGCTCCAACGCCGTGGGGAACAGGCGTTGCCCTTCAAGGGGCAGAACATGAGCAACAACGCCTGGGTTGATGCCGATGGCGGGGAGATGGCCTACTCCCAGGCCATGCAGGCCTGGGCGGCGGGCCTTGAGCCCTGCTGCGCCATGAACCCCGTGCTGCTGAAACCCCGGGGAGACAGCACCAGTGAGGTGATCCATGGGGGCCAGAGCGTGGGGATCGCCCGCGCCGAGCACTACTACCGCGACTGGTTCCGCCCCGGTTGGCAGGCGATCCGCAGCGGGCTGATGCAGCTCCAGCAGCAATGGCCCCAAGGCCGGCTGGTGCTGGAGGGGGCGGGAAGCCCAGTGGAAGTGAACCTGCAACGCCGCGACCTCACCAACCTGCGCCTGGCCCAGTACCTGCGGGCCAACTGCCTGCTGGTGGCCGACATCGAGCGCGGCGGTGTCTTCGCCCAGATCGTTGGGACGCTCGCTTTGCTGCGCCCGGTGGAGCGCCCGCTGATCAAAGGCATCCTGATCAACCGCTTCCGCGGCCGTCGGGAGCTGTTTGATGAGGGTTGCCAATGGCTGGAAGCCAACACCGGGGTACCGGTGCTGGGGGTGATGCCCTGGCTCAACGAGCTGTTTCCACCTGAAGATTCCCTCGATCTTCTGGAACGCAAACCCACCCGCGGGGCCACCGATCTTGAGATCGCTGTGCTGCGGTTGCCCTCCTTGAGCAACTTCTCCGATCTCGATCCGCTCGAAGCCGAAGCCAGCCTGAAGCTGCGCTGGATTCAACCCGGGGAACCCCTGGGGCAGCCGGATGCCGTGATTCTTCCGGGAAGCAAGCAGACGCTGCGGGATCTGGAGACGTTGAACAGCTGTGGACTGGCCGATCAACTCCGGGCCTACGCCCAGGCTGGGGGATCCATCCTGGGCATCTGCGGCGGCATGCAGATGCTGGGCAAAACGTTGAACGATCCGGAGGGACTGGAGGGCACCGATCAGCGGGGACCCCAGAGCGGCCTGGGCCTCCTGCCCCTGGACACCACCTTCAGCGGCACGAAACGGCTGAGCCAGCGCAGCATCGATGGCCTCTGGCCCATGGAAACACCGCTGAAGGGTTTTGAACTGCACTACGGAACGACCACCCCGGATCCCGGTCTTCAGCCCCTGAGCAGCGACCCTGGTTTGGGGTGGTGGGCTCCCGGCCCGAAGGGTTCGAGCGTGGTGGGCACCTACCTGCACGGCTTGCTCGACAACGGCCCCTGGCGACGGGCCTGGCTCAACCGGCTTCGCGAGCAGCGCGGATTGCAACCGCTGGCCAACGATCCCAAGAACCACAGCGCCCACCGTGATCTGTTGCTCGATCGCCTTGCCGATGCCTTCGAGCAACATGTGAACCTTGCTCCATTGCTCCAGCCATGACGTCGATTCCTGTGCGCTGGCCCGATGGGCGCATCACCCACGAAACCATCGGCGAGGACTGGTTGGTGGCCGCCAGTGGAGCGGGCATCAGCATTCCCACCGGCTGCCTGGGGGGCAGCTGCGGGGCCTGCGAGATCGACGTCAACGGCAAGACGGTGCGCGCCTGCATCAGCACCGTTCCGGCGTCGAAATCAGCGAAACTCAGCGTTGAATTCGCCACCGACCCGCACTGGTGACTCGCCTTCGCCTCAGCCTGATAGCCCTGCTCACCGGCACCCTGAGCGGCGCCGGTGTGGCGGTTGTGATGGGCTGGATCGGCGGCTTAAGCCAGCGGCTCTGGGGAGATCCGGTGCTCGAGGGCTTGGATCGCGGCCTTCCCCTGGGCTGGTCGCTGCTGATCTGCGGCGGCAGTGGCTTGATCCTCTCGCTGCTGCATCGCCCCGGCCCCACCACGTTGCTACCGGAGCTGCGGGACACCCTGAGTGATCTGCGTGATCCAGACCAGGCGCCGAAACGCGATGAAGCTCGCGGCCTTCTCGGAGCGGCGCTGGCCCAGGTTGGGGGAGGTTGCATCGGGCCTGAAGCCCTGATGAGCCGCATGGCCGCCCTGATCAGTCAACGGATCTGGCGTGGTCGTGACCAGAAGCTTCAGGAAGCAACAGTGGCAGGCAGCCTCGCCTTTTTCGGAGCTCCACTACTGGGGGGTGCTGTGGTGGGCGAGGTCACTCACCCCAAAAACCGCAAGCAGGCCTTCCTCGACCGCTGGTTGCCGGGCAGCCTTGGCGGTGTTGCCGGTTTTGCCGCCTTCAATGGCATGGGAACCGCCAGCGGTGGATCGCTGCAACGGCTTCCCTACATCTGGCCCAGCAACCTGGGGGAAGATCTCGGCAGCCTCAGCGCAGGCCTGTTGGGGGGACTCATCGGTTGCGGCCTGGGTTTGTTGTTTCTGCAGTGGCGAGGCTGGCTGGAGCAGCGCCAACTCCTGGCCCGATGGCCCTGGTGGCCGCTGCTGACCGGCCTGCTGTTGGGGGCCTGCATGCACTGGTTGCCGTTGGTTCCCTTCGCCGGGGAAGAGCAGCTGCGGCCCCTGCTGGAAGGCCAGAACTCAAGTGAGGCCTGGGTTCTGCTCCTCTCCTCGATCGTGAAACTGCTGATGCTCGGCCTTTGCCTGGAAACAGGCTGGCGCGGAGGAGTGTTCTTCCCCTTATTCCTCGTGGCCTGCGCACTTGGGATGGGACTCCACCTGCTGCTGCCCGATCTGGGCAGCCTGGGCAGCTGGTGCGGCGCCCTCACAGGTGCGTTGTACCGCTGCGTGCTTCCTGCACCCTTGGCGGTTCTGGTGCTCGGGGTTGCCCTCCTGCAGGGTCACGGCACAGCCGGCCTGCTGGTGGGCCTCGGCATGGCGCAGCTGATCAGGCGCCGTGCTGAGCGGGATGGTGGCCCTCCACTTCGCCCTTGAACACACGGCTGGCCCGGATGTCGGCCTCCTCAATCGTGGTGAGATCCTGCTTGGTGAGGGCTTCTCCCATCCGCGAAAACAACCGGTTGGCCTGGCGCAGACGGGCCCGGTCCAAGGCATTGCGTACCGAGCGCGCATTGGCGAAGAAAGGCAGCTGACGCCGGCGGGAGACATACTCCGCAAAGGCCGTCTGGGCATCGGCACTGAACTGGTAGTGCTGGGCCTCCAGCAGCAGCCCTGCGATCGCCATCAGCTCGTCGTCGCTGTAGTCGGGGAAATCGAGATGGTGGGCCACCCGTGAAGACAGGCCTGGATTGGAGCTGTAGAAGGTCTCCATCCGATCTCTGTAGCCCGCGAAGATCACCACCACATCGCTGCGCTGGCTCTCCATCTCCTGCAGGAGGATCTCAATCGCCTCGGCGCCGTAATCGCGTTCGTTGTCTGGTTTGTAGAGGTAATAGGCCTCATCGATGAACAGCACACCCCCTTGAGCGCGCTTGAGCATCTCCTTGGTTTTGGGCGCCGTGTGGCCCACATACTGACCCACCAGATCGTCGCGGGTGGCCGTCACCACATGGCCTTTGCGCAGATAGCCCAGGCGGTGCAGGATTTGCGACATCCGCTGCGCCACGGTGGTCTTGCCGGTGCCGGGGTGCCCGGTGAACGACATGTGCAAACTGGGCGCCGTGCTGGGCAACTCCAGTTGCTGCCGCGCCTGATCCACCAGCAGCAGCGCAGCGATCTCGCGAATCCGGGTCTTCACCGGCGCCAGCCCGATCAGCTCTCGATCCAGTTGGTCCAACACCTCAGCCACACCGGAATCGGCGTAGGCCGAAGCCAGATCAACCGAGGAGGGCATCGATCTCTGCGGTAAAGGCGCGATCGGCTTCGCTCAGCTGGGCATCAGGGCCGTCATCCTCCGGCCGAATCGTGATGTTCACGTAAGTGCGCCCAAAGCTGATATCAGGAAAGCGCTGGGTCGCCTCGCTGTGGTCGCCGAGCTTGTCGAGAAAATCCCTGGTGGCGTCGTAGCTCTCAAACTCAAAACGACACTCGAGGCATACGGGTCGTTTCCTCTCCTGCCACTGATTCATCAGAGTCCCCGTTCAGCCTGAACCTGCTGAAAACCTAGAGGAGCGCCACCCGCTGACAGCCCATCAAGCGCCCAGACCAGGCCTCGGCGTAGGCCCGATTGGCGGCCTGCTGCTCAGGATCATCGGTGTCCAGCGGGTGGGGCATCGTGCCGGCGATGGCTGCATTGGTGACGCAGAACATCGACTTCTGAAAGCTGACGCAGATCTGCACGTGCACATCCGTCTGCCCACGACCGTTGTCGTCGTACCAGAGGCTCAGTTCTTCGGGCAGGTGGCGGTACATGTCCTGCATGCAGAGGCTGGGGGGAATGCCCGCACCCATGCTCGGAATCGGATCGGCATACAGGGCGCCGTACTTGAAATCACTGATGTCTGGTGAAATCTGCCGGGCCTGGGCGTTGTACGACACCGTTCCAAGGAAGGGCATGCCGCGGAAGAAAACGGCCTCCACGTAGGGCACCGCCACATCCACGAGGAAGGTGAGACCCGCCTCGGGGGGGAGGACCCAGATCTCCTCACCACCGATCGTCACCATGTATTCAATCGGGCTTCCGGCCGCCGCCACCAGGCCATCGCGGATGTGATGCACCACATCGTTGACGCAGGTGACTTCCTTGATCGCGTAGCGACGGGCCAGGTCGACAAAGATGTCGCTCATCACGCGCCAGAACAAGCCGAGGCAATAAATCGTGGTGAGCGAACGGATGGCCTCGGGGGCGAAATCGGGATAGAGGCGGTTGTTGAGGGCCAGCAGAGGGTCACGAGCCGACTTGCGCTTGATGATCCGCTGGCAGGCCTCGGCGAATTCGGGCGTGTCGAGGTAGGCATCCAGCCCGCCAGTGCCATGCCAGAACATCGCCTTCTGGCAGTACTCGGCGTACTCGAAGTTGATGCGATCCCCTATCAGATGGGTCCAGAGGCGCTTGAGGTTGAACCCCTCGTGGAAAAAGCGGAACACCGGGAAAGGATTGAGCATCTGCTGCTCGCCCTGATCCACCAGGTTCTTGCTGTAAGCATCGAGAACAAGCCCATAGCTCTCGAGCACATTCACCACCTGCAGCAGATGGTCGGGGGTGTCCTTGAGCAGCGGCGTGTCGCTGAGCAAACGACGGATCAACTCCTCCTGATCAGGAAGCACCGGGGGTTGAACGGGGGATGCGGTTGGCGGGGTCATGACAGATCTCCAGTGATCAGGCTGAGGCCCGTGGTGGCCGCCTCACTGAGGTTCGACAGCAGCTCCGGAGCAAGGCCAAGCACCAGCACACCGAGGCTGAGGGCGATTGCCGGAGCCTGCTCCCGCAGCGCCACGCGGTTGAGGATACGGGGATTCACCACCTCGCCGGGGGCGATCGCCAGGCGACCGAAGAAGGCGCGGTTCACCAACAGCAGGAAATACACCGCCGTCAGTCCCGATCCCACCATGGAAAGCAGCGTGGCCAGGGGGAAGGGCTGCAGGCTGCCGCGGAAGATCAGGAATTCGGAAATGAAGCCGGCCATGCCGGGGATTCCGGCACTGGCCATCACGCCGATGATCATCAGAGATCCAGTGAGCGGCAGGCCGCGCTGGGGGTTGAGCAGGCCACGCAAGACGTTGAGGTCGCGGGTGCCGGTCTGGGCGTAAACGACACCCACCACCAGGAACAGCACGCCAGAGATCAGGCCGTGGCTCACCATCTGGAACAGGGCCCCCATCAACCCGAGCGGCGTGGCGGCGGCGGCGGCCAGCAGCACGTAGCCCATGTGGCCCACCGAGCTGTAGGCCACCATGCGCTTCATGTCGGTCTGGGCAATCGCCGCAAGGGATCCGTAAAGGACCGAGATCGCAGCCCAGCCGGCCAGCCAGGGAGCAGCCAGCTGCCAGGCGTCGGGGAACAAGCCAAGGCAGAAACGCAGCAGGCCGTAAGTGCCCAGCTTGAGCAGCACACCTGCCAGAAGAACCGACACCGGTGTGGAAGCCTCGGTGTGGGCATCCGGCAGCCAGGTGTGGAAGGGGAAGAGGGGGATCTTGATGCCGAAGCCGATCAACAGAGCACCCATCAGCAGCAGCTGGGCGGTCATGCCCAGTTCACCGGAAAGGATCGGCCGCAGGCTGAAGTCCATGGTTCCGGTGACCAGAGCAATGCCGAGGAAGGCACCCAGGATCAGCACGCCTGAGACGGCGGTGACGATCAGAAACTTCGTGGCGGCGTAGGCCCGGTTGGCACCACCCCACACGGCGATCAGCATCCACAGGGGGATGAGTTCGAGTTCGTAGAACAGGAAAAAGAGCAGCAGGTTCTGGGCCAGAAAGGCCCCATTCACCGCGCCAGAAATCACCAGCAGCAGGGCGAAGTAGACCCTGGGGCGGTTCTCGATCGTGCGCGACGCGATCGCCGCCACCAGGCAGAGCACCCCGTTCATCAGCACCAGCGGCAACGAGAGGCCATCCAGCGCCAAGGCGTAATCCAGGCCGATGGCATGGACCCAGCGGGCCTGTTCCACCAACTGCAAACCTGCATCGGCGGCATCGAAAGGCAGCAGCAGGGCAAAGCTCGCCAGGCACTGCACCACCAGCAGCACGATGGACACATCGCGCAGGCGTGCACTCGACGGGGATCCTGGCCAGAGGATCAAAGCCAGAGCCCCGAGGAAGGGAATCAGAAGCAGGAGGGAAAGAAGCATCTCGGGGCGATCAGGTAAGGAACCAGCTCACCGCGGTGAGGAAAAGAACAATGGCCAGAAGCACCGTCAGCACGTACGACTGGCTCTGGCCGCTGACACTGAGCTTGAGGCTGTCGGCACTGGCCAGGGAGAAGCGAGCCACCCCATTCAGCAGCCCATCCACCACATTGCGGTCAAACCAGGAGGCCAGGCGAGAGAAGCCCGCCACCACGTTGACGATGGTGAGGCGATAAAAGCGCTCGGTGTAGAAGTCGTAGGCCAGCAGGTCCTGCCACCAACGCAGGACAGGATTGAGCGAGCGGGACCAGGCCTTGCTCAGGGGGAGAACGGCGCCGGCCAGCAGGCCCAGCAATCCACTTCCCACCACCAGAGCTGCTGCCCAGAGGGGAAACGCCAGCAAACCATCGAGGGATTCAAGCCGTACCAGCAGCAGTGGCGTGATCAGAACAATCACGGTGAGCGCCACCATCGGGAACGCCATCTGCCAGTTCACCTCGGCAGCCCTGCGGGACTTGATCAGGGAATTCCCCATGAACACATGGCGGAACACCCGCACCAGACCCATGGCAGTGAGTGCGTTGGTGAGCAGGAACACCGCCATGAACGGCACCGAGCGCACGCTCAGCAGTTCAATCGATTGGGCCAGGGCCAGGAAGCCACCCAGCGGCAGGAAGCCCACCAGACCAGCACCACCCACAAGAAACGCCGTTGTGGTCGCCGGCATGCGGCTGCCCAGTCCCCCCAGCTCGGTGATGTCCTGACAGTTGGTGGAGGCAATCACGCCGCCGATGCTCATCGACAGCAGCGCCTTGGACACGGCATGGGTGAACAGCAGCAACAAGGCCAGAACAGGGATCTGCAGCGCAATGGCGATGAAGACAAGGCCCATGTGGGCCGTTGTGGAATACGACAGCGTGCGTTTGATGTCCACCTGAGCCAGGGCCACCAAAGAGCCACCGATCGCACTGATGCTGCCGATCACGAGCATCACGCCGATGGCGATGGGCGAGAGCTGAAGGATGGGCATCACCTTCAGCAGCACGATGGCGCCGCAGGTCACCACCACCGAGTTCCGCAGAATCGAAGCAGGGTTCGGGCCCTCCATGGCTTCGTCCAGCCAGAGGTGCATGGGGAACTGGGCGCATTTGCCCGTTGGGCCAGCAACCAGGCCCAAACCCAACAGCGTTGCCGCCAAGGGAGAGAGGGTGTCTTGAGCGGCCCAGGCGTAAAGGTCGTTGAACCCCATCACGCCGGAATAGCTGCAGAGCGCCACCACACCCATCAGCAGCAGCACATCACCAACGCGCTTGGTGAGAAAGGCATCCCGGGCTGCTGTGACCACCAGGGGTTGGGCATACCAGAAGCCCACCAATAAATAGGTGGAGAGCGTCAGCATCTCCAGCAGGAAGTAGCTCTGGAACAGGGAGTCGCTGAGCACAACACCACTCATCGCACCCTCGAAAAAACCGAGCAGGGCAAAGAAGCGGGCCAACGCCCATTCCTTGTCCATGTAGCCCAGGGAATACACCTGCGACAGCAAGCTGAGGCCCGTGATCAGTTCCAGGGCCACCAGGTTGGTGAGCGACAAGCTGAAGCTGATGTTCAGCTCCAGATCAGCCACGCTGAGCCAAGGGAAAGCCAGATCCACCGGCCCTGATTGGTACACCTCCTGCAGGATCAGACTTCCGTGGGCGAAGGCCAGCAGGGTGAGAAGGATGTTGAGGTAGGCCGCCGGGCGATGGGCATCTCGGCGGAACCAGCCACAGGCCCAAGGGAGGGAAACCAGCATCCCGATGAACCCATAGAGCGGGATCAACCAAGCGGTCTGGATGGGAAGCGAAAGCTCCGGGGTCAAAACGGCGAGCGGGATGGTGATCGAGCTGGTCGCTGGTTGGCCGGCGAATCTAGGAGCCGGTCAGGAGCAAAAGGGCTCTTTGTGAACGGCTGTGAGGCAGCTTTTGTGCAATCAGCTGCGGCGAGCTGCACCACTGCCGGCCAACACCGGCTCCACCTCTTTGTGGGGACGGGCAATGATGTGAGCAGCCACGAGGCCGTCACCCACGCGCTCGCAAGCATCGGCACCGGCACGAACAGCTGCATTCACCGCACCGGTTTCGCCCCGCACCATCACCGTGACGTAGCCACCACCCACATATTCTCGGCAGATCAGGCTCACTTCAGCAGCCTTGGTCATCGCATCGGCTGCCTCAATGGCAGGAACCATGCCGCGGGTTTCGATCATGCCCAGCGCCACACCGGGAACGACGGGGGAAGGGGTGGCAGCGGGCTTGGTCACGGCTGATCCGCCGCCGGATCCGGTGTTGGAAGCGCTGCTGCGACGCGTTGAGGTGGTCGCGCGACGGGTGGTTGGAGCAGGAGCAGCCTTGGCGGGAGTCGACGCGGGAGCAGGGGTGCTGGCCACAGGCTTCACATCCACGGTCTTGTTCGCCGCGGCGGTGCTGCGGGTGGTGCGACGACGGGGGGTGGGGGAAGGAGTGGCCATGGATTGGTAGGTGTGGAAGCGGAACGGAAACGGCGGAGGGAAATGAAGGATCCCTATCCGTCCGGATTCCAGAAATCGATGATGCCACCGATGGTGAGATCGGTGAGAACGGTGTTGTCAGGGCAGGCATGCCGGGCAGCCGAACCGCTGGCGGTGAACACCCAGTTGCCCTCACGGGCACCCACGGGGTCAACCGCCACCAGCTTCTTGCCCTTGTTGTTCTTGAGAATGCGCAGGTGCATGTGATCCAGACCGGCAACCCGGTAGGAGCAAACCAGCGTTCCCATCACCTGCATGATCTCCATCAGCTGGCCTTGCCTCCCGCGGGTTTGCTGGGGCTGGGGGATGGGGAGGGAGCGGAGGTCTTCGGGGGGTCGGGTTCCCAGTGGTCAATGATCCCCACGATCGTGAGGTCACTGGGATACGACTTGCTGCCGGCAGCTTCTCGGGCGGCCGAGCTGCTGACGCAGATCACCCAGTCCCCAGGTTTCGCACCCACCGCATCGACGGCCACCTTCTTGGTGCTGCCATCCAGCACCACCTGGAGATGCTTGTGCTCGAAATCAGGAATCCGGTTGGTGGAAACGAGCGGCTTGACGACCTTGACGATGAGCATGATCAGTGAGCCTCCGGAAGTTGCGGGTCGAGCGTGGAACCGACGACCTCGGCCGGAGCCGTCTGGTTGCGGTCGCGAATGGTGAGACAAGTGTGGAGCAGACCCTCATCAACGAGAGCTGCGTAGCGATCAGCGATGGCCTGGTTCACCCGTTGGCAATCAGCGATGGCCCGTTCCCGAGCACCGGGCACACGGCCGGAATAGTCGAAACGCACCACAACCGGAATCGGCAGATCCCGGGACACATTCAGACCCTTGAAAATTTTCACGCCCACATCGAGATCGGGGGCGCCCTCCTCGACGGTGTCGAGGTGGGCGAAATAGGTGAGGTTGCGCAGATGCACCTCTTTGAAACCAATGCCAACGCCAATGAAACGCTCGGCGTGCCCGGCATCCGGGTAGGTGCCCCCGTGAAGATCCTGGACGTAGTCGATCTGGGAGAAGTTATTGGCGAGCAAACGGGTCAGGAACGACACCATCCCGGCATCCATGGGGCCAGGAGCAGAGCTCTCAACGGCTTCAGCAATCTGTGCCATGGCTTGATCGGCACTCATCGATGCCGTTGCGGCATGCAGTTCCCTGGCGCAGAGCCAACGGTCGAGCACCATCTCGCTGTCACGGCTTGGGGGATGCACCCGGATGGCATCGGTGTCGGTGTCGAGGCCGATCAGCAGAAGATCAACGGAGGCACCGCAACAGAAGCTGTTTTCAACCGACTCACGGAAATCGAGCAGGCGTTGATGACCAGCCGCTGCCGCCAGTTCGTCATTGCTGCCATGGGCAGCGCAGCCCTGATGGGAGGGATCGAGAGAACTGAAGTGGTACGTCACCACCTTCAGGTAACGGGTCGGTTCCGTGGAGGGATTGGGTGAACCTTCGCGGTAGCGACGGTGCTCGGTTTTGACCCAGCGGTTCACCGTGTTCTCCACGTCGAACATGGCGCCAGCGTGGGAACGGCGACGCACAGCGCTGAAGGGAATGCGCAGGGCATAAGCCACGGTGTGGGCCAACCGACCATCGGAACAGGGCGTCAGGTCGAGCAGATGGATCCCACAATCGAGCAAGAACTGTTCGAACTCCCGGGAGGCAGCACTGCCCGTACCGGCATCCAGGGGATCGTCCTGGAAGAAGCGGTCACTGAACAGCCGGTGGCTTTCGAACACACACCAGGCGAACAGGGCGCGCATGTCGAGGGGGCGAACCCAGGCCCGCTGCAGGATGTGATCCGGCAGATCAAAGCCGAGTTCGGCCCGGCACAACCGCTGGGCCTGGGGAATGAAATCGGTTTCGTGCTGAAGCGCTGAAACCTGCTGGAGCAGGGGAACGATCCGATCAAAGCGGCCCTTGATCTCCTGCTCGTAGGCCTGAAGACGGGCATTCGCCGCTGCATCCGTCAACGGATGGCGCCGATGGATGATCGGCAGAGAGCTGCGGCTCAGATTGAAAGGAACCGCCCGGGTGGCTGCCTTCTCACGGCGGACCCAGTTCGGCTGAGCGGGAGCGGGACGCTGAACGTCCTTGCTGGAGCGAATCCGACCACCACCAACCGAGCCGCCACCGAGTTGAGCGGCCTTGCCCGCTGTGGTGAGGGCACGGCGACGATTCAGAGCGGCCTTGCGGGTGGAGGACTCCACATCAGACGTGGTCTGAACGGAATCAGAGGTTGCGGCCAGCTGTTGCAGCTGACGACGGGTGGGTGCCGAGGGGGCCTGAGGTCGCCCGCCACGGAGAGGCTTGGAGCGAACCATCAATGAATCAGCCCCGTGCGCCGCCGGAGACGGTGATCAGGGAGCCCTTTTCGGTGTTGCCGCTGGAACCGGTCACGCGGCTCACAGGCCATTCGGTCTCCTCGTTGCGCTTGCGCTCGAAGGAAGACATGGCACTCATCGGGCCGGGACGGGTGGGGTTACGACGGCGGGCCGAAGCACCCTCAGTACCGGTGACATGCTCCCCACGATCCCAGTCATCGCCTGTGATCTTGGTGGAGGAACCCTCGCCGGTCACCCGGGATGCAGGCTTTTCAGAGGGCTCGCTGACCACAGCCACGGTGGGCTGGAACTGGCGCTGCTGCTGACGGTTCTGGAACTCGCGGTTGTCGAAGCGGAACTGCTCGGTACCGGTCACCTTGCCACCAGCCATGTCAAAAGGGCCGGTGATGCGATTCCCCTGCTCGTAGGAGGTGCCCGTCACACCGGACGCGGCCTCACGTTGCTGCTGGGCAGCACGGGCGGGAGACATCACGCTGAAGCGGGTCCAGGCGGCACCCTCAGGAGCTTGGCCGTGGGTGTCGGTGCCAGCGGGAGCATCAGCGCCGCAGGCAGCGGCCAGCTGATCAGCACCCACGTAAGGCGTGCCGGTGACTGCTTCACAAGCGCCACGCTTGTCGCCGGTCATCACACCACCCACACCGGGTTGGATGCCGGTCATGGCAGCAGAAGGGGTACCGACACGCACTGGTGTGCGCTCACGGATGGCCTGAACAGCAGGGGTTCCGCAGTGTTGGCCGGCCTGCTCAAGGCCTGCATAGGGGGTGCCGGTGACGGCCTGGCAGCTGCCGGGCTCGTCGCCAGTCACGTTCTCCGAACGACCCGTGCGGGTGCCGCTCACCACCTGGTTGCGGTTGGTGACGCTGAAACCAACTTTGGCTGCTTCGGGTTCGGGCTTGGAACCACAGAAAGCATTCACCTGCTCGGCACTGATGTATTGATCACCCGTCACGCGGTGGCAGGAGCCGAACTCATCACCGGTGACCTGAGCAGAACGGCCCACCATGGTGCCGGTCACGCCAGTGCCGGAGAGAGTTCCGGAAAGGCCCACCTTGGCGGCAGGACGACCTTCGGGCAGGGGATCTGAGCCGAGGTACTGATCGCCGGTGAGGCTGCGGTTGGCACCGGCTTCGTCGCCAGTGACGCTGGCGGAGCGGCCCACCATCACACCACTCACAGGACGCCCCTGTTCGGTGAGGCTGTGGCCCACCTTGCGCGGGGAGGTCAAGCCACCACCGCAGTAGGCAGCGGACTGATTAGCGGAGATGTACTCGGTGCCGGTCACGCTCTTGCAGGTGCCGGGCTCATCGCCGGTGACCTTTTCGGAACGGCCAACTTCATTGCCGGTGACGCGGTTGCCGTGGCTGGTGGCGGTGACGCGCACCTTGGCCGGAGTGGTGGCTGCAGGAGCGGTCTGACAGAAGGTCTGGAAGACTTCGGCGCCCAGGTACTCGGTACCGGTGATCGAACGGCAGGTGCTGGCTTCGTTGCCGGTGGTTTTCACCGAGCGGTTGGCCTGGGTGCCGGTCACGGTCTGGCCACTTGTGGTGGTGCTTTCACCCACCTTCCAGTGGGCATCAGCGGCAGCGGCTTGCTTGGCGCCGTGGCGGTTGGGACCGGTGGGGCGGGTCACACCAGCGCTTTGTTTGTTGCGAGCGCCGGACTTGGTGCGCAGCTCACGCACCTGTTGGGCCAACTCACGGCTGGTGAGGTCAGGGTTGGCCTGACGGGCAACGGCTGCGGCGCTGGTGGGTTGCTTGCCAGCGGTTTTGCCGTGCTTCGCCATGGCTTCACGGCGGGCCAGCACCAGCGCGCGGCTGGGGTTCTCGATGGCACGACGCTTCGGAGTGGCCGAACGGCGCTCCGTGCGGGCAGAAAACTTGGGAGCCGGTGCGCTGAGGGAAGCCTTTTCAGCGGCACGCTTGCCACCACAGCCACAGCTCTTGGTGGTTTCAGCGGGTGCAGCTGCAGGAGCAGAGGCGTTGGTCTGGCGGGCAACATCAGCGCGGTTGCGATCGCGGCTGGTGTCGGCGGTCTTGCCGCGGCGGGACAAGGCCTCACGACGGGCCAGCACCAACTCGCGGCTGGGATCGCGATGGGGCTTGACCTGGGAGCTGCGTCTTGCGGGAGCAGCTGCAAAGGACGTGGTCCGCTGCGGGGCTACAGCAGCGGATGTAGCAGGTGCCGAAGGGGGCTCAGCAACCGCGGCCGCATTGGTGCGGGTGGGACGGGCATCAGCAACGGTGCGAACACGGTTGGCGCCATCACCAGCCGCTACCGAGGACTTCTTACCGGAAGTGGTCAGCGCCTTGCGGCGTTCAAGTGCGAGTTCGCGACTGGAGAGTCTTGCCATGTCCGCCCGAGGATGTCGTCGTGAGGTGGAAGGGCACTTGCCCCTCCGGAAAAAGCTGGAGCCCTGATCAGGTCAGGGCTCGGAACCAAGGGTTCGAAGGATCAGCGTCCTTCGAAGACCACGAAGCAGGCACCCTGGCTCTGGGTGTAGGCGTCGTAACCGACGATGCGCACGTGGTGGTCGGGGTATGCGCGGTGGCAAGCCTCGAGCTCACTGACAACGACGTTCAGATCCTTCTCACCGAAGAAGGGGAGCTTCCAATACGACCAGTAGGTGGCCATGGAGTTGCTGGGGTGGACGTGCTCGACGAGCGGGCTCCAACCCTGGGCAATGATGTAGGCGATCTGGTCGTAGATCTCGTCCTGGGTCATCGGCGGGAGGAAGCCGAAGGTCTCCAGGGTGGCGACTGTTTGATAGTCACCCACGGTGCTCTGGAAAGGCATGGGGATCCTGGGTGTAAGAAAAAGGGGTGGCCGGTTGCATCAACCGGCCGTTGAGACGATCAGTTCTGGACGTCGAGCTTGTCGACGGTGTCGAACTCGAACTTGATCTCCTTCCAGGTCTCGAGGGCGATGGCCAGCTCAGGGCTGTGCTTCGCGGCTTCCGTGAGGATGTCGCGGCTCTCTTTCTCGAGATGACGGCCGGCGTTGCGTGCCTTGACGCAGGCCTCGAGGGCCACACGGTTGGCAGCAGCACCTGCAGCGGAGCCCCAGGGGTGACCGTGGGTACCACCACCGAACTGAAGAACGGAGTCGTCGCCGAAGATGGTGACCAGGGCGGGCATGTGCCACACGTGGATACCGCCGGAAGCAACGGCGAACACGCCAGGCATGGAACCCCAGTCCTGATCGAAGAAGTTGCCGCGGCTGCGGTCTTCGGGCACGAAGGATTCGCGCAGCTGGTCGATGTAGCCGAGGGTGGTCTGACGATCACCTTCCAGCTTGCCGACCACGGTGCCGGTGTGGAGCTGGTCACCACCGGACAGACGCAGACACTTGGCGAGAACGCGGAAGTGGATGCCGTGCTTGGGGTGACGGTCGATCACCGCGTGCATGGCGCGGTGGATGTGCAGCAACATGCCGTTCTTGCGGCACCACTTCGACAGACCGGTGTTGGCCGTGAAGCCACCGGTGATGAAGTCGTGCATGATGATCGGCATGCCGAGTTCCTTGGCGAACTCAGCGCGCTCGTACATCTCCTCGGGAGTGTTGGCGGTCACGTTGAGGTAGTGACCCTTGCGCTCGCCGGTCTCCTGCTCGGACAGCTTGATGGCTTCCGCAACGAATTCGAAGCGGTTCTGCCAACGCTGGAAAGGCTGGGAGTTGATGTTCTCGTCGTCCTTGGTGAAGTCCAGACCGCCACGCAGGCACTCATAGACAACACGGCCGTAGTTCTTACCGCTCAGGCCGAGCTTCGGCTTGATGGTGCAACCCAGCAGAGGACGGCCGTACTTGTTCATCCGGTCGCGCTCGACCTGGATGCCGTTCGGCGGGCCGTAGCAGCTCTTGATGAACGCCATCGGGAAGCGGATGTCTTCCAGACGGAGGTGGCGCAGAGCCTTGAAACCGAACACGTTGCCGACCAGGGAGGTCAGAACGTTGGTGATGGAACCCTCTTCGAACAGGTCGAGGGGGTAGGCGATGAAGGCATAGAAAGACTCCTTGTCACCAGGGACGTCTTCGATGCGGTAGCAACGGCCCTTGTAGAAATCGAGATCGGTGAGGAGCTCGGACCACACAGTGGACCAGGTGCCGGTGGAGGATTCAGCGGCCACAGCAGCGGCAACTTCTTCCTTGGGCACACCTTCTTGGCCGGTGCACTTGAAGCAGGCCAGCAGGTCGGTGTCGAGGGGGACGTAATCAGGAGTCCAGTAAGTATCCCTGTACTCCTTGACCCCAGCGTCGTACTTCTTGCTCATGGGAAAACTCCGTTAGGTCGGTGAAGAGGTTGAGACGTTCGCGTGCCTCGTCAGAGGCTCAGCGGAAGATCTCAGTCCTTCTGACCAAGGAAGTTGCCGTTGCCCAGAGCAGGCTCCACTTCGCGGTGGGGGCGGGCAATGATGTGAGCGGCGACCAGGCCGTCACCGACGCGCTCGCAAGCGTCAGCGCCAGCGCGCACAGCAGCGTTGACAGCGCCAGTTTCGCCGCGAACCAGAACGGTGACGTAGCCGCCGCCGACGAACTCACGACCGATAAGGCGCACTTCGGCAGCCTTGGTCATGGCATCAGCTGCCTCGATGGCGGGGACCAGACCGCGGGTCTCGATCATGCCGAGGGCGATGCCCATGGTTTCGTTAGCCATTGCCTACCGGGAGAAGGGGTGGAATGTTCGCTGGGGACATTGCTCCGCCAGAACCCTTCCCGTCAAGCGATTTGGACGACTTTCTCGATCACTGTCCATAGTGAACCAAATAAGCCAGGCTTATCACCCTGTGCCTCACTGTTCCGGTCTGCTGTGGGGGTTCGTGTGATCACATCCCCACAAGTCGTTGTCGACGCTGGTGAAGCTGCATAGGTTTACGTTGCGTCACCCTCCCAAAGCCTTGCTGCGGGGTGGAATGTTCAACCCAAACGGGTGTCGCTGGGTCGAATTCAGAGATTGTTAGTTCTTAACCCCAACCAGCCCGCACAATGGAGTGCCTCTTTTGATGGCCCTCCTTGGCGCTTCAGCTCACCATCGCCACGGGCAACCCGATCAAGGTTGCTGAAATCGAGGCCATGCTGGGACCACTCCCACTGGATGTGCAGCGTCAACCTGCCGATCTGGATGTTGAAGAGACGGGAAGCACCTACCGCGAGAACGCTGAGCTGAAGGCCACTGCAGCAGCCCTGCGCACAGGCAACTGGGCCTTAGCTGACGATTCAGGCCTTGAGGTGGATGCTCTTCAAGGGGCACCGGGTCTGTATTCCGCCCGCTACGCCGAGGGAAACGACGCCAAGGTGCAGCGAATCCTGGAGGAACTGATGGGATCGCCTTATCGGAGTGCCTGTTTCCGCAGCACGATGGTGTTGTGTGATCCCTCTGGCAACTGTCGTGCCGCGGCGGAGGGAATCTGCTGGGGCGAACTCCTGAGTGCCCCGGCCTACGCCGGCGGCGGATTCGAATCCTTGCTTTGGGTGCGGGAAGCCCGTTGCAGCTACGGCGAACTGAATGCAGCTCAGCTCAGCCGCCTGGGCAGCCGCGGCAAGGCGGCGCGCGCTCTGGCACCACAGCTGCGTGAGCTGCTGCACCTGAGCTGATCCGAGCTGGTCTGAGCGCTCAGCGCAGCCTTGCGTTGCTGTTGATGTGGTCGATGGCGCGCATCGCCGCCGCGGCCGCTTCCTCCACATCACCTTCTCGTCCTGCCAGGGTGAGTCGCCCGAAGGCACCCACCGCTTTCACGTCCACCAACGTGATGTTGGAGGCTTTTTCCGCTTCGTTGGCAGCGATCAACACGTATCCGGCTGGCTCCGTCTCCAGGATGAACATGCTCATCCCGGCTTCGATCATTGAGCCGCGTCGGTTCTGCCGGTTGATCAGCACGGCATGGTCGGGCGTGATCGCCCGGATCACTTCCGTCCAGCTCACATCGGCTGGAGAACGCTGATCGATGGTGCTCCCGATCGCTTCGAGCACCACATCTCCGGAATGGAGCACCGTGCTCTGGTCGCGGTGATACAGGGCCATCGAACCGAATGCCCGCTCCACCACCATCTGGCCGAGACGGACGTTGCTGGCCTTCAGTGCGATGTCCGTCACCCGGTGCACCGCCATGCCCGGTGACACCTCCATCCAGAGGCAGGCATCTCCGGGGATGGGCAGAAATCCCTGGCTCACCGAACCCATATAGGCCGCGAGTTGCGGCTGCAGCGAGTCGATGAACACGTGGGTGCGCAGTTCGATCGACTGCACATGACTGTTCTGCCGCAACAGCCGAGGCGACTCCGAATCCGTTGTCACAACACAGCTTGCCCCCCCCTGCTGGGGGGTCACCTCAGTGCCGGTGACGAGAGCTCTACCGCCGCGTCGCCGCTCCCGAGCATCGAAGCTGGCAAAACGGGTCATGGCGGGGAGTGTACCGGACGAATTCAGCTGAAAAGGGCCAATGAAGAGTTAGAGCCTGCGGTCTTGCGCCTTGAAAAACAGCCGATAACTTCCGAAGAACCCCTCTAGAGATCTTGCAATGACTGAGCAGTCTTCTTTGAAGCCAGTGGATCTCAACGCTGATCAGGCCCTTGGGATGGTGAGCTTCGGCCTGATGCAACGGCTTGCGCAGGATGGCCAGGTGGATCTGCCCTGGCTGGAGGCATCAGGAAATGCAGACAGTGAGCGTCTGCGCCAGCTGCGTCAACGGCTGGAACTGACGTCATTGGCCATCGAAACCGGTGCTCCCCTCACCACCGCGGAGGTGAGCATGCTGCTGGGGGCTCGCCCTGGAACGGAACGGGTGGAACGCGGTGGTCTCGTCGCCCGCCGGGTCAGCCGCAACGTCTGGCGCCTGAGCAAAGCAGAGGAGAGTGATCGATCCGATCGTTACGACGGATTCCGTCGCCGCCTTTGAGCTCAAGCAAGGGTCTGCCTGGCCGGAGTGATCCCGAAGAGTTTGAGCGACCTTTCCACTCCTCAGCGGATTTATTCGCAGCTTGGAGAGGTTGATCATCAAGGGAGCGGCCGATGGCCGGGCCAACGCTGCTGAAGGAGTCGGGGCCGCGCGAGGTGTTCTGCGGCCTCACATCGATTGTGTGGCTGCATCGGCGCATGCCCGATGCCTTTTTTCTTGTGGTGGGATCACGCACCTGCGCCCATCTGATCCAGAGCGCCGCAGGGGTAATGATTTTTGCCGAACCCCGTTTCGGCACAGCCATTCTCAGCGAGCGGGATCTGGCTGGCCTCGCCGATGCCCACGACGAACTCGATCGCGTCTGCAAGGAGCTTCTGCAACGCCGCCCCGAGATCCGCACGCTGTTTCTGGTGGGATCCTGCCCCAGCGAAGTGATCAAGCTGGATTTGGCCCGGGCTGCCGAACGGCTCAACGACGAACTGACCGGCCGGGTGCGGGTGGTGAACTACTCCGGTAGCGGCATTGAAACCACGTTCACCCAGGGAGAAGACGGGGCACTGGCAGCCCTCGTTCCCCTGCTCCCCGCCAGCGATGAACGGCAGTTGCTGCTGGTGGGAACCCTTGCTGATGCCGTGGAAGACCGGCAGATGCACCTGTTCCAACGGATGGGCATCGAAACGATTCGCAGCCTGCCGCCACGGCAATCGACTGACCTGCCCGCCGTGGGAGCGGGAACCACGGTGCTGCTGACCCAACCCTTTCTGACGGAAACCGCGCGCCTGCTCAGCGACCGCGGCGCCACGGTGCTCACGGCTCCCTTCCCTCTGGGGGCCGAGGGAAGTCGCCGCTGGATGGAGGCTGCTGCTGCTGCCTTCCATCTGCCTGATGAACGGGTCGCGGCTGTGCTCGATCCGTTGATGGAGCGGGCCCAGAGCGCCCTAGCCCGCCATCGCACCGTGCTGGAGGGCAAGCGGATCTTCCTGCTTCCCGAATCCCAGCTGGAACTCCCCCTGGCCCGGTTTCTGCAACGGGAATGCGGCATGGAACTGGTGGAGGTGGGCACGCCCTATCTGAACCGTGAACAGATGGCTGCCGAGCTGGCCTTGCTCCCCGATGACGTCCCGGTGATGGAGGGGCAACACGTGGAGCAGCAACTGGACCGGGTGCGCGCCAGCCAGCCCGACCTGGTGGTGTGCGGGATGGGCCTGGCCAATCCGCTGGAGGCCGAAGGCATCGCCACCAAATGGTCGATCGAACTGGTGTTCAGCCCGATCCACGGCATCGACCAAGCCGGGGACCTGGCGGAACTGTTTTCGAGGCCATTGCGTCGCCGGCAACTGATCCGACCTGGCCTCCACCCCAGCAGCCCCGACCCAACCGTGCCCGCCTGATCCCATGCAGCTCACGCTCTGGACCTACGAAGGGCCACCCCATGTGGGGGCCATGCGCATTGCCGCCTCCATGCGCGGCGTTCATTACGTGCTCCATGCCCCCCAGGGGGACACCTATGCCGATCTGCTGTTCACGATGATTGAGCGGCGCGGACAGCGTCCGCCCGTCACCTACACCACCTTTCAGGCCCGGGATCTCGGCGGGGACACCGCCGAACTGGTGAAACGGCATGTGCGTGAAGCGGTGGATCGCTTCCAGCCCGATGCCCTGCTGGTGGGGGAAAGCTGCACCGCGGAGCTGATTCAAGATCAGCCTGGTGCCCTGGCCCAGGGCATGGAGCTCACCATGCCGGTGGTGAGTCTGGAGCTGCCGGCCTACAGCAAAAAGGAAAACTGGGGGGCCGCGGAAACCTTCTACCAACTGGTGCGCAACCTGCTGAAGGAGCAGGCAACCGCCAACAGCCAGCACGACCCCAGGGCATGGCAACACCAGGGGCGCCGGCCCCGGGTGAACCTGTTGGGCCCATCCCTGCTGGGCTTCCGCTGCCGCGACGACGTGCTGGAGGTGCAGAAACTGCTCACCCTGCACGGCATCGATGTGGGCGTGGTGGCGCCCCTGGGGGCTGGCGTGGAGGATCTGAAGCGGATCCCCGATGCGGATCTCAACGTCTGCCTCTATCCGGAGGTGGCGGAATCCAGTTGCAGCTGGCTGGAGCGCAATTTCGGCATGCCCTTCAGCCGAACAGTGCCGATTGGAGTGGGCGCCACCCACGATTTCCTCGTCGAAGTGCACGAGATGCTCGGGATGGAGCCCCCCGCCCCGGACGAGGGCTACCGGCGCTCACGCCTGCCCTGGTATTCGGAATCCGTGGACTCCACCTACCTCACGGGCAAGCGGGTGTTCATCTTTGGCGACGGCAGTCACGCCCTCGCCGCGGCCAGGATCTGCAGCGAAGAACTGGGTTTCACGGTGGTGGGGCTGGGCACCTATAGCCGGGAGATGGCCCGGCCCGTGCGGGCCGCCGCCAAAGCCCTGGGCCTGGAGGCCCTGATCAGTGACGACTACCTGGCGGTGGAAGCGGCCATGGCCGAAGCGGCACCGGAACTGGTGCTTGGAACCCAGATGGAGCGCCACAGCGCCAAGCGGCTGGGGATTCCCTGCGCGGTGATCAGCACACCCATGCATGTGCAGGACGTGCCCGCCCGCATGAGCCCCCAGATGGGCTGGGAAGGGGCCAACGTGATCTTCGACGACTGGGTGCACCCGCTGATGATGGGCCTGGAGGAACACCTGATCGGCATGTTCCGCCACGACTTCGAATTCGTGGATGGCCACCAGAGCCACCTGGGCCATGCCGGTGGTGCCGGCGCCGCCGACAGTTCCGGCTTGAGTGATATCCCGGGGGAGGGCGATGGTGCTCTGCATTGGACGGCCGATGGGGAAGCCGAGCTGAAGAAGATCCCCTTCTTCGTACGGGGAAAGGTGCGCCGTAATACGGAGGCTTATGCCCGCGATGTGGGCTGCAGGGAGATCAGCAGCGAAACGCTGTATGACGCAAAAGCCCACTTCAAGGCATGAGCATTTGCACTCATTTCTTTTTATTTAATTGAAAGAAATTCTGCTCTTGACACTCAACCAAGAACCAGATCTTTCATTTCTTGGTGAAAACCAACCTCTGCACATCTGCTGCTGTTGAATGAAACCGACATCTCTCGCAAAGGTCGCTGCATGACCACAACCCTGACGCGACCGGCGGACGGTGAAGGCAGCGTGCAGGTCCACCAGGACCCGGCACTGAACATCCAGGAAGAAACCCTGGTGATCGCGGTCTACGGCAAAGGCGGGATCGGCAAATCCACCACCTCCTCGAACCTGTCAGCCGCCTTCTCGAAGCTGGGCAAGCGGGTGCTTCAGATCGGCTGCGACCCCAAGCACGACAGCACCTTCACCCTCACCCACAAGATGGTGCCGACGGTGATCGACATCCTTGAGGAGGTGGACTTCCACAGCGAGGAGCTCCGGCCTGAGGATTTCGTCTTCACCGGCTTCAACGGGGTGCAGTGCGTCGAGAGCGGCGGCCCACCGGCGGGCACCGGCTGCGGCGGATACGTGACCGGGCAGACCGTGAAGCTGCTCAAGGAGCACCATCTGCTGGAAGACACCGATGTGGTGATCTTCGACGTGCTCGGCGATGTGGTGTGTGGTGGTTTCGCCGCCCCGCTGCAGCACGCCAACTATTGCCTGATTGTGACCGCCAACGATTTCGATTCGATCTTCGCGATGAATCGCATCGTTCAGGCGATTCAAGCCAAAGCCAAGAACTACAAGGTGCGGCTTGGCGGCGTTGTTGCGAACCGCTCGGCAGACACCGATCAGATCGACAAGTTCAACGATCGCACCGGCCTGCGCACCATGGCCCACTTCAGGGATGTGGATGCCATCCGGCGATCCCGACTCAAGAAATGCACCATCTTTGAAATGGATGATGCCGATGAGGCCGTGCAAGCAGTGCAGAACGAATATCTGCGGCTGGCCCAGAACATGCTCGACAAGGTGGAGCCGCTCGAGGCCACATCCCTCAAAGACCGCGAAATCTTCGACCTGCTGGGATTCGATTGATCCTCACTTGATCAACAAAGCCCTGGCCGCTGCGACCGGGGCTTGGTTGTGAAGAGCTCAGCTCAAGCGCCAACGAGCTTCATCGAGAGCTCCCACACCCGGCGGGCTGTTTCTGGATCAGTGGCTTTGTCGGACAGTTCCTGGCTGAACTGCTGTCCATCCTTCTTCTGGCGGTTGCCCCAGCTCCAGTGCACACCGGATTCGGCGAAGTCAGGATTGGCCACTACATCAGCCACCCGTTCCCCCGCCAGGGCCTGGGAGACATAACCGCCGGTGATGTTCTTCTGGAACCAGGGAAAGATCGTCTGAAAGGCCTTGGGGGTGTTGCGGAACAACGGTGTGTCCGCCACACAGCCCGGGTAGAGCGAGGTGAAGGTGATCCCCGTGTCCCCGTGCAGACGACGATGCAGCTCCTGGGTGGTGATCATGTTGCAGAGCTTGCTGTCTTTGTAGGCCTTGCCAGGCTTGAACGGCTTGCCACTGGCCATGGCAACGGGGTCTTTGAAGCCAGCTTCAAAGCCGGAGAGATCCCCCAGGTCCGCCGGAGCGGGGATGGGAATCTTGCCCCCCAGCTCTTTGGAGTTGGCGGTCACGGTGCCGAGGATCACCACCCGCTTGGAGGGGTGGGTGGAGGCCTTGAGCCGACCCAAGAGCAGCTGCACCAGCAGGAAATGGCCGAAGTGGTTGGTGGCCATCGAAATCTCGTAGCCCTGGGGGGAACGTTCCGGCTGCTTCAGCTTCGGTTTGTACACAGCTGCATTGCAGACCACGGCATCCAATCGCTCAGGCAAGGCATCGACCGCCCTGCGCACACTGTCGAGATCTCCCAGATCCATCAACACGTGCTTGAGCCGGTCTTTGGGGAGATCCAACTCATCCGCCGCCGCCGCGGCACGCTGCGGACTGCGGTTCGCCGTGATCACCGTCCAACCCCGCTTCACCAAGGCGCATGTGGCATTCAGGCCCACACCGGAGGTGGTGCCGGTGATCAGAACGGTGCCGGGCGTGGACATCAAGACAGGGCCAGGAAGGCTGCCAGTCTGCCGGTCAGCACTCAATCCCAACGCCGCTGGTCACGAATCTCAGCGCCAGATCACACGCAGACGGTTGGGGGCGATCCACTGATCCTGCTCGCTGATCAGACGCTTCTCTCCACCGATGCTGAACAGACGATCAAAACGATGTTGCAGCGTTTCCAATTTCGCCGACTCAATCGACACGACCGCCGCGATTTCACTGTGGCGATCCATGCGTTCCTGATAGGCCACGGACAGACGGATCAAGCTCACAGCGCCCAACAGAACAAGCCCAGCCTTGGCCGCCAAGGCGAGAAGGCTGCACTGCAGTTCCTGTTGGTCGGTCTGCCGCTGAATCGCCGCAGCCATGCTGGCTGCATCCGTGCGGGGAGCTGATCTTTGAACCTGACTGGCGGTCACCGCATCAGCACGAACATCCGCTTGTAACGCAATCCGTTCGCAGTGCCAAGACCAGCTCTACGCCCGTTGATCTGGGCTGTCTTTGAAATCAGGCCTCGTAAAGGCTGATGGAGAGACGCAGAGCCAGAACAGCGGCATGGGCAGCCACCACGAGGGCAATGAACACCTCAGGTGCAGACAGAACGGTTTCCATGGGAGCCATGCATCAAACGGTCCCATTCTTCTCTGAGGGAAGGGCTGCAGGCCATCATTCGCAAAGGCCTGTCACACCAGCCCATGGATCCGGTTCTGATCGATGCCCCTGCTATCCGCGCCTTGGATCTACGGCCGCTGGAGATCTGGAGCACTCAGCCGCTGGATGCACTGCTGAGCCAGGGACCAGTGCTCGAGCTTCGTTTCGATTGGCCCCGGGCGCAGGATGACCCACGCGAACTGCCGGAATGCCCAGAGCCTCGGCTCTGGGCCCTGCGGGCCGATGCGCGCTACCCCTGGCTGCCGCTGTTGCTTGAACGCGACCAGGGCAGCCTGATTCGCCATGTGGCCCTGGTGGTGCCCCACAGTTTCAGCCGCAGCGAAGGCCTGCGTTTTGACCCGGAAGCCTTGGAACTCTGGGTAACGCATCGATTGATGCTGTTGGACGACCTCTGCCAGCGAGAGCTCGGACGCCCGATGCGGGGCAACCTCTCCCAGATGGCCGCAGCCCTGGGCTACGAGCTGGATGCGGGATTTTGGAACCTGTTGGGCTGACCAGTCAGCTCAGCCAAAGCTGCAGGGCCCGCCTGGAGCTGTCGATCGCCAGGATGATGGCGAGTCCTCGCAGACAGCGCACCAGCAGGGCCGCATCAAACTGATCGAGCCGGCTGGCCGTCCACTGCGCCGCGATCGCCGCCACCGCCCCCAGCAGCAGGCCCATCAGAGGAACGCCGCGTCCTTCATGCAGGAACTGGAGGGATGCTGCGCTGGCCGAGCAGAGCACCGCCACCGTGCTCAGCCGCACGGCCTGATGAATCGGCACAGACATCGGACCGCTCATCAGGGGCACCATCACAAGCCCCCCGCCCAGGCCCAACATCCCAGCGGTCCAGCCGGCGATGCAGCCCACACCCGCCAACTGCGGAGCGCTGCCGTCATCAACGTCATCATTGGCATCCGCCTCGGGCCGCTCGCGAACGCAGAACGCCAGCACGATGTACATCAGCGTCTGCATCGCCAGCAGAATCCAGCCCGCTGCCAAACCGGCCAAACCACCGAACAGCAGTGCCGAGCCAAAGGCCGCCAAGCCGATGGCGAGTCCCGGCCGGGTCGGCAGCCGCCCCTGGCGCAGATGGGTGATGGTGCCCGCCAAAGCCGTGGGCACAATGGCGAAACTGCTGGTGGCCAGGGCCTGATGGGGCGGGAGATCAAGCCAGAGCAGGAGCGGGGCAAAGATCAAGCCACCGCCGATTCCCAACAACCCGGCCAGCCCCCCCGCCAGCAGGCCCAGGGCGATCAGGATCGGCACATCCCACCAGGGCACCATGGCGTGCGATCGATTCTTCCCTCCAGCATGCCCGCAACCGGGCGTTTGCTCCCCACCCAGCAAGCGGATGGACACACCCAGATGGCTTTGGATGCCTGGCTTCTGAAGCACAGCAACGGTCCGGTTCTGCGTTTTTACCGCTGGGATGGGCCCTGGCTCTCGCTGGGACGCCATCAACGCCAATGGCCTGAGCACTGGAATGAGCTGGCCCGCCGCGGCCGCATCAGCCTGGTGCGACGCCCGAGCGGAGGTCGGGCCGTGCTTCATGCCGGCGGTCTCACCTATGCCTTGATCTGGCCGGATGCACCCCGGCGACGCCAGGAGGCTTACCGCCAGGCCTGCCAGTGGTTGATCGATGGCTTTCAGGATCTCGGGCTAGCGCTGCACTTCGGTTCCGATTCGGCGGGTGCTGAAGCCAACAACTGTTTCGCCTCGGCAACGGTGGCCGACCTGGTGGATCCGTCCGGCGTCAAACGGGTCGGTAGCGCTCAGCGCTGGCAGAACGGTCGCCTGCTTCAACACGGTGAAATCCTGCTGGATCCCCCTGCTGCGCTCTGGGAAGAGGTATTTGAGGAAGCGGCTCCAGCAGCGGCTCCAGCCCGGATCAACCGGCTGGAGCTGGATCAGCGACTGCGCCAGAGCCTGATTCAATCCTGGAGCCGTTGCCCGTGGCAGATGCAGCCTCTGAAGGCTGAGGAAGTTCAGGAGTTGGAGGTCGAGCTGGCGTCCGGCTCTGCGCTCTGAGCCTGCATCGACTGCACCATCTGGGGAAGCATCGCCAAACCCAGGGGGTATCCATTGCGCTTGCGCGCCTCATCGAGGATCGCGGGGGGCAGGGTCACCCCGAGCCGCTTCAGCACCGCATCGCCCACATCCATGCGGTCGAGGGTGCCGGAGGGAAGGCCCGCAGCACTCATCACCAACAGGCGTCCCTGGGAGGCCGCCTCCAGGGCCGGCACCGCCTCCACCAGGGAAGCCGAACTGGCGATGGACGGCAGTTCAGTGAGGGGGCGCAGATGATCCTCGAGGCGCTGTTGGTCCCATTGCTGCACCGGCAGCAGTTTCAAGGGTTGATCGTCAATCCAACCCACCCAACGGCCGCTCTTGCAGACCAGCACCCAATCGGCAGGTCCCTCCGCCTCGCTGGCGGTCAGCCGCAGCTGACTGAGGCGCCGCAAGGTCTGATCCGCCTCGAGCACGCGGAAACGTTTGCCTGCCGCAGCCTCCACCTTCAACTCCCGCAGCACCGTCTGCAACTGCAGCATCTGGGTCTGACTGCGGTTGGCACTCAGGCCGAACCAACCGATCAACATCAGCAGGAGACCGTTGAGCCCCCAGCCCTGCCAGAGCAGAACACCGCCCAACAGGATCATCAGCATCGACAAAACCCGTCCGGACGCCGATGCCACCTGAACGCCTTTCTGCTGACTGCCGCTCAGCTGCCAGACCAAGGCCTTGAGGATCAGCCCGCCATCGAGGGGCAGCCCGGGCAGGAGATTGAACAACCCGAGCATCAAGTTGAGCAAACCCACCTGGCTCAACAACTGTGTGGCCAGGGGCTGGGTGTCCGACAGGGCTGCAGCCCCCGCCAGCATTCCGAAGGCCAGCACCAAACTCACGATCGGACCAGCCGCCGCAATGCGCAGATTCCCCATGGCGGTGGGGCATTCCTTCTCCACCCGCGCAATGCCGCCCAGATGAAACAGGGTGATGCTCAACACCTTCACCCCTTCCCGCAGGGCCATCACTGCATGGCCCAATTCATGCAGCAGCACGGAGCTGAACAGCAACAAGGTGGTCAGCAATCCCAGCCCCCAACTCACCGTTACCGAGGCCGTGGTCGCGTAGCGGGACTGAAACAACGTGGTGAAGATCGCCACGGCAAACAACCAGCTGGGCTGAAGCCGCAGGGGAATTCCGCCAATCTTGAGCACCTGCCAGCCCTCTCCCACCGCCAATCCCGTCGTGTGCCGCTGCCGCGGACTGTCATCCACGATCCTAGGGAGAGCAACCCATACAGCCCTTGCGTGATCCCCGCCCCACTCCAAACCTCAAGATCTGTGGGATCACCGACCCCGAGCAGGCTCAAGCCATCGCACAGATGGGGGTGCAGGCGATTGGCGTGATCGGCGTTCCCGCCACCCCACGCTTTGTGGAACCAGCCCAGCGCAGGGCCTTGTTCCAGCTTCTGGAACAACAGCACCCCCAGCTGCATCGCGTTTGGGTGGTGGCCGATCCCGACGATGCCGCTCTCGAGGAAGCGCTCAACGGTGCTGGGCAGCCCTCCGTGGTGCAGCTGCACGGCAGAGAGTCAGACCAACGCTGCCAACACCTGAAACAGCGCTACCCCCGGCAGCAGTGGTGGAAAGCATTGCGGGTGCGTGAACCCGACGATCTCAAGCAGCTCGAGCAGTACGCGCCCCATGTGGATGCTCTGCTGCTCGATGCCTGGAGCGCCGATCAACTGGGCGGCACCGGGCACCGGATCCCCCTTGATTGGCTGGCCGAAACCGAGCTTTCGGTGCCGTGGTGGCTGGCAGGGGGAGTGAGTGCGGAGTGGGTTCCAGAACTGCTCAGCCGCGTCACGCCCCAGGGCCTCGATGCCTCAAGTCGGCTTGAGGAACGACCGGGATGGAAAAACCTCGACAAGGTTCAAGCCCTTGTCGAGGCTGTGAGGTCGAGACCGTGAAGTCGAGGAGTTGAAAGAGCGTTGAATCGCGGCTGATCAGGTGCTGAGCAGCGCTTCCTGCTGACGCACCAGCTCAAAGAACTCCTGCTTGAGGCTTGGGTCGTGGCGGAAATCGCCGCGCACAACGGAGTTCACCATGCTGGTTTGGGGCTCTTTCACTCCACGCCACTTCATGCAGTAGTGCTGCGCCTTGATGATGATGCCGAGACCCTGAGGCTCACAGAGCTTCTCGATTTCATCGGCAAGGATCATCACAGCCTCTTCCTGGATGTGAGGGCGGGAGAAGACCCAGTCAGCCACGCGGGTGAATTTGGAGAGACCGATCACCCGGGCACCAGGTTTGATCCCGATCCAGCAGTTGCCCATGATCGGCACCAGGTGGTGTGAACAGGCGGAACGAACCGTGATCGGGCCAACGGTGTAGATCTCATCCAGCTGTTTCACATTGGGGAAGCTGGCCACCTTGGGCTGCTGGTGGTAGCGCCCCTTGAACACCTCCTGGAGGTACATCTTGGCGACGCGCTCCGCCGTCTCATGGGTGTTGTGGTCGTTATCGATATCGATCACGAGGCTGCGCAGCAGGTCGCGAACCTTGTCTGCAACTTCAACCTGCAGCTGATCCAGCTCACCCGGCTGGAGATGATCAGCGATGTTGTCGTTCGCCAAGAAGGAAGCACCCGCTTCCCTCAGGCGCTCACGGATGCGCGCAGAAATCTGGGGATTCAGGCTGCCATTGCCGTTGCCGTTGGCGACGCCGTTGGAAACGAAAGGGACTGTGGAGGTCATGGTGTTCGTTCAGAAGGCGCCGGCGGCCGGCATAAGGGTGAGGTCTTCGATCAGCTGGTTGCTGGGTTGCAACGCCAGATTCGCCAGTGTTTCTGCCGCCTGATCGACAGAGAGCATGGCACGACGATCGAAATCGCTTTGTACGGTTTCCGCGTCCCACAGTGGTGTGTTCACGGCCCCAAGAGTGAGGGTGCAGGCACGAATGCCATTGCTCCGTTCCTCTTCCGCCAGGCAGCGGGTGAAGCTGGCCAAGGCAGCTTTACTGACGCAATACGCCCCCCATTGAGGGAAGGCATTACGGGCGGCGTGGCTGCTGATGTTGATCACCAGTCCGCCGTTCTCACGCATGGCGGGAACAACTGCAGAACAAACCTGCATCACGCTGGTGACATTCAGCTGTAGCAGCCATTGCCAACGCTCAATCGGCATGGCCAATAGATCGCCGGTGTAGGCCGCACCCGCGTTGTTGATCAACACGGAAGGGGTCTCACCCTGCTGCAACAAGCCAGCCATCGCTGCTGCGATGCCATCGGGTTGCGTCAGGTCAATGGCGGCAGAGGCCACAGAAACACCTTTTGAGCTGAGCTGAGCACTCAGCTGCTCCAGTTGATCAGCGCTGCGGGCGGTGAGCAGCAAATCCCATCCTTGTTGAGCCAGAAGCTCAGCAGTTCGGCGACCTATGCCTCGGCTCGCACCTGTGATTAGAGCCGTTGGCAAAAACCGTTAGCAAACCTCGACACCTTAAGCGGCTTTGTCGACATCCTGTGACGTTTTTTCGAGGAACCGTCCCATAGCCCTGAATTTGGAGTAACGGGCCTCGCGCAGTTGCTGTTCCGAAAGGCTCAGCAGTTGGTCGAGGTGACGCTCGATTGCCGCACGCAGGTTTTCTCCGGCCTCCAATGGTGCCCAGTTGTTGCCGCCGGAGGGCTCCTCAAGCACCTCATCCACCACCCCAAGCTCCAGCAGGTCCCGGCCGGTGATCCTCAAGGCTGCCGCCGCATCAGGCGCTTTGGCCGCATCACGCCACAGGATGGAGGCGCAGGCCTCAGGGCTGGCCACCGTGTACACGCTGTGCTCGAACATCAGCAAGCGATCGGCCACCCCGATGCCCAAGGCACCGCCGGATCCGCCTTCACCGATCACGGTGGCAATCACCGGAACGCGCAAGCGGAACATCTCCCGCAGGTTGACGGCGATCGCTTCACCCTGACCCTGCTCTTCGGCCTCAAGGCCGGCATAGGCCCCAGGGGTATCGATGAACGTGAGAATCGGTAGGCGGAAGCGATCGGCATGATCCATCAACCGCATGGCTTTGCGGTATCCACCCGGAGCCGCCATCCCGAAATTGCGGGCGACGTTCTCCTTGGTGTCGCGGCCCTTCTGATGGCCGATCAACATCACGGGGCGATCGCCCACACGGCCGACACCGCCGATCAAGGCCTGATCGTCATTACCGCGACGATCGCCGTGCAGTTCAACCCAGTCGTCGCAGAACATCTGGATGAAATCCAGCGTGCTCGGACGCTGCGGATGACGGGCGACCTGAATTTTCTGAGCGGGAGTCAGCCCCTGAAAGATCTCCTGACGCCGTCGGGCCGCGAGGCTTTCCAGTTGCTGCAGTTGCTGCGAGACGTCGACTTCCGAATCTCTGGCCAGCTGACGGATCTGCTCAATCTGCTGCTCCAGCTCGACGAGCGGTTTTTCGAACTCAAGCAGGGGGCGACGGGGCATGGCTCTGGCTCTTCGAAGGTCAGGCAGCAGTGGCCTGCAGGTTGGGTTGAAGGTTCAAGGTGCTGAACCCATGGCGCACCGATGCCGCACCGATGAAATCCATCTTCTCGAGGGTGATGTTGTTGCGCCCCCAGCTGAAGTTGGTGTGGCAGCGCTCAAACTCGAGCAGCATGGCTTCGGCAAAGCAGGCAAACATCTGGCGCTGCGGCCGCTCCATCTCGGCGATAGCCATCATCGACCAGCCGATGTCGCGGCAGAACTCAACGATTCCACCCTTGAGAACGTGGATGCCACCACCGGCAACCTTCGTATCAAGGTTCTTGGGGTAGCCCCCATCAATCATCAGACAGGGCTTCTTGAGGCTGTCTTGATCGATCTCAAGGGTGCGGGGCATGCTTGCCACCCAGACGACCACATCGGCCTCAGGCAGGGCCTCATCGAGCGACAAAATCCGGCCACCACCCAGTTCCTGCTGAAGATCAAGCAGCGGTTGCTGCTGACGCGCCACCAGCAGGAGCTCACCAACTCCGGTGCGTGCCTGCAGCCAACGGCAGACGGCGGAGCCGATATCACCAGTGGCACCAACGACGGCCACCTTGGCTTTGCTGAGATCGATCCCGAGACTTGGAGCGTTGTTCTCCACCTGACGGCAGATCACCCAGGCCGTGTGGGTGTTTCCGGTGGTGAACCGCTGCCAATCCAGGGTGGTGCTCCGCACCGTCTGGTGCTGGAGCAGGTTGAAATTCTCGAAAATGATCGAGGTGAAGCCACCCAGGGCAGTGATGTTGATGCCCTTCTTCTGGGCGAGTTCCATGGCGTTGAGCACCTTTCGCCGGGCCGTCTTGAAGCGGCTCAGCATCTCGGGAACGAAGCAGGAGTCGATGTAGGCACCCTCGATGGTCGTGCCCACCGGACTGGTGACTTCCACGTGCTCAACGAGCTGCGGAGGTGCACTGCACCAAACATCCAGATCACCATCGGCGATGTGATCGAACCCGAGTTCCATCGCCTTGCGGCGAGCAGCCTCAAAACTCGTTGAATGTCCGATCAGACCAAACATGTCTTACTGCTGACGTCTCAAAGAACACCTCGAACAACCATGCTCCCATGGCAACCGGTATCGACGGCAACGTGCCTGTCGATAAACCGGCGTTGGATCAAGACCTGAAACGGATCAAACAGCAAGCGCTGCTGCGGCCATGCGGGCGATGTCGCGGGAGGTGAAGCCGATTTCACCCAAGGCTTCCTGGTAAGCGATCAGGAAGTCCTCGATCAGGTCTTCCTTCTCCATGTGAAGGACGGCCGCATCAGCAGCCACGTCTTCCAGCATCGAGCGGATGAGGGGCAGGTTGGCTTTGTTGGCCTCGAACAGTTCGTCCTTGCTGGCCTCGAAGTTGGCCTTCAGCCATTCCTGGCCGTAGTTGAGGTGGGTGTATTCGTCCTTCACCACACCCTCAGTGATTTTGCGGGCAAAGGGATCGGCCACAGGGATATAGATGTGATAGGCCGAAATGGCGAATGCTTCGATCAGCAGGGCCTGAATCAGCAGGCAGGTGACCACCTTGCCCTCCTTGAGAGCGGCCTGAAAATTGCCGTGAAGGGGTTCGAAAAACTTCTTGGCGAAGGGAAGATCGGCTTCAACCCCGAGGTTGCGTCCGCAGGAGGTGAAACCCTTCATGTGCTTCATTTCCATCCGCGCCAGACGCTTGAGTTCCTCGGCCTGTTCGGGGATCAGCGTGCCCAGGGAGATGTAGTTGTCGTGGGCTTCCTGTTCGCCCTCGATCACGATGGCGTTGATCCGGCTGTAGGCGTCTTTGTAGGCCTCGGTTGTGAAATCGGGAAGTGCGTCCTGGCCCTCCAGCACGGGTGCTTCAGGTGCATTGAGGGTCGTCATAGGACGCTGTCCACCACGTTCAGTGGGACTGACAATAACCAGTGCCTCAAGAGTTGGGGACACATGCGTCCAAAGTTCAGGACTTGGGCGTGATGTTGGACGGTTGGGAGAGAAGACTTTGCGTGGGTGGCCAGTCACTGGCCAGAAGGGCTTGAAAACGCTCCTGCCAGTGGTTGATCAAGCGATCTTGCAGGCAACGTCCCAGATCAGCGGAGGCCTGGCGCGCATCACCGATCACTCCCGTCGCGCTGAGGTCGTCGGTGAGCCAAGCGCAGGGCGCCGCCCCCTCGAGACTCCAGCCCGCTGGAGGATCCTGCGCAGATCCTGGAGATGGACGTCCATCCACCGGGCGGGCAGATCCAACCAGCTCTGGGGCCATCTGCAGCATCAAGCTGGTTTCGGCTTGGCCGGCATGAAGTCCATGGGCTAACTCCTGCTCAGGCAACAGATCCGCCAGCCCCTCCACGCCACTCCAGAGGAAGCAAGGCAGAACAGCCAACGACGGACAGCGAGCGCGCAGCTGTCGGGCTGCCACCTGAAGCAAACCGATCTGGCCGCCATGGGCGTTGAACAGAACCAGGCGCTGCACCCCCATCGCCGCCAGCTTCGTGCCCACCTGGTCGACCAGATCCAGAAGCAGAGGAGCTGAAAGGCTGAGGGTGCCGGGAAAGTTCTGGTGCTCAGGCGAAAAGCCGATGGCCTGACACGGCAGTCGCCAAATCGGCAGAGCTGGCTCAAGCCCGCGCAACACCGAATCGAGGATGCCCTCAGCAAACACAGCGTCCGTCGAAAGCGGCAGTTGGGGGCCGTGTTGCTCACAGGCTCCGAAGGGCCAGATCACCGTGGCACCAGGTTGGCTGGCAGCACTGCTGGCCTCGGGCCAGGTCAGCTGATCAAATCGCTTGCGGAGCTGGTCCATGGCGTTGCACAGGCACGGGGGTGCTGATCCCAACCCAGCCTGTCAAAATGAGCGATCGACAAGCCCAATGGTCAATGCCCGCAGCCGGCAGTCCGCAGCCCAACCGCCCCAAGGCACCCAAGCCGGCAGCGACGAAACCGCTGCAGGTGATGCAGATCAACCGCCGCGAAGAGCAGGAAAAGCTGGCTCGTGAAGCGGCTGAAGCACGGGCAGCAGCAGAGGCTGCGGCGGAAAAGGCACGCATCCTTGAGGAACGGGCGGGTCTCGCCACCCCGCCGCGACCGATCCAGCAGGACTCCACATCGTCTCCAGGCACGGATGACGACGCTCTGTTCGACATGGGCGGCATGGAAGGCATGACCATGGCCGACCTGATGGGCGCGCCGGATCAACAACCCAAGAAGGAGCAGCGCAATCAGACGCGCAGCGTGGACGACTTCGATTTCGATGAAGAAGCCTTCCTCGCCGCCCTGGACGAGAACGCTCCGGTGGGCACCACCGGTGAGGTGATCAAGGGCACGGTGATCGGCATCGAAAGCGATGGCGTGTACGTGGATATCGGCGGTAAAGCCCCCGGCTACATGCCCAAGAGCGAGGCGGGCCTGGGCGTGGTGACCAACTTCAGGGAGCGCTTCCCCAAGGGCCTGGAGGTTGAAGTTCTGGTGACCCGTGAGCAGAACGCTGATGGGATGGTCACGATCAGCTGTCGCGCCCTTGAGCTGCGCAAGAGCTGGGACCGGGTGAAGGAACTGGAGAAACAGGGGAAAGTGGTTCAAGTCATCGTCAATGGCTTCAACCGCGGCGGTGTCACCTGCGATCTCGAAGGGCTGCGCGGCTTCATTCCCCGCTCTCAACTCCAAAACGGTGAAAACCACCAGGAGCTCGTGGGCAAGACCCTGGGCGTTGCCTTCATCGAGGTGAATTCGGAGACGCGCAAGCTGGTGCTGTCCGAAAAACGAGCCGCCGTGGCCGAACGCTTCCAAGATCTGGAAGTGGGCCAATTGGTGGAAGGTCAGGTTGCTGCGGTGAAGCCCTACGGCCTGTTCATCGACCTTGGTGGCATCAGCGGACTGCTGCACCAATCAGCCATCACCAATGGCAGCCTGCGCTCGATCCGTGAGGTGTTCGACCAGGGCGACCGCGTTTCAGCCCTGATCACGGAACTGGACCCGGGCCGCGGACGGATCGGCCTCAACACAGCCCTGCTGGAGGGGCCTCCTGGAGAGCTGCTGATCGAAAAAGACAAAGTGATGGCTGAAGCCGCCGATCGAGCCAGCCGCGCCCAGAACACCCTGAAACAGCAGGAGCAATCGGCCGGATGAGCACTGCTGCCCTGACAGCCGCCGAAGACTGGGAACTCGACTTCTACTCCCGACCCATCCTTGAGGCCGATGGCCGCAAGCGTTGGGAACTGCTGATCACCTCCACCCCCGCCGCAACCGGCGATGCTGAGCCATTTCGCTTCGCCAAGGTGTGCCCCTCGGGTGAGGTGAACTCGCTCTGGTTGAGCCAAGCCCTGGCTGAAGCCAAGCAGGCATCCGCAAGCGGGGGCTGGGGTTCGCCCGTGCGCCTGCGCTGCTGGCGCAGTTCGATGCGCACCATGGTGCAGCGCGCCGCAGCCGAACAAGACCTCGAGGTGATTCCCAGCCGCCGCACCTTCGCCCTGCTCGACTGGCTTCAGCAGCGCGAAAGGGAGGTGTATCCCGAGGAGGAGGGCTTCATGGCCGGCCCACTGGCACCACCGCCGGCGCCGGTTCCCACCCCACCGGTGCCCCTGCCGGAGGAAGTTCAAGGAGACGCCTGGAGCTGGGCCGCCCTGCCGGCGAGCCTCCTGCTGGAGGCATCGGAATGGCCGATGAGTTTCAGCGGGCTGCTGCCGGTGCCCGATGGCATCGACCCCGAGGCCTCTGTACCGGGTCTGCGCCTGTTCAGCCAGAGCCGCTCCCTCGCCATGGCGGGCTGGTTGGGGGGACTGGAACCGGTGCGGATGATCGTTGAAGACCGCCAGCTGGTGCTGGAAGCTGGTCAGGATGACCGCTGGTTGGTGAGCGACCTGGAGCCGGGCGTCGCCGCTGAAATCTCCGAGGCCCTGGCCACTTCGCAGCAGCAGGTGCGCGGCCTCCAGTTCATCGCCATCCAGTCCAGCCCCGAAGAACAGACCTTCGGCGGCTTCTGGATGCTGCGGGACATCCCCATGGCCTGATTGCAGGGCTGATGAAAGACGGGCCGTTTGATCGACCAGACAGCCGCTTCAACACGTTGAAGGGCTGGACCTGGATCGGTTGTTATGGGGGCTATTACCTCCAGAGCGATCTGCTGCATGGGCAGGGTTTCGAGCACGGCTTCTTCACCCGGCTCTGGCACGGCCGTGGTCCTGACGAACTGGCGGGGTACGTCAGCGCCGGCATCAGCGTCCACCGGCCCCAGCAGATCCACAGTGGGATCGTGCTGAACGCCAGCGATGCCCGTCAGGATCCCTGGCCTGAAGCCGATGGCCTGGTGAGTGATCGCGGGGGCCAGAGCCTCTGGGTGTGCGGTGCCGACTGCACACCGGTTCTGATCGCGGATCCCGGCACCGGGCATGCCGCGGCCTGTCATGCCGGTTGGCGGGGGGTGGCGGCTGGAATCCTGATCACGGCCCTGGATCGGTTGGTGGAGCGGGGGGCCCGGCGGGAGGATCTGGTGGTTGCCCTGGGCCCGGCCGTCAGCGGCCCCTGCTACCAGGTGGGCGATGAGGTGGTGAAGGCCGTTAGCGCCGCAGTCCCCAACAAGGCTTCCCTGTCCGATGCAGGGGCCCTGCTGCCGGATGAGCAACCGGGGCGGCATCGCCTGGACATTCGAACCGCCGCCAGAGTGCAGCTCCAGGGCGCAGGAATTGCCAGCGAACGAATCGCCCACTGCCCGCTGTGCACCGTCAGTGAGCCCGAGCTGTTCCATTCCTGGCGACGGGATCAGGTGAAAGCCGTTCAGTGGAGCGGAATCGTGGCGCAAGCCCCCGTCTGCAGCTGAAACTTAAACAGGCTTGCTCCCCAGGATCTGCATGGCCAAGGCTTCAGCAGCCCGAATGCCATCGATTCCGGCCGAGAGGATGCCGCCGGCATAGCCCGCCCCTTCACCCGCGGGCACCAGCCCCTTCACATTGAGCGATTCCAACGCTTCATCCCTGGGGATCCGCACGGGCGATGACGTGCGGGTTTCCACGCCGGTGAGCACCGCATCGGGATGGTCATACCCCTTCAGCTTGCGGGCAAAGGCCGGCAACGCCTCCCGCAAGGCCTCAACGATGGCAGCAGGGAGCAGGTCATCCAGATCGGCGGGATGCACACCCGGCTGATACGACGCGGCGATTCCACCCAGACGGGTGGAGGGACGGGCCGACAGGAAATCCTCCAACCGCTGCGCCGGTGCGGCGTAACTGCTCCCTCCAAGCCTGAAGGCGCGCTCCTCCAGCTCCCGTTGGAGAGCAATCCCCGCCAGCGGATCCCCGGGGAAGCGTTCAAACGGTGCCAGATCATCGGCGTCCAGAGCCACAACCAAACCGCTGTTGGCGTTGCGCTCGTTGCGGGAGTGCTGGCTCATGCCATTGGTCACCACCCGGCCTTCCTCCGAGGTGGCACCCACCACAAATCCTCCGGGACACATGCAGAAGCTGTAGACGCAGCGGCCGTTTTCAGCATGGTGAACCAGCTTGTACTCGGCGGCCCCGAGACGCGGATGGCCCGCCGCCTCTCCCCAGCGGGCTGCGTCAATCAGATGCTGCGGATGCTCAATCCGCACGCCCACGGAAAACGGTTTGCGCTGCAGCTGCACACCGATCTGCTCCAGCATTTCGAAGCAGTCGCGCGCGGAATGACCGGGAGCCAGCACCAGATGGCGGCAGGGAATCTCTGTTCCATCGGCCAGCACCAAGCCATCGAGTTGATGCGGCTTCCCAGCGCTGCTGTCGCTGAGCTGAAGGCGTGTCACGCGACTGTTGAAACGCACCTCACCGCCCAGGGCTTCAATCCGTGCCCGCAGGCCACGCACCACGGTGGCGAGCTTGAAGGTGCCGATGTGGGGGCGGTGCAACGTGAGGATCTCCTCGCTGGCACCACAGGCCACCAGCTCCTCCAGCACCTTGCGGCCGTAGTGCTCGGGATCGCTCACCTGGCTGTAGAGCTTGCCGTCGGAGAAGGTGCCGGCTCCGCCCTCACCGAATTGGGCATTGGATTCCGGGTTGAAGGGGCTGGTGCCCCGCCAGAAGCCAAAGGTGTCAGCGGTGCGTTGCTTCACGGCCTGACCCCGTTCCAGCAACAGAGGTCGGAACCCCATCTGTGCCAACAGCAGAGCAGCGAAATAACCGCAGGGGCCTGCCCCCACCACCACAGGCCGATCGGCCGCATCCAAGGGGAAGCCATCGGGGGCCTGACCCACAGACCGGTAGCGGGTGTCTGGAGCCAGACGCACCCGGCCTTTGTTGCCGATGCGCCGTAACAGGGCGGCTTCACCCTTCACCTGCACATCCACGCTGTAAATCAGCTGAATCCGGTCGCGACGCCGCGCATCAACACTGCGCTTCACCAGGGTCTGACCCAGAAGACGATCCGGCGGAATCCTCAAACGCTTGAGCACCGCTTCCTGCAGCGCTTCCTCCCCATGGTCGAGGGGCAGCTTCAGTTCACTCAGGCGCAGCATCTCGAGGTCGTGTCCTCAGACCTCATTCGATCAGACCGGCCATGGCCTGGCCCGATGGTGCCAGGCCAGCACGAAAGCGGGAATCACTGGCCACCGCCTTCAGTCGCAGACGCTCCCCGCGGCGACGCTGATCAAAGGCCTGGCAAATCGGAACGACCTCCTTCTGATCAGGGTCCAACCAACCCATCGCATCGATGCCCCCGTCAGCGGACAACGGCAAGGGTGCTGCATCGGCCAAGGCCAACAGCCGAGCTGCATCAAAGCCCGCCCCCGCGAGCAACGATGGAGCCTTGCCGGTGGACTGCTGGAAGTCCTGTTGAAACTCAGCCCAGGCCGCCCCACGGGCTGGGTGCTGCAACCCAAGCTGTTGCCAGGGCACCGCGGGCGCGTCCTGCAGGTCTTCCGCCTCGGTGAGCCAAATCCAGTTCGGCGCCTGCGGTGCACCACCGCCGAAGCGCCCCTGCTGCTGCTCAGCGCGCAGCTCTCGGGAGAGGGGACCGTTCGGAGCATCAGCCACCACAACGGTGGGCACCCAAGACCAGGCCATGTCGTCCTTGAACCGTTGCAGACGCCCGTTGTTGCTGGGATCCACCCGCTGGACGGGCTGTGCTTCGTAGCTCTCAACAATGCCGCCAGCGGCCTTGAACAGCTCCACAAAGGCCTTGGAGCTGGTGGACTCAAGGGCAGAAGGGGCTTCGACCACCATCGCCCGTCCCCAGCCGGCCTCCATCGCCGCCGCCACCATCGCCTTGAGATCCTCCTGGCGGGAAGGAACCAGCGGCCAGAGCCGTTCACGGCCTTCCAGCCCGCGCAGAGTGTCCAACGACTGTCCACGCTGATAGGGGAGCAGAACGGTGATTTCCCGCTCGTCAGCGAAGGCGGCAAAGGCCCGCAGATCCGCAGACGGGGGAGCCACTAGCAGCTTGAGCTCCGTCGAGGGCATCAGCTGCGGATCGGGCGCATCGCCGGAGTTGGTCCCATGCCAGGCAACTTGCGGGAAGGGCTCTCCACAGGCCTCCACCGACGCCTGGCCCAGACGAAAGCCCTGGAGGAAGTTGTGCCGCAATTCAGCATCGCGGTGCCCCATCGGCAGCAGCACAGCCAGCCTTGGGCGGCTGACGCCACTGGCCACGAGCGACTGGCAGCCGATGAGCGTGGCTGCAACAACACACCACGACAGCCAAGGCCAACGTCGCCACTCAGGCTTCGACATGGGATCGGAGGGAAGCAACCCGATCCCCGCAAACTAGGGAGAGGGGTCAGACTCGTCTAGTTTTGTCACAGAGGATTCAGGCCCACCCTCAGAACCGCCACCCAACTGGGACAGCCAACCCGCCAAAAGCAAGCCAGCACCGATGCCGATGGCCAGGGTGCGGTTTTCAGCTGCGGCGCCCTGCCCCCAGGCCGCTGTGGCCAGAAAGGCACCCCCCAGCAGCAGACAGGGCACCAAGACAATGCCCCGGGCAATGCGGTTATCAGCCATCGCCCCCACAGCTGTTGCTAGCCAAACCCGCGGCAATCAGGCCGGTGCTGAGGTCACGCTCAGCACCGATCGGGGTCACCCTGGCCATCAGCTGCCCCTCGCTGGAGCCGACCGGCCGCAGATTGACCTTGCGACGGCGCGGCAGTTCCTGACGCAGCCATGCGGTGGCCTCGGCCTCCTTGCTTGCATCAACGGCGGAACAGGCCAGGGCAACGGTGTAAGTGCGGTTGTGATCTCCCACCTGCAGCAGGGAACTGCTGCGCACCTGAAGCACCTCTGCAGCCTGCACCGGTACGGCCCAAAGCAGCAGCAGAACGCCGATTAAGACAAGACGAATCAAGAGATCGAGGCGTTGAGAACCGGCATGGGAGCCGGAAGGCCCACCATTTCAGCATTGCTTTTGCCCGGGGGAACCATCGGATAGCAGTTCTCACCACGACGCACGTGGATGTCGATCAACATCGGGCCGGGGGCCTTGAGGGCCGCCTCGAGATCACGCTTCAACGCGTCCCGCTCGCGGATGTGCACGCCGTCCACACCGAAGGAGCGGGCGAGAGCGACGAAGTCCGGCATGCCATTGAGCATGTCGGAGGCGGAATAACGCTCCTCGTAGAAGCTCTCCTGCCACTGACGCACCATCCCCTGCCAGTGGTTGTTGACGATCACCACCTTTACCGGAAGGCCATAGGCCGCCAGGGTTCCCAACTCCTGAATGTTCATCAAGATGCTGGCGTCACCCGCGATGCACACCACCTGACGATCGGGGCACGCCACCTGGGCGCCCATGGCGGCCGGCATGCCGAAGCCCATGGTTCCAAGACCGGCACTGCTGATCCAGCCCCGGGGCCCATTGCGCAGGTACTGGGCCGCCCACATCTGATGCTGGCCCACGTCCGTGGTGACGATGGCATTCGGTGCCAGCTCGCGAACGGCCAGCAGCACCTCCTGAGGGAAGAGGGGGCCTTCGGTGGGAGGCACGGTGAGGGGATAGGTCTGTTTCCAATCGGCGATGCGGGCCAACCAAGGGGCCGTGCGGGGTTGCACCTGCTGCTGCAGGCTCAGCTCCACCAAGCGCGCCACGCTCAGGCCCAGATCACCCAGCACCGCCACATCGGGGCGACGGGTCTTGCCGATTTCGGCCGGGTCAATCTCAAAGTGGATCACCCGGGCCCGGGGGGCGAAGGTGTCGAGCTTTCCGGTCACCCGATCGTCAAAACGGGCGCCAACAGCAATCAGCAGATCGCATTCGGTGACGGCGAAGTTGGCATAGGCCGTGCCGTGCATGCCGAGCATGCCCACCGAGAGAGGGTCGTTTTCATCGAAGGCACCCTTCCCCATCAAGGTGGTGGTGACAGGGATCTGATAGCGCTCAGCGATCACCCGCAGGCTGTCGTGAGCACCGGCTGAGATCGCACCACCGCCCAAGTAGAGCAGCGGACGCTCCGCCTCGGCGATCAGCTCAAGCGCCGACAGGATCGGTTCATCCCGGGGGGGCTGAGGCTTGCGGAAGCCTTTGGGAACAATCGATCCGGGCTCAACCGGCACGTAATCGAACATCTCCTGGCCAACATCCTTCGGGATGTCGATCAGCACGGGGCCCGGACGACCACTGGCTGCAATCAGGAAGGCCTGGGCAACGATGGAGGCGAGATCGGCCGGATCGCGCACCACCCAGGAATGTTTCACGATCGGCAGGGTGATGCCGAAGATGTCGGTCTCCTGGAATGCATCGGTGCCAATCGCCGGACGCGGCACCTGACCGGTGATCACCACCATGGGCACCGAGTCCATCTGAGCGGTGGCGATGCCGGTTACCAGGTTGGTGGCACCCGGCCCAGACGTGCCAAAGCAAACGCCCACCTTGCCGGTGGCACGCGCATAGGCATCGGCCGCGTGGGTGCCGGCCTGCTCATGCCGCACCAGGATGTGCTTCACCCAACCCTCGCTCTCGGCGATGTGGAGTGCGTCGTAGATCGGGAGAATCGCGCCGCCGGGGTAGCCGAAAATCGTGTCGACGTCATGGCGCCGCAACGCATCCATCAGGGCTGTCGCCCCAGACATTCTCTGGCCACCGTGACCGGCCTGCTGCCCAGTGACGGCCGAAGACGCTGAGGTGAGAGTCACAGAGGCGACGGGTCAATGACCCCCAAGGTTAAGGGCCCGCAGCTCCCCTGGCTTGGTCAGAGCAGGCCGAGGGCGTGCAGCGGCCCTTGACCACTAATCAGCTCGAGCAAAAAGGCTGAAAAACCAACCATGGCCAGACGGCCGTTCCAGACCTCGGAACTGTTGTTCCAACCCCATTCCCACTTCTCCTGGGGATAGAGCTTCACCTTGTTGGGCAGCTCCGCCGCCGCATCGAGACTCACCTCAGGGCCCTGCAGGCTGGTGGCCACGAGATCCGCCAATCCCTCGATGAAGGGGGCATAGGTGTCGAGAGCACGCACCCGGCGGAAATTCACCACACCGGCTTCGGTGGCCAACTCCCGGTATTCGATGTCGATTTCCTCAAGCGTCTCGATGTGTTCGCTGACGAAGCTGATCGGCACCACCACCAGATCATTGGTCTTGGCTTGCCCCAATTCCTCAAGGGCCTCCTCGGTGTAGGGCTTGAGCCACTCCACCGGACCCACACGGCTTTGGTAGGCCAGGGTGAAGGGGTTCTCGTGGCCCATCTGAACGGCCAACTCCTTCATGATCAGACCGGTGCAGGTTTCGATCTCCTTCTGATAAGGGTCGCCCGCCTCTTCGACGTAGCTCTTCGGCACACCGTGGGCACTAAAGAAGACGTGGGCCTTCGTGGGGTCGTCGCTGTTGCGAACCTCTGCCGCGATCAGCTCGGCCATGGCCTTCACATAGCCCGGGTGGTCAAACCAGCTGCGGATGCAGCGAATCGGCAACTTCTCAAAGGCCGGATCCGCCTGACGCAGGCGCTGCAGTTCACGGAAACTGGATCCACTGGTGCTGATCGAGAAATGGGGGTAGAGGGGGAGCACCACCACCTCATCCATGCCATCGGCCTTGATGTCCGCCACAGCGGATTCGGTGAACGGATGCCAGTAGCGCATGGCCACGTAGCTGGTGGCATCGATGCCGCGCTGACGCAGCAAGCTCTGGAGTTCACGGGCCTGCTGCTCGGTGATGCGCCGCAGCGGTGATCCACCACCGATGGAGCGATAAGCCTCCTGCGACTTGCCACTGCGCAGGGTGCTGATCAACCAAGCCAGCGGCTTCTGCAGCGCCGGACTGGGAAGCCGAATGATCTCCGGATCGGCGAACAGGTTGTAGAGAAACGGGCCAACGTCCTGGATCCGCTCCGGGCCACCCAGGTTCAGCAGGACGACACCGACGCGAGACATACCGATCAGAACGGTTTTCGGGGGTTGAGCGTAGCCGTCGCGGACGCGATCCTTGGTTCCAACGACACATTTATGGAGCTCAAAAGTGCGCTGGAGACCGCCAATGCGCAGCTGGCGGCACAGGGGTCACGCCTGCGCATCGAACAGCGGGGTCGGCGACTGAACCTGCGCGGATCTCTGCCGTTGCGCAGTGATCCGAGCCGGAACGGCCTGCAACGGATCAGCCTGGGGCTGATGGCCGATGCAGCCGGACTGAATCAGGCCCTCAGCACCGCTGCCCTGGTGCAGTTGCAACTGGAGCAGAGCAGTTTTGATTGGACGCTCTGGTCGGCCGCCACCTCTGCAGCCACGGCCAGAGGCCGTTCGATCGGGATCCAGGCCGCCATCGAGGGCTTCGAAGCAGCCTTTTTTGCCGACCCGCGCCGACGCCGTTCCCCGGCGAGCAGTCGCACCACCTGGACCAGTGCCTATTTGCCCTACCTGCGGCGACTGGCGCGTCAGTGCGGTGATCAGCCGCTGGAGCCAGCGCTGCTGATGCAGACGCTGACCAGTTACGAGGACGGCAGCCGCAGCCGGCAGCAATGCGCCACAGCCCTGGCCGCCCTGGCCCGGCACCTGGAGCTGCCCTTGCCAGAGGACTGGCGCCAGGAGGCCGGCGGCTATGGCCTGCACCGGGCCCGGTTCCGCCAGCTGCCCACCGATCCACAGATCCTCGAGGCCGCAGGCCGCATCCCCAACCCACAGTGGCGCCTGGCCTTTGCCCTAATGGCCACCTACGGCCTGCGCAACCACGAGGTGTTCTTCTGCGATTGCTCCTCCCTGGCAGCGGGCGGAGATCAGGTGCTGCGGGTGCTGCCCACCACCAAAACCGGTGAGCACCAGAGCTGGCCGTTCCACCCCGACTGGGTCGAGCACTTCGGGTTGCAGGAGCTGGCGGAGAACCCGGCCGCTCTGCCAGCCATCCAGACCGACCTGCGGCGCACCACCCTGCAGCAGGTGGGACGACGGGTGAGTGAGCAGTTCCGCCGCTACGACCTGCCGATCACCCCCTACGACCTGCGCCACGCCTGGGCGGTGCGCACCATCCATGTCGGCCTGCCGGACACCGTCGCCGCCAGGATGATGGGCCACTCGGTGACGATCCACACCCGCACCTATCACCACTGGATCACCCGGCGTGATCAGCAGCAGGCGGTGGATGCAGCCCTGGCCCGGCAACCGGCCTGACAACACCCTGTCTGCTTTTTTCACTTCAACGATGACCTCATTTCTGAGGCCGCTGGCCTACCGCTACCGCTGGATTTACGACACGGTCACAGCGGTGTCGTCGCTGAGTGTTGGCGGGGTGGAGCGCCTGCGAGGCCTCGGACTCGAGGCGGTGCAGCCCCATCTCAAGCCCGGCGCTGCGGTGCTGGATCTCTGCTGCGGCAGTGGCGAAGCAGCGGCCCCCTGGTTGGCGGCGGGCTACGCCGTGACGGGGCTCGATGTCTCGCCCCGAGCCCTGGATTTGGCCGCCCAACGCCACCCCAACCTGAAACGGGTGGAAGGGCTGGCCGAAGATCCGCCCCTGGCCGATGCCAGCTTCAGCGCCATCCAGCTGAGCGTGGCCCTGCACGAATTCCCCCGCAGCGATCGGGAACGGGTGCTCCGCAGTGCCCTGCGGCTGCTGGAGCCGGGCGGCTGGTTGGTGCTTGTGGATCTGCATCCCGCCGGGCCTTGGCTGAAGCTTCCCCAGCAACTGTTTTGTGCCCTGTTTGAAACCGACACCGCCACCGCCATGCTGGAGGACGACCTCCCCACCGAACTGGAGCAACTCGGTTTCAGCAGCGTGAGCCAGGAGCTGCTGGCGGGTCGGGCCCTGCAACGCATCACCGCCACTCGGCCTCGATAGAACCAACACCCCCTCTCCCCATGAGCACCAACGACCTCGATCAATCCGCCGCGGAACTGGGCATGGGGGGCAAGCTCGCCCCAGAAACCGACGATGCCGGTTACCGCAAACGGATGGAGCGGCGCCAGCAGGTGCAGAAGCAACGGGTAGAGGAACGCAACAAGGAGAAGGGGCTGGTGCTGGTGTTCACCGGTCAGGGCAAGGGAAAAACCACCGCCGGGCTTGGGCTGGTGCTGCGCACCCTTGGCCATGGCGAGCGGGTGGCGATTGTTCAGTTCATCAAGGGGGGCTGGGAGCCTGGCGAAGCACGGGCACTGCAGGCCTTCGGTGAGCAGGTGAGCTGGCATGCCCTGGGGGAAGGCTTCACCTGGGAAACCCAGAACCGAGAGCGGGATCAGCAACTGGTGGAGGCGGCCTGGCAGACGGCCCTGGGCTATCTGCGCGATGCCAGCGTGAAATTGGTGCTGCTCGACGAGCTGAACGTGGCCTTGAAACTGGGCTACATCGAGGCCGGTGCGGTGATCGCCGGATTGAACGAGCGACCGGAGCTCACCCACGTGGCGGTGACCGGCAGGGGTGCACCAGCCGAGCTGGTGGAGCGGGCCGATCTGGTGACGGAGATGACCCTGGTGCACCACCCCTTCCGCGAACAGGGGGTGAAGGCCCAGGCGGGCATCGAGTTTTAGGGGTTGAACCAGCCGGCCTCAGGCCGCTTCAGCCGCCTCGAGATCATCCTGAAGATGACGGGTGGCGGCGGTGAGCACCGACAGCCCGCTCACCAGCAGAGCGCGATGCACCACCGGTTCACGCCAACAGTCGGGATCCTGACTGGCCCGTTCCAGGGCTGAAAGCGTGAGACGGGCCATCACACCGCTTTGGGTGGCATCGGTCTCTGGCATCAAACAGCCGCGGTTTCCCCATCCAAGCGGCGATCAGAGGCTTGTGCCAGTGCTTGCTACTGTCGAAAGGATCTGGACCGTAGATGACCTACACACGCGTCCTGCTGAAACTCAGCGGCGAAGCTCTGATGGGATCTCAGGGCTATGGCATCGATCCCGCCATTGTTCAGTCGATTGCCTCCGATGTGGCCAAGGTGGTCGCCAATGGCACCCAGCTAGCGATCGTCGTGGGCGGCGGCAACATCTTCCGCGGGCTGAAGGGGTCTGCAGCGGGAATGGAACGAGCCACAGCTGACTACGTCGGCATGTTGGCCACGGTGATGAACGCCATCACCCTCCAAGACGGGCTAGAGAGGGCCGGTGTTCCAACCCGGGTGCAGACCGCCATCGCCATGCAGGAAGTGGCGGAGCCTTACATCCGTCGCAAAGCGATCCGGCATCTGGAGAAAAACCGGGTGGTGGTGTTCGGCGCCGGTTGCGGCAACCCCTTCTTCACCACCGACACCACCGCTGCCCTGCGGGCCGCCGAAATCAATGCCGATGTGGTGTTCAAGGCCACCAAGGTGGATGGGGTTTACGACAAAGACCCGGCCAAGCACGCCGATGCGGTGAAACACGCGCAGCTCAGCTATCAGGATGTGCTCAGCGGCGAGCTGGGCGTGATGGACAGCACCGCCATCGCCCTCTGCAAAGACAACAACATCCCGATTGTTGTCTTCAACCTGTTTGAACCTGGCAACATCGGCAGAGCCGTGGCCGGGGAACCGATCGGGTCCCGCATCGGCGACCCCTCCTAAACAACGCCAACCCAGTTCGCACGCCTCCTCCCTCAGCAACCATGTCGACCCAGGACCTCGAAGCCAGCATGCGCAAGTCGGTGGAGGCCACCCAGCGCAACTTCAACACGATCCGTACCGGCCGGGCCAATTCCTCGCTGCTGGATCGCATCAGCGTGGAGTACTACGGCGCTGACACACCGCTGAAGTCGCTGGCAACCCTGTCGACCCCGGACTCCCAGACCATCCAGATCCAACCGTTCGACATCAGCGCCCTGGCCTCCATCGAGAAGGCGATTGCAATGAGTGAGCTGGGCTTCACCCCCAACAACGACGGCAAGATCATCCGCATCAATGTGCCGCCCCTCACCGAGGAGCGCCGCAAGGAGTTCTGCAAGCTGGCCTCGAAGTACGCCGAAGAAGGCAAGGTGGCCCTGCGCAACCTGCGCCGCGATGCGATCGACAAGATCAAGAAGCAGGAAAAAGAAGGCGAGTTCTCCGAAGACCAGAGCCGCGACGAACAGGACGGCGTTCAGAAAACACTCGACAAGTTCATCGCCGAACTGGAACAGCACCTGGCCACCAAGGAGGCCGACATCCTCAAGGTGTGAGCAACGAATCAGATCGCACCCACGACGTCCTGATCGTTGGGTCCGGTGCCGCTGGCGGTGCGGCGGCAGTTCATCTCGCATTAGCTGGCCATGAGGTTCTGACGCTTGAGCGCGACGCCGAGCCGCGGATCAAACCCTGCGGAGGTGGCATGGCGGCCTCAGTTCAGCAGTGGTTCCCTTTTTCCTTGGAGCCAGCGGTGGAGCAGGTGATCCGGCAGGTGGATTTCAGTTGGTGCCTGGAGGATCCAGTGGTGGCAGAGCTGCCCGGAGATGCACCGTTCTGGATTGTGCGCCGGGAAACGCTGGATCAGCTGCTTTCAGACCAAGCCATTCAGGCTGGGGCGGAACGCCTTACAGGCGTTGAAGTCAATGACATCCAACGCCATGGAGACGTCTGGCACGTCACGGCAACCGACGGACGCCATTGGCAAGGGCGAGCCGTGGTGATCGCCGATGGTTCGGGGTCCCCTTGGCCCCAACGGCTCGGCCTGGGGGCCAAACAACCCCAGATGGCCACCACCATGTCGGTACGGCTCGAGGGGCAAGGCAAACTCAGCGATGGCACCACACGCTTTGAATTCGGCCTGGTGAAACAGGGCTTCGCCTGGGCCTTTCCCCTCGCCGGTGGTGTGAACATTGGTGTGGGCAGCTTCATCGGCAAGCAGGACGCCGACCCGGAGCAGGTGCTGGCTCAGCTGTTGCCGGATCTGGGCTTCGCCGCCGATGCAGGCATCCGTCAGCGCGGCCAACTACGGGTGTGGAACGGCCATCACCGTCTTGATGGCAACGGCATTGTGGTGGTGGGCGATGCGGCATCGCTGTGCGACCCCTTTCTGGCGGAAGGGCTGCGCCCAGCCCTGATGAGTGGCTGCGAGGCGGCTCGACATCTGAACCTATGGCTCAAGGGCGACAGCAAGGATCTGCGGGGCTATAGCCGAAGCATGCGGGAGCGCTGGGGTGAGTCGATGGCCTGGGGCCGGCGCATTGCCCAAGTGTTCTATCGCTTCCCCGGTGTGGGGTATCAGCTGGGGATCAAGCGGCCCACCGCACCACGGCGAATTGCTCAGATCCTCTCCGGGGAGATGGGCTATGGCGACATCGCCCAACGGGTGATCAAACGGCTGCTGCTGCAGCGCAATTAAAAACCGAGGCTGAGCTGCTGGCTGCCGTTGTCGGGCTGCTGTGGTGGGCGCCGGCGGCGGCGAGCCGTTGTTGGCTTCAACCCCGCCTTGCGGGAGCCATGCTTGCGCTGAATCGCATCGGCATGGCGATCAAAACCGGCTGATCGGCGAATCTCCCAGATGCGATCTTTAGCGTCCTGCATCGATGCGGTGACATCAACGATCGGTGCTGGCATGCCACCACCCAGCATCCAAGGCTCATGGATGTGAATCGTGGGCACATCCTTGAGTTCAGGGCACCACTGACGGATGAACAGCCCCTGGGGGTCGTGGTCCATGCCCTGCTTGATCGGGTTGTAGATCCGAATCGTGTTGATCGAGGTGCTGCCCGATTGCATCTGGCATTGGCTCCAGTGAATCCCCGGTTCGTAATCCACAAACTGACGGGCCAGATGCAGGCCACTGTCTCGCCAGGGCAGCCAAAGGTTGTAGCTGGCAAAAGACATCAACATCGCCCGCATGCGGAAGTTGATCCAGCCATGGGCTCGCAAGGCGCGCATGCAGGCATCCACAAAGGGGACGCCAGTGCGACCTTCGCGCCAGGCCGTCAAGCGCTCGGCGTCCGCTGCGCGAATGCCCCGCATGAACGGATGGAAATCGCTGAATTCAATCGCCGGCTGATCCTCCAGCTTCTGAATGAAATGGCAGTGCCAGTGCAGCCGTGATTCAAAGCTGCTGACGCCCCGACCGCTGTGGGTGCGGCTGGTCTGCAGCACTTCCCGCATCGAGAGACAACCCCAGGTGAGATAGGTCGAAAGCCGAGAACAACCCTTGAAGGCCGTGTTGGGGCTCGACATCGACCGTTGATAACGCTGGGAACGGTGCTGCAAAAAGTCGTTCAACTCCTCCAGACCGATCGAACGCCCTCCGATCTGACGCTGCAGACATGCATCCAAAAGCAGCTCTGAACAGGGGCGCTCCGGGATCACTCCGGGATCAATGTCCTCCAGCGATTGCAATGCAGCTGGCACGGGTGTGATTGGCTCCGTCATCTGAACCTCCCAGCGTTTGGCCCAGCCATTGCGGCTGCGCATCCGGCGCGTCACCCCGAACTGCGGGATTTCCGTCCAGGCGATGCCGTGCCGACGAGCCCAGGCGCCAACGCGTTTGTCGCGCTGATACGTCCAGCCGTTGCCGGTTTCCTCATGGCTCCACAGCCCATCGATGCCGAACTGACGACGGGCCCGTTCCAGCACCTGCACCACATCCCCAGCACGAACCACCAAGGGTTGGCCCCGATCCGCTAGGGCCTGGCGCAACTCGAGCAGCGACTCCCGGCAAAACATCCACTGCCGCTCGGAGGCATCGGGCTGCCGCCACAACTCCGGCTCCACCACATACAGCGGTAGCACCAGACCACGCTCAACAGCAGCCGCCAGGGGCCGGTGATCAACGATGCGCAGATCACGCTTGAACCAAACGATCTGCAGCGCTGCCATTCACTGCAATGGAAGGGACACGGTTCTAGTGGATCCGGAGCTCCAGCCAAGCTTCAATCCACTGCCATGTCCATGACATCGGAAAAGCGGGTTTTCACCGTGTTGCGGAAACCCACCACATCCAAACGGCGCGTCATCAACGCGGCAGCGAGGAAACAAACCATCTGCAGGCCGAACACGCCGCCATAGGCAGCAAACAAATCACCTCCGTTCCAGGCTTTGAGCAAGGTGAGCAGCCCGCCTCCACTGATGGTGGCCAGGCCGCAGGAATAGGCATATCCCGCCCCCCAAACACCAAGCAGAAAGCCGGTGCGGCCGGGCTGCACAAAGCTGAACATCAAGGTGAGGCAGGCATTCATGCACACCCCAATCGACAGGCCAAACAAACCAACGGCTGTCCGCAACAGGAGGATGGACTGGCCAGAACCGGCCCAAAGCATCAACAGCAACGCCAAAGCAGCCAACACTGCACCCACCCGGGCCGTTCTGATGTTGCCGGCACGCTCAATCAAGCAGAAGCCACTCAGACCCAGGCCAGCAAAGAAGCCCAGGGCAATCAACACATTCAGCGATGTGGTGGCACAAACACTCATGCCAAAGACGGCGGCGCCATAGGGCTCAAGCACCGCATCATTGAGGAACATGCTGAAGGTGAACAGGCACAGCACCCCGAGGAAGCGGCCGGCCTGGGGGAGGTTGCGGAGTTGCAACAACAACTGGGGCAAAGCCAACCGCTGGGGGACATCGGGGGGGGCCTGCCCGGCAGTCAGGATCAAGCCTGTGGTGCGGCGCTCCATGCCGAAGACCGACACCACCCCAAGCCCCAGCAACAGCAGCGGCGTCACCAGCGACAGACGCTCCAAACCAGTCAGCACCGCAGTTCTGCTGGCACCAGCCGCACAGGCACTGCCGAACACCTGATTCACCAGAACACTTCCCAGCAACACCCCCAGGAGACGCATCCCCCAAACCACCGACAGCACCCGCGGCCGTTCGGCTTCCGTGGTGCGATCCGCAATCAAGGCTGAAAACGCAGTGCCACCCGCGGCAATCGCGGTGCCGATCCCAACAAAAACCAGGATCAACAAACCCATCAGCAGCGCATTCAGCTCACCGCCGGAGGCCTCCATGCTGGTGGCCAAGCGCAGCACCAGTTGGCAGGCAACACCGAATAACAGGGCAATCGCCACAGTGCTGCTGATTATGAAAGGCGTGCGCCGTAGCCGGCTGATGGGGATGCGATCGGAACGATGGCCGAACCAGGCGCGGGTGAACCCCATCAACTGCTGACCACCAACGGCAACAGCCGCCAGCACCGCCGGGACCTGAATGTCTTGAATCAACAGACGATTCAGAAGTCCCAGGATCAGGACGCCGAGAATCCCCATGCTGAGCTGGAAAAAACCCAACTGCAGCGCCAGACGCAGGGGACGGCTGTGCACCAAGCCAGACTCAAAAGTTGAGCAATTATGCCGTTTTCGCTTTAAAAATCGCCCCGCCCATCGATCATCCGTCGGCCAACTTGATGTCCCGCAAACGGGCATCAATCGATGCGAGGAGTTGCACTGCGAACATCGGCGTCTCCTGAACCGCAAACAGGAACTTGTCGCGGTTCATGGCAATCAAACGGCAATCACTGGTGGCCGTGGCGGTGCTCAGACGCTGATGGTCCTCCATCACCAAGGCCCCTGCGCCGAACACATGACCCACAGGGATGTCTTCATGTCCCTCATGGCCTGCTGAATCGATCCAGGTGAGCCGCACCGATCCCTCCAGCAGGCCATACATGCAGGTGCCGGTTTCGCCGGTACGAAACAGCACGTCACCCTGGTTGAGATGAATCACTTCGGCCTTGCTGGCCAAAGCACGCATGGTGTCGAGCGCATGCATGGAACCAACTCGACTCAGACAGAGGTCAGCGTCAGAGCTGCGCCAAAGCCTTGGCGCACGTCCTCCTGAGAGATCAGGCCGTCGTGGTCCTGATCGAGGGCATCAAAGATGGCATCACTGCCGAGCCATTCGTCGCGGGTGATCGAGCCATCGCCGTTCATGTCGTTGAGCATGAAGATCTCGGAAACGGCATGGCGGAAGGCGGATCCACCCTCCAGTTCAGCCAGACGATGGGCCAGTTGATGCTCCAGCGTTTCAATGGCTTTGCTGAAGCCTTTAATGCCCTCGGTGAGTTTGTCGCTGGCCATCCGATCGTCCTGCATCAGCGCATCAAAGGTGGCGCGATCGACGTGGATCTTGGCTTCGCCATCGGTGGGATGGGTGGCATCCAATTTCTGGGTCAGCACAGCATCAGTCTCACGGAGCTGATCCAACAACTTCGGTGAAATCGTGAGCAGATCACAACCGGCCAACTCGGTGATCTCATCAATGTTGCGGAAGCTCGCCCCCATCACCTCCGTGCCGTAGCCGTGGGTCTTGTAGTAGTTGAAGATCTTGGTCACCGAAATCACACCCGGATCCTCAGGGCCGGGGTAGGAGTCGCGCCCGGTTTCAGCCTTGTACCAATCCAGGATGCGCCCCACGAAGGGGGAGATCAAAGTGACGCCGGCTTCGGCACAGGCAACGGCCTGACCGAAACCAAACAGGAGGGTGAGGTTGCAGTGAATCCCCTCTTTCTCCAGCACCTCGGCGGCTTTGATGCCTTCCCAGGTGGAGGCAATTTTGATCAGAACCCGATCGTTGCTGATGCCGGCATCGTTGTACAGACGAATCAGCTTGCGCCCTTTTTCAATCGTGGCGTCGGTGTCAAAACTCAGGCGAGCATCCACCTCCGTTGACACTCGACGGGGAACAATCTTGAGAATCTCTTTGCCGAAGATCACACTGATCTCATCGAGCGCTTCGCGCACCACGTCTTCCACCGCTGCATCGCTGCCCATCAACTTGCGCGACGACCGCAAAGCCTCATCAATCAAGCTCTGATAAGCCGGAATCTGTGCAGCAGCCAGGATCAACGACGGGTTGGTGGTGGCATCCCGAGGGGTGAACTTGCGGATCGCCTCCAGATCACCCGTGTCGGCAACGACCACGGTCATTTGGGAAAGCTGATCGAGCAGGCTGGCCATGATGTACGACGGCTCAATACCCGTAACGTAGCCGCGCTTTTTGATGCGTCAGCTGTTCAAAAGCTTGTTCAATTCAGCAGGTTTTGAGGGGGCAATGCGCTCCACAACCAGCAAGGCATCAATGATCTGTTTGGCGACAGGAACGGCCACGGTGGAGCCATAGGCGTGTTCACCTTGGGGCTCATCCACCACCACAAACACCACGTAACGGGGATTCTCGATCGGCAAGGTCGCCACAAAGCTGCAGATCTTTGCTCCTGGGAGATAGACCCCATTCAGGGCCTTCTGCGCCGTTCCTGTTTTGCCACCAATTCGGTAGCCGGGTGTTTTCACACCCTTGCCACTGCCCTGATCCACCACAGATTCCATCCACTGGAGCACCGTGCGCGTGACCTCCGGGTTCAGCAACTGCTGACCACTGGGTGCCGCCGCCGGAGCCAAGGCATCACCCGAGCGGAAGCCACGGGTGATGTGGGGACTGATCAACTTGCCACCGTTGGCCAGCATCCCGTGGAGCTGCACCAGCTTGAGCGGTGTGAGCGAAAACCCCTGACCAAAGGCCGTCGTCGCCGGCTCGATCGGCTGACTGGTGAACTGCTTCTTGCTCTTGAGCTGACCAGCAACCGCTCCAGGGAGGTCGGTGTCAGGACGCTGATTGATGCCAAGACGCTCCATCCAGTTCCAGTAGGCGTCGTCGTCGAGACGGCGCATGGCCTGGACCATGCCGACGTTGCTTGACACCTGCAGCACGGTGGCGAAATCCACCAAACCATGGGCTTTTTTGTCGTGGTTGTTGATCGGCCAACCACCAACCATCAACTTGCCCACATCATTGACCCGATCCGTGGCCTGAATGGCACCGTCCTGGAGGGCCAGAGCCAGGTTGATCGGCTTGAACGTTGAGCCTGGTTCATAGAGATCCTGAACAGACCATTCACGAAACCGCCCCGTGGGGAAGTCCCAGTAGCGGTTGGGGTCATAGGTGGGTGTCGATGCCAGCACCAACAACTCACCGTTGGTGGCATCCATCACGATTGCGGCGCCCTTCTGGGCTTTCCACTTGGCAACCTGCTCCGCAAGAGCTTTGAGGGCCACCTGCTGAAGCCTGGAATCCAGCGTCAGCTGCAGGCGTAAATCATCGCCATAGAAGGCTCCCGGGGCGAGGTTGGCCGGCAATGGCGTGCCATCAGCACCCCGGCGGAGGTATCGGGTTTGCTCATGGCGAGCCAGATCCCCATCACGGCTCTGCTCAAGACCCGCTTGAGGTTGCCGCTCCGCATTGAGAAAGCCCACCACGTTCGCGAACAACGACGCCTGGGGGTACACCCGCTGGGGATAGGCCTCCAGATCCAAGCCGCTGATTCCAAGGGCCCGGATGCGATCGGCCGTTTCGGGATCCAGCTCCTCAGCCAATTTGATCCCCGAGGCCTGGGTTCCCATGGCCCTCAGCAGCGCAGGCGCAGGACGAGCCAAGGGATCGGCCAACACCGCCGCCACATCTTCGGCAGGGCGAACGAGGTTGGGGGCATCTCCCGGCATGTTGAAGTAGCGGGGATGGGCCCAGAGCCGGAACCGCTTTTCATCCATCGCGACCAAACGGCCGGTGCGATCAACAATCGGACGGCGTTGCCCCAAGGGTTGGGTGCGCTGGGTTTGCAGCTGACGGGCACGCTGCTCCAGGTCGGGGGCTTGCACCAACTGCAGCCAGGCCATGCGACCCACCAGCCCCAGCAAGCCTGCCGCCAGGATCCAGAAAATGATCCAGAGCCGCTTGGGGGGGACCTGGGTCAGGGGAACGACCCGCGCGCGGGAGCGGCGCGAACGGATGGGTCGACGCCCTGAAACCCGTGTCATCAGTACCCCGCCCGGATGGGCTGATTCCCCAGGGCCTCAAGCGATGCCATGGGCGAGGAGGCGGAGGCTTGCAACGCGCCCAGATCAGGGCGATCAAGATGAACAAGATTGGCCACCTGCGTTGGCACCAGGCGGTTGGGCTGCTGAGACCGCAGCAACAGATGCTGTTCCATCACAGCGGTTGATTCCGTCAACCGGTGCGCCTGGGTTCGGGTTGCCTCCAGCAGGCGGAAGGCCACAGTCCAGCGATGCTGCCAGTGCAGCGTGAGACCAGCCAGAACGGCAACCGCCGCAATCAATCCCAGCAGCGTGCCGTCCATCAGGCGATGGAGTCCCCCAAGAAGAGGCGAGCGTCGTGCAATGCGTCCGGAGGACAGTGAACCTTGAATCAGCTCGAAAGCCGTGGTCGATGCACGCTGTTCCGGAGCGGCAACCACCGGGATCACAGGCGAATAGGCCAGTGAACCACCTGCAGAAAGGCGGGGCAAGGTTCAGAGCAGCAGCAGGTTCAGGAACGTCACGGCGTTCCACAGCCCATGCATCAGCACCGAAGGCCACAGGCGTCCGCTGCGCAGCCGCACCAAACCGAGCCCAACCCCCAACACCGTGAGCGGCGCCAACTCGCCAACACTGATGTGGGCCATGGCAAACAACAGGCCACTGAGCAGGACCCCGGGGAGGGGACCAAGTCGCATCGCCAACACCGGCAGCAAGGCACCGCGGAAAATCGTTTCCTCGAACAGCGGCGCCAGCACAACCGCAGTGAGGGCAAGCAAGGCCAGGGCAAGCGGATCACGGCTGCCAAGCACCAACTCCAACAGGGGATTGCTGCCCCCTGGATCACCGACCAGGCGCACAAGCAACCACCCCGTGAGCATCACCACCGGCGTCACCATCAACCAGCCCGCCAGGGCATCCCGCAGAGCTGAAAGCAGCGGACGCACGCGCCACTGCATCCATCCCCCCAGTGGTGCCCTCTCCTGGGGCAACGAACGCAGTTGCCGCCAGAGGATCAGCAGGCTCGGCAGTGCCATCACGCCGTAGTTGATCACCACACTGACGGCTTCACGACGAGGACTGCCCAGCCCCGCCGTCAGTGCACCCACCAACGGGAACGCCACCAGCGGAACGCCAACGGCACTGATCACCACAAAGCCACCGGCCACCAGCAGGGCCATATCAACCAGGGTCAGCTCCGGCCCCTGAACATCGGACCAGGCCATCAGCCGACCTCGCAGCAGACGCCAGGCCTGACCAAGCAGCAACAGTCCACCGAGCAGGGCCGTCACCAGGGGCAGCACCGTGCTGACGGCCAAACGGAACGCCGCTTGCCCCGCGGCTGCAGCATCGATGCAGAGCGTCGGGTCAGAGGCGCCCGCTTCGCAATGCAACTGCTGGAGCAACGGGTCGTCGCCTTGGCGATCGAGCTCCGCTGATGCGGAACCTTGGCCCTGCAACAGCAGAAGCATCTGTTGCTGCCGCTCATTGCGCTCCTCTGGGCTGATGCCCTCCAGGGCCTTGAGCAGCGCATCCCGCGGCGACTCCCCCAGGAGAGCGTCCCGCAACGGAGGAGGCACCGCTGGTTCAGCCAGAAGCGTCAGCTCCTGCTGCTGAAGGCTCAGGGCCGGTGCCACCGAAGGTCGCGAGAGGCTGTCCATCAAGCCCGACAACCAGATGAAACCGGCCAAAGCGAGGGACAAGGCCGCCAGAAGTCCCTTCCAGCGCGGGGAAACCGGTTGTGGGGAACTGGGCACCAGCGGGCGTCAACTGCCCACGATTGTCCCCCCGAAAGGACGCTTCCATACGATGGCCGCGCCCTGACGCTGAACCGTGCCCCTTCGTCTTCTTCTGGTCCGCCACGGTCTCAGCAGTTTCAACAAGGAACGGCGGATCCAGGGCCGCGATGATCTCTCGAACCTCAGCGAGGAGGGGCATGAGCAGGCCCGGGCCCTGGGCCGCTCGCTTCAGGACGTGAGCATCCAGGCCGTCTACAGCTCCCCCCTGCAGCGGGCGGCTGCGACGACGGCGAGCCTGCTGGAGACCCAAGGCGGCCAGGCCCCAGATCCAGTCTTTGATGACGGACTGCTGGAAGTGGATCTTGAGCCCTGGTCCGGCCAGACCATCGACGAGCTGATGCAAGGCTCAACGGAGGCCTACAAGATCTGGAAGCAGCGGCCCATGGAGCTGGAGCTCCAGCGCCGTGATGGTTCGAGCTACAAGCCACTGCCTGAGCTGATGGAACAGGCGCGGGGCTTCATCAGCACGCTGTTGGAGCGCCATCCCGCCACCGGCAACGACACGGTGCTGGTGGTGGCCCACAACGCCATCCTGCGCTGCCTGATGCTGGTGCTGCTGGGGGAACCCGACCACGGCTTCCGGCGTCTCCGCGTCGACAACACTTCCCTTTCGATCTTCAACATCCGGCCGGGAGACAACGGCCCCCAGGTGCAGATCGAATGCCTGAACAGCACCACACACCTGCAACCGCTGCCGGAGAAGGGCAAAAACGCCAGGCTGATTTTGGTGCGCCACGGCGAAACCGACTGGAACAAAGCCGGGCGCTTCCAGGGGCAGATCGATATTCCGCTGAATGAGAACGGTCGCCGTCAAGCCGCGGCCGCCCGCGATTTCCTCAAAGACATCCCCATCGATCGGGCCTGGAGCAGCACGCTGTCGCGCCCAACCGAAACGGCCCAGATCATTCTCGAGGCGCATCCCGATGTGCCCCTGACCCAGATCGACGGACTGGTGGAGATCGGACACGGAGTCTGGGAAGGCAAGCTCGAATCCGAAATCAGAGAGGACTGGTCGGAGCTGCTGGACACCTGGAAACGGGCGCCGGAAACCGTGCAGATGCCTGAAGGGGAAACCATTCAGGACGTGTGGGCCCGTTCCGTCCGGAGCTGGGGGGAGATCGCTGGCGAGCTGAAGCCCGAGGAAACGGTGCTGGTGGTGGCCCACGACGCCGTCAACAAAACGATCCTCTGTGACCTGTTGGGACTGACCCCGGCCGACATCTGGGCCGTCAAACAAGGCAACGGTGGTGTCACGGTGGTCGACATCGCCGCCGATCCAGGCCAGCCTGCAGTGGTGACCTGCCTCAACCTCACCTCCCACTTCGGAAGCGTGATTGACCGCACGGCAGCAGGCGCTCTCTGACGTCATGAACGACACCTTGCTGCTGGATCCGGTGCGCGTCCTGCGTGGCCCCGGACATTCAGTGCAGCTCGGTGCAGTCCTGATCCACCAGGGGGTTCTCGTCGGCTTTGACGACGAGGCCCGGCAGCAGGCCCAGGGCCTGAGCATCAAGGCCAGCCCAGCACCGGATCAACTGGTCGCCCCCTGCCTGGTGGATCCCCATTCCATCCTTGAGACCCCCTTCAGTGGGGATCAAGAAACAGCCGTGAGCCTGCGCCACTGTGCCGCCGCAGGGGGCTATGGCCAGATTGGCCTGCTTCCCCGCAGCAGCAGCTGGCGCGATTGTCCGGAGCGGCTCCAGGGATTCAGCCTCGAGCAGGATCAAACAGCAACGGTTCGTCTGCACCTTTGGGGAGGCTTCAGCCGCGGCGGCAAGGCGGATGAACTCGCCCCCCACGGCGATCTTCTCGAACACGGTGCCATCGGACTGGCGGACGATGACGCCATGGTTCCAACCCCGTTGCTGGAACGGGGACTGCTGCTCGGAGAAATGGGGGGATGCCCAGTGCTCGTGGCACCCCGGGATCCCACGCTGCAGGGGGAGGGTCTGGTGCGGGAAGGCGTGGAGACGCTGCGGGCCGGGTGGCCAGCGGATCCAATCACCAGCGAGACCGTTCCCCTCAGCCAGTTGCTGCTGCTGCATCAACGCCATCCGGAACGACAGCTGCGGCTGATGAACCTCTCCACAGCAGCAGCGGTGCAGCAGCTTTCAGCCTGCGAGTTCCCGCCCCTGAGCAGCGTGAGCTGGTGGCATCTCCTCACCGACCGCAGCATGCTGGCCAGCAGCGATCCGGGCTGGCGCGTCTGCCCCTCCCTCGGTGGTCCGGACGATCGCGAGCAGTTGATCCAGGCCGTTCAGCAGCAAACGATCACTGCCTTGGCTGTGCATGCTGTTCCTCTGGATGCTGAGGACATGCTGTTGCCGGGCGATCAGCGCCCCGCAGGCCTCAGCGGCCACCATGTGGTGCTTGCTGCGCTGTGGAATGCCCTGGTGCGGCCGGGCCGCTGGACCGCGGAAGATCTTTGGCAGGCCCTCAGCTTTGGGCCTTCGGCTCTGATCGACCAGCCCCCTGAACAGCTTGAGCAGGGCAGCCGGCGCTGGCTGCTGTTCGATCCGGATCAACGCTGGACCATCAGCAGCAACACCCCCGGTGCACCGCGTGCCGCCAACATTCCCTGGCTGGGCCGCGAGCTTCAGGGACGCGTTGTGGCCTGTGGCCTCAATTGCTGAGCGAACCGATGCGCGAAGGGGGCCAAAAGCGGAAGACGGCACGGCCAATGATCTGATCGTCTGGCAAAAACGGGCCGCCTGGCCAACGACGGGCATCCTGGCTGTTGCGGCGGTTGTCGCCCAGAACAACAACGTTGCCTTCGGGGACCACGGCGTAGAGGCCCTTGCAGCCAATCATTCCGTCTCGATCGGAGCAGAAGTTGGTGACGTAGGGCTCCTTGAAGGCCGTGCCGTTGATGCTTACGGCACCACGGCTGTTCACCTCCACGACATCACCAGGGACACCCACCACCCGTTTGATCCAGGCCTCACATTCGGGATAACGCTGCAACAGCACACGATCCACAACCCAGCTGATGCCCGGGAAGGTAACGAAGCCGCACTTCAGTGGATTGGGTTGCCCACCCTCTAATTTCCACACAGGATCAAAGGCACTGGGGGAATTGAACACAACGATCTCCCCCCGCTGAGGAGGTCGGGAGCGGTAGGACAGCTTCTCGACGATCAACTTGTCGCCCACCTGAAGACCCGGCAGCATTGATCCCGAAGGGATGTAGCGGGCTTCAAAGGCGAACTGCCGAAGCAGGAGATACAGCGAAACCGTGAACAGAAAAGGGGCCCAGAACTCCCAGATCGCGCTCACTCTGCCCTTCACATCGGAAGGTTCTCTCTCCGCGTTCAATGTGGGCAGGCTCAATCTTTCGACCCACGATAGGGGGAGCCTGCAGGCCCCATGATCCGTCCACGCTGGCAAGCCCTCAAGCCCCAACACGGCCTGTTCAGCTGGCGCCGGTGGGACCAGGCCATTGCTGTCATCGCTGCAGTCAATCTCACCTGGGTCGCCATCGACCTCACCTACATCCCCCTGCGCAACTTCTGGCTGCAGCGCAATCTTTATCCGGTGCCATCGCTTCCCCTGGTGGTTCCCCTGCCCTGGCTACCGGACATCACCCCGTGGCTGGATCCCCTCAAGGGCATCGAGCCCCATCGCGACACCGAGGCTTACCTCAAGGCCTACACCGCCCTGGATCAGGCCCTGCAGCAAAACGGCCCGCGCACGGCGGAAAGCAACGATCTGCTGCAGCACCAGGTGGTGCTCACCACAGCGCTGATGGACAGCAATCCGTTCATCAGTTCAGGCCAAGCCGGCGCCCTTGAAAAATTCAAGAACCGACTGCGCGCCCGCACCGGCCTGGAATCAGCCCGTGACTCCGCCAACCTCCTCCTGAGCCCCGAACATCTGGAACGCTCCCCCTGGAGCCAGGAGCGTCAGTTCTGGAGCCAGCAGATCCTTCCGCTGGTGGAAAGCAACTACTGGCGAAGCATCGATGAAAACGGCCGCCCCAGCGATTTGAGCTGGCGCATCGACACGCCATTTCAACTGCTGTTTCTGCTCGACATTCTTCTGCGTGCCTGGCGCCTGAAACAGCGCTATCCGGCGATCCGCTGGCGCGATGCCCTGTTACGCCGCTGGATCGACCTGCCCCTGCTGCTGCCGTTTGCGCGCTGGCTCAGGGTGGTTCCGGTCACAGAACGGCTTTGCGGAGCGGGCCTCTTGCAACTCGAACCGCTGCGTGCCGTGATCAGCCGCGGCGTGGTGGCCCTGTTGGCTGTGGAGCTGTTTGAAGTGATCGCCATCAGGGTGGTGGATGCTCTTCAGCAACTGATCCGATCACCACAGCTGCCGGAGAGGATTCGCGGACTCTGCAGCTACAAGAGCAGTGATCTGAACGATGAGCGGGAAGTGATCGAGCTGCTGCGGTTGTGGCTTCCCCTTCTGCTCACCCGCATTGGCCCGGCCATGCGACCGCAACTGCAAGCCGTGATCAGCCATCTGGTGCAGCAGAGCTTGGACCGGAACGTGGTGCCGGATGCCCTGCGGCGGCTTCCTGGACTGCAAAACGCCGAATCGGAATTCAGCCGCCAGCTGGCAGAAAGCATGGTGACCTCCGTGCTCGACCTGTCCAAGGGAGCAGGAAACCGCATCGGTCAGCGGGATCCGGTTTTGGAATCGCTTGGATCCGAAGCCTTAGATCGGCTCTGGGAAGAGCTGGCCCACACCCTGGAACAGGGGCCTGTGCTGAGCCGCAGCCAGGATCTGCTGGTCGCCCTCCTGGAAGAGATCAAACGCTCAAGCTTCCGTCAGATCCGCGACCAAGGCGATGTGAACGCCCTGATCAGCGAATTGGATGGCTTGAACTTCAACCCTGGAAGGCCGACTCCCAAAGATCAGGCTTGAAACCGGTCAAATACGTGGAGGAATTCACCTCCACGAACGGACGTTTGATCAACTTGCCATCGGCAGCCAAGGCCTCGAGAGCCTCGTCATCTGACAGTGCCTTCACTGCTGCCGCGCCCATGGCGCGATAGCTCTGACCACTGGTGTTGAACAACAGCTTCCTATCGCCGAGGGATTGGTGAGCGGCCACCAACATGTCCTTGGACGGTGGAGTCAGGGTGATGTCGTGCACTTCATGGGCAATGCCTCGCTCAGTAAGCCAAGTCAATGCCTTTCGACAGGTGCTGCAACGGTTGTAGCTGTAGACCTGGAGAGTTCCGGCCAAAACTCAGCGGCCGAACAGGGATTTGATCGCACCAACGAGGCTGTTGGAGCCGCGGCCCACACCTTCAGCGGGACGGGTGCGAACGGTGACATCACCAAACACTGTGGTGCGGCAGCTCAGGCGGAAGTTTGCAGGACGGTCTGCCAAATAGACCTCTTCAACGTCGCTGCGGGGGGAGAGGTTGGCTTGCCCTTCAACCACCTCCATCACGCAAGTGCCGCACTGACCAACGCCACTGCAGTTGTTGAGGTTGTTGAGACTCTTGTAGGGGTTGACGCCCGCATCAAGTGCAGCCTTACGCAGATTCGCGCCCTCGATGCAGCCAACCTGCTGGCCTTCCTGCTCGAATCGGATGGTGGGCACGGTTACCGCAAATCTCTGTGCGCACCAACTTACAAGCATCCGGCCTGATCACGGGGCTCTTGCCTGAGATCAATCGGCTGCATTGATGCAGGAATCAAGCAACGGCTGAACCGCATCGAGGTCGCGCCATCCATCAATCGACACGACGCTGCCCTGCAACGTGCGGTATGTCCTGAAAAATTCCGCAACGTCCTCCAGCTGGGATGCGGCGATCTGACGAATGCTTCGGATCTCGTCCTGACGGGGGTCTGCGTCCGGGACACAGAGAATTTTCCCGTCGTAAACATCCCGGTCGTGGAGGTCCAACACGCCGATGGGGCGAGCCTTGATCAGGCAACCAGCGAAGGTGGGTTCAGCCATGATCACCATGGCGTCGAGGGGAGATCCATCCGCCGCCAACGTGTTGGGGATGAAGCCGTAATCAAAGGGATAACGCACTGAGGAGTGCATCACCCGATCGAGAACCATCACGCCGGCTTCGGCGGAGTACTCGTATTTATTTCTGCTTCCTGCCGGAATCTCAACGATGAGATTCACCAAGCCTGGCGAAGGTGACGGGGGGAGCTGATGGAGATCCATGCCGATCCGAAGCGGTGGGGATCAGTCGCGGAGAAGGAAAGGTTCGATCCGTGATCACAGCCACGAGAGGAGCACTGAAACTGACGACAGCAATCAGCAGTCCTTTGATGGCCGTCAATGAGGCGCGACGACTGAACGGCTCATCCGCCTCCGAAGACGCCATGGCGTCATCGTGAGACGGGTGGGGAACATCTGAGGCCATAAAGCGGGGAGCGGGAAAGCCCCCTCCTTCTTTAACAAGGTTGTTCAGTTCATTCTGTCACTGCCAAAAGCAGAACGCACCGATCATTAAGCGGCGGGCCGATCCTGCTGGTCGAGACGTGAACTCAGATCAGAGGGTGATGCCCCACTCGCCTCGAGATGGGTTCGGATCAGTCGAAGCTCCTCAAGGATCGATCCCAGGATTTGCTGGGTCGCCGTTGAAGGGGAATTGAGTACCTCAACGGTGACTTCCTTGATGCGTAGTACATCTTTGGCGAAGCGCGCCACCTCGTTGGGGTGGAACATCAGCGGATCTTTCTGATCGCTGCGGTACTCCGGGTTCAGCTTGCGGGGATTGAACGGAGGGTTGAGGTTGCGAGGATCTGTGTTGGTGTAGCGATACACCGAAGCGCGAGAGCGGTTCAGGGATTTCTGAACGTCGTCAATTCCCACCAGGGCCTCAGCTTGAACCGAAGCGGAGGCCGGATCCATGGAAAGTTCGGTCGCTTGTTGAACGCTTGTCGCCACAGATTCAACGGACCGAGGAAACATGAGACGGGCCTAGGACAGGCTGGATTGAGCTGGACGGTAGCAGCCGAGACTCAGGGCGCACAGAGGAATTCCAGCAAAACAGACACTTCCGCGATCGGCATGCTTCCGAAGCGGTGATAACTTCCAAATTCCATTTTGTTCCGATTGATGCGCGTCTCCCGCCTGCTGCTGGTGACGCTTCGGGATGTTCCCGCCGAAGCGGAGATCACTTCGCATCAGTTGCTTCTCAGGGCCGGGTACATCCGTCGCGTTGGATCAGGGATTTACGCCTACCTCCCCTTGATGTGGAGGGTGCTGCAAAAGATCACCACCGTGGTTCGCGAGGAGATGAACCGCGCCGGTGCCCAGGAAACCCTGCTGCCGCAGCTGCACCCAGCTGAGCTCTGGCAGAAGAGCGGGCGTTGGCAGGGCTACACCGCTGGCGAGGGGATCATGTTCCACCTCGAAGACCGCCAGGGCAGAGAACTGGGGCTTGGTCCGACCCATGAAGAGGTGATCACCAGCCTGGCGGGCGAGCTGCTGAGGTCATACCGGCAGCTCCCGGTGAACCTTTATCAAATACAGACCAAATTTCGCGACGAGATCCGTCCCCGCTTTGGACTGATGCGAGGCCGCGAATTCATCATGAAGGACGCGTACTCCTTCCATGCCAGCGAAGCGGATCTTCGCGAGACCTACGGCGCCATGGATCAGGCCTACCGCCGCATCTTTAAACGTTGTGGCCTGGATGCCGTCCCTGTCGATGCCGATAGCGGAGCGATCGGCGGCGCCGCCTCCCAGGAGTTCATGGTGACGGCGGATGCCGGGGAAGACCTGATCCTGATCAGCGATGACGGCCAATACGCCGCCAACCAAGAGAAGGCTGTTTCGATCCCATCCACCGCATCTCCTCTTCCCGACGGCCCGGAGGAATCGATTCCAACCCCTGGCTTGGGCAGCATCGAAAGCCTCTGCGACGCCAAAGGCTGGGATCCGAGCCAGGTGGTGAAGGTGCTGCTGTTTGTGGCGACCCTGGACGATGAGACCCTCCAACCGCTTTTGGTGAGCCTCCGTGGTGACCAGGAACTCAATCCCACCAAGGTCGTGAACGCGGTCAGCCGAACCCTCAACAAGGGTGTTCTCGATTGCCGTCCGATCACACCAGAGGACAACAACCGTCAGCAGATTGATCCGCTCCCCTTTGGATCGATCGGGCCCGACCTCTCCGATGACGTTCTGAAGGGAGCCAAGACCTGGGAACCAACATTCCTGCGCCTATCCGATGAAACCGCGAGCGAACTCGGCAGCTTCATCTGTGGTGCCAACACGCCCGATCTGCACCGTTTCAACACCAGCTGGACCGCCATCGGTCAGAAGCCAACCAGCCTGGATCTGCGTAATGCACGAGCCGGCGACGTCTGCCAACACAACCCTGAATCACGCCTGACGGAAAAAAGAGGCATCGAAGTCGGCCACATTTTTCAGTTGGGCCGAAAATATTCTGAGGCCATGGAGAGCCGTTTCACCAACGAGAACGGCAAGACCGAACCGTTCTGGATGGGTTGCTACGGCATCGGCGTTTCGCGATTGGCGCAGGCTGCCGTCGAGCAGCACCACGACGAAAGCGGCATCTGCTGGCCGACGGCCATCGCCCCCTTCGAGGCGATCGTGGTCGTGGCCAACATCCAGGACGAGACCCAGGCCCAGCTGGGGGAAGCGCTGTACTCGGAGCTTCAGAACGCTGGGGTGGATGTGCTGATCGACGACCGCAAAGAACGCGCCGGCGTCAAGTTCAAAGACGCCGATCTGATCGGCATCCCTTGGCGGATCGTGGTGGGACGCGACGCCAGCGAAGGCACCGTTGAACTGGTGTGCCGCAGCAGCCGCGAGGTGCAAAAGCTTCCCCACGCTGATGCTGTGACCTGCCTGATCAAGGCACTCCACCCCTAAAGTCAAATGACACTGAAGGGTTTCATGCTCTCCGCACTGACACGCCTGCTTCGCCCCCTCAGCCGGGCCGCCGTAGCCCTTGGCCTCGGGTTGTGCCTCCTCCTGACGGCCTGCAGTGGGGACGCTGAAGCTCGTCTGAGCGGCGACTACGTGGAAGACACCGTGGCGGTCTCCCGCACTCTGCTGACGGTGATCGACCTGCCTCAGGACGATCCCACCCACGCCGAAGCTGAGGCCGACGCCCGGGCCCTGATCAACGACTACATGTCCCGTTATCGGCCCCAGCCCCGTGTGAACGGACTCAGCTCCTTCACCACGATGCAGACCGCACTGAATTCGCTGGCTGGTCATTACGCCTCCTACGCCAATCGCCCCCTGCCGGAAGCGCTGCATGACCGCATCGCCAAGGAACTCAACAAGGCTGAGAAATCAGTGGTCCGGGGCAGCTGAGCCCCCCAAAACCAGTACGGTTTTGACGTGGCCACCCGAGATCTGAGATACTCGCGGATTGTGCAGATCTGCGGCTTCGGGCCGCCGTGTTCTTGGCCAACGTTGTCGTCATCGGAGCGCAGTGGGGTGACGAGGGAAAAGGAAAGATCACCGATCTCCTGAGCCGCTCCGCCGACGTGGTGGTTCGCTATCAGGGTGGTGTGAATGCAGGCCACACGATCGTTGTTGACGATCGTGTGCTCAAGCTGCACCTGATTCCCTCTGGAATCCTCTATCCCGACACGATCTGTCTGATCGGATCCGGCACAGTGGTGGATCCCAAGGTGATGCTCGGTGAGCTGGACATGCTCATCGCCAACGACATTGATATTTCAGGGCTTCGCCTGGCATCCACAGCCCACGTGACCATGCCCTACCACCGCCTGCTCGACCAGGCGATGGAGAAGCAGCGGGGAGCACGACGGATCGGAACCACAGGCCGTGGAATCGGCCCCACCTACGCCGACAAGTCGCAGCGCAGTGGCATCCGTGTGATCGACCTGCTGGACGAACAGCGGCTGAGGGATCGCCTTGAAGGCCCACTGCAGGAGAAGAACGAACTTCTTCAGACCATTTACGGCGTTGAACCCCTGAACGCCGAAGACGTCATCCATGAATATCTGGGATACGGCAAGCGCCTCGCCCCGCACGTGGTGGAGTGCACCCAGACGATTCATCAGGCAGCGCGAGATCGCAAAAACATTCTGTTCGAAGGTGCCCAGGGCACGCTGCTGGACCTGGACCACGGCACCTACCCCTACGTCACATCCTCCAACCCCGTTTCCGGCGGGGCCTGCATCGGTGCAGGCGTGGGCCCAACCCTGATTGACCGCGTCATCGGCGTTGCCAAGGCCTACACCACCCGCGTGGGTGAAGGCCCCTTCCCCACTGAGCTGAGCGGAAGCCTGAATGACCAGCTCACGGAGCGGGGTGGCGAATTCGGTACCACCACGGGCCGCCAGAGGCGCTGTGGCTGGTTTGACGGCGTGATCGGTCGCTACGCCGTGCAGGTCAACGGCTTGGACTGTCTGGCCGTGACCAAGCTGGATGTGCTGGACGAACTGGACGAAATTCAGGTCTGCGTGGCCTATGAACTCAACGGCGAGCGAATCGAGCACTTCCCCAGCAGCGCCGATGACTTCGCCCAGTGCAAACCCATCTTCGAAACACTGCCTGGCTGGCAGTGCTCAACCGAGGAATGCCGCAGCCTTGAGGATCTCCCCAAGCCAGCCATGGATTACCTGCGCTTCCTCGCTGATCTGATGGAAGTGCCGATCGCCATTGTCTCCCTGGGGGCGAGCCGTGATCAGACCATCGTTGTCGAAGATCCGATCCATGGCCCCAAACGAGCCCTGTTGAGCGCCTGAGCCGCTGACGTTCATACTTCGGGGCTGCTTTCCACGCCCCGATGTCACCAGAGACCCGTTTCCCCAGCGACTGCAGTCTCGATGTCGTTGGCATCGGCAACGCCATCGTTGACGTTCTGGTGCAGACGGACGACTCTTTCATCGCTGAACACGGCCTCCAGAAAGGGGGCATGGCGCTGATCGATGAACAACAGGCCGAAGCTCTCTACAAGGCCAGTGGAACGGGCCTCGAGACCTCCGGTGGATCGGTCGCCAACACGATGGTGGGCATCGCGCAGCTCGGCGGACGCGCTGGTTTCATCGGCCGCGTCCGGGATGACCAGCTCGGCAGCATTTTCAGCCATGACATCCGGGCCGTTGGGGCACGCTTTGAGACCCCAGCAGCCACCAGTGGAGCCACAACGGCGCGCTGCCTGATTTACGTCACGCCCGATGCCGAGCGCACCATGTGCACCTTCCTGGGGGCGTCCACCCAACTGGAGCCCGAGGATCTCGACCTCTCCATGGTCAAGCAGGCCAAGGTGCTTTACCTGGAGGGCTACCTCTGGGACAGTCCAGCCGCCAAACGGGCCTTCATCGCCGCCGCCGAAGCCTGCCGTGAAGCAGGCGGCAAGGTGGCTCTGTCCCTGTCCGATGGCTTCTGTGTGGATCGGCACAGAGCGAGTTTTCTCGAGCTGGTGAATGGCCACGTCGACGTGCTGTTCGCCAATGACGTTGAAATTCAGTCGCTTTATGAGACCGACGATTTCGACCAGGCCCTCGAGCGGGTGCGCGGCTGCTGCTCAGTGATTGCGATCACCCGTGGCGCCCAGGGGTCCGTTGTGCTGAGTGGAGACCAGCGCTGGAATGTCGGCATCTTCGGCCTGGGAGACCTGGTGGACACCACGGGAGCAGGCGACCTCTATGCCGGGGGATTTCTGCATGGCTTCACCCAGGGCGAGTCACTGGAGCGCTGTGGTGAGCTCGGCGCCCTCTGCGCCGGCCAGATTGTGACCCAATTGGGGGCCCGCTCCAAGGTCTCCCTCAAGCAGCTGGCGGAGACGCATCTGAACTGAGCTCAGCGATGGCCCAGGCCCCATAGGCCGGTGATGCCGTCACCGGCCAGCACAACCACTCGGGGGTGTCGTAGCTGTGGAGCTCGGAGACGGCCGAGCGCAGCGCGTCCAGGCGCTGCGCTGAGGTCTTCATCAGCAGCTGGACCTCATGGGACGCCTGCAACGCCCCCTCCCAGCGATAGAACGACTGAACGGGGTGGATGGACACACAGGCCACGAGATGGCGCTCCAGCAAGGCCTCTGCCAACTGTTGGGCGCGCTCAGCGTTCGCTTCCGTGGTGAGGGCCAGCACGAGCCCGCTCGCTTCAATCACGCTCAAGCCGGTCCATCAGGCTGCTGACATCCTCGACGCAATCCATTCCGTCGGGGGGGGAGGGACGCCGCAACAGCAGCAACCTCAGCCCCAGATCTGTGGTGAGTTGATGCCAGAGCTGTTCCGTCACACCACCGGACTGGCGGCAGAGCACCACGCCAATGCCCCAGCGACGGCAAAGAGACCGCTCGATCGCCCCCGGCACCTCCCCTTGCAGAGGGCGCACCACCGCCAGGTGATCCGGGGGAAGACCTGCCCGCAAGGCGGCGCGCACTCCATCGGGGGACGGAAGCGCACGGCCATAGGGGATGGCTCCGGCGCGGCGCACAGCAGCAGTCAAGGCCGGAAGATGACGGCCTCCAATGGCCAGCAGCAGGCGTTGGCCCTGGAGCGGTTGGGCCGCCAATGCGTCGGCATCAGCCAGGAGAGAGGCCGCTCCCAGCGGTTCAAGGCGACGCTCAAAACGCAGCAGCGGTTGGCCGAGATCGGCACAGGCCCTGACCAGGTCATGGCTGATCCGAGCCGCAAATGGATGCGTGGCATCCACCACCCAACGGAAAGGGCCGTTCTGATGCAGGGCTGCCTTGATTCCGCCAATGCCCTGCAGAGCACCAATCGAGATGCGCTCCACCGGCAATCCCGCGTAGGCCTTCGCTGCAGTTGCCGTCACCACACTCACGCTCACACGCCAATGGCGACGGGAGAGCTCCTTCACCAAGCGCGGCCCATCACCGGTTCCAGCCAGCAGCAGGACACGACGCTGGTCATTCGCGGGGCCTTGCATCAGGATGTGCGCCGACACCAGCTCAAGCCATGAACCATTGCGTGCTCGAAGTGGAGGTGATCGACGCACCGACGGTTCGATACACCCAGGACAACCAGACTCCCATTGCGGAGATGGCCGTGCGCTTTGACCCCCTTCGCGAGGGTGATCCGCCGGGTGAATTGAAAGTGGTGGGCTGGGGAAACCTGGCCCAGGAGCTGCAGAACCGTGTGCAGACCGGGCAGCGGCTGCTGATCGAAGGCCGACTGCGGATGAACACCATGCCCCGGGGCGATGGCATGAAGGAAAAACGGGCTGAATTCACCCTGGCTCGGCTTCATCCGATCGGCGCGGCAGCCACGGGTGCAGCTCCTTCCGGCAACCCCTCAGCCCCGGCCCCGAGCCGCAAGGCCCCCGCAGCTGCACCGAACAAGGTGGCGAAAGAGCCTGAACCGGCCAGCTGGAATGCGGCGCCCCTCGTGCCCGACACCGACGACATCCCCTTCTGAATCAGAGGACAATCGCGGGGCGTTGCCGCTTAACGACCCGCTTCGTCCTGCAGCTCTGACGCTCTGGTGATCAGTTGCCCGAGCTCCCGTTCAAGGGCGGCAAGATCCAGCCGCAGCTCGGGCCAGCGGCCCCCATCGATCTGCTGCAGCAACCAGCTGCGATCACGGTCGAGCTGCTGGAGCAGATCATCCATGCCGGTCGACGATGGATCAGGCATCTAGCTCGGGGCAGTGGATCTCCATCCTGATGGCCTAGAGGTCAAAATGACGATCAAGCCAAGGCCTTCATGAAGGATTTCTTCTCCCCCGGCAGCCTCGTCACCATCGCCGGAGGCATGCTGACCGTGGTCGGTGCCACCGCTTACGCCACCGGAAGCGCCAACCTCAGCCTGCCCACGATTTTCTACGGAATCCCGATCTTGTTGGGAGGACTGGCCCTGAAATCGTCGGAGCTCCCACCCGCCATCCGGGTCACACCGGTCAAGACGTTTCAGAAGGAACGCGAAGCTGCAGCCCCAGAACTGGGCAAATTGCTCGGCGATGTGACGCGCTGGCGCTACGGCCAGAAGGCCCACCTGGAGTCGTCGCTGGAAGCACTCAAACTCTGGGATGAAGACACCCCCCCGCAGTTGGAGGAGATCGAAGAGCTGCATTCCGACAGCGGCTATGGCCTGCGGATGCGATTCCTGCTGGGAGCCGTCCCCCTCGAACGCTGGCAAGAGCGGCAAGAGCGGCTGGGGCGTTTCTTCGCCAAAGGAATGCGAGCGGAACTCAAGGAACTGGATGGACAACGGCTGGACGTTGTTCTGCTGCCAGCGGGTGAGGCCTAAGCCATGGCCCAATCCACCCAGAACAACGATGACGCCCTCAGGGTGTCGGTGCTCAGCGAAGCCCTCCCCTACATCCAGCGCTTCGCCGGTCGGCGCATCGTGATCAAGTACGGCGGGGCCGCCATGGCCCATGCCGAGCTGCGGGCTGCTGTCTTCCGCGACCTGGCTCTGCTGGCCTGCGTCGGCGTCCAACCCGTGGTGGTTCACGGCGGCGGGCCCGAAATCAACCAGTGGCTTCAACGTCTGGAAATCCCCGCCGAATTCCGCGACGGACTGCGCGTCACCGACGCCGACACCATGGACGTGGTGGAGATGGTACTGGTGGGCCGCGTCAACAAGCAGATCGTGAATGGCCTCAATCAGCTCGGCACCCGTGCTGTTGGTCTGAGCGGAAGTGACGGAAGTCTTGTGGAGGCACGCCCCTGGGGGAATGGCAGCCATGGGCTGGTGGGGGATGTTGCCCGCGTCAATCCCGATGTGCTCGAACCGCTGCTGGAGAAGGGTTATGTGCCCGTCATTTCCAGCGTTGCCGCAACCCCCGATGACGGACGAGCCCACAACATCAATGCCGACACGGTGGCGGGAGAGCTGGCGGCGGCCCTGGAAGCCGAAAAACTAATCCTGCTGACCGACACCCCCGGCATCCTTGAAGACCGGGATGACCCCGACTCGCTGATCCGCAAACTGCGCCTCTCAGAGGCGCGACAGCTGATCGAGGACGGCGTGGTCGCAGGGGGCATGACGCCCAAAACCGAATGTTGCATCCGCGCCCTGGCTCAGGGCGTGTCAGCCGCCCACATCATTGATGGCCGGGTTCCCCATGCCCTCCTGCTCGAAGTTTTCACCGACGCCGGCATCGGCACCATGGTGGTGGGACGCGGCTAGAGGGTGAGCGAGCAGGACTCAGAACTGGACCTCTCTGAAGCGGAGGCAGCCCTGGAGCGCGGGGACTACGGCCAGGGCCTGGAGCTGCTTCTGCCCCTGGCGGAGCAACACCCGCTCAATAGCCCGGAGGGGCCGGGCCTTCGGCTCCTGATGATCACCGCCTGGATGGGCCAGGGGCAGGACGACAAAGCCATCGCCACCTGCAGGCTGCTGAGTCGCTGCCGCGATCACAAGTTGCGCCAGCAGGCCAAACAACTGCTCGGGGTTCTTGAAGCCCCAAGCCTGGATCGTCCGGAACGCTGGTCGATGCGGATGCCGCAACTGGAGCTGAATGGCTCCGGCAGCGGGCAGACATCCACCATGCGGCGGCGGCGGTCGCGGCGTCCCGAACCCCCGCCACCACCACCCACAGGGCCGACGCGTTCACCGGCGGCGGGTTTCGCCGTGCTGGTGATGGCGGTTCTGCTCGGGATCACGCTTTTGCTGAGTGGTTGCGTCCGAATCGAGGCTGATCTCGACCTTCGCGGCCCGGATCGACTGGCCCTCACATGGGACGTCCGGAGCACCCAGCAACGTCCGCTGCCCTGGCAGGAGCAATTCGAGCGAGACCTGCAACGGGACGTGCCCGGGCTGAAGATCGAACAAACAAGCCCAGGACGCCAACAGATCAGCAGCCGTGTTGCCTCATCGCACGAGCTGGCGCAACAGATGGCGGCCGTGGTTGCCGTGGCTGGTCGCGCGGCTGGAGTCTCACTCCCGGCACCAACGCTCAAGCTCGAAGAACGCAACTGGCTGCTGGGGGTGCAGCAGCACGTGCAGCTGATGGTGGACCTCAGCGATCTTCCCGAGATCCCCGGGCTCGATGTTCATCTGAGCCTGAACCACGGGCAGGTGGAGCGCACGGCTCTTTCCGGCACCACCACCGAAGTCAGCTGGCAGGGCTGGCGCTGGAATCCGCTTGGCCTGGGGGGAGTGGTGATCCTGATGCTGCTGATCAGCAGCATGGTGCTGCAGGTGGTGCGTCGGAAGCTGGGCTTTGGCTTCCCTGAACTGCCCTCCTGATCAAAGCTGCTGCGGGTCGGGATCCACAGTGAGCGCCACACCCTTGGGCAAGCCATCCCAGAGGGCTTGTCCCGGAGGCAGCGGAAGCGGGGAGCCCGCCGGACCGTGCAGCAACAGCTGCCATCGGCTTCGGCCAGCAACCCGGGCCACAGGCGCCGGGGCCGGACCCAACAACCACCAGCTCTGGAGCTGACAAATCGGCCGGATCCGCTCCGCCAGCACCGCTGCCGCCGTTGCTGTTTTGCTTGGGGAATCTCCAGACAGTCGTAGCAGACAAGCGCGACTGAAGGGCACCAGACCCGCTTCCTTACGGAGCGCCACCTCCTGGGAGAGGAACGCTTCATAGCGACCATCCACCAAGTGTTGAATCACCGGATGATCTGGGGTGTAGGTCTGCACCAACACCTGCCCCGGTCGTTCACCTCTCCCGGCACGGCCCGCCAACTGCAACAGCAACTGCAGGGCCTGCTCTCCTGCGCGGAGATCGGGGCGGTGCAGAAGCCCATCCGCCGCGAGCACTGCCGCCAGGGTGACCCGCGGCAGATCCATGCCCTTGGCCAGCATCTGCGTGCCGATCAAGACGTCGGCCTCTCCGGCAGCGAAACGGTCCAACAGGCGTCGATGGCCATCCCGCCCCCCGGTGGAATCGCGGTCAAAGCGGAGCAAACGAAGGCCTTCGAGCTCCTGAGAGAGCAGTTCCAACACCTTCTGCGTCCCGGCCCCAAATGGCTTGAAGGCCGTGGAACCACAGTGACTGCAACGGTTCTCCAGGTCTTCACGATGGTCACACCAGTGGCAACGCAGCCACTGACGTCCGGCCTTGCTGCGGTGAACGGTGAGCGCCACATCGCAGTGGGGGCACATCACCACCTCGCCGCAACTGCGGCAGCTCAAAAAGGGGCTGTATCCCCGACGAGGCACCAAAACCACAGCCTGTTCGCCCTGCTCCGGCAGCGCCGCAAGACGATCCATCAAGGCGCGACTGACCAGACGCTTGTGTCCTTCGGCCAACTCATGGCGCATGTCGATCACATGCACAGGCGGTAGGGACTGCCGGGAAATCCGCTGGGTCAGGCGCACAAGGGTCAATGCACCTTCGGGGCCCGTTTGAATCCAGCTCTCGAGCGACGGCGTGGCGCTGCCCAGCACAAGCCGTGCCTGTTGCATCACAACCCGGTCCAAAGCCAGGTCCCGGGCGTGATAGCAGGGCATGGGTGCGTCTTGCTTGTAAGAGCTGTCGTGCTCCTCATCCAGAACGACCAGCCCCAGCGGCTTCAACGGCACGAACACCGCGGAGCGGGTTCCCACCACCACCAACGGCTGTTCGGCAGCAAGACAGCGACGCCAGGTTCGAACCCGTTCGGCGTCACCACAACCGCTGTGGTACTCCACAACGCGCGAGCCGAAGCGTTTGCGGCAACGGTCAACGAGTTGGGGAATCAATCCGATCTCGGGGGTGAGCAGCAGCACGTGCCGGCCCCGCTCCAGCTCCTGGGCAGCTAGCTGGAGGTACACCTCGGTCTTGCCGGAGCCGGTGATTCCCCAGAGCAGCAGCCCTCTCCCCGGAGACAGCTGTTGGTAGGCCTTCACCACGTCCTGCTGCTCAGCCGTCAAGGCCTGGGGAAGCTCCTGGGGGCCAGAACCAGCTGAAGAGCCCTTGTCCTCACAACGACGCTGCTCACGCACCAGGTAGCCCTGCTGGATCAGCGGCGGCAGCAATTGCGCCCCAAACCCACTGGCCACCAGGTCCCGTTGCCAAACACCATCACCCTGGCCCTCCAACCAAGCCAGAAGCTCCCGCTGGCGAGGGGTGGGTGGGTTCGCTGCATCAGGGGAGACCCGGGCCTGAATCCACCACATCTGACGCCCGCCGGCCAGGGAACGCTGGCCAGCCTGACCAATCCAGCCCGACGGCAAAGCCGCCTTCAAGGTGCGGAAGACACTGAGATGGCAACGGTCCGCCACGCGCTCCAGCCAGCTGTACCAATCAGAATCGACAGCAGCACGCTGCAGGAGCGATTCCACCGGTTGCAGCTCCTGAGGATCCTGCTCAGCCCACTCCCGCTCCGCCACCACCAGTCCATGCATGGCTCGACCCCGGAGGCGCACCCGCACCAGATCTCCCGGCATCAATCCCATGCTGGGATCTGCGGCATAACTGAAGGAGCGTCCTTCCCGCCCAGCCTCCAGCCAGACCTCAACGCATCGCCGCGAATGCGACAGGACCTTGCAAACTTCGGAAGACTTCATTAACGTGGACAAGTTGGACAGTTTCTGCCAACCCTGCGCTCGATCCAGAGGGAAGACACAGAGTCTGAAGTCAAGGTCTTGTTCCTTGCCATTTTGACCGGTCTGAGACCACCCCAGACAGCACAGACACAATCAGTCCAAGCGTTTCGTCGACTCGCGGACACCACCATCAGCCCATGAACTCCGTCTCAGCGTCAGCTGTGTCGTTTTCTTTCGTTTGAACGGAAGTTCCAGGTTCCGGCCATTCCAGTTGGTGCGTTGTTGCCGCTGTTGCATCTCCCCTCTATCCGACTTCGACTAACACCATGACCCCTGCTGCCACCAAAGCTGCCAAGCCGGACATCGTTCTTCTGGCCAATGCTGACGGCAAGGTGAAGGAAGTCGCCAAGAGTTCCGACAAAGAGGCCAAGAAAACCCCTGCACGCCGACGAACCAGTAAGGCGAGCGCCAAGGACCTGAGCGCCGCAGCCGACGAACTGCTCGCCGCTGCAGATCAATCCAAGGCCTCGGGAACCACCAAAAAGGCTGCAGCGAAAACCACCAAGGCCAAAACCACAACGAAAAAGGCCACCACAACCAAGAAGGCAGCCACCGCCAAGAAGACCACGACTAAATCTTCAACAGCCAAAGCAGCGGCAGCGAAACCAACCGCCGAGGAGAAAGCCAAAACCGCAGCTGCTGAGAAGGAAGCCAAGGCCAAAGCCCTGGCCAGCATCAAGATCGGCCCCAAAGGCGTTTACACCGAAGACTCCATCCGGGTTTATCTCCAGGAAATTGGTCGGATCCGCCTGCTGCGTCCCGACGAAGAGATCGAACTGGCCCGCAAAATCGCCGATCTTCTCTATCTCGAGGAACTGGCCGCTCAATTTGAAAGCGACAACGGCCGGGAACCCGACAACAAAGAGTGGGCGGCCTTGGTGGAAATGCCGCTCATCCGCTTCCGCCGGCGCTTGATGCTGGGCCGACGGGCCAAGGAAAAGATGGTGCAATCCAACTTGCGCTTGGTGGTCTCGATTGCCAAGAAGTACATGAATCGAGGCCTGAGCTTCCAAGACCTGATTCAGGAAGGAAGCCTTGGCCTGATTCGTGCAGCCGAGAAGTTCGACCACGAAAAGGGCTACAAGTTCTCCACCTACGCCACATGGTGGATTCGCCAGGCCATCACACGCGCCATCGCCGACCAGAGCCGCACCATCCGCCTGCCGGTGCACCTCTACGAAACGATCTCCAGGATCAAGAAGACCACCAAGGTTCTCTCCCAGGAATTCGGCCGCAAGCCAACGGAAGAGGAAATCGCGGAATCGATGGAAATGACCATCGAAAAACTGCGCTTCATCGCCAAGAGCGCCCAGCTGCCGATCTCCCTGGAGACCCCCATCGGCAAGGAAGAGGATTCCCGCCTGGGTGATTTCATCGAAGCCGACATCGAAAATCCCGAGCAGGACGTTGCCAAGAACCTGCTTCGTGAAGACCTGGAAGGTGTGTTGGCCACCCTCAGCCCCCGCGAGCGCGATGTGCTGCGCCTGCGCTATGGCCTGGACGACGGTCGGATGAAGACCCTCGAGGAAATTGGTCAGATTTTTGATGTGACCCGTGAACGGATCCGTCAGATCGAAGCCAAGGCCCTGCGCAAATTGCGCCACCCCAACCGCAATGGGGTGCTCAAGGAATACATCAAGTAGGCCAGCACTGGGCCCGTGACCAAACGGTCACGGGAGTAATACATAAGTACATTCCCCCTAGCTGAATGGAGCAGAGGGCTCCTATAAAAGTGCTTGAGGGAATTGAGACGCCCTCCTCACACGGAAGAGATCAAACCCCAGTCCATGACTGGGGTTTTCCTTTAGTAAATAGAAAGAGACCGTTCGACAGGTTCACGGGTTTGCATCGAAGGTCTCCGTGAATTCCTGAAAAGCACGCTTCAGGCGCTCCACCGGTGTTTCCTCCAGTGGACACTCTTGGCGTGTTTCCAACGCATAAGCCTGGAGCAAGCGAGCATCCGGTTCAAGCACCGAGGCCACCGCCCCCTTGAACAGCACCAGATTGTGCTGCGACGTCAGCCCCTCCAGGTAAGGCTGAAGCTCCCAACTGGATTGACCCACCTGCGAGGGCTCTGCCGCTGATCGCACCAGACGAGGCCGCAGTAGTTGGTAGGCATGGTCTCCATCGCGATCTGTGGTGTGACGCAGCCGAGCCATCAGCACATCGCCACTGCACAACAGGATCAGACGGATGGAACCCTCAGCCACCAAGGGGAGCATGGGCTCCTGCTCTTGCGAGTCGGGGGCAACAGAGCCAATTGCTCCGGCCTGACGAACGCCATTGACGACGGGTCCGGGCATGACTGCGCTGCAATGCCTGCAAATGTTAAGCGTTCTTCATAAAGGGATCTTCCCTTTCGAAGCTTCACAACCTCGTGAAGGCGAACCAAAGAATCCAAGGCCAAAAGCGTAGGCTGGGCGGCTGATTCGCCCTTTCCATGGCCCTCACCGAACTGCGCATCGCCTCACGACGCAGCCAGCTGGCCATGGTGCAAACCAACTGGGTGAAAGCGGAACTGGAAAAGGCCCATCCCGGCCTGAAGATCACAGTGGAAGCCATGGCCACCCAGGGCGACAAGATCCTGGACGTCGCCCTGGCCAAAATCGGCGACAAAGGCCTGTTCACCAAGGAACTGGAAGCCCAGATGCTGGTGGACCGTGCAGACATCGCCGTCCATTCCCTGAAAGACCTGCCCACCAACCTTCCTGAGGGGCTGATGCTCGGCTGCATCACCGAACGGGAAGACCCGGCCGATGCCCTGGTGGTGAACACCAAGAACCAGGCTTACAAACTCGACACCCTCCCCGAAGGCTCAGTGGTGGGAACGAGTTCCCTGCGACGCCTGGCTCAGCTGCGTCACCACTACCCTCACCTGATCTTCAAGGACGTTCGAGGGAACGTGATCACCCGGCTGGAAAAATTGGACAGCGGCGATTACGACTGCCTGATCCTGGCTGCGGCAGGCTTGGGCCGGCTTGGCTTCGGCGATCGGATCCACCAGCTGATCCCCGGCGACATCTCTCTGCACGCCGTTGGTCAGGGCGCCCTGGGGATTGAATGCGTGGAGGGCAAGCCCGAAGTGCTTGAGGCGATCAAAGTGCTGGAGCACACCCCCACCTCCCAGCGCTGTCTAGCCGAACGCGCTTTCCTGCGGGAACTGGAAGGTGGCTGCCAGGTCCCCATCGGCGTGAACACCCGCTTCGAAGGCGATCAACTGATCCTCACCGGGATGGTTGCCAGCCTTGATGGCAAACGTCTGATCCGCGACCAGGCCAGTGGCGCGGCAAGCGACCCCGAAACCATCGGCATCGCTCTCGCCAACACCCTCAAGGGTCAGGGTGCTGGCGAAATCCTCAAAGAGATCTTCGACACCGTACGCCCGGAAGCCTGATCAACTACGAATCTCCAGGCGCGTCCCCACATCCACAGCGTCAAACAGCTGCCGAATGTGGCTGTTGAGCATGCGCACGCAGCCCAGGCTGACGGCCGCGCGAATTTGAACCCAGTGCGGCCACGCCGTTCCATGGATCCCAAACTCGCCGCGGCCATTGCGGTGAAAGGCCATGTAGCGATCACCAATCGGGCTACTGGGTCCGCGCAGCTCCCGCCGCTGACCAGACTTGTGGGTCACATAGACCGGATTGACCTTCTTATTGAGGATGGCGAATTCCCCTTTTGGGGTAGGAGTTTTGGGATCTCCAATCGCCACTGGCCAAGCGCCAAGCTGCTGCTCGCCCCGCATGAGGGTGATCTGTCGCTTGCTGAGGTCAAGCACGATGCGCGACTCACGAGTTGGTTGCCGCAAGACCAGCTCAACAGGTTCAGCAGCAAGGCATGGAGCAACAGACGCCGCCAACAGGCCAGCCAACAGCGCCGGCATCAATAGCCACTTCACGAGACGCACGAGACCCACTAGTCTCAACGTATTCATTGCTGCGAGAAAAAGCAGCAGCAATGGCTTTGAAGCTGAACTCTTCAGGATCTCTTAGGTCTCAAGCACGAGACGAGCGATCCAGCGGTACCCTTTTCCAAATCTCTCCTCTCCCTGTTGACCTCCACGGCGATCGCAACGGCGCGGCCAACCCTGCTCGAAGGCAAGGCCCTCAGCCAGGAGGTTGAATCCATCAGCTTTCGCTTCGGCGACCTGATCAGCAACCGCAGAACCTTCCTGACTGCGGCCTGGACACTGCGCCGGCAGGGGATCATCTGTCTACGGGAGGCAGCGCCTGCTGACCTGATCGCGTCGATCAACAGCGATGTCGGCCGACTGCTCGAGGAAATCGAATCAGGCGAGCACGCTCGCCTTGCATCCCTGGCCTATCTCAATCTTCCTGATCAGCGTGTGTTGAAGGGCTACAACAAGTTCCGCGACGCCGATCGGTCAGTCATCAACTACCGGGTCAAGCGCCCCGATGGACGCAGCGGTAGCGATGCGGGAATGATCGACATCTTCCATCCCGAGCGCCTCTCGGAAAGCCTCAACCGCAACATCCAGGCCTCCCTGCAGGAATCGGTGATTCAGCGGTTGCTCTTGTTGAGCAGCTTTAATCGAATGCGGGTGAAATGCCGCAACCTCTACCTCAACCGAGGCGTGCAAGACACGCGCAGCTACCACTGCGATGGACGCTCACTGAAGTTCAAATCCTTCGTGTACCTCAGTGATGTGCAATCACTGGCCGATGGGCCCTACTGCTTCGTACCCAGGTCCCAACGTCGACGACGGCTCTGGTGGCGCAACGCCCGCTTCAACAAACAAAACGGGCTTGGGCCGTTTGAATTCAGTCAGCTGCAGGGTGCTGAGGCCATTGCTCTGTTTGCCAAGGCAGGCGACATGGTTCTCTCCTCGCAGCGCGGTGCCCACTGCGGCCACCCCCAACACCCCCAGGCGCGCCGCGCCGTCTTGGTGAACATGTTCCAACGCTGAGCCATAAAAAAAGGCGGGGGATCTCCCCCGCCTGATCAGCAGTCGATCGCCGAGGTGTTCAGTCGACCAACTTGGGGTCGATCTCAGCCATGTAGCGAGCCTCGCAGCTCTTGATGATCTCAACGGCCTTTTCAGTACCGAAGAAACCGTTCACCGAGCAGGTTCCAGGCTTCTTCAGATCCTTGTAGTGCTCCCAGTAGTAGGTGGTCTCTTTCTTCCAGTGCTCACCGAGATCTTCCCAGCTCTTGATGTGATCCATGCGCTTGTCGTCGGCAAGCACAGCGATCACTTTGTCGTCGACTTCACCACCGTCGTCGAAGGTCATCACACCGATGATGCGGGCTTCCACAATCGAACCGGGAATCAGGGGCTCGGTGACACCGACAATTTCGATGTCGAGAGGATCGCCATCTTCATCCCAGGTGCGGGGAATGCATCCGTAGGCGAAGGGATAAGCCAGCGAGGAGTAACCAACGCGGTCCAGCTTCAGATGACCGGTTTCGGTGATCAGCTCGTACTTGTTGATCGTGTTGGAGTTGAGCTCCACGATCGTGTTGAGACGAAGTTCGGCTTCATCGGCGAAGGCCGGCAGCACGTGCAGCAGGTTGGGCATGCTGCGACTGGGTGCCTGATCGAGGTTGGCCATGGGAAGCGGCGTACGGCCGGTCGACTGTAGAAGCTCCCTTGCCCCACCATCCCCAAAACAGGCAGGCTGAGTATTCAAAAGACCAGATCCGATCAAAAGCAACTTGGCGCAGAGACATTTACAGCCTAAAAATCAAACAACAGAATCATTAGCAGACCTAATCTACGAAGCCAAAGAATCACTACAATCGAAGAAAGAGAGAACTTTGACGGGGAAAATTATCTAGAAATTTCAATCCAAAATGACCATCAATTAGCCAGAAACCTCACCAAAAGACCCATCACCATTAAAGTCAATATCATGGATATCTTCCAGGGCAAAGATGCGATCACTGACCAATTCAGGCGAACCCGATGCGATCGCAATTGAGTCGCTAATGCCGAAGGACTGTGAATAATAATCCCCAGACTGCTCATAGACGATCGAAGCAGAATTAGAACCTCCAAACGCTCCAACAACATCTCCATCAACTTCATAATAACCATCATTCCCGACAGACATCAATTGAACACCGTCAATAATTTCATCGCCCTCATCTAAGTCTTTTTCTCCAATCATCAAAGAACCATTGGTGGCGTCATAAATTCCTTGCCCCCAATCTCCTTGCAAACCATCAAAAAGCACAGTTTCGATCAAAGGAAGCTCTGGACCAATTAAAGAATCACCATTGAAATCAACGCCATGATCTTCTTCCAGCTCGGCAACTTGTTTGCTGCTCAAACTCTTGGGCTTGCCATTGGTTCGTGCCACATCTCCCGATTCACGGAAGTTCTGACGCATGATCTTTGCTCCGTCCTCATACAGAACAGCAAAGCCCTTATTAATCCAATAGCCACCCAATACATCACCATCCACAGCAAAGTCATCGCCCTTGCTCGTCACCAACTGGTAGGCCTCAGAAGGGGTATCGCCTTCCTCCAGCTCAGACTCAGACGCCACAATCGTCGCGTCATCCAGCTCATACAGCCCTCGGCCCCAACTGCCTTCATCACCAGCAAACAGAACGGAACTAATTTCCGCTGACTCCTCTCCGTAGACGCCGTCACCGTTGAAATCAACTCCTTGCTCTTCTTCCAGCTCAGCCACCTGTTTGCTACTCAAACTCTTGGGCCTGCCATTGGTTCGTGCCACATCTCCCATTTCACGGAAGTTCTGACGCATGATCTTTGCTCCGTCCTCATACAGAACAGCAAAGCCCTTATTAATCCAATAGCCACCCAATACATCACCATCCACAGCAAAGTCATCGCCCTTGCTCGTCACCAACTGGTAGGCCTCAGACGGTGTATCGCCTTCCTCCAGCTCAGACTCAGACATCACAATCGTCGCGTCATCCAGCTCATACAGTCCACGATCCCAGTCGCCTTCATCACCAGCAAACAGAACGGAACTGATTTCCGCTGACTCTTCTCCGTAGACGCCATCACCGTTGAAATCAACTCCTTGCTCTTCTTCCAGCTCAGCCACCTGTTTGCTGCTCAAACTCTTGGGCTTGCCATTGGTTCGTGCCACATCTCCCGTTTCACGGAAGTTCTGACGCATGATCTTTGCTCCGTCCTCATACAGAACAGCAAAGCCGTTATTTATCCAATAGCCACCCAATACATCACCATCCACAGCAAAGTCATCGCCCTTGCTCGTAACTAACTGGCGGATGTCAAACGGCGTATCGCCTTCCTCCAGCTCAGACTCAGACATCACAATCGTCGCGTCATCGAGCTCATACAGTCCACGATCCCAGTCGCCTTCTTCGCCTGAGAAGAGAACCGTTGAGATTGTTGCCAGCGGCTCGCCAATTTCATCATCTCCGTCAATATCCAGTCCGTATTGATCTTCCAACTCATACAAATTCTTTTGCTTTTCATTTTTCAAATTACCTTCTGATTTAAGTTGGCCATTCCTCTCACGAAACTCCTGACTATAGAGTGATTCACCATTCCAGAAGTAAAATTTAGGCCCCTTATTACCCCAATCTGAAAGCACAACATCTTCCAAAGTCACATCGCCAAAATCACTCTCTTCAATCGTCTGGTAATAGCCATCAATTTCATCTCCCTTTTCATACGAATCACCACTGCTCAACCATACAATCTCTCCACCTTCCAGCTCAAACAAACTTCCATTGCCATTATTAGATCCATCAAATAAAATACGTTCAATCACTACGGGAGGTGTACCAATCTCTTCATCTCCATTGAGATCCTCTCCAAATTGATCTTCCAGCTCATACAGACGATCTTCTTTCACACTCTTCAAACTGCCTTTAGCCTCTAAACGGCCGAATAGCTCACGGTATTCTTGAGAGAAGAGAGCCTCACCACTCCACAAATAGAACTTCGGACCTTCCCCACCCCAGCCCGACAAAACAACATCTTCAAGACTTACATTACCAAAATCTCTCTCATCTATTGTAAAATAATGATCATCGAGATCTTCGCCTTGTTCATAAAAACCACCGTTAATATACCAAACAATTTCACCACCTTCTAGTTCGAACAAATTGCCACTGCCATTGTTAGATCCATCAAATAAAACCCGCTCAATCACAACCGGAGGCTTGCCAGTCTCGCCATCTCCATTCAAATCTTCTCCAAATTGATCTTCCAGCTCATACAATTTATCCTCATCTAAACTCTTTAGATTGCCATCCGTCTCCAGCTGACCATTGCGATCACGGAATTCCTGTCTGTAGAGTGCGTCGCCACTCCAGAAGTAAAATCTAGGGCCATTATTGCCCCAATCTGACAAGACAACATCTTCAAGGCTTACATCACCGAAATCAGTTTCTTCAATCGTCTGATAATAATAATTATCGAACTGGTCTTTGTCTAACTCATCTCCCTTTTCGTATAATTCATCACCATGCAAAAATACAACTTCACCTCCTTCCAGTTCGAACAAACTACCATTACCATTCCTCGATCCATCAAAGAAAACCCGCTCAATCACAACTGGAGGTGTTCCGGCCTCGCCATCTCCATTCAGGTCTTCTCCAAATTGATCTTCCAGCTCATACAAGCGATCATTATCTACGTTCTTTAGGGCGCCATCCGTCTCCAGCTGGCCATTGCGATCACGGAATTCCTGTCTGTAGAGTGCGTCGCCACTCCAGAAGTAAAATCTAGGGCCGTTATTGCCCCAATCTGATAACACAACATCTTCAAGGCTTACATCACCGAAATCAGTTTCTTCAATCGTCTGATAATAATCGTAAAAGTGATCTAATTCGTCTCCTATTTCATACGATTGATCGCCATGTAAAAATACAACTTCACCTCCTTCCAGTTCGAACAAACTGCCATTACCATTCCTCGATCCATCAAATAAAACCCGCTCAATCACAACTGGAGGTGTTCCGGCCTCGCCATCTCCATTCAGGTCTTCTCCAAATTGATCTTCCAGCTCATACAAGCGATCATTATCTACGTTCTTTAGGGCGCCATCCGTCTCCAGCTGGCCATTGCGATCACGGAATTCCTGTCTGTAGAGTGCGTCGCCACTCCAGAAGTAAAATCTAGGGCCGTTATTGCCCCAATCTGATAACACAACATCTTCAAGGCTTACATCACCGAAATCAGTTTCTTCAATCGTCTGATAATAATCGTAAAAGTGATCTAATTCGTCTCCTATTTCATACGATTGATCGCCATGTAAAAATACAACTTCACCTCCTTCCAGCTCGAACAAACTACCATTACCATTCCTCGATCCATCGAATAAAACCCGCTCAATCACAACCGGAGGCTCACCAATCTCGCCATCAGAGTTCAGATCTTCACCATATTGACCTTCAATCTCATACAAACGCTCCTGACTTTCTTGCACAAGCGAGCCAACAGCCTCTAAATATCCATATTGCTCATCGCGATCATAAAATTTCTGGCTGTACAAATCTCCATCACTCAAGAAATAAAGCTTAGGCCCATTATTATCCCACTCGGTAAAGACTACATCTTCGAAAACAACTCCATTTAATTCGGTAATACTTATCCGCTTGTAAGAATCATATATTTTATCTCCACTCTCATAGTTTATTTCATTAGTGTATAGAATTACATCCCCACCCTCTAATTCAAAAAGATCACCATATCCTGATCCACCAAACAAGACTCTGCTTATGGTGACGGGAGGCCTGCCGGTCACACCATCGCTATCAAAATCAGTTCCATAACCATTTTCTAAATCGTATAATTGATCAATTTTTTCAGCCTTAAGACTTCCAACTGGTTCAACCTTGCCGTCATTAGTTTCTGTGAAGGCATGGCTATAAAAATTACCATCCTTCAAGAAATAAAATAATGGTCCTTGCGACCCCCACTGCTGAACAACAATATCCTCAAGAGCTACTTCTCCAAATTGACTCTGCGAGAAACTTCGATAACTGCCGACAAGATCATCACCAGCCTGGAAATATCCCCCATCACTATAAAAAACTATTTTGCCATCCTCGAGCTCGTAGATATGACCATAATTCTCATATGAGCCATCAAACAAAACATTAGTAATCTTAGCCATGCCGAGCATTAATAACTAATACAAGTATAACACCGGGCTCGCGCTTGTGGCTTAAGAAGCATTAAGATTAAGATTATGAGTTGAGTTTAAGCGCATGCGATAGTTCCTTAATTCTCAAGGTATTTTTTTTTAAAATCTAGCAGCAGACGAAAGATTATCACACCCCAAAGAACAACTATTGCTAAAAATAAATTCAACCAAGCCCTTCAGGCTTGATAGCAGGAAAGTGAAAAAGTAATTAGAGACAAAAATCAATCTAAACCAGAATATTTCATATGACCAAGCACTATGCACTAGCCAAATTTAAAAGCGTCGAAAAAAACACGGCACGAAAGCCTGCCCAAGCATTCATATCACTGAGATAACTGAATTATACTCGCGCCAAAAAGTAATTCCAACAGATGGCAAATTGAATTGCATTAAAGAAGCAATAAGCCTGATATTAAAGCAAAATCACCATTTACCACGATTATCTAATTTGGATTCAATGTAATCAAGAAAAGGCTGAGCAGAAAGTTGACGCGCACTTACTTTTTCAACCAACTGCTCTGCATTCATAGCTCGACCAATTCCATGAACATGTTCACGAAGCCAATGAAGAACCGTATCAAGACTTCCCTCCCGTACATGATGTTCAGGTTGACCAATTGAAACAGCCATCGCTTCGCTCAACTGTGCACTGATCAAGTGCCCCAACAGATACGAAGGGAAATAGCCAAACAGACCTTCACTCCAGTGCACATCCTGAAGGCATCCCTCGGCATCGTTCATCGGTCGCACCCCCAGGAGCTCCTCATAGCGCCGGTTCCATTCGTCGGGGAGATCCTTCACCTCCAAACCCTGCTCCAATAGGGAAATTTCGAGATCCGTGCGGATCAGGATGTGCAAGCCATAGCTGAGTTCATCGGCCTCCACCCGGTTCAAACCAGGCGCCATCGGATTCATCGCCTGCCACATGTCCTGGGCGCCGCTGAAGGGAGCCCCCACCTGCGCAAAACGCTTCCACCACTGCTCTGCGAACGGACGGCTCCGGGCAACACGGTTCTCCCAGAACAGCGACTGACTTTCATGCACCGCCATCGAAGTGGCCTGGCCTAATGGCCAGGCAAACCATTGGTGGCTCTGGTCCGGCAACCCCTGCTCGTAGAGGGAATGCCCCCATTCGTGGGCCGTGGCCAGGAAGCACGACAAAGGCTGGCCAGGCACAACACGCGTGGTGATCCGGTAATCCGCCGGTCCCAACGTGATCGAGAAGGGGTGAGGCGAACGTGCCATGCAGGTGATGGCGGGATTGCGGCCCCAGGCACCGAGCAGCTCATCACAGAGATCTTGCTGGCTGGACTCCTCGAGATCCCAGTCCGCTGATCGTGGGCGTGGCCGGGTGCATGCCTGAGCAACCAATTCCGGCAACCGTTGTCGTAACGGAGCAAACAAGGCCTCGAGACGCTCCAGACGCAGATCCGGTTCGAAGGGTTGCGCCAGGGTCTCCCAACAGGAGCGCGGCTCATCCAGCTGTTTGGCCTGCTCCTGACGCAAATCAATCAGGGTCTGAAGCGCCGGTGCGAAAAGGCTGAAATCAGAGGCCGATCGAGCCTGCTGCCACCGGTCGTAGCCGTCGGCCTTGGCCTGGGCCAAGGCGGCGACGAGGGCTGGATCGAGGGACTGCTGCCGCTGCAGGTCCTGTTCCAGCAGATCCAGATTGCGGCCCTGTTCAGGGCATCGCTCAGCGGAATTCCAGTGCTGACGCGCCGCGGCCAGCAGATCCGCATAGGCGGCAGAGCTCTGACGAGCATGAAGCTGGGTCGCCAGCAGCGTGAGCTGCTCACCTCGCCAGGACGCCCCAGCAGAAGGCATGCGGGTGTTCTGGTCCCAATACAGGGTGCTCTGAATCGAGCCAAGCAGCTGCGTTTCTCTCAGATGGGCGCCCAGCTGCCCCCAAGCCGTTGCGGCAGAAGCCATCTCGCCCCCTTTTCCATCACCCTAACGACACCTGGAGTGGCATCGAAGCAGCGATGCAGGCCATGGTGAAGCGGTTCAGACGTTCTGGACCCATGCGCCGATTGATGCTGCAGCTGGCCCTGGGGATCGCCCTGCCCATGGCTCTCTGGCCGCTCAAGCTGATCTACCGACAACCGCAGACCGTTCGGTAAGAACCGGTCAGTTCAGCTCACAGCGGCCTTGGCACAGGGTCTCAAGGTCGGCGCGCCCGGTGATCTGAAGCCGCCGGGCGGCCCAAATCCCATAGACCCAATCGACCACGCTGCCGATCAAAGGCCAGCGGGTCGGTGCGTAAAGCCACCCCAGACCAATCAGGCGATACGCCTCACGGAAGACGGCCACATCCCGCAGCACCTCCCCGGAGCCTGTGATGGCATGAATGCGGCCCATGGCCACCCGGTAACTGATGCCGGCATGGGCCGCTGCGTCGTAATCAGAGGCATCAATGTCGACAAAAGCCAGCCGGGCCTGACGGTCACGCTGCTGCAGAAAGCGAACTTCGCGCACACACAACGGACAACCTCCGTCAAACAGCAGGGTCAGATCGGGGGCAGATGGGCTGGCCATTGACTCAGACGGTGCTGCTGCACGCAAAGTAAGAAAAGAACGCTGGAGAGCGGTGGGTGTGCAGCAGATCCTGCATCAGATGACAGTGGCAACCCCGGGAAGAGGGTTCACCCGACTGGACGGGCAGTTGAACACCTGGATCCGCAGCACGGGTCTGGACCAGGGCGTTCTGCATCTCACCTGCCTGCACACCAGCGCCAGCCTCACGATCAACGAGAACGCAGATCCCCGGGTGCTGCAGGACCTGGATGAATGGATGGCCGATGCCGTTCCAGAACACCGCCGTTATCTCCATGACGACGAAGGAGCTGATGACATGCCGGCCCACATCCGAACCGCGCTCACCAGCCAAACCCTGAACCTGAGCGTCAGCAGGGGGCAACTGCTGCTGGGCACCTGGCAAGCCATTTACCTCTGGGAGCACCGCAGCGCTGCTCACACCAGAACGATCGCCTGCCACTTATTCGGTGAATCCTCCAGCCGCCCCACCCCTGAAAGCACCACGCAGACCACTTCAGCCACGCCGCAAACCCTGCTGAGCCTGCGCAATGGCGAACGGATCAATCAAGCCATTCAGGCCCGACACAACCCCAACGCCTGGGAAACCGACGACGGCGTCGATACCGACACCGATCTGATGATTGATCGATTGCATGACCTGAGCGACTGACAACCGGCTCCAGCCACGATGGAGGGGTAATTCAGGGCTTCCATGCCAGTTGAACCTCTCGATGCCGCCGAGAAGTCGGCACTCAGCACAACCCTGCCCAATTGGGTTGTGAACGGAGACAGGCTGCACCGCGATCTGCAGTTCAACAGCTTCGTGGAGGCCTTTGGATTCATGGCACAGGTGGCCTTGCTGGCCGAATCCAAAAATCACCATCCGAACTGGAGCAACGTCTACAACCGCGTTTCAATCGACCTGACCACCCATGATCTCGGCGGCCTCAGCAGCCTGGATGTGGAGCTGGCCAGCGCCATTGACGCTCTGCTGCCAGCATGAGTCGAGTGGGTTCTTGCGCATGACCACCGCACCAGCCAGTCCCGGCGTCCCGGTCACCATTCTCAGCGGCTTCCTCGGAGCGGGAAAAACCACGCTGCTGAATCACATCCTGAGCAATCAGCAGGGGGTGAAGACCGCGGTGCTCGTGAATGAGTTCGGTGAAATCGGGATCGACAACGATCTGGTCGTCACCACCGATGAAGACATGGTGGAGCTGAGCAACGGTTGCATCTGCTGCTCGATCAACGGCGAGCTGATGGAGGCGGTGGAACGGGTGATTGAACGCCCAGAACCGCTCGATTACATCGTCGTGGAAACCACCGGTCTGGCCGATCCCCTGCCGGTGGCGATGACCTTCCTTGGCAGTGAGCTGCGGGACCAAACCCGCCTGGATTCGATCATCACGTTGATCGATGCAGAAAACTTCGACGACGTCGTTCTGGACACGGAAGTTGGCCGGGCCCAGGTGATTTACGGCGACATCCTGCTGCTGAACAAGTGCGACCTCGTCTCAGAGGAGCGGCTTGAGGCTGTCGAGCAGCAACTCAGAGCCGTCAAGAACGATGCGCGGATCCTGCGGTCGGTGAAAGGGGAGGTGCCTCTTGCCCTGTTGCTCAGCGTTGGACTGTTCGAATCCGACAAGGTGAGTTCCCCTGCCGAAGATCCGAGCCTGGATCACAGCGACTGCGACCACGACCACGGCCACTGCAGTCATGACCATGGGCATGACCACAGCCATGGGCATGACCACAGCCATGGGCATGACCACGGTCACGGCCACAGCCATGGGGACGGTCATGACCACGGACACCATCACCACAGCCATGAGCACGGTGACCACCAGGACATCGAGGGCTTCACCTCCCTGTCGTTCCAGAGTGATGGGCCCTTTGCATTGCGCAAGTTCCAGAACTTCCTCGACAACCAGATGCCCCAGGAGGTGTTCCGGGCCAAGGGAATCCTCTGGTTCAACGAAAGCGAACGCCGCCATGTGTTCCATCTGGCAGGCAAACGCTTTTCCATCGACGACACCGACTGGACCGGTGATCGCAAAAATCAATTGGTGCTGATCGGCCGCAACATCGACCACAACAAACTGCGGAAGCAACTCAAGGCCTGTGTGGCACCGGATGCAGGAAAAGGTTTCAGCTGATTCAGCAGAACCCAGGAATGGTGCTTATTGTGCGTGCCATGGGAGAAACCTCAATGGTCGAACCACTGCTGCTTGGAACGGTTTTTGTTCTTGCCAGCCTGCTGCTGTGGCTTCTGGCTGATTCCGATGATGACAACGGCGGTGGCGGCTTACGCCAGCCGGTGCTTGTGCCCATCCCGGTGCGTCATCACCAACGCTGACACCATCAATTCTTTTTCCCCAATCCTCCGCTGCGGCGGGGGATTTTTTATACCAGCGCCTGGCCAAGCGGAAGCAGCGTGACTCTGGACCCATCCCTGAAGCTGAGGCGACAACGGGTGTGGGGAGGATGCTCCTGTTCGATCGGACAGTGGGCCCGCACCAGCACATCCGCGACACGGATTCGGTACTCCCATGCATCCCCCAGAAATTCACGGCCCAGGACGCTGGCCTCTCCTTCGGCATCGGCGACGACAGTGATGTCGTGCGGATCCACGAGCACACAACAGTCACCGGAGGCTTCGCGGTCCGCCTGGACCCATGGGGCCGATGCATCCAGATCTCCCAGGAGACAAGACAACTGGCCTTGGCCATGGGCCTGCACTGGAATCAAATTGCGTTGAAGCACAAAGGATCCAACAAAAGGCGTCGCCGGTGACCTCACGATCTCGGGGGGCGATGCACATTGATGCAGCACGCCGTCCCGCATGACGGCAACGCGATCGCAGATCGCCAGAGCTTCTCCGGGGTCATGGGTGACGATCACGCCGCTCGCACCGCAGGCGTCCAGTACGGAGGAGAGCTCACTGCGCAGGCGGAGCCTCACCTCCACATCCAGGCTTGAAAAAGGCTCATCAAGCAGAACCACCCTGGGCGCTGGGGCCAGAGCGCGTGCCAACGCCAGCCGCTGCCGCTGGCCACCGGAGAGCTGGTGCGGGTAGCGCTGCTCGAGCCCCTTCAGCCCCAGCAACGCGAACAACCAGGCCACGCGCTCACGGTTGGGATTCCGCCGGGGCAAACCGAAACTGGCGTTCTGCCAAGCGTTCAGGTGAGGGAAGAGGGCGTAATCCTGGAACACCATGCCAACACCCCGACGTTCCGGTTCCATCCAGATCCCATCTCCAGCCACCATGCGCTGATCCAGCTGCACCGTGCCGCGCCGGGGGCGTTCGAAGCCGGCAATCAAGCGGAGCAGGGTGGTCTTGCCACAGCCGGAGGGGCCCAGCAGGCCCAGCAGCTCCCCTGGCGCCACCTGAAGATCCACCCCCTTCAGGGTCCAGCCGTCAGAGGCGTCGCCGTAGCTGTGCCAGACCCCGTTTAAAGCAACCGTTGGCTCCATCGGGAGCAGCTGTTCCACAGATCAGATGAAGCTTGGGAACCGACCGAGCTTATGAGTGTGACAAATGATCGAAGCCGGTGTGCGGTTTGCACGCCCTCGATCAGATCCCCATCGTTCATCGCCAGACTCGTTCCATGGCAATGTCGCAACACCACGTCGCGACAACGGTGTCCGGCCCATCGCTGAAGTGAAGTTGCTGCCCAACCGGAGTGTTGTTCCAAGCCCAACCCGGCTGGCCCTGATCCTGATCGCCTCCATCACTGGCCTGGTTGCGATCTGGCCGGTGTTGACGCTGGTGAGGGAGGCCCTGACGTCTTTGCACAGCGGCTTCAGCGATCTTGGCCCCGATGGCATGCGCCAGATCGTTGGCACCATCCAGCTGCTGCTCGGAACAGCAACGCTGGGCACCTTGCTTGGCACTGCGAACGGTTGGCTGCTGTGCAACTGCCGTTTTCCCGGTCGGGCATGGCTGCGCATCGCCCAGCTGATTCCCTTGGCAACGCCGGCCTATCTCCTCTCGGCGATCCTCGTTGATCTGGGCAGTCGCCAGAGCTGGACCATTCACGGCATGGGGTGGGGCATTGCTGTGATGGCCCTGACGACCTACCCCTATGTGTTCCTGTTGAGCACGGAAAGTTTCTCCGTCAGCGGTCAGCGTCAGCTGGAGGCATGCCGGAGCCTGGGGGTTGGTCCCTGGTCAGCCTTCCGGCGTGTGGCCTTGCCCATTGCACTGCCCGCGATCGGAGCCGGCGTCGCTCTCATGGGCATGGAAGTGGTCAATGAGCTGGGTGCCGTGCAGCTGCTCGGCATCCCGAGTCTCTCCGCGGGCATCCTGGAAACCTGGCAGTCCAACGGCGATCCCGCAGGCGCCATCAGCTTGGCCTTGATCACGCTGGTGATCGTGTTGACGTTGGTGGTGTGTGAACGGAGCCTGCGCAGGCGCAGTCGGCGCTGGAGCGATGGCGTGGCCGGCGGGGATGCAACCGCTTGGCACCTGCATGGATTCCGCGCTGGGGTGGCGCAACTGCTCGCCGTGATCCCTCCGATCGTGAGCCTGGGAACCCCACTGCTGTGGGCCGCCAGCAACTTGGACCAGCTCCAAACCAGCTGGAACGACGATCTGATCAGTCTGAGCGGCCGCAGTCTTTTGCTGGCTCTGGTCGCTGCTGTTTTGGCGGTAACGGCAGCGCTGGTGCTGGCCATCGCCAAACGCTGGTCCAGCGCCCCATGGCTGAAAAGCCTCACCTTCCTGGCCGGAACGGGCTACGCCATCCCCGGCACCGTCCTGGCTCTGGCCCTTTTACTCACGGGCGCCCCCTGGCAGGTCGCCCCCTTGCTCCTGCTGCTGTGGGGCTACAGCGATCGATTTCTCGCGGTGGCGAAAGGAGGCCTGGATGCAGCCCTGGAACGGATCAGCCCGAGCCTCGATGAGGCGGCGACGGGGATGGGATCACCGTGGCAGCGCGTGCTCCAACGGGTGCATCTGCCTCTCTTGCGCGGACCGATCACCGTCGGACTGCTGCTGGTGTTCGTGGACACGGTGAAAGAGCTTCCCCTCACCTTTGCTCTGCGGCCTTTTGACTTCGACACGCTCTCGGTGCGCGTGTTCCAGTACGCCGGCGATGAACGGCTGGCCGAAGCGATGTTGCCTGCCCTGATGATCCTCGTTCTGGGGCTGGTCGCCGCCATGGCCTTGGTGCCAACCCTGGATCACGCCTCCAGACGAGAGGGCTCGTCACCCCCGCAGCAAACGCTCTGATGCGTTGCGCTGGAGCAAGCCAGCACGGGTGTTGAGACGGAGCGGGAGTGTGGACCAGGAGAGCGGCCGTCCCGTGGACACGGCGTAGGTGGTCTCCCGCAGGATGCCCCTGCCCCCATCGATCTCCAACAGGGTGAAGGTCTGCTGTGCTGGCGCTTCACCACGCAACAGGCGCCGGGGGCCGCTGCCCAAGGCGCCGAGCTGGATCAGATCGAGCTGGCCACGACGGCTGGAGAACCAGGTGTGGTGATGACCACTGATGTAGGCCTGCACGCCAGCGGCATCCATCAAGGCCTGAAGTGCACCTCCCCGCTCCAACACCTCACCGGGGCGATCTTTGCCCAGACCAACCCCAGCCAGGGGGAGATGACCCACCACAAACCGAGCACGAGCTTTTTGTGCCTCGGTGCTGGCCAACTGCTGTTGTGCCCAGATCAGCTGATCCTCAGGAACACGGGCTGAGCTGGCATCCCAGACCAGCCAGAAGATCCCTTCCTGCAGCACCGAGTAGCGAAACGGGAACTGCGAGGCATCCACAAACGCCAATCCCATCCGTTCACGGATCGGGGTCCAGAACCGACCCACAGCAGCACGATCCACGGGGAAACCCGGTGAACCGTCATGGTTCCCGATCGCTGGCAGCAGGGGAATGTCCGCCGCCTGAAGCCGCTGCAGAACCGACGTCTCAAAGCCCCGCCACATGGCATCCAGCTGCTGACCAGTGAGGCCTCGCATCTGACCCGCGACCATGTCGCCAGCACACACCACCAGATCCGGCTGCAGGCCAATGAGCTGATCCAGCCCCTGATCCACGGCAGGGATGTAGCGGGTGGAGCCATAGCTGCTGTTGAGATCGCTGATCAGCCCAACCCGTTGAACAGCTCCCCTGGCGGCTCTCAAGGGCAGGGCCGCTGCCGTAAGACCGGTGCCAAGCACCAACTGCAGCATCCGGCGACGACTCAGCAACACAACAGCAAGGGGTCAGCGGTGGCGTTTCAAACGTTGTCCCAGCATCCGATCGGCCACCAGGGCCCCGCTGGCAACAACATCAGCCAGGGTGGAGAGGAGTCGGTAGCTGAGAACCACCGCGAGCAACTGCGCCTCTGGTACGGCAGCACCCAAACGCAGCAGCAGGGTGGCCTCAAACACCCCGAGCCCCCCGGGGGCACCAGGCACCACCAGCCCAACGGCGTAGGCCAGACCAAAGGCCGCAAGCCAGGTGAACGGTGCCGGACTTTGAATGCCGAAGGCCTGCACGCTGCACCAGAACCCGGCAAAGCGGCAGAACACAAACAGCAGCTGAAGGCTGAGGGGCCGCCAGGGATAGCCGCCGCGGCCGCTTCCCTCACTTTCCAGTGCCCCACTGCCAACCGACTGCAATTGCGCTGCCTTGGAACGCTCCAGTCGACGCAGAAGGGGCTCGCGCCAGCGGGACATCATCAACAGCGCGGGCCATGGAGCCAGCAGGGCAAGGCCCTGCTGCCATCCACCGGCAACCACAACAAGAACGGACGCTGCGACGATCAGAAGCGGATCAAGGATCACCCCGGCCAGGGCCGGGCCGCCGCCAATCACCGGACGCAGCACCCGGACCCGCTCCACCAGATGCCAGATCCCTCCCGGCAGGTACTTGAGCAGGTTGCTGCGCACAAACAGCGGCACCACAGCGAGGCCCTGGGGAGGGTGTTTCAACCAAACCAGCAGATCCCGCCAGGCCAGACCATTGATCAGGATGCTGAGCCAGGTGAGGCCCAGCCCCAGCACCAGCCACCACCAACCGTTGGCCACCAAGCTCAGCTGGCGCAGTTGCCCCGCCTGCTGGGCCAGAGCCACAGCGATGAAGATCAGGCTGGCCAACGTGATCCACAGCTTGGGTTGACGGAGAAGCTTGACCATCAGGCCCAATCGTCCGTGCAAACGAATGGCGCTACTGCAACAGCAGCCCGCAGCTCATCAAGGGAACACCCTGTGCTGGCCTGCAGTGCCTCAAGGGCATCCGCCTCGGCTTTGACGGTGCAACGGCCATCGGGGCGACGCACCTGTTTGGCAGCGACGGGGCCCCAGGGCGTTTCGAGCACGCCATGCCGCCTTGGCAGCACCCAGCGTCCCTGACGCCGCTCCCGCAGGCCGATGCTGCTGCCAGCACTGAGCCAGAGGCGGCGGAGCTGATCGGCATCCCCATCCCGCACGAGTGCCGTCACCAACTGGCCACTGCGGCCCTTTTTCATCAGCAACGGCTGCACCGCCACATCGATCGCTCCGGCCTCACGCAAGCGATTGGCCAAGACCGCAACCTCCTCTGGAGTGGCGTCATCAATCCAGGCTTCCTGCACCACCAACCACTCCCACCGGGGAGCTTCCTCCGCAGTAACGGCTGGGGTGTGCAGCACCAGGCGCACCAGGTTGGGGCGATCCAGCTGGCGATGGCCAAGGCCGACGCCAACCTTTTCGGCAACCAAACGTTCAGGAGCAACAAACTGATCCGCCAGCACCGACACCAGGGCGAGGCCCGTGGGCGTCACCAACTCTCCGGTAGGCAGGTCTCCGCCCTGAAGCAGAGGAATGCGGTGACGTCGCGCCAGTTCAAGCACAGCTGGAACGGGCACGGGCAACAGGCCATGGGCAGTTGCCACCGTTCCGCTCCCCGCAGGCAACGGGGAACAGACGATCTGGGCCGGATTGAGATCGTCAATCGCCGCACAGACGCCCACCACATCCACGAGGGCATCGATGGCTCCCACCTCATGGAAGTGAACGGCCTCCACCGGAGTTCCATGAACGGTGGCCTCGGCTTCCGCCAGACGGGAGAACACGGCGAGCACCCGTTGCTTCAGCGATGGCGCCAAAGCAGCTGCATTGATCTGATCACGGATCCCCGACCAGTGGCGGTGGGGCGGCTGATCCTCAAGACCCTGCACATCAACCCGGATTCCCCGCAGCCCGCCGCTGCGCGCCTCCTGCTGGGTGATGCGATACCGCCCTGCCAACCCGAGGGCCGCCAGCGGCGACTCCACCACAGCCTGGTCCACGCCCAGATCCAACAGTGCGGCCAGGAGCATGTCCCCCGCCAACCCCGTCGGTGCATCAACCCAAAGAGCACTCATCGCCCCAGACGCGGAGCCGCCTCCAACAGAACACCGGCCTGCTGGTCAAGCGCCTCACGCTGCTGACGCAACTGCTGTTCAATCTCCCGGCGGGCGCGACGCTGCTCCCGCTGGGCCGTGGCCACGTCATGGCCTGACAGTCCCCACAGCCGTCCCAACAAAGCGCGGTCATCAGCCCCACCACGGGCCTTGCCGAAAACCACGGTCTCAGCGGCGATGCCGGCCTGAAGCACCCGGCTCCAACGGCGTAGATCTTCAAGCGGCATGCGGACGCTGTCCGGCACCGCGAACTCAGTGGCGCCGCTGCTGCGCAGTCCTGCACGCACACAGGCCAGGGTTCCCACCAGCACCTGCTGAACCGGAAGTTGCTCCTCTTCCGCGATCAGAACATGACCGGCCTCATGCACCGCAATCCGACGCAGACGCTCCTGCCCACCGGGCAGCGCTTCAGCAAGGATGTGTCCGCCCATGCCTTCCCAGGTGGCGACATCAACGCTGAGGGTGACCAGGGCACCCCCAACCGCCACCACGATCCAGGCAGCAGAGAGACCCAGGGCTGGACCAAAGGCGCCGAGGACAGTGATGCCGGCAACGGCGACGCCTGCCCGTAGGGCCCCTGTGGAGCCCTGCCCCCCCTCGGCCATCAGCTGCGAGCGCGGGAGGTGGCGCGGCCACGACCTCCCTTGGATTTGCCGCCACGCGTCGGCATGGGAGCAATCACCTCGTGGTTTTCGAGGTGCAGTTCCTGGCCCTGGCGACGCAGATCAAGGCTGACGAAGTGACGCAGGTGTTCCAGGGGAAGCTCTCCCTTGATCTGGAGTTTGAAGGGAAGCGGTCTTTGGCCGTCGGCGCGGGCCTGCTGCCGCACCTTCACCACCATTTCGCCAGTTTCTGGCTTGGTGAAGATCAATTCGCCTCGAACGGAGAAGAAGTCATCACCTTCCGGCAGGGTGTCTGAGGCATCGGCTTGATCTGGCGCCAGGGTGCTGGGTTCCCAGACCCCAGCAATCTGCAGATGCAGGTGATCGCTTTCACGGCTTCTGGGATAAACGACCCAGAGGTGGGGTTGATCCAGGGGCAGATGCCGCCGCATCAGGGTGAGCACACGTCCGAGCACGACGGTTTCCAGGGGGACCCCCTGGGCATCGGTCAAGGTGCCACGGGTGAGTTGCTCGGGATCGGTTGGGGTGTACGTGCCGCGCACAAGACCGATGGCCCGGTACTGCAACGGCTCTGTGACCGGGGGAATCGGATGGGCGCGCATTGATGCTGATCCGGGCGGAGTCAAAAGCCCTTGTAAAGACTGTAGCCAGGCCACTGCAATCTCCTCAAACTGAAGTGGCTGATTCGAGATCGGATGCCCAGCCTGCGCCGGATCCTGTTGCTGCTGGCGTCCATGGTGGGGGCTGCCCTGGTCGGTTGGATCGCTGCAGCCTCCATGGCCCCGGAAACCCGGGCACGCGCGAGTCGCCAGGCTGAAGAAGATCAGCAGGTTGAGCTGCTGATGCAGCAGCTGCAGCACCATGACAACCTCAACGAAGCAGAACGGGGCCTGCTGCTGGAACGCCTGGTGACACTGGAGCGCCTGCAGGACGCCGAAGTGGTGCTGCAACCGTGGCTGTCTGGCCGCTCCACGCCTCGCGAACTCACCCTGTTCAAAGCGGAACTGCAACGTCGCAATGGCCAGCCCGAGGCAGCCCGGCGGAGCCTCCAGCATCTGCTGCGGCTGCATCCGAATGATCTGCAGGTTCTGCAATTGCTGGTGCTCCTGGACCAAGAGCTGGGACGTCAGGGTCAGGTGACTGCTGAGCTCACCACCCGGTTCAAGGGCCTGGAGCCTGGCCAGCGCTTGGAGATCGGTTTGCTCCTGGCTGATCTGCTGCGACAGGGCGGATCCGATCAGACCGCGATGAAGCTGTACGGCCAGCTGGCCACAGAGAACACAACTGACGCAAGACCACTGTTGGCCCTAGCCCTGTTGCAGCAAGAGCGAGGCGATTCGGAAGCGGTTCAGACCCTGCTCAAGCAGGCCCGGGAACGGCGGGATGCCAACGGACGGATCAATCCTCTGATCGATGTGGTGGCAGGGCAGCTCGGATTGAGCGCAGCCCGCGCCACCGCGTCTGACCAACCCAGCGCTAAGGCGTTTCAGGAGGGTTCTGATAGGCCTTGAGGGCCGCATCAATGGCATCGGATGGTGGTGTGGCGTCGTCCATGGCGGTCGCCCGCCGGATCTGGTTCAAGAAATCCATCGGGTTGGCAGCATCCAGAATTGAACCGCTGCCATTGGTGTCCCCATAGATCTCGCGTTCCTCGCGGTTCTGAAAAGGCGCTTCAACCTGGGCCTCTGCACCCATCGGGATGGCTGTCACCACCAGGGAAGAAAACACAACCTGAGCGACAGCCGCAAGACGGCGAGACATCAGCGGAAACCAGAGTTGGCTGATGCTAAGGGTCTTTGAGGCCACTGAATCAACCGTGCAGATCGCCACCTGGAACGTGAACTCGGTTCGCACGCGATTGGATCAGGTGCTCAGCTGGCTGGATCGCGAGCAACCGGATCTGCTGTGTCTGCAGGAAACCAAGGTGGATGACCCTCTGTTTCCCGTTGAAGCCTTTAAATCTGCTGGCTGGCACGTGCACATCCATGGCCAGAAGGCCTACAACGGCGTCGCCCTGATCAGCCGCGAGCCCTTGGAGGATGTGCGCTGCGGCTTCGTTGGGGAGCTCCAGGATGATGCAGAAGCGGACGATCTCGGCGCACAGAAGCGCGTGATCAGCGCACTGCTGAATGGCGTTCGCGTGCTCAACCTCTACGTACCGAATGGATCGAGCCTGAAGTCGGAGAAATACCCCTACAAACTGACCTGGCTCGGCTGCCTGAAGCGTTATCTCGACGCTCAACAGCAACGTGGCGAGCCGCTCTGCATGGTCGGTGACTTCAACATCGGCCTCGAAGCACGTGATCTTCCTGATCCCGACCGCCAGACCGGCGGGATCATGGCGAGCGATGCCGAACGCCAGGCCCTTCGTGACGCGCTCGGTGACCGGCTCCAGGATGTGTTCCGGGTGTTCGAACCGGACTCCGGCCACTGGAGCTGGTGGGACTACCGCAGCGGTGCCTGGGATCGGGACCGCGGCTGGCGGATCGACCACATCTATTTATGCGACGAGCTGTTGGGACTCGCCCGCAGCTGCGTCATCCACAAGGGTATGCGTGGCAACCAGCAACCCAGCGACCATGCCCCGGTGAGCGTTGATCTCGACTGGCCTCCAGCCGACGACGACGAAGGCGATGAACCGCTCTTCTGATCCTGTTCAGTAGACCTCCACGCCAGCGGGCAGCGTCACCATCCGTTTGGCCGATTCCCCGCAGGTGCGCGGCGTGGGCAGCACCTTGCCCGGATTGGCGCGGTTGTCCGGATCAAAGGCAGACCGCAACAGCCCCATCGTTTCCAGGTCGTCCGAGCTGAACATCCAGTCGAGGTAGCAGCGCTTGTCGGCGCCGACGCCGTGCTCTCCGCTGATGCTGCCACCGGCATCAAGACACACCCGCAGGATGGCGGCACCAAGCTCCTTCACGCTCCGCTCCACATCGGGCTGATCCAGCGAATAGAGGATCAGTGGATGAAGGTTGCCATCGCCGGCATGGAAAACATTGGCCACGGGCAGACCGTGCTCCTGGCTGAGCCGTTCAATCGCCGCTAGCACAGGCGGAAGGCTGCTGCGGGGAACGACACCGTCTTGCACGTAATAGGTCGGCGTTATTTTTCCCACGGCTGAAAAAGCAGATTTGCGGCCTTTCCACAGCACTGCGCACTCCGTGGGGTCTTGGGCCCGACGTAGCCCGCGGGCCCCTGCCGCACGACAAAGCGCTTCAGCCCGTTCTGATGAGGCCTGCACCTCAGCCTCCTGGCCATCGAGCTCAATCAGCAGAACGGCTGCAGCATCACGGGGGTACTCGTCGTAACCGAAGAAATCATTGACGGCGTTGATGGTGACGTTGTCCATAATTTCCATTCCTGCCGGTAAGAGGCCGCTCGCGGTTACCGATCGCACCGCCTCCCCTGCTGCTTCCATCGTGGCGAAATCCGCCAACAGCACGTTCACGCACTCCGGAGCCCGAAGCAGGCGCAGGGTGATGGCCGTTGCGATGCCCAGGGTTCCTTCGCTGCCGATGAATGCACCACGGAGATCCAGTTCGCAGGATTCCGCCAGCCCGTTGCCCAACTGCGTGATGGTTCCATCGGGCAGCACCACCTCAAGCCCCAGCACATGGTTGCTGGTCACGCCGTATTTGAGGCAGTGCACCCCGCCCGAATTTTCCGCCACATTGCCGCCGATGCTGCACACCACCTGGCTGGACGGATCCGGGGCGTAATAAAACCCGTCACCTGCAACAGCTCGCGTCACCCAGCTGTTGATCACCCCGGGCTGCACCGTGACCCGGTGATTGGCCAGATCGAGGTCGAGCACCTGACGCATGCGACTGGTTACGACCAGCAGCGCCTGCTGATCCACCAACGCTCCCCCCGAGAGGCCGGTACCGCTTCCACGGGCCACAAACGGAACACCGTGTTGATGGCAGCACTGCAACACCGCAGCGACCTGCTCGGTGGTCTCCGGCAGCACCGCCAGGGGCGGACAGTGGCGCTCAAGCGTCAGTCCGTCACAGTCGTAACTGAGCAGTTCCTGACGCTTCGCCACGATGGCCCGAGGGGGCAGACATCGGCGCAGATCCCTCTCCAGCACTGACCAGTCGTGGGCCACATCGATCTCGATCTGATCAAAGACTACGCATCAAAATGCGTGCGAAGTGGGCAATTAAGAAACACAGCAAACGGAACCGGTCGTTCCTGAGTCAGGATGTTGCACGGTTTGCATCAGCCCTTTGGCGTCGGTTCCAGTGACAGCTCCCGCCTTGAACACCAGCCACTCCCAGGCCATCTTCGGCGCAGCACAGGCCCTGATGCCCGGAGGTGTCAGCTCCCCTGTGCGGGCGTTCAAGTCGGTCGGCGGTCAGCCAATCGTGTTCGATCGGGTGAAGGGTCCCTATGCCTGGGACGTGGATGGGAATAAGTACATCGACTACATCGGCAGCTGGGGACCGGCCATCTGTGGCCACGCCCACCCCGAGGTGATCGCAGCACTGCAGGAAGCGATCGAGAAGGGCACCAGCTTCGGAGCACCTTGTGCCCTGGAGAACACCCTGGCCGAAATGGTGATCGACGCTGTCCCCAGCGTTGAGATGGTGCGCTTCGTCAACAGCGGCACCGAGGCCTGCATGGCTGTGTTGCGCCTGATCCGTGCCTACACCGGCCGCGACAAGGTGATCAAGTTCGAGGGCTGTTATCACGGCCATGCGGACATGTTCCTGGTCAAGGCAGGTTCCGGTGTGGCCACCCTCGGCCTGCCCGACTCCCCCGGTGTCCCGCGCAGCACCACGGCCAATACCCTGACGGCCCCCTACAACGATCTTGAGGCCGTCAAGGCCCTGTTCGCCGAGAACCCCGACGCCATCGCTGGCGTGATCCTCGAGCCGATCGTCGGCAACGCCGGCTTCATTCAACCGGAACCAGGCTTCCTTGAAGGTCTGCGGGAACTCACCAAAGAGCACGGCGCTCTGCTGGTGTTCGACGAGGTGATGACCGGTTTCCGGATCAGTTACGGCGGTGCCCAGGCGCATTTCGGCGTCACCCCAGACCTCACGACCATGGGCAAGGTGATCGGTGGCGGACTTCCCGTGGGCGCCTACGGCGGCCGCGCCGACATCATGGGAATGGTGGCCCCTGCTGGCCCCATGTACCAAGCCGGAACCCTCAGTGGAAACCCCCTGGCAATGACCGCCGGCATCAAGACCCTGGAACTGCTCAAGCAGCCCGGCACTTACGAGAAGCTGACGGCAACCACTCAGAAGCTGGTGGCGGGCATCAAGGACGCCGCCCAATCCGCTGGCATGCCGATCACAGCGGCCAGCGTCAGCGCCATGTTCGGCTTCTTCCTCTGCGAAGGCCCCGTGCGCAACTTCGAAGAAGCCAAGGCCACGGATTCGGAACGCTTCGGCAAACTCCACCGGGCCATGCTCGAGCGCGGCATCTACCTCGCACCATCAGCGTTCGAAGCCGGTTTCACGTCCCTGGCGCACTCCGACGCCGACATCGAAGCGACGATCAACGCCTTCCGCGAAAGCTTCGCGGCCGTGGCCTGATCGATCCGTGCTGGCCTCAGCACCCCCTCCACCTCCACTGGTCTGCACCATTCAGACCGTGGAGGCCCGGTGGTCTGGCCATCCGATTGCAGGCATCCGACAGCTCAAGCAGCAGCAGTTTCGGGTTGAGCGGGGTGAGAACCCTGCGATTGAACCTCGGACGGTGATCGACAGCAGACTCACCCCCCTGGTGGAGCGCTTCAGCAGTTCCGGTGTTGAACAGATCGCGGGCTCTCGCATGACCTATCACTGGTCCTACGAAGCCCCTTTAGGAGCGCTCACATTCAATGACTCCGGCGCCTCCAGCGGTCCTGCCCAGGAGAAGGAGAGTCCTGTCGCTGTGAGCGGAGATCTGGTCATTGATGATCAAAAGGGATTCGAACTCAGCCAGCAGTCCCGGCTGACCCAATCAGCTGGGACGAAAACCCTGAGCAGCCTTTTGGAAACGGCCCATGGCTCCTGCCGAGAACAACGCTGAGTGTTTACTGGCGCGAGCGCGCCGGGCCGCCGAACGTGCCCATTGCCCCTACTCAAACTTCCACGTGGGGGCCGCAGTGCGGTGTGATGACGGCAGTGTGATCGACGGCTGCAATGTGGAAAATGCCAGTTATGGCCTGAGCATCTGCGCAGAGCGGGTCGCCCTTTTCACGGCGATCAGCCAAGGCAAACAACCGATTGAACTGGCCGTGAGCTGCATCGATGCCCAGAGCGATGCGCCTCCAGGATCCCGCATGCCGTGCGGCGCCTGCCGTCAGGTGATGCAAGAACTGCTGCCGGCCAATGCAGCAATACAGATGGACGGGGTAGGCACGAGGCAACTCGAGCAACTTCTTCCTGCTCCCTTCGAACTGAAACAAGCAAACACCAACTGATCATCGCCATCACAGCCCTGCAGCGCTCATCCAAAAGCGAGCTGCATCAACAGACCACGATTCACCCGAACATCAGGATCGCGCCCAACAGGCCAAGGCTTTATCGGGATCATTGATGTCAGCCACATCGCTGTAGACGTACTTCTGCCACTCCCGCTCAGGGAGACCGGCAAACACCATCAGGTTGAGCGGATACTGCTCGGAATCGGTGCACCTGCGGAAATCATCCCGAAACAGGAAGGTGGGTTTACCCAGGGCAATGGCGGCACCAAGTTCCACCATGACTCCCTCATCGGGAGGCGTTCCATTCACGATGGCGAACAGCGCATCCGCATCACGCACATCCTGCAGATCCCGCTGCGCGACGCGATAGGCCCATCCCGGTTCCGCCAGATTCACCTGACCATTGCGAGCAAAGGGCTCCCAGACCTCCAATCCCAGGGCTTCCAATGCCCCGATGAACTCCGGCAACAACAGCCGCTTCCATTGCTCCGAGAAGCCATAAGGAGACGCCAAATAAATCGTGCGCGCGCTGTTGTTCATCACAGGCCCCGTGAGGCGCGGTACGCCTGCTCATCGGCACGGGCCTGTTCAAGGTTCTCCCAAGGAAACACCAGCCATTCCGACGACGCGGCAACCTCGGCTGCCACCCACCAATCAGGACGCACCTTGCTGACCCAAACAGCAAAGGATGCCGGCGGCACCTGACCTTTCAACGCCTGCAAGGTGCGTCCGGTTTCATAGACATCATCCACAATCAGGGCTGATGGCTCAGGTGCTGAGAGCAAGGGGCGATCGATGGCATGGCTGAGCGCTACGGCAAGGCACAGGCCCCCACGGGGAACCCCATAAACGCCGGTCACCGCAGAACCGGAAAAGCGTGAAGCCAACTGCTGCACCGCCTGATCGAATTGGGCCCAGCTCAGTACCTGCATAGCCGGAGAATGACACATCCACGCTGTGATGCCCCTTGAGCCGAGACATCCCGCCCCAGGAACAAAATCGCAAATGGTTTCGCAGCCATCTACTCAGCCGGGAACTGGAATTACAGGAGCTCTATGACCTGCCGCAGGGAGAGCTGGATCTCTTGATGGCCGAGACCGCTGAAATCCGTTCGGACCCTGAAAACCGATCCCGCAGCCATGGGCGCTGGTGCACCGCCGGCTATGTGCTGGAACTGGCAAAGATCATCGATGCGCGACGGTCCCGGGACCTAAGCGCTTAAACGTCGCCCCTCAGCGAAAAAAATGACCCAACCATGAGCGACGAGACTGAAAATCCTTTCGGAGCAACTTCAACACTCTTTTTTGGTAACTGACCTTGCGCGGATCGGAAGCAAGCAGCTGTTGCGTGGCTCTAATTTCCCGACGGATTGTGCGATTCCGATAAACATTTTGAATCTTCGAAACACTGTCATGTAACTCTCGCTTTGCGGCTTCTGGGTCACCCTCAACATTGTCTCGGAGATGATCCAACATGGAACGATCCAACGACATGCTGTAGGGATCAGCCTGCTCGGGAATGAACCTGAGCACATTCAAAAGGAAGGCCACACGAGCGTGGCGGCTGGGGAAATCCATCGAAGTCTCATCAGCATTCAGATTCACCTGCTTCCGTCCTGAACTCTGCGCCAAAGTTCGCTTCACCACGCCACCCTCTTTCAGAAGAAGGTCATCAAGACCGCGCAGGTAGTAGTGCTGCACAGGAAATTGCTGTCCCTGTTCAATCCCCAGACATCTCCCTGAACCAGACGTGGCTGAAGCATGAAGACGAAGCCGTTGAAGGGCCGATGTTTTGACGATCGACTTCACTTGAGGGAAAACAAAAAATCTCTTTTGCTGAGTTTCAAAAAAACCATCATCCATTGATGCTGTCAACCTCCAAGGCATCAAGAGTGATTCCACCTTCTCCTCATCAAGAAACGAGAAAAGACCCGGATGCAAATATTCATCAGCATCAATGACGGCGACATAATCCTCACGAATCAGATTCTGAACAAAGCTGATTCTCTGACCATCCGACTCATGAAATGCAATTCCATTTCGCGCAAAAATTTCGCGACATAATGGCGCACCTCCTGGGGCAACCACCGGATAAAAAGCATCAACGCCAAGACGGCGATGGTGGTCAATAAAAGACTGCAAATAAGGAGCTTCGCCGTCAAAGACACGAACTACGATGGCGAAGCTGCTCACTTCAATTGAAGATATTGACTAAAGTTAGCATAAAAACCAGCACAAAATCTGTTAAGCACAGATTTGCAGCAAGAACTCACGATGACTAAAAGACCATCAAGACCACTTTTGGAGTTACATCACCTCAACGCCAAACCTTGCGATCTCCTTATCAGCGATAGTTCTCAAACTGCAGAGGAACATCAAGATCATCTTCCTTACTCTTGACGAGCTGAATCGCGGCTTGCAGGTCATCTTTGCTCTTACCGGTGATCCGCACAGTTTCACCCTGGATCGCCACCGTCACCTTTTTGAGCTCATCGCGCACCATCTTGCTCAACTTCTTCGCAATCTCATGACTGAGGCCCTTACGCAGCTTCACCACCTGCTTCACCCGGTTGCCTCCGACGGTTTCAGGTGTTTGAAAATCGAAAATCTTGAGGGAGAGGTTGCGTTTGGTCGCTTTGGTTCGCAGCACATCCTCCACCGCCTGAAGCGTCATATCACTGGCCGTGGTGATCACCAGCTCCGTTTCCTCAAGATCGATCTCGGTGCCGGAATCCTTGAGGTCATAACGGTTGCCAACATCACGACGAACCTGATCAAGGGTGTTCACCAGCTCCTGACGATCAAAGTCAGAGACCACATCGAAGGAATAAGTGCTGGCCATGTCGCAAACCTGTCGATCCTCCACTTTAGAAACCCATCGATCTCCAGCAGGGTGTGGCTCACCTGAGCCCGTTAGGGTCCCGGGGATTGATTGGATGTCATGACTCCTGCGTTTGCCTGGGCCCTTTGCCTGATGGGAGCCGTCGTGATGGTGAGCATCGTGCTCACCGGTGCCGGCCGGGCCAAAGCCGACTTCACCATGGCGGATCTTCAGGCGCCTCGGGCGATGTTTGAACGGCTGCCCGCCTTCGGGCAGCGCGCCGTGTGGGCACAGGAGAACAGCTGGGAAGCACTGACCCTGGGGGCACCGGCCATGCTGTTGTGTCTGATCAGCGGAGTCAGCAGCCCCACGGCCATCGCAGCAGCGTGGATCTGGCCAGGCATCCGATTTGTTTATCTGTTTGCCTATGTCGGCAACGTCCCACCCCTGAGGGGCCTCTGCTGGGCTACGGGGGTGACTGCCGTTGGCATCTGCTACGTGGAGGGACTGCGGGCCGTGATCAGCGCCGCCGGCTGATCAGTCGAAATACAGAAGGCTTACAACCTTCCCCATGTCCTCAGCAGTTCGTGCACTCGCCAGCAGGGTTTCACTGTCGTGAAATGCGAGACAGATCAACTGATCACAGCGGTTGATGATCTCTTGATTGCACAAACTGCTGGCCATCGGCAAGGGCAGGTCGTCCTGCTCCGGCTTGTCCACAAGGTGCAACACCCGATCCAGAAGATCTCGGATTTCAGGAACCTGCCGATCGAGGCTCTGGGGCAAAAGCACAGTGAGCTTGGAGGGATCCACCTCAAGACACCCGCGAATCACTGCTGCATTCACCCCCTGAGATCCGGATGTGATCAGAGAATGGCCTTCCTGCACCAATGAGCGAGCCACCAATTCGATCAGGTGAACCGCCACAACGGGCACATGGCGGCTACCGAGAATGGCGATCCTTCGTTGGCTTTTGTCCTGCAGCAGAGCGAGTTCCTGCGCAAGCGTGTCAACCCGATCAAGAGCCGGCAGATCCAGTGACTGACCCAAGGAAAACTTGCCGCCTGATTTCATCGGAAGTTAGCAACCATCAAGCGTGCTGAACCGTCAGATTCAATGCATTGAAGAGCTGATCAAGCTTGCAATGCTCCTCCACGAGACGGAAGGCGTAGGTGGCCTTCACGGCTTCATGCAGGCGCACATGGCCGAAGGCCTGCTCAATCACCCCCACCGTGGCCAGGGTGTCGTGCTCCACCTTGAGCAAGGGCACATCCAATTCTTCGGCGCGATTGATCAATTGAGGGAGAGGTTCCCCAGCCCCAGTGAGAATCAAACATTGGGTTGAAGCCTCAAGGGCGGCCAGCTGGATGTCGGTGCGATCAGCTCCCGTCACAACAGCCATGTTGCGTCGTTTGCGGAAGAACTCCATGGCGGAATTCACATTCATTGCGCCGATGCTCAGGGTTTCCACCAGCAGTTCCTGCCGTTCCTGGCAACAGATCACCCGGGCATTGAGGCGCCGCACCAACTCGCCGACCGTGACGCTGCGCAGCAAAGGAGAACGGGGCATGACGCCAAACACCTGCAAGCCGAGGCCCTGCAAGGCAGGAACCACCTGTCGCTCCAAGCTGTCGACCTCTTCTGGAGTGACGGCGTTCAGCACCACTCCAACCAGACGGTCACCCAGGGTCTGCTTGGCCGCGAGCAGCGCATCCACACTGCGGCTGTCCTGCCAGAGGTGCACCAGAACGACCTTGGCATCGAGACCTGTGGCTAGCTGCGGAAGGCTGAGGCCGTACAGCAAACCCTCCTGGAGGCTTCCCGCACATTCCAAGAGTGTGAGTCCATCGTCAGACTGAATGCACTGGCGCAGCTCCGCAAAACCTTGGCCAGCGTCCAACTCGCCTTGGCCAAGCCGCTGGGCGGCCGTTGTCGGCGACAACAGATGCATTGAAGGAATCAAACGCTCAGGCGGCAGATTCAGCGTTTCTCCAACAAATCGAACGTCGTCGTCGATGAGTGGTTGAGGCAACGGCCCCTGGTTCGGATCCCAGTCCAGGCTTGTGGCCAGGGGCTTTCCGAACCTGATCTGCTGTCCGGCACGGGCGAGCTGCTGAGCAATTCCAAGAACAAGGGCCGACTTCCCACTGAACGGCTCACACGATCCGATCAACAGAGTCGTTCCCATGAAGGTGATGCTTGACACCACTGAATCTAGGCCTGTTCAGGAGCATCTCCGCGCTCGATCAACAACCACTGCCAGAACCCATTGGGCAAATCGGGCTCCGATGGCTGCAGATGGGAACAATCCATCAACCAAACCACCAGCTGATGGGTGGTGACGGCGAAATCAAAATCTCCCTCGGGATGACCGGGAAAACGAAGCTGACAGTCCAGCCTCTCCATCGGTGCAGCGACTCCATTCCAGCGGAGTTCGTAGTGGTGTCCATCGCTTCCGGCCACCGGACGCCGCCCCTGCAGTGCGCCCCGCCCCAGGATCTGCAGGGCTGCGGATAGATCCTGCTCGCGACTGACGCCACCGCAATAAGGAGCGAACAGAACCAGTTGGGCGGCATCTGACACAGCTGGTGCTTGATTCGTGCTCCGCTCGCTTCAAGGATGCCCCAAGCTGGCTCCATGGCCCAGTCCCCCTTTCTCGGCAAACGGATCGGCATCACAGGCGCTCGTGGAGCCCTCGGCGCAGCTCTGGCCCGTTGCCTCCGTTCCGCAGGCGCCCACGTCGTCGGTTTCACCCACGGATCCATACCTCCAGAGCAAGCGGACGGCCCACACCGTTGGGTGAGCTGGAGCTGCGGAGACGAAGCCAGCTTGGACGCCGATCTGGAGGAGCTCGACGTTCTGGTGCTGAACCACGGGATCAATCCTCAAGGCGGCCAAAGCCCTGAAGTGATCAATCAGGCACTGGAGGTCAACACCTTGAGCAGCTGGAGGCTGATGCAGCGATTTGAGGCCATCAGCAGAGCATCGCCGCAAGCTGATCCGAGGGAGGTGTGGATCAACACCTCAGAGGCTGAAATTCAGCCTGCCGTCAGTCCCGTGTATGAACTCACCAAGCGAATGCTGGGGCAACTGGTAAGCATCCGCGGTGCGGTGCTTGATGCCACCGGACGCGAAGCCCTGATCCTGCGCAAGCTGGTGCTCGGCCCCTTTCGCTCATCGCTCAATCCGATTGGGGTGATGGGCGCCGATTTCGTCGCAAGCCAAGTGGTTCGCCAGGCGAGCTGGGGATTTCGCCTGGTGATCGTGACACCAAACCCACTGACGTATGTCTTGATGCCTCTGACCGAGCTTGGACGGCGGATTTACAGCCGGATCCTCAGTCGCCCCGATCGGTAAGGATCTCGCATCCATCACTGGTCACCAAAACGGTGTGCTCCCACTGCGCCGAGAGAGAGCCGTCGCGAGTGACGACTGTCCACTGATCCCGCAAGGTGCGGCAGGCCTTGCTGCCGGCATTAAGGATGGGCTCAATCGCCAGGGTCATGCCAGGACGCAGGGTGACGTTGGGGAGCTCGTCGGTGCGGAAATTGAACACGGAAGGTTCTTCGTGCAGGTTCCGGCCGACACCGTGGCCGGTGTAATCCTCCACAACACTGAAACCGTTGGCCTTGACGTGGTCTTCAACGGCTCCAGCGATATCCAGCAGGGTGTTACCTGCTTTGACCTGGCTCAGACCAGCCATCAAGGCTTCCTTGGCAACACGGCTCAAGGTCTGTGCTTCCTGGGGTGCATCTCCCACGCAGATCGTGATGCAGCTGTCGCCGTGGTAGCCCTCGAAATAGGCGCCGGTATCCACCTTCAGCAGATCGCCCTGGCGGATCACACGCTTCGGACTGGGGATGCCATGCACCACTTCGTTGTTGATGCTGGCGCAGATGCTCGCCGGAAAACCGTGATAGCCCTTGAAACTTGGGGTCGCCCCCATCTCGCGGATGCGTTTTTCCGCATAGGCATCAATATCTCCCGTCGTCTGACCTGGCTCCACCATTCCCATCACCTCCCGCAGCACGGTGGCGACGATGTGGCTGGCCTGGCGCATGATCTTCACTTCACGGGCTGATTTGATCTCAACGCCGCGACGCTTCTGAATGCGCGGGCCCGTCGCCGTCACTTGCCCCTGCGCTGCCTGGGTGGATGCCAGAAGATCAGCAAAGAGATTCATGGCTCAGCCCAATATCCGTCACGCTATCAACAGCAACCGAATTGATGCCGGTCATGTCGCTGCTTGCGCGCTTGCGGGAACTGCATCGAAGCGTTGCACCCTTCGTTCTGGCGCCCTTGGTGGTGACGGTGTTCTCCGGTGTCAGTTACCGCCTGGCCCGGGACTGGTTCGGAGCCAGCCGAGACCAGGTTCACTGGTTAATGGTCGTGCACGAGGGGGAATGGCTTGGTTCCACCCTGGAACCGGTCGTCGTTCTTCTCAACGCCATCGGCCTGCTGTGGATGCTGATCACAGGCATAGGGCTGCTGATGGAGCGATGGCGTCGAAAGGTACACTCATAGTTTGGCGATTCAACGCGGAGCTGGGATGGCAGCCGATTCGAAGGACACAGTGGTGACCGACGACAACACCGAAACGGCTGTGGAAACAGCACCTGAGGCAGCGGCGAAAGCCAGCAATGCTTCCGGTGCCCCTGCCAAGAAACTGAGCCCTGAGGCCCTCATTCGCTCCTTTGAGTCGTCTCAGCAGAAGGATGATCTCCCTGAGATCTACGTGGGCGACACCGTGCGGGTTGGTGTCCGCATCAGCGAGGGCAACAAGCAGCGTGTTCAGCCCTACGAAGGCGTGGTGATTTCCAAGCGCCATGGTGGCCTCAACCAGACCATCACCGTGCGCCGGATTTTCCAGGGCATCGGCGTTGAGCGGGTGTTCATGCTGCACAGCCCCCAGGTGGCTTCCGTCAAGGTGGAACGGCGCGGTAAAGTGCGCAGGGCGAAGCTTTTCTATCTGCGGGAACGGGTGGGCAAGGCCACCCGCGTGAAGCAGCGCTTCGATCGCTGAGGTTTCGACCTCGTTCAATCAGTTGCCAACTTCAACGTTGGCTGAGGGGTACATCGCCTTGCGCCGTTAGTTCAGTTGGTAGAACGCAGGTCTCCAAAACCTGATGTCGGGGGTTCGAGTCCTCCACGGCGCGTCCGATGTTCCCCTCGTGCAGTTTCCCGGTTCTGAGCATGGAGTTGGATCTTCAACCTGGTGATGTTGTGAAGGTGTTGGAGTCAGCCGCCCTCGGCTGGGTCCGTGCCCGAGTGATACGCGTCAAGTCTGGCGGCCGTGTGGTCGTTCAGAGTGATCAAGGGCGTGAATTCACAGCCCGCGGCAATCAGGTTCGGCTCATCGAACCTGCAGGTTTCCGTCCCTGAACCGTTGGTTTATCGGCGTTGCGCCGATGTTTTCCCTCCTGTCCCGGCGACTCTGTCGTCGGGATTTTTTATGGCGGCGCCTGGATGACAAAACCAGGCTGATCCATGGCTCAGTTGTTGACGGAGGGCAGGGCGACAGTTGATACTGATCAGGTCGCGCAAGCGACACAGATCAGATTCTTCGGAGCGCGTCTCGCGAGTTCTGAATCAGATCTGGGACCGTAGTTCAACCGGTTAGAGCACCGCCCTGTCACGGCGGAAGTTGCGGGTTCGAATCCCGTCGGTCCCGTTCTCACCAACAAGAGCCACGATGGTGCGCGTTCGATTGGCCCCCAGCCCGACGGGCACGCTTCATATTGGAACGGCGCGAACCGCTGTTTTCAATTGGCTCTACGCCAAGCACGAGCAAGGCGCGTTCGTGCTGCGCATTGAAGACACCGACAAGGAGCGGTCCAAGCCCGAGTACACCCAGAACATTCTCGAAGGCCTGCAGTGGCTCGGGATCGATTGGGACGAGGAACCCGTCATCCAGAGCGAACGAGTGGGTCAGCACCGTGATGCCATACAGACCCTGCTCGATCGGGGACTGGCCTACCGCTGCTACGCCAGCGAAACGGAACTCACGGCCATGCGCGATGCGCAAAAAGCGGCCAATCAAGCGCCGCGCTACGACAACCGCCACAGGTCTCTGACCCCCGAGCAAGAGCAGGCATTTCAGGCAGAAGGCCGTGAAGCCGTGATTCGCTTTCGCATCGATGACGCTGCCGAAATTCGCTGGAATGATCTGGTGCGTGGCGCCATGAGCTGGCGAGGCTCAGACCTTGGCGGAGACATGGTGATTGCCCGCCGCGCCCCGGCGGATCAAATCGGCGACCCCCTCTACAACCTTGTGGTGGTGGTGGATGACGCCGCGATGGACATCACCCATGTGATCCGCGGTGAAGATCACATTGCCAACACCGCCAAGCAACTGCTCCTCTACGAAGCGCTTGGCCTGCCATTGCCGACCTTTGCCCACGCTCCTCTCATCCTCAATGCCGAGGGACGCAAGCTCTCAAAGCGGGATGGGGTGACCTCCATCAACGACTTCCGCGCCATGGGTTACACCCCTGACGCCATCGCCAACTACATGACCTTGTTGGGATGGTCCGTACCGGAGGGCATGGAGGAACGGTTCAGCTTGCGTGAAGCCGCAGCCGTTTTTGGTTTCGACCGCGTCAACAAAGCCGGGGCGCGTTTCGACTGGGACAAGCTCAACTGGCTGAATGCCCAGGTTCTGCACGGCTGGACAGCGGACCATCTTCTGGAGGAACTGACGCCGCTTTGGACCGAACGGGGTTGGACCACTCCCAGCGACAAGGGCTGGTGCCTGGACCTCTGCACCTTGCTGGGGCCATCCCTCACCTTGCTCAAAGATGGCGTCAATCAAGCGGAACCGTTCTTTGATCGTCCGGAACTCCAGGACGATGCCCTCGAGCAACTCGCGATCGAAGGAGCCAAGGCAGCCATTGCCGATCTGGTTCAGCGGCTCGAAAACAACCCTTGGAACGGCAGCGACGTTGATCAAGCCAAGGCTTGGCTGGGGGATGCCGCCAAAGCAGCCGGTGTGAAGAAAGGGGTTGTGATGAAATCCCTGCGCGCCGCTCTGCTGGGGCGTCTTCAAGGCCCCGATCTGATCACCACCTGGTCATTGCTGGCCCGAATCGGTGAGGACCTGCCGCGTTTGCGCCGCTGCCTCGGCTGAGGCAGGTTCGTCATCCTCAGCTTTGACTAGGCCAAGAGCCTGAGCCAACGGCTGAGCCGTGAGGCCCTGAAGACCAACGGTCATCAGGATGGTGAGGAACACCAACCCCTGAAGGCGTCCTGCCCCCAGGATGCCGGCCTGCTCCAAGCGAATCGCGAAGAGAGAGGCCACCGCTGCGGTGACGATGCCTCGCGGAGCGAGCCAGCCCAGGAACAGCCGTTGTTCAAGCTTGTAGGGCAACCCGATGGTGGCCAGACCCACGCCGATCGGACGCACCACGAGCATCAACGACAGCACGCAGAGGATGCCGCCCCAACCCAGCGGACTGAGTTCAGCCCAGGAGACGTCAGCAGCCAGCAGCGGAAACAGCATCGTGATCGCCAACTGCGCCAGTTCCTGAATCAAACCATCCAATTCAGCGGTGTGGGGGCCTGGACGTCGACCCACAACGATGCCCGCCGCCACCGATGCAGGCAGGGCGGATTCCGGCAGCAGCCATTCACTGACGCCATACATCAGAAACAGCAAACCCAGACTGAGCTGAAGCGGGAGCCCCTTCAACTGATCGGGTTTGAGCCGTCGCAGCAGTTCTGACAGCAGCCAGCCGACGCTCGCTCCAATCAGCACACCACCGCCCAATCGATACAGCAGGCCGAGCATCACCTCCCGCCAGCCATGCAGGTTGCCAAGAACAAGCTCCAACAGCAGTAGGGCTAAAACAGCGCCGATGGGCTCAAGCACCAGTCCCTCAGCCTCCAGCACTTCGCCCAGAGGAGGTGCGAGCCGAATTTGACGCACCAGGGGTGTGACCACCGTTGGCCCCGTGGCCAGCACGATGGCACTGAACACAGCCGCAAGCGACCAGCTGAGGCCCGCAAGCCAATGGGCCGCCAACAGACCGCCTCCCAGGGAGATCAACAGACGCAGGGTTGCGATGCGCTGCACCGTGGCCTTGATCGTGTCTCCAGGCAGACGCAGATTCAGTCCGCCATCGAACAGCACCAGGCTGACAAGAAGACCCACCACGGTTCCAAGCCCGGAGCCGAGATCAAGGGGTTCCACCCAACCCAGACCAGAGCGACCGATCAGCAGCCCCGACAGGAGCAACAACACCACCCCAGGAAATTCCGACTTGGCCGCCAGAAAACGGGCTGCAGCACCCGAGGAAACCGTGACGCCCCAGAGGAGGCCCAGACGCTCAGGCGTCATCGACAGAAGAGAACTGAGGTTCCACGCGCACGCCGATCACCGCTTGGGGGCGTACGACCAGATACTCGCCCTCCAGATCACTGAGGGGAACGTTGACGAAACCGCCCTGGTTCTCGGCATTGACCACCCCTTGGTACCACTCCTGGAAGGTCTCGAGTTTCGGAAAAAACACCCGTTCGGTTTGCCCTCCCACAAGGTGGAGATGGACGGCGTAGCGGCGGGGCGTACGGGACATCAGCGCGGAAAGACATCCATCACGGTCCCCACAGGATGACGGATCGGTTCCGTGTCTGCCCAGAGAAGAGGGCGAAGACAGGCGTTACGCGGGGCATAAAGCGGATGGCGCGGTTGCCCCGAGGCCGTCTGCCCCAGCATCAGAGGATGCGGCGAGTCGGGAACAGAGCGTCGGCGGTTCGGCAGCAAACGCTGAATGATTCCAAGAACCAGCTGAGCCCGGTCCCATCGCGCCCCATTCGCCCCCCATCCACACCAGAGATCAACCCCAGATGTTCGGGACCAGTGGTTGAACCAGCGGTTCAAGATCGCGTCGTTCTGCTCACCGATGGGGTCCTTCACCCGCAGCAGCGCCGCCGGAGACGGCGACATCCGGGCGAACAGATTCAGCACCAGCAACTCCCGATATCCCCATTGCCTGGCAAAGCAGATCAAGCGGCGCAGGGTCGGATCATCACGCTGGCCATCAGCTCTCGAGGGATTCAGACCCACGAAAAGGAGGCACCCTTCGCCGGCACCCAGGCAGCGCCGCAGCCACCAGCGGTAACAGCCATCGCTGCTGAGGGACGCTTCAGACCCCGAGCTGTCGCCGACAGCGTTCAAGGATGCGTTCGCTGGCGTGACCATCGCCGAAGGGGTTAACGGCGCGGGACATCTCTTGATAGGCCGTGGCATCCCCAAGCAGCCGCGAGGTCTCCTCCAGGATCACATCGGGATCGGTACCCACCAGCCGGGCGGTGCCCGCATCAACGGCCTCCGGCCGCTCTGTGGTTCGCCGCAGAACCAGCACGGGTTTACCGAGCGCAGGGGCCTCCTCCTGGAGACCACCGGAATCGGTGAGCAACAGGCAGCAACCTTTCATCGCTGCAACGAGACGGTCGTAGTCAAGAGGTTCGGTCAGAACGACTCGGGGATGGCTTCCAAGCAGGGCCTGCAGCGGTTCACGCACCGTCGGGTTGCGGTGCATCGGCAGCAGCAGCGCCGTATCGGGGTAGCGCTCAAGCACCTGCAGCATTCCTGCAGCGATGTCGTGCAGCCGCTCACCCCAGTTTTCACGGCGATGCACCGTGGCGAGGATCACCCTCTGTTGATCCCAGTTGAGGCCATCGAACTGAACATCCGGCGCCGATTCCGCCATCAACAACAAGGCATCGATCACGGTGTTGCCGGTCACGGAGATCTCCCCGACCACCCCGGATGCTTTCAGGTTGGATTCAGCCTTGAGCGTCGGCGCGAAATGAAGGGTTGCGATCTGAGAAAGGAGCCGACGGTTGGCTTCTTCCGGGAAGGGATCCAGAAGATTGTCCGTGCGCAGGCCGGCCTCCACATGACCAACCGGGATCTGCTCGTAAAACGCAGCCAAACCAGCGGCAAACGCCGTGGTGGTGTCGCCCTGCACCAGAACCAACTGCGGGGGGTAGGCCTGAAAGTCTTCCCGCAGCCCCTGCAGCGCAGCACAGGTGACATGGGTCAGGGTCTGACGGGGTGCCATCAGATTGAGATCCTGATCCGCCTGGAGATGGAACAGATCCATCACCTGGCCCACCATTTCGCGGTGCTGACCTGTCAGGACGACACGGGTCTGCAATGCATCACAGGCTTGGAACGTCCGGATGACCGGAGCCAGCTTGATCGCCTCCGGACGCGTTCCCAGAACGATCGTGACGCGGGGCTGTTCAGCCATTCCATCCAGACGGACCGCTGGAGTTTACGGGCGTTAACCCGGAGAGAACAGTGAGAAATCCTTGCCAGTTCCAGCATCGAGACGATCCTGAAAACAGATCCCTCGCCATCAACGTGGCTCAGCCGGTTTTCCCCCCCAGCTTCCCGCCGCGCCCAACCGCCGCCCGTAGCCCAGAACGATCTCGGGAGGTTCACAACCCGGCGCCCCGATCCGCTGCAGATGGCTCTCCAAGCCTCGAGAAGATCGTTCAAATCGCCCATGATGCCGGCTATTCCGATGTCCACCTGGGGGTTGGGGAAGTGCCGCGCTACCGGGCCCGGGGAGACATGCAGGGCACGGAATGGCCGGTCACCCGCGCCGAGGTCTTTCAGGGATGGCTCCAGGAAATCCTGACGCCACAGCAGATCGATGGCTTCAACCGCGACAAGGAATTTGACGGCTCCCATGCCTTCCCCTTCGTGCGCGTGCGCATCAACCTGATGGATTCACTGCGGGGGCCGGCGATGGTGCTGCGCCTGATTCCGCAGACGATCCTCACCATGGAGCAGCTGAATCTCCCCAGCGTGCTGGAGAGCCTCGCGGCCCGGCCGAAGGGACTGATCCTGGTGACCGGTCCGACAGGGTCCGGCAAAAGCACAACCCTGGCGGCCATGATCGATTGGATCAACCGCAACGAGGCACGCCACATCCTCACGATCGAGGATCCCGTCGAGTTCGTGCACGAGAGCCGCAAGTCCCTCATCCGGCACCGGGAAGTGGGGTTGCACACCCTCAGATTCCACAACGCCTTGAGGGCTGCTCTGCGGGAAGACCCCGATGTGATTCTGGTGGGCGAAATCCGGGATCAGGAAACCCTTTCAACGGCCCTGGAAGCGGCCCAGACCGGCCACCTGGTGTTCGGAACGCTGCACACCAATTCTGCAGTGAAGACCGTGGAACGGGTTCTCGGCATGTATCCGCCTGAAGAGCAGGAGAGTGTGCGCCGTTCGTTGTCCGAATCGCTGCTGGGGGTGATCGCCCAGGGATTGATCAAGACAACAGATGGAAAACGGACGGCGTATCACGACATTCTGATCAACACCGACGCCTGCAAGGACTACATCCAGCGGGGGGCTCTCGATGAGGTGGAGGAGATCATGGAGCGCAGCGGATTCGATGGGATGGTGACCACCAATCAATCGCTGCTGGCCCTGGTGGAGTCGGGTCGCATTGACGGTGATCAAGCGGTGGCCGTCAGCCTCAAACCCAACGAGCTGGCTCAGGCCCTGCGGGGCCGAAGCTGATCAGCCACCGCTGAACACACGCACCAAAAGAACAACAGCGATCCCTGCGGAGAGGCCGATCATCGCCAGACGACCGTTCCAGATTTCGGCCTGTGGGGTGAAGCCACGCTTCCAGGCGTTCAGCTCATCAGCCTCCACGGGTTCCGGAGCATCTGACCTGGTTTCCGGTTGGTCCAACACGCAGAGACCGAGCAGTGCCCTTCAAGCCTAAAGGCTTCCTAAAAAGGTGGGTCTGGTGTGTAAAGCGCATTGGCCTGATCCAAGGGCCAGCGAGCTGCAACGCCGGATTCAAGAGACGTGCAAGCAGGGTTCTGGCCCAGACGCAGCAAGGCCGCAGCCCCGATCATGGCGGCGTTGTCGGTGCAGAAGGCCAGCGGAGCGATGGAGACCGTTATGCCCCGCTGCTTCCCCTGTTCAAGCATGCTCTGGCGCAAGCGACGGTTCGCTGCGACGCCCCCAACCATCACCAGTTGCTGAACACCATGGTCTTCAGCACAGCGAAGACTGCGCTGCACCAGAACATCGGCCACCACCTGTTCAAAACTGGCCGCCAGGTCGGCAAGAGGCAGCGGATCAGGGTTTTGCCGCAAAGTTTCCACAGTGCGGAGCATGGCGGTCTTCAGACCACTGAAGGAAAAGTCGTAGGGGTGAAAACCGCCGCCCGGCAATGAAATCCGCCCCTTGGGCAGGCGAAAGCGCGTTGCATCACCCGTTTCGGCTACAGCCTGGATGGCAGGGCCTCCGGGGTATCCCAGACCAAGCAGGCGGGCCACCTTGTCGAAAGCTTCTCCAGCGGCATCGTCATGGCTTCGGCCGAGCCGCGTCATCCCGCCGTCGTCAGCCACCAGGATCAGCTCCGTGTGGCCCCCGCTCACAAGCAGCACCAGATAAGGAACCTGCGGTGGGGCATCTCCAAGCATCACCGAGGCCAGATGGCCCTCCAGGTGATGAACGCCGAGAAAGGGGCGCTGATGCAGCGCAGCGAGGGTGCGACCCGTCACCGAGGCCACCATCAGAGCCCCGGCCAGACCTGGAGTGATCGTGGCCGCGATGGCATCCAGCTGCCCCAGAGCGACACCCGCCTCGTCAACCACGGTCTCCACCAGCCCCGGCAGGGCCTCAACGTGGCGGCGCGACGCAATTTCGGGCACAACACCACCCCAACGGGCATGCTCCTCAACCTGAGATGCAATCCGCGACGCCAGAACCTCGATTCGCCCATCCGCGTGACGGCGCAGGACCGCTGCAGCGGACTCGTCACAACTTGTTTCGAGGGCAAGCACTGCATGCATCGAAGCGATGCGCCTCCCCTACTCTCCGACTTGTGACATCTTGCCCTTTCGGGGCACCGTTCAGAGGAATTGTTCCGATGCGTCGTCTCTTCGCCGTCGTGCTTTCAGCACTCCTGGTGTTCGGCTTCGCCCCCGTCGCCAAGGCGGATGTGGCTGGCCTCACCCCCTGCTCAGAAAGCGCCCGCTTCCAGCAGCGTGCTGCCGCTGCCACCACGCCTCAGGCCAAAGCTCGCTTCGAGATGTACAGCCAGGCCTCCTGTGGTGAGGATGGCCTTCCCCACCTGATCGTCGATGGCCGCTGGAGCCACGCCGGTGATTTTGTGTATCCCGGGATCATGTTCCTGTACGTCGCCGGCTGCATCGGTTGGGCCGGTCGTGAGTACCTGAAAGCAACTCGCGGCAAGAATGCTGCCCAGTACGAAATCTTCATCGATCGCAGCATCGCCATCAAGAGCCTTCTGGCTGCTGCCACCTGGCCTCTGGCTGCCTTCGGTGAATTCACCAGCGGCAAGCTGCTCGAAGACGACAGCAAGGTGACTGTTTCACCACGCTGATTCAAACGACTTCAACCATTGCTCCCTCAACAATGAACAAGTTTCTGACCGCAGCTCCAGTGGTTGCAGCCATTTGGTTCACCGCCACCGCAGGAATCCTGATCGAGTGGAACCGCTTCTTCCCCGATCTTCTCTTCCACCCGATGTGAATCTGGGTTGATTTTCTAGAGGCAAGGGAACCTTCGGGTTCCCTTTTTTTGTGCCTGCCCCTGTTGCGAAAGACAGGTTTACGACGATCAGCGTTGCAAAAAGGAGCTCTGCTTTATCCCAGCCCCATCAGCGTCTCCACCTGGTTCAACGCTGATTCGAGATCGTCATTGATCACAACAGCATCGAATTCCTGTTGGGCCTCGAGCTCCTCGCGAGCGCGAGTCAAGCGGCGCTGAATGGCATCCTCCGCATCGGTTCCGCGCCCACGGATCCGGCGCTCCAATTCTTCAAAACTGGGGGGAGCCAGAAAAATCTGAAAACCGTCCGGAAAACTGCGACGCACCTGGCGGGCACCTTCCAACTCAATCTCCAGAAGCACAGGGCGCCCCGCCGCCATCTGTTCTTCCACAGGACCTCGGGGGGTGCCGTAGCAATTCCCCGCGAATTCCGCCCACTCGAGAAAACCTCCCTGCTCCACCAAGGCCTCAAACCCCGAACGGCTGTGGAAGAAGTAGTTGATGCCGTTCTGCTCCCCCTGGCGCGGAGAACGGGTGGTGGCCGACACCGACAGCCAGATCTGGGGGTGCCGTTCCAGCAGCTGGTTCACCAGCGTTCCCTTGCCGACTCCACTGGGGCCGGTGATCAAGGTGAGCTTTCCACTGGTGGACATCGCGGCGTCTGCGTGGGTCAGCAGAGTAGGAAGCCCCAATGCCCCACCCGGTGCTCCAGGTGATCGCCTCCACCAGCCTGCAGCCAATGGATCTCACCACGCTGCGCGCGGTGCTCTGGGATCTGCGCCCAAAGCTGGTGCCCAGCCGCTTCGAGAAGGCCCAACAACCGGACCCGGCAACGATTCAACTGGGATGCCGCAGCCTCAAGGGGATGGTGTGGCTGGAACTGAGCTGGCAAGCCGAGGCCCCTCGGCTGGTGGAGGTCAACCCTCCCCCGCGCAGCGGCAGCGGCAGCACCTTCGCCCAACAGTTGCAACACAGCCTTCGCCAGCTGGCTCTGGTGGAGCTCCACCAGCGTGGTTTTGAACGGGTGGTGGAATTCCGGTTTGCCCAACGCCCTGGGGAACCGATCCAGCGGGTGCTCGTGCTGGAGCTGATGGGACGGCACAGCAACCTGCTGCTGCTGGATGAGCAGCGCCGGATCATTGCCCTGGGGCGACAGGTCCGAGACCATCAGTCCCGCGTGCGCCCTCTCTCCACCGGTGATTCCTACAGCCCACCCCCGATGCTGCAGGGGTTGGCACCGGATCCAACGGAGGGCTTTGAACGCTGGAAGGAGCGGCTCTCTCTCGTTCCGATCGCCCTGCGCAAGGCCCTGCAGCAGACCTATCAGGGGATCAGCCCAGCCCTTGCTCTACAGCTCGCCGGCGACCATCTGAACACCCCGGTGGACAGCCTGGATGCACGCCACTGGTGCCACCTGTTTGAACGCTGGTCCCTCTGGTTGGACCAGCTCGAGCGTGAGCAGTTCGCCCTGGTGGTGGAGAACGACGGTCGTTACCGGGTCTGGGGGTCTCCCCAGGGTGAAGTGCATCCACAGCCCGCTCTGGCGCTCACCCTGGGATCCCTGCACCAGCAATCCCAAGAGCAACGGGCCCTGGCACGGGTCAGCCAAGACCTGCGTCAACGCCTGGAGCGTTGGCGCAGCAAAGAACAGGCAGCCCAGCAGGACCAACACCAGCGCCTGAAGGCCACCGAAGGGCACGAGGCTCTTCAACGCCAGGCGGACGCTCTCCTCTGCCTCGGAAACCCAAGCCGCGACCAGGTCGATGAAGCCCAGTCGCTCTATCGCAGGGCCAAAAAACTGCGGAGATCGCGCCCGATCCTTGAGCAGCGGCTGGAGCACCATCAGCAACGGCTTGAGCTGATCAGCGCGAGCGAAACCTTCATCGAAGATCAACTGAGTGCCACCTGGCAGGACGGCCCGGCGCGCCTCGCCGCCCTGAATGATCTGCGGGAGGAACTCGATGAGCTGTTACAGCCCAAGGAACGCCGTCGCAGCACGCGACAGCAGCGTCAACGGGACCAACCCAAACCGCTGGAACTGAACACTCCCGGAGGTCTCAAGGTGCAGGTGGGGCGGAATCACCGCCAGAACGACTGGATCTCGCTGCGCCAGGCCCGCAGTGGTGACCTCTGGTTTCACGCCCAGGAATGCCCAGGCAGTCACGTGGTGTTGAAGAGCTCCAACGGGCTGGCCGAGGAATCCGATCTGGCGATGGCAACGGACCTAGCGGCCTATTTCAGCCGCGCGCGGGGCAACACGCGGGTGGCGGTGGTGATGGTGCCCACCGATCAGCTGCAGCGCATTCCCGGTGCCGGCCCGGGCACCGTGCGCCATGGACAAGCTGAAATCCGCTGGGGGGATCCCCAGGGCGCGGAAGAGCGGCTGCTTGCCCCTAGCCTGAGCCCACATTCGGGCTGACCTGTTGCGCCGCCCGTCCTGCGTCCGTGTCTGAGCGCCCCGAAGGTCCCCCAGCTCTGCAGCCACCACCGCCCATTCGCATTGGGAGGGCACCTGGCGATGCAGATCTGCCCAATGAGGTGGAGATGCCCCTGGTGGATCACCTGGAGGAACTGCGTCAACGGGTTCTGCGCAGCTTGCTGGCCGTTGTTGTTGCAGCGCTGACCTGCCTGCTGGGGGTTAAACCTCTGGTGCGCCTGCTGGAAGCGCCAGCAAGCGGAATTCATTTCCTTCAACTGGCACCGGGCGAGTTTTTATTCGTCTCACTGAAGGTGGCCGGCTACGCCGGCCTCACCCTGGCCCTGCCCTATGTGCTGTTTCAGATCCTGGCCTTCGTGCTGCCGGGCCTGACGATCCGCGAACGACGCCTGATCGCCCCTGCCGTCGCCGGCTCCGCGGTTCTGTTCATGGCGGGCCTGGCCTTTGCCTGGTGGGCCCTGGTGCCAGCCGCCCTTCGTTTTCTGGTGAGCTACGGCGCCGATGTGGTGGAGCCGCTCTGGTCGATCGAGCGGTATCTGGATTTTGTTCTGCTGCTGATGCTGGCCACCGGGCTGGCGTTTCAGCTCCCTGTTCTGCAACTGCTCCTCGGGGCCCTGGGGCTGGTGCGCTGGCGGCCGATGCTTGGGGCCTGGCGCTGGGTTGTTCTGGGCTCAGCCCTGGCTGGAGCTGTGCTGACGCCATCCACCGATCCGATCACGATGCTGCTGCTGGCTGGAGCGATCACGGCACTGTTCCTGATCGGCGTCGGCCTGGTGGCCCTGACCGAATCCTTCAGACCAGAAACTCCTTGATCAGCGTTTCCGCCTCCGGCCCTGTCGCCTCCAGCGGAAGACTCAACGCCTTACCAAGACGGGGTTTGTCACGGGTGGAACCGAGCCATTGGCGCACCTCACCCGCCAAACCAAGACGATTCACAACATCCAGCACCTCACCGAGATGCTGCCGATAGGCCTCAAGGTCCATCGGAAACGACTGTTGCTCGAGATAGGCCCACATCACCTGGAGGTACAAACGACGGCGTCGAACCACCAGCTGAAGGTCGTAAGTCGCCCGCCAGCGCTGGCGTAAGCAGGCCATCACCTCGTCAACACTGAGCGGCGGCTCGGGCACGGGCTTGGCGATTTCAAGCACAGAAGATGAAGCGGCAGGGGTAGGTAGACGCCTGTCGTTGCAAAGCTTGACAAGCACTTAAGCATCCATAATGGACGCCATTCTGAGCTGGATGAACGTCCGCCATGACCCAACTCTCCTCGAGCGATGTGCCCGGAATGGGTCGTCGGCAGTTCATGAATCTGCTGACGTTCGGCTCCGTCACCGGTGTGGCCCTGGGAGCCCTCTACCCGGTGGCGAACTACTTCATCCCCCCCAAGGCCGCGGGCAGTGGCGGTGGCACCAGCGCCAAGGATGAGCTGGGCAACCCGATCACAGCCAGCGGCTGGCTCTCCAGCCACCCCGAGGGCGATCGCAGCCTGGTGCAGGGCCTCAAAGGCGATCCCACCTATTTGATCGTTGAAGGCGAAGACGCCATCGGCAGCTACGGCATCAACGCCATCTGCACCCACCTCGGTTGCGTTGTTCCCTGGAACAGCGGCGCCAACAAGTTCATGTGCCCCTGTCATGGCAGTCAGTACGACGCCACCGGCAAAGTGGTCCGTGGCCCTGCCCCTCTCTCCCTGGCCCTGGCGAACGTCAGCGTGGAGAACGACAACGTGTTCGTGAGCCAGTGGACCGAGACCGACTTCCGAACTGGTGATAAGCCCTGGTGGGCCTGATCTTTCCCTTCCCTACGCCTGCATCCCCTCACCGTCCCATGCGTCGTCACCTCTCGCTTTTCCTTGGATCGCTGGTCATCGGACTGGCTCTGCTGATCGCTCCGGCTGCCAGCTGGGCCTATCCCTTCTGGGCTCAACAGAACTACGACAGCCCCAGGGAAGCCACCGGCAAGATTGTTTGTGCCAACTGCCACCTGGCCAAAAAGCTGACCCAGGCTGAAGTTCCTCAATCGGTCCTCCCCGACAGCGTCTTCACCGCCAGCGTCAAGGTTCCTTACGAAAAGGGCCTGCAGGAGATCGGTGCCGACGGCAGCGATGTGGGTCTGCAGGTGGGCGCTGTTGTGATGCTTCCTGATGGCTTCACCCTGGCTCCTCAGGACCGCTGGACCGACGAGATCAAGGAAGAAACAGAAGGCGTCTACTTCACCCAGTACAGCGACGACCAGCCCAACATCCTGCTGGTGGGACCGATTCCTGGTGATGAGCACCAAGAGATCGTCTTCCCTGTGCTGTCCCCTGATCCCGCCACCGACAACAACATCCACTTCGGCAAGTACCAGATCCACGTGGGTGGCAACCGTGGCCGTGGCCAGGTGTATCCCACAGGTGAGAAGAGCAACAACACCGTCTACACGGCTCCTGCCAGCGGCACCATTGCCTCCATCGAACCCGGCGACAATGGCGCCAGCGTGGTCAGCATCAAGGCTGCTGACGGCAGCAGCTTGAGCGAGACCATTCCGGTTGGTCCTGAAGTTCTGGTCAGCGTTGGTGACAGCATCGAAGCCGGTGCTGCCCTGACCAACGACCCCAACGTGGGCGGCTTCGGCCAAGTGGACGCAGAGATTGTTCTGCAGAACCCCGTTCGGATCTATGGCCTGCTCGCCTTCTTCGCGGCGGTGGCTCTGGCTCAGATCATGCTGGTGCTGAAGAAGAAGCAGATCGAAAAGGTTCAGGCCGCTGAAGGCAACTTCTGATCGCTATGGCTGTTGAAGCCCTGTTTCCCCTGGCGACCTTCCAGTCGCCAGGGGAATTTTTGCCTCACACCCAAAACTGGTTCCTTCCCCTGCGTTGGTACGGGCTGCTGATTGCAACAGCCGTCTTGATTGGACTGAACCTCTCCAGCCGACTGGCCAAGCTTCGACAGCTGGAGAACGGCTTGGTCAGCGATCTGCTGCCCGTGCTCGTGCTGTTTGCCGTGATCGGAGCACGGATTTACTACGTGGCCTTCGAGTGGCACAACTACGCCTCCAACCCGCTCAAGGCCCTGGCCATCTGGGAGGGAGGGATCGCCATACACGGTGCTTTGCTGGCAGGAACAATCACGCTGATCCTGTTCTGCCGCTGGCGCCAGCAACCTTTCTGGGATGTGCTGGATGTGTTGGTTCCCTCCGTGGCCTTGGGACAGGCCATCGGTCGCTGGGGGAATTTCTTCAATTCCGAGGCCTTCGGGGTTCCAACTGACCTGCCGTGGAAGCTGTTCATCCCGGCGCAGAGCCGCCCTGTGATGTACAGCACGTCGGAATTTTTCCACCCGACGTTCCTCTACGAATCGATCTGGAACCTGCTGCTCTTCGGACTGCTGATGCTGCTCTTTCGCCGCGGACTCAAAGCTCCTGGGATGCTCCCATCGGGCGCCATGAGTTGTGTGTATTTGGTGGGCTACAGCCTTGGCCGTGTCTGGATCGAAGGTCTGCGCATTGATCCTCTCTGCATCGGTTCGCTTCCACCGGCTTGCGACGGGGGAATCCGCATCGCCCAATTGATGAGTTGCACCCTGGTTGCACTCGGCGTCCTGGGGCTTTGGTGGCTATATCAACGGAAGCGACCCCTGCCTGATCCATCAGGCCAACGCAGTTGAGTCACGTTGTCAGTTTCGTCGGCGCAGGCCCCGGTGCTCCAGACCTGCTCACTCTTCGCGCGGCTGACCGCCTGAACAAGGCCGACGTGCTGATCTGGACCGATTCACTGGTCTCTCCAGCCATCGCCGATCTGGCGCCGGCGGATTGCGAACGCATCCGCACAAGCACCACCACGCTCGAAGAGCTGATCCCGCTGCTCATCGACCGGCAGCGCCAGGGCAAACGGGTGGTGCGGCTTCACGATGGAGACACGGCGCTCTACAGCGCCATCAACGAGCAGATCTGCGCCCTGAGCGACGCCGAAATCCCTGTGGAAGTGATTCCCGGGATCAGCGCCTACCAAGCGGCAGCCGCCGGACTCGCCAGCGAACTCACCCTCCCAGGCGTGGTGCAAACCATTGTTCTCAGTCGCGCTGGGGGCCGCACGGGCGTGCCGGAACGGGAACAGCTGGATCGGCTGGCCGCCCTGCGCGCCAGCCTTTGCATCTATCTGAGTGCACGACACGTTGAAGAGGTGCAAACCACCCTTCTGGAGCACTACCCCGCCGACACGCCCGTGGCCATCGGACATCGGGTGAGCTGGCCTGATCAGATGCTCACCGTTGTCCTTCTCAGGGAGATGGCTGCGGTGAGTCGGGAACGCAATCTGATTCGCACAACGCTTTATGTGGTGAGTCCGGCCCTTGCCGGTGGTCCCCAGCGCTCACGGCTTTACTCGCCTGACCACGACCACCTGTTCCGTCCGAAACCCCAATAGGCGGTGGTTTAAGATCAATTTGTGCGGGCGATTAGCACAGTGGTAGCGCACTTCCTTCACACGGAAGGGGTCACTGGTTCGAATCCAGTATCGCCCATATTTTTTGGTGGGATTTAATCCTTTTGGTGCTGACTGCACTGTTGGATCGGCCTAAGTTCAGCTTTGAACGAGGTCGATCGACCCATTGATGAACGAGCGGAGTCTTGCGGACGACCAGGGCAAAGCCACGGGCCTGGTTGAAGCAGGGCGACAGTTGGCCGAGGCGCGGGCTGCTGCGAGCCTGAGCCAGAACCAACTCGCCAGCCAGCTGCACATGGGCGAGGAGCAACTGGCAGCACTGGAACGGGGCGATCAAACCGAACTGCCTGAACCCGTGTTCATCAAGGCCATGGTGCGCCGGATCAGTTCGCATCTGGGTTTGGATGCTGATGCCATGGTTCAAACCCTCGGCCCCCTCACCACCAAACCGCCCAAACGGGCGACTCCCTGGGCAACACCGCGGGGCATCGCTCCTCAGAACCGAAGAACATTCAATCCACTTCCCCTCGTGGCCCTCGCCGGGCTTGCTGGCCTTGGCTTTGTTGTGTGGAGCAACGCCTCCGAGTTGACGCGCTTCGCCCAGGGGTTGAAGCCTGCCAATCCAACCCTTGAGCCAAGCGAAACCGATCTGGAGGTGACCAAGGTTGCAGATGAGCGCGATGCCCTCATCGTTTCAGCGCCACCAACGGCCGACCTGGGCCTCACGATCAGCAGCAGCGAACCCAGCTGGATCGCCCTACGGCGTGAGGGAGTTGTGGAATTCGAAGGGCTACTGAAAGGTGAGCGCAGGATTGACAATCCCGACCTGGTGGAGATCTACGCCGGCCGGCCTGATCTAGTGCAGCTCAGTTCTCCCGACGGCGAGACACGCACCCTTGGCGCTGTGGATGACATCCGCTGGATCCCGCTCAGCCCTGCACCCTGACGCGCAGATTCACGCCAACCGCCTCCTTCACCACCTCAGCGCAGCCTTCCAAGCTCCACTGTTCAAGGCTGACGTTCTGGTTGACCCGCTCAGGGACGATCTCCAGATCCAGACTTCCCTTCACCGCATGGATGCGGAGTGCTGAGATCACCGGCTCAGGCCTGCGATCCAGAGCCGCGGCCAAGCGCAGCAGCAGGGCCATCTGATGAACACAGCGACGGTTGTCTCGGGTGGCCACAAGCTGCCAGGACTCATGGCGTTTCTTCGGCAGGCTGCGGCGGTGATAGCGGGCAATGGCCGCCACCATCAGGTGCTCCGCCTCGGAATAGCCCAGCAGCTCACCATGACGAATCAAGTACCAGGTGTGCTTGTGGTAGGCGCTGATGTTGATGTGCTGGCCACAGGTATGGAGCATGGCGGCAGCCCAAAGCAGTTCACGCCCTTCGCCACTGTCGTCATGCATCACGCCTCGCGTGGCGTCATAGAGGCTTAGGGCATGGCTGGCAACCCGTTCAGCCCTGCTCTGGTTCACCGCAAAGCGCTGCACCTGATGGAGCACAGTGCGCTGCCGAATGCTGCTCTGAAAGCTGAAGCGGTCTTCCAGAAGACCCTGACGAAGCATCCAATCAACGATCAAACCTTCCCTGAGCGCCCGCTCACTGAGCACGAACTCCCCCACACCCAGCATCTTCATGGTGGTTTGCAGGATCAGCGCACCGGGAACGATGATTTCGGCCCGACGATCGTTGATGGGAGCCAACTCCCGTCGCTGCGCAGGAGTCATCGTGATCAAACGATCAACCACCTGATTCAGGCTCTGCCGGGTAACGCAATACCCATGCAATTTGCGGGGTGGGCGCTCCTCTTCACTCGCCGCAAGGGAGCCAATCGCCATCGCCGTGCCGCTGGTGGCTACCAAAACAGGAGTTTCACCGGGTTTGATCCTGCGACGCACTTTGTCGACCGCAGGTTCAAGCGACCCCTGAATGAAGGCCTGCAGGAATGACCGCCGTTGAGGGGGCATCGGATCATCCCGAACAAAGTCCCGCTGGAGTCGCACAGCCCCCACACGGGTGCTGGTCAGGGCGCGGGCATCACGACCATCGGCAAGGATCAGTTCCGTAGAGCCACCGCCGATATCGAGCAGAAGATGCGGACGGTCTCCAAACGGCATTCCTGAGAGGACGCCCAGATAGATCAACCGTGCCTCCTCGGGGCCGCTGACCAGATCCACCTCTATCCCCAGATCGTCGAGGATGGTCTGGAGGAAATCGCGACCATTGGGTGCTTCTCGAACGGCACTCGTCGCCGCTGTGACGATCTGCTCAACCCGGTGACTGGCGGCGAGATCTCTGAACTGGCGAAGGGTTTCCAGCCCCCGTTGCATCGCCGCCGCGGTCAGCTCACCGGTCTCGGGATCACGCTCCCCCAGACGCGTGGTGGCCTTTTCGGCCTGGATGATCCGAAACGTGCGCAGCTTCGGATCAACGGCTGCCACCAGAAGATGAAAGGAATTGGTCCCGATATCGATGGCGGCGATCCGACGCTGATCAGCGTTCACTGCCTGCGACGCGCCGTTGTTCTGTTCCGTTGGCTGGGCTGGGGCCTTGGCATCCAGCATCAACGTCAGAGCGGCAATGAAGTCCACTCTGACACTGACGGCCGAGGCCATCGGGCCCTGACTAGGGTTCTTCAAATCCCGTTGATTGTGATCAGCAGCTCTGCCCGTCTTCAGCCTTGGATCGAACTGCTCCGCTGGAACAAACCCACCGGCCGGCTGATTCTGCTGATCCCAGCAGGCTGGGCCCTCTGGCTGAATCCAAGCGCTCCCCCCAGTGTTGTGCTGATCCTGCAGATCCTGCTGGGGGGCCTGGCGGTGAGCGGAGCAGGCTGCATCGCCAATGACCTGTGGGACCAGCGCTTCGACGGCCAGGTGGAACGCACCCAACATCGGCCTCTGGCCAGAGGTGCGCTGCACCGAGGGCCAGCCTTCGCTCTGCTGCTGATCTTGCTGGGCCTCAGCCTGGCTGTTGTGCTGAGTCTGCCGGCCGCCAGCCTCGGGCTCTGTCTCGCCCTGGCCTGCACGGCCGTGCTGCCGATCCTTGGCTATCCATCGGCAAAGCGGTGGTTCGCCTTCCCCCAGGCGATCTTGGCGCTGTGCTGGGGCTTCGCAGTGCTGATCCCCTGGGCCGCAGCCACGGCCGCCTTGAGCGGGAGTCCTGCCCTGGTGTGCAGTTGGCTGGCAACCGTGGTCTGGACCTTCGGCTTCGACACGGTCTATGCCATGGCCGACCGACGTGACGATGCCCGCCTCGGCCTGCGCAGCAGCGCCCTGAGCCTCGGATCCCGCGTGGTTCCTGTGGTGCGGGGCTGCTACCTCGTGACAGCCATCACCCTTGCCATAGCGGCATGGTCGGCTCAGATCCCAGCACCGTTCTGGCCTCTCTGGTTGCTTGCCGCCGTCTTCATGCAGCTCAGCTGCAACCCCTTGAACAAACAGGATGCCTCCATGGGCACCTACGGGAAGCACTTCGCCCAGCAGGTGCAGGCAGGGACGCTGCTCTGGCTCGGCCTGGTTCTGGCCAGGGGATGGGGAGCCTGATGCACATCACCCCGGCTCCTCCGCTCCGCACTGGAGACCGTGTGGCCTGCGTGGCCGCCAGTTCAGCCCTGCAGGACGACATCAAGCTGCAGGAGGGCATTGCGGTCCTGCAGAGCTGGGGCCTCGATGTTCAACCCCAGACCTTGGCCAGCCGACGTTGGGGCTACTTCGCAGGGCGCGATGACACGCGCCATGCCGATCTGCATCCGGCAGAACCGGCAGCGCTGCTCGCCTGTGCGCGCGGTGGATGGGGGGCTGCTCGGCTGCTGGAGCAGCCCATCCGCTGGCAGAGCGGCTGGCTGTTGGGCTTTTCCGACGTGACAGCTCTGCTCTGGGCCCGCCAGGCAGCAGGGTTTGCGGGGGGCATCCATGGCCCCTTGCTCACAACACTTGCGGAGGAGCCGCAATGGAGCCGAGACCGCTTGCGCAACCTGCTCTTCGGCAACACCGTTCCTGAGCTGCAAGGTCGGGGTGGCGGCGACGGGGTGGGAAGCGGTCCCCTGCTCGTGGCCAATCTGACCGTGGCCACCCACCTGTTGGGAAGCCGTTTCGTGCCCCCCCTCAAGGGAGCCGTTCTGGTGCTGGAGGACGTGGGTGAAGCGCCTTACCGCATTGATCGGATGCTGACTCAGTGGAGGCTGAATGGCAGCTTGCAGGGCCTGGCGGGTCTGGCATTTGGCAATTTCGAAGGGTGCGCCGATGAAACCAGAGACGCCTCCGAAAGCTTCAACCTTGAGCAGGTTCTTGAGGAACGCACGGCCGATCTCGGCATTCCCAGAGTGATGGACCTGCCCGTTGGTCACCGATCCGGAAACGCAGCCCTGCCCATGGGGGCGATGGCACGCCTGGACGGCGAAAACGGCCGGCTCAGCCTGCTGACCTGAGGGCGAGCACGGCCTCCGCCACGGTGAGGTCAAACGGTGTGGTGACCTTGATGTTGGCGGGGCCGGCATCCAAGACCTGCACAGGCCACCCCAGACGCTCGTACAACGACGCATCGTCGGTGACCGTCCAGCCCTGAGCCACCGCCTCAGCGTGGCCGCGACGCAGCTGATCAACGGCAAAGCCCTGCGGCGTCTGCGCAGCCCAAAGCTCCGATCGATCCGGCGTCTCACAAATCACACCATCAGATCCCACGCGCTTGATCGTGTCGCTCACCGGCGTTGCAGCAATCAGCGCCGTGCCGGCCTCCACCACAGCTGCACAGCGATCAAACAACTCCGGTTCAGCCAAACAGCGGGCGCCGTCATGAATCAAGACGTGCCGAGCCTGCTCCGGCAACCCCGCCAGACCACAAAGCACCGACTCCTGCCGCGTGCTGCCGCCCTGGATCCAGTGCACCGGCTTGCTGGGTGCATCCAGCACCGCAAGGATGGCCTCTCGATCGACCTCCTGGCCGACGATCCCGATCCATTCGATCCGCTTGGAATTCAGGGCCGCCTCCAGGGTCCAGGCAATGACGGGGCGTCCAGCCAGCGGCAGCAGCAGCTTGTTGCGATCCGCACCCATGCGCCGACCGCTTCCCGCCGCAGCAATCAACAGATGCACAATCGACTCCTGCCCCAGACAGGCGTAAACGACCTCCATACAATCAGCTCGCACCATGGATGGCGGCGCTGCATGCGAGTTCTTGCCCTGAGCCCGGGTTCGCTCGAAGACCAGCTGGACCGTCTACCGGCTCTGGCCGACATCTGCCAGAAGCTCAACGCCAGCCTGCAGGTGGCCTGTGACCCCCAGCAGGCAGCTCCATGGAAGCTTCTGCCGTGCCTGGACAAGCTGTTGCCGTTCAGCTTCGAGGCCAACCCCACCCTTGCGGACTGGGCCAACCTGCTCGGTTGTGTGCGCGAACCCGACTTTCAGATCTGCATCAACTTCGCTGAAGGGCAGCAGGTGAACCTGATGCTGTCGATGAGCCATATCCCCAAACGGTTGGCGGTTGAGGGATTTGCCTGCACCGACCAGGTCAGCGTCGGTCCCGGCTGGACGGCGCAGCGTCTGAACCCCTTTCTTCAAGCCCTGGGCCTTGATCTCAAGGCCGATCAGTTCCGCCTGCCCCTTGCGGCAGAGGCGCTTGAGGAAGCCCGTGAAGCACTGCCCAGCGGTGACGGCCCCCTGCTGTTGCTGTCGCCATCCGGCCAGGCGAATGACTGGCCTGCAGCGGAATGGCACCAGCTGCCTGAGACGATCAAAAGCCGCCTACCGGCGCTGCGCAGCATGGTGCTGCCAGCCGAGCTCAGCCTGACCAAACGGGCGGCTTTGGTGGCCAATGCCGATGTTGTGCTCAGCAGCTGCCCGGTGTCCCAGCGCCTGGCGACCTATTGCGGCACCCCCCTGGTTGCCCTCGGAGCCGAGGCCGCAGACCTTCCCGAGCGCCAGGAGATCCGCTGCCTCAGCCGCCCGCAGGAGCTCGCCACGCTGCAGAGCAGTGATGTGCTGACGGCCCTCGGTTTCTGAGGAGACGTCCGATGAGGCGGCGCCGAGCCAGGGGACAGCTGAAGCTGATCACGGCTCCATGGCGGGGGCCCATCAGTGCCCTCAGTGCTGTGATCTTCGCTGGTGCCCTCGGTTATCGGATCACGGAGGGATGGGACTGGGGCGATTGCCTCTGGATGGTGCTGATCACCATCAGCACCATCGGTTTTGGAGAAGTCGCCCCGCTTTCACCTCCAGGCCGCCTGGTCACCGTCTTGATCGTGGTGGGTGGCTTGGTGGTTGTGCAACTGGCCATCCAACGCGTTCTCGGGCTGAAGGAGTCGGGATATTTCCGCAGACTTCGGGAGTTCCGCTTTCTCCGCATGCTGGAAGGCCTTCACGACCACGTGATTCTTTGCGGCTACGGCCGGATCGGACAGGAGATTGCAGCCCAACTGCAACGGGACGCGGTGCCCCTCGTGGTGATCGAAACCGATCCAGAACGAAAGGCCGTGGCAGACGAGAATGGCCTCTGGGTGCTTCAGGCCGATGCAACCCTCGATGAAACCCTGCTGGACGCAGGTCTGGAACGCTGCTGCAGCCTCGTGGCAGCCCTACCCAGCGATGCCTCCAATCTTTACGTGATCCTCAGCGCCAAGGACCTACGACCGGATTGCCGCTTGATTGCCCGCGCCAACAGCGATGAAGCCGCCTCAAAGCTGCGGCTTGCGGGCGCCACTGTGGTGGTCAGTCCCTATGTGGCTGGTGGCCGGGTGATGGCCGCTTCGGCGCTGCGACCGCTGGCCCTCAACTTCATGGAGCTGTTGGCGGGCTCCGACTATGAAATCGAGGAATTCCAGCTAAGTCACGACCCTCAGCACCTGATGGAGATCCGCGGGAGGAGCCTGGCGGAGCTGGAGCTGGGCCGTCGCAGCGGGGCCATGGTGCTGGCAATCCGGGAAAACGGAAAGCTGATCGCCAATCCAGGCGGCGACACCCAGATGGCACCGGGGCAACTCCTGATCGTGCTGGGAAGCAAAACCCAGCTCGCCACCTTTCAGTCGTTGCTTGGGGAGGCCGTCGACACGATTGAAACCATGCCGGGTTGAGCTGGATGGCGACGGCTCCGTACGATCCTCCGATCAACGGTGCCTCCATGTCTCCCAGCGCTTCTCTTGCCGGACAGACCGCCCTGGTGACGGGAGGAGGTCGCGGCATCGGCCGGGCGATCGCCCTGGCCCTGGGCGAAGCCGGTGCAGAGGTGGTTGTGAACTACTCCAGTTCCGCCGCCGCAGCCGATGAAGTTGTCGCTGCCATCACCACAGCAGGGGGCAAGGCCTATGCCCTGCAAGCCAACGTGTCGGTTGAGGCCGAAGTGGATGGCCTAATCAAGACGGTGCTGGAGCGCAGCGGCCGTTTGGATGTGTTGGTGAACAACGCCGGCATCACGCGGGACGGCCTGCTGATGCGGATGAAAACCGACGATTGGCAATCGGTGATCGACCTCAACCTCAGTGGAGTGTTCCTCTGCACGCGAGCCGTGGCACGCCCGATGCTCAAACAGAAGAGCGGTCGGATCATCAACATCACCTCCGTTGTGGGGCTGATGGGCAACGCAGGACAGGCCAACTACGCCGCCGCCAAAGCGGGCGTCATCGGTCTCACCCGCAGCACCGCCAAAGAGCTCGCCAGTCGTGGCATCACCGTGAACGCAGTGGCTCCGGGTTTCATAGCCACAGACATGACCAAGGACCTCGATGCGGAGGCCATCCTCAAAGACATCCCCCTGGGAACCTTTGGCACCCAGGAGCAGGTGGCCGGGGCCGTGCGCTTCCTTGCCGCCGACCCGGCCGCGGCCTACATCACAGGCCAGGTGCTGCAGGTGGATGGCGGCATGGTGATGGCCTGACCCTCAGGATCAGGAATCAAGGGGTTGGGCCAACTCATCCCGCAGGCGGCGGATGCGCTGGAGCAGGCGTAACCGACGACTGCGGGCTGTAGCGGTGAGAAAGATGCGCAAGGGCACGTAAACCAGGGCCATCGAACCGCCCAGCCCCGCCATCAGAACAAAAAACAGCGCTCCGGATTCAGCCATGACCGGACCCTAATCAGTTCATTTGACAGCGGCATCCGGGCAGCCCCCAACCATTCGGCTTTCCCCACCACAACGCCTCTCCACGGGGGCCACATCGCTGTGGGACAGTGACCAACGGCGTGCCCGCGACTATGGCCAAACTCCTTTCCTTCTCTGACGAATCCCGCAGCGCCCTTGAGCGGGGTGTTGATGCACTCGCCGATGCGGTGCGGGTCACGATCGGCCCCCGCGGTCGCAACGTTGTGCTCGAGAAGAAATTCGGCGCACCCGACATCGTCAACGACGGCGACTCAATCGCCCGTGAAATCGAACTGGACGACCCGTTCGAAAACCTTGGCGCCAAGCTGATGCAGCAGGTGTCCTCGAAGACCAAGGACAAGGCCGGTGACGGCACCACGACCGCAACCGTTCTGGCTCAGGCCATGGTGCGGGAAGGTCTGCGCAACACCGCTGCTGGCGCAAGCCCTGTGGAACTCCGCCGAGGCATGGAGAAGGCCGCTGCACAGGTCGTGGCTGGACTGGGCGAGCGGAGCCAGGCCGTGGCCGGCGATGCCATTCGTCAGGTGGCCACGGTGAGCTCCGGGGGAGACGACGAAGTCGGTCGGATGATCGCGGAGGCGATGGAAAAGGTGAGCACCGATGGGGTGATCACGGTTGAGGAATCGAAGTCTCTGGCAACGGAACTGGAAATCACCGAGGGCATGGCCTTCGACCGGGGCTACAGCTCCCCCTACTTCGTGACGGATGCCGACCGTCAGGTCTGTGAATTTGAAAACCCCCTGATCCTGCTGACGGATCGCAAGATCAGCACGATCACGGATCTGGTACCCGTGCTGGAAACCGTTCAGAAGAGCGGTTCCCCCCTGCTCATCCTGTCTGAGGAAGTGGAAGGCGAAGCCCTCGCCACCCTGGTGATGAACAAGAGCCGTGGGGTTCTGCAGGTGGCCGCTGTTCGGGCACCCTCCTTTGGCGAACGCCGCAAGGCCGCCCTCGCCGATATCGCCATCCTCACGGGCGGAACGCTGATCAGCGAAGACAAGGCGATGACCCTCGACAAAGTGACCCTCGAGGATCTCGGCAAGGCGCGCCGCGTCACCATCAGCAAGGAGAGCACCACGATCGTCGCCACCGACGACCATCGCCAGGCGGTGAGCGAGCGCGTCGGCGCGATCCGACGTGAACTGGAGGCCACCGAATCCGAATACGACCGCGAAAAGCTCCAGGAGCGGATCGCCAAGCTGGCCGGCGGCGTAGCTGTGATCAAGGTCGGTGCACCGACGGAAACGGAACTGAAGAACCGCAAACTGCGGATCGAGGATGCCCTGAATGCCACCCGTGCCGCCGTCGAGGAGGGCATCGTTGCCGGAGGCGGCAGCACGTTGCTGCAACTCTCCGACAGCCTGGACGCCCTGGCTTCATCCCTGAACGGCGACCAGCGCACCGGCGTTGAGATCGTGCAGCGGGCACTGACGGCGCCGATTCATCAGATCGCCACCAATGCCGGTCAGAACGGTGACGTTGTGATCGCGGGCATGCGCAGCAGCGGCCAGGGATTCAATGCCCTCAGTGGTGCCTACGAAGACCTGATGGCTGCTGGCATCGTTGATGCCGCCAAGGTTGTGCGCCTGGCCGTGCAGGATTCGATTTCGATCGCTTCTCTGCTGATCACCACCGAAGTTGTGATTGCCGACAAGCCGGAACCCCCTGCACCAGCTCCCGCCGGAGACGGCGACCCCATGGGTGGCATGGGCGGAATGGGTGGCATGGGCATGCCCGGAATGGGCGGCATGGGCATGCCCGGGATGATGTGATCAGCTGATCATTCCCTGGCGATAGGCGATCACCTGGAGGTCCACTCCGGTGATCGCCGTCCCCACCACAACGGTGTCGGCTCCGGCCTGCAATGCCAACCGTGCATCCGCTGGAGAGGCAATTCCCCCCTCACAGATCAGACGAACCGAGCTGGGAAGTTCAGCGCGAAGTGGGGGGAGCAGATCAAACGCAGGGGGGCGCTGCTGTGCCGTGTCTTCTGTGTAGCCGTAGAGCGTGGTCCCAACCCAGTCACAGCCCAGTTCGGCTGCACGCAGACCGTTCTCGAGCGAATCCACATCAGCCATCAGAGAGGCCCTCAGCTCATCACGGCTGCGCTGGATCAACACGGCCAGGTCCTGCCCTGCAGGCCGCGGTCTGGCTGTGGCATCGATCGCGATCACATCGGCCCCCGCAGACCACACCGCCTGAATTTCCTTCCAGCCAGGGGTGATGTACACAGAGCTGTCCGGGAACGTGCATTTCCAGAGGCCGATGATCAAGGCATCCGGACAGCGCCGACGCACAGCACCGATGTGTTCAGGGCTTTCCAAGCGCACACCCACAGCACCATTGCGCAGGGCTGCATCCGCCATGGCTGCGATCACATCGGGATCGCGCATCGGCGAACCCTGGGGGGCCTGCACCGAAACGATCAGGCCCTGATCCAGGGATTCAGGGTTGGGAATCATGCTGTTCAGGACGCCTTGGGGAAAGCGTCATCCTCCCGGTGGGGGAGCCAACGCCGCAGAGAACGGGGCGTGCTGATCGGCGGGGCAGGCACAGGTGCCGACGCAAAGCTGCGTTGAAGCGGCTTTTCTTCAGCTGCACTCTCGTCGTCTTCGACGATCGGTTCTTCTTCAGCGACCACCCCGTTCGGAATCACCTCGCTCTCAATCAACACGTCGTCTTCAGCCGCAATCTGCTGCTCTTCTTCAACGACCACCTCGTCCTCAGCAACCACTTCGACCTGACCATCCACCTCGTTCTCAACCAAAACGTCGTCTTCAGGAGCAATCTCCTCCTCCGCGACAGGCATCGGCACGGAACTGAACCCATGCTTCGTAGCTGAAGTTTCCGGCAAACTCAGATCAAGCTCAGCTGCTCCGTCAAAGCCGTAACGGTGAACCCACTGACTGATCAGACCCGCGAGCAAGGCCTGATCACCTGAGGTTCGGGCCTCCCGGATCTGTTGGGCCAGAGCGTTCTGTCGAGGTGATGGCTGCTGGAACGGAGAAGAGAGCACGGATTCAGGAAAGTTTGCGGTTGAGCAAAGGGCGAATCGCAAGAAACAGCCCGATGGTGAGGACCAGAAGGATCAGCAGGCAACTGGTGCCGGTGACATCCCCATAGGGGGCCTCCAGCAGAACGGCCGAAAGGTCCAGAGGACCCTGGTAAGCCGCTCGAATGGGTTCTATCGCGAAGGTAAGGGGATTCAAGGCCGCAAGCCAGCCCAGCCAGGTGGGCATGAATGACAACGGGGCCAAGGCCGTGCTGGCAAACAGCAACGGCAAGTTGGCCACAAAAATCACAGCGATCAACTCGATGTGCCCCGGCAAAGCGAAGGCCAATCCGAGGCTGAGGGCCGTCACAGCAAAAACCAGAAGCAGCAGCGTCACCAGCACCAGGGCGAGGCCGCTGATGCCGGGCCATCCGTAACCGAGCACTGCTGCCGTGCCCATGATCGCCAGACTCTGCAAAAGACTCAGCGCCGTGATGTAGATCACCGACGCCAGCACGATGGAACTGCGGCTTCGCAGCGGTGCCACCAGCAGCCGATTGAGGAAACCGAATTCGCGATCAAACATCACCGGCAGGCCGGCATTCAAAGCACCGCTGAAGGCTGTGAAGACAATCACTCCAGCACCAAGAAAACGGCCGTAGCTCATGCCCCCTGGCAACAGCCCCTCGGGGGCATTGGCGAACAGTGCACCGAAGAGAATCAACCAGATCAGGGGTTGCAGAACCCCGGCGATCAAGGTTGAAGGGCGACGCATCAACTGAAGAAACAAGCGCCGGGTGAGGGCCAACGTTTCCTGGCTGAGCTCGGCGAGGGCTCCGGATTGCTGCTGCTGGAGAGCAACAGATGCTGTTGGGGAAGTCATCGTGGCACTCAACGCATGGATTGACGCTTTTCCTGTTTGACGTCGCGCTGGCCTGCGATCGCCAGTTCAGCGTCCATCAGGGTGCGTCCTGTGGCCTGAAGATAGACATCATCCAGGCTGGGACGACTCTGGGCCAGGGCAAACACAGGCAAACCTGCAGCCTCGAGGGTCTGACGCAGCTGATCGATCACGGCCCCTCCCTCAATCACCAGGTTGAGGGAAAAGCCCTGGGAGCGGTTCACCACCACCTGACGCACCCCATCCAAGGGTTCGAGCAGGGCACGCACCTGGGTCGCCTCATCGGCATTGCTGAACTCTCGGATTCGCAGAGTCACGCGATCACCCCCCAGCCGTTGTTTGAGCTGATCAGGGCTGCCTTCGGCAATCACACGGCCGGCGTCGATGATCGCCAACTGATCCGCCAGGGCCTCCACTTCTTCGAGGTAGTGACTGCTCAGCAGAACAGTGGTGCCCTCATCAACCAGCTGACGCAGCAGCTGCCAGATGGCACTGCGGCTCTCGATATCCAGTCCCACGGTGGGTTCATCGAGCACGAGCAACCGAGGGCGATGCAGCAGACCGGCAGCCAGATCCAGACGCCGACGCATGCCACCGGAATAGGTGCCGCAGCGACGGTCAATCCAGTCCCCCATCGCGAGGCGGTCAATCAGATCAGCGATTCGCGTCTCGCGATCGTTCCGCGGCAGGTGGTACAGATCGCCTTGCAATTGCAGCAGTTCCCTGCCACTCAGGATCTTGTCGATGGCCACCTCCTGGGCCACATAACCCATGAGCTGGCGCACTTCTCGTGGCTGCACCAAACCGTCAACACCCCCAACAACAACTGAGCCGCTGTCGGGGGCGAGCAGGGTGGCCAGAATGCGCATGGCCGTTGTTTTGCCGGCACCGTTCGGGCCAAGCAGCCCGTACAGGCATCCTTCAGGAACGGTGAGATCAAGCTCACGCAGAGCCGGTACCGAGCCGTAGGCCTTGGAGATCTTGCGCAGTTCAATCAACGCCATCAGGCACCGTCAGGGACTTGCTCGGCCAATTCAGGGAATCTAGAGAGTGCTCATTGCACCGCCGTTGGCAGGGCGAGAAGTTGCATCACCTGGTGAGCAAAGCCTGAGGCCAGATCCGTCCGGCTGAGAATGAGAAGCAGGCACAGACCAAACAAATAAAGAATCGACCAACGGAACAGGGCCTTGGCATTCACAAGACTGTCGGGATCCAGGGACAGCCGATCGACGAGCTGCAGCAATCGGCCGTTGTAGGGCAGCAGCATCACGCCATAGAAGGCGCCACCTGAAGGCAAAGCAAACACGCCCAAACCGCTGAGCAGAACGGTGATCCAGCCGTAGGTCTTGATCGCCCGCGCCGTCACCACAGGACCCTTCACCACGGGCAGCATCGGGATCCCGACAGCGCGATAGTCCTCGCGCAACAGCAGGGCCAAAGCCCAGAAATGGGCTGGCGTCCAGACCATCACCAAAGCGAACAGCCACCAGCCCCCGAGGCCAACATGGCCCGTGGCGGCCGCCGCCCCAACCAGGGGCGGAATGGCCCCGGCGACACCACCGATGACGATGTTCTGGGACGTCCGCGGCTTGAGCAAGGCTGTGTAGAGCAGCACGTAACTGCAGAGGCCGAGCAGGGACAACCCAGCAGCGAGACAGTTCACACCGCTTACGAGAAGCATCGCCGCCGCGAGGGTGCAGGCGATGGCGCCGATGAATGCACTGGTGGGCGACAGCCGACCGGAGGGGAGTGCGCGACCGCTGGTGCGGGCCATCCGGCCATCGAGATCCTGCTCCCACAAGCAGTTCAGAACCCCTGCAGCAGCGGAGGCAAGCGCCCCTCCCCCCAGGGTGCAGACGAGCCGAGGCGATGAGAGCGGCCAGCCTTCACTAAGAGCCATTCCACCAAGGGTGGTGGCCAGCAGCAGAGGGATCAGACGGGGTTTGGCAACTTCCAGCCAGGCCGGAAGTTTCACCCGCTTGCGGGAGGGCACCACCTCCTCACGGGTCGGACGAACGGTTGCAGTGATTTCAGCCATGACAGGCCTCCAACGAGGTGTCGTCGAGGACGACGGAACGGGACGGTGAGGGGCGGTCCGGCGAGCGGACCAGAAGCGCCGCCAACAGAGCGATCAACAGGGCCGCCACGAGCTGATGGGCAACGGTCACTGCGGGTTGCGACAAGCCAAGACGAAGGGTGAAAACGCCAAGGGCCACCTGAATCAGCACCAGGAGAACGACCCCACCCAGCCAGGGCCACTGCTGGCGAGCCCAACCACCCGCCAGGACTGCTGCCCCGGCGAAGCCGAGCACAACAACGACCACCGGCATCGCCGTCAGGCGATGGGAGAGAACCAGCTGGCAGGCCTCTCCTCCAGCAAGGCAACGCTGCCCTGCCCAGGCGGTGGCCATGCGACCTCCGAGCAGGCACTGCACAAAGACCGACATCAGGCCAAGCGATGCCCCGATGCGCCACCAGAGCGGCGCGACGACGGCCGTGGGATGAAGCAAGCGTTGGGTCAGCCCACTCAGAAGGGCCACAAGGGTGAGAGCGAGTGCCAGGTGGGCTGTCACCACACCGGAAGGCAGCAGCCGGGTCACCGTCAGCGCACCCAAGCCTCCCTGCATCGCCACCAGAACCATCAGACCGACGGCAAGCCAGGGCAGCCATCCCGGCAGCTGACGCCGCTGAAGCGTCGTCGCCACAGCCATCACCACCAGGGCAATGCCGATGACGAAGGCATCAAGGCGGTGAAACCATTCAAGGAACACCTGAACATTCATCTGGCGCCCTGGTAACAACGAGCCGAAGCACAGAGGCCAGTCCGGACAGGCCAAGCCGGCCTCCATCACCCGGGTTGCCCCACCGATCACCACCAAAGCGATCACGGCAACCACAAGGTGAGCCGATAACAACCCAAGACGTCGACGCAATGTCGACATTGAGGAAAGCATCATCGAACAAGCTCCATCCGATGCACCCAAACTGGATTGCTTGGACCGTAGCGATGCAGAAGATGACGTCACGCTGTGTGGATGTCTGCAACACAAATGAGAAAAAATCATCCCCTTTTCCTGACAGAAATAAGGCCTTAACAATCACTTCATGGAGAACCGCAGCCAGCCCCATACGCTGTTGAAAACCTGGGATTATTCAGGTGCAGATCCCATCCGCCATTCTCACGTTGGTGATCGGGATGGTCCTTGCTCTGGGCGGCCTTTGGATCGGCCAGAACATCAACCTTCTCCCCATCGATGCGAGCGCCAACGCGCCGATTTACGACGAGCTTTTTAAGGTTCTATTCACGATTGGCAGCATTCTGTTTATCGGAATCGTGGGCCTTCTCGTGTTCAGCTTGATTCGCTTTCGGCGACGCAGCGGCCAGCTTGGCGACGGCGTGGCCATCGAAGGAAACCTGCCCCTTGAAATTTTCTGGACAGCTGTTCCTGCTGTTGTGGTGCTGTTTGTTGGTCTGTACAGCTACGACATTTACGACCGGATGGGTGGCATGGTGCCTCTGGCCCATGACCACATGGGCGGAGCCCACGACGAACAGATCTGGGGAGGCATCAGTTCAGGCTCGATTGAATCCGCGGCCACCACAAATGCTTTGCCCGTTGAAGTGACAGCCATGCAATTTGCCTTCCTCTTTCATTACCCAGAGGGAGACATCACATCAGGTGAGCTTCATGTTCCAGCCGACCGGCCGATCACCCTGCGGATGGAAGCAAAAGATGTGATTCATGCCTTCTGGGTTCCTGAATTTCGCTTGAAGCAGGACGTCATTCCCGGCCAACCAACCCAGCTGAGTTTTACACCCACACGCACCGGCCGTTATCCAATTGTGTGCGCCGAACTCTGTGGGCCTTACCACGGTGGAATGCGCTCCACCGTTGTGGTGGAAAGCCCGGAGGACTGGGACAGCTGGTACAGGGACAACGCCAAAGCCGCACCTGAAGACGAAACGCTCACCATCGCGAACGCCTGACATGACCATCAGCTTGCCCCCGGAAACATCCAGCCCTCCACGGCTTCAACCCAGCGGCTGGTTGCGGTATTTCAGCTTCAGCGTTGATCACAAGGTGATCGGGCTGCAGTACCTCGTCTGCGGCTTTGTTTTTTATCTGATTGGCGGCGCGCTAGCCGGTGCCATTCGCACGGAACTCACCAGTCCCGTGTCCGACTTCATGGCACGGGATGTCTACAACCAGGTGCTGACCCTCCACGGCACGGTGATGATCTTTCTCTGGATCGTTCCCGTGGTGAATGGTGCTTTTGGGAACTATTTGATCCCCTTTTATGTGGGTGCTCGCGACATGGCCTTCCCACGCCTCAATGCCGTGGCGTTCTGGCTGATTCCACCAGCAGGTTTGATGCTGATCACCAGCTATTTCCTCACAGGGGCTGCGCAATCAGGCTGGACGGCCTATCCACCTCTCAGCATCACGACACCAGCAACTGGCCAGATCATCTGGATCCTGAGCGTGCTGCTCCTGGGCGGAAGTTCAATCTTCGGAGGCATCAACTTCATCGCCACCATTCTCAAACTGCGTCGCCCCGGTTTGAAACTGATGCAGCTCCCCATGTATTGCTGGGCGATGCTGGGCACCAGCATTCTTGTGGTTCTCTCAACACCGGTTCTGGCGGGAACGTTGGTGTTACTGAGCTTCGACATCGTTGCCCATACAGGCTTCTTCAACCCCACGCTTGGAGGGAATGTGGTGGTTTACCAGCATCTGTTCTGGTTTTATTCCCACCCAGCCGTTTACATCATGGTCTTGCCGGCCTTCGGCCTGGTGAGCGAAATCCTGCCGGTTCATGCCCGCAAGCCGCTGTTCGGCTACGTGACGATGGTGTATTCGATCATGGCCATCGTTGTGTTGGGCCTGATTGTGTGGGCGCACCACATGTTCACCAGCGGGACACCTCCCTGGATGCGCCTGTTCTTCACCATTGCAACAGCATTTATCGCCGTTCCCACCGGCATCAAATTCTTCAACTGGTTGGCAACACTCTGGGGCGGACGCATCAGTCTCAACAGCGCGATGCTGTTTTCCTGCGGCTTCATTGTGAACTTCGTGCTCGGAGGCATCACAGGGGTCGCCCTGGCGCAGGTGCCGTTCGACATTCATGTGCACGACACCTACTTCGTTGTCGCCCACTTCCACTACATCGTCTTCGGTGGATCGGTGTTCGTGATCTTCGCCTCGATCTACCACTGGTATCCCAAGTTCACCGGCCGGATGCTCAACGAAGATCTCGGCCGCCTGCACTGTGCCCTCACCTTCATCGGCTTCAACCTGTGCTTCGGCCCTCAGCACTGGCTGGGCCTCAATGGGATGCCGCGACGCGTTGCTGAATACGACCCCCAATTCACCCTGATCAATCAGATCAGCTCCGTTGGAGCCCTGCTGATGGCCATCAGCACCCTGCCTTTCCTCTGGAATGTGATCCACAGCGCCCTCAGTGGCCCAGTCGCAGGCGACAACCCCTGGAAAGCACTGACGCCCGAATGGCTGACCAGTTCTCCGCCACCGGTCGAAAACTGGATTGGTGAGGCCCCTCTGGTGGAAGAGCCCTACGGCTACGGCGTCCCACCGGACGAGCTGGATCTGACCGCAACCAGCGGTCGTGATCTCTGGAGCAGCGGCAAATGACCACCACAGTTCCCACGAAGGATCAGGGCCACAGCCATGGGGAGCATGCCGAGCATCCCGATCACCGCATGTTCGGTTTGGCCACATTTCTGGTGGCGGACGCCATGACCTTCGCCGGCTTCTTTGCGGCCTACCTCACCTTCAAAGCGGTCAACCCGCTCCCTGATGGAGCCATCTATGAACTGGAGCTGCCCCTGCCCATCCTCAACACCATTCTGCTCCTGGTGAGCAGTGCCACCTTCCACCGGGCCGGCCAGGCGATCCGACAGGACGACCACGGCCGCTGTCGACGCTGGCTGCTGATCACCGCAGGCCTCGGCCTGGCCTTTCTGGTGAGCCAAATGGTGGAGTACTTCACACTCCCCTTCGGCCTCACCGACAACCTTTACGCCAGCACCTTCTTTGCCGCAACGGGATTTCATGGTCTCCACGTGACCCTCGGTGCCCTGATGATCCTGATCGTCTGGTGGCAGGCGAGGCAGCCACAGGGCCGTGTGACGGCAGCCGACCACTTCCCCCTGGAAGCAGCTGAGTTGTATTGGCACTTTGTTGATGGGATCTGGGTGATTCTTTTCGTGATCCTTTATCTGCTCTGATCCCTTGCCTTGATTGGCGAGCGTGGCCAGAATTCAGTTGAATCAACTCCTGAAATGCTGGTCGGCAAGGAACTGCTGGACAAGGCCAGATCGCTCAGCAATCGGCCGGAAGATGACATCGCCCGCGGCTGCGGCTATGTGGGCCCGAGTGGTCGTCTGCTCAAGAAGAGTTTTTATCGGGCCCTGGTGGAGGCCAAAGCGGCGGCCCAGGGATGGCAACTGCCGAAAAGCAGCAGCAGTTCCTCAGGCGGTAGCCGGGGTCGCCAGGCCGAATTCCGCACCCGTGTGCATGGCAACGGCAACCTGCTGATCGGCCACGCCTACACCCGTCGGCTCGGCCTGGAACCGGGCCAGGAGTTCAAGATCGAGCTCCAGCGGGACTCAGGAATGATCGTTCTTCAACAGATGGATCAAGACCAGCCGTGAGCCGCCAGCCAGCTGGCTGACAGAGTCCCATTCTTGTTTTGGCCATCGGCGTTTCCAGCATCGGCAGCGGTGGCATGCAGCAGCCGCTCGGCGTAACGGGCCAGTTGATCGACCTCCAGATTCACAGTGTCCCCGACCGCCAGGTGTTTCAGGGTCGTCTCCTCCCAGGTGTGGGGGATGACAGCGAGGCTGAATGTCGTTCCATCGGCTGAACAGTCAGCCACCGTGAGGCTGATTCCATCCACCGCGATGCTGGCCTTCTCACAGACGTAACGGCCGAATCGGGGATCCGACCAGCGGATCGACACGTCCCAGGAGTGAGGGAGGCTCTCCAGGTGGGTGACTTCACCGGTGGCATCCACATGACCGCTCACCAGATGACCACCAAGGCGGTCGCTCAGCCGAAGCGCCGGCTCGAGATTCACCGCTCCCCCACGGTCCGCCTTGCGTCCCAACGTGGTGCGGCGCAGGGTCTCCTCACTCACATCGGCGCGGAAACCATCCGCCATCAGCTCTGCCGCCGTGAGGCAGACGCCATCCACAGCCACACTGTCGCCGAGGGCCAGGGGGGCAAAGGGAGCACAACCCCAAACCACCACCGCCCCGGCACGGCGCTCAATCCTTCCCACTGACTGCACCAGCCCCGTGAACATCGCTCGCAGCAGCTCTCTGGCCATAATCGGATAGAGCCGCGCCGCCGACATGGTCGAAATGAGCGTCGCCGGAATTGCCCTCGATGCCGCCAGCCGCACACCCATGGTGCTGCTGCGGGATCCCAGTGGCCGCCGTCAGGTGCCGATCTGGATCGATCAGGCGCAAGCCCACAACATCATGGCCGGACTGCAGGGGGGAGCACCACCACGCCCCCTCAGCCATGACCTAATGGCAGCACTGTTGGTGGCTGGGGGGCTCGAACTGGAACGCGTGATCGTCCACGCGATTGAAGACAGCACCTTTCATGCGGTGTTGAAGCTGCGACCCGATCTGGACGAAGCCGAGTTGGCTGAAAACGAAGTGCTGGAACTGATCGAAGTGGATGCCCGACCCAGCGACGCCATTGCGCTGGCGATCCGCACGGGCAGCGGCATCTGGATGCTGGAAGAGGTGGTGGCGGAAGCCTCGATACCGGTGGATGCGGAGGCGGATGCAGAAGATCAAAGTGCCTTCAGCCGTTTCGTCGACGACCTCAGCCCTGCGGCCTTGGTGCGCCATCTGCGCAACCAAGACAGCGAGACGCCCTCGGAGGAGTGAACACCCGCGCCTTCGGCAGCGGCCGCCCCGTCAGCCTGTTCACCCTCGGCACGATGCGTGCCCTGAACTCGGCGGCCCAGATGGCCGAGGTGCTTGACGCGGCAGCGGCAGCTGGGATCAACCATCTGGAAACCGCCCCGGCCTACGGACCTGCGGAACGTTTTCTGGGAGAGGCCCTTCGCCAGAACAGCCGCACAGGGTCTAACCACTGGGTGATCACCAGCAAACTGCTGCCAGGGCTGAGCTTCGAGGAAGGACAACGCCGCCTTGATCAGATTCTGGAGCGACTGGGCTGTCCACAGCTCGACAACCTCGCCATCCATGGCATCAACCGGGAGGAGCACCTGGACTGGGCCCTGGTGGGTGATGGGTCCAGGCTTCTGGACTGGGCCGTCAGCAGTGGACGCGTCAGCCAGGTGGGCTTCAGCAGCCATGGCAGCAACCCGCTGATCGATCGGGCGCTGCGCAGCCAGCGCTTCAGGTTCTGCAGCCTGCACCTGCATTGGCTGGATCCCCAGCGTCTGCCCCTGGCCCGTTGGGCCCTGGCGCACGGCCTCGGAGTGATGGCGATCTCCCCTGCCGATAAAGGCGGTCGCCTCCAGGCCCCCAGCCCAACACTGGTGGAGGACTGCACCCCCTTTGCCCCCCTCGAGCTGGCCTACCGATTCCTGCTGGCACAGGGCATCAGCACCCTGACCGTTGGGGCCTCAGCTGCAGGGGATCTTCAGCTCGCCGCAACCCTGGCGCAGGGGGATGAGCCCCTCAGCCAGGCCGAGCAACAGGCTCTGGTCACGGCAGAGCGGCGGCAGCAGGAACGGCTTGGCCAGGAGCATTGCAAGCAGTGCCAGGCCTGCCTTCCCTGTCCGAACGAGGTTCCGATCCCCGAACTCTTGCGGCTGCGCAATCTGGCCATGGGCCATGGGCTCACCGAATTTACGCAGGAGCGCTACAACCTCATTGGCCGTGCTGGCCACTGGTGGGAAGAGCACGACGCCTCCGCCTGTGAACGCTGTGGGGCGTGCCTTCCCCGTTGCCCGCATCACTTGCCCATTCCTGATCTGCTGGCGGACACCCACCAACGCTTGAAGGCTTCACCGCGACGGCGGCTCTGGAGCTGAATCACGCCAGCGCTCTTCCAGGGCGCTCCGGTCTTCGGGCAACAGCGGTGGCAGCGACCAGCAGCGCGACCAGGTGTCTGCGGACGGAAAAAGCAGAGGCCGCAGACGCGCCGATAGGGCGTTCTGATCCACCATCAGCCCTGGCGATGCAATCGGAGCACGCCATCCCTGCTGCACCAAGCGGCGACGCAGGGGATCCCGCCATCCCTGCTCAACCCAGCTCTGGGGAACCGGTTCACGACTGGCCTCCGGCCTGAGCAGAACAGTCCAGTGCAAGGGGGCACCGGAGGCAGGCAGGATCGCCCGAAGACGGGGGTCCCGCCCCAACAGAGCGATACAACGGCTCAGCGGAAGAACCACCACCTTGGCCTCACCCTTGAGCAGCCAGTTGGTGGCTTGACGGTCGTCATAGGTGAGGGCCTGGCGACGCAGCGCAGGCAAAGCCTGGCCTCCGCCCAAATGGTCCGCCAGGCTTATCACCATGCGAGGGCTGGCGGGAAGCACCACACGCCCTGCCATGGAGGAATCCAGCAACAGGGGCCACCCCTGCTGGGTCATGGCCGGGTCATCCCGCACCAGCATCACCCAGGGGCTGACGGCCAGCGGCAACACCCGATCCTGCAGGGCACCGAGGCTGGCCAGCAGAGCCTTGGCCTGACCATCCAACTGGCTGACGAGCGGTTCAGAGGCAATGGGCTGGAGCGTGTCCGCGGGATGGGAATCGAGCCACCCATCACCCATCACCAACACATCGGCACGGGCCTGATCCGCCGGCGTCCAATCCTGCTGAGCTGGAGCCAGCGTCAGGCGCCAGGGCTTGGGCAAGGCATCAGCCCACGGTTTCGGCAAAACCCCAGCCGGAGCCATCAGGGTTGGGGCGGAAGTCGCCGGACGACAGCCCGCCAGCAGCGCGGTTCCCGTCGCCCCGATCATCTGGAGCACATGGCGCCGGCTCAGGGGACCCAACCGCTCTCTCCAGACGTTCATGGGCTTGACGTTACGGGGCGACTGAGCAGCTGCTCCAGGGCATGCTCACAATCCAGCACCAGCTCGGCACAAGAGCATCCGCGCAGCTGGGCGAGCAGCAAAAGAGCGCCGGCCCCCACCCCCTCTTTCACATAGCCCCGTTCGTAATCCCGCAAGGGTTGATGGGTGCTGCCGTGAAAACGCACCCCACAGGCCAGAACGGACAGTGCGGCAGCCAGGTGGCTCGCGGTGGCATCCACCAACCCGCCGAAGGGGGACTGACCTGCAGCATCCGCACCCTCATCAGCGAGCCAACCGGTGGTGCCGATCAGCACCTGGGCCGCCAGGTGTTGCCGCTGACGGGCCGGCAAAGCCTGCATCGCCAAGGCCAGAACAGCCAGCATCTGGCAACCGCCCCCCAGCAGCAACGGTTGTCCCGCGGACACCGCACCCACCAACACCCCTGCGGTGAAGGCCTGAAAAGGGTCACCAACAGCGGCCAGGATCTGCTCGGCCGAAGGATGCGCACCAAGCGAAGCCCGCTGAAGCCCTCGGACAACGAGGTCTTTCTTGAGTTGCTGCGGCGGATGAAGAGCACTACCGCTGATCAGATGGGCAACCTCCACGCCGAGGGCCGTCAACACCGCTTGAGCGGTTGTGGTGCCCCCTGGAACACACTCCGCCACCACCAGGGGGCGTTGCAACCGCCGCCCCAGCAGCTCTCCCTGTCGCCACAAATGCTGCACCCGCGGCAATGGCATCGCCGCACCACTGGACAGGCAGGCCGAGGGGCCTTGGTCCAGGGGCTCAATGTGCAGGTGAGGGAAATCGGGTTTCTGGGCCAAGCCGAGGGCCGCCACCTGCGGCCTCAACGTCAAGCGTCGCGCCGCGACATGGCTGAGCAGGGCGGGGGAGACGCCAGCGGGCAGAGGCGGCAGAGGCCAACGGCGCTGTCGCGCCGGCCCGTGAATCAGAAGCTCCGCATCAGCCAGGGCGGTGTAGCGCCGCGAAGCCACGGTGGAGCCAGCGGCGGAAATCCCTTCATGCTCAGCCGTTTCTGTGGCCGCCAGAACGAGCAAAAGATCCAGCGGTTGATCGTTGGAGGTCCAGGGGCGAAGTGCCGCTGCGTCCAACGTTCGTGCACCGAGACCTCCCAGCTGCTGGCAGCCCTCAGGCAACACCGAGGCTTCAGAGGGGATCGAGGGCAATGAGTCCATGCAGCAGCCTCGGGGGCTCCGGAATCGGTGATTTCAGGCGGGGAAAGATCCAGTACGCCAAAGCATGAAGAGACAGCACATAGATGACCTCCTGAACCACCACCAACAGCAACGCCATCAATTGCACCTGGGTGAGATCCGGTGTGATCGGCAGATGCAGTACCGCGATCAAGCGCTCGAGCAGAGCGGAACCGGCCCGGGTGATCACGACCCAGAGGTTTTCTCCCACCAGCAACGAAAGCACCAGAACGCGCACCAAAAACCCTGCTGTTCCAAGAACAACGCCGCCCGACCAGCTCAGCCACCAGCTGATCCCCCGGCACCAGCTCCAGCCCAGCCAGAGCGACAAAAGGCCGTAGGGAAACAGCAGCAGCGGTCCACGCAAAGGGCCCATCAAGGCGGTGAGCAGAAGCACAGAGAGCAGCAGACCCTCTGCACCGGAACGGTTGCCACGACGCAACTGCAGCAGGATCAGGGGCAAGGGAAGGGCCAGACGGAACAGCGCACCACCCACCGGCAAGTAGTACAGAGCCAACCAGATCAGCCCAGTCGCTGCCGCGAGATATGCCCCCTCAACCAGCCTCAGAGCCTGCTGGCGGCTCAACCGGGGGGTCACGTCGGTCATGGTTCAACCCGCTCAATCCGTTCCACCGCAAAGCCAACATCCGCCTCACGCAGGGCGCGGGTGACGGCTTCAGCAGGAGCGGCAGGGTCGGCTCCGGCCAAACGGATGGTGATCCGGTAGGGCGCTTGGGGCAGACGTTGAGATGACACCGTCCGTGGTTTTGGCTGCGGAACAGGATCAGGAGCATCCGTTGCCTCAGGCAGGGAAACAGCCTTAGCCGCCGGCGTGGAGGGAGTCGCAGCAGTAGGGCTGGCAACCGATGGGCTGACAACTGTTGGGCTGGCCTTCACAACCGGTGCGGGCGCAGCTGCCTGGGCCGGCCTGGCTTCAGGCACCGCGAAGGAGCGTTCCAACTGTTCAGCGACCGGTGTGCCGGCACAGGCCTGCAGGAGCCCGACAGGCAGCAGCCAAAGCAGACGGGCCATCAGCTGTCAGCTGGCTTGATCACCCGCACCGCACTGGCCCTGAGCCGACCGGTTTTGGTGGTGGCGGGGGGTTTCTTGGCCGCTGGTTTCTTGGCCGCTGGTTTCTTGGCGGCTGTTTTCTTCGCAGCTGGTTTTTTCGCGGCGGTTTTACGACCGCCCTTCTTCGATGCTGCCTTGGCGGCAAGCAGTTCCACCGCTTCTTCAAGGGTCACATCGTCAGCGCCCTTGCCTTCCGGCAGCGAGGCATTCACCTTGCCCTGTTTGACATACAGGCCGTAAGGACCGTCATAGACCTGAATCGTTTCATCACTGCCCTCTGGCTTACCGAGGTCCTTGAGGGCGGTGCGGCCACCCCGACCCCGTTTGGGCATGGCCAGCAGCTCAAGGGCACGGCTCAGCCCCACCGCCAGAACATCGTCATCCCCCTTGAGCGATCGGTAATCCTTTTCGCCCTTGCCCTTGTCCCAGACGACGTAAGGGCCAAAGCGGCCCAGCCCCGCCTGAATGCGCCCACCATCAGGATGTTCGCCGAGAAGACGCGGCAAACGGAGCAGTCCGAGGGCATCCTCCAGGGTGAGATCCTCCGGCTTCTGCCCCTTGGGCAGAGAGGCACGTTTGGGCTTGGGGTTCTCATCACTCACCTGGCCCCGCTGCACATAAGGCCCGTACTGGCCGAAGAGCAGGTAGACCAAATCCCCCGTTTCCGGATCCTCACCGATGGCTTCGGGGCCGTCGGCCTTCTGTTTGAGGATCAGTTCGGCCTGCTCTTCATCCAGATCAGCCGGAGTGATCTCCCGGGGCAAGGTGGCCTTGATCAGCTCTTCCTCACCGTCGTCGCTGACCCGTTTGGCCTCCAGGTAGGCGCCAAAGCGGCCGATGCGAACCACGGAGGACAAACCCTCCAGATCGATGGTGCGGGATGCACCGGGGTCAATGTCCCCTTCCCGTTGCTGCACCTGGTTTTCCAGGCCTTCATCACCCTTGAAGAAGCCCTCCAGGTAAGGCAACCACTGCACCTTGCCGTGGGAGATCTCATCGAGGGTGTTCTCCATTCGAGCGGTGAAGCTGGTGTCCACCAGTTCAGGGAAATGCTCCTCGAGCAACGCCGTCACAGCAAAGGCGGTGAAGCTGGGGGTCAGCGCGTTGCCCAACAGCGTGGCGTAGCCGCGATCCACAATCGTTCCAATGATCGAGGCGTAGGTCGACGGCCGGCCGATGCCCTCCTTTTCCAGCATCTTCACCAGCGATGCCTCGCTGAACCGTGCCGGCGGCTGGGTCTGATGGCCAAGGGGCTCAACGGTCTTCGGCTCCGGTGCATCGCCAACGCTCAACGCCGGCAGCAACACTTCCTGACCCTCAAGGGCCGCATCGGGATCATCACTGCCTTCCACGTAGGCGCGAAAGAAACCGGGGAAGTCGATGCGCTTGCCGCTGGCCCGGAAACTGGCCTCGCCTGAGCTGAGATCCACCGAGAGCATCGTGAGCCTGGCTTCAGCCATCTGGCTGGCCACGGTGCGCTTCCAGATCAGCTCATACACCGCCAGATCTCGTCCATCCAGACCGGTCTCACCGGGGGTTCGGAAGCTTTCGCCGGATGGACGAATCGCTTCATGGGCCTCCTGGGCATTGCGGGCTTTGGTGCTGAACTGCCGCGGCCCTTTGCTCAGATATTCCTTGCCGTAAAGGCTCTCCACGCAGTTGCGGGATGCGTTGATCGCCTGATCCGACAAGTGAACCGAGTCGGTCCGCATGTAGGTGATGAAACCGCGTTCGTAGAGCCCCTGGGCACAGCGCATGGTTTCCCGGGCTGAAAGGCGTAGCTTGCGGTTCGCCTCCTGTTGAAGGGTGCTGGTGGTGAAGGGAGGCACCGGCTTGCGCACGGTGGGCTTCTCCTCCACCGCATCCACAGTCCAGGCGCTGGTTCGCACGGATTCAGCCAACGCCTTGGCCTCGCTCTCGCTGAGCAGCCGCACGGCACTGCCTGCCTTCAGCCCGCCGGTGCTCTCGTCGAAGTCGTTACCGGTGGCGATCCGCTGGCCACCCACATGGGTCAGCTTGGCCTCAAAGGCACTGCCCGACTGCTCAAGCTGGGCCTTGAGGTCCCAGTAACTGCCGCTGCGGAAGGCGCGGCGGGCCCGTTCCCGTTGAACCAGGAGCCGAACCGCAACGGACTGCACCCGCCCGGCGGAGAGTCCCCAGGCCACCTTTTTCCAGAGGAGAGGGGACAGGGTGTACCCCACAAGGCGATCCAAAATCCGCCGGGTTTCCTGGGCATGGACCAGCTCCATGTCCAAGTCGCGGGTCTGATCCAGGGCCTTGCCGATGGCCTCCTTGGTGATCTCGTGAAACACCATGCGCTTCACCGGCACCTTCGGCGCCAGCAGCTGGAGGAGGTGCCAACTGATGCTTTCGCCTTCCCGGTCTTCGTCCGTCGCCAGGAGCAACTGATCAGCACCCTTGAGGGCGTCCTTGAGTTCGCGAACCGTCTTCTTCTTGTCCTTCGGGACCACGTACAGCGGCTCGAAATCCGCGTCGGTGTTCACACCGAGATTGGCCCATTTCTGCCCCTTGGCCGATGCCGGAATCTCGCTGGCGTTGTTGGGAAGGTCGCGAACATGCCCCATGGAGGCTTCGACCTTGAATCCCTTGGGAAGGAAGCCACGGATGGTCTTGGCCTTCGTGGGGCTCTCAACGATGACGAGGGTGTGCGCCACTAGCGGCAGGTAAACCGTTCCCCTTCTTTATCGCACCGAGCAGCGCTCTGCATGACCATCGGCGCGTCAAGCGCCGCTACAGTCGCCCCAGCGCAACGGTTCCAGGCTGCCATGCCCGACATGGGTGCTTTCCTTCTCGCCACCCAGGCCACGGCTGCCCCTGGTGAGCTGCTGAATCTCTCTCTCAACGCCTCCGCCGTACTGCCCGAAGCTGCAGTTCTGCTGGCGATGATCGCCACCCTCTTGGTGGACCTGGCCGGCGAAAAGGTCGCCACACGTTGGGTGCCGCCGATTTGTTACTTGGGCCTGGGGACCTCCCTGGTGCTGCTGGCCCTGCAGTGGAACGCACCGCTGGAGCCCTCGTTCCTTGGAGCCTTCCTCGCCGACAACCTGGCGGTGGCATTCCGGGCTGTGATTGCCTTGTCCACGCTTCTGTCGCTGCTGATCAGCTGGCGTTACGCGGAGAAGAGCGGCACACCTGTTGGCGAGTACGCCGCCATCCTCCTCGCCGCAACCCTCGGCGCCATGCTCCTTTGCGGGGCAACGGATCTGGTGAGTGTGTTCATCTCGCTGGAGACGCTCTCCGTCGCCAGCTATTTGCTGTCGGGCTACATGAAGCGGGATGCCCGCAGCTCGGAAGCAGCACTCAAATATCTGCTCGTGGGATCGGCAGCCGCTGCTGTTTTCCTATACGGCTCTTCCCTGCTGTACGGCCTGAGCGGCAGCACCAGCCTCGACACCATCGGCCTGGCTCTGCAAACCAGCACCACACCTCTGGCTGCTTTGGCCCTGGTGTTCGTCTTGGCCACCGTTGCATTCAAGATCGCAGCCGTTCCCTTCCATCAATGGACGCCTGACGTCTACGAAGGCTCACCAACCCCTGTGGTGGCATTCCTTTCCGTGGGTTCCAAAGCGGCCGGATTCGCCCTGGCCCTTCGCATCCTGGTGGGTTGCTTTGGTGCCTTTGACGATCAATGGAAATTGCTGTTCACCGTTCTGGCGGTGTTGAGCATGACCCTGGGCAACGTTGTTGCCCTCGCCCAGACCTCGATGAAGCGCATGCTGGCCTACAGCTCCATCGGCCAGGCGGGCTTCGTGATGATCGGCATGGTCTGCGGCACCGAGGACGGTTTCGCGGCCATGGTTCTGTACATGGCGGCCTACCTGTTCATGAACCTGGGGGCCTTCGCCTGCATCATCCTCTTCTCGATCCGCACAGGAAGCGATCGAATTTCTGATTACGCCGGGCTTTATCAGAAAGATCCCCTGATCACCCTCGGCCTCAGTCTTTGCCTGCTTTCTCTGGGTGGCATTCCGCCAATGCTGGGTTTCTTCGGAAAGATCTATCTGTTCTTTGCCGGTTGGGCGAACCACGAATACCTGCTGGTGGTGGTTGGCCTGGTCACCTCCGTGGTGTCGATCTACTACTACATCTCCGTCATCAAAATGATGGTGGTGAAGGAACCCCAGGAGGCCTCCGATGTGGTCAAGGCCTACCCCGAGGTGAATTGGTCGTTGATGGGGATGCAGCCGCTTCGGGTTGCCCTGATTGGATGTGTGGCCATCACCGCCGTTGGTGGAATCCTCTCCAATCCCCTGTTCCAGTGGGCCAACACAGCGGTTGCAGGAACGCCATTGCTTCAACAGGCCATCGCCCTGTCAAGCCTGAAGGGTCTTGGCTGAGGCTGTGCAGCAGCCGGTTGCTGAGCTCAGGGGGATCAGCAAGATCTACGGATCTGGTGATCTCGAAGTCAAAGCCCTTGACCAACTGAATCTCACCGTTCAGGAGGGGGATTACCTGGCGGTGATGGGGGCCAGCGGCTCAGGCAAGAGCACGGCGATGAACATCCTTGGCTGCCTGGACCGGCCCACCAGTGGCACCTACCGGCTCAATGGCACGGCCGTTGAACAGTTGGATGACGATGCCTTAGCCGACGTTCGCAACCGCTCGCTCGGGTTTGTCTTTCAGCAGTTCCATCTGCTCGGCCACGCCAGCGCCATGGAGAACGTGATGCTGCCGATGATCTACGCGGGGGTGCCCAGGGAGGAACGGATCGAGCGTGCCCAATCGGCCCTACGCCGCGTTGGTCTGGCGCAGCGTTTGGAGAACAAGCCCAATCAGCTCTCCGGAGGGCAGCAACAACGGGTGGCCATCGCCCGGGCCATCATCAACCGCCCCAGTCTGTTGCTGGCGGACGAACCCACAGGGGCTCTGGACTCCAGCACCACCGCCGAGGTGCTGGAACTGTTTGATGAACTCCACCAACAGGGCATCACCCTGGTGATGGTGACCCATGAGGACGATGTGGCGGCCCGAGCACAACGCATTGCTCGATTCCAGGATGGTCGGGCGCTCACTGGATGCCCACAATGAGTGCAGTGCCCCTGCGCTAATGGAGGAGACCCCCAAGGCTCTTCGTGTTGCAGTCGTGGAGGATGATCCGCGCATTCAGCAGCTGATCAGTGCTGAAATCACCGATGAGGGGCACGCCTGCATCTGCTTCGGGTCCGCAGAAGACTTTCTCGACGAAGCCGGCTCCGATCGTTTCGATCTGCTGCTGCTGGACTTGATGCTGCCAGGCATGGACGGCTTGGCCTGCCTGAAACAGCTGCAGCTCCAAGCCGCTTACCAGCCTGCGTTGAGGGTGGTGATCGTGACGGCTCTCAATGACGCCGACAAGAAACACGAAGCTCTGGCGAATGGAGCGGAGGCCTACGTGCTCAAGCCGGATCTGTTCGAACAGCTGCCGCAACTGCTCCAGACGCGTTCGATGGTCTGAGCTTCAGATGCAAGCGAACGATTGTGGTGGTTCCTTGCGATGAGGGCTGCTGGTGGAGCTCCAGCGTTCCTCCACACCCCCTGACCAGTTCGCGCGCTAAGGCGAGCCCCAGACCCGGGCCCTCCACCCGTTCGCCATTCCGTTCGGGCTTGCCCCGGAAAAACGGTGCAGTCCAGCGTTCCAGATCCTCCGAAGCCACAGGAGCGTCAAGGCTCTGACTAGCGAACTCCAGAATGCAATGGTCGCGCCCGTCACTCCCAGCAAGGCTGAGCTGAATCGGCATGGATCGATTGGAGTGCTGGCAAGCGTTATCGAGCAACTGATCCAACGCCAGCATCAAGGCCCGAGGGTCGGTTTGAACCACCAGTTCATCCCCCCGTTCGATGCCCTTCAGCTGGAGACTCGGCGCCAGCTCCCGAGAGGATTCATACCAGCGCTGAAGCAACGGCACCAGGAGATGGTCGCCACAGCTGACCACATCCGGATCCACCTCCAGGCGTGTGAGCAGCGAGAGATGCCCGAGCAACTTCTGGATTCGCGCCATTTCCTCGCGGGCCATCGTGAGCCGGGAGCTAACGGCCTCCGGGAGAGCGCTCAGCCGAGCCATCCGTTGCAGATTTCCGCTCACGATCGCCAGGGGCGTGCGCAATTCATGGGTGAGATCGGTCATGAAGCGCTGCTGCTGAACCAACGCCCGTTCTTCGGGGCTGAGGTCGCGAAACGAGACCAGCAGAAAGGGCGACTGAATCAATTCCACAGGCCGCCAACGCAGCAGCTGCACAGGGGATTCATCCCCATGGGGGGACAGCACCTGGCAACGGCTCTCTCCAGAGGTCCGCGGCAAAGGATGTTGGGGGTCCAGCAACTGAAGGGCTGCCTTGGCATGGGCATCCAAGGGCCTCAGCTTCAGAACATCAGCCAGGGTTTGATTCACCAGCTGAATCGGCACGCCACCAACAAAGAGGTTGGCAGAAGCTTGATTGGCCCAGTGAATTCTGCGATCCACATCGACAATCACCATCGCTTCGCTGGCCGCGTCAAAAGCGACCTGAAGCATTCCAAGGGACTGCCGCAATTGCGCAATCAGCTCCAGATCCCTTGAGGATGACGACGATGAATCGGAGCTATTCATGCCGAATCGCCCATCTCAGCTCGATTCCATCAACGGTCGCAGTGTTGCCGCGAACGACCAGCTGCCATCACTGTGCTTCTCCGCCACGATGAAATGTTCACTTTCAATGGCGTTCCCATCAGAGCAAAACGTTGCCAGTTTCAACGGGTGATTCAGCACCTTGGACACCTCCGTCAGTTGGAAACGGGCAAACCCAGCGTGATGGGAATCGCGGAAGCTTGGCGGCAAGATCAAGCCCAGGGATTGACCAATCAAGGCAGCTTCAGACCAGCCGTAGACGGCCTTGAAACGGTCATTGATTTCCTGAACGATCCCAGAGGCATCGGCACGAACAAAGGGGAGGTCTTCCTTCTCACGCAGTGCTCGGATTCGATCTTCCGTCCAGGCTCCTGGGGTCGACATAGCGAAGAACAGCCAATTTCAATGTAGGGACAAAATCAGTGAACGTTCTTTTGATGCCTAGAGTGGAATAAGGTTTTAAGGCCGGATGTCCCTGGAATCCCAGCCCCGTCTCCGTGTCCTTCTTGTTGACGATGAACACAAACTGACTGATCTGCTTCGACTGGAGCTTGATGTTGAGGGATACGACGTTGATGTTGCTTCTGACGGAGCCAGCGGGCTGATCCGAAGCCGTTCTGAACCCACTCCCGACCTGATCATCCTGGATTGGAACCTGCCGGACTTCAGCGGCATCGACATCTGTCAACGCATCCGAGCTGGGGGAATCACCATCCCCATCCTGATGCTCACGGGGCACGACGAAATCACCGATCGGGTCAAAGCTCTCGATGCCGGCGTTGATGATTACCTGATCAAGCCATTTTCCATCGACGAATTAATGGCGCGCCTGCGGGCCATGCACCGCCGCGCTGAAACATTCTCAGGGCCTGTAGGCGGCTCAGACGTCAACGAAATTCTCAAGGTCGCCGACCTCAGCATGAACACGCGTACCCGGGATGTGATGCGGGGAGATCGTGCGATCCGACTGTCTGTGAAGGAATACGACCTGCTGAATTTCCTGATGCGGGGTGCAGGCCGCGTGCTTGAACGCCAGGAAATCATGCACGGTGTTTGGGGAGAAAATTTTTATGGGGACGACAATCTTCTCGACGTCTACATCCGCTACCTGCGTCAAAAAGTCGAACTGGACGACGCGCCAACCCTCATCAACACCGTGCGCGGTGTTGGATTCATCCTCAGGGAACAGACGAACTGACGTCTCTGTTTCGCTCGGCGTCGCTCTGGGCTAGGGCTGATCCCGTTCAAGGCTGCGCAACACCTGGCCGAACAGGAGCGAAATAGGATCGTTGTTGGCACGCATCACGGCGGAAAGATCCAGATCCCCTGGATCAACGGCCTGCCAACCGGCCCGCGATGGTGTGCGCAACTCGAAATGCAGGTGCGGCCCTGTGCTGAGACCTGTGCTGCCGACGCGGCCAATCACCTCTCCCTGGCGCACCGGTTGACCAGGTCGCACATAGATCTCCGAGAGATGGCCATAGAGCGTGCGGCGCAATGGCTCGGCGTGTTCCAGTTCGATGGCGACGCCATACCCACCGGAAAGACCACTGCTTAAGACCTGCCCGGAAAGAGCAGCCACCACCGGTGTGCCCTCCGGTGCCGCAAAGTCCCGCCCGGCATGCATCAGCCAACTCCCCAGGATCGGATGCAAACGCCAACCAAACTCACTGCTTTTGAAAGCGTCTCCAGCCACCGGGAAGAGCAGTTGACTGTCGCCATTGCCAGGAGTTGGCAGCGGACGGGGCGTGACCGCAAAGACGGATTCCAGCCGAAAGGTGCCGCCATCGCGGGCGAGAAGCGCTGACACGGGAACACGCAACGGTTGGCGGGAGGGGATCAAGCGAACCCGTGCGTCCGCCGGTGCCCCCGGCGGACGCCTGGCCACCCCAGAAGCACAGTCCTGCCGGGACAGAGCACCGGTGCGACAGGCCTCCTCAAAACGGCTTCGTTCGATGGGAACCGCCGCGCCACCGCCCCGAAGCAGCTTGCGCTCCTGGGACGTGATCACCCGTTGGCGAACCAGACCATCGAGCGACTGATCAAAACCCTGCGCAGCCGCGGCTGGAACCAACATCCAGATAAGCGCGAACCAAGCCAGCAACGGACAAGACGGCTGTGCTCAGGAATCCTATGGATGGGACACCAACTCAGGGCCAGCGGCGCCAGGTTTCAGTCCTTGAACCCTGACGCAACCGCAGCCCTCCATCCCGTTCAAGGCCAGCAATCCGCCAGATCTGACCGTCTTGAGGATGGACGAGCTGATCGGACCAGAGCCTGGCCTCAACGCCATCGAGGCACCAGGCCCCATCGACTCCTTGGTCGTGACAATGATCGAAGGCCAGCAAAACCTCCGCCGTCCATCGGATCGGATCCGCAGCCTGCTGCCCTTCCAGCCTTCTCAGGGCAATGGCATGGCCAGGAACTGCATTCCGCACATTGAGGCCCAGGCCGATGCGTAGCAAACGCAGCTGGGAGCCCCGCTGCACCACCCCTGGCAGAAGGCCCGCCAATTTGCGGCCGTTCACGAACAGGTCGTTGGGCCATTTGATCTGAACCGAAAGGCCCCGCTGCTCAAGCCGGTGGACCACCGAAAGGGCCAGCGCCAAGCCAAGCAAGCCGGCCTGACCGGACCCTTGGCTCCGCCAAGGCAAAGCAGCACTGATCCAGACACCACCTGGCGGAGAAACCCAGGCGCGCCCCCATTGGCCAACTCCCCGGCGCTGGTGGGTGGCAATGACGGCGCGAGGTCCCATCAATGAAGGCTGATCGCGCAACCAGGCCCCCAGCAGCTCCTCCGTGCTGCTGCACACAGGCACATGACGGATGGACCAGTGGCGTGCCGAGGCACCAGCGAGGCGGCGATACGTCGCCATCAACCGGCCACCACCGAAGTGTGGGAATCGATGTTGCTGCATGCGTGGATCAGTCATCCATCGCATCCGCGAGACGCGATGCAGCGTCCACCAACTCATTCACTGGCCGTACAAGCGCCATGCGCAGCCACTGGCGACCGCCACCACCAAAACCAGACCCAGGGGTCAAAGCGACACCACTGCGCTGAAGCAATTCCCTCGCGGCATCTTCATCACTCCAGCCCCGACGATGGGCCGCATCAGGCAAGGGGAACCAGAGGTACATCGCCATCTCTGGACAGGGAACCGACCAACCGCGTGCCCTGAGGGTCTCGACCACACGATCCCGTCGTTCGCGATAAGTCGGATGCAGTTGCCGCGGCCAATCGGGGAAGCGTTGCAAGGCCTGAATCGCACCCTGTTGCAGAGCCAGGCTCTGGTTGAAATCGATGACGGCCTTGGCGCGTCGCAGGGCGGCAATCAGCGGTGCAGCCCCAACTGCAAAACCGAGTCTGAATCCCCCAAGGCACCAGCCCTTCGAAAGGGAGAAGAATTCAATGCCGCACTCCCTCCAGTTCGGAGCCTGCAAAAGCGAGGGAGGCTCTCCATCCAGGGCAAGATCCACATAGGGATTGTCGTGAGCGATCACCACGTCATGCCGAGCTGCGATCGCCGTGATGCGATTGAGATCCTCCTGATCCCCCACCCGGGCTGAAGGGTTGTGGGGGTACCCCAAAACGAACAACTTCAGTTGATCCCAGAGCTGGGGGCTGATGGTCGTCAGGTCTGGCCGCCAGTCGTTTTCAGGGGAAAGGGGAAGGGCCGTGGTCCGGGCTCCCGCCAGATGCAAGCCACCGGTATGGGACGGATAACAGGGGTCCAGACGCATGGCGGCGTCACCGGAATCCAGCACCGCCAGCGGCAGATGGGCGGTTCCTTCCTGGGATCCCACCAACAACTGGACCTCATGATCAGGATCCACGGCAACGTCGAAGCGATACCGACACCAGTCCGCGACGGCGGCATGAAAAGGCCTCAGTCCAGCTTGAAGGCAATAGGAGCTGCTGCTGGACTCCATGACCGCTGAGGCCATGGAGTCCAACAAGGCCGTGGGAGGCCGAAGATCAGAGGATCCGATGGAGAGATCCACCAGATCCGGACGGACCGAAGAAGACGCCTTGAGCAGATAAGCCTGTTTGGAGGCATCAACACGGGCAAAAACAGCGCTACCCAGTGAGGCAAGCCGCTTAGAGGTTGGCATCCAGGAAGGACTTCAGCTGCGGTTTGGCGATGGCACCTTCATGCCGCGCCACCACTTCACCGTTGCGGAAGAGGATCAGTGTGGGAATGCCCTGAACCTGGTAAGCGTCACGGGTCTGAGGATTGGAATCCACCTCGAGCTTGCCGACGATGACGCGATCGCCGTAGTCGCTCGCCACCCAATCCATCAACGGTGCTATCAGTCGGCAGGGGCCGCACCAGGCAGCCCAGAAATCGACGAGGACCGTGCCGGAAGCCTTGAGAACTTCACGTTCAAAACCAGCGTCGGTGAAATCGGCAACAGCTCCAGCCAAGGCACTCAAATGACTGAACTGATCCTATGGAAAGCCGGACGACTTTCCTGGGTTGATCAGAGCTTGTCGATGGATCGTTTCAAGTCTTCGAGTTCAGCATCCACCTCTTCCACCTGCACGGTCTTCACGGCCTCGGAAGTCTCAGATGCGGGTAGAGCAACGGCTTCCGGGCCTCCCTTCAGCTGAGCGCGCAACGCCTCGAGATCATCATCAACACCGCCACCGCTTTCCAAAGCCGCGAACTGACTCTCCAGATCAGATCCAGCCAGCTCAGCCGCAGCCTGGCCGGTGGCCTCCAGGGCCTCCACCTTTTCCTCCATCCGCTCGAAGGCCGCCATAGCAGAATCAGTGCCGATGCTGCCAACGGCACTTTGCAACTGCTGCTGGGCCTTGGCCGCCTGGGCCCTGGCCTTGAGCATGTCCTTCTTGGTCTTGGCCTCAGCGATCTTTCCTTCGAGGGCAACCAGACTCTTCTTGAGCGATTCCACCTGACCGTCTTGGGCCTGCACCTGGGCCGTCAGCGAGGTTGCTGTCTCCTGGAACGTCTTGCGGCGGGTCAATGCTTCCCGAGCCAGGGATTCCTCACCCTTTTTCAACGCCAACTCAGCACGCTCGTACCAGGTCTTGGATTGAGCTGCAGCCTGCTCAGCCTGGCTGGTCAGTCGCTTCTGACTCGCGATTGCCAGGGCGACGGCCTGACGCAACTTGACCAGATCCGCCTGCATGTCTGCGACGGATTGATCGAGGATCTTGGCCGGATCCTCCATGCTGCTGACAGCAGCGTTGGCGTTGGCACGAACTAGCCTGCTCAGCCGATCAAAGAAACCCATCACTTGGCCTCAGACGAGCCGAGATTAGCGAGGTTCCTGCAGCAGTTCTGCCTAGGATCAGACCATGGCGGTTGCACCTGAATCCCAACGGCGTCGCCTTCCGGGCCTGGAGCTCTTGCAGTCAGCTACTCCAGCACCGGCGGAACCCTTAAAAACCTGCCTTGGCGCACTTCAAAGGGAGTGGCGCAAGGACGACCATCTGGCAGCGCTCTGGCAGGACTGGCCGAATGTTGCGGGAGGGCAACTGGCACCTCACTGCCGCCCACTATCGCTGCAACGCGGGGTGCTAACCGTGGGAGCCAGCCATCCCCAGTGGCGCCAAGCTCTCCTTTACAACAAACCCCAACTAATCAGCGCTCTGCATCAGGCCGGCCACGCTGTGCGTGATCTGCGCATTCAGCAGCACCACTCCCTCCAATCCCAGGTGCTGGAGAGTGAAGCCAGCATTTGGGCTCAGCATCCGAGCCGCACCGATGTGCATGGCATGGGGACATGCCCGAGCTGCCGCCGACCAGCACCCAACGGAGAAATCAAGCTCTGGGGGCACTGCGGTTTTTGCCACAGACAAACTCTTAACCACTAAATCCCAAAGAAAGTGAGCTTGTTCCTGCCCAAATATAATGCAATCTTTCTGCACATTCCAAAGTGCGCAGGACAATCGATTGAAAAGGCGCTGGGATTCAAGCACCATCACAAACACCACAAAGTCAACGATCTACCAGACGATTTAGAAAAATACTTTCGATTTACGTTTGCCAGGCACCCTGTACGACGCTTCATATCAGCATGCAAATACAACCTAAAAGTGGCCATCTTAACTCGCCATCATCTCGAGCGATCAAACTTCGAATCCCTAAGCCCAACCAAGAAATTCCGCCTACACCTTCTGAGCAGCAAACCAAACTTTTCATCCATCACAGACAATCTTGTCAGAGGCAATCTGCGCCAAATGCTAACTTTCAAGCATCAGCAGCATTGGCTTTCAGCAGGAAGACCTCAATTCATAGGCAGAGTAGAAAATATCGACAACGATTTTTCGCTTTTAGCAAACACCTTGAATTCAAATTTAAAATTAATTCATACAAACAAATCCAATAGCAGCTTCGAACTCGGAACCCTTTCACGCAAAGACTTTCGAAGGATTGCAGCCCATTACAAAGACGATTTCAAAACCCTCGGGTACTGCCCAAAATATTCAACTTTTGATCAGTAGCGTTCTGGGCGCGGCTCCTGCCAATCAGCATCTGCCCCATCGGCCGTGAGTGTTTGTGCCCGTTGCTCAAGGCGAGTGCGGTCCAGACGCCAAACGTTGTAGATCCCGATCTGTCCCAGCAGCTCAGGCTGCAGCTTCCTCCAATGATCCCGTTCTGCCGTTCCGCGATCGATCAGCACCAGCACGGTTCTGGAGGCACCGGGGCTCCCGAGGGGATATCCACTCCAGCCGCGTCGCTGTTCATGGGCCAGGCGATCCGCAATGTTGACCAAGGCCCCACCGGATTGGCCTTCGTAAAGGATCACCTGGCCTGTGTAGAAGTGCAGCGAAGGCTTCATGGCGCCAACCATGACCATGGGCTCTCCACGGCGCTGCTGCGACAACATCAGTGAGGCCGCATCACGCACGGGCTGCTGACGCAGACGATCGGCGAGTTCGGCGATGGGAACCAGAGCCGTAAGATGAAATCCGAGCAGACAGCCCTGCATGGCCAGCAACGCTTGAGCAGCAGCACGACGCTGAATCAACAGACCGGCTCCAAACACGGCTGCAGCGCTGAACCAGACCGCAGCCCACTTCAACAAACCGCTGGCAAGCAAATCCACCGACAGCGTCGGCATTTCCGGATCCTCGATCAAGGGAACCCAGAGCGATCCCAGCCAGAACCCAGCAGCCAGGACGGCGATCAAGGCCAGGCAAGTTGCCCAGGCCATCCGTTGCCAGCGCGAAGAGCCCACCTCGGAGCCAACCGTGGCCTGGGCCACCAACAGGGCCGCCGCGGGGGTGGCGGGCAACCAATAACTGGGGAGCTTGGTGGCTGCGGTGGTGAACAGCAGCAGCACCGCCAACAGCCAGCACGCTGCGAATTGATGCAACGAATGCTCCGGAGCAATCCGAGATCGGGGCACCCGCGCTAGTCCCAACAGCAGGTAGGGCGTGAAGGGCAGGGCAGCCACGAGCATCACCGGTCCGAAAAACCACCAGGGCTGCAGGTGATCGTTCACCACGGAGGTGAAGCGTTGAAGGTTGTGGTATCCGAAAAAGCTGTCCCAGAAGGGCTGTCCCTCCACCAGCAACTCCAGGGCGTACCAGGGAAGGCTGATCAGAGCGGTGAGTAGCAACCCAGGCAGCGGGCGCAGCCGCCGCCAGGGTCGAACAAGATCCCGTCGCAACGCTCCGAACATCAGCAGAGCGAGACCAGTCAGCACCACAGCAACAGGCCCCTTGGCCAGCACGGCGAATCCGAGGATCACCCAGGCTGGCCACCAGGCCACCTCTTGGGGGGCGGCAAAACGCCTCCACTGCAGCAACAGGCTGAGACCCAGCAGGCCACACAGCAGGGCATCACTCACCGCGGTGCGGCTCCAGACGAGCACCAGCGGCGAGAAGGCAAAGGCCAACGGTGCGATCAGAGCCGTCAAACGCGGACGGGCATCGCCGGAGAACGGCCAGCGCAGCACCGTATCGGCGAGGCCAAGCATCAGGCCGAGCGTGGCCAGGGCGGAAGGAAGCCGTGCCGCCCAACTGCCGAGAGGATCCCAAACCTCGCGTCCGGGCAAGGCATAGCCAAACCCCATCAGCCAATACACCAGGGGCGGTTTGTCGTAACGGGGCAAGCCGTTCACCCGAGGCGTCAGCCAATCGCCGGTGTCAGCCATGGCCCGTCCGGCTGCGGCAAACAACGGCGGAGTTTCATCCACCACGCCGGTGGATCCCAACCGCCAAAAGGTGATGACGAGTCCCAGGGTCAGCACAAGTGCCAGAACCTGGCGTCGCTGGCGTCCTGAAACATTGACCGACAAGGGACCATCAGCTCCTGCGGTTGATGCTGACATCCGCCATCAGTCCTTTTCGAACCCACGCTTCAACTCGCTGACTGAAGACCTCACAGGAGGCATGCTCTTCAGCCCAACTGCGGCAGAGGGAGCGCTCGATGCTGTCGACGCGCCGAAGCGCCTCCGTGAGGGCAGCAACGTCGTCGGGCGGCACCAACCAGCCAGTGCGACCGGAACAGATCAGCTCCCCCGGTCCACCTCGGTCATAGGCGACGACCGGAACACCACAGGCCAGGGCTTCAACCACAACATTGCCGTAGGCCTCATTCCATTTCGGTGTGTTGATCAGAGCGCGGCAGTGGCCCATCTCCTGCTGCAGCTCTTGGGTGGATCGAAATCCACGCCAGTCGATCGTGCCCTTGGGAACACTCGACTCCACCTGCCGCGCATAGGCGTCGTCTTCACGCAATCCCCAAACCAGAAGCTGTTCACCCAGGGCGGCAGCGGCAGCAGCAGCATCCTCCAGCCCCTTTTCCGGAGCGATGCGGCCTGCCCAACCCAGGGGGCCATTGGTCTGCCCTTGGAAGGTGTAGTTGCTGAGATCAAATCCGTTGCCCACAACACGGGGCGGAGAAGGCAGCCGGAAATCAGCGGCCTGGCGGTGGGTGTGAAAAGCAAGGCGACGGGAATCCCAGGCGGCGACGGCTTCGATCACATCGCGCATCACCGCAGCCACATCCCCCATGCTCACGAGATGAAAGAGCCTGGCGCTGACCCGTTGCGTCAGCCACAGCGGCAGCCAGTCGTAGCCACCGTTGATCACGGCGTCGGCGGACTGACCCAGATCGAGCGCGGCCTCCCAGAGAGCCGGCAGAAGCCCATTACGGGGAATTTCGACCGGCGCATGCTCGGCGGCGTGCTGCCAGCTGGGCTGGTTCACACCCTCCACCTCCAGCAAATCAACTCCGCTGCAGTCGGTGGGGAGCGTGGAGCCCTTTGCGGCCACAACCGTGAGCCTGTGGCCACGCCGCACCAACCCCTGCACCAAGGATCGGAGGGTGAGCTCCACACCTCCACCCTCGCCACTGCCGAGGGCCCCGATGGGCGTGTTGACGATGACGAGGTGAAGCGGCGACTCCGTCATGAGGAGGGGTCCGCAAGCGGTAGCGGCTCCCAGAACCGGCGACGTTGACTCACAAAGATCACCGACACGAGCACCATCACAACACCGATCCACTGGAGCAGATCAAGGCGCTCTCCAAGCAACCAACCTCCGGTGGCCAAGGCAAACACAGGGGTGAGAAATCCAAGGCTGCTGAAACTGGTGAGATCGCGCTGATTGGCGAACCAGAAGAACAATCCGTAGGCCAGGGCGCTACCGAGCAAACTTGCGTACCCCATGCGCGCCCAGTCCGTTGCCGTCCAGGCAAAGCCGGCATCCGTGCGCTGCAGGGCATGAACCCCGAGCAAGGGAAGTCCCCCCAGCACCATGTGCCAGGCCGTAACGCTGACCGGATCACTGTGGCGTGAGGCAAAGCGAATCAACACTGTCCCAGCTGCCATGGCGACGGCCGCCAGCAACATCCAGCCCTCACCGGGCTGAAACAACTGCTGCACCACCGGCGGGTCAGCCAGCAACCACCAATGTCCCAACAGCTCAGCCGGTAGGCCGATGCAGACGATTCCAGCCAAACCGATGGCCAGCCCCATCCAGCCGATGGGATTGATCGACTCCATGAACAACGCGCGTGCCATCAGGGCCACCAACAGAGGTTGGCAATCAATCAGGACGGAACCGAGACCCGCGCCTGTGCCCTCCAACCCCCGCGCCAAGAGGCCTTGAAACAAGGTGGCATCCACCAGGGTGAACAGGAGGAACCAAGGCCGATCACGGGAATCGATCGCCAGGCCTCGGCCGGTGCACTGGCCCCAGAGCAGAAGAGCCAAACCGGCGGGCACAAGGCGCAAGCCAGCAACCAGCCAAGGCCCTGCGCTGGCGAGCAATGGCGCCATGGCGGTCATCGCCGTTCCCCAGAGCGCGAAGGGCAACACCATCAGAAACCAGAGTCGCAACGACGGCATGGATGGGCGCTGGGGTGCTCTTTTTAAGATCTGGAGCGATGCAGATGCGCAACATGATCTGGCCCTGGCGGCGAAAATCCCGACGACGGATGGCGCGCATCGTTGTTGATGGCCCCATCACCGGTGCCACGCGGAAGCGAGTGCTCAAAGCGCTGCGGGAGGTGAAGCAAAGGGAATTTCCAGCACTGCTGCTGCGCATTGACAGCCCCGGCGGCACGGTCGGAGACAGCCAGGAGATTCATGCAGCCCTGCTGCGGCTCCGGGAACAGGGCTGTCGTGTGGTGGCCAGCTTCGGCAACATCTCCGCCTCCGGCGGCGTCTACATCGGTGTGGCTGCGGAGAAAATCGTCGCCAATCCCGGCACGATCACCGGTTCCATCGGGGTGATCCTGCGGGGCAACGACCTCTCGCGGGTGTTCGAAAAGATCGGGATTCGCTTCGACACGGTGAAGAGCGGCCCGTTCAAGGACATCCTTTCCCCGGATCGTCCGCTGAGCGATGCCGAACGTGCCTTGCTTCAGGAGCTGATCGACAGCAGCTATGGCCAGTTCGTTGGTGTTGTGGCGCAGGGACGAAACCTTGAGCTGGAAACGGTGAAGCGCTTCGCTGATGGACGGGTGTTCAGCGGAGAACAGGCACAGGCGCTGGGCTTGGTGGATGAACTCGGCGACGAAGACCATGCCCGTCGACTCGCGGCGCAACTGGCTGATCTCGACGCGGACGACATTCGCCCCGTCACCCTGGGCAAGCAACGCCGCAAGCTCAGTGGCCTGCTGCCTGGGTCCCAGCTCCTGCATCAACTGCAGCAGCGACTCTCGATTGAATTGATGGGGAGCGGTCAAGTGCTTTGGCTGTACCGCCCATGACCAGCTCACCCCTTGTTCTGAGAGGCCTGCGCGGGGCCACCACCTGCACGGAGAACAGCACGGAGGCCATCCATGCGGCGGTCAGCGCCCTGATGGACGCCCTTGTCGATCGCAATGATCTGACCCCCGATCAGCTGGTGTCGGTGATCTTCTCGGTCACCGCCGATCTCGACGCCTGTTTCCCGGCGGCCATTGCCCGGCGGCGGCCCGGCTGGGACACGGTGGCTTTGCTGGATTGCCAGCAAATGGCTGTTCAAGGCGACCTCCCACGCTGCATCCGTGTTCTGGCCCACGCCTTGATCCCACAGGACCAGCAACCCGTGCATCCTTATCAGGGCGACGCGCAGCGGCTCCGTCCAGACAGATCTGGTCACAACTGACAGATCAGCCTCCGACCCCTGAGATCACCGCCCACTGGTTGGACTCAGGAGAATCCCATCATTAAGATTCTTCCTATGGCCCGTTCCACCATCAGACGCTTGCTTGCTGGAGCCGGCACCGCTGCAGCTCTGTTGATGGGCTCAGCACTCACCGGAACCCCCGAGCAGATCGCCCACGCCCAGGGCACACCGGGGCTGATGGAATTCCGCTGGGACAACGACCGTGACTACCGGAAGCTGTACTACTACCAAACCTCGAGCATCGAAAACGACCGCTCGGAGTGGTATCTCACCCTGCGCGAAAAGGACCGCAAGACCGCGATTCTCAAACTCACCGTCACCGTTCCGGACTACTTCGACTCCAAGCTCAAGCCCCACCGCATGCGCATTTGCCGCACCAGTGTTGGCAGCATGATGAGCCGCAGCAAGTGTCTCGAAGAGATCCCGGCGGTGATCGAGGTCAACAAAGACCAAACAGAAATCGTGGTCTTCCCCGACACGCCGCTGCCTTCAGACGGGGACTACTCGCTTCACATCAAGCTGTTCAACCCCCAGGGGAAGCGCATGTATCAGTTCAACGCTCTGGTGCAGGCCCCCGGCGATGTGCCGATGTCCGGCTACCGCGGCAGCTGGCTGATCGATGTGGACTGACTGATAAAATCCCAGATTCAGATCGGCCGGTAGCCAGGAGACGTCCATGACCAAGCGCACCCTCGGGGGAACAAACCGCAAGAGGAAGCGCGTCTCGGGTTTCCGTGTACGGATGCGCTCCCACACCGGCCGTCGTGTGATCCGCACGCGCCGCAAGCGCGGCCGCGCCCGCCTCGCCGCTTGATGGTGTGGGATGAATCCAGAGGATTCATCCCAGCCTCGGCATCCCCAAACCGGATTGGTTGATGGTCCTTCCCGCTTCCATGCGATTGCGCGGGCATCGATGCTTCAACCGTTTGCACCGGTCCTCCAAGCGCCAAGACGGAACCTTGATGGTTCTGCGCGTCGCTGCAGGTGATTCCAACTTGCTTCGCCGGGAGTTGCGGGGCATCCAGGAAAGAACCTGCCGCTGCGCCTTGGTGATCAGCAACAAAGTGAGCAAGCGTTCCGTCAAGCGAAACCGGCTCAGGCGGCTTCTGCATGACCACCTGCGTCGACGTTTTGAACAACGAAACGATCTGGCGGGCCGGTGGTTGCTGATCAGCCTTCGCCCGGAAGCCGCGGAAGCCGAACCCACACAGTTGCTCGAAGAATGCGACAGTCTTCTGAGAAGCGCCGGACTGGATCCATGACCAGCATTCAGGAAGACCTCCACTACGACGGTGGACCAGCCCGCGGGGATCTGATCTTCAACATCCTGCTTGGCTTCACGCTGATCGGTCTTCCCTTCACCATCGGAGCCGTTGTTCGGGCCCTTTGGCTGCGCTTCCGCATCACCAGTCGCCGCATCTCGGTGACGGGGGGCTGGATGGGCAAAGACAAGACCCAGGTGGTGTATTCACAGATCAGTGAAGTGCGCACCGTGCCCCGGGGCTTCGGTGCTTGGGGAGACATGGTGTTGGTGCTCAAGGACGGCGCCAGGCTCGAACTGCGCTCGATGCCCCGATTCCGGGAAGTTGAGGCCTACATCCTCGAACGCATCAGCAGCCGTGCGGCCAAAGCCCAAGAGAAAACCACTGAAGGTTTCGCCGCCTGAGTGCAGCTGTTCATGCACACTGGCCTCACAACGTCCCGCCCCCCCGTTTCTTCAACGTGATCGGATACATCTCCGACAACCTGCTGATTCCAATCCTGGACTTCTTCTATGGATTGGTTCCGAGCTATGGCCTGGCCATCGTCGCCCTCACCCTCGTGATCCGGATCGCGCTCTACCCCCTGAGCGCAGGATCGATTCGCAGCGCTCGGCGCATGCGCATCGCCCAACCGGTGATTCAGAAACGTCAGGCTGAGATCAAAAGCCGGTATGCCAACAATCCTCAGAAACAGCAGGAGGAGCTGGGCAATGTGATGAAGGAATTCGGCAGCCCCCTAGCGGGATGCCTGCCGCTGCTGGTGCAGATGCCGATCCTGTTTGCACTGTTTGCAACCCTGCGGGGATCACCGTTCGCCGACGTCCCTTACACCTTGAACATGAAGGTATTGCCGGCCGACCAGATCGCTGCCGTTGAACCCAAACCCTTCAACAGCGCCAGCCATTCCATCTTTATCGGTGAAACCGACCACGTGCCGGTGATCGCCAGCCTGCCGCGTGGCACCAAGATCGGCGTTGGCGACAGCGCCACCGTGAACCTTCATACAAAGGACGGCCGCGCCTTCAGCGACGTGCTCACGGATGTTGAGAACCCTGGACGCTTCGCCCCCACCTGGGCAGTGACCAAAGGTGATGACATCGTCAGCGTCAGCGAGGACGGCACGATCACGGCGCTCGCCGCCGGTGATGCCACCGTGGAAGCGAAGATTCCGGGACTGGCAGCCCGCAGCGGCTTCCTGTTCATCAAAGCCCTGGGCCAGGTCGGCTTCTATGCCGATGGTGCCATCAACTGGGACATCGCCATTCTCGTTGCCGGCTTCGGCATCACCCTGTTCATCTCCCAACTGCTGTCGGGCATGGGCATGCCTGCCAACCCTCAGCAGGCCACGGCCAACAAAATCACTCCGGTGATGATCACGGGGATGTTCTTGTTCTTCCCACTCCCCGCCGGCGTTCTGCTCTACATGCTGATCGCCAACATCTTCCAAGGCCTGCAGACCTTCATCCTCACCAAAGAGGCACTGCCCGACAACCTGCAGAAAATTCTGGATCAGCAAATGGCCCAGAAAACAGTGACGGTCTCTGCCACCTCAGGCGGCTCACGCCTGCCCTTTGAACCGAAGAGCAAGTGATCGAGGCACTGGAGCCTGTTCCCCTCCAGGAGCTCCGGGCCCTCGGCACCGCGAAAGTCTGGGAGGTTGAGGGTGAGCTCGATGAGCTCCCCTCGCTCACACCAGTGCGAGGCCATGTTTCCGCAGAGCACCGCGGCAACGTCTTGGCGGTTGAGGGGAGACTCAACACGATCGTCACGCTCTGCTGCGATCGCTGCCTGAATCAGTTCAATCAGAAGCTCAGCTGCACGCCTTCCGAGCTGATCTGGCTGGGAGACGAGCAACCGACGGCCGACGAGCTGGAGCTTTCCGGAGAGGTGGCCGAGATGGAAGGGCTGGTGGATGTTCTCGATCCACGCGGTCAATTTGACCCCCAGCAATGGGCCTTCGAACAACTCAACCTGCTGTTGCCGGTCGTGAACCATTGCGGTGACCACTGCCCAGGCCCACCCGGCCTCCAGCAGCAGCCCGTGATCCCGGATACCAAGACAAAGGCTGTGGATCCCCGCTGGCAGGCCCTGCAGCAGCTTCAGCAGCAGATCGATCAGCCATGAGCAGTGCCACCTGGGGACATCAGATCGACCTTCTGGTGCGGGCGCGCACACCCCTGATCTGGGTGCGGAGCAATGAGGAAGCCCGGGTGGAGAGCCTGCTGGGAGAGGCTGCTCAGCGGCTTGCACGCCAGCTGGTCTGCTGGAATTTCATCGATGGCATCAGCGGGCCGGTGAATGCCGATGGCCAGGGGAGCCGTCAACCGATGGCCATGCTGCAGTGGCTTCAGCAACGGGATGCGGGCAGCCCAACCCTTCTGCTCGCCAAGGATTTTCATCGTTTCTGCGATGACCCGGGCGTTGCCCGGATGCTGCGCAATCTCGAAGCATCCCTGCGCAGCACCCCGCACACCCTGGTGTTGTGCTGCGGGCAATGGACACCCCCCGGCGATCTGGAAGAAAGCCTCACGCTTCTCGATCTCCCCCTTCCCGACAACGACGACCTGCGCCGGCTGATCAGCAGCATCGGCACCAGCAGCGGCAGCCCCCTGCCAGCTCCTGTCCTGGATGAATTGGCTCAGGCCTGCAGCGGGCTCAGCGAGATGCGTGTACGCCAGGTGGCCGCCCGGGCCCTGGCCCGCCGCGGCCAGTTGGGATCTGAGGATCTGCAGGACGTTCTGGACGAAAAACGCCAGACGATTGCCCGCAGTGAGGTGCTGGAGTTCTGTCGCAGCGATGCAGGCACCGAAGCCATCGGAGGCCTCGATGGTCTCAAGACCTGGCTGAACCAACGGCACCGGGCCTTCTCGGAAGATGCACGGCGTTTCGGACTGCCTCTGCCCCGTGGCGTCCTGCTCGTGGGTCCTCAAGGCACCGGCAAATCCCTCACGGCCAAGGCCATTGCCTGCAGTTGGTCGATGCCCCTGTTGCGGCTGGATGTGGGACGGCTGTTCGCGGGTTTGGTGGGGGCCAGCGAGGCACGCACCCGCGAGATGATTCAACGGGCTGAAGCCATGGCACCCTGCGTGCTCTGGATCGATGAGATCGACAAGGGCTTCGGCGGGGATGGCCGCAGTGACGGCGGCACAACCCAGCGGGTTCTGGCCAACGTGCTCACCTGGATGGCGGAGAAACAGTCACCAGTGTTCGTGGTGGCCACCGCCAACGGCGTTGAGAAGCTGCCACCGGAGCTGCTGCGCAAGGGACGTTTCGATGAGATCTTCATGCTCGATCTGCCCAGCAGCGCTGAGCGCCACAGCATTCTTGAGCTGCATCTGGAACGGAGACGACCGGGGCTGAAGCTTCCCCTGGACACGGTGGTGAGCCGCAGTGAGGGCTTCTCAGGTGCCGAGCTGGAGCAGACCGTGATCGAAGCGATGCACCTGGCCTTTGCCGACAACCGTGAGTTGACGGAGCCTGATCTAATTGGAGCGGCCTCCCAGCTCATCCCCCTCTCCCGCACCGCCAGCGAACAACTCGAACGGCTGAAGCAGTGGGCTGCCGGCGGCCGTGCCCGCCCCGCCTCTGTTGCTGCAGGTAACGAAGCCTGACGCGGCGTAACGAACACCCGCCTTGAGTAAGGCGCTGGCCGGCGCGCTCCCTACGGTCCCAACAACAGCAGGACCAACGTGGAGAGCCGCAACGACATCGCCACTCAGCTCTGCGTGGCCTGCCTTGGTGCCGGTGTGATCACGACCATGGCCGTCGCCCAGGGGCAAAGCCCCCTCACCGCCCTTGGCATCACCCTGTTCTCGGGCATCGCAGCGGTGATGGTCGGCCAGGTGCTCTGAAACGGACTGCCATAGGCTGCCGGCGCTGACGCCCCTGAAACCGTGCTCGATCAGCGCCTTGTGCGTGACAACCCAGAAACGATCGCCCAGCAACTGGGGCGTCGAGGTAAGGCTGTTGATCTCACCAAACTGCAGTTGATTGCCCAGCAGCAGCGCGATCTGGAGCAACAACGCAGCAACCTGCAGGCGGATGGAAACCGGATCGGCAAGGAAGTCGGCCAACTGATCAAGTCGGGCGCTGATCCCAAAGGCGACGAGGTCGCCGAACTCCGCCAACAGGGCAATGCCATCAAGCAGAAGGTGGCGGTGCTGGAGGAGGAGGAGAAGCAGCTCTCCAGTGAGCTCAAGCAGCAGCTGCTGGGGTTCCCCAACCTCCCCTCAGAGGCCTGCCCTGATGGGCGCAGTGAAGACGACAACGTTGAAGTGCGCCGCTGGGGTACCCCCCGGGTTGATGACAGCCTCGACGAGCACTGGCAGATCGCTGAGCGGTTACAGCTGTTCGACACCGAGCGCTCCGTCCGCATCGCGCAGAGCCGTTTTGTCACGCTGATGGGCCAGGGGGCACGGCTGGAGCGTGGCCTGATCAATTTCATGCTCGACCTCCACACGAGCAAGGGCTACCGCGAGGTGCTGCCCCCTGTGCTGGTGAACAGTGCCAGCCTCACCGGATCAGGACAACTGCCCAAGTTCGCTGAGGAAAGCTTCCGTTGCGCGGAGGACGACCTCTGGCTGACACCGACCGCTGAGGTGCCCGTGACCTCCCTGCACCGGGACGAAATCATCCCGGCAGATCAACTGCCCCTGCGCTACGCCGCCTACAGCCCCTGCTTCCGCCGTGAGGCCGGCAGCTACGGCCGCGACACCCGTGGCCTGATCCGCCTGCACCAATTCAACAAGGTGGAGCTGTACTGGTTTGTGCACCCCGATCACTCCGAAGAGGCGCACCAACAGATCACGGCCGATGCAGAGGCCGTGCTTCAGGCGCTGGAGCTGCCCTATCGGGTTTTGGACCTCTGCACCGCCGACCTCGGCTTTTCCGCCCGCAGGACCTACGACCTCGAGGTTTGGCTGCCGGGAGCAGGGGCTTACCGGGAAATCTCCAGTTGCAGCGTCTGTGGCGATTTCCAGGCGCGACGGTCCTCCATTCGCACCAAGGAAGGCAAGGCCACAAAGTTGGTTCACACCCTGAACGGCAGTGGCCTGGCCGTCGGCAGAACCATGGCGGCCCTGTTGGAGAACGGCCAACAGCCCGACGGCAGCGTCCTGCTGCCCAAAGCGCTGGTGCCCTACGTCGGCCGCGAGCGACTCCAGCCAGAATGATCCGACTGGACTCCTGACGGACATATGAACGCGTTGGCCGCCCTTCTGGTGCTCGCCCTGCTGATCGTGGTGCATGAGGCCGGCCATTTCCTCGCTGCCACACTCCAGGGCATCCGCGTCAGCGGTTTTTCCGTGGGCTTTGGCCCGGCCCTGATCAAGCGGCAACGGCGTGGGGTGACCTACGCCCTTCGGCTGCTGCCCCTGGGTGGTTTCGTCGCCTTCCCTGACGACGATGAGGAGAGCACGATCCCGGCTGATGATCCGGATCTGCTGCGCAACCGGCCCATCCCCCAGCAAGCCCTGGTGGTGGCTGCGGGGGTGTTGGCCAACCTGGCCTTGGCACTGGTGGTGCTGTTCGCTCAGGCAGCGTTCGTCGGCGTTCCCGCCGCGCCGGATCCGGGGGTTCTGGTGGTGCAGGTGCAACCGGGTGGCGCTGCCGCCCGCTCCGGGCTTCGTGCCGGTGACCAGATCCTCAGCCTGAATGCCCAACCCCTTGCTGCAGGACAACGGGGCGTTGAAGCGATGGTTCGGGATGTGAAAGCAGCACCCGAGCGAGCCATCCGTGTGGAGCGAAAGCGAGGAGACGAGACGTCCACCCTGGAACTCATCCCCGACGATCAACAGGGCACAGGAAAAATCGGCGCCCAGCTGCAGGCCAACATCAGTGGGGAGATGCGCCCCGTGCGCAATCCCGGTGAACTGGTGCTCACCACCGGCTCGCAATTCAGCCAAATGCTGAAGCAAACCGTGCGTGGCTACGCCGGCCTCCTGACCAACTTCCGCGCCACGGCGGGGCAGGTGAGTGGCCCAGTCAAAATCGTTGAGATGGGAGCTCAGCTCAGCCAGCAGGGGGGATCCGGGTTAGTGCTCTTCTCAGCCCTGATCTCCATCAATCTGGCGGTGCTCAATTCACTGCCGCTGCCGCTGCTCGATGGCTGGCAGATGATGATGCTGGCCATTCAATCCGTTCGGGGGCGTCCGGTGTCCGAACGGATCCAAATGGCCTTCGTGCAATCCGGTTTTCTTTTGTTGGTGGGGCTCACGCTTGTGCTGATCGTGCGTGACACCAGCCAGCTGCCGGTGGTCCAGCAATTGATGGGTCGGTAGGAGGGTGATGGCGCCCATGTATCGTTGACGATTCGTTCACTCGCTGCCCTCAGCTGCATGGCCAAGAAGTCGATGATCGCTCGCGATGTGAAGCGCAAGAAAACGGTTGAGCGCTATGCGGTCAAGCGCGCAGCACTGATGGCAGCCTTCAACGCAGCCGAAGATCCGATGGATCGCCTGGAAATCCATCGCAAGATTCAGGCTCTGCCCCGCAACAGTGCACGCATCCGTGTGCGCAACCGCTGCTGGGCCACCGGCAAGCCCCGCGGCGTCTATCGCGATTTCGGTCTCTGCCGTAACCAGCTGCGTGAGCGCGCCCACAAAGGTGAACTGCCCGGCGTGGTCAAGTCCAGCTGGTGATCAGCTTGTCGCCACGGCGTCGTGAGGGGGAGGCTTGGCCTCCCCTTTCTTGTGAAGAGCAGCCATGAAATGTCAGAATTGGGATTGACAAAAGGACATAAGACGTCGTGCAAGGACAAACCCAGTCGATCTCCTTTGACGGACGCGAGATTCGACTGACCACCGGGCGCTTCGCCCCTCAGGCGGGAGGATCCGTCTTGGTGGAGTGTGGCGACACCGCCGTGCTTGTGACCGCAACCCGTTCAGGCGGACGAGAAGGCATTGATTTCCTGCCGCTGATCTGCGATTACGAGGAGCGGCTTTATGCAGCTGGCCGCATTCCCGGCAGCTACATGCGTCGTGAGAGCCGCCCCCCCGAACGGGCCACGCTCACGGCCCGACTGATTGACCGCCCGATGCGGCCACTGTTCCCAAGCTGGCTGCGCGACGACCTGCAGGTGGTGGCCACCTGCCTGTCCCTTGATGAGCGGGTCCCCGCCGATGTTCTTGCGGTGACGGGTGCATCGATTGCCACGCTGCTGGCGGGCATCCCCTTCAACGGCCCGATGGCCGCCGTGCGGGTGGGACTGCTCGGGGATGACTTCGTGCTCAACCCGAGTTATCGGGAGATCGAACGGGGTGATCTGGACCTGGTGGTCGCCGGCACCCCTGACGGCGTGGTGATGGTTGAGGCCGGCGCCAACCAGCTGCCCGAGCAAGACGTGATCGAGGCGATTGATTTCGGCTACGAAGCGATCTGCGAACTGATCAAGGCACAGGAACAGCTGCTGAAGGATCTGGGCATCACCCAAGTGAAGCCGGAGAAGCCGGAGGAAGACAGCACCGTTCCTGCCTATCTCGAGAAGCAGTGCACCAAGGCGATCAGCGCTGTCCTCAGCAAATTTGATCAGAGCAAGGACGAGCGGGACACAGCCCTGGAAACCGTGAAGGGCGAGGTGTCCGAGACCATCGCAGGTCTCAAGGACGACCACGCCGTTCGCCAAGCCCTGGCCAGCAGCCCGAAACTGCTCGGCAACAGCTTCAAGGCGCTGACCAAGAAGTTGATGCGCCAGCAGATTCTCAAAGACGGCAAGCGTGTGGATGGACGCGGCCTCGACGAGGTTCGCCAGATCAGCGCCATGGCCGGCGTCCTGCCGCGCCGGGTGCATGGTTCTGGTCTGTTCCAACGCGGACTCACCCAGGTGCTCTCCACCGCAACCCTGGGCACCCCCAGCGATGCCCAGGAGATGGACGATCTCCATCCCAACACCGAGAAGCTGTACCTGCACCACTACAACTTCCCGCCCTACTCCGTCGGTGAAACGCGGCCGATGCGCTCCCCCGGTCGTCGTGAGATCGGCCACGGCGCCCTGGCCGAACGCGCCATTCTTCCGGTGCTTCCCGAGAAGGACACCTTCCCCTACGTGGTGCGCGTGGTGAGCGAAGTGCTCAGCTCCAATGGCTCCACCTCGATGGGTTCCGTCTGCGGCAGCACCCTGTCGCTGATGGATGCCGGCGTGCCGCTGAAGGCTCCGGTGAGTGGCGCAGCCATGGGTCTGATCAAAGAGGGCGATGAGGTGCGGATCCTCACCGACATCCAGGGCATCGAGGACTTCCTCGGCGACATGGACTTCAAGGTGGCCGGCAGTGAGAAGGGCATCACCGCCCTGCAGATGGATATGAAGATCACCGGCCTCTCGGTGAAGACGGTGGCAGAAGCCGTCAACCAGGCACGTCCGGCACGGCTCCACATCCTCGAGAAGATGCTCGAGGCGATCGACACCCCTCGGGACAACCTGTCTCCCCATGCCCCACGTCTGCTCAGCTTCCGGATTGACCCCGAGCTGATCGGCACCGTGATTGGCCCCGGTGGACGCACGATCAAGGGCATCACCGAGCGCACCAACACCAAGATCGACATCGAGGACGGCGGCATCGTGACCATCGCTTCCCACGATGGTGCTGCGGCTGAAGAAGCCCAGAAGATCATCGAAGGCCTGACCCGCAAGGTGAACGAGGGTGAGGTGTTCTCCGGTTCGATCACCCGGATCATCCCGATCGGCGCATTCGTGGAGATCCTCCCTGGCAAGGAAGGCATGATCCACATCTCGCAGCTCTCCGAAGCTCGCGTCGAGAAGGTCGAAGACGTGGTGAAAGTAGGTGACGAGGTGACCGTGCGGGTGCGCGAAATCGACAATCGCGGCCGCATCAACCTCACCCTGCGGGGCGTGCCCCAGGCCGGCGATGCCGCCGAAGTGGAGCCTCAACCCACCCCGGTGGCACCGCTCAGCTGATTAGGTCTCAGACCTGAAAGCCGGGATCGATCTCAGCCATGGCCCGCGTCGCACGCTCTCCGAGCTCGGCGTGGGCTTTTCCATGACTGGCGATCAGACAGCCGGCCTGACGCACATCGCCAGTGTTGTACGTGAGGTCGGCCTGATCGGCATGGGTGAAACGACCACCGGCCGCCAGCAGAACCGCCTCCGGAGCAGCCATGTCCCAATCCTTGGGAGCGCTCTTACCGGAGAGGGAAACGTAGAGGTCGGTTTCACCTCTCAGGATCGTGGCCACCTTGAAGCCAACGCTGCCCACGGCTTTGGAACCGCCGAGATTGAGGGCATCAATGAGCTTGACCAAACGGTCATCACGGTGGCTGCGGCTGGCCACCAGGATCAGATCTGAAACCTCGGTTCTGTCGCTGAAGCGAACCGGCGACCGCTCACCCTGACGGCCTTCACACCAGGCACCCTCACCAACGATGCCGATCCAAAGTTCATCGGCTTCCGGCAGGAGCACAACACCGATCACCGGCCGCTTGTCGCGCACCAGGGCCAGATGAACGGCGTATTCGCCTGTTCCCTGCAGGAAATCCTTGGTGCCATCCAGGGGATCGAGAATCCACAGCCACTCCGCCGGCAGCGGTTGGCCTTCCGTGAGCTGCTGCTTGGCGGTCTCCTCACTGAGCAGCGTCCAGTCAGCCTTGGGGAACGCGGCGGACAGTCCATCCAGCAACCACGTGTTCACGGCCAGATCAGCCGCAGACACAGGACCCTCTCCTCCTTCATCAACACTCAACGCCTTGGGAAAACCATGCGGGGGCTGCTCGCCGCGGGCATAGGCACGCAGGATGTCGGCGGCTCCCCAACTGAGGCGACGCAATTCCGTCAGCAGAGCCTCCTGGTTCACGCCAGCGGGGAGGACGGCAGAGCTGGGCATCATGATCAAGAGAGGCGCTCGCCATTGTGATGCAGCGTGATGAACCAAGCGGCGGCAGCCTTTATCTGGTGGGCACTCCCATCGGCCATCTCGGGGACCTGTCACCACGCGCCCGCGACTTGCTCCGCACCGTGGATGTGATCGCCTGTGAAGACACCCGGCACAGCGGACAGCTGCTCAGCAGCCTTGGAGCGGGCGGCCGCAAGCTGTCCTTTCATCAGCACAACACCCGCACCCGCGTGCCCCAACTGCTGGATCTGCTGGCGGAGGGTCAAAGCCTGGCGGTGATCAGTGATGCCGGGCTGCCGGGCATCAGCGACCCCGGTGAAGAGCTGGTGGCCGCCGCGCACCAGGCCGGCCATCCCGTGATCTGCATCCCTGGCCCCTGCGCCGCCACCACTGCTCTGGTGAGCAGCGGCCTGCCCAGCGGACGCTTCTGCTTCGAAGGATTTCTGCCGGCCAAAGGCAAGGAACGGCGGGCCCGCCTCGAAGCCATCAGCCATGAACCACGCACAACGGTGCTGTACGAAGCGCCGCACCGCCTGATCACGTTGCTCGAGGAACTCCAGCACCACTGCGGAGGAGACCGTCCTCTGCAGGTGGCACGGGAACTGACCAAACGCCATGAAGAGCAGGTGGGGGCGACGGTGGATCGTGCCCTGCTGCACTTTCAGCAGCACCCTCCCCAAGGGGAATGCACGGTTGTGCTGGGAGGAGCACCGTCGCAGAACGCGGAAGACCCCAACGACGAGGATCTGCTCAGGCAGCTGCAGGCGTTGCAGGACGAAGGCGCAAGCGCGAGCGATGCTGCCCGGCAACTGGCCCAGACCACGGGGCTGTCCAGACGACGCCTGTATGCCCTGTTGCACCAGGGCACGTCAAACTGAGGCCGTCGACGGTTGTGCTGTGTTGATTCGCCTGCGTCTTCTGCTGATCAGCTTTGGCGGTGGTCTGATGCTGCTGGTGCTGCTCTGCCTTGGAGCCCAGAACCTTCAGGATCGCCACACGCTCCAACTCGGCGGGCAGCGCTCAGTGCCTCTTCCCACGGGTTTTCTCGTGGGAATGGCAATGGTGATCGGCGTGATCAGCGGCGGAACCGCAACGGCCGTTTTGCTTCCCGATCAACGCGATCGCTTCGATTGAGAGCAATCAGGCAAGAGCAATCAGCTGCGGTGCTCAGGCATCCAGCGCAATCAAGGTTCCGTCCAACACCAGTCGTGTAATGCCCCGGGCCAGCAGGTAACTGCTAGTGCGCTGAAAGACAGCCGTATCAGGAACCTTGATCACCCGCTGACTCCGTCCGCACTGGCGCTTGGCCGCGCGGGGGCTGGCAAAAAGGCACAACCCTCGACGTTCCTGCTCGGCATCGTCGAGGGGGCCCAACTCGGGGAACTCCTTGAGGGGGCGCGCATCCAGCTCGACCACCTTGTCGACCAGCAGGTAGGCGCTGTCCGGCAACAGGTCGACACTGAACGGTTGGGCTTGATTCAGAGGGCGATCACTGAGATTTCCCACCCCAAGCAGGGGAACAAGCTCTGTGAACGTTTCAACGTTGCCGTTGTCATCGTCTTCGGCGAGCTCCTCCTCAGAGTCTTCGCCGAAGTCATCCGCGTCATCCAGGGCCAGGCTGCTGTCGTCTTCTTTGAGGGAGTCAACCTCTGGTTCTTCCGGCTGAGTGACGGTTGGCGGAGGAGGGGTGGCCAGCCCTTTTTGCCTACTGGCCTTCAGCGCGGCATAAGCATCAGCTGGCAACAGTGCTTTCACCGTGCGACTCACGGTGTTGGGGCTGCAGCCAAAGGCCTCAGCCAAAGCTGATGTTGACTCGCCGGCCTTGTAACGACCGACCAGATCCTGCTTCTCGCTGTCGCTGAGACGACGCGGGGCCATGGATGCCGATCAAGAGCCCATCACCTTAGGCGGCGCAAGGCTTCCCAATCCAGCCTGCTTCGAAGCAGCCTGCCAAGATGTGTTCGCTTGCTCCCTTAGCTCAGCTGGATAGAGCAACTGCCTTCTAAGCAGTCGGTCGATGGTTCGAATCCATCAGGGGGCGTGTACGACGAAGCCATTTCAACGAAAACGTCTTGGAATGGTTCAAACGGGTTTTGGAGCCCCCCTGAGTGTTGAGGAGCATTGCTTCCATCAGACGATCAGCTGTAGGCCTTGGCAATGAGGGGGCCAGCTTGCTCATCTGACAGCACTGGGGTGACCTCCCAGTCGAGGCACTCGGCCCACTCCGCGGCGTGCTCGTAACAGGCATCGGCTTTGTCTGCCTCCAAGAGAATCCAGCGTTCAACAGAACCAGGTGCATGCCAACGCTTCCATAACGTGCACTCGGGGAAAGGCGCACCCGTAGCCAGGAACTTCTTAGCAGCGATTTCGTGGTAGCCGGTCTTGAACGACCAGTGCATCAAAAAGGTCATGGAAGGTGTTGAAGCCAGCGAACATGCCCACAGGCCAAACAGCTTGTCTGTGAGGGCAAACACCGCGGTATGGAACGCTGCAAGCTTCCCTCAATCGTCGTCAGCAATCGTCTTGCATCCAGCGTCATGCGCGGTTACATGGGAGCCATGCAGCGAGATGGCGAAATGCCGGAGCTTCTCAAGCGTCAGATTGACCGCCTGGAAACCGCCATTGAGCTTTCGACTGACTGGCTTGAAATTCAATACCTGATGGTTGAGCTCGATCAGCTCAAGGCTCTGTATGAGGAGGAGGAATCAGAGGCTGCATAAGCGGGTTGAGACCTCAGCCTCAGAGCACAACCCCATTGGGGTCAGCAACACGTCAGGCCAGCTTGTTCGGCGTTATTGATCCAACCCTGCCAGCGTGGGGGATCACTGACGTTCCATGGCATGAATACCGAGCAACAGGCGGAACTCGAGCGCCTCGAACGAGTGCTTGCGGTGGCCAAGCGGAACAGGAACGAGCTGTTCATTCAGAACATCGAACGGGAGATCGCCGCAGTTCAGCGGGGTGAACACTCCCCTCTCATCGAGGAATACCTCACAGAAGAAGAACGGGCATCAATGGGCGTTGACAACCAGCCCGATGCTTGAAACCAACTGAAAGGCACGCCATCCCAACAATCGATCGTTCAGACCCTCAAGGCAATGCGCCTTAATGCTGATGACTTTGTGCCAGAAAGGCACAAAACTATGGGCATCGAGATCGGAGGGGCCCATGACGGACGACACTCCACCCCAGCAGACCGAAGAAGCAGACTGACTTTCTGGCCCCTGCTCCAACAGTCTCAACAATGACCTGGGTTGGTCCTTTGGTGGGCACGCAAGGGTCCGCCATGCCAATCGACGCTCCACTTGCACCGGTTCAGGTGCCCTCGGAGAAAACGACCCAACACCTCGAGCCCATGGCCCCAGGGCGCCTCGAGCCAGACGCTTCGACCTTTCACGTTCAGTTCCATTGCCATGGTGATCCCCAGGGGCAATACACGGACTGATTTGGTGGACTGCAATGCATAAACGAACGAACCAGGCCGTCTCTTCCACCAGGGAGGGACGGCCTCCTCTTTGAAATGATGCAGTCCTTGTTGTCTGTGGGGCGGAATCATTCAAGTGCAGTACACCCATAGCATGTACGACTGACAAATACCCACGAGACCCGCATTGTCTTACTCCTGACGAGAGAATTGATTACGGCAACGTGCACCAATGCCCCTCATACCTTCCGGAACTTGACATCCGAAGACATTCAACAGCTTGGAATAACACAAGATGGAAGAGCTGCTTTTAGGCCGTCTTAACTCATTTGTGACTGCTGCAAGGAAGGACAGGCTTCTAGTTCGGACTAGTGGCTAAAGCAACAAGCAATTTGGGGGTGGGTGGATGGCGAACCCAAAGTGTCGCTCACTTGAGGGAAGAGAAAGCCAGCACATACCCTTGGGCTGACCAATACACGCAAAAAGATCAGCTATATGTATTGGTGTTTTGTTCTCAATAAGTTAGCGAGATGCCCTCCTAAAAACCACGGGCAAGTCACTTCAATAGATCCACAAATAGTCACAATCGTCTAGCGGTAGACCACATTCCTGAACTTCTAGCGACTGACCACTTGCTGGCTCTATGCCCTGTCGCTGGCTACAGCATTTTTTTTGGGGGGGGATATTCCCGCTACACAATTGAAGGCGCCACTGTTAACAAGAGACGCCCCAACACCTCAGTTACCATCATTTGAACCAGTAACATCTGCCGCTGAAAACGTTTTGTCGTGCGGCATTGAGCAACAGTGGCACAACAAGGAATAGCAACGATACAGGTTTCCGACCCAATGGGTCACCTTCGAGCCCCATCGGACTTCGGCCAATGCATCTCGGCAACCCCTACCTGAGCCATTTACCTCTTGGTGAATACCTCCTGAAGCTCAAGTCGCTTGTTTACTGGGTTGCCGTAAAACCTGAATTATCTAACGACATTCACTTATTAATGCGCAACAGGAAGAGCCGCCTCAGGAGAATGCGCCGAGCGAGTCAACAAGCTTTAGGGAATGATCCTGAGCTATGAGTCCAACACCGCATGTCTTGCTCATGCGAGAAAGATGCGTGAGGCCTGAAAATTACAGAGGTCCCGGTTTCTTAAAAAGGCTTAGGCAAAGAATGACGACGAAGTGGATGAAACCAGCATCGACTGCAAAGAACAACTGAGCTGGTCAACCAGACGAAGATGAAGGCGGACCGACAGGCGATAACGCTGAACACCCCTATCGTCGATGTTTATACATACCTCCGACTCGATCACAGATCAGGCATTGGAAAGCAGCCATCTCAGTAAAGGCGTACGCCGTCGAGACTCAATACATCCTGTCAGATCATTGCCCAAGGGAGCACACAGATCAGAATGTAGACTGATTAATCGAATTCATTTCTAGGCCTGAGAGCATCATTTCCACTGACAAAAGGAGCCAGACCCAAAAGACTTACAAATACTTGCGACTCGAGAGATAAATCATTAAACTGTGACTTGAACACTTTGTTGACACATTTGCCAGCAGACAACATCGCTCTTTGGGTCTCTGCTGCTGGCCTCGAGCCTCCTTATTACCATTTTTATACCGACTCAGACGGCAGCCAAGAACTCAGCAAACTTATCTTCAATACGAACAACAGTCATACCTTCTATCGACTCAACGAGGAGACCTCGCATCCCTTCTTTATTTCAGACATCGGTTATAAGCAAACGTCCTCTGATGCAATCCTGATCACAGGTGACGGAACCCCTTCAACAGGTATTACTGGCGATCAAACCTTCAAAGTTGAATTTGTCGAAGCAGCGGGTGCCATTGAGGAGCTCCTGTATTACTGCACAAGCCACACGAGCATGTTGGGTGAATTTATAGTTTCAGCCGCTGAAAATCACAACCCAGGCATATCAACCGCGCACGATGAAATCAACAGATCAACAGCAGCCAGCTCGATTAACTTCAGCGACAATTACACCAAGTCCTACAAAGCTGAACTGAAATTCTTGCAGCAATATCCAAAAGAGGATGGCAGAATTAAAATAACTTTTGAACCTGATAATGGCCGGCCCAATGTAGATGATAGTGACCCAACTGCTACTTACCAACACATTGCTGGATTGAGTTCTCCATACGCCGTATCGAGCCCAGCAGCACCGGGAGCTAACGCCAGAACCACCCTGGTTCCAAGGGATTCAATTGGACAGCATCTCAATGGCTCCGCCGGTGGGACGATTGAATACATTCATCCAGATGCAAGCGGCGAAAATACGGCAACGCGGGTACATTTTTCGTTAAACAATATTGGACACGTTGTTAGCATCGATGAGCCAGATCTCGCGCGATTAAACGCAAATTCAAATATTGATCGGGGCATCAATACCACCTCTGGCTCAGATGCCGTAGCCGGCGATGATTATAAGCAGTTTCTAGAGATTGTGCCAAGCGAGACAAGCGAAGGTGGGCTCTCCGTATTCTTTAGTGGTACAACAGCAACTGGCGATACATTTTACATCCGATCACTGCATTCGGCTTCTATCTCATGGGCCGAGAGCAGAAGCGTGACGTCATCCTTGAGGTGACTGACATACACAACAACACAATTCTTGAGTATTTGACAGTTGAACCAACAGCAGCCAATACAGCGGTTGTTGAATACATCTCATTTGCAGTAGAAGAGAATGATGCACCCATCGCCTCGATCTCTCTGATAGAAGAATTTAACGAGGAGGCCGGCTCAAAACGCGACATCTTTAGCATCAATGATCTAAGCATTGCTCCAGCCAAGGAAATTCTATTTCTTCATTCAATAGACGATATCTCAACCCAAAAAAGCATCAAGAGCTTCACGCTAAATAAACCAGTTTTTCTCGGCAATCAAGATGTTTATAGCGTAATCACTGGAACCAATAAAAAGGATAAAATAACTGGTACTCCAAAAAGCGAAATACTCTCAGGGATGAAAGGTAAAGACATACTCAAAGGCGGTAAAGGTGCCGACGGATTCCTCTTCCATCCTTCAGGAAAATTTGGCAACAAGCACACAGACCTAATTAAAGACTATGACTCTTACGAAAGAGATTCAATATTATTAGACAACGATCATTTTGATCGTTGTCTAATAATATTGAATTCAAGTCTTGCAGCAGCAAGAATAAAACGAAAAAGCAGCACGGAGTAAAAATGATTTTGTGTATGACGATAAAAAGGGACTTCTTTACTTCAATGAGAATGGCAAACAAAAAGGGTGGGGTGATGGTGGTCTATTTGCCAAACTACAAGGTGGACCTGAGTTAGGTGCTGATGATTTCACCATTGTCTGAATTGCGATTACGTTGTTAAATACAGTTATCAAATGATTCTGCAGCCGGCAAGTGGTTGAGCAGAACAGGACCCTGCTGGATGCATCAGCAGCACACGTCGTTTTTAGATGGCCGTCGGCATTTCCGGTAGGTGATCTCTTAAGCCAGCTTTAAATTCAAACTGCAGAGAGAAGGCCACGCAACTTCGGTATCGACCAAGCTTTAGAACGGGGCCACAAAATGTTTACGTTCAAGAGCCTGAAGTACTCCTTCAGTTCGTACGGTTGTCCGTCTATATGTTAATTTTGCGCGCCTTGATTACAGCGAGTGCAGTATCGAGGAGCTCCAAACAGGTTGCTTGATCGTCTTCGAAAAAACAATCTGAGTAGAACTTACAAGCGAAATAAACAATTATAGCCAAGAGCCCCTTTCTGTTCAACATCTTGGGAAGATATCAGTCAACAGGCAGCGTTGAACAAGTTGATGACACTAGTTTCAACCTCGGAAATTCAAAAAGGCGTTGGAATCACGGGATCACTGGCAACAATATTCACCTCAATCACATCTTCCATGAACAATGTTCGCTTGGTATGAACGCCATAAATAGATAGATTGCAGTGGAAATAAGTAAGGGCTACTAAAAAAGACGCACTGTTACAAATACAGCTTAAGACCGGAGGACCAAGTACAGAAATCAAAGACAAGTCTTCCTCTCATGCATGGTCCTAATTCACCCGACTAGAAGCAGCTATTCTGGAATATATCTTCTCAAAAACAGACACCCAATTTACTAATTTCACCAATACCAACTGCACGAAACAGAAAGCCTCAAGGTGGCATCACAACAATATGATGATATTAGAACAATTCAGCCCAGCCCCCCGAACTAGGTGTATTATAACCCAGAAACGCAGTCACCCACAATGGCAAAAGCTAAAATCACTGATATTTTTGACAATTTTGGTGATATTGTAGGCATTTTAAAAAGTGGCCAAAGTTCAGACGATCTAAAGCCAACTCTTTCAGGAACTCTTTCCAAGGGCCTTAAGAAAAAAGAAGAGCTTCACATATTCAATGGTGATGAATTCCTAGGCCAAGCAAAGGTTAAAAAGAAAAAGTGGGATTTCACTCCAAAATCTGCTTTAGATGAAAACGAAACATATTCCTTCAAGGCAATACATGTCAACAAAAAAGGAAAGCAAACTAGTACATCTAAATCTTATATCTTAACTTTAGACAACGAAGATCCTACTCTTGTTATCAGCAATAATATCGATGGTATTGCGAAAGGGGATATCACTTTTGATCTAAATTTTTCTGAGCCCATTGATATCAAAGAGAAAGATATCAAAATTAAGGGAGGTAAAGCTGGAGACTTTACTGGCTCTGGTGCCAATTATCAATATGTCGTCACACCCAATGACAACTCTAAAGGCACTGTTTCCCTCTCAATTAATAAGGGTAAATTCGCTGATTTGGTTGGCAATAAGAGTGCCAAGAAATATTCAACTAAACAAGAATATGACACGAAGGAAGCAGACATTAAACCTCCTACTTTTGAAATTATTAGTGATTCTAAAGGTGTTACCAATGATAACGTTACCTTCGATTTTATTTTCTCAGAGGAAGTTCAAGGTTTTACATCTAAAGATGTGAAAATCTCTGGAGGTAGCAAGAATAAATTCTCCGGTTCTGGTGATAGCTACACTCTCATGGTCTCTCCTGACGAAAACTCCGAGGGCAATATTGTTATCAAAACTAAGGCTGGAATCGTTACCGATTTAGCTGGCAATAAAAACACTAAAAAACAAACTTTTAAGCAGGCTTTCGATACAAAAGCTCCAACATATAAAATCTCTAAAAATGGCGATAAAATTATAAATGGAAATATAAAATTTAAATTCGATTTTTCCGAAAAAGTCGATGGATTCACGTCCAAAGATCTTAAGATTTCAGGAGGAACCAAAGGTAAATTCTCGGGTTCTGGAGACAGCTATTCTGTGATCGTTTCCCCTGAAAAAAATAAGGAAGGAAATATTGTTATCAAAACGAAAGCTGGTATGGTTGAAGACTTGGCTGGTAATAAAAACACCAAAGGTCAAACAATTAAGCAAGCTTACGATACTAAATCCCCTACTCTTGAAATTACCAAGAATAAAGATGGCATCACAAGCGAAGATGTAAAATTCGAATTCCTCTTCTCTGAAGATATTGAGGGATTTAATTCTAAGGATATTAAGATCTCAGGCGGCAGCAGTGATAAGCTTAAAGGCTCTGGAAACAAATACAAGCTCACTGTTACTCCTGACAAGAACAAAGAGGGAAATATCACTCTGAAGGTAAATTCCGGAGCAGTGTCAGACTTGGCTGGCAACGAAAATGACAAGGGAGCAACTATTAAGCAAGCTTTTGACACTAAGTCTCCCGAGCTCAATATTATTTCAAACTCAGATTCTAACGACGATGTAACCATCGAATTCCTCTTCTCTGAGGATGTCGAAGGATTTAAGTCTAAGGATATCTCCATTACTGGTGGTACAGCAGGCAAATTCTCGGGTTCTGGTGGGTATTACAAACTTGTCGTATCCCCAGATGAAGATACAAAGGGATCCATTGATATTAAAGTTGCGAAGGGAGCTGCATCTGACTTTGCTGGTAATTCGAACGCTGTTAAGTCTGAGTACTCCCATGATTACGACACACGTATAGCCCCGAGAGCGAAAGACTTTGTTGTGCCATTGGAGGCCCAACTAGAGGATACTGTTGCTAAAGATCTTAATTTCGGTGTTGTTTATTCTGAGCTTGTCAAAGCTAAAGATTTCCCTGAGGGATATTTCAGTGCAGACAACTTTAAAATCAAAACCGTTTCCATTGATGGAGGTGATGACCTCTCTCCTTCTGAAGCTGGCATTACAGTTAATAGCGCTGGTTTCATCAAGATCGATACTTCAGTCGATGCTTATCAATACTTGAATGGTGGTGATGAAGTTGATGTGGTTACCAAATTTAAGGTCACTGCCAACAATGGATTATCTGATACAGGTACAGTTACTTTCAAGGTCGCAGGAGTTGATGAGGAAGATGATGGTACCCATTTGCCAGGTTTAGCGAAGAATTTTGTTTCTCCACTACCACCTCAGCTGGAAAATACAGTAGTCAAGGATCTTAACTTTGGCGAAATCTATTCAGAATTGGTTAGAGCTAAACGTTACCCAGACGGTACTTTTACTGCAGACAGTTTTGAGCTCATGGATGTTACGATCTTTGATACGATATTGTCACCATCAGAAGCGGGAATTACAGTCAATAAAAGTGGCTCTATTAAAGTCGATACAACAGGTCCCGCTTACGAGGACTTAAATGATGGTGAAATAGTTGATGTTGTAGCAACATTCAAAGTTACTGACGATGTCGATCAATTTGATTTCGGTACAGTAACCTTCCAAGTCCTAGGAGTCACGGACTAAGATTTAGAGACTTATTGAAATAAAGCCAAGAATAAGGCTAATTTCAAGCTTCAACCAAATAGTCCCCATCAATCGATTCTTGAATCGATTGATGGTTTTTTTATGAGATTCAAAGAAAATTTTATACAGCAGTGAAGAGAATTCAATCCATGTGATCGCAAAATCACTTCTTCCCGAGAATGTAATTTGAGAAAATACTATTGATCAACCAACAACATGAAAAATCCTACTATTGGCGCATGATATACCGATTGCATTAAAACAAAATACCAATGTATATCTCTATCCGATACAAGACACAGGCATTGACCCTGATGCCATCTCAAATGATTATCAATCCAATGGTGCTTTTGGCAGCAAAAAATTACTCTCGGTGACTGGCTAACAAACTCTTTTTGCGACATATATGCCAACTTTCATTCAATAGATTGATGCATTGTTGATTAAGCTTGAATCACGATTGAAACGAGGATGCATGAAAATAGTTTAGACAAATTTTAGGATATAGCCTTCTCAAGGCGAGATTAGAAACTGGGGCATACATTTAATCTTCGAATAAAAATATTGAGCTGAACATCCTCATGGTTAAGACCAATCACTCAAGACTTACACGGAAACTCTGAAGCAAACACTGCTTTATTGGTTCGTCGCGGGAAAAATGCAATCAAATCTAAACTTTTTAAACTATATTGACAGATATTTAGCATATAGCAATGCTTGTCATCCCAACCATAGAGTTTGCCTGCAATGGCATAAACATAAAACAGCAAGCGGCGCAGGAGCGCTACGTGCGTGTTCTTGCAATAGCAAAGCAGAACGAGAACGGGCTATTCATTTAAAAAAACATCGGCCGCGAGATTGCCACCATTCAGCGTTGTTACTACCTCCCACCCGACCCTCATCAACACCTTCCTCACTGAGGATTGAACAGGCCATCAGGGCAATACGTCTAATGCTAAAACTGTGTGCCCAACAGGTAGAAAACTATAAGCATCGTGATCGGAGAGCCCATGACGAAGGACACCCAACTTGCGCCTTCTCAGCTCCCCCCGGAGAAAACGACCAAACACCTCGAGCCCATGGCCCTAGGGCTCCTGGAGCCAGATGCTTAGCGCCCTTCTTCTCCTTATTTGAAGCAGATTTTTAAAATAATGCACACTAGAGAGTTAAGCCGTATTTCCATCGGGGGTTGCCTCGCTGTTTGGATGACCAGCAATTAGACAACACCAGTCCAATCTCATCTCAGACTCCTCTTTAAACACCTAAAAACGGCCATGCAGGCAATTTTCAAGCTTCTGCATCCTCAACATCGGCCCCAGAACCAACACCCTCTGCCACATTTTCCTGCCCTGGCCGCCAACCACTCTCCCAGATTCCACGCGTCTTGAGGTTCAACTCGTTGCGCGAAAGTCCCCATAGTGTGAGACATTTCTGCAGATCATCACGAATGTCTTCAGCGCCAGGAAAATCCGCATATCGCGAAAATAACGCGGCAATGGTTGTCAACTGCTGCGGGCTTGGTTCGCCCTCATGACCCAACACAGCATCGATTTGGTCGCGATCGATGGCGTAGAGCGGATGGGTTTGTTGCGTGTCGTCAGTCATCCGCCGATCATGCCCGATTGGAGGGGTAAAGCGACTGTTCAGAGCATGAACAGCAACAACAGCATGAGAAGAGCCACCACCGTCAACAAGAGCACCGTTGCAGGCCTCGGGTCTATGGAGCGCAAGGCCCGAACTCCACAGCGGCGGCATCGACTTCCACGCACCATAGACATCAGCTCAATACTTGATTCGTTGGAAGGAGCAAGATTTGGAGAGATCCTAGAGGGCCCCATTTAGGGCTCAGACGACAACGAGATCGAGCCGATGTGGTGAGCATCAGTCGAGCTCCCAGCACTCAGACCCACGACTGGTGAGCAGGCAGACAACGTGCTTTTCCTCGCTGATCAGGCGATACGTGTGCCCATCAGCATCACTACGGGCACGGGCATGCCAGAAGGCATTGTCTTTGGAAGCGTGTTCGGCACGATTGGACCAACCATCAACTGTTAGCTCTTGAACCGCAAACATGCGCCTGACTCGAACTGAACAAAGGCTCGAGGAGCACGCACGTTCTGTGCAGGATCAACAGAAACTCGTTGGGATCGCTTGATCAGCTGTTGTAATCAGCGCAAGGCCGAGATTTTGTCGACACTGGAACCAACTTCCTCAATAGAAAGACGCTCAGCTGAGGCGTCATTTTGAAGACGAAAGAGAAAGCCATTCACCCAAGCTGTCTCTTTATTGTTGACCTCATGGCCACGGTCAACGAATCCGGGCTGCTGCTGGAACAGATGCAGGAGAATGGTTAGAACGTCCTGCGGCGAAAGATTTTCTGGGTCAATCGATGGCAGTTGATCCCTTACATCCAGATACGACATTGACCCGGTGGTCGCAACATCAAAGGCCACTGTCGACTTGCACGCATGATCAGTCCATCCAAACAAAAAGCCCCACCGAAGTGGGGCTTCATCCCTTGAATGAAACAGGGATCAAAGCCAATTGGCACGCATGGCCTCGTAGGTCACTCCTCGGTATTTCAACTGAGTTGGAGCAACCTTCTCTTTCGCCAGCTTGACGGGAGAGAGATGTGCAGAGGTGTAGTCGCCGGATTCAGATCCGCGAGCCACGGCCTTTTTAGAGCTGTTGCGGAGCTGCACGCGCAGCTCACGCTCCTTCAGAAGCTGAAGAGCATTCATGGTGTTCCTCGTAGAAAGCTCAGGCCCCGTTCCATGCCCTGAGTCGAACTGCGCTTCGCTGTGTAGCGAAGTGAACGTTTGTAGCAATTGCTACAAAATAAATATAAGGCATCCAAGTCGAGTTGCGCTGTTCATCCCGTTACAGCCAGAGGCCATTAAATCAAGTTCAACCGCAAAAGCTGCGCCAATGCGAGCGAATTGTGGTCGTCTTCGTTGGTCGTTCTCAATTCAAGGTTGAAAAAGAGCGCTGATGGCGCCTGAACAAAAGGGCCTGCATGCCACGTTCCCGGATGCAGCTTGAAGGCTTCACCGGCCTGAAACTTGATCAGAGCGATAGAGGATGCGGGGGGCGGACAGCCGGAATCCGTGGAAGGGGCCATGGCCAGCCACCAGGGCTGAGCATCGGCAGATCCCAGACACTGACTCACGCGATGGTGCCGCGTCATCGACTTGAGCACAGGAGGCCGGCGGCGGATCCGCATCACGTAAAAGCGCGGTTGACCATCTGCAGCGAAATACAGATCTGCATCCGCTGAACCGAACAATGCAGGATCACTCTGCGGACGCAACAAGGTGCCACAGCGCTCCAGCCGAGGCGAGTCCGATGCAATCGGCGTCAGGCTCTGGGTTTCCTCATGATCCATCCCGTCAGGATATGAAAACCAGCCCATGCACCCGCGCAACAAATGGTGCCTTCGGCCACTGACGGCAGGGTCGGAACTCCCTATCACCTGAAAAAGGTGAACCGATCATGCTGACCACGTCGACACGCTTGAAACTGCAAAACATCTGCAGCCGCCTGGCGCAGGGTGAGTTCGTGTCACTCCAGGAACGCGTCTACCTTCAAAAATTTGCCGAACGCGATCGCAGCGTGAGCACGTGGGTGAGCAGAGCGCAACGCTTTCAACGGGAAGGCACACAACAAGGCCTCGACGGCTTGATGGCCGATCTCGACCTGGGGCGACGTCATCCAGACGACCCTGAGCATCCAGAAGATGATCTCGGCGACTGGTTCAGCAATGCTTCGCCTTGGCTGCGTCGCGACTGACGCGCCTTAGCTGGGATCGTCGAGGGGGCCGAAATGGTTGACGGCAACAGCCTGCAACGTCTTCAACGATTCCAGAACAGCCAGGCGTTGCTGAGCCTGAGCAAGCATCGGCTTGCCATGGGGGACGCATGATTCGATCAGAGATGCCGCCTCAGAGGCTTCAGCCTTCACCCAGCCCGTGCATCGCTCAAGGCGGGTGGTGAGATCACCATCACGCAATGCGCCCGAGTAGTTCGGCCCCGCGAAAACCTCGAGAAGTGTCGCCAGCGCATCCCTGGCCTGCTCCCGGTTCACCGTCATAGGGCTTGTGGAATACGGAACCACACTGGCAGCCCAGGCACAAAAAAGCCGCCTCATATGGGCGGCCGGGTGATGGGGATATCCACAGCTTACCCGAACGAACCAGTGATTGCAGGCCTTTTGAAGAAATGGCGACAACACGGGCTGCCAAAGTTTTCCACCTTCCTGTGGACAAACTGCCGCCAAACGGCGTTTTGTGAAATTCAATCCACCACATCTGGTGGATCAGCTGCACAAACTTGACGAGAAGCACTACACTTATTGAAAGGACGGGTGATGGGGATTACTTGGCTTATTCCTCCGTTTAACGGAGGTTTTTTTATGCCTTCTCCCACGACAAGGCAGCCCTGTCTGCAGAGCTCACATGGCCAACGAGCATGTCCATGCAGAAGAGGAAGCCACATCTGCACAACTTTGTTCACCGATCTGACTCATCTCAGTGAACTGAAGAGACTGATTCAAGTCTGATGACCCAGGCCAGTGAAATCAAACCAACAACTTTGTCAGGCAAGACTCAGATCCACGCCATAGGCTCCGTGCAGCAACACAAGATCTCGACCAGATGCGTGCCCTGAACGGATTGCTGCTGCTAGCGATTGCTCTGAGCGTGCTCCCTTTTTCAGCAGGCGCCCTTGAGTTGGGTCCTTGTGAACCGGTCGAAGCGGTGAAGATCATCGACACCAGCCTGGGACAAGGAAAAACGCTTCAACAAGCCATGCAGATGATGATCAAAGCGAAAGTGTTCGACGGATCCAAGGCGTGCATCACCTTCATCCGTGAGACCTCGATGAGCATGCGCGATTCATACCCAAGAGCCTTTAAATTGCTTTGGTTGAACTAGGCATCCTTCGGATCCTGATGATGTCGGTTTGGCGGAGAACCGGGCCTTAAGCCAACGGCCTACGAGCAAACCCGACATCATCGAGTCAGGATCTCGAACCATCATGCAAACCCCACGACGGATCAACGATCCCGCCAATAGCCTCGCCGTGGTGGTTGCCGTCGTTCTCAGCGCGCTGCTGTTGTTGGGGCAGGCTCTGTTCATCGTTCCGGCCGGCAAGGTTGCCGTGGTCACCACCTTGGGCAAGGTGAGCGGAGGATCGAGACTCCCGGGCCTCAATCTCAAGGTGCCGTTCATTCAATCGGTGTATCCCTTTGACGTGCGCACCCAGGTCAAACCGGAGGAATTTGCCACCCTCACCAAAGACCTCCAGGTGATCGAAGCCACCGCAACCGTGAAATATGCCGTTCGTCCCAACGAAGCCGGACGGATCTACAGAACGATCGCCGGCAACGACCGGGAGATCTACCCCCGAATCATTCAGCCGTCATTGCTGAAAGCTTTGAAGTCGGTCTTCTCCCAGTACGAGCTCGTCACCATTGCCACCGAATGGAACGACATCTCCACCCTGGTAGAGCGCACGGTCGCCGAAGAACTCGACAAATTTGATTACGTGGAAGTGCGCGGTCTCGACCTCACAGGTCTGCAAATCGCCGAAGAATATCGCGCTGCCATTGAACAGAAACAGATCGCAGAGCAGCAACTGCTCCGCGCCCAGACCGAAGTAAAGATCGCTGAGCAGGAAGCCCTGCGCTACGACACTCTCAACCGCAGCCTGGACGATCAGGTGCTTTACAAGCTTTTCCTCGACAAATGGGATGGGCAAACGGAGGTGGTACCGGCCCTTCCGGGCAGCAACGCCAGCACACCTCCAGTAATTGTGGGGCGACGCAGCTGAACCAACGCCAGCCGTGGTTGTTGATCAACAATCGCTTCTCGAAGACAAAGATCGTCTCGAAGAACTGCACCGCAGTTACGACGGTGAAGCACGGCTGAAGGAATCCTTCATCGTTCTGACGGTTGGCGCCAGCCTGATCGCCAGCCTGGGTTTGGTCGCCGACAACAATGCGGTGATCATTGGGGCCATGGTTGTGGCGCCGTGGATCCTGCCGCTGCGGGTGGCGGTGTTCGCGATCCTGATCGGGCAGGCCAGGCTGTTGTCACGATCACTGATCACCCTTGTCGCCGGAGCAGGGATCACCTTGATCCTGTCGATGGCATTGGGCCTAATCGCACGCAGTCAGGGCTTGCTTGTGGTCGAGGCCTTGCCGGAACAGATCGTCGCCCGACTTGAGCCCAACACATTTGATCTGGGAATCGCCTTGGCGGCAGGTGCCATCGCGACCTACGCCAAGGTCAACCCTGGGGCCGTGAGTTCGATGGCCGGCACGGCGATTGCCGTGGCCTTGGTGCCGCCGGTGTGCGTGATGGGATTGATGCTCTCCGGGCCAGACATCAGCAGCGCCCAGGGTCCTGCACTGCTCTATGCCGCCAACTTGCTTGGAATTCTGATTGGCGGGATCACGGTGCTGGCGATTCGTGAGCCGTACTTCCGCGACAAACTCAGGCGCCGCCGCCGCTCACGCTTACCCGTGCTGTTGGCATTGGGTTTGGCTGTGCTGGTGGGTCAAAAATTGTATGGGAGGTATGAGCAATACCGATACAGGCTGAATCGGGAGGTGGCCCAAAAACAGATTGAATCTGAGATCCGCTACTACCTCAAGAATGAAACGTTGACCTTTGGCGCCAACGACGCCGTGGAACTGGAAAAGATTGTCTTCGACTGGCCTGACTACTGGGAACAAAATCAAGCCCCAAGTTTCCTGGTGGTGGTGCGATCACTCGACCCCAAGCTGCCGAGTTACAAGCAGGTACAGAACATACAAGACACAATCAACAGCAGACTTTCATGGCAGTTTCCTGGCCTTGAACTGCAAATGCAGGTGCAACGCATCAACGTGAGCGTGGTGGAAGGCAATAAAGTGGACCTTGAGGTTGACCTCGAGCAAATTTTCAACGAAGCGGATACAAGCCAAGCACCGCCACAGGCGCTTGAAGATGAACCAAAGGTTCAAGCAGAAGATTCAGCCGTAGCTGAAATCTGTTCAGAGCCAGATTGCTGAAACGCGATTTATTTGCGGGTCAGGATGACAAACAGGGCGTGAATCACAGCGGCTGGCCACATGCCAAACAAAACTGGGAACCCAAGGCCACCAACGGCAAAGAGATAGATCACCAGGTTGATCCAAAAGGGCTGCGTCAATCCCACCTGAGTGAAGACGCCCAGAGGGGGAATGAACAGGGCAATGATGATCCGAAGGATGTCGCCGCAGGTCATCAGAGGAAGCACGGGGGTGCCCTTGTCTAGCCATCACCACCTGACGCGCAGATGGCTCCTCTCTATTGATGTTGCTTCTGCTGCTTCTGTCACGGCGATTGCCGATGCAGAACTGACCGTCTCCTCTGTTGAAAGATCCGAACGACAGGAGCTTCAGCCACAACAAAAAGCCCCCACCTTGCGGTGAGGGCTTGCGATTCAACCGAAGCTGAATCTCTTGGAGACTTCAGCCTCAACCGATGGCAGGAGCCTGCAGAGCCACAGGAGTGGACTCAGCAGCAGCCAGGTCGAGGGGGAAGTTGTGAGCGTTGCGCTCGTGCATCACTTCCATGCCGAGGCCGGCACGGTTCAGCACATCAGCCCAGGTGTTCAGGACACGGCCCTGACCATCAAGGATGGACTGGTTGAAGTTGAAGCCGTTCAGGTTGAAGGCCATGGTTGACACGCCGAGGGCGGTGAACCAGATGCCGACAACAGGCCAGGCAGCCAGGAAGAAGTGAAGGCTACGGCTGTTGTTGAAGGAGGCGTATTGGAAGATCAGGCGACCGAAGTAACCGTGGGCAGCCACGATGTTGTAGGTCTCTTCCTCTTGGCCAAACTTGTAGCCGTAGTTCTGGGACTCGCTCTCGGTGGTTTCACGCACCAAGGAGGAGGTCACCAGGGAGCCGTGCATGGCGGAGAACAGGCTGCCGCCGAAAACACCTGCGACGCCCAACATGTGGAAGGGGTGCATCAGGATGTTGTGCTCGGCCTGGAACACCAGCATGTAGTTGAAGGTGCCAGAAATGCCCAGGGGCATTGCGTCAGAGAAAGAACCCTGACCGAAGGGGTAAACCAGGAAGACAGCGGAGGCTGCAGCGACAGGTGCGCTGTAGGCAACGCAGATCCAAGGGCGCATGCCCAGGCGGTAGGAGAGTTCCCACTCACGACCCATGTAGGCGTAGATGCCGATGAGGAAGTGGAAAACAACCAGCTGGAAGGGGCCGCCGTTGTACAGCCACTCATCGAGGGAAGCAGCTTCCCAGATGGGGTAGAAGTGCAGGCCGATGGCGTTGCTGGAAGGAACAACAGCACCGGAAATGATGTTGTTGCCGTAGATCAGGGAGCCAGCGACGGGCTCACGGATGCCATCGATGTCGACCGGAGGAGCGGCGACGAAAGCGATGACGAAGCAGATGGTGGCAGCCAGCAGTGTGGGGATCATCAGCACACCGAACCAACCGACATACAGACGGTTGTTGGTGGAGGTGACCCACTCACAGAAGGCCTGCCAGCTGGAAGCGCCGGAGCGCTGCTGGAGGGTGGTGGTCATGAGAACGGAAAGAAATGTTCCCGAGGGAACGGTTTAAGGAAGGGCAGGAGAGCCCTGCCTGATAAAGAGTGTAAAGGAAGTTTGCGCTGTGTGTCCACAGATTGCGAAACCAACGCTTAAGCGCCCCAGGCGAGGAAAGCGATGCTTTTGAAAGACTTAAGATTCATGAGACTCACCAAGGCGCTTTTGGTTCTGATCCGCTGGATGCAAGCCGGCCATCGCTTGGAGGAAACCGTTCCTCTGACGCAGGCCCGCCACAGGCGAATGGAGCTGGAGGCTCAAGGCGCCACCGTGTATTGGAGTGAACGTCTGGCCCAGGGCCAGTTCTGTTGAGAGGCTGGGGCCAATCAGCACAGGCCCATGCAGCGTTTGATTCCTCTGATTTGTCTAGGGCTGACCTCGGTTGGTCTCACCAGCTGTGGACTGGTGAGCTCAAGCGGCGACCAACCCAACGCAAGCGCTTCGATCAAACAGCTAGAACAACGCATCAACCAACTGGAGCAGGAGCTGCAACAAATCAAGTCGCCCGGCGGCGATGCCGACAGCAAAACCCCGGCCGGTCCGCTGCGATCCCTCACCCTGCGGATCGGCACCGAGGACGACCGATTGCGGATGTACTGGGCCAATGGTCAGACGAGCAATCTGATCTGCTCTCAAGAAGGGAAAGGTGTTTGGGCCTGCGGTTAGGCCGCACAGAGCAGCTGCTGCAAGGCCGGCAGCCACGTGGGCTGCACGGGCCACACCTCCCGGCGCGTGAGGGAGAAAGCAATGCTTTTCTCCGCGTAGGCCGCCTCATTCACAAACACCGGAATCTCCCCCTCAACCCACGCTTCACCACGATCGGTGCCATCCGCAGCACGGAACATCGCCTGGGTTGAGCTGATGTCCTGCCAATCGCGTCCCTGCAGTTCGGGATGCACAAGGGCCTGAGGCTCTCCTTTCTCCGCCTTCGGAAGATCCAAACTCCCCAGGTGACGGTGCACCACCAGAGCATCCGGCAGCCGGGCCAAGCCCTGATGTGCCTGATCCAAGGCTCTCAGGCAGGTTTCCAAGCCAAGACGGGTCTGTTCAACGACCCGGGCATTGAGCAGACCTTGCGGCACAGGGCCCACCTCGATCACCAGGCCGCAGGGCCAGGATTCAACAAGGAAGCCGGTCTGCTGAGCATCGGCTTCGTGCAGATAAATCGGCAGGCCAAGCGCTCCCTGCACCAAAGCCGCGAGGGCGAGATCAGCAGGACGCCGGCCATACACCACCAGGGAGTTGCCCATGGCCGCTGTGGTGCTGTGCAGATCGATGGCCACAGCACAAGGCTGCTCGCCGCTCGGGCCATGCAAGCGCAGGAGTTCCCCAGCACGCTGGAACTCCAAGCCGGGGGCCCCCTGCTCCAACTGTTCCGGGAGGAAGCAGCGGTTGAGGTCACGATCGACGTAACGGCAGCGGCGGCGCAACGCTTCCGGGTTGCCGATCACCTTCTGCACCGCCAAGCCAGCAGCGTTGATCAGATCAGGGTTGGCCTGCCACTGCTGCAGCAACCAAGGGGCATTGACCTCATTGCCGTGGGTGCCGGCCACCACAAGAACGCCACAGCTGCTCATGGACCACAGCGAACCAAGTTCTGACTGAAGCACGAGTCACAGCGAGGATGGAAGCGATCCAAACCGCGCCATGTCGATCCCACCTGTCGTGGTCACGGCCGCCCGTCGCAGTTGGCGCTGGCAATGGCAACGGCTCATGGGTGGGCTGGGCCCAGCCGATGCGGCCGGCAATTACACCCGCCCAAGCAGTGATCCACTCAGCCCGCCGGCTTTAAACCCCGAAGACCTGCTCCAGCGCAGCGCAGACCAACGGCCAATCCTGGTGATCGGGCGCAGTTGCCCCTGGGCCCACCGCACCTGGCTGATGCATCAGCTGCGCCATCTGCACAACAGCCTCACCCTCGTGATGGCACAGGCGGATCACAACGCTGGACGCTGGGCCCTCAATCCAGCCTGGGAGGGGTGCGACACCCTGCTGGAGTTGTATCAGCACTGCGGCGCCCCCCCCAGCTACCGGGCCACCGTGCCTGTGCTGGTGGATCCGAAGACGCGCAGCCTGCTGAGCAATGACAGTGCACCACTGGTGGAGCTGTTGAACCGCTGGCCCCATCAAGACACTGTTGTGGACCTGGCACCGGCAGAAGAAACCGACAGGATCCAGGCCTGGCAGCAGCGGCTGCAACCGGCCATCAACGATGGGGTGTACCGCTGCGGTTTCGCCCGCAACCAAGCGGCCTACGACCGGGCTGAAGCCGATCTCTTCGCCGCCCTTGCTGCGGTGGAGCAGAGCCTCGAAACCAATGGTCCATGGCTGTGCGGCACAACACTGACCCTGGCGGACGTGCGGTTGTTCCCCACCTTGATCCGCTGGGAGCTGGTCTATGCGCCTCTGTTCGGCTGCAGTCGGCAGCCGCTCTGGCACTACCCACACCTCTGGGCATGGCGACAACGCTTTTACGCCTTGCCGGGCATTGCGGACACCTGCGACGGCCACGCCTGGCGAAACGACTACTTCGGTGCCTTGTTCCCCCTCAATCCCGGCGGCATCGTTCCAGCCGGTCCTGACCTGAGCACACTGGTGAACAGCACGGCGGCGTCGGGATGACCAGCGCAGATCCAACCTTTGAAGGTGTCTACGGCCCTTACTCGATCACCGCTACTGATCGCCAGGAGGTGCGTTCCTACCGGATCGCCCTGTTGATCACCGGCCTCAGCCTGGCTGCAGGAGTGCTGCAGTGGTGGCAGACCGATAGCCCCTGGGCATTGCTCTGGGTGCTGCCGATGGCCACGGCCCTGGGCCTGGCACTGCGCTGGATCCACATCTACCTCCGCCCCTTGCACCGCGCCCTGCAACTGTTCTGGCTCAGTGGTTGCGTCGGTTGGGGGGCCCTGCTGGTGAAGGCCGGCCCCACCGAAGTGCTCTCAACCCTCCAGGATCAGCCGCTGTGGATCCTGGCCATCGGGCCGCTGTTTGCCGCCCTGGCGGGCATCGGCTTCAAGGAGTTTTTCTGCTTCCAACGGCCCGAAGCCATCGGCCTCACCTTGCTGCTGCCGGCAGCGCTGCTGGGGCATCTAGTGGGTCTGATCAATGGCCCCCTCTGCCTAGCACTCCTGGAAAGTGCAGCGTTGCTACTGGTGTTGCTGGCCCTGCGCAAATTCGGCATGGAGGCAGCAGCGGATGTGGGCGACAAGAGCGTGTTTGCTTATCTGGACGGTCAACTGCCCGCTGGCACGCCGTGAGTCTGATCAGCCTGGTTGGTGCGGCCAAGGATTTCGGCATCCGCACCCTCTTTTCCGATCTCGATCTCCACATCGCTGAAGGAGAACGGCTCGGGCTGATCGGACCCAATGGCGCCGGCAAATCCACCCTGTTGAAGGTGCTGGCAGGGAAAGAGCCACTCGGTGAGGGGGAACGCCGCTGCTCACCCCGGCTTCGGGTGGAGCTGGTGGGTCAGGAGAGCCGGATCACCCCGGGGCTCACGGTGCTGGAGCAGGTGCTGGAGGGCTGTGGTGCCAAACGGGATCTGCTGGTGCGCTTCAGCGCCCTCAGCGACGCCATCGCGGAAGACCCCAGCAATGAATCACTGATGGCGGAGCTGGGTCAGCTCAGCCAACGGATGGATGAAGAGGACGCCTGGAGCCTGGAGCAGCAATGCCGGGAAGTGCTGCAGAAATTGGGCATCAGCGATCTCCAGCGCCCGGTCGACGACCTCTCCGGCGGATACCGCAAGCGGGTGGGGCTGGCATCAGCCCTGGTGGCCTGCCCCGATGTGCTGCTGCTGGATGAGCCCACCAACCATCTCGATGCCGCTGCCGTGGAATGGCTGCAGAGCTGGCTGGATCGCTATCCCGGCGCTCTGGTGCTGGTCACCCATGACCGCTATGTGCTCGATCGGGTGACGCGGCGGATGGTGGAGGTGGACCGAGGCCAGGCCCGCACCTATCAGGGGAACTACAGCACCTTTCTGCAGCACAAAGCCGAAGAAGAGGCCTCTGAAGCGGCCTCAGCGGCCAAGTTCAAAAGCGTGCTTCGCCGCGAGTTGGCCTGGCTACGCCAGGGCCCCAAGGCCCGCAGCACCAAACAGAAGGCGCGACTGCAACGCATCGAAGCGATGCGCGAGCAGAAACCCAATCAGGCCAAAGCAAAGCTGGAGATGACCGGCATCAGCCGGCGCATCGGCAAACAGGTGATCGAAGCGGAAGCCGTTGGGGTCACAGCCGATGGCAGCGGGGAAGGTCGCCCACTCCTCGATGGCTTCAGCTACAGCTTCAGCCCTGAAGACCGAATCGGCATCATCGGCCCCAACGGCAGCGGCAAATCCACCCTGCTTGATCTCATCGCCGGACGGCGCGAGCCAACCCAGGGCAGCCTGCTGCTTGGGGAGACCGTGCACATCGGCTACCTGGACCAGCACACCGAAGACTTCAACAAAGGCAAAGGGCTCGATCGCAAAGTGATCGAGTTCGTGGAAGAAGCCGCCAGCCGGATCGATCTGGGGGGTGAACAGGTCACTGCATCCCAGCTTCTGGAACGCTTTTTGTTTCCACCAGCCCAGCAGCACAGCCCCTTGGCCAAGCTCTCGGGAGGCGAGCGCCGCCGCCTCACCCTCTGCCGGATGCTGATCCAGGCGCCCAACGTGTTGCTGTTGGACGAGCCCACCAACGATCTGGATGTTCAGACCCTCAGCGTCCTGGAGGATTTTCTTGAAGACTTCCGGGGCTGCGTGATCGTTGTTTCCCACGACCGTTATTTCCTCGATCGCACCGTTGATCGCCTGTTCTGCTTCGACCAAGGACGGCTCAATCGGTTTGAAGGGAACTACAGCGCGTTTCTGGAGCAGCAGCGCCAGGAGGAACGCAGCCAAAGCCAGGCGAGCAAACCCTCCACACCAAAACCAGAGAGCAGCCGCAAGACCAAGCGCGACGGTCCGCGGCGGCGCAACTTCAAAGAAAACAAGGAGCTTGCGGCGCTTGATCAACAGCTGCCTGAACTGGAGCTGAAGAAAGAGGAGCTGGAACAGCAGATGACCCAGGCGGGCGCTGACATGGCCAAAGTGAGCCTTGATCTGGCTGAGATCATCAACCGCATTGAACAAGCGGAAGAACGCTGGCTGGAACTCAGTGAATTGGCGCCCTGATCAACGATCTGGAGCTGTGGTTGTAGCCAAGGCTACCGCCACTTCAAATCAGCGTTTTCGGATCGTCATGGGGTGGGATTCCACCACTCCAAAACCGATGAATCGCCGTAAGGTGCAGCCAGGCCACGGTCTGAATTCATGAAGTCCATCGACGAACACATCCAGAAGGATCAATCGGAAATTGAAGCTGCCAAAGCAGCTGGAGACGACGCCAAGGTTCGTCACCTCACCGATGAGTTGAAGTCGCTGGAGGAATACAAGGAACACCACCCCGGCGACAGCCACGACCCCACCTCCCTCGAGCTGCATTGCGAGGCCAATCCCGATGCAGACGAGTGCCGCGTCTACGACGACTGAGTCAACCAGCGCGTGAAATCCAACGAGGGCTTAATAGTCCTCGTTGAAATCGGAGGGGCTGCCGGTCAGGCTGCAGACGACAGCCTCCTCTTTCCGCATTGCCTTCACTTCAGCGATCGGGCGTCCCATGCGTTGAAGCACAGCAACATCCTCTTTCGTTTGGCACCGGGCGATCACGTCGCCCTTGTTGTCCAGACAGGTGTAAAAGGTCATGTCATGGGAGAGACATTCCCGTTATGGCTCCCCCGCGATCAGGCCACAAGCATCGGTGTGGCTGATCACATGAAGATTGTCTGGAGCATCAGCTCACACTCCGAGCTCGGCCCAGGTTTCGGCCAGCAACTGATCGAGGTTGGTTCCCATGGCGGCTGAAATGCACAGCACGGGACGACCACTCGCCGCTTCAAGGTCCTGCCGCAACCTGGGGAGATCCTCTTCTGCCACCAACTCTTGTTTGTTGATCACCAGCAGACGGGGTCGATCAACCAGACCATGGCCATAGGCCTCCAGCTCCTGCTGGACGACGTTCAGGTCAGCCACGGGATCCTCGGATCCTGCGTCCACGAGATGGATCAGCAGACGGGTGCGTTCGATATGACGCAGAAAGTCGTGGCCAAGACCAGCGCCCTGGGCGGCCCCCTCAATCAAGCCTGGAATATCCGCGAACACGGTTCCATCTCCACTGGGACGGCGCACCACACCAAGGTTGGGAACCAAGGTGGTGAAGGGGTAATCGGCAATCTTGGGTCGCGCTGCCGACAGCACGGCGATCAAAGTGCTCTTGCCGGCATTGGGAAGACCAATGATGCCCACCTCAGCCAGCAACTTCAATTCCAGCTGCAGGGGCCATTCCTCACCCTCACGGCCCTCGGTGAATTTCTCCGGAGCGCGGTTGCGATTGCTCAGGTAATGGGCATTACCCAAACCACCTCGCCCACCGAAGGCAACGGTGAGACGCTCACCCGGGGTGGTGAGGTCTCCCAGAAGAATGCCGGTGCGCAGATGGCGTACCTCCGTGCCGCAAGGCACCTTGATCACCAGGTCTTTCCCTGATGCACCGGTGCATTTGTTCGGACCACCGCGTCGCCCATCGTCAGCGGCGAACAGGCGTTTGTATTTGAAATCGAGCAGGGTTTGCAGGTTGCTGTCGGCCTCGAGAACCACTGGAGCCCCACACCCGCCGTCACCTCCGGAGGGGCCTCCGGCGGGCACATACTTTTCACGGCGAAATGCAGCGATGCCATCGCCGCCGCGCCCGCCTCGGACCGTGATCCGTGCCTGATCGATGAACTGCACGGTGCTGCCGGCTCAATCCAATCCATAACCCTAAGATTCAGCCGCTGCAGCTCTGTCGTTGGCCGGCGTCCGTTTCGAAGACCTCAGCAAGACCTTCCCAGGACGCGGCAGCGGTGATCCCGTTGAGGTGATTCGTCAGTTGAATCTAACGATCAACGATGGCGAGTTTTTGGTGCTGGTCGGTCCCTCGGGGTGCGGCAAAAGCACCTTGCTGCGACTGCTCGCTGGTCTCGACAGCCCCACCAGCGGCGAAATCAGAATCGGGTCCCGGCCCATCAGCGATGTACCGCCAGCGCGCCGCAACGTCGCCATGGTGTTCCAGAGCTATGCGCTCTACCCGCATCTCAGCGTGCGGGACAACCTCAGCTTCGGACTGCGCAGAAGCCAGGCGAGATCAACCGTCCAGCGCATCCAAGATCAAGCCTTTCGAGCCACGCGCGCCTTACCCAAACCACTGAGGGTGCGGTCGGTCAGAGAAGAACGAATCGAAGCCCGGGTGAACACCGTTGCCAGATCTCTGGAACTCACGGAATTGCTCGATCGGAGGCCCAAGGAACTGTCCGGCGGACAAAAACAACGGGTCGCCCTCGGACGCGCCATGGCGCGCAATCCTGAGGTGTTTTTGATGGATGAACCGCTGAGCAATCTCGACGCCAAACTCAGAACGAGCACGCGCCAAAGAATCGTCGAGCTGCAGCGAGAACTGGGAACAACGACGGTTTATGTGACCCACGACCAGGTGGAAGCGATGACCATGGGGGACCGCATCGCTGTATTGAACCAAGGGCGCCTGCAGCAACTCGGGACCCCCATGGAGTTGTACAGATGGCCCTCCAACATCTTCGTGGCCCAGTTCATTGGCAGCCCAGCGATGAGCCTTTTGCCCGTCACGGTGGGGCCCAATGCAACTCTGATGCTGGGGAACAAGCGCATTCAGGTTGAAGGCGCAATGGTCGAGCCTTTACTTCAACGAGAAGGCCAACACCTCACCGCAGGGTTGAGGCCTGAACACTGGCATCTGGCACCGGCAACAAACCGGAATCTGCAAGCCGAGGTGAGCCATTGCGAGCGTCTGGGCAATGAGCAGATCCTCACCTGTCGGCTCCTGGATGGTGATCAACTCATCCAGGTCCGAGCTTCAACGGAGATCAACATCACTGCCGGCGATGCCATCCACCTCGACCCTGACCCCACAGGCTGGCGGTTGTTTGATGCGGATGGTGAAGCGATCCGTTAGCCACTGAAGCGCCTGAACCAGCTCAGCGCACCCAAACAACGCTGCAGCCCGGTCCGCCGTCCCCCTGCTCGGCATCGGTCACCCGTTCCACATAGGGCACCGTGTCCAGCCAGGCGCGCAGGCCGCGCTTGAGCTTGCCCGTGCCGATGCCGTGGATCACCCAAACCGGCCCATTGGCACTGCGCAAGCATTCCTCAACCGCCGCTTCGGCCTCATGCACCCGCATGCCACGCACATCAAGGGTGTTGCGACTGGTGCGTACCTGTGCACCACCGCCACCGACGGAACGGGCTTGCACCTTCACCACCGGCTTTGGAGGTGGCTCCGGCTTACGCCCATCCAGGCTTTCCACCGCCGCCAGATCCACCGTGGTGCGCATCACCCCACAACGAACCGTCAGCTGAAGGCCGTCATCGGTGATGGCCAACACATCTGCAGCCTTGCCGAGGGCGAGCAAGCGCACGCGATCCCCCACAGATGGACGCCAGCCCGGCTTGGGTGCACGCCGTTCAGGGGTTGGGCGGTGATGGTCTTCCAAGCTGCGTAACCGTTGCCCAGCCTTTCGCGCGGTTTCCCCATCCGCGCGTTCATCCCGCAGACGGCGAATCAGCGTGCGAACTTCTTTCTGGCCCTGACGGATCGACTGCTCCAAGCGTTGACGGCCCTGCTCCTGGCGTTGCGCGGTCTGCTGCTTTTGCTTCTGCCAGCGCTGCAGCAACTCCTCGTGCAGCAGCTCCGTGCGTGCCAGGAGTGCTGCAGCGTCTTCTGCCGCGGCCTGCTGGCGCTGCCGTTGCTCCTCCAAGCCACGGATCACACTGTTCACCTCACCATCACCCCCTGGGGCCAGAAGCTGCTGAGCCTGGTGAAGCACATCGGAATCGAGCCCAAGGCGCGTCGCGATCGCCAGTGCATTGCTGCGTCCTGGAATTCCCCACAGCAATTCATAGGTGGGGGACAAGGTCTCAGGATTGAAAGCAACAGAGGCATTCTCAAAACGAGCGTCGTCGTATTTGAGGGCCTTGAGTTCACCGAAGTGGGTGGTGGCAATCGTGAGCCGAGCCCGATCCGCAAGAGCCTTGAGCAGAGCCGTGGCCAGGGCCGTTCCCTCGCTGGGATCCGTTCCAGCACCCACCTCATCCAGCAGCACCAGGGCTGGAGAACCACCGCGCTGCAGCGCCTCAAGAATGCGCCCGATGCGCTTCACATGACCACTGAAGGTGGACAAGCTCTGCTGGAGGGATTGCTCATCTCCGATGTCCGCCAGCACCTGGGCACACCAGGGCAGGGAAGGTTGCCCCGAACAGGGCAAAAGCATGCCGGCGCGTGCCATCAGTGCAGCAAGGCCAATGCTTTTCAGGGTGACCGTTTTGCCACCGGTGTTCGGCCCGGTGATCGCCACCACCCGCAGCTCCGGCGACACCTCAACCGAGATGGGAACCACGGGCGGCCCGTCCGCGCGCTTGTGCTGCCACACCAACAGTGGGTGCCGCAGACCTGAAAAGCGAAACGGAGCCTCCGCTGCCGCCTCAAGCTGAGGCTCAACGCCACCAAGCCAGCGGCCGTAACGCCCACGGGCCAGTGCAAGATCAAGCCCGCGCAGCACGGCCACCACCTGGTTGAGGGCGGACGCCTCTTCAGCCACCAGAGCACTCAGCTCCGCCAACACCTTGCGTTCCTCATCCCGGATGCGGGACTCCAGCTCCACAAGCTTGTTGCCCATGGTGAGCACCGAGCGGGGTTCAACAAAGAGGGTGCTGCCTGAGGCCGAACTGTCGTGCACCTGACCCGGCACCTGGCTCACCGCACCGGCCTTCACCGCCAGGACAGGACGGCCATGACGCTCGGCGATCACGCTGTCCTGCAGGGATGGGGCCAGGCGCCGCAGCAGCTCCTGAAGTTTGTCGCGACGTTCCTGGCGCAGACCGTTCCATTGATGCCGCAGCGCCGACAACGCCGAGCTGGCGCGATCAGCGACACGGCCGCCCTCTTCGAGCGCAAATTTGAGCCGCTGCTCCAACTCCGGCAGCGTCACCATCGTTTCAATCAACGCGGTGCAAACCGGGCGCAGCTCGGGATCGTCGATCTGACGGCGCAGGCGACGGGCCGCTGCCAATGTTTCCGCTACGGCCAGCAGCTCTTCACCGGAGGCCACGCCTCCCTTGCTGCAGCGCAGCACAACGGGCTCAAGATTCTGAACACCGCGGAAGCTGAGCCCCCCCTCAGTGAGGTCATCGAGCACCGCCATTTCAACCGTCTCGGCCAGGCGCTGTTTCGACTCCTCCAGGCTGGCGGGCAGCGGTTGAACCCGGGCCGCATCACGGCCCATGCCAGTGCTGGCAAAGCCGCTGAGATGGTCACAGACCCGATGCCACTCCAGCAGTTCAAGGGTTTCCTGCTGAGCCCGATCCGCCCCTTGACTCAAGTCAGTTGCAGTTGGAGGGGATGCCACCGGGGGGTTCATAAAGCATTTCGAGCCAGTTGCCTTCCGGATCTTTCAGATAAAAAGACGCCGTGCCGTCGCGGTGGTCATGGACGGCACCAACGTGCACACCCTGCGCCTTGAGACGGTCGTGAATCACATCCACCTCCTCACGATCGCGGAAATGGAAGGCGAAATGTGGGCCAGCGGCTTTGTAATCCGGGCCCAACAAGGCGAGTCCATCGCGACCTTCCCCGGCTTCCAGATAGCACCAGTCGTTGGCACGCCAGACCAGACGCATGCCCAGATCGGTGTAGAAGGCAACAGCCCGATCAACGTTCTCAACACGGATCGCAACGTGACCGAGACGATCCACACCTTTGGGTTGATCGGCTGTTGCCATCGGATCAAGCCTCCTTCAACCAAGCCGCTGCATCGCAGGCGTGGTACGTGAGGATCAGATCAGCACCGGCGCGCTTGAAGCTCAGCAACGTCTCCAGCACAACGGCCTTTTCATCGATCCAGCCCCGCTCCGCCGCGGCCTTCACCATCGAATACTCACCACTCACGTTGTAGGCAGCAATGGGGAGTTCCGACTCCTCGCGCAGTCGGTGGATGATATCGAGATAGGCCAAACCTGGCTTCACCATCATGATGTCGGCGCCCTCCTGCTCATCGAGCTGGGCTTCGGTGATGGCTTCCCGAGCATTGGCGGGATCCATCTGATAGGTGTCTTTGTTTTTGGGGATCGGCTTGCTGCCGGCGGCACGGGGAGCGGAATCAAGGGCCTCACGGAAGGGGCCGTAGTACGCGGAGGAGTACTTCGCCGTGTAGCTGATGATGCCCACATGTTCGAAGCCTTCGTCGTCGAGGGCTTCACGGATGGCACCGACCCGGCCGTCCATCATGTCGCTGGGACCGATCAGATCAGCGCCCGCTTCAGCCTGCACAACGGCCTGCTTGCAGAGCAGTTCAATCGTCTCGTCGTTGAGGACCACGCCGTCCTGGCTGACGATCCCGTCATGACCATCGCAGGAATAGGGATCCAGGGCGACGTCGGTCATGATCGCCATCTCGGGGATGGCTTCCTTGATCTGGCGGATCGCTCGCGGGATCAGGCCATTGGCGTTGAAGCACTCAGCCCCGTCTTCGGTCTTCAGTCCCTCAGACACCTTGGGGAAGAGAACGATGCAACGCACCCCAAGGTCGTAGGCACGCTGCACTTCGCCGGTGAGGGCCGCAAGGCTCCAACGGCTGGCACCAGGCATGGCAGCGATTGGCTCCACCTCAGCGCCTTCATGCACAAAGAGGGGATAGATGAAGTCTGCAGCCGAGAGGCTGTGCTCACGCACCATGGCGCGTAGGGCGGGCGTACGCCGAAGACGACGGGGGCGGTAGGTGAGCTCCATCAGACCCAAACACAAGGTGTGATCGTAAGGGTCACCCGATCAGAGGGCTGCCGAACGAAGCCACTCTTGACGTGGATGATCCGTGCGATTGGCACGCAGTTGCTCCAACAACCGACGCTCCTCCTCACTCCACGAGGCAGGCATGGCCAGCGTCAGCGTGAGCAGGAGATCACCGCGACCGGTCTTCGACGGCCAGCCTTTGCCCTTCAGCCGCAAACTGCGGCCCGGGGCGGTGCCGGCCGGAATGCTCACCTGGGCCTCACCATCGGGCGTCATCACCGACACCATGCCTCCAAGGGCCAGTTCATCGAGGCTGACAGGGAGATCGGCCCGCAGCTGATCCGACTCCAGGCGCCAGATCGGGTGATCCTGAATCTTGAGGTTGAGGTAGAGATCGCCGCGCCGTCCGGTTCCCGGTTGCAGGTTGCCCTTGCCCTTCAACCGCAGCCGCGAGCCGTTCTTCACCCCAGCGGGAATGCGCACCTGAACGCGCTCGTTGTTCACCGAGAGGCTGCGTTCTCCACCGCGAAAGGCCTCCGAAAAGGTCACATTCACCGATGCTTCGGCATCGAGATTTACCGGAGGGCGTGAAGCCTGGCCACCACGCGGGAAACCGCCCCCTGCGAATCCCCCGCCGGGAAATCCGCCCCCAGGGAAACCACCCCCCTGGAAGCCACCGCCGCCTGGACCACCGAAACGGCCCAGCAGGTCGTTGATGAAATCGTCGAAATTGCCGTAGCGACCGAAGTCGACATCCATCCCGGGTGCGGCTCCCCCGCCCATGCCACCGGCCTGGTTCCAGTACTGGCCGAATTGCTCATAACGACGCCGCTTCTCGGGGTCGGAGAGCACTTCGTAGGCCTCACTGATCTCCTTGAACCGCGCTTCAGCCTGGGCATCACCAGGGTTGACGTCAGGGTGGTATTGGCGCGCCAGGCTGCGAAAAGCTTTCTTGATGGCATTGGCATCAGCGCTGCGATCAACACCGAGCACCTGGAAATAATCCTTGTATCCGCTGCCTGCCATACCCATCCAGTGGTGAATCCAGTTTCACCGCAACAGGGCTTGCGTTGTTGCTTCCGCATGGAGGGAAGCCCGAACGCCTGAATGCGACCTAGCTTCAGGCCAACCACTGCATCAGCATGAGGAGCATGGCTTCATCCCTGCTGGCATCCGTGCTGGTCGCAGCTGGCGGAGCGATCGGTGGCCCACCGGTATTGGCAGCTCCCTGGACCAGCACGATCGGAGAGCCCCTGCAAGACTCAAGCCAGCAGGCCCTCGAGCTGACGCAGCATCTGAAGGCGATGGGGGCCAAGTTTTATGGCGCCTGGACCTGCCCGGCCTGTTTCAAGCAGATGAACCTGTTCGGCAAACAGGCCGGAGCGGACGTGATCTATGTGGAATGCCGCAAGCCGAAGCAGCTGCCGGAGCAAGCCGAAGCCTGCAACGCCGCAGAGATCCGGGCTTATCCCACCTGGGTTCTCCCCGATGGACGCCGAAAAGTTGGGGTTCAGTCCCTGGAAGCCCTGAGCCGCTGGAGTGGTCTGAACTGAGATGGCACTGATTCACGGCCTGCATCAACGCAACATCCGAGGCGACCTTCTCGGAGGATTGACGGCCGCCGTGGTCGCGCTGCCCCTTGCCCTGGCCTTCGGCAATGCCGCACTGGGGCCAGGCGGCGCCATTTATGGCCTTTACGGCGCCATCGTCACCGGATTCCTGGCGGCCTTGCTCGGGGGAACTCCCGCCCAGGTGAGCGGACCCACCGGACCCATGAGCGTCACCGTGGCGGGGATCGTCTCCAGCCTGGCCGCCATCGGCATCGGTCGTGATCTCAATGCCGGCGAGATGCTGCCGTTGGTGATGGCCGCTGTGGTGATCGGTGGTGTGTTCGAAACCCTGCTCGGGGTATTGCGGCTGGGGCGCTTCATCACCCTGGTGCCCTACTCGGTGGTCTCCGGCTTCATGTCGGGAATCGGTTTCATCATCCTTGTGCTGCAACTTGGACCCTTCATCGGGGTGAGCACCGGGGGCGGCGTGGTTGCGTCCCTGAGTTCGCTGATCGATGCCCCGAGCTGGAATCCAGCCGCGCTCGCCGTTGGCTTGATGACACTCGCTGTGGTGTTTCTGACCCCCCTGCGGATCCGCCAATGGGTGCCAACGCCTCTGCTGGCGCTGCTGATTGTGACGCCGTTGTCACTGCTGTTATTCAACGACAACCGACTGCTGGAGCTGGGCCTTGAACCCATCGCCCGGATCGGAGCCATCCCGGAGGGGGGCTTGCAACTGGTGGTTCCCGATTTCAGTCAGCACCTACCAGAGCTGGTGAAAGCCGGCATGGTTCTCGCCCTGCTCGGGGCGATCGACTCGTTGCTCACCTCCCTGGTGGCCGACAACATCACCCAGACCAACCACGACTCCAACCGTGAGCTGATCGGCCAGGGCATCGCCAACACCGCGGCCGGGTTTCTCTCCGGCCTTCCCGGTGCCGGAGCCACCATGCGAACGGTGATCAACATCAAATCCGGTGGCCAGACGCCCTGGTCGGGCATGACCCATTCCATGGTGCTGCTGCTTGTGCTACTGGGGGCAGGCCCCCTTGCGGCACAGATCCCCACGGCGCTTCTGGCGGGAATCCTGATCAAAGTCGGGCTCGACATCATCGATTGGGGCTTTCTGCTTCGCGCCCATCGCCTGTCGGCGAAAACAGCCGCGCTGATGTACGCCGTGCTGTTGATGACGGTGTTCTGGGACCTGATCTGGGGCGTTCTGGTGGGGATGTTCGTGGCCAACCTGTTGACCGTTGATGCGATCACGCGGTCCCAACTGGAAGGGATGGAAGAGGACAACCCCTCCGATGCCACGGATGCACTGCACGCCAATCTTTCCCCGGAGGAGGAAGCCCTGATCCTGCGCTGCGGCAAGGCCTTGATGCTGTTTCGTCTGCGCGGCCCTCTGAGTTTTGGCGCCGCCAAAGGCATCAGTGCCCGAATGGGCTTGATCCAGAGCTACAGGGTTCTGATCCTTGACCTCACGGACGTGTCCCGCATCGGTGTCACCGCAACCCTCGCCATCGAACGCATGGTGGAGGAAGCACGATCAGCGGGCCGCATCCTGTTCATCGCCGGAGCCAACCACAGCCTCGAACAACGGCTGCGCCAATTTGGCGTGGAGGGGGTGCTTCGGCCATCCAGGCTGGAGGCCTTGCAGGAGGCGGCTCAGCTGATCTGACTGCTGATCTGTGGGGCATCTACACCACAGGAATGCATCCGCACGTCTTCAGGGCGTTCTAACTCCCCTTCCAGCGCCTTCACTTCGGCCAGGGCCAGCACTTCGAGGCGCTCAACGATCAGCTCCCGCGGGTAGCGCTGCTCACACAACACCCAGTACAGGCCGAAGTGGCGGGCTTCACTCGCCAACAGATCGCTGTAAAGCTCCCTCAACTGAGGATCCGGGCTGTGCTGCGCCAGCAGGGCCATGCGCTCATGGCTGCGGGCTTCGATCAGACCCGCCACCAGGAACGAGTCGAGCATTCTCTGCGGCTCACCTTTACGGATCTGCCTGGCGAGATCAGCGCCGTAGCCCGGGGAAGGCAGCGGTTCCAGGTAGCGCCCCCGGGCCTTGATCAACGCCAGCACCTGCTCAAAGTGCTCCAGCTCTTCCCGCGCCAGAGGGCTGAGAGCTTCACCCAGACCCGGTTCGCAGAGGTAGCGGAACATCATCTGCACCGCAGCCCCGGCAGCCTTGCGTTCGCAGTGGGCGTGATCGATCAGCACCTCCATCGGCCTGGCGTTGGCCTGCTCCACCCAGCTCCAGCTGGTGGGCGCAGCCAGCCAGCGGATCGACGCCACTTTCTTTGACGGAACTGTCTTTGAAGGAACTGTCTTGGTGGGAGCTGTCTTGGAGGAAACAATTTGTGCTGGAGCAGTGCTGGTCATGCGTTCCGGCGCAGATGGCTGAGCAATCCCCTCAAGGCAAGGCTGTAACTGGCGGGACCGAACCCACAGATCACACCCACAGCCCGCTCAGCCAGAAACGAGTGATGGCGGAACTTTTCCCGTGCATGGGTGTTGCTGAGGTGCAATTCCACATAGGGAATCGTGACGCCAGCCAGGGCATCACGGATGGCGATGGACGTGTGGGTGTAGGCCCCGGCGTTGATCAAGATTCCATCGCAACGGCCCATGGCCTGGTGAATCCGGTCCACCAGGGCACCTTCGAAATTGCTTTGAAAGCAGTCCAGCTGCACGGATTCCTGCTCCGCCTCCCGGGTCAGCGCCGCTTCGATGTCCGCCAAGGAGGAATGGCCATAGATTCCAGGCTCACGCTGGCCCAACAGGTTCAGATTCGGACCGTTCAGCAGCAGAACGTGCATGGCTGGAGATCGGTTCAGCTCGGCAGATCGTATCGAGATCGTGGGGAAGGACACACCGACTGGTAAGTTCTTGCGGTGTGGTTCGGGTCGGTGCCCGAGTGGTTAATGGGGGCGGACTGTAAATCCGCTGGCTCTGCCTACGTTGGTTCAAATCCAACCCGGCCCATCCCCACATGCCCTTGTAGCTCAGCGGTAGAGCACTCCCTTGGTAAGGGAGAGGTCTCGAGTTCAAGTCTCGACAAGGGCTTTCTTGCTCCCCACGGCACCGGGGGGAGAGGGGTTAAGACCCCAGAACAGCCGCTGATTGCGGGCTGACGATTTGGTTGTCAACAAGCCCCAGCGTCCATAAGAGGGATTGTCCCGACTCGATGGTTAGGGGCACAGGGGTGGAGCGACTTCGGTTGATCACGACCCGCAGGCCATCCGCAACGCCCTCCAGCACGTCAGCCCCAGGAGCTGACCAGCGCAGACCATCCCTGCGCAAGACCCCATGGGCAGAGCGGAGTTCTGCAAGGGACTGGATGAATGGGCGCAGATCAGCACTCCAGGGAACGTCCCAGGGATAGGCCTCACGGCAGGCCGGTCCAGGACCGCTGGAGGGGCCCGGTTCAGGACCACCCGCGAGGGCAGCTTCAGTGCCGTAATAAATGCATGGCGCTCCCGGATGGAGGAAGAGCAGCAGCAGGGCCAACTTCAGGGCCGCAACGTCGTTGTTGAGGCTGTGAAGTGCACGGGGCACGTCGTGGCTGTCGAGCAGGTTCATCTGGGCCCTGTTCACCACCTCCCGGTAGGAACGCGTTGTGGTCGTCCAGATGGTCAACAAAGCCTGCCCATCCAGGGGGTCGAGGGGATAGTCGGAATTACGGTAATCCCGCCGCAACGCTTCAGCGGCGGCCCAGCAAAGGCTGCTCCATCCCAACCGGTAATTCATCACGCCATCGAAGTGGTCGCCCTGCAGCCAGGGGGTCGCATCACCCCAAACCTCGCCAACAATCCAGGCCTCCGGGTTGGTCGCCCGCACCATCTGCCGGAACTCAACCCAGAAGTCCGCCGGCACCTCGGCAGGGACGTCGAGACGCCAGCCGTCAATCCCCTGCTCGAGCCAGTGACGGCCCACCGCCAGCAGATGCTCCCGAACCCCGGGATTGGCATGGTTGAACTTGGGCAGATCCGGCAAGGCCCACCAACCGTCGTAACCGCAGTCCTCGTCAGGGGCGGGATAGGGCTGCAGGGGCCAACGGTGCACATGGAACCAATCCCGGTACGGCGAATCCGCACCGTTTTCCACCACGTGATGAAAGGCCCAAAAGCCGCGGCCGCAGTGGTTGAACACCCCATCCAGAACCAACCTCATGCCGCGCTGATGCACGGCATCGATCAGGTCCCTGAGTGCTGCATTGCCCCCCAGCAGGGGATCCACCTCGAAATAGTCGTAGGCGTGGTAGCGATGGTTGGCGGCTGAACTGAAAATCGGCGTGAGATAAAGGCAGGTGATGCCCATGCCTTGAAGCTCATCCAGGGCATCGATCACGCCATAGAGATCCCCGCCCTGGAATCCCCCCTCGCAAGGGTCGGAACCCCATGGCTTCAAGGCGAGATGGCGCTGCGCATCAACGCGGCCACTGCGCCGGAAACGATCGGGAAAGATCTGATAGATCACCGCATCCGCCACCCAAGCAGGTGGGTCTTGAAACGGCGTGGTCGCTGCCAAAACCTTTGCAGTCAGCCATCTCCTGGCTAGCAGGAGAGAAAGACATTGGCCATGGCTGAGCAGCCTCTCCTTCTTGCCCTCGATCAGGGCACCAGCAGCTCCAGAGCCGCGCTGTTCAGCAGCTCCGGAGATCTGGTGCTCAGCGCCAGTGCACCGCTGCCGATTTCCTACCCCGCCGATGGATGGGTGGAACAGGACCCGATCGAGATCTGGACCAGCCAGCGGCAGGCCCTGGTGCTGCTCGATTCGAAGCTCAGTGAGGGGCAGCGCAAGGCAGTGGTGAGCTGCGGCATCACCAACCAACGGGAAACCACCGTGCTCTGGCGCCGCAGCAATGGCCTCCCCTGCGGACCGGCCCTCGTCTGGCAGGACGGCCGCACCGCCGCCATCTGCGACGCCTGGAAGCAGCAGGGACTGGAGCAGGAGTGGTGCCGGCGCACGGGCTTGTTGCTCGACCCCTACTTCAGTGCCAGCAAGATCCGCTGGATGCTCGATCACTACGACGACGCCCAGGCTGCCGCAGCCAGCGATGACCTCTGTTTCGGCACGGTGGAAAGCTGGCTGCTCTGGCAACTCACCGGCGGCCAGCGCCACGGCAGTGACATGAGCAATGCCAGCCGAACGCTGCTGATGGACCTGGAGCAGCAGCGCTGGGTGGATGATTTCCGAGAGCCCACAGGGCTCCCCGCCAGCGCTCTACCCGAACTGCTGCCCTGCCGCGGAGAATTCGGGCGCATGGCTGCGGACCTTCCCTTTGCAGGCTTGCCGATCCAGGCCATGCTCGGCGACCAGCAGGCCGCCACCCTGGGCCAGCTCTGTCTGCAGCCCGGAGAAGGAAAGTGCACCTACGGCACGGGGGCTTTTCTGGTGATCAACACCGGCGATGTCGTCCGCCGCTCAGATGCAGGGCTGCTCAGCACCCTCGGCTGGACGGATGCCGCTGGAACACCCAGCTTCTGCCTTGAGGGAAGTCTGTTCAACGCCGGCACTGTGATCCAGTGGCTCCGGGATGGGCTGCAGATCATTGATCAAGCTCCCCAGGTGAACGAACTGGCGCGTTCGGTGCCGGATTCAGGGGGGGTGATGCTCGTGCCCGCCTTTACCGGCTGGGGGACACCGCACTGGGATCCCCAGGCACGCGGTGTTCTGGTGGGCCTCACCCGTGACAGCGGACGCGGTCACATCGCCCGCGCTGCACTTGAGGGGATCGCCCTGTCGGTAGCGACGTTGGTGGAGCTCGCCGAACAGGCCCTCGGGAGCGGCTTGGGTGAACTGGCGGTGGATGGTGGCGCCGCGGCCTCCGATCCTCTGCTGCAGGCGCAGGCGGATTGCACCGGTCTGACGGTGCGGCGACCCGCCAGCCTCGAGAGCACCGCCCGGGGGGTGGCGCTGTTCGCAGGCCTCCAGGCTGGGGTGATCAGCGACCTGGAGCAGCTCGCAACCGCAAGGAGGGACGGAGCGGAATTGTTCCACCCGCAGATGGATGCATCCCAGCGCGACCGCTGGCGCACACGCTGGCAGGACGCCGTCTCCAGAAGCCTGGGGTGGCATGGCTGATCACCAGGTGGACCTGCTGGTCATCGGCGCCGGTGCCAGCGGTGCCAGCGTGGCCTATGAGGCAACACGACGGGGGCTGAGCGTGGCCCTGCTCGAGGCCGGAGACATCGGCGGTGGCACCAGTTGCCGCAGCACGAAGCTGCTCCATGGCGGGGTGCGCTATCTGGAGCTGGCCTTTAAAACTCTGGACCTGGCCCAGCTGAGGCTGGTGCGGGAAGCCCTGCTCGAACGGAGCCACTGGTTGACCCAGGCACCGTTCCTGGCCCAACGACTCGAGCTGGCCCTGCCCACACAACAGCTCTGGGGACAGGCCTACTACCGACTTGGTCTGGGGATGTACGACGCCCTGGCCGGCCAGCGAAGCATCGGCCACAGCCGACTGCTGTCCCAGCAGCAGATGCGTCAGGCCCTGCCTCTGCTGAAGCCGTGTCAGGGCGGCGTGGCCTACAGCGACGGGCAGTTCGACGATGCACGCCTCAACCTGCTGTTGGCCCTCACCGCCGAGCAACGGGGGGCAACCCTGCGCACCCGTTGCCGGGTGGTGGAGCTGGAGACCGACGGCACAGGCCAGCTCAAGGCCGCCATCAGTGAATCCGCCACAGGCCAACGGGAACGCTGGCGCGCCTCAGCATTTGTGAATGCCACGGGCATCCGGGCGGATGAGATCCGCCAGATGGCGGAGGCTGATGCTCCCCCAAGGCTGCTCACCAGCCGTGGGGCCCACATCGTGCTGGAGCAGAACCTCTGCCCGGAAGGGCTTGGGCTTCTGGTGCCATCCACCGCGGATGGACGCGTGCTGTTCATGCTGCCCTTCCACGGCCGCACCCTGGTGGGGACAACGGATGAAGCCTGCACCAAGGAAAACGCCACATCCCCTTCTCCAGAGGAGGAGGCCTACCTGCTCAACTACGTGCGTGATTGGTTTCCCCTGCTCCAGCATCCGCAGGTGAGCAGCCGGTGGGCGGGGGGACGGCCGCTGCTGAAGCCAGCGGACCAAGCCATGGACAGCAGCCGTGTGGTGCGAGAGCACGAGGTGGAAACCCTGGCCTGCGGCCTGGTGAGCGTGATGGGGGGCAAATGGACCACCTGCCGGCCGATGGCTGAAGACACCCTGACCGCGGTGGAACGCCAGCTAGGAAAGGCGCTGCCCACCCCTGAAGCAATGCCCTTGCGGGGTGCAGCGGAGTCGCTGGAAGCCACCCAGGACGGGCTCCGCCGTCAGAGACAACAACTCGAAGCCCTGCTTCCCGACACCGCCCTCAAAGCCTCACAAGTCGCCCACCTCCAAAGCACCTATGGCTTGGAGGCAGTGGCCTTAATCGAGCCCGCGGAACCCAGCCGACGCGAACCCCTCAGCCCGGTGATCCCGCTCTGCGGCGCAGAACTGGACCATTCGATTCAGCGGGAACATGCGCAAAGCAGCAGCGATGTGCTGGCCCGCCGCTGCCGTCTGGCCATGGTGGATTTGAACGAGGCCGAACGACTGAGGCCTCAGGTGGAGGAGCTGCTGAATCAGGCGGGCGTGGCTGCGGGCTCCACTTCTCCGATCAACCACCAGTTGAATCCATAGGGCGGAAGATTCACAAACCACTCCGGTGAAGCAGGGGGGAATTCACAACCCCACATCACCTCACGGGTGCGCTGACCAGCCCACTCCGAAAGATCCAAACTCAGCGAGGCTCCGGCTGCGGTGACATTGGCGGCCACGAGCACCGTCATCGCCTCGGTGCAGCGGAGATACACCAGCACTCCGGGGTGGGGGCTGTGCAGCAAGCGGAAGCTTCCATGCCGCAGTGCTGGCAGCAGCCGGCGGCAGGTGAGCATGCGCCGGTGCCAATTCAGCAGCGACCCCGGCAGCTGCTTCTGCACCTCCACATTCACCACGCGGTAGTCGTAACCGGGAGCGGTGATCGGGGGCAGCACCAACAGCGGATCAGGAGCCGTGGAGAAGCCACCGTTGCGGGCCGGCGTCCAGGCCATCGGCGTGCGGTTTGGATCACGGTCCCGCAGACCGGGCCAGTCGCCCATGCCCAGTTCATCGCCGTAATACAGGCAGGGCATCCCTGGAAGGCTGTAGAGGAGCCCATGCAGCAACCGGTTGGAGCGTGGATCGCCATTGAGAAGAGGAGCCAGGCGTCGGTTGATGCCCCAGTTCAACCAATGCCCCTGTCCCTGGGGCAGGCCCACCCGGATGGTCTGAATCACCTCATCGCTGATGAGATGGCCATCCCCCAACCAAAGTTCATCGTGATTGCGCAGGGGCAGGGCCCAGCGAGCACCAGATACCGCCTGCTCGGCTTGCATCAGACACTCCCCGAGCTGGTGGGTGCGGCCACTGGCAATGGCGGCAAACAGATGGGCGGTGAGCACGAAGTTGAACGCTCCATGCAGTTCGTCATCCGACAGGTATGGAGCGGCCTCCTCCACCGGCTGAATCGCCTCTCCCAGCAAGAGCACATCACGGCCATGGGCATCCACCCGCTCCCGCAATCGCTTGAGGAAGGCGTGGGTCTCCGGCAACCCCTCGCAGCGGGTGCCCTCTGACTCGAACAGGAACGGAACCGCATCCAAACGGAACCCGTCAACGCCGCGATCCAGCCAGAAGTCGACCACCTCCAGCATCGTGTCCTGCACCCAGGGATTCTCGTAATTGAGATCGGGTTGATGACGCAGAAAACGGTGCAGGTAGTACTGCTCGGCAACCGGATCCCACTCCCAGTTGGAAGCCTCGAAGTGCCGGAACAGAACCGGTGCCTCGGCGTAGCGCTTGGGGTCGTCGCTCCAGACGTACACATCCCGTTCAGGACTGCCCTTGGGAGCCCAGCGGGCCCGCTGGAACCAGGGATGCAGGTCACTGGTGTGGTTCAGCACCAGGTCCAAAATCACGCGCATGCCCTGGCTGTGGGCCGCCGTGAGGAACCGATGGAAGGAGGAGAGATCCCCCAGGTCTGGATGGATTCCGGTGAAATCGGTGATGTCGTAGCCCCCGTCCCGCAGGGGGGAGGGATAGATCGGGGTCAACCAGAGGGTGTTGACCCCCAGCCAACGCAGATAGGGCAACCGCGCCGCAAGCCCCTTGAAATCACCGGTGCCATCGCCATTCCCATCGGAATAGCTGCGAACGATCAGCTGGTAGATGACCGTCCCTGACCACCACGGAAGCGCTGGGGTCATCCCCCGGTTGCAGATTCACCACTGCTAGACCCGACTGGCCTGATCGTCAGCCCTGTGGCCCTCACCCAAACGCAACTGAGCCGGATGAAGGAGCTCGTGGGAGCTGGGCTGACCCGTCCCCTGGCCTGGCGTCGAGAGCAATTGCAACGGCTCTCCGCTCTGGTGGAGGAGCACGAATCGGAGGTGCTCGAGGCCCTCGCCGCCGACCTCGGCAAACCACCCACCGAAGCCTTTTTTGAGCTGGTGGCCCTGCGACAGGAGCTCAAGCTCACTGGCCGGCAGCTGGAGCGGTGGATGCGACCGCACCGCGTGGCTGTCCCTCTCTCACTGCGCCCCGGCCAGGCCAAGGTTGTGCCGGAACCACTCGGGTGCGTTCTGGTGATCGGACCTTGGAACTATCCCTTTCAACTGACGCTGCGGCCCTTGATCAGTGCCCTGGCTGCTGGCAACACGGCCGTGCTCAAGCCTTCGGAACACGCCAGTGCCATCGCGGATCTGATTGCACGGCTGATCCCTCAGCACTTCGAGCCTGATGTGGTGCAGGTGGTGCAGGGAGATGGTGCCGTCGCAGCCAACCTGGTGGCCATGCCCTTCGACCACATCTTCTTCACCGGTGGCGGCAGCATCGGCCGAAAGGTGCTGGAGGGGGCCGCTGCCCACCTCACACCGGTGACCCTGGAACTGGGGGGCAAGAGCCCCGTCATCGTTCTTGAGGGGGCTGACCTCACGGTGGGAGCGCGTCGTTTGATCTGGGGCAAGGGGATCAATGCCGGCCAGACCTGCATCGCTCCAGACCATCTACTGGTGCCACCCGCCCTGCGTTCACCGCTGCTGAAGGCGATGGAGGAGGCCCGAACGGAGATGTATGGCTCCGATCCCCTCATCTCGAATCAGCTGGGGCAGATCATCAATGAACGCCAGTTCAATCGGCTGGAGCAGCTGCTGGAGTCCGCCAGAGCGGATGGGCGCATCCTGATCGGAGGTGAAATCAGCCGGGAGCAGCGGCGCATCGCCCCCACCGTGATTCGTGTGGATGACCGCAATGATCCGCTGATGGCCGAGGAACTGTTCGGACCTCTCCTGCCGGTGCTGGTGCTGGACGACCTCACCACAGCCCTTCAGGAGATCCGCCAGGGACCCAAACCGCTGGCGCTGTATCTGTTCGGCGGTAGTGAGGCCCAGCAACAGCAGGTGCTCAACACCACCAGCTCAGGCGGGGTCTGCCTGAACGATGTTGTGATGCAGGCCGGGGTGCCACAACTGCCCTTCGGCGGCGTCGGCGCCAGCGGGATGGGCAGCTACCACGGCCAAAGCGGCTTCGACACGTTCAGCCACCACAAGGCGGTGCTCAAGCGCCCCTTCCGCTTTGATTTCAAGCTGCGCTACCCGCCCTACAAGGTGGATCTCAACCTGCTGAAGCGGCTGGCGGGATAAGGCCCACGCATCACCAGCACATCCCTTCTGCAGCAGGTGCTCTGGGGGGCTGGCGCTTTACCTCAGGCACCGTATGTTGCGGGCATCTGCCGGAGACGAATGCGCTGTACCGCTCTTGCCGCCCTGCTGCTGACGGCCTGGTTCCCCCTGTCAGCCACGGCTGCCTCGGTGACGGTGCGGTCCGGCGAAACACTCTCCGATATCGCTAACCGTTACGGGGTGAGCGTCGGCACGCTGATGCGGATGAATGGGATCCGCAATCCAGACCTTGTTCAAGCCGGGAGCCGCCTGCAGGTGCCAGGCCCCACCGTGACGGCAGGCTCGGGCCGCCATCGCGTCAACAGCGGTGAAACCCTCAGCAGCATTGCCAGCCGATACCAGGTCCGCAGTCGCGACCTGATGGCCCTCAACAACCTGCGCAATGCCAACCACGTTGAGGTCGGCCAGACCCTGCGACTTCCCAGCAATGCCGTGATGCCCCGTCCGGCCTTCAAGCCGGTGGCTGTAACCCCGATCCCGGGAGCCACGGAACACACCGTTGCCAAAGGGCAGACCCTCACGCAGATCGCCAAGGCCTACAAGCTGCCGGTGGCCAGCCTGATCAGCATCAACCAGCTGAGTGACCCCAACAAAGTGGAGGTGGGCACGCGCCTCTACCTGACCGATCCCTCCTTCCAGACAGCCATCACCACCCAGGCGCAGCCGGCAACAACAAAACCGGTTCAAGCCAAGGCCAAGCCCGTCCAAACCAAGGCCGTCCAAACGAAGCCTGGCCAAACGAAACCGGTTCAGGCCAAAAAACCAGTGGTCAAAGCCAAGCCGGTCGAGGCCGCCAAGCCCAAGCAGACCCTGGCCAAATCGGCTGACTGGCGCACCTATGGCCCGCTCCAGGTGGACTGGGGCAACTGGCAAGCCATGGGTGGCAGTCAAGTGGTGCCCACCCTCAATGCCCAAGGGCAGGCTCTTTATCTGGCCGTGAACTGTTCCGCCAAGAAGATCAATGCCACCGGTGCCGATGGGAGCTGGAAAACCTGGGAAGCACCGAAGAACCGCTTCGAAAAAGACCTGGTGAAGGACCGTTGTCAGGTCAAGGTCTGATCTGAATCAGGCGGCGTAATCGAGCGGCCAGGGGGAATCCAGGAATCTCCGGCCGCTTTCGCGGAGATACAGCCGCTGAGCACCGTCGTTGCTTTCCTGGATCAACTCCTCTTGCACGAGCCGACGGGCCAACCAGGTCCAGCGGTCATGGCGTCCAGGTTCATGCAGAGCCAGGTGCTCTCCAAGGCGACGCATCTCCGTGCCGTCCTGCTCGGCCAGATGGGCCAGGAGCGTTTCCACCTGAGCTGACCAGTCGCGTCGTTTGGGGGACTCCACGCAGCGATCGCAGCGACCACAGGGACCCACCAACTCGCCGACAGCCAGCAGCAACGCCTGCTCACGGCACATTTCACCCTCAGCAACAGCCTCCATGCGACGCAGCTGCTGCTGAGCCAGGTCCAAGCGGCGACGATCCTCCAGGGAATCGCTGCCCCGGGTCGAGGCCCGCATGGCCCAGCCCAGGCTGGTGCGATCACCCGGCGAAAACAGCACCTGGCAATGGGCCGGCTTGCCGTCTCTGCCGGCGCGGCCCGATTCCTGCAGATAGCCCTCAGGTGTGGCCGGCAGATCGAGATGAAGCACCAGGCCCACATCGCCACGGTCAACGCCCATGCCGAAGGCCACCGTCGCCACCAGAACGGGCCGCTCGTGCTCAAGAAACAGCTTCAGAGCCTGCTGGCGGGTCTCCGGATCCAGACCGGCGTGATACGGCGTTGCCGCAACCCCTTGGTCAGTCAGACGTTCCGCCCACTGCTCCACCGAACGACGGGTGCGGGCATAGATCAGCGCAGCACCACGGGACATCTCCAGTGCCTCCAACACCTGCGGCATGGGGTCCCTGGGGCGCCGCTGCATCGTGTAGTGCAGGTTGTCCCGGCGGGCCGAACTCACCTGCACGAGCGGGCGACGCAGATCCAGCAGGCGAATGATGTCGGCCCGCACCCTTGGGGCTGCCGTCGCGCTGAGGGCCAGCATCGGCACTCCTGGGCAGAGGCTGCGGATCTGACCCAGGCGGCGGTAATCGGGGCGGAAGTCATGCCCCCAGGCACTGATGCAATGGGCTTCATCCACCGCCAGGGCCACCAGTCGGCCCTCCCTGGCATGACGTTCCAGCATCAGCCGGGTCTGCTCACCCTGAAGTCGTTCCGGCGCGATGTAGAGGAGTCGCAGCGTGGCGTCCTGCAGCTGCTCCAGGGCCTGCTGTCGTCGAGCTGGCTCGAGTCCGGCATACAGGCAAGCCGCAGCGATTCCCCGTCGCTGCAGGGCCATCACCTGGTCCTCCATCAGCGCCACCAACGGTGAGATCACCACCACCAGGCCCTCGCGCACCAAGGCCGGCAGCTGATAGCAGAGCGACTTGCCGCCACCGGTGGGCAGCACCGCCAGCGCGTCCCGGCCAGCCAGCACAGCATCCACCACGGGCCGTTGCCCGGGGCGGAAGCCATCCCAGCCGAAGTGGGTCTGCAGTGCACGCTCGAGCGAAGCCAGAACACACCAGATGTGGAGGCTTCAGATTATCGAGCACAAGATCTGGAGTCAGGCCAGCGGTGGCGGATCCAATTGATCGGGGGACTCCTCCACCAGCTGGAGCCGCACCCGCTTGCCACCCGCGAGCTCTCCCAACGACACCCGCAAGGTGGCGCCGCTGAGGGTCTGCAGAGCATTCAGCACATCGCGCAGGTAGGGCGTGCTGCTTCCGCTTTCAACCCAGAGCCGCTCCTGAAGCCCCCCCAAGCGCCGCCATGAGGTGTGCAGCTTGAGCACCGCCGACTCAAGGGCCTGGGCCTGGCCCACCGCATCAGCCAGCAGGCCGAGGGCATCCAAGCGCTGGGCCTCCTGCATGGCGCGGTCCAGGTCCAGTTCCCCCTGCTGGAAAGCCCGCACGGCAACACCCGACTCGGTTGCCTTGGTGATCCAGCGCGCAGTGCTGGTGACGTCCTTGATCCGGTCGAGTTCGGGCTCATCGCGGAGCACCTTGCGCAGATCTTCCTGCTGCGGCTCAGGAAGCTTGGCCAGTTCCCTTACCAGAGGGGCCACCGCACGGGGTGGCAGCAGGTTCTCCTGGGTGCGCTGACGAATTTCCTCCGGCAGCAAAGGGCTGGTGGCCGCCGTGAATTCATCCGTGAGGCGGCGCACCTGCTTGCGGGTGATTTCCTGCCCCTCGTTGGCGGCTTCGGAAATCATCAGCTGCACTTCGGGAACCGCCTGAGCGGTTTCCATGAAGGCCCGCTTGGAAAACTGATTGACGCTGCTCTCTTCCAAGGTGCCGTCGCTGAGCATGCTGTCGGCGGATTCCGCCAGTTGAATCAAGCCGTAGGCACGGGTCTTGCTGATTTCCCGCTCCCGCAGCCACTGCAGAAATCCTGCGCCCCGGGCTTCACCGCCTCGCTTCTCCTTGTCTCGCACAGCGCGGAGGATGCGACCGCGCCAGATCTCGGTCTGGAGATCAAAGCGATCGCAGACGGCCCAGGCCTGTTCCAGCCGAGCCAGAAATTCCATCGTGCTGATGTCGTCCTGCTCCGGGTCCGGCAAATCCAGCTGAAGCAGCGACGGATCTGGATCAAGGGCGATGGAACTGGTCAAAGGGACGCCGACGACGAAGGGACGACATTCTGTGACGCAGCGGTCATCACCCTCCATTCCACGAGATACGCTCCGATTGCATCTCCCTATGCCCAGCGATGGCGATCACCCGCGGCGCCAAGGTGCGCATCAAGCGTCCTGAGTCCTACTGGTTCAACGAAGTTGGCACCGTTGCCTCCATCGACACCTCGGGAATCCGCTACCCCGTTGTCGTTCGCTTCGAAAAGGTCAACTACAGCGGCCTGCAGGGCGTTGACGGTGGCATCAACACCAATAATTTCGCCGAAGCGGAACTCGAGCCGGCCTGAGGCCGTTGCCTGAACTCCCTGAAGTCGAGACGGTCCGTCGGGGACTGGCAGACCGTCTTGTCGACTTCAAAATCGCGCAGGTTGAAGTCTGCAGGCCAAGGGCCATTGCCAGCCCTGGAGGTCCTGATGAGTTTGTTGCTGGCCTCTGCGGAATGACGGTGGGGCAGTGGCAGCGCAGAGGGAAATATCTGATGGCAGCCCTGGAGCCCGAAGGAGGTGTTTGGGGTGTGCATCTGCGCATGACCGGCCAATTCCAATGGCATGAGCAGCCCTCAGAACCGTGCAAACACACCCGTGTTCGCTTCTGGAACACAAAAGAGCATGAGTTGCGCTTTGTGGATGTGCGCAGCTTCGGAGAAATGTGGTGGGTTCCTCCGGGCCAAGCGATGGAAGAGGTGATCACAGGCTTAACGCGACTCGGGCCTGAACCCTTCAGCACCGACTTCTCCGCCAGTTATCTGAAGCAGAAACTCAAGGGCAGCAGCCGACCGATCAAAACAGCGCTGTTGGATCAAGCCCTGGTGGCTGGAGCGGGAAACATCTATGCGGATGAATCCCTCTTCGCATCAGGCATCGCCCCTTTCACGCCCGCAGGGCAGCTGGAGCTCAAACAACTAGAAAAATTGCGGGATGCCCTGGTGAATGTTCTCACCATCAGCATTGGAGCCGGTGGCACCACCTTCAGTGATTTCCGCGATCTCGAGGGGGTGAATGGCAACTATGGCGGCCAGGCCTGGGTCTACCGACGTGGAGGAGAACCCTGCCGCAGCTGTGGAACGCCCATTCAAAGGGAAAAGTTGTCGGGCCGAAGCACCCACTGGTGCCCGACCTGTCAAAGCTGATTGGACAGCGGAAGCGCAGAGAGAACCTCCCGATAGGGAGGACGAAGCACGCCGAATTCGGTGATGAAACCTGTCACCAGATGAGCCGGAGTGATGTCGAAGGCAGGGTTCCAGGCCTGGGCCCCAGGAGCCGCGACTTCCACTCCCTCTGCGTGGGTGATCTCCTCTGCATCGCGTTGCTCAATGGTGATGGCGTCCCCATCAACCGTCGCTCGATCGATGCTGCTGCCAGGGGCGCAGACATAGAAGGGAATGCCGTGGGCTCGGGCCACAAGCGCCAGGTTGTAAGTGCCGATCTTGTTGGCAACATCGCCATTGGCAGCAACACGATCACAGCCCACCATCACGGCATCCACCTCACCCCGGCGCATCAATAATCCACTGGCTCCATCAACAATCACGGTGCAGGGAACTCCGAGACAACCCAATTCCCAGGCAGAAAGGGCAGCCCCTTGCAAGCGTGGACGCGTTTCATCCAGCCAGGCATGACGGAGCAGGCCACGGGCATGGGCGGCTGCAATCACACCGAGGGCGGTACCAACGCCTCCTGTAGCAATGGCACCCGTGTGGCAATGGTGCAAGACCCGGCAGCCCTGAGCCAACAGAGAAACGCCATGACCCACCAGCTGCTGGGTGAGCAGACGATCCTCCTGCTGAAGCGCAGCGGCCACACCGGCGAGCGCATCAACATCAACTGGAGCAGGGGACCCCAAGGCCGCCTGCATCCGATTGAGGGCCCAGCCGAGGTTGACAGCGGTTGGCCGTGATGCACGCAGGCCTCGGATCGCAGTGGGGAGGTCATCTCCGGAGCGTGCCGCCAGAACAACCCCCCAAGCCGCCGCGATGCCGATTGCGGGTGCACCGCGCACAGCCATGGAGGAAATCGCCTCAGCAACCTCCTGCCATCGGTGCAATTGCATGAAGACCACAGCACCGGGAAGTTGTCGCTGGTCAAGCAACTCCAGGTGATCACCGCTCCAGCGGCAACTGGGGGGAAGCGTCAATGCACGTGGGCCGCTATGTCCTGTATAGAAGACGGAGGGATCAGCGGATTGTGACCGCAAACCAAACCCAGCGCGAACGATTAACTGAGGTGATGCAGGGCATCCACCAACGCGGCTGGTGCGATGGCACCGGAGGGAATTTCAGCGTTGTGCTCCAACATCAGCCCTTGCAGTTGCTGATGGCACCCAGCGGTGTTGACAAGGGGCAGGTACCTGCCGATCAGGTGATTGTTGTGGATGAGCACGGCAAGGTTTTAACGGGCAAGGGAAAAGCCAGTGCCGAAACAGCGCTGCATCTGCGCATTGTTGAAGCAACCCAAGCGGGAGCTGTACTGCACACCCATTCCGTTCCCGGAACGGTGTTGTCCCGCCATTACGAAAACACAGGAGGGATTGTCTTGGAGGGCTGGGAAATGCTGAAAGGCCTGGTCGGAATCAAAACCCACGCCAGCAGCATCACCATTCCTGTTATCAGCAACAGTCAGTCAATGGATGAGCTGGGCGAGGCCATCGCACCCTTTCTGGAAACATCGCCCTACGGCTTTCTGGTGGCCGGTCACGGCCTTTACGCGTGGGGGGCTGACCTGGATGCAAGCAAACGACACCTGGAAATCCTGGAATTTCTATTACAGGTGAGATTGACCCAAATGCAGATTGGAGATCAATGATGAATCAACAACATCTCCTGCTCGACATCGAAGGAACAACATGCCCAGTGAGCTTTGTCAGCGACATTTTGTTCCCCTTCGCCAAGCAGGAACTGAGCCACTACATCAAACAACACTGGGACAAAAGCCCTCACGACAAGCCAATCCAAGCCGCCAAGAAGGAATGGCTGGATGACCAATCTCCCGAAAGCGTGCAGATCAAACAGCAGGTTGCAAAGCGGGAAACAGAGGAGATGGACGGATTAATTCAATACCTGAAACACTTGATTTGCATCGACAAAAAGTCGACAGCACTCAAAGACCTACAGGGGAAGATCTGGGAACACGGGTATAACGTTGGAGAACTCAAATCTCAACTGTTTCCAGAAACGGCTGAATGCCTACGGGAATGGCGCAAGCAAGGATTAACCTTATCCGTCTATTCATCGGGCAGCATTCAAGCTCAAAAACTGCTTTACAGGCACAGCCCTGCTGGTGATCTTGAAAAACTTTTCAGCCACTGGTTTGACACCCATACAGGCCCCAAAAAATCCACGGAGAGCTACATAAAAATTGCCGAACAGCTCGGCAGCTCGCCCACTAAAATCTGGTTTGTGAGTGACAACGGAGCGGAGTGCGATTCTGCTCGTTCGGCAGGAATGAACACCCTCTTCAGCCTTCGCGACGGCAACCCTGACCGTGACCCACGAGATCACACGGTGGTTCAATCACTCCGCGAGGTAAGTGCTCACATAACAGCAGAGCAATAGCCAACAAAAAAGCCACCTCAAGGAGAGGTGGCTTCTTCGCGGGTGGTGATGGTGATCGCTTCAGCAATCAGCACATCATCAACCCATTTGGAGAATGTTTTACCTGGCATCGAGCTATTTTCTCAGGGGGCTACCCCCCAAATATCGTCGCCGCTGATGCGTTTCACAACCGAGTTCGGGATGGATCGGAGTGGGACCACACCGCCATGGACACCAGGATAGATAAACATTCTCAAGGGATGAACCCTGAGAACTGCATAGGATCTGCAACTAACGCTGCACGTCTGAATCAAACAAAGAAATGAGTCTTCAGGCAAGAACCAAAATGTTGGTCAAGCCCTCGGTCTATTAGTACTCCTCCGCTGCATCCATTACTGGACTTCCACGTAGAGCCTATCAACGGGTGTTCTTCCCGTGACCTTACTGGGTTACCCCATGGGAACACTCATCTTGAGGTGGGCTTCCCACTTAGATGCTTTCAGCGGTTATCCACTCCGCACATGGCTACCCAGCGTTTACCGTTGGCACGATAACTGGTACACCAGAGGTGCGTTCCTCCCGGTCCTCTCGTACTAGGGAGAAATCCTCTCAATGTTCCTGCGCGTACACCGGATATGGACCGAACTGTCTCACGACGTTCTGAACCCAGCTCGCGTACCGCTTTAATGGGCGAACAGCCCAACCCTTGGGACCGACTTCAGCCCCAGGTTGCGATGAGCCGACATCGAGGTGCCAAACCTCCCCGTCGATGTGAACTCTTGGGGGAGATCAGCCTGTTATCCCTAGAGTAACTTTTATCCGTTGAGCGACGGCCCTTCCACTCAGAACCGTCGGATCACTAAAACCGACTTTCGTCCCTGTTCGACTTGTAGGTCTCACAGTCAAGCTTCCTTCTGCTTTTGCACTCATCAGCTGATTTCCAACCAGCCTGAGGAAACCTTTGTGCGCCTCCGTTACCTTTTAGGAGGCGACCGCCCCAGTCAAACTGCCCACCTGATACTGTCCGCTCCCCGGATAACGGGTGAACGTTAGAACCCTAGCTCTGAAAGAGTGGTATCTCACCAGTGACTAACTCATAGCCGCAACCATGAGATCAACGTCTCCCACCTATCCTGCGCATTCAGAGCCCGGGCACAATACCAAGCTACAGTAAAGCTTCATAGGGTCTTTCTGTCCAGGTGTACGTAGTCCGCATCTTCACAGACAATTCTATTTCGCCGAGCCTCTCTCCGAGACAGCGCCCTGATCGTTACGCCTTTCGTGCGGGTCGGAACTTACCCGACAAGGAATTTCGCTACCTTAGGACCGTTATAGTTACGGCCGCCGTTCACCGGGGCTTCAGTCGCCAGCTTCGCTTACGCTGACCGGCTTCCTTAACCTTCCGGCACTGGGCAGGCGTCAGCCCCCATACATCGTCTTGCGACTTAGCGGAGACCTGTGTTTTTGGTAAACAGTCGCCAGGGCCTCTTCACTGCGACCACCTTGCGGTGGCACCCCTTCTCCCGAAGTTACGGGGCCATTTTGCCGAGTTCCTTAGAGAGAGTTACCTCGCGCACCTCGGTATTCTCTACCACCCCACCTGTGTCGGTTTCGGGTACTGGCAGTCATGCCTTAACGGGTATAGAGCTTTTCTTGGAAGCTTGACGTCACCAACTTCGCTGCCGTAGCAGCTCGTACTCACGCCTCAGCTCGGAACGTTTTCACCGCTCCTCAACGCCTCGAACGCTTGAACCAGTAACCAACATCTGGCTTGGCTAGCCTTCTCCGTCCCTCTTCCCAAAACATGACCGGTACAGGAATGTTGACCTGTTATCCATCGACTACGCCTTTCGGCCTCGCCTTAGGTCCAGACTAACCCTCCGCGGACGAGCCTGCCGGAGGAACCCTTAGGGTTTCGGTGCATGGGATTCTCACCCATGTTTTCGCTACTCAAGCCGACATTCTCACTTCTATGCAGTCCACGCCCGCTCACGCTAACGCTTCGCCCCACATAGAACGCTCCCCTACCATAAAAATCCGCAGCTTCGGTACAACACTTAGCCCCGTTCATTTTCGGCGCAGGATCGCTCGACCAGTGAGCTATTACGCACTCCTTTGAGGATGGCTGCTTCTAGGCAAACCTCCTGGTTGTCTATGCAATCCCACCTCCTTTATCACTTAGTGTTGATTTGGGGACCTTAGCTGGCGGTCTGGGCTGTTTCCCTCTCGACCATGGAGCTTATCCCCCACAGTCTGACTGCCTCGCTACACACAGGGTATTCAGAGTTCATCTCGATTTGGTACCGCTCTCGCAGCCCGCACCGAAATGGTGGCTTTACCCCCCTGCTGGAGCACGAGACGCTACGCCTCAACGTATTTCGGGGAGAACCAGCTAGCTCCGGGTTCGATTGGCATTTCACCCCTAACCACAGCTCATCCGCTGACTTTTCAACGTCAGTCGGTTCGGACCTCCACTTGGTATCACCCAAGCTTCATCCTGGCCATGGTTAGATCACCCGGGTTCGGGTCTATAAACACTGACAAACGCCCTATTCAGACTCGCTTTCGCTATGGCTCCACCATTTCCGGTTTAACCCGCCAGTGCCTATAAGTCGCCGGCTCATTCTTCAACAGGCACACGGTCACCCTATAAGTAGGGCTCCCATTGCTTGTAGGCTCACGGTTTCATGTTCTATTTCACTCCCCTCCCGGGGTTCTTTTCACCTTTCCCTCGCGGTACTGTTTCGCTATCGGTCACACAGTAGTACTTAGCCTTACGAGGTGGTCCTCGCGGATTCACACGGAATTTCACGTGCTCCGTGCTACTCGGGATACAGCTAGCTCAGTTCAGTTTTCGGTTACGGGGCTTTCACCCTCTGTGGCGTGCCATTCAAGCACTTCTCCTAACTTCCCTGATACACGTTGCTGTCCCACAACCCCGATACTCGAAAGTATCGGTTTAGGCTCTTCCCCGTTCGCTCGCCGCTACTTAGGGAGTCGTTTTTACTTTCCTTTCCTCCAGCTACTAAGATGTTTCAGTTCGCTGGGTTGGCTCGTGCCAGCCTATGGATTCAGCTGGCCGTATTAAGGGTTGCCCCATTCGGAAATTCCCGGATCAAAGCGTGCTTCCAGCTCCCCGAGACTTATCGCAGGTAACCACGTCCTTCATCGCCTCTGTGTGCCAAGGTATCCGCCGTGAGCCCTTTGTAGCTTGACCAATTAACCTCCTGAACGCTTACCGCCGTTGAAAGCAGATTCTCAAGTTTTTATTGCTAAAAACAAGATCAAACTCTGATTGGCTCGACACCAATCAAAGAACGCTCAAGAGTCTCGGCTCTTGCTCAAAAGAATTTTCATTGTTCTAGATCCAATCTCCCTTTCAGAAGATCAGATTCAAAACAATGCATCTGTAAGATGCTTTGTTTTTTCCAGACTCACCTATGCAGTTGTCAAGGTTCTGCCAGAACTTCAAATCAAATCATCAATTGCTTGATCATTTGATCCGAGCCCAGCATCTTATCAACCAAATTCAAGGCTTTAACTTAAAACTTGGAATGACAGGAAGCTGGGGTCATCCAGCGGACACATCTAAATCACACTCCAATCGAGCTCAACTCCAAAAAATTGGAGATGGGAATCAAGTTCGGTCAGTGGAGGTTAGGAGACTCGAACTCCTGACATCCTGCTTGCAAAGCAGGCGCTCTACCAACTGAGCTAAACCCCCAACACCGAATGGGCCATCCTGGACTTGAACCAGGGACCTCACCCTTATCAGGGGTGCGCTCTAACCACCTGAGCTAATGGCCCAGGAGTCTCATCCCTTTTGGGGTGTGACCTAGACAAAGTTTAGGAACTGAAAATCTCCATCAAGCAATCAACATTGCTGCTGATCCTTGACTTCAAAGCTGAGGTACCGATCGACCTAAGGTGACAGGATTTCGGCCTAAGAATAAAAGCACTCAGGCATCAAAATCATTGTGTTGTCTCCCTGTTAGGAGGTGATCCATCCGCACCTTCCGGTACGGATACCTTGTTACGACTTCACCCCAGTCATCAGCCCCACCTTCGACGTCCTCCTCCACAAGGGTTGGAGTAACGGCTTCGGGCGTGGCCAACTTCCATGGTGTGACGGGCGGTGTGTACAAGGCCCGGGAACGTATTCACCGCAGTATGCTGACCTGCGATTACTAGCGATTCCGCCTTCACGTAGGCGAGTTGCAGCCTACGATCTGAACTGAGCCACGGTTTATGGGATTTGCTTGTCCTCGCGAACTTGCTGCCCTTTGTCCGTAGCATTGTAGTACGTGTGTAGCCCAGGATGTAAGGGGCATGATGACTTGACGTCATCCACACCTTCCTCCGGTTTATCACCGGCAGTCTCTCTAGAGTGCCCAACTAAATGCTGGCAACTAAAGACGTGGGTTGCGCTCGTTGCGGGACTTAACCCAACATCTCACGACACGAGCTGACGACAGCCATGCACCACCTGTCACTGCGTTCCCGAAGGCACTCTCCTGTTTCCAAGAGATTCGCAGGATGTCAAACCCTGGTAAGGTTCTTCGCGTTGCATCGAATTAAACCACATACTCCACCGCTTGTGCGGGCCCCCGTCAATTCCTTTGAGTTTCACACTTGCGTGCGTACTCCCCAGGCGGAACACTTAACGCGTTGGCTACGACACCGAGGGGGTCGATTCCCCCGACACCTAGTGTTCATCGTTTACGGCCAGGACTACAGGGGTATCTAATCCCTTTCGCTCCCCTGGCTTTCGTCCATGAGCGTCAGTGATGGCCCAGCAGAGCGCCTTCGCCACTGGTGTTCTTCCCGATATCTACGCATTTCACCGCTACACCGGGAATTCCCTCTGCCCCTACCACACTCAAGCCCAACAGTTTCCACTGCCATGATGGAGTTAAGCTCCACTTTTTAACAGCAGACTTGAAGGGCCGCCTGCGGACGCTTTACGCCCAATAATTCCGGATAACGCTTGCCACTCCCGTATTACCGCGGCTGCTGGCACGGAATTAGCCGTGGCTTATTCATCAAGTACCGTCAGATCTTCTTCCTTGATAAAAGAGGTTTACAGCCCAGAGGCCTTCATCCCTCACGCGGCGTTGCTCCGTCAGGCTTTCGCCCATTGCGGAAAATTCCCCACTGCTGCCTCCCGTAGGAGTCTGGGCCGTGTCTCAGTCCCAGTGTGGCTGATCATCCTCTCAGACCAGCTACTGATCGATGCCTTGGTGAGCCATTACCTACACCAACTAGCTAATCAGACGCGAGCTCATCCTCAGGCGAAATTCATTTCACCTCGCGGCATATGGGGTATTAGCAGCCGTTTCCAGCTGTTGTCCCCCTCCTGAGGGCAGATTCTCACGCGTTACTCACCCGTCCGCCACTAACCCGAAGGTTCGTTCGACTTGCATGTGTTAAGCACGCCGCCAGCGTTCATCCTGAGCCAGGATCAAACTCTCCGTTGTAGATCATTTCCTCTTGGACGTTTTCACGTCCTCAAAATGATTTGCGTCACCCATTACTCAGTGAAAACTGGTAACAGTTGAGGCCTCCTTTCGCTGACACAAAAGGGTTCTTAAGAGTGCATCTCTAGATTTCTCTGTCAATGACTTTCCGGGATCTCAGATCCGGTTGTTGCTCCACAATTCGCACACCGGCAACAAGAGAGCTCGTGAAAACCCTCCCGTTGCAGCGAATTGCTTCAGCGCAACGAAATTTTTTGACGGGACCTCACACCTTCATCGCTCTTTCATTCGACTCCTCACCTCACCTCTCGGCTTGGCTCAGAACCAAACGCGATAAAAGCGTCAGTTCCTAAACTTTTCAATTGTCCAGGTGCGACCAAACTTCTCTTCACTCCCTCTCAGGAGATCGGTTGGTTGGTCATCGCGGCCTCTCGCGACCGCTTGAAGAACTTACAACACCGTGGGATCGCTCCCTTCTGGTCTCGCAAGCCGCCTCAGACACATCAAAGCTTTCGCCTCAAGCGCTTCAGCCTGCACAGCAGCCTCTCGGCTCCCGCGCAGTCCAAAAACATAACCCACTGAACCCTCTTCTCGCAACATGCACACCCTCTGGAAGATCTGAAGGGTTGCTTCCACTGGCGAAACCCATTGCCAGAACTACATTTCAGTTGGAGGTCACCGCGATGCCAACGCGTTTCACCGAACAAAGCCAGCGTTTCCGCCCCAACTCAAACGAAGAGCAGGTGCTGCAAAAAGCACGGGAACACTTCGAAGCCACGCTGATTGGCATCCAGGGGGAACTCGCCGGCAGCGTTGCCGCGATGGAACATCGCCGCGCTGACGACGCCCTCAACTACGGCGAGATCTTCCTGCGGGACAACGTTCCCGTGATGATCTACCTGATGCTGGAAGGCCGCTTCGCCATCGTGAAGCAGTTTTTGAGCGTCAGCCTTCAGCTCCAAAGCACCAACGTTCAAACCCGCGGTGTCTTCCCCACCAGCTTTGTGGAGGAAGAAGGAGAACTGGTTGCGGACTATGGCCAGCGCTCAATCGGTCGCATCACCTCAGTGGATGCAAGCCTCTGGTGGCCGATTCTCTGCTGGATCTACGTCAAACGCAGTGGGGACATCGACTTCGGTCGCAGTCCGGAAGTGCAACGCGGTTTACAACTGCTGCTCGATCTGGTTCTTCACCCCAGCTTCGAAGGCACACCGGTGCTGTTCGTTCCCGACTGCGCGTTCATGATTGATCGCCCCATGGACGTGTGGGGCGCTCCACTGGAAGTGGAGGTGCTGCTCTTCGCAGCGCTGCGCAGCTGCGTTGGGCTGATGGAACTCTGCCAACGCCACGAGAACAGCGTTCTTCTGGGGGAACGATTGCGGCTGAGCCGGCAATGGACCCATGACTTGCGGCAGTTCCTGCTGAAGCACTACTGGGTGACCAGCAAAACGATGCAAGTGCTTCGGCGACGCCCCACGGAGCAGTACGGCGAAAACCAGCACCACAACGAATTCAACGTTCAACCCCAGGTCATCCCCGACTGGTTGCAGGACTGGCTCGAAAACCGTGGCGGCTACATGATCGGCAACATGCGGACCGGACGACCGGATTTCCGCTTCTACTCCTTGGGAAATTCCCTGGCATCACTGTTCGGGTTGCTGACCGCACCACAGCAACGGGCCCTGTTCCGACTGGTGCTGCACAACCGTGACCACCTCATGGCCCAGATGCCGATGCGCATCTGTCATCCCCCCATGGAGGGCGTGGAATGGGAGAACAAAACGGGCTCCGACCCCAAGAACTGGCCCTGGAGTTATCACAACGGTGGCCACTGGCCGAGCCTGCTCTGGTTTTTTGGTGCGTCCATCCTTCTGCACGAACGGCTGAATCCCCAGGCCGACGTGTTGCTGATGGGGCAAATGAAAACGCTGTTGGACGAGTGCTACTGGAGCCACCTCAACCAACTGCCCCGTCAGCAGTGGGCTGAATATTTCGATGGCCCCACAGGAACCTGGGTTGGACAGCAATCACGCACCTATCAGACCTGGACCATCGTTGGTTTTCTGCTGATGCACCACTTTCTCCACGTCAACCCAGACGACGTGCTGATGCTCAACCTCGACGAATCGATGGGTCACTGACGAACCACAGCAGCAATGGCACAAAAAACCCCGGCTCGACGAGCCGGGGTCCATGAACTGAACTCAAAGAACGGATCAGAACAGTCCGAGGGTGAGGGACTTGTCGATCGGAAGTGCTGCACCAATACCGAGGTAGATGGTGACAAGGGTTCCGGTCAGAAAGACAGTCATCGCCACGGGACGACGGAAAGGGTTCTGGAACTTGTTGAAGCTCTCGATGAAAGGAACAAGCATCAGACCCAGGGGAACCAGGGTTTGCAGAGCAATACCCAGAAGCTTGTTGGGAACAACCCTCAGAATCTGGAACACGGGGTAGAGGTACCACTCAGGAAGAATTTCCAGAGGGGTGGCGAAGGGATCAGCCTTGTCAGCGAGCATGGCTGGATCCAGGACGGCCAGACCAACCACACAGGCGATGGTGCCGAGGATCACCACCGGGAAGATGTAGAGGAGATCATTAGGCCAGGCAGGCTCGCCGTAATAGTTGTGACCCATGCCCTTGGCGAGCTTGGCCCGCATCTTGGGATCAGAGAGATCAGGCTTCTTGAGAATGTGCATCGTTTAGTCCAGGTGTTGAGGGAACAGTAGGAACGCAGATCACAAGGGACCAGAAATGCCCTGCTTCCGGATCATCAGGAAGTGCATGAGCATGAACACGGCCAGCAGCCAGGGCATCACGAAAGTGTGAAGGCTGTAGAAGCGAGTGAGCGTGGCCTGGCCAACGCTTTCGCCACCGCGAAGCAGTTCCACCATGAAATCGCCAACAACAGGAATGGCTGCAGGGACGCCGGAGACGATCTTCACAGCCCAATAACCAACCTGGTCCCAGGGAAGGGAGTAACCGGTCACACCAAAGGACACGGTGATGACTGCCATGGTGACGCCGGTGACCCAAGTGAGCTCACGGGGACGCTTGAAGCCGCCGGTGAGGTACACGCGGAACACGTGGAGGATGAGCATCAACACCATCATTGATGCGCTCCAGCGGTGCACAGAGCGGATCAGCCAACCGAAGCTGACGTCGGTCATCAGGTATTCGACCGACTTGTAAGCCTCAGCAACGGTGGGCTTGTAATAGAAGGTCATCGCGAACCCAGTCGCGAACTGGATCAGGAAGCACACCAACGTGATGCCCCCCAGGCAATAAAAGATGTTGACGTGGGGGGGCACGTACTTGGAACCAATGTCGTCAGCAATGTCCTGGATTTCCAGACGTTCCTGGAACCAGTCGTAAACCGGTGATGAGTTCGCCATGCACAAGCGGGCTCGAGTTGCGAAAGTCTACTGAGCACGCTTCTGCCACTGAGGCGAACCCACCGCGATGTATCCAACTGTTAACGATCTTTCAGACTGGCTGCGGCGCAAAGGTTTTCAGGCGCTGAGGCAACTGATCGCAGCGTCTCTTTGCTGCTTTTTGGTGCTGGGCAGCGCTTGCACAGCCGTTGCACTTAGCGACACACAACAGCTCGTGGTGGACAGCTGGCGGCTTGTGAACCAGGGCTTTTGGAACCCAGAGCAACTTGATGCGGTGCGTTGGAAGCGTCAACGGCAGAAGGCCATGGAACGCAGTATCGAGAGCAGCAACGATGCCTATGCAGCCATCGAATCGATGCTGGCTCAGCTGGGCGACCCCTACACGCGGCTGCTTCGTCCAGAGGACTACACGGCGCTGAAGAACAGCACCAACGGCAGCCTCAGCGGTGTGGGCTTGCAACTCGGGCCGGATGAAAGCAGCAATGGTGTTGTGGTGATTTCTGCCCTCGAGGGTTCACCTGCCGGCGAGGCGGAGATCACCAGTGGCACGCAATTGCTGTCTGTTGACGGCAAGGACGTGGTGGATCTGGGTCTGGAGGGAACCGTGGCAGCGCTGCGTGGAGACGTGGGTTCGCAGGTGGTGCTGACGCTGGACAACGGCAGCGGAGAAACAAGCGAGCTGACCCTGGAACGCCGCAGCGTGGACCTCAGGCCGGTGCGCACAAGGCGCTTGCGCAGCGGCAGTCACACCCTTGGCTATCTGCGGATCACCCAATTCAGCGAAGGGGTCCCCGAACAGGTGAAAGAAGCCCTCACAGAACTGCAGAACAAGGAGATCGAAGGGTTGGTGCTCGACCTCCGCAACAACTCAGGCGGCTTGGTGAGCGCTGGATTGGCGGTCGCCGACGACTTCCTTTCCGGTGGCGCCATCGTTGAAACCCGCAACCGCGAGGGCATCAATGACACCATCCAGGCCAGTCTCCAGACGGTGTACGACGGACCGATGGTCACCCTCGTGAACGGAGGAACGGCCAGTGCGAGTGAAATCCTGGCTGGCGCCCTTCAGGACAACGAACGCGCCACCCTTCTCGGAGGACAGACCTTCGGCAAAGGGCTGATTCAAACGCTGACCAACCTCAGTGATGGCAGCGGCCTCGCCGTGACCGTTGCTGGCTACGTGACACCGAGTGGACGAGACATTCAAGGGGAAGGCATCGCTCCCGATCGTGGGTTGTCAGATCCGGAACCCCTGAACCCTGGCGGTGAGGGTGATCGCTGGCTCTCGGAAGCTGAGCAATGGATGGAGGCCCTGCTGGAACAAACCGCTGACGAGACCGAGGCATGAGTCAGCGGACCTATCACGACCCTCTGCATCGCGGCATTGGTCTTGACCGCCAAGCCCCAGCAGAGGGAATGATGATGGACCTGGTGGACACGGCGCCGTTCCAGCGCCTGCGACGCATCCGCCAGCTGGGTCCGGCCTACCTCACCTTTCACAGCGCTGAATCCAGTCGATTCACCCACTCGCTGGGGGTCTTTCATCTGGCACGCCGTGCGTTTGAGCGGATGCTGCCGTTGGCACCCGAGTTGGAGCCGTATCGGGGGCTGCTATACGGAGCTGCTTTGCTCCATGACATTGGCCATGGCCCCCTCAGCCACACCGGCGAAGAGATGTTTGGCCTGCACCATGAAGCGTGGTCAGCGCGGGTGATCCGGCATCACCCAGAGATCCATGACTGTCTTGAGAGCCATGCATCCGGCACGGCTGAGGCGGTGGCGAACCTGCTGGAGCATGGACGCAGCCCTCACCCCCTGATCAAACACCTGGTCAGCAGTCAGCTGGATTGCGACCGACTGGATTACCTCCTGCGCGACAGCTACAGCACCGGAACGCGCTACGGGCAACTGGATCTCGACCGCATCCTGGGAGCACTGACCCTGGCCCCTGACGGGGACATGGCCATTCATCCCAAGGGTCTGATGGCTGTGGAGCACTACCTGGTGGTGAGAAACCTCATGTACAGGAGCGTCTACAACCACCGGTTGAATGTGGTGTGCAACTGGCTGCTGGAAAAACTGATCCTGACGGCACGACAACTGGGGCCTGAGCAGGTGTGGGCTGATGAGGTGATGGCCACCTGGCTCTGGCAACCAGACCAGATCCGATTGGAGGACTTCCTCGCTAACGATGACCAACGCACCGGCTACCACCTCCAGCGTTGGCAAGCCGAAGCGCCAGCAGCCCTGGCTGAACTGAGTGGGCGTTTCCTGGATCGACGCCTGCTCAAAGCAACGGCCGTTGAACATCTTTCCCCGGCGGATCAACTGCAATTGCTCGCAACAGCCAGGCGCCTGGCCGATCGTCATGGCCACGACCCTGAACTCTGCTGCGGATTGCGTCATCAACAGCTGCGCGGGTACCACCCCTATCGAGGCGGCTTGCGCCTCTGGGACGGGCAACAACTCCAAGCCCTGGAGAAAGCCTCTCCCCTGGTCGCAAGTCTGGCGACCCCGGCGGCAACCTCCTGGTTGATTCACCCCCGCGACATCAGCAACGAACTCAGGCAGGAGATGGACGTTGAATGGCCCCGAGCAGCAGCAGCGTGAAGCAGCCATGACCTTGAGGCTTCCCGACCAGCGACTTGATCACTGGAGGGATCGTTTGCCGGATCTGCTGAGCAGGTGTTCCCAGCCGATTGTTGATCTCGACTGCGGGGACTGGGTCCTGACCTGCGGCGACCTGGCTGATTTGTGCGCCGCCGTGAGCGAGGCAGGCCATCAACTCGGACGCATCACCGGCCAGGCAGCCGAGACCGTTGTGGGTGCTTCAGCCTTGGGACTGGACGCAAGCCGGTCCAACACGCCGTCCAGCCGTGAACTCCAGCCCAATCCTGTGGCGAAAGCCCCTTCCGAGCTGTTGTTTCACCACGGAACCCTGCGCTCAGGTGACCATCTCCAAAGCGAACGCACCATCCTTCTCTATGGCGATGTGAATCCCGGAGCGCGGATCAGTTCAGCCGCTGATGTTTTGGTGTGGGGTCGCCTGCGGGGCGTGGCCCATGCCGGATGTGAGGGGTCAACAACCGCGAAAATCGTTGCCCTGCAGCTGCGGCCACTGCAACTGAGGATTGCTGACGTTGTCGCCCGAGGCCCCGAGGATCTGCCCCAGGCGGGTTTGGCCGAACAGGCCAGGCTCAAGGATGGCGTGATCGCCATTGAACCCGCCGTCATCCAGAGCTTTCAAAAACGCTGACGTCGTTGTCAGGCCCAAAAGCCAGATTATTCTGGCCGCACCAAAGCAGAACCCTGGTGTCGACGACCCGAACCATCCTCATCTGTTCTGGCAAGGGCGGTGTCGGAAAAACAACGACCACGGCCAACCTTGGGATCGCCCTTGCTCGCCAAGGCGCCAAGACCGTGGTTCTTGACGCGGACTTCGGTCTGAGGAACCTCGATCTGCTCCTGGGCCTGGAGAACCGCATCGTCTACACCGCTCAGGAGGTGCTGGCCGAGACCTGCCGGCTGGAGCAAGCCCTGGTGAAGCACAAGCAGGAGCCCAATCTGGCCCTGCTCCCTGCGGGCAACCCTCGGATGCTCGAGTGGCTCAAGCCCAAGGACATGCAAGCCATCGTTGCTCTGCTGGAACGCCAGTTCGATTACGTGTTGATCGACTGCCCGGCAGGCATCGAAGACGGATTCAAAAATGCCGCGGCCGCAGCTCGAGAAGCAGTGGTGATCACCACCCCGGAAGTGGCCGCCGTGCGGGACGCTGATCGGGTGATCGGGCTTCTGAACACCCAGGGCGTGCAGCCTGTGCAGCTCGTGCTCAACAGGGTGCGGCCGAAGATGATGTCGAACCAGGAAATGCTCTCAGTGGACGACGTCACCGACATCCTGGCGTTACCTCTTCTGGGGCTTGTTTTTGAAGACGAACAGGTGATCGTGAGCACCAACCGCGGTGAACCCTTGACCCTGAGTGATTCGTCGTCCCCAGCGGCCCAGGCCTACGGCAACATCGCTCAACGGCTTCAGGGTGAAGACATTCCTCTGATGGACCCCTCCCAGGCCCGCCGCGGCCTCCGCGCCAGGATGCGCAAGCTGATGCAAACCCGGATTTTCTGAGGCGATGACACTCAAGGAATTCATCGACAAACTCCTGCGCCGTCAGCCCGCTAGTGCAGAAACAGCCAAAGAGCGGCTGCAGTTGGTGCTGGCCCACGACCGCAGTGACCTCAATCCGGAGCTGCTCGAACAAATGCGGCGCGAGATCCTCGAAGTGGTGGCCCGCTACGTGGAGATCGACCTCGCTGAAGGTGATGTGAGCCTCGAGACGGAAGATCGCGTCACCGCCCTGGTGGCCAACCTGCCGATTCGTCGCCCGATCGCCCAACCCGCAAAGGTGGAACCCTCTGAGCAGCAACCTGCTCAAGCTTGAAACCTCGAATCCCGAACCTCCTCACCCCCGCTGAACAGCGGGTGGTGCTGTTGTTGCTCGAAGGCCTGAACAACCGAGCCATCGCCCAGCGGTTGGTGATCAGTCATCGCACCGTTGAATGCCACATCAGCAGGGCACTCCGGAAAAGCGGATGTCGCAATCGACTCGACCTGGTGCTTTGGCTGATCAGCGATCAAGGCCCCGCCTTGAATCGCCTGGCAGCCGGTACGATGCAGCCCATGCCGGCTTAGCTCAGCGGTAGAGCAGCGCTTTTGTAAAGCGAAGGCCATCGGTTCAAATCCGTTAGCCGGCTTGATCTGGATCAGGGCGACGTACTGCGGTCTGATTCGCCCGCCAGCAGCCAGATGAAGAACACCCCCAACAACCAGGGGAGAAGTTTCAGTTGAAGCGTCCAGGTGAAGACCGCTTCGAGGGGTTCCAGAACCCAATGAAGCAAGGCCATCACCAGCAGGCAGAGCCCAACAAGCGAGATCACTCGAGCACCTCAACCCCTGCTGGAATCACAGCACCCCGTCGCACCAAGCGCCAGCGTCCTTGCTCCACCCAGACCAACACCGTGCTGGCCTGGCCCGAGGGTTGAGGCCAGGGCTGGGGACCCAGCTGCGCGACATCAGGGAAAACCAGAGCCGCCTCTGCTGCGGTCATGCTGGCGGGTTCACCGGAGCGATTGGCACTGGTGGTGGCCAACGGCCCGCTGATCTGAAGCAGCGCACGGGTCTGCTCACAGGCCGGAATGCGGCAGCCCAGGCTTGTTCCACCGGGGTTGAGATACCGGCCTGCACCGCCATCACGGGCAGGCAACACCAGCGTGAGCGCTCCAGGCCAATAGCGCTCAGCCAAAGCTTCAACCTCCCGATGGCAGGGCCCCTCAACCTCGTGGAGCAAGTCATTGACGGATGCACCCATCAAAATGAGGGGCTTATCGGCTGGTCGGCATTTCAAGCGCCAGAGGGTCTGGGCTTGATCGGGAAGCACCGCCAGGCCCGGCAGCGTGTCGGTGGGAATGATGGCGGCTTCACCGGCACGAAGCCGCAGCGTCAGGTCGGAGGCGGCCAGAACCGGAGCAGGCATGAATCCTTCCTTCATCGCAGGCGTTGCATCAGCTTGATGCGGCAGGTTTGCAAGCAAGCGCAAAGCGAAGGGTCCCCTCAAGATCAGCGGCCGCTCTGACCTCCACCAAGCCGGCATCGCGCAGCAGCTGCGTCACCTGAGCGCTCTGGTCGTGGTGGTGTTCGAGCAGAAGCCAACCTCCGGGCGACAGCCCCATTAGGGCGCCATCCACCACGCTGCGGATCGCATCCAAGCCATCTGCTCCCCCAAGCAACGCCAAGTGAGGTTCGTGGTCACGCACCACAGCCTCAAGACCGTCAACCACAGCACTGGGGATGTACGGAGGATTGCTGACCACCAAATCCAGGCTTCCCCACCAGCTCTTGAGGGGAGACCACCACGACCCGAGGTGCAGCGAACAGTTGTGATGCGGGGCGCAACGCTCAAGATTGCGTTCTGCCAACTGCAAGGCATCGGAACTGAGATCGACGCCATGCCCTGGTGCCGTGGGCCAGGCACGGGCCAGAGCCACAGCGATGGCTCCTGAACCAGTGCCGAGGTCAGCCCAACGGGCGGGAGGGGTGGCTGTGAACTGGCTCATGGCCAGATCCACCAGCAGTTCCGTTTCCTGACGGGGAATCAAGGCGGCAGGCGACGACTCAAGCAGCACATCCCGCCAGGGACAGAGCCCAACCAGGTGCTGGAGGGGAACATTCCCATGAAGGTGACGCTCCCACAGCTCAGAGAGCACCTCAAGGGACTGCTCCAGGGCGACGGTGCGCGTGGGGTCCAGCAACAGCCGTTGCAGGCTGGCCCAACGAAGACCAGCGGCAAGATCAAGCAACCAATCCAGATCAGCCGCGGTGCCACCCCGGGCGAGTTGTCGGCGCCGCCACTGCAACACATCAGTGCCGGCAACGGTTGTGCAGTCTCTCAAGGCCGAGGCTTGCGCCAATGCAATCCAGATTCACACAGCAGTTCGCGCCGACACTCAAGCGCCAAAAGCTGGGGGGCCAGCTCAGCGGGGGAGCACTGCAAACGAAGCACCAACTGATCAAAGGTCACCCCTGAGCCAATGGCCTCCATCAACCGTTGATGCTTGCCGCGTGACTCCTCTGACCTCAACGGGCCCTCGCCAATGGAAGCGAGCAGATCCTCAGGGTGAATCAAGGCCGTTGCACCATCGCGAAGCAGGGCATTGCTGCCCCGACAGGACCAACGGCGGGCATCCCCCGGAACCACCCATATGGGGCACTGCATCCGGCTCGCCCAGCGGGCCGAAATCAATGCTCCGCTGCGTTGCGGACACTCCACCACCACGAGCGCCTGGGCAAAGGCCACCAACCAACGGTTCCGCGCCGCGAAGTGCCCTGGGCGCACACGGCAGCCGGACCGACTCGGACTGATCAACAGCCCTTGCCTGCCGACCTGCTGTTGCAACGATCGGTGGTGGGCTGGATAGACACGGTCCAAGGGTGTCCCCAACACCGCGATGGGTGCACCGTTTCTGGCCAAACAGCCGCGATGGGCTGCAGCATCAATCCCTTCCGCAAGACCACTAAGGACGGGCCAACCCGCCTCGGCCAGACCACGGCCCATTTCTTCGGCCATGGCAAGACCATGGTCCGAGGCGGAACGCGTGCCCACCACTGCGATGGCTGTGCGGGCATGGATGTGCCGGAGCAGCGATCGATCCCCTTCGACGTAGAGCCCTGAAGGGGATGAGTGCAGATCATCCAAGCAACGAGGCCAATCAGGATCACCCGGCAAAAGGGCACAAGCAGGCACGTCAAGCTTCGGAGCAGCCCCGTGCTCGAACCTGTAACGCTCAACGTCGCGCAAACAGTGCGCCGGCCAGGCCAGCGCCTGGCCCAAGCGTTCGATCCGCCACCCCCAGAGCTGATCAGGGCCGATGGCTTGGTCGCGGCAAAGCCTGCGCAGATCAGCCATGCGGGCGTTGCCCAAGCCAGGGCAACAGGTCCAGAGCCACCACCACCCCCGCACCAGCCCCGAGCAAGTACATGTGTACTAGCACGGCAGCGGTGGCTCGGGGTTCGATTCAGAGCGATTGGCGCACCAGCTGATCCATCACCTCCTGCAGCTGCGCCGGCACGCGCCTGAGCACGCGCCCCTCACGCACCATCACCAGATTCACCGACGCCTCCGCAACCACCGCATTTCCGCAGACAAAGCGTGAGATCCATGGCCAGCGCACCCCCTGCTGACCAGGGCATCGGCTTTCAACACACACTTCGTCGCCGTGCCGGAGCGGCTGGCGGTAATCCAGGTGAAGGGACACCACCGGCATATCGACACCCATCGCGGTCATGGCGGCATAGCCAAGGCCCGCAGCCTGGAGGGCCTCAACCCTGGCCTCCTCCAGCCACTGCACATAGGCCCCATGCCACATCACACCGGCGTAATCGGTGTGCTGCGGGAGCACACGCTTGTTCAGGGTGTACATCATCCGCGTAACGCTGTGACATCAGCTTCTCTCCCCGGAGGCAACCACCCATAGGCTTCCGCAGAGGCTGCTTCATCTCCCTGTGTTCAGGAACCTTCTGATTGCCGACTCGGGCAAGGGTCACGTCGAGGAAATGATCCGGATGCTCCAGGACATTCCCAGCCTGAAGGCCGCAAAAATCAATTTGCTGCATGTGGTGTCGGAGCAAAGCAAGTCGCAATCCGACGGCCATCGCGACGAAGCAGAAAACCTCTTGAACAGCGCAATCACGCGCATGGGCCTGAGCCCGTCAAGCGTGAGCACCTTGATTCGCGAGGGCGACACCAAACAGACCGTGCTCAAGGTTGCCGATGAAGTTCAGGCCGACCTGATCGTGATGGGATCCCGCGGCCTGGGACGGCTTCAATCGATCCTGGCCAACAGCACCAGCCAATACGTCTTTCAGCTGTCCACGCGACCGATGCTGCTGGTGCGGGATGACCTCTACGTCAAGCATGTCAACCGCGTGATGGTGACGATCGACGGAACAGGCGTTGGGGACGACGCTCTGCGCACGGCCTGCGAACTGGTGCGAGAAATCCCTGGCGGAACGCTCACCGGCGTTCATGTCGTACGCCAGGAGTCAGCACCCTCGCGGGGAGGCCGCACAAAAGCAGACGAGGTTCTTGACGCCGCTGTTCAGCGGGCCAGGGGTTTCGGTGTCGACATGAAAGCCATCCACACCGAAGGGAAGGACATCGGTCGCAGCGTTTGCCTGGCTGCATCGGAATGCAACGCCGACCTGGTGGTCATCGCCTCTCAGGACCGACGTCCTCTTGTGGCCAGAGGGCTGGTGGATCTGGACAAGCTTCTGGGCGGATCAGTCAGCGACTACATCCGAGTGCACGCACCAGCCCCTGTGCTGCTGGTGCGTGAACCTGAACAAGGCTGAATCAGGCCTCGTTGTTCTGCGTGCCGATGTAGAGCACGATCAGGAAGATCGCCGGAACCAGGATGAACAGGAGGCTGGCGACGAATCCGAGATCGTTGGTTTCCATGGCCGTTGGAGGGATCCAGGCGAAGGTATCACCGACAAGAGGCCTGGGGAGCGTCTGCCCTAGGCCTCGTCACCGGCGGTAGCAGCCTTGGCATCTCGGCCGTCGCCATCGCCCCCATCCTGGTCCTCCTCATCGAGCTCACTGGCCGGAGGCGCTGGCCATGCCGTGGGACCCGCCGGCAGCGGGGCCTGCCTGGCCGCAGCCAATCTCGAATCGGCATTGGCGAGCCTCACCTGAGGCCGGGTGAGAACCATGACGGACTTCTCCACCAGGGCCTGGCATGCCAGACGCCACTCCTGGGGTCGACGGCGCAACTTGCTGTCTTCGACGGCAGTGCGTGCCGTCAGCGCATCGGCGTTGTCTTCGTCGACCACGGAAACGAAGCAGGTGATGCACTGACCACACCCTCCGCAGTTGCCCAGCTGCCCCTTCAGGCCGTAGAGCTCGATGCCCTCGCGACGGGCCACCTCACGCAGATTCTCACCGGGGTAACACTCCACATCACGCCCTTCGCGAACAAACCGGATCACGGGCATGAGCTCAAAGCAACCAACCCCCATCATGGGCTGAAGCATTGCGTTTTGTGAACAGCAGGGGCCTGACTTTCATGTCACTGACCGTTGCGGGCAGGTCACTTTTCCCCCGCCCCATGGACTGAAGCCCTTACGATCGCCCATGTCTGACTGCATAAGCAGTCTTGTCCCCCGAACCTGACCCATGGGATTGCCCTGGTATCGGGTGCACACCGTTGTCATTAATGACCCGGGCCGCCTTCTGGCTGTGCACCTCATGCATACAGCCCTCGTAGCCGGCTGGGCCGGCTCCATGGCTCTCTATGAGCTGGCCATTTTCGATCCGTCTGATCCTGTCCTGAACCCGATGTGGCGTCAGGGCATGTTCGTGATGCCCTTCATGTCCCGCCTCGGCGTGACCGGCAGCTGGGGTGGATGGAGCATCACCGGCGAAACGGGTGTTGATCCCGGCTTCTGGAGTTTTGAGGGCGTCGCTGCCGCTCACATCGTTTTCTCCGGCCTGATGATGCTGGCCGCCATCTGGCACTGGACCTACTGGGATCTGGAGATCTGGCAGGACCCCCGCACCGGCGAGCCTGCTCTCGACCTGCCGAAGATTTTCGGCATCCACCTGCTTCTCGCTGGACTCGGCTGCTTCGGTTTCGGTGCTTTCCACCTCACTGGCGTCTTCGGGCCAGGCATGTGGATCTCGGACCCTTATGCACTAACAGGTCATCTCGAGGCAGTTCAACCGTCTTGGGGCCCCGAAGGCTTCAACCCCTTCAACCCTGGTGGCATCGTTGCCCACCACATTGCTGCTGGCATCGTCGGCATCATCGCCGGCATCTTCCACATCACCACGCGTCCGCCCGAGCGTCTCTACAAGGCACTTCGGATGGGCAACATCGAAACGGTTCTGGCCAGCGCCATCGCAGCCGTGTTCTTCGCCGCCTTCATCGTGGCTGGAACCATGTGGTACGGCTCTGCTGCAACCCCCGTCGAGCTGTTTGGCCCCACCCGTTATCAGTGGGATCAGAGCTACTTCAAGACTGAGATCAACCGTCGCGTACAAACCGCGATGGACGATGGCGCGACCCAGGAAGAAGCCTTCGAGGCCATCCCTGAGAAGCTCGCCTTCTATGACTACGTCGGCAACAGCCCTGCCAAGGGCGGTCTGTTCCGCGTCGGTCCGATGGTGAATGGCGATGGTTTGGCAACCGCTTGGGTTGGTCACATCGCATTCAGCGACAAAGAAGGTCGCAACCTCGAAGTCCGTCGCCTGCCGAACTTCTTCGAGAACTTCCCTGTCGTTCTTGAAGATGAGCAGGGGATCGTTCGTGCCGACATTCCCTACCGTCGTGCAGAAGCCAAGTTCTCCTTCGAACAACAGGGCGTGACTGCCAAGGTGTTCGGTGGCGCACTCGATGGTCAGACCTTCACTGACCCTGCCGACGTGAAGCGCCTTGCCCGTAAGGCTCAGCTGGGTGAAGCATTCGACTTCGATCGTGAGACCTACAACTCTGACGGCACGTTCCGCAGCTCACCACGCGGCTGGTTCACCTTTGGCCACGCCACCTTCGCGCTGCTGTTCTTCTTCGGCCACATCTGGCACGGTGCTCGCACCCTGTACCGCGACGTGTTTGCCGGTATTGATCCCGACCTCGGAGATCAGGTGGAGTTTGGCCTCTTCGCCAAGCTCGGTGACAAAACCACCCGTCGCCTGCCCGAGGGCTACGTTCCCCCCGCTGGAACTCCCCTCAACTGATCGCCCTCTAGGAACAACACGATGGAAAGCTTCGCTTACGTCCTCATCCTTACCCTCGCGATTGCCACCCTCTTCTTCGCAATCGCCTTCCGCGATCCGCCGAAAATCGGTAAGTGATTTAATCTCTCAAAACCCCGCTTCGGCGGGGTTTTTTCATGCTTTCCATCACCCACCGTCGCAAGCCGGTCTCGTCCGTGCGAGCGGATCACAGCAGTCTCACGTCAGCAACAGCCGTCGACGGAATCCTCAAATGAGACTGATGTCCACGAGGCCCTTCTCAAGTCTCAAATCACTGTCTACAGTTGGTGCAACTAATTGATGCCCTCGGGGATGCAGTGCCCCTCCTGCCAAAACACAGATAGTCGCGTTCTCGAATCCAGGGCAGCGGATGGTGGACGCAGCGTGAGACGACGGCGTGAATGCCTCAACTGTGAATTTCGCTTCACCACCTACGAACGGGTGGAGACCGTTCCGATCACGGTGATCAAACGCAACGGCAACCGAGAAATCTTCAGTCGCAGCAAGTTGCTGCATGGATTGAATCGAGCTTGCGAGAAAACAGGCTTGGACACCTCTCGGCTCGAATCCCTCGTGGAAGAGCTCGAACTGAAACTTCAACAACGCACCGGCAAGGAAGTGAGCAGCACCGAGATCGGTGAATTCGTGCTGAAGGATCTCAAGCAGATCAGCGAAGTGGCCTACATCCGGTTCGCATCTGTTTACCGCCAGTTCCGAGGCATTGACGACTTCGTCTCGACCCTGGAAACACTTAACGCCGATCAGGAACAGAACCATCTGGCCACTGTTCGTTGAATCGTTTCGCTGAACCCGTGCACTGAATCGGTTCGTTGAACCCGTGCATGTCATCGCTGCGCAAGAAGAGCTGTCGGTCGTATCTGTAAACTCAGAGATTCTCCGTGGAACGTCGGCGGGCGTTTTACGCGATTTTTTCGAACTACCCACCTGAGGTAGACCGCCAGCCCCCCATGTCTGCGACTCCGACAGAAGAACAGATCCAGGATCAGGTTCAGGACGCGAACGCCACAGAAGCCTCTGCAGAAACCACCGCCGCCGAACAGGCGTTTGAGGGTGAGGATCTGAGCATTCCTGAAGACGTCCCCACCGCGGATGATCCAAGCAGCCGCGCTGCCAGCCGCAGCCTGGACGACGCCGGATTCACCATCGATGAGTTCGCGGCTCTCCTCAGCAAATACGACTACAACTTCAAGCCTGGCGACATCGTCAACGGCACAGTCTTCGCCCTGGAATCGAAGGGCGCCATGATCGATATCGGCGCCAAGACGGCTGCCTTCATGCCTCTGCAAGAGGTGTCGATCAACCGGGTCGAGGGTCTGAGTGACGTGCTCCAGCCCGGCGAGATCCGTGAGTTCTTCATCATGAGTGAGGAGAACGAAGATGGTCAGCTGGCGCTGTCGATCCGTCGGATCGAATACCAGCGGGCATGGGAGCGGGTCCGCCAGCTTCAGAAGGAAGACGCCACCATCTACTCCGAAGTGTTTGCCACCAACCGTGGTGGTGCACTGGTGCGCGTGGAAGGTCTGCGGGGATTCATCCCCGGATCCCACATCAGCACCCGCAAACCGAAGGAAGAACTGGTTGCCGACTTCCTGCCTCTGAAATTCCTCGAGGTGGACGAAGAGCGCAACCGCCTGGTGCTCAGCCACCGCCGCGCCCTGGTGGAGCGGAAGATGAATCGCCTGGAAGTGGGCGAAGTTGTGGTGGGTACCGTCCGCGGCATCAAGCCCTACGGCGCCTTCATCGACATCGGTGGTGTCAGCGGTCTGCTGCACATTTCCGAGATCAGCCACGAGCACATCGAGACCCCCCACTCGGTGCTGAACGTGAATGATCAGATGAAAGTGATGATCATCGATCTGGATGCTGAGCGCGGCCGGATTTCGTTGTCCACGAAGGCTCTTGAGCCCGAACCTGGCGACATGCTCACCGACCCCCAGAAGGTGTTCGAGAAGGCCGAGGAAATGGCTGCTCGCTACAAGCAGATGCTGATGGAGCAGGCCGAAGAGGGCGAAGATCCGATCAACTCCATGATGATCTGAGCCTGATGGCCCAACTGCTGCTGAAGGGACATCCCATCGGCAATTTCCAAGGGGTGCTGTTCGATAAGGACGGCACCCTTTCCCATAGCGAGCCGCATCTGCTGGCCTTGGCAGACGCACGCATCAACCAAGCCATCAAGGTTGCTCAGGAACAGGCCTCCGCGCTGAAACCCACTGAGCTGAGCCACACCCTGCGCAGAGCGTTCGGTGTTGATCACGGCATGCTCGATCCCGGCGGAACCCTGGCGGTTGCCTCCAGGCAGGACAACATCGCCTCGACGGCAACGGTGTTCTGCCTGCTGGGCTGCTCATGGCCCCAGGCTCTCTCCCTGACCCACACCTGCTTCGACGCGGTTGACCAGGAGGGCCTGATCGACACCACCCCAGCCCCGTTGATCAACGGGGCTGGGCAACTGCTGCGGAACCTGCATCAGCAGGGCGTCACCGCAGCTGTGATCAGCAACGACACCCGACCCGGCATTGAAGACTTTCTGGCTCACCATCAGCTCGGTGCAGGAGTTGCCGGCATCTGGAGTGCTGACGACCATCCGCGCAAACCCGATCCACAGGCCGTCCTGGAACTGTGCGACAGGCTTGGTCTGCCACCCCAACGATGTGCGCTGGTTGGCGATGCGGAGACCGACCTTCAGATGGCCCTTGAGGCCGGTATCGGCGGCGTGATCGGCTTCACCGGTGGCTGGAAGCGTGCTCCGGAACTGCCATCAGCACAGCATCTGCTCCACAGCTGGACCGACCTCGTCCTCAGTACAAGCGCGTAGAGTCGCCCGATCTGGAGCGCCGAATGAGCCGATACGTCTTTACGTCCGAGTCCGTCACCGAAGGGCATCCCGACAAGATCTGCGACCAGGTGAGCGACGCCGTTCTGGATGCTCTGCTGGCCCAGGATCCCGCCAGCCGTGTGGCCTGCGAGACCGTTGTGAACACCGGCCTCTGCATGATCACCGGTGAGGTGACCTCCAAGGCGCAGGTGGATTTCATCCATCTGGTTCGCAACGTGATCAAGGAGATCGGTTACAGCGGCGCTCGGGCTGGTGGCTTCGATGCCAACAGCTGTGCGGTGCTGGTGGCCCTCGACCAGCAGTCCCCCGACATCGCCCAGGGAGTGAACGAGGCCGACGACCACGCCGGTGATCCCCTTGATCTGGTGGGTGCCGGCGACCAGGGAATCATGTTCGGCTACGCCTGTAACGAGACGCCCGAGCTGATGCCGTTGCCGATCAGCCTGGCCCACAGGCTGTCGCGCCGCCTGGCCGAAGTGCGCCACAACGGAACCCTGGGTTACCTGCTTCCCGATGGCAAAACCCAGGTGAGCGTCGTCTACGAAAACGACAAGCCCGTCTCGATCGACACGATCCTGATCTCCACCCAGCACACCGCTGAAGTTGACGGGATCAGTGATGAGCAGGGCATCCGCGAGCGCATCACCGAAGACCTCTGGACCCATGTGGTGGAGACGGCGACCGTCGATCTGGCCCTCAAGCCCTCCCGCGAGGCCACCAAGTATCTGGTGAACCCCACCGGCAAGTTCGTTGTGGGCGGCCCTCAGGGCGATGCCGGTCTCACCGGCCGCAAGATCATCGTGGACACCTACGGCGGCTATGCCCGCCACGGAGGTGGTGCTTTCTCCGGCAAGGACCCCACCAAAGTGGACCGTTCGGCCGCCTACGCCGCGCGTTACGTGGCCAAATGCCTTGTGGCCGCAGGGCTCGCCGAACGGGCCGAAGTCCAGCTGAGCTACGCCATCGGCGTGGCCAAGCCCGTGTCGATCCTGGTGGAATCCTTCGGCACCAGCGCACTGGCCAACGATGCCCTCACCTCCTTGGTCCAGGAGCACTTCGATCTGCGCCCCGGCGCCATCATCGAGACCTTCGGTCTGCGCAACCTTCCCCAGCAACGGGGCGGCCGTTTCTATCAGGACACTGCGGCTTACGGCCATTTCGGACGCAACGACCTCAACGCCCCCTGGGAAGACGTGACAGAGAAAAGCCAGGAGCTGAAGCAGGTCGCCGCGGCCTGAAGCCATGACGGATTCACCGCTGGTGCTGGGAATCGACCTGGGCACCAGCGGCATCCGCACAGCGGTTGTGGCCGGTAACGGCGCGCTGCTCGACAGCAGAACCCAGGCCTACGGCGGAGACTTCGCCAACCCCCACAACTGGCGCGAAGGCTGTGGGGATCTAATCAGAGCGATCCCTGCCCAGCTGCGATCCCAGCTGAAAGCGCTCGCCGTGGATGGCACCTCCGGCACGCTGCTGGCCTGTGATCGCGATGGTTCCCCACGGGGGAAAGCACTGGCCTACTCAGAGAGCTGCCCTGAGCTGCAGTCAGCCCTGCAACCTTTGGTGGATCCCAGTAGTCCGGCCGCCAGCTGCAGCGGCAGCTTGGCCCGGGCCTTGCGGCTCCTCAACTGCCATGGCGAGACGATCCTGCTGCGGCATCAGGCCGACTGGATCAGCGGATGGCTGCTGAACGATTGGCGCTGGGGGGAAGAAGGCAACAACCTGCGTCTGGGTTGGGATCTCATCACCAGCAGCTGGCCAGCCCGTTTGGCCGAACAGTCCTGGCGGCAGGCACTGCCTGAAATCCGTCCCAGCGGCAGCATTCTCGGGACGATCGCACCGGAGCAGGCCAAGGCCTTGGGATTGGCGGACGATCTGATCATCGTAGCCGGCACAACGGATTCCAATGCCGCCGTGCTCGCCGCCGATCCGGGGCCCGGAGATGGAATCACCGTGCTGGGAACCACGCTGGTGATGAAGTGCTTCACCGAGACGCCCCTGAACGCCCCGGGCGTCACCAGCCATCGCGTGGCGGGACGCTGGCTCTGTGGAGGCGCCTCCAATGCAGGGGCCGGTGTGCTGCGGCGTTTCTACAGCGACGACCAACTCAGCGAACTGAGCCGCCAGATCAACCCGGACACCGACAGCGGACTCCGCCTGCGGCCGCTTCCCGCGCCGGGGGAACGCTTCCCTGTGGACGATCCAGAGCTGCTGCCGGTGCTTGAACCACGGCCGGTGAGCGATGCCCTCTACCTGCATGGACTGCTGGAAGGTCTCGCCGAGATCGAAGCGCAGGGTTGGCAGCGCCTGAACGAGCTGGGTGCTGCTGCACCCAGGCGGATCATCAGCATCGGCGGTGGAGCGCGAAATCCCCAATGGCGACGGCTGCGGGAACGCCGCCTCGGTTGCGCCGTAACGAGTTGCCAAACACCCCCCGCTGCAGGGGTGGCGCGACTGGCCCAACAGGCCCTGGTCGGGTGAGAATTCCGGCATCACGCCCAACCCCCATGCCCACCAAGCTCCGCGATGGTCTGGCCATCGGCCTTTTCGTCGTACTGGCCGGGTATGTGGGCTTCAGTGGCATTCGCCTCGGCCTTTTGTTGATCGAGCGCTTCGCTTGAGCCGATCACTGCAAAGATTGCACTCACCTGTTTGATCCCAATGCCTGCAGACCCCCTCACTGATGCCGTCAGCACACGGATCTGCAAACACATGAACGACGACCATGCCGAAGCGGTGCTCGCCTACGCCAAGCACTACGGCGGCGTCAGCAATCCCGCTGCAGCGCGCATGGTGTCTGTAAAAGCAGAAACCATGGAACTGGAGGTGGATGGCGCCAGCGTCAGCATTGCCTTTGATCACACCCTCACCGACAGCGAAGACGCCCACCGCACCTTGGTGGCGATGCTGCGGGCGATGCCCAAAGAAGGCGCCTGATCTCGGAGCGATTCAGCCCAACAGTGGAACGCTCGTTGCAGCGACCGACCTGCTGTGCATCGCCCGCTCCTGACCTTTGCCCAAACCCTTCTGATCGAGCCCCGCTGCCCGATCTGCGATGGACCTTGGGACAGCCCACTGCCGCCGACGGCTCCCTGCACCACGTGCCTCGATGCCCTTGCTCTCCCTTGTCAGGGACTCAAGGGCTTGCTGCCCTTGCCTTGGTGCGCCCTCGGGCCTTACGCAGGCCCGCTGCGCCAGCTGCTGCTGAAGCTGCGTCAACCGCACCAAGGCAAAGCGCTTGCGGCCTTGGTTCAGTTGCTCTCTGAGCGCTTCACCCTGCCTGCAACAGCAGTGCTGGTGCCGATTCCAAGCTGGAAGCGGCAACGATCCAACCCCCTGCCGCAGCGCATTGCCCTGGGCTTGGGCCGGCCGACGGCAGAGCTACTGCAGCGCACCCATGCCGGGTTAAGCCAACACCATCTGAACAAACGCCAACGCGAAACCAACCTGATCGGGGCGTTCCAGGCCTGCCCCTTGGACAGACAAAGAGCCCACAGCTCGGTCTGGCTTGTGGACGACATCCTCACGACCGGGTCCACCGCTTTGGCTGCCCGTCAGGCCCTTGAAGCTGCTGGCCACCACGTGGCTGGATTGATCTGCCTGGGACGAACCCCCGCAAGGGAGCGCAGGCGGTGATTTAAGATTCCAGAGTCGCTTCGGCGGCGCGCCGGGATAGCTCAGTTGGTAGAGCAGGCGACTGAAAATCGCCGTGTCCCCAGTTCAAATCTGGGTCCTGGCATCACATTGATGCCAAAACTGCCGTGTCATTCATCTCTCCAGATGCAGGCACAGATCGCGTTTTCGATAACGCGGACAGTTTTGCCATGGTGTTTGATCGCACCTGGAAGCAACTGCGAAGCAGCAACAAGGCTGAACTCAGCCAGGAAGAGCATCTCGAAGCCGTGCTCGAGGCGATGGCTGATCATCCCTTTCTGATCAGTTCACCCGACATGGCACGCCAGGTGGCTGCCTTCCGGATCAGGCTGCTGGAACTGGCCTGATTAGGCGGAAAGCAGATCGATCTGGGGATCATCCACATATTCCGTGTCATCGCTGAGGGTCTCATCACTGAAGGCCTCGTCCTCGACACGGTCGCCATCCATCTCCATCTCAGGGGTTTCTGAGACCTCCTGATCCTCGGCTTCTGGAACATCCTCAGCGGGGGAATCAGCGTGAAGCTCCACCACCTCGCCTGGGCTCAGACGATCCCGAAGCATCCGCACCTTTTCTTCACTGGCCAGGAGCAGTTCGCCGGCGTCATCACTGACCGCAGCGATCTCCGCATCTTCCAGCTGCTGCCCTTCAACGTCGGCCAACCGCGTTTCCAGTTCCATCAAACGATCCGCCAGCGTTTCCACCACCTCACTGAGGCTGAGCAAATGGGTGCACAGCTGTTGCTCGAACGCGGTGCGCGGGGAGGTGCTGGTCACCGGGCTGGCCTCGTGTTGAGAAATTTCGCTGATGGTATCGATGCTGAGCTTCGTGTCCACGGCCCTGGGAAAAGCCACGACTGGCCTACATTCCCCAGGGCTTTCGAGCGGTTGAAGAGATGTCCAGGCTGAAGACGGGGCTGAAGGTCAGCGCCTGGGTCGCCATCTTCATTGTTGCCGTCGTTTATCTGCAGCGATACGGCATCAGCCCTCTCCAGGAAGCTGTAGAGAGCATGGGTTGGTGGGCACCTTTAGGGCTGTTTTTGCTGCGGGGAGTCAGCATCATTCTCCCTGCCCTACCAAGCTCGGTTTATTCCCTGCTAGCCGGATCGCTACTTGGTTTCAAGGTTGGCTACCTCACGATCATCCTGTCGGACCTGGTGTTCTGCAGCGCAGCGTTCTTCATTGCCCGTCGTTGGGGGCGGCAACCAGTGAGCCGGTTGGTCGGCGCAAGCGCAATGGAACGCATCGACGGATTCTCGAAAAATCAACTGGAAGGAAACTTTTTCTTGATGACCGGGCTGCTGATGACCGGGCTATTTGATTTCCTCAGCTATGCCATCGGGATCAGCCGCACCCACTGGAGAATTTTTGCGCCTGCTCTGCTGATCAGCGTGCTGATCAGCGATTCGATCCTTGTCACCGTTGGTGCTGAAGCTGCCAAAGGTGTCGACGCTTCGCAAGGGACTGGGCTCACCCTGGGCTTGGCTCTGCTGGCGATGTTTGCTCTGGCCACCATCACCGGTGTGCTGAAAAAGAAATCCTCAGAGGCGCCCTCCAACAACCACTCCTGACAGGAGCCCTGGGGGATGACAGCCGATCCATGTCGATTCCCACGAACCAATGACTGGGTCGAGGAAATTCCTGGACACTGGTTACATTCGAGTTGATCGGCGTTTCTCGATGAGCGCACTGGCAGATCCGAGAATTGCCACCCTGCAGAACCAGGCCGGCAGCAGCGGTGAGCTGGATCTACCGGTGGGAGACGGTTGTTTTCGGATCAACCTCCGTGATGAAAACATCGCGCTCTGGCAGGAGACATTTGATCAACACACCACGGCGGACAATCTTCTTCTGGCTTGCGAAGAAAGCAATGGAGACCTCAAGGACACCCGCCTGACCTGGGTGGTGGGATCTGCCATCCGTACAGCGACGGCCTCAAGCCCAGACGCAGTCGGCTGGCTGTTAACGCAGTTGGGGGTACCAACTGAACTCACGGAAGCAGCCATCAGCCGTTGCCCTGGCCTGGGGGACGACCTGGTGTGGGCCTTTTACCTGGAACGCCACGGCTGGCTGATCGCCACACCGGTGGCCAGCGTTAACCCTTGAACCTTCAAAACACCGACTTCAAAACCCTGGTGCAAACCGCCCAGGTTCAAGGGCTGAGCCTCAACCAAGATTTGCCGCAGGCCACACGCCGCATTCTTGAGCGTGCCGATCAAGCCCAACGCCAGCTCACGAGTGAGGAGCTCGCCACGATCTGCCAGACCTCAGGCATTGATCAGTCTCTCCCCGGCAGCCTGATCCAACGATCGGATCAGCTGGTGAACCAGGCACGGGCACAGCTGCTTGCAACCCAGCCGCATCTGGTTCAACCGGGCGGAGCTCTTCACCCCCAGGACAGGGCAGAGGCCTGCTGGCGGGACTGCTGGAATTTTCTACGTGTGGTCATCTACGCGGTGGCCTGCAACCAGAGCTGCTTTACAAACCCGAGCGGCATGGCTGCCCTGCGAAAGCTGTACAGACGAATGAACGTGCCCATCGAGGGGATGAACATCGCCCTCGATCAGCTCAAAGAGCATGTGCTGGAAGGGGTCTCGCGATCGAACGAACAGCAGCTGATCAGCGACTGCTTCCAACACCTGATAGATCAGCTCAACAAAACTGCAGTTAAGAGCTGATAAGCGGCTGGCCTGAAACCGGCTTGTTCAAGGGAAGATTTCCGGCAAGTATTTCTACTCACGGCGCACGCCATGGCCATTCCGCTCCTTGGGTACCCGCTCAGCACGCAGAACGGTCGGGTGAGCAATCTCGCCGGAGACAACAGCACCGTTCAGAGCCAGCTCTATCCCTCCTCCGCTGCAGGTGACGACACCAACCGCAGCGACATGGATGCCGTGATCGAACAGGCCTACCGCCAGGTCTTCTTCCATGCGATGCGCAGTGATCGCGAACCATTCCTGGAATCACAACTCCGCAGCGGCAACATCACGGTGCGGGATTTCATCCGAGGCCTGCTGCTCTCGGAACGCTTCCAGCAGGGCTACTACCAGTGCAGCTCCAACTACCGGATGGTGGATCAGGTGGTGGGACGGGTGCTCGGCCGCCCGACCCATGGAGACGCCGAACGCCGCGCCTGGTCGATCGTGATCGGCGAAAAGGGCTTCACAGCCTTTGTCGACGCAGTGCTCGACAGCCCTGAATACATGGAGAGCTTCGGCTACGACCTGGTTCCTCAGCAACGCTCGCGGGTGTTGCCGGGTCGATCCCTGGGCGAGACCCCGATTTACCAGCAATTCCCGCGCTACGGGGCCGACTGGCGCGATGCCTTGCAGGATCGAGCCCCCAGCGACCAGGCCGCTCAGATGCAGCAGCTGGAGATGTCGTCGGCCTGGGTCAATGGCCAACCTCCTGCCTTCGCCCTCAAGCTCTGGCTGGGCCTGGCGGTTGTCGGCGGATTCGAGCTGGGCCGTGTGGTCCTTACCATCGCCTTCTCGATGCTTCGCAGCTGACTTCCTTGACGGCGCTCTCCAACCCCCTGAATCTGGACACCTGGCAGCCGCCGGAACAGACCCTCGCCTCAGGGTCCATCGATGGCGCAGTTGATGCTCGGGGCGCTGATTGGCGGGGAGTGACTGTTGAAAAGGGCGACCTGCGTGGCGCCAATCTCTGTCGCGCTGATCTCAGGGGAGCCGACCTCTCCAGCTGCCAGCTGGAAGGAGCCGACCTGCGCCTGGCGCGCTACGACGCCAGCACCCGCACGCCGGAGGGCTTTGATCTGCTCAGCAGCGGGGCCGTCGGCCCCAAAGCAAGGCTGAGTGGTGTGTTCTTAAACAGCACCGATCTGCGCGGCATGGATCTGCGCGGCGCCGTGCTGATGGGGGCCTATCTCAGCGGAGCTGATCTGAGTGGTGCCCTGCTCGACAACGTTCGACTGGTGGGTTCGGATCTTCGCCACGCAATCCTGCGAGGTGCCATGTGCAGGGGAACCCGCTTTGGCACGTGCCAGCTGGACTTCGCCGATTTTCGCGGCGCCGACCTCTCCGAAGCTGGTCTGGAGAGCGCGGAATCGATCAAAGGAGCCGATTTCTCCCTCACCACAGGGCTCAGTGGGCAGCGTGATGCGCTCTTGGCCCGCCCCTTCGAAGAACTCGACTGCTGGAATCCCCTGACGCGGAGCACCACACGCGACAGCCTCGAATCCTTGTCGTGAGAAGGATTACCCCGATCCACCACCCGAATACCGGGGCCGAATCGTCATGTCACGCAACATTCGGACACATTTGATTGAGCTTTATAAAGAACCCGCTCCAGGCCACCACTTCTGAATGACCATGGCGTGACGCACACGTCAGGTTGTCCATGCCCTTCGGTCCTGCCTCTCTTCTCGGGGTCGAGCGTTTCTCGCAAGAGAGCGAAGCTCCTCTTGAACTCATCCCTGGTGATGACGACGCCAAGAAGGAACAAATCATCCGCGCCGTTTACAAGCAGGTGCTGGGCAATGCCTATGTAATGGAAAGCGAGCGCCAGATCGTTGCCGAATCCCAGTTCAAACTAGGCGAGATCAGCGTGAGAGAGCTGGTGCGCCGCATCGCCAAGAGCGAGCTGTACCGCGATCGCTTCTTCGACGCCTGCTCCCGCTACCGCTACATCGAGCTGGCCTTCCGTCACCTGCTGGGACGCGCCCCCGTGGACTTCGACGAGATGCGTGCTCACGCCGAGCGGCTCGACAGCCACGGCTACGAAGCCGATATCGACAGCTTCATCGACAGCCCCGACTACCAAGACACCTACGGCGAGTGGACCGTTCCCTTCCAGCGGGGCTGGAAGACCGAATCCTGCACCACCCTGCAGGAGTTCACCTGGAGCTTCCAGCTGCTGCGGGGCAACAGCAGCAGCAGCTTGAAAGGCGATCTTTCCGGGATCAGCAGCAAGCTCGGCGGCAACGCCTACCAGAACCGCCCCATGGCGGTGGTGCCCCCCTCTTCCACCGAAGCCACGGGCTGGAGCTTCCGTCCCTCCAAGAACCTGCAGGACGCCCCCACCCGCCATGGCGTTGGTGCCGGCGAACAGGGCAAGACCTACCGGGTGGAAGTCACCGGCTACAGCGCCAACAACGTGCGCCGGATCTCCCGCTACACCCGCTCCAACCGGGTGTACTTCGTGCCCTTCGACAAGCTCTCCGAGCAGTTCAAGCGCATCCATGCCGAAGGCGGCAAGATCGCCAGCATCACGCCTGTGAACTGAGTTCTCTCACCAATCAGATCGGCGGCTGACCGGGCGTTCGCGCATGACCCCGCACTGCCGCCTCTGATCCGAACTCACTCCGCAACACCTCTTTCTCCCCTCACCTCTCCCCTCCCATGTCTGCCTCACAAGGCTTCGGCGCCGCCTCCCTCAACGATGCTCCCGTCTCCTTCAGCCGGACCCGCAACGCATCCGCAAAAGCAGCCCTGAGCAACGGCGAATTCCTGCGCCAATCCTGCGCTTCGATGAAGATCGCCATCGGGCCTCGCAATCATGAGGATTGCCCCCATGGCGTCACCGCGCAGCGCTACGCACCGGACGACTCCGCCGCCCTAGCCACAGCCATCAGTGCTGCGTACCGCCAGGTGTACGGCAACGCCCACGTGATGGACAACGAGCGCTCCGCTGAGCTGGAAGCCCGTTATGGCAATGGCGAGCTCACCACCCGCGATTTCGTTCGCGGACTGGCCAAAACCTCCTTCTACAAAGCCCGCTTTTTCGAGGGTGTTGCCCCTCAGCGCGGCATCGAACTGAACCTGAAGCACCTGCTGGGCCGTCCTCCCGTGGATCAGGCCGAGATGTCGGCGCACATTTCATTGCTGGCGAGCGGTGGCCACGATGCCGTGATCGATTTCATCGTCGATGGCGCTGAATACGCCGAAGTGTTTGGTGACGACGTGGTGCCCTACACCCGCTCCTTCACGTCCGCTGCTGGCATCCCCAACAACAGCTTCGCCCGTATGGCGACGCTCGAGCGCGGCTTTGCCATCAGCGACAGCGCCATCGGCAGCCGCAGCCAGCTGGCCAATGCTTTGGCACGCAACACCACGGCCTACATCCAGCTGCCTTACGGAGCCAACTTCACCGGCGGCGCCCAATCCAGCGGCCTGGGCACCACCGCCCAGTTCGCGGCCAAGAAGCGCGCCAGCAGCGATGGTGGAGATTCCACTCCGATCCGCAACGATGCCTACGTCGGTTTCGGCCTGGGACAGCGGGAGCAGGAAGTGTTTCAACGCTGCCCGGGTGACAGCGCCGATCAGATCAATGGTCTGATTCGTGCCACCTACCGCCAGGTGATGGGCAACCCCCACCTGATGGAGTCGGAGCGAGCAATGGCCGCTGAAAGCCGTTTTGCCGAGGGCTATCTGAGCACCAGAGAACTGGTGCGGGCCATCGCACTCTCCCCCGAGTACAGCCGCCGTTTCTTCGAAACGAACGCCCCTTACCGCTTCGTTGAGCTCAACTTCAAGCACTTCCTGGGCCGGGCACCCAAGTCTCAGGCCGAGCTGAGTGAGCACATCCAGATCCTGGCCAACGACGGCTATGAAGCTGAAATCAGCAGCTACCTCGACAGCGCTGAGTACCAGAACACCTTTGGTGAAGACACGGTGCCTTACATGCGCATCCTCACCGAAGAAGGACGGGCACAGGTGGCCTTCAACCGTCACCTCTCGCTGGCTGAAGGTTTTGCAGCCAGCGATGCCGTGCTCAACAGCGCATCACTGGTGACCTCCATGGCCACCAACTCCGTCCCCAGTGGCTGGAGAACCACCACGAGCCGGACCAACCGGAACGGTGCTGTGGCCGGATCTCCCTCTGCAACCACGAAGCGCTTCCGCATCGTGGTGCAGGCTCAGCCCCGCGGCGGACGCCAGCGCACGCCGAATGCGAGCTACCTCGTCTCCGGTAAGGACATGAGCAGCCAGATGAAGTACATCCATGCCCGCGGCGGCCGGATCGTCTCCATCACCGAAGTGATGTGATCACGCGGGTCATCACGACCCGCTTCGCACCACCCCCCTCCCTCAAGGGGCCCCATCACCCTCACTTCGATGCCGGCCCCTTTCGACGCACCTCCCCTCAACCCATGACCACTGCCACCCTGGCCACACCCGCCAACCAAGATCGCAGCCACGCTGAAGACATCATCCGTGCCGTGTACCGGCAGGTCTTCGGCAACCGCCACCTGATGGAGCTGGACGTTCAGCCCTCCATCGAAGCTCTCTTCATCAACGGCGACCTCACTGTTCAGGGTCTGGTCACAGCACTGGCCCAGTCGGAGAGCTACCGGCGGCTGTTCCTTGAGACCAACAACCCCTATCGCTTCGTTGAACTGAACTTCAAGCACCTGCTGGGTCGTCCTCCCCGGGATCAGGCTGAAATCAGTGAGCACGTGCGTCGCCTGGCCGACGAAGGTTTCGAAGCCGAAATCGCCAGCTACACCTACAGCGACGAGTATCTGAACAACTTCGGGATCGACTCAGTTCCCTACGCCCGTACGCAGACGAGCGTCGCCGGCGAAAGCACCGTGGCCTACCAGCGCAACCAGGCCATGGATCCTGGCTTCGCAGGCTTCGATGCCGATCAAGGCTCTGTGCTGCAGGTGAGCCTGGCCTCCAACTCGAATCCCACGGCAGCGGGCACCAGAAAAGTGGTGGGCGGCGGCAATCGCTTCACCATCCTCTGGACCTCCCGCGTTCAACTGGGTGCCGTGCGTCGCTCTGCCCAGCGCTCGGTGGTGAGCTATGCCTCCCTGTCCCGCACCATTCAGAGCATCCAGGCTCAGGGCGGGAACATTCTTTCTATTGCGAACGCTTAATCCTTGTGCTGATCCGGCCCTTGCGGCCGGATCAGTCCGTCATGATTGGTGCCTGAAACGTCTGGACCCAATCGGTGAATCCAGGGAGATCTCATCTCCTGAAACCGCCAGCTTTTGAATCATGCCCATCCTTCGTCAACCCACCAACAGCCAGCCGGGATCGAATCAGGGCTTTCAGTCTTCTGTGTCCTCCGTTCCTGTTGCCATGTCGATGATGATCGACTCCATGGTGAACATGGTGCAGAACAGCCGTCCTGATCTGAAGGCTGAGACCGACTCCAGCACCAAATGAACATCGAGCAATTTGTTGCTCAAAGCGAGGGAACGTGGCGATCAATGCGATCCGGCCACTCCCTCGCTTTTCAGCAATTTGAAGAAGTCCTCAGTGAAGTTCAAATATCACGGATTGAAGCTTCCGATAACGAGATCAACGACTTGATTCAATCGTCGAGCCTGAGTGAAGAATCAGAGGTCTCGGCACCGTTTCGGATGACTTGGGCTGCCGAAAGCGACTGGGAACCAGATGATCCCAATGAGGTGTCATCCGGTTCATGCCTGATTGTGCCCATTCCAAGCGATGACAGCAAAGGCGTTCTGCTGCGGAGTGTTGGCTATGCAGAAGCAGCGCCAGCGGAATCCAACTACAGCTTTCTCAGCGACGGAACATTTCTGCTCACCACGCAATACGAGCAATCCATCGCCGAAGAACGCATCTGGTTTGTCTCGGAGCATGTTCGCTGCCGCTCTTCTGTGCTCCGCACATCGGCTGGATCAGGTGTGTTGCAAACGTCCTTTGCTTCAGAAGTGCGGCGCCTGAGCAGCTGATCCCACGCCAATGTCAGACAACAACGAGGCTCTGCTCCTCTTCGCCAAGACACTTGCAGGGCACTACAGCAATCTCCAACAATCTCAGGAGAATCCCAAGGATTTCGCTCACATCAATATCTTTTTTCGCCCGCTTCCCTGGGATGTTCTGAAAGCACCTGGGTTTTATTCGGAGCAAAGTTATGACCATGATCCCTGGCGGCCCTATCGCCAAGGCATTCATCGATTGCTCCCGGCCGAGGGTGAGACGTTCATCGTTGAAAACTACGGATTCGCTGATCCCATCCGGTTGGCTGGTGCAGGCCAACGCCCTGAACTCCTCAACAGCCTCAAGCCTGAGTCTCTGAAGCCACGTTGTGGCTGTGGGATGCACTTTCGCGAGGTTGAAGCCGGTCGATACCTGGGTGAAGTGGAACCTGGCAAGAACTGCATGGTTCCCCGGGATGGCCGGCTCACGTATTTGGTCAGCGAAGTGGATGTGAACGCCACAGACTGGATCAGTCGCGATCGAGGCTTTGACCCCGACACGGATGAGCAGCGCTGGGGCTCCGAACACGGGCCGCTGCGATTCAAACGTGTGGCTCACCTCGGGAACGAGCTGGACCAGAACTGGCTCAAATGGTGAGCAACCTCCTCGTCTGAGCAGCTAGACGATGTCTGCAATTGAGGCCGAGAAACAACTGAAAACCTGGATCCGATCGCAGCATCTGATTTGCGAAGGAACCGATTTCATCTTTGAAACGGTGGATCAAACCCACCTCGAAAAATTCGAGCGTTGCATTGAAGCCATTGGTGGACGCGTGCGAAAAATTGCAGCTGCCGGCAACTGGCCGATGGGGCCAAGGCGCACCTTCAAGATCCTTCGCGCCACAGCAGCAGTTCCCAGGCCCGGTGGTGAGTCACTGGTGACCTATTGGGCCAAACGCGGCACCACACGCACCCGCTATGCGGAGATCAGCTGAAGCGATCAATCATCAAACCAACCAAACCAGGTGGGTTTGCTGAAGTCAGACACCTGACTCCAACTCCGCAACAGCGTGAGTGAATCAATCGCAAAACCCTGGGCTTGGGCCAAGCCAATCACTTCATCTTGGTTCCGTGCTGATTTCACCTGGTCCTTGAGATCAGGCCGTGTTTTCACCAGCTGGATGAACGACGCCAAAGCCGCATCTTTCTCTGCATCCGTCAGGCTGGATGCCGGGATGCTGGCCGGCTGGGCAACGGACTGATCCGGGGTTACTGCAAAATCTGCAGGGCCAAGCATGCCCTCGGATTCAGCACCATCCATCAACAGCGCACGCCAGCGGGACAATTGACGAAACGCCCAGCTCCAATGGGCTGGATCGGCCCGGTGAACAGAGGCCAGATCGGCATCGGAGGTCTGCAACCAATCCATGGCCAGATATCTCCCCCATTCCGCCAAGGTAATCGCGTAGCCGCGGATGTTGGCGTAGGCAACGACGTCGTAGTGGGAGCCAAGCGTCTTGATCCCCGTGGCTAGACCGTGATCATCAGCAATTGCCTGGACGAAACGCTCAAGTTCAGAGTTGGCCATCATCAACACTCCTGAATCCAGAGGGCAAAATTAACCTTTTCACAGATCATCTGCAGCACCAAAGGACCACCCGGACACTGAAGAATTCGCCAGGGCACCTTTGATTCTGTTACCCCCGAGTCCACCAGAATCTTGGGGGGACGCGTCGCCTGCTCAAGCGGGATAAGCGAGGCAGCCAAAGGGCTTTCAGCCTGCTTCAACAATGCATTGAGTTCATCAAGCGAGGCAATTTGATTCAACGCCGATCCGGATTGATGCAATTCAACAAATCGACGGATTTCTTGAGCTGCGCTTTCGGCAACGGCCATTCGGCTTAAGCTTTGGCTGGACGGGATCATAAGCCAAATGATCCATCCTCAGGTTTTTCAAATTCTTGATCGGCAATGAGCGAACGCTTCGACACTCTTTTCGCCGGAATGAGTGAAGAGACGGCGATGGAAACGTTGCTCAAGCCACCCGCCGAGCTCAAGAATCCTGGCCTTAAATATCTCGCCGCAACCCGTCTCGGAGCCTGCCAATCACCCGAGTCCCTTCAAAGACTCCTGGCAGCCGGAGCCAACGATTCCGACGACCTCTACGAACGCATCACCCGGCGCAAGGCCCTCGAAGCCCTGGGCCGACGCAAAGACCGCTCAGCACTTCCCGTTCTTCTTGCTGCCCTACAGGCCGATGACGAACCCACCGTCGTCAATGCGGCTGATGCCATCGCCCGGCTGAGTACACCCCTAAATAAGGAGGAGCAAACGGCACTTCTGCAAGCGCTTCAGGGCCCCGACAACCAACGCCGGGCGGTGCTTCAGGCCTTCTGCCGCTTGGGCATGAACGTTGCCAGCGGCCAGATCGATCATTGCCGCAACGACAGCAATCCCCTGGTGGCGGGAGCGGCCCATGCCTATGCCGTTCGGGTGCTGGGCGACCAGCAAGGCCTTCATCCGCTTATGGAGCAGCTCCGGGATGACAACCCCGGGCGACGACGGGCCGCCGTGATCGATCTGGGCGATGCGGGCCGGATCGAAGCCCTGGCGGAGTTGATTCGTTGCCCGGTCTCGATGCCCCTGCGCGCCAAGAGTGCGTTTCAGATGGCCACCAGCCAAGCGGGTGCCATTGATCCTGATGCGTCAGATCTGTTGAAGGAGCTGCTTCAGGACGATCCAAGGCAGTTGAACCTGGACGGCATCCCCGAAACCGCTGCTGAACCCGAAGCGATCAGGGAGGGACTGCAGCATCGGGACGAAGCCCGCCAGTACGCCGCCGCCAAAGCCTTGATGGCCTTGCCCAGAGCAGCGCAACTGGATCAGATCGATGCGTTGCGCTCCACCCTCGGCAGCGACTACGGCGTTCACTACCTGCTGGCGAGCTGCACCGGACTGCTGGAGCTGCATGAACGCAGCGACCTGGTGCGAGAGGCACTGGCGGAAACAGCACCGCAATATGCGAAGTCGCGAATCGCGGGCGCCTGGAGCTGCCTGCGGCTTGGGCTGCGGGATCAAACATCACTGCTGGAGGAGGTTGGCCGCAGCCATCCCTGGCAGCCGCTGCAGTGGAGCTGCCGTGAAGTGGCACTTCTTCTCTCTTAAATCGGAGCCACTTCGCACTTTCGTTTTTCTTTCTTTTTTGCAGTGCAAATTTGTATTGAGAAGCCTGAAGCAATTGCCCCCATGACTTGGCGGGCGGCGTACGGTCCCGGGGTGATGCATCGCATCTACCCCCCTCTCCTAAGCATTTGATTATGCTCGACGCATTCTCTAGGCAGGCTGTTTCCGCTGATTCCAGCGGCAGCTTCATCGGTGGCGCTCAGCTGAACGACCTCAAGGCATTCATCGCCGAGGGCAACAAGCGTCTGGACGCCGTGAACGCCATCACCGCCAACGCTTCCTGCGTGGTGTCCGACTCCGTTGCAGGCATCTGCTGCGAGAACACCGGCTTGACCGCCCCCAACGGTGGTGTGTACACCAACCGCAAGATGGCTGCTTGCCTGCGTGATGCTGAGATCATCATGCGCTACGTCTCCTACGCCCTGCTGGCTGGTGACGCTTCCGTGCTGCAGGACCGCTGCCTGAACGGTCTGCGCGAGACCTATGCCGCTCTGGGCGTTCCTTCCGGCTCCGCTTCCCGCGCTGTGGCCATCATGAAGGCCTCCGCCTGTGCGCACATCACCAACACCAACAACACCACTGGTGAGAAGCGCAAGATGCCTGTGACTGAAGGCGACTGCAACGCACTCTCCGCTGAGGCTGCTTCCTACTTCGACATGGTGATCAGCGCCATCAGCTGAACCGCCTGAGATTTTCAAGCACAACCTTCTTTTAAATCAATGAAGTCCGTTCTCACCACCGTCATCGGCGCCGCAGACAGCGGCTCCCGTTTCCCCACCAGCTCCGACCTGGAGTCTGTGCAGGGTTCCCTGCAGCGTGCAGCCGCCCGTCTCGAGGCTGCTGAGAAAATCGCTCAGAACTACGACGCCATCGCACAGCGCGCTGTCGACGCCGTCTACACCCAGTACCCCAACGGTGCCACCGGCCGTCAGCCCCGCCAGTGCGCCACCGAAGGCAAGGAGAAGTGCAAGCGCGACTTCGTCCACTACCTGCGTCTGATCAACTACTCCCTGGTTGTTGGCGGCACCGGCCCTCTGGACGAACTGGCCATCAACGGTCAGCGTGAGGTCTACAAGGCCCTCAGCATCGACCCCGGCACCTACGTTGCTGGCTTCACCCAAATGCGTAACGACGGCTGCGCTCCTCGCGACCTGAGCCCCCAGGCTCTGACCGAGTACAACGCTGCTCTGGACTACGTGATCAACTCCCTCGCCTGATTCTCAGCCGAGAGATTCGATTCGAACTCCATTACAGGGGGCGGTTCATCCGCCCCCTTTTTTTGTGCTCAACCAGCGGTGGCGTTGCAGGCGGCTCGCGCACGCATCGCCACGAAGGGCTCAGGGTCATCCAGGGCCGACGCCAACTGCGCGGGAGACGCCACCATCGCAGCGGCGTAGCGGGCTTCCCAGAACGGCGTAGCGTACGGATCAAGCCATGACGCCACCGTTGTGTCTGGATCCTTCAGGAGCTTCAAACCGGCCATGGCCAACACAGCTGCCGGCTTGGATTTCATGAATTGCGGCCGGCGTGTGGTGATGGCCTCCGCAAGGATGGCTTCGATCAGGCCGAGAGCCTCATCAGGCCAGGGCCCGATCCTTGAAAACAGGCGGATGAAAAAGTAATGCGCCCCATAGTCGTTGTGGGCCTCGGCATGCCATCGCTGCTCCAGAGCCGGCCAGAGCTGCTCCGCTGAATGGTCCTGCAAGGTCTGGAGTGCGAGGTAACTGCGACTGAAATCCGTACCGAAGAATTCCTGAATCAGGAAATCCGCTGAGGGCGGCTGGTCGTAGGCGTGCACCAGCTCCAAGGCTTCCGGTCGATCGACGATCAAGCCATCAAGCAGCTCGATCAGATCAAGACCATCGTTCTGCAGCCGGCCCTCAGGCCAGAGCGCACGCAACGCCCGCATCCGAAACACCGGCGAAACAGGTGCGCGCAGGATCTGAGGCAGAAGCTCCGTTGCTCCGGCATTGATCGCATCCTGAATCGCCGACTGGCGATCCATCTGATTGGGCAACAACGTCTGCTCGCCAAGAACGGAGACGTGCTCACGGCTGCCACCCAGACGGATGCTGGCACTGATGGCCGCACCGCGAACCCCCGGCTGATCAGACGTCTGAAAGCTCGCAATCAACTGCTCCGCTTCGGAGACGTTCAACGCGGCAAGGCTCTGAATCAACACCCGTCGGTTCTGGGCTGGGTCTGACAACAGCTGCTGCAACGCCTCATGAACGGCGGCGTCTTGGCAGTTCAGCTGCTGAAGCGCAAAAGCAGAGTTCTCAACCAGGTAGGGGTCGTCGCTGTTCAAACAGTTGGCGATGGCAGCCATGGCCTCCTGACAGCCCAGCCGTCCCAGCACTTCCACAGCCTTCCGCCGCGCCAATTTGCGTGGTTGCGCTTGCTCCGGATCCATCACCAAGGCGATCAACGCCGTTTCCGTTTCGGGGCCCGGAAAGTTGATCAAATGGGCCGCCGCCATGTAGGGATCACTCTGTGACTCCAGCTCCTCCAGCGGAGTGCTCAGCAGGCGGATCGCATCGCCTTGGGACAGCCCCGGATGGATGTTGTCAAAAGCTCCGGTCAAGGCAGCACGCTCTTGGGGGGTTAATTCTGCAGGACCCCACAGGCCGGAGGGCGTGGACCTGCTCTCGTAAGGAAGATTGCGAAAGGCTCGAAAATCCCGGCAGCTGCGGCATCTTCAACCCAGTCACATCGCCTGCCATGGGACCCACCCTCGCCACATCCATTGCTGTACGAACAGGGATTGAGCCCGGTTCTCGCCCTTGGACGGCACGCTCAGTACGGGTGCCATTTGCACAGCTCTGCCGCAGCATGCAGTCGATGCACAACCGTGGCCTTGCAATTGATTCGGTGGCGTTCTCCTACGGCTCCGGTGTAGCCAGCGCACCGACCCCAGCAGCCGCACCGGTGGCCGCCGTTACAGAGGAGGCTCCCAAAGCTGCGGCCAAGAAGCCAGCCAGACGCGCCGGACGTCGCAAGCGCGGCTGAACTCAAGCCGGGCGATCAATCACCTGGAAGATGCCGTCGGCCGGCCGGCCAGCCGTGAGTCCACTCCAATTGATCGCCTGCAGAAACCCGTCGGGATCGCGGGTTTCCACCACGTCCACACCCCAGCCGCCCTGCTGAAGCGGGGCGCCAGGCGTTCCCTCGGAATCCTTACGACCACCAAGCGCCATGACGGCATGGTCGGTGGAATGCCCCTGAACAGCACGGATCTTGCGCCAGGCCTGACTGATCTCTTCAGCCAACTGTCCTGGAGTCGCCGTGGACTCGAGGCTGATTTTCCAATGCGGGTGGCTGAGCGCTTCCGACGCTGTCACCGAATCGCACTGCTCCGCCAACGCCTTGGCCAGGGCATCAAAGGCGAGAGGAGGCACGGCGGAATCCTGGATCTGCAGGTTGTGGGAAAGGACGAATCGGGTCACAACAAACAGTGCAGTCCGGTGACCTTAGCGATGGGAGAAACGGATAATGAATGGCTGCTTCAGCCTTGCCGTGACCGAATCGATGTCTCCCGTAAGCAGCCCTGAAACGATTCAGCTGAGCGAAGAGGAAGCCGAGCAACTGGCTGAGGAGCTGAAGCAACAACTGCGGCAGGGTGAGCGTCTCGCTGGTGACACCCAGGCCATCGAGCGCATGGTGGCCGGCCTGGGAGACCGGCGTGGACTGCTGCGCCTCACCTTTGCCGAAAGCCTCGGCACCGTTGGTAGTGCTGCCGTTCCAGCCCTTTGCACCGCGATGTGCGACCACGAGAACGTGACGGTGCGCCGCGCGGCCGCCAAAACGCTGACGTTGATTTCCGATCAACGCGCCCTTCCATTCCTGCTGAAGGCTCTGCTCAACGATGCCGATCCGGTCGTCCAGGGATCGGCCGTTGGCGCTATGGCCGCCATTGGCCCCGCTGCCGTTGATGGATTGCTCGACATCCTGGTGGACCCTGGCAGCACGCCCATGCAGACGGGCCTGGCCAGCTGGGGCCTGGCCTTCGTGGGCGCACGGGCCCCGGAGGCCTTGCGCAAAGCTGCCCAATCCCCCCATGCCCAGATCCGCACGGCAGCCATCGCCGCCCTCGGGGATCAAATCCAGAACCTTGGTGATGAAGATGCGCGTCAGCTGCTCACCAATGCCCTGAGGGATGCCGATGAAGACGTGCGGGCTGAAGCGACAACCCTGATGGGCAAGCTCAACGAAAGCGAATGGGCCATCCCACTGCTGCTGCCGAACCTGCAGGACGAAGCAGCACTGGTTCGCAAAAATGCCGCGTTGTCGCTGATGAAACTGGAGGACCCTTCCGTGATCAGCCAACTCCAGCAGTGCATGGAGACGGAGAGCGACCCGTCAGTTGCTGTGGTGCTGAAACTTGCTGTGAATCAGCTCAGCAGAGACGACTGAACACAGTTGCACGCCTCGTTCACGTAATGTCACATCCGTGGTGTTCGCGTCGAGCACTGCATGCGCAACTACGGGACGAAGGCTGAGGGGCCTTTGTCCCGTATTTTTTGCCTAGCGGCTGCTCTCCAGCCGGCCGAGGGAAGCTTCCACCATCTGCCGGCACAGCGGATCGGTGGAGGGATCAGCCAGCACCTCTCTGAGACAGGCTTCCGCACTGGGATCAGGAATTTCAGCCAACGCCATGGCAGCTGACTGCACATGGGCGATGTTGTCTCCCTTGCAGATCTGAATCAGCAACGGAAGCGCTTGAACACCCACCTGGCCAAGGGCCATCACCGCCGACTGCGACACCACGGGGGAGTCGTCCGACAGTGCCTTCTCCAGCACAGCCATCGCGGCAGGAGAGAAGGTCTGATCCGGGTAGTTGGATGCAATCTGGGCGTAGGCCTTCACGCAGCTGGCGCGCACCGTGCCATCCGTACTGGCTTCAAACAGCTCCGCCAGGGGTTGCAGTGCTGTCGCACCAAAGGCTCCGAGCCCTCGCACGGCAGCGCGACGCAAGGACACATCGGGTTGATCCAACAGCGAGATCAGGCGTGGCATCGACTCGTTTGGCCAATGATCAACCATCGCCAAATAGGCCTGGGTCTGCAGATGGGGGTTGGGATGGGCCAGATCCGCGAACAACGCATCCAGATCCGGACGTTCAACCTGCGACTGCGAAGTCATCAGAACTTAAAAACTGCAAAGCCCCCTGAACAGCAGGGTTCTTTGCAGCCTAAGTGGAGCACTGCTGCCAATGAACATCATTCAAGTTGAACGACATCCCTCGACATGAGCATTAAAAAAGGAGGCCTTTCGGCCTCCTGATTCCTATGAATGAGTGACGCGAAACAGATGCTCAGGAAAGAGCGTTGATCACGTAGTCCAGGTAGGACTTGAACTCATTGAGAGCCTGGGGGCTCATGTCGCGAGGAGCGCAAGCGCGGTCGCGGGTGTAGGTCAGAGCTTCGACGTAAGGACCGGTGGGCAGACCCAGGGTGCGATACACCTCACGAGCGCCGGCGATGCCCCACTCGTCCAGAGGGCCGGTGCCGCCGACAACCAGGCAGTAGTTGATCAGGCGCAGGTAGTGGCCCAGATCGCGGTAGCACTTGTCCACCTTGGTCTGGTTCTCACCAGCCTCACCGGGCTGCTTGAGGTAGGGGTACTTGTTGAAGCAGGCATCGCCAGCTTCCTTGGTCACAGCGTCGAGGCCAGCAGCCAGCTTTTCAGCGGCTTCGAGGCGAGCGGCGGCGCGTTGGATGTTGCCCTGGACGGCCTCGAGGTCGTTCTGGGAGGGGAAGCGACCGGCTGCGTCAGCAGCGGTCACAACGGTGGTGACGACGGATTTCATCGTGGAGATCCTTTAGATGGAGGTTGGTGTTGAGGAAATGGGAAAACCCGATTGACTCAGGCGACGGCGCTGATCACGCGATCGAAGTAAGAGGCAGCCTCAGCAACAAGAGCGGAGCAATCGCCTTGGATGGTCTCCATCTTGCGGAACTTGGTGCCGCCGTTAGCCGGGGTGTTGGTCTCGCCGATGTGGGCGGTGGCAGAGGCCTTCATGATGGCCACAGCGCGGGCAGCGGACTGGGTGGGAACGCCCAGAGCGATGTAGGTCTCCTTGAGGCCGTTCAGGCAGCGGTCATCCAGCACGGATGCATCGCCAGCCAGCAGGGCGTAGGAGATGTAACGAAGAACGATTTCACCGTCACGCAGGCAAGCAGCCATGCGGCGGTTGGGGTAGCAGTTACCACCTGCCTGGATCAGGCCGGTGTTCTCGCAGATCATGCCGGTGACTGCATCGGACACGATGCAGGAGGCATTGGAGGTGATGGCGTTGACAGCGTCCAGACGCTTGTTGCCTTCAGCAACGTACTGACGGAGGGCGGCGATATCGCCAGCACCCACAGCAGCAGTTTTGGCGTCAGCGCTGACGACGGAACGGGAGAATGCGTCGAGCATTGGAAAGCCAGACAAGGGGGAGGGAATGCTTCTCGACTACCAGGTGAGAAACGACGGCGCTTTCCTCAAAAAGAGAATCGAGCTGAACGTTTCAGGTTTGGCCTGCGAAGCGCCCTAAAAAAGTAACTGGGTCAACGGGCCACCCCTGCGAAAGGGGGCTGTTCACGCAACGGTTCGTCACTTAGCCGACAAATATTGCGAGTTGATGCAGAACTCCCCAGCGGCGATAGGGCCATCTGGCGAGGAATCAGAGGGCTTTTCCAGCTTGATTTCAGGTTTTTAGACCCACATCTATTAATAAGTGGGCCGCCGTAGAGGCATCACCAGCAGATCCCTGATGCGGCTTACCCTCGTGCCACCGCAGAGCACCGATGGCCGAACCCACGCTGCAAGAACTGAACGATTCGATTGCCGAACTCGAGGCGTACCGCAACCGCCTACGCGATGACGTGATCGCCATGGGGAAAAAGCTGAAGCTGCCGCAGAAGCGAATCGACGCCACTGTTGCTGAGCATGCGGAACTGCAACGCCTCGAAGAGGTGCTGGAGCAACTGCTCAAGCAGCAAGAGATCATGACCAACGCCTGAGCGATGACGTCGTTTGTGCCGCCAATGACCATGGCGGACTTCCTCCAGGCCAGCCGCGGCACCTGGTTGAACCGCCGCTCGATTCATCACCTCGACCATCAGGACGATGAAGCAGCTGATTCCAATCTGGTGATCGAGCCATTCGATGCCTCCGACCCCGTTGTGCAGAGGGTTTGTGACGCACTGCAGGTGGCGACAGACCGCGCCGCCGGTGGAGGCCGCTTCTGGTGGGAAAGCAACCTCAAAAAGGCGGTTCGAAACGACGACTACGCCGCCGTCATTGTCGATGTGCCTGAACAGGGCAACCCTCGTAAGGGCTTTTTGCTTCGAGACGTGGGTTACGTCGAGAAGAAGTCGGTGGTGAGCACTTACACCTTCGCCGATGACGGCGTTCTCACCATCACAACCCGATACGACACGAACGTAGGAACAGAGCGTTGCTGGTTCGTGACCGATCAGGTGCGCATGCGCGTGAGTTCCGTGCAGTGCCTCGATGGCGTGTCGATGACGACGTACTGCACTGAACTGCGCTGCCCCAGCGACGACGACATCAAGGCCATGGCCGACAAGGCCCGCCAGGTCGCTGACTCACCCGTGCTGGAGACCACACACTGATGTTCGATTCCTTTCTCAACCAACTGCATCAGGGCATTCAGGAGCGGGGGGGCCAACCCGCTGCTGTACCCGAAGGATTGCAACACTGCCAATCCAGCAAAAGCGGCGGCAAGATCGAAAGCTGGCTATGGAGTGTTCCAGGCTTCCGCCGGTGGCGCGTCACCCGGCTCGATGCCGGCGACAGCCTGCAGGTTCTCAACTCAGTGGCCTATCCCGAGCACGGCCTGGACCACCCACTCATGGGGGTGGATCTGCTCTGGTTCGGCGCCCGCCAGAAATTGGTGGCCGTTCTCGACTTTCAACCGCTCATTCAAGACAAGGAGTACCTGGAGCGCCACTTCACAGGCCTCAGGGCGCTGCACGAGCAGTACCCCGAGCTGAACGGGGAGGAAACCATGCGCTCCTTCGATCCCAACCAATACTTCTCCCCTTGGTTGCTGTTCTGCCGCGGCGGTGCCGACGAAGCGGAGGGATCGCTTCCCCAAGCTTTCGATGCCTTTCTCTCGGCTTATTGGTCGATGCATGACCAGGCCAAGGGGCAGTCAGCATTGGCGGCATCCGAGGTGGAACGTCTCCAGAACGCCTACGACGTTTACAGCGCTGAACGCGATCCAGCCCACGGCTTGTTCACCAGTCACTTCGGCAAGGACTGGTCCGACCGATTCCTGCACGAATTCCTCTTCCCCGCCAGTCAGCCCGCATGAGCCTCCCCCTCCGCACGTCGAGTCTTGAACCCGTCCAGATCCCTGGATGGCGCTGGCAGCCTTTTCTCGACACCGCCGTCGCTGCTCTGGCCCCTCTGCAGCCGAAGCCTTATCCGGTGGCAGAACGATTCCTCCAAAAAGAGGGGAGCACGGGATCCAAGGCGAAACCCGTCCCCGTCAGCACGGCCACCTGGGCCTGCTCAACCGAAAAGCTGCGCCAGGTGCGCTGTGCCTGTGTTGAAGCCGGTGCCGCTGCATCAGTGCTCAATTTCGTGATCAACCCCAGCAGCCGTTTTGATCTTCCGTTCTTCGGAGCCGATCTGGTGACGCTGCCCAACGGGCACTTGCTTGCTCTCGACCTGCAGCCTGTCGACAAGACAGATCCCGATCACACGGGACCGGTCTGGCAGCGACTGATGCCCCTGTTCGAGCGCTGGCGCGCCGAACTGCCCGACGGGGGCCCCATCCCTGACGAGGCACAGCCCTATTTCTCACCTGCCTTTCTCTGGACTCGGATCCCGCTAGGGGAAGAAGGTGATGCGCTGATTGACCGCGTGATCCGTCCGGCCTTTGCGGACTACCTCAAGCTCTACCTGGCGTTGGTGGAGGAGGCACAGGCCGTGGACGATGAGCGTGCGGCACTCCTGCTCTCGGGCCAGAAGCGCTACACGGCCTATCGCGCCGAGAAAGATCCAGCCCGCGGCATGTTGACGCGCTTCTACGGCAGCGAATGGACGGAGTCGTACATCCACGGCGTGCTGTTTGACCTCGAAGAAGCCGCCGCCACTTCCTTGTCGCCGCAAGGGAGTTAAGCATTATGAACAGCTTTCGGGAGGCTCCCGAGCAGTTGGTCAGAATCGCGGACGTCGGGATCGAGGCAATAGCCTTCCGCCATCCCTCCAAGTCTGAAATTCCCTTCCAGACGTAGTTCACAGGAACAACAACCATGTTCGACGCCTTCACCAAGGTTGTCGCCCAGGCCGATGCCCGGGGACAATTCATCAGCACCAGTGAGATCGACGCCCTCGCTGCCATGGTTTCCGACAGCAACAAGCGTCTGGATGCCGTTAACCGCATCTCCAGCAACGCTTCCACCATCGTTGCTTCCGCTGCCCGCCAGCTGTTCGCTCAGCAGCCTGCTCTGATCGCCCCCGGCGGCAACGCTTACACCTCCCGCCGCATGGCCGCTTGCCTGCGCGACATGGAGATCATCCTTCGCTACGTCACCTACTCCGCTTTCACCGGCGACGCTTCCGTGATGGAAGACCGCTGCCTGAACGGCCTGCGTGAGACCTACCTGGCCCTCGGCACCCCCGGTGCTTCTGTCGCCGCCGGCGTGAACCTGATGAAGGACGCCGCTTTGGCCATCGTCAACGACAAAGCTGGCATCGCCGCTGGTGACTGCGCCTCCCTGAGCAGCGAAATCGGCACCTACTTCGACCGCGCCGCCGCCTCCGTCGCCTGATCGGCGCCTGGATTCGACGTCTTTCATTCACATAACGATCAATGAAAACTCCCCTCACCGAAGCTGTTGCAGCAGCTGATTCCCAGGGCCGCTTCCTGAGCAACACCGAAGTTCAGGCTGCCTCCGGTCGCTTCAACCGTGCCAAGGCCAGCCTCGAGGCTGCCAAGGCTCTCACCAGCAAGGCTGATTCCCTGGTGAACGGCGCTGCCCAGGCCGTGTACACCAAGTTCCCCTACACCACCCAGATGGAGGGGTCCAACTACTCCGCCACTGCGGAAGGCAAAGCCAAGTGCTCCCGTGACGTGGGCTACTACCTGCGCATGATCACCTACTGCCTCGTGGCAGGTGGCACCGGCCCTATGGACGACTACCTGATCGCTGGTCTCGACGAGATCAACCGCACCTTCGAGCTCTCCCCCTCCTGGTACGTGGAAGCTCTGAAGCACATCAAGGCCAACCACGGCCTCAGCGGCGATGCTGCTACTGAAGCCAACAGCTACATCGATTACGCCATCAACGCCCTGATCTGATCAGCCGACGTTGCGTTCCAAGCCCCCCTCGGGGGGCTTTTTTTATTGTTCTTTTTCGGCCCCATCAGAGCGCTGTGATCACCCCAAACGTTCGGCGTTTTCTCAACCTGCTCTGCGGCGAATACAGCAACCAGCAGCAAGCCTTCGACAACCCACCCCTCTATGCCCACATCTTTCTGAGGTATCGCCCGCTCATACAGCTCCATCCAGGGTCAATTCTGCTCGAACAGACCTATGCCGTTGATCCCAAGCATCCCTATCGGTTGCGCATGATCCGCGCTGAAGAGCAGGCCTCCGGCGCCATCAAGCTCTGGAATCACACCTTCCGTGATCCGGAACGCTTCGCCGGAGCCACGTTTGATCCACAACTGCGCCTTGCCATTCAGGACAGCGACCTGATCAGCCTGGATCAGTGCCACTACCAAGTGCTCGAACAGCCAGACGGCTACCACGGCGCCATGGAACCAGGCTGCAAATGCATCGTGCAACGGAATGGCAAAGACACCGTGCTGGTGAGCAGCTTTCATTTGCAGGGAGACTCCCTTGCGACCCTCGATCGCGGTCATGACCCGGAAACCAATGAGCGTTGCTGGGGCTCGGTGGCGGGACCGTTCCGGTTCAAACGAACTGAAAGCTGGACGGCCGACATGGCATCGGCCTGGGTGTGATGGAACCGCTGAGTGAAACGCAGGTGATCCAAAACCTCCGCCAGACGGAGGACCCTTCGGCGCAGTACTACGCCGCCTGGTGGCTCGGAAAAATGCGCAGCCAGCATCCCGATGCCATCCCTCTGCTGCTCAGAGCTCTTGAAGCACTGGATGCCACGCCGATTGATCCAGAGCAGCGCGGTGTCGCTCTCAACGCAATCCGTGCTCTCGGTCTGCTCAGGGACATGAGAGCGGAACAACCTCTTCTGGCGCTGCTGCACTCCAACGATTACACCGTGCGAGAGGAGGTGGTCCGCACGCTTGGTGCCATGGGCAGCTGTGGGGCTGTTGAGGGCATCCGCGCCTTGCTGTCCAGTGGATTGGAGGGAGCAGGAGCGGAGCAACCCTCATCCCCCTTGCTCAACGAACCCTGTGAAGCGTTGCTGGAAGCCCTCGGTGACATTGGTGATGGCAGCAGCAGCAACCTCGCTGTGATTCATCCGTTCACGGAGCACCCGCGGCCCTTGATTCGTTCAGCGGCCTGCCGAGCATTGCTGCAGCTGACCGGTCTTGATCAGTGGGGGATGGAACTGAAAAAGCTGCTGAACCATCCAGAACCCCTGGTGCGCCGTGGTGCGCTGCTCGACCTCGGCGCCACCGGCTGGCTCGCCGCCGTGCCCTCGATCCGCTCGGCTGCGGTGGAACCCAGCCTCAAGCTGGTTGCACTCCGAGAGGTGGCGGAACGCAACGACGACCCCGATGACGTTCTCGACGCAATGGACGGACTGCTCTGATGACCAGCACAGCATTGGACCAGGCGCTTCAGACGCTCGAGCGGGCCACCAGTACTCCTGAGCTGGTCAAAGCAACGCAAGCCCTTTGTGCACTGAACGACCTTGAGGCCGCCAAACCGCTCGTGAAGGTGCTGGGGTTCAACAATCCAGCGGTGGCAGCCGTGGCAACACAGGGGCTGATTCAACTGGGACGGGACACCATTCCCATCCTTCTGGTGAGCCTGGATGCCCGCAATTACGGCGCACGGGCCTGGGTGGTGAAGGTGATTGCCGCCCTGCGGGATCCACGGGGTCTTGACCTCCTGGAGCATGCCCTTCAGGCCGACATCGCTCCGAGCGTGCGGCGCTCCGCAACCCGTGGCCTGGCGGACTTGGAGTTCAGGGAAGACGCAGCGCACGATCAACTTGAGCGCTGTTTCAAGGGACTGCTCAAAGCCATGCGAGACGACGAGTGGGTGGTGCGTTATGCAGCGGCCTACGGACTCGAGCAACGCTTGAACAGCGCAGCTGTGTCAGCGCACCTCGCCGAACAGGGCCTGGCCGCACTGAACCAGCTCGCATCCGATGCGGAAGGTGTCAGGGTGGTGCAGCTGCGGGCTCTGAAAGCCCTCCAACGCCTCAACGCCGGATGACCCAGAAACTGTTGTTCGTCTGCCTCGGCAACATCTGCCGCTCACCGGCAGCCGAAGGCGTCTTCCTGCATCTGCTTGAAGAGCGTGGCCTCAGTGATCAGTTCGTGGTGGATTCCGCCGGAACGGGCGGATGGCATGTGGGCAACCCGGCAGACCGACGCATGCAGGCGGCCGCCAATCGCCGCGGCATCAACCTCCCCAGCCGAGCAAGGCAGATCAGCCTCGACGATTTTTCGAGTTTCGATCTGGTGCTGACCATGGATGACGACAATCTCGCAGCCGTCCAGGGACTGGCTCGCGAAGCCGGTCCCCGAGCAACGGCCAGCATCAAGCCCATGCTCAGCTACGCCGGACGGTTCTCTGAAACGGAAGTGCCGGATCCCTATTACGGGGGCGAGGCGGGCTTCGAGCATGTGCTCGACCTGCTCGAGGATGCCTGCGCCAACCTGCTCGACGAGCTCAGCCCGCCGGCGTAGGCCAGGCTTCTTCAGCCACCCGAGACCGGAACTGCCCCACCAGAGCATCGATCACAGCCTCGATGCTCATGCCATCGGTCATGAGCTCAACGGCATCGTCCGCCTGCACCAGAGGAGCCTCCTCACGGGTGCTGTCGAGATGATCCCGTTCGGCGATCTGTGCTTCAAGCTCAGATCGCTCAGGCACCGGGAAGCCCCGCTGCTCAAGATCCTGAGCCCGGCGCCGGGCCCGTTCGCCCACCGTGGCCGTAAGGAACACCTTCAGATCCGCATCCGGGAAAACAGCGGTGCCGATGTCGCGGCCTTCTGCCACCAAACCACCCTTGGCACCCATCGCTTTCTGTTGAGCGGTCAGCGCTTGCCTGACGCAACGGTGAGCGGCCACGACCGAAACCGACGCGGTGACCTCAGGCGAGCGAATCGCGTCACTCACGTCCTGCCCATTCACCAACACCTGCTGGCCACCACCGGGTAGCGACCGCAGCTGAAGGTCGAGGTCGTTCAACAGCGGTGCAATCGACGCTGCATCCTGGGGGTCCACACCGTTCTGTTGCACCAACCAGGTCACCGACCGATACATCGCACCGGTGTCGAGGTAAACCAGCCCCATCCGCTCAGCAAAGGCCCGAGTCACGGTGCTTTTGCCAGCACCGGCAGGGCCATCGATGGCAACAAGAGGCTGGCGGGTCATCAGGAAGACGTGATCAATCAAACGGGTCGTCCCGCAACGCACCGCCGCGGCCAACAGTGAGATGGCCGTTTCAGCGCCACAGGGCTGAAGGGTGCGGGGATCGACCCTCTCTACATACTCCACTTCAAGCCCTGCTTCAGCGAGGCTCTGCTGCACCGAAGTCTCGGGATCGCTGGGATCGGCACGACGCAGTGCCGCCGGCAGAGCAGCCGCTCGAGCCCGATCAGCAGAGGAGAGGTATTGGTTTCGGGAGCTCAACGCCAAACCATCGGATTCACGAACGGTGGGAACGCCCTGCACCGCCACGCCCAGATCAAGATCGGCCACGAGCCGGCGCAGGATCACCAGCTGCTGCCAGTCCTTCTCACCCAGCCAAAGGCAGGACGGCTCCACCAGCTGCAGCAGTCGGGCCACGACCGTGACCACACCATCAAAGTGACCGGGACGGGAGACTCCACAAAGATGGGTCTGCAGCTCTGCCGGTGCTGAGCGCGACACCACGGACTGGAGTCCACCGGGATAGACCGCGTCGACAGCCGGAGCCCAAAGGGCATGGGCGCCACAACGTTCGGCTAAATCGCGATCCGCTTCGAGGGTTCGCGGGTAGCGATCAAAGTCTTCAGCTGGCCCGAATTGGAGTGGGTTAACGAACACACTCACCAGCACAGGACCCCGTGCTGCAGCGAGGCGGATCAGCTCACCATGACCCTGGTGCAACCCCCCCATGGTGGGCACGAATTGCAGAGGTCCACCGAGGTTGGCCCGGAAGCGTTCCAGCTCGGCCTGGGTGGAGAGAACGACGCAGCTCAGCGCAGCACCTCAAGCTTGACCTGGGCAATTCCAGAGGCTGTCAGTCCCAGGTCAGAGGCGGCGCCGTGGCCCAGGTCGATCACCCGGTGATCAATAAAAGGTCCGCGATCGTTGATGCGGATCACGGCCGTGCGCCCGTTCCAGAGGTTGGTGACGCGCACTTTTGTTCCAAAGGGAAGCGTGCGGTGGGCCGCCGTCATCGTGCCGCGTTTGTAAACCTCACCGTTGGCCGTGAGGTTGCCGTAAAAACCGGGGCCGTACCAACTGGCCTCACCAGTGATGACCTTCACCACTTCTGGAACGACCTTCAGCTTCGGCTGAGGGAGTTCAGGGGAAGGATGGACAAGAACCGGTTTGACCTCCGCGGGAGAAAGCGTTGCCTGCAGCCCAGGGGCCTGGGGCTCGACCACCGGATCCAGAGGGTCAAGGGGCTCTGCACCGTTGAGCGAAAGGAAATCGCTGGCCACGACCGGCAGGAGTGCAGCACTGCCTGAGATCGCTCCGGAGAGCGTGGCCAACGTCAGGAGGACTCGCATGCAGAACGGCGTGGCCAAGGTCTTGGAACTGAGCGCGCAGTTCTCGACCGTTGGCAGGCATCACAAAAAAGATTGTTGTGAACTTAAAAAGGGTGCTCTTGGAAAGAAACTGGGCGCCATCAGAGCGATCGGCACAGCCACCCAGACCCGCCTCTTTCGCTAATCCGCGTGCCGACTGGCAGATCAACGCCGGAATGCAAGCACCCGGGCATAAGCTGAGAGAGGACAGTCGATAAGCACAGCTAATCAGCCGCTGTGCCGACAAGCCAATCAGCACAGGTTCTGCGGCATTGCAGGATCAATGCATCGGATTCATTCCATGGATTACAAGAGCGCTGGAGTTGACGTTGAGGCCGGGCGCGCGTTCGTGCAACGCATCAAGGCGTCTGTGGAAGCCACCCACCGACCGGAGGTCATCGGCGGCCTTGGCGGTTTTGGCGGGCTGATGCGTCTTCCAGCCGGATTGCGCAAGCCCCTGCTGGTCTCAGGCACCGATGGCGTCGGAACCAAACTTGAGCTGGCCCAGGAGCATGGCAGCCATCACGGCGTGGGCATCGACCTGGTGGCGATGTGTGTCAACGACGTGATCACCTCAGGAGCCGCGCCGCTCTTCTTCCTGGATTACATGGCCACCGGGGCCTTAGCGCCATCGGCAATGGCCGAGGTCGTTGAAGGAATCGCCGATGGCTGCAGGCAGAGCGGCTGCGCCCTCCTCGGCGGCGAAACGGCAGAGATGCCGGGGTTTTACCCGAAGGGGCGCTACGACCTCGCCGGCTTTTGTGTGGCCGTCGTCGAAGAAGACGAGCTCATTGACGGCCAGCGCATCCAACCTGGCGACAGCGTGATCGGTGTGGCCAGCAGCGGCGTGCACAGCAACGGCTTCAGCCTGGTGCGCAAGGTGCTGGAGAAGGCCAACGCCAATGCGAACACCTTGTATGGCGACGACCAGCGCCCTCTCATCGACGACCTGCTGGCGCCGACAACCCTGTATGCCGACCTGGTGCAGCACCTGCTGCAGAGCGGATGCGAGCTCCACGGCATGGCCCATATCACCGGCGGAGGACTCCCGGAAAACCTGCCGCGCTGCCTGCCGGATGGCTGCTCTGCGCGCATCGATGCCTCCAGCATGACAAGACCACCCCTGTTCCGATGGCTGCAGGAGGCCGGAGACATTCCCGAAAGAGACCTTTGGCACACGTTCAACCTCGGCATCGGTTTCTGCCTGGTGGTGCCGGCTGGGAGCGAAACCGCTGTGATCGAGCATTGCCGCGGCAAGAACCATCGGGCTTGGGTGATTGGCAACGTGACGTCCAACACCCCAGGCAGCGCCGCTGTTCTGGAGGGTGTTCCCTCCTGATTGCGTCAGTTTCAGACAGGTTTAAAGCAGTCGACCACGCCCCAGAAGGGATCGAATAGGCTGCCCTGGAGCACATCGGAACCTTTTCCGATAGCGGCGTCAATACATCTTTTTTCAATGCCTTTTGATAAGCCCCAGCGCATTACGCGCCGTCGATCGTCTGCAGGCCCTGTTCCTCCGAGGCGTCCTTTGCCTTCAGGCCAGGACAGGCAAAAGGGCTACAGGCAGGGTCCACGACCCACTTTTCTCACGCTCCGGGATCACGGCAAGGTGTTCGTGGCCGACATGCCCCACCTTTCGGATGGGCAACTGGCTCACATCGGCAAGGAAGCCCAGGAGGTTTTGGAAAGCCTCGAACGGCGGATTCAAGACATGGAGCAGGAGCTCAGTCATGGTCCTCAGGAGCGCGACACCCTGATCAAGGCGTCCACCAAGCGCGATGTCACACGCAGGTTCATCCGAGCCATTCAGGACGAGCAGGAACATCGCCAGAACAACCCCGCTCTAAGGAGCGCTGCTGGCGAATCGCTTCCGCGCACCTTTCTGGAGGTCGCCCGGCATCGACTGCCTGGGGCAACCTTTGATTCCTTGCTGCAGGAAGCCCTCGCCGCCTGTGCCCAGCAACAGGACACTGCCCCAGCCCCCACTCGCCTGGAACCCTCGCAGGACAAAGTCGTTCCGATTCGCAATGACGGCGACAGCCTCCCGGTGGTGGTGAGTCCAGCCCCTGAATCCGCCTCGGAGGCCTGAGCACAACACTCAGCGGCTCTGAAAAGGATTGGCGGGCATCCGCTCGCTGCAATGGAGCCGGGCCGCATCCAACCGCTGAAACTCCTGCGGTGACAATGACCACTGCAGCGCAGCGGCGACATCCCTGGCCTGCTCTGGAGTTCGCAGCCCCGGGATCGGCGTTGTGCCAAGAGCTCTGCACCAGTTCAAAGCGACTTGAACCATCGATGCCCCGCGATCGATCGCGATGGCCTGCATCGCACTGCGCAACTCAAGACTTGCCGGAAGCAGACGCTGGAACAGGCGTTGTCTCAACCAGGTGACAGGACGCCTCTCCTCAGACCCGGGAGCACAACCCAGCACGCCGAAAGCCAGAGGGCTGTAGGCCAACACCTCCACGCCAAGCTCCCTGCTGACGGCAATCAACTCGCGCAGCTGATCATCCGCAGGTGCCAAGAGCGAGCACTGCACCTGAACGCTGCGCAGGGAAACGCCCCGCTCCAACAGACGGCGATGGATCAACAGCAGGCGCTGGGGGCCCAGGTTGGACAGGCCCAACTCCTCAACCCGGCCGGACAGAACAAGATCAGCCAAGCCATCAAGAAGGCCTGTCTCTTGCCAGGGCGCGTAGCGCGCTGTGCTCCAGTGCAGCTGCACCCGCCGAAGCTGCCCCTTAAGCCTCGTTCGACTGGCCTCAAAGGCGGCATCAAAGCCCCGACGCCCCCATCGCCAGGGGAATGGGGCCAACTTCGTGGCCACCGTCAACTGGGATCGACGCAGGGCTGGCAACTCGGCCATGAAGTCGCCAAGCAACGCTTCACTGCGTCCACTCAGGCTCCCCGTTCCATAGGAATCCGCCGTGTCGATCAAGTTGAGCCCAGAGCTGAGGGCCTGACGAAACGTGGCACGAAGTCGAGCGTCGTCCCGCCGGGCGTCGTATCCCCAAACCGCCTTGTTGCCCCAGGCCCAGGTGCCGAAACCGATGCCGTTCAACGGGGCGATGCTGCTGCCAGCCATGATCGCCACAGCCCGTCCCGTTGCGTCATGACCGCATCCCCCGCGCAGGAACCTGCGCGATCGACCAATCAAGCCGTGGAGGGATCGACTGCGGACGCGGAACGCATCCTCTGCAACCACTGCCGCAGAACCGCCCGCAATGGCATTCGCTGCCTGGGCATGTGCGTTGCCGACAGCGATTACTGATGATTCATCTCTGGATGGCGCCACTGCTGCTTGCCGTGCCAGCAACGGCCAATCCAACCTGGGCCTTTGGCCGTTTGGAGCACAGGCCTGAGCATTGCCGCATCTTTGTCGGTGGGCGTTCTTTGGCCTGCAAGCGCCTGCAGATCAGCTCGAACGGAAGCCGTGGCCTGCGACTTCGATTCATCGGAGATGATCAAGAAACGGGCGGCACTTATCAGCTGAGCTTCGTCAGCCTTGATGGAGACCAAGGCAGTCCGCTCAGCTGTGACAACTCAGGTTGCCGCGTGGATTCACGCCGCTGGAGCGCAACCCTGCTCAGCACATCATGGGTTCGCTTTGATGCCGGAGGCCTCCCCAAAGGCCTACCTGCAACCCGCATGACCAAGGGGCGTTGCTGGATTGATGCGGACACCGTGAGCTGCGAGAGCCACTCACGCAACGTTGCCAAAATGAGCGCGCAGGCTCAACTGTGATGAGGAGCCAAAGGCGGCACCCAGATTCGAACCAAGAGCGAATTCCTTTAAAGCAAGCTACTTAGGATTATTTTACTGATCGAGCACAATGAGCTTTATCTATTAAAAAACTTTCGATGCGGCCTCAACTACCCCAAAATTCGCGATTTAACGGAGCCTGTATAGCATAAAAACCCAAAGCCGGCTTGCAACTTGCATTAAAAAGGCCTCGTACAAAGGATGCAGTCCACAAAAAATGTAACCCTTACCTCGAACAAGGACACATTAAATACGAACAATTAACTCACTTCACGAATGCGAAAAGAATTCAAAACCTTGCCTTGGCGCTGCCCCCCTACTCGAGCTGCTTACGCTTAAAAGACCTCTAGGTCCACACATGATGGAAACGCAACAAGAATGTTTTTCAAAATCACAGGAGATCCTGACAAGACGAGCATTTTGCAAAGCTACAGATCAAAATTTTTCAGCACCCATTGACAATACTGTAAAATGGAGCAGCTCTGACTCTAGAGAGAACCGTGGAAACGCCAAAAATACCTAACATTACTCGTAAAACAGGCTTTATCGGCGCTGGCTCAATCTCATTAATCCTTTTACTTGCGTATGGCTCAGTACATTTTAAAATCACTAGTCGTCTAAGTAAATGTAATTTACATATTGAAGAGCTAATAAGTCTTTACGCTTCTCCGGACGTTGACTCCATTTTGGCCAAGGACGCATCTCGAGCTAAGGAGCTTTTTGATAGCTTAAACAAAAATAACTGCAAAGCAAATGAATTCGTGAAGCCCAAATATACAGAATTATACAATCTGTTATCGCTCTAGGCTTGATTAACTTTAACCGTCTAAACCATATCTTCGCTTTTCCAGGCCTCACCAAATCCTGCCAACAGGACTTGCAAAGGCTTGCAACAGTTTTCAATAGATATCTAGCTTTATTTACGTATGTTTCTGCTACAACTTTCACGAATCACACACCAGCCTTAGGCGCCTCAATATCCAGAGAACGCCTAATGCAATCTGCGAATGACTTACCTTTTTTTACACGCAAGCTCTTCACTGAAGCAACAGCCAGCGAATTTAACTCTGACCATGGCTATCTGCGCAATTATTATAATCACTTAAAAGATTATGCTCAAGCGCATAGCAGAAACGACGAGCTAAATCAACTATTAAAAGCGTTTCACTCACTTCACCACCCAGCGCACGACAAAGACCTTACAATAGCCCTCGAAGAGATCTACAAATACGACAAATTTCTTCGAGATTTTGACGAATACTTTGCTCAATTAAATCTCAGAAACAGCAAAATATTTAATATAAAAGCAAAGCCAATTCCTGAGCTTCCGGAAATACCAAAAACAGTATCAATAGATATTCCAGCAATCGTTGCAATCCAAAATCATCCCAAGCGGCTTTCACAGATTGAGGGGATTTCAAGCAACAATAATGCTGAAAAATCAATTAACCAGGCCCTGCAGCAGGAGCAGCAACGCCTCCTCGCCCTCAGCAACGAGCAGCGCCAAAACCAGGCCCTGCAGCAGGAGCAGCAACGCCTCCTCGCCCTCAGCAACGAGCAGCGCCAAAACCAGGCCCTGCAGCAGGAGCAGCAACGCCTCCTTGCCCTCAGCAACGAGCAGCGCCAAAACCAGGCCCTGCAGCAGGAGCAGCAACGCCTACCAGGCCCTGCAGCAGGAGCAGCAACGCCTCCTCGCCCTCAGCAACGAGCAGCGCCAGCACCAGGCCCTGCAGCAGGAGCAGCAACGCCTCCTCGCCCTCAGCAACGAGCAGCGCCAAAACCAGGCCCTGCAGCAGGAGCAGCAACGCCTCCTTGCCCTCAGCAACGAGCAGCGCCAAAACCAGGCCCTGCAGCAGGAGCAGCAACGCCTCCTCGCCCTCAGCAACGAGCAGCGCCAAAACCAGGCCCTGCAGCAGGAGCAGCAACGCCTCCTCGCCCTCAGCAACGAGCAGCGCCAAAACCAGGCCCTGCAGCAGGAGCAGCAACGCCTCCTTGCCCTCAGCAACGAGCAGCGTCAAAACCAGGCCCTGCAGCAGGAGCAGCAACGCCTCCTCGCCCTCAGCAACGAGCAGCGCCAAAACCAGGCCCTGCAGCAGGAGCAGCAACGCCTACCAGGCCCTGCAGCAGGAGCAGCAACGCCTCCTCGCCCTCAGCAACGAGCAGCGCCAGCACCAGGCCCTGCAGCAGGAGCAGCAACGCCTCCTCGCCCTCAGCAACGAGCAGCGCCAAAACCAGGCCCTGCAGCAGGAGCAGCAACGCCTCCTTGCCCTCAGCAACGAGCAGCGCCAAAACCAGGCCCTGCAGCAGGAGCAGCAACGCCTCCTCGCCCTCAGCAACGAGCAGCGCCAAAACCAGGCCCTGCAGCAGGAGCAGCAACGCCTCCTCGCCCTCAGCAACGAGCAGCGCCAAAACCAGGCCCTGCAGCAGGAGCAGCAACGCCTCCTTGCCCTCAGCAACGAGCAGCGTCAAAACCAGGCCCTGCAGCAGGAGCAGCAACGCCTCCTCGCCCTCAGCAACGAGCAGCGCCAAAACCAGGCCCTGCAGCAGGAGCAGCAACGCCTACCAGGCCCTGCAGCAGGAGCAGCAACGCCTCCTCGCCCTCAGCAACGAGCAGCGCCAGCACCAGGCCCTGCAGCAGGAGCAGCAACGCCTCCTCGCCCTCAGCAACGAGCAGCGCCAAAACCAGGCCCTGCAGCAGGAGCAGCAACGCCTCCTTGCCCTCAGCAACGAGCAGCGCCAAAACCAGGCCCTGCAGCAGGAGCAGCAACGCCTCCTCGCCCTCAGCAACGAGCAGCGCCAAAACCAGGCCCTGCAGCAGGAGCAGCAACGCCTCCTCGCCCTCAGCAACGAGCAGCGCCAAAACCAGGCCCTGCAGCAGGAGCAGCAACGCCTCCTTGCCCTCAGCAACGAGCAGCGTCAAAACCAGGCCCTGCAGCAGGAGCAGCAACGCCTCCTCGCCCTCAGCAACGAGCAGCGCCAAAACCAGGCCCTGCAGCAGGAGCAGCAACGCCTCCTTGCCCTCAGCAACGAGCAGCGCCAAAACCAGGCCCTGCAGCAGGAGCAGCAACGCCTCCTCGCCCTCAGCAACGAGCAGCGCCAGCACCAGGCCCTGCAGCAGGAGCAGCAACGCCTCCTTGCCCTCAGCAACGAGCAGCGTCACAACCAGGCCCTGCAGCAGGAGCAGCAACGCCTCCTCGCCCTCAGCAAGCAAAAGCAACAAAATGCTGCTCTGCGGAGAGAACAAGCCCAGCTACGCCAACTTACGACTGAAATGAATTTTCAAGAGTTACTCGACAACCCCACATATTTAATTTCAGGAAACAAAATCAACTCCAAGGAAAGAGAAAAGAATTACATGCTTGGCGACGACTTCCCTTCCTTATCACCAGGCGCCTCAATTGAAAGCAAAAGAGATCTTTTAAGGCAACTTGACCAGCTCAAAGAGAAGCAACAAAAACTGATTTCAGATAGGATCAAACTTCTAGAACAACGGATGCAAATAGAGGGCTACGAATTACCAAATGACACCATGAACACCGAAAAAGATTTACCAAACGAGCAGACCACCAGACAAATCCAGGGCATTAACAAGACAGCCTCGAAGAAACAAGTGATATCAACAAAGACAAGTGATACATCTCACAAGGCAGATCTAGATGACGCAAAATCCCTCATCAAACAAGGAAAAGCCTCATTAGCCCTATCAAGGCTCAAAAGCCTAGACGAAAGTGCCAAAAAAATATCTGAATACCACTTCTTAACTGGACGTGCATACCAAGAACTGAAATTAAATACAGAGTCACTTGAAAGCTACTCACTTGCAATTCATATCAACCCAGACAATGACAAATACTGGATCAACAGAGGACTAATCAAGGGAGCACTCAAGGATCCCCAGGGCTCCTTAAAAGACCTGACAAAGGCTTTAAGCATCAGAGAAAGCTCACAAGCCTATTTGAATCGAGGCGTAACCAACGCCTCACTCAATAATCTGTCCACGGCAATCGAAGATTTAAACAATGCAATCCAACTAGACCCTAATTACTCACAGGCCTACAGAAATAGAGGAATCATCCATAAGCACAGAGGAGACAAATATACAGCCTGTACGGACTGGAAGAAAGCACACCAACTGGGGGACTCAGAAGTTAAAACATGGATTGATGCATACTGCACGAAACAATCATCTTGATTTATAGTAAACAGTACCCTTATTTGTCTCTACACGAATACCCTTTGTCTTATCGCCGACGGAAACAGAACTGTAGAACTCATTTTGATCGAGTTTTTTATCATTAAAAGGAGTGCCAAAACCAGGCCTCAGAGGATCTACCGGCGGGCCATAGTGAGCATTTATACCAGAACCAACATCAACATTCTTTTTTTTAAAAAGAGATGAATGATGCTTAATACATAGCGTATCCTCATTTACACCAGAAGGATTATTCGGAGAACATTCTTCAGAACGAGAGGGGAAAGCAAAAGAAATTAGACCACATAACAATAGAAGAGGAAGAAAAAAATTTATCAACCTACAAAGCCCTATCTGTAACTGGCTTCAGGGCAGGCAGTGGAAGCGACTTCTTCTTGGACTGTGATGGCCGCTCTTTTGGAGATACCTGTGCAACCTTTTCCATCATTGCTCGATAGTCTTCACAAGGGGCAAGCAGAGGAAATTGCATAGGATCGACACGTATATTCTTCTTCAAAAGGTCATCGCAAGCTTTAATCATCGAAAGCTCGGAGGCAATTTTTCTATCTTTTGTTATCTCACCGGCAATTTCTTTACAGTATCTATTCAGCTTGGACATAAAGGGAATAACCACCCCAGCCGTAAACTGATAATTATTATTTTGGTTATGAACATCTTGAAGAGGGTCAATTTGGTATGCATCTACTTTTCCAACATTTCCAGTCATAAAAAGCTTTGGGGTCCTGCATGTAATGCCACCTCCAAAGCCCAAATCATTGGCATACGCATTATTAACTTGTGTATTAACATTAGTACCTCCAGTAGTCACCGACGAGGCAGAAGGCGCTGCACTATTCGAAACAGTGGATTGGTTGGTCGTTGATTGAGAAAATGCGTTTTGCGCTTCCAACACAAAACAGCTCAACAACAAAACAAGATGCTTTCTTAGATTTTTCTTAAACATCGTTGCTTCTAAAATGCATCGTCAAAAGATTCAGAAAACGTGAGTGCATTTTGCTGAGCTCGCAACTCCGTCTCCATAATTATAGTAGCACTGCTAGATGCCTTACTTATTGTGCCGTCAGGAACAGCATTTTCTTTAGTTTTTACCAAAGTTTTCAAGGAGCTGCCTTCTCCATACTCAACAAGCGAAAAATGGTTTATTCCTCCCAACTCCACTAATGACGAATTTGGCGAAACCTCAAAATCAGCAATTTTTCCCGACGCTAAGGGCGGAGCACTTGGACTTACAATATTAACATCGACTGAATTACCTGCCTCTAATTGATTACCTTGAACAGTATTTGAAGTCACTGCTCTAACTACTGTGGAAACCGAATAACCTCTTTCGACAGTAGTGGAAGGCCTACTATCATCTGTAAGCTGCTGAGCAGAAACAGCTGAATTCCTAAAGAATAAAAGAGCCAAAAAAGAAAGAATATAAACTAAACTCTTCATCACAAAAATTAAGAATGCGGAGTGCTAGAAGGCCTGCTGAAAAACAGACGTGAATGAAGTAGATTTAATATCAGCATTGGTTGATGTATCAATCGTTGAAGAGGCAGCCGCAGAAGAAACTCTGGTGTTTTCTTCAGAGTCAAGCGCGTCAAGTGTCTCCGTTTCAGCCACAAATTGACTTGAGGGATCAAGTACTAAATTGTTTGAACCTGAAATGCCGGTGAAGTCAACATCACCAGCCCCTAAGGTATTTGACGTACTCGAGATCTCGTTAGAATTATATTGAGTAGCATCAGAAGCCTTCAAATTCACAATATTACCGGTAAGAGTTGAATTTTCTCCGCCAACTGATGTCCGAAGACAACCACCAGTAGGACAAGATTCCTGCAAACCTTGAGTTCCATCGGCATCGGCTCCCAAAGCGTTAAGTTTCAAACTTGAAGAGGAACTCGATTTCGTACCTGGGGAAGCATTGAGATTAGCGCTGGCACCGAACGTCGTACTTGACCCGACAGTCAAGGACGAGCTTCCTCCGGTAGTGTTACTTCGATTGACAGTTGAACCCTTGATGGATTCAAGTTCTTGACCTGAGACAAGTGCAGGCAATTCAACAGTCTGTGCACAAGTACTCGAAGACGAGAAGAGTCCACAGATAGCCAATGAGACCAAAAACAAAATTCTGTGTTTCATGACATTTGTGCCTCAGAAAAAATAAGGCCTTTGCCTGCCGACAAAGGCCTTCAAGTAATAGGCCCAGCTCAATAAGCTTGAGCGAAGGAACTCACAAACTGACTGCTGCTTGCGTTAGCAGTAGCAGTAGTACCAACATTACCTGATGCGCCACCACTAGCCGTTCCTGCTGCTCCAGTATTTACACCTGAGCCTTTCTCAATAGTAGAGTCAAAGCTAGATGCATCAGATGCAGTTAGGTTTGCATTGGTGCCAATACCATTGACGGTAACATTGTTCGTATTACCGGCTGTATCAAACTCTTTAGAGAATGAACCGGAAATTGTGCCTGAATTCGAGCTTGAACTCGTTAGAGTTTCAGTGATATCAGACTTTAACTGCTTCGAATACTCAGCCTTAACGGATTCATATTCAGAAGAAGAGATTTTGGTCCTCGTCCTGTTACGACGATTCCACCACCAATAACCACCTGAGGTAGTATCTTGAGTGAAATCTTTTTGAACCTCAGTCTCTGTCAAGCCTGAGGCCACCTCATCAACATTAGAGATGAGGTTTGTCGTAGGAGCACTAGTTACACTCGATGTACCAATCACCTGATTGATAGTCGAAGCAGCAACACCAAATTTGGCGTTGGAGGTGACGTTGTAATCAGGCGTGGATGATGCATTGACACTTGCTCCAACAATAGTGCTGGCGCCAACGCTGAATGCATCATTGGTTCCGACAGAGTTGCTGTACTGAACGGTACCTTTCGATACTTCCCCTGTACCAACATCAATTGTTGGTGCTTTCATGCCCGGAGTTAGATCCGGAACTGCTGCTGTTGTTGATTGAGAGAGGGCCACAGAAGGCCCTCCCAGAATCAAACCGGCTGTAAAAGCAGCAGAAAATGAAAACTTAGATAAGCTTTTCATGTTTCCATAGAGTAAACAGCCAAGACAAATCGGCTAATCAGTAAGCCTGAGCGAAAGAGCTCACGAATTGAGAGCTATTGGCATTAGCCGTTGCAGTTGTGCCAACAGAACCTGATGCACCACCACTGGCTGTACCAGCCCCTGCGTTATCGACATCAGTGGCCTTGGTGATTCCGGAACTGAATGCGGAATCTCCAGCTGCAACCACATTGGCATCTGTTCCGATACCTTTCACTGTCACATCGTTAGTGTTACCAGTGTCAGAGAATGTTTTGGCGAAAGAACCAGTAATGGTTCCATCCATTCCGTTGGTGGATGTCAGAGTCTCCGTAATATCAGACTTGATCTGCTTTGAGTACTCTTCTTTAACGGTTTCGTAATCCGATTCGGAAACGTGTGTACGAGTGTTGTTGCGGCGGTTCCACCACCACCATCCACCACGATCAGTAGTTGTATTTCTAGTAAAGTCTTTCTCGACTTCAGTCTGTGTCAAGCTGTTAGATACCTCATCGATATCCGAAATCGTATTGGTGCTAGAGGAATTGGTAGCTGCAGAAGTACCAATTACCTGATTGATGGTTGAAGCAGAGACTCCAAAAGTAGCGTTGGACGTAACGCTGTAATCAGGGGTGGATGAAGCGTTAACACTCGCTCCGATATTGGTGTTCGCGCCAACACTGAAGGCGTCGTTAGAGCCAACAGAATTACTGTACTGAACCGTGCCTTTTGATACAGTGCTGGTACCAACATCGAGTGTTGGCGCAGTCATGCCAGGCGTAAGCGCAGGCACTGAAGCAGTAGTGGAGCCAGATGTCTCGGCAAATGCTGAAGGAACAGCGCCCAACGAAAGGGCACTGCCAGCAGCCAAAGCGAGAAGCTTGAACTGATTTTTCATTGTAGGAAAACCATAGAATGGTGAGAGCAATGGATATACCATCACTCCTCTACATCATTAAGAGTAGCCCTTAATCAAGCGAAAGGATGTGCGTCAAGGCACAAAAGGCAAAAACTCATGGAATCGCAACATTCAGCAACATTGGCCGCTTTTGCTTCTGCCTTGATCTTCAGAAGGCTTGCTGGAAAGTCGACAAGGTCTCAGCGTCCTGATACGTCACGTCCAAGGTTGACTCCTGAACCAAATCCGAAGACGCGTTTGCACTGCCTCCTTCGCTAGAGGATTCATCAAGTGTTTCTATCTCAGACGTCATGGATGTTGATTCGTCAAAAACAAAGTTCGTCTGCGATGCGATTCCTGTAGCAGACAACTGCCCAGAGTTTTCGTCACTCGTAAAATCTATTGTTGAAACACCATCACCTGATCCAATCTGTGAGCTTATGGTGCTACCCGGCGCAAGGTTCACATTGGCCTCAGTATTTAGTTTTGTATTGCCTGAACTGGTTGCGGAGGACTGAGCGCTGAGGGAATGACGTATTTTGAGAACGAGACTTTTGTTATTGTTGATAGACGCATTCCTCCTAACAGACTGAGCAGAAACTAACTCTCCTGAGAACACCAGCAGGAAATATGCACAGACCCAAAAACCGACCTTGAATTTCATGGCAATTCAATAGCCAATTTCCACTATAGCCTGAAACAGCACAATGTCAAGCATATATTGCGATTGCGTTATTTCTTGGATGCCGAAAAGACAATTAAACTATCCGCTGAACATCAAAACCTTAAAGCGTTTAAGCGATAGCCAATACTACTACTCCAAGCTTCATGCGCCTCTCATTTCCAAAAAGGAATTTGACCCACATTCCAAAAATTCCAAGCGCTACAACACATTAAACACCAAGACTGCCCTTAGGCATTGCAAAGATTGACGTCAAAATCTCGCTTCTGCAGCACGAAAGACAATAACAGCCTTTCTCGTCCCCAAGCCGACAAGCCAAAAAGAACGAAGACAAGATAAAAAGAAATTGTCCAAATAATGAATTTTGAGCAATGCCAAGAATGTGAACTGTGTCCGCCTGCCGACCATCGTTCGACCGCAGAAGGGTTGCAATTACTGATATTTGCAGCAATTCTGATGATGACTTAAGCAACGGATAGAACTTATTTGGGCAATTTAAAGGATCATGCGTGATCTTTTAATGCTTTGCATGACACCATTCATAGGCCTTTTTCGCACAAGTTGCAGCCGAACCATAGCTAGTACTACATGCCCATTAACAATTTTCAATACCTCACGAGCTTTAACCCAGAGACCCAGAGGGTCACAAATAAGAGGCGATGGGAAAGCAATTGCAAGCTTCTAAATTTAAATTCCAGCGCTTGCGTCGAATATCTTTAAAGGTTAATCGCAACAGCCATCAATATTCATCCACGACGTCCAAAAGGCATAGAGGGATTGTAGGTTAAATTGTCACGGAAAATAAAACGCAGTCGATTACGTAAGTGGAAGTACAAAATGTACCTACAATAAGACCACAAATTAATACAACTAAGGCGGCACCCAGATTCGAACTGGGGATAAAGGATTTGCAATCCTCTGCCTTACCACTTGGCCATGCCGCCGACCGGGAGAAACCACTCCCATCAGATGATCGTATCAGCCATACCCCTGCCCCTCTGCTATTTCTCTGCAACGGCCACGGCGAAGACCTGATCACCCTGCGGATCATGCAGGCCGTCCGTCGGCGCGCACCGCGATGCCCCCTGTCCGTGCTTCCTCTGGTGGGCGCCGGCCGGATGTTTGATGCTGCCCTTCAGCAGGGATGGCTAACACGTTTGGGGCCTGAAGCGGCCCTGCCCAGCGGTGGCTTCAGCAACCAAAGTCTGAGAGGTCTTCTGGCAGACGTCAGGGCTGGACTCCCCGGCCTGAGTTGGAGTCAATGGCGGCTGGTGCGCCGCCTTGGCCATGAGCACCAAGCCATCGTTGCCGTGGGTGATTTGCTGCCACTGCTGATGGCCTGGAGCAGTGGCGCCCCCTTCGGCTTCATCGGCACTCCCAAAAGCGACTACACCTGGCTGAGCGGTCCCGGACGGGCCAAAAGCGACTACTACCACCGGCTCAAAGGCAGTGAGTGGGATCCCTGGGAATGGCGCCTGATGCGCTCGCGCCGTTGTCAACTGGTGGCCATGCGTGATCGGCTCACGGCACGAGGCTTGCAACGCAAGGGCGTGAGCGCCCTTGCGCCGGGCAATCCGATGATGGATGGCCTGCAAGTCCAACCGCTGCCATCGGCCCTGGAACGCTGCCGCCGAGTGCTCCTGCTCTGCGGAAGTCGCATGCCGGAGGCCCAGCGCAACCTGCAGCGGTTGGTTCGCAGTGCCATGGCGCTGCCCGGCCGTGTGCCGATGGCACTGCTCGTGGCCGTGGGCGCCCAACCCGATGCAGAGGCACTGAGCGACAGCCTGGAAAAACTGGGGTTTCGACGCAGCCTTCCGCCTTCAGACCAACTGGGTGCCGAAGCCTGCTGGGTGAAGGGAGCCTGCCTGGTGCTGATCGGGCGAGGTTGCTTTGACCAATGGGCCGGCTGGGCAGAAGCCGGCATCGCCACCGCCGGAACGGCGACGGAACAATTGGTGGGGCTGGGCATTCCGGCCCTGTCCCTACCGGGACCAGGACCGCAGTTCAAGCTGGGCTTCGCCCGCCGTCAGAGCCGCCTGCTAGGGGGAGCGGTTCGTCCCTGCTCTGATGAATCCGAGCTCACCAGACGGCTCGAATTCCTCCTGGCCGACCCGGCACTCCGCTCCCACCTGGGACGAATCGGCACGCAGCGGATGGGGCCGGCAGGGGGAAGCGATCAGCTGGCACGCCTGATCCTGGATCGCTTCAACGGATACTGAAGATCTTCGGTTGGTTGCGATGGCCGCGATTCAAGACCCCACCCTCGTCAAACTTTGCGCCCAGTTGGCGAGTCGACTGAGCATCAGCCTCGCCAGTGCCCGGCGCCAGGTGGAACAAGCCGCGGCCCGAGAAGGACATCGCGATTTGGAGGGACGGCGAGCCATGGCTGAATCCATGCTGGCCGCCCTCGACAAGGACAACGGTGACCGCGCCCGTCAGCTGGACGCGTTGCTCGAGAACAGCGAAGGCGACGGCAATTTCATGCTGGAAGACTGAGCACCAACCTCAGTGCTCAAAGATCTGGTGAAAGCGCAGCCGATCCAGCTCGGCTACCACCGGAACGCACTGGAAGCAGCGTTGCGCCAGATCCCAGCGCCCTTCCCGCCGCAACATCTGCTCCAAGCGCTCACGGGCTGGCAGCAGGTAGCGCACATCGTTGGCGGCGTAGGCCAGCTGGGCATCCGTGAGTTCGTCCACCCGGCCCCAGTCACTGCTCTGGGCGCCCTTGTCCAGCTCAACGCCCACCAATTCCATCACCAGATCCTTGAGGCCATGGCGGGGGGTGTACGTGCGGCCGAGCCGACTGCCGACCTTGGTGCAGAACACGGGATTCACGTCGATCCCCAAACCGGCGGCAAGCGCAGCCACATCAAAACGGGCGAAGTGAAACACCTTCTCCACCGTGGGCGCCTCAAACAGGCGCTTGAGATTCGGCGCCTCGGTCTGGCCCAGGCCAATGCGGACGCAGGCCACACGGTCTTCGGCGTCGGCGATCTGAACCAGGCAAAGCCGATCACGCCCATGGATCAGCCCCATCGCTTCGGTATCAACCGCAAGGCGCGGGGACTGCAGATAGCGCTCCGTCCAAGCTGCATCGAGGTCACGATCAAAGACGGCGAATTCCGCTGGGGATGACGACTTCTCAGCCATGACTTCAGGAAGGGATAGGGCCAGTGTGGCCAATCACCTCCACAACAAGTCTCAAGACTCTCCTCTTGAATCTCGAAATGAGATCGCTTTTGATTGGTGAAGTCGTCCCGCGCCTGTGTTCTCTCGCAGAAAGCCTTCGCGCACCTGTCTGGCAGACATCGAGCAGTACTTCCATCAGCCGCCGCCGCAGTTCCTCGATCTCGAGCTGGCTGTCTGCTGGATCCTCGAGTGCTTGCTCAAAGACGACAACTACCCCTCCGGACTCCTGCAAAAACTGATCCGAGAGGAGCCCCAACTGCGGCTTTCTGAAACCGTGCTGCAACAGGCCCTCGAGTTCCTTGAACAACAGGGCTCGATCAGCAGTTACACCCAACGCTGCCCGAGCCGCGGACGGCCGCGGCGCATGCTGCACCTTGAATCCGATGCACGCGGCGAAGCCGAGCGACTGATGCAGCCCTGGCGCAGCTGGCTGGACTCCCACCGGTTCGCCTTGAACTAAGCGATTCAGCCGGCGCAAGGCTTAAAAAGGTTGAACACCACCGGGATGCCATGCCTGCAGGATTTCAATCCACCCTCCTGCTGACTGTTCTGCTGGCGATTGGTCTGGTCTTCTTTCTGCGTGCAGCCAGCAAAGACCGAACCACAGTGGTGGACGTGATGTCCCCCCAACCCCCCATCACCGTGCTTAACGGGCTCAGCACTTGGCTGGAAGAGCGCGGCTGGAGCCGGGATGGCGGCGATGCTGAGCGGCAGGTGCTCCGCTTCAAGGGGAAAGTGGCCTCCAGCCAACCCCTTGCGGTGTTGCTGTCAGTGCTGGCGGCCATTGGCTCCGCTTGCTTCGGCCTGGTCCTGCGTCAGCTGGCACCCCAACTGCACTGGTGGCCTCTGCTGCTGATCGGCCTCGGCCCTCTGGCGGGAGCTGTTTACACACGGCGGGCCGCTCGCACAGAAGCCCTTGAACTGCAACTCCTTCCTGCTCCCGAGGGAGACGGCAGCGCCATTCGTCTGCGGGCTCATCGGGACGAATTGATCGCCATCGAACTGGAACTGGCTGAGACCCTGCAACTCGCCAGTGACGGATCCCTGCTCTCCTCCCCCATCTGAACCATGGGTCTGCCGGCCTGGATGCGACGGCGTCGCTTTGCCTCAGGGCTTGCCATCGCAGGCCTGTCACTGGCAACCCTGGCGATGACCAAGGCTGCGGAACAGCACAACTGGCTTGGCACAGCCGAGCCCAGCAAAAAAACAGCACCGAAACAGCCAGCCCCCTGTCCTGAGCCCGCCACGCCAGATCCCCTGCTCGGCCCACGCACAAAGAAACCCGGGAGCTGGGTTGGCAGAAGCCCTGTGCAGAGCAACCTGCCAATCGTCGTCATGGCAGGACACGCCGACTCCCAGGGCACTGCCAGTCCAGGGACCCCTGGATATGCCGTGGATCAGCAGAAGCGAGCGCCGATGCAACCGGGCATTCGCGATGAGCTGTTCTGGAACCGCGAAGTTCAGGCCGCTGTGGTGAGCCAAGGCCAGGCCCGTGGCTTAAACATCCGCGCCTACACCCCACCGTCCATCAGCATCGCGAACGATGACGACCCCAGCACCAATTGGTCGAAGGCCAAGGTCTTTTCGGAGCGTGGTGAATACGTTCTGGAGATCCATTTCGATGCCTACCGGCCCCATGGCTTCGGCTCCGGCCTGATTCCGGTGCTCCCAAATGTGCGCGAACTGAATGTCGTCGATGAAAGCCTGGCCCAGGCATTTGGGCGCTACCCACGCCTGTTCCGCGGAGGCCTTGGCGGTCCGCGGCGCGGGATCGGAATTCTTGAAATCGCCATGCTGGAGCCCCCTCTCGAGACGAAACTGAGGGATCCACGCTCCAGAAAGCACACGGTGAATTGCCTGGCCGAGCGCGTGGTGAACGCGCTCGTTCAAGGCGTCAGTTAGTTGATCGCTCCGTGGGGGCGGCAGCGCTCATCCAGCGAGGCATCACCGAGCCAGTCCTGCGGCTTGGTGAACAGTTCGGTCAGCAGGGCTTCCCTTGACCCGGCCTCGGCGGTGTAGCCGTACTCCCAACGCACCAAGGGGGGCAGAGACATCAGGATCGACTCCGTGCGTCCATTGGTCTGCAGGCCGAAGATCGTGCCGCGATCCCACACCAGGTTGAACTCCACATAACGTCCCCGGCGATAGAGCTGAAAGTCCCTTTCGCGATCGCCATAGGCCATCGGGTGGCGCTTCTCCACGATGGGGGCATAGGCGGGAAGAAAGGCTCTGCCATTGGCTTGACCCAAGGAGAACAGCTGCTCCCAGCTCAACGGCCGAGCCCCCAAACGGGCTGACACCTGAGCCGCAGGTCCGGAGGGATCCTGGCCCTTGTAGAGGGTGCCGTTGGCGTCTTGGTAGTCGTAAAAGATGCCGCCAACGCCGCGGGTTTCACCACGGTGCTTCAAATAAAAGTATTCATCGCACCAGGGCTTGAACACCTTGTGCAGATCCGGGTGAACTGAATCACAGGCCGCCTGGTGGGTGCGATGGAAATGACGGGCGTCGTCGAGGAACGGGTAGTAGGGCGTGAGGTCGGCACCGCCGCCGAACCACCACACCGGGCCAGCCTCGAAGTAGCGGTAATTGAGGTGAACGGTCGGGATGTAGGGGTTGCGCGGATGCAGAACCATCGAGGTTCCGGTGGCGAACCAGGGATGCCCCTTGGCCTCAGGACGCTGCTTGAGGATCGACGGGGGCAGTTCTTCGCCTTGAACCTCGGAGAAATTCACGCCGCCCTGTTCAAAGACGCGCCCCTCACGCATCACCCGGGAGCGCCCACCACCCCCTTCAGGCCTGACCCAACTCTCCTCAACGAAGCGACCTTCACCGTCGAGGGCTTCCAGGCCCGCACAGATTTCGTCCTGCAGCCCCATCACCATCGCCCGGGCCCGCTCTCTGGAATCGCTGGGGGGCAGCTCAAGGGGAGCCTTGCTGACACCCACGTCCTGGCGTCCAAGGACGCGGCGAATCAGGGAGCGGACCATGTGTCAGAGACTGAAGACATCGAAACCTAACCAGGTCACCCCAGGCCTGGACAAGCATCCGTCAGGGACTGTCACGGGCGGCGCCCCTAGGATCCGGCTTGCCTTGATGAAATGGATGACCCCGGTCGAGCAGGCCAACCAAGCCCTCCAGCAAGTCAAAGATGCCGGCAGTGGCAAAACGGCCCTGGAGCTCGGCTGGATCGAACAGATCCGCATCACCCCGCCGCGGGCTGTGTTTCGCCTCAGCCTTCCAGGCTTCGCCCAAAGCCAGCGAGACCGCATCGTGGCCGAAGCACGGGGCGCTCTGATGGCACTCGATGGCATTGACAACGTGCAGATCGAGATCGGCCAACCGCCAAGCCAAGGGGGCATTGGCCAGGCCGGCCATGGTCAGCCGGCGGAACGCCAGTCGATCCCCGGCGTCCGCCAGGTGATTGCTGTGAGCAGCGGCAAGGGCGGCGTCGGCAAGAGCACCGTCGCGGTCAATCTGGCCTGCGCCCTCGCCCAGAACGGCCTGCGGGTCGGACTTCTGGACGCCGATATCTACGGGCCGAACGCACCCACCATGCTGGGCGTCGCTGATCAAACACCTGAGGTGCAAGGCAGCGGCGATCAGCAGCGGATTGTCCCGATCGAGACCTGCGGCATCGCCATGGTGTCGATGGGTCTGTTGATCGACGATCACCAGCCTGTGATCTGGCGCGGCCCAATGCTCAACGGCATCATTCGGCAGTTCCTGTATCAGGCCGAATGGGGTGAGCGGGACGTTCTCATCGTTGATCTGCCGCCGGGCACCGGTGATGCACAGCTCTCCCTGGCCCAGGCAGTGCCGATGGCGGGCGTAGTGATCGTGACCACCCCGCAGCAGGTGTCGCTGCAGGATGCGCGACGGGGGCTCGCCATGTTCCGGCAGATGGGCATTCCCGTTCTGGGCGTGGTGGAGAACATGAGCGCCTTCATTCCTCCGGACCGTCCCGACTGCCGCTACGCCCTCTTTGGCAGCGGCGGCGGCGCCCAACTCGCTGCGGATTACGACGTACCCCTGCTGGCTCAGATCCCCATGGAAATGCCCGTGCAGGAAGGCGGTGACACAGGACGACCGATCGTGATCAACCGCAGCGACTCCGCCAGCGCCGCTGAGTTCAAAGGCCTTGCTGAAGCGGTGCTCAAGGCCGTCACCCAGCCCGTCTGACGATGTTCAGCCGACGTGACCGCCGCAGATCGCACCGGGAGTGGGTGCTCTGGGGTGTTCCGCTCGGAATGATCACCATCGCCGGGGTGCTGATCGCCAGCACCCAACGCCAGGCGGACTATGCCGACTGGTATCACCACTGGATCACCGCGGCCTTCGGAGTGCTGCTGGCGCTGGGACTGGAACGGCTGCCGTTGCAGCGTCTCCGGCCTCTTTTGGTTCCCGTCTACGCCCTCACCGTGATCAGCCTGGTGGCGGTGCGCGTGATTGGGACCACAGCGCTAGGTGCCCAACGCTGGATCAGCATTGGCGGGGTTCATGTTCAGCCATCGGAGTTCGCCAAGATCGCGGCGATCCTGCTCGTGGCAGCAGTCCTGTCGCGACACCCGGTGGAACGACCGGTTGATCTGATGCGCCCGCTCGGGGTGATTGCAGTGCCGTGGCTGTTGGTGTTCATCCAGCCTGATCTCGGCACATCGCTTGTGTTCGGCGCCCTGATGCTCACGATGCTCTATTGGTCGGGGATGCCGATCGAGTGGGTGATTCTGTTGTTGTCACCGCTGGTGACAGCCCTGCTCTCAGGCCTTCTCCCCTGGGCCATGGCCCTCTGGATCCCGCTGATGGGAGTTCTGGCGTACCGCTCCCTGCCCTGGAAACGTCTGGCAGCCACAGCAACCCTGGCCATCCACGGCGCCATGGCTGCTGTGACGCCATGGCTCTGGATGCATGGTTTGAAGGACTATCAACGGGACCGTTTGGTGCTGTTCCTCGACCCAAGTCAGGATCCATTGGGCGGGGGCTATCACCTGCTCCAGAGCACCGTTGGCATCGGTTCAGGCGGCGTCTTGGGCACAGGTCTTCTTCAAGGACAACTGACCAAGCTTCGTTTCATCCCTGAACAACACACCGATTTCATCTTCAGCGCCCTGGGTGAGGAAACCGGCTTTATTGGCTGCCTTCTGGTGGTTCTTGGCTTTGCCGCGTTGATGGCACGGCTGCTCCAGATCGCACGCAATGCCCGCACCGACTTCGAATCACTCGTGGTGATCGGGATCGGCACCATGCTGATGTTCCAGGTGGTGGTCAACATCTTCATGACCATCGGCTTGGGCCCCGTCACAGGAATCCCCCTGCCCTTCCTCAGTTATGGGCGCTCAGCCATGGTGGTGAACTTCATCGCGCTCGGCCTCTGCCTGTCGGTGGTCCGGCAAAGCCGTCGCTCCTTGGCGCACCTCCGTTGACCGGCCCCTCCTTCACCGACCTGCGGCAACGGCTGGCACAGGACGTGCCCCAGGGCCGCTGCGATGAAATTGGTGTGCGGCGGCTTTGGTGGGCGGCCCTGGAAACCCTGCAACAGGACCTGCTTGAGCGAGGCCTGGAACGCGGCATCTGGCTGGCTGCCCCCCTGCCAGCCCTCTACGAACCGGAATTACTGCAACATCTGCAGGGATGGGTGTGGGCTCCAGATCAACTGGATCAAATGAGTCCGCATCCAACGGCACTGCCGGGACGGTCCAGCAGCGATGAGTCCGGTTCCCTGCGGGGATTTCAACGCTTGTCCCTAGGCCCCGACGACGGAGATGACCCACTGCTGCTGGTGATCACACCCGAGGTCCAGGTGGCCCTTGCCCTGCATGGGCCGCCCCAGAAGCGGCAGCTGCTGATGCGATGCGACCCGGCCACGCTCAGTGATGTGCTGGTGCAGCTGGGAGGACGGCTGGAGCACCAGTCACCAGCGCAGGCCGAGCAGCTGCGCAAAGCGCTCGAATCGATCGGCTCCCTGCAGAGCAATGCATCCTGGTCAGAACAGTTCTGGCCCCGTCTGACGGAGCGGCTCACCGGCACAGCCCCCGGGCTGATGCTGCAACCCATCCAGGCTGAGCGCCCACCGGAAGCGCCCAGCCATGGAGATCTGAATTTGCTGGAAGCGATCACCCATGAGGTGCGCACCCCGCTGGCCACGATCCGAACACTGATCCGCTCTCTGCTGCGGCGAAAGGATCTGGCTGATGTCGTTGTGAATCGCTTGCGGCAGATCGATGTGGAATGCAGCGAGCAGATCGATCGATTTGGCCTGATCTTCCATGCCGCTGAACTGCAACGGGAGCCCAACGAGGCCAATCTGGCCCGCACGGATTTGCAGGCCATGCTGAGCGCCCTTGCACCCAGCTGGACGGAGCAACTGAACCGTCGCGGGATCGCCCTTGAGCTGGATCTCAGCGCCGACCTACCGGCGATCCTCAGTGACTCCCGTCGACTGGAACCGATGCTGGGGGGTCTGATCGACCGCAGCACCAGGGGGCTCCCCTCCGGCAGTCAGCTCACGCTTCACCTCCAGGCAGCCGGTCCACGGGTGAAGCTTCAGCTGCATGTGGAGCATCCCGGCAGGAGCCAGGCCGCGGAGGCCGGCCCGTCTCCCCAACGCGAGGACGTGGGCACCGTCCTGAGCTGGGATCCCAGCACTGGGAGCCTGCAGTTAAGCCAGGATGCGACCCGTCAGATGATGGCCAGCCTGGGAGGCCGCTATCAGCCCAGGCGCGACCGCGACATCACCGTTTTTTTCCCGGTGCATACGCCCGCAGAGTGATGGGTTTGTTGACGGGTGTGAAGCTTGCTGTCGGAGCTCAAAACAGGCCCCAATGACGGTGCTACTTTCCAGCCATAACGGCTCTTGTGGATTCTTTCAGCCATGGCAGCAACGGCGTTGAACGGTCAACTTCCCCAGCACATCGCCAGCACTGGCGGCCTTCTGAATTCAGCGGAGACTGAAGAGAAATACGCAATCACCTGGACCAGCAAGACAGAGCAGGCTTTTGAGCTGCCCACCGGTGGCGCCGCTCTGATGAACTCAGGCGAAAACCTGATGTATTTCGCTCGCAAGGAACAGTGCCTCGCCCTCGGCACCCAGCTGCGCACGAAATTCAAGCCCCGGATCGAGGACTACAAGATCTACCGGATCTACCCCGGTGGTGACACCGAGTTCCTGCATCCCAAGGATGGTGTGTTCTCCGAAAAGGTGAACGAGGGTCGGCCCATGGTGGGCCACAACCCTCGTCGCATTGGCCAAAACGTCAACCCGGCCAACATCAAGTTCAGCGGCCGCAACACCTTCGACGCCTGATCCCTCAAAACCGACGCCCGGAGGCCATGATCTCCGGGTCCCGGCTGCGATGATCAGGTCATGTTCAGTCCCGATCGCGACGCCTTTCATCAGGCTGTTTGCAGTGGTGCCAACCTGATTCCTCTGGCTCAGAGTTGGCCCGCAGATCTTGAAACACCCCTCACCACCTGGATCAAGGTGGGTGACGGAAGGCCTCCTGGCGTGCTGCTGGAGTCCGTCGAGGGTGGTGAAACCTTGGGGCGTTGGAGTGTGATCGCCTGCGATCCGCTCTGGACGGCGTCAGCGCGCAACGATCGTCTGACGCGCACCTGGCGAGACGGTCGTAAAGAGACCTTCAACGGCAATCCATTCGAATCCCTGCGCCACTGCCTGGCGCCGTACTCCTGCGTCAACCTGCCGGGCCTCCCTCCGCTTGGGCAGCTCTATGGCGTTTGGGGTTACGAACTCATCCAGTGGATTGAACCCACCGTCGCCGTTCATCCCCGCGCCGCTGCCGATCCCCCGGATGGGATCTGGATGTTGATGGACGCAATCCTGATCTTTGATCAGGTGAAACGACAGATCACCGCTGTCGCCTTTGGCGACCTCTCCAACGGAGCGGATGAGGAGCAGGCCTGGCAAACCGCAATCGGACGGATTGAGGCCCTGCGCCAGCGGATGGACGCACCTCTGCCGGCCGTCAAACCACTCACCTGGGACGCGAGAAGCAAAGAGCTTCCCGCGGTGCGCTCCAACCGCAGCCGCGATGAATTCGAAGCCGCCGTCGACACCGCCAAGGAACACATCGCAGCCGGCGATGTGTTCCAACTGGTGATAAGTCAGCGCCTGGAAACTGAGGTGCCTCAATCGCCCCTGGAGCTGTACCGCAGTTTGCGGATGGTGAATCCTTCCCCGTATATGGCGTTCTTCGACTTTGGGGACTGGCAACTGATTGGCTCCAGTCCGGAAGTGATGGTTCAAGCCGAACCCGCTGCTGATGGCATCCACGCCAGCCTTCGCCCCATCGCCGGCACTCGGCCCCGCGGCGCCACGCCCCTGGAAGACCGCGAACTGGAAGCGGACCTGCTGGCCGACCCCAAGGAAAGGGCTGAGCACGTGATGCTGGTGGATCTGGGCCGCAATGACCTCGGCAGGGTCTGTCAGCCCGGAAGCGTGGCCGTGCAGGACCTGATGGTGATCGAGCGCTACTCCCACGTGATGCACATTGTCAGCCAAGTCGAAGGACGCCTCGGCCCGGCCCACGACGTGTGGGATCTGCTGATGGCGGCATTCCCCGCCGGCACCGTCAGCGGCGCACCGAAAATCCGGGCGATGCAACTCATCCACGAGCTGGAGCCCGATGCCCGTGGCCCCTATTCCGGGGTGTACGGATCCGTTGATCTGGCCGGGGCCCTCAACACGGCGATCACGATCCGCACCATGGTGGTGCAACCCCGTGATGGCGGGGGATGCCGGGTGAAAGTGCAGGCCGGGGCGGGCGTTGTGGCCGACTCACAGCCGACGGCGGAGTTTGAGGAGACCCTCAACAAAGCCCGGGGAATGCTCACAGCACTGGCGTGCCTGAATCCGCCGGGATGACAGCGCACCCCCTTCTGCTGAAAGGCTTCGAGGTTGAACTGTTCACCGGTCGAAGCAACGGAGCCAACGTGGGCGTCGCCCCCGACGTGGCCAAGGACCTGCCTGGCTTCGTGACGGAACCGGACCGTCGCAACCTCGAATACGTGACCGACCCGATCCGGGATTACGCCGAACTGCCCGAGGCGCTGCTCGCTCCCCGGCGGACGCTGCGGCAGTGGCTGCAGAAGCGAGAGCTGACACTTCTCCCCGGCAGCACCATGAGCCTGGGTAACAGCAGCCGATTCGAACGCTCAGACCCTGAAAACGCCTATCACGCGCTGATTGAACAGCTGTACGGCACCAGAGTCGTGACAGCCAGCATCCATATCAACCTTGGGATCACCGATCTCAACTGGTTGTTTGCAGCAGTGCGGCTCGTGCGCTGCGAAGCGGCTCTGCTGCTTGCTCTGAGTGCCAGTTCTCCCTTCCTGGATGGGCAGAGCACCAGCAACCACTCCCAGCGATGGCATCAATTCCCGCTCACGCCCGCTGCAGTTCCTCTCTTTAGGGATCACCAGCACTACATCGAGTGGGTGGAGGAGCAGCTGTCCACGGGTGCCATGCGCAACGAGCGTCACCTGTGGACGTCGGTTCGGCCCAATGGTCCGCGGCGCCCCTACGACCTCAACCGATTGGAATTAAGGATCTGTGATCTGGTCACCAATCCCGATCAGCTGCTGGCGATCACCTGTCTGCTGGAGCTGCGGCTGCTGGCCCTCAAAAACAACATCGAAAGCCTCGATCCACTCCGCAGCAGTTCGCTGAGCGCCGCTGAACTGGTCCAGCTCGCCGACAGCAACGACGCTGCCGTGGCCCGATCCAGCCTGAATGCTGAACTCAGGCATTGGCAAGACGGCCGTGTCATCAACTGCAAAGACTGGCTGCTGGAGCTGATTGATCAGCTCACTCCCCTGGCCGAATCGCTCCAGCTCAGCGCCTGCTTGAAGCCCTTGGATTCCCTACTTGTTGATGGCAACCAGGCCATGCGCTGGGAAGCGGCCCATGGCCAGGGGCAATCCATCGAAAACCTGCTTCAGGAAGCTATCCAGCGGATGGAGGAGGAGGAACGGATCTCCACCGGGGAAGCCTGTTTGGGATGATCATGTCGAGTTCGTCGCAGCGTGGAGACTTCATGCCCGAGTCCACCACCCCTGTCTCCGAGCAAGAGACTGCACGCTTGAGCGGTGGCGGATCCGGCGCAGGACAGCTTCTTCAGCACCGGCTGGACCTGATTGAAGACCTCTGGAAGTCGGTGCTGCGCAGCGAGTGCCCACCGGAGCAGAGCGAACGCCTGCTGAGGCTCAAACAACTCAGCGACCCCGTCTCGATGGGAGGGCGAGATGGCGACAGCACGAGCGAGGCGATCGTCGAGCTGATCAAGGCCATGGACCTTTCGGAGGCCATCTCGGCCGCCCGTGCCTTTTCGCTGTATTTCCAGCTCATCAACATCCTTGAGCAACGGATCGAGGAAGACAGCTATCTCGACAGCCTGAGACCCAATTCCAGTGCTGACGCGGCCCAACGGGACGCCTTTGATCCCTTCGCCCCGCCCCTCGCCAACCAGACCGATCCAGCCACCTTTGGAGAGGTGTTCGAGCGGCTGCGGCGGATGAACGTTCCCCCCGCGCAGGTGGAACAACTGCTGCGGGAACTGGACATCCGGCTGGTCTTCACCGCGCACCCCACGGAGATCGTGCGGCACACGGTGCGGCACAAACAGAGGCGGGTGGCCAACCTGCTCCAGCAACTTCAATCCGACGCCCCTCTGGCGCATCAGCTGCGGGAGGACTGCCGCGACCAACTGGAGGAGGAAATCCGCCTGTGGTGGCGCACCGATGAACTCCACCAGTTCAAGCCCACCGTCATCGACGAGGTGGATTCAACCCTGCACTACTTCCAGCAGGTGTTGTTTGACGCGATGCCGCAACTGCGCCGAAGGCTGATCTCCGCCCTGCATCGCCACTACCCCGATGTCCAGGTGCCCCAGGCGTCGTTCTGCACCTTCGGCTCTTGGGTGGGGTCCGATCGGGACGGCAATCCTTCGGTCACACCCGAGATCACCTGGCGAACTGCCTGTTACCAGCGACAGCTGATGCTGGAGCTCTACATCAGTTCTGTGCAGTCGCTCCGGCAGCAGCTGAGCATCTCCATGCAGTGGAGTCAGGTAGCTCCATCACTGCTGGAGTCGCTCGAGATGGATCGGCTCCGCTTCCCTGAGATCTACGAGCGCAGAGCAGCGCGATACCGATTAGAGCCCTACCGGCTGAAGCTCTGCTACGTGCTCGAAAAACTGGAGCGCACCCTCGCCCGCAACAACCAACTGTCGGAAGCGGGCTGGCAGATGCCCTGTGAGGCTCTGGCCGATCCCCAGGCCGGGCTGAGCGGCGCTGAAGTTCTCCACTACACCTCGGTGGACCAGTTCCGCAGTGATCTGGAGTTGGTGCGCAACAGCCTCGTCAGCACCGAACTGAGCTGCGAACAGCTCGACACCCTGCTGCACCAGGTGCACATCTTCGGGTTCTCACTGGCCAGCCTGGACATCCGTCAGGAGAGCACCCGCCACAGCGATGCCATCGACGAACTCACCCGCAGCCTTGAACTGCCCCAGGCCTATGGGGACATGGACGAGACGGAGCGGATGGCATGGCTCCTGCAGGAACTGCAGACCCGTCGGCCCCTGATCCCGCCTGCCGCCAACTGGTCGGCAGCGACGGCCGAGACGCTGGCGGTGTTCCGAATGCTGCAGCGCCTCCAGGAGGAGTTCGGTCCGCGGATCTGCAACTCCTACGTGATCTCCATGAGCCACACGGCATCGGATCTCTTGGAGGTCCTGCTGCTGGCCAAGGAGGCGGGTCTCGTAGACCCGCCCAACAAACGGGCCTCCCTGTTGGTGGTGCCGCTGTTCGAAACCGTGGAAGATCTCCAACGGGCCCCTGAGGTGATGGAGGGTCTGTTCAAGACGCCCCTCTACCGCGAACTCCTCCCCGTTGCGGGGCAACAAAAGCAGCCGCTGCAGGAGCTGATGCTGGGCTACTCCGACAGCAACAAGGATTCCGGCTTCCTCTCCAGCAACTGGGAGATTCATCAGGCCCAGATCGCCCTTCAGGAACTCGCCAGCCGTCAGGACGTGGCGCTTCGCCTCTTCCACGGCCGCGGTGGATCCGTCAGTCGTGGTGGTGGGCCTGCCTATCAGGCGATCCTGGCCCAACCCAGCGGCACACTGCAGGGGCGAATCAAAATCACCGAACAGGGCGAAGTGCTGGCCTCGAAGTACAGCCTGCCCGAGTTGGCGCTCTACAACCTGGAGACCGTCACCACGGCCGTGGTGCAGAACAGCCTGGTGACCAACCAGCTTGATGCGACACCCAGCTGGAACCAGCTGATGAGTCGCCTAGCCACCCGCTCACGGGACCATTACCGGGCTCTGGTTCACGACAATCCTGATCTGGTGGCGTTTTTCCAGCAGGTCACACCGATCGAGGAAATCAGCAAGCTGCAGATCTCCAGTCGACCAGCCCGACGCAAAACCGGTGCCAAGGACCTCTCCAGCCTGCGAGCCATTCCATGGGTCTTCGGCTGGACCCAGAGTCGGTTCCTTTTGCCGAGCTGGTTTGGCTTCGGCACGGCGCTCTCGGAAGAAGTGGGCGGCGACTCCGAACAGCTCGACCTGCTGCGGCGTCTCCATCAACGTTGGCCGTTCTTCCGGATGCTCATTTCCAAAGTGGAAATGACCCTCTCCAAGGTGGATCTCGACCTGGCCCATCACTACGTGAACAGCCTGGGGCACCCGGAACAGCGGGAGGCCTTTGAAGCGATCTTCGAGGTGATCGCCAAGGAATACGAACTCACCCGAAAACTGGTTCTTGAAATCACGGGCCAAAACAGACTGCTGGGCGCTGATCAAGGGCTGCAGCTGTCTGTTGATCTGCGCAACCGCACCATCGTTCCCCTGGGCTTCCTGCAGGTTGCTCTGCTGAAGCGACTGCGGGATCAGAACCGGCAACCGCCCATGAGTGAAACGCCAGGCGCCCCTGAAGACACCCGCACCTACAGCCGCAGTGAACTGTTGCGGGGAGCCTTGCTCACCCTCAACGGCATTGCAGCCGGAATGCGCAACACCGGCTGATCCACAGTGCTGTCGTTCCTTCAACAACCCTCGATTCCACCCTTGCCCGAGGGAACGCGACTCGAAACATCAACACCTCCCACCTCCCAGCAGCTCAACACGTTGCTGATGTCCTGCGGGGAATCAACCCACCCCGAGGAACGCTGGGAGCTTGCCCTTCAGCGCAGCCTGTGGCAGATCAGCATCCTGGAGGAATCAACAGGGGAACTGGTCGGATTTGTGCGGGCCACCAGTGATCTGGCCCTCAACGCCAATCTTTGGAACCTCGCCGCTAAGCCAGGGCCGAACCAAGGGGCCCTTTTCGCCGTTCTGGTGCACCGTGCCCTGCAGATTCTGCGCCGGGATCTGCCGGGCTGCAGCCTTTCAATCTCGGCCCCTGCGGATGCGCTGGAAGCTCTCAAACAGCAGGGTTTCCTGATTGATCCCAATGGCATTCGCGCCATGGGCCTCAGCCTGAGCTGAAACATTGAGTTCAAACACGAGCATGGAGGGACTCGAACCCCCGACCCTCAGAACCGGAATCTGATGCTCTATCCAACTGAGCTACATGCCCACTGATCGGCTTTAAGCCGCAGTGATATCGAGCGGCAACCGTCCCGATACAGGTACCTTACTCACTGGTCGCCCCAGCACCCATCCGGCTCCACAGGCTCCAACTGCAGGGCTTCCGGAACCACACCGTTCTGCAGCTGGAACTGACGCAGCCACGCCTTTTGGTGATCGGGCCCAATGGCATTGGCAAGTCCAACCTGCTGGAAGCGGTTGAGCTGCTGGGCAGCCTGCGCTCCCATCGCTGCAGCAATGATCGCGATCTGATCCAGTGGGACGCTCCACAGGCCCTGATCCGGGCCAACGTGGGGGATGGGGATCGTCTGGAACTGGAACTGCGCCGCCAGGGTGGCCGTCAGGCCAAACGGAACGGCAAGCTGCTGGATCGGCAGCTGGACCTGATTGGTCCGCTGCGTTGCATCGGCTTCAGCGCCCTGGATCTTGATCTGGTGCGGGGCGAACCTGCCCTACGCCGCCAGTGGCTGGACCGCGTCGTGTTGCAGCTCGAACCGGTGTATGCCGATCTGATGGCGCGGCTGAACCGGCTATTGCGGCAGCGCAGCCAGCTCTGGCGCCAGAGGCAGGTCTCCAGTGGCGAACGCCATGCACTGCTCGACGCGTTTGACGTTCAGATGGCGCTGGTGAGCACCCGAATTCACCGGCGACGGCAACGGGCCCTGCATCGGCTGGAACCGATCGCCCAACGCTGGCAGGCCCACCTGAGCGGGGGCACAGAAGCCCTGGAACTGCACTACAAGCCCGGCAGCAAACTCGACGGGGAGGATGCCGAAGAGCCCTGGCGACTCGCCATCGAGGAGCAACTGCGCCAGCAGCGGGGAGAGGAGGAACGGCTCGGCAGCTGCCGCGTGGGCCCGCACCGCGATGAGATCGCCCTGCTGCTGGGGGGTAGCCCGGCACGACGGTTTGGCTCAGCTGGCCAGCAGCGGTCGCTGGTGCTGGGCCTGAAGCTCGCCGAACTGGAGCTGGTCACCCAGCTCTGTGGGGAGCCACCCCTGCTGCTTCTTGATGATGTGCTCGCCGAACTGGATCCAACCCGCCAGCAGCTTCTGCTTGAGGCCGTGGGCGAATCGCATCAATGCCTGGTGAGCGCCACCCACCTCGAGGGCTTTGGCGGCGGATGGCAACAGCAGGCCCAAATTCTCGGAGCAAGAGACCTGAGACCCGACCTGAAGATCGGATAGGGTGGCGGGCCTGTTTTTCTCTCATCGCCTGATGGAGCAGACCCTCTCTGAACTGCATCCCAACCCGGGATGGGGGGCACCTGAGATTCATGCCACCGACATGGTCGGCAAACACTGCATTCTCGAGCTCTACGACTGCGATCCGAGCCGGCTCGACGACGAAGCATTCATCCGCACAACGATCACCTCAGCAGCCAAAGGCGCTGGTGCGACGCTGCTGAACCTGATCACCCATCAATTTCAACCCCAGGGCGTCACAGGCCTTGCCCTGCTAGCGGAATCCCACATTTCCATCCACACCTGGCCGGAATCCGGCTACGCCGCGGTTGATGTGTTCACCTGTGGTGACCACACCATGCCGGAACAGGCCTGCGCGATTCTCTGCAGTGAGCTTCAAGCGAAACGCCATGCGCTGAAGAGCTTTCTGCGTGAAACACCGGCGGCCATTGCCACTGGGGTGAGAGAGCCTGTGGAAACGCCGAGCCAGCTCCCCAGCTGATCCGGCCCAGGCGACATCAGCGGCGGTTCAACTTGCCGCTGACCAGACCTTCCAGATCCAGGTTCACGGAGGTGAAGCCAAGGGAGCGAAAAGCCTCCACCAGAGGCTCGCTTTCCGCCAGCGCGAGCACAGCGCGGATCTGCTCGCTGGGCACCTCAATCCGTGCCGCCAATCCGTGGGAGCGCACACGAACGGAGCTGAATCCCCTGGCAATCAACCAGGCTTCCGCCTGACCCACCCGCTTCAACCGCTCAGCGCTGATGTTTTCGCCATAGGGGAAACGGGAGGCCAGACAGGGCTGCGCCGGCTTATCCCACCAGGGAAAACCAAGGGCCCGTGACAGCGAACGAATCGTGGATTTGTCGATCGACAATTCCGCAAGGGGGGAGCGAACCCCCGCCTGTCGGGCCGCTTCAATGCCGGGCCGATGATCACCGAGGTCATCGAGATTGACCCCATCAATCACCAACGCGTCTCCAGCCGCCGCGGCAATGGGCTGAAGGTGCTGGTGCAGTTCACGCTTGCAGGCAAAGCAACGATCCACGGGGTTGCTGCTGTAGTCCGGGTCGTTCAACTCGGTCGTCGCACACTCCCGGTGCGGGATGCCGATCCAGGAGGCTTGATCCCGGGCTTCCCGCAACAGATGCGGCGCCAGAGCCGGGGAGACACCCGTTACCGCCAGAGCGGCATCGCCCTGGGCTTCGTAGGCCATCGCCGCCACCAGGGTGCTGTCGACTCCACCGGAATAGGCCACACAAAGGGCAGATTGATCTGCCATCCACTGCCGCAGGTTCGCCAGCAGCTGCTGCTCTCGATCCGCCAAAGGCTCCTGCAACCGAAACATCAGCGGGGAAAACCAGTTGAGCTAGGTAGGCTCCAACGGTAAGAGCTGTCCCCATGCCTCGAAGCATCGGCATTGTCACCGCAGCGGACAGCCGCGAGCGCAGCCATGGACAGCTGCACATCTATGACGGCGAAGGCAAGGGCAAAAGCCAAGCAGCCCTAGGGGTTGTGCTGCGCACCATCGGCCTCGGCATCTGCGAGCAGCGCCAGACCCGGGTGCTGCTGTTGCGCTTTCTCAAAGGCCCAGGACGGGCCTACGACGAGGATGCGGCCATCGAAGCTTTGCAGCAGGGCTTCCCCCATTTGATCGACCATCTGCGCACCGGACGGGCCGATCACTTCACCGCTGATGAAGCCACCCGGTTCGACCGCGACGAAGCCCAGCGGGGCTGGGTGATCGCCAAGGGCGCGATCGCCAGTGCCCTCTACTCGGTGGTGGTTCTGGACGAGCTCAATCCCGTGCTGGATCTCGGCCTGCTGGATCTGGAGGACGTGGTGCGCACCCTCAGCAACCGGCCGGAGGGGATGGAGATCATCGTCACCGGTCGCGCCGCACCGGCCCCATTGGTGCGTGAGGCCGACCTCCACTCAGAGATGCGGGCCCATCGCCGTCCGGGCATGAACGACAACCGGGTGGTGCCCCTCAATGTGAGCAGCGGCATCGAGATCTACACCGGAGAAGGCAAAGGCAAATCAACCAGTGCACTTGGGAAAGCCCTGCAGGCCATCGGGCGGGGCATCAGCCAAGACAAGAGCCATCGGGTCTTGATCCTGCAGTGGCTCAAAGGCGGCAGCGGTTACACCGAAGATGCGGCCATCGCGGCCCTGCGCGAGAGCTATCCCCATCTGGTGGACCACCTTCGATCCGGCCGCGATGCCATCGTCTGGCGGGGCCAGCAGGAACCGATCGATTACGTGGAGGCCGAGCGGGCCTGGGAGATCGCACGGGCCGCCATCTCCAGCGGCCTCTACAAGACCGTGATCCTCGATGAGTTAAACCCCACAGTCGACCTGGAGCTGCTGCCCGTTGAACCGATCCTGCAGACCCTGCTGCGCAAACCGGCGGAAACCGAGGTGATCATCACAGGGCGGTGCAAAAACCCTCCCGCCTACTTCGATCTGGCCAGCATCCATTCCGAAATGGTGTGCCACAAGCACTACGCCGAACAGGGCGTCGACCTGAAGCGAGGAGTGGATTACTAAACCCTGGGTTCAGTAACGAGGGATTTCAGGATTCACCTGCTGAGACCAGGCATCAATTCCACCGGTCACATTCGTGGCCACGATGCCCTGCTGAGCCAACAGCTCAACGGCCCTGGCAGAACGCCCCCCGAGCTTGCAGTGCACCAAGAGGCGCCGTCCCTCTGCCAATGCACGAACGCGATCGATCGCCTCTCCACTCTCCAGCGAAGCCAAAGGAACCAGGCGGCTTCCTTCAATCGCAGCCACCTCTGCTTCAGCAGGATTGCGCACATCAACCAGCGCAATCTCGTCTGGAGCGGAGTCGAGCAGGGCCTTCAGCTCCATGACAGTGATGGCTTCCATCTCCGATGACGCCGGACGGCAGAACTGGCGGTAGTCAATCAGGCTCTCGACCTTCGGTCGGTCGGGATCAACGCGGAGGGTGAGTTCGCGAAATCGCATCGCTAGGGCATCAACCACCAACAGCCGACCGTCCAGGCACTCACCAATACCGGTGATCAGTTTGATCGCCTCGGTGGCCTGAAGCAGACCGATCAACCCCGGCATCACACCCATCACCCCAGCCTCCGAGCAAGACGGAACAGCGTCCGGGGGAGGGGGTTCCGGCAGCAGATCGCGGTAATTGGGGCTCGTCGGCGTGCGGTTGAACACGCTGACCTGACCGTCAAAGCGCTGCACGGAGCCGTAGACGAGGGGCTTGCCGAGCAACACACAGGCGTCGTTGATCAGATACCGGCTGGGGAAGTTGTCGGTGCCGTCACAGACCAGGTCATAGGCACCGATGAGATCCAGAGCATTGCCCACATCCAGCATGTGTTCATGCACCTCCACCTTGCAGTGGGGATTGAGGTCGTGGATCCGCGCTGCGGCTGAGCGGGCCTTGGAGCCGCCAACCCCGCTGGAGCTGTGGATCACCTGCCGCTGGAGATTGGACAGCTCCACCACATCTCCATCCACGATTCCAATACGACCAACCCCTGCCGCGGCCAAATACAGCAACAGAGGGGATCCCAGCCCACCGCTGCCAACACAAAGCACCGACGCAGACTTCAACTGGAGCTGACCGGCAGCACCAACCTCGGGAAGGATCAGATGGCGGGCGTAGCGCCCCCGCTCATCAGCACTCAGCATCGGTTGATCTTGCATCGTTTTGAGTGTCCCAGAGCTGAATCGGGATTTCATCCACACTGCGGTCCCCATGCAGCCACCAGGCCCGCAGGCCAAGCGAGGCAGAGAGGATCAACATCAGACTCTCCGTTTGTCCCAAGCGCCGATCCTGGGGCGAGGGAACGGGGGCCGACGCCGGATGGGAATGGGCCACCCCAAGACAACGTTGATGGCGATCCCGCGCCCATCGCTGGGCTGCCAACTGCTCCCTTGGATCCACCAGAAACCTGCTGCGACGGTCGTGGACAGGCTCTTGACCGGATGCCCCCCGTCCCCAGACATTGCAACAGGGCCAGGTCGTGGTCAGCCTCAAACAGCCTGAATTCGTCTGTTGTCCCAGCAGCAAGGCGCAGCCTTCTTCGGGGTGGGGCGCCAGCAAAATCCGGGCCAGATCCGTGTGGCATCGGTGATCAATTTCCAGCACGGATGGCGTAGACCCCGTCGCACCGATACTCTCAGCTGAAATTGTGAAGGATTTAGTCGTTCTCATGAGTGACGCCACCACTGAAGTTAAGGATGCCGCCACAACCGTGACGACACCCCTCGAAACCCCTGAGCAGGAGGACACCACCTCCTTCGCTGAGCGCTACAGCGACGTGCTGGGCAAGGTGAACGACACGCTCGATCAGGTCGACTGGAGTCAGATGGGACGCATCGGCAAGATCGTCGGCATCTTTGCCGCCGTGATCATTGCCCAGATCCTGATCAAGGGAATCCTCGACACGATCAATCTGCTGCCGATCGTTCCTGGTCTGCTGGAACTGCTCGGCGTGGTCGTGGTGGGGCAATGGAGCTGGAAGAACCTCACCACCAGCGACAAACGCAATGCCCTGGTTCAGCGTGTTCAAACCCTCCGGAAGGAGTACCTGGGCTGATCCTCAAAGCCGCCGAGCCAGATCCTTGAGACTGGCTCGGCATTGGCTCAGATAACTCCCCCCAAACAAATTGGCGTGGTTGAGCAGGTGGTACAGGTTGTAGATCTCCACCCGACCGTCAGCGTTTGAAGCATCGGGGATCACCTCCCGATAAGCCGAGCGGAAGGCTTCACCGAAGCCGCCGAACATCCGGGTCATAGCCAGATCAACTTCCCGATCAGCCCACCAGCTGGCGGGATCAAAAATGCTCCCCCGTCCATCGCTGAGGCTGGCAGCATTCCCACCCCAGAGATCGCCGTGCACCAAAGCAGGACACGGTTGATGCTCGTTCAGATGCTGTGCGAGGCGCAGCAACAACGGATTGAGGTCCGTCAAATCCTGCTGCAACCCATCAAGGATCTCGAGTTGCGGGCGCAGCCTGAGCTCCACGAAGGCCGATCCCCAGTCATCACGCCACCCACCGGGTTGAGACCCAGCGCCGATGAAACCGTCCCGGTGCCAGCCGAAACGAGCTGGGCTGGAGGCCATCGACGACTGGTGCAGCAAGGCCAAACCCCGGCCAAGAGCTGTTTGGTCGCTGCCACCAAAATCCAGCCAAGGCAACAGCAGCACCGCACCGTGGGGAAGTGCTGCCAGAGCGATGGGCTGCGGCACAACCAGGAACGAGGCATCAGCTTGGGCATGCAGGGCCTCGAGGGCCTCCGCCTCCACCTCAAACAGGGGTAGAGCGCTGGCGCCACCACTTTTGGCAAATAACACCTGGCCATCACGGAGGCGAAGTTTCCAGGCCTGATGGATGCAGCCCCCACCAACGGGGGAGACGTCTGTGATGACAGCCCCCGCCAATGGCCCATCCTTCGCGGTGAGATCCCGACGCAGTTCGCTTTTCATCCTCAGCAGGCCCCCTGTCTTGCCAGCATGGCCCGATTCTTCAGGGCGTCGTGAGCGATTCCAGCGTGATCGTGGTGGGCGGTGGGATCGCTGGCTTGACGGCAGCGGCACTCCTGGCCCGCGATGGCATCAAGGTCACGCTGCTGGAAGCGCATCAACAACCGGGGGGATGTGCCGGAACGTTCCGGCGTGGTCCATGGGTGTTCGATGTTGGGGCGACCCAGGTGGCTGGATTGGAGCCCGGAGGCAGTCATGCGCGACTGCTGAAGCATCTGGACATGCCTCTGCCCAGCGCAGAGCTTCTGGACCCAGGTTGTGTGGTCGACCTGGGCGATGGTTCCCCTCCCATTTCGCTCTGGCATGACCCGGACGCCTGGGCCGCCGAGCGTGAACGTCAATTCCCAGGCAGCCAGCGCTTCTGGAGCCTTTGCCATCAGTTGCATTCCAGCAACTGGCAGTTCGCCAGCCAGGACCCTGTGGTGACGCCGCGCTCCCTCTGGGATCTCGGCACATTGCTGCGGGCCCTTCGGCCCGCAACCCTGGCATCGGGACTGTTCACAGGTCTGACCATCGCTGATCTGTTGCAGCTGTGCGGGTGCGGTGACGATCAACGGCTGCGGCGCTTTCTCGACCTCCAGCTGAAGCTGTACTCCCAGGAACCAGCCGATCGCACAGCGGCGCTGTACGGCGCAACCGTCCTGCATATGGCCCAAGCACCGCTCGGGCTCTGGCATCTGAAGGGATCGATGCAGGTGTTGAGCAATCAGCTGGTGGCGGCCATTGAGCGCGATGGCGGAACGGTGCTGATGAAGCATCGGGTCACCAAGCTGCAGCCCCGCTCATCCGGTTGGCAGGTGACGATCAGCACCGGCAAGGGCACGGAACACCAACGCAACAGCCGCGATGTGGTCTGCAGCCTGCCGCCCCAGTGCCTGCAGGAGCTGATCGAACCGGATCAACTGCCCCAGGGGTACCGCAAGCGACTGGACAACCTGCATGAACCGAGTGGTGCGCTGGTGCTTTACGGAGCGGTGCGGCGTGATGCACTGCCAGATTCCTGCCCAGGCCATCTCCAGCGGGGCTGCGCATCCCCAGGGCCTCTGTTCGTCTCCATCAGCCGCGAGGGCGATGGGCGTGCGCCCCAGGGGCAGGCCACCTTGATTGCCAGCGTGTTCACCCCAACAGGTGACTGGTGCCGCTTGCCAGAGCTGGAGTACCAGCAGCGCAAAACAGAGATGCTGAACTTGATCCAAGCCGAATTGAACCGCTGGCTCTCGCTCGAAGACGACGCCTGGTTGCACGCTGAACTGGCAACACCACGGGGCTTCGCCGGCTGGACGGGCCGTCCCAACGGCATGGTCGGGGGCCTTGGACAGCATCCAAGCCGGTTCGGCCCCTTCGGCCTGGCAGGACGAACGCCCATGCCGGGGCTTTGGCTCTGCGGCGACAGCCTCCATCCGGGCGAAGGCACAGCGGGGGTGAGCCTGTCAGCCCTCAATGCCTGCCGGCAGCTCAGGGCCGAACGGGGTCAACCGCTCAGTTTTCGGAGCTGACCTCCCCAGGCGCCTTCAAAAAATCCGGGCGCAGGGTCTGCGTTCGGCTCAGTTCCAACGTGAGCTGAGACCAGTTTTGCTGGAGCACGGCATCTTCGAGCTGCTCAAGGCTCCAGCGGTAGGCCGCCAAGCCACGCAACACCGCATCCCGATTGGTGGAAGCCATCGCCACCCCCAGCTCGGGATTCCCGCCACCCACACGACTGGTGTCGGCAAAGCCACTGGACGCCAGCACCATGGCCAACTGACGGATCTCCGGATCCCGTTCATCGCCCACTGCCCGTAGCAGTGCGGCACTCACCAGCACCGGCATGTGGGAAATCAGAGCCACAGCCTGGTCGTGCTGGGACGCGGTGGCCGTCAGCCAATGGCCGCCCACGCTGACGGCCAGATCACGAACCTGGGCCAGGGCAGCAGGGTCTGTTGTTTGATCCGGAGTCGCGATCCAAGGGCGACCACGGAACAGATCCACCACCCCGGCCTCAACGCCCGCCTGAGCGGTGCCTGCCATGGGGTGACTGGCCACAAAGCGGGGATGCCGCTGGCGCCAAGCCTCCAACACAGGCTGTTTGACCGAACCAACATCAGTGATCACCGCTGCTTCAGGCAGGGCCGCAATGAGCTCATCCGGTGGGTTCAGCAGCAAGGGAATGGGCAACGCCAGGATCACCAGGTGGCAACCCGAGAGGCAGCTGGGATCGGTCGACACCGAACCAACCAGCCCTCGGGCCATGGCGCGATCCGCCGTGGCCTGACGATGCACAAGGCCTTGCACCGACCAGCCCCGCGCCTGCAGATCCAGACCAAGGGATCCCCCGATCAATCCAAGGCCAACGATCCCCACACGTCCCGGTTGCAACGCCATCTCTCCCGCATGGTCGTGAAGCCATGTTGATGGATGGATTGCCATGAACCAATCGCCAGGGGAACCCTGCTTAGGGTTTGACGATGTTGGAAGCCCAGGCCCACCACCAGATCAAAACCCTGCTCCGTCAGGAGGAATCGGACTGGCCCCACCACCTGACCCTGAGCCGGCTGGTGGCACGAAGCCTGAGGCGTCGCGACACAACACTCGTTCAGCTCCCCCCCAGCAGCAGCGAACGCTGGTGGCTCGGTCTGCTGGTGCCGCTCTGCCTGGCTCCCGAAGCGGGGGCGCTGGTGCTGACGGCCCCCCAGCGCCGGCGTCTGCTCCAGCTGGAATTGCCCCGTCTCCGCAACCAGGGCCTGAGGCTCCCCTGCTGGCAGGGACCGACCCCTCCTGAGGGTCCACAGCTCTGGCTGATGGATGTTGGCGAGCTGATTCAGGCCCATCGCGACGGGCACTTGGGCCAACGGCAACTGCTGATCCCGGAGATGGATCAGTTGAGCCGGCGCATGCGCAACGCTCTCACCTTGGAGATCGTGCATCAGCACTGGGATGAGCTGCGCCAGGCCTGTCCCCAGGCGGAATCCGGATTGCTGGAACTGCATGACCGCATGAGCCGGCAGCTGTTCGCTGATGCCACGAGGCCCGATGGCGCCGTGCGACTCGAAGGCTCAGCCGGGCAGGCCCTGCGTGACCTGCTGCAGCTGATGCCAGCCAGCCCTGAACCGTGGAACAGCCTCCGCAGCATCAACCCGACGGAGTGGAGTCAATGGGCTGAACTGGATCACCGGCTGCTCCAGTGGCGCTGGAAGCTGGCCCCCCTCGAACCCCTCCAACTGCTGCGGGGGGTTCTGCTGGATCACCCCTGCCTGATGTTCAGCAGCAATGGAGACAACGCCAGGCTTGATCTGGAATTTGAACAGGCCGGCGTTGTCCCCGACGTGCGGGCAACACTGCGGGAACGGGAGCTGAATGAACCGCTCCCCGTCTATGCCCCGCGTCGCCAGCCGCTGCCGAACACCCGGATCTACGCCCAACATCTCCTGGAGGAGAGCAGAAGGCTCATCCTTGGCCAGGCGGGGCTCACCCTTGTTCTGATCAATGACGACCAGCTGCGTCGGCAGCTGACCAGTTCCCTGGCTGCGGAATTCGGACGCCGTGTGGTGCATGAGTCGACAGCACCCGAAAGCAATGGCGTGGTGACCTGCAACTGGGACTGGTGGCTGGAGCATCAGGAGCAACTGCCGGCCCCAGCACAGCTGATTGTCGGCATGCTCCCCATCGCCAGCCTGGACAATCCGCTCACCTCGGCTCGAGTGAAGCGATTGAAACAGCAGGGAGAGGACTGGTTCCGCACCCTGCTGCTACCAGAAGCTCTGAGCCTGATCCCTGCCGCCATTGCGCCACTGCGCCGCAGTGGTGGTCGCCTGGCCATTCTCGATGGCCGCCTGCGAGGGCGCAGCTGGGGTGATCAGGTGCTGCACCGACTGGAACCTTGGATTCCATTGCAGCGACTGCTGCCGGAGTGAACAACACTTAGCCTCCTTGCAACGCTCAGAAGTGCATGGGAGAAGCACGCCGCCGGGCTGCCCAAGGCTTACCCCCTCGTCAAACCAAAGCCAGCACCAAAGCTGTGGACACCTCCCCACGGGTGGTGTCCTGGCTTCCGCTCACCCGCAATCAGACGCAGCAGTTCATGGCGGTGACCACCCGTGGCGCCTGGATTGGAATAGGGGGGATGGTGGTGCTCTGGGTGACGGTGCGCTTCATCGGCCCAGCGGCCGGTTGGTGGACGCTTGCGGATACCCCCTGAGCAACCGGCTCAACCAATAAACGAAAACAAAAGAAAACCTTTAGACTGGGTCTCAATGGAGACTCAGTTATGTTTCCGCGCCTCGCCGAACACTACCGATCCGTTGTTGAAGACCTGGTGATGAGCCTGCAGGCCCTCGCCAGCAGCCTTCAAAGCGCGGGCTTCACAGCCACTTGCTATTCCTGTGGCGACGGCCGCGATGGCCATGGGGCTTCGTTTGTGGCTGACATCGGCGATGGCCACATGGTCCGCTTTCTTGTCTCCGACTTCGGCATCAGCTGGGTGGAATCCCGCAACGGCCGAGAACTGGTGAAGCTGGAGGGAGCAGAAGCCATCCAGGAATTGCAGCGGATGGCTGATTTGGCCCAGGAAGGCCAGGTCCGCGCCATGCAGTCCCTGGCCCAGGCCGCCTGAGATCAGGCGGCGGCTTCCGGAGCCTTTGCCACAACGGGCTTGTCAGCAGCCGCCTTCGCAGCGGCGGCCAAAGGCCGCATGGAATTCGACTTCACCTCAGAGCCCTCCGTCAGCTTTTGACGCACCAGCGTTTCGATGGTGGCTGTTGCATCAGGGTTTTCCTCCATCCAGGTGATGGTGTTGTCGCGACCCTGACCGATGTTGTCTCCCTCGTAGCTGTACCAGGCGCCCTTACGGACAACAACGCCTGTCTCTTCGGCGAGATCCAGCAGACAGCCCAGGGTGCTGATGCCGCGGCCGAAGAGAATGTCGAATTCGGCAATGCGGAAGGGTGGCGCCACCTTGTTTTTCGCCACTTTCACCTTGGCCCTGATGCCGAATTCTTCGGTTCCCTTCTTGAGGGTCTGAATCCGACGGATGTCGAGGCGAACCGAGGCATAGAACTTGAGCGCGTTGCCTCCAGTGGTGGTCTCTGGATTGCCGTAGGTCACACCAATCTTGAGACGCAACTGGTTGAGGAAGATGACGGTGCAACCCGACTTGCCGATGTTGCCGGTGATCTTCCGCATCGCCTGACTCATCAGACGCGCCTGGGCGCCAACCGCCAGATCTCCCATCTCACCTTCGATCTCAGCGCGGGGGGTGAGGGCAGCCACTGAGTCGACAACGACCAGATCCACCGCCGCCGATCGCACCAGTTGATCAACGATCTCCAGCGCCATCTCGCCGGTGTCGGGCTGAGAGACCAGCAGGTTCTCCACATCAACGCCCAGCGAAGCGGCATAAACGGGATCCAGGGCATGCTCCGCATCCACGAAGGCCGCCACACCACCACGCTTCTGCACTTCTGCAATCGCGTGCAGGGTGAGCGTGGTTTTACCGGAACTTTCCGGGCCGTAGATCTCCACCACGCGACCCTTCGGGTAACCACCGCCCAAGGCGAGGTCAAGGGTCAGCGCACCGGTGGAAATCGTCTCCACCCGCATGCGGGAGGCATCGCCCAACCGCATGATCGATCCCTTGCCGAAGTTGCGCTCGATCTGACCCAGCACCAGATTCAGCGCCTTGTCCCTCTCGCCGGAGGAACGGGGATCGGAAGCGCCGGATTTCATATCTGCAGGCATGAGAAGGACCTGAAACTAAGGAACGAGAGATCCAATGCCACAGAAGCGCCGAATCGTCTCAGGTAGTACAAGCGTACCGTAACGAATCAGGGCCACTGCGCCAGGGGGGCCCGAAAACGATCTGGATGGAGCAGGGCAACCCCTGAGGGAAGACCGCTCTGATCCTGGGGGCGAAGATAGCCCCAACTCACCAGAAAACAGGGCAACTTTTCTAACCCTGGGGTTGAGCGCACCGCCTCCAGCGTCGCGCGGCGGTCTTCCACGAAGCCACACAGCCTTCGCTGCTGCTGAAGCTGAAGCAGCACCTGAGGCTTGGCGCCAGCCTCACGGCCATCCAGGCGCCAAGGATTCAGGCCAAGGCTGTTCAGCAGTTCAGCCGTGAAGGCCTGGGTTTTGGTGGTCAGAACAGACCAGTCCACCCCCTCAGCCTCCAACTGCTGCAGCCGCTCCACCAGGCCGGGGAAAGGTCGATGCAGCGCCAACCAAGCCGAACGGTTCTGCTGAACGGCTTGATCTCTGGCGTCATCAAGAGCCGCCTGCAGCTGCTCCGGCCGCCATCCACGCCGTTGCAGTGCCGAGGCCTGCGCTTCCCCATAGGACTGCAGCCAATCCTGAAGGTTCAGCACCGGCAGCTCCGCGGCCAGCAGAACCATCTCCCAACCGTGATGCACCCACGGCCGCAGCTGTCGGAAGGCGTCTGGCACCTGATCAGGCGTCAAGCCCTCTGGAGCAGCCTCAAGACCACGACAGGCATGCCAGGCACTCCACCAGTACTCCGCCATGCCATCAACGATGACCCCGTCGAAATCAAAGACCAGGAGGGGGCGGTCATTCATGGACAAAGACTGGGCCGCTAGGATTCGAACCTAGGAATGGCGGGACCAAAACCCGCTGCCTTACCACTTGGCGACGGCCCATTGATCCGTTTGAACCGCGACCTGCGGATCACCGGAGTACACATAGTTACCCACAGCAGCCAACCCTTCGTCAATCCACCGGGCGAACCAACCGACGGCCGATCAGCGGGGGAAAACCCTCAGGCGTGACATTTCAGCCTCACCGAAGACATCACTGCGCAGTCGGTAACGGCGCACAAGGTCGGCCTGCATACGGAGAACACGCTCACTGCGGGGCAGCAACTCCACCGGCCTGCCTTGCGGCATCACCACCTGTTCCACCGCAAGCCGGCATTCCTCGAGAGCAGCCAATTCATCATCTTGAGACGCCTGATCCGGCGGGGTGACCTCTGCGGCTGTTTCGGTGGCCTGACGGCGCAGAAGACGGGCCATCGCACGAGTCACCTGGGGCAGGGTGTCGGACTTGATCACCAGGATCGGGATCCCCAGATCCCTGGCCTGACGACGCAGTGATGGTTGACGACTGAGGCCCAACCGAACGCTCAACACCACATCAGCCTCACTCAAGTCCTCCACCACCCGCGCCTTCCAACCGTGGGAACGGATGGCCTCCTCCACAACACGAGGTGGAACCCCGCAACAGAGAACCTGCAGATGCTCGGCGCTGGTCTCCTGCGGAGGTGGTTCCTCTGCCGCACTGGCCCCTTGGGCACTGGCTGCAGGCATGGGCACGGGAGCGGAGCCCGGCTGATCAGCAAACGACCGTTGGGACGGAGGCCGCAGCAAACCGGAAGCCTGAGGCGGGTCCACTAGCTGAACGCCCCCTTCAGGCGTCAGCTCGCGCTCCTGAACCCTTGGCTTCAGGCCCCGGAGCAGTTGATCCACGGTGGCGGCAACGTCGGTGTGAACGGCCCAGCGCTGCCTGCTATGCATTTCAACCGCCACCGGAAACGTTGGTTCGGCGGCGCGCTCCAACACCGTTTTCTGACTGCGCCGCCGCCGGGCCTCCTCATCCCCGAGGGTGACCGCCTGAATGCCCCCCACCAGATCGCTGAGGGTGGGGTTCTTGATCAGGTTGGCCAAAGCATTGCCATGGGCTGTGGCGACGAGCACAACACCACGTTCAGCGATGGTGCGCGCGGCCTGCGCCTCCAGCTCCGTGCCGATCTCATCGATCACGATGACTTCGGGCATGTGGTTTTCCACCGCCTCGATCATGGTTTGGTGCTGCAGCTCAGGCCTAGCCACCTGCATGCGGCGGGCCCGACCGATCGCGGGGTGCGGGATGTCGCCATCACCGGCGATCTCATTGCTCGTGTCGATCACAACAACGCGCCGCTCCAGCTCATCGGCAAGCACCCTGGCGATCTCGCGCAACGCCGTTGTCTTGCCCACACCCGGGCGCCCCATCAACAACAGGGACTGCCCTCCATCCAGGAGGTCCCGCACCATGGCAACGGTGCCGAACACGGCTCGGCCCACCCGGCAGGTCAAACCGACCACCTCACCCTGACGGTTGCGAATCGCGCTGATCCGGTGAAGCGTTCGTTCAATTCCCGCCCGGTTGTCGCCACCGAACTGACCGAGCCTGGCCACCACAGCCGTTAGATCCTCGCGGGACAAAGGCGTGGAACCCAACGCCAGGGCACGGCCTGGATAACGGGCTTCTGGAACCCGACCCAGATCGAGCACCACCTCGAGCAACTGCTCTCGCGCTTCTTCCGGCCGCAACTGCTCCTGCACGGCATCCGGCAGGAGCTCGAGAAGGCGATCCAGATCGTCGGTGACCCGTTGCGTGCCCATGGGATCTGCGCGTTTCAGCCTTCTAGCAAGAGCACTGCAGCCATGGCGCAACCAATGGACGCGCGAGGGATAGGGCAAGCTTCCAACCCTCGGGCCATTGCCACAGGGCAAGACCACGGGTTTGCGCCTCATCCAGCACAGGCATCAGCAAGCGACGGGCCACACCACCAAAGGCGATGCCAGCCGGTCGCTCCGCCGGACGCAGGAACTCCAGCGTTGCGGCGTTGGTACCACCGGCCAGCTGCAGCGGGCCCGGCGGAGCCAGACTCCGCATGGCACGCCAGAGCTGAACTGCAGCCCGCGCGGTGCCAGCCCCCACATCGCCGCTCATCGGACGCCCATCCAGCTGCCAGAGGGGTCTGTAACCGGCTTGCCGCAGGCGGGAGTAGCGACGCCAAAGCAAATCAGCCAACTGATCGGCCTTCACGCCGTGGCCCTCCAAGCCGGAGCTCACAGCCAAGCGCCGCAAGGGAACCTTGTGCTGCTGAAGGCTTTGGATCAGCGTTGCGAAGCCCTCGTCATGCCCAGATGCGGTGTGAATCTCCACAGCATCGGGCTGAATCGATTGGAGCAGGGAGATCACCTCTTCGGGCGCCAAGCGGTGGTCGCGCTCCTCAATCAGCCCATGGGGGCAAGCCGGCAGGCAGCGGCCGCAGCCATAACAACGCTGCTGGTCGATGCCAGCACCAGGCGGAATCGCTGACGCCGGACAAATCCTTTCGCAGGGCCGCGGACAGTCCACAGGGCAGCGGCCAGGATCGAACCAGGCCTTGCGGAAGTGAGCATCGGTGCCATCGCTGAGGCTCACCATCAGCCAGGGGCGACGCCCTGTTTGCGCCTCAGCCCAGTCCAGGCCGCGACGCGCTGCCAGGGCAACCGCTGGATCGGCCGCCACATCAACGCAATGAACACCAACAGCCGCAAAAACTGCGGTCAGGTCGGCAATGGCCGGCAGATCCTGGTTGCTTGCTCCACAGATCAGCTTGACCCAGCAGCCCTGAACGAGGGCGTCGTCCGGCGTCAGGCCTTCAGATATGTGGTCATCGGTTCCCACTTCAGGCTGCGAGCACCACCCATCTCCACGATGATGCGTAAACGCGGTTCGCGCTTGCAGAGATCGCAGAGCGAAAGAAGTTCGGAGCGCGAAAGCACCTGGCCTTCCAGCAGCCAGAGAGCCACGGGAGCATCACCTTCAAACAGGTCGCCGAGCTGGGGAGCCACCTCCTGCACTTCTCCCACAGCAGCTCCACGACCAACACTTTGATGACCGAGATGGGGCGGACGAATGCCGTGCTTCTGGGTGAGAAACACCTCCGGATCACCAAGACCACGGGCCGATGTCATGCGGGTGCTGTAACCGGCGCCGCGCAGACGTCTTAATAGACGGGTTTCTGCACCGCCTTCAAGCGGAGCCTGCACCGCCAGGCAGCCATTGGCTTCGAGATCACGGCGAAATGCCTGACCGGTGAGAAGCAGAGGCATGGCAGCTACAGGGATTGGAGGAGATTCTGGCAGCAGGCAGAGGGATCAGGGGAGAGGGAAGGTCGGTGTTGTAAGTTCGTTGTTTGTTCTGTGTTTCTGTGCCCGTCCGCTAGCCGGGCCTCCAGTCGGCAGAACAGATTCGACGATTGCGTCGAATCCCCAGGCCAGTACGGAAGCTTTCTTCGGAGATCTCCGTCGGGAAACTGCAACAGCACATCGTGCAGATGCAAGTCCCAGCCTCGCTGAATCGTTCGCTAGCCCATTCGAATCCACTCCTTCGGGAGTTCCGCTTCGAACCACGTCTGCGTCCAATCGATCAGCACCTGACCCCATGCGGTTCTCCGCCTGGTGGTTGTCCACGCTGGCGCTTCCTCCCCATCCATGTCCATCGGCATCCTCGGGAAGAAGCTGGGTATGTCCCAGTTCTTCGACGAGCAGGGCAGAGCTGTTCCGGTCACCTTGATCGAAGCCGGCCCCTGCCGCATCACCCAACTCAAAAACGACGACACTGACGGTTATTCCGCAGTGCAGATCGGCTTTGGCGAAACCCGCGAGAAGCTGATCAACAAGCCCGACCAGGGTCACCTCAACAAATCCGGTGAGGGCCTTCTGCGTCATCTGCGCGAATACCGCGTCGACAGCGTTGAAGGTCTTGAACTCGGTGGCGCCATCACCGTCGGCGATTTCGAAGCCGGCCAGAAGGTGGACGTCAGCGGTGACACCGTCGGCCGCGGCTTCGCTGGCTACCAGAAGCGCCACGGCTTCAGCCGGGGTCCGATGACCCACGGTTCGAAGAACCACCGCGAGCCCGGTTCGACCGGTGCCGGTACGACCCCGGGCCGCATCTATCCCGGAAAGCGGATGGCCGGTCGCTACGGCGGCAAGAAAATCACCACCCGCGGCCTGACCATCCTCAAGGTGGACAGCGAGCACAACCTGCTGGTGGTGAAGGGATCCGTGCCCGGCAAGCCTGGTGCGCTGCTCAACATCCGCCCGGCCTTGCGCGTGGGCGCCAAGCCCGCCAAAGGAGGTAAGTGATGGCCAGTTGTGTCGTTCGTGATTGGCAGGGCAAGGAAGCCGGCAAGGCAACCCTGGACCTGAAGGTGGCCAAAGAGACCACCGCCGTTGACCTGATGCATCGGGCCGTTCTGCGTCAGCAGGCCCATGCACGCCAAGGAACCGCCAGCACCCTCACCCGCTCAGAAGTGCGCGGTGGTGGTCGCAAGCCCTACAAGCAGAAAGGAACTGGTCGAGCCCGTCAGGGATCGATCCGCACTCCTCTGAAACCCGGCGGCGGCATCATCTTTGGACCCAAGCCCCGCACGTACAACCTTGCGATGAACCGCAAGGAGCGTCGTCTGGCCCTGCGCACCGCGCTGATGGCCCGCATTGACGATGTGACCGTCGTGAAGGACTTCGGTGCTTCGCTGGAGGCCCCCAAGACCCGTGAGATCACAGATGCTCTGGGTCGCCTCGGTGTTGCTGCCGGCTCCAAGGTGCTCATCGTTCTGACGAACCCCTCCGATGTTGTGCGCCGTTCCGTGCGCAACCTGGAGAAAGTCAAGTTGATCTCCGCAGATCAGCTGAACGTCTTCGACCTGCTCCACGCCAATGCTCTGGTGCTGGGCGAGGAAGCTCTCGCAACCATCCAGGAGGTCTACGGCGATGACTGAACGTTTCCAAGGACGCCTGGCGGATGTGATCCGCCGTCCCCTGATCACCGAGAAGGCCACCCGCGCCCTCGAAATCAACCAGTACACCTTCGAGGTGGACCACCGCGCCGCAAAGCCCGACATCAAGGCCGCCATTGAGCAGCTCTTCGATGTGAAGGTCACCGGCATCAGCACCATGAATCCCCCGCGACGCTCCCGTCGCATGGGTCGCTTCGCCGGCAAACGTGCCCAGGTGAAGAAAGCCGTGGTGCGCCTGGCGGAGGGCAACTCGATCCAACTCTTCCCTGAGTCCTGAGGGGTCTGAATCGTCATGGCAATCCGTAATTTCCGCCCCTACACCCCCGGTACCCGCACCCGGGTGGTCACTGATTTCAGTGAGATCACCAGCCGCAAGCCGGAGAGGACCCTGGTGGTGGCCAAACACCGCCGCAAGGGCCGCAACAACCGCGGTGTGATCACCTGCCGCCACCGCGGTGGTGGCCACAAGCGCCTCTATCGCGTGGTGGATTTCCGTCGCAACAAGCACGGTGTCCCCGCCAAGGTGGCCGCGATTCACTACGACCCGCACCGCAATGCGCGTCTGGCACTGCTCTTCTACGCCGATGGCGAGAAGCGCTACATCCTTGCTCCTGCAGGAGTTCAGGTGGGCCAGACCGTGGTCTCCGGCCCTGATGCCCCGATCGAGAACGGCAATGCCATGCCGTTGTCCTCGGTGCCCCTCGGTTCAGCGGTTCACTGCGTTGAGCTCTACGCCGGTCGTGGTGGCCAGATGGTCCGTACCGCCGGTGCCAGTGCCCAGGTGATGGCGAAAGAAGGCGACTACGTCGCTCTGAAGCTGCCCTCCACCGAGGTTCGCCTGGTTCGCCGCGAGTGCTACGCCACCCTCGGCGAGGTCGGCAACTCCGAGATGCGCAACACCAGCCTGGGTAAGGCCGGTCGTCGCCGCTGGCTCGGACGCCGTCCTCAGGTTCGAGGCAGTGTGATGAACCCCTGCGATCACCCCCACGGTGGTGGTGAGGGTCGTGCACCGATCGGCCGTTCCGGCCCGGTGACCCCCTGGGGCAAACCCGCCCTCGGTCTCAAGACCCGCAAGCGGAACAAACCCAGCAACCAATACGTGCTCCGGAAGCGTCGCAAGACCTCCAAGCGGAGCCGTGGCGGACGCGATTCCTGATGCAAACCATCACTTATCCGCTTGCTTAAACCGTTATGGGACGTTCACTCAAAAAAGGTCCGTTTATTGCCGACAGCCTGCTTCGCAAGGTTGAAAAGCAGAACGACAACGACGACAAGTCTGTGATCAAGACCTGGTCACGGGCCTCCACGATCCTGCCGATGATGATCGGCCACACGATCGCGGTTCACAACGGCCGCACCCATGTGCCGGTGTTCATCACCGAGCAGATGGTGGGCCACAAGCTGGGAGAGTTCGCTCCCACCCGCACCTTCAAGGGCCACATCAGAGACAAGAAAGGAGGCCGCTAAACCATGACATCGTCAACCCAAACGGCACCCACCGCCCAGGCTCACGGTCGCTTCATCCGAGGCTCCGTGTCGAAGGTGCGCCGTGTGCTCGACCAAATCCGTGGCCGCACCTATCGCGACGCGCTGATCATGCTCGAGTTCATGCCCTACCGCTCCACCGGCCCGATCACCAAGGTGCTCCGGTCTGCGGTGGCCAACGCTGAGCACAACCTCGGTCTCGACCCCTCATCTCTGGTGATCTCGAGCGCGACCGCTGACATGGGCCCCTCCATGAAGCGCTATCGCCCCCGCGCCCAGGGCCGGGCTTACCAGATCAAGAAACAGACCTGCCACATCAGCATTGCTGTGGCGGCTCAGACCGATTCCTGACCCCCGAGGACTCTGACCCAATGGGACACAAAATCAACCCAACCGGTCTGCGCCTGGGGATCACCCAGGAACACCGGTCACGCTGGTACGCCTCCAGCAAGAACTATCCGGCCCTCCTCCAGGAGGACGACCGGATTCGCAAGTTCATCCACAAGAAGTACGGCTCCGCCGGCATCAGCGATGTGCTGATCGCCCGTAAGGCCGATCAACTGGAAGTTGAACTCAAGACCGCACGCCCCGGCGTGCTGGTCGGCCGTCAAGGCAGCGGCATCGAAGAGCTTCGCTCCGGCATTCAGAAGACCATCGGCGACTCCAGTCGTCAGGTGCGGATCAATGTTGTCGAGGTTGAACGCGTCGACGGTGATGCCTTCCTCCTTGCCGAGTACATCGCCCAACAACTGGAGAAGCGTGTGGCCTTCCGCCGCACCATCCGCATGGCTGTGCAGCGCGCTCAGCGTGCCGGCGTTCTGGGTCTGAAGATCCAGGTCTCCGGTCGCCTGAACGGTGCTGAGATCGCCCGGACGGAATGGACCCGCGAGGGTCGGGTGCCCCTGCACACCCTGCGTGCCGACATCGACTACGCCACCAAGGTGGCCAGCACGACCTACGGCGTGCTCGGCATCAAGGTTTGGGTGTTCAAGGGCGAAGTGCTGAGCGAACAGGCTCAGCCCATGCCGGTGGGTGCCGCCCCCCGGCGCCGGGCCAGCCGTCGGCCCCAACAGTTCGAAGACCGCTCAAACGAGGGTTGAACAGGAGGCCTGAACCATGCTGAGTCCAAAACGCGTCAAATTCCGTAAGCAGCAGCGAGGCCGCATGCGCGGCGTCGCCACCCGGGGCAACACCATCGCCTTCGGACAATTCGCGCTGCAGGCACAGGAATGTGGCTGGATCACCTCGCGCCAGATCGAGGCCAGCCGTCGTGCCATGACCCGCTACGTCAAGCGTGGCGGGAAAATCTGGATCCGGATCTTCCCCGACAAGCCGGTCACCATGCGCGCTGCCGAAACCCGGATGGGTTCCGGTAAGGGCAACCCAGAATTCTGGGTGGCGGTGATCAAGCCCGGCCGGATCCTGTTCGAGATGGGCGGTGATGAAATCACCCCCGAAATCGCCAGGGAAGCCATGCGCCTCGCGCAGTACAAGCTTCCCGTGAAGACCAAGTTCATCCAACTGGATGAGCAGGAGAAGTCAGCTGGTGCCAAGGCTCCGGCAGCTTCTGAAGCCGTCACCGTGGAGTCCTGACCATGGCCCGTCCCAACGCCGCCGATGTGCGCAGCCTGTCCGATTCGGACATCAACGAACAGATCGACGGCCTGCGCCGCGAGCTGTTCCAACTCCGTTTCCAGCAGGCCACCCGCCAGCTCGCTAACACGCACCGTTTCAAAGAGGTCCGCATCAAGCTGGCCCAGCTGCTGACGGTGCAGTCGGAGCGCCAGCGCTCCACCGCCTCCTGATCCCCCACTCCGTAACCATGGCAGTCAAGGAAAGGATCGGCACCGTCGTCAGCGACAAGATGGAAAAAACGGTGGTGGTCGCGGTGGAAAGCCGCTTCCCACACCCCATCTATCAAAAGACGGTCAGCCGTACCACCCGTTACAAGGCTCACGACGAAGACAACACCTGTCGCGTCGGTGACCGCGTTCGCATCACTGAAACCCGTCCGATGAGCCGCCAAAAGCGGTGGGCCATCGCCGAGGTTCTCAGCCACAGCCCGAAAGCTGCAGCTGAGGAAGCCAACAAGGCTGAAGCTCAGGAGGTGAAGCAGTGATCCAGCAGGAGTCCTATCTCACCGTTGCCGACAACAGCGGCGCCAAGCGCATTCAGTGCATTCGCGTCCTCGGCACCAACCGTCGCTATGCCCACGTGGGCGACGTGATCGTTGCCGCCGTGAAGGATGCCGCCCCCAACATGGGCGTCAAAAAGTCCGACGTGGTGAAGGCCGTTGTGGTGCGCACCAAAGCCACCATGCGTCGTGAAACCGGAAACTCGATCCGTTTCGACGACAACGCCGCCGTCATCATCAACGACGATAAAAACCCGAAAGGCACCCGCGTCTTCGGACCGGTGGCCCGTGAGCTGCGTGACCGCAGCTTCACCAAAATCGTGTCCCTCGCTCCGGAGGTGATCTGACCATGGCGACTGCAACCACCAAGGCCAAGGCCACCGAGCGCATCAAGATGCGCATCCGCAAGGGCGACACCGTTCAGGTGATCGCCGGCAAGGACAAGGGCAAGACCGGCGCCGTTCTGCGCACCCTGCCCAACGAAAACCGTGTCGTCGTGGAGGGCGTGAACATGCGCACCCGCCACGAAAAGCCCACCCAGGAGGGCGAGACGGGCCGCATCGTGACGGAGGAAGCCTCCCTGCATGCCTCCAACGTGATGCTGTATTCCACCGCCAAAAAGGTGGCAAGCCGCGTTGAAATCGTCGTCGAGAAGGACGGCACCAAGAAGCGCCGGCTGAAGAAAACCGGTGAAGTCCTCGACTGATCCCGACTTCTGACCACGCCCAGAAGCACCCCAACCCGTTATGTCACTCAAGAAGCGCTACCGGGAGACCATCCAGCCCAAGCTGCAGAAGGATCTCTCCCTCACCAACATCCATGAAGTCCCCAAGGTGGTGAAAGTCACCGTCAACCGGGGTCTCGGCGAAGCCGCCGCCAATGCCAAGTCCCTCGAGGCTTCGGTGAATGAGCTGGCGCAGATCACCGGCCAGAAGGTCGTTGTGACCCGTGCCAAAAAAGCCATCGCCGGCTTCAAGATTCGGCAGGGCATGCCAATCGGCTGTGCCGTCACCCTCCGTGGTGATCGGATGTATGCCTTCCTCGAGCGCCTGATCAACCTTGCGCTGCCCCGCATCCGCGACTTCCGCGGGGTCAGCCCCAAGAGTTTCGATGGCCGCGGCAACTACACCCTTGGGGTGCGCGAACAGATCATTTTCCCTGAGATCTCCTTCGACAAGATCGATGCGATCCGGGGCATGGACATCACCATCGTGACCACTGCCCGTTCGGACGAAGAGGGCCGGGCCCTCCTCCGCGAGATGGGAATGCCGTTCCAGAGCAACTGAGCCCTCCCCGTCGACACCTATGGCCAACCACGACCCCATTTCCGACATGCTCACCCGCATTCGCAATGCGAGTGAGAAACGTCACGAATCCACCAAGATCCCCGCTTCGCGGATGACCCGCAGCATCGCCAAGGTGCTGCAGCAGGAAGGCTTCATCTCCGAAATCAGCGAGCAGGGTGAAGGCGTTCGCACCGAACTGGTGCTCGCCCTCAAGTACAGCGGCAAGCACAGGCTGCCCACCATCCGCTCCATGCAGCGGGTCAGCAAGCCCGGTCTCCGCATCTACAAGAACACTCGCGCACTGCCCAAGGTCCTCGGCGGACTGGGCGTGGCGATCATCTCCACCTCCAAGGGTGTGATGAGCGACCGCGATGCCCGTCGTGAGGGCGTCGGTGGCGAAGTGCTCTGTTACGTCTACTGATCCGGAGCTGAACCATGTCACGAATCGGCAAAAACCCCGTTCCCGTCCCTGAAAAGGTCACGGTTTCCCTCGACGGTCTCACCGTCAAGGTGAAAGGCCCCAAAGGCGAACTGGAGCGCACCCTCCCTGAAGGCGTCAGCGTCAGCCAGGACAACAACACCATTGTGGTTTCCCCCACGAGCACCAAGCGCATCTCCCGTGAGCGCCACGGCCTGAGCCGCACCCTCGTCGCCAACATGATCGAGGGTGTCAACAACGGCTACAGCAAGGCCCTGGAGATTGTTGGTGTGGGCTCCCGTGCCCAGGTCAAAGGCAAAACTCTCGTGGTGAGTGCTGGCTACAGCCACCCCGTCGAGATGGAAGCCCCTGAAGGCATCACCTTCAAGGTGGAGAACAACACCAAGGTGATCGTCTCCGGCATCGACAAGGAGCTGGTGGGCAACGAAGCCGCCAAGGTCCGCGCCATCCGTCCCCCCGAGCCCTACAAGGGCAAAGGCATCAAGTACGAGGGCGAGCGCATCCTGCGCAAGGCAGGCAAGTCCGGCAAGAAATAAGCCTTGTCCTGACGTTCCTTCCCTTCACCCACCATGTCCCAACTGTCCCGCAAACAGCAGACGCAAAAACGCCACCGGCGTCTGCGTCGTCACATCACCGGAACCTCAGACCGTCCGCGTCTGGCCGTGTTCCGCTCCAACAACCACATCTACGCCCAGGTCATCGACGACGCGGCCCAGAGCACACTCTGCTCCGCCTCCACCGTTGACAAGGAGCTGCGCGCCGGCCTCAAGGCTCCGGCTGGCAGCTGCGACGCCTCTGTCGCCGTCGGCGAACTCGTCGCCAAGCGCGCCATCGCCAAAGGCATCCAGCAGGTGGTGTTCGACCGCGGCGGAAATCTGTACCACGGCCGGATTAAAGCCCTCGCCGATGCCGCCCGGGAAGCGGGCCTTCAGTTCTGATTCCTGCTCAACCCATGACAGATTCCTCCCCCCAATCCAATCCCAACGCCGTGCCGGGTGCGGCCGACGTTCCAGCGGCAGCCGAAGGGCAGCAGCAACAGGAACAGCGCCGCGGCCGTGGCGACCGTGATGGTCGTCGTGGCGACCGGCGTGGTGGCCGTCGCGGCCAGGAACGCGATTCCGAATGGCAAGAGCGCGTGGTTCAGATCCGCCGCGTCTCCAAGACCGTGAAAGGCGGTAAGAAGATGAGCTTCCGGGCCATCGTGGTTGTCGGCAACGAGAAAGGCCAGGTCGGCGTTGGTGTCGGCAAGGCCGGTGATGTGATCGGTGCCGTCCGCAAGGGTGTTGCCGATGGCAAGAAACACCTCGTCAAAGTGCCGTTGACCCGCCACAACTCCATTCCGACCCTCTCCAATGGTCGTGATGGTGCTGCCAGCGTGCTCATCCGCCCTGCAGCCCCTGGTACCGGTGTGATCGCTGGCGGTTCCATCCGCACAGTGCTCGAACTCGCCGGCATCAAGAATGTCCTGGCCAAGCGCCTGGGCAGCAAGACCCCCCTGAACAATGCACGGGCTGCCATGGTGGCCCTGTCGCTTCTCCGCACCCACAAGGAGACGGCGAAGGAACGGGGAATCTCCCTCGAACAGATCTATTCCTGATTCGCGATGACTCTCCGACTCGATTCCCTCAAATCCAACAAGGGCGCTCGTCGCCGCAAATTGCGCAAGGGCCGCGGCATCGCCGCTGGTCAGGGTGCCAGCTGCGGCTTCGGTATGCGCGGCCAGAAATCCCGTTCGGGTCGCCCCACGCGCCCCGGCTTCGAGGGTGGCCAAATGCCTCTGTACCGCCGGGTGCCGAAGCTGAAGCACTTCCCTCTGGTGAATCCCAAGTTCTTCACCGTGCTCAACGTTTCTGCGTTGAACGACCTGAAGGACGGCAGCACTGTCAACTTGGATTCCCTGGTCAAGGACGGCATCGTGACCAGCCCCAAGCATCCTCTGAAGATGCTCGGCAACGGTGAACTGAAAGCCAAAAAGCTGACAGTGCAAGCCGCGGCGTTCACCGCCTCGGCCCGCACCAAGATCGAAGCCGCAGGCGGAACCTGCGAAATCCTCGACTAATTAAGGGCTCGTCCCCAAGTCAGCCCTAGGGTCTGAGCCGTCCGCTGGATTTCGATCCACGGGCGGCTTCTTGGCTTTTCGCCCAACTTCACTTTCTTCCGGACATGCTCGTCAGTCGGGGTCGCAACCCCAACGCCTCCGAAGTGATCGGCCAGCTGATCACCAACCCTGGCCTCCGCAGTCGCGTGCTCACCACACTCGGCCTGCTGTTGTTGGTGCGTCTTGGGATCTACATCCCAATGCCCGGAATCGATCGGGAAGCGTTCAAGCAATTCATCGATCAAGGCGGACAGCTGATCGGTTTTCTCGACATCTTCACCGGCGGCGGGATCTCCACCCTGGGCATCTTTGCCCTGGGGATCCTGCCTTTCATCAACGCCTCGATCATCCTCCAGTTGCTGACCGCAGCGCTGCCGCAGCTGGAAGACCTCCAGAAGAATGAAGGCGAGGCTGGCCGACGCAAGATCGCCCAGATCACCCGTTATGTGGCGCTCGGTTGGGGTCTAGTCCAGAGCGTCGTCTTCGCCATGATCCTGCGCCAATACGCCGTGGAAGGTCTGAGCGAAGTGACCTTTGTGGTGCAGACGGCACTGGCCCTGGTGACCGGCTCGATGGTGGTGATGTGGCTGAGTGAAGTGATCACGGAGCGGGGCATCGGCCAGGGGGCTTCCCTGGTGATTTTTCTGAACATCGTCGCCACCCTGCCGCGTACCCTCGGCGCCACGATCGAAGCCGCTCAAACCGGTGACCGTGACACCGTGCTGGGCATCATTGTTCTGGCGCTGGTGTTCCTGGCCACGATCGTTGGAATCATCTTCGTGCAGGAGGGAGCTCGCCGTATCCCCATCGTCAGCGCCAAGCGCCAGGTGGGTGGAGCAGGTGTGCTCCCCACGCGTCAGAGCTATCTGCCGCTCAAGCTGAATGCCGGAGGTGTGATGCCGATCATTTTCGCTTCAGCCCTGATTTTCCTGCCGGTCACCATCGCCAACCTCACCAAGAGTGAGTGGTTGATCCGTGCGGCCAGTGCCCTGAATCCTGGGGCAGCGAACCCCTGGCCATACGCACTCACATTTTTTGCATTGATCCTGGGCTTCTCTTATTTCTATGCCTCGCTCACGGTGAATCCCGCTGACATTGCCACCAACCTGAAACGGGGTGGTGTGGCAATTCCAGGCGTTCGCCCCGGCAGCGCCACGGCCACTTATCTCTCAGGAGTCCAGAACCGCCTCACCTTGCTGGGTGGTCTGTTCCTCGGCGCTGTCGCCATCATTCCCGCGGCCGTCGAACGCGCCACGAATGTGCAGACCTTCCAGGGGCTTGGCGCCACATCACTGCTGATCCTTGTCGGTGTGGCCATCGACACGGCCAAGCAGGTGCAGACCTATGTGATCTCACAACGCTACGAAGGCCTCGTTCGCCAGTGAGCGCTGCTGGGCAGCGCACCTTCCGTTTACGTCACCTCACGCTTACGCAACCATGAAAAATCGTTTGCTCTTTCTTGGCCCTCCCGGAGCAGGCAAAGGCACCCAGGCCGCTCGGCTGTGCGATGCCAACAGCATGAAGCATCTGTCCACAGGCGATCTGCTGCGCTCTGAAGTCGCAGCCGGCAGCGATCTGGGCAAAGAAGCTGAAGCGGTGATGAACCGCGGCGAACTGGTGAGCGACGCCCTTGTGCTGGCGATTGTGGAAAGCCAGATGAAGGCTCTCACCACCGATGGCTGGCTGCTTGATGGGTTCCCGCGCACGGTGCCCCAGGCTGAAGCCCTCGAACCCCTGCTGGCCGAATTGCAGCAACCCATCCAGGCCGTGGTTCTGCTGGAGCTGGATGACGCCGTTTTGATTGAACGGCTGTTGGCCCGCGGTCGCGCCGACGACAACGAAGCGGTGATCCGCAATCGCCTGGAGGTTTACCGCGAGAAAACCGCACCCCTGATTCGCTTCTACAGCGACAAGGGTCTCCTGGTTTCCGTCCCCGCCCAGGGCACAGTCGAGGAGATCACCAAGCGGATCGAGTCCGTTCTCGGTTGACCGGCATGGTAACGTTGCCGTTTGGAAATTTGGAGAGCCACGCCTCATGAAGGTGCGCAGCTCAGTGAAAAAAATGTGTGACAAGTGCCGGGTGATCCGTCGCCACGGCAAGGTCATGGTCATTTGCGCCAACCCCAAGCACAAACAGCGCCAGGGCTGATCCCCCGCTGTTCTGAAACATTCCTCGCCTCCAGGACTTCGGAGGCATCTGTCCTTTTCAACTAAACGAACGTGGCACGGATCGCCGGCGTTGACATTCCCCGCGACAAGCGGATCGAAGTGTCCCTCACCTACATCTACGGAGTTGGTCTCACCCGCTCACAGGCCATCCTGGCCAAAACCGGCGTGAACCCCGACATCCGGGTGAAAGATCTGGAGGACGGAGATCTTCAGAAGCTCCGCAACGCCATGGAGGAATACACCCTCGAAGGCGATCTGCGCCGTCAGGAGGGCATGGCCCTCAAGCGCCTGCAGGACATCGGCTGCGTCCGTGGCCGTCGCCACCGCATGAGCCTTCCCGTTCGTGGCCAACGCACCCGCACCAACGCCCGCACCCGCCGCGGTGCGCGGAAAACTGTGGCCGGCAAGAAGAAGTAAGTCCTCTACATCCTTATCCCTGACTGCATACGGCCATGGCTAAAACCGTCAAAAAATCCGGCCCCAAGAAGGCCAAGCGCAACGTCCCGAACGGCGTCGCTCACATCCAGAGCACCTTCAACAACACCATCGTGTCCATCACCGACACCGCCGGTGAGGTGATCTCCTGGTCGTCTGCAGGTGCCAGTGGCTTCAAAGGTGCTCGCAAAGGCACCCCCTTCGCGGCTCAAACCGCTGCAGAAGCAGCAGCACGTCGCGCCCTTGACCAAGGCATGCGTCAGATCGAAGTGCTGGTGAGGGGTCCTGGCTCAGGCCGTGAGACCGCCATCCGGGCTCTCCAGGTTGCTGGCCTCGAAATCACCCTGATTCGCGACGTCACCCCCCTGCCCCATAACGGTTGCCGCCGGCCCAAGCGCCGCCGCGTCTGAACCGAGCTGATTTCCGTCCGGTTTCTCCCCTTACCCCGATTCAGACCGTGTTGCAGTACCAGATTGATCGCATTGAGCATCAGGTGGCCGAGGATCGCGCCCAGTCCGGCGTTTTCCTGATCGGTCCCCTCGAGCGTGGCCAGGCCACGACCCTGGGCAACGCGCTGCGCCGCGTGCTGATGGGTGGGCTGGAAGGCAGTGCTGTCACCGCAATCCGGATTGCCGGTGTCAATCACGAATACGCCACGGTTCCTGGGGTCCGTGAAGACGTTCTCGACATCCTGCTGAACTGCAAGGAGCTCACCGTCAACAGCCGTTCAGCCGAACTCGAGATCGGTCGTCTCGTGGTGGCTGGTCCCGCTGAAGTGAAGGCCGGAGATCTTCAGTTCTCCTCTCAGGTGCAGGTGGTGGACGCCGATCGTCCGATCGCCACCGTTGCCGACGGCCACAGCCTCGAGCTGGAAGTGCACGTCGAGCGCGGCGTTGGCTATCGCCCGGTGGATCGTCACAACGAAGAAACCAGTGCCATCGATCTGCTCCAGATCGATGCCGTGTTCATGCCCGTGACCCGGGTCAACTTCAGCATCGACGAAACCGCCGTTGCCGAAGGCGGTTCGGCCCGCGAGCGCCTGCGGATGGAGATCGTCACCGACGGCTCCATGACCCCCGACGACGCCCTGGCTCAATCAGCCAATCAGTTGATTGAGCTGTTCCAGCCGCTGGCCACGGTCACTCTCGTGGAGGAAGTTCCTGCTGAACCCGAGCCCTCGGCGGAAGCACAGATTCCTCTTGAGGAACTGAACCTTTCGGTTCGCGCCTACAACTGCCTCAAGCGGGCCCAGGTCAACTCCGTGTCTGACCTGATGGGCTTCAGCTACGAGGATCTTCTGGAGATCAAGAACTTCGGTTCCAAATCCGCTGATGAAGTGATCGAAGCCCTCGAGCGCATCGGCATCTCCATCCCCCAGAGCCGCACTTCTGCATAACTGCAGAACGGCCTGAACGTCCTTTTTCGTCTTCGTCACCGACAGAACCATGCGTCATCAATGCCGAGTTCCTCAGCTGGGACGTCCAGCTGACCAGCGCAAGGCAATGCTGCGCGCCCTGACCACCCAGCTGATTCGCGAAGGTCGGGTCACCACCACCAAGGCCCGGGCCAAAGCGCTTCGCGACGAAGCCGAGCGCATGATCACCCTGGCCAAGGACGGCAGCCTCGCCTCCCGTCGCCGGGCCATGGGTTACATCTACGACAAGCAGCTGGTGCATGCCCTCTTCGACAAGGCTCCCAACCGCTATAGCGATCGCAAGGGTGGCTACACCCGCATCACCCGCACCGTTCCCCGTCGTGGCGACAACGCCGAGATGGCCATCATTGAACTGGTCTGATCAGACCTCACGTCAGTTCTGACGTTTGAACACCCAACCCTCGTCTGCAGGTCCTGAGCCAGCGTCCCTTCAGCGGATCGCACTCAGCCTTCAGTACGAGGGTTCTTCGTTTTGTGGGTGGCAGCGCCAACGCAACGGTCGCAGTGTTCAGGCCGTGCTGGAGGACGCCATCGCCCAGCTTGATCCGCACCGACCGGTGCAGACCTTTGCCGCCGGTCGCACCGATGCCGGCGTTCATGCCGCCGGTCAGGTGGTGCACTTCGACTGCAGTGGGCCGATCCCAGCTCGCAAATGGGCCCCGGCCTTGAACGGACGCCTGCCGAGCACCATTCGTGTGCGCGAATCCGTCGCCCGTCCCCTGGATTGGCATGCCTGTTACTCCGCCACCTACAGGCGGTACCGGTACACGATTCACAACGGGCGCCGCCCCAATTTGTTTTTAAGCCCCTGGAGCTGGCACCGTTACCAACACAGGCTGGATGAGTCCCGTATGCGGGACGCTTTGAGCAGCATGCTTGGTCTGCACGACTTCAGCGCCTTCATGAAGGCAGGCAGCCGTCGCGCCCATGCCCGAACCACCGTGCAGGAGGTGCTCGTGGAGCGCCAAGGCGATCTACTGCGGGTTGAGATTCAGGCCAGTGGTTTTCTGTACGGCATGGTTCGCCTGCTGATGGCCCAGTTGGTGGCCGTTGGCGAGCACCGTCTCAGTGTTGCCGCCTTTGAACAGCGCTGGAGGGAACGACGACGCCATGAGGTGAAAGAGGCGGCGCCGGCCACGGGCCTCTGCCTGCTTCGGGCTGGCTATGCCGAGCCCATCTTCACCAAAGCCGGCTGGTACGATTGTCAGCCGTGGTTTTTTCTGGCCGAGAGCGATCCGCCACCGGATCCACCCTCAACGCCGGGATAAACGGGCCTCTACTTCGAAAGCTGCCCAACTCACTGGAGCTGGAGGGCCGAAGAGTAAGCTCGATCTTTAGCCCCGTCAGGTCCAGTTCTGGACCGACCCCTTTGCCCAGTTCCGCTTCTTCAGGCGGGACATAACCGAACCGGCATGCCGGCGCGATGAACAAGACCTCTCTCCCCCCGATTGATTCGATCGACCGCCAGTGGTACGTGGTGGACGCTGAGAATCAAACCCTCGGCCGCCTGGCCACTGAAGTGGCCGCCGTGCTGCGTGGCAAGAACAACCCCAGCTTCACCCCCCATCTGGACACCGGTGATTTTGTCGTCGTCGTGAACGCCGAGAAGATCAAAGTCTCCGGCCGTAAGCCCCAGCAGAAGCTGTACCGCCGTCACTCCGGTCGTCCCGGCGGCATGAAGGTGGAAACCTTCGAAGCTCTGCAGGAACGGATCCCCGAGCGGATCGTGGAGAAGGCCATCAAAGGCATGCTCCCCCACAACGCCCTGGGCCGCCAGATGTTCCGCAAGCTCAAGGTCTACAAAGGCACCGAGCATCCCCACGCCGCTCAGAAGCCCCAGCCTCTTCAGCTCAACCCCTCCGCATCCGCCCAATGAGCAACAACTCCGTCGTCTACTGGGGCACCGGTCGTCGCAAGACCTCTGTCGCCCGTGTTCGTCTCGTCCCCGGCAATGGAACGATCACCATCAATGGTCGTCCCGGTGACAACTATCTGAACTACAACCCCTCGTACATCGCAGCGGTGAAGGCTCCCTTGGAGACCCTCGGCCTCAGCAGCGAGTACGACATCCTCGTCAATGTTCACGGTGGTGGACTCACCGGTCAGTCCGGCGCCATCAAGCAAGGTGCAGCCCGCGCCCTGTGCGAACTGTCTGCCGACAACCGCAAGCCGCTGAAGACGGAAGGTCACCTCAGCCGCGACCCCCGTGCCAAGGAACGCCGCAAGTACGGCCTCAAGAAAGCCCGTAAGGCTCCTCAGTTCTCCAAGCGCTGATTTTTTTACCGATGCCAAAGCCCGACATTCATCCCACCTGGTATCCCGACGCCAAGGTGATCTGCAACGGCGAAGTGGTCATGACCACAGGCGCCACCCAGCCGGAGATCCACGTCGACGTCTGGAGCGGCAACCACCCCTTCTTCACCGGCACCCAGAAGATCCTCGACACCGAGGGGCGTGTGGACCGCTTCATGAAGAAGTACGGCATGGGCACCAAGAAAAAAGGTGCCGACTCTGCCAAGGCCGAGTCCAAGGCCTGAGGGTGAGAACGGGGCATGGACGCCTCGACCTTGTTCACACGGCTGGAAACAGCCACAGCCAGCTTCCGCAACCTCGAGCGGCAGCTGGCTGACCCTGATGTGGCCGCTGATCCGAAGCGGCTTGAATCGATCGCACGGGAGCGATCAAGACTTGAGCCACTCGTGCTCGACTTCGAGGAACTCCAGAAGCTCGAATCCGAGCGTGATTCCGCACGTCAGCTGCTGAAAGACAGTCGCGGTGACGCTGCAATGGAGGAACTGGCGCAGGATGAGTTGGCCAGCCTCCAGGAACAGCACGCAACGCTGACGGAGAGGCTCACCCTGGCTCTGCTGCCGCGGGATCCCCGCGATGAGCGCAGTGTGATGCTGGAAATTCGTGCCGGCGCAGGCGGCGACGAGGCCTGTCTCTGGGCCGGTGACTTAGCACGGATGTATGAGCGGTACAGCCAAAAAGTGGGCTGGGCCGTGCAATCCATCAGCTGCACCGAGGCCGACCTTGGCGGGTTTCGCGAACTGATCCTGTCGGTGCGTGGCGACAGCGTCTACAGCCAACTGAAATTTGAAGCGGGAGTGCATCGGGTGCAACGGGTCCCGGCCACGGAATCCCAGGGTCGGGTCCACACCTCAACAGCCACGGTGGCCGTGATGCCCGAAGCCGATGCCGTGGAAGTTCAGCTCGACCCGAAGGATCTCGACATCAGCACCGCGCGTTCAGGCGGTGCTGGGGGGCAGAACGTCAACAAGGTGGAAACAGCCGTGGACCTTCTCCACAAACCCACGGGCATCCGCGTGTTCTGCACCCAGGAACGCTCCCAGCTGCAGAACCGGGAACGGGCCCTGGAGATCCTGCGCGCCAAATTGTTGGAACGGGAGCAGGCGGCTGCCGCAGAACGCGAAAGCAGCGACCGACGCGCCCAAGTGGGCAGTGGTGACCGCTCCGAAAAAATCCGCACCTACAACTACAAAGACAACCGAACCACCGATCACCGGCTGGGCCGAAACTTCACCCTGGAACCTGTGTTGGAGGGCCAGCTAGAAGACCTGATTGGTGCCTGCATCGCCGAAGAGCAACGTCAGAAACTGGAAGCGCTGAGCGATCAGGCCGAGGCCTGACGGTCAAGCACCGATCACGTACTTCGCCCATTCCTGGTGATGACCGGAATGGATCTGGCGCCGGGCCTCAAAACTGAGGCTGCTGGCCGGTCGCCGCGGCACATGCCGCAGAGGCATGGCGGCTTCCTTTGGAGTTCGATTGCCTTTGCGCACATTGCAGCTGAGGCAAGCCGTGGTCACGTTCTCCCAGGTGTCGCCACCTCCCCGACTACGGGGCATCACATGGTCGATGGACAACTGATTGTCACGACTGCCGCAGTACTGGCAGGTGTGGTTGTCCCTCTGGAAGAGGTTGCGACGCGTCAGGGGCAGCTGACGAAAGGGAACGCGAACGTACTGGCGCAGGCGGATCACCGTTGGCAGGTGGGTGCCCTGACGCAGTTGCCGACAGGGGTCGTGTTCCAGACTCTCGGCCTTGCCCTTCAGCATCATCACCACAGCCCGTCTCCAGGTGGTGATATTGAGCGGCTCGTAGGACGCATTGAGAACGAGAACCTGGCCCATGCCAGCTCACTCAATAATGGTCATGCTATCGGCGATGTGAAGCTGTCTCGGTAGCGCCGAGCACCGCCTGTGATTCCGGAGCTGAATCCACGTCAGCGCGCCTGGGTGGAGGTTTCACCTGCAGCGATTCGGGCCAACGCCAGGGCGCTCTGCCAACACCTCGGTGCTCGCACCCAACTGATGGCGGTGGTGAAGGCCGATGGCTACGGCCACGGCGCGGAGACGGTGGCACGGGCTGCCCTTCAGGGGGGAGCCACCAGCCTTGGCGTAGCCACGCTGCAGGAAGGCCTTGAGCTGCGGCAAGCCGGGCTGGAAGCACCAGTGCTGTTGCTCAGCAACCTCAATGAACCGGACGACCTGCGCACCTGCCTGCACTGGCGGTTGATGCCCACCCTGAGCAGCCTCAGGGATGCCCAGCTCTGCAACGCTCTGGCTGCCGACAGCGGTCGATGTTTCGACGTGCAATTGAAGATCGACACCGGCATGGCACGGCTGGGCTGCTCCCTCAGCGAGGGACATCAGACCGCGGCGGAGCTGAACAGCCTGGAACACCTCAATCTGGAGGGCATCTACAGCCACCTGGCCTGTGCCGATGAGCCGAACGATGCCTTGACCAGCCTCCAGCAGGAGCGCTTCGTGAGCATGCTCTCGGCCCTGCCCCAAGCGGGTGCCGGCATCACCCGCCATCTGGCCAACTCGGCAGGGACCCTGCTCAACCGGGAGCTGCACCACGACCTCGTGCGCGTTGGATTAGCCCTGTACGGCCATGCCCCCGCCAGTCATCTGAGCAACGTCATTCCCCTGCAACCCGCCCTGGCGGTTCGTGCCCGGGTCAGCCTGATCCGCGACGTGCCCGCCGGCACTGGAGTCAGCTACGGCCATCGCTTCATCACCCAGCGCCCCACGCGGCTTGCGGTGGTCGGGATCGGCTATGCCGATGGTGTGCTCCGGTCCCTCAGCGGGCACATTCACGCCCTGCATCGCAATCGCCAGCTGCCTCAGGTGGGAGCCATCACCATGGACCAGCTCCTGCTGGATGCCACCGATGCAGCTGAGCTGGAGCAAGGCGACATCGTGACTCTGCTGGGCCAGGACGGCGACCTGGAATTAAGCCCTCAAAGCTGGAGCAACCACTGCGGCTCGATTCCCTGGGAGATCCTCTGTGGTTTCAAACGACGTCTGCCCCGCGTTGAAGTCTGACCACCTGCCCAGCACTTGGTACTCTGGGTGCGCCGCTGGAGAGGTGGCTGAGTGGTTGAAAGCGGCTCCCTGCTAAGGAGTTACAGGAGGCAACTTCTGTCGAGGGTTCGAATCCCTCCCTCTCCGTTCCAAGTCCATCAACTCAATCCGCCGGCTCCTCTGAGCTGGTGAACACGTTGAGTTGCCGTGCCAGCTCCGGCAAAAGGGATGCGTCCCTGGCACGATCAGGCCCCGTGGTGAACACCACCAGCAAGCTGGGCGGCTGCTGTTCAGACGCCTGGAACCAAGCAGCGTCATGACGGGCCTGACTCATCCAGCCGGCCTTGCTCCACAGCAGAGCGTCCTCAGGTAGGCCTTCGCCGAGGAAGCCATCCACCTGGTTTTCAGGATCAGCGCGACGCTGCTTTTGGTCGAGCGAGCGCCGCAACAGACCCTGCAGCCGACGACAGGCCGGTGGCGACACCACCGCACCGGTCATCACCGCCTCCAGCATCCGGGCTGTCGCAACCGTGGACAAGCCATTGCGGTTGCCGTTGTCGGCCCCATAGAACATTTTCTCCCGGCCATAGGGACCATCACCCCAGGTCTTCTGGCAGCAATTCACCGCCTCAAGTTCCGGCCAGGCCAGGCTCTGCAACCAACCATTGATCAAGCGACGCTGCTGCATCCAAAGCTCCCAGCGTTCGCCATGGAGGGCAGGGCCGCTGGTGGTGCCTGTGAGCAGATCCACCACAAGCCCCGTGGCATCGTTGCTGGAATCGGCGATCATGTCACGCATCGCGCGCCGCAATTCGTCGCTCTCAGGGATCAGGTCCCGTTGCAGCCACTGCTCAACGGCGACGGCATAGAACAGCTTCACCACGCTGGCCGGGTAGAGGATCCGGTCTTGGTTCCAGGAAGCACCACGGCCCTGACCCGCCTCCGGTGCAGCGTCGTCATACCGCACCCAGGTGATCGCCAAGCTGTTGCGCAGCCCCGGGCGACCGTCGGCATCGAGCCCATCGAGGGCCGCCTCAAGCCGAGCCGCCATGGCGGGATCGGGACGGTAGAACGCCATAGCGATTCGATTGGGCCATGGCGACGTTAGGCACCCTGCTGGCCCCGGACCTGATTCAGACAGGCTCCAGTTGGCAGCTGTGCACTGACGTGAATGGTTATTCGCGATCTGACGGCGCGAGTCTGACCACCCAGGCCTGTCGTGGACGCCGTTTTCGCATTCTGGAGAGGCAGCCCAAGAGGATCGCTGTTCAGCTGCTGGAGGATGGCTACCGCTGCTGGCTCGAACTCGAGGCGGTTCTGGGGCGAGCTGAGCGATGCGCAGCCTGGCGACCGTCGCCGCTGAGCGCGACGGAGATTGAACGACGTCTGCCCAGCGTGCTCGCCTGGAGCGAAACCGCCCAGCAGCGCCCCAATGTCTACCTCTGGGGAGGCACCACAGAACCGGACATGGATTGTTCCGGTCTGATGCAGATGGCCTTCGCCAGCCAGGACATTTGGATTCCGCGAGATGCCTATCAACAGGAGCGGTTCTGCCAACCTGTTGCCGCTCTACCCGACGATCACAGCCTGCTGCGCCCTGGAGATCTGCTGTTTTTTGGCACACGGCGGCGTTGCACCCATGTGGGGATCCATCTCGGCGAGGGCCGCTACCGCCACAGCTCAGGCCAGGACCATGGGCGCAATGGGATCGGCATCGACAGCTTGCACAGCAGCGATCAACACCCGGTGGCTTGCCACTACAGGGCTGAATTCCGCGGCGCAGGCCGTGTGGTGCGTTGCCATGACGGATCGCATCTCTCCTGACGCTGGCTGCCGGATGAACCGGGCCCCTGCTTAAGTTGAGCGACTCGCAGCGCGACCGGCATGAGTGCACCCCTGAATCTCTCGGTGGTGGTGCCGCTGTACAACGAAGAGGAAAGCCTGCCTCATCTGGTTGAGCAGCTCCTTTCAGCACTGCGTCCAAGCGATGAGGCGTTTGAGCTGGTCCTGGTCGACGACGGATCCAGCGACCGCACCGCGAACGTGCTGGCCCAGCTCAGCGCCGAAGTGCCCGAAGTGGTGGCTGTGCTGCTGCGCAAGAACTATGGCCAAACCGCAGCCATGGCGGCTGGGTTTGATGTAGCTGGCGGAGAGGTGATCGTCAGCCTCGATGGAGATCTGCAGAACGATCCAGCCGACATCCCCATGCTGCTGGCCAAACTGCGAGAGGGGTACGACCTCGTCAGTGGCTGGCGCCATCAGCGCCAGGACGCCGCCCTCCAGCGCAAACTTCCCTCCCGGATCGCCAACCGCTTGATCGGCCGGGTAACCGGTGTGCCGCTGAATGACTACGGCTGCTCCCTCAAGGCCTACCGCCGCGAGGTGCTCTCAGACATGCGGCTCTATGGGGAGCTGCATCGCTTTCTTCCCGCCCTGGCCTTCATCGAGGGTGCACGGATCACCGAAGTGAAGGTGAACCACCGGGCGCGTCAGTTCGGCAGCAGCAAGTACGGGATCGATCGCACCTTCCGCGTGCTGATGGATCTGCTCACCGTCTGGTTCATGAAGCGTTTTCTGACCCGGCCGATGTACGTGTTCGGCTTCGGGGGGCTCCTGGCCATCGCCGCCAGCCTGATCACCAGCACCTATCTGCTGGTGATCAAGGTGATGGGAGGCGACATTGCCAATCGCCCACTGCTCACCCTGGCGGTGGTGCTTGGCTTGGCTGGCATTCAATTGTTCTGCTTCGGACTGCTGGGCGAACTGCTGATCCGCACCTACCACGAAAGCCAGGATCGCCCGATTTATCGCATCCGCGAAACATTGCGCGGCGGCCGAGCCGGCTGACGGATCGGGGCAGCGGCCGGCGCGCCGCGGAACGGTGCGATCGCAGCGGCAGCTGCTTCCACCACACGCGCATCGCTGTCCCGCAGCGCCTGGCGCAGCAGGGGCAGCGCCGAACGGTGTCCCCATCGGGCAGCCAAACGAACAGCGCGCAAACGCTCCTCGGGTCCAGCCTCCATATCAGCCTTGAGACGACGCTCCAGGGCAAGACGCTCCAAGGGACTGCTCGGCGCCGTCCAGGACTCCAGAGAAGCATCGGCGGATTCCCCATCAGCAGCGGGCTCAATCACCAGTTCCAACTGGGCACGATTGATCTGTGCGACACGGCTGGCATCCGTGCTGGAAAGCATCGGCTTCACCGGCTTCCTGCGCAACCAGAGCACCACCGTGAGCAGCACGACGGCACCGGGGAGGAGAACGTTCTGCATGCGGATTGAACTTTTATGTCGCCGTCGGGACCTGAAGCAGGCCGTCAGAACGGTCCTACTTACAGTAGCTGCGAAGCTTTTGGCCTCGACATGACTGGAGATTTCGCTGCTGCCTGGCTGCCTGCGATTTTCGTGCCCATCACCGGAATCGTGTTCCCCGCAGTGTTCATCGTCCTTGTTGGTCGAGTGATCACCGCTGCCGAGTGACCGCGACCTGCGGACCGTTTCAACCCCTCAGCACTCGTACCTCATGACCGTCACTCCTGCTGCTGATCCCTGCGTCGGCAACCTTGCGACACCCGTCAACAGCGGCTATTTCATCAAGGGTCTGATCAACAACCTGCCCCTGTACCGCCCTGGAATTTCTCCGAACTTCCGGGGTCTGGAAACCGGTGCAGCCTTCGGTTATCTGCTCTACGGCCCCTTCACCATCTGTGGTCCCCTGCGTGCCACGGAATACCAGCAAACAGCTGGGCTGCTGGCTGCCATCGGCGCCGTGCACATCCTCAGCCTGCTGTTCCTGCTCTACAACCAGCCCGGCAAGCAACCCAACATCCCCCCCGCAGATGTGACGGTTGAGAATCCCCCCGCCGACCTGTTCACACGCACCGGTTGGGCTGACTTCACCAGTGGGTTCTGGCTGGGTGGTTGCGGCGGTGCCGTTTTCGCCTGGTTCCTCTGCAACACCGTTCACGTGCAGGAACTGTTCAAGATCGCTGCTGGTGTCTGGAGCGTCGGCTGAAGCAGTTCACTGAACCCTCTGACCAAAACCTTTCATCCCCCGGTTGCCTGATTCCAGGTGATCGGGGGATTTTTCCTGGCAGGATTCATTCACATTTGAGACGCCCCGGTGCGGTCGATCTCCCAGCCGTTTCTTCGGCGGCCGGTTCTGACGGTCGTCTGCAGCCTGCTGATCCTTTTGGCGGGCTGCACGGCGTTGTTGGGCCTGGGACTGGAGGATCTACCGCCCCTCGCTCCCACCCGCGTGAGTGTGAGCGCCAGCTTCCCGGCGGCTTCACCGGAGGTGGTGGAGCAGAGCGTGACCCGGGTGTTGGAACAACAGCTGAATGGCCTGGAAGGGGTCGAAAGCATCAGCTCAACCAGCAGGCAGGGCGGCGCCAGCATTTCGTTGCGCTTCAACGCGGGTGATCCCGAGCTGAATGCGATCAAGGTTCAGAACGAGGTGAACCTGGCCAGCCGCCGGCTGCCTCAGTCCGTAACGCGCCAGGGGCTCCAGGTGCGGCGCTCCTCGGAAGACCTGTTGATGATCCTGGGTTTCAGCCACCCACCGGATCAATACGTCCCCACCTTTCTCACGGGTTGGCTGGACCAGACCCTGCGGGACGCGCTGCTCAGCACACCAGGCATCGGTGATGTGCGGATCTTCGGCAGCAGTGAACTCTCTTACCGCCTTTGGTTGGATCCGCAACGCCTCGAACAGACCAACCTCACCCTTGGCGATGTCAGCCGAGCCCTGGCTGAACAAAACGTTTTGGCTGCCGTTGGCAGCATCGGGGCTGCCCCAGTTCCAGCGGGCCAAGTGCTGAGCCTTCCAGTGGAAGCGGAAGGGCGTCTTCGCAGCCAATCGGATTTCGAGAATCTCGTCTTGCGCCGGCTCGACAACGGCGGGCTGCTGCGCCTGAAGGATGTGGGACGGGTTGCCCTCGGACAGCGCAACTACGGACGCGAGGCCATGAATCTGGCTGGCGAGCGCTCGGTGGCCGTGGGGATCTACCAGCGCGATGGTGCCAATGCCCTGGAGGTGAGCAGGGCGATCAAGCGCAAGCTGAAGCAGTTGGAAGCAAGCTTTCCCCCGGGCATCGAGGTCTCAATGATCGTGGATGTGGCCGACACGGTTCAGGCCAACCTCGATCGCACCTTCATCACCTTGCGCGATGCCGTGCTGCTGGTGCTGGTGGTGCTGGTGCTGTTTCTGGGCCGCTGGCGTCTCGCCCTGATCCCTGGCCTTGCCGTGCCGGTGGCGCTGGTGGGAAGCCTCAGCCTGGTGAAACTGAGCGGTTCCAATCTCAACAGCCTGATCCTGTTTGGCCTGGTGCTGGCCACCGGGATCGTTGTGGATGACGCCATCGTCGTGAGTGAAGACATCGCCGGACGCATCGAACGGGGCACACCCCCCGAACGAGCGGCCGAAGACGCCATGGCTGAGTTGGCGACGGCCGTTGTGGCCACCTCATTGGTGCTGGCAGCCGTGTTCCTGCCCGTGCTGCTCATTCCTGGATCGATCGGACGCCTCTATCAACCGATCGCCCTGGCCATCAGCGGAGCGATCCTGTTCTCCACCCTGAATGCGCTCAGCTTCACCCCAATGGCCTGCGCCCGGGTGTTGGACCCAGGGGGCGGCCGTCTTCCTGGGGCCATCGGCAAGCTCAGCCGTTGGCTTCGGCAGGGCATGCAAACCCTGCAATCCCAATACGCCAAACAACTCGAGCACTGGCTGCAGCACAAGCGACGCATTGCCCTTGTGCTGCTGAGCGGCCTTGTCATCACGGCCTCAGGCTTGGCGGTGATGCCAACGGCGTTCATCCCCGATGACGACCAAGGCCAGATCCGCGGCTACTTCACCCTCCCCGATGGCGCCAGCCTTGAGCGCAGCGTGGCCGTGATGGACGACATCCGACGGGTCGTCAGCGAAGAGCCCCTGGTGCGCACCGGCAACTTTTATGCCGGCAGCTCCTTCGGACAGAGCGGAGAAGACCGTGGCTCGTTTTACCTGCGCCTCCAGCCACGCAAGGATCGACCTGGCAAAGAGCAGAGCAGCAACGCCATCAAACGCCGTCTCAATCGCAAGATTCAGCAACGGGTTGGTGAGGCCAGGGTCGTGCTGATCACCCCACCAACCGTGCGGGGCTTCAGCAGTGAATCAGGACTTTCGCTGGAACTGCTGGACCGCAGCGGAGGGCAACTCAGCCTGGAGCAATTCGGCCAAGTCGCCGACGATTTCATCCAGACGGCCAAGGCGACGGACCGATTTGAACGGGTGAGCTCCCGCTTTGATGCCAGCTTCCCCCGCTGGCGGCTGGAGCTCGACCGCGACCAACTGGCTGCTCTCAACCTTGACTACGGCGCAACCCTGCGGGAGATCGGCACCGCCTTCGGCGGCCGCTACATCGATGACACCTACGACGACGGTCGAATCCGCTCGATTGTTCTGCAGCTCGAAGGCAGCGAGCGGCGTCGGCCGGAAGATCTCACCGGGCTGATGGTGCGCAACCGCAGCGGTGAGCTGGTGTCGGTGGCCAGCGTGGCAAGCCTGACCCGCGAGGAGGGCGTCAACAACATTCGCCACTACGGACTCAACCGGGCCATCCGGATCACGGCCATCCCGGCGCCAACGGTGAGCAGCGGTGAAGCCATCGATGCCCTCACCCAGGCCGGTGATCGCATTGGAGGCAGCAACATCGGCCTGGCCTTCACGGGCCTGGCGCTGGAGGAACAACGGGCTGGGCAGGTGACCTGGGTGCTGTTCGCCCTTGGCGTGACGGTGGTCTATCTGCTGCTGGCCGCTCTCTACGAGAGTTTTATTGACCCGTTGATCATCCTGCTCACGGTGCCGATGGCCCTGCTCGGAGCTCTGATCGGCTTGAAATTGCGAGGCCTTCCACTGGATGTTTACGGCCAGATGGGACTCCTGGTGCTGGTGAGCCTGGCGGCCAAGAACGGAATTCTGATCGTGGAATTCGCCAACCAGCGGATGGCAGCAGGCCTGGCCCTGCGCGAGGCCGTTGTGGATGCAGCCGTGAACCGGATGCGCCCAATCCTGCTGACAGCGGTCACATCCCTGGCGGGTTTCCTGCCGCTTCTTTTTGCCCAGGGCACGGGAGCCGCCAGCAGGGTCAGCATTGGCACCGTGGTGTTCAGCGGACTGCTGGTGGCCTCGTTGCTGTCCCTGTTTGCCGTCCCTGCCGTCTATCTGATGCTGAAACGCGAACGAAGGCCCACCGCGTAGGGTGCGATCTCGATCCAATGGTTCTGCTGCTGGAGGGAACGATGACCATCACCCCACGGGCGACAACGGCAACCAGTTCCCAGGCGCAGTTCTTCGATTACGCCTCAGCAGCCAATCCCCTGCAACAGGGGCTGATCAGCACGATCCCCTACCGCAGCTTTTCGGCCAGTTTTTTTGATCAAGCCGGAACGGCCCTGCAACCTCTTGATTTGAGTGCCGACTTGCACTGCGAAGGTCCGGCCACCGGTCCATCGCTCTGCGGCAACTTCATCCGACTGGATCATGGATCCCTGCGCACCCATGCGGATGCGACCAGTCAGCTGTTCTTCGTGGCCCGAGGCCATGGGCAAACTGAAGCCTGCGGTCAGGTTTTTCACTGGAGCGAGGGAGACACGTTCGTGCTTCCGGCGGGCGGTGAAGCCATTCACAGCAGCGACACCCATGCAGGCCTGTATTGGGTGCACGATGCCCCCTTGCTTCGTTATCTGGGGGTGAGCACTGTGAAACCGGTGTTCGAACCCTGCTTCTACAGCCACCAGGATGCTCGCGCGCAATTGGATGCCATCGCCAGCAATCCCCGCAGAGCCAACGCCAATCGCGTGAGTGTGCTGTTGGGAAACAACACCTTCCCTCAGACGCGCACCGTCACCCACACCCTCTGGGCCATGTTGGGCATCCTCCCCGCAGGCCAGGTGCAGCGGCCCCACCGACACCAGTCGATCGCCCTTGATTTTGCGGTGGCCTGCCAACCGGGTTGCTACACGATGATCGGCACCGAGCTGGATGAGAACGGAATGATCCGCAATGGGCACCGGGAAGACTGGGCAGCCGGCGCAGCCTTCGTGACCCCGCCCGGCTACTGGCACTCCCACCACAACGAATCCGGCGCCGACGCCTACGTGCTGCCCATTCAGGATGCCGGCCTGCACACCTATCTGCGCACTCTCGACATTGCCTTCAGCAACAGAGGCCGGGCTGACTTAAGCAACACCCCGTAGCCAACCCAACCTCAACGGGTGAGCAATTGATGGTTCACCGAGGTCAGGGCACCGTGTTCTGAATAGCGACGTGAAATGCGCTCGAGGCGCGTCGCACTCGAGAGCCAAAGCGCTTCGATGCTGAAGGGCTGGTGGGAATCAATCTGCGCTGGCGCCAGAAAGGCTCCTCCATCCGGCAAAAAGATCCAGCGATCAAGATCGTCTGCGGCAAAACAGATGTTGTCCCCTGGCGAAGGAAGGTCGCAACGCCAGTCGCCGATCAGCTGATCTGCCTCCAGGGGTGGACGTTCCAGGGCTGAACTTTCAGCGAGGAACTCACGGATCAGCACGATCCGATCCAATTGCCCCGCACCATCCCAAAGCAGCACCAGGCGGTGACGGCGTTGGTGATGCAGGAAGCCGAACTCGGCATAGAGCTTGGTCCAGGTGGACCGGTGCAGCGTCCCCCTTGAAAAACTGCCGGTACCGAAGACCCCCATGTCGGGATCCAGCCGCGTGAAGCTTTGAACGATCCGCTTTTCAGGCTCGCCGGCAGGCGGTTGATGGGGAGAACTCGATACCGCTTCCTCAGGCCAGAGCAGCAGGGTCAGATTGAGTGGAACACCGGAAGGGGCCGGTTCGAGCGTGAGCAGGGAGGGCTGACGCTTGGTGCGTTGAAGCGTGCGGTCCAGGCTGTCGAACCAGCCGCGCCACTCACCAACGTTGCGCTGCAGGTGCTCCCATTCGCCCACGTTCCGCCCGCTCCCCATCGAGGCCTGAGGCTAGTCAGGGCCCAGAGCAAGACGAGAACAACAACGCGGCTCAACAGAACCACTCCGAAGAACAGACAACAAAAATCCCCACCCGGCGAACCGAGTGGGGACGTTTGAAACGAGGAACGACTCGTCGCGGGTTAATTCAGGAAGGAATCAACCGAATTTCCCTGAAGTCGAGGCAATCAGGAAGGCGGCGTACGTCAAGACATAGCCAACGGTGAAGTGAGCCAAGCCGACGACACGGGCCTGAACGATGGACAGTGCCACAGGCTTGTCGCGGTAACCCATCATGTTGGCGATGGGGCTGCGCTGGTGAGCCCAGACGATGGTCTCGATCAGTTCCTGCCAGTAACCCCGCCAGGAGATCAGGAACATGAAGCCGGTGGCCCAAACCAGGTGTCCGAAGAGGAACATCCAAGCCCAGACGGCGAGGTTGTTGCTGCCGAACGGGTTGTAGCCGTTGATCAACTGGGAGGAGTTGAGCCACAGGTAGTCGCGGAACCAGCCCATCAGGTAGGTGCTGGATTCGTTGAACTGGGCCACGTTGCCGGACCAGATGGCCAGGTGCTTCCAGTGCCAGTAGAAGGTGAGCCAACCCACGGTGTTCAGAGCCCAGAAGACAGCCAGGTAGAAGGCGTCCCAGGCAGAGATGTCGCAGGTGCCGCCACGGCCGGGGCCGTCGCAGGGGAAGGAGTAGCCGAAGTCCTTCTTGTCGGGCATCAGCTTGGAGCCGCGGGCATCCAGGGCACCCTTCACAAGGATCAGGGTGGTGGTGTGCAGACCCAGAGCAATGGCGTGGTGAACCAGGAAGTCACCAGGACCGATAGGCAGGAACACATCGGTGTTGCCATTGATCGCGTCCAGCCAGTAGTGCTCACCAGGAATGTTCTGGGCAGCAAGGCTGGCGGAGCTGGAGGCGTTGGAGAGCAGCACGTCCATTCCGTACATGGCCTTACCAGAGGCGGCCTGAACGAACTGGGCGAACACGGGCTCAACCAGGATCTGCTTCTCGGGGGTACCGAAGGCAACGACCACATCGTTGTGGACGTAGAGGCCGAGGGTGTGGAAACCGAGGAACAGGGAGACCCAGCTCAGGTGGCTGATGATCGCTTCCTTGTGCTCGAGCATCCGGGCCAGGACGTTGTCCTTGTTGGCTTCGGGGTCGTAGTCACGGATGAAGAAGATCGCACCGTGGGCGAAGGCACCACACATCAGCGCGATGGCGATGTACTGGTGGTGGGTGTACAGGGCTGCCTGAGTCGTGTAGTCCTTCGCGATGAAGGCATACGACGGCATCGAGTACATGTGCTGCGCAACGAGGCTGGTGACCACGCCAAGGGAGGCGAGAGCCAGACCCAGCTGGAAGTGCAGGCTGTTGTTGATGGTGTCGTAGAGACCCTTGTGGCCAGCACCGAGGTCACCGGGGGTGCCCTTCGGGGGGTTGTGGGTTTCGAGGATCTCCTTGATGGAGTGACCGATACCGAAGTTGGTCCGGTACATGTGGCCGGCGATCACGAAGAGGCAACCGATGGCCAGGTGGTGGTGGGCGATGTCCGTCAGCCAGAGGGCTTCTGTCTGAGGGTGGAAGCCACCGAGGAAGGTGAGGATGGCGGTGCCGGCACCTTCGGAACTACCGAAGACCTGATTCAGAGAATCGGGGTTTTCGGCGTACACACCCCAGTTACCGGTGAAGAAGGGTCCAAGACCGGCGGGGTGAGGCAGAACGTTGAGGAAGTTGTCCCAACCAACGTGCTGACCGCGGGCTTCGGGGATCGCAACGTGAACCAGGTGACCGGTCCAGGCGATGGAGCTGAAGCCGAAGAGGACAGCCAGGTGGTGGTTCAGACGCGATTCAGCGTTTTTGAACCAGGCCAGGGAAGGACGGAACTTGGGCTGCAGGTGCAACCAGCCGGCGAAGAGGGCCCAAGCCGACAGGATCATCATGAAGATGGAACCCTGATACAGCTCGGCATTCGTCTTCATGCCGATTGTGTAGAACCAGTGATAAAGGCCTGAGTAGGCGATGTTCACCGGGGAGGAAGCACCCGCTTGGGTGAAGGCGTCAATGGCGCCTTGACCGAAGTGGGGATCCCAGATTGCGTGAGCGATGGGGCGCACGTGCAGGGGGTCGGCGACCCACTGCTCGAAGTTGCCCTGCCAGGCGATGTGGAACAGGTTTCCCGAAACCCACAGGCCGATGATCGCGAGGTGACCGAAATGGGTGGAGAAGAGCTTCTGGTAGAGGCGCTCCTCCGTCATTCCGTCATGGCTCTCGAAGTCGTGAGCCGTGGCGATCCCGTACCAAATACGGCGGGTTGTCGGGTCCTGGGCCAGACCCTGGCTGAACGAAGGGAATTTCGTTGCCATTAGAGGGAGAGGTCAGGTGAGGTCAGCCGACCACAAGAATGTGGGCGTGGAAGAAGGCCCACGTGGTCGCAATTCCGCCCAAGAGGTAATGGGCAACACCCACGGCACGGCCTTGGATGATGGAAAGAGCACGGGGCTGGATGGCGGGAGCCACCTTCAGCTTGTTGTGAGCCCAGACGATGGACTCAATCAGTTCCTGCCAGTAGCCGCGGCCGCTGAAGAGGAACATCAGGCTGAAGGCGAACACGAAGTGGGCGCCGAGGAACATGATTCCGTAGGCGGCCGTGTTCGAGCCATAGCTGTTGATCACCTGAACGGCCTGAGCCCACAGGAAGTCACGCAGCCAGCCATTGATGGTGATGGCGCTTTGGGCAAAGTTGCCGTTGGTGATGTGCGCGACGGAACCGTCGGCATTCACCGTTCCCCAGATGTCGCTCTGCATCTTCCAGGAGAAGTGGAAGATCACAACAGACAGGGAGTTGTACATCCAGAACAGGCCCAGGAACACGTGGTCCCAAGCGGAAACCTGGCAGGTGCCACCACGACCAGGACCATCGCAGGAGAAGCGGAAGCCCAGGTTGGCCTTATCAGGGATGAGGCGGGAGCTACGGGCGTACAGGACACCCTTCAGCAGGATCAGCACCGTCACGTGAATCGTGAAGGCGTGGATGTGGTGAACCATGAAGTCGGCGGTGCCGAGCGGCATGGGAGCAGCGGCAACCTTGCCGCCGACGGCGACAACGGAACCGTTGAAAACTTCACTCACACCCGCGAGGGCGTTGGGAGCTGTGCTGCCAGCAGCTGCGGCGTGCACGTTCTGAATCCACTGAGCAAAGATCGGCTGAATGGAGATCGCCGAATCGCTGAACATGTCCTGGGGACGACCCAGGGCACGCATGGTGTCGTTATGGATGTACAGGCCGAAGCTGTGGGCTCCGAGCCAGATGCAGACCCAGTTGAGGTGACTGATGATGGCGTCGCGAGCCTTGAGCACCCGATCCAGCACGTTGTCGATGTGCTTGGCGGGGTCGTAATCGCGAACCATGGCGATGGCGGCGTGAGCGCCGGCACCAACGATCAGGAAGCCGCCGATCCAGATGTGATGGGTGAAGAGCCCGATCTGGGTGGGGTAATCGATCGCTTGGTACGGATACGGAGGCATCGCGTACATGTGCTGAGCAACGATGATGCTCACTGAACCGCCGATGGCGAGGTTGACCGCCAGCTGGGCATGCCAGGAATTGGTCATGAAGTCGTAAAGACCGTCGTGACCGTTAGTGGCAGGGAACAGCAGGGGATCACCCTTCTGACCTTCGTGGATCTCCTTGATGGAGTGACCGATGCCCCAGTTGGTCCGGTACATGTGACCGGCAACAATGAACATCACGGCAATCGCCACATGGTGATGGGCGATGTCGGTCATCCAAAGGCTTCCCGTTACAGGATTCAAACCACCCTTGAAGGTGAGGAAATCGCTGTAGGCAGCCCAGTTGCCGGAGAAGAAGGCACCGACACCAGCACTGAAACCGGGATACAGCTGCGCCAGCAGGTCCTGATTGAAGAACTCGTGAGGCAGCGGAATGTCTGCAGCCGAAGCGATGGTCTTGCCATTCAGCACCAGCGGTTGGCCGGCGTCGATGGCATCCATCAACTTGGTAACAGGGGCAGACACGTGGATGACGTGACCAGCCCAGGACAGTGAACCGAGACCCAGCAGACCTGCCAGGTGGTGGTTCAGCATTGACTCAACGTTCTGGAACCACTCCAGCTTTGGCGCAGCCTTGTGGTAGTGGAAAACACCGGCGTTGAGCATGAGGCCGGCCATCACCAGGGCACCGATGGCCAGAGCCATGAGCTGGGTTTCGCTGGTGATGCCCCAGGCCCGCCACATCTGGAAGAGGCCTGAGGTGATTTGGATGCCTTGGAAACCGGCACCCATGTCGCCGTTGAGGACTTCTTGGCCGAAGACGGCCCAGACCTGCTGGGCGCTTGGCTTCACATGGGTGGGATCAGCAAGCCAACCGGAATAGTTGGAGAAGCGGGCGCCATGGAAGAAGGCACCGCTGAGCCAGATGAAGATGACGGCCAGGTGGCCGAAATGGGCGGAGAAGATCCGCCGAGAGACCTCTTGAAGGTCGCTCGTGTGAGCGTCGAAGTCGTGAGCGTTGGCGTGAAGGTTCCAAACCCAGGTGGTGGTTTTGGGACCTTTCGCGAGAGCTCGGTCGAAGTGTCCGGGCTTACCGAACAGCTCGAAGGTTGCTGGATTGTCAACCTTCTCGACCTGGCTTTTCGCGTCACTCCCACGCTCAGGTGGGCTGATGGTCATCGAGTCGTTCCTCGAGGGACGGGTTTCGAGGTGGTGGGCCACCCCTCCGAAGGGCCGAAGCCAATCGGGGCCCCGAACAAGGATTCGCAAGGAATCAGCGTTCGGGCGTCAGTACTGCAAAGGGGTCGAAACCCCTTGCCTGCACTGAAGCTGGGGCCCCAAAGAGGGGACCGCTGGCGGAAGCATAGGGGCGGAGAAGGGGGTTAAAGGGCCCTGAGTTACAAAGGTTCAATCCCGTGGCGAGCCAGTCAGCGACAGGCGTCTGCAGAAGGCTGAGAATCAGCGAAACAACAAAGATCCCAGGCAGTAAGCAATACAATTTCACGCATATTTCCTTCCTAAATAACTAAAACTCTGACAGTGAAGGGCGGATTGTTCAGAATGATCGGATCTGTTCATGCCCGATGCGTCGCCCTGGCCTGAAGTCGATATGGGCTGTTCTGCTGGCAGCAGTGCTGCTTCTTGGTGCCGGCTTACCTGTTCATGCGTGCCCTGGATTCTTCAATCGCGATGCAGGGTCCGCTGCCAAACCGCTGCCGAGTTCAGCCCCCAGCGGGAAACTCCAGGAAGTGGCTCCTCCAGGGGCAGTGCAACAGCTGCGCCAGAAGCTGCAACAGCACCGCCCCTCCCTGCGGCTGATCGATCCAAGCAACGACAGCATCGTTTCTTCTGACGCTCTTGAGCTGCGTTTCGAAATCGACGACTGGCCCCTCAGCAGCGACCCCGAATTGGGCCTGGGGCCCCATGTGGTGCTCCAAATCGACAACCGCGCTCCCCTACGACTGAGCAAAAGCGATGGAAACCGCCTGAAGGTCCGCATCGATGACCTGGAGGCGGGCAGTCACCGGTTCAGCGCCTGGGCTGCTTACCCCTGGGGAGAAGCCGTTCAAGCACCGGGGGCCTCAGTCCAGGGACGCGTGCACCTCTGGCAAAAACTGCAGGGCACACAACCCGAACGTGATGCCCCCTGGCTGGTCCCTGTCTCACCAGCCGGAGAGCAGGGCCTGCAACCCCTGTTGGTGGATTGGCTGATCTGGAATGCTCCGCTGCAAAACCTGCGAGAGGGCGATGGACGCTGGCGACTCCGCATCAGCATTGATGGGGACAGCTTTTTGGTTGATCACCAGGAAGCCCTTTGGCTCAAAGGATCGAACGGCTCAGGCAGCCATGACATTCAGATGGAACTGCTGAATGGGCTGGGCGAGCCAATTACACCAGTCTTCAACAATCAGCTGATTCATCTGAAAGCCGCATCCGGTGCCAAGCCGGGCTGGATGCGCCCACGCCTCACCGAAAGCCAGCTCGCGCGCCTGAGCGGCTCCCCTGAGCCTGATGTTCTGGAGGTGGTCGAATCCTCGCCAGAGCCTCCTCAAAAGACTGAGGAGAAACAACAGGAGAAGACAGAACAGCCCCGAGACCTTCCTCAGGCTGAGCTCAAAGCCGAGGCCGTCGTCAAGGACGAGGTTGAAACCAAGGCCGAGGCCACCCCCCAGCCCGCGGCACCAGAGGAAAACGAAGAGCAGGAGTCTGAGTCGACCCTTGTTGCCCAGCCGCTTGCTGAACAGCCACCTGCTGAACAGCCATCCAAATCAGAAGCTGATCGGCCCACTCCTGCCCCTCCTGCCCAGGAAAAGCAAGCGAAGCCTCAGCAGCCAGCCGACGAGGAACCCAAACTGAAGCCAAGCAGCAGCCTGGGAGGATCAGCCCGTGAGTTGCTCAACAGCGATGGGCGCTTGCGCAAGCCCTGATCCGGATTTCCTGCCCTGAACCCCACATCTGCCGCTCCCGCTCTGGGCCTAGGACTGAGCCCCAGCGCCATGCCGCTGTTGGAGCGTTTGCTGCTGCGCGGCCACATCGACCGGATCAAACCAGCCGATCAAGACATCAGCACCGCCCTTGATGGGCACTGGACGGTAGAGAACGTCGTGTTGTTCGTCGGCGCCGTGGGAGCAGTGACGCGCCTGATTGCAGCTCGGATCCGAGGCAAGGAGAAGGATCCGGCCGTTCTGGTGCTTGACCCGAAAGGAGAATTCATCATTCCGCTGTTGGGAGGCCATTCCGCAGGGGCCGAACAACGCGCTCGGGAAATTGCCATGGATCTCGGCGGGCAGGCGGTGATCACAGGCGCCTGTGCCAATGAAGGACGTCTCCCCCTGGATGCTTTTGGCGAGGGCTGGGGCTGGAAACGCAGCGGATCGGTGGCCCATTGGCGCGATCTGATGGTGCGGCAATCCCAGGGATCCAGCATCAGCGTTCACCAGAGCAGTGGATCCACCGCCTGGCGAGGCCCTGAAGGCCATCCCTTGCTGCACAACATCGATCCGGATGATGTGCCAGACGCCGCTGATCTCGTGATCGGAGCGCACCGTGAGGGTGATTGCCAGTGGCATCCAGCAACGCTCTGGATCGGCATCGGATGTGAGCGCAACACCAGTGTTTCGCTGGTGGAGAAGGCCATTGCCGAGGCCTTGGCAACAGCAGGACTGGCAGAAGAGGCGATCGCAGGCATCGCAAGCGCAGCGCGGAAAGCCGATGAACCGGCCCTGCAAGAGCTAAGCCGCACCAGGGCATGGCCGTTCCGAACCTTTGCGGAGCACGCGCTTGCATCCATCGACGTGCCCAATCCCTCCGAAGTGGTGCGCCAGGAAATGGGGACCGCGTCGGTGGCTGAAGCAGCGGCCTTGCTGGCTGCGGGCGAACAAGCTCATCTGATCCAGCCCAAGCGAATCAGCCGTCCGGCAACAGGGGAGCAGGGTGCCGTGACGGTGGCCATTGCCGAGGCAGCCCTCCCCTATGCGCCAGAGAGGGGCGAGCTGCATCTGGTGGGGAGCGGTCCAGGGGATCTGTCCCTGCTCAGCGGAGACGCCAAAGCGGCCCTCTCCCGTTGCTGCGCCTGGGTTGGCTACAGCCTCTACCTCGATCTTCTGGAGCCCCTGCGCCGGCCGGATCAGGTCCGATTCGATGGCCAGCTCACCCGGGAATGGGACCGCTGTGCCGAAGCGCTGCGCTTGGCCCAACAAGGGGCCAAGGTTGCTCTGATCTCCTCCGGCGACAGCGGGATCTACGGCATGGCGGGATTGGCCCTGGAGCTGCTGCTCCAGCAACCCGAGCAGGAGCGACCCAGCTTCGCGGTGCATCCCGGCATATCAGCCTTCCAGCTGGCCGCCGCCCGGGCCGGAGCGCCACTGATGCATGATTTCTGCTGCGTGAGCCTCAGCGATCGCCTCACGCCATGGGCCGTGATCGAAAAGCGACTGGAGGCCGCCGCCGCTGGAGATTTTGTGCTCGCTCTGTACAACCCACGCTCCAAGGGCCGGGACTGGCAGCTTGGACAGGCCAAGGAAATCCTGCTGAAACACCGCCCCCCCACAACCCCGGTGACGCTGGCGCGGCAGCTGGGCCGCGCAGAGGAATCCCGTGAGCTCACGAGCCTTGAGCGCTTGAATCCGGAATCCGTTGACATGCTCACGCTTGTTCTGATCGGGAACAGCAGCAGCCGTGCAGAGGATGGCTGGATGGTGACGCCACGGGGGTACCCCGGAGCAAGTCTCCAATGATCGCCAAGTCTTTTTCGGCTTAGCTCAGGCCTCCATCAAGACCAGGCAGTGCCATGCAAACCAAGAATCGGGATGACAGGATTCGAACCTGCGGCCCCTTCGTCCCGAACGAAGTGCGCTACCAAACTGCGCCACATCCCGGCACTGCAATCTTAAAAGATCGCAGTGAAGCGAAATCCAGGCGGATCTCAGCAACGACTAGGGTCATGGATTGAAGATGCTTCGCCGTGCTCAAGCCGGAGTGGTTGCGCGTTAAGGCTCCGCAGCGCGAGCGAATCGGCGCCGTGGCCGACCTGCTGCTGGACTTGAACCTGAACACGGTCTGCCAGGAGGCCAGCTGCCCCAACATCGGCGAATGCTTTGCAGGCGGCACCGCCACGTTTTTGATCATGGGGCCCGGCTGCACCCGCGCCTGCCCCTACTGCGACATCGACTTCGACAAGAGCGTGCGCGAGCTCGATCCCACCGAGCCGCAACGGCTTGGGGAGGCAGTGGCCCGTCTGGGCCTGAAGCACGTGGTGATCACCTCAGTGAACCGCGACGATCTCGCCGATGGTGGTGCGTCCCAGTTCGTGGCCTGCATCGAACAGGTGAAGCAACGCTCACCGCTCACCACGATTGAGCTGCTGATCCCCGACTTCTGCGGCAACTGGGATGCCCTGGCAACGGTGATGGCCGCCGCCCCCCACGTGCTGAACCACAACATTGAAACGGTGCCGCGGATGTACCGCCTGGCGCGGCCCCAGGGCATCTATGAACGCTCCCTCGAGCTGCTGCAACGGGTGCGGGACAAATGGCCCAAGGCCTACAGCAAGTCGGGCCTGATGGTGGGGCTCGGGGAAACCGATGAAGAGGTGATCGAGACGCTCCGGGATCTGCGCAAACACAAGGTCGACATCGTCACCATCGGTCAGTACCTCTCACCTGGCCCCAAGCACCTGGCCGTCGACCGCTTTGTCACCCCGGAGCAATTCGAGACCTACAGAACCGTGGGCGAAAAGGAGCTGGGCTTCCTCCAGGTGGTCAGCACACCACTCACCCGCAGCAGCTACCACGCCGGCGAAGTGCAACGGCTCATGGCCAGCCATCCCCGCTGACGGGGATCCATTCCTGCACCTGCCAGTCCACGAGGCCATCGCGGATCATCGGGTCGTTCTGCACCCACGCCAGGGCATCGGCATAGGACGACGCTTCAAAGATCAACAAACCCCCGCCGCCCGGACGCCGATCGCCATCCACCAGGTAGCCGCTGCGTAGACGGCGGCCTGCTGCAGCTTCCACTGAAACCCAATGGCGGTGAGCCTCCAGGGTGGGTCGCCGCTGCTCAACGGAGAGAGCGGCGGCGACGGCCGTGAAGGTTTCGGTCTTGACGAACCAGGCCACGGACTGGGGACGGCGCTAGGCCGCCACAGCCTGCTTGTCAGCCAATCCCATCGCCTCCCGCTCACTGGGGGGGACCAACACCTTGAAGCGACCCTTCGCCGCAGACCAATCGGCCAGGAGAGCAGCAGCCTTCTCACTTCCCGTGAGCGCCACATGCCGTTCCAGCAGACCCTTCAGCAGCGACTCCTGCTCATGAGTGGTGATGGTGCAGACCTCCACAATCTCCGGGTTCACCCGAGGAGCGACACGCCCCTCCTCATCCAGCAGGAAGGTCACTCCACCGGTCATGCCAGCGCCGACATTGCGGCCGGTGCTGCCGAGAACAACGACGACGCCACCGGTCATGTACTCACAGCAGTGGTCACCAGCTCCCTCCACAACCGTGCGGGCGCCGCTGTTGCGAACACCGAAGCGCTCACCAGCCCGGCCATGGGCAAACAACTCACCGCCGGTGGCCCCGTAGAGACAGGTGTTGCCGAGGATCACCTGGTCACCCGGAGAGGCACAACCGTCTGATGGCACCAGGGTGATGCAACCACTGTTCATGCCCTTGCCCACGTAGTCGTTGGCTTCACCTTCCAGACGAACCTGCATGCCCTGCACCAGGAAGGCCCCGAAGCTCTGGCCTGCTGCCCCCCGGAAGGTGAGATCGAGCTGTCCCTTGAAGCCGCGGTTGCCATGGCGCTGGGCGATTTCACCGGCCAGACGGGCACAAACACTGCGATCGGTGTTGATGATCTCGATGCTGCGGCTGATGGAACCGTGGTTCTCCAGGGCACCCATCAGTTCAGCGTCGGCGAGGAGCTGATCCTCAAGGATCGGTCCGTTGCCGTGGGCCTCGTCGCTGTGGCGAAGCCAAGAGCGATCTTCGGCGCCGCTGATCGGGGCCAGCAGGCTGGAGAGATCCACACCCTTGGTCTTGGCCAGATCAACCGAGCGGGCTTGGAGCAGATCCGTGCGACCGATCAGCTCCTCGAGACGGCTGACGCCGAGCAGGCTCATCAGCTGACGCACTTCCTCGGCGACATACCAGAAGAAATTGACGACATGCTCAGGAATGCCGGTGAAACGCTTGCGCAGGTTCTCCTTCTGCGTGGCCACTCCCACAGGGCAGTTGTTGGTGTGACAAACGCGAGCCATGACGCAGCCCTCGGCGATCATTGCGATCGAGCCGAAGCCGTATTCCTCCGCCCCCAGAAGGGCAGCGATCACCACATCCCAGCCTGTTTTCAAACCTCCGTCGGCGCGCAACAGAACCCGATCGCGCAAACCGTTTTCCACCAGGGAACGATGCACCTCGGTGAGGCCCAGTTCCCAGGGGCTGCCGGCGTGCTTGATCGAACTCAGGGGAGAGGCACCGGTGCCACCGTCGTGACCGGAGATCTGGATCACATCGGCGTTGGCCTTGGCCACACCCGCAGCGATGGTGCCAATGCCGATCTCGGCCACCAGCTTCACGCTCACGGGAGCAGCGGGATGCACCTGATGCAGGTCATGGATCAACTGCGCCAGGTCTTCAATCGAATAGATGTCGTGGTGTGGCGGCGGTGAAATCAAGGCCACACCTGGCTTGCTGTTGCGCAACCAGGCGATGTACTTGTCGACCTTGGGCCCTGGCAGCTGACCACCTTCACCGGGCTTGGCGCCCTGGGCCACCTTGATCTCCAGCTGCTTGCCGCTGCGCAGGTATTCCGCCGTCACACCGAAACGACCTGAAGCCACCTGCTTGATTGCCGAGCAGGCGGTGTCCCCATTGCGCAAACCACCAATGCTGGGGAATGAAGCGGAACGGCCCTCGCCATCCACATCCTTGAGGATCTGGAAGCGGGCAGGGTCTTCGCCGCCTTCACCGCTGTTGCTCTTGCCGCCGATGCGATTCATCGCCACGGCCAGCACTTCATGGGCTTCGCGGGACAAAGCGCCCAGGCTCATGCCGCCCGTGCAGAAGCGGGTGCAGATGCTCTCGACGCTCTCCACCTGATCCAGGGGCACTGGGATAGGAGCCAACTTGAACTCCAGCAGATCCCGCAGGGCCATCACCGGTCGGTTTTCCAGCAAGGCCTGGTAGGTGGAGAAATGGTCATAACCAGGGCCCTGAGCCACCGCCTTGTGCAGCGCCTTCGACAGCTCGGGATTGTTGCGGTGGTACTCAGCACCACTGCGGTACTGAACGAAGCCCATGAATTCGAGCTTGCTGCGGTTGAGCTCAGGGAAAGCCTTGGCGTGCATCGAGAGCGTTTCGTTCGCCAGCTCGGCCAACGTCATCCCGGCAACACGGCTGGTCGTTCCGGTGAAGGCGGTCTCCACCACATCCGCTCCCAAGCCGATCGCTTCAAAGATCTGAGCGCCGTGGTAGCTGGCCAGCAATGAAATTCCGATCTTGGAGAGAATCTTGCGCAGGCCGTTCTCCAGCGACTCACGAACGTTGGCCTGGGCTTGATTGGCATCCAGGGCGGGCAACTTGCCCTGTTCGATCCGCTTCTTGGTCTTGGGGTGATCCAGCCAGTGGCGGGTGGTCTCCCAGGTGAGCCAGGGGCAGACGGCACTGGCGCCGTAACCGATCAGGCAGGCCATGTGATGGGTGCTCCAGCACTGGGCCGTATCCACCACCAGAGAGCACTGCAGCCGCAGCTTCTGGCGCAGCAGATGGTGATGAACGGCACCCACGGCCAGCAAGGCAGGCATCGCCACCGTGGTGGGGGTCAGCGGGGCAGCCGCCCCCGTGCCATCGACCCGGTCGGACAGCACCAGAACTTGGGCTCCGTCACGCACCGCCTGTTCCGCAACGCTGCACAGCGCCGCGATGGCCTGTTGCAGGCCTCCCGCACACGACTCCACAGCCACCTGAGTGGAGACCGTCTTGACGGGCAAACCCTGCTCACTGATGGCCGCCAGTTCTGCCTCGTTCAAAACGGGCGTCTCCAGATGGATGACGGAGGCAGCTTCCGGCTGGGGCTTCAGGGCGGGCCGGCGCTCACCAAGGTGCATCTCCAGGCTCATCACCAGCTTTTCCCGCAGGGGATCGATCGGAGGGTTGGTGACCTGGGCGAAACGCTGCTTGAAGTAGTCGTAAAGCAGGTGGGGCTTGTCGGAGAGCACCGCCAGGGGGATGTCATCGCCCATGCAGTAGGTCGGCTCCTTGCCGAGGGCAGCCATGTCCTCGATGATCAGATCGAAGTCTTCGGCGGTGAACCCCATCGCGGTCTGCAACCGCAGCAGATCGAGTTCACCCACCTGCCGGTCCTGGGTCCAGGGCTGGGGGGCCACGCCGCGGCGATGCTTCTGCAGCCAATCGGCATAAGGGAAGCGCTGCGCCGCGTCTTCCTTCACCGACCAGTTGTCGAGCAACTCGCCGCGTTCAAGATCGACGGCCACCATCTGACCCGGGCCAAGACGACCTTTCTGAACAATCGTCTTGCCGCTGAGATCCACCACGCCGGTCTCCGATCCCATGATCACGAAGCCGTCAGCGGTGGTGCACCAACGCGCCGGACGCAGCCCATTGCGATCGAGCGTTGCACCCACTCGCTTGCCGTCGGCGAACACCAACAGGGCCGGGCCGTCCCAGGGTTCCTGAATGCCCGCGTTGAATTCGTACATCGCCGTCACATCGGGACGGCTGTCGAGATCGGGCTGATTGCGAAACGCTTCGGGCACCAGTGTGATCAGGCTGTCGGTGATCGACCGCCCACTGCGCACCATCAATTCCAGAATGGCGTCCAGGTTAGCGGAATCGCTGAAGGCAGGGTTCACCACCGGAATCAGGTCGTCAGCCGCCTCACCCCAGACGTTCTCGAGGCTGGCTTCTGAAGCCTTGGCCCAGTTGAGGTTGCCCAGCAGCGTGTTGATTTCGCCGTTGTGCCCCAGAAGCCGCATTGGCTGAGCCAGGGGCCAACGCGGCAGGGTGTTGGTGCTGAAACGGCGGTGATACACCGCAAAGCTCACCTCAAATCGTGGGTCCTGCAGGTCGGCGTAGAAAAGCGCCAGCACCTCGGATCGCACCATTCCCTTGTAAACAACCGTCCGGCTGCTCAGGGAGGCGACATAAACGTCCTGGGCCACCTCAGCACCCAGAGCGGCCCGCACACGGGCACCGATACGGCGCCGCAACCGCAGCAGCTGGCCATCAAAGCTTGCGTCGTCGGCATCACCATTCAGCACCCACTGCTCGATCACGGGGGCTGTGGCACGAGCCAAAGGCCCGAGAACCGCAGGGTCGACAGGCACCGTTCGCCACCCCAGAGGCTGCAAGCCAAGGGCTTTGGCCTCTTCATCACACAGACCCCGAACCTCAGCACGACGGCTGGCATCGGTCGGCATGAACATCATGCCGAGGCCCCGTGCTGCAGCCGCCTCGGGCCAGACGGCTTTCAGATACGGCCAGGGAATTTCACACAACACCCCCGCGCCGTCTCCGGAGTCGCCATCTCCCCCGCAACCGCCACGGTGCTCCATGCATCCCAGACCACGCAGGGCCTGCTCCAGCACCCAGTGACTGGCCTGCCCCTGGAGCTGAGCCAGGAAACCAACGCCACACGCATCCTTCTCGCCCGCAACAACCTCGGGTGCAGGGCTGTCGCAGTAAGGCCAGACAGCGGAACGGATGGCGTCAGACATAGGGAACTCAACCGGACGATCGCATGGGCCTGCAGCTTCGAGCTCTGCAGAATCCATCTCGAGGGACGATCCTAGGCAGGCGCCTCTCCGCCAAGGCATTTCATGCTGGCCTTTGCCCCACTTCCCGCGCCACCGCCTGAGCTTCGCCCTGTGCCGAACCAGAGCGGTGAGGAGGTGCTGATCGGGAGAGAGCGCAGCAAAGCGGTTTGGCTCTGGCGGGGCAGCGACGCAGAACCGGAGGAACTTTGGCTGCCCCTAGAGGTTCTGGAATCCCGTCTGGGGTTCCGGCGGGTGTCCCGTCTCGATGGAGAAGCACTGGAATGGTTTGGTCGAACGGTCGCATTGACCGCATTGGCGACCCGTTCACTCGGTGATGAAGTCGGCCTCGAAGTGAGCGACTGGCTGGCCGCGACTGGCGTCCGCGCCCAAGTGAGGGAAAACACCCTGGAGCTTCGGCTGCCCCTGCCAACGGTGAACAACCTGCGCCGCGGCAAGGGTTCAACAGCCGATCGGTTGGTGCTGGACCTGAACGGTCCCGCCCTGGTGCAGCGCTTGAACGGCGACCTTTTGCTGGAGCTCAAGCTGTCGCGGACCCAGGAACGTCAACTCAAGGCATGGGGGCTCTCGCCACAGCTACATCGCCACGGCGGCCTTGTGCTGAAGGGACAAGCCACCAAGCTGAGGAGCCTGAGCCTGGCGTCCCCTTGGCGGGTGGTGCTGGATGGTGTGCAGACCGGTGGTCACCGCCCGGTCCAGCGCGCACGTCTCCCCCTCCGCAACCCAGCCGTGGCCGAATGGCTGAGGCGGGGCTTCGTCCTGGAGCAACGCACCATCAAGGTGGGGGTGAAACCCATTCAGGTGTTCCGTGCCGGCGGACGGCTGAGCCGTCTCGGCATCACCCTTCAGCCTCTGGTCAAAGCCGAGCAGCAACAGGGTCTGCGTTTTCTGCCTCAGCTCTCCCAACCCGCCGGGGCACTGGTCGCAGTGAACGGAGGCTTTTTCAACCGGATCAACCAACTCCCCTTGGGGGCCGTGCGGCATCAGGGGGTCTGGCTGTCCGGTCCGATCCTGAACCGCGGTGTGATCGCTTGGGGATCCTCAGGGGATCTGCAGTTCGGCCGGCTGCGTCTGAATCAGACGCTGCAGGTGAACAACGGTCGCCGTTGGAGCCTCATGGCCCTCAACAGCGGCTACGTCCAGAAGGGGCTGAGCCTCTACACACCTGCGTGGGGGCCCCGCTACCGGGCCCTGAGCGGCGAGGAGGAAGCACTGTTGATTCGCGGCGGCCGTGTCGAAGCAACGGTCGACAAGAACAGCCTGCAACGCGGCATCGCCATCCCCAAAGACGCTGAATTGGTGGTGGCCAGGGGACGTACGCCGCTGCCAGCACGGCCTGGGGATCGGATCCGAGTGACATCCAGATCCCTCTCCTCCCTGGCGCAACAACCCAATGTTCTGGGCGGCGGTCCACTACTGATGCAGAACGGCAACGTGGTTCTGAATGGACGCCAGGAGGGATTCAGCCCTGGCTTCATGAGCTTGGCGGCACCAAGAACGGTGGTGGGCCAGGGGCCGAGCGGTCAGTGGCTGATGACCTTGCGTGGCGCCGCCGGCAGTGATCCCACCCTGGTGGAAACAGCCCTGGCAGCCCAGCAACTGGGGCTGCGCGATGCCTTGAACATGGATGGCGGCAGCTCCACCACCCTCGTGGTGGCCGGACGCACCGTGATGAATGGGCGAAGCAGCACCCCAAGAGTCCACAACGGCCTGGGGCTCATCCCCCTCTGAGACCTGCAACAGTGGGGGCCCCGAGGAACTGAGCATGGCTGCCAATCTGCGGCTGACCGCTGCCGCTGCTGCCGAGCTAGGGCGACAGGCGGCCGTTGCGGGAACGCCGGGGCAGATGCATCTCGATCTCACGCCTGGCGAATGCGCACACCATGTGCTGCGCATCCGGGCAGGACATCTGGCCGGCGTTGCGATCGCAAGGGCCGATGGCGTGACCCTGCACGCCCCTGCAGAACAGCTCAAATTGCTTGAAGGCCTTTGCCTGGACTACCGCGGCGACCTCAGTGGTGGTGGTTTTCTGATCCGCAACAGCGATGGGGTTGAACCCTGTGCCTGCGGCAGTGCCTTCAGCCGCCTTTGAGGGGGGACCGTCACCCGGTATCGTGGTCGATTGTCGAATCAGGTCGGGAGTCCGACCGCTCACCGACCATCGATGCCAACCATCCAACAGCTGATCCGCACTGAGCGCTCACGCCTCAAGGCCAAGACCAAGTCCCCGGCTTTGAAGTCCTGCCCCGAGCGTCGCGGTGTTTGCACCCGCGTTTACACCTCAACGCCCAAAAAGCCGAATTCGGCGCTGCGCAAGGTGGCTCGTGTACGCCTGACCTCCGGCTTTGAGGTCACGGCCTACATCGGCGGTGTCGGTCACAACCTGCAGGAGCACTCGGTGGTGTTGATCCGCGGCGGTCGTGTCAAAGACCTCCCTGGCGTCCGCTACCACATCATCCGCGGAACCCTGGATACCGCTGGCGTGAAAGACCGGCGTCAGTCCCGCTCCAAGTACGGCGCCAAGGCTCCGAAGGAGTGATCACCGGTTTCTTCCCCATCCCCATCAAGTTCTGATCCCTAAATGTCACGCCGCAACGCCGCTGAGAAGCGCCCGATTCTTCCCGACCCGCAGTTCAACAGCCGCCTCGCCACGATGATGGTGGTGCGCTTGATGCAGCACGGCAAGAAGTCGACAGCGCAACGGATCCTGTCCGACGCGTTCGGCCTGATCAACGAGCGCACCGGCGGAGATCCGCTCGAACTGTTCGAAACAGCTGTCAAGAACGCCACCCCCCTGGTGGAAGTGCGCGCCCGCCGTGTTGGTGGTGCCACCTATCAGGTGCCCATGGAAGTGCGCCAGGAGCGCGGCACCGCTATGGCTCTTCGCTGGCTGGTGAGCTTCTCCCGTGCCCGCAACGGCCGGAGCATGGCCCAGAAGTTGGCTGGCGAACTGATGGATGCCGCCAACGAGGCCGGCAACGCCGTTCGCAAGCGCGAAGAAACCCACAAGATGGCCGAAGCCAACAAAGCTTTCGCCCACTACCGCTACTGAGCCTCGCAGGCCAGCCATCAACACAGATGTTCATGGCTGGCCTGTAGAGTCTCTCCGCCTTTTCACGCCCCACCCCCGGAGAATTTCCTGTGGCCCGCGACTTCCCCCTGGAACGCGTCAGAAATATTGGTATCGCTGCTCACATCGATGCCGGCAAAACCACCACTACCGAACGCATCCTGTTTTATTCGGGTGTGGTCCACAAGATCGGCGAGGTGCATGACGGCGCCGCCGTGACCGACTGGATGGCCCAGGAACGGGAGCGTGGCATCACGATCACCGCAGCTGCCATTTCGACGTCCTGGCAGGACCATCGGATCAACATCATCGACACGCCTGGCCACGTGGACTTCACCATTGAGGTGGAGCGCTCCATGCGTGTGCTGGATGGTGTGATCGCCGTCTTCTGCGCCGTTGGTGGCGTTCAGCCCCAATCGGAAACCGTCTGGCGTCAGGCCGATCGCTATTCGGTTCCCCGGATGGTGTTCGTGAACAAGATGGACCGCACCGGTGCGGACTTCCTCAAGGTTCACGGCCAGATCAAGGATCGCCTCAAGGCCAACGCTGTACCGATCCAGCTTCCGATCGGTGCTGAAGGTGAGCTGAGCGGCATCATCGATCTCGTTGCCAACAAGGCCTACATTTATAAGAACGATCTCGGCACCGACATCCAAGAAGCCGACGTTCCGGCCGACATGGCCGACGAGGTGGCCGAATGGCGGAACACCTTGATGGAGACCGTCGCCGAAACCGATGAAGCTCTGATCGAGAAGTTCCTCGAAACCGGCGAACTCACCGTTGACGAGCTCAAGAAAGGCATCCGTGAGGGCGTGCTCAAGCACGGCCTGGTGCCCATGCTCTGCGGCTCCGCCTTCAAGAACAAAGGTGTGCAGCTGGTGCTCGACGCTGTGATCGACTACCTGCCCGCCCCCGTCGACGTTCCCCCCATCCAGGGTGTGCTCCCCGACGGCAGCGAAGCGGTTCGTCCGTCCGACGACAACGCCCCCTTCAGCGCCCTCGCCTTCAAGGTGATGGCAGATCCCTACGGCAAGCTCACCTTCGTTCGGATGTATTCCGGCATCCTCGAGAAGGGCAGCTACGTGCTCAACTCCACCAAAGGCGAGAAGGAGCGCATCTCCCGCCTCGTGGTGCTCAAGGCTGACGACCGTGAGGAAGTCGACGCACTGCGTGCCGGCGACCTCGGTGCGGTGCTCGGACTGAAGAACACCACCACGGGTGACACCCTCTGCACCCAGGACGATCCGATCGTTCTCGAGACCCTGTTCATCCCTGAACCGGTGATCTCCGTGGCTGTTGAGCCGAAGACCAAGGGCGACATGGAGAAGCTCTCCAAGGCCCTGGTTGCTCTGGCTGAAGAGGACCCCACCTTCCGCGTCAACACCGACTCCGAGACCGGCCAGACCGTGATCGCCGGCATGGGCGAACTCCACCTGGAAATCCTGGTGGACCGCATGCTGCGTGAGTTCAAGGTGGAAGCCAACATCGGCGCACCTCAGGTGTCCTACCGCGAAACCATCCGTGGTTCCGCAGGTGGCGAGGGCAAGTTCTCCCGTCAGACCGGTGGTAAGGGCCAGTACGGCCACGTTGTGATCGAGATGGAACCGGGCGAGCCCGGCTCCGGCTTCGAATTCGTCAACAAGATCGTGGGCGGTGTCGTTCCGAAGGAATACATCAAGCCCGCCGAGCAGGGCATGAAGGAGACCTGCGAATCCGGTGTGATCGCCGGATACCCCCTCATCGATGTGAAATGCACCTTGGTGCATGGCTCCTATCACGACGTCGACTCCTCGGAGATGGCGTTCAAGATCGCCGGATCCATGGCCTTCAAGGACGGAGTCAAGAAGTGCAACCCTGTGCTGCTTGAGCCGATGATGAAGGTCGAGGTCGAAGCTCCCGAGGATTTCCTCGGTTCGATCATCGGCGACCTGTCCTCCCGTCGAGGTCAGGTTGAGGGCCAGTCCGTCGAAGACGGCACGTCCAAAATCTCGGCCAAGGTGCCCCTTGCCGAGATGTTCGGTTACGCCACCGAGCTCCGCTCCATGACCCAGGGCCGGGGCATTTTCTCGATGGAATTCGACAATTACGCCGAAGTTCCTCGCAATGTGGCCGAGGCCATCATTTCCAAGAATCAGGGCAATTCCTGATCTCTAAACTCCTCCAAATCCAACCCTCGATTCTTTAAACACCCATGGCACGCGAGAAGTTCGAAAGGAACAAGCCCCACGTCAACATCGGCACCATCGGCCACGTTGACCACGGCAAGACCACCCTCACCGCTGCGATCACCAACGTGCTCGCCAAGAAGGGTCAGGCTGAAGTTCAGGACTACGCCGACATCGACGGTGCTCCTGAGGAGCGTGAGCGCGGCATCACCATCAACACCGCTCACGTTGAGTACGAGACCGAGACCCGTCACTACGCCCACGTGGACTGCCCTGGCCACGCGGACTATGTGAAGAACATGATCACCGGTGCCGCTCAGATGGACGGCGCCATCCTGGTGTGTGCCGCCACCGACGGCCCCATGGCCCAGACCAAGGAGCACATCCTTCTGGCCAAGCAGGTGGGCGTTCCCGCTCTGGTGGTTGCACTCAACAAGTGCGACATGGTCGATGACGAAGAGATCATCGAACTGGTGGAGATGGAGATCCGCGAACTGCTCTCCAGCTACGACTTCCCCGGCGACGACATCCCCGTGGTTCAGGTCTCCGGCCTGAAGGCCATCGAAGGCGAGGCTGAGTGGGAAGCCAAGATCGAGGAACTGATGGCGGCTGTTGACACCAGCATCCCTGAGCCTGAGCGGGAAGTGGACAAGCCCTTCCTGATGGCTGTGGAAGACGTCTTCTCCATCACCGGTCGCGGCACCGTGGCCACCGGCCGTATCGAGCGCGGCATCGTCAAGGTCGGCGAAGAGATCGAAATCGTCGGCATCAAGGACACCCGCAAGACCACCGTCACCGGCGTGGAAATGTTCCGCAAGCTGCTCGATGAGGGCATGGCTGGCGACAACGTTGGTCTGCTGCTGCGCGGCATCCAGAAGGAAGAGATCGAGCGCGGCATGGTGCTCGTGAAGCCCGGTTCCATCACCCCTCACACCAAGTTCGAGGGTCAGGTGTACGTGCTCAAGAAGGAAGAAGGCGGCCGCCACACTCCCTTCTTCGCTGGCTACCGCCCGCAGTTCTACATCCGTACAACGGACGTTACCGGCCAAATCACTGCCTTCACCGCGGAAGACGGTTCCAACGTGGAAATGGTGATGCCTGGTGACAACATCCAGATGACCGGTGAGCTGATCTGCCCCGTCGCCATCGAGCAAGGCATGCGCTTCGCTATTCGCGAAGGCGGCCGCACCATCGGTGCTGGCGTGGTCTCCAAGATCATCGAGTGATCAGCGCAAGCTGAACCGCACAGCAGGAGATGGAGGGGCTCAGCCCCCCATCTCCTACATTTCTCAGAACCTCGACAACTGAAGTCCTGCTTCGAGCTCGAAGCTTTTTCGCTCCCTTCCTATGTCCACTGCCATCGCTCAGCAGAAGATCCGCATCCGCCTGAAGGCGTTTGACCGCCGCATGCTCGATCTTTCTTGCGAGAAAATCATTGAAACGGCCGATAACACCGCTGCAACTGCAATCGGTCCGATCCCCCTGCCCACGAAACGCAAGATCTACTGCGTTCTGCGCTCTCCCCACGTGGACAAGGACTCCCGCGAGCACTTCGAGACCCGCACCCACCGTCGCATCATCGACATCTACAGCCCGTCGGCCAAAACCATCGACGCGCTGATGAAGCTTGATCTCCCCAGTGGTGTGGACATCGAAGTGAAGCTCTGATCCTTTCGATCAGAACTTCATTTTCCTAGGATTCAGTTGCCTACAACACGGCGTTCGTGTCCGATTTTTCTGTGAGGGAGCTTCCCCTGTTCCCCCTGCCGGACGTCGTGTTGTTCCCGCAGCAGCTCCTGCCGCTGCACATTTTTGAATCGCGTTATCGGATGCTTCTCCAGACGGTTCTGGAGACCGACAAACGATTTGGCATCGTTCGCATCAACCCCGAGAACGGCGAAATGGCCGAAATCGGTTGCTGCGCTGAGGTGCTTCAGCATCAAACAACGGAAGACGGTCGCAGCTACATCGTTTCGTTGGGCCAACAGCGGTTCCGGCTGCTCAACATCACGCGGGAAACGCCCTACCGAACAGGGATGGTGAGCTGGCTTGAGGATGAGCCCGTGGCCGACACCGACCAGCTCAACAGCCTGCGGGACAAGGTGAGCGAAGCCTTGAATGACGTCGTTCAGCTCACCAGCAAACTGCAAAACCGAGAGGTGGAACTGCCTGACGATCTGCCTGATCTACCGCGGGAGCTCTCCTTCTGGATCAGCGCCCATCTGGATCAGGCCGCCTCGGAGCAACAGAGTCTTCTGGAACTGACCGACACCCACGAACGGTTGAGTCAGCAATTTGAAATGTTGGATCACACCCGACGCCAACTGGCGGCCCGCACTGTGTTGATGGATCTGAAGTGATGTTGGGATCTCTGTTGGTGGTAGCCGGCGCCGTTGGCGCCACCGGAGTTGCACTTTGGCTTCGCCGTGACCGGCGCTACGAATCGTCGGAGAGTGTCGCCTCCGCCTACGACGCCTGGACGGAAGACCGTTTGTTGGAGCAGCTCTGGGGAGAGCATGTCCATCTCGGTCATTACGGGACCCCGCCCGGCTCCTGCGACTTCCGCGAAGCCAAGGAAGCCTTCGTCCACGAGCTGGTGCGATGGAGCGGTTTGGACCAACTCCCTGCCGGAAGCCGGGTGCTGGATGTGGGATGCGGCATCGGTGGCAGTGCCCGAATCCTGGCGCGGGATTACGGATTGAACGTTCTCGGCATCAGCATCAGCCCTGCCCAAGTGGAACGAGCCACACAACTCACCCCATCAGGCCTGAGCTGCCGCTTCCAGGTGATGGACGCCTTGGATCTTCAACTGCCCGATCAGAGCTTTGATGCGGTTTGGAGTGTGGAGGCCGGTCCCCACATGCCGGACAAGCAGCGTTATGCCGATGAGCTGCTGCGGGTGATGCGACCGGGGGGTCTGCTTGCAGTGGCCGACTGGAACCGCCGGGATCCATCTGACGGCGGCATGACGCGAACCGAACGCTGGGTGATGCGTCAGCTGCTCAACCAATGGGCCCACCCTGAATTCGCCAGCATCAAGGGGTTCCGCCAAAACCTCGACAACAGCGTGCACAACCGTGGCGAGATCGTCACCGGTGACTGGACCCAGGCCACGCTCCCCTCATGGATTGACTCGATCATCGAGGGCGTCCGCCGTCCCTGGGCGGTGCTCAGCCTGGGACCGAAAGCGGTCCTGCAAGGCCTGAGAGAAACGCCGACCTTGCTGCTGATGCACTGGGCCTTCGCTACTGGTCTGATGCAATTCGGCGTCTTCCGGATCAGAAAGGGCTGATCCTCAACAGCCGCTCAAATCGCTGCTGGGGTAAGCACCGAAATGGGCGAGATGCTCACACAGAGGCTGCAACTGGGCGATCAGATCCTGCAGAGCCGTTGACGGAGCCAGCGGAAGATCCACATCCACAAAGAACACGTATTCCCCCAGCTCCCGTTTGGACGGTCGCGATTCAATCCGACTCATGTTCAGGCCCCGCTCAGCCAGACAGGCCAAAGCCTCCAGGAGAGCCCCCGGCGCATTGCGATGCAGCGAGAACGCCAGACTGGCCACATCGCCATGCTCACTGCGCTGCCCACGGCGCAGCAGCAGAAAACGGGTGCGATTGCCCGCAACATCGTTCACCGGGAACGCCAGCTGATCCAACCCGTGTTCCCGGGCAGCGGTCTGGGAGGCGATCGCAGCACGGAAGGGACTGCCCGCCACCATGCGAGCTGCTTCAGCCGTGGATGAGGTGGGCAGTTGCAAGGCGTCGGGCAGATGCTGGGCCAACCAGCCACTGCACTGGGCCAGGGCCTGCGGGTGGGAGAGCACTTCGGTGACTCTGCTGAGCGGCCCACTCCCCAGCAGAGCGTGCTGAATCGGCAGCACCAAAGCCCTGCGGATACAAAGCTCCGGATGGGACCACAGCGCATCGAGGGTCGCTGTCACCCCCCCTTCAACCGAGTTCTCGATCGGGACAACGGCTGCATCACACTGCCCTCCGGCCAGCTGTTCCACCACCGATCGGAGCCCCACGCAGGGAACGAGCTGGACATCCTCGAGAGCGTCCTGTTCGATCAACACCCGGGCGGCCTGCTCGCCATAGGTCCCGACTGGGCCAAGGAATGCGAGACGTGTAGGCATCGAAGCCGCACTGGATGGACTCGATAAGATCATGCCGCGTCAGGTGAAGACCATGCCCCTGGCCTTCGAAGCCAGTCAAAAGCTTGATCTGCCTGTCCGAACCGGAGCAGAGCGGCTTCCCACTTACCTGCTGGAGGAGGAGCGCGTCCTCGGGGCCCTGCTGGATGCCAAACAGCTCACCCGCCTGCAGTCAGGGCGCTACCGCTATGTGGTGACCAGCCTTCAGGTCTTCCAGCTCCACGTGAAACCCGTGGTGTCCCTCCAGATCCACATGGAAGGCGACACCTTGGTGATGCAGGCCCTCGACTGCGAACTGGAGGGTCTGGGGATTGTTGATGACTTCGCCCTGAACCTGGAAGCACGGCTGACGTCCACACCCGACGGACTTCAGGGCCATGCCCATCTTTCGGTGAGCGTCAGCCAGCCATCGCTGCTCAAGCTGATCCCCAAACGGGTGCTGGAATCAACGGGCGAATCAATCTTGAGTGGCATCCTCATTGGCATCAAAGCCCGGGTTGGCCAGCAACTGATCGACGACTACCGCAGCTGGTGCCGGGAAACCGACGGGCAAGGCTCAACCGAGCAGACGCCTCAAGAACGTGTGCCGATGCAGGGGCGTGGGGCCTGAGGCCATCAAGCTCTGACGATGTTTCGCCGTGCCATAGCCCGCATGGCGCTCGAGGCCGTAACCAGGGAATCGAGCCGATAAGCGCCGGATGAGTGCATCCCTGGCCTCCTTGGCCAGAACACTCGCCGCAGCAATGGGCGCTGATCGGCTGTCCCCTGCGATCACCGTGCGCTGCTGGCCCTGCCACAGCCGAAGGGGAAGGTTGCCATCCACCAGCACGAGCCCAGGGCGCTGCGGCAATCGCTGCAGCGCCCGCAACATGGCGCGTTCCGTGGCAACACGGATGCCGCAGGCGTCAATTTCGCGCGCTGACGCCTGGCCCAGACCGGATGCCACACACAGCGACTGGATCACCGGAACCAGAGCAGCCCGACGCTTGGCTGACAGTTTTTTGCTATCGGTCAGCCCTGCCTTCAACAGCTCTTCAGCAGCTGAGCTTTCGAGCACAACAGCAGCAGCAAACACAGGACCGAACAAGCAACCGCGACCAACTTCATCCACACCAGCCACGTCCCGCCCGAGGGGGAGGGAGTCATGCGCGGTCATCCGGCTCAGACCGTGGCAACAGCCGAGGAGCGGCGACGGCGACGGCGAGGCTCATCAGGCTCAGCTGTTTCCGCCACGGCCACAGGCTCGGGCTCAGCTGCTTCGCTGATGGGGGCAGGTTCTGGTTCGGTGATCGTCAGGTTGGTCACCGCCTCGAGGGGGGTGATCTCCACCATCAGGGGAGCCGAGTCATCCGGGGCGGATGAGGTGACGACAACAGGCGTCTCAGCGGCAGGAGTCGCAGCGGGCTGACTCGCCCCATTGCGTGATCCTGAACGACCACCCCGTCCGCCACGACGACGGCGGCGTCCGGAACTGGCCGCCAATTGCTGACGCGCCGCCTCCAGCACCTCCTGCTCGTCCTCGCCAGGACGCACAACCCGGACCACGACGTTGTCGGATGCAGGGGGCTCCTCCAGCAACAGGGCAGGGTTCAATCCCAGCCAACCAAACAGCTGCTGTTGCTCGTCGGTCATCGGGACGGCAACCAATTCAGGGTCCTGACGACGGGCGGTTGCGGGCTCCTGAGCCTCTTGGGTCGACACCTCAGGGGAAGTGGTGTCGGACGTCTCGACAGGAAGGACGGCATCCTGACTGCCACGCCCTCGACCACCGCGCCGCCGCCGGCCATTGCCACCGCTCTCTCCAGGCGCAACAACTTCGGCGCGGGCAGAGGCCGCCGAGCGAACCAATCCTGTGGCCGTCGCCAGAGGTTGAAGCAGGTCTTTGCCGGGAAGAACGGCCACATGGCCCAGACCACCACAGCTGGGGCAAGCCCGACCGAACAGTTCATAGATGTTCTGCCCTTGACGCTTGCGGGTGAGTTCCACCAGGCCCAGTTCGCTGAGCTGTGCAATCTGCGGGCGGGCTGAGTCGTCACGGACGGCTGTCGTGAAATGCTCCAGCAGCTGGAGCTGATCACGACGGGAATCCATATCGATGAAGTCGATGATGATCACCCCACCGATGTTGCGAAGCTTGAGCTGGCGAGCGATTTCGATTGCCGCCTCACAGTTGGTCCACAGCACGGTTTCGCGCGCATTGGCCGATCGTGTGAACGAGCCGGAGTTCACATCGATCACCGTGAGCGCTTCGGTGGGCTCGATGATCACGTAGCCACCGGACGGCAGATCAACCCGCGGCTTCAACGCATCGCGGATGGCGGCATTGACCTTGTAGTGCTCCAGCAACTCACTGGGTTCACTGTGCGCTTCTACCAGCACATTGCCGGCTTCGGCACCGAGGAAACTGCTCACACGGCCCACAGCGGCAGCATCGTCCACCACAACCCGGGCCAGATCCGGACCCATGTGGTCCCGCAGAATCCGATGGATGAAGTCTTCGTCGCGGTTGAGCAGCACGGGCGGTGCAGCCGTTTCAGCGGCTTGCTGAATCGCCTCCCACTGGCGCAGCAAAGATTCCAGATCCTCAATCAACAGTTCTTCACTGATGCCGTCGGCTTCCGTACGGATCAGAAGGCCAGCTCCAGGCGGCTTGATCAGAACACCAAGGGCACGCAGTCGGTTCCGTTCTGCATCAGAACTGATGCGCCGGGAGATATTGACCCCCTGGCCATGGGGCTGAAGCACAAGGTAGCGACCTGGCAGAGCGAGATTTCCGGTCAACCGTGGGCCTTTGGTGCCGGTCGGTTCTTTCATCACCTGAACCAGAACCTTCTGGCGAGGCTCCAGAAGTTCAGTGATCCCTGCTGAACCTTTCTTCAGACGCAGCGGCCCAAGATCGGTGACATGGATGAACCCGTTTTTCTCACTCTCACCAATATTGACGAAGGCGGCATCGATGCCTGGCAGAACATTTTCTACCGTTCCTAAATAGACATCTCCGATCTGATAACGACCCTGCGCGACGATGAGTTCATCAACGCGTTCATCGGTCAGCACTGCTGCGATGCGCAGCTGCTCCGCGATGACAATTTGCTGGGGCATAAGAGGACTGGTTGAGCCCGATTGAGGGCCAAATCCGTTGAGGAACCTGCCGGTTCTCCCTTACGGGTTGATGGAAAGATCTGAGCTGGTCAGTAAGACCAAAAGGTTGCGGAGCAAAAACTCCTATGACTCAGGCTTGGGGGTTCCGAAAAGACCGCCGTGCAAGCCGTGATATGGACCTCGATATCCGTGTTGGATCAGACAAGACCGGAACAAGGTTGGTCCCGACGGACGAAAAACCTGTTCTGTAGCCAAATTAGCACTGCGCATTGAGGAGCAGGGCCTCTCGCGCCAAGCGTTGCACCTGCAAGGGCTGGCCAACGGTCTCGGCAAGCCAGTGCTGAATCTGAGCAGGGCGCAAGCTTCGGCCCATCTCATCCACCGCCGCTTCCAAGCGAAGCCGAATGGATCCGTTGGCGTTCTGATCCGTCACCTGCAGCGCCTTCAAAGCAGGGCGGCAATCCCGCTCCCGGGGGCGGCCCTTCTTATCGGTGTCGTGCCACACCAAGGTTGTTGCCTGCAGGAGCTGATCCACCGCCACCTTCCAATCCAATGGCATTGGAGCCTGCTCTTCAGGCACGAGATCGAAACACCAAATGGCCCCCGTCAGTTCTTGCGAGAGGCTTTTGCCACTGACGGGAACCTCGGCTGCCGCCAGCAGCTGAATGCCCTCCGGCAGCAACGGCTGCAGCGTCTTGCGGAAGTGGTTGGGATCCAGGGCCTCAGTGAATTCCAGATCCATCCACTCGCTCTGGGCCTCAGCGCCAAGGGGAAGTGCCAAAGCGATCTGAATCCGCGGCAGTGGGTGAAACCCACCGGTGAAGCTGATCGGAAGCGCACTGCGACGCAGGGCCCGCTCGAGCATGCGCATTAGATCAAGGTGGCTGAGCAGCGCCATCGATCCCGTTTTGGCGAATTGCACCCGGATCCGGCACACCCGTTCACTGGGCGGCGCCTGGGTTGGCACCTGGGTTGGCACCTCGGGAGCGGGAACCACCACGTTGTGTCCGAGATCCGGACCACAGACCCCACAACTGCTGCAGCCATCAAAGGAGCAGTCGGGCACAACCGCCGCTGCCAGAGCCCGTTGCAGATCGTCCGCCAGCCAGGCCTTGTCGATGCCAGTGTCGATGTGATCCCAGGGCAGCGGCTGCGCACAGAACGCTTCTAGATCCTCCCGATCCAAGGCAGCCACGGCACTCCAGCCCCCCACCTCCATCTCCCTGTAACGGCCCTCCAGGCCGGCATCCGCGATGGCTCCAGTCCAGGCGGCGTAGGTGCGATCCAGCGACTCGAACCAGGCATCCATGCCGGCACCGGCTCGCCAGGCCGCCTCGATCACCGGGGCAAGGCGCCGGTCGCTGCGGCCCACAAAATCCTCCATGGCCGATAGCCGCACATCGGTGAAATTCACCTTCACGCCGCGCAAACGCCTGAAGGCCTCTTTAAGCAGGGCCTGGCGGCGCTCAAACTCAGCCGTGGAAACGCTGTGCCACTGAAAAGGGGTGTGGGGCTTGGGCGTGAAATTGCTGATCGTGATGTTCAGGTTCAGCCGACCCAGGTCACGGCAGCGCTGCTGGAGCATCACGCAGGTCTCGGCAATGCCGAGAACGTCGGCATCCGTCTCACCAGGGAGGCCGATCATGAAGTACAGCTTCACCTTGCGGTAGCCGTTCTGCATGGCCGTGCGGATGCCATGCAGCAGGTCGTCATCAGTGAGGCCCTTATTGACGATGTCGCGGAGGCGCTGTGTTCCGGCCTCCGGGGCGAAAGTGAGACCCGCTTTCCGCGTACCACCAAGGATGTGGGCGATGTCTTCATCGAAGCGATCAACCCGCTGACTGGGCAGCTGAAGCGTGACATTCTGATCGGCAAGGCGGTTGCGCAACTCAACTCCCACCGCCGGCAACGCCAGATAGTCGCTGCAGCTCAAGGAGAGCAGCGAGAAATCGCTGTAGCCGGTTTGTTTCATGCCGGTCTCCACCGCCTCGATCACCGCTTCGGGTTCCACATCCCGAGCAGGACGCGTCAACATTCCCGGCTGGCAGAAGCGACAACCCCGGGTGCAACCGCGGCGAATCTCCACCGTGAGACGGTCATGCACCGTTTCCACATGGGGCACAAGACCCATGGCGTAGTGGGGCATTGGCGTCGCCACACGGCGAAGAACCCGCGCTGGAAGATCAGGATGAAGCGGCTCGAGGGTGACCCCATCAGCGCCCGTTCCATAGAGCGCAGGCACGTAAACGCCGGGAACCTGGGCCAGATCCCGCAGCAATTGCGATCGGGTCAATCCATCCGCTTTGGCTTGCGCCACCACCAGACCGATTTCAGGCAACAACTCCTCGCCGTCACCCAGCGCGATGAAGTCGAAGAACGCGGCATAGGGCTCTGGATTGCTGGTGGCGGTAGGCCCACCAGCGAAAATCAGAGGAGGTGCTGCAGGATCACTCAGGGGCAAGTCGCCCCGATCAGCAGCGCGGATGGGCACCTGCGCGAGGTCCAGCATCTCAAGGATGTTGGTGGCGCCCAGTTCGTAACTGAGGCTGAAACCCAGGATGTCGAAGGCCGGCAAGGGCCGACGGCTTTCCACGGCAAACAACGCCTGGGAGCGTTCCCGCAAGCGGCCTGCCAGATCAGCCGCTGGAAGATAGGCGCGATCACACAACTGCCCGGGAACGGCATTGAGGATCGAATAAAGAATGATGTGGCCCAGGTTGCTGGAGCCAACCTCATAGATCTCGGGGTAAGTGAGCGCCCAGCGAACCGAGGCTGTCTGCCAGTCCCGTGGTTCAACCCCTAACTCGTGCCCCATGTAGCGGGCCGGTTTGTTGATGCCGCTGTCCACCAGGGCATGAAAATCAACCGGGTGATCCAGGGATGAGACGACCACGTCGGATGTCCTGACTCCTGAGGTCATCGTATGGAGCTGCCGACACGGCAGGATGCCCCGCAGAAATAGCTCCCGATTCCGTGGTTCAGGTCAACGGCAACTACCTCAAGCTCAAAGCGGGATACCTGTTCCCTGAGATCGGTCGACGCGTCAAAGCATTCAGCAGCGCCAATCCCGAGGCAGCGCTGATCCGCCTGGGCATCGGTGATGTCACGGAACCCCTGCCGCTGGCCTGCCGTGAAGCCATGAAAACCGCCATCGATGCGATGGGCACCGCCGAAGGCTTCCATGGCTATGGCCCGGAACAGGGCTATGGCTGGCTGCGGGAGGCCATCGCCAAAAACGACTTCCAAGCCCGAGGGTGCGACATCAGTGCCGAGGAAATTTTTGTTTCCGACGGCTCCAAGTGCGACAGCAGCAACATCCTGGACATCCTCGGCGAGGGCAACAAGGTGGCCGTCACGGACCCCGTCTACCCGGTGTACGTGGACAGCAACGTGATGGCGGGTCGCACCGGGGAAGCCGGAGAGATCGGTCGCTACGCGGGACTGACCTACCTACCGATCAGCGCAGACAACGGCTTTGCAGCGCAGATTCCCAGTGAACCTGTCGACCTGATCTACCTCTGCTTCCCCAACAACCCCACCGGTGCCGTTGCCACCCGGGAACAACTCCAGGCCTGGGTGAACTACGCCCGCGCCAATGGCGCACTGATCCTCTTCGATGCTGCCTATGAGGCCTTCATCCAGGACCCTGAACTCCCCCACTCCATCTTCGAGATCGAAGGAGCCCGGGAATGTGCCATCGAATTCCGTTCCTTCTCCAAAAACGCCGGCTTCACCGGCACACGCTGTGCCTTCACCGTGGTGCCCAAAGGGCTGAAAGGCAAAGCGGCCAACGGCGAAGCGGTGGAACTCTGGGGGCTGTGGAACCGACGTCAGAGCACCAAGTTCAACGGTGTGAGCTACATCATTCAGCGCGGAGCTGAGGCTGTTTACTCCCAAGCCGGTCAGGCCGAAGTGAAGGCCTTGGTGAGCTTCTACATGGAGAACGCCGCGATCATTCGTCGCGAACTCAGTGCCGCAGGCCTCACCGTCTATGGCGGCGAACACGCTCCCTACGTCTGGATCAAGACCCCTGAGGGCATGGATTCCTGGGGCTTCTTCGACCATCTGCTCAACAAGGCCAACGTGGTGGGCACACCCGGCAGCGGTTTCGGCGCCGCTGGCGAGGGGTATTTCCGCTTGTCGGCCTTCAACAGCCGCGCCAACGTGGATGAGGCCATGGCCCGCATCAAAGCCCTGTGAGCCGCTCCCCGTTCGCATTGCCTTTAGATTTCAATCGTTTCGGATCAATGGCCATGGCGGTGGACTCTCCCAGCCAAAAACAAGGTGGTGCAGCTGTTCTGGACAAAGCGCCGGAACGGGTTCGCAAGCGCTCGCCTCGCTACAAGGTGCTGCTGCACAACGATCCGGTGAACTCCATGGAATACGTGGTGGCCACCCTGCAGCAGGTTGTGCCTCAACTCAGCGAGCAGGACTGCATGGCCGTGATGCTGGAAGCCCACAACACTGGAGTGGGCTTGGTGATCGTCTGCGACATCGAACCGGCTGAGTTCTATTGCGAGACGCTGAAATCAAAAGGCTTGACCAGCTCCATCGAGCCTGAGGCGTGAGGCCCTGCTGGCGAGGCACTCTTTTGTACCCGGCGTCCTTGGTGGCGCTGTTTCTGAGTTTACAAGGACTTCTTGGCGTAGCAGGGGTTCCCTCTGCTCAGCAGGCTTCCTTAGCGGCGGTCCCCAGCGTTGCAGCAATGCTGATTTCACTGCCTTGGCGGTTGCGACGGACCTGGGGCGTTGATCGCCCTTGGCAGCAACTTGGAGTGGTTAGACCAGTCGTCAAAGCCTTGCACGCATTCCTACGTGGTCTCACAAGCGCCGCAGCCCTTCTTTTCGGGGTGGTTGCTGTCCTCCTGCTCAGCGGATACGGCTTATGGCAGGGCCAAATCACCACAGGTGATCTTGCCAATGCCATTGCCCTGATGCTTCTGGTGGGTTTTGCAGAGGAGCTGCTCTTTCGTGGTTGGCTCTGGGGCGAATTGGAGCTATTGACAGGTCGACAGCGGGCGATCGGGATTCAGGCGGCTGTATTTGCCCTGGTGCATCCCTGGTACCAGCTGCCTCCCGCCGAAGCCATTCCACTGCTAATCGGCCTGGTCTTACTGGGTCTTGGCCTAGCCCTGCAACGCCGAGCCGACAACGGAGTGCTCTGGGGATCAATTGGCTTGCACGGCGGGCTTGTTGGTGGGTGGTTCGCCCTTCAAGCCGGGCTGATCACCCTGCCTGGAACGAGTCCAACTTGGCTTCTTGGAGGAGGTGGCGCGAATCCCAACCCGGTGAGTGGTCTTTTGGGTTGGGCCGGACTGGGGGGATTCATCCTGATCAGACGCCGATGGTGGCGATGAGTCAACGGGTCGCCGTTGCCAAAGCCTTGCGGCCCTCCACCGGAGCACGAAGAGCCTCCTGAAGCTGAGCCAGTCCGTAATCCCTTTCGAGAAGTGACATCACCGTGCGACCGAAATTCGCAGGATTGCGATCAAAGGCCTCAAGACACACCCGACCAAAGGTGCTCCCCATCGGCTCGGGGTTCCAGAGCAGTTTTCGCGCCGTCCAAGGCATCATGCTCATCGGGTTGTAACCCGGCTTGATCAAACCCTGATCAAAGCCGTATTGCTCCAAGTGGGTATGGGGCTGCAAACCAATGAAAAAGATCGCTGGCTCCACCAAATCAGCGCCAAAAATGGCCTCCAGCTCTCGGTGATACGCCACGGTCTGGCGGATGGTTTCCGGTCGCTCATCGATCACGTTGAAGGAGTAGTTCACCGACACGTGATCCCGGAAGCCCGCGTCCGCCAACATCCGGCAACTCTCCAGAACGGTGCGGAGGTTGTAGCCCATGCGCATCTTGCGCACGAGCTCCTGCGAGCCGGATGTAATGCCGATCTCGAAATAGCTCATGCCCGTTTCCACCATGAGCTGGGCCAATTCGGGATCCAGATTGTCAGCGCGGATATAGGCGGCCCAACGAATGCCGGTCAGCCCTTCAGCCTTGATCGCCCGCAGCAGTTCCTTGGCGTCTTCGATGTAGCGCCGCGCCGGTATGAACTGGGCATCGGTGAACCAGAAACCACGAACACCGCGGTCGTACAGCTGGCGCATCTCTTTCACCACCTCATCCACGGGGTTAAGGCGCACCTGCTTGCCTTCCACCACCGTGTAGACGCAATAACAACAGTTGTGGGGGCAACCGCGCTTGGTCTGAACTCCAACGTAAAAGTCACCGCCTTCGAGGTACCAATCGAGTTGAGGCCAGATCGAAGCGATGTAGTCGTAATTGCAGGCGGTTTTGGGCCGACTTTCCGGCTGCTCATGGATCAGGCCTGAACGGGGCTTTTCGCCAACCACGAAGCATCGTTCGCCCTCAAGGGAGTGACCCTGAATCAACTTCTCGAGCAGCGGCTCCCCCTCACCGATGGAGACCACCGTTCCTTTGGGGAGCGACTTGCCGAGTTGCTCGTAGAACACACTGACAGCTCCACCGCCAAGCACTGCTCTGGCCGTCGGCTGGTTGCGGCGTGCACGTTTCAAACCTTGACGCACCAGACGCTGGTTCCTACGGAGCTCGCCGTAATGACTGCTCATCAACTGAAGCCCACCCAAGGCTCCATGCAGACGCTTCAGAGGGTTGCGGGCGTAGAAGACCTCAAACGAATTCTGAAGAGGGTTGCCCCCCCGCCCATCGACCGGCGCATATATCTGGATGTCTCTCCACGAGAACACCAGAAGCGTCGGCTGGAACTGGTCAACTGTGGCGTCCAGCACACGATGGACATCCAGCACCGGCAAAGCCGCGAGATCCAGGATGCGCTGAGGCATCTCCGGGAAGCATTTGTGCAGATGGTCGGCGAGATAGATCGGTCCGATCGGAAAGATCGGATTGCAGGGCAGCCGCACCAGCAACACCCGTTCTTGTTGTGGTGCCACGTCAGCTGCCATGAGGCTTCCGGGACGCTAACAAGCGCTGCCGCCAAAGGGTCCGAGAGCCTCTTCACAACAACTTCATCAAGCCAGCTACACACAGCGCAAACTTCCTTTACACTCTTTATCAGGCAGGGCTCTCCTGCCCTTCCTTAAACCGTTCCCTCGGGAACATTTCTTTCCGTTCTCATGACCACCACCCTCCAGCAGCGCTCCGGCGCTTCCAGCTGGCAGGCCTTCTGTGAGTGGGTCACCTCCACCAACAACCGTCTGTATGTCGGTTGGTTCGGTGTGCTGATGATCCCCACACTGCTGGCTGCCACCATCTGCTTCGTCATCGCTTTCGTCGCCGCTCCTCCGGTCGACATCGATGGCATCCGTGAGCCCGTCGCTGGCTCCCTGATCTACGGCAACAACATCATTTCCGGTGCTGTTGTTCCTTCCAGCAACGCCATCGGCCTGCACTTCTACCCCATCTGGGAAGCTGCTTCCCTCGATGAGTGGCTGTACAACGGCGGCCCCTTCCAGCTGGTTGTTTTCCACTTCCTCATCGGCATCTACGCCTACATGGGTCGTGAGTGGGAACTCTCCTACCGCCTGGGCATGCGCCCTTGGATCTGCGTTGCCTACAGCGCACCTGTCGCTGCAGCCTCCGCTGTCTTCCTGGTTTACCCCTTCGGTCAGGGTTCTTTCTCTGACGCAATGCCCCTGGGCATTTCTGGCACCTTCAACTACATGCTGGTGTTCCAGGCCGAGCACAACATCCTGATGCACCCCTTCCACATGTTGGGCGTCGCAGGTGTTTTCGGCGGCAGCCTGTTCTCCGCCATGCACGGCTCCCTGGTGACCTCCTCCTTGGTGCGTGAAACCACCGAGAGCGAGTCCCAGAACTACGGCTACAAGTTTGGCCAAGAGGAAGAGACCTACAACATCGTGGCTGCCCACGGTTACTTCGGTCGCCTGATCTTCCAATACGCCTCCTTCAACAACAGCCGTAGCCTTCACTTCTTCCTGGCTGCCTGGCCTGTTGTCGGCATCTGGTTCACCGCCCTCGGCGTGTCAACCATGGCCTTCAACCTGAACGGCTTCAACTTCAACCAGTCCATCCTTGATGGTCAGGGCCGTGTCCTGAACACCTGGGCTGATGTGCTGAACCGTGCCGGCCTCGGCATGGAAGTGATGCACGAGCGCAACGCTCACAACTTCCCCCTCGACCTGGCTGCTGCTGAGTCCACTCCTGTGGCTCTGCAGGCTCCTGCCATCGGTTGATCTGGAATCAACCTGTTCCCTTTGGAACAGCAAAAACGATTCAGATCAACTGAATCGGAAAGCCCCCTCCTCGGAGGGGGCTTTTTGTTGTGCTTTCAGAATTGAGCTCCAATCAACCATCAACAGAGAGGAGCCATCTAAGGCCCTCTCCGCACAACTCTGTGCGATGCAGAGGATGCCACCCCTCAGCAACGCTTTACGTCGACTCAGCAGTGTGGAAGCAAGGCAACCTCGACATCGCATGAAGTAACTGCTTTTGCTGGTCGACATTGACTGAACAATCCAATGGATCATGAGAACAAAGCAAACCCTGATCCAGCACCTCGGCTTAAAGCCCCATCCAGAGGGGGGCTGGTACCGAGAGCTGCATCGCAGTCCGGACCAAGTTCAACGACAGGACGGTGCCGAGCGATCTGCCTTGACGACCATTCTCTTTTTGCTGCCCGCCGATGCCATCAGTTGCTGGCATCGGGTGATCGGTGGAGACGAAGTCTGGACGCACATTGATGGGGCCACGCTGGAGCTCTTTCAATGCCAGGGCGATGGCACTGGGCTGAAACGTGATGCTTTGCATGCATCCAACCCCGTCCAGGTGGTTCCCGCCAACGCCTGGCAGGCGGCGCGGAGTCTTGGTGATTACTCCCTGGTGAGCTGTTGCGTAGGGCCGGGATTTGAGTTCTGTGATTTCGAGATGGCCCGGGAACAACCCGCGACAGAACGTCCGAAATTGCCCCATCCGGAGTTGATCTGAACCGATGGCTTCGTAGCCTCACCACATCGATCAATGGCCATGGGCAGCAGCTTCGGCGACCTCTTCCGGATCAGCACCTTCGGTGAATCCCACGGGGGAGGGGTGGGTGTCATCGTTGAGGGCTGTCCACCACGGCTCAACCTCAGCGTCGAGTCGATTCAGGCCGAACTGGACCGACGCAAGCCAGGCCAAAGCCACATCACCACACCGCGCAAGGAAGCGGACCAGGTGGAAATTCTCAGTGGCTTGCTCGACGGCGAAACAACGCTTGGCACCCCGATTGCCATGGTCGTACGGAACAAGGACCAACGGCCCGGGGATTACAAGGACATGGTGGTCGCCTTTCGGCCCTCCCATGCCGATGCCACCTACCAGGCGAAGTATGGAATCCAGGCCCGCAGCGGTGGTGGACGTGCATCAGCGCGGGAAACCATCGGCCGTGTCGCTGCAGGTGCGATCGCCAAACAACTGCTGAAACAAGCAGCAGGAACTGAAATCCTGGCCTGGGTGAAGCGGATCCACACCATCGAAGCCTCCGGCATCGACCCACAGCAGGTTCAGCTGAGTGATGTGGAGGCCAACATCGTTCGGTGCCCCGAGCCAGCGATCGCCGAGCGGATGATTGAGCGCATCGAAGCCATTGGCCGCGAGGGTGATTCCTGCGGCGGGGTGATCGAATGCGTGGTGCGCCATCCCGCCATTGGTCTGGGCATGCCAGTGTTCGACAAACTCGAAGCCGACCTCGCCAAAGCTGTGATGTCGTTGCCGGCCACCAAAGGATTTGAAATTGGGTCTGGTTTCGATGGAACGCTGTTGAAAGGCAGCGAGCACAACGACGCCTTTGTGCCGACCGACGATGGACGGCTGAAGACCGCCACCAACAACTCCGGGGGCATCCAGGGAGGAATCAGCAATGGTGAGCCGATTGTGATCCGAGTGGCCTTCAAGCCAACGGCCACGATCCGCAAAGAGCAGCAGACCATCGATTCCGATGGCAAGGCCACCACACTCGCTGGGAAAGGACGGCACGACCCCTGCGTTTTGCCGCGGGCCGTACCGATGGTGGAAGCGATGGTGGCACTCGTTCTGGCTGATCACCTGCTGAGGCAGCAGGGGCAATGCAGCCTTTGGTGAGCACCACCCTTCAATCAGTTCAGACGGAACTCACCGCTGAGCTGGAGCTCACCGCCGCTGCGGCCGTTTTCGTCTTTGCCGCGCTGCGGGTCCGGGTGCGGCGGGCGGGCTTTTTGCTGGCCTGAGCCTTGGCTGAGGCTGGTTTCTTGGCAGCCAACGTTTTCTTCACCGTCCGGCGTGCACGACCGGTGGTCCCACGGCTGCGATGACTCAACACCAGGGCCCACTCCTCATCACTGAGGGTGGATGGCTTGCTGCCATGGGCGTAGGAGAGCTTGGCCGCCTTTTCAATGTCCTTGATCAGGTTCGTCCAGGACGTGGCAAAACGCTTGTCAGACTGCGATTTTGCTCCGCTCTCCACCAGGGTCTCCACGACTCCAGCAGCCGACACCTTCTTGCGCCGACGATTGAAGATCTCCTTCTGAAGCTGAGCGATCAGGGCATCGGCCTTGTCGCTGAGCTTTATCGTGAGCTGCGACATGACGCAGTTGGATAGCTATCTCATCTGTAGCATTTTGGACGCATGTCGACCAGCCGTTGGCGTCAACGCTGGCTTGTCGATTGACGCAACCAGTCGAGAAGTGCCTGGAAGGCAGGCGGCGATCCCACCACCCTGCGGCCCAGAGCCACGGCACCATGACCAGCCTCCAGCCATACGGGGAGGTCGCTCACCTCTAGACCACCAGCGGCAATTACGAAGGGCAGGGAGCCAAGGGGCGCCTGCAAGCGGCTCCAGTAACCAGGCCCCAGATTGGCAGCGGGAAACAGCTTGACGACACGACAACCGAACCGCATGGCCTGCTGAACCTCCGTGGGGCTGAAGACCCCAGGCACCAGCAAGACACCAAGCTCTCTGGCCTGCTCCACGAGCTCAGGGCACCAGCACGGTGCCATGGCGTAGCTGAGATCAAGCCGCAATAGATCGTTGAGCGCCTTGGAGACCGTCACCGAAGCAGCCCCCAGATTCAGACCAGGGCAATGATCTTGCACCCGTTGCATGAACCCCATCCAGCCTGGCTGGTCAACCCAGGCCACTTCGAGATGTCGAAGTCCTGCGGCGTGAAGCTGCTTCACCTGGTCCAACAAACCAGAGTCTGAAGCCGCGAGGTCGTCGGGCTCTGGCCGAATCACCAACAAAAGAGGCTGATGCTGCAGGGATGCCACCAAGAGCTCCTGCCGCACCAGCCAAGGGTTGGAAAACGAATCGAAATCAGACGTATTCGGCGACCCGGACGTCACGTTTAATCAGCAGCTCCTGAAGCTCTTCGGCATCAACAGTCTCCTGCTCAACGAGCATCTCAGCCAATTCATCAAGAACGGCTCGGTTGTCCACCAGAACCTTGGTGGCGCGCTTGTAGGCCACATCGACCAGCTCAGAGACCTCTTTATCGATCATGGCGGCGGTTTCCTCAGAGAAATCACGCTCCGCAGCGATGTCGCGGCCAAGGAACATGCCACCTTGCGCGCGCCCCAAGGCAACGGGACCCAGCTCATCGCTCATGCCGAAGCGGGTGATCATCTGACGCGCGGTGGACGCAACCTGCTGGAGGTCGTTGGATGCACCTGTGGTGACCTCATCTTCGCCGTAGACAATCTCTTCTGCCACCCGACCGCCAAGGGCAACAGCCATCTGGTTCTGGAGGTAGGCCCGGGAGTAGAGACCTGATTCCATCCGCTCTTCACTGGGGGTGAAGAAGGTCAGACCGCCGGCATTACCGCGGGGAATGATCGAGATCTTCTGAACCGGGTCATAGTCCGGCATCAGAGCGCCCACAAGTGCATGACCAGCCTCGTGATAGGCCACCAGGCGAGCGCGGCGCTCGCTCATCACACGGTCCTTCTTCTCCGGGCCCGCCATCACCCGTTCAATGGCATCGCTTATCTCGTCGTTGCTCACTTCGGTGAGCTCGCGACGGGCCGCAAGGATGGCGGCTTCGTTGAGAAGGTTGGCGAGATCGGCACCGGTGTAACCAGGTGTCCGGCGTGCAACCTTATCGAGATCGACGTCCTTGGCGAGGGTCTTGCCGCGGGCGTGAACGCCAAGAATTTGTAGACGTCCGGAATAGTCAGGCCGATCAACGGTGACCTGACGATCGAAACGTCCGGGGCGCATCAGAGCGGCATCGAGCACGTCCGGGCGGTTGGTGGCCGCCACGATGATGATCCCGGTGTTGCCCTCGAAACCATCCATCTCCGTCAGGAGCTGGTTCAGCGTTTGCTCACGCTCGTCGTTACCACCGCCGAGGCCTGCGCCGCGCTGACGGCCAACGGCATCGATCTCGTCAATGAAGACGATGCAGGGGGCGTTTTTCTTGGCTTGCTCGAAGAGGTCGCGAACGCGGCTGGCACCAACGCCAACAAACATCTCAACGAACTCAGAACCAGAGATCGAGAAGAAGGGAACACCTGCTTCACCAGCCACAGCCTTGGCGAGCAGGGTCTTACCGGTACCAGGAGGCCCCACAAGCAGAACACCCTTGGGGATCTTGGCGCCGACGGCCGTGAAGCGATCGGGATTCTTGAGGAAGTCGACCACCTCAGTCAGCTCAAGCTTCGCCCCTTCAATGCCGGCCACATCGGTGAAGGTCACCTGGGTGGAGGGCTCCATCTGAACCCGCGCTTTGCTCTTGCCGAACTGCATGGCTGGGTTGCCGCCACCACCACCCTGAGCGCGCCGGAAGAGGAAGAACAGACCACCAAGCAGCAGCAGAGGGAAGATCAGACTTCCAGCAGCCTGCTGCCAGCCAGGGGTCTGACGGGAGGGCTGCACGGCGATATCAACGCTGTGTTCGGCCAGCAAACCGAGCAGCTCACGATCGGGGGCCAGGTTGACCTGGGCACGACGGCCGTCGTTTTCAACCACCTGGGCGGTGCCTTGATCAGGAGAAATCAGCACACGGCTGATTTGGTCATCCTTCACCGCCTCAACGAACTCGCTGTAGCGGATGGTGTTCACCTGGGGCTGGCTGCCACCGCCGCCACCAAAGAACGCTGGTGCAATCACAACGATCGCCAGAACCAAGAGGGCCCCGAGACCGATATTTCGCCAACGCTTGTTCACAGGTCGCCTCGTAGATGAAGGAATGTTAAACGGGTTCTCAGTCTTCAGGCGGCGCGGAGCACCTCAACCACACTCTTGAAGGCGAACCACTCGGGAATCTCCTCACCACCGCGCAGCATCTTGCGGAACTGGGTGCCGCTCAGCTTCTTCACGTGCAGGCCACGCGCTTCAGCATGCTCGGCCGTCACATAGCCCTCTTCCTGGGTGTAAACGAGGTTCAGGGAGGGAACGGTTTCCATCGTGAGCTCGGGGGCACACTCCTTCGCGAAGTTCTGAGCGTCGTAAGGGCCATAGAAATCGTCACCGGTGAGAGACGATTTGCAGCCGGCCATATCCCGGCCAATGATGAAGTGGGTGCATCCGTAGTTGCGGCGGATGATCATGTGCTGCAGCGCTTCACGCGGACCGGCCATGTGCATGGCGTAGGGCAGATAGGCCCAGCGAATGCTGTCGTTGTTCACTTCGGCCGCCAGACGCTCATAGGTCTGGAAACGAACGGCACCAGGGATGTCGTCCTGCTGGGTGGGGCCACAGGTGGGATGAACGAGCACCACAGCGTTGTCACTCACGTTCTGTGCATGCAGAGCACGGGTGAACAGTTCGTAGTGCGCGCGGTGAATGGGGTTACGGCACTGGAACGCCACCACGTCTTCGCCCTCGGGCAGGCCTGCACGCACCTCAGCCGGGGTCTTGCAAGGGAAGACCCGCTCGGGCAGAGCGAGGCCCTGGAGGCTTCCACCCAGATAGAAGCGCTTGCGCTCCATCGTGATCATCCGAACCGCAGGGTGCTCGATGGAGGTGGTGCCATAGCAGCCCTTGGCTTCAGCCACTTTGTTGGGTTCCCACTTGTCCTCCACCTCGAGGACGGCCAGCTCCTGGCCTTTGTAGGTGAGCAGCAGCTTGTCGCCCACCACCACGTCATCGCGGTCGGTGTCCATCACGATCGGCAGACCGAACAGCTGGCCCGCAGCCAGACGATGCCCACTGACCACAGCGTCGTAGTCCTCCTGGTGCATGAACCCAAGCAGAGGAGAGAAGCCACCCACACACAGCAGCTCCACATCACAGGCATTGCGATCGGAGCACTCGATCGTTTTGGTCGCCGTGGCTTTCACAGCGGCACGATCCGCCTCGGCCACCATCAGATCAACCAGCGTTCCGCCGTAGGGAGCAATCACACCGGTTCGCTGGGCAGGAGCTGAAGCACTGGTGGTCATGGCGGCATAGAAAGATCGGGCGATTCTCCCAGATCGCCGGAAGAATGCAATGGGCCACAAAAAAGGGGGCCTGAGCCCCCTTGCAACCTGCTGTGATGACCTCGATCAGGCCTCTTCAAGACGGCCGTAGAGATCACCAGTGATCTTGATGTCAACCACTTCTCGACCACCCATATCGGAGTCAGAGGGCTGGATGGCGCTGAACACACCGGCAAATTCTCCGGTTTCAGGATCAACCTTGGTGATGGAGAGGCTCATGGTTCCCACACCATCGATGTAGCGCTTGTTGTTGTCCTTCTCGAGCTGCTCGTCATCACCACCAAGTGCCACAAGACCCTGGGCGTACTGAACACCGGTGGTCAGAGCCCGACCCTTGGGATCGATGAAGTTGCTGGTGCGGTAGCTGGGGGTGCGATAGGTGCCCTCAAAGTCGGTGCTGGTGGTCAGAGCCGAGCCATCAGCAGTGGCATTGAGGGACTTGCTGGAGAACGTGAAGGGGAACTCTTCGCCACCGGGCACCAAAACGGTGATCGGCTGGAAGTCGATGCCACCTTTCTCCTGGAATTGCAGGCCAGATTCCGTCACCTTCAGATCGCCAAAAACTGAATCGAGGCTGGAGGTGTAACGGGTGAGGATCTTGCCCTCAACAAACTCGGCTTGCTGACGAATGTTCTTGGGCTCCTCCTTGGCATAGACCTGCACGGGGTGCATGCAGATCTCACGCAGCTCGTAGCTGCCACCGGCCGTCAGAGGAATCGAGCCCCGGGCTGAATCCCCGATCGTGGGGCAATCGTTGGCTTTGCCGGTGTTGTGGATGTCGTCGTAGGTGACGTTGGATCCACCACGCTGGATTGCATCACTGTCGCCACTGCAGGCCGTAGTGAAAAACGCGAGGCAGAGCGCCAGCACGACGGCCAGCAGAGGACGAATGCGCATGGAAGGAGCCGATCGGCTGAACGCTAATGGGGACGGAATACCGTCAGATCTGGATCTTACAGGGCGAAAAATGACGTCAGGGCTAGCCTTTTGCAGCTCTCAACAACTTGTCGAAAGCGCGTGACATCCAACGATCCCGATTCAACCCAGGCACGGATGGCTCCGGCACTGGCCGCCCTGGGCGAGCTGGCAGAGGAGTTGAGGGGAAATCCCGAAGCATTGCTCACCCTGCTGCGTGAGCTTGAGGCCCTGCATCGCGACGTTCAGGACGGTCCGTTTCGTCAGAGCCTTCCAGAAAACCGCCAGAAATTGTTCACACTTCTGCAGGGAATGGAGAAAAACGGAGGCTGGCCCTACATCCCTCGTCTTCAGCTGCGCACCTTCATCGACCTGCTCGGTCAGGACTCCATCGACGCCGCGGCCTGATCCCGAGCCTCAACCAGAGCATCTAGCAAATGATGGGCCAGAGAGAGCTTTGCCGTCACAGGCAGCTCTCGTCTCCAGCCATCTCCAAGCAACCAGCCTCCATTGGGTTGGTCCCCGAAACCCTGACCATCGCGGTCCACGGGATTCACCATCATCAGATCGCAGCCCTTCGCCAGCCGCTTGCTTTCAGCCCGCTCCAGCAAATGGGCATCGCTGCCTGTGAGCGCTGAGAAACCGAGAACCAACTGTCCGGGACGGCGTTGGCAGGTCAGATTCGACAGCAAATCAGGCACTTCGGCCCAACCGGAAACAAGTGCCTGCTGAAGATCCTGCTTGGCCAGTTTGCTTGAGGGAGTGGCATCGCGCCGCAGGTCAGCGACGGCAGCAGCCATGACGAGCACATCGGATCCGGGCTGAGCCAACTGCAGAGCTGAACCGAGTTCGGCGGCACTCTCCACCGCAGTGCACTCCAGGCCTTCAAGCCAGGCGTCGGGGAGATCCAATGGACCATGCACCAGATGAACGGTGGCACCCCGGAAGCGTGCCGCCTGCGCCAGCAACACACCCATGCGGCCGCTGCTGCGGTTGCTCAGGAAACGGGCCGGATCAATCGACTCTTGCGTCGGTCCAGCCGAAACAAGAACAGTCATCCCCGAGCAATCAAGGGTCACGTCAGGAATTCCCGAACCGCGGCTGAACACAGACGCAGCCGCCAACTCAATCAACAGCGGATCGGCCATGCGCCCATCGCCGACGCGATCACAGGCCAAGAGACCGGACGCCGGCACGAGGGGGATCACCCCAGGGAAGGATTGAACCTGCTGCCAGTTGCGTTGCACCGCAGGGTGACGCCACATGGCCGTGTTCATCGCCGGAGCCGCGATGACAGGAGCTTCCATGGCCAGCAGAACACTGGCGAGCAGACCGTCGGCTGAACCCTGGCTCCAGCGGGACAGGCTGCTGGCACTCAGGGGCGCAACGATGGCCAACTCCGCCCACTCCGCCAACTCGATGTGCAACGGCCTGGATGAGGCGGAGTCCCACTGATCGGCCTCGAGATAGCAGCGATGGCGACTGAGGCTGGCGAGTGCCACGGGACTCACCAAGGCAGCACCACTGGTGGTCACAAGACAGCGCACCTCAGCGCCGGCCTTAATCAGCGCGCTGACAAGCAAGGGCGTCTTAACAGCAGCAATGCTGCCGCTGACGGCCACCAGCACACGCCGCCCGCACAGTGGCGACGACAGTCGCGACGCCTGCTCAGTCTTCATCAAAAGGCTCTTGGTCCACCAAATGGTGGTACGGAAGGATCAGTTCGGGCCGGTGAATGGCCAGCGCCCGAAGCAGGTGCCAATCCGAAAGGCTGTCGAAAGGAGAGGGATAATCGTCCTCTTCAAGCCGGCGGGCGAGTTCGGCCGTCGAGGCCTCGTCAAAAGCTTCAAGCCGTTCCTGCGTAAGCATCGAGCCGTCCTCAGCCCCCATTCATGGCAGTTTGACGCAGGCCGTGCCGGCTAGCGTTGGCTGACCGGGGAATTAGCTCAGTTGGTAGAGCGCTGCGATCGCACCGCAGAGGTCAGGGGTTCGAATCCCCTATTCTCCACTGCGCTTTTGCAGCGTCGACTGCCTCTTATTGGCCTGTTTGTCCTGGTGGTGTTCAGCACCGTGGCACGACCTTCAGCCCTGCTCACCTTCACACTCCTGGCTGCAGCCGGTGCGATAAGTCGCGCCCCATCGCGCCGCACCTGACCCCCCATGAGGTAAAAGGGGTGTTGAACTCCCCCGTAGCCGATGTCGCAATCGAAGCGCGAGCAGGTCGTGAGCCACCTGCGCTACATCCGCCAAGAGCTGCGCGAGATGCACCAAGGAGTCATGGAAGACGGCCTTCTTCCCGAAGCGGGCGAAGTTCGGGGTGTGATGGCACAAATGGAAGCTCTGCTGGAGCTTCTCGAAGGCAAAGCGTCCAGAAAAGCGAAGGCTGAGTCCAAATAACTTTCAGCGCAAGCCGTTGTCAAAGCCCTCAGCTCTGGCTTTGCTGCGCCAATCCCCATCACCTGGCCCGGACTTGCCCCGGGTTTTTTATTGAAATCTCCTATCCGTAGTGTCTGATGCCTGCAGGTTGCCTACGGGTGGTGTAAACAGGGGCTGGCAGGGGTATGGCCGGGTGATGGGGATCACTGGTTTCGACCCTGCCTCTTCCCCTGAAACCAGTGCCGTGCAACGGCTTCAATCCACCCGGCTGCAAACCAACGTTGGAGCAGCATTTCAAAGGCTGGATCAATGGGCGCGCAATCCTTGGCGGCGGTTTTCCTTGCTGGCCCTTGCCGGACTCATTGGCTTTTTGATCGGTAGCGCCATCACATCAGTGGCAGGCGTTCTCGGGCAGATGGACCCCGTGGCTGCGCTTGTGGTGGTTCTTGGCACTGAACTCACGATACGGCGCCGACGCAGCTCCGAACCGTCACTGAAGCTGCCCCAACAGCTCCTGGACCTTGGTCGTATTGGCTTTCTCTACGGCCTCTTTCTCGAAGGGTTCAAGCTGATCTGAAGCAGAACCGTTCAAAACAGCCAACCAAGATTGCGATTCATACCCTTCGGAAAGAATCCGATGGGATGCAAATGGCGAGCAACCATTACTTCCTGGAGCTTGAACCGCCAGCGGAGCGGTTACGTCATGCACCGCATGTGGTCATCGTCGGCGGTGGATTTGCAGGGGTGCATGCCTGCAAGGCCCTGGCCAAGGCCAATGTGCGCATCACCCTGATTGACAAGCGCAACTTCAATCTTTTCCAGCCCCTGCTTTATCAGGTGGCCACAGGTTTGGTCTCAAGAAGTGATGTGGCCACACCTCTGCGCGAATTGGTGGGCAAGCAAGACAACGTGCAGGTGCTGCTGGGGGAGGTCACCACCGTGAACCCCGAAGGCAAACAGATCGTTTTCAACGGCAAGGCCTACAGCTATGACCATCTGATCCTGGCCACAGGATCAGGCACCACTTATTTCGGCCACGAAGACTGGCGTACCTTTGCGCCCCCGATGAAAATCCTCGAGCACGCCGAGGAAATACGCCGCCGTCTGCTGATGGCGATGGAGCAGGCGGAGCAGACACCGAACCCCGAAGCACGCCAGTTTCTGCAGACGGTGGTGATCGTTGGTGCCGGCCCCAGCGGCTGCGAGATGGCTGGTGCCGTTTCAGAGCTGATGCGTTGGGCCCTGAACAATGCCTTCAAACAGCTGGATCCCCAGAAAACACGGATCGTGTTGGTCGACCCCGGCGACAGAGTGCTGAGAGCGATGCCAGAGGAGCTCTCCGAAGCGGCCCTTGCGGCTCTAAAACGCGACGGGATCGAGTTTTTGCCCCAGGGCCGCGTCCAAACCATGCGACCCGGAGAGGTGATGATCAGCAGCCCCGATGGTGATGTCCGGGTCCAGGCGGCAACGGTGATCTGGACCGCTGGTGTGAAGCCATCCCATCTGGGACAGAAACTCATGGAAGCCACCGGTTGCGACGTCGATCGCGGTGGAAGGGTCATCGTCAACCCCGATTTCTCGATTCCCAGCCATCCCGAGATCCGCATCGCTGGTGATCTCTGCAGCTACAGCCACACCGTGAATGGCAGGCCGCTGCCGGGCATGGCGGCTCCCGCCAAACAGGCCGGCACATTCATCGGAAAAGACATCGCTGCAATCGTCTCCGGAGGTTCCCGCCCCACCTTCCGCTACGTCGATTTCGGCAGCATGGCTGTGGTGCACGCCAGTGCAGTGGCCGACCTGCATGGCTTCAAATTTTCCGGACGCCTGGGCCTGCTGCTGTGGGCCATCGTTCACCTGGCCTTGATCCCCAACCGAGAGAACCGGATCACCTTGAGCATCAAATGGCTGTACGCCCTGGCGACCCGGCAACGGGCCTCGATTCTGCTAACCGGAATGCCCAGCCAGCATCTGGCGCTTGATGCTGAGGATGCCCACTTCCCGATGGCCAGCGGAAAAGGTCCCTCCATCGCAGAACCCGATGCTGCCCTCAAGGCAGCGATGGATTACTACGCCCATCAGCTCAGTGGCCTCCCCCAAACTCAGGAGCTGCTCGACACCAAGGAGGCCTCAGTTGCGGATTCGGAAGCTGCCATCAAATAGAGCAAGGCCATCCGGGTGGGCACACCATTCCTGACCTGCTCTTCCACAAGGCTGACGCGCGGGTCATCCAGAAGCGACCCACTCAATTCGACGCCGCGATTGACCGGGCCGGGGTGCAGTACGGGAACGTTCTCTCCGCAGAGCTGCATGCGCTCATGGCTCAGCCCGAAGTCCCGGTGATAGCGCTCCAAGCTGGTGAGCAACTGCTGGCCCATCCGTTCCTTCTGAAGCCGCAGGGTCATCACGGCATCGGCGCCCGGCAGCGCATGCTCCAGGCGCCGCACCACGCTGACCTTGCCCCGTTGCGGCACCGGATCCTTCAGCAGACCCGGGGGCGGAGCATCCACGAAGGCCGAAAAATCCTCGGGGACAAGGCTGGGAGGACCGCACAACACCACATCCGCGCCACAGGCCGTCAAAGCCCAGAGATTGGATCGGGCCACCCGCGAGTGAAGGATGTCTCCGACAATCACAATCCGGCGACCTTGCAGCGCTTCCGGCATGGGGTACTGGGGCGAGAAATGCCGGGCAAGAGTGAGCAGATCCAGCAGTCCCTGACTGGGATGACTGTGAAGTCCATCGCCCCCATTGAGCACCACGGTGCGCTCACCCATCTGGTGCAGATCCAGCGCCAGTTGCTGCGGCACACCGGTGGAACGGTGGCGCACCACCAGAACGTCCGCACCCATGGCCACGTAGGTGCGCGCTGTGTCGAGAACGCTTTCCCCTTTGCTGAGTGAGCTGCTGGAGGGTGAAAAGCTCATCACATCTGCCGACAGACGCTTGGCCGCCAACTCAAAACTGCTGCGAGTTCGGGTGCTGGGCTCGAAGAACAGCGTTGCCACCAGACGGCCCTGCAAGGCGGGCAGTTTGCGGGCACCAGTGACGGGCAGCGAACGAAACCGCTGGGCCAGCTCAAGCACCGCAGCAAAGTCTTCCCGCGAAAACGAGGCGAGATCCAGCACGTGTCGATGCGGCCAGCCACTCATGACGACGACTCCAGCGATGGCGCCCAGCACTGGGCCTTGGCTGGCATGCGATCACCCCGAGCTCGTCTACTGACACTGCGACTGCTCCGCAGATACCAGCGCCATGGGGTTGCAGCGCCCTGGGAAATGCCGATCCGGGTGGTTGTCACAAGATCCTGGCTGGCAAATGTGTCTGACCTTGGGGCCATCCACACGTCATGTTCGCCCGTCACCGGACGGCTGTCATCACAGCGATCAAGCCCGAAACGTCGTGCCAACAGGCCGGGCCCTGCAGCAATCCGCTCCGGTTCATCGGGAAGTGCCACGGCACGCAGCAACACGCCATTGGCCCAATCGGCCCGATCGGTGACCACGTTCACGCAGTGGTGGATGCCATAGCTGACATACACATAGAACCGCCCTGGCTCGCCGAACAGGGTTTCGTTTTGCGGTGAACGGCGGCGGTAGCCATGACAAGCGGGATCGTCCTGGGAATAGGCCTCCGTTTCCACAATCACGCCCCAGAGCAGGCTTCCATCAGCCTGGCGTTTCACAAGCCGGCAGCCCACCAAATCGGGGCCCACGATCTGAGCCGGACGGGCAAAAAAATTGAGCGGAAGCGAAACGAAATCGATGACAGGCTGCCGGCTGGCGGCCACGCTTGTTTCAGCTTGAACGTTGCAGGCTGTGGACAGCAACCTCCAGGCACGGCGTGATGGGGTGTTTCTGGTGCTGGCGGGTTTGTTCCTCGGGACCCTCGGCATGCTCAACATCCTGGGCCTGACGCGCTTCCTGCAACTGGGCAGCATCGGCGGCTGGCCGATCGTGGTGGCCGTTGGAGCACTGCCTTACCCGATCACGTTCCTCTGCACTGATCTGATCAGCGAACTCTGGGGAGAACAGAAAGCCAATCAAGTGGTGTGGGTCGGGCTGCTGCTCAACGGCTGGGTGCTGCTGATCCTCTGGCTGGGGGGCGTTCTGCCGGGCATGAGCGGCAGCGATGACACCACCTTTCGCACCATTCAGCAGCTCAGTTTCGGTTCGGTTGGCGCCTCGATGGTGGCTTACCTCACGGCGCAGTTCGTGGACGTGCGGCTGTTCCATTTCTGGAAACAGCTCACCAAAGGCAAGGCGCTCTGGCTGCGCAACAACGGCTCCACCCTGGTGAGCCAGTTGGTGGACACCAGTGCAGTGGTGCTGATCAGCCATTACGGCGCCCATGTGCTGCCTGTGCAGCCGGAACGGTCCGTGCTGCCCCAGCTGATCAGCTTCATTGGCAGCGGGTACCTGTTCAAAGTGCTGGCGGCGTTGACCGACACGCTTCCCTTCATCTGGCTCACGGGATGGCTGAGGGAGTGGCTGGACATGCCTGAGGAAGGAGGCGAAGTCACAACAGAAGCCCCGTCATCGATGCATTAGCGGCGCATCCACACCAAACTGAGGCCAGTTCAAGCCCGGTGATGGACGCAGCCACCTCCAGCTTCAACCTCGGAACTGTGCTTCTCGCCAGCATCGTGCTGTTTCCCTTGGCCTGCCTGTTCTTCGGAACCCGCGGCGGCTACTACAACACCGATCAGTACGACGGCAACGGCACCGCCCACTGATCGACTGGAGTTGAGCGATCATCAGGGCATTGGTTCTGCCTGAATGACCGCTGCAACTCCCGGTCCTGTCGACAGCACAGACGACATTCGCCTCGCCCTGCACAGTTGGCCTGAGGTGGAGAGCTACCTCCAGGGCTGCAAGGGGGTGATCATTCCCCTGGGATCCACCGAGCAGCACGGTCCCACGGGCGCCATCGGCACCGACGCCCTCACAGCAGAGGCTGTTGCCCTGGAGGTGGGGCGTCGCACCGGCGTCTTGGTCACCCCAGCCCAGGCCTTCGGCATGGCGGAACACCACCTTGGTTTCGCGGGAACGATGAGCCTGCAGCCGGCAACGCTTCTGGCCGTACTGCACGACCTGGTGTTGTCCCTGGGCCGCCATGGCTTCGAACGGGTGTTCGTGATCAATGGCCACGGCGGCAACATTGCAACGGCCAAAGCCGCCTTTGCCCAGGCCCACGGCACCGCCGCCACCCGCAATCTCCCCGTTGCCCCTCAGCTGCGTTGTCGGCTGGCCAACTGGTTCATGGCCGGCCCCGTGATGCGCCAGGCGCGCGATCTGTATGGCGACAAGGAGGGCCATCACGCCACGCCCAGCGAAATCGCTGTCACCCTTGCTGTAGAGCCCAGCCTGCAGAGCAAGCAGCGACCGCTGCCCGACCCCGCGCCAGCAGGCCCCATCCATGGGCCGGACGACTTCCGGCGCCGTCACCCCGATGGACGCATGGGGTCCCATCCCTCCTTGGCCACCGCCCAGCACGGTGAGGCCTTGCTCGAGACAGCCGCCACCGCGTTGAGCGAGGATCTGTGCACGTTCCTCGGCGAGTCATGAGCCAGATTTCCAGCGACGACGTCCGCAAGGTGGCCCAGCTCGCCCGCCTTGATCTGCCCGAGGACAAGATTGCGACCTACACCGGTCAGCTCGAGTCGATCCTCGAATACGTGGGGCAGCTCCAGCAGGTGGACACTGAAGGCGTTCCGGAAACCACTCGGGCCGTGGAGGTGACCAACGTCACCCGGGCCGATGGCGTGCAGCCGACCCCTGTTCGGGAGGACATTCTCAACCAGGCACCCCAGAGAGAGGGTGACTTCTTCCGGGTTCCGAAAATCCTGGCCGACTGAACCCGAATCAGCGGGACACCCAACGCTTGGGCTCGGTTTTGATCGCGATGCGATCAACAAAACCGAGCCAGTGGCGACGCAGCCCCCGACCGGGCATGAAACGGGCTGCGCGCCTCATCTTTCCGCTGCGGCGCTTGTGGCTGCGCACGCCCACAAGGATGTCGTAGAGGAAGTTGTAACCATCCCGGCGGGTCTCAAAAATGCCCAACCGTTGGGGAGATCCCTTGGCGTCGAGCAGAGGCTTGGTGGCCTCATAGGCCGGTTTGTATTCAAACCAGGGAATGGATGGCCAGAGGTGATGAACCAGGTGATAGTTCTGCCCCATGATCAGCCAGTTCATCAGCCTGCCTGGGTAGATCCGGGCGTTCGTCCAGCGGTTGCGGGAGGTGAACGGCCGATGCGGGAGGTAGTCGAAGAACAAACCCAGCGTCACGCCCACCATCAGGGCAGGGGCAAACCAGCAGTTGAAGATGAACGGCAGGAAGTCAAAGCGTGCCGCCGCCAGCACAATCACCACAAAAATGCTGCGCTCCAGCCCCCACTGCATCAACTCCCAGCGGCGCCAGAGGCGACGCTGAAAGAAAAACCACTCGTGATAGAAAAATCTCGGGGCGATCAGCCAGAGCGGCCCGAACGTGCTGACGATGTGGTCCGGGTCGTTCTTCGGGTCATTCACATGGGCGTGATGCTCAAGATGCACCCGCGTGAACACGGGAAAGCTGAACCCGAGCAACAGCGCCGAGCCATGGCCCATGGCCTGGTTAATCCATCGATTGGGATGGGCTGCGTTGTGGCAGGCGTCATGGATCACCGTCCCTTCCAGATGCAGCGCAAGAAAGCCCGTGCAAAGCAGCACCGGCAGGGGCAAGGCCGCCACAAACCAGCCCCAGATGGTCAGAGCCGCCAGGGCATAACCGCCTAGGAAGAGCCCCACGGTGGGGTTCCAGAAGGCCGGCGGGTCAACGAATTCGCGTGGAACCGAGCGGTAGCCCACTCCGACCGGACGAGGCTGCTGTTGTTGAGCAGTGCTCTGGTGCATCCGGAGGTCAGGCAACAAGTCTGTAACGATCCCGAACCACGGTAGGGAAAGGAATGCCCACCGGGGGACTTGAACCCCCACGACCAAAGCCACTGGTACCTAAAACCAGCGCGTCTACCAATTCCGCCAGGTGGGCAACGCCCCGACTTTAGAGATCGCACCAGAATGGGAGCAGACCGCCACACCTCGGATGCTTGCGACCCTCAGCGGCGATCTCTGCCTCCTGCTCGGCCTGGCACTCCTGTTGCTTCCCCTTCTGGCCGTTGAACTCAGTCGTCCCCGCGATGGTGTTTGGGGCGCGGTGGTCTTGCTGCTGGGTCTCGTTCTGGTCACCAGCACGGACCGTCTGCGGGGAGCGCCGATGCTGGCGGTTCTCTGCGCCGGCCTGTTGATCGCACGCTTGGGATCCGAGGTCGGACAGGCCCGCTGGAACAGCCTCAGCGAAACCGAGCAGCAGCGGTTCACCTCGCTCGATCATTGGCGCACCAGCCTTCAACAACTGTTGATCACCACGGGCCGAGTGGGCGAAGGCATCAGCGGCATCGCCAAACAACTCAAACCGGCCGGCAAATCAGGTGTTATGGGCAAAAAATGGGTGCGTCCCGAGTCCCCCGAAACCACTGACGCAAGCGACACCGAATCAGCCGAAGCCGCCAAGGTCACATCTCCAGAGGGCGAAGACTGATAATCCCGAGGCCAGAGCAGGGACCCCGTGAGCAAGGAGACGCGCGACGCCGCCGCTGAGGAACGCCCCTCCTACAAACACACCCTCAATCTGCTGCAGACGGGATTCGGCATGCGCGCCAATGCCGTCCAACGCGAACCTGAACTGCAGGGCTTCTGGAAAGACCACGGCATCGACGGCGAGCTGGGCCTGAACAACAGCGGCCCAACTTTCACCCTCCATGACGGCCCGCCCTACGCCAACGGTGCTCTGCACATGGGGCATGCCCTCAACAAGGTGTTGAAGGACGTCATCAACAAATATCAGGTGTTGAACGGGCGGCGAGTGCGCTACGTACCGGGCTGGGACTGCCACGGTCTGCCGATCGAGCTCAAGGTGCTGCAGTCGATGGATCAGGAGCAGCGCAAGGCGCTGACACCGATCAAGCTGCGCAAAAAGGCTGCCGCCTACGCCCGCAAACAGGTGGATGGCCAGATGAAGGGCTTCCAGCGCTGGGGCATCTGGGCGGACTGGGAGCAGCCGTACCTGACATTGCAAAAGGAGTACGAATCGGCTCAGATTCGGGTGTTTGGCGAGATGGTGCTCAAGGGGCACATCTACCGGGGTCTGAAACCGGTGCACTGGAGCCCGAGTTCACGCACCGCTTTGGCCGAAGCGGAACTGGAGTACCCCGACGGCCACACCAGTCCCAGCGTCTACGCCGCCTTCCCAGCCGTGGAGCTTCCAGCGGCGCTGCGGGATGCACTCAAAGCCGAGGGCCTTGACCTGCCCACGGAGACGGACGCCCTTGGGAAGGCCCTGCAGGTGGCGATCTGGACCACCACCCCCTGGACGCTGCCGGCCAATCTGGCGGTGTCGGTGAATGAAAGACTCGATTACGCCCTGGCCGACGACGGCGAAGGCCGACTGCTGCTGGTGGCTGCCGATCTGATCGAGACGCTGAGCGGCACGCTTGCGCGCCCACTGAACCGGCGCGCCACCGTCAAAGGCGCTCTGCTCGCTGGGCTGACCTACCGCCACCCGCTGCTGGATCGCACCAGTCCGGTGGTGATCGGGGGCGATTACATCAACACCGAATCAGGCACAGGCCTCGTGCACACCGCACCTGGTCACGGCGTCGACGACTTCCACACCGGCCAGAAGAACGGCCTGCCGGTGCTCTGCCCTGTGGACGAAGCCGGCAACCTCACCGACGAGGCCGGGCCGTTCGCGGGCCTGAATGTGCTCAAGGATGCCAACCCCAAGATCATTGAGGCGCTGGAGTCCGCCGGGGCCCTGCTCAAGCAGGAGGCCTATGGCCACCGCTACCCCTACGACTGGCGCACCAAGAAACCCACCATCTTCCGGGCCACGGAACAGTGGTTTGCCTCCGTGGAAGGGTTCCGTCAACAGGCCCTGGATGCGATCGCCGCCGTGGAGTGGACCCCTGCTTCCGGTCGCAACCGGATCGAATCGATGGTCAAGGAGCGGGGCGACTGGTGCATCTCCCGTCAGCGCACCTGGGGGGTGCCAATCCCCGTCTTTTATCACCGCAGCAACGGCGAGGTGCTGCTGAACGCCGACACCCTGGAGCACATCCAGGCGTTGATCGCCGAGCACGGTGCCGACGTCTGGTGGGAGAAAGACGAAGCGGATCTGCTGCCGCCCGCCTACGCCGACCAGGCCGATCAGTGGCGCAAGGGCACCGACACCATGGACGTGTGGTTCGACTCCGGCTCAAGCTGGGCTGCCGTCGCCAGCCAGCGGGACTACCTGAGCTATCCCGCCGACCTGTACCTGGAAGGGTCCGACCAGCACCGCGGCTGGTTCCAGAGTTCACTGCTCACCTCGGTCGCTGTGAATGGCCACGCTCCCTACAAGCGGGTGCTCACCCATGGCTTCGCCTTGGATGAGAAGGGCCGCAAGATGAGCAAATCCCTCGGCAATGTGGTCGACCCGATGGTGATCATCGAGGGGGGCAAGAACCAGAAACAGGAACCGCCCTACGGCGCCGATGTGCTGCGGCTCTGGGTGAGCTCGGTGGATTACTCCGCCGATGTGCCGATCGGAGCCGGGATTCTGCGCCAGCTGGCCGATGTGTATCGCAAGGTGCGCAACACCAGCCGCTATCTGCTGGGCAACCTGCACGACTTCAATCCGGCAACCGACGCGATCCCGATTGCGGAACTGCCGTTGCTGGACCGCTGGATGCTGCAACGCACGGCCGAGGTGATGGACGACATCACAGAAGCCTTCGAAAGCTTCGAGTTCTTCCGCTTCTTCCAGCTGCTGCAGAACTTCTGCGTCACCGATCTGTCGAACTTCTACCTCGACATCGCCAAGGACAGGCTCTACGTGAGTGCCCCCGCCGACCAGCGCCGGCGCAGCTGCCAGACCGTGATGGCCCTGATCATCGAACGCCTGGCCGGACTGATCGCTCCTGTCTTGTGCCACATGGCCGAAGACATCTGGCAGAACCTGCCTTACCCCGTGGAGGAGACATCGGTCTTCCACCGCGGCTGGCCGACGGTTCCAGTCGAGTGGCGTGATGCTGCTCTCAGCGCTCCGGTTCAAGAGCTGCGGGAGCTCCGCGCCGCTGTCAACAAAGTGCTTGAAGATTGCCGCGGCCGTCAGGAACTTGGCGCATCGCTTGAGGCAGCCGTGCGGATTGACGCCCGCCGTCCGGAACTTCGGGCCGCTCTCTCCTGGCTGAGTGAGACGGGGGATCCCGAGGTGGACGGTCTGCGGGACTGGCTGCTGGTCTCACAACTGCAGATTGGCGGCGAGCCCTGGGCCGAAGTTCTGGCCAGCCAGGACGACGAGCTCGCATCGATCGAGGTGAGCCAAGCGCGGGGAACCAAATGCGAGCGCTGCTGGCACTACGAGGGGGATGTGGGTCAGCACCCGGAACATCCCCACATCTGTGGGCGCTGTGTTGGGGTTCTGGAACGCCGGACTCACCAGTTGGCCTGAGCCAGGAGATCGTTCGGCGGCATCGGTCCAGCCAGGACAACCTCTTGACCTGGCGACAAGGGCCCCTGCAGCAGCTCAGCCTGATCGAAGCTGGTTCCCTCAGGGATAACGGAGGCGTCGGGGTCAAAGGCGGTTGGATGGGTGGTGCTGCTGCTGAACCCACGGAAGATCAGCAACTCAAACGGCTCATCCACGACCTGACCCCGTAGGCGGACAACCCGCTGGGGCTGAACACGCGTTCGCTCTTCCAGGGCCTGAACCAGCGCCTGGTCAGTCATCAGAAATCCCCCGCCACGCGGCCGTAACGGGGCAAACGCACCAACAGCCACTGCAGCAAACCAGCCAGATAAGCCACCAGGGCGACGTACCCCACAAAGGCAGCAACGGCCTCGGTCCACAAACCACCGAACAGAAAATTGAACACCGTGGCCGCAAGACCATGGATGCCCTGAGGAGCTTCCAGCCAGGTGAGGCATGCCGAGGACTCCAGCTGTTGCATGCAGCCCAAACCCGTCACGCTCATGCCCAGGCTGATTAGAGCAAACCCACTGAATGCCCAACGCCACACCTTCACGGCAAGGGGCAGCGGACGCCAGGACGGCTGGTCGGCCAGCTCCTCATTGATGTCGACCCAGAACCACAGGCTGATCACCATCAACACCGGGGCGACAACCGCCATGGCGTAGCCCAAGGGGCGCTGATCCGTCAGCAGCAACAGGCTGATCGCCATCAGGCTGGCCACTTTCCAATAGATCCCGAGCAGTCGCAGCACCAACTGCTCGCGACGCCAGGCCGACCAGATCAACAGGACCAGAGGCACACCAACGGCGAAGGTGGCGGCCAGGCGATAGGTCAGCCACACCAGAGCGCGGTACGTGAGCTCGTTCACTGGGGACTGTCACAGTGCCGCCATTATCAACGTCCCGAGCTGTGCTCCAGGGTTGATAGGGTCCGCTTCATGGCACCGTTCGCACCGTTCAGCTGGTTTCGCTCCGGGGGCGCTGAAGCCAGTTGCCGGACAGGATTGTCTCGCAAAGCGTCCCTGGATGAAGCCGTAAGGGATGTGGTCGAGCAACTGGGCCGATCCAAGGGCGAAGCCGATCTCGCCCTCGTCTTCACCTCCACGGGTTACGCCACCGACCTGCCGCGGCTGATGCCGATGCTGCGCGCCCAGATCAGCGCGAAGCATTGGATCGGATGCACCGGTGGCGGCGTGGTGGGCACCCGCGGCGACGGCAGCGCCGCGGAACTGGAGCAGACACCTGCTTTGAGCGTGACGCTGCTCTCCCTGCCGGGGGCATCGATCGCCACTCAACACCTGAGCACCGAGGAGCTGCCTGATCTGGATGGAGCCGCCCAGCAATGGCAAGACTGGGTTGGCATCACCCCCGAGGCTGCCCGCAGCCAGATCCTGCTGATCGACCCCACCAGCAGTGGAATCAATGACCTGATCAGCGGGCTGGACTACGCGTATCCGAGTGCCGAAAAGATTGGCGGCATCGCCGCACCCCACAACAGCCCGCACGGATCGTTGCTGCTGGATGACCAGGTCGTCACCGGCGCAGTGGTTTGTTCCATCGGGGGAAGCTGGCGGCTCGAAACCGTTGTGGCTCAGGGATGCCGCCCCATCGGCCCGGTCTTCTCAATCGAGCAGGTGCAGCGCAACGTGTTGCTGGAACTGAGTGATGGCAGCACCAAGGCCAGCCCCATCAATTGCCTGCAACGGGTTCTGGCCGACCTCAGCGAACGGGAGCGCGAACTGGTGCGTCACTCGTTGTTCCTCGGTGTGGAACGCAGCAGCCTGCGGCTGAACGCCAACGGAGGAGCCTCGGAAGCGAGTGCCTTCCTGATCCGCAACCTGATCGGAGTCGATCCCAACAATGGCGCCGTGGCCGTTGCAGAGCGGGTGCGCGCCGGCCAAAACGTGCAATTTCACCTGCGCGAAGCCACGGCCTCCCAGGACGAAGCCGTTGCCCTGCTCAAGGCAGCGACAGCTGATTCAAGCGACACGGTCCATTTCGGACTGCTCATGGCCTGCCTGGGACGGGGCCAGGGGCTATTCGGTCGTGCTGATGGCGATATCAGCTTGGCGCGTCAACTGATGCCAGACCTGCCTGTGGCGGGAGCGTTCTGCAACGGTGAGATCGGACCCGTCGGCGGGACAACACATCTGCATGGCTACACCGCCTGTTGGGGCTTGCTGCGCCAGGACCCCGACAGCTCCTCCGGCAGTGGCTCTGACAATCTCGATTGAACCGAATCGCATCGCTTCAGAACCTTGCGTCAGCACGTCAATCCCCTCAGCAGCTTCTTCCAGTTGCCGCTGGAATTACCACCACCCGAGCAGCTGTTTCGCGTTCCTGATCAGCCGATCCACCTTGATATCGGCTGCGCCCGTGGACGGTGCCTGCTGGGCTTGGCCGAGCGTGATCCCCACTGGAACCATCTCGGCGTTGAAATCCGCCGACCGCTGGTGACGTCTGCCGATCAAGACGCGCTCGCTTCGGAGCACGGCAATGTTCGGATCCTGTTCTGCAACGCCAACATCAGCCTGGAAGGCTGGATGAAGGCCCTGAAGCAGGACCGACTGCAACGGGTCTCGATCCAATTCCCCGATCCCTGGTTCAAACGCAGGCACCACAAGCGCCGTGTCCTGCAGCCCGCGCTTCTGCTCGCCATCGCAACAGCCCTGCAGCCCGGCCGTGAGCTGTTTCTGCAGAGCGATGTTCTGGACGTGATTGAGCCGATGGTGGCTCTCACCGAACTCAGCGACTGTTTCGACCGCCCCGCCGAGGACCAACGTCCCTGGCGCGCCAGCAACCCGCTTTCGGTTCCCACGGAACGGGAGCGCTACGTGCTTGAGCAAAACCTCCCCGTCTACCGGGTGCTCTATCGCCGGAACCAGAATCAACTTCCTTCCGTGTCAGATCTGGAACAGCGCTGGCAGGAGATCGATAATCCGGCGGAAGCACTCACCACCTGAAGCCCCACGATGGCCTCTGCGGATGCAACCCAGACGGCAAGCGGTGGGGCCCTGTTGGTGCGCTGGCAGGGGGTGATCACTCCGGATCAGGCGGTGCTGAAACGCCTTGAAGGACTGGCGGGACTCCTGCTGCTGGCCTTGTTCACGGGTCTTCCTTTCGTCACACGCACAGGCCTGGCCCTGGTGATTGCAGCCTGCGGCGTTCTTTGGCTGCTCTGGTGCCTCTGCAGTCCGCCACCTCAGCGCATCGGAACCATCTCACGCTGGCTGATGCTTTTTCTGGCCATCGCGATTGTGGCCACCGGATGTTCTCCAGTTCCAATCGCCGCCAGCAAAGGCCTGATCAAACTGCTCAGCTACCTGGGCGTTTATGCCTTGCTCTGCAAGCTGCTGCTGAGCAACAGCCGATGGTGGAACCGGCTGATCGCCGGACTGCTGAGTGGCGGCCTCTTCAGCAGTGTTCTGGCTTTGCGACAGCTGTATGCCTCCAGCGAGGCACTGGCGGGCTGGGCCGATCCGAATTCCATTAGTGCCGGCACCATTCGGATCTATGGCCCCCTGGGAAACCCCAACCTCCTGGCGGGTTACCTGCTGCCGCTGATTCCCTTCGCAGCGATCGCACTGGTGCGCTGGCGTGGTGTGGGATCCCAGCTGTTTGCCGGGACCACATTGGTGTTGGCAGCAACAGGAACGCTGTTCACCTACAGCCGCGGCGGCTGGCTGGGGATGGTTGCTGCCGGTGCCGTGCTGCTGTTGTTGCTGCTGCTGCGCTGGACACGCCACTGGCCCCTGCTCTGGAGACGTCTGGTGCCTCTGGCCGTGCTGCTGGTTGGAGCCGCTTGCCTTGTGGTGGCGGCCACCCAGATCGATCCGATCCGCACGCGCATCACCAGCCTGCTGGCGGGACGGGGGGATAGTTCCAACAACTTCCGCATCAACGTCTGGATGGCGGCCATCCAGATGGTGCAAGACCGTCCCTGGTTGGGCATCGGCCCTGGCAATACGGCGTTCAACAGCATCTATCCCCTGTATCAGCAACCGAAGTTCAACGCCCTCAGTGCCTACTCCGTTCCCTTGGAAATCCTGGTGGAAACCGGCATTCCCGGGCTGCTGGCCTGCCTTGGATTGCTGGCCAGCAGCCTGAGGCAGGGCCTCAAGCAGCTCAATGCCGATGCTCCAAGCGCCTTGGCATCCATCGCCAGCCTCGCTGCCATCGCTGGCCTGCTGATGCAGGGCAGCACCGACACAATCTTCTTCCGCCCCGAAGTGCAGCTGATCGGCTGGTTTGCTCTGGCCAGCCTGGTGAGTCGAACCAGGGAATCATGAGACTGCTCGCTGGATTCGATGCCGGACAGACGCACACCCGCTGCCGCCTCAGCGTGGTTCAAAACGGCGTGCACCAGCCTGTTGGAGAAGGCGAGGGCCCCGGAGTCAGCCACCTTGATGCCCCCCAGGGTGAACGTCGTTTCCTCGAGGCGATCAGCACCAGTGCGCAGCAGGCCCTGAAACATCACCCCGATGGCGTGATCCAGGCGGCCGTTGTGGGAGCCAGCGGTATCGAACACGGAACAGCGTTGCAACAGCGTGCTGAACGTTTGGTGGGGCAAGCCCTGGCCATCGGTGATGACACAGGCTTGACCAAGGTGCTGGTCACTGGAGACGAACGCACCGCCTTGCGAGGTGCGATCCCTGAAGGCGCAGGAATCCTGGCGATCAGCGGCACCGGAATGATCGTGCTGGGCCGAGACGAGAACGGCCATGAACACCGCTGTGGCGGCTGGGGATGGCTGCTCGATGGAGCCGGCTCGGCCTTTGATCTGGGCCACCAGGGATTGCAGCTGACCCTGCGTATGGCCGATGGACGCCTGCCCGACCATCCGCTGCGCCTGCAGATCTGGAATCAGATGGGCTGCGACAGCCACGCCGCAGTGAAAGCCCGGGTGGTGCAGCAGGACTTCGGCACGGCTGATTTTGCAGCCTTGGCTCCACTGGTGGTGGAAGCCGCAGCCAAGGACTGCCCTGGCGCGGAGGAGATCGTTCAGGGATCGGCAGCAGCCCTCTCCCGCTGCATCAGAACCGTGGCCCAGCAGCTTTCCCTGCGCTCCCCCCTGGTGGTCTGCCATGGAGGAGCCGTCACCCATCTCCAGGGGTTCCGCACAGCCGTGCAACAGGCCATCCATCAGTCGATTCCCGAAGCCCGATGGGGCAAGGCCAAGGGCGATGCCTGTGATGGCGCCCTCCTGATGGCCGAGGCCTTAAGCCTCAGGCCGCGTTGAGATGATCCTCGGCAATGGCGGCCAGATGCCCCGTCCAATGCTCCACAGCGTCCGACTGCTCGGCTTCCACCATCACCCGCAAGACGGGCTCCGTACCACTGGCCCGCACCAAAATGCGACCGGTCTCGCCCATCGACTGCTCCGCTGAAGCAATGGCGTCGGTGAGAGCAGTACACGCGCTCCAGTTCTTACGGCGCAAACGGTCGATCACCCGCACATTGACCAATTTCTGCGGGTAGGCCTGGAAACTGCGGTCCAACCAATCGCTGAGGCTGATGCCCTGGGCATGGCACAAGGTGGCCAACTGAACGGCGGTCAGAACACCATCGCCACACAGCCCATGGGAGGCGGAAAGGATGTGGCCGGATTGTTCTCCACCGAGGCCCGCGCCACTGGCCACCATCGCGGCATGGACGTGCTGATCTCCCACCGGCGTGCGATCAAGGGTGCCGCCCCGCTGCTGCCAGGCACGCTCGAAGCCAAGGTTCGACATCACAGTGGCCACCAACCGCTGATCGGGGAGCGCCTGCTGCTCCTGCAGCACGGATCCCCAGAGAAACAGCACGTGGTCGCCGTCGATGATGCGGCCGCGGCCGTCCACCGCCAGCATCCGATCGGCATCACCGTCAAAGGCAAAACCCATCGCCGCGCCGCGCTCGATCACAGCCCGTTGCAGCGGTTCCAGATGGGTTGACCCGCAAGCCACGTTGATGCGGGAGCCATCGGGTTCCCCATGGAGCACGGTGAGATCAGCCCCCAGGGCACGGAAGGCATCGGCACCGCACGCCGTCGCGGATCCCCAGCAGAGGTCCAAAACGATGGGAACGCCATCCAGTCGCCGTTCAGCCACCGATTGCTGCAACACCTCTGTGTAGCCATCCAGGAGATCGGCGCTGGATCGCGCCACACCGCAGCGGAATGTTGCTTGCTCAGCCATGGGCGTCTGCCCCTGCAGACCGGCCTCCACCTGGGCTTGACGGGAGGCGCTGAGTTTGGCGCCATCGGCCCCGAACACTTTGATGCCGTTGTCTGCAGGGGGGTTATGGCTGGCGGAGACCATCAGTCCGCCGGCGGCCCCCAGCTGGCGGATCAACAACGGAACCGCCGGCGTCGGACAGAGGCCAAGGGTCCACACATCGCGACCAGCGGCCGTCAAGCCAGCCGTCAGGGCAGCAACCACCATGCTGCCGCTGGTCCGGGAGTCCATCCCGATCAGAACAGGACCTTCCGCCTGCAGAACCCGACCGACCCAATAGCCCACCTGAAGACATAGAGCGGGGGTGAGAACCGTGCCGGCGAGCCCACGGATTCCATCGGTTCCAAACCCTGGCGCAGCGTCACCGAGAGCGGGGCCGATCGGGGAGCACGCCTCTTGAACCATGGGTCTCAATCGTGGACAGCACCATAGGAAGCACCTCTGAGGCTGATTCCCAGGGACGTGACAGGTGCAGCTCTGCCCTCCACGGCCCACAGGCGATCAAAGGCTCGCCAACTCTGTTTGAAGCATCAGAATGAAACAAGTTCAAGGTTGGGTGTGCAGGCAGGGCCGCGAATCGGAACGCTGCTGCTGCTTTCGGTTGCTGGTTTCAGTGGATTGGCTTCATGGGGTGGGCAGCTGCTTCTGAACAAGCAGCATCAGCGCCTCACGCCTGAGGTCTCGCAGGCAAGGCTCTGGCAGCACTACCGCTGGGCCATCGATCCGCAGACCCGTCGAGAGGCCGCCCTATTGATGGTGGCGAGGGATGGGTCACCGCAACTGCTCCATGGCCAAGGCTGGGGGCGCGATCCGATGGCGGCCGTGGTGCTCGAACGGGCAGCCCTCACCGCTGCCGCCCAGGGCAAGCCATCGGACGCTGCTGAGACCTGGCAGCGCCTGTTGGATCGCTTTCCCGAAGCACCCGGCTCCGCTTGGGCTCGATTGGCGCTTGGCAACAACAATCCCGTTCTTCATCAGCAGCTGCTCCAACAGCAACCCGCACACCCCGCAGCACTGACACTGGCGGCTCGGGATGGCTCCGAAGCGCTAGCAAGCCATCAAGGCGCCTTGCACCTGGCCCGTTGGAATGCGCGCCGAGCCGGCGCCCTTGGGCTGATGCGTGACGCCTGCGAGGCCACGGGGGCGCAGGCACCTCAACCCGACCAACGCCAAACCTTGGCGCAAGCACTGGCAAAACAAGGCCATGCCGACACCGCAGTGACCTGTCTTCAGGAGCTTGAGGCCTCCCCTGAGACCCAGCTGGCCATCGGTCGTTCCCTGCTGCTGCATGGCGACCCTGATGCAGGTACAACCCGGCTGCTGACCCTGGCGCAGAACCACCCAAACCACCCCGCCAGCCTTGAAGCAGCACGGATCTTGAGTGAACCGCTCGATGCCCAGCCTGGGGTTCTGGATGCGCTGCCGGCTGCCCTTGAGGAGCGCTCAGCCGCTGTTGCAGCAGCTCGCGTGCGACTCGCCGGCGGCGATGGGGCGGATGCCGCCCTGAGCCGCTGGCCCAACGACCCCGACATCTGGCAACTGCAATGGGACCTCGCCCGCGAGGCATTTCTGGCTGGAGATTGGGATCGTGCCCGTGCCCTGCTGGAACGCCCCGATGAGGATGGTCCCCTGCCTCCACCGTTGGAGACGCGGCGGCTGTTCTGGTTGGGGCTGAGCCACAAGCAACTCGGCGAAACGACAAAGGCAGAACGCAGCTGGCGCCGCCTGATCGGGGCCTTCCCGGGGGGCTACTACCGCTGGCGCGCCATGGAGCACCTGGGTGTGGCCGAACCCCTTGCGTTGCGATCCCCAGACCCGCAGCAGGAGCCGCCAGCCTGGCAACCGCTCAACAGCCATCACCGCCTGGTGAACGAGCTTTGGCGCCTGGGCCAGGTGCACGCCGCCTGGGAGGCCTGGCAGGCCCAGGCAGACCCTGCAGTCCCGCCGCCACCTGAAGAACGTCTCGCCGAAGGCAGGCTGCGCCTCGCCATCGGGGACACCTGGATGGGACTGGATCAGCTCTGGTGGCTCAGCCTCCGCTGGCGTAATCCGAGCTGCCATCAACGGACTCTCCTGCATCGCAGCCAATTCCCTCGCCTCTTCGAAGCTGAGATCCAGACAGCGGCAGAGCAAGCAGGCGTTCAGGCCAATCTGCTGCGAGCGATCGCCAAACAGGAATCACGCTTTGCTCCTGGTGTCGTCTCCCCTGCTGGGGCTGTAGGCGTGATGCAATTGATGCCCTCCACAGCCACAGAGATGGCTGACGCACCAACCAGCACGCTGATGCTGAAGGATCCCGCCGACAACTTCGAACTGGGCGCGCGCTACCTCAACCACTTGCTGGAGCAATGGGAAAGCGACCCCTTTCGCAGCATTGCCAGCTACAACGCCGGGCCTGGTGCTGTGGCCTCTTGGGTGCAACCCACGGATCAAGACGACGATGCACTCTGGGTGGAACGCATTCCCTACCCGGAAACACGCTTCTACACCAAGAAAGTGCTGGACAATCTGCTCGGCTACCTAGGCGGCAATCAACCCTTCTGCAACGAGACTGGCGCTGGGGTCGGGCAGAAGCGTGCCGGCGACGATGCCAGCGATCACGACCAAACTCATCAGAAGCAGGCAGATCCCGGCGGCGGGCAGAACACCGATGCGGATGAGATCGAGCCTGGCCAAGAGCACGGCTGAGGCCAGGATCAACACGTCGGTGAGCACATTGAGCTTCAGCAGATAGATGCCACCGGTGATCACCACCAGCAGCGTGACCACCAACGTCATCACCCGGCTCGACGCCATCAGCAACGACACCTGGCGCAACAGCAGATCGGGCATGGTGCAGAAGATGACAACCACCTGGGTCTGCAGCAGCACGAGACACCAGAACCAGGCCGCACTCACGCCATAGAGAGACGTGAAGGAGGGCTGAACAATCTGCCAATGGTTGCCGAGCACAACCGCAACGAGAAACAGCACCGTCAGCAACGGCGCCCGAACCGGAAGGCTCAGCAGTCGCAGAATTGGCATGGCGTCAAGGTAGCGGCGGCCTTTCGAAAGAGCTGCCAGAGTGATCGCTGCGGTTGACGTGCGATGACAGGCACCCCGGAGTCTTCGCCCCTGGGCACAGCGCAGCGATGGGTGCTGGTGCTAATTGCGGTGGCTCTGGCCATTGGCCTGGTTGTCCTACGCGGTGGCATTCAGAGCGAAAGCCCGATGGAGCAGCTGGCGAGACGATCCCTCGACCCACAAACAGCCTTAACCAACGGACGCCCGACGCTGATCGAGTTCTACGCCGATTGGTGCCAGGTCTGCAGAGAGATGGCCCCTTCGATGCTTGCTTTGGAGAAGCAAGCGCGAGATCGACTCGATGTTGTTCTGGTCAACGTCGACAACCCCCGTTGGCAAGATCTGGTTGATCGCTACGACGTCAACGGCATTCCCCAGTTGAACCTCTTCAACGCTGAGGGGGAAGCCAAGGGGCGATCCCTCGGCTTGCGCAGCGCTGAGGAACTCCAGCTGCTCACCACAGCACTGCTTGAAAATCAGCCGTTGCCGGCCTTGCCTGGCGTCGGCAACATCAGCCAGCTGCCGACGCCCCCCTCTGCGAACAACGCGATGGCAGGGGCCTCGAGCCCAGCCAACGCGGGGCCCCGCAGCCATGGTTGACACGCCTCGCCATGATCACCACAACTCGTCACTCTGACGCTCCCATGGACCGCTTTCGGGTCGATCTGATCGCAGCTACGCCGAACCCGCAGCAATGCGTGTACGCCGCCATGCATCAGGACTACAGCGAAGGATTCGTGGCCGGAGATCGTGCCAACTGGCCCGATGAGCAGCGGGCTGGAGAGATCTGTGTGAAACGCCTGCTGTCTGGAGAGCGCGGCCACTACGGTCCGATGGAGCATGCGCAGATCGTGCTGAATGTGGGCTGGTTCCCGCACTCGGTGATGCAGCAGGCCCGCACCCACCGGGTTGGGGTGAGCTTCGATGTGCAGTCGATGCGTTACACCGGTGAACGCATCTGCCGTGCAGCGGATGGAGCCCTGGACCTGGAAGAGGTGTTTTATCTGCGGCCCATCGGCGAGTACAGCGATCGGCAGGGCAAGAAATACGCCTACACCGAAGCACTACGCCAACAGGATCTTGATCTCTGCCGGAGCGCCGCCGAGCGCTACAGGGATCTGCTCAGGGCCGGCTTCGCCGAGGAGCACGCCCGCGGCATCCTCCCCTTCGACTACCGCCAGCATTTTGTGGTGAGCTTCAGCCTGCGGGCGTTCCTGCACTTCATGGATCTGCGGGCCAAACTCGATGCCCAGCTGGAGATCCGCCAGCTCTGTGATCTGATGTGGCCCCACATGTTGGAGTGGGCCCCTGAATTTGCAGCCTGGTACGAAAAAACCAGGCTGCACCGGGCGCGTTTGGCCCCCTAATCAGAGAGAACTACACCTTGGCCAGCGTCACCCGTTCCGGTTGGTGCTGGTATTTGCCTTGTCGATCGCTGTAGGTGGTCGAGCAGGGATCACCCTCAAAAAACAGCAGCTGACAGATGCCCTCATCGGCATAGATGCGGCAGTCAGCACCGGAACTGTTGCTGAATTCAAGGGTGAGGTGACCCTCCCAGCTCGCTTCTGCCGGGGTGGTATTCACGATGATTCCAAGGCGGGCATAGGTGCTCTTGCCCAAGCAGATCACGGTGATGTTGGGGGGAACCCGCAACTTCTCCAGGGCCACACCGAGGCCATAGGAATGGGCCGGGAGAATGAAATATCGCCCGTCTTCATCCTCATGCAGGGGAGTGGGTTCGAGGTTGGCCGGGTTGAACCGCTTGGGGTTCATCACCGTGCCTGGAACATGCCGGAAGATCAGAAATTCCTGGGGAGAAAGGCGTAGGTCGTAGCCGTAGGAGGAGCAACCAAAACTCAGCACCGGCCGCAGCTTCTGCTCCGGCTCCAGGTGACGGACCAAACCGCTCTGGAATGGCTCGATCATTCCCTGCCCGGCCTGTTCAGTGATCCAGCGATCGCATTTGAGCATCAGAAACCTCGCCGCAACTCCGTGACTTGATCTGCCATCTCCACCACACCGGCGGGGATTGCAGGTCCAGTGATGATCACATCCATCGAAGCGGGCCGCTGCTCAAGGGCTGCAATCACGTCCGCTTCATCCAGGTATCCGAAGGCCACGGCAAGGCCGAGTTCATCCAACACCAGCTGGTCGAGATCTCCCTGGATCAGATGCTGACGGCAGATGGACCAAACCTCAGCCACCGCCTCCGCACCACCGGGATGCCCCGGCGAAGAGAGGCAGAGGGGCACTTCCGGCCGCAGCCAGACGAGGCCTCCGCAGAGCTGCACCCGGCCGGCCGGTCCCTGCTGCACGCCCCCTTTGAGGAACTGACTGATCAGAACACGACTGCCCAAGCCGGCAGCTCGCATGGCCTGGCTGAGAACACTGGCGAAACTGCCTCGATAAGGCGCCGTATGCACTTGCAGCTGCCCTTCGGGAGCCACCAGATGTAGGGGTGGCGGATCAGAGACGGCAGGCAAGGGCCTCAGGCCCGCCCGTTGCAAGGCCTGCTGATCCCGATCCAGGGAATTTTGGAAGGAATGGGGGTCGGCGAGGCTTGTGGTCATCACGGAAGCATCTGTCCGGGAGACTCCGGCAAGACCTTGAATGTAGCGGCGAGATCACATTCCACAAGGGGATTGACACCACCCATGGTGTTTGGACAGGGCGAGAACCAACCGCCTGCGAGGCTTGACGAACTGCACACCACCGATGAGCCAATCCCCTGAACAACGCACTGATGGCCGTCGCCCGCAGCAGTTGCGACCGTTCTCGGTGACCTGGAATCCCATGGGCTTTGCCTTGAGCTCCCTTGTGGTTCATAACGGCCGAACCGCTGTTCTCTGTAGCGTTTGCTTGGAGGACAAGGTTCCCCGCTGGCGCAAGGGAGAAGGGTTGGGATGGCTCAGCGCCGAATACCGGTTGCTGCCCGGATCCACCCCACAGCGGCAATCACGGGAGCTGATGAAACTCTCGGGTCGCACCCAGGAAATTCAGCGACTGATCGGCCGAAGCCTGCGCGCCGTGATTGACATGGAGCGCCTAGGGGAGCGCACCTTGCTGATCGACTGCGACGTGATCCAAGCGGACGCTGGCACCCGGACGGCCTCAATCACCGGGGCTTGGCTCGCCCTGGACCAAGCCTGCCGATCACTGGTGGACCAGGGAGTGCTGGAGCAATCGCCCCTGATCGATCAGGTGGCGGCTGTATCCGTGGGCTTGGTGGATGGCCAGGCCTTGCTGGATCTGGACTACAGCGAAGACAGCCGAGCCGAGGTGGACCTAAACGTTGTGCAGTCCGGCGATGGCCGTCTGCTGGAAATCCAGGGAACTGCGGAGGGTGCGCCCTTCAGTCGCAGCCAACTCAATGAGCTGCTGGACTTAGCAGAGCCGGGATTGACATCCCTGATGCAGGCGCAACGCCAGGCCTTCAACGAGCACAGCAGCGTTACGTAATAACCGCTACATGGCAGCCACCGCCGGCTCCGTAGCTTCGCCACACCAGGGGGTTGTCATGACCAGTAGCCGAGGTTTCAGCCGATATGCCCCGCAGATGGTGGCTCCAGCTCCCAGCGCAGAGCCCGCCAACCGTTCTCTGCTTGAGATCATCCGAGATCTCGATGGCGCCAGCAGTGAACTGGTGGACCGCAACAAGACCATCTTTTTCCCCGGAGATCCCGCCGAACGGGTGTACCTGATCCGCCGGGGGGCCGTTCGTCTGTCACGCGTCTACGAATCGGGAGAAGAAATCACCGTGGCCCTGCTCCGCGAGAACAGCCTCTTCGGGGTGCTGTCGCTGCTGACAGGTCAACGGTCCGACCGCTTCTATCACGCTGTGGCCTTCACCCGGGTCGAAATGGTGACGGCACCAGCGACCTCCGTGAAGGCCGCCATCGAAGCCGACACCAGCGTTGGCCTGCGCTTGCTTCAGGGTCTCTCCAGCCGGATTCTGCAAACCGAGACGATGATTGAAACCCTCACCCATCGGGACATGTCATCCCGGCTGGTGAGCTTCCTGCTGGTGCTTTGCAGGGACTTCGGCGTGGCCGATGAGCTGGGCATCACCATCGACCTGCGCCTGTCCCATCAGGCCATCGCTGAAGCAATTGGCTCAACACGCGTCACAATCACGCGACTGCTGGGAGACTTGCGTCAATCCGGTCTGGTTCAGATTGACCGCAAGAAAATCACGGTTCTGGATCCGATCGCGCTGGCCAAACGCTTCAGCTAGGCCTGCCTTCGCCCGACTTGTGCAGCGATGAGCGGCTGGGCACTGATCCTGGTTCTGTTGGTGCTCGGGGGCGTGCTGTCGACCCTGGGCGACCGCTTGGGCAGCCGCGTCGGCAAAGCACGACTGAGTTTGTTCAGCATGCGCCCACGGCGCACCGCCGTTTTGATCACGGTGTTGACCGGCAGCCTGATCAGCGCACTCTCACTTGGCCTGATGCTTCTGGTGAGCCGGCAGTTGCGGGTGGGTTTGTTTGAACTGGATGCCCTGCAGCAGAAACTCCAGGACAGCCGTCAGCAGCTGAAGGCAGCCGAGCGGGAACGGGACAAGACCCGAACGGAAACCAAACGGATCGCCATTGAGCTCGAGCAATCACAGCAACGGGCCAACACCCTGCGCCTCGAACTGGCTCCTCTTCAGAAGGAGCTGGCCCAACTCGAAGCAGAACGTGAACGCCTCAGCCAGGACATCGCCTCCCGCGATGCGGACATCCAGCGCACGGAAGCCGAACTCAACAGCGTTCGCAGCCGCATCCGTGCCGGTGAGCAGGAACTCAAAGAACTCGAACGCAATCTGGTCGCCTTGCGGCGTGGATCGGTGGTGATCAGCAGCGGACAGACCTTGGCAAGAGCAACGGTTCGACTCGATGAGCCGGACCAGGCCAAACAGGCTGTCGACAGGCTGTTGCAGGAGGCCAATCTCAACGCCTACGGGAAAGTGCGACCTGGCGAAGCACCCGAACGCCAGTTGATCCGCGTTCCGCGCAGCGATGTGGAACGCCTGCAAAGCATCATCCGCAAACCGGAGACCTGGGTGATCTCGCTGCGCTCAGCCACCAATGTGCTGCGAGGCGAAACAGCGGTGTATGCCTTCCCCGAGGTGCGTCCGAACCGGCCGGTGACCCAACGCGGAGACGTGCTGGCCACCACCACACTGCAACCGGATGAACGCACACCAGAGGGCATTCGCACACGGTTGAACCTTCTCCTGGCCTCGGCCTATGCCGAGGTGCAGCGGCGAGGATCCCTGACCGAAGGCCTTCAGTTCGATGGATCAGCCCTCTCCCAACTGGCCCAGACCCTGATGGAAGGACCCAGCCAAAGCGTGGTCTTGAACGTGATTTCCGCACGGGTCAGCGACAGTGCCGACCCTGTCGTCGTCATCATTCAGGCCTCCCCATGAAACGGGTGGCCGTCCTCGATCCAGGCCGCTGCAAATGTGGTCTTGTGCTTGCCGATCTTCAGCTCGGCCTCGTGCAAGAAGGGCATGTGCTGGCCCCGGAGGCCGTTGAACCCTGGCTGGAGCAGTGGAATCAAGACCAAGCTCTCGATCGCATCCTGATCGGGGATGGCACGGGAAGCCGAGCCTGGATCCAGCGACTGGAGCGGCTGGGCCAGCTCACCGTGGTTCCGGAGCAGGGAACAACCCTGCGGGCGAGACAGCGTTACTGGGCGCTGTGGCCGGCTCGAGGTTGGCGACGGATGCTGCCGGCAGGACTGCGCATTCCACCGGTGGATCTGGATGCTGTTGCAGCTTTGGTGATGCTTGAGGAGCACCTGCAATACCGCCTGAAATGGCCTGAGCCTGCTCCCACGTTCTCGCTCAGAACCTGGCCCGGACCATGAAGGTGTAATCACCCCCCGGCTCCAGCCTGTAATCAGAACGCACCAGAAACCGCCGCAGGGCATCCTCGATCAGGGCACGTCCCAGGGATGGCTCCACCACCAGTTCACCGCGATCAAAGGCCCAGGAGAACTGCCACTCAAACCCTCCAGCAGAAACTTCACCCTCCACGCACTTGGCTTGAAAACACTGGCGGAGCACCCGCAAATGGGCCGTTGTCGCCGGAAGTGCCGGCATCAGTCGACCGACTCCAGGTCATAGCGGAACCCGTTGATCCAGGTTCCAGCGCGCTCAAAGCTCTGGCGCTGAAGACGTTGAATCCCATCCAGAACAGCATCGAGCACAGCGCCGACACAGGGTTGCTCCGCCTTGCTGAACGGACCAAGAACATGGGACACCGTTCGGGCGCGGCGTTCGGCAGGGTTCTCAGCCGGCGCACCAATGCCGATCCGCAGCCTGGGGAACGCCTGGGTCCCGAGATGCTGAATGGTGCTGCGCAAACCGTTGTGCCCGCCGGCACTGCCCTGGGCCCGCAACCGCAAACGACCCAGCGGAAGATCCATGTCGTCCACCAGCACCAGCAATTGGTGAGGCTCCAGGCCGAACCAATCGAGAGCCGCACGAATGGCACGACCGCTGTCATTCATGTAGGTCTGAGGCATCAGCAAGCGCAGCCGCTGCTCACCAACCCCTGTATCGGCTGCAAGACCGTGCAACTTGGCCTGCTGACGAAAACTGAACCCAGAGCGCTCACCCAAAAGCTCTAGGGCCATGAAGCCGATGTTGTGACGGGTGCCGGCGTATTTCGCACCCGGATTTCCCAGACCCACCACCAGCTTGAGATCAGTGGTCATACCGCTGGAACGACTCAGTCGCTGGGGGGAAGTTCTTCAACAGGCTTCGCAGCCTCACCGGAAACTTCCGGTTCAGCCATGGCTTTGTTGATCTCGCGTTCGAATTCCTTGGAGGCAGATTGGAAGCCCTTCAGGGTTTTACCAAGAGTCCGACCAAGCTCGGGCAGGCGTTTCGGCCCGAAAACCAACAAGGCAACGGCGCCGATAACCGCCATTTCGGGGAGACCGACGCCGAAGATGTTCATGGGTGCAGATCAGCCGAGGCCGTTCCAGTTCACGTTGATGCCCTCCAGGATGAGGGACTTGTTGTACAGCTGAAGAATCACCAGCAGAAATACCAGGAACAGCACCATGAAGATGCCCATCACGGGAGTGGTGCCCCATCCGGGAACCACTTTGCCGTACTCGGAGTTCAGTGGACGGAGAAGGTCTCCCAGACGGGTGCGTTGTGCCATGGCGACGCCGGGTCTCGGGTGGTTTGAAGTCTCGATACTGTAGGGGCCGACTCCGGTTCGGGGTTGATCCTGTCGAGAGATGTGATGGAAACGTCGTCCCCAGCCCTGTCCGTCGCCATTGGCGTGCTCGCCGTTTTGTTCGGACTCACCGGATTTGGCGTGTATCAGGCCTTTGGCCCTCCATCAAAAGCACTCGACGACCCGTTCGACGATCACGAGGACTGATCCACCACCAGGGAGACGAGTTCTCCTGGGGTGATCACCACGGCAGAAGCGGCCATTGAGTCGGCTTCCCTGCGGACCCTCCACCCCGCTCCAGGGGTCCAGCGGCAACGCGTTGATCCTGAATTGAGCAGCTTCAGCACGCAACCATCGGCATGGCGCTCCAACCCCACCGGCGTGAGTGGAAGCGGCAGCGATGGAAACCATTGACGCTGCTCTGCAGGCAAGTCCGCACACCACCCGGGCTCACGAAAGGCAATGGCCGCCTGCGACACACCGGCATCGCTCCATGAGCCGGCGAACGGCATTAGGGCCAAGCGCTGGCGATGCCACCCCTGATCGGCGCTGGGATCTGGCCAGGTCGGGCCCCGCAGCAGCGAAATGCCAAGTCGGCCTGAAGACCAATCCACACCCTGGGGGCCGTCCAGCAACACAGCCATCCCGCCTCCGGGAGCCGCCGACTGCGAGGCGAACCAGGAGATCACAGGCACTTCCCAACGGGCTTGTTCCCGAGCCGTCATCGGTGCAGCGGGGCGTTCGATCACCCCTCCACTGGTGTCGGCAGCGATGCGGACGGCGGGGGTCGCCAGCGGCAGCTCAAGACGCAGCAACTCATGGGTCTGGCGCCAGTCGATACCGCAAATCAGCTCCAGCCAGGGCGTGTCGGCCTTCAGCCGCAGGTCCAGACGCATGCAACTGGCACCGAGCTGGCGGCGCAGCACCAGATGTGCAACTAGGGGGCCCTTGTCGAGCCACTCCAGGCAATCCGCACATAGAACACCCAGGGGCTGAGATCGGTAGTCCGTCGCAAGATCCCAGGCATCCCAGAATTCGCCCCGGTCCCGATAGCGCTCCAACTGCAGGGAAGACGACAACTGATCCCGTCCATCGCCATCCCGCAAAGCCAGCAGTCCGGCCGAGGAGACATCGAGCTCGATCAGACCATTGCCCACCCGCCAAGCTCCCGCCTCCAACGGCGTGATGACCACAGCCTGACGGGGCTCAGCCGCACAGGGCGTCAAGCCTGGCTCACGCCGGAGCGGCACCGAACAAATCCCGTGCTGAGGCGGTAGCTGCACCCAGGTACCACCAGCAGCGGCGTTTTGCTGCGGCAGTGAAACGGCGTCGGCCGACCACGATCCCGCCGGGAGGCGAACCAAAGGCGACCAGGACGCCAAGGGCTGCAGCCCCCACCAACTCCACACCGCTGCTGTGTCCTCCGGGCGCGGCAGCCTTGCCAGCCGCCGATCGCGTTCCTGGCGGGCCTGGCGCCGGGCCGAGCGCCAGACCGGTTCCGCCTGGTCAAACACCTCCGGGATCGAGGTTCCCGGAAGGATGTCGTGAAACTGCTGGAACAACAGCGGGCGCCAATCGCTGCTGCCGCTGTCGCGACCTGCAATCGCCAACAGGGCTGAGACTGCATCAGCCTCCCGCAAGAGTCGTTCAAGCGTTCGGTTGTGGCGCTTCTGATCAGGACGGCTGGTGGCGCAACCGCGGTGCAACTCCAGGAAAAGCTCATCTCGCCACACAGGCCAGGCCTGATCACCCTGCTCCAGCTCGGCCAAGAACTCCCGCACCGTGCCGGCTCGGGTGGGCAAGGCGGCCGCTTGCCCTTCCCAGAGCTCGATCTGCTCCAGCAACTCCTCGGTGGGACCACCACCGTGATCACCAACGCCTGGAATCCAGAGCGCCGCCTCCAGCCCCGTGGTCTGATGCCAGGCCCGCTGCTCGTCCAGCAGCTCCAAGGGATCGGCGCGGCGCCCGATCGGCGGCAGCATCAGGCTGTGCAGTTCCGAACGTCCCCGTGCGCGCCAGCGGAACAAACGGTGGGGGAAAGGGTTGTCAGCATTCCAGGCCAGCTTGTGGGTGCAGAACCAGCGAACACCGGTGGCTGACGCCATGGCAGGCAGGCCAGCAGCGAAGCCAAAGCTGTCCGGCAACCAGGCCAGTTCATGGGTCCATTCCGGGAAGCGGCGGCGGCTGTCGTCCTGACCGAGCGCGAACTGATTCCACAACGACGCCGTGCTGACCAGCACACAGTCGGTCTCCACCCAGGGGCCATTGATCGGTTCCCAGCGGCCGGCTCGGCTGGCCGCCTGGATCTCAGCAAATAGAGCAGGTCGATGTTGCTCCATCCAGGCATAAAGCGCCGGCGTGGAATGGGCAAAGCGCAGCTCGGGCCAGCGACGCATCAACGCCAACGTTGATCGGAAGGTGCGTTCAGCGGCCTGCCAGGTGTCAGCGACCGGCCAAAGCCAAGCCAGATCGAGATGGGCATGACCCAGCCAATGCAACAACCCCCGTGGCGGCTCTGCCTGGTGCAGGTGAGCTGCAACAGCAGCCTGCGCCTCTGTACCGCTGGGATCCAGCTCCGCCCAATGCGGCGGCAGGTCTCCGTCCGCCGCCAGATGCAGCTCCAGGGCCGCAGGCAACAGCGTGCCCTCGGGATCGGAGCCTGCGGTCTGCGGCTCCAGGTCGAGATGGCTGCTGATCAGAGCTCCATCGTCATGCAGGGGGCTGCAGAGCTCCAGCACAAGATCCAGTTCAGCCCCCTGACGACAACTCCCAGGCAGCGGCCAGCGACAGGCGGTATCGAACAGATCCCCCTCATGGACCAGCACGCCATCCACCCAGAGACGCATCTGCTCGGCCCACCAGCTCAGCACCAGCCGGGCACGGCAGGAATCACTGTCATTCCAGCCATCAGGCCAGCTCAACCGCTGCTCAAGACGCAACCATTGGCGTCCCCTGGGCCAGATCAGCAGGCCGCGCTTGGCCCAGTCCGGCCGGTGCGTTGCTCCCCAGCTTTCGTCGAGAAAAAACCCTGCCTGGGCGGCGCCTGAGCGGCGCCAACCGGCACGCAGATCACGCCGCGAGCGACTGCGAAACGTTTCAATCCACTCCGATCGACCGACTTGATCAGGGTTCATTCCCCTGCTGACGCTGTCATGCCCCATAGGATGATGCCCTTGTCACAGACGCCGGTCGGTCTCCATGCTCGCCCTCAAGATCTCCGTTTACTCGGTCGTCTTCTTCTTCCTCGGCATCTTTGTGTTCGGGTTCCTTGCGAGCGATCCAAGCCGCACCCCTAGCCGCAAAGACCTGGAAGATTGATTCAACGCTCCGTTCAGACCGCGCCACACACTGGTCTGAACGGAGCGTTATTTCTGAATTGAGCTGCCAAGCTCATGGGCCGCAGCAGCATTGCCTTGGCGGCGCACCGCCTTCTCTTTATATTGGCCGGAACCCTGATCACAGGGTCGATGTCCGTGTTGCCAGCAGTGGCAGGTTCGGATGAATCAAGGCCAGAGAAAGTTGCTTCAGCACCAGCGAGCCTGAACGTTCGAGCTGACCGCCAATACACCGATACAAAGTCGAAGGCCACGATTGCCGAAGGCAACGTTTCTGTTTGGCTCGGGAACGCCGAACTGCACGCCGATCGGATCGAATTTGATGCGGCCTACCGCACGCTCTACGCCCGAGGCGCCGTTCGTTTCAGGCGCGGCAATCAGTTTTTTCAAGCGTCGAGCTTTCGCTACAACCTCGTCCAAAACGAAGGGCAGCTCAACGATGTCTATGGGGTCATCGACCTTGAAGAGCCCCTCACCAATCCGTTAACGAGCTCTCGAGCAACATCAGCCCCACCGGAGTCAGCCACGCCAGCCAGCCGTGACGACATGCCGACCGTGGCCTGTCCGCCACTGCTTCCTCCGGTTCCCGACTGGCATCCACAACCTTGGGCAGTAACGGCCTGGGGCGGGCAGATGATTGATGCCAACTTCGGTGACACCTTCCTGCTCAACGGTCGAATGAGACCTGAAGCGGTGCTGGGCGTCGGCGTGCAGAAACGGATTATGCGCGCTGGTCCATTGGCCATTGAAGTTGAGGCTGACCTGTTCAGCCACATCGCTCAACGACAATCAGGGGGAAAATTCAACCAAGACAAGCCATATGCCGATCTCGCCAAACAGAGCTTTGGGGAAGGGATCGTTGGGATTGGGGCGCGCATTTGGCTACAACCCTGGCTGAGCTTTAGCGTCTTGGAAGGCATCAGCTACAACACCAATCTCAGCCTTTACGAGAAAACATTTCGTAAAAATTACACCCAACTGCTTAATTATCTCGGTGTAGAGCTTGAAGCGGCAATCTCCTCCGACTTATCAGTCGTTGGACGGATTCACCATCGCTCCGGTGCATTCGGCACCTACAGCGGCGTCTCTGAGGGCAGCAATGCCTACCTGCTTGGCGTGCGCTACCGCTGGGGACGGGAAACACCCAAGCCGGAGAGCGCCATGATGCCGCCCCTGCCGGAGTGTGATGACCCGGATAGCGGTCAACGCGTCAAGTCCTCCTCCCTCTCCGAGCGTCTTGACTCGGTTGCCCTCGGCGATGGAGGACGCCCCCAACGCCATGTCAGCAGCGGAGGCACAACAGAGCAACCCACGATTCCGCCAGCCCAGCAACAGGCCATGCGGACCGAAGCGATCGCCAGGATCGACCAACGCATCTCAGACGTCGACCTCAAGGGCAGCTTCAGCATCGAGCGGCGCAGCGGCATCCCCGTTCAACGCCTGAATTCCTCGGTCAGGGATGAAAACCGCTTTGGCGTGGTCAAAGTTCCCCAACTGAAGAGCCTTGGAAGCACGAATTTCCTCAACGGCACGATCAGCCGCTGGAGGGTGCAAGCCTCGAAGATCCTGATCACGGCGGATGGCTGGGAAGCTGACCGCATGGGCTTCAGCAACGATCCCTTCACGCCGGCACAAACCAGAATCGATGCAGAGGATGTGATCGCCCGCGAGCAAGCCAATGGCGATGTGCTGATCTCGGCACGGCGCAACCGGCTGATCGTTGAAGAGCGGCTGCCCATCCCGGTCACCCGTCGACAGCTCATCCAGGAGGAAGAGGAAGTGGAGAACCGCTTCGTTGTTGGCATCGACAACCGGGACCGTGATGGCCTTTTTGTGGGACGCAACCTCAAGCCACTCACCATCGGTACGAGTACGGAACTGTCCGTTCAACCCCAGTTCATGGTGCAGCGCGCCATTGACGGCGACTTCAACAGCGCCGCTGATTTGTTTGGCTTGGACGCCAAACTGCGCGGCCGCTACGGGAACTACAAACTGAATGTCGATGCCGACATCAGCAGCTTCGACCCCGCGGACATCCTCAGCAGCAACCGCTATTGGGGAAGCTTCGGGCGCGATATCGACTTGGGCAGCTTGGGCGTGCTGAGCACCAATCTGTTCGGGGCCTACCGCTACCGCACCTGGAATGGCTCCCTCGGTGAAACCGATATCAATGCGGCCTACGGCGTCTATGCCCAGACCAAGGGCAGATGGTCGACAGGCGAAGTGGATCACGGCTACCTCATTCGCGGTGCCGTCGGGGACTACGACGCCGACCGCTTCAACAGCAACCGCCGTTTGCGCAGTGGGCGAGGCAGCTTGTTCGCCTCCCTTACCAGCAAGATTCCTTTGCTCAAGGGGAAGACAGCGGAGCTCATCCCAACCGCGGCTTACCGCTATTCCCCCGTTCCCATCGTTCCGGGGCTGAGCCTGAACACCAACGTCAACACCTCGATTGCTGTGTACGGCGATGGCCGTCACCAGGAGACCCTGAGTCTCAGCGGAGGCCCCACCATCACCCTGGGCACCTTCAGCAAGCCCTTCCTCGATTTCACGCAGATCTCCATCGTCGGCAGCGGCTCCCTGAAAAACGGCGACAGCCCTTTCACCTTCGATCGCAACGTCGATCTCGCCACCCTTGGGGTTGGCCTCACCCAACAGATTGTTGGGCCGGTCGTGCTGAGCACCGGCGTCAGCTACAACGTCGATCCCGGTTCGAAGTTCTACGGCAGCACCGTCAACTCCAACATCGAATTGCGCTGGCAACGGCGCAGCTACGACGTGGGGGTCTACTTCAATCCTTACAAGGGCATTGGTGGCATTCGCTTCCGGCTCAACGACTTTGACTTCAAGGGCACAGGTGTGCCGTTTGTGCCCTACACCCCAACGAACTGGATGGAAACGACCAACGCGGATCGACCCTTCTGATCAATCACCACCCCCAATGATCAGATCGCTGCCGAACAGTGAAGCTCCGGCATAACGCATGCCGGAGGTCCGCACGTTCGGTGCATAGGCATTGATCACCTGAGCCTCCCGCAGATCGGCATTGCGCAAGTCCACTCCGGACAGCTCAGCATTGGTGAGGTTGGCTCCCCGCAGGTCAGCACCTTCCAGCAACGCTCCCGTCAGGTCAGCACCTTCCAGATTCGCCTCCCGCAGATCGGCGCCGCGCAGATCACTGCCTCGGAAATCTGCGCCGATCAGATGGGCCTGACGGAAATCCGCCTCGCGGAGGTCACAGCCTGGACAGCTGCGGTCCAACGGATCATGGGGCTCAATCTGAAGCGGAACGGCACCAACGGGAGCCACTCCGGCAACAACCAACAGGGGCGCCAACGGCAACAACAACCGCGAAAGCAAATGGGCCATTGAGATCCAACCTCCAAATGCAACCTCCTATCTCTTTCATAGACACAGGAGTCGCGCTTGGCTGTTACTCGGCGGCGAACTGGTTGATGTAGGGCAGTGTTTGCATCAATTCCGCAACCTGGGGGCCATGGTCCAGGAGCTGGGACGTTGCATCCCAACGACCGCTGCGCAGCATGTCCAGAGGGCCGGGATCGATCGACACAGGCCAACTGGAGTCGGCTGAGGTCAGTTGCAAACCGGCAAGATCGAGGCTCCAGGAGCGCCCCGGATCGCCATCCACCTGGGCCTGAATCGCCTTGATCTGCTCTGGAGCGGCCGTTGCACAGGGAATGCCAAGGGCGAGGCAGTTGCCGTAGAAAATCTCGGCAAAACTCACCCCAACCACCGCGCGAATTCCCCAGCGCATCAACGCCTGAGGGGCATGCTCACGGCTGGAACCGCAGCCGAAATTGCCGTTCACCACCAGGATCGAGGCACCCTGATAACGGGCCTGATCAAAGGGATGCTCACCGGAGAGTTCAAGGCGATCGTCGGCAAACACCTGGTCACCCAGCGCCTCGAAACTCACGCATTTGAGGAACCGTGCCGGAATGATCCGATCCGTGTCGATGTCTTCACCGGGAACGGCGATGGCCGTTCCACTCACCTGTTGAATCGGACCAGTCGGGAAGAGAGCCATCACGATGCGGACGGAGAAATCAAAGTACGGACATCGGTCACACGACCGTTCACGGCAGCTGCAGCCACCATGGCAGGACTCATCAACAAGGTCCGGCCACTGGCCGATCCCTGCCGACCCTTGAAATTGCGGTTGCTGGAGCTGGCGCTGATCTGACGCCCCTCCAGCCGATCCGGATTCATCGCCAGACACATCGAGCAGCCGGGCTCCCGCCACTCAAAACCTGCGGCACGGAACACCGCATCCAGCCCTTCTGCTTCAGCAGCCTTCGCCACCTGCTCCGAACCGGGAACCACAAACGCCTTGATGCCTTCAGCCACCTGGCGCCCACGGGCCACATCGGCAGCAGCACGCAGATCGCTGAGACGACCATTGGTGCAGCTGCCGATGAAACAGACATCCACAGGCACCCCTGCAATCGCCGTTCCCGGCTGGAGATCCATGTAGCGGTAAGCCTCCTCAGCAATCGGACGCTCGCCTGGATCCAGCTGATCAAGGCTTGGCACAGTGTCATCGATCCCCAGTCCCTGGCCCGGGGTAATGCCCCAGGTCACCGTGGGTGGAATCGCAGCGGCGTCAAACACCACCTCATCGTCGACCGTTGCGTTGGCATCCGTGGCCAGGGAGCTCCACCAGGCGACAGCACGATTCCAGGCCTCACCCTCGGGGGCATGGGGACGACCTTTCAGATAGTCAAAGGTGACCTGATCGGGATTGACGTAACCGCAACGGGCTCCCCCCTCGATCGCCATGTTGCAGAGTGTCATCCGCTCTTCCATCGACAACGCCTCAATGGCAGAGCCGGCGAACTCATAGGCGTAGCCAACGCCGCCCTTCACCCCCAGGTGGCGAATCACATGCAGGACCAAGTCCTTCGCCGACACGCCCTCGGCGAGCCGGCCATTCACCTGAATCCGGCGCACCTTGAGCTTGTTCATGGCCAGGCTCTGGCTGGCCAACACATCGCGCACCTGACTGGTGCCGATCCCGAAGGCGATCGCACCGAAGGCGCCGTGCGTGGAGGTGTGGGAATCACCGCAGGCCACAGTCATGCCCGGCTGGGTCAGGCCCAGCTCCGGGGCAATCACATGAACGATGCCCTGCCGGCCGCTGCCGATGTTGTTGAGAGGGATGCCGTGCTCCTGGCAGTTCCGCTCCAAGGTGCTGAGCATCTCCTCCGCCAAAGGATCGGCGAACGGCCGTTGCTGAGACGTGGTCGGAACGATGTGGTCCACCGTGGCCACCGTGCGCTCAGGACAGCGCACCGTCAGCCCCTTGTCCTTCAACGCCGAGAAGGCCTGAGGACTGGTGACCTCATGGATTAGATGCAGACCGACAAACAATTGGGTGGATCCGCCGGGGAGCTCCGCCACCCGATGCAGGTCCCACACCTTGTCGTAGAGGGTGCCGGAACTCAACAGTTCAGCCGCAAGAACCGTTGACCCTAAACCTGAGCGAGCAAGCGAAGACGCAGACGGTCCAAGCCGCGGATCACGCTCATCCTCTGAATGGCCTCACGACCCCGCCGCTCACCGAAATGCTGAACCCAGGCCTCACAGCCATCGGGACCAGCCAAGGCCAGGTGCACCAAGCCCACCGGCTTCTCAGCACTGCCACCGCCAGGGCCGGCGATGCCGCTGACGGCAATCGCCCAATCGCAATTGAGTTTCTCCCGGGCTGCCCGCGCCATCGCCTCGACCACAGGCTGTGAAACAGCGCCATGGGCAGTGAGCAGATCCGGAGAAACCCCAAGCACAGCCTGTTTCACCGCATTGCTATAAGCGACGACACCACCCTGGAAAACCGACGACGAGCCTGGAACAGCCGTCAGGGCTGCCGCCAATCCACCACCGGTGCAGGACTCCGCCACCGCCAGCGTCTGGTGCCGTTGCTTGAGCAGGTCGATCACCACCGACGCCAGGCTGTCGGCATCGACGCCATAGCAGTGATTGCCCGTTCGACGACGCAGCTCAGCCTCCAGCGGCACCAACAGCTGAGCGGCGGTATCGGCACTGGACGCACAGGCCGTGAGCCGCAATTTCACATCGCCGAGGGAGGCATAGGGAGCCACCGTTGGGTTGGTCGACTCCAATAAATCGGCAACGCGCTCAGCCAGATCGGATTCGCCAATGCCGCTGAAGCGGAGCTGACGGCTCACAAATACACCGGACGCCCCACCATTGGCTTGAAGCCACGGGGCGGCCGTTTCCATCCACATCGCCCGCATTTCCGCAGGCACCCCCGGGAAGGTGAGAATCGTGAAATCAGGCCGGGGAGACCAGATCATTCCCGGTGCCGACCCCTTTGGATTGGGAAGAACCTCCGCGCCACGGGGCAGATAAGCCTGGCTGCGGTTGTTGGAAGCAACAGGCCGGCCACCTGCCGATAACTTCTGCTGGATCTCCAGCCAGAGTTCGGGCCGCTCTTCCAAAGGAGTGTCGAAAGCAGCGGCCAGGGCCTCGGTGGTGAGGTCATCGGGGGTTGGGCCCAAACCTCCAGTCGTCACCAGAACCCTGCAGCGCTGCGATGCCTCGCGTACGGCAGAGATCAAACGCTCTTTGTTGTCGCCAACAACGGTTTGGCGGTAATGCGGCAGCCCCAGACCCGCCAACTGTTCGGCAATCCATCGGGCATTGCCGTTGAGGATGTCCCCCAGCAACAGCTCTGTGCCCACGCACAGGATTTCAACACCCGATTCAGCCACGCGGTTCGCCAAGGGCCGCAGGGTCAACAGGGGGGGAGCAAGGGTTGGTGTTCAACAGAGCTCGCTCATGTTGCAGCTGGCGACGGCTGATCACCACCGTTGCCACGAGGATAGCCGTGGCCAAAGCCAGCCAGAGGAAGCGCATCTCGGCATTGGCCACCACCAGGGCCAGGGCAGCAAGCCACTGGGTGAAGACGTAGATCAACAGCACCGTGCGCCGATGACTGAACCCAGCGCGCAACAGGCGGTGATGGAGGTGACGCCGATCGGGATAGAAGGGGGAACGGCCTTCCCTCAGACGGCCCATGATCACGGCCGACATGTCGGCCAGGGGCAACGAAAGAATCAGCAACGGCAGCAGCAGGCTCACCGTCGTGAGCCCCTTGGCGGGCCCCACGATGCTCACGGCGGCGAGGGTGAAGCCGAGGAAGTAAGAGCCCCCATCCCCCATGAAGATGCGGGCGGGGTTGAAGTTGTGGCGCAGGAAGCCCAGGCAGCAGCCCGCCAGCGCTGCGGCAAGGAATCCGGCAGCCACCTGATGCAGCGAAAAGCTGACAGACACCAGGCCGACGGCGGCAATGCCAGCCACTCCCGCAGCAAGGCCATCGAGGCCATCCAGCCAGTTAATGGCGTTGGTGATTCCCACCAGCCAAACAACGGTGGCCAGCAGGCTGAGGCTGTCGGGCAGAGCAATCGGACCGGCTGAAGCAGTGAACCAGGGAAGATCGATCGCTCCAATCCGAACGCCCTGGCTCCAGACGGCACAAGCCACGGCAACCTGTCCAGCCAGCCGCGGCCAGGGAGAGAGGGCGAAGAGGTCGTCCGCCAGGCCAATCAGAAAAAAGCAGAGCGAACCGGCCAGGGTGCTCCAGATCAGCTGATCCTTGGCCGGCGCCAGCAGGCCGAAGCCCCCCATGGACCAGACCGCCGCCAAAGCCGTTCCAAAGCCCAGCACCATGGCAATGCCCCCCAGCCTGACCATGGGGGTGACATGCTGCTTGCGCTCATCGGGCTGATCGGTCCACCCGAAGCGAAGCCCCATCCGGCGCACTTGGGGGACCAGCACCATGGTGGTCACCGCAGCCAGAAGAAAACTGACCGAGGCGACCGCGATAGGGCTGGCCAAGAGGTTCACGCAGGCTCCGGGAAAGAGACGATCCCCCGGTCAGAAGGAGTCATCCCAATCCTAGGGAGCCTGCAACCGTTCAACCAGGCACCGCCCCGGCCCATTCGAGAGCCAGGGCCAAGCCTCACGCCAGAACAGGCTGCTTGCTGTCGGCGTAGAGGGGGAAGCGCTCACAGAGAGCAGCCACCCGGTCGAGGCAACGCTGACGAATCGCATCATCCTCAGGATTGAGAAGACGATCAGCAATCACATCAGCGACCTCCCGGAAGGCCTGCGCATCAAAACCACGGGTGGTAAGCGCAGCGGTTCCCAGCCGCAGGCCACTGGTGACGAAGGGCGATTCGGGGTCGAAGGGAACGGTGTTCTTGTTCGCAGTGATGTGCACATCACTGACCAACAGATCAGCCACCTTTCCGGTCATACCAATGCCACGCAGATCCAGCAGCACCACATGGTTGTCGGTGCCGCCGCTGACGACATCGATGCCGCGGGCAATCAGCTGTTCAGCGAGGGCTGCCGCATTGGCAACCACCTGCTGGCTGTAGGCCTTGAACGAAGGCTGCAACGCTTCACCGAAGGCCACAGCCTTGGCAGCGATCACGTGCTCCAGAGGGCCGCCCTGGCTGCCAGGGAACACGGCTTTATCGAACTTCTTGGCGAACTCAGCGTCACGGCAGAGGATCAGGCCGCCGCGGGGGCCGCGCAGGGTCTTGTGGGTGGTGGTGGTCACCACATCGCAATGGGGCACCGGGCTGGGATGCACACCAGCGGCCACGAGGCCGGCGATGTGGGCCATATCGGCCAGCAGATAGGCACCCACTTCATCAGCGATGGCGCGGAAGGCTGCGAAGTCGATGGTGCGTGGATACGCGGAATAGCCGCAAACAATCAGCTTCGGCTTGTGCTCCAACGCCAGCTGGCGGATCGCCTCCATGTCCAGGCGTTGGGTCTCCTTGTCGACGCCGTACTGAACAACGTTGAACCACTTGCCGCTGACGTTGACCGGGGAGCCATGGGTGAGGTGACCGCCATGGGACAGGTCCAGCCCCATGATCGTGTCGCCGGGCTGCAGCAGGGCCAGGAAGACGGCGAAGTTGGCCTGGGCCCCACTGTGGGGCTGGACATTGGCCCAGGCGGCACCAAACAACTGCTTGGCGCGCTCGATGGCCAGTTCCTCGATGGCATCAACGTGCTCACAACCGCCGTAATACCGCTTGCTCGGCAGCCCCTCGGCGTACTTGTTGGTGAGCACAGACCCCTGGGCCTGCATGACCGCACGGGAGGCAAAGTTCTCCGATGCGATCAGTTCCAGATGGGTTTCCTGACGCTGCCGTTCTTGATTGATGAACGCGGCGATATCCGGATCCGACTGAGCCAGATCAGCGTCGATGGCGCGTCCAGAAATCTGGCCCATGAAATGTCAGTAAAGCTTTGACCAATCGTAAGAAACCGCAGCGATCAGCCCGAGCGATCAACCAAAAAAAAACTGCCCACCTGGGGCAGTTAGAACGCGCCTGGAGAGATTCGAACTCCCGACCCTCTGATCCGTAGTCAGATGCTCTAATCCGCTGAGCTACAAGCGCTTGCGCCAAACCATCAGACCCCATCGAGGGTCCGCTCGTCAACTGGGTGCGGGCCGCGTCAGGATTCAGGTGTTTCTGAGCCTGAGCAATGCCGATCCGCTGGTATGGCCCCGCTAACCCTGAGGATCCGACTTACCGGCATTTCGAACGCATCGTGAACCTTTGCCTGCATGGCGGCGTGTTCGCCGCGGTGAACAGCGGCGGATGGTTTCTGCAGGAGATGCGCCACCCCTTTCCCGACGGGAGCCTGACCTGGGTCACCAGCCTCTGGGCAAGCCTGTGGCTGGGCCAATTGATCTGGGTGATTGTTCAGCGCCCCAAGCCGGAGGAATAAAGCCAGCATGGATGCAATCCCCACCTCGATCCTTCCGGGCTGATGTCCCTCTCCGCCAGCGACCTGCAGGACCTTCAGAGTGCTTTGGCTGACCGCCTCTACGTGCAGATCAGCGGCTGGCATCTTTACCTCGGCGATGCTGACCTGGCCTCAGCCCTGGCGATCGAATGCAGTGCCCGCGTTAATCAAGGCGCTGAAGTCGCGGCCCGGCAGGCCCTCGACGCGGTCAAGGTGCCTCTGGCAGGAGGCGCCAGTCAGCTGCCGCTCTCCAAGCTGATTCCCCCCGCCCAGCTGAGGGATCTTGAAGAGATCCTCGAGCCGTACTGCGGATAAGGTTGCAGACCATCCGCAGCGGTTGGTGTGCTGATCATTGAAGTCACCAACTCCAGAGATCTGGTGCGCCAACGCATCGGCCGCCTCGGTGAACGGCTGATCGGTCGGGTCGTGGATGCGGAGGCTCAGGTTGAAAAAGCCCTGATCCAGGAACTGGAAACCGCCTTTAAAGAATTTGGGATCGAGGCACGGATCGTGTCTGTTCAGGGCCCGCAACTCGTGGGTCGCGAGCAACTGGAACTTCCGATTCAGGTGCGTGAAGAGCTCGATGTCCGTCTCAGCGAGCCCTGAAACGGCCCACCACCAACTGCGTGACCTCACGCACCTCCGGCACCTGAAGGTGTGCACCGATTAAGGCAAACAAGGCCAAACCCAGCAGGCCAGGGGCAGACACCTGCAGCACTAGGCCCAGAAACCCTGCCGGCCAGGGCACGACGGTCATCAGGATCCCCGCACCCCCCGCTGCTAGAACTCCGGCGATGGCCAGCCGCAGCAGGTCCTTCCCCCAGCGCCGCAGCGGCAGGCCGCCAATCTGTTGCTGCAGACCCACCAATAGGGCGAGGCAGGTGAGCAGATTGATGGCAACCGTGGCGAGCACCAACCCGGGCGCACCGAAATTGAACGGCGACTGATTTCCCCAAGGGGTCGGACCACCCACCAGCAGCCAGTCAAAAACCACGTTCAGACCGATCCCCGCCAGCGAGAGCCGAAAAGGCGTCGTTCCATCGCCAAGGGCATAGAAGACGCGCACCAGCACATCCCGGCCGAGGTAGGCCGGCATGCCCAGGCCATAGGCCATCAAAAGGCCCGTCACCAGCTGTGCGGCTGATGCATCGAAAGCACCACGCTCATACACCAGGGCGACGATGGGGCCACCCAGAGCGATGAACAGTCCCCCCAGGGGGATCATCGATGCCGCAGACAGCATCAACCCCTGGCGGATCCGATCGATCAGCTGCGGACGCTCCTCCGGAGCCGTGAGCCTGGAAAAAGTGGGCAGCAAAGGCACCAGCAGTGCATTCGAGATCAGGCCCAGAGGGGTTTGCACTAGCAAATTGGCGTACCCCAGACCCGCCGCCGCACCGACGATGCCCGAGGCGAAAAACAGATCAGTGAACACGTTGATCTGAAGCATTCCGGACGACAACGTCGCCGGCCCCATCACACGCCACACCTCCCGCACTCCCGGGTGCCGCCAGTCCCAGACAAGTTGGAAACGGGCCAACCCCTGCCGGATCAACGCCGGCAGCTGGATCAACCACTGCAGCAAGGCCCCCACCAACGTGGCCAAGGCCAGCACCACACCACCTGTCATGGCGGCGGACGGCAAAGCGATATCAACGCCGAGCTGCCACCAAAGGAGTCCCACCCCCAGGATCAAGGCCCCGCTGGACATCAGCGGTGAAATCGCAGGAATCCAGAATTCGTCGGCGGCGTTGAGGGACCCGAAGCCGAGCCCGATCAGCCCGGCCAGCAGCGCCATCGGCGCCATCACCTGCAGCTGGACCCGTGCGATGGCGTGAAGCTCGGGGGCAAGGCCAGGGCCCACAAGGGTGATCAGAGGATCCGCCGCCAGCACCAGAACGATGGTGACCAGCAGCAACAGAGCACTGACGCTGGTGTTGAGCGCCGCAAGGATGTGCGCCCCTTCAGCCCGAGGGCGCCGGCTCAGCACGCTCACCATGGCGCTGTGGAAGGGACCATTAATCCCCCCGAGCAGGATCAGCAGAAATCCAGGCAGCACATAGGCGTAGTTGTAGGCGTCATAGGCAGCGCCCACCCCGAAGGCCGCTGCGATCACCAGCTGCCGAATCAGGCCACCCACCTTGCTCAGCAAGGTGCCGAGGGTCACCACCAGTGCGATCCCCTTCAGTGAACGCGCCATTCGGCCCCCAGCATTGGGCGCATTGTGGAGGCACCACACGAGACCATGGGCCAATCTCGGCTGCTGCCATGACCGGCCTTCCCTCTCCGGGCGATGCCCTGCTGCGCTTTGAACCCCTAACGGAGGGCGTGCTGCTGAAGCGCTACAAACGCTTCCTGGCCGATGTAGAGCTGAGCAGCGGTGAGACCGTCACCGCCCACTGCGCCAATACCGGCCCGATGACTGGAGTCTTGATCCCTGGCCAACGGGTGCGTCTGCGCTACGCCCCCTCCCCCAAACGCAAGCTGTCCTGGACCTGGGAGCAAGCCGAGGTGCCAGGCGCCGATGGCCAACCTTGCTGGGTGGGCATCAACACGGCCCTGCCCAACCGACTGATTCGTGCCACGGTCGAAGCAGGGTGCCTGGAGGCCCAGCTCGGGAGCATTGAGGGAATCCGCGCTGAAGTGGCCTACGGCACGAACAAACGCAGCCGGATCGACCTCCTGCTGACGCCATCCGCGCAGAACCCTGATCAACGACCGATCTATCTGGAGGTGAAGAACACCACCTGGACCGACGGGAGCACGGCCCTGTTCCCCGACACGGTGACCGAACGGGGGCAGAAGCATCTGATTGAGCTGATGGGGGTGCTTCCGGACGCGCGGGCGGTGCTGGTGCCCTGCCTCAGCCGGCCGGACGTAACTGCCTTTGCTCCCGGTGACAGCGCTGATCCGCGCTATGGAGAGCTGTTCCGCCAGGCCACCAACAGCGGTGTGGAAGTTCTGCCGTGCTGCTTCAGCTTCAGCGCCGATGCGGTGCACTGGCAGGGGACACGTCTAGTCCACCTAGATTGATTTTGGTAGCAGATCGAACACGAAAGTGCGCCACCCCAAGGCACGGTAGGTGTGTTCATCTGGGAACATTTCCAGATGCCTCACGCAGCTCTGCACCCTCGTTCATGACAACTGCATTCCACGCGCCACCACAAAGGCGGCGCAAAACACTGCAGGAGGCAAGCCTCCTGGAAGGCCCGATGCTGCTCCTGAAGGGCATCCGTGGCTTCAGCTCCAACCGCGCCATGACCTGGCTCGCCTGCGCGCCCCTGGCGCTCATGGGCCTTGGCATCTTCACGTTGTCGGCCAAGGCCGAAGAGCTGCCTGAGCTCTCCGCTGCTTTCCTGGCCAACAACCTCTGGCTTCTGGTCGCCACCATCCTGGTGATCTTCATGAATGCCGGCTTCGCCATGGTCGAAGCAGGCATGTGCCGGCAAAAGAATGCCGTCAATATCCTCGCCAAGAACCTGTTTGTGTTCGCCCTCGCGGTGACCGCCTACTGGTTCGTGGGCTACTCCCTCATGTACGGCGACTCCGTCATCGACGGCTGGCTTTATTTCGGGGGCCTCTTCTTCGACCCGACCGTCACCGCTGAGACCATCAGCGATGCAGGCCTGGTTCCCACCGTTGACTTCCTGTTCCAGGCGGCCTTCGCCGGAACGGCGGCCACGATCGTTTCCGGTCTTGTGGCTGAGCGGATCAAGTTCGGCGAATTCGTGATCTTCGCCCTGGTGCTCACCGCAGTCATCTACCCGATTGCCGGTAGCTGGCAGTGGAACGGTGGTTGGCTCAGCGAAATGGGCTTCATCGATTTCGCTGGTTCCTCGATCGTTCACTCCGTTGGCGCCTGGGCTGGCCTCGTCGGCGCCATGCTGCTCGGACCCCGCATCGGCAAGTACGTCGACGGCAAGGTTCAGGCCATCCCTGGCCACAACATGTCCATCGCCACCCTTGGCGCCCTGATCCTGTGGATCGGCTGGTACGGCTTCAACCCCGGTTCCCAGCTGGCCATGGACCAGTGGGTCCCCTACGTGGCCGTCACCACCACCCTCGGCGCTGCCGGTGGTGCCATCGGTGCCACGGTGATCTCCACGATCACCTCCAAGAAGCCTGACCTCACCATGATCATCAACGGCATCCTGGCCGGCCTGGTGAGCGTCACTGCCGGTTGCGGCAACCTCACCCTGACGGGTTCCTGGGTGGCTGGCCTGGTGGGCGGCATCATCGTCGTCTTCTCCGTTGCCGCTCTCGATGCCGCAGGCATTGACGACCCCGTCGGCGCCTTCTCCGTGCACGGTGTGTGCGGCGTGTGGGGCACGATCGTGATCGGTCTTTGGGGCTACGACGTCCAGGGCGACGGCTCCGGCCTCGGCCTGCTGGTCGGCGGCGGCATCGACCAGCTCGGCATCCAGGCTCTGGGTGCTGCTGCCTATGCCATCTGGACCGTGGTCACCTGCTTCATCGCCTGGCAGATCATCGGCTCCCTCTTCGGCGGCATCCGCGTCACCGAACAGGAAGAGTCCGAAGGCCTGGACATCGGCGAACACGGCATGGAGGCCTACGCCGGTTTCTCCACCACCAACAACTGATTCCTCGTCGGATCTGTTGCTGTCCTCAAGCCCGGCCAAATGGCCGGGCTTTTTTACGGCCTTAAGCAGCGCTTCAGGCCACATAGAGTTGCCCCACTCCAGCGCCCTCCATGGACACCCACGCCTTCAAGCGCTCCCTCCACCATTCCGAGCGTTACAACCGGCGAGGCTTCGGGCGCGCCGAGGAAGTGGCGGAGAGCCTTGAGCAGGCCTACCAAAGCGGCCTGATCGGCACGATCCGGGACAACGGCTACCGACTGGAACACGGCCGGCTCAACGTCCGGTTGGCGGAAGCCTTCGGCTTCTGCTGGGGTGTTGAACGGGCTGTGGCAATGGCCTACGAGACCCGCAAGCACTACCCCAGCGAGCGTCTCTGGATCACGAACGAGATCATTCACAACCCTTCCGTGAATGATCACCTCAGGGAAATGGATGTGCAGTTCATCCCTGTCGAACAGGGAGTGAAGGACTTCTCAGGCGTCACCTCCGGTGATGTTGTGATCCTGCCGGCCTTTGGTGCCACCGTTCAGGAAATGCAGCTACTGAATGAACGGGGCTGCCACATCGTTGACACGACCTGTCCCTGGGTGTCCAAGGTTTGGAACACCGTGGAGAAACACAAGAAGCACACCTTCACCTCGATCATTCACGGCAAGGTGAAGCACGAGGAGACACTGGCCACCAGCTCATTTGCCGGCACCTATCTGGTGGTGCTCGATCTGGAGGAAGCCCAGTACGTCGCGGATTACATCCTCGGCAACGGGGACCGAGATGACTTCATTCAACGGTTTGCCAAAGCCTGCTCTCCAGGGTTCGATCCCGATAGGGATCTCGAACGTCTGGGCGTGGCCAACCAGACCACGATGCTGAAGAGCGAAACGGAAGAGATCGGCCGCCTATTCGAACGCACGATGTTGAGCAAATATGGTCCAACTCAACTCAACGACCACTTCCTAGCCTTCAACACCATCTGCGATGCCACCCAGGAGCGTCAGGACGCCATGTTCTCCCTGGTGGATGAACCTCTGGACCTGATGGTGGTGATCGGTGGTTTCAACTCCTCCAACACCACCCACCTGCAGGAGATTGCCGTCAGCCGTGGGATTCGCTCGTTCCACATCGACACGCCCGAGCGCATCGATGTCGGCACCAATTCGATCGAGCACAAACCGTTGGCAGCAGAACTCTGTCGTGAGGGCGATTTCCTTCCTAGTGGCCCTGTGCGGGTGGGAATCACCTCCGGTGCCTCAACCCCGGATCGGGCGGTGGAAGAGGTGATCGAAAAACTGATGCGATTGAGCGAATACTGAAGCGCAGAGAGCTTTACATTGGTTCATCTTTAATCGCCCTCCGCCGGCAGCTCCCCATCCGTGACGGTCTTGTCGCCCACTGAAACCGACAATCAGCTGCACGGTGCCGACCCGCAAGTGCGCTGCTACAGCAGCCACTTCGAGGATTCGATGCAGATGCTGGCGCCTCAAGCGGTGGTGGCTCGCTACCTGGATGACCATCAGAGCTGGTTTGAACGTTGTGCCAGCCCGATGCAGGTTGAGGCGATCGATCGGCAGTCCTACAGCCTGACCCTGGGGCGGTTCGGCAACTTCGGCTTCGAGGTGGAACCCACGATCGCTCTGCGACTGCTGCCACAGCAGGAAGGGATCTACCGGATCGAAACTGTTCGAACCGTGCCGCAGTCGCTCGCCTTGCGCCATCACTACGACGTCGACTTCCGCGCGGGGATGCGCCTGATCCCCGAACAGGAGCACACCTCCGTCCAATGGGACCTGGATCTCAAGGTCTGGATCCGTCTACCCAAGGTGATCACCATGCTCCCGGATCAGTTGGTCCAGAGCAGTGGTGATCATCTGCTCAAGCAGATTGTCCGTCAGATTTCACGACGGCTCACCTGGAAGGTCCAGGAAGATTTCCACGCCGCCCATGGCCTGAGCTGCCCGCCCCGTCAGCGGGCAGCCTTCTGAACGATCTTCAGCGGTTGGTCCAGATCTTGTTGACGATCTCCATGCCGCTGACGGCCTGCCAGAGGAACAGCGTGAGCATGCCCATGTTCAGGCCCACATGAGCCTTGCGAGCAATCACATTGCCACGCTGCATCAGGGGTGAGAGCGAGGCGGCAACGGCGATCATCCCGGTCATGGCCAGACCCACCAGCAGGTGCGGACCAACAAACAACTTGCCGTTGTTCAGATAGGTAACCGCCATGCCGCCCAGGGTCCCGAGGGTCATCACGGCCAGCAGGATGCTGCCCCAGAGGTAATGGCGCTGGGCGAACTTTTTCGGCACCAGTTCTTTGCGCTGTTCTGGGGTACCGGTGCGCGTTTTCTTGGCCTTGATTCCCAGGTAAAGCGCCCAACCACCAACGGCGAGCAGGCCCCACTCCGCTAGGGGGTGAGCGAAATTGAGGCTGAAGGGGAGTGTGGCGAGCATTGAAGGGGACTCTTCAGTGCCGCGAGGCTAGGGGGCCGGCGGCCCCCACCAGCGTCAGTGCAGGAAATGGCGGCGCCCCGTGAGCTGCATCGCCAGGCCGAGCTCATCGCAGGCTTTGATCGAATCGGCATCGCGCATGCTTCCGCCGGGATGGATCACGGCGGTGATGCCGTGGCTGGCAGCCAGACGCACCGTGTCGTCAAACGGGAAGAAACCATCACTGGCCAGAACAGCCCCCTGGGCTTTCTCACCCGCAGCCTCCAGGGCAATCCGCGCTGAGCCCACGCGATTCATCTGACCAGCACCCACGCCGAGGCTCTGCCCATCCTTGGCCACAACGATGGCGTTGGAGCGAACATGACGCACCAAGCGCCAGGCAAATTCCAGGTCCTGCTTTTCCTGCGGTGTGGGCGGCCGCTGGCTGGCCACGGTCCAGTCGGCCGGCGTGATCGCCTGGTCATCGAGGTCCTGAACCAGGAGACCACCCAGGATGCTGCGCACGTGATCGGGGCCGGCGAGGTCAATGGCCTGCGGAGCCAGTTCCAACAGGCGCAGATTGGCTTTGGCCGCCAGCACCTCCCGTGCCTCGGGCGTGAAGCCCGGTGCCACGACGCATTCCAGAAACAGGCTGGTGAGCTCACGGGCCGCCGTGGCTTCCACCACACCATTGATGGCGATGATGCCGCCGAAGGCACTCACCCGATCGGCATCCAGGGCACGCGTCAGTGCAGCAGGAATGGAAGTTCCGATCGCCACACCGCAGGGGTTGGTGTGCTTGACGACCACGGCGGCAGGCTGCAAGGCCGGTGCGGAACCATCGGCTCCGTAGCCGAACTCCCGCACCGTGGCGAGGGCCGCCTCGAGATCTAACAGGTTGTTGGTGCTCAGCTCCTTGCCCTGCAGCTGAATGGCCCCACCCCAACCCTGTTTGGGATGGCTGAACCAACGCGCTTTCTGGTGGGGATTTTCGCCGTACCGAAGGGTCTGCCGCAGCGGCACCGCCTCCAGCCAGGGGCTGTCTTCTGCGGCGGTTTGCTCGGCCATCCAGCGGCTGATCGCCGTGTCGTACGACGCCGTGTGCTGAAACGCTTCCAGGGCCAGTTGGCGCCGCAGCTCCGAAGGCACGCTCCCGCCCGACTCCGCCATGGCGGTCAACAGACGGTCGTATTGGTCAGGACTGGTGAGAACAGCCACATCAGCATGGTTTTTGGCGGCCGCCCGAACCATGGCGGGGCCACCGATGTCGATGTTCTCGATCGCCTGATCCCAAGTGACGTCAGGTCGAGCAATCGTTTCGCGGAAGGGATAGAGGTTGACCACCACCACATCGATGGGGGCGATGTTCTGCTGCTCAAGATCAGCCTGGTGGGAGGCGTCACCCCGCTTGGCCAGAATCCCGCCATGCACCCTTGGATGGAGCGTTTTCACACGACCGCCAAGAATTTCTGGAGCCCCGGTGTGCTCCGACACACGGGTCACCGGAAGGCCGGCCTGCTCGAGCACCTTGGCCGTGCCCCCACTGGAGAGCAGCTGATAGCCATGGGTCCGATGCAGGGCCTCCGCCAGGGGCACCAGCCCGGACTTATCGGAAACACTCAGCAGAGCGACAGGAGCCATCGAAGGGTCGTGACTGGGTCGTGAGCCAACCTACGCAGCAGTGATGCTCATGCCCCATGGATGGCCGGCTGGTGCTGCTCCACGGCTGGGGAGCCAACGGAGAGGATCTCAAACCCCTGGGCGATCGCCTGGCGCGAGAGTGTTCCAAGACCCTTGATGTGGTGTGCCTGGAGGCTCCTGAGCTCCATCCCGACCAACCGGGAGGGCGTCAGTGGTACGGCCTGTTCCCAGCCCAGTGGGATGCCGTGCCCGCGGCCGTTGAGCGCCTCAAGACTCAACTTCAGAGCCTGAGCAGCTCAGGCCTTGGACTCGAACGAACGGTGGTGTTCGGCTTTTCCCAGGGGGGAGCCATGGCCCTGGAAGGCGGCTGCGCCCTGCCGATCGCAGGGCTGATCAGCTGCAGCGGCTATCCACACCCCAATTGGGCTCCGCCCCAGCAACATCCCCCCGTATTGCTGATGCATGGTTCAGACGATCCCGTGGTGCCGTTCCAGGCCATGCAGTCGATCGCTGCACAGTTGCAGCCCGATCAATGTCAGACAGTTCCATTCAAAAACGGCCACACCATCCCGGATGAGACGGTGCAGCCGATCCTGATGTTTATCGAGCGTGTTCTGGAGAACGCCTGATCAAACGAAGGCGTATTCGTACTCCTCCATTTCCTCCCAATCATCAGCGCCAAGCTCGAGCCCCTCGAAGAGCTTGTCTTCACCGATGGAATCAACAATCGTGCGCAATGAGGGGAAGAGGAAATGGTTCTCTTCGGCGTATTGAGCGCTGAACAGACCTTTCTCACCCCAGAAGAAGCGGTCGGTGGTGTGCTCATTGCGGCGCACATTCAGCAACGCCGGAGGCACCAGTCCGCCCTCAGCGATGTAACGACGAGCAGCGGTCACGGGCTTGTACTCACCGGTTTCGAGGTGATGGGTTGGCACATGGGCCAGGACCCGCTGACCTGCCAGGCGACGACGGCTAATGCGCTTGCGCTTCTTGGACATGGGAGGGCTCCGGTACGAAAGGAAGGACGGGGTGGATCGTCAGAACAAACAGGTGCCGTCGGCGCGAAAACGCCAGACGCAAGGGAAGCGTCGGGGCAATTGCAGACACACCACAATCACCGGCAGGACACCAACACCCAAGCGGGAACCAGCGGAGGACACTGCAACCTCTACTGTAGCTTTGGTTGCGAAGCAATTGCAACCGTTGCGAGAGCTGGCGGGCGTCTGTTCATGGTGAACAGCGCCTCGGTCGATAAGAGGATCTTAAGACTTTTCCCAGATTTTTCAAGTCCCCCTGGCGCAGGCTTGACCAAGCGCCTGAATTGATCGTCCCGAACTGATGCAGCTCACCGATCGATTCTTCGATTTCACCGATCAACAGCTGGCTGATCTAACCGCCAAAGAAGGCATCCAGCATCTGGGGCTGTACGTCAGTGCGCCACCCAATCAGCAAGGCCCGCCACTGCTGCTGATCCGGCAATGGTCGGCCAATGAACGATCGCTTCCCCCTGCTGACGCAGACCCGAACCTGCGCCTGCCGCATGAGAGTCGGCGCTGGTACCCCCTCCAGGATGCCGGTCTGATTCTGGGAGCCCTGCGCGCGGACCTGGATCCGCAACGGAGCTGGACGCTGACCCTGGACCAACGGATGCGGCGCAGTGCCGCCGCCATCAGCCACGCCCTGGGGCGTGACCTGGAATGCCTGCAACTTCGCCAGGAACTCAGCCAACAAAACGAGCAGCTGCGCACCCTCGTGCATCAGCTGCGAAATCCACTCGCTGCCCTGCGCACCTACGCCCAACTGCTGCTGCGGCGGCTCGAAGCCGACAGCTCCCACCGTCCACTCGTGGAGGGAATGCTCTCGGAACAACGCCAACTCGGCCAATACATCGACGTGCTCGATGGCCTCGGGCAACAACGTCTCCCCGAACAGGACCCCCTTGGTCCCACCCTGTTGCCCCCCGGGCCTGCCGAAGGTGAGGCCACCATGCAAACCCTGCTGATGCCTCTGCTGGAGCGGGCGGAAGCGACGGCAAGCCTGCAGGGCCGCCCCTGGCGGGGACCAGACCTGTGGCCCCAGTGGATTGATCAACCGTCCCAGGACGGAACGATCGCGGAGATCGTCGCCAACCTTCTTGAGAATGCCTTCCGTTACAGCCCAGCGGGCTGCAGCGTGGGGCTGTGCCTGTTGCCCGATGGGCTCTGCGTCTGGGACAACGGGCGGCCGATCCCCCTGGAGGAGCGCGACCTGATTTTCGAGCGGGGAGCACGGGGGTCCACCGGACAGGACCGGGCGGGCACCGGCCTTGGGCTCGCCCTTGCACGCTCCCTGGCGGAGCAGCAGGGCCGCAAGCTCACGCTCTGCGTGGAGCCTTCCACAATCGCTCCGGATCTGCCCACTCAGGGCAATGCATTCGTCCTCAGCTGGCCGGCAGGAGCAAGGCCAGACCCAACAACGTGATCATCTCGGTGAGCACAAGAGCTGCTCCATAGCTGTCACCGGTGTGCCCCCCCAGGCGTCGCCCAAGGCTCTGGGCGACAAGGATCGCCACCACGCCCCCCAGGAGAAGGGGCATGGCCCCCACCCAACCGGCCAAGAGAACCACCACCAGAAGTGAGGGCAGGGCATCCCAGAGCGGCCTGCTGTGCTCGCGGTGAAACGCTGCGGTTCCATCAGCGCGGAGGTAGTCGAAACGTGCCATGGCCCAGAGCGGTGCCACCCGGGCCCAGAACGCAGCCAGGCAGAGCCCGAGCGGGGCATGCCCCCCCAGCTGGATCAATGCCGCAACCTGTAGTAGCAGCACCATCACGAGAGCCAGCACACCACTGGCGCCCACCCGGCTGTCCTCCATCGCCTCGAGCCGCCGCTCCGCTGGCGCCCCGAGGCCATCCGCCGTGTCGATCAGGCCGTCGTGGTGCAAGCCACCACTAAGCTGGATGCCGAGAGCCACCACGCAAAAGGAACAGGCCGTCGGAGGCCAGGAGAGCCTGGACAGACCGATCCAGAGCAGCCCCTGCAACGCACCGATCAGCAGCCCCATCCAGGGGGCGAAGCGGGCAATGCGCTGAAACGAGGGCTGCGGCCAGGGCCATGCTGGCAGCACTGTGTAAAAGATCCAGGCTCCCGCCAGATCGGAAAGCCAGGGCGGAATGATCCTGGGAATGGCGCGAGGGATGGAATCGGCCCTCACCGTAGGGTCAATGCAGGGGCGGTTCAGTCGTGTTCGGCTTCGAGATCAACGCGCATTGCGCCAACACATCAGCACGGTGCGGCACCTTTGAGACCCCGCATGGGCCGGTGCACACACCACGCTTCATGCCGGTGGGAACCCTGGCCACCGTCAAGGGCATCAGCACGGAGCAGCTGGGGCGCACGGGAGCCCAGATGGTGCTCTCGAACACATACCACCTGCACTTGCAACCGGGTGAGGAGATCGTGGCGGCGGCCGGTGGCCTGCACCGGTTCATGGGCTGGAACGGCCCGATGCTCACCGACTCCGGCGGCTTTCAGGTGTTCAGCCTGGGGGACCTGAACAAGATCGATGACCGTGGGGTGGTGTTCCGCAACCCCCGCGATGGACGCACCATCGACATGACCCCGGAACATGCCACCCAGATCCAGATGGCCCTCGGGGCGGATGTGGCCATGGCCTTCGACCAGTGCCCGCCCTATCCGGCGACGGAGAACGACGTCATCGATGCCTGTCGCCGCACCCATGCCTGGCTCGAGCGCTGCGTCACAGCCCACACCCGCGAGGATCAGGCGCTATTCGGCATCGTTCAGGGCGGCTGTTTCCCCCATCTGCGGCGGGAGAGTGCCATGGCCGTCGCCTCCTTTGATCTGCCGGGCATTGCCGTCGGTGGCGTCAGCGTTGGTGAGCCCGCTGAGGAGATGCATCGCATCGTGCGGGATGTCACGCCCCTGCTTCCTTCACACAAACCGCGCTACCTGATGGGCATCGGCACCCTGCGCGAGATGGCCATTGCCGTGGCCAACGGGATCGACCTGTTCGACTGCGTCTTGCCCACTCGACTCGGCCGTCATGGCACCGCCCTGGTGGGCGGTGAACGGTGGAACCTGCGCAATGCACGCTTCCGCCACGACCACACCCCCCTGGATCCGAGCTGCTCCTGCGTGGCCTGCACCGGGCACACCCGGGCCTACCTGCATCACCTGATTCGCAGCGAAGAGCTTCTGGGCCTCACCTTGTTGAGCATTCACAACATCACCCATCTGGTGCGTTTCACCTCGGCCATGGCACAAGCCATTCGCGACGGCTGTTTTTCAGAGGATTTCGCTCCCTGGGAGCCAGACTCGCCAGCCCATCACACGTGGTAGCGTCCAGCCCAACGCCTTTTTGATGCAAGGGATGGCCGCCTTCACCCTCGACCTGCTGGCACAGCTGCCCGAGGCCTATCAGGCCTTCTCTCCGCTGATCGACATCCTTCCGTTGATCCCGGTCTTCTTCCTGCTGCTGGCCTTCGTTTGGCAGGCCTCTGTGGGCTTCCGCTGAAGCCTCAGCCCATCCGCATCACCTTCAAAGCAAACGCTGGCAGCGAAAGCATGCGTCGCCAGCGTGAAGGCTCCTGGATGAGCCGATAAAGCCACTCAAGTTGCATCCGGCACATCCAGCCGGGGGCACGTTTTTTGATGCCGGCCCAGACGTCAAAACTGCCGCCGACACCCATCCATAACCCTGGCTGTCCGGCCGCCACGCGTTCCGCCCAGGTTTCCTGGCGCGGCACCCCCAGGGCCACCAGAACGAGATCAGGCTTCAACGCCTTGAGCTGAGCTTCAACGCCCGGCCAGGCCTCGGGAGCTTGATAACCGTCAACAGCGAGCGCCAGATTGAGGCCACGGATCCGTTGTGGCAACTCCGCACGCAGGGTTTCCATCACCTCAGGTGTCGCCCCCACCAGCGCCACGCGCCATCGATGGGCTGCGGCGTACTCCAGCAAGGTCCAGGCCAGTTCGATGCCCGCCGTTTTAACGACCCGGATCTGCTGACGGCCCAGGGCCCAGACCACTCCCGCCCCATCCGGGATCACCAGATCAGCCGTTCCAATCGCCTGACCCAAGGCTGCATCGGCCCGGGCTGCCATCGTCATCTCAGCGTTGAGGGTGACGATGCGTCCGCCGCCGCGGGCATGCAGACCGAGGGCTGCAGCACAGACATCACGGCAGGCATCCACCGGCACGCCGAGCACCTGGCAGCGGCGACGGTCATCGGGGGCGGTGCTGACAGAGTCCATGGCCGTGGGGCTGCGTTGGAGAATTTAGGGGTGGTGATGCATGAGGGCATGGTTGTGACGACGACGGAAACCCTTCCGCAGAACCACGCCACCACCCTTCAGCGCCTGGATCAATCCATCCAACGGGTGGTTCTCGATCGGCAGGACCCGATCAGCGGCCTGCTCCCTGCCAGCACCGCCCACACCATCCATGGCAACTACGGCGATGCCTGGGTGCGGGACTGCGTCTATTCGGTGCAGTGCGTTTGGGGACTGGCCCTGGCCCACCGCCGTCAGCAGGGGCAGAACAGCCGGCGCGCCTGGGAGCTGGAGCAGCGGGTGGTGGCCCTCATGCGCGGTCTGATGCGCTCGATGATGCGGCAGGCCCAGAAGGTGGAGCGCTTCAAGCAGAGCCTCAACCCCCTCGACGCCCTTCACGCCAAATACGACAGCTGCACCGGCGAGCCGGTGGTGGCCGACGACGCCTGGGGACATCTCCAACTCGATGCCACCTCCCTGTTTCTGCTGCAACTGGCGCAGTTGACCAAGGGCGGCTGCGCGGTGGTGCACAGCCGTGATGAGGTTGATTTCCTCCAGAACCTGGTGCACTACATCGCCCGGGCCTACCGCACCCCCGACTACGGAATCTGGGAACGGGGCGACAAAGGCAACCATGGTTTGCCGGAGCGCAATGCCAGCTCAATCGGCATGGCCAAAGCCGCCCTGGAGGCCCTGGATAGGCTTGACCTCTACGGCCCCCATGGCGACGGCAGCTGCATCCTGCTGATTCCCCAAGGGGCCATCGTGCGCCTCCGTCGCGCCCTGCAAGGGCTCCTGCCGCGGGAATCCGCCAGCAAGGAAGCCGACAGTGCCTGTCTCTCGGTGATTGGTTATCCCGCCTGGGCCGTGGAGGATGCCGCCCTGGTGGAGCGCACCGGCCGTCGAATTCGACGGGAACTCGGCGGAGCCTATGGCTACAAACGCTTCCTCCGGGATGGTCACCAGACGGCGGTGGAAGACGTCAACCGCCTGCACTACGAACCGGCGGAGCTCGCCGCCTTTGAAGGGATCGAGTCGGAGTGGCCGTTGTTTCTGGCCTTTGAACTGGTCACCGCCTGCTGCGAAAAACGCTGGGAGGAGGCCCAGCGCCTGCACAGCCAGCTCAAGACCCTGGCCGTTGAACAGGACGGCGAACGTCTCTACCCCGAGCTCTATCAGGTCCCGGCCAGTGCCGTCGATCAGGAACGGCTCAATCCAGGCAGCCAGGAGCGGGTGGCCAACACCAACCTGCCGCTGATCTGGACCCAGAGCCTGGTGTGGCTCGGGGAAATGCTGCTCGACGATCTGATCCGCCCGGAGGACATCGACCCCTGTGGCCGAAGGGAGCCGCAGCCGCTTGGCGCCGAGTCTGTTCTTGTGGCGATGGCTGCTGAGACGGATGGCGTGCGCCAGGCGCTGCTGGCTGCAGAGGTGCCGATCGATCCAACCTCCGTGATTTCGGTGCAGTCATCCGACGAGCTGAAGCAACGGTTGAAGGCCGCAGGCACCAACCCACGGCTTGAGCTCACCGGGCGCCCCGGGCACCGGGTGGAAACCGAAGACACGGCTCGGGTCTACCGCCAGGACGGCGCCATCAGTGTGTTCACCCCATCGGTGCTGGAAGACGTCAGCAGCTATCTGGCCGATGACCCGGAGGAGCTGGTGGAAACCGTTGTGGACGAGCTGCATCTGCTGCAACGGCACTGGCGCGGCATGGGACGTCCCCTTCTGGTGATCCCCATTCGCGACGCTGCCCTCCAGCAGCATCGCGACGTCATCCTCAAACTGGCGCGGCAACTCAGCAGCGGCGTCATTGAAAGCATCCCGGTGCGCTTGGGCTGCCTCAGTGAACTGGTGGATCAGGCGCAGGAAGTGCAGCTGCCGCCGCTCCAACAAAAACCGGTGCCTCGCTCCGAGCCAGCCCAGCCGCTTCTGCGCGATGCCACCGATCTACGGGATCTGACCGCCGCAGAGGAGCAAGAACTGGATGACACACCGATCGAACAATTGAGCCAGCGCCTCTGGAATAGTGCGCTGCTGCATGAACAGGCCGAAGTGCTCGAGTTGCTGCAACGGCGTCTTGGCCCCCAGGGGATTCAACGCAGCCCCGAGGGCCATCCGGTGGCCTTACGCACCCTGCTTGAGGAGGTCTATCAACGGGGCTTGCGTTGTGAAGACTGGAACGTGGTGCGGCGCTGCGCTGGCGCCATGGGGATGGTGCATCCCCAACTTGAAGATGCCCTCACCGATCTTCTCGTGCGCCAGAAACAGGTGGTGGTGGGGCGCAACTACACCGGCGACTCCCGACTTCGTCAACCGATGGACAGTGCCGCCATCGCCGAGCGGATTGAAACCACCAGCGGAATCGACGGCCGTGAGCGCATGCTCGAACAGGAACTCCTGCTCGCCCTCGACAGCGTGGCCCGGCGGGAGCCAGCGCTGCTGAAGGGGAGCCTCACCCTGCAGCTCGGGCAGCTGATGCTGCTGCTCACATCAGAGCTGGCCGTGGAGAAAATGCTCAGTCAGGACGAAGCCTTTGAAGCCCTCTGCAGCGAAGCACCCCACGCGATTCGCAGGCGCTTGCGCGCCGTGCTCGCCGATGTGGACCATGCCAGAGCAGCCCTGCAACGGGGCGAACAGCTGCACGTGAGCGGCCGGGTGCAGTGGTCAGTGCCTGACCCGTTGGAGGAAACACCGGGGGGCGGGGACTGGCTTCAACACCGCATCCGCCTGGGATCCTTCCAGAAAGTTCCCCGCGATTTCTATGCCGGGATCTGGTCGCTGCTGCAGCACTGCCGCGGCCTGGTGATTGGCGACAAGCTGGAGCGGCGCAATCGCCTCAACAGCAGCCTCATTCTCGAGAAAACACCAGGGGAGCGCAATTTCGCCGCCCAGGTTGACCATTTGCTCAGTCGGATCAAAGCGCCGGAATACCGCCAACTCTGCAGCGAATGCCTGCTTTCGCTGATGGCCTTCGTCGAAGCCAATCCAGAGGTGCGCTTCGAGGATGACCTGGCCCTCGACGTGGTGATCGGTCATGCCGTCAGGGTCGGCTGGCAGCAGAGCCATCCCTCTCTTCGTCCAGAGAACTACCCGCAATACAAGGCCCAGGCCTGGGGGCAGTTTTATCGGTCCTCACCCGGTGACTGCCGCCGCTGGCAGGTCACGGCGTTGCGGGAACTGGCCGAACAGCAGGGGCTGGTGTAATCCCTCTGAAAGCCCTCAGATCGGTGCGCACAGGGGCGCTCCCGTATCCGGGTGTTCAACGGCCTGCTCGATCAGGTCTGCCAATTTGAGAGCCCGCGAAGCCTGAAGACCATCCACCGCAGGGGTCTCCCGGCCGCGCACACACTGCAGAAAGTGCTCGAGCTCGGCGTAGAGCGGTTCGATCGAGGTGGTGCTCACCTCCTCGATGAAGCCGTCATTCCGATACAGCAGCTCGCCGTGATCAGCGGAGTACCACTCGTGAGCCCGGCGATGAATATGCAGGGTGTGGTTGAGGAAGTCCGTCTCCACCAGGCTCGAACGGCAATGGGCACTGAGGCTGCGGATTTTGCGGTGGCTCATCTTGCTCGCCGTCAGGCTGGCCACAACACCGTTCTCGAAACCCAACGTGGCGTTGACGTAATCGATCGGACCTTCGGCACTGCGACCACCGGCAGCGGCAAGCCGCACCACCGGTGCCTTCGCCAACTCCAGCACGAGGTCGATGTCATGAATCATCAGATCCAGCACCACAGAAACATCATTGGCCCGATCGGAGTGGGGACTGTGGCGACGCGCCTCAAGAACCACCACCTCCTCGTTGGCCACCACCTTGGTGAGCTCACGGAAGGCAGGATTGAACCGCTCGATGTGGCCCACCTGCAGCAGACACCCCGCCGCTGAAGCGGCCTCGATCAGTGCAGTGGCCTCGTCCTGACTGGCCGCAATTGGCTTTTCAATCAGAACGTGCACACCCGCACGCAGGCAGGCCAGACCGACGGGATGGTGCAGCAGCGTCGGAACCGCGATGCAGACGGCCTCCACCTCCGAGAGCATGGCGTTGTAGTCGGCGAACCAGCGGCAGCCGAATTGCTCAGTGGCGAGCTTGCCGCGCTCAGCATCCGGATCCGCGACGCCCACCAGATCAGCATCCCGCAGAAGGCTGAGCACCCGCGCGTGGTGCCAGCCCATGTTGCCGATGCCGATCACCCCGACCTTGACTGGGACCATGGGGTCGGGAGACATCAGCGCAGGCGGTCGATTGGGGGAAGACTATCGGCCTTCAGTCGGAATCTTCCTCTGAGCTGGGGAGAACAAGCCGGACCCGCTCGATCCGCGGCCCTGCCATGGCTGTGATCTCGAACTGCAGGCCGTTGAAATGAAGTCCTTCCCCCGCGGACGGAATGTGCTGGAGCCGCTCCAGCAGGAAGCCCGCCAGGGTGTGATGGTCGTCGGCCTCGGGCAGATCGAGATCGAGCTGTCGATTGAGCTCGAAAATCTCCAGGTCTCCGGCCACCAGCCAGGCACCGGGGCAGTCCTTCTCTTCGAGCAGATCCGGTTCATCGGTCTCGGCAGGATCCTCATCACCAACGATTTCTCCGGTGAGATCAGCTGCGGTCACCAGACCCTCGGTGCCGCCGTGCTCATCCACCACCAGCAGGAGCGGCTGACCGCTGCGGATCATCGGCAGCAGTTCCGCCAGCGTGCAGGTCTCCAGCACGGGCACCGCAGGCTGGAGATACGGCTCAAGCAACGAATCGGCCTGGAGCTCACCCCGTGCGATCGGTTCGGCCATCTGACGCAGATCCAGCACGCCACGCACGTCATCCAACGACTGGCCGATCACCGGAAAGCGGGCATGACGGGTGTGGTGCACGGCCTCCATCATTTCCGCAAAACGGACCGTGGCCGGCAGAGTGACCATCCCAGAGCGCGGCACCATCACCTCCCGCACCTGGGTGTCCCGCAGGGCGAAGACACCTTCAAGGATGTTCTTCTCATCCGGGAACAAGCCCGTGACCCGCCCAGACTCCACAAGGGTTTCCAGCTCACCAGCGGAAAGGGCTGGCACCAGCACATCCCATTGGGGAGCCAGGCCAAGCAGGCGCATCAACAGGCCCGCCAGCGCCTCAAGCAGATTGAGGAGTGGGGCCAGGCAGCGCATCACCACCTCCAGCAGCGGCACCAGGCGAAGAGCCGAGGATTCCGGACGGTTCAACACCCAGGCCTTGGGCAGCAAACCAGCCACCAACGTGGCCAGCAACACGATGCTGAGGAACAAGGCTGTGTCGCGCCAAGCGACACCCACAGACCCATCCGACCAGAGCCGCCCCCCCAGACCACGGCCAGCCCAGCCAAGGGCCACCAGAGCAAGGGTTGCACCCAGTTGAGACACCAGCAGAGCGCGCCGCAGGCGTCGCTGAAGACGCTGGATGGAACGGGCCCCGGCCTGCTCTTCCTCAACGAGCACTTCAACGCGACTGGGTCGTAGCCGCAACAGGGCCACCTCTGCAGCCGCGAAGAAGGCCGGCAGAACCAGCAGAACAGCTAGCAGAAGAAGCCGCATCAACAGGGGGGAATGGGGGTCGCGAGGATCGAACTCGCCTTAGGCGAATTATGAGTTCGCTGCATTCACCAGATTGCTAGACCCCCATGGGGAGATTGTTACCACAGGGGAGTCACGCCGGGGAAGTGATCGTCTGAGGGCACATCCGGCACGGCTTCGATGGTCTCGGTGGCCGCCAGGCTGCCGTTGAAACCGCTTGAGATATCCATGGTTCGCATCGGCAGCGACGGACTCTGCTCCTCCAGCAGAGCACCCGTCGTGTTCTGAAGTGCAGACCCATCCCAGATCAGCGTCTGGTCAGGGAAGCCGAATCCCATGACCTGATTCCCCTCGATGCCGCCAACTGCAATCCCCAGAAAATCGGTTAATTGATGCAGGGGGTCCACGCCCTGGGCCATAGGCGAGGTCCAGGTGTAAAAGCGACGGTTGACCAGCTCACTGGTGGACTCCGTGGGGTGGCACACCGTGACTTCGACGGGAGCACCACCACTGCCGGGCATAGGCGCCTCAACACTGGTGGTGCAGACCAACGGACCCGCCAACACCGATGGGCCGGCAAGCAGAAGCAGGCTCGAACCAAAGAACGACCGCAGCAGCACCGGACGAATCAGCTCTAAGCGCAAACTAAGGACATCTGCGAAGCGCGGCCAGCCCCATGTCTGAATCGTCGAGTGTCCCGACTGAGCGGGAGCAACTGCTGAACCGTCTGGCCACCCTGGCCTACCGACGCGGAGACTTCACCCTGGCTTCAGGCCGCAAGAGCGAGCACTACGTGAACTGCAAACCCGTGAGCCTGAGCGGTTCCGGTCTGGCGCTGATCAGCAGGGCGATGCTCACCCACGTGGAGGCCGATGCGCTGGCCGTGGCTGGTCTCACCCTCGGAGCAGACCCACTGGTGAGCGGTGTTGCCATGGCCGCCGCCGATCGAGGTCGGGAGCTTGATGCGCTGATCGTGCGCAAGGAAGCCAAAGGCCACGGCACCGGTGCCTGGCTGGAGGGTCCGCTCCCTGCCCCCGGGGCACGCATCACCGTGCTGGAAGACGTTGTCACCACAGGAGGCTCATCCCTCAAGGCGGTTCGGCAGCTGCGCGACGCCGGCTACAAGGTGGAGCGGGTCGTCACCATCGTCGACCGGGAAGAAGGGGGTGACGCTGCGATGACGGCTGAAAATCTTGAACTGATCAGCCTTTTCAAGCTGTCTGAAATCGCCGCCTTCACGCCGGCATGAGCAAGTTGTTTTGGGACGCCCAGGTTCCCTGGCTGCGCTTGAACGGCAGCGGAGCACGCCAGTTTCTTCAGGGGCAGACCAGTGCTGACCTCAACGCACTCCAATCCGGGGATCTGCTTCAGACCTGCTGGCTGACCGCAACGGGACGCTTGCGGGCCGTGCTGGAACTTCGTTTCGATGCAGAGGGGGCCGATGTGATCGTTCTGGCGGGAGAGGCCTCTGCCGTTCACGCTGGATTTGATCAGGTGATCTTTCCAGCCGATCGGGTTCGCCTCCAACCCCTGGGCCAGTTGCGCCGACTGCAGTGGCTCGAGCCCATGGCTGCAGCCGTGTGGTGCGATCCGGATGCGGCCCTGCCGGAGCCCTGGGCATCAGGGGAAGCAGCCACCGCCACGGCTCTGGAGCAATGGCGGCTTCAGAGCGGATTCCCCCCGGGCCCCGGTGAACTCAATGGCGAGACCAACCCCCTGGAGCTTGGGCTTGTCGCTCAGGTCAGCACAGAGAAAGGCTGCTACCTCGGCCAGGAGACCATGGCCAAACTCATCGGCCAGGCAGGGGTGAAGCAACAGCTGCGCTGTTGGAGCTGCCCCAGTCCGCTGGCGGCCACCGCCAAGCTCACGCTGGATGGCGAGCGAGCCGGGGTGATCACCAGTGCGCTCGAACGCGATGGCATTTGGCTTGGGCTGGCCCTGGTGCGCCGCCAGTGCCTGGCCAGTCCAACGCTGGAAGGTCCCAACGGAGAACAGCTCCAGATCCGTCAACCTGAGGCGTTTCAGGATCCAGACGCCTGATCCTGTTCAAGCAACCAGTCGGCTACGGCCCAGGTGGCCAGGCAGTCGTCGCGGTTGTAATCGAAGATCCAGCGGAGCCCGTGCCTAGTGCCGCGTCGGTCGGGCCCCTCTCCCTGCCACTGCCGCCACCAGAGCAGGGCTCTGGCCCCATCCACACCGGCCTGACTCCATTGGAACCCCTGCCAAACAGCCACGGCCTTGAGGCCATAACTGGCCAGGGGTAGGCGCCAGTGATGCCTGACCCGGGCATGCACATCCACCAACCGCTGACGAAGCTGCAGCACCTCGGTCTCGGCAGCACCCTGCCGCTCAGCCATACGCCTTAAGGCCAGGCTTTCTGTCTCCCCGTAGTGGAGGATCGGCCAACCCCGATAGCGATTCAGCAACCGTTGCAAACGGAGCCAGCAACGGGCTTCACCATGCTCCGCCAGGGCCAGGATCGGGTGATAGGCCACGGATGCCAGATCCCAGTTTCCGCTTTTGGTTCTGGGCAACACCAGAAAACCGTGAAGGAAGTCGTGACGGGCGTCGGGATCGGATTCGATGTCGTAGAGCAGCACACCAGGACAGTCCGGCAGTTCCGGCAGTGCCGCTGAGGCATCCAAACGCTCCACCCGTCCATCCCGCTGCGCCCGGGCCTGGGCCACCAGGGATGCGGCCACCTCACCATGCTGATCCCCAAAACGCTGCAGCTGCTCAGCGAGCTGCAACGGATCAGCCGCGGCGAGATCGGACAAGCCGCGAATCCCAAGCTCCAGCAACATCTCGCGCCGCTTGGCCCCGATGCCGCTGACCTCGCTCAGATGCCCTTCCTCCGCCGCAACGGCATTGCAGGCGACACGCCAGCTGCAAAGTGAGCACTTGCGCCGGTCAGCGGCCAGCGGGGGAGGAACCGGGCGCTCGAGGTCAGAGCGCAGTTTGCGGAGCCCCTCCGACAGCTGTCGGCGCAGACCACTGGAGAGATGCAGCCGCTCCTGTTCCAGGCGCCGGCCACCACCGCCAAGCACCAGCATCGAGGGAACGTCCCCCTGTTGTTCCTGCTCAAGCAACAGGGCCATCAGCGCCAGCGGCAGCTGATGTTCCCGGGTGGTGCGGCGGCCCTGACGGGCCAGCACCGGTTGATAGGCGAAGTCACCCCAGCGGCTCTGCCCCTTGACCCGCCGCAGCAGTGGAGGGTGTGCCTCCAACGGCTCACCGGATGGGCCAAGCCCCTTCAGGCGCAGACCCACCACGGCCTCGGCTCCGGCAGCACAGGCAGCGATGCCATGGCCAGGCTTACGGGGGAGCAAGGCCACAAAACAGCGCTGCTGGTCGTCCAGCAGGAGATTGCGATGGGCCGTCCAACGCCGCTCGGCAGGATTCCCGTGGCGATCGAGCCAGGCCTTGCGACGGCAACGCAGCCAACTGCGCAGCAACCGGTCGGTGAGAGCGTTGTCGGCAGCCGGGGTGTCACCCATCCGCCGACCCTACGGCTGCCAGCTGCTAGATCCACTGAAGTGCAGGCTGTGCCATGGCATCGGCTCCCCTCCCTCTGAGTCCAGCTCCGATCAAGTTCGGCACCGATGGCTGGCGCGGGATCACCGGCGTCGACATCACGGTTGAGCGGTTGTTGCCCGTTGCCGCTGCCGCAGCTCAGGAGCTCGCCCATCGCGCCCCCGAAGGTCTCAACAGCCGAACGGTGGTGATCGGTTACGACCGGCGCTTTCTGGCTCCAGAACTGGCGGAAGCCATCGCGGCCGCTGTGCGGGGTTGTGAACTGGAACCCCTGCTCACCGACACCGCTGTGCCCACGCCGGCCTGCAGCTGGGCCGTGGTGGAGCGCAAAGCCCTGGGAGCGTTGGTGATCACCGCCAGCCACAACCCACCGGAATGGCTGGGGCTGAAGATCAAAGGACCCTTTGGTGGATCGGTCGAGGGAGACTTCACGGCCGCAGTCGAACGACGTCTTGCGGCCGGCGGCATCACGGCACCGATCAAGGCGGAAGTCCCCCGGTTTGATGGGCGCGGCGAGCATCTCGAAGGGCTGCGCCGCAAGTTGGACCTCAGTGCCCTGGTTGATGGCCTCAAGGCCATCAACCTCAAGGTGATCGTCGATCCGATGCATGGATCAGCCGCCGGCTGTGTGACGGAGCTGCTCGGCCCTGAAGCTGCTGGCGTTGTGGACGAGATCCGCAGCGAACGTGATCCCTTGTTTGGTGGTCATCCACCGGAACCCCTGGCGCCCTACCTCGGGGCGTTGATCGCGGCCGTGAAAGCCTCAACGGCCGCCGGAACTCCTGCGGTGGGATTGGTGTTCGACGGCGATGGTGACCGCATCGCTGCCGTGGATGAAACCGGCCGGTTCTGCAGCACCCAGCTGCTGATGCCCCTGTTGATCGATCACCTGGCACGAGCCCGCCAGCTGCCGGGCGCCGTGGTCAAAACCGTGAGCGGCTCGGATCTGATGCGGCTGGTGGCGGAGGCCCAGGGACGCAAGGTTCTGGAGCTCGCGGTGGGCTTCAAGTACATCGCCGCAGAGATGCTGGCCGGGGATGTACTGATCGGCGGAGAGGAATCCGGTGGCGTGGGCTTCGGCATGCACCTGCCCGAGCGGGACGCCCTGTTCGCGGCGATGCTGGTGCTGGAAGCCCTGGTGGAAGGAAAGCAACCCCTGGGTGCGCGTCTGGATGCACTTCAGCAAGAGCATGGGGGAAGCAGTCACTACGACCGGCTCGACCTGCGCCTGGCCGACATGGAGGCACGCCGACGGCTCGAGACGCTGCTGGACCAGAGCACGCCCTCGAGCGTCGCCGGCGCAGACGTGCTGGAGGTGATCAGCACCGACGGGATCAAACTGAGGATGGGGCCGAACCACTGGCTGATGCTGCGCTTCTCCGGCACGGAACCGCTGCTGCGGCTCTACTGCGAAGGGCCGGATGCCGAGCGGGTGAACGAGGTGCTCGCCTGGGCCCGACAGTTTGCGGAGGCCGCATGAAGACCCTTGTGATCGCCAGCGGCAACGCCGGGAAGATTCGTGAATTCCAGGGTCTGCTGCAGGCCCTGCCCGTCAGCGTGCAACCCCAGCCAGAAGGCCTAGAGGTGGAGGAGACGGGCACCACCTTTGCCGCCAATGCCCGGCTCAAGGCTCAGGCGGTTGCCGCCGCCACAGGGGAATGGGCCCTGGCCGACGATTCAGGCCTCAGCGTTGATGCGCTTGATGGCGCTCCGGGGGTTCATTCCGCCCGCTACGCCCCCACCGACCCGGAACGCATTGCCCGGCTGCTGAAGGCCCTGAAGGGCTCAGACCAACGCCAGGCCTATTTCTGCGCCGCGCTCTGTGTCGCCGCCCCAGACGGCACGATCCTGCTGGAGGTGGAAGGCCGCTGCGACGGCTTGATCACGGCCGCACCCCGGGGAGATCAGGGTTTCGGCTACGACCCGATCTTCGAAGTTGCTGGAACCGGCCGCACCTTCGCGGAGATGCCGTTGGCGGAGAAAAAGCAGCACGGCCACCGCGGCAAGGCCTTCAGTCTCTTGGAACCCAAGTTGCGCCAGTTGCTCGAAGCAAGCTGAAGAAGAACCTGGGATACAAAGGCTCTCGGGGCATGGTCTGTACGGTGAGACCTGCCGCTGACGAGGTCCATGGCCATCGCCATGACCACGGGTTACAGCGCGCAGACCGAGGGTGCTCTTCTGTGCATCGAAGCCGCCTCGGACTGGGCCCTGACTTGTGTGAATCAACTGGCTGTCGCTGACAGCCATGTCCTGATCGATTACGGAGCTGCCGATGGCGGCACCGCCGTTGGACTCTGGAACCAGGTGCTGGATCGCCTGCATGCCAACCAGCCGACGGCGCACCTGACGCTGATCGGCAACGACCTACCGAGCAACGACAACATCGCTCTGGCCAACAACCTGGCCCTTCAGATCCCCCGGGATCCGAAGCCAACGGTGCTGGTGAGTGCCCGCAGCTTCTACGAGCCCTCCGTGGCGCCGAACTCGGTGAGCTTCGGTTTTTCCGCCACGGCCATGCACTGGCTGAGCGCCTCCCCCGGCCCCCTGAACAGCCACACCCATGTGCTGGCGTCCGGTGATGCCGACGCACTTCAGCGCTTCACCGCCCAGGCGATGAAGGACTGGAACTACATCCTCGAGCTGCGCAGCCGCGAACTGAAAGTGGGCGGGCGCCTGCTGACGGTGAACCTCTCCCGTGATGAAGCAGGGCTCTATCTCGGCCACAACGGCGGCGAAACCCGCAACGTGCACGACCAGCTGCACCAGATCTGGCGGGGCATGGCCGAGGAAGGCCTGATCAGCCAGGAGCAGTACCAACAAGGCACGGTTCTGAACTTCTACAAGTCCCCCGAGGAGTTCATGGCTCCGCTGAAGGACGAGAGCAGCGCCGCCTACCGCAACGGCCTGCGGCTGGTGGACGAGCGCACCGTTTACGTGAAGTGCCCTTACCGACGCCGCTGGAACGAGAACGGCGACACGGCGACGTTCGCCGCCGGATTGATGGCGACGATCCGCAGCTGGAGCCGCCACAGCTTCGCCAGTGCTGCCGGCGACACCGCAGCAGACACGGTGTTCGAGCGGCTGCAGCAGCGCATCGCCGAAGCCCCCAGCGAATGGAGCCTCGACTACGTCGAACACCACCAGATGATGGAGAAGGTGGCCTGATGAGCAGCGGCAAGAAAACAGCGCCGACCGTTTCGGTGCTGGCGGAACACGTCTCCGACCACCTCTCGGTGTTCGTCGTGGCAGAAGACACCGATGCCAAGCGCCCCGCCAACGGAGGCCTGCGGGTGCTCAATTACCCGAGCGATGAGGCCTGCATCGCAGACGGCCAGAGGCTGGCGGGGTTGATGACCCACAAGCACGATCTTTACGGCACCGGTTTCGCCGGCGGCAAGATCGTGGCCCGTGCAGCTGAACCCGATGCCGTCAAGGATGAGCTGATCAGCGTCACCGCCGAGCTGCTGGAGTCGCTTGACGGCGCCATGATCACCGGCTGCGATCTCAACACCAGCCTGGAGGACATGGAACGTCTGACGGCGCTCACCCCCCATGTGCTGGCGGCGGTCGGCAGCCCCGTGGACGCCAGTGCCGCCACCGCCCACGGCACTCTTGGGGCCGTGGAAGCTGTTCTGGACAAGGCCCTCAACGACACCCAACCCGGACGGGCCCTGGTGCACGGCTGCGGCGCCGTTGGTGGCACCGTTGCCCGCCATCTCGTCGCGCACGGTTGGACCGTGTTCACCGTGGATCTGGATCGCGAGAAAGCCAGTTTTCCCGGAGCGACGCCGCTGCCGGACAGCTGCGCCTGGTGGGAGCTGAACCTCGACCTGCTGCTGCCCTGCTCGATCTCGGGGTTGATCAACGTCGAAATGGCCACGGCGCTGAGAACCCCCGCCGTGGTGCCTGCCGCCAATGCCCCCTTCCAGCAACCCCAATTGGCAGATGACCTGCGTCGCCGTGGTGTGAAGGTGCTCCCGGACCCGCTGGTGAATGCCGGCGCCGTGATCGCCGATTCAATCGAGCGGTTCTCCCCCGACGCCTGGAAAGACGCTGGTGCCAAGGATGTCTATGCCTTCGTTCGCGATGAGGTGCGCCGACGGGCCAGCGAGTATCTGAATCAGCGCGACCAGGGCCTGTCGGTGGGTGCAGCCCTTGAGGAGGTGGCTGCAACACCCTCCACCGAGCCCATCGGCCTCAGCTTTGGAGAAAGCGAATGAGCGCACCAGCGTCCCTGCCCAGCCGGGCAGCCGTCGTGATCGTTGGCGGCGGCATGGCTGGCCTCAGCTGCGCTGCATCCCTGGCCCGCCGCGGCGTGCACGATGTGGTGCTGCTGGAAGCCCAGACCCTGGCCCACGCCAAAGCCAGCAGCTATGGCGAAACCCGGATGTTCCGGGAGATGTATTCCGACCCGGTGCTCTGCCGTCTCGCCCAGGAGGCCAACCGCCTCTGGCGCGAGGAAGAAAACCACGCAGGCCAACAGCTGCGGGAGACCCACGGCCTGCTCTTCTACGGCGAAAGCTGGGATGAAGAGACGATCGAGGGGTCGATCCCCGGGGCCCGACGGGTCATGGACGATCAGGGCATCCCCTATGAAGCCCTCGATGCCGGCCAGATCACAGCCCGCTTCCCGTTGAAGCCGAAGCCGGGCTTCACCGGACTGTTCGAGCCCACCGCAGGCGCCGTGCGCAGCGACAGAGTCGTGGCCCACTGGATCAACACCGCCCGCAATGCCGGCCATCAGCTGATCGAGCACTGCCCCGTAGCGGGCCTCGATACCGATGGCGGTGGCGTCACCCTGGAGAGCGGTGAACACATCGCCGCCGGACAGCTGGTGGTGGCCTGCGGGATCTGGAGCCAGCTGTTGCTGGCTCCCCTGGGCCTCGCACCAAAACTGGAGGTGTGGCCCATGCTCTGGGCCCATTACACGGTCGACCCGGCGCTGGCCGATCGCTACCCCCAGTGGTTCTGCTTCCAGCAGGAACGCGGCGATGACGGTGGCCTCTACTACGGCTTCCCCGTCCTCAGTCACACAAGCGACGGACGCCCCCGGATCAAGGCCGGCATCGACTGGGCCCCGCCGGAGCTGCGGGTGGCCGCCCCCAACGCCATGGTCAGCGAGCCACCCGCTCGCCTGGTGGAGCTGCTCGACACCTTCCTGTTCAACGAACTGGAGGGTGTGCAGGAGCGGGTGGAGACCGTGATCAGCCCTTACTCCATGGCCAGCGACGTGAACTTCGTGCTGGACCGGCTCACCCCGAAGCTGAGCCTGTTCGCAGGAGGCTCAGGCCAGGCCTTCAAGTTCGCTCCCCTGATCGGTGATTCCCTGGCACGCCTCGCCAGTGGCGAAGAACCAGCGGTGGATCTCTCCTGCTGGAGCCACCAACGCGCCGCCGTCCGCGCCTGATCCCTCACCCCTCATCCAATGTCTGACACCCCCGCGAAACAGCACTCCTGGTGGCGCCAGCCCCCCCTCTGGGTGGGCGCTGCTCCCCTGCTGATCTTTCTGCTGGTGTCGGCCATCGACCTGGCGCTGGCCAAGCAATTCACCGACAACGGCAAAGCCGTGATCAGTGATGCCCTCGGCGGGGTCTGGCAGTGGATGGTGGTGCTGCTGTTTCTGATCGCGCTGATCCTGGCCATCAGCCCAGTCGGCAAACTCCGGCTTGGAGGCGCTGAGAGCAAGCCCAGTCTCAAATTCTTCGACTGGTGCGCAGTGCTGATCTGCACCCTGCTGGCGGGGGGTGGCGTGTTCTGGTCGGCAGCCGAACCGCTGTATCACTTCCAGACCCCATCACCGGTGTTTGCGGGGGTCGAGGGCAGCACAGCCGCAGCGGTGGATCCCGCCCTGGCGGTGAGTTTTCTGCACTGGGGCTTCCTCGCCTGGGCCCTGGTGGCCACCACCACCACGATCACCTTCTCGATCCTGGAGCGACGTGGTGAACCCCTGCGTCCCCGCACACTGCTGGTGAACATCGTGCCGCGCAGCTGGGTGGATGGCCCGCTCGGTCACCTGGCGGATGGGTTGTCTGTGGTGGCCGCGATCGCCGGCACGGTTGGCCCCCTGGGTTTCCTTTCGCTGCAGCTCAGCAATGCCGCAGGGCAACTGCCCTGGCTCAGCGACAGTGCCGGCTTGCAATCCCTGGTGGTGGTGCTGCTGACCGCCGTCTTCGCGACCTCCACCGTCAGCGGCATTCAGAAGGGCATCAAGTGGCTGTCGGAACTCAATGTGTGGCTCACCCTGGTCATGGCGGCAGGCCTGCTGCTGTTGGGCCCAGGCCTCTGGCTGATGCAGCACTTCTTCAGCGGCTTCATCACCTACCTGATCCACCTGCCGCAGATGGCCCTAACTCCCAATGCCGTGCCGGCGAACTGGGTGAACGGCTGGACGGTCTTCTACTGGGGCTGGTTCCTCGGCTATGCGCCCTTGATGGGGCTGTTCACCGCCGGCGTCAGCCGCGGCCGCAGCATCCGTGAACTGGTGCTGGCGGTGGCCATCCTCTGCCCGATCGTGACCAACCTTTGGTTCACCCTGCTGGGGGGCACCGGATTGCATCTCGAATTGGCGGGGGGCGGCATAAGCGAAGCCCTGGCCCAGAACGGAGCCGCCGCTGCCCTGCTCACGATCCTCAGCCAACTCCCCCTGGCCGGTCTGCTGATTCCGATCGGCCTGGTGCTTGTGGTGCTGTTCATGTGCACCAGCGCCGACTCAATGAGTTACGCCGCGGCCATGGTGGTGAGCGGCCGCAACGAGCCCCCTGCTCTGCTGCGCCTGTTCTGGGCCTTGATGATCGGCAGCCTCACCTTGGTGCTGCTGCGCATCGGCTCGGGCCTGGGGGACAGCACCTCCATCGATGCCCTGCAGGCCTTCATCGTGATCACCGCGGTGCCCGTCACCCCCTTGGTGCTGGCCACCCTCTGGAGCGCGCCACGGCTGACCTGGAAAGAAGCCAAGCGCGAAGGCCTCAGCTGAATTGAGCCTCCCTCAAATTGCGGCGTCGTACAGAGCAAAGAAACGACGCCGCAACCGCCAGGGGAAACGCAACTCCCGCAGCACACGGACCATGAGAGATCGCATCTCCTGGCGCTCCGCCTCGGTTTGAGGTCCCGCGTACACCCGTTGCGCGGCAGGCCGCAGCGGGAAAAGACTGGTCCAACTGACGCCCCAGTGCTCTTGGGCAAACGCTTCGTTGGAGCTGGCGTAAAAGGCCGACACGCGGTCGTGAAGCGGTTGATCGAAGCCATCAAATTTCTCCCGGTCCCAACCGCGCTCGATGGCGAGATCACGGATGACCTTGCCCTTCCGCTTGAGCACTTCCGGGTCGAAACCCGTTTCCACCATCAAGCGACGGCAGAGGGCTGACATCCAAATCCCTCGGGCTCCCGGCTGGATGTTCTGCTTTGAGGAACGGCCCGCAAGCCAACCCTGTTCACCCGCAGGCGTGTCCAGATCAAGGGCTTCAACAAGCGCCAGGAAAGGATCCGTAATTGCAACTTGCCTTGACAACGGCAGAAACAAGGTCGCAATCGCAGGGAAGCGACTCAACACACGGAATTTGGATGGATAAGCAATATTCCACGATTCAGAATCGTGCATAATGTAATCACAATAGTCCTCAAAGTCAGGAGTTTCACGAAACCTACGCACCCGGTGAGCGTAAACAGAGTTCAACCAGGACTGCTGATCTCGAACAAAATAGCTAACGCCTAATTTGAATCCCTGCCTCTCAACCAAAGCCTGTAATTTGCCCAACACAGTTCGGCTGAGGATCCGATCATCCAAAGAAGAACTGCTGAGCAAAACCCTGTTCAAACAGGAAGGCAGCGTGGCAAGAGCCTCTTCAACAGGGCCATAGTTCTTTTCAGCAATCGCATTGGCAAGACGGTTGTTATCACCATCCATCAACACACCCTGAGCGGCTAGATGCTCCCGGTTTTGACGCAGCCGCTCGGTGACATAACTACTTGCTGCCTTGTGGGGACCGGCATGGATCCACAGCATCCGCTCGTCACGATTGATCTGCGGACGCGTGAATGACGTGGGCACCCGTAAGGCCTGCGAAGGGCCTCAACGTATCAGCGTTGGGGTGCCCAGCTCCCGTGCAGGCCATGGGGAACGGCCAACGGCAGCTCAAGCACCGCCACCTCCGACAGATCATGGGCGTTGAGGATCACCAGATCGGATGCGGCCCGGGCCCCGTTCCACACCAGATCGAGCACCCAGCCGTCGTCCTCTGCCTCAGCACCGGGACGACGCACCATCAACGGCTCACTCACAAAGCCCCTGGGCGCCGCACTCCAGGTGTGGGTCTCCCCGGAATCCAGATCAAGTTTCTGGATGGCCTGCAACGGATCGTTGCCCCTCTCCCGCTCCGCAACCGCCATCCAGGCGAAGTGGGCGCTGAGGCCCTGACGCTCGGGGTTGACCATGGCGAACTCACAGGTGCGCTCGCTGATCCGCTCGGTCTGCACCGATTCCCGACTGAGATCGAGGCGGCAACGGTGCAGGATTCCCTCCGGCACCGTGTCGAAATTCACCTCAGCGAAATCCTCATCAGGTCCGATGGACGGGAAATCGTCGTAGACGATGCTCTCCACCACAACGTGATCGCCATCCTCAAAGGCATTGAGGTGATGGAAGACGAAACCGTCGGGAGCTTCGAGAATGCGGGGCTTCTGACCAGCGAAGCGGCCGGAATCGCGGGGGATCAGCCAGAAGCGCCCCTTGCCGCCGGGTTGAGATGCCAGGCACTGGGCCGCACCCTTTTCGCCGGTCACAAACGGCAAGGGATTAAAGGCGATGGCGTTCTGGAGGAACACCGCCCAGTTGGGGGTGATGGCGAAATCGTGAAGGAAGGCGAAGCCGGGGAAGCTGTCGGAACGGTCGTGCAGCAAGGCGCCCGCCTCCGGGCCATCGGTCGCGAACTCCATCAGACGGATGGTGCTGCGGGGCCCGGTCTTAACCCCGAAGGTGACCATGCGGGGCCGTCCGTTGTGGCCGGGATCGAAGCGGGGGTGAGCACTGAAGGCCTCGCCCTTTTTCAAGACACCATCGAGGCGCGACAGGCCGCGGGTCTCCAGGCTGCGGGGATCGAGTGCATGGGGTTCCGCCGCCTCCCAGAGGGCCAACAGCTGATCACCCAGACGCACCACATTGGTGTTGGCGATGTTCTTCAAGCGCAGGTCAAAGGCATTGGCCAGCCGACCACCCGGCTTCTGGCTGCCGAACACGCCGCGGTAGAGCACCTTGCCGGCCTTCTCCTCCGCCAGCCAACCCTCAGTACGCACAAAACGGTTGCTGAGGAAGACGCTGCCGTTCTCAAACCGCATCGCCGCAATCATGCCGTCGCCGTCGAAGGGGTGATGCACCCGATGCCCATCCCGCTCAAGCCGCCCGGGGCCATTGCGATAGAAGGTGCCCTGAAGCTCCGTCGGAACCGTTCCACGCACCGGCGTCAGCGCCACGTCGGTGAGTTCCTGCTCAACGTTCACAAAGGCGCTGGCCCAGTCGCTGCGGTCGTAGCTGCGGGCAGGGGCGACGGTCACGGGCGAACGATCAACGTTCGCCCATCTTCTCGTAACGGACTGTGAAGCGCGGAGCCGCCCTCAGCTGGCGCCGGCCTGCTCCAGCACCCCTTTGCTGCTGGGGATGGCGCCGGCCCGGCGTGGATCCACCTCCGTGGCCATGCGCAGGGCCCGGGCAAAGGCCTTGAAGCAGGCTTCAACGATGTGGTGGGAGTTGGCCCCATCCAGCTGACGGATGTGGAGGGTCAGCCCGCTGTTGTTGACCACCGCCACGAAGAACTCCTTCACCAGCTCGGTGTCGTATGTGCCGATCTTCTGGCTGGGAATCGCCAGGCTGTAGCTGAGGTGGGGGCGCCCGGAACAATCCAGGGCCACCTGCACCAGAGCCTCATCCAGCGGTGCCACGAAGTGACCGAAGCGATGAATTCCGCGCCGGTCCCCCAGGGCCTGGGCCAGGGCCTGCCCCACGGCAATGCCCACGTCCTCATTGGTGTGGTGATCGTCGATGTGGGTGTCTCCCACCGCATTGATTTCCAGGTCGATCAGGCCGTGGCTGCTGATCTGATGAAGCATGTGGTCGAGAAACGGCACACCGGTGCTGGCCTGGCACTGACCGGAGCCGTCCAGATCCAGCCGCACCTTCACATCGGTTTCACCGGTGACCCGATGGATCGTTCCCTGACGTGCCATCACCCGAGCTTCAGTGCCCTCATCGTGCCTCACATTCCGGTGACGCAGTAGCCCGCATCCACGTAGATGGTCTGACCGGAGATGCCGCTGGCCAGATCGCTGAGCAGGAAAGCAGCGGTACCACCCACTTCCATCTGGGTGACGGTGCGGCGCAGTGGAGCCTTCTCCTCCACGTTGTGGATCATGTCGAGAATGCCGCCGATGGCGGAGCTGGCCAGGGTGCGGATTGGGCCGGCGCTGATGGCATTGACGCGCACCTGCTTTTCGGGGCCCAGCTCTGCCGCGAGATAGCGAACAGAAGCCTCCAGAGCAGCCTTGGCGACGCCCATCACGTTGTAGTTGGGGATCGCCCGCTCAGCACCGAGGTACGAGAGCGTGATCACACCGGCCTTCTCGCTGAACAGCGGCTTGGCATGGGCGCAGAGGGGCGCCAGGGAATAAGCGCTGATGTCGAGGGAACGGGCAAAACCTTCAGCGGTGGTGGCGCTGTAGTCACCGATCAGCTCTTCCTTGCCGGCAAAGGCCAGGCAGTGCACCAGACCGTCGAGAACGCCCCACTTCTCCTTGATCTCGCCGAAGACCTCAGCCATCTGGTCGGCATCTTGCACATTCAGAGGCAGGAACAGGCTGGGCTCCAGGGGAGCGGTGAGTTCGCGCACCTTGGCCTCAAAGCGGCCCTTGTCGTCTGGCAGATACGTGATGCCGAGTTCAGCACCGGCCGCCTTCAGCTGCTGAGCGATGCCCCAGGCGATCGAACGGTTGTTGGCGATGCCGGTAACGAGAATCTTCTTGCCGGTGAGATCAAGCAGCATCGGGACAGACCGGAACGGGTTGAATTCGCGCGATTCTCCCCCATCCCCCGCCAAGATCACCGCTCCTTTGCTGACAAAGGCCGGTGCCCAGCGTTGCGTCACCCCCGATCAACGGCGACCTGCCGCGGCAATTCGCGTCCCGCGATGCCCTCAACACCCTGTTGGCGCAAGAGTTCCCAGGGGCAGAAGGGGAGCTCAGCCCGATCCGCGGTGGGCGTGAAGCAGCCGAAGACAAACTGCGGCGCATTGACGCGAGGCGCTACGCCAAAAGTCGCAATCACCTCAAGGGTGCGGTCACCGGGCTGTCGCCCTACATCCGTCACGGCGTGCTGACCCTCGCGGAGGTGCGCGATTCAGTTTTTGCACGGATCCGCAACCGCGATGAGGGCGGAAAACTGATCAACGAACTCGGCTGGCGGGACTTCTGGCAACGGATGTGGCTCGATCTGGGGGATGGCATCCATGACGATCAAGAACCGTTCAAAACGGGCCATGACGCCGGGGCCTATGCCCGGGAGCTGCCGGCCGATGTGCGGGCAGGGAGCACGGGCCTGGCCTGCATGGATGGCTTCCGCGATCAACTGGTAACGACCGGCTGGCTGCACAACCACGCCCGCATGTGGATGGCCGCCTGGCTCGTGCACTGGCGACGGGTGCACTGGAAAGCCGGAGCCGACTGGTTCCTGGAGCACCTCCTGGATGGCGATCCGGCCAGCAACCATCTGAGCTGGCAGTGGGTGGCCAGCACCTTCAGTCACAAGCCCTACTTCTTCAACCGCGGCAACCTGGAGCGCTACAGCGACGGGCACTACTGCGACAGCTGCCCCAGCGCGAACAGCTGCCCCTTTGAAGGCAGCTACGACCAACTGGAGAGCCAGCTGTTCTCCCCGATGCCGGCCATACGGGAGACCGGCAACAACCGCAACCAGCAGCGCAACCGCCAGCGCCGGAGCAGCGGAGGCGCCAGTGCCGCCCTGGCCCGTCCCAAGCGATAAGCAGGAGATTCCTCAATGACATTTCAACGCCCGATCCTCTGGATTCACGAGGAGGCCCTTGGTGCCAACAACCCAGCGCTGCAGGCCTGGCCCGAGGCACCTGCGGTGTTCGTGTTCGACACCCGCTGGATCCAGGCCGCACGAATCAGCCGCAAACGGCTCGGCTTCCTCTACGAAAACGCCCTCGACCTTCCCCTCACCCTGCGCAAAGGGGATGTAGCCGATGAGGTCCTGGCCTTTGCCCGTCGCCATCAGGCCGATGGTGTGGTGAGCAGCAGCGCAGTGGATCCACGCCTGGAGCGCATCGGTGAGGCCATCGACGCAGAACTGCCGCTGGAACTGCTGGATCCCGAACCCTTCGTGGAACTGCCACGGCCTCCCCGGCTGGGACGGTTCAGCCGCTACTGGCGCGACGCCGAAGCGGTGGTGTGGGAGGGCTACTCACCAGCCCGTTGATCCCTCAGCAGCTGCCGGGCCCGCTTCAATTCCTCCACGGGATTGGTGAGCAGGTCTTCCTCCTCGAGGGAAGGCAGCTGCACGGGAACAACCTGCTTGTCGTTCCGGGGCGGCTCGATCCACTGCCAGCGGTCCTCCGGAGCGCGCGCCTGGCACAGAGCTTTCAGCTCGCTCTTCAACAGGCCACGCACATCGCGCCGGGCCACGGCATCAAAAAACTCCTCACGGGTCGCCAACCCGGAACTGAACGGTGTGGATCCATTGCCGTTGAACAGACGGGCCGGATCCGGCAGCCAGCGGGGACGACACACCCCCGGGAAGCTGGTGTCTGTCTCCAGATAAATGTGGAGCCCGTAGCCATCGGGCTGATTGACCACAGCCACACCGTCATGGGGGGAATGGCGCTCTAGGGGAAACAAGCGCCAGCTGGGCGGCTCCTTCGGCGCAGCGCAAGCCCCGAGCAGCAAAGCAACTCCCCAAAGCAGACGCAGGCGCGGCATCCATCACCACCGGAGGTGGCCATCCTGAAGCAGATTCGTCGCATCTGCCCGCGCCTTATGGCCCTGACACCATCCACGATGCTGGCGCTGGGCACAGGCCTGCCCGATTTTGATCTTCCCCAGGTCACGGGGGAGCGGCTGAACAGCAGGTCTCTGGACCAACGGCCCGTGCTGCTGATGGTGATTTGTGCCCATTGCCCCTTTGTGAAACATGTGGAGCCCGAAATCACTCAGCTGGACCACGACTTCAGCAATGCGGTGCAACTGATCGGTGTGAGCAGCAACAGCCTGATCACCCACCCCCAGGATGGGCCAGAGCAACTGGCGGACCAGGCCAGGCACCATGGCTGGAGCTTCCCTTACCTGCTGGATGAGCAGCAAACCCTGGCCCGAGCGCTCAGGGCCGCCTGCACGCCGGAGTTCTACCTGTTTTCACCTGATGGCAAGGGCCTGCAGAGCCTGCGCTATCGCGGCCAATTGGACGGAAGCCGACCCGGCAACGATCAGCCCCTCGATGGTCGTGACCTGCGGGCCGCCCTCGAGGCCGTGCTGACGGGATCTTTGGTGAATCCAGACCAGACCGCCTCGGTGGGCTGCAATGTGAAGTGGAACCCCGGACAGGAGCCGGAGTGGTTCGGCTGAGCCACTTAAGCTTTGCTTTATGCAAGTACCTCCGTTCAGCCTCAGCCAGCAGATCGACGATCTTGGTGTGGACCTCGAAGAGGCGGTGCTCGAGGTGTTGCGCAGCGGTCAGTACATCGGTGGACAGCAAATCAAACGCTTCGAGGAAGCGTTTGCCACCAGTGTTGGCTGCGAGCACGCCGTGGGCTGCAACAGCGGTACCGACGCTCTGATCCTGGCCCTGCGCGGCCTGGGCATTGGCGCCGGCGATGAGGTGATCACCTGCTCGTTCAGTTTTTTCGCCACAGCTGAGGCCATCAGTGCCGTCGGCGCCACGCCGGTGTTCGTGGATGTCGACCCCAGCACCTACCTGATCGATTTCGATCAGATCGAAGCTGCGATCACCCCCGCCACCAGGGCCCTGATGCCGGTGCACCTGTTCGGGCGCGCGGTGAACATGACCCGGCTGATGGCCATTGCCGAACGCCATCAGCTGAAGGTGATCGAAGACTGCGCCCAGGCGACGGGAGCCCGCTGGCAGGGCCAGGCGGTGGGCAGCTTCGGCAATGCGGGCTGCTTCAGCTTCTTCCCCACCAAGAACCTCGGTGCGGCGGGAGACGGCGGTGCCGTCACCACCAGCGATGCCCAACTGGCCCAGGCCATGCGTGAGCTCGCCGTGCACGGCATGCCCGAGCGCTATTTGCACAGCAGCCTTGGCTACAACAGCCGGCTGGATGCGATCCAGGCGGCTGTCTTGAACGTGAAGCTGCCAAGGCTTAAGGAGTGGATCGGCAAACGAACAGCCATCGCCAAGCGTTACCGGGATGCCCTTGGCGATCTCCACGGCCTCACCCTGCCGACAGCCGAGGACGGCCACAGCTGGAACCAATTCGTGGTGCGCATCGGCAGTTGCCCCAGCGGCCAGCCGCTCTGCAACGCCAGCTGCGCCCCCTCCAACACCAGTGCACACCACGGCATCCCCGAGAGCTGCTGCCGCGACTGGGTCAAGCAGACCCTGCAGGAGCGTGGGGTGAGCACGATCATCTACTACCCCATTCCAATCCACAGACAGCCGGCCTACGCCCATCTGGGCTTGCAACAGGGCTCCTTACCGGTGACGGAACAGCTCTGCAGCCAGGTGCTGAGCCTGCCGATCTTCCCTGAGTTGAGTGAAGAGCAACAAGAGGCTGTGATCGACACGGTGCGCCAGCTGCTGGCGCCCAACGTGCCGGCCCAGTTCCGTCGTACCGACGACGGCGATCAGGATCGGATGGTGGCGTAAAGCGCCTTGAACTTCGCCTGCTGCTTCTTGTGGTCCACCAGAGGTTCTGGATAGTCGCGCCGTTCCAGGGCTCCGATCTCACCGCTGAGCAGATCCTTGGTGTTCACATGGCGCAGTTCCGGCACCCACTGGCGGATGTAGTCGCCGGCTGAATCAAACTTCGAGGCCTGGGTGGCAGGGTTGAAGATGCGCAGGGGCTTGGGGTCCATGCCACTGCTGGCGCTCCACTGCCAGCCGCCGTTGTTGGCGGCCAGGTCACCGTCCACCTCCAGTTCCATGAAGGCGCGCTCGCCCCAGCGCCAGTCGCAGATCAGGTCTTTGACCAGATAGGAGGCCACGATCATGCGGCAGCGGTTGTGCATCCAGCCGGTTTGGTTGAGCTGGCGCATGGCGGCATCGATGATCGGCATGCCGGTCTGCCCCTCCTTCCAGAAGTCGAACCAGTCCTCGTTGTTCTCCCAGGGGAAGCGGCGCCACTGCTCGCGGTAGGGGCCATCGGCCAGTTCCGGGAAATGAAACAGAGCCTGCTGGTAAAACTCGCGCCAGCCCAGCTCCTGCTCCCACACGGCGATGGCCTGCAAATGCTCCTCGCTGCGGGCTTGCTCACGGGAGTCCTGGGCCGCACACCAGGCCTGGCGAGGACTGAGGGTGCCGACGCTCAGGGCAGCACTGAGGGTGGAGGTGCCTGCGGTACTGGGGAAATTGCGGTCCGGCTCATAGCCGAGCAGCGGCCCATCACAGAAGCGCGTGAGCTGCTCGAAGGCCGCCACCTCGCCGGGGCGGCAGGGGCAGATCTCAGCACCCTTGAAACCATGGCTCTCCCGCAGAGCCTCCAGGGACTCACCGGCCGGCAGCTGTGCAGGATCGAGATCCACCAGCCCGGTGGGGGCGGCAACGGTGCTGGGTTGCTTGGCCAGCACCTGGCCGCGCCAGTTGCGCAGGAACGGCCCATACACGCGGTATGGGTCACCACCACCGGTCTTGAGCAGCTCCGGAGCGATCAGCAGCTGATCCCAATCCACCACCACTTTGCGGCCATCGGCCTGCAGTTTTTTGGCCACCTGGCGGTCCCGCTCACGGGCATAGGGCTCCACATCGCGGTTCCACACCACAGCCTCAGCACCGATCTGCTGCGCCAGCTGCGGCAACACCGCCACCGGGTCTCCCTTGACGACCAGCAATCGGCTGCCGGCCTCCCGCCAGCGCTGCTGCAGTTCCACCAGGCTCTCGATCAGAAACCACAGCCGGGCCGGCGCCATCGGCGGCAGATGATCCGGCGGGTTGATCAGCTGCGGGTCGAGCACGTACACCCCCGTCACCGCCGGACTGATGTCCGTAGCTGCCACCAAACCCAGGTTGTCCGCCAGGCGCAGGTCGCGGCGGTGCCAGAACAGAACACGAAAGCTGGTCATCAGAGGCCGAGAAGCTGCTTGGCACGGAACCAGGCGGTCACGCTTTTGCCATCGAGCCATTCATCGCCCGATGCCAACGCTGCATCCAGCTCCGCTGGACTCATCAGCACCACCTCCAGATCTTCGTCGTCATCGCCGGCTGGCGGGTTCTCCAAGGGCGTGAGCTCCCGGGCCAGGAAGCAGTGGATCACCTCATCGGAATAGCCCGGGCAGGGGAGCATCGGCCCCAGCACATCCCACTGCGCAGCGCTGTAGCCGGCTTCTTCCCCCAGCTCCCGCTGCATCGATTCCAGTGGATCTTCGCCCTCTTCAAGCGTGCCGGCAGGGAATTCGAGCAGGCGGGCCTGCACCGCAAAGCGGTACTGACGCAACAACACCACCTGGCCGTCATTCGTGATCGGCACCGCCAGAGAAGCGCCGGGGTGGCGGATCATCCCGAAGGTGGCCTCGACACCCATCGGCAGCTTGATCCGGTTGCGCTCGAAACGGAGCTTGCGAGCGTCCACCACCTCAACGGTGTCCAGCAGCTCGAACGGTTCCGGTGACGGCAGGGGCGCCATAGGTCACGGGCATTGCTGTGGCCCAGCATGACGGGTGAGCCCAGCCCCCCGTGCCGCCTGCCTTGAACCGATCAGGTCCACCAGCGCTGGCCCGCCTGCGGCAGATCCAGCTGCTCAAATCCCTGGCCCGGGAAGCGGGATGGCGACACCTGGCCTGGCTGAGCGGGCTGAGCATCCTCAGCAGCCTGCTCGACATCGCTGGCCTGGGTCTGGCGGTGACGCTGCTGCTGGGCAACGGCTCACGGGGGATGATTCAGGGCCTGCCCGTGGCAGGGAGTCTGGGAATCCTTGTGGGCCTGATCCTGCTGCGCGGTGTGATCCAGGCCCAGGTGGCCATTCAGCGGGAGCGGTTGCGCTCGGGCTTCACCGATCGGCTGCGGCAGCAACTGCTGCACCAGGTGTTCGAGGCCTCCTCGGCTCAGCTGGAGCGGCTTGGGCGCGGCGAACTGCTCGCCCTGCTGATGGCCGACATCAACCGCACAGCACTGAGCTTGGACCAGGCGGTGCGGATGGGGCAGTCGCTACTGGCCATGGGCCTTTACCTCACCAGCGTTGTGCTGGTCGGCCGGGCCACGGCCTGGCCGCTGTTGCTCGCCTTGCTGGCCACCACGGCAGCGGCCCTGCTGCAGCGATCCGGCAGCTGGGGCCTGGGGCGCATTCAGAGTCGCCTGAATGCAGCCCTGCAGCGCACCGTCGGGGACGGGCTGCATGGCCTCAAGGCCCTGCGCGCCGCAACGGCAGAGGGCTGGCTGCTGCAGCGTTTCGCCAGGGAAACGGCGGAGGGGCGTTGGTTGCTGCGGGAACGGGTGCGCCGCCGGGCCAGCTACAACGCCTGGCGTGACACCTTGGTGGTGGCCGTCGCCGGTCTCTGGATGCTGTTTCAAGGGGAGGCCCTGACCGCCGATGCGCTCACCACCACCCTGGTACTGGCTTACCGCGCCAGCGCCTCCCTGAGCACGGTGGTGCAAGCACGCAGACTCTGCCTGGGCAACTTGCCGGGCTATGAGGCCCTGAGCCAACGGCGCGAGCAGCTGATTCCGCGACAGGGCGACGCCAGCAACCAGACGATTGCTGAGGCCAGCCTGATCGGGCTCTCCACGGCGCGCTTGAGCCAGCTGCACTGGAGTAGCAGCGCTCACGCCTCCACCGGCCTGAGGTCGCTTGAGCTGAGCGCCAACGGGTTGGTGGCGCTCACCGGCCCCTCCGGCAGCGGCAAAACCACCCTGATCGATCGCTTCTGTGGGTTGCTCAACGAGGAAGACAGTTACTGGCAGCTGAACTGGGCCGACGACACCTGGCGACTGAGCGGGCTGGCCGGGGCGCGGCAGATGCATCAGCTGATTGCCTATGCCCCTCAGAACGCGGTGCTGTTTGAAGCGAGCCTGCGCGACAACCTGCTGCTGGGAGCGAATCGGCACCAAGACGACATCGAAACCTGGCTGCAACGGCTGGGGCTAGCCCACCTGCTTCAGCGCCAGGGCGGGCTGGATGCACCGCTCGCCCTGGCGCAAGATCCCTTCTCCGGCGGAGAGATTCATCGGCTGGGGCTGCTGCGGGCCTGGCTCCGCGACAAGCCAATCGAGGTTCTCGATGAACCGACGGCTTTCCTTGATGCCAAGGCCGCTGAGGAGGTGCGTTCGGTGATTCGCGAACGCGCCGAGCAACGGCTGATGCTGATTAGCAGTCACGACCCGGAGCTCCTGGCCCAGGCCGATCAGGTGATCACGGTGCAGCCGAGCCCTGCATCGCTTCCAGCAACGGCGCCAGCACGAAACGCCTGAGATGCAGGCGTGGATGCGGGAGCTGTAGGCGCGGGTGCTCCAGCCGCAGTTCTCCCCAGAACAGCAAATCCAGATCGAGGCTGCGCGGGCCCCAGCGCTGTTCCTGCGATCGGTTTCGGCCGAACTGCTGTTCCAAACCCTGTAAGGCATTCAACAGTTCCAGGGCGGCGGCCACGCTCGGCGGGGCCTGCAGCCCCTCCACCAGCATCACGGCATTGCAGTAACGGGGCTGGTCCAGAGGACCACCAACGGGGGCGGTGTCGTGCAGCGATGACCAGCGGTAAACCAGCTCTTGACCAGCCCAAGCCCTCAGCAGCTTCTCCAGCAAAGGCCGCACCGCCACCAAAGTCTCGCGCGGCGATCCCACCGCACTGGGCTGGTTCGCCCCCAGCGCAACCGCAACAGAAGCGTCATCGATGGAGGGCATCAGCGAGACTGGCGCGCACGAACGGGCTGAACGCGTCCATGGTGGCAACCGGAGTAGCGGTGAAGGACGATCAGGCCAACCGTGCCTTTCCGCTGGCAGCGATCACGGGCCATGGGACGTTGAAGTTGGCCCTTCTGCTGGCGGCCGTCGACCCTGGGTTGGGCGGTGTGGTGATCGCGGGGGGACGCGGCACCGGCAAATCGGTTTTGGCCCGGGGCCTGCATGCCCTGCTGCCCCCGATCGACATCCTCGATGCCGATGGGGGTGTGGGGCGCAACCTCGATCCCCAGAACCCGGATGAATGGGACGACGCCACCCGTGAGCGGATCACAGGCGAAGCACCCTCCAGGGTGATCCCCGCCCCCTTCGTGCAGATTCCCCTTGGCATCACCGAAGACCGCCTGGTGGGCGCTGTGGATGTTGCAGCCTCCCTATCCAGTGGCAGTGCGGTGTTCCAGCCCGGGCTGCTCGCCGATGCCCACCGCGGCGTGCTCTACGTCGACGAGCTCAATCTGCTCGACGACGGCATCGTCAACCTGATGCTGGCGGCCGTCGGCAGCGGCGAAAATCGGGTGGAGCGGGAAGGCCTCAGCCTCAGCCACCCCTGCCGGCCGCTGCTGATCGCCACCTACAACCCGGAGGAGGGCAACGTTCGCGATCACCTGCTGGATCGCTTCGCGATTGCGCTCTCCGCCAACCAGTTGGTGAGCACCGAGCAGCGGGTGGAGATCACCAACGCAGTGATCAGCCATGGCCAATGCAGCCGCAGCTTTGCTGAGAAATGGAGCGAGGAAACCGATGCGCTGGCTACCCAGCTGCTGCTGGCCCGCCAGTGGCTCCCGGATGTTCAGATCAGCGGCGAGCAAATCGAATACCTCGTCACCGAAGCCATCCGCGGCGGCGTTGAAGGGCACCGCTCCGAGCTCTACGCGGTGCGGGTGGCCAAGGCCCATGCCGCCCTCAGCGGACGGGATCAGGTGGACGCCGAAGACCTCCAGGTGGCCGTGGCCCTGGTGATCGCTCCGCGGGCGTCCCAGATGCCACCACCGGACCAGCAAATGGAACCACCGCCGCCGGAGGACCAGGAACCGCCACCGCCGCCCCCCGAACAGCCGCAGGACCAGGGGGATCAGCAACAGGAGAATCCGCCGCCGCCGCCGGAGGGATCCGACGAGGAGGAGAACGACCCTCCGGAGGACAACAACGACGACGACACCAGCGACGATGACGAGGGTGACGGCGAAGAGGATCAGGCTCCACCGGCGGTACCCGAGGAGTTCATGCTCGATCCCGAAGCGATCGAGGTGGACCCTGATCTGCTGCTGTTCAATGCCGCGAAGGCGAAAAGCGGCAACAGCGGCAGCCGTTCTGTGGTTCTCAGCGACAGCCGCGGCCGCTATGTGAAACCGATGCTGCCCCGCGGACCGGTGCGCCGGATCGCCGTGGACGCCACCCTGAGAGCAGCGGCGCCTTACCAAAAGATTCGCCGCGAACGGGAACCAGGCCGCTCGGTGATTGTGGAGGAGGGCGATCTGCGGGCCAAGCTGCTGCAGCGCAAGGCCGGTGCCCTGGTGGTATTCCTGGTGGACGCCAGCGGCTCAATGGCACTGAACCGGATGCAAAGCGCCAAGGGTGCCGTGATCCGCCTGCTCACCGAGGCCTACGAAAACCGCGACGAAGTGGCCCTGATCCCCTTCCGTGGCGATCAAGCCGAAGTGCTGCTGCCTCCAACCCGCTCGATCACGGCGGCCCGCCGCCGGCTGGAATCAATGCCCTGTGGCGGCGGTTCGCCCCTGGCCCATGGCCTAACCCAGGCGGCCCGTGTTGGTGCCAATGCCTTGGCCACGGGGGATCTCGGCCAGGTGGTGGTGGTGGCCATCACCGACGGTCGCGGCAACGTGCCCCTAAGCACTTCTCTCGGTCAGCCCGAACTTGAAGGCGAAGAGAAACCCGATCTCAAGCAGGAGGTGCTGGACGTCGCCGCCCGCTACCGCATGCTCGGGATCAAGCTGCTGGTGATCGACACCGAGCGCAAGTTCATCGGCAGCGGCATGGGCAAAGACCTGGCTGAAGCCGCAGGCGGCAAATACGTGCAGTTGCCGAAAGCGAGCGATCAGGCGATTGCAGCGGTTGCAATGGACGCCATCAGCAACATCTAAAAGGCACGATATCGAGCTGGATTCACGCCAATATCGAATCGATATCGTGCCTACTGAGCGGTTTGCGCCGGATAAATCTCTCCGAACAGTTCACCCAAGCCGATGGTGAGATTGCGCACGCCCTCCATGAACTCGGGATCACCGGTGAGTTGAGCCACGTCACCACCCACGGCATCGATCGTGGCGGTGAGCTGGGCGGCATTGGCAGCCGTCTGTTGGAGCTCACTCAGCGTCTGGGGATTATCGAGGGAAGCCACGATGTTCTTCAAGTGAGCCGTTGCCAACTCCAGATTGCGAATCACAGGCGCGGCCTTGGCCAGTTCATCCTGCAGCTGCAGCGTCAACGCCTCGAATTCCTTCGTGGAGGCCTCAATCTGCTCAAGCGACGCCGCCACATTGGGAATCACCCGCTCGTCCTGAACCTGTGCCAGCAGCGCCTGCATGGTTGCTGTCACGGTGGAGAGGCTGGGAGCTTCTCGTCCCACCACAGTTCCACCGTTGCAGAGCTGGAGCGTTGGCTGGCAAGCGGCCCCGCGGGGCAAGGGGGCGTTCTGAGGAAGTGAAGGACCAGCGCTGACCAAGGCCACCTGGGCGTCACCCCCCAGCAGCGAGCCCGCCCCCACCGTGGCCGTGACGGGCAGCGGTAAACGCAGATCAGCTTGGTTGATCTCAAGCTCAGCCACCACCGCCTCAGGGGTGACCTCAATCGAACGCACCGAGCCCACCAAGATGCCCCTGTAAGTGACAGGAGAACGCTCCGCCAAACCTGCTGCGTCGTTGAAACGGGCCGTCAGAGACCAGTGGCCAGCCCCCAAACGAAGCCCTCGGAGCCAAAGAGCGGTTGAAGCAAATCCAACGATGCCGCCAATCAGCGTGAATCCGACGATGGCATCACGAACACTGCGTCGCATGGTGGTCAGTGCTCCGCCGGTTGCATCGGTCCGCGCAGGCTACCCGTCCTGAACTGGACGACATAGGGGTTGTCGGTGCTGCGAAACGCATCCACCGAGCCTTCCCACTGAAACCGGCCGTCGTAGAGCATCAGCACCCGTTCCGCAGAGCGTTCAATCGTGCTGCGCACATGGCTCACCACCACGGAACAGCCCTGCGCCACGGTGGTGGTTTTCACAATCAAGTCTTCGATCCGCGTGCACGCCACGGGGTCAAGTCCTGCCGTGGGCTCGTCGTACAACAACAGGGGCATCGACTGATCCCCCCGCTGGGGGTCATCAATCAGGGCACGGGCGAAGCTGACCCGCTTCTGCATGCCACCACTCAATTCCCCGGCATAGAGGTGGGCCACGTCATAGAGCCCCACCGCCTCCAGGCAGGCATGCACACGGCCACGAATCTCCTGCCGCGACAGCTGCGTGCGTTCGCGCAAGAGGAAGCCGACGTTCTCCTCAACGGTGAGCGATGCCAACAGAGCGGGGTTCTGAAACACCAGCCGCACATCCGGTGGATCGGTCTGGTCCAGCCGCAGGTAGGTCTGCGGTTGGTTGAACAGGCGCAGCTCACCACCGGTGGGCAGCTGCAAACCAGCAAGAAGACGCAGCACCGTGGACTTTCCAGCACCGGATGGGCCCACCACGGCCAACCGCTCCCCCGCATGCAGGGTCAGGTTGACCCGATCCAGAACAGGCCGAGGTCCCCACTGCATCGTGAGGTCCCGCATCTCCACGACGGGTTGAGACTGCGGCACGGTCTGGGCCGAAAAACACAGACATCCTGCCGCCTTTCCACAAGCTCCGTACAGTTCGGTGAACTTGCTCATCAAGCCATTCCTTGGCGCTGAAGCCCCCGACAAGCAGACGCCAAGCCCGGATGATGCGCGATCAGCGGCGACGGGATCTGATGACCCGCTCCCAACGGGCCGTGCGCTGGCTGCAACCTGGCCTGGTGGTGAAGCGCTGGCTGCTCACCTCCGGCCTGGGCCTGTTGACGGCGCTGCTGGGGGCCGCCGTCTGGGCCGATCTGAAGCCGATCTACTGGATCCTGGAAACCCTCAGCTGGCTGCTGAGCACCATCACCACCGTGCTGCCCCGCGAGATCACCGGACCCCTGGTGCTGCTGATCGGCAGTGGCCTTTTGTTGTGGGGACAGAGCCGCAGTTTCGGCTCGATTCAACAGGCTCTCGCCCCTGACAAGGACACCGTTCTGGTAGATGCCCTGCGGGCCAAAAGCCGCTTGAACCGGGGGCCCAACATCGTGGCCATCGGCGGAGGGACAGGCTTATCGACCCTGCTGAGCGGTCTGAAGCGCTACAGCAGCAACATCACCGCGATTGTCACCGTCGCTGACGACGGCGGCAGCAGTGGAGTGCTCCGTCGGGAACTGGGGGTGCTGCCCCCAGGTGACATCCGTAATTGTCTGGCAGCCCTTTCCACCGAAGAGCCACTGCTCACACGCCTGTTCCAATACCGCTTTGCGGCCGGGAGCGGTCTGGAGGGGCACAGCTTCGGCAATCTGTTTCTCTCTGCCCTCTCAGCGATCACGGGCAATCTGGAAACCGCCATCACCGCATCAAGTCGTGTGCTGGCCGTGCAAGGTCAGGTGGTGCCCGCCACCAACGTGGATGTGCAGCTCTGGGCCGAACTGGAAAACGGCCAACGGATCGAAGGCGAGAGCAACATCGGCCACGCCCCCAGCCCCATTGTTCGCCTGGGCTGCAGTCCTGAACGACCACCGGCCCTGCCCCGCGCCCTCGAAGCGATCGCCAATGCCGACCTGATCGTGCTCGGACCGGGCAGCCTTTACACATCCCTGCTCCCCAATCTGCTGGTGCCAGAACTGGTGGGCGCCATCAAACGCAGCAAGGCCCCCAGGCTTTACATCTGCAACCTGATGACGCAACCCGGCGAGACCGATGGCCTGGATGTGCGCGGTCACATCCGCGCGATCGAGGCACAGCTCGCCACTCTCGGCATTGAGCCGAGACTGTTCACTGCCGTCCTAGCCCAGGACGATCTGCCCGAGTCTGATCTGGTGCGGTACTACCAAAGCCGCGGCGCTGATCCCGTGCGTTGCGATGCGGAAGAGCTCCGCTCAGACGGCTACGACGTCACTCAGGCTCCACTGCAGGGGGTACGACCAACAGCAACGTTGCGCCACGATTCGCGCAGCCTTGCCCTTGCGGTGATGCGCTTTTACCGGACGCATCGACGCGAACGCGATCAATAAGCGTCCTGCATTTCGTAGAAATCAGGCTGGACGTAGTCCTTGCGCAAGGGCCATCCTTTCCAGTCTTCAGGCATCAGCAACCGTTTGGGATGCGGGTGCCCCTCGAACTGGATGCCGTACATATCGAAGGTTTCACGCTCCTGCCAATCGGCCCCGCGGAACAGGCCGTAAATCGACGGCAGCGAGGGAGTGCCTTCTCGGTTGAGGAAGACTTTGATCCTCACTTCCCGCAGCTTGGCCGAAGGATCAGCCGCCATGGCCTCCACCTGTTCCGACATCGCCAGCAGGTGATAGAAGCAAACCAGCTGCTCACCGGGGCCTTCGTCGTAGCCCCCTTGGCACTGGAGGTAGTCGAAACCGTTGCTCTTGAGCGCCGCAGCGATCATCGGGAGAACGTCAGCATCAACGCCGATCTGCTCAACACCGAGATGATCAGGCTCGAGACTGTTGTGATCAAAGCCTTGCTTGTTCAACCACTGGCTTACAGGACCAGGCTCGGGAGCGACAACTGCACCCGCTTCATCCGAGGCGGCTGTCTTCTTGGAAGGGGTTTCGCTCATGACTCAACAGGTTCAGCAGCAGGGGTAAGCACGGCGGCATCGGTGGCCAGGGTCTGCCCTGCCGGCGCTGCAGCCAGGGCAGCCTTCTGAGATTCGGCCCGAAGGTAAGAACCGGTCACCACAGGTTCAACACGCTTCATCTGGTGGGAGACCGTCATGTAGCGGTGGGTTTGCTGATGCTTGCGCCGCTCGGCCAGGGACTCATCGCCAACTTTCTTGCGCAACTTGATCACGGCATCAAAGATTGCTTCGGGGCGGGGCGGACAGCCGGGCAGATACAGATCCACCGGAATCAGCTTGTCCACACCGCGCACTGCAGTGGTGGAATCAGCGCTGAACATGCCGCCGGTGATGGTGCAGGCACCCATGGCGATAACGTATTTCGGCTCGGGCATTTGCTCATACAGCCGCACCAGGGCGGGCGCCATCTTCATGGTCACGGTGCCGGCAACGATTAAAAGGTCGGCCTGACGCGGGGAACTGCGGGGAACTAGACCGAAGCGGTCGAAATCGAAGCGAGACCCGAGCAGCGCTGCAAATTCAATGAAGCAGCAGGCCGTTCCATAAAGAAGAGGCCAGAGGCTGCTCAAGCGAGCCCAGTTGTGCAGATCATCCAGGCTGGTGAGGATGACGTTCTCGCTGAGATCGTTGGTGACCGCTGGGGCACCAATCGGACCGCAGCTGGCTTCGCGCAGATCGCGAACAGCAGCAATGGAGGGGGATGTGTTCTCAGACATAACTAGCTCCACTCAAGGGCGCCTTTGCGCCAGGCGTAGGCCAAAGCCACAAGCAGGATGGCGATGAAGATCAGGGCCTCAATGAAGGCCAGCAAGCCGAGGCGGTTGAACGCCACAGCCCAGGGATAAAGGAACACGGTCTCGACGTCGAAGATGACGAAGACCAGCGCAAACATGTAGTAGCGGATATTGAATTGAATCCAGGCCCCACCAATGGGCTCCATGCCGGATTCATAGGTGAGTTGGCGCTCACCAGCACGGCTTTTCGGCGCCACCAACTTGTTGGTGATCAGCGCCAGGGCCGGCACTGCAGCCGCAATCAGCAGAAACCCCAGAAAGGCGTCGTAGCCGGGCAGGGCAAACATGGAGGTCCCCGTAGACCGGGCCAGTCTGGCATTCACCGCCTGGAGTTGTCGTCGATAGAGTCGATTGGCCCAGCAACACAGCGGTGAGCGACGAACAACAGTCCGTCCAGCCGGTCGATACCACCGAAGCGGTGGAACCAGCGGTTGAAACCGCTCCGGAGAGTGACCCACGGACCCACCGTTTCGAATGTCGCAGCTGCGGCTACGTCTATGACCCCGACGAAGGGGTCAAGAAAGTTGGGATTGAACCCGGTACGGCTTTCGAGGATCTCGACGCGCTGGCTTTCCGCTGCCCGGTCTGCCGCAGCAAAGTGGCCGCCTTCCGTGACATCGGCCCGCGCGCCAAGGCCAGTGGTTTCGACGAGAACCTCGATTTCGGCCTCGGGGTGAACCGGATGACGCCCGGGCAGAAGAATGTTCTGATCTTCGGCAGCCTTGCTCTCGGCTTCGCCTTTTTCCTGTCCCTTTATTCCCTGCGCTGAGGCCAACTGATGAAACGCCTGTTGAACTCTGTCAGCCAGCTTCTGCTGGTGCTTGTGCTGGGGGTCAGCCTCAGCGGCTGCGTCACCACCCACGTGCCTACAGCCAGCACGAGTCCTTGGCAGGCCATGGATCTCGACACCCAGGCCAACCCGCTGGATGTGGCCTTCACCGACAGCCGCCACGGCTACCTGGTGGGCAGCAACCGGATGATCCGGGAAACCAACGACGGGGGTGCCCATTGGAATGAGCGCAGCCTTGATCTGCCCGATGAAGAGAACTTCCGTCTGATCAGCATCGACTTCGATGGCGATGAAGGCTGGATCGCCGGTCAGCCCGGGCTTCTGATGCACAGCGACGACGGCGGCCAGAACTGGACCCGCCTGTTCCTCGACACCAAATTGCCCGGCGAGCCCTACTTGATCACAGCGTTGGGCAGCCATTCCGCAGAGCTCGCCACCAACGTGGGCGCGGTCTACGAGACCCATAACGACGGCAGCAGCTGGGAAGCCAAGGTGACCGATGCCGCCGGTGCGGTCAGGGATCTGCGTCGCAGCAAGGACGGCAGCTACGTGAGCGTGAGTGGCCTTGGCAACTTCTACGCCACATGGGAACCGGGTGATTCCGTCTGGCAGGTGCACCAGCGCGTGAGCAGCCAGCGGCTGCAAAGCATCGGCTTCCAACCCGACGGGAACCTGTGGATGGTGGCCCGCGGCGCACAAATCCGACTCAACGATGAGCCCGGCAACTTCGACAGCTGGAGCAAAGCCATCATCCCGATCACCAACGGCTACGGCTACATGGATCTGGCCTGGGATGACGACGGCGCCATCTGGGCTGGCGGTGGCAACGGCACCCTGCTGGTGAGCCGCGACGGCGGCGACAGCTGGGAGAACGACCCCGTCGGGGACCGTCAACCCAGCAACTTCACCCGCATGGTGTTCGACGGAGAGCACGCCTTTGTGCTGGGTGAGCGGGGCAACCTGCTGCGTTGGGTGGGCAACGCTGTGTAACTGCGGCAACGCCTCAGCCTCAGCTCACCTGAGCCACCTCCTAAGATCATCGTCCTGACACGCCCAACGCCATGGCCGCCGGCTCAACAGGAGAACGCCCGTTCTTCGAAATCATCACGAGCATCCGTTACTGGGTGATCCACGCCGTGACACTGCCTTCCATCTTTTTGGCAGGTTTCCTGTTCGTGTCCACCGGCCTGGCCTACGACGCCTTCGGAACACCTCGTCCCGATGCCTATTTCCAGGCTTCGGAAAGCAAAGCTCCTGTGGTGAGCCAGCGCTACGAGGGCAAATCTGAACTCGACATTCGTCTGAAATAAGTCATGACCCAAGCTCCTCCCGTCGCCACAACGCCACGCAACTATCCGATCTTCACGGTGCGTTGGCTGGCGTTGCACACCCTCGGGATCCCGACGGTGTTTTTCCTTGGCGCCCTTGCCGCGATGCAGTTCATCCGCCGCTGATCCAACCCATGGAACGCAATCCCAATCCCAACAACCTGCCGGTTGAACTCAACCGCACCAGCCTGTACCTGGGTCTGCTGTTTGTCTTCGTGACCGGCGTGCTCATGTCCAGCTACTTCTTCAACTGAGGATTATTCGATGAGCGGAAAAAAATCCCCATATCCCGACGGTCGTATTCCCGATCGCAATCCTGATGGCACACCAGCAGTGCCCTGGAGAAGCCGCTGGACCGAAGGCGTCCTTCCCCTCTGGCTGGTGGCCACTGCAGGTGGAATGGCCGTTCTGTTCGTTGTGGGTCTGTTCTTCTATGGCTCCTACACCGGTGTTGGTTCCGCTTGATCGGAAGCCATTCATTCAGCCAAAGCCCTCTGGTCTTTGACGAGGGGGCTTTTTTGATGCAACAACGCTGCGACGACGTTGCTGCCTGACGACAGGCGATCAGACGCCGTAGAAGGAGCGATACCAATCAGCAAAACGCTGCACACCGGTTTCGATCGGCGTTGAGGGCTTAAAGCCCACCCACGCCTCCAGAGCTGCGGTATTGGCTGCAGTTGCCACCACATCGCCCGGCTGCATGGGCTGGAAATCCTTCATGGCTTCGCAACCCAGGGCTTCCTCCATCACCTCGATGAAGCGCAGCAAAGGCGTGGGCTGGCTGTTGCCGATGTTGAACACCCGGTGCGGTGCCGCGGCCGTGGCGGGATCAGGGGCCAGGGGGTCGAAGTCGGGGTTTGCGGTGGCGGGTTTGTCGCAGCAGCGCAGCACCCCCTCCACGATGTCGTCGATGTAGGTGAAGTCGCGCTGCATCTGGCCGTGGTTGAACACCCGTATCGGGTTTCCCGCCAGGATCGCACTAGCGAACAACATCGGTGCCATGTCGGGCCGGCCCCAGGGGCCATACACGGTGAAAAAACGCAGGCCCGTGGCCGGCAGCCCATAGAGATGGCTATAGGTGTGGGCCATCAATTCGTTGGCCTTCTTGCTGGCGGCATAGAGGCTCACCGGGTGATTCACCGGTTGGCGCTCGTCGAAGGGCAGGTTGCGGTTGCCGCCATACACCGAGCTACTGGAGGCATACACCAGGTGTTCCACGCCGTTGTGGCGGCACCCCTCAAGGATGTGACCGAAGCCCACCAGGTTGCTCTGGATATAGGCCGCAGGGTTCTCAAGCGAGTAGCGGACGCCTGCCTGGGCGGCGAGATTCACCACCACCCGTGGCCGTTCGGTCGCGAACAGCCCAAGCAACGCCTCACCCTCTTCCAGGGCAATCTGCTCAAAACGCCAGGCACCGGCAGGGGCCATGGCCGCGATCGCCGCGAGGCGCGCCTGCTTGAGGGCGGGATCGTAATAGCTGTTGAGGTTGTCGATGCCCATCACGCGATCACCGCGCTGCAACAACCGCTGGCAGAGCGCTGCCCCAATGAAACCAGCAGCACCGGTGACCAGAAACGTCCGCGGCATTAACCCTCTCCATCCCCCACACGCCACAGGGTGAGGCCCGCGGCTCTCACCTGTTCGGGGTCCGCAACGGCCCGCGCATCAAAAACCCACGCCGGCTTGCGCATCCGAGCGGACAGAGCCTGCCAATTGAGATCCCTGTAGTGCTTCCACTCGGTAAGCACCAGAACGGCATCGGCCCCCGTCACGGCGTCCTCAACGCTGGCGGCCTGCGCCCAAGTGCCGGTTCCACTGAGGGCATCCGCCTGGGGTGCTGCGTCCTGCTGCAAGTCCCGAGCCATCTGACGGGCCTCCACCTTGGGATCGTGAATGGCCAATTGAGCACCCTCTTCCAGCAGATCGCGGCAGATGCGAATCGCCGGGGCCTCACGAGTGTCATTGGTGTCGGCCTTGAAGGCAAAACCAAGAATCGCCAGGCGCTTTCCGGTCACCGTGCCGAACAGTTTCTCGACCACCAACCGGGCAATGCGGTGCTGTTGCCAGGTGTTCAACGCCACCACACTCTCCCAGTAATCCGCCACCTCAGGCAGGCCGAAATGGCGGCAGAGATACACCAGGTTGAGGATGTCCTTCTGGAAACAGCTGCCACCGAAACCGGGGCCAGCATTGAGAAATTTCGGGCCGATCCGACTGTCGGTGCCAATGGCCCGGGCCACTTCGCGCACGTCCGCACCGCTGGCCTCACAAAACGCCGCGATCGAATTGATCGAACTGATCCGCTGCGCCAGGAAGGCATTGGCGGTGAGCTTCGAGAGCTCGCTGCTCCAGAGGTTGGTGCGCAGAATCTGCTGCTGAGGCACCCAGTGGGTGTAGATCGCGGCGAGGGCATCGATGGATGCCGGATCATCGCCACCGATCAACACCCGGTCCGGAGCCTCCAGATCACGAATAGCCGTTCCTTCCGCCAGAAATTCAGGATTGGAGAGCACGGAAAAGGTGCGCTGATTTTTCCCATCACTGGCTGCTTCAAGAATGGTTTTGATGGCGGCAGCCGTGCGCACGGGCAGGGTGCTCTTCTCCACCACGATCGTGTGTCCGGTGGCCGCCTGAGCCACCTCCCGGGCACAGGCTTCGACCCAGCGGAGATCACTGGCCTGTCCAGCCCCCAGCCCCTTGGTCTTGGTGGGCGTGTTCACCGAGATGAACACCATGTCTGCAGCGGCGATCGAGGCCGCCACATCGGTGGAGAAACTGAGATTGCGTCCCCGCGCCCTTTCCACCACACGGTCGAGCCCCGGTTCGTACACCGGCAATTGGCTGAGATCGGCATCGTTCCAAGCATCGATGCGCGCTTGGTTGATATCCACCACTTGCACCTCCAACTCAGGGCAGCGATCAGCGGTCACCGCCATGGTCGGACCGCCCACATACCCCGCACCGATGCAGCAGATCCGTTGAATGGTCACGTTCCGCAGCCGTCGGCAAGTTCGAGCAGATTACGGAAGGAGTCGATGGAGGGGGGGAGCCCCTGCTCCAGTGACACAGTCGACTGCCAATCGAGCTGCTGACGGGCGAGGTCAATCGCCGGCTGACGCTGTTGCGGATCATCCTCCGGCAAGGGTTTCTCCTCCAACTGCAGCTCCGGGTTGATCTGCATCCGCACGAGTTGGGCCAGCTGCCGGATCGTGAACTCTTCCGGATTGCCAAGGTTGATCGGGCCGCTGTGCTCACCATTCATCAGGCGGATCAACCCCTCAATCAGGTCACTGACGTAGCAGAACGAGCGAGTCTGGCTGCCATCGCCGTACAGCGTCAGCGGTTCGCCCCGCAAGGCCTGAACGATGAAATTGCTCACCACCCGGCCATCATCCAGGAGCATGCGCGGGCCATAGGTGTTGAAGATGCGCGCCACCCGCACCTCCACCCCATTCATGCGCTGGTAATCGAAACAGAGCGTTTCAGCGATGCGCTTGCCCTCGTCGTAACAACTGCGCACACCGATCGGATTCACAGACCCCCAATAACGCTCCGGCTGCGGATGCACCTCAGGATCGCCGTAGACCTCGCTGGTGCTGGCGAGCAGCAGCCGTGCCCCCACCCGCCTGGCCAAGCCCAGCATGTTGTAGGTCCCAAGAAAACTGGTCTTGGCCGTCTTAACCGGATTGAACTGGTAGTGAATCGGGGAAGCGGGACAAGCCAGATGCCAGATCCGGTCCACCTCCAGCTTGATCGGCTCGGTGACGTCGTGGCGGATGAGCTCGAACCGGGGATGCCCGATCCAGCGCGCAATATTGGCCTTGCGCCCGTGAAATAGTTGTCGAGACAGATCACCTCGTCGCCGGCCTCCATCAGGCGATCGATCAGGTGCGAACCAAGGAAGCCGGCACCGCCAGTGACGAGGTGGATCTGCATCCTCAGGGATTGAGTACTCGCTCCACGATCGCGGCCACTGGCGCGAGCGCAACGGTGAATTCTTCCGCCTGCTGCTGCAACGCCTTCAAGCGCACCTCACCGCGCTCAGCCTCGTCATCGCCAAGCACCAAAGCCCAACGCGCCCCGCTGCGATCCGCCCGTTTGAACTGCTTGCCGAAGGCGGAGCCGGATGCATCCAACTCCACCCGCAACCCAGCCGCCCGCAGGGCCCGTGCCAAGGCCAGAGCAGCAGGCTCGGCCTCCCCACCACGGTTCACCACGTACACATCGGGGGATGCCGCTGCGGTCAGCCGGGCGGCGACGCCCTGAGGATCGGCCTGCGCGGCGGCCTCCAGCACCAGCAGCAACCGTTCCATGCCAAGGGCCCAACCGATGGCAGGGGTCGGAGCTCCTCCCAACTGGGAAATCAAGCCGTCATAACGACCACCACCGCACACGGTGGCCTGGGCCCCGAGTTGATCACTTGTGATCTCAAAGGCCGTGTGGCTGTAGTAATCCAAACCCCGCACCAGCCGTGGATTGAGCCGGAAGGGAATTCCGAGGACAGTCAGCCCGTGCTGGACTTCTGCAAAACGCTCACGGCTGGCCTCACAAAGGGCATCCGCCAGAGTGGGGGCCTGTTCCAGCAGCGCCTGGGTGTCCTTGTTTTTGGAATCAAGAATGCGCAGCGGATTGGTGCTCAGCCGCGCCTGGGAATCGGGATCGAGAGCTTCAGACCGCTGCTCGAGCCAAGCCACCAGGGCAGTGCGGTAGGCCTGACGATCTTCGACCGTGCCGAGACTGTTCAGTTCCAAGTCCAAGCCACCCACACCGAGGCTGGCCAGCAGATCCCAGGCCAGCGCAATCACCTCAACATCGCTGCGGGCCCGCTCCGCCCCAAGCCACTCCACCCCGATCTGATGGAACTGCCGCTGCCGGCCCGCCTGGGGACGCTCGTAGCGAAACATAGGCCCGGCATACCAGAGCTTCTGGGCGCCCTGACTGAGCAAGCCATGCTGGAGGGCAGCACGCACCACCGATGCGGTGCCTTCTGGCCGCAAGGTGCAGGAGCGATCACCCCGGTCCTCAAAGCTGTACATCTCCTTGCCCACCACATCGGTGCCCTCGCCGATGCCGCGGCAAAACAAATCGGTCGTCTCCAGCAGCGGCGTGCGGATCTCACCGAACCCGGATCGCTGGAAGTGCTCCCGTGCCATGGCCTCCACGGCCTGCCAGCGCTGAAGCGCCTCCGGCAGCAGATCCACCATGCCCCTGAGGCTCTGGAGCTGACTCACGTGCGGGATGCGGGTACAGCGGCTCAGTCTGCCGGGTGACGAAGTATCCAATCAGAGACGCTGCAACGATTGCGCCTTGTCCTGGAACTCTCCCAGCAACAGCTGTAAGTAGGAAACCTTTCGCAGCTTGATATTTGCAGTGAGGCTCATGCCCACCTGCAAAGGCAACGAAGAGCCATTTTTGAGCTTCAATTGCTGGCTGTCAAGTTGGATCGTGACTGGAAAACTAAGTACCTGCCGCTGCTCCTGAGGGTCGGGCTCCAGGGCATCAGAACCGATTCGAGATACTTTCCCATTAAGCACCCCGAAATCAGTAGAGGGAAAGGAGTCAATACTGATATCGGCATTCATGCAAACATCTCGTTCCTCAGGACAACCGAAAGGAACCTTCACGAAACCGATCTTGTTGCTCGGCACCTCCACCTTGGCTTCCAGCGACCCCGTCGGCACCACCTTCATCACTGTCTGCGTTGACTGAGCAGTAAAACCTCGTGAGGTGGGCTTTAGGTCAAAGACCACACCATCCACTGGAGACTTCAACTGCTGATAGCGCAGAGTGACCTTGGTCTCCACCAATTTCCCATTTAAATCAGCGAGTTCCGACTTCAACTGGGCAGTCTGTTGATCAAGAAGAGCCATTTGACGCAGCCGATCAGCCTTGCTCTGCATCAGTCGGCCCTGAATTTCGGCAACAACGTTCTGCTGGCTGAGGTACTGCACTTCTGAAAAAGCACCAGCTGATTTCAACTGCTCATATCGCTTCAGAATTTCAGACTGAAGCTCGAGATTGTTCTCGAGCATCAGCACCTCCTCCTGATTCACCTGCATGGTGTTGTGTTTTTCCTCCTGCTTCAGCGTCAACTGTTCCCGCTTAAGTTTGATCGTTTTTTCCAGACTGAGACGCTGTTCCTCAGTTGCTTCAGTGTCCAGCTTCATCAACACCTGGCCGGCCTTTACTGAATCCCCCTCCTCAACGAGGATTTGGTCAGCGACACCACCCACGGGCATCTGAATGTCCTGCACAGAACCAACCGGTTCCAGCTGACCAGCGGCCACAACAATCTCCTCGGTCCGCGCAAGGGCCAGCCAGCCCACACCAAAAACAGTGGTACCGATCAAGGTCCATGTGACAGTGCGCATCCAGAAGCGCCCCTGCTGAAGAATCGACTCGTCGTAAGTGTCAAGTGCGGTTGCATCTTGCGGCGCGCTGGAATCAAAGCGGCGAAGAAAGTCGCGCGACGTTGCAATCAACCCGCCGGCCCCCTGCTTGACGAGATCCTGCACTTTCTGCGGGTTGATCTTCATCAGGAGCTCTCCTGTTGGCGATAAAGGGCGTAGTAGCGACCGCGATGCGTCATCAAGTCATCGTGTGTTCCCACTTCAACGACGGCTCCCTGATGAAGCATCACAATCATGTCGGCCTGACGGATGGTCGACAAACGGTGAGTGATAAAAAACACCGTCTGTTCATCCAGATTTTCCAGAAGGTTGTCGCAGACTTTCCGTTCTGTTTCGTAGTCGAGGGCACTGGTGGCCTCATCCATCACCAGAAGCTTTGGGTTACTCAGCAGGGTCCTTGCAATGGCAACTCTCTGTCGTTGACCTCCACTCAAAGCAGCACCCCGTTCACCCACAGGAGTGCTGTAACCACTGGGAAGATCCATGATGAAATCATGGGCATTGGCGAGGCGAGCGGCCTTCACGATCTCTTCACTTGACGCTTCAGGGTTGGTGAGCGCAATGTTTTCGCTCACGGTTCCGCTGAACAGCAGAGGATCTTGGGGAACGATACCGATCTGACGACGCAGGGAATAAAGCTCAACCTTTCCGATGTCGTAACCGTCGATCAGGATCCGACCTTCTTCAGGGTCATAGAGCCGGGGCAACAGCTTCATCAACGTGCTCTTGCCGCTGCCGCTCTGACCGACGATCCCTACAAACGTGCCGGAGGGAATCTCCAGATTCACATCCTTCAGTACTTGTGGCTGCCCGGGGCGAAAGCGGAACGACAAGCTCTCAAACCGCACCTCTCCCTGAAGCGGTGGGAGCATCACCTTGGACTTGTCGACCTCATCGGATTCTTCCGGTGTATCGATCACATCTGCAAGACGTTCAAAGCTGACGCGCAGTTCCTGGATGCTCTGCCAGATGGTGGAAAGACGTAGCAGCGGCTGGGTCACGTAACCGGAGATGATACGGAACGCGATTAGCTGACCAAGGGTCAGATCACCACTCAGCACCATCGAGGCACCGATCCAGAGCACCATCAGCTGAGAGATCTTCTGCAGCACCTGACTGGTCTGATTCAGGGCTGTGCCGGTGATCGTTTTCTCAAACGTGCGGGCGATGTACTGAGAGTAGAACTCCTGCCATCGCCAGCGGCTGACCATCTCCACGTTCTGAGCCTTCACGGTCTGGATGCCGGTGAGCACCTCCACGAGATGGCTCTGGGTCTTGGCGTTTTCTTCAGCAGCAGCACGGAACTGAAGGCGGAAGAGGGGTGCCCCCAAGATCGTTAGACCGATCTGAATCGGCAGAACGGAGAGGGCGATCAAGGTGAGCAGCCAGCTGTAGACCACCATCACCGCGATGTAGATCACCGAAAAAGCAGCATCCAGGATCGTGGTGAGGGCCTGACCAGTGAGGAAATTACGGATCTTCTCCAGTTCGGCCACACGAGTTCCCAGTTCACCCACAGGGCGACGGTCGAAGTAACCGAGGGGAAGACGCAACAGATGGTCGATCACCTCAGCACCGAGGCGCTGATCGATCCGGTTGGTGGTTTCAGCAAACAAGAAAGTCTTGAGGCTGCCGAGCACCCCCTCAAGAATGGTGACCACCACAAGGGCAATCCCCAACACCTGCAAAGTGTCCAAGCTGCGTTGACTGATCACCTTGTCGATGATCACCTGAATGAGCAACGGGTTGGCGAGAGTGAAGAGCTGAACCACGAAACTGGCCACCAACACTTGGATTAACACCCCGCGATAGCGCTTAAGAGCCGGCCAGAACCAACCTGGACCAAACTTCTGATCAGGAGTGGCGTTGGACCGCTCCATCAGCAGCAGCTCGATCCCTTCTGGAAACTGCTCGGCCAAATCGTCCGGGCCGATCATCACCAGGCCTTGCTTGGGCGAAGCCAACTTCAGCCCCTGCTCATTGCTGGCGATCACCAAAGCAAACCCACCCTGCCAAGGCAGCATGGAAGGCACCTGAAGTCGAGTTCCCGCTTCTGCCGGGACCCTGGCAGCCATCACATGCAATCCCAGGCTCGCAGCCAACTGGCCGCAGAGCTGAAGGTTGGGAGCAAGACCACGACGGAGGTTGTCCTGCAGGACTTTCTCAATTGAGTCCCGGCGGAACGGCAGCTTCATCAGCTGCGCCAACATCTGGAAGCAGGCGAGAGTTTCCTGAAGCGGACCATCAGCCCGGATCAAACGCAGGCTATCGACAACATTCCGCTCAGGACTAAAGCTACTTATGGGCGGCAGATCTTCTGCGTCCTGAATGGATGCAATTGGAAGGATCGATCCACTGCTTTGATCTTGATTATCTGCAGCTTTGTCTGATCCAGACGAGGCTGGCATGGAGACCAAACGCAACGAAAACTTTTCGCAAGGAGGCAGATCTGCCGAAGAGTGAACAGACTGACCAAATGTCAAGTCACCCCATGCACTGGTGACATAAAGCTTCTTTCCAGCAGCGAGGGCGACATCAACTTCAGCCGGATCAGGAGAGCAGCGCTGCGAATATTGAAGAGCATCTTCAAGCTTTTCAAGAGGGGAGCTGTCTGTCTCCGGGGTGTTCTGCTCAAGAGATTCCAACAACTTGAGCAGCTCCTGAGGCCAGAGCTGCTGATCACACCAGTGACGGAAAGAGGATTCGCCGGAGTAAAGCTCACACCAGAGTTGATCAGGAATAGCGGCGGCAATCACCTCCTCTGCCGCGATCACATTTTCGCAAGGGGCACCGCAAAGCATGCTGGCAGCACCGATAACACTGCCAGGGCCAAACTTGCCCACCGTGGTGAGGCGTCCGTTGTGGCGTCCAACCAATCTGGCCTGGCCTTGAAGGATGACGAGAATCCGAGCCGGGATGTCATTGGGGTCACACAGCTGCCCCCCAAGCTCGAAGCGAAATACCTTGCAGCTTCTCTCCAAAGAGGAAGCCCAGACATCAGACAAGCCGCAGAACGCGGGATGGTCCAGGAGTGGGAAAGACGATCTCTGGGTCATCAGGAGATGCTGAAATCGCTGAAATCGTTTGTCGGGACAGATTCCAATGGCTCAGACTCGAGGCGGCTCAAGCTTTTGGCAGTTTCTTCGCCGATCCAGATATCAAACATTTCTTGGCACATCTGGTCGGAAACCTCATCGGTGAACGTGGCTGGCGTGTAACGCTCCAAGCGAACCACTAGCCACCAGTCCGAGATACGAAAGGGTTCCAGCAACACGCCAGGCTGAGCGACTCGTAATTTCTCGACCAAGGTCGGATGCGCCTGAGTAAGGGAGACGGGACCCACAATTCCATTGGTGTTACGTTCCGGTCCCTCGGCATAGCGCTTCGCCAGATCAGCAAAGTTTGATTCGCCGGATTCGATCTGCAGGTACAGCTCGCGCGCCAGAAAGCTGTTCTCAAGACGCAGCAGGCTGTACACCACTTGATCCAACTCACTTTTCCGTTCCAGGAAACGCGCCTCCGCCTTGGCCGCAAAACGCTCGCGCACAAAACTCAAGCGAGCGATACCAAAGCAAAGACGGTCTAAAACCTGCTCCTCGCTTCGTCCAAGCTCCTCTAACAGCTCCGCCCACTGCTCGACTCCGTCGTAACCACGCTGTTGAAGCAAGCCAAGCCGTGCCTCTTCAATCTGTTGATCAGAGACCGCAACAGCAGCAACCGCCTCACGCGTCACCATCTGCTCCACAAGAGGATTGAGCAAATTGAACTTGTTGAGCAGGGCTCGACCTTCGGCACCAATCGCACGCTGCAACTCAGGAACTACCGTTCCGCTCTTCACTGATCCAAAGCAACGGGTAAACCTTAGGTTCAGACGCCCATGGATTCAGAATTTTTACAAATCAGCTGATCCATGGTCAGAACTCGAAGAGTGTTTAAGACATGACCAGACGCGTTCTAATCACGGGTGGAGCCGGTTTCATCGGTAGCCACACCTGTCTTGTGCTGCTAGAGCAGGGCCACGAACTCGTAGTTCTCGACAACTTCGACAACAGCTCCCCCGAAGCACTGAACCGGGTTCAAGAGCTGGCGGGGTCCAACGCCATCAAGCTGGTGGAAGGGGATGTGCGTGACCCCGATGCGGTCGACCATGCCTTCAGCGGCGGTACTCCCATCGATGGAGTGATCCACTTTGCGGGGCTCAAGGCGGTGGGGGAGTCCGTTGCTGATCCATTGCGGTACTGGGACGTGAACCTCAACGGCAGCCGTGTGCTGACCGCCGCCATGGAGCGGCACGACTGCCGCACGCTGGTGTTCAGCAGCACCTCCACGGTCTACGGCGAACCAGACACCTTCCCGCTGCGGGAAGACACCCGCACGGCTCCGATTCATCCCTACGCCCAGACGAAGCTGGCGGTGGAACAGATGCTGCAGGCCCTGGGGCGCACCGGAGCCTGGCGGATCGCCGCCCTGCGCTACTTCAATCCCGTGGGAGCCCATCCCAGTGGTCGCATTGGCGAGGACCCCCTGGGCATTCCCAACAACCTGTTCCCGTTCATCACGCAGGTGGCCGCAGGCCGCCGCGATCAACTGCGGGTGTTCGGTCAGGACTACCCCACGCCTGATGGAACAGGCATCCGGGATTACTTGCACGTGATGGACCTGGCAGACGCCCATGGCGTCACCCTGGACCACATCCTGAACCAACCGGCCCCCTGCCACTGCACGCTCAACATCGGCACCGGGCGGGGCCTGAGCGTGCTGGATGTGGTGCGTGGCTTCGAGGACGCCACAGGGATCAAGATTCCCTATGAGGTTGTGGAGCGACGTCCCGGAGATGTGCCTCGGCTGGAGGCCTGCCCAAGGCAAGCGCAGGCCACCCTCGGGTGGAGTGCACAACGCTCACTGCTCGACATGTGCCGCGATGGCTGGGCTTGGCAAAAGGCCAACCCCCAGGGGTACCGCACCGAAGCATGAACTCCGCAGGGCCGCTGCTGCTCGCCGGTGGCGGCCACAGCCATGCACTGCTGCTGAAGCGCTGGGCCATGCAGCCCCGCTTGCGGCCGGATCGACTGGTTGTGCTGATCAACCGCTGCTGCACTGCTTTGTATTCCGGGATGGTGCCGGGCTTGATCGCTGGGGTTTATCAGCGCGATGAGCTCGCCATCGACCTGCGCCAGCTGTGCGACCGGGCTGGTGTTGCCTTCATGGCCGCTGAAATTCAAGGCCTGGAGCCAGGCCAACAACTGCTGCATCTCCACGGCCGCCCGTCCCTCCACTACGGCTGGCTCAGCCTCAATGTGGGGGCCATCAGCCGCACCGGCGCGGCCGGCATCCCGATCAAGCCCTTGGAGCCCGCCCTCGCGTTTCTCGACCAGCAATCAGGCAGCGACCCACAACCTTTTCGAGTGATTGGCGCCGGAGCCGCCGGAGTGGAGGTGGTGCTGGCCCTGCGGCGCCGCTGGCCGCAGCGACCGCTGCAGCTTCAGGTGCGTCCTGGCCAACTACCCGATGCCTTGCAGCGAATCCTGCAAGACGCCCGGATCGCAGTGATCCAGAACGACGTGCCTTGGGAGGGGCCAAGTCTGCTCTGCACCGGCAGCCGCGGCCCAGCCTGGTTGGCCAACAGTGGCTTGCCCGTGAATGAGCAAGGTCGAGTGCAGACGGATCAGTATTTGCAGGTCAAAAGCACACCAAGGGTGTTCGCCAGCGGCGACTGCGGCGTGATCAGCGATGCGCCACGGGCCGCATCAGGGGTGTGGGCTGTGCGGGCAGCACGGCCCCTGGCCATCAATCTGGAGGCAGCCTGCCAAGACAAACCACTACGCCCCTGGCAGCCACAACGCCAGGCCCTGCAACTGATCGGCACCCATCAGAATGCTGCCTGGGCGCGATGGGGCCACTGGCGGCTGGGGTCATCCCCCCTGCTATGGCGCCTGAAACAACGCATCGACCACGCCTTTATGGCTGGTTTTCAACAACCGGCAGCGATGGACGCGGCAGCTCCAATGGCCTGCCGAGGTTGCGCGGCCAAATTGCCGGCCCAACCCTTGGCCGCAGCGCTGGAACGGGTGGAGCTAGGGGGCCAGCCCGAAGACGCGGCCCGTCTGCCTGGCCATCAGAACTTGCTGCAGAGCATGGATGGCTTTCCAGCTCTGGTGAGTGATCCCTGGCTCAATGGCCGCCTAACGGCCCTGCATGCCTGCTCGGACCTCTGGGCCTGCGGTGCTGCCGTCTCCAGTGCCATGACCACGATCACCCTGCCATTGGTTTCAGCCAAGGAACAGAAGGAGCTGCTGGTGCAGACCCTCGCCGGCATCCGTTCGGTGCTGGATGAACAGGGTGCGGAGCTCATTGGTGGCCACACGATGGAATCCCGCAGTGCCACCCCCGTGCCGGCAAGCCTCGGGGTGCAGATCACCCTCACGGTGAACGGCGACAGCCCTCAATCACCCTGGCTGAAATCAGGGCTGCAGCCCGGTGATGCCCTGCTGATCAGTCGCCCCCTGGGCACGGGTGTGCTGTTTGCCGGAGCCATGAGCGGCGCCACCAAGGCGGTTGATCTGGATGCTGCGCTTCAGACCATGACCTGCAGCCAGCACACGCTGCTTGAGCAGATCGAACCGATGCGCGACGGCATTCACGCCTGCACCGACATCACAGGGTTCGGCCTGCTCGGACATCTGGGCGAGATGCTGCAGAACAACCCAGGGCTCAACGTGCTGCTGGATGGATCGGCCATCCCGGCCTATCGCGGTGCAGTTGAGCTGTTCGAACGCAGCGTCTCCAGCAGCCTGGCCCCCTCCAACCGGAACGCCTGGCGCTGGCTGGAGGGGGCGGTTGAGCTGCAACAGCCTCCTTCAGCAGCCTTGCTGGAACTGCTGGTGGACCCGCAGACTTGCGGCCCACTGCTGCTGGCCTGCAGCAATGAAGCAGCGACGGAGCTCACTCAGAACGGCCCCTGGCTTCAGATCGGCAGCGCAAAAGCCGCGCATGGCTGAGGTCGGTGGCTTGCGGTTCACAGCGGAAACCCGCCTGCTCAACCTGCGATTGCATTGATCCGAGTTTGCGCTCCATGGCCAGCGGCGGCCCACTGCTGGCCAGCCAGAGCTGCTGCGGCTGATCGGGCCCCTGCAGCCGTCGCTTCAAATCCGCCTTTCCGCCCCAGGGCGATGACGGCACAGGAATCCGGCCCATTGCCGCCTCCATCCGGTCGCTCAGGTTGAACAATCGCGGGCGAGGGCTGTAACGCTCCTCCAAACCACTGGTGCGCTGGCTGATCAGACGGAACTGGTCCTGTTCCCGCACACCACCGACGCCGGCTTCGAGCTCTGAGAATCCTGGCCCCCACCAGCTGATCAACATCAGCCCCAGCCCCACCAGAACGCAGCCGCGGCCCAAACGATTGAGCTCCAAAGCAACGACCTGCACCGCCACCACAGGCACCAGAGCCGGCAGCAGCACGACGAAATAGCGGCTGAACGCCATCGGCTTCAGAAACGACACGGCAACAACCCCAAGAACCATCAACAGGGATGGCATCACCCCGCTTCGATCAAGCAGGGCTGCCTCCGGCCACGACAAACGGCGCAGCCCTCCCCAACGCCGCAGCACCACCAGCAACAGCAGAATCAAGCCCAATTTGGGCAACGGCCAGAGGCCCAGGCCGCGCGCCAACGTCTCCTCCAACAAGGCGTAATCCGGAGCACCGATCCAGCTACCCGCCCGATCGCTGAACAGGTAATTCGCGGCGTAGGCCATCCAGGCCAAGGCCGGGAGGGCACCGATCAGGGCAGCGGCTGCAAGGGTCCAGCGGCGCTGCCAGCCATCCCAAGCCGCGGCCGCCAGCACCAGAAACAACCCATAGAAATGGGTGAGCCCGGCCAGCCCAGCCACGGCGCCATAGGCCATGGGACGCCCCGAACGGCGCCACCACCAGGCCAGGGCCAGCAGCAGCACCAACAGGGCATAGCTCTTGCCCTCGATCGCAAAACGGATCGGATAAGGACTGCAAAAGACCAAGAGTGCCGCAACCGCTCCCACCCTGGCCCGAGTGCCCGACTGACCAAGGGCCATCGCCTGACGAACCATCACCAGGCCACCAGCGAGATACGCCAGCCAGGACAACAAACGCAGGCTGACCGGGGTTTGGCCCACCAGGTGCCCCCAGAGCCAGAGCAGGCCGTAGTAGGCCGGGGGATGGGTGTCCTCCCGCAGCATCGCCAGCAGGCTGCCGAAGCTGGGCTGAAAACTCTTGCCGACGCTGTACAGCTCATCGCTCCACAGCGCTGTGGCATCGATCAACAGCAATGCCCTGAGGCCAAAAGCCAGACAAAGGACCACCACCAGCACAATCCAGCTGGGTTTCATCGGCTCCAGTCCTGAGCTGCGCTGCGCTGCCGACGCAACTCCGCACCGATCGCCGGCCCGGACTGCCAGCCTGCGGCGATCAGGTCACGCGCCGTTTGTGGCGCTTGAATCCGCCGCCAGCGGCCCCACCAACGCAGCAGGGGCTTCCATTGCTTCGGCTTCAGGGTCACCACCAGGGCCACCACCTCCGGAGGCCAACCCTGTTGTTCGATGGCCGTTGACCAGACTGAAGGAGTGGCCTCCAAAGGTGGGGGTGAATCAACCAGCCAGTCGCGCAGTTCCCTGCACTGCTGCAGCCATTGCCGATGCTTCGCAGGAATCTGCAAGCGTTGCGCGACCGCGACTGGGTCCGCTGCTCCCAGAAGAAAAGTGGGCATCAGGGGAAGACCCAGACGTTGGGCCCAGTTCAGCCGCTGCGTGCGGCGTGGATCGTTCTGAAGCTGCGGGTCCAACAGCGGCAGTGCCTGCCACTGCTCCAAAAGATCCAACGCTTGGGGCCAAGGTTCCCGCTCCAGCAGCCGCTCCAACTCCATCCGCAGCCGTGTTGCCAGGGCAGGCGGTGCCGCCGCGGCGGGATCTCCCTGACGCCAGGCCCATGGCCACTGATCCATGGTGCTGCCGATCTGCTCGCTGCTCTCCTGAGCAAGCTGGAAACCGAGCCGAGCCGCATAGCGGGCGGCCCGAATCACCCGGGTGGGGTCGTCCTGAACACTGCAGGCGTGCAGAAACCGCAACTGACCCGATTCCAGGTCCTCCGAACCATGGTGGAGATCGATCAGCTCACCGGCCACCAGATCAAAGGCCATGGCATTGACCGTGAAATCGCGGCGGGCAAGGTCAGCCTGAAGGGTTCCCGCCTGCACCACGGGATTCTCAGCCGGGGCGGGGTAGGACTCCTGCCGCGCCGTCGCCAGATCCAGCGGGATGTCATCCAGCTGCAACGCCACCGTGCCGAAGGCCCCGTGCTCCTGCACACCGCTGATGCGTTCGGAACCGACCTGACGGCACAGTTCCGCCACAAGCGCGGCGGCATCTCCCTCCACCACCCAGTCCAGATCAGGAACACCCGACCAGGCACGGCCGTAGCGCTGATGCAGCAGCTGATCGCGCACAACGCCGCCCACCAGGGCCAAACGTGAGATGCCGAGAGCTCGAGCCGCTCCCTGCAACGCCTCCAGAACAGAAGACGGCACACCTGGAAGATCCATTGCGGGGCTTGCAGGAGAATGCGTCGATCATCACGGATCCTGTCCTTGTCCGCTCTCACCCGCTGCCTTGAGGAGGAAGCCTCAGCGATCGCCTCTGCTGCTGAACGCTTGAGCAGCGAGCAGGTGGAAGCAGCCCTAGCCCTGCTGGAGCGCTGTGCAGATCGCAAGGCCAAGCTCGTGATCACAGGTGTGGGCAAAAGCGGCATCGTGGCCCGCAAGATCGCAGCCACCTTCTCTTCGATCGGGCTCATGGCCCTGTTCCTCAATCCCACTGACGCCCTCCACGGCGATCTAGGGGTGGTGGCCGCTGAGGACGTCTGCCTGCTGCTGTCCAACAGCGGCGAAACCACCGAACTGCTGGAGGTGCTCCCCCACCTCACCCGACGCGGAACCGGGCGGATTGCCATCGTTGGACGGGCTGACTCCTCCTTGGCCCGCGGCAGTGACGTGGTGCTGGAAGCCGGTGTGGACCGTGAAGTGTGTCCCCTGAACCTGGCTCCCACCGCCAGCACCGCGGTGGCCATGGCGATCGGCGACGCCCTTGCAGCGGTGTGGATGGAACGGCGCGGCATCTCACCGGCGGATTTCGCCCTGAATCACCCCGCCGGATCGCTGGGCAAGCAGCTGACCCTGACGGCCGCCGACCTGATGGTGCCCGCCAGCCAACTGCACCCCCTGCAACCCAACACCCCCTTGCCCGAGGTGATCGGCGGGCTGACGCGCGATGGCATCGGCAGTGGATGGGTCGAAAACCCAGACAGCCCTGGAAGCCTGCTCGGCATCCTCACGGATGGCGATCTCCGCCGGGCCCTGCAGGATCACGGTGCTGAAACCTGGAGCCAACTGACGGCCAAAGATCTGATGACCGCCGATCCGATCACAGTGAACGCCGATGTTCTGGTGGTGAAAGCCCTGGCTCAGATGGAACACAACCGACGGAAACCGATCTCTGTACTGCCCGTGGTGAATCAGGAGCAACAACTGATGGGCCTGCTGCGCCTGCATGATCTTGTTCAGGCCGGACTTGCGTGAAGAGGCTGCGCTGGTGGTTATTGCGGCATCGCCTGAAGTCGATTCAGCTGCTCGTGCTGGACGTGGATGGTGTGCTGACCGATGGAGGCCTCTGGTTTGATGCCGAAGGCCACTTGAGCAAGCGCTTCGATGTGCGCGATGGTCTCGGGATCCGCCTGCTGCAACAGGCGGGGCTTCAGATCGCCTTTCTCAGTGGTGGCCAGGGAGGCGCGACAGAGGTGCGGGCCAGGCAACTGGGGATCAGCCACTGCCTTGTGGGCATCAAGGACAAACCGGCTGCCCTCACGGCCCTGCAACAGCAACTGGGGGTGAGCGGCGCGCAAACGGCGTTTGTGGGCGATGACCTCAACGACCTAGCGGTTCGGCCAGTGGTTGGTCTGCTGTTCGCCCCCGCCGATGCCTGTCGCCCCGTCAGGCACGGTGCCGATGCCGTGCTCCGCCGGCGAGGTGGCCATGGAGCCGTCCGTGAGCTGGCGGAGCGCATGCTCCAAGGGCGTGGCCGCTGGAACCACCTGCGTCGCGACGGCTGGAAAGACCGCAACGATTGAGTTCAGACCATCGCCCGGGCCTGCTCCAGCTGCTCAGCGGTATCCACCGAGAGCGATGTGCCCTGGACCCGGAAGGTGGCAATGGTGAGGCCCGCCTCAATCAGCCGCAGCTGCTCGAGCCGTTCCAAATCCTCCAGTGGAGAAGCGGGCAGCTGATCCCAGGCGGCCAACACATCTCCCCGGAAGCCATACATGCCCACATGGCCCCAATACGTGGTGTGCTGATGCCACTCCGCCTCAGCCACATCACGCACATGGGGGATGGCGGAGCGGGAGAAGTAGAGGGCGCGGCCGTCGTGGGCCAGCAGGGTCTTGACGACGTTGGGGTTGTGCACCGAGTCGGGCTTCAGCCCATACACAGGGGTCACCACGGCGGGCACTGGGGCCTGGCTTTGAAATTCCTCGGCCATGGCGTCGATCACAGCAGGATCGATGAACGGTTGATCGCCTTGCACGTTGATGACGGCAGTTTCTTCTGCAACAGGCGCCGCTTCTCCCCAGGCCAAGGCCATAAGCGGGTGGGCCACGGATGCGATGCGCTCACTGCCGGAGTTGCAGGATTCTGCCGTCATCAACACCGGGAAGCCCCAGCCCTCGGCCAAGGCCTTCAACTCAGAACTATCGGTGCACAGCACAACCGCTTCGACACGTTGGGCCTCACGGCAGCGTTCCAGCACACGCTGAATCATCGGCTTGCCACCGATGTCGGCCAGCACCTTGTTGGGCAGTCGAGACGACTGGAGCCTGGCCGGAACGGCCACCACACACTTGCGAATCGCCATCAATCCCAGAGCTTCATTGCATCGTCACGGGCGCTGAACCATTCAGCGGCCAAGGGGCCACCCATGGTGCGCTGTTCGCGGAACCAGGGGCCTCCGAGCGTCCAGTGCAGCATCGGGGAGCTCTGTTCTGAGTCCGGAGGAGCCTGCACATCCACCAGATGGTTCCAGCCCCCCTGAATGGCACCGATCTCGTGATCACCCTCGAGCCAGTGGAAGCGGTGCAACTCCAGCCCCGTTGCCGTGTTCACGTAGTCGGGCGTGAGCTTGGTGCAGCGGCTGCAGTTGAGCAACATCAGGGAGCTCCAGTTCTTCTTCGGATAAGCGCTCTGGACTTCACCGAGGAATTTCACGGTCTCTCCGGGCACGTGCTCGTGCTGCACGCACATGGCGCAGTAGGCGTCATCACGCTGATCCCACAGCGCCTTGATGTCAGCCCGGCAGAGCATGTCGCAATCCATGAACAGAGCCCAGCCCTGGTAGCCCATCAGGTACGGCACCAAAAACCGGGTGAAGGAAAACGCCGTGCTCTGTTTGGGGTCTCGTTCGCGGCGAAACAATCCCTGAGCCTCCAGCTGAGGCGTCACCAGCGGCGTGATCGCCAGAGGAACACTGCTGGTCTGATAAAGGCTGTCGATCAGAACATTGGTCGCCGCCCGCTCTCTGGGGTCGTAGCCGATAAAAATTGGAATCGGCTGACTGGTGGTCGACACAGGCCGTCGATGGCTGGTGAGGAGATTAAGCGGTGGTCACGGGCTCGATCGGCGCCAGACGCGGATCAAGGATCTTGGGACCCATCCCGGCGAACTTGACCGCGATCGATACCTTCTCGCCGCTGCCGAAGGTGTGGGTGATTTCGCCAACCCCGAAACTGGCGTGGATCACCTGATCTCCAACTTGCCAGCTGCGTCCGGGAGCTGGGCCAGCCTGACGGCGACGCACAGCATTGGCAGGAGCCGATGACGGCTTGTCGCGGTCCACACGGGTGAGCCGGTCAAGGCGCCGCTCACGCCGTAGCGCTGCACCACCGGTCTGGGGGATATCTCCCTGAATCAGAGCTTCCGGCAGCTCGGACAAAAAGACCGATGGCACGGCCGCTTCGCGCATGCCGCCCCAGAGGCGACGCTCACAGGCATGGGACAGGAACAACCGTTCCTTGGCTCGCGTAATGCCGACATAACAGAGACGGCGCTCCTCCTCCAGGGAGGCCGGGTCGTCCAGGGATCGGTAGCTGGGGAACAATCCCTGCTCCAGGCCCACCAGGCACACCACAGGAAACTCGAGGCCCTTGCTGCTGTGCAGCGTCATCAGGGTGACGCGATCGGCCGCCGTGTCCTTGTTGTCGGCATCGCTGGACAGGGCCGCCGTGGCCAGAAATCCCTCCAGATCGCCCTCGTCGTTTTCCTCCTGGTATTGCAGAGCCGCATTCACCAGTTCCTGCAGGTTGCGGCGGCGCTCCTCCGCCTCATCGGTGCCATCAGCAATCAATTCACTGACGTAGCCGCTCTTCTCCATCACCTGCTGAATCAGCTCGGATGGCGCCACGTCACGGCTGCGAGCTTTCAAGTCGTTCACCAGGTCACAGAACTGCAGGAGACCCTTGGCCGAACGGCCGCCGAGGGAACGCACCGCTTCGGGATCACTCACCACATCCCAGAGCGGAATCCCCAGCTGATTGGCCGCATCGGTGAGGCGCTGAATCGTGGTCTTGCCGATGCCGCGCTTCGGCACATTGATCACCCGCAACAGACTGACCGTGTCGGCCGGATTCACCAGCAGCCGCAAATAGGCCAGCAGATCCTTAATTTCCCGACGGTCGTAGAAGCGCAACCCTCCCACCACGATGTAGGGGATGCCCCAGCGCACCAGGGATTCTTCGATCGCGCGGGACTGGGCATTGGTGCGATACAGCACGGCCATATCACCCCAGCTCAGCTCGGGGTTGGCGGCTTCCATCGTGCGGAAGCGATGCACCACGGCTTCCGCCTCGGCAATCTCATCGTCACAGCGGGTGAGGGTGATCAGCTCTCCCTCTCCTCGCGTGGGACGGAGAACCTTGTCGATCCGCTCGCTGTTGTTGGCGATCAGAGCATTCGCCGCCTCAAGAATCGTGGCGGTGGAGCGGTAGTTCTCCTCCAGCTTCACCATCGTTCGGGTGGAGTCATCCGGCGCCTGATCACCGAAGTCGTCCTGGAACCCCATCAGGATCGTGAAGTCAGCTGCACGGAAGCTGTAGATGCTTTGGTCGGCGTCACCGACCACAAAGACAGAACGGCCTGACCAGTCCTCAACATCCTGAGGATCTTTGCCATCGGTGACCAACAACTTGATCAGGTCGTACTGGGTTCGGTTGGTGTCCTGGTACTCGTCCACCAGGACATGACGAAAACGTCGGTGCCAGTAACTGCGCACCTGCTCGTTCTGCTGGAGCAACTGAACCGGCAGCAGCAACAGATCGTCGAAATCCAAGGCGTTGTTGGCCGCCAACGCTTTGCGATAACGCCGATAGACATCGGCCGTGAGCTTGCCCCGCTGGCCTTCCGCATTCGCTTCAAGCTGGTCCGGCAGCCATCCCTGGTTCTTGGCATTGCTGATGGCCCAGCGGGTCTTTTTGGGCTCGAACCGCTTGGGATCCAGCTGCAGCTCCTGAGTCACGATCTCCTTGACCAGGCTCTGGGCATCGGCCTCGTCGTAGATCGAAAACTGCTTGGTCCAGGTGAGTCCTTCCGCGTCCTTGAACTTGTCGATGTCGTAGCGGAGCATCCGCGCGAACAGGGCATGGAAGGTGCCGATCCACAGCTCCTTGGTCACCTCCCTGTAAATGCGTGAGCGCAGCTGACGCTGCTCCACTGGAGGCAGGGTGCTCCAGGGCTGGCCGTACTGGCTCTGGGCCAAACGTTGTGCCAGAAGAACCTCAAGCCGCTCCTTCATCTCGCGGGCGGCTTTGTTGGTGAAGGTCACCGCCAGGATTTGGGCGGGATCGGCACCGTGCTCCCCGATCAGGTGAGCGATCCGATGGGTGAGGGCACGCGTTTTGCCACTGCCAGCTCCAGCCACCACCAGCAGGGGCCCCTCGTGATGGTCCACCGCCCGTCGTTGGGCGTCGTTAAGGCCGGCCAAAAAGCTCATGGATGGAGATTAGTGGTGCTTAGATGCCTCCAACGCAGCTGCGGATGACTGGCGAGGTCTCGATGCCATCCCCTGAAGGGTCACAGCGCGCGCTTCTCGTTCCGGCTCCACCGAAATGTGCCAGTCAGACCCTCGCGGCCTTGCTGAGCAATCACCTTGATGCGCCGGTTGTGCGCCACAAAACCACCAAGGGATTCGGACACCTGCTCCTGAACGTTCCAGAGCTTGGGCGCCGCGAACGTTGGATGCGCAGGATCCGGTTTCACCAACCGCACAAACGCCTCTTGGTTTACGGGCATTACCCGGCCTCCCACCACAACCTCAAGCAGCTCAAGCGGCGCTACAGCACAGCCGCGGTGGTGATGCCCGTGCGCCCCCTCGGCGCCTTGTTGTGCTCCCTGATTCACCACACCCGACGCAAGAGCTACGGCCCCCTTGACCTCCGCTGTCCAGGACTCACGGATGGCATCCCAAACCTCCATCAGCGCTCAGAAAGCGATTTGTTCCACCTCCTGGGCATCCTCTATCTCCCCCAGATTCATCTGCTGATTCGCAGCTGGATCGAAGCAACAAAGACAAGTAAGTTCCCTCTCTTTTTTGTGCCTTTCGAAAGCATCACTGGAGCCCAAAGCGACTTGCTCGCCAAGATCAACTCAATGCTGCCCGTGGACTACCAAAGCGCTGTAGATCCCAACGGGAAAAACAACACAGTCAAGGTCAACATGTCAACAACTCGGAAAATAAAAATCGGCGACATCGGCTTCAACCAACGCGAATCCATCGAGGCGATCGCAACAAAGCTGTTCGGCTGCGACGACAGCCTGGGCGCCCTCCTGCCCTACCTGCTCTCCGACCTCCACTCTCCTGAAAGAGATTGCGTCACCCCTCTGGCCTGGAACTTCAACAGCCATTAGTAAAGTCAACACTCAGCAATCCGACGTTTCTTGCCCTTCTCTCGCACCCAGAAACGTATCCGCAGAGAGTTGCGAGAGCAGCGAGCCCTCCTAAGCCTGGCCATCGAGCGCAAGACGTTAAAGATCAAACGCGACAATCTCGATCGCGTCGTGTTTTACCCAGAACACAACATTGCTTTCAATAGAATCGCTAAAAGCGGCAATTCATCCGTCATTCTTTACCTGGATGAAGCCATCAGAGGCCCAAGCAGCCATCAAAACGACTACAAGCAAGCCAAACGAAGTGCCATGGGCACAGGCAAAAGCCTGGTTGAAATGTCCAGGACCAAACAAGACCGTGCAAGCCTGAAAAGGGCCGCATTTTTTACGGTCGTTCGCAATCCCTGGACGCGGACACTTTCCGCATTTCTCGACAAAATCGCCAACGGCCCTCAAGACAAATACGGATCCATTCCAGGATTTGGCGACAACAGCAAAGCCGGCTTCGAAGCCTTCATCACCTTCCTCGAAAGCGGCGGACTGCATGTCAACCACCACTGGAAACCACAGAACGATGCGTTACTCCTGCCCGCATCCCAGTTCAAAAGCATTTGCAGGCTTGAACATCTCTCAACTGAACTTCCCAATGCCCTGGCCGAATCAGGCTTAACGCTGCCCAATTCCGAGCAGCTGCAACAACCGCACCGTATTGAAAGCAACCAGCACAGCAAACTCACCCAAGCCTCCAGCAAGCTGTCGCGCTACTACAGCCCTACAACCATCCAGGCTGTGGCGAATCTCTATACCGCCGACTTCAAGCTTGGGAGCTACAGCCTGGACCCCCGCAGCATCGGCTTAAGTCTCCAGAGCAGCTAAAGGAAGGCGGGTAGGCTCGCGCGATCCGGAAGAACGCTCAAGACCGTGGCACAGCAGATCCAACTGGGCGAGATCACCTTCGCAAACGATCGCCCCTTCGCCCTTCTTGGTGGCGTCAACGTTCTCGAAGATCTGGATTTCGCCCTGCGCTGCTCAAAGCACTACAAGGATGTGTGCGAGCGACTGAACATCCCTCTCGTCTTCAAGGCCTCCTACGACAAGGCCAACCGCTCATCGATTCACTCCTTTCGCGGCCCCGGCCTGAAACATGGATTGGAGATCCTTCAGGCGGTCAAAGACACCCATGGCATCCCGGTGATCACGGATGTCCACAGCCCTGAGGAGGCAGCTGCCGCCGCCAAGGTGGCCGACATCATTCAGCTGCCTGCCTTCCTCGCCCGTCAGACCGATCTGGTTCGCGCCATGGCTGAAACAGGGGCAGTCATCAACATCAAGAAGCCGCAGTTCCTCAGCCCGGAGCAGATGCGCAACATCGTGGACAAATTCCGCGAATGCGGCAATGAACAGCTGTTGCTTTGCGAGCGAGGGACCAACTTTGGTTACGACAACCTCGTCGTCGACATGCTGGGCTTCGGCGTAATGAAACGCACCTGCGACGACCTGCCCTTGATCTTCGACGTAACCCATGCTCTGCAATGCAGAGATCCAGGTGGTGCTGCCTCAGGCGGACGCCGCACGCAAGTGGTTGACCTGGCCCGCTCAGGCATGGCGGTTGGTCTGGCTGGTTTGTTCTTGGAAGCCCACCCAGACCCAGCCAAAGCACGATGCGATGGCCCCAGCGCCCTACCACTCGATCAGCTGGAGCCATTTCTGACGCAGGTCAAAGCCATCGATGATCTGGTGAAAGGAATGCCAGACCTGCACATCAACTGATGCCTGTTGGCACGGGAGAACTTCTTGGCCTCTGACGCAACCTTTCTGCTCGGCGTTGGCGCCCAGAAAGCAGGAACCTCCTGGCTGCACGATCAACTGAACCGCAGGAAGGATGCCGATTTCGGCTTCCTGAAGGAATACCACGTCTTCGATGCTCTGGAGCTGGAGCACTTTTCCTCCTTCCGGCCCAAGAACCCCACACCATTGAAGTGGCGCACCTGGCGTCGGGCACGGTTCATGGAACAACCCGAGCGCTACTTCGACTACTTCGCATCACGGCTCAAGCCACCTCAGATCCGACTCACGGGAGACATCACCCCCTCTTATGCCGGGTTGAGCGCGGAGAGCTATCAACGCATCCAGAAGGCCTTCGCGCAACGCGGCGTGCAAACGCGGGCGGTGTTCATCATGCGCGACCCAGTGGAACGGTTCTTGTCGCAGCAACGCATGCAACTGCGCAAGCAGGGCTTGCTATCCCCCAAGCATGAAATCGAGCACCTGAACAAGGCCAGCCTCAAACTGCTCAAGCGTGACTCTCCTCGGAACGATTACCCCGCCACCCTCGATGCCCTTAAGAACGGGTTCGCTGCATCAAATGTCTTCATCGGCTTGTACGAAACCCTTTTCACCGCAGACAACCACCGTGCGTTGTGCCGCTGTCTGAACATTGCGGAGCAGATCCCCGAACTGAGCCACCGGGTGAATGCCAGTCAGGCCACCACAGCTGTTCCAACGGAGGTGTTACGGCGTCTTGGCCAGCACTTCACCCCGTTGGTGACGGCGGTTCAGGAACGGTGTCCGGATCTCGGCATTGAGCAGCACTGGGCCACCGCGATGACCTGGAGAGACGCCTAAGGCGACCCACCGCACAGCAGCCCGTCACAGCAAACCGTTGGAATACACCAGGCGGCGATTCATGCGAGCCACGTTGGGCAAAAGCAAGCCGAGATGGGCAGCCGTGGGTGCCGGTGCTCCTAACCAAGCGCCGTCGTAGGCGATTGTTCGACTGCGCTCCGCATCAAAACGCACCCGATTGCCCGCAAGGATGTGGCTGCTGCTGTTCTGGCCGGGAGCCAGCATCGCCTCCTGAAAATCGATGGACAGCCAGGTGGAGAGCAACTCCAAACTGCGCTGGGGTTGAAGCGCAAATTCCTCATACCCCAGATGAAACACCGGGTAAGGAGACTGCCGGAAAGACCGTTCGAACTTGGCGTTGACACGCCACCAACGCGCCAGCTGACGCATGGCAGGCCAGCGCAGACCGGACTTGCGGCCGGCCCTGGCGCGGGAATGCACCCAGGAACGCACATCGCGCACGAGATGGATGATCCGGATGTCAAACATCGCCTCGGGCAACCGCGTCATCTCCAGATCGTCCTGGTACGAATCCACATGCCAGACGGCCCCGCCGTCGTGGGGGGAACCCTTCAGCAGCCGCAGCACTTTCTCCTGCATCGGCATTTGGTCGTGCAGGCGAAGCCACTCAAGCTGAGGGCCCCAGATGGGGCACTCCGCCGCAACGACCCCACAGGTGCAACGTCGCTCAAACCGATGGGCACCACGAAGTTGGCTGGGCCCGCGATGCTCATCCCCCGGCTTTGGCGTCGCCAGAATTCGTGCCGCTTCACCCAGGCCGATGATCTGTGGATGCGCCCCAAGGGCCAGATCCAGCATGGTTGTACCGCTGTGGCCGAGCCCCCGGATCAGCAGCAACTTCAGACGTTTGCTGCTCATGGTCTGTGGTCCACCAGATCGTTGAGCAGCATGGTGATCTGATCCACGTGGTGCTTCACGGTGAATCGTGCCTGGGTCCGACGTTGACCGGCAGCCCCCCAAGCAGCGGCAAGTTCCGGACGATCGGCCAGCAAGGCCATGGCCTCCGCCATCCCCCACAGATCGCCTTCCTCCACCAGCCTTCCGGTCTGTTGATCCACAACCACATCTGGAATCCCGCCATGACGGGTCGCCACAACGGGCAGACCACAAAGCTGGGCTTCCATCACGGAGACCGGGCATCCCTCCTCATCACCATCTTCCGCTGTGCGGGAATGCTGCACAAACACCCGTGCACGCCTCATCTCCTGCACCACTGCATCCGGCGAAAGAACACCTGGGAACTCAACAAGATGCTCAAGTCCCAGCTGGTGAGCCCTGTCCTGCACGACGGAAAGGAGAGGTCCATCACCCACCATCACCAGGCTGCAGGCATCAGCATGATCCGTCAGGCCTTGCAAGAGAGCAAAAGCCTCCAGGGTGTCCAGCGGCCCTTTTTTGGCCACAAAGCGTCCCACCGCCAGAAACCGCGGAGGCATGGATGCGGGAGTAGCTCCCTGAAACCGCCGCTCATCGGCACCGGATGGACTGATCACGAGCTGTGCCGGCTGGGCTCCGAGGGAGATCAATCGGCTCCGCATCGTTTGGTTCTTGACGATCACAGCCGAGGTGAGCTGAAACAATCGGCGGTAGCGCGGCTCGAGGCGCTTCAGGTAGCGCTCCGCTGAGGCATCGGCGCCGCGGAAGTGAACCGCCAGGGGCACTCCCATACGAGCCAGCTCCATCACCCTGACGGCATGGAAACCGAACTCCACCATCACCACATCCGGCCGGTGGCGTTTCACCAAAAGCATGGCCACGATTGAAGTGGGAAGTGTGGCCAGCCGAAGCCAGCCCAAGCGGGTGCAGACTTTGCTGGTCAGCACCGCCAGGCCATAGAGGGCTTTGAGGGGCTCGCTCCAAGGCATCTCATCCCCGAAACAGGCCTCTACCGCAAAGGGCAAGCGGGCCAGATTGGCGCGCACAAAGGTTTCCGTCCGCGCCCGTCGGGTCGGGGCCAACACCAGGACACGAGCGGTCATGACAACGCCAGGATCGACCGCCAGAGCGGTTCCAACTGGGGCCAATCCAACGCAGCAATTCGTGCCTTGGCCGCTGCCCCCATCCGCCGGCAACGGTCTGGATCCGAAACCAGCGCCTGCATGGCTTCCGCTAGAGCGGCCGGATCATCGCTGGGAACGACCAATCCGCTGATCCCGGGCTCAACCACCTCTAAAGGGCCAGGAGATGCGTCCGTCACGATCACGGCCAGACCGGCAGCCATGGCTTCCAGCAGAGCATTGGGCATGCCTTCAAAACGGGAGGGAAGCACAAACACGGCAGCTTCCGCCAGGAACTGATCTGGATCCGAGCGAAAGCCCAGGAAGCGCAGCCGACTGGAGACCCCCAGATCCTTGGCCTGTTGCTGCAACGCCTCACGCTCGGGCCCATCACCCACCAGGTTGACGGGCCATGCAGCTGCGGATCCGCTCAGCTTCGGCAGAGCAGCGACCAAGACATCCAGGCCTTTCTGGGGCACCAACCTGGCAACACTGATGAAGCCAGAGGCCCGCGCTTGTTCTCCACGAGCCACAACCTTGGAGGCACCGGGCAACGGATTAGGCAGAAGGGCCAATCGCTCCCAAGCCCCCATGGAGTCCAAAGCCGAGAGAACGCCGGCTGTGTTGGCGGTCACCACATCGGCCCGGCGATAGGCAAGCGGCCGCAGACGCTGCCACACCTCCGGCAGCAGCTGAAGCGAGGGGTCGTTGCGCTCCGATACAACAAGGTGGATCGGCAAGTCCCAAGCAGCACAACAACAGGTGATGTTGGTGCGGGTCAGCAGAGCCAAAACCCGATGGGGCCGCTGACGACGGAACTCCCGGCGTAACTGGCGCAAACGCAAGCCAGCCGTCGCCTCGGTGCCGACATGAAAGAGCCTCATGGCGAGCCCCAGCCCCTCGGGATGGATGCAGGTTTGGAACCAACCCTCGAACCAGCGCAACTGCAGCTGGAAGAACAGGCGGATCAGCTTGTCAAGCTGCGCCAGGGCGAAACGACCAGCGCGGGCCCACCAGGCGCGATGGGTCGGCGCCCCCAGTTCAAGCCAAGGAATCCCGTCGGGAAGGGTATGGGCCACAGGATGCCCCGGGATCAGCGTCACCAGCTTCACCTTCAAGCCCTGCGCCGCAAAATGACGGGCGGCAATCAAGGCCACTTTCTGAGCGCCCCCCGCTCCGAGATGTGGCAGCACCAGCCAGAGATCATCACGGCCTGCAGCCGACACTGATTCAGTCATCACCAACCAGCTGCAACACGCCGTGCATGAAACACCGGCGCAGGCGTTCCTCGGAAAAGCGTTGCCGCACCTCCAGAGCAGCATCCCCTAAGCGCAGGCGTTGGTCTGAGTCCTCGAGTAGCTCCGACACCAGCTCAGCCCAGGTCTCCGGGGTGGCATTGTTCGCCAACAAACGACCGTCAACGCCATCGCGGATCAACTCGGCTGGGCCCTGGGGGCAGTCGGACGAGACGCAACAACAGCCGCTGGCCATGGCTTCGAGCAGCACGTTGGGAAAACCCTCGTAGCGAGAGGGGAGCAGGAACATATCGGCCCGCTCGTACCAATCCTGAACATTGCCCACCCGCCCGGGGAAGTGCAAGCGGCTGGATCCCTGGGGCAGCAAACGGCGCAACTGGGCCTGTTGGTCAACACCGTGATATGGCCCCTGATCGAGGCCAAGGATCACCAGATGCACGGCTGGATGCCGCTGCGCCAACAGGCCAAACATGGAGACCAAGCGGTCAAAGCCCTTTTGATGGGATTTGGTTCCCACAGCCAGGAGCACCTGCTGGTCAGCTCCGACATTCCGGCGGAGCAGCCAAGCGATGGGGTCGGGGTCAGGCGCAAAGCGGGGCAAAGGCCAGGCCACGGGGTTGGGCAGACAGAGTTGGGGACGCGCCCTCAAATGCTGGGCCAGCCAGTGACCCGTGGCCGCGGTTTGCACAAGATGCAGCTGGGCCCACGGATAAGTGAGCCGTCGCAGCAACCGCCAGGGCCAACTCGGCCGCTTCAAAGGGGGGAAGTTCCGTTCCGACACGATGCATGGGCAGGCCATGCCCCGCACCGCCAACAGCAACTTGATCGCCGGCAGGGTGGTCATGCCGAGAACCAGATCGGGTTGATGGCGCCGCAACCATGCGCGCAACCGCAGCACGCGAAGGGGGAAACCCAACGGCCCGAAGCGTCTTAACCAGATCGGATCTCCGGGTTCCAGAGCCCGTTGAACACCTACCGGGACGGGATAGAAATCGCGGGACGAACCATGGCGGGTGAGCACCGTGGCCTGCCAGCCCGCTTCCACAAGCCAGCGTGCAAGCAAAAGGGTGACGCGCTCGGCCCCACCGGTCTTGAGAGAATCGATATAAAGCACGACCCTTCGGGTCATGGCGTAGTCGACGTCGCAGGGTGAGACTTAAGAAAGCCCTCGAAACAAGGCAACACTCCCGGCAACCGCTCGGCCCGCCAAGCCTCGTTGACGATCTTGGCGCGAAACAGCAACAGCATCAAATCTTCGGTGGCCCTGCGCCTTGCGGCCACGTCAGCGAGGGCGGGGTCCATCAAGACGACACGCTCCATCACCTGTACGGCGAAGCCACGATGGTCTTCCTGCACCTCGCGATCGTCATGCTCCGGTCGATGGGCATGGTCATGAACGGCTTGCAACGCCTGCCTCGCCTGCCAATAGAGCGCGACATCCGCTGAAGCCCAGGCCTCAAGAGCATTGATCGCCAGCACGCGCATCAGATTCCGTGTGAGCCGGAAGGAGGTATCGGTTTCGATCATGGTGAGATCGAGGCGTGCACAGAACTGCAGCGCACGCCGCCCGAGGCGAGCAGCACCGGAGCGATCCGCCAGGGTGAGCTGAAGCCGCAGCGAGGTGGCGTAACAGGAGATCAGCAGCTTGGCGCGGTTGAAGCGATTCCCCTGGCGACACAAAGGTGTGTTGGGATCGTTTTCCAGCCCTGATGCCACTGCGTCCAACGCTGCAAGCGAAGCACGCATCAGCTCAGGGTCTTTGGCTTCAGCAGCGCGGTAAGCACACACAACCCTGCAGTAGGCGCGGTAGCTGAGGGGCAGGCGGGTGCTGGAACCCAGGGTCTCAAACAAGGCGATCTGCTCCTCCAGCGCCTTGGGCCTGGCGCCACGGCGGAACAACAGGTGGTGAAGGTGATCGGTGCGGCCGAGCTCCAGCCAGGACCGCTCCATCAGCGCCAAGGCCTCGGCATACAGCCCTTTCTGGATGAGGCGGGGAATCTGTGCATCAAGCACCTGCGGCTCAATCGGATGGTGCCCATCAATCCAGCCCAACAGCTGACGTCCGGCTTCACTGCGCCCACACCGGTTGCGCAACCGCACCGAGCGAAACAAGGCTGGCATCAACAGCCGCTGGAGTGGCCAGGTTCGGACGTGGGCCCGCAACATCGACCGACCAGTTGATGCCGCATCCAACAATCCATCCCGCTGCAGGTCAGCAAGCATCTTGCGGGTGCGGCTCTCATAGGTGTGTTCAGCAGCCAGGGCCAAACGCTGCTGCAAAGGTGGGCCATCACCCGCCAAGGCCGTCGCGATGGCGGCATCGAACGCCTCCGCATCGGGAGGGCAAAGCAACGCTCCAGAGACGTAGGGGCGCAACGCCGGAATTCGGGTGGCCACCACGGGTCGCCCAGCTGCCAGGTATTCGAAAAATTTCATCGGGAACATGTGCTGCGTGTAGGTGTTCTCCTGCAGTGGCAGCAGAGCCACATCGGCATGGGCAAGCCATGCCGGCAAATCGGCATAGGGTTGCAAACCCATGACGTGCACATTCGGCAAGGCCTGGAGGGCCGTGATGCATGTGTCCGGATCAGCCTCGCCAACAGGCCCCAACAGAACGAACGACCACTCCAAACGTTGACGGGCCAGGGCCGTCAGCATGGGCAGATCAAGCTTGTAGGAATCGATCGCGCCGACGAACATCAGGCGAGGCTTCGGGATGCCAGCCAGAGGCTCCGGAGCATGGGGCGCATCCAGAGCGGCAGCGAAATGGGCCTGATCGGCAACGTTGCCGTAGTGGTACGTGCAGGCATTCAGTCGCATCAACGACGCCTGAAGATCAGGAGACGTGGTGAACACCACATTCACCGTGCGACACAACTGGCGCTCGCTGTCAGCAATCAAGGTGGCGGGCATGCCTGGCTGGGCATGGATACGATCGACGCAGTGGTAGATGGCAGCGGAGAACATCGACGACGTCGAGGCCGCAGCGGGTCGTTTGAGGTTGAGATAACGACTGGTCAGCGGGTTGTAAGTCCACAACAGTGGCGAGCGAAAACGCAGACGCCGAAGAACCCAGGCCAGAGCACCACTGAACAGCACCCGGTTGATCCGCATCAACACCCCACGTGTCCCACCGGGAATCACCATTGGTGACCAGACCCACAAGCCCGGCTCAACCTGGCGCGGCGGGCTGAACATCCTCCTCAGACGCTTGACGATCCGCTGCCGGTCCTGACGATCAACGCGCGGGGGACGCAACCCAAGAGACTCGATGTACAGCACGCGGTGACCAGCCCGGTGTAGGGAAAGCGCGGTGTGCTGCTTGTTCGTCCACAGGCGGTGATCCCAATCCGCCGTTGCCAAGACAACGAAATCAGCCATCGGTGATCAGGTTGATTCCAATCGATTCATCTCACGGAAACTGTCTGAAATTTTGACGAGATCTTCAAAACTACCGGACGCCTTGATGCGTCCATCACTGACTTCAAACACCTGATCACATTTACGAACCGTCGACAAACGATGAGCAATCACGATCGTGGTGCAACGGCGACCAATGATGTCGAGGGCCTGCATCACTTCATGCTCTGTTTTGTTGTCTAACGCGCTTGTCGCTTCATCCAGAATCAAGACACTTGCCTTTCGATAGAAAGCACGAGCTAAGGAGAGTCGTTGACGCTGTCCTCCAGACAACTTCACACCATTCTCACCAATCATCGTGTAGAGCCCATAGGGCATCTGGCTCACAACATCATCAAATTGAGCTGCGGCAAGCGCATTCCAAACCTCATCATCGTCAATGTCGTCACCGGACTGACCGAAGGCAATGTTCTCGCGAACACTGGTATCCAACAAACGAATGTCTTGTGGAACCAAGGCACAATTGGCCTGCCATGCGGGCATCTCCTCCGCAGTCAGAGGAATCCCATCGAGGCAAAGCTCCCCAGAGCTTGGGCTGTAGAGGCCAAGAATGATGTGGGCCAAAGTTGTTTTACCACTGCCCGTACGGCCCACCAGTGCAATGCGCGAGCCAATAGGGATCGAAAGATTGATCCCCTCAAGCACAGGCTGATCTCGGCCAGCGTAGGTGAAACCGACGTTGTCAAGCTGAATCAGACGACGGGGAGAAACTCCACTGGGAGAAGGAACACCCGGGCTTTGCAAGGTGAGACGTTCCGGCTTCAGCTGAAGAAGATCGAGAGCATCCTTGATCTCCGGCAAACCACCTCGCAACTTGTTCACGCTGCGGAACATGGACTGAAGCGGTCCAGAAATCCGCAGCAGCGTCACAAGAATCACTGAAATCAATGGCAAGCTCTCGCGAACACTTTCCATGTCCCCAGCCATCAGTGAAGGCCCCACACCAATCGCGAAGAGAACGGTGACAGCGACGGGTTCGATCACATAACGCGGAACATCAGGAAGCAGTCGGGTCAGACGGTCGTACCGCTTTGCGATCACTCCGTCGCGGGAAAAGCGAGACGTGAAATATTGATCTGCCGAATAAAGCTGGACATCCCGCATTGAGCGAAGGGATTCCATCAGAATCATGTTAATCCGCCTTGTGTAGCGAACCCTTTGCTTGGTTCCTAAACGCAAATAAGGAGTGATCAAGCGTGACGACACCACATAGGCCATCAACATCAGCGCAAACATCAACAGGGCTTTCCAGCCAAGAATGATGTTGACACCTACAAGTAAAACAACAACAGACAACAAATTGCCAGCAATGGTAATCAGAGGACTGATCACCGCCGTGGAGATACGATTCAAAACTCGGTTAAAACTTTCCGAGAGATTTGCTGTTCGATTTTCCGTAAAAAAGGCATAGCGCTGCCGCATCAAATTGGCATACACCCTGTTCACCAAATCGTTCCAGATTTCCGCGCTGAGCATGCTCTGCATCAGCGAAACACCGAAACGAATGATGGAGGTGAACCAAAATGCGGCAATCAGCAGACCAATCAGCCAACCCGCCTGATCCAGCAACGATCCGCCAAACACGCGAATCCCTGGGATCTGATCCTGCAGCTTCACGCCCGCAAGCAAGCCAACCATGCGAGCCATCAGGCCCACCAACAACATGTCAAGCAAGCCTTGAAGGAAAGAGGCCACAAGAACCACCCCCATCAGCCGCAGACGCCGCCGTGGCAAATGATTCAACAGAACCGCAAGATCACTGAGGGTTCTGCTCTGCATCAACATCTCCCAATGGCCAGAACTTTCGTCTGAATCAAGTTCCAGCAGTGCTTTGAAGAACTTAAGTCGGGGTCACGGGGGATGGTTTTATCCCTTCGGCCAGCCGGGCAACCGATTGACCACTCGCTGCAGCCGAGTGAACAGCTGCTGCAGACGCAACCGCCACGTGGGAGGAGTGCTCAAGAATGGCCCCGACGCAGCTTCCAGAGCCTCCAGATGAACGAAGGCATCCCGCCAGCGTTCCAACAGGGAAGCTTCTGAACACTTCTGCAGCAGCACCTCCAGGCGATCGCCGGCGGGTCGCCAGTGATGAGGAGAGGCAACGGCAGCCTTGATCCTCTCGAGATCGAAATCAAGCCGCCCACAACCGATCTGATGCATGGTGTGACCAGGGTCGCCGTAGTCCGCCAGGGCGTGATTCAGGCTGCTGAACACAACGCATCCACAGGCCAACGCTTCAAGCGGCGGCAATCCAAAGCCCTCGGTCACGCCGCGGCCGCGCCAGTACTCCGCCGAGTCGTAGAGGTACACGGTGGAGCCATTGAACAGACCCACCAGGTCATCCACCCAGCCCTTCTGGACCTCCACCACGAGGCCCGCCTGTCGCAACGCCGGCACCAGTTGCTTCAGCACATAGGGGCTGCTCTTGCGGGCCTGCACCAGCACATCGATCGGTCGACGCTGGCCGATTGAACGGTCGCCACGGTCGAGCCAGTCCTGGCCCAGGGCATTCGAAACCAGGAGCAGCGGATTGCGGGGAGCTTTGTTGCCCCAATAGCCCAAGGTGTTGCGGCTGACGGCCAACACCGGAACACCTGGCGGCAAGTCAAAGCCGTACTCGCTGCTGTGGGCGTGGTACGCAACCCGACGGCCTTTGAGCCGTTGGATCAAACCGGGCACATCAAAGCCCCAGCTGACCACCCAGAGAACCTTGGGATCCGGAGGCTCCAGGCGAAGGCAGTCGTCCAGGTACCGATGGTCGGGTGAACGTTCGCGGTAGGTGACGAGTTCCGTCGGGCACAGACTCGCCACCAGTCGGGCCGTCTGCTGTTCGACACTGAGTCCGCCACACCGGAACCTGGCACTGGTGCCGGGAACCAGAAAGCGGACAAGCGCAGGGGCCAACGACTTAGACAGCGAATCAGGCCGCAACAGCCTCCGTGCTGCCGGCCCGCTGACGGCGGGTGAGGAAACCAAACAGCACCTTGCCAATGGCGGCGACCAGGTTTCCCTCCAGTTCCTTGAACATGTTCATGTTCAGGTGGAAGGCGTGATTGGCCTCTTCAACGATGCGATCGGCCATGGCCTGATCGATCGGCAGCGTGTCCATGGCCGAGCGATAGGTCGTCTTGAACGCTTTCTCATCGGCGATGTCGTCGAAGACGTAGAAGCGCAGGCCCGCATCACCCTCCATGTTCATCGCCTTCTGGGCAATGTTCTTGAGGATCTGACCACCGGAAAGATCACCGAGGTAACGGGTGTAGTGGTGACCCACCAACAGCTCGGGTGACTCCTGGGCCACGGCATGAATGCGCTCCACGTAGGCCGCTGCCGAAGGGGATGGCTGGATGTCGTCCTTCCAGCTGTCGCCGAAGTAATAGGTGAGGTCTTGCTCGAGTGCCTCACGACGGTTCAGCTGGGTCATGGCAACCGGACCCACCACCGGATGATCGGTCAGCTTGCCGATCTCCTCCTCCATGGCGGAGTAGACGAAATACAGATCAGCCACCAGCTTGCGGTAGCTGGCCTTATCAACGACTCCCTTCAGAAAGCAGCTCACGAAGCCGGTGTTCTCCGCCATGGTGTGCGACTTTTTCGTGCCTTCCCGGAGCTGGGCAGCAAGGGCGACAGACATGATTGCGAGAAATGGCCTGACTTCGAACTTAAAAGGAGTTCAAGGCAGGACGGCTTCGTGCGTTGCGAAGGGTTACGCCGCTGGTTCAGACGCAACGGTGCCATCAAAGAGCTCGAACAACTCGCGACAGATCTGCTGAAGCTGCTTCACCTGCTGCTGCTGAGGCAGGTGGGGACCTTCCGGCAACCATTCACCAACCGTGGCAAGGCGCCAGCGTTCGCCGTCATAGGTCATGCCCCGCATCAACACCCCCAGGAGGCGCAGCTGGTCGTCACCCCGCTCCCCGCTGATCCGCAACTGCATCAGCAAACTGCGGCATTCCAGGCGTGGACTCCAGCCTGGGAAATGAAAGGAGAGGTCGAGCGATTCCGTTTCACTCCATTGTCGGGTCTGCGGGTCGTCCCGCCAGGGGCTGAGGTTGGCCTGAGCAGCAGGAAACTGACGGCGAACAAGAGTGATCGTGGACGCCAGTGCTCGCATCCGGGCCACGCTGTGTACCGACTCGCCCGCGTTCACTGCAACCTCCTCATTCCGCACAGTGTGCAGAGAGAAGCAGAAGGTCGCCGTTACGGTTGCGCGAGGTTCACGAAACCATGACGCAACCGCTGCATATCGGCTTGCTGGGCGCCATGCCGGAGGAGGTCGGCTCGGATCTCAGCCACCTCACGGATCTGAGCTGCAGCGACCATGGAGACCTGACGATCCACAGGGGCGTGTGGGGCGACAACATCCGCCTCAGCCTGGCCTGGAGCGGCTGGGGAAAGGTGAGCGCTGCGCGTGCGGCCACACGGCTGCTGGCCAGCGATCCCGGCATCGATCTGCTGTTGTTCACCGGCGTCGCCGGCGCAGCGGATCCGGCTCTACGCCAATGGGATGTGGTGTTGGCCGATGCCGTGGTGCAGCACGACATGGATGCCCGACCCCTGTTCCCACGCTTCACGCTGCCAGCACTGAAGCAGGACCGGCTCCAACCGCAGCCGGCTTGGTTCAACTGGGCCAAGACCGCTCTGCTGGAGGCCCATAGCGCAGGCGATCTGGACGGGTTCGCTCGGCCCAGCAGCGGTCTGATCGCCACAGGAGATCGTTTCATCGGCGATCCAGCGGTGCTGCAAGCGCTGCGGGATGCCCTGCCCGACCTTCAGGCCGTTGAGATGGAAGGCGCCGCCATCGCACAGGTGGCCGAGCAGGAGGGCGTCCCCTGGCTGGTGCTGCGAGTGATTTCCGATGGTGCCGATGAGGCGGCGGCCCAGAGCTTTGAAGACTTCGTCAAACGCTACGAACAAAAGGCCTGGCGGCTGATTGAGGCCCTGCTGCAGCGCTGCAATAGCACGCCCCCACAGTGCCCATGATGCCTCTGCTGAACCGCCTGCTGCGCTACGGCCTGGTGGGGGGCGCGGCCGCAGCCGTTCACATCATCGTGCTGCTGCTGCTGGGCCCGTTGATGAGCCTGAGCCTGGCCAACCCCATCGCCTTCCTGGCCGCCTCCATGGCGGGGTATCTCGGCCATGCCCTGCTGACGTTCCGGGAAGAGACGGGGGGGCGCCAGTTCGCCCGTCGCTGGCTGCTGCTGCAGTACATGGTCAACCTCAGTGTGTGTGCCCTCCTACCGCTGCTCCAGGCCCCAACCCTGGTGCTGGTGTTCACACCCACGCTGCTGAATGCCGTGATCTGGAGCCGAGCGGCCCGCTTTAGTGCCAAGGCCCGTGAGCATCAGAACGGCCAACCTCCTCTGCTTCACGCCGATGATCTCGGCCTGGCGGAGGGTGTGGATGCAGCCATCCTCGATCTGGCCCAAAGCGGGCGGCTTCACGGGGCCAGTCTTCTGGTGAATGGTCCCAGCGCGACCGCCGCCGTTGATACATGGCGAGACCTTGCTGACCCACCACCGCTCAGCCTGCATGTCTGTCTCACTGAGGGGCATGGCCTGCCCGACAGCCCGGATCTTCCGACCGGATTCGGACGCTTGCTGCTGGCTTCGCTCCTGCCCTGGCAGCGCCAACGGATCGCCCCTCAGTTGCGCGCTGTTTTGCTGCAGCAGATCCGCCGCTACCGCCAGCTCACAGGACTGCGGCAGATCCGCCTCGATGGCCACCAGCACATTCACCTCGTGCCCCTGGTGCTGGATGCGGTGCTGGATCTGTCCCGTTCCGAATCGATCACCTGGGTGCGCACGACGCGGGAATCCCTGCCGGAGGGTCTGTCACTCCGGCTTTGGTGGCGCAGCCTGCAGACAGGTGGTCTGATCAAGTGGATGATTCTGCAGCTGCTGAGCGGGCTGGCCATCCCGCGCCTGCGACAGGCCGGACTTGCAACCAACCGACGCTTCGCCGGGGTGTTGTTCAGTGGATCGATGTTCGGAACAGCGTTCCGCCGCAGTTGGGAAACTGCATACAGCTCCATGGCCGTTGATCGTGCTTCACAACCTGTTGTGCTCATCCACCCAGCCCTCCCCAATGCTGCGTTGGGAATGGATCAGGCGGCCTTTCAGCAGTCGGTGGCCTTTTTCAATTCGACCAACCGCCAAAAGGAGTGGGCTTCAGCGCAGAAGCTTTGAGCCCTGATGCACAGCCCTGACGAAATAGTGCGGCCGCCGTTTCACATCGATGTAGATCCGACCGATGTATTCGCCCAGCACGCCGATGCCGATCAGCTGAATTCCCCCCAAGAACAGAACAGCGACGATCAGTGAGGCGTAGCCCGGCAGGTCGACACCAAAGGCCAAGGTACGCAGCACGATCAGGGCGGCATAGACAAAGCTCAGGAACGAAATCAGCACACCGATCACACCCCAAACCTTCAACGGCTTCACCGTGAATGAAAAGATGCCGTCCAGGGCATAGCGCCAAAGCTTGAGGGAGCTCCAGGACGTACTGCCTCCAACGCGGGCCACCCGGCTGTAAGCGATCTCCTCGCTGCGGTAGCCGGTCCAGGGCATCAGCCCCTTGGAGAAACGGGTGGCCTCACGCAACTGGGTCACGGCCTCTACAACTGGAGCACTCAACAGGCGGAAATCGCCGGCGCCCTCCTGCAGCTGAATCGAATCCACCAGGCGGTTGAACACCCGGTAGAACCAGGAGGCCGTGGCCACCTTCACCAGCCCTTCGGCATCGCGGTCATCCCGCACCGCGGTGACCACCTCAGCGCCGTTACGCCAGGCCTGCACCATTGCCGGAATCCGCTCCGGCGGATGCTGCAGATCGGAATCAATCAGCACCGCGGCCGCACAGCGGCCTTTGGCGTAGTCCAACCCCGCAAGCATCGCGGCCTCCTTGCCAAAGTTGCGAGTGAGTTCCAACAAGGTGACGGCCTGGTCGGCATGACTCTTCTGCCAGGCACGGATCACAGCAACGGTGGCATCGGAGGAACCGTCATCGATGAGCAGCAGATGGTTCACCTCCGGCAAGGCCATGACCCGCTCTAAAAAGACGCTGATCACCTCGGCTTCGTTGAAGCAGGCCGCCACCACCCACACCTGCTCACTGGCCATCAATGCGCGGTCTGCACTGTTTGAAACCGTAGGGCTCCCGGCTCAGTCATAGGCTCGGCCTGCTGACGCCCGACCAACCGCCATGGCCCAGTTCGAGAAGCTCACCGCCCCGAGCCAGGGCACACCGATCCGCTTCGAGAACGGTCAGCCCGTGGTGGCCGACAACCCGATCATTCCCTTCATCCGGGGCGATGGCACCGGCGTGGACATCTGGCCCGCAACCCAGAAGGTGCTGGATGCGGCCGTGGCCCAGGCCTACGGCGGCAGCAAGAGCATCGAATGGTTCAAGGTCTACGCCGGCGATGAAGCTTGCGACCTCTACGGCACCTACCAGTACCTACCGGAGGACACCCTCGAGGCGATCCGCACCTACGGCGTAGCCATCAAAGGCCCCCTCACCACACCCGTGGGCGGTGGCATCCGTTCGCTGAACGTGGCCCTGCGCCAGATCTTTGATCTGTATTCCTGCGTGCGGCCCTGCCGCTACTACGAGGGCACCCCAAGCCCCCATAAGCGTCCCCAGGATCTGGACGTGATCGTTTACCGGGAGAACACCGAAGACATCTACATGGGGGTGGAATGGGAAGCCGATGACCCCGTTGGCCAGGAGCTGCGCAAGCACCTCAACGAGGTTGTGATCCCTGCCAACGGCAAACTGGGCAAGCGCCAGATCCCAGAAGGTTCAGGCATCGGCATCAAGCCGGTGAGCAAAGCCGGCAGCCAGCGCCACATCCGCAAGGCCATCCAGCACGCCCTGCGTCTTCAGGGCGACAAGCGCCACGTGACCCTGGTGCACAAGGGCAACATCATGAAGTTCACGGAAGGAGCCTTCCGCGACTGGGGCTACGAGCTGGCCACCACCGAATTCCGCGATGTGTGCATCACCGAGCGGGAAAGCTGGATCCTCGGCAACCTCGAGAAGGATCCCAACCTGAGCGTGCAGGCCAACGCCCGCATGATCGAGCCTGGCTACGACAGCCTCACTCCAGAGAAGAAAGCCGACATCGACGCCGAGGTGCAGGCGGTGATCGACGCCATCGGCAGCAGCCATGGTGGCGGCAAGTGGAGGTCGATGGTGCTGGTGGATGACCGCATCGCCGACAGCATTTTCCAGCAAATCCAAACCCGGCCCCAGGAGTATTCGATCCTCGCCACGTTGAACCTCAACGGCGATTACATCTCCGACGCCGCCGCCGCGATGGTCGGTGGCTTGGGCATGGCCCCCGGCGCCAACATCGGCGAGAACGCCGCCATCTTCGAAGCCACCCACGGCACCGCCCCGAAACACGCCGGCCTGGATCGGATCAACCCGGGCTCGGTGATCCTGAGTGGCGTGATGATGCTGGAGTTCCTCGGCTGGCAGGAGGCTGCTGATCTGGTGACCAAGGGCCTCAGTGCCGCCATTGCCGACAAGAAGGTCACCTACGACCTGGCCCGACTGATGGAGCCCCAGGTGGATCCGGTGAGCTGCAGCGGTTTCGCCGAAGCGATCATCCAGCGCTTCTGATCACCAGAGCTGCCATTCACGCCAGACTCAGGCGATGGCCTCTCCAACCCAGCTCCCCGGGCTTCCCGCAGGTGCAGCAGACCCCTGCGTGCACTGCGGCTTCTGCCTGCCCACCTGTGCCAGCTATCGCGTGCTGGCCAGTGAGATGGACTCGCCCCGCGGCCGCATCCATGCGCTGCGGGCGATCGAAGCCGGTGACCTGGAGCTGGATGCCACGGTGGCCAGCCATTTCGACACCTGCCTGGGCTGTTACGCCTGTGTTTCCGCCTGTCCTTCGGGAGTCCGCTACGACCAGCTGATCGAAGCCACCCGGCCCAAGCTGAATCAGGCCAACCAGCGCAGCAGTTGGCAAACCAGCTTCCGCAAGCTGCTGCTGCAGGTGCTGCCCTACCCCAAGCGCCTGCGGGCCCTGCTGCAACCCTTGCGGGCCTATGCCGGCACACCGCTGCAACAGCTGGCCCGCCGCTCCGGGCTCACCCGTCTGTTCGGGCCGGAAATCGAAGCGATGGAGCAGCTGCTGCCACCCCTGGTGCCGGAGAGCTTCAGCGACCGACTGCCCCAGATCAATCCCGCCTCCGGCAAACGCCGCGGCCGCGTGGCGCTCTTGCTGGGCTGCGTGCAGCGCTGCTTCGATCCCAGCGTCAGCACCGCAACGGTGAAAGTGCTGCAGGCCAACGGATTTGAGGTGGTCATCCCAGCAGACCAGGGCTGCTGCGGGGCGGTGAGCCATCACCAGGGGGAGCTGGAACTCACGCGCCAATTGGCAACGGATCTGGTTCGGAGCATGAATGCCGTTGAGGGAGATCTGGATGCGGTGCTGGTGGCTGCTTCGGGTTGCGGCCACACGATGAAGGCCTACGGCGAGCTCCTGAACGGCAAGGCGGCATTCCGCGCTCCGGTGTTGGATGTGCAGGAATTCCTGGCGGACCGCGGCCTTTTGGAGTCGTTCCGCGCCCAACTGCAACCACTTCCCGGCGTCGTGGCCATGCATGACGCCTGCCACATGATCCATGGCCAGGGCATCCAGGCCCAGCCCCGCCAGCTGCTGCGGGCCATCCCCAACGTTCAGCTGCGGGAAGCAACCGAGGCGGGGGTGTGCTGCGGCAGCGCCGGCATCTACAACCTGGTGCAGCCAGAGGAAGCCGCCGAACTGGGCCGAATCAAGGCCGACGACCTCAGCAGCACAGGCGCCGAACTGGTGGCCAGCGCCAACATCGGTTGCACCCTGCAGCTGCGGCGCCATCTGAGCGATCGGGCCCGGGTGCAGCACCCAATGGAACTGCTGGCCGCCTCAGCCGGCCTCCATCCGCTGCCAGGCCTCCCTCAAGGTGCTGGCAACGCCGAGATTGCCGGGGAAGGTGAGAATCGGCAGTCCGCTGCAGGGCCCCGCTGACGGACGCACCAGCGAGAGACCCGGCAGCAGCTGCCCTTCCAGCTGCACCGACTCGAGGGCCAGGCCCCGGGCCAGCAGCGTCTGGGTGGTGATGCCGCCTTTGCTGAGCAGATAGCCCAGATCAGGAGCCAGGGCTGACGCCAGTCGTCCCATCAACTCGGCCAGAGCGCAGGACAAGCGCCGGCCCTCCTGTTCGGAAGCACAACGCAGCTCACCGCGGCTGGTGAACAGCACCGGCGTCAGACCTTGATCCAGCAGCGCCCGCAGCTGCTGCAACCAGACCCGCTCCAGATCCGCCAGCAACAGGTCGGGTGTCGGCCCCTCCAGCAACCGAGCGATGCGCGGCACCGACAGTTCAACCCCTTGGCAACCCGATTCCTGCAGCAACAGCTCCAGCTGCTGATCCGCCAAGGGCACGTGGGAGCCCACCATCACCAGGCCCGGCAGAGGCGTTCCATCGTCAGCCAACAGCCGCAACCCCGCTAAGCCCTTGGGATCAAGCGGCGGCGGGCCTGGATCCGCCAGGGCCTTCACCATGCTGGCGGCGGAACGGAACAGAAAGCGTTTCTGCCCTTGCAGGACGCGCACCGCTGCGGCCAAAGCGGTGAGCTGCTCCTGCCGCTCGGCATCCACCACCACAGATGCATTGCCCTGGAGCCCACGCAGACGCTCAATCAACAGCGGCAACCCCGCAGCGCAGGCGGAATCAAGCTCCCGGCCGCTGATGCGCTGCACCGACGCCGCGGCAATGGACCCATCACTTTTCTCCTCCAACCAGCGGGCCAGATCACTGCTGCTGAAACCGAACAGCCGATCCTGAGCAAACGGCGTGGTGTGCACCGGTTCCCCGTGGAGGAGATGCACGCCGTTCACGGTGGTGCGGCCCCCTTCCAAGAACGCTGGAACATGGAAGGTGGCATCAAAGGGCCCGAAGGACGCCTGCAAAACCTCAGGCTCAAGCACCCCATGGCCGCGCAAGGTCGAATCACCACGACTAACCAGCAGCACCTGATCACGGGCCAATCCCTCCCGCTGCAGCGCCTGATCCAAGGCCACAGCAATACCGCGGTTGCGTTCCGCAGCATCCATGGGCATCAGCGCCCGAGTGTCGGCCAACAGAAACAACAGCGAAGACCCATGACGAAGCCCCTGGCGCAGGGTGTCGACATCCCAGCGCAGCAGCAGCGGGCAGCTGTGCACCGTCTGCGAGCCGGTGGGATCGTCGTCAATGACCACAACCTTCATGGCACCATCGTGCCGTGAGCCATTCCCCCGCCAGCCGCAGTGCTCTGATTGATCTGGTGCGCCAGTGGCACCAGAACGGCAACCCCTGGAGTCCCAGTGGACTGGGCACACGCCTGGACTGGGGTCCGCCGCTGGATCCCCGCCATGAGGTGCTCTCCTGCCGGCAGCTCAACCGGGTGATCGACCATGCCGTGGACGATCTGACCATCACGGTGGAAGCCGGCATGCAATTGCAGAACCTGCAGGATCTGCTGGCGGAGCAGGGGCAATGGCTGCCCATTGACTGGCCCCGGGCCAGCGCTCCCGGAAGCATCGGCGGCCTGGTGGCCCGGGGACTGGCGGGGGGACTGCGGCAGCGCCATCTGGGGGTGCGCGATCAGATCATTGGCATCGGCCTGTTGCGGGCGGATGGCGTCGAAGCCCATGCCGGTGGACGGGTGGTGAAGAACGTGGCGGGCTACGACCTGATGCGGCTGCTCTGCGGCAGCTGGGGCAGCCTGGCGCTGATCACCGAACTCACCCTGCGGCTGCAACCGCTGCGGCCCGCCCGGAGCGGCCTATTTGTGGAAGGCGACCTGAAGGCCCAGGAGGCCTTTCGCAGCGAATTGCTGCGCTCCAGCCTCACACCGGAACGCTGTGACTGGATCAACGGCGGCGATGGTGCCTGGCGGCTGCGGCTGGTGGTGAGCAGCGTGTCGGAGCAGGCTGTAGACGATCAGCTGAAGCAGCTCGAGGCGTTGGCGCTGAACCAGCAGCTCAGCGCCGAACGCCAGCCTTGTTCCGATGCCCTCACCACACCCTTCGATGCCAGCCCCTCTGCGCAGCTGGTGAGGCTGGTGCTACCGCCGGCCCAATTGCACCAGTTGTTGCGGGATGAGGCGATGAGGGCCCTCAAACCATGGACCTGGGAACTGGCCGCGGGAGCCGGCTGCGGTGATGGCTGGTGCGATGCAACAACACCGGATCACCAGCTGGAGGCGCTGCGCCGCAGCGTGATCAGCCTCGGCGGCGAAATGACGCTTTTGAAACGCGCAGCCGGGTCAACCGTGCCGGTCTGGCTTGACCGTCCGTCCCGACCGCTGATCGAAGCGGTGAAACGCCAGTTCGACCCCAAGCTGCAGCTCAGCCGCGGCCGTCTGCCGGGAGTGAATCAGGAGACGCTGTAGCGACAGGCCAGGGTCTGCTTCGTCCCAGGCTCGAGCACCAGTTTTCGATCACCGCTCACCAGGGCCTGCCGCGGACCGGTCCAGGGTTCCAGACAAACCATTGGCCGCGGGGGCTCGGTCCAAACCACGCTGAGATCCAGCGGTGCCTGATGCTGCAGTTCCAGCGTCACACCGGTGGCGTCATCGATCAGGCTGACAGGACCCGCAGGCTGGCAAAGGAAATCCACCCCTTCGGGCAAACGCTTGAGCTGATCCACGGTGGCGGCCTCCGCCATCTCCAGATGGTTGAGGCAGCGCTCCGCCAGACCCGTGAGCCGGGTCTTGGCCAGATCGCTCACGTTGAAGTAGGGGTGCAGGCCAAAACTGAACGGCATGGCGGCATCACCGCAGTTGTGCACCGTGGTTGAGATCTCCAACGCAGCGGTCACCGGGCGCAGCTCCATCTCCAAACAGAAGGGGAAGGGATAGGCCTTCAACGTTTCGTCGGTGCTGGAGAGGCTGAGGCACACACCGCTCTGATCCTCCAGCAACTGAAGCTGCCAGGGAAGGTCCCGGGCGAAGCCGTGCTGCTTGAGGGGATGGTCGACGCCATCCACCGGCAGCACATCTCCGGGCAGATTGCCGCAGATCGGAAACAACACCGGAATGCCGCCGCGAATGCTTTTGCTGGGATCGGCGTAACGCTCTTGATCGAAATACAGGATCTCCCGTCCCCCGCAAGACCAACCACTCACCAGACCACCCCGCTCGGGAATGATTCGCAACCGATCACCGCTGCTGGGATGCACAAACTCCCAGTGGGCGTAGGGGGCCGACTGCTGGGTGAGGGTCATGGGCATCCGCCGATGCGGGGTGGCTCATTCATTCACCTAGCCAGCAGATCCGCATTTGTCGGTGCCGCAGCCGACTTCAGGCTCTCCAGCCATTGCAGCAACGCCGCATTCACCTGATCCGGCACCTCATCGTGGGGACAGTGTCCGGCCTCCAGAACCACCTCGGTGGTGGCCTCCGGAGCATGGCGCTGGAAGGTGGAGCGGCGACCGGGGGCGTTAATCCAGGGATCACGAATGCCCCAAAGCAACAACAGCGGCGCCGTGAGTTCCGCGAAAAGCTCATCGAGGGGCTGACCGCGAGGGATATCGAAGACCGTGCGGAACACCCCGAAGGCGCCGGGATCCAGGGAGGGGCGCCGAATCGACTCCACCAGCCAATCGTCGACGTTGGTCTTATCGACGTACACCTGATTGAGGGTGCGGCGGATCGTGGCGGGTCGGCGCAGGTTCTCGAACAGCAACCGCTGTAGCACCGGACTCTTCAGCAGGGCCGTGCCGATGCTCTGACGGGCGATGGCGCCCCAGCCTTGCGGCGGTTTCTGTTCATCACTGAAGGGACCGGCGGCATTGAGCAGCACGACTCCCGCACAGTCCGATCCCAAAGCAGCCCCGGCAGCAAGGGCAGCAAAACCACCGAGGGAATTGCCGGCGATCACCGTCGGGCGGCCGATCCGCTCGCGCACATAGGCCACCAGTTGATCGCGCCACAGGGCACCCCCGTAATTGAGACCCGCCGGCTTGGCACTTCTGCCGAAGCCCAGCAGATCAATCGCATGCACGGCGTGGGTCTGGGCCAACACGGGAATGTTGTGGCGCCAGTGATCGGTGGATGCTCCGAACCCATGCACCAACAGAAGCGCCGGATGATCGGTGCTGTCCTGCTCGGGATGCTGCTGCACCGTGTGCACGGCGTGGCCGAGATAGCTCCAGGTGACGCGATCCACAGCCGGCTGCGAGGGACGCGATGCTAAGCAGCACTGAAGCGGCCTGGATGGTGAGCTACGAGGTGATGGGCGGACCGCTGGCGGACGCATCCGTCTGGCGCGGAGCTTTGCTCTGGGCCATCGCCCTTTACGTGCCGCTGAGCGCACCGCTCAGCACGTTGGAATCCAGCCTGGAGGAGGGTGGTCTTCCCGAAGCGGTGCGTCAACCGGTGCTGGTGATGAGCAGCCTGCTGCTGGCCCTCGTCGTGGGCGTTGTCACCCAGCTCGGATTCAGTTGGGTCCTGGGTCCGAGCTGGGCCTCCAGCCTTGGCGTTGTGGCCGTGGGCTGGAGTGTTCTGATCGTCCTCGCCAATGCCGGAAAAGACGACTGATTCAGGAGGCACCCGCCAGGGGATCCGCTGCTAACTCTTCAGGCACCTGATTGCCGTCTTCAGGGGGCTTGTCTTTGAGGACGATGCGCAACAGCACTGGCGCCAGGAACGTGGTGCCGATCACCATCAGCAGAATCGCCGCCTCAAGGCCAGGGCTGAGCAGCCCTGAAGCGGTGCCCAGGCCCAGGAAGATCAGGCCAACCTCGCCGCGGGGCATCATTCCCAGCCCCACCACCAGGTTGTTGGTCTTTTCCTTGCTGAAGATGGCCCAGCCGGCAGCCACCTTGCCGATGATCGCCACCACAAACAGGAACGCTGCCACCACCAGGGCGGAACGGGCGCCCGGATCAGAGGGGTTGATCACTGAGAGGTCCATACCGGCACCCACCAACACGAAGAAGACGGTGGCGAACAAGCCAACGATGGGAGTAACCGCCGCCTGAATCTCGTGGCGATGTTTGGAGGTGCTGGCGATCAAACCAGCGGCGAAGGCCCCGAGTGCAGCCTCCAGACCAATAGCTGAAGCAACAAAACAGCTGACGGCCAGCAGCAAATAGGAGCCGATCAGCTTGGCGCCGGGAGCCTTGAGCTGATCAATCACCCAGTCGAAGGCGGGGGCAGCCTTCTGGCTTAACAACAAGGCCACCACCACAAACAGAACGGCCGCCACCACCAGCTGAACGATGGGCCCGATCTCCAGGCTGCCGCCGGCCGCCAGGGACACCACGATGGCCAGGATGACGATGCCGAGAATGTCGTCGAGCACAGCGGCACCGATCACGATCTGGCCTTCTCGGGTGCGCAGATAGCCGAGTTCACCGAAGACGCTGGCGGTGATGCCGATGCTGGTGGCGGTCATCGAAGCACCCGCGAAGATGGCCGGGATCGCATCCACGTGGAAGATCGCCATCAAGCCAAGGGTGCCGAGGGCGAAGGGCAGCACCACGCCGACCACGGCGACGCTGAAGGCCTGGGCCCCCACCGCCATCAGTTCCTCCAGCTCACTTTCAAGACCCGTGAGGAAGAGCAGGGAATACAGCCCCAGCGTGGCCACCGCCTGCAAGGCACCGAAGCTCTCGTTGTAGAGGGCTGGAATCTCCTCCACCGGCACATGCGAAAGGCCGGCCACCACCTCGGAGAAAGCTCCGGAAAGTTGCACCTGGGTCTCCGGTGGCACCAGAAGGTGAAGGCCCGAAGCACCAATCAGAACGCCAGCGAGGAGTTCCCCAAGAATCGTGGGGAGCTCAAAACGCACCAGCACCTCAGCGAGGGTGCGGGCCGCCACGAAGATCAGCATGAAGCGAAGGACGCCGATCAGCGTTTCCGCCAATTCGAGGTCGTGACTGCTGATTTCGCTCAGCAGGGTGGGCAGCAGCATCAAGCCGGGCATGTCTCACGCCGAACCTTAATGGTGATTCCGCCGCTGAACTGTTCGCTGGATGATCCCAATTGACCGGGAATGCTGTATTAAGCGCTTTTTTGCAGGCAGCCCCAGTTGTGATGGCTACGGTCCGGGTAATTCATTGAGTTGGGCTCCGAGCACCCCTGGCCTGACGGTGATTCCACGCTCCATGGCTCGCTGAACCCCCATGACCACGTCACAACCGTTCGATCTGCGTCTGCCGACCCCCGGCTGTCACAACGACCCAGAACGCGCCGGCCTCGATGCCAAGAGCGTGTTCGACGGCATGACGGAACACCTGTTCTTCACGCTCGGCAAGCTCGCCCCCACCGCCAGCCGCCATGACCTCTACATGGCCCTGAGTTATGCGGTGCGTGATCGGCTGATGATGCGCTACCTGGCCACCACCGAAGCGATGCGGGCCCGCCCGCAGAAATCGGTGGCCTACCTGTCAGCGGAATTTCTGATCGGCCCGCAGCTCCACAGCAACCTGCTGAATCTGGGAATTCAGAAGGAAGCCGAAGAGGCCCTGAAGAATTTCGGCATCGAGTCGTTGCAGCAGATCCTGGATGTGGAGGAGGAACCGGGTCTGGGCAATGGAGGCCTCGGCCGTCTGGCGGCCTGCTACATGGAATCGCTGGCCAGCCTGAAGATCCCGGCCACCGGCTACGGCATCCGCTACGAGTTCGGCATCTTCGATCAGCTGATCCGCGATGGCTGGCAGGTGGAGATCACCGACAAATGGCTCAAGGGCGGCTGGCCCTGGGAACTGCCCCAGCCCGATGAGGCCTGCTTCGTGGGCTTCGGCGGTCGCACCGAGAGCTACATCGACGACAAAGGCAACTACCGCTCCCGCTGGATCCCGGCGGAACACGCCATCGGCATTCCCCATGACGTGCCGGTGCTGGGCTATCGGGTGAACATCTGCGACCGGCTGCGGCTCTGGCGTGCCGATGCCACCGAAAGCTTCGACTTCTATGCCTTCAACATCGGCGACTACTACGGCGCCGTTGAGGAAAAGGTGGGGAGCGAAACCCTCTCCAAGGTGCTGTACCCCAACGACGGCACCGACGAAGGCCGGCGTCTGCGCCTGAAGCAGCAGCACTTCTTCGTCAGCTGCTCACTGCAGGACATGCTGCGCAGCCTCGACAACCGCGGACTGTCCGTCGAGGACTTCCCCAACTACTGGACGGTTCAGCTCAACGACACCCACCCGGCCATCGCCGTGGCGGAGCTGATGCGACTGCTGATCGACGATCGGCATTTGGAGTGGGACCGGGCCTGGGACATCACCTCCCGCTCCGTGGCCTACACCAACCACACCCTGCTGCCCGAAGCACTTGAGAAGTGGGACCTCAACCTGTTCAGCAGCCTGCTGCCCCGCCATCTGGAGCTGATCTACGAGATCAACCGACGCTTCCTGCAGCAGGTGAGGCTGCGCTACCCCGGCAACGACGCCATCCAGCGCAAGCTCTCGATCATCGATGAAGAGGGCAGCAAGGCCGTGCGCATGGCCCACCTGGCCACGATCGGTGCCCACCATGTGAACGGTGTGGCAGCGCTGCACTCCGATCTGGTGAAAACCGACCTGCTGCCGGAGTTCGCGGCGCTGTGGCCGGAGAAATTCACCAACGTCACCAATGGCGTCACCCCGCGCCGCTGGGTCGCCCTGGCCAACCCCGAGATGTCAGCCCTGCTGGATCAGCACGTGGGGCCGGACTGGATCTCCAACATGGAGAGCCTGCGCAAGCTGGAGGAGCGGCAGAACGACCAGGGCTTCCTCGAGCTCTGGGGCAACACCAAGCTCTCGGTGAAGCGCAAGCTGGCCACCTACATCCACCGCAACACCGGTGTGCTGGTGGACCCCGCCAGCCTGTTCGACGTGCAGGTGAAGCGCATCCACGAGTACAAGCGCCAGCACCTCAATGCCCTGCAGGTGATCACCCAGTACCTGCGGATCAAGAACGGCCAGACCGACGGCATGGCGCCCCGCACCGTGATCTTCGGCGGCAAGGCCGCTCCCGGCTACTACATGGCGAAGCTGATCATCCGCTTCCTCAACGGCATCGCCGACACCATCAATGCCGATCCCGACATGGATGGCCTGCTGCGGGTGGTGTTCCTACCGGATTACAACGTGAAGCTTGGAGAGCAGGTGTATCCCGCCTCCGACCTCTCTGAACAGATCTCCACCGCCGGCAAGGAAGCCTCCGGCACCGGCAACATGAAGTTCGCCATGAATGGTGCCCTCACCATCGGCACCCTTGATGGGGCCAATGTGGAGATCCGCGAACTGGTGGGAAACGAGAACTTCTTCCTGTTCGGCAAGACCGTGGAAGAGATCACGGCCCTGCAGCAGGACGGCTACCGCCCTGGCGATGTGATCGCGGCACTGCCGGAACTGCAGGAAGCCCTGCGGTTGATCGAGATGGGGCACTTCAGCAACGGCGACGGCGAACTGTTCCGCCCCCTGCTCGACAACCTCACTGGGAACGACCCCTTCTATGTGATGGCCGACTACGCCGACTATCTGCGGGCCCAGGAGGCGGTGAGCCGTGCCTGGAGCGACCGGATGCACTGGAATCGGATGTCACTGCTGAACACGGCCCGCACCGGGTTCTTCTCCTCCGACCGTTCCATCGCCGAGTACTGCAAAAACATCTGGGCCGTGGATCCACTCAATGTGGAGATCACCTGCGACGTGCACTGAACACAGCCACAAAAAAGCCCTGGATTCATGTCCAGGGCTCACAACCAAAGATGCAGCGCTTCAGTTCCGATCAGGCAGATCAGGCGTCTGATGCAACAGACGGTTGAGCCGCAGACGGTCCACGTTCAAGGGGTCTGGAGCCAGCTCACCGGCCAGTTCGCGGAACTTCTGCTCGATTTCATCCGGGACGCGGACATCAAACACCCGTTCCATCAAGGCCTCAATCGAGAACAGATGGGCGTTGATGTTCTCCAGATCGGCAATGGCCTGCTGAATGGAATCACCTGATTCCTCCGACACAGGCGCACTAGCCGATGCAGGCTTTGAAGCGCCTGCATCGGCGGTCTGGCGGGACCCGTGCTGCTTCTGCAGATCCTCCAACACGCGGCCAGACAGGGTGCGGAACGACTGGAGTGCTGCCCAGTTGAGCTCCTGTTGCTGACGAAGCGTGGGGGACTCCCGGATCAGCCGGTCATGCTCCCGGTAAAACCGTTGGCAATCCGGGCACTGGCAGGGCTCTTCCGGCAATGCAGTCCCTCGCGGTCATTACCCACTATGCCACCGATTAAGCCGCCTGAGGCCCCAGATCCTCCTCGGCCTGAGGGCCATCCTCGCCAGCGGTGTCGGGCAGAGGGATCTCAATGGACGACACCACACCGATCACATCCCGCAGCCGCATCGAATCGGCGAACCAGCCCATGGCCTGTTCCGTGTCTCCGCGACGTTCCGCGTCGCTGGCCTGGTCTTCGTGGGATTCCGCCAGGAGAGCAAGCCAACACAGGCAGCGGGCCTGCACCACGGACAAATCCAGATCCGTGGGCTGGGATTCCGCAATCCGCTCACTTTCCTGCTGCACCAACAGCCGCAGACGGAGATCGTGAAGCTGGGTCATGGCACCCAAACCCGGTTGTACCAACCCTAGCGGTGGTGAACGATCTGAACACCCCACCAGATGTAGCGCTCACTACCTCTTGAGTAAGTCTCACGGGGCTGGCGGGACTCGAACCCACGACCTACGGTTTAGGAAACCGTCGCTCTATCCAGCTGAGCTACAGCCCCAGTCTTCTGAATTATGCCCACGAGGCATGATGAGACCTGAAAGCAGGCGAGGTGGTTGCGGCCGATCTCTTTGAGTGTCGGCTGAGGAAAGTCCGGGCTCCCTGATGGCCAGGCTTGCTGGGTAACGCCCAGTGCGGGTGACCGTGAGGAGAGTGCCACAGAAACACACCGCCGATGGCCGGTTCGCCGGCACAGGCAAGGGTGCAAAGGTGCGGTAAGAGCGCACCAGCAGCATCGAGAGGTGCTGGCTCGGTAAACCCCGGCTGGGAGCAAGGCCATGGAACGACGGCTGGCCATTGGCCCCGTTCCGTTTGAACGCGCCGCTTGAGGCCGTCGGTAACGGCGGTCCCAGATAGATAGCCACCCACCCTCTGCAGACCAACCTCTGTGAGGCGTGAACAGAACCCGGCTTATGTCCTGCTTTCACCCCATATCAGCATTGCTCAGGAGTCTTGGTGGATCCATCCCGCGCCGCAGAGCTCACCAACCTGATCGAGCGCCTGGGCGCTGAGGTTCCGATCGAACCGGAGCTGCTGGTTCTGGTGGATCAGGCCCTCACCCACGTGTCCACCGGCCGGGCTCGCAACCTTGAACCACTGGAGTTCCTCGGGGATGCGGTGTTGCGACTCGCCGCCACGGAGTTCATTGACCGCCACCACGCCGATCTCGCCGTGGGTGCCTGTTCCAACCTGCGGGCCCAGCTGGTCAGCGACCGCTGGCTGGCGGAAGTAGGAGCAGGGCTAGCCATCGAACAGCATCTGTTGCTGGGACGGCACGCCCAGGGGGATCGTTCCGCCCAATCCAGGCTGCGGGCCGATGCCACCGAGGCACTCATCGGTGGGTTGTACAAAGCTCTTGGCGACCTTGAAGCGATTCACCGCTGGCTCACCCCCCACTGGCACACCACAGCCCAAGCGGTGCTGGCCACCCCCCACCAGTTCAACGGCAAAACAACGCTGCAGGAGTGGAGCCAGGGGCAGGGGCTTGGACTGCCCAACTACGCCACCGAGGAATGCAGCCGCCAGCACGGCGACCCCGAGCGCTTCCGCTGCCGAGTGAGCGTCCAAAACCGGGAGCTGGCGGAGGCCAAGGGCCGCTCCCGCAAGGAAGCCGAGCAGAACGCAGCTGCCGCTGCCCTTCAGGCCCTCGAGGGCAGCGATGCACCACAGGCATCGCAGTGAAGGGCGTCCCTGCGGTGCCCCTGACGCCCGCAGCGGTTGCAGGTCAACTCCACCATGCGCTGCTGGTGATGGCGCACCCCCGACACGGTCAGGATGCCGGTGGGGATGGCAATGATGCCGAAACCCAAGAGCATCACCACCGAGGCCAGCAGCCGCCCCAGTTCCGTCTGGGGCACCACATCGCCATAACCCACGGTGGTCATGGTCACGATCGCCCAGTAAACGCCGCTCCCCACCGACTGAAACTGGGAGTCGGGCCGGACGCTTTCGATCACAAAAATGCTGTAGCCGAGCACCACCTGCAGCAGGAAGACGAAAAACAAGAAGACGCCGATGGTGCGGGCACTTCCCCGCAGGGCCTGCCCCAGCACGCGGGCTTCATCGATGAACTTGAGCAGCTTGAACACCCGCAGGATGCGGCCGAACTTGAACACCCACAGCAGCAGTTCACTGCGCACCTGCGGCACGAAGAAAAACAGGACTGCCGAGGCGTCAATCAGCCCGGTGAAGCTGAACAAGTAACGGCGAGGCCTCTCCACCAAAGCCAGATGAAGAACAAAATCCGCCACAAACACCCCCAGGCAAACGTTCTGAACCAGATCGATCCAGGGCACATTGGTTTGGCGCAGGGCTGAATTGCCCAGGGGGTCGGGTTCCAGCAGCAGGGCCAGAACACTCAGCAGAATCGCCCCGAAAATGACAGCGTTGTAGGCCTTGCCCGCCGGGGTGATGGCTTCCAGCACCGTGGACTGCAGCCGTTGTCGCAGGCTGCGGTGGGTGTCCATCGCCTCAGGCTGGCTGGAGGTCCTTCAACCGCAGGGTGACCAGCTTGTCCCAGTTGCCGCCTTCAAACAAAACGGCCGCACGGTCGCCGCTGATTCGCTGCACAAAGCCGGTGTAGCCGTTGTAGATCGAGGTGGCATCGGCCACGGTGACGGTGGAGCCAGGGAGGATCGGAGCGGTTGCAGGCGCCATGGCTCGTTCGCGGACTGTTCTGGAGCCATTATCGGCAGAGTGCGCGACGGATGGCATGGCGGAGAGCAATGAGTGGCTCAGCGTCGGCAAGATCGTGGGGGTCCAGGGGCTGCGAGGGGAACTGCGGGTGAATCCCGCCAGTGATTTCCCCGAGCGGTTCACGGCACCGGGGCCCCGCTGGCTGCGCAGTCGCAAGGGGGGTGAGCCGACGGAAATCCAGCTCAAAAAAGGCCGGCAACTGCCCGGCAAGTCGCTGTTTGTGGTGCAGCTTGAGGGAATCGACAGCCGCAGCGCTGCCGAAACCCTTGTGGGCCATGAACTGCTGGTGTCCGCGGATGACCGGCCCGAATTGGACGAGGGGGAATTTCACCTGCTCGATCTGCTGGGCCTGGAGGCACGCCTCGAGTCCGATAGCCCTGCCGTTGGCACCGTGAGCGATCTGATCAGTGGCGGCAACGACCTGCTGGAAATCACCACATCAGAAGGCCGCAAGCTGCTGATTCCCTTCGTGGAGGCGATCGTGCCGGAGGTGCACTTGGAGGAGGGCTGGCTGCTGCTCTCCCCACCGCCGGGCCTGCTGGAGCTCTGACAGATCTCTCTCGGGGCATCGACAGAACCCCCTGGGGCGAGCGATTCTGGGTCACCGCTTTCAGGACGTGATGGCCTCCACACCGCTGATTCCTGTGATCCTTTGCGGAGGCACCGGCACACGGCTCTGGCCCCTATCGCGGGCCAGTTACCCCAAGCAGTACTGGCCCTTGAGCGGAGACGGAGAGGCCACGTTGCTGCAGCAGACCCAACAGCGGCTTCAGGGCCTGGACGCCCTTGCAGCTCCCCTGTTGATCTGCAATGAAGACCACCGCTTCATCGTGGCCGAGCAGATGCGCCAGATCGGCGTGGAACCCAACGCGATCCTGCTGGAACCGATGGGCCGCAACACCGCCCCGGCGGTGACCGTGGCCGCACTGCAGGCCACGGCCAACGGCGAGGACCCGCTGCTGCTGGTGCTGGCAGCGGATCACCTGATCCGCGATGCCGCCCAATTCCGCCAGGCCATCAACGCCGGCCGCAAGCCCGCCGAAGAGGGACGCCTGGTGACCTTCGGCATCGTGCCGACGGCCCCGGAAACCGGCTACGGCTACATCGAAGCCAGCGAACCCTTCTCCTCTGGAGGGCCGGTGCATGTGCCGATCAAGCGCTTCGTGGAGAAGCCCGATCAGGCCACAGCGGAGCAATTCCTGGCCACCGGCCGCTTCACCTGGAACAGCGGCATGTTCCTGTTCCGCGCCAGCGCCATGCTGGCGGAACTCGAGCGGCTGGCCCCGGAAGTGGTGAGCTGCTGCCGGGCAGCACTGGAGCAGGACACGGCCGACCTTGAATTCCATCGGCTGGAACGGGAGGCCTTCGCCAAGTGCCCCAGCGTGGCCATTGACGTGGCCGTGATGGAAAAAACGGAGCTGGGCAGTGTGCTGCCGCTGGAGGCCGGCTGGAGCGACGTGGGCAGCTGGAGTGCCCTCTGGGAAACCTCAGAGCAAAAGGATTCCCAAGGCAATGTGCTGCAGGGCCACGTGATTTCTGAAGGCAGCCGCGATTGCTATCTGCGCAGCGAACACCGCCTGGTGGTGGGGCTGGGGATTGAAAACCTCGTGGTGGTGGAAACCGACGATGCCGTGTTGATTGCGGATCGCTCCAAAGCCCAGAACATCAAGACCGTGGTGAAGCAACTAGAGGCCGAGGGCAGTCCAGAGGGCAAGGCGCACCGCAAGATCTACCGCCCTTGGGGTCATTACACCGGCGTAGTGGAAGACAGCCGCTGGCAGGTCAAGCGAATCTCTGTGAAACCCGGCGCCAGCCTGTCGCTTCAGATGCACCACCACCGCGCTGAGCACTGGGTGGTGGTGAAGGGAACAGCCCTGGTGGAACGCGATGGCGAAGAGCAGCTGGTGGGGGAAAACCAGAGCACTTACATCCCGATGGGCTGCAAACACCGCCTGTCCAACCCTGGCCGGATCCCGGTGGAATTGATCGAGATCCAGAGCGGTGCCTATCTCGGAGAAGACGACATCGTTCGTTTCCAGGACCGCTATGGCCGTAGCGACCTCAGCCTCAACGCCAACTGAGGCTCACTCCACCGTGACGCTCTTGGCCAGGTTGCGGGGTTGATCCACATCCAGGCCGCGATGGGCGGCGATGTGATAGCTCAACAACTGCATCGGTACCACGGTGAGCAGGGGGCTGATCCACTCGCTCACCGAAGGCACCGGCAACAGTTCATCAAAGAGATCGGTGTCGGGCCCCTGGGGCGCCACACCAATTAGCTGAGCATCGCGGGCCTTGGCTTCCTGGGCGTTGCTGAGCACCTTCTCGAACACCAAACCGGGCACAGCGATCGACACCACCGGCACCCGGGAATCGAGCAGGGCGATCGGACCATGCTTCATCTCCCCGGCCGGGTAGCCCTCGGCGTGGATGTAGCTGATCTCCTTGAGCTTCAATGCCCCCTCGAGAGCGATCGGGTAATTGATGCCCCGCCCCAGGAAAATCACATCCTGGGTGTCGGCAAAACGAGGGGCCAAGGCTTCGGAGCACTGGTCGTGCAGATCCACCAGCTGGCGCAACTGCTGGGGCAGACCGCGCAGTTCATCCGCCAGAGCCTTGATCTCAGCCGCGGGGCGAGCACCACGGCGGGCCGCAAAGGCCATGGCCAGGCCATAAAAGGCCAACAGCTGGCCGAGGAAGGTCTTCGTGGCCGCCACACCCACTTCGATGCCGGCCCCGATGTCGAGGATGTGGGGCACCTGGCGTGAGAGGGAGCTCTCCGGACGGTTGGTCACCCCCAATTGGCGGGGGGCAAAGGCTGGATCCCCATGGGCCAGACGCCGCTCGGCCTCCATCGCCAAGGCAGCAAGGGTGTCGGCTGTTTCACCAGACTGGGTCACCCCAATGGTGAGGGTGTGAGGAGCCAGCGGCGGCGGCGCGTAGCGGAACTCACTGGCGTAGTGCACCGATGTGGGAATGCCGGCGAACTGTTCGAGCAAGTAGGCCCCCACCATCGCGGCGTGACGGCTGGTGCCACAGGCCAGGATCTGAATCTGCTCAAGCCCGGCATAAAAGGCATCGTCCATCGGCAGCGCCACCGGCTGTTCCGGCGGCAGTCCCTGGGGCAGGTGGCGCGTCACCCAAAGCTCTGCGGTCTCTGATTGCTCATGGATTTCCTTGAGCATGAAGTGACGGAACTCACGTTTGTCCGCCACATGGTCCACGCCGCTGAGCTGGGTGGGCATGCGTTGCTGACGGGCCCCTGTTGCGTCATAGAGCTCCACCCCCAGAGGTGAGAGCAAGGCCACCTCGCCGTCTTCCATCGGCAGGATCGTGCGGGTGAAGCCCGCCAAGGCCGGCGTGTCGCTGGCACAGAGGAATTCGCCTTCCCCCAAGCCGATCAACAGCGGTGCCGCCTTACGAGCCACCACCAATGCCCCCGGCGCCTGATCCCAGATCACGGCCAGGGCATAGGCCCCCTGCAACTTGGGCAGCACCCCCTGCAGGGCCTCCAGCAACAGCCCACCGCCTGGGCTTCCACCCGCAGCTTGCAGCTGCTTCAGCTCCGCAGCCAGCAGGTGGGGAATCACCTCGGTGTCAGTCTCCGACTGGAACACCACCCCGGAAGCCTCCAACTGCTCCCGCAGGGCCCGGTGGTTCTCAATGATTCCGTTCTGCACCACCGCCACCGCTCCATCGCTGCTGCGGTGCGGATGGGCATTGTGCTCTTCCGGTTTGCCGTGGGTGGCCCAGCGGGTGTGGCCAATGCCGCATTTTCCGGGGGCACCCTCGGCTTCAAAACAAGCAGTGAGATTGCGCAGCTTGCCCTTGGCCCGTAAGCAGGTCAGGTGCCCCTGGGCGGCCACCGTGGCGATCCCAGCGGAGTCGTAGCCGCGGTATTCCAGCTGCCGCAAGCCCTCAAGGAGCTGAGGTGCCGCTTCTCGGGAACCCACCAGGGCAACGATTCCGCACATACAAAAAAAGCCCGGCTGAAGCCGGGCCGAGCTTATGAGATGAAATGAGGCAAATTCAGTAGGCGAGACCCATGGAGCGAGTCGTCTCGTCTCCCAAATAAACGCGGATACTGAGGAAGTCGGTAGGGCAGGCGGTTTCGCAGCGCTTGCAACCAACACAATCTTCAGTGCGAGGCGAGGAGGCAATCTGGCCGGCCTTGCAGCCGTCCCAGGGCACCATCTCAAGCACGTCGAGAGGGCAGGCGCGCACACACTGGGTGCAGCCAATGCAGGTGTCGTAGATCTTGACGGCGTGGGACATGTGCCCGATGCATACGAAGGCTTGCGGCAAACGTACCCGTCCTTCGCCGGTCCATGGCCAGGCCGTCACCGTTGTTAACGGCGCAGGCGTTGGTGAGAAGACACTGAAGGCGTGCCCGTAAGATGCAGCGTCCCGTTGCCACGGCTATGTCCCAGGAAGCGATTCTCGAAAAGGTGCGCTCAATCGTTGCGGAGCAACTGAGTGTTGACTCCGGCGAAGTGAAGCCCGAATCCAACTTCCAGAACGATCTGGGTGCTGATTCTCTGGACACCGTGGAACTCGTGATGGCGCTTGAAGAGGCCTTTGATATCGAGATTCCCGACGAAGCAGCTGAAGGCATCACCACCGTTGGTGACGCCGTCAAATACATCGAAGACAAGCAGGCCTGAGCAACGCAATGGTGGATGGTCTCCATCGCGTCGTCATCACCGGCCTCGGCGCGGTCACACCGATCGGCAACACGGTTCAGGACTACTGGAACGGCCTCACCTCCGGCAGCAACGGAGTAGAGGCCATCACCCTGTTCGATGCATCCGCACACGCCTGTCGCTTTGCGGCAGAGGTGAAGGATTTCGATCCGTCCGGCTTCATCGAACCGAAGGAAGCCAAGCGCTGGGATCGGTTCTGCAAGTTCGGCGTGGTGGCAGCCAAACAGGCTGTGGCCCATGCCGGCCTTGAGATCAACGACGCAAATGCGGATCGGATCGGCACGATCATTGGTTCCGGCGTCGGCGGTCTGCTGACGATGGAGACGCAGGCCCATGTGTTGGAGGGCAAAGGCCCTGGACGGGTGAGTCCTTTCACGGTGCCGATGATGATCCCCAACATGGCCACAGGCCTTGCTGCCATTGCCTTGGGCACCAAGGGGCCCAGCTCCGCGGTGGCCACCGCCTGTGCTGCCGGCTCCAATGCTGTTGGCGATGCCTTCCGGCTGCTGCAGCTGGGCAAGGCTGACGCCATGGTGTGCGGTGGCGCCGAATCGGCGATTACTCCCTTGGGAGTGGCCGGCTTCGCCAGCGCCAAAGCCCTGTCGTTCCGCAATGATGATTCGGCCACGGCCAGCCGTCCGTTCGACAAGGAACGCGATGGCTTTGTGATCGGCGAAGGTGCCGGTGTGTTGGTGCTTGAAACCCTCGAGCATGCCCAGGCCCGTGGCGCCACGATCCTCGGCGAAGTGGTGGGTTACGGGATGACCTGCGACGCCCACCACATCACATCACCCACACCGGGCGGCGTCGGCGGTGCCGAGGCCATGCGCCAGGCCCTGGCCGATGGCTGCATTGATCCTTCTGAGATCGACTACGTCAACGCCCACGGCACCAGCACTCCAGCGAACGACAAAAACGAAACCTCGGCGATCAAAAGCGCCCTGGGTGAGCGGGCGCTGCAGATTCCGGTGAGCTCCACCAAATCGATGACTGGTCACCTGCTAGGTGGCTCCGGTGGTATCGAAGCGGTGGCCTGTGTGCTGGCGCTGCAACACGGCGTCGTGCCCCCCACGATCAATCACACCACCCCGGATCCCGACTGTGATCTGGATGTCGTGCCGAACGAGGCACGGGATCAGACACTTGGAACCGTCTTGTCCAACTCCTTTGGCTTCGGCGGCCACAACGTCTGCCTGGCTTTCAAACGCGCCAGCTGAGCCTTCGCGCTCACGTCGTGCGTCAAAATCGCTTCAACTTTTCCTCTTAACACCATGGTCGCTGCGCCCGCGTCACTCGACACGCTCTGCATCAACAGCATTCGGATGCTGGCTGTCGACGCCATCAACAAGTCCAACAGCGGCCACCCCGGCCTGCCGATGGGCTGCGCACCCATGGGTTATGCGCTCTGGGACAAGTTCCTCAAGCACAACCCCAAGAACCCCAAGTGGTTCAACCGCGACCGCTTTGTGCTGTCGGCCGGCCACGGCTGCATGCTGCTCTACGCGCTGCTGCACCTCACCGGATACGACTCGGTCTCCATCGAGGACATCAAGCAGTTCCGCCAGTGGGGCTCCAAGACTCCCGGTCACCCTGAAACCTTCGAGACCCCTGGTGTTGAAGTGACCACCGGCCCCCTGGGTGCCGGCATCTCCAACGCTGTGGGCCTGGCCATCGCTGAATCCCACCTAGCGGCCAAGTTCAACAAGGCCGACGCCACCGTGGTGGATCACTACACCTACGTGATCATGGGCGACGGCTGCAATCAGGAGGGTGTGTCCTCCGAGGCAGCTTCCCTAGCCGGTCACCTGAAGCTGGGCAAGCTGATTGCCCTCTATGACGACAACAGCATCACCATCGACGGTCGCACCGATGTGTCCTTCACCGAGGACGTGCTGAAGCGCTACGAGGCCTACGGCTGGCACGTGCAGCACGTGGCCGAGGGCAACACCGATGTAGATGCAATCGCCAAGGCGATCGAGGCCGCCAAAGCCGTGACGGACAAGCCGTCGATCATCAAGGTGACCACCACCATCGGCTACGGATCCCCCAACAAGGCCGACACAGCCGGTGTGCACGGTGCTGCTCTGGGCGAAGAGGAAGCTGCTCTGACCCGTCAACAACTGGGTTGGGATTACGCGCCCTTCGAAATCCCCCAGGACGCTTACGACCAGTTCCGCCAGGCCATCGACCGCGGCGCCAGCCTCGAGGCCGAGTGGAACCAGACCCTGGCCACCTACCGCACCAAGTACCCCACCGAAGCCGCCGAGTTCGAGCGGATGCTGCGTGGTGAGCTGCCCGAGGGTTGGGACAAGGACCTGCCCACCTACACCCCCGAAGACGGTGGCCTGGCCACTCGCAAGCACTCCCAGATCTGCCTGGGCGCACTGGGACCCAACCTGCCCGAACTGATCGGCGGCTCGGCTGACCTCACCCACTCCAACTACACGGACATCAAGGGTGAAACCGGCTCCTATCAAGCCAGCAGCCCCGAGAAGCGCTACCTGCACTTCGGTGTGCGTGAGCACGCCATGGCCGCCATCCTTAACGGCATCGCGTATCACAACAGCGGCTTGATCCCCTACGGCGGCACCTTCCTGGTGTTCGCCGACTACATGCGCGGTTCCATGCGCCTATCGGCCCTGAGTGAGCTGGGCGTGATCTACGTGCTCACCCACGATTCCATCGGTGTCGGCGAAGACGGCCCCACCCACCAGCCGATCGAAACTATTCCCTCCCTGCGGGCGATGCCGAACATGCTGGTGTTCCGCCCTGGCGACGGCAACGAAACCAGCGGTGCCTACAAGGTGGCCATCCAGAACCGCAAACGCCCCAGCTCCCTCTGCCTCAGCCGCCAGGGCATGGTCAACCAGGCCAACTCCTCGATCGACAAGGTGGCCCTCGGTGGTTACGTGCTCGAAGACTGCGCCGGCACCCCTGATCTGATCCTGATCGGCACCGGCACCGAACTGGACCTCTGCGTCCAGGCCGCCAAGCAGCTCACCGCTGAAGGCAAGAAGGTGCGCGTGGTCTCCATGCCCTGCGTCGAGCTGTTCGACGAGCAGACCGACGCCTACAAGGAAGAGGTACTCCCCAACGCCGTGCGCAAGCGCATGGTGGTGGAAGCCGCTGAATCCTTCGGATGGCACCGTTTCATCGGCCTCGATGGCGACAGCGTCACCATGAACCGCTTCGGCGCTTCCGCTCCCGGCGGCACCTGCCTCAAGGAATTCGGCTTCACAGTGGAGAACGTGGTGGCCAAGGCCAAGGCTCTGCTCGGCTGATCGCCAGAACACGTCAACAAAAAGCCCCCTGCCGAGGCGGGGGGCCTTTTTTATGCCATCAAGCAAAGGCAAAACAAAAAAACCCGACGTCCGAGAGGACGCCGGGCCAAGAGCGGATTCAGACGACGGGATCAATCGGCTTTATCAAGCTTGACCGGCGTCAGCTCTGCAGCGCCGGTGTTGGCTTCGAGCACCTTTTCAAGACCTTCGAGATCTTCATCAGTGATCTTGGTCTGCATCGGGCAGTGCTTCGGTCCGCACATGGAGCAGAACTCAGCCTGCTTGTAGATGTCAGCCGGCAGGGTTTCGTCGTGATATTCCTTGGCCCGCTCAGGATCCAAGGACAGCTCAAACTGCTTGTTCCAGTCAAAGTTGTAGCGGGCGCGGCTGAGCTCGTCATCACGGTCACGGGCGCCAGGGCGATGGCGGGCGATGTCTGCCGCATGGGCAGCGATCTTGTAAGCGATCAGGCCTTCGCGCACATCCTCAGCGTTGGGCAGACCGAGGTGCTCCTTCGGCGTCACGTAACAGAGCATCGCCGTGCCATGCCAACCGGCCATGGCCGCGCCGATGGCCGAGGTGATGTGGTCGTAGCCGGGAGCAATGTCGGTGACCAGGGGGCCGAGCACATAGAAGGGTGCTTCGCTGCACTCCTCCATCTGCTTCTTCACGTTGAACTCGATCTGATCGAGGGGAACGTGGCCGGGACCCTCCACCATCACCTGCACGTCGTGCTTCCAGGCGCGACGGGTCAGTTCACCGAGAGTGTGCAATTCAGCCAGTTGAGCAGCATCCGATGCATCATGCTGGCAACCGGGACGCAGCGAGTCTCCGAGGGAGAAGGTGCAGTCGTAGCGCTTGAAGATCTCGCAGATGTCGTCAAACCGCGTGTAAAGCGGGTTCTGACGATGGTGATACAGCATCCATTGAGCCAGGATGCCGCCGCCGCGGCTGACGATGCCGGTGATGCGGCCTTTCACCTTGGGAAGATGCTCAATCAGCAGGCCAGCGTGGATGGTCTGGTAGTCGACGCCCTGCTGACAGTGCTTCTCGATGATGTGGAGGAAGTCGTCCTCATCGAGCTTCTCGATCGATCCGTGGACGCTCTCAAGAGCCTGATAAACAGGCACGGTGCCGATCGGAACGGGAGATGCACCGATGATCGCGGTGCGCACCTCATCGAGGTTGACGCCGCCGGTGGAGAGATCCATCACGGTGTCGGCGCCATATTTCACCGCCAGCTTCAGTTTCTTCACCTCCTCAGCGGCATCAGAAGCATTCGGAGAGGCGCCGATGTTGGCATTCACCTTGCACTTGCTGGCGATGCCGATCGCCATCGGCTCCAGATTGGTGTGGTTGATGTTGGCCGGGATGATCATTCGCCCCCGGGCCACCTCTTCCATCACCAGCGATTCGGGCAGGTTCTCCCGCTTCGCCACATGGGCCATTTCTTGGGTCACCACGCCCTTACGGGCGTAGTGCATCTGAGAGACGTTGGCCTGATCCTTGCGGGACTCAACCCAGGAAGCGCGCATGATCTGAGGTGCGACGGACAGCCCAGGGGTCGACGTTTGGCCGTGGATCACGCTCAAGCACTTCCCTTCGCCGGCATGACCCGGAATCAGGTTCGGAGGGTGTGATCTCAGTCTGGGTTCGTGGTGAAACCCAGACACCCCTAGTGGTGTTTAAACGCTAGCAAGCGTTGCTCAAAGACCCGTTCAGCTGGCTTGCAAGCCATTGAGCACCGCAGCCACCACCCGGTGATCGCTGTCCTGCTGAAGAGATTGCAACAAGCCTCTGGCCTGCACCGCGATGGGATCGGCGCCCCCCTCCCGCACGATCCGACTGAGAATTTCAGCCCCACTCACCCGCACCGTGCCATCGGCATCGGCAATCGCCATGGTCGCCAGCTCCAGCAACCAACCCAGATCAATGGCGGGCTGTTCCGCCAGGGCAGAAAGGATGCTGCAGCGCACCAGCCAGGCGGCATCGGCCTCGAAGGCCGAACGCAGCAAGGGCCAGGCCCTTTCCACCCCATAGCTGGCCAGAGCATTGGCTGCCTCAGCCCGCACATTGGGGTCTTCATCGGCAGTGATCAACGCACTCAGGACGGTCCAGCCCTGTTCGGTGCGCTTGTAGCCCAATCCACTGCAGCTCAAGGAACGCACCAGGAAGGGCTTCTGCTCCGTGCCCAGCACCAGCAACGGCACAGCCTCAGCGTCCGAGCAATGGCGGAGCTGTGTGATCGCCGGCATCGCCTGCACCGGATCTCCACTGGCAATGGCCTGTCGCACCGCCTCGAGATCAGGACGTTGCGGATCGGTCTCGCTCATGGGTTGCTGCCGGGGGTGCGTGCCCGTTGAAGATCAGCCAACAGCCTGGCGCGGCGGCGCTGCCGACCGAGAGCGCTGCTGATGATCAGACCCGAACCAACCAAGATGGCGGGCAGCACCTGCACCCGATCCTTGCCCTGGCGCTGGTTTGTGGCCAGCAATGCAAGCAGGATAAGCAACGGAGCCCCGAGGGAAACCCAAATCACCGCACGACGTTGGTTCATGCCGACGTGTTCTCCGTGATCCACGCCAGCACGGTGGCCGTCAGCACGGCAACACCTACACCCAGTGCATCCTCCTCAAGAGCAAAGGCACCGTTATGGAGCGGCGCACACCCTTGAGGCCCGGCCACACCCAGGCGCACCATCATTCCCGGCACATCCCGAAGCAGCTCAGCAAAGTCTTCCGCCCCCAGGGAGGGCTGCTCCACCGGCAGCACCTTGTCGCGCCCCAGACACTCCACCGCACAGCGTTCGAGCAAGGTCGTGAGCTGCGGATCGTTGTACACCGGTGGCGCTATACAGCGGTAATTCACCAAAGCCTTACCCCCTCCACTGGCACAGATTCCCTGCACCGTCTCATCAATCCAGGCCGGCAGCTGAGCGTGCTGCTGCAGATCGAGACAGCGCACCGTGCCCAGCAAACGCACCTGATCAGCAATCACGTTGAAGGCGCGACCGCCCTCCACCTTGCCGAAGCTGATCACCACCGGCTGCAACGCATCCAAGCGTCGAGCGATGGTCTGCTGCAGTTCCGTGATCACCCGAGCCGCCAGCCAAACAGCATCCACCGACTGATGGGGACGGGCACCATGGCCGCCCTCACCCTGCACCCGGATCTCCAGCTCACCGGCCGCCGCTGTGAGGCAACCACGCCGTATTCCCACAGTGCCCACCGGCAGGTTCGGCACCACATGCACGCCATACAACGCATCAAGGCCCTCCACCGCCCCCGCGTCCCGCATCCACACCGCCCCCTGGGCCAACTCTTCGGCGGGTTGAAACAGCAGCCGCACTCGAGCCCCTAAGTGGGGCTCCTGAGCCAGCAAGCGCGCGACACCAATGCCCGTGCAGGTATGCAGGTCGTGGCCACAGGCATGCATCAGACCCTGCCGGGTGGAGGCATAGCTCAGGCCAGTGCGCTCCTCCACCGGAAGCGCATCCATGTCCACCCGCAAGCCCACCGTGGGGCCCTGATCAGGCCCCAACTCGGCCACCACACCCGTGCGGCCAACTCCCTCACGGACCCGCCAACCCAGCTGACGAAGTTCACCGGCGACCAGGGCGGCGGTCTGGTGTTCCTCACCGCTGAGCTCAGGATGGGCATGGAGATGCCGGCGCAGCTGCAGCAGCTCAGGCAGCTCACGGCTGAGTCGATCGGCAAGGGACACCGCTTGGGTCATCTCAGGACGCCTCCAGGGCCAGGAACGCCATCAGATCAGCCGTCGGCTGCGGTGGCCAGCGGCGCACCTGCTGCAGCCAGTCGGCCTGGCGATAACGCTGATCCAACCCAGCCGCCGCGGCCCAGTGGCTTTCGGCTTCACCACTGGATCCTTCGCGCCAGAGCAGGCCGCTGAGGGCCGCCCGAGCGTCGGCGAACAGGGGATAGCGACGGATCAGTTTGCGCAATTCCGCCTCCGCCCAATCGAGATCTCCCGCTTGCCAGGCCGCCAGCGCCTCGCTGGAGCGGGCCATGGCGAAGCCTGGGCGGGCGAGGGCAGCCTGGCCATAAAGCTCTCGCGCTTCAGGCCAGTCCCCTTGGGAACCACGCACATTGGCCAGGTTGTAGAGGGCTGAGGCATCCTGCGGATCGCGCTCCAGAATCCAGAGATAGTCATCCGCTGCCGCGGACCAGTCCTGAAGCGCCTCCTCTGCCGTGCCCCGGTTCAGATGCGGGTCGCTTTCCTCCGGCGCCAGAACGATCGAGGCGCTCTGATCGTCGATGGCCCCGGAAGGATCACCCAGAGCGAGACGCACATTTCCGCGGTTGCTCAGCGCAGCTGCATCCTCTGGAGCCTGCTCGAGAAAGCGGTCCCAGAGGGGCAACGCCTCCACAAAATCCCCCTGACGGCTTGCCGTCAGCGCCTGCTCATAAAGCCCCTGCAGATCAAGGGCCTGTACCGGCAGGGCCAGCACCAGACTCATCAACAGGACGAGAAACCGGTTCATGCCGCCTCGGCCAGATGACTGCGGGCCGCATCCGTGACCATCCGGCCGCGGGGGGTGCGCACCAGCAAGCCCTGTTGCAGCAAAAACGGCTCCACCACGGTCTCCAGGGTGACGGGGTCGTCGCCAAGGGCCGCCGCCAGAGTCTCCAGACCCACCGGGCCACCACCGTGGAGGTCGATCAGCAGCTGCAGCAAACGCCGATCGCTGGCATCGAGGCCCCGATGATCCACGCGGTGCAGGCTCAGGGCCTCTCCCACCAGGGCCTGGTCAATGGCTCCACCGCCCCCGCCACGCACGCTGGCCACATCCCGCACTCGGCGCAGCAGGCGGTTGGCAATCCTGGGCGTACCGCGGCAGGAGGCCGCAATACTGCTGCGGGCCTGCGTTGTGAGGGTGACCCCGATCAGCCCGGCGGTGCGCTCGACGATCGCTTCCAGGTCGTCCTGGCCGTAAAACTCCAACCGCTGGATCAGACCGAACCGGTCCCGCAGCGGGGAGCTCAGCGATCCAGCGCGGGTGGTGGCCCCCACAAGGGTGAAGGGCGGCAGGTCGAGGGAACGGGTTCGTGCTGTGCTGCCCTTGCCCACGGTGAGATCGAGGCGACGGTCTTCCATCGCCGGATAGAGCAGCTCCTCCGACACCCTGCTCAGGCGATGAATCTCGTCAATGAACAGCAGATCTCGGGGCTGCAGGTTGACCAACAAGCCAACGATGTCGCGGGGGCGTTCCAAGGCCGGTGCACTGGTGACCTTGCACTGCACCCCCATTTCTTCGGCCAACACCATGGCCATGGTGGTTTTGCCCAAACCCGGCGGGCCATAGAGCAACACATGATCGAGGGCATCGCCGCGGCCAAGCGCCGCTTCCACAGCAATGCCCAGCACCTGCTTGAGCTCGCTCTGGCCGATGTAGTCGTTCAGGCGCTGGGGCCGAAGCTTGTCTTCCGGCCGACTCACCACCTCTTCAGGTGCCGGCTGGGGGTCCACCAGCGCTTCAGGGCGGCGTGGTGGCTTGCGACCGGAGCTGGAGGAGACAATCGCCATGCGGGCAGGGTACCCAGACCTGGATAGGGTCGGAAGACGCAGCCGCAGCCATGGCCAAGGGAGGAGCGAAAAAAGCAGCCGCAGCCGCGGCACGGGCCGCCGCCAATCGGATGCTGGCGGACAACCGGCAGGCACGGCACCAGTACGAAATCCTCGAAACCCTCGAAACCGGCATCGAGCTGGTGGGCACCGAGGTGAAGTCGATCCGCAACGGCAAGGCCAACCTGCGGGATGGCTTCTGCCTGATCCGCAATGGGGAGCTGCAGCTGCACAACGTGCACATCTCACCCCACACCCACGCCGGCAGTTATTTCAACCACGACCCGCTGCGCACCCGCAAACTGCTGGCCCATCGCCGTGAGATCGACAAGCTGCGCGGTTTGGTGGATCAAAAAGGCCTGACGCTGATCCCCCTCAACATTCACCTCAAGGGGTCCTGGATCAAGCTCACCATCGGGCTGGGCAAAGGGCGCAAGTTGCACGACAAACGCGCTGCTGAAAAAGAGAAGCAATCCAAGAAGGACGTGAAAGCGGCGATGGAGCGCTACTGAGCACTCGGATCCAGCCCCGGCGGCCTGACAAGTTCACCCGTTGCCGAGTCGGGCAGTGGATCCGGGTCCACATCCGGTAACGGGGGACGAGGACGATCCGCGCGGCAGGACAGGGTGAACACACCGGAAGAGATCCCCTCGTTGGTGACCAACACCTGCAGGGGCAAGCCCGCCACCGCATCAATCCGGGCCACCCGCAGAGGGCCCCGCTCCTCCTCCACCGTCCCGTTGGCGCCAAACACCATCATCTGCATCAGCGGTGTGCCGTTGATGCCCAGGAGCACGGCATCATCTGCTGGAGCCTCCACCAGCACCAAACGCGCGCCACCGGCAGGGATGCCCAACGACGTGTTGGTGGGTTCCAGAGGGCGCGCCTTGAGCCGCTCAATCTCGACGTCATCGAGGCTCTGCATGGCCGCTGCAATCCAGAGCTGACGAAAGGGTTCGGCAGGTTTCCGGCCCTGCATGGCCCCCGCCAGCAGATCCTGGGCGCCAGCACTCACCAGATGCTCCACAACCTTGGGATGGACACCCTGCTGCTGCAGCCTCTGACGTGGCTGCTCCCAGTCCCCAGCACGCAAACGCCCCAACCGGGCCCGGGTCGCTGGCGGCAGCTGCCCAATCCGGGCCAGCCATTCCTCGGCCAGCTCGGTCCAGACCCGACGCAGTGGCGCATCCCCTAACGACTCCGAGGGAATGCTGCCGCCAAGCGCGGGGAAGCGGCTGAGCTGGCTGGCATCCACAAGATTGAGGAACCAGCCGCGATCCACCTGAAGCGCCCGCAGACGGCTAAACAGCTGCTCACGTTGATCCAGCTCCTCCCGTGGCGGACTAACGGCCGCTGTAGCCCCATCCCTGCTGGAGCGAGGAATCCTGTCTGCAGTGGACTTGCGCGAAAGCAGGAACCAACCGATGGCGGAACCCACCAATGCCGACAGGGCCAGGGCGATCACCACGGGCCAGAGACGCCCCTCCGCTCCCTGCTCGCGAGCCATCGCTCGCTTCTGACGCGGGGATGTTGAGGAGGGAGCCATCGCAGTGAACCGTCCCGATGCAGCAATTGGCTTCTCAATCGGACCGGTTTGTTCAGGCATCGCCAGCTGCTGCAAGGCCTCCAAGGCACTTGCAGCATCAGGGAAGCGGCGGTTCGGATCCTCCGTAAGCAACCGCTCGAGCACAGCTTGATAAGCGGGATCCAGCCCCAGCCTTTCGAGACTTGACGGGGGATTGGACGGCTGGCCCGTCAACAAGGCCACAGCTGAAACGGCCAAATCCCGTACATCCATCCAGCCGGCAGCGTCCTCAGCGGGAACAAGCTCGCCGTTCAATACAACCGGCAATCCATCACTGGTACGGCGCCACAGGTTTTGAAGACTCATGTGCCCATGCACCAGGTCATCGGAATGAAGCGCTCCCAAGACTGGTAAGACCTGCCTCATCAGCAGCAGCACTTCGCCAGCGCTGAAAACCATCTGGCGTCGCGCGCGTTGCTGTTGAAGCGAAGCGAGGCTGATGCCTTCGATCCAGTCGCGAACGGCCCACAAACCATCCTCCAGATCAAGCAACTGACCAAAGCGAGGCAACTGATACGACCCGATCGTCTGCAAAACCTCCCAGCGCTGACGGAAAGGCTCTTGGCTGGGCAAGTCGTTCAGCTGACGTAGCGCTACAGGGCAATCACCAGCCATCACATCCACGGCGCGCCAGAGAGAACCACGCAGCGGATCGGGTCCACTCAGCCGTTCCTCCAGGCGATATCGCTCCACCAGCACCGTGCCGGAACCGCTCAAGGGACTCAGCCACATCGATGGGCTGATGGTACCGATGGTTCGCTGCACCCCCTAGGGCCCGCGAAAGATGGATCGGGCCCGTGCTGCTGGACCGATCCACACCAGCCGATCGCTCTGCATCTGCTTTTGCCGGCAAACTGAACCCACAGACTTATCCAACAGACGGAGCCCAGGAGCTCAGGCGGCATGAAATCAGACGAACGGCGTCAGGCGATCAAACGGCAGCGTGAGCAGCTGATCCAAGACCTGGAGGCCGTCTACATGGCAGCCTTCGATCGCCTGGGAGAGCTGGAAGGTGAAGTGGGAGAAGTGAAAGCAGCGCAACTCACCCAGATGATCCTCAACTCCAAAACCGCCGCAATCGAGCCCCTGGAGAAAGAGATCGAAAAACCGGTGATCACCACCCCAGGCGAGGCATGAGCAGCTGGCTGGAGCAGCTGGAGCGGGAGCTGGACGCCCGGCTCTCCGCCTTTCTGCGCAACAACCCCGTCCAGGAAAACCTGTTCAGCGAACAGCACCTGAAGGATCGGGCCGCAGCCCTGCAACGGCAACGTCAGCAACTGCAGGGCGAAGCGAAGCAGCAACGCCAGCAGCTGCTGAGGCTGGCCGAGGACGTACGGGCCTGGCGCAGTCGGGTGGAGCGTGCCAGGGCGGCCGGCGCAGCCGATCTCGCCGGGCGAGCCGAACAACACCTCAGCAGCCTGATGAACCAGGGCCGCGCCCTCTGGGCTGACCTGGAGGATCTGGGACGCCGCTTCAACGAGGTGGAGCGGCAATTGCAGGAGCTTCACCAGCAAAAACAAACGCCCAGCCCCTCAACACTGGAGAAGGACTGGGCATTGTTTGAAGCGGAACAGGAGCTTGAGCAGCTGCGCCGTGACGCTGGGCTGGGTTGAATCAGGCCTTGGGCGCGGGGGGCTCGAGGCTGACACCCTCGGGCGGCGGAGTGGGATCCGGATCGGCGATCAGCATGTGCTGCAGCACGATTTCCGGGCGCTCACTGTCGCGCCAGCGGATGCGGTAAGCAGGCATTTTGGTGCCACGGCTGGTGGTCTGCTCCACCGGCTCCATCACCCATCCCCGGCGGGAACGGCCCTGGGGATTCCGCTTGACCACGGCATCAGCGTGCTTGAAGCGAAACCCGACGCGTTCTCCACTCATGGGGATAGGACCATGCCACTCCTCCCATTATTCCACTGAGGGTGGTTCTCCCTTGCGGGACTCCGGCCGCAGCAGCGGGAAGGCGATCACATCCCGAATCGAGGGGCTGTCGGTGAGCAACATCACCAGCCGGTCGATGCCGATCCCCAAACCTCCGGTGGGGGGCATGCCCACCTCCAGGGCCGTGACGAAGTCCTCGTCCAACCCCTGGGCTTCCAGATCACCCGCCGCCTTGCGCGCTTGCTGGGCTTCCAGGCGCTGGCGTTGATCGACGGGATCGGTGAGCTCACTGAAGGCATTGGCGTGCTCACGGCCGACGATGAACAACTCAAAGCGTTCCACCAAGCCGGGCTTGCTGCGATGGGGCCGGGCCAGGGGCGAAATTTCCACCGGGTAATCGGTGACGAAGGTGGGCTGAATCAGGGTTGTCTCCACCGCTTGCTCAAAGGCTTCGTTGAGCAGACGGCCCACCGAGTCGGCCAGCTCAGGCGCATGCAGGCCCTTGGCGGTCATCGCCGCGGCCGCCTCCTCGCGGCTGCTGAAGCTGTTGAAATCAAGCCCCGTCGCGTCCTGCACAAGCTCATGCATCGTGGCGCGCCGCCACGGCGGAGCCAGATCGATCTCGGTGCCCTGGTAAGTGATGGTGGTCGTGCCGCAGACCTCCTGGCACACCGCGCTGACCATCTGCTCGGTGAGCTCCATCATCCCGAGGTAATCGCTGTAGGCCTGATAGATCTCCACCGAGGTGAACTCGGGGTTGTGGCGGGTGCTGACTCCTTCATTGCGGAAGATCCGGCCCAGCTCATACACGCGCTCAAAGCCACCCACCACCAGGCGCTTGAGGTGCAACTCGGTGGCAATCCGCAGAGTGAGGGGCAGGTCGAGAGCATTGTGATGGGTCTCGAACGGCCGAGCATCTGCACCACCGGGTTCGCTCTGCAGCACGGGGGTCTCGATCTCGAGAAAGTCCCGCTGATCAAGCCAGCGGCGAATGCCGCTCACCAAGCGAGCCCGGCGACGGAAGGTCTCACGGCTGTCGGGGGAGACCACCAGATCCAGATAGCGCTGGCGGTAGCGCTTCTCCACGTCGGCCAGACCATGCCATTTGTCGGGAAGGGGCTGCAGCGCCTTGGTGAGCATGCGCCAGTCGCTCACCTTCACCGACAGCTCGCCACGGTCGGTGCGACGCAGGGTGCCGCTCACCCCAAGCCAGTCGCCACTGTCCACCAGCGTGGTGATCTGTTTGAACCAGCCCTCCTGCTGGGCCTCGAGACCCGCCTTCTCCAGGAACAGCTGGATGGAGCCCGTCTCATCCGCCAAGGTGAAAAAGGCCAGCTTTCCCATCACCCGGCGGGTCATCACCCGTCCCGCCACGGAAACGCTGACGTCCCGCTCTTCCCCCTTGGGCAGATCGGCATGGGTCTCCTGCAGCTCAGCCATGCGGTGGCTGGGACTGAAGGTGAGGGCATAGGGGCCCTGCCCCAGCTCTTCCAAAGTCTTGGCTTTTTCCAGACGGGTGTCGCGCAGCTCAGACACAGCAGCAGGTCAGTCGGGCGCCATCCTGCCCGCCCGCGGGTTGATCAACCGGCAGCGGAGGCTTCACCCATGCGCTGGGAGGCATAACCAATGCCTCGCACCGTAAGGATCAGCTCTGGATTGCGGGGATCCGGCTCCAGTTTTCCGCGCAACCGCGCCACATAGACATCAACCACGCGCAGATCGGCGGCACGGCGAGGGGGATAACCCCAGAGCTGCTCCAGGATTTCAGCCCGTGGCACCACATGGCCGGGATCGCGGAACAGCAACTCCAGAAGGCTGAACTCCGTATAAGTGAGGTTGATGCGCTCCGATCCACGGGTGACCTGGCGTCGGTTGGTGTCCACCACCAGATCTCCGAGACGCAAAACGCCCTGCCCCGTGGGCAATTCGCGGCTTTCCACTACAGCATTGCCCCGACCCACCCGGCGCAGAATCGTGGCAATGCGTGCTTCGAGTTCCTTGGGACTGAAGGGCTTGGGCAGGTAGTCGTCAGCACCCAGATCCAGGCCAGCCACCCGCTCCGAGATCGCTTCAACCGCGGAAAGGAAAATGATGGGTACGCAGGATTCAGCCCGCAGGCGGCGGCAAACGGCAAAGCCATCCAGCTTGGGCAGCATCACATCGAGCACCACCAGATCGGGGGACTCGTTATGGAACATCTCCAGGGCCTGTTCACCGTCCTCAGCACAGATGACGCGGTAGCCCGATAGCTGCAGGCGCATCACCAAGACGCGCCGAACGGCAGCCTCGTCATCAACGACAAGGATGGTCGCTTTCGGTTGTGAGGGCAGCTCGCCCGTCATCCGAATCAAACCCTTAACGAGCTGCAACCTTACTGGTCAAGGCCTGGGCACCGACGCAAACACCCTGGCGCGCAGCCTGTTTACCGATTGTTTTAAGAATTGCCGGCGACCTCCGGCCAGCGCGAACGGGCATAACGGTTCCATTCCGTTGCCGCCGCTGTTATGGCCTGCTCAGGGCTGACCTGGGCCAACATCGCCCGCTGCATCTGGGTGTAGATGATCTTCTGCAGGCGCTTGATCCCCGGCAGCGCCGGCACCAACACCCTGGCCCGTTCCAACGTGCTGGCCGAGAGCAATCGAGCCTGGCGAATCTGACGCTCCTCGGCCGTGGCAGGCACCTGATCCTCCAATTCAGAGCGCACCCGGGCCAAGGCCTCCAACGACGACGGCAGCACCCGGGCCTCAGCCGCGAAGCGCGCCTGTTGATCAGCATTGGTCAGGAACAGCGCAAGATCCACGGCCTCCTGGGCGCGCTGGCTCTGACGCGGCACCGCCAACGTCATCAGAGCCACATTGGCTGTGCCATCTGCACCGGTCACCGGGGGATGGGGCTCCGTCACCGCAGCCACCCCCGGCGCATTGGTCTGAATGCTGCGCAGGAATTCCGCCCCCGTGGCCGCCAGGGCCAGATCACCGCTCTGGAACAACTCGATCGCCCGGCGCTGCCCCTGACTCACCACCTCTCGGGGCAACAGCCCCTCCCGGTAAAGATCACTCCAGAAACGAAAGGCCCGGAGCCCCGCAGGGCTGTTGAAAGCGGCCCTGCGCTGGGAATCCAGCAAGGTCACCCCCATCTGCACCAAGGTTTCCAGAAGCTCGGCCGAGTCCTCCGGAACGGTGGTGACAAACAGGCCGTAACGGCCTGTTCGCTCGCGGATGCGACGGGCGAAGGCTGGCACCTGATCCCAGCGGCTGGGCGGAGCTGCAATGCCGGCTTGATCCAACAGTGCGCGGTTCACCAGACTCAACCGCACCGTGAGGTACCAGGGCACAGCGATCTGCCCGGCATCGGGATCGCGGCAGGCCTGCCACACGGATGGCAGATAGCGGCCAGCGGCATCAGCCGGCAGCAGCGGGGTCAAGTCGGCCAGCCCCCCCTTGCTGGCCAGATTGGCTGCGAAGGGCGGATTGAGGTTCACCACATCCGGGGCCGTGCGCGCAAACACCGCCGCCAGCAACTTGCGTTCCACAGACCCCCAGGGCAGATCCGTCCAGCGCACGGACGCATCGGAATGGAGGGCGCCCCAGGCCCCCAGAACATCGGCGAAATAGGGGTTGAACTTGGGAGCCAATTGCAGGGTCCACAACTCCAAGGCCCTGGGCTGTGGGGTCTTCGGGCCGCAGGCCGCCAGCCCAAAGGCCGCTGCCCCCAGCAGCAGATCCCGACGGGTCAGCCTCATGAGGGAACCCTCCTTCGCCAGAGCAGCAACTGCAACGACACCAACACCGGCGCCAGCAAACCCGTCACCAGGGCCTGACACCAGAGGGTCTGCAGGCCCCAGCTCTGGGTGAGGGGATCCAACACTCCGCCTTGACGCCACCAGAGCTGAAAGATCAACGACAAACCAAGACCCACGGACCCGAGCCAGGCCAACAAACCCAGATTCAGGCTGCGTTGGATCGGGGCTGCACGCCGCCCCAGCCGTCCCCACCACCAGCCCAGCAGCAGCAGCGCCGGCACCTGACTGACACCGCCCAGATGGAGACCATCCAGCACCAGCCCCAAAGCCACACCCGACAACGCCCCTGACACCGGACCATCCACGAGAGCCCAGGGCAACAGCCAGAGCACAGCCCAGGCGGGACCAACCCCATCGATGGCCAACCAAGGCGGCGACGCCAAGGCCAGAAACGGCACCACCAAAGCTGAGGCCACACAGATCGGTTGTCGGTGCAGACGCGTCATGTCAGTGGTTCATCTCAACGGGTCTGCACTTGCACCCAGTCGATCGCCTCCGGTGCTGCGATCAACTGCACCACCGCGACCGGTGCAGGAACAGCCTGTTCATCCACCGACTGGATCACCCCCACCGGCACATTGGGGGGCAACAGGGTGCTGGCCGGAGACGTGGCCACCAGATCCCCCGGACGCACGTCAGGGTCCTTGTCGATGAAGCGAAGCGACAGCCGGCTGCTGCCACGGCCCACCAACAATCCATGGCGGCGGCTGCGGGGCAGCCAGACGCCGATCTCATGGCCCGGGGCAGTGAGCAACTTCACCCGCGCCGTGGCGGGGGTCACACTGTCGATGCGGCCCACCAAACCGCCGGGGCCAAGAACCGCATCGCTGCGACCGATGCCCTGCAGCGAGCCCTTGCCCAGTTGCATTTGCTGCCACCACCCTCGCGACGAGCGGGAGATCACGGCAGCCGAAACCTTTCCTTGCGCTGATCCTTGTTGCTGCAACTCCAGCAGAGCGCGCAAGCGACGGTTGTCGTCTTCCAGCAGCTGCAGGCGAGACCGCTCCTCCAAATCCACTGCAGCCATGACCCATTCCCGCTGGGCAGACCCAGGCCAGAACGGACGGCTGAGCAGGGCATAGGCATCGGTGAAACCAGCACCCTTGCTCAGACGCACCACCAGAAGCCCGGCCACAAGCAGCAGCCAGGGGGTGAGTTGCCCCAATCCGCGCCAGCGGCTCTTGCCGGGACGGAGCGTCGGGGCCATCGCTTCAGACGCCTGCCGCGGTTCGGACGAATTCCGGGGTATCCACCACCCGCTGGAGGCGTTTCCAGTCCTCCAGCACCTGACCACATCCGTTCACCACACAGAGCAGGGGGTCTTCAGCGATGTGCACAAAGATGCCGGTCTCGTGGCTGATCAGGTCGCTGATGCCCCGCACCAACGCACCACCACCGGCCAGCATGATGCCGCGATCCACGATGTCGGCCGCCAGCTCAGGCGGTGTGCGCTCCAGGGTTCGCTTCACCGCTTCGACGATCACATTGAGCGGTTCGGCGATGGCTTCCCGCAGATCACCGGCCTTGAGATTGATGGTGCGCGGCAAACCAGAGAGCAGGTGGAGACCCCGCACATCCATGGACTGCTGATCGAACTCGTCGTCGGGGAAGGCGGAGCCGATGCGGATCTTGATTTCCTCGGCCGTGCGCTCACCCACCACCATGTTGTGCACCTTTTTGAGGTAGACGCTGATGGAGTCGCTGATCTCATCGCCGGCAACGCGGACGGATTCACTCAGCACCGTTCCGCCCAGGCTCAACACCGCCACCTCAGTGGTGCCGCCGCCGATATCAACAATCATCGTCCCAACGGGCTCGGTGACCGGAAGGCCCGCGCCGATGGCGGCTGCCACCGGCTCATCAATCAGATGCACCTCACGGGCCCCAGCCATGCCCGCCTCACGAACGGCCCGACGCTCCACACCGGTCACACCACTGGGGATGCCGACCACGAGCCGAGGGGCCATGATGCCGCGCCCCTCATTGCCTTTGGTGATGAAGGTTTTGAGCATCTGCTCAGCGGCATCAAAATCGGCAATCACCCCATCGCGCAACGGGCGGACGGCCCGGATGTTCCCCGGGGTGCGGCCAAGCATCAACTTGGCTTCATCACCCACCGCCATGGTGGTGCCACGCTCAAGATCAAGAGCCACCACGGAGGGCTCCTGCAGCACGATGCCCCGGCCTGAAACGTAGATCAGGGTGTTGGCGGTGCCCAGGTCGATGCCGATGTCGCGCGACAGCTGGAAACGACGAAAGAACACAGACACCGCAGCCAAGACCGCCGGATCATAGGGGCGTTTTCAGCGGTTGCCTGTTACACCCAGCGGCCTGGGTGGAACTCCTTAAAAGCAGTCACCCAACCGGTGCCGCATCATGAATCCAAATTCAGGAGATGACTTATCCATGGGCGTTAATTCCGTCACCCTCGTCGGCCGTGCCGGCCGCGATCCCGAAGTGCGTTACTTCGAGTCCGGCAGCATGGTGGCCAACCTCACCATGGCGGTGAACCGTCGCAGCCGCGACGATGAACCCGACTGGTTCAACCTCGAAATCTGGGGCAAGCAGGCCCAGGTTGCTGCGGATTACGTGAAAAAGGGCTCCTTGCTCGGCATCATCGGCAGCTTCAAGCTGGACCGCTGGACCGACCGTGCCAGCGGCGAAGAGCGCAGCAAGCCCGTGGTGCGTGTGGATCGGCTCGAACTGCTGGGATCCAAACGGGACAACCAGGAGGCCGCTGGCAGCTTTGGCGGCCAGGCTTCTGACGAGGACATCCCTTTCTGAGCCTCTCCCCCAGGGAAACCCTCGCGCCGGTGCTCAGTCGGACGACTGACGCCGGCGCCAGATGCGCAGACCCAACCAGATCGCGCCCGCCAGCAGCGACACCACCAGCAACACCTTCACAGCCTTGGAGACCGGGTCAATCCAGAGCTCAACGTTGCTGTAGCCCTCTCCGAGAACCATGCCGGCCACGGTGAGCAGGGCCGTCCAGATCAGGCTGCCGGCGGTGGTCCAGACCAGAAACGGCGCCATCGGCATCATTTCAATGCCCGCCGGGACCGAGATCAGCGTGCGAATGCCAGGCACCAAGCGCCCCCAGAACACCAGGGCGGTGCCGTAGCGGCTGAACCAGCGGCGGCTACGGGCCAACTCATCGGCACTAATGCCGATCCAGCGACCGTGACGTTGCAACCAGGCTTCGATCCGTTCCTCGTTGATCAAGCGACCGATCCCGTACCAGGGCAGGGCACCGAGCACCGTGCCCAGCAAACCCGCCAGCACCACGGGCACCAGATCCAGCTGACCCTGCTGCACATAGAAGCCCCCGAGGGGCATGATCAGCTCGGACGGAATCGGCGGGAAGAGATTCTCAAGAAACATCGCCGCGAAGATCGCGGTATAACCCAGCCACTGATTCGCCTCCACCGCCTGGCCGATCAACTCCGGCAGTTGTGTGATCAGATCAGAAAGCCCCATGGAGACTGCGCTTGATCGCGCAAGTCTTCCATGGGGCCGTGAAGATCAGATTCCGATCCGCTGGATCGTGATCAGTAGCGGTAGTGGTCGGGCTTGTAGGGACCTTCCACGGGCACATTGATGTAGTCGGCCTGGTCTTTGCTGAGTTCGGTGAGCTTGGCCCCGATGCGACCGAGGTGCAGGCGAGCCACCATCTCATCAAGGTGCTTGGGCAGCACGTACACCTCCTTGGCGTACTCATCGCCCTTGGTGAACAGCTCGATCTGAGCCAACACCTGGTTGGTGAAGGAGTTGCTCATCACAAAGCTGGGGTGGCCAGTGGCGCAGCCCAGGTTCACCAGGCGGCCTTCCGCCAGCAGGATGATCTTGTTGCCGCTGGGCAGGGTGATGTGATCCACCTGCGGCTTGATGTTCTCCCACTCGTACTCCTTGAGGGAGGCGACATCGATCTCGTTGTCGAAGTGGCCGATGTTGCAGACGATGGCTTCGTCCTTCATCTTCACCAGGTGCTCGTTGCGGATCACCTGGTAGTTGCCGGTGGCGGTGACGAAGATGTCCATGTCTTCGACCACGTCCTCAAGACGCACCACGCGGTAGCCCTCCATGGCCGCCTGCAGCGCGCAGATGGGATCCACTTCCGCAATGCAGACGGTGGCACCGAGGCCTCGCAGCGACTGGGCTGAGCCCTTGCCCACATCGCCATAGCCGATCACCAGGGCCTGCTTGCCCGCCACCATCACATCGGTGGCGCGCTTGATGCTGTCCACCAGTGACTCGCGGCAGCCGTAGAGGTTGTCGAACTTGCTCTTGGTGACCGAGTCGTTGACGTTGATGGCGGGGAAGGGCAGCTCACCGCTCTTCTGCATCTTGTACAGACGTGCCACACCTGTGGTGGTCTCCTCGGTCACGCCCTGGATCTGAGCCTTGGTGCGCGAATAAAAACTGGGGTCCTGGGCCAGCTTCTTCTTGATCGAAGCGAACAGGAAGGTCTCCTCTTCGTTGCCGGGGTTGTCGAGAACGGTGATGTCCTGCTCGGCCTTGCTGCCCAGCATCACCAGACCAGTGGCATCACCACCGTCGTCCAGGATCATGTTGGGGGAGCCGCCGTCACCCCACTCGAGGATGCGGTGGGTGTAGTCCCAGTACTCCTCGAGGGTCTCGCCTTTGACGGCGAACACGGGGATGCCCTGGGCGGCAATGGCCGCAGCAGCATGATCCTGGGTGGAGAAGATGTTGCAGGAAGCCCAGCGCACTTCGGCTCCGAGTTCCACCAGGGTCTCGATCAGCACGGCGGTCTGAATCGTCATGTGCAGGGAGCCGGCGATGCGGGCACCCTTCAAGGGCTTTTCGCTTCCGTACTTCTCGCGCAGCGCCATCAGACCGGGCATCTCGGTCTCAGCGATGTCGAGCTCCTTGCGGCCGAAATCGGCCTGATTGATATCGGCAATGACGCAATCAACGCCGAGCTTCAGCTCAGCCGCGGACGTGGGCGCTGCCACCATGGTTTCGGTGCTCCCTAATGAATCGTGGAGTTGAATCTCTGCAGAGACGCCGAGGCTTCGGGCTCGCTTAGAACGGACTCTACAGGGCATGTCTGGGCGCTTGAGACCCTTGAGACGACCCGGGCCCTGGGCCGATTGCTGGCGCGCGAGCTTCCAACGGGAGCCATCCTGCTGTTGAGCGGACCCCTTGGAGCCGGCAAAACATCGCTGGTGCAGGGCCTGGCCGAGGGCCTCGGGATCACCGAGCCGATCACCAGCCCCACTTTTGCCCTGGCCCAGCACTACCCCCAGGGGGAACCACAGCTGGTGCACCTTGATCTCTATCGCCTGGAGCAACCGGCATCCGCCGATGAACTGTTTCTTCAGGAGGAGGAGGAAGCCAGCGCCACCGGAGCGTTGATGGCCGTGGAGTGGCCAGAACGGCTGGGGCTCGATCTGGCCGAGGCCTGGCACCTGGAGCTTCGCCATCAAGGCGAAGGGCGACTGGCTCAGCTCACCTCTCCCAGAAAGGCCTCCACCTGAGCCTGCGTTGGCTGGGGATCAATGCCACCGGCCCCGCCACAGACCAAGGCACCACAAGCAGCCGCAAAGCGAATGCGCTCCTGGGGCGCGGCGGACCAGCAATGCAACAACCCGGCCGTGAAAGCATCACCGGCACCGGTGGTGTCCACCACGACGGGAGGCTGAAAGGCGACCTGCTGACCGGACTCAGCACCCAATTGCCAGCGCACCGGGGCCGCGCCATCGGTCACCACCACATCCGGCCGCTGGGGCAAGGCCTGCTGGATCGCACCGGGATCGTCGGTGTGGAAGAACCACAGCGCTTCCTCACGAGCCAACTTGATCAGGGCCGCCTGCTGCAGGAGCGGTTGAATCGCAGTTTTCGCCGCTGCGGATGGTCCGGCCTCGGGATCAGCGGTGGCATCCCAGAACGTGGGACGCCAATTCACATCAAGGGCAATCGCCGTGCCTTGGCTGCTGGCCTGGCGCACGGCCGACAACAAAGCCGAAGCCGACGTTGGTGTTGCCAACGGAAGGGTGCCAATTAACAACCATCGGGCCGGGGGCAGGGCAACCGGCTCCAACGCCTGGTCGGCAAAGCCGGCCCCCTGATCTCCGTCAAAGCCCTGAAACTGTCGTTCCCCATCCCGCGCACGGCGCACCAGCACGATGCGACTGGGACGCTCGGCATCCCGCTGCAGGAGCGTGGTGTCAACGCCACGCTCAGCAAACAACCTGGAAAAGGCTTCACCGATGGCGTCCTGCCCCAGTCGGCCGGCGAAGGCCACGGGGGTGCCCAAGCGGGCCAATCCACAGGCCACATTCGCGGGAGCCCCGCCAAGACGATCGTCCACCGGCTGATCGACCGCCGGGTCACTCCCCTGTGGGCCGAGCCTGTCAATCAGGGCTTCACCGAGACAAACGACTACAGGAGCGAGCGCCATCCGATCGCAGCAGAACCTTTCCTAAGGGTGAGCAGAGCTGCCAAGAGTGCCAAGCAGCGCCTCAATGATCCGCGCATTGGCCGCCGGGAATGCGAACTCCTTGAGTTGATCGGGCCGCACCCAACGCACCTGCTGACTGGCGAGGGGCTGCGGCTCTCCCGACACCCAGTCGCAGAGATGCACCACGAAGCGCAGCTTCTTGTGGCTGTAGGCGTGATTAACGGTGATCAGTTCAGCGCCCACCGTCACCGCAATGCCCAGCTCCTCCTTCAACTCGCGGGCGATGCAGGTTTCGATCGTTTCGCCCTGCTCCTTTTTGCCACCGGGGAACTCCCACATCCCCCCCAGCAGGCCTTCCTCAAGGCGCTGGTCAATCAACACCTCCCCGGCCGCGTTGAGCACAACCCCCACACCGATCACCTGGAAGGGCAGTGGCTTGGGAGCTTCGGTCACGGGCCAGCGGCAAGGATCGCCTGCAGCGTAGGCAGCGCAATGGGATTGCCAGGGGCAGCGCTGGCAGTCCGGCTGGCGGGGGGTGCAAAGCGTGGCCCCAAGATCCATCAAGGCCTGGTTGGTGTCCCGTGGCCGCAGCGGATCAAGCAGGGCCTCACTCCAACACCAGAACAAGGCGTCGTCACGGGCCGGTGGGCGCGGATGGGCCGTCAATCGCGCCAGCACCCGTTTGACGTTGCCATCCAGGATCGGCAACGGAGCATTAAACGCACTGGAAAGGATGCTGCCGGCGGTGGTGCGACCGATGCCCGGCAAGGCCATCCAGCCCTCCAACGTGCGGGGCCAGGATCGGTCCACCAGCAGCTGCGCCGCCTCATGCAGCCGGCGGACCCGGGAGTAATAACCGAGACCCTGCCACTGCAGCCGCACCTCATCCAGAGACGCCGCGGCCAGGCTCTCAACAGAGGGGAACGCCTCCATCCAACGCGTCCAGTAGGGGAGAGCCACGGCCAACTGGGTCTGCTGCAGCATCACCTCGGCGATCCAGATGCCGTAGGGATCGAGATCCTGGTCCGGCGCTGGACGCGCGCCGCCAGGCAACTGCTTCCAGGGGATGCCGCCGCGGCCATGCCGCTCCCACCAGGCCAGCAAGGCTGTCGATAGAACAGCAGCTTCGGCCTCGGTCAACGCGTCCATGGGTTCGCGATTGGTGTCAGAACAGCATCCGAGCAACGAGCGTCCATCCAAGTGCTCCTCTCGCCAGGATGCACGGGCGCAGCAAGCCAAGGCGTGAGCCCGAGCAACAACCTCTGGAGCTGGAACGAGCGATCAATCGGTTGGAGCCTGATGGGCAACCCCAATGCCGAAGAGGCCGTGCTGCTGATTCATGGTTTCGGGGCCAACACCAACCACTGGCGCTTCAACCAACCGGTGCTGGCCGAACTGATGCCCACCTACGCCATCGATCTGCTCGGTTTCGGGCGCAGCGATCAGCCTCGGGCTCGCTTGAAGGATGAGTCCGTTTCAGCGGATGCCGTTCATTACGGCTTTGATCTGTGGGGCCAACAGGTGGCTGACTTCTGCCGCCAAGTCATCGATCGCCCAGTGCGACTGGTGGGCAACTCGATCGGCGGGGTCGTGGCCCTGCGAGCCGCACAACTGCTGGGCGAGCGCTGCCGTGGCGTGGTGCTGATCGACTGCGCACAGCGCTTGATGGACGACAAGCAACTGGCCACCCAACCCGCCTGGATGGCCTGGATCCGACCGCTGTTGAAAACAATGGTGCGGCAGCGCTGGCTCAGCACCGCGCTGTTCCGCAATGCGGCACGGCCCGGCGTGATCCGCAATGTGTTGAAGCAGGCCTATCCCAGTGGCGCCAACGTCGACGACGACCTGGTGGATCTGCTGTTTCAACCGACCCAACGCAGGGGTGCAGCTGAGGCCTTTCGCGGCTTCATCAACCTGTTTGACGACCATCTCGCCCCACGATTAATGGCGGAGATGTCGACCCCCGTGGATCTGATCTGGGGCGAAAACGATCCCTGGGAGCCAATTGCTGAAGCCGAGCGCTGGGCCCAGACGCTGAGCTGCGTTCAATCACTCTCAGTGGTTCAAAACGCAGGCCACTGTCCCCACGACGAAGCACCGGATCAGGTGAACCCGATGCTGCAAAAGCTGATCAAGAGAACGGCAACTCAGCAGGCGACGTAAGCCTCCACCTGATCACTCACCCGGCGCAAACCGGCCAAACCATCCCGCTCAAGGTTGCGGACACGGTCACGACTCATGCCCAGGATGCGGCCGATGCCCGTCAGGCTCATGGGATCTTCGCCATCCATGCCGTAACGCATGCGCAACACCTGCTCCTGAAGGTGAGGCAACTGGCCCAGAAGGCTGCGCAGATCACCCTTCAAGCAATCTTCTTCCACCTGATCGCTGGGCAGATGGCCATCGCCGGAGAGCAATTCCAGCAATTCGGTGTCGTCGCCATCACCCACCTTCATCTCCAGGCTCACGGGCTGACGGGCACGGCACATCAGATCCTTGACGTCATCCTCCGGCAGCTCGACGAACTCAGCCAACTCGGTGACGGTGGGGGTGCGGCCCAGCTCCTGACTCAGCTCCCGCTGACCCTTTTTGAGCTTGTTCAGCATCTCGGTGATGTGGATCGGCAGCCGAATCGTGCGGCTCTTCTCCGCAATGGCCCGAGTGATGCCCTGGCGAATCCACCAATAGGCGTAGGTGGAAAACTTGTAACCGCGGGTGGGGTCGAATTTCTCCACACCACGCACCAGGCCGATGGTGCCTTCCTGGATCAGGTCCAGGAGCTCCATGTTCCGCTTGGTGTACTTCTTGGCAACGCTCACCACCAGCCGGAGGTTGGCCGCCACCATGCGCTCCTTGGCGCGACGTCCGTGCTGCAGCTTGCGCTTGAGCTGCATGGACGAAAGACCTGAAGCCTTGGCCAGCTGGTCACGGCTGGGCTTTTCACCCGCCTTGCTCTCCAGCTCCGACTCGAGCGATTCCAGATCCATCAACTCCTGAACCTGGCGGCCCAGGGTGATCTCCTGCTCATGGGTCAGCAGTGGAACACGGCCGATATCACGCAGATAGGAGCGAACCAGATCAACGTCTGCAGTAACGGTCTTTGCCGACTTTGCAGCAGTTTTGGGCTTGGAAGCAGCGGTCGCAGCCGGAGCCATGGAGTGCTTCTTTGAGTTATGTGAAGCGTACTCCTAAGAAACGTAAACAGGCTCTCAGAAAACGCCGAAGGTAAAGAAATGGGTAGAAATACCTGTGGCTTGCACCAGCTGCGGCAGATGCACCAGCAGCCATCCCGCCGTCTTCAGGTAGATCAGCGTGCCCGCCACATCCGTGCAGGTGGTGATGAAGGGCGTCGACATCAACGCCGGATCCAGACCCATGCGGTCAAACAGCAGCGGAAACGCGGCACCGGCCGTTGCCGCCAGGGTGGTGATCGCCAGCAGGCTCATCCCCACCGAGAGTCCCACCAGGGCGCTTTCGCCACGCCACCAGGCGAAGGGGACCACCAACAGCATCATCAACACCCCAAGCAACGCCCCCGCCATGGCTTCGCGGCCAATCGCCCGCAAAGGGCCAAGGCTGGAGATGCTCTGGGTGCTCAAACCACGGATCACCACCGTGGAGCTCTGGGCCCCCACGTTGCCGCCGGTGCCACCGAGCAAGGGAATGAACGCCGCCAACAACACCACCTGCTGCAGCACGTCTTCATTGGCGGCGATCACCTCTGAGGTGAAAAAGCTGGCCAGCACCAGCACCGCCAGCCACACCACACGGCGGCGAGCAACGGTGAACAGATTGCTGCTGAAGTAATCGTCGTCATCGCCGGCCTGGACTGCGCCGGCGGCGTAGAGATCACGGGTGGCCTCCTGCTCGATCACATCGATCACGTCGTCCACGGTGACGATGCCTACGAGACGTTGTTCCAGATCCACCACGGGAACAGCGAGGAAGTCGTAACGCTGAATCGTGCGCGCCACCTTCTCCTGGTCGGTGTCGGTGCTGACGCTGAGCACCTCTTCGGTCATCACATCGCCGATGCGGGCCTGGGGATCGGCTGTCACCAGATCCCGCAGCGACAGGATCCCCGTGAGGCGTCGCTCAGCGTCCGTCACATAGAGGGAATAGATCGTCTCGGTGTCGCGAGCACGGCGCCGCACGATCTCCAGTGCCACTGCGGCGGTCTGGTTTTCCTTGAACGCGATGTATTCGGTCGTCATCAAACGACCGGCCGTTTCGGAGCGGTAGCCCAGCAACTCAGCCGTCACCTTGCGTTCATCAGGGCTGAGCTCACTCAGGAGTTGCCGCACCACCTTGGCCGGCAACTCCTCGAACAACCGGGCGCGATCATCGGGCGACATCTCCTCCATCACCTCCCGCATCTCACCGGAGCGCAGCAGGCTCAGCAGGCTCTGTTGGGTGGCGGTGTCGAGGTATTCGTAAACATTGATGGCTTCGTCTTTGCTGAGCAGGCGAAAGGCAATCGCCTGCAGGTTGGCCGGAAGACTGCCGATCGCCTCAGCGATGTCCACCGGCTGCACCGGTTCCAACAACAATTTCACGGCGTCGTAATTGCCCGCCTGGAGCATTGCGGCGAGCTCATGGGCCACCGCCTCGGCCAGCAACTCCGGCTCCACGCTCACGCCACCACTGCTCAGCCCCGATGCCTCCGTCATGCCCCTCCGGCCGGGAGCCCAGTGTATGGCCGTTACAGCCGGTTAACCTCTGCGCTCCATCCCTGTTTCTCCATGGCGATCAGCGTCAGTTCCGTCTCCGTCACCACCCCTGACGGCAGCAGCAAATCCCTTGGCGACTACGCCGGCAAGGTGCTGCTGATCGTGAACGTGGCCAGCCGCTGTGGATTCACCAAGCAGTACGCCGGTCTGCAGGCCTTGAACGAGGCCTACGCCGCCAAGGGGCTGGCGGTGCTGGGTTTCCCCTGCAACGACTTCGGCGCCCAGGAGCCCGGCAGCCTGGACGAGATCAAGAGCTTCTGCTCCACCACCTACGGCGCCGACTTCGAACTGTTCGAGAAGGTGCATGCCAAGGGAAGCACCACCGAGCCCTACACAACGCTCAACCAGATGGATCCCGCCGGCGATGTGGAGTGGAACTTCGAGAAGTTCCTGGTGGGCAAGGACGGCACCGTGATCGCCCGCTTCAAGAGCGGCGTCACCCCTGAAGACCTCAAGTCGGCGATTGAGGCGGCGCTGGCGGCTTGAGCCGTCGCCCCAGGCTGAACCCAAGGGCTGCGGCACCAACTCCCAGCCCAAGGGTCAGCACAATCAAACCCAACGCGGCGGCCCAATCACCGGAACTCAGGTGCTTCATGGCCGCCAGCATCCAACTGCTGAAGGTGGTGAGCGAGCCGCAGAAGCCAATCCCCAGAAGCAACTGTCGCCGTGGAGCAGCGGGGAGCCCGGCCAGCAAACCCAACAGGGCTGCCCCAAGACCATTCACCAGCAGGTTCTGATCCCCCAGATGCAGGGCCAGCTGCCAGCGCAGAAGCGCTCCGGGCACAGCGCCCACGCCAACAAGCAGCAGCTCCTGGAGTTCCAGCTGCAGGCTCGGTTTGGTCTCAGGCATGGTTCCCCAGTCCGTAACCCAAAGCAGAGGCCAGCAAGCCTGCACCGATCGAGGCCAGCGCTAGCACCACAGCCGTAAGCATCTGGCCGGCCCGCAACTCGTTCAGCAGCTCCACGGCAAAGGTGGAAAAGGTGCTGAGGCTGCCGAAAAAACCCACCCCCATCAACAAGGCAATGCCGGTGCTGGAGGCACAGGTTTCATTGAGCGCCAACACCAGGCCCAGGGCGAAACAAGCCACCACATTCACCAGAAAGGTGCCCCAATGCTTCTTGGGCACCATGGGCTGAAAGTGGTTCACCACCTTCAAGCGCAGCCAGGCCCCGGGGATCGCCCCCAGACCCACCAGAACCACTTCAGGCGCGGAGCCAGCCACGGCGTTGATCTCCCGAAAGGGTTTGCACGTGCAACCAGTCTTGGCCATCGGCGGCGGACCAGCGCCGCAACAGCCGCAGGGAAGATCCTGCCTTGAGGGTGGTCAGCCGGGGAGCCACTGCGAGCGGGCTCAGCCGAAGAGGTTGGTCAGTGGCCGTATGCAAGGGCCCGGAGGCAGCGCGGCGACGGGGCTGCGGTTGACGCCGATCAGCACCACCGGCAGGCAAGGCCGCGGGAGCCATCAAGGCCACCCCCAACAGCCAGCTCCAACGCAGAACAGGCCCCATCAAATGTCGAGGGCTGCCATGTCCAGCTCGGCGCTGTGGGTTTCGATGAATTCACGGCGGGGCGCCACCTTGTCGCCCATCAGGATCGTGAAGATGCGATCGGCCTCGAGGGCATCCTCGATCTCCACCCGCTTCATCGTGCGGGTGGTGGGATCCATGGTGGTTTCCCAGAGCTGCTTGGGCATCATTTCGCCAAGACCCTTGAAGCGCTGGATCGTGTAATTGGCCTTCTCGCCGAAGCCCTCCAGGGTCTTCTGCAGATCGCCCTCGTTGTAGCAATAGGTGTGGTTCTTGCCGCGCTCAACTTTGTAGAGCGGCGGGCAGGCGATGTAGATGTAGCCGCCCTCCACCAGCTCCTTCTGGTAGCGGTAGAAGAAGGTGAGCAGCAGGGTGCGGATGTGGGCGCCATCCACGTCGGCGTCGGTCATGATCACGACCCGGTGGTAACGGAGGTTCTTCACGTCGAAGTCCTCACCCTTGATGCCCAGGCCCAGGGCGGTGATCAGCGCCTGGATCTCCGTGTTCTTGTAGATCTTGGCGTCGTCGGTCTTCTCGATGTTGAGGATCTTGCCCCGCAGCGGCAGGATCGCCTGGAAACGGCGGTCGCGGCCCTGCTTGGCGGAGCCACCAGCGGAGTCGCCCTCAACGATGTAGATCTCGGATTCGCCGGGGTCGCGGGAGCTGCAGTCAGCCAGTTTTCCGGGGAGGGTTGAGCTCTCCAGAACGCTTTTGCGCCGCACCAGTTCGCGGGCCCGGCGGGCGGCTTCAGCCGCATTGAAGGCCTGGATCGCCTTCTCCAGGATCAGGCCGATCACGGAGGGATTGAACTCGAGGAACTGGCTGAGGGCTTCACCCACCAGGTTGTCGACAATGCCGCGCACCTCGGTGTTGCCGAGCTTGGTCTTGGTTTGACCCTCAAATTCCGGTTCCGGCACCTTCACCGAGAGCACCGCCGTCAGGCCTTCGCGGATGTTTTCCCCCGCCAGGTTGGAATCGGATTCCTTGCGTTTGCCAAGCTTCTTGGCGAAGGCATTGAGGGTGCGGGTGAGCACCGTCTTCAGGCCTTCGATGTGGGTGCCGCCGTCCACGGTGCGGATGTTGTTGGCGAAGCCGAGGATGCTGTCGGAGTAGGCATCGGAGCACCACTGCAGGGCTGCCTCCACCTGAACGCCATCCTTCTCCGAATTCACATAAATGATCTCGGGGTGAAGGGCGTCCTTCTCCTTGTTCATGTAGGCGACGTATTCCTTGATGCCGCCTTCGTAGAAGTAGGTCTCCTCATGGGGATTTCCCTCCTCATCCCGGGCCGACTCCCGTTCATCGCGGAACACGATCCGCACGCCGCCGTTGAGGTAGGCCAGTTCCCGCAGCCGAGCCGAAAGGGTGGCGTAGTCAAAGACGATGCCGCCGGTGAAGATTTCAATGTCGGGCTTGAAGCAGACGGTGGTGCCGGTCTCGCCGGACTCCGCCGCCGGCTGCGACTCTGAAGCCAGCCCTCCAATCGCCGCACCGCGCTCAAAGCGCTGGCGATGCACCTGGCCCTGACGGCGCACCGTCACCTGCACCCATTCACTCAGGGCATTCACCACGGACACGCCGACGCCGTGCAGACCGCCGGACACCTTGTAACCACCAGCGCCAAACTTGCCACCGGCGTGCAACACGGTGAGCACCGTTTCCAAGGCGCTCTTGCCGGTGCGGGGGTGCACATCGGTGGGGATGCCGCGGCCGTTATCGCTCACTGAGGCGGAGCCGTCTTCACCGAGGACCACAACAATGCGGTCGCAATGGCCCGCCAGGGCCTCATCCACCGAGTTATCGACAACCTCATACACCAGGTGGTGCAAGCCCCGCGGCCCGGTGGAGCCGATGTACATGCCCGGGCGTTTGCGAACGGGCTCAAGCCCCTCCAACACCTGAATCTGCTCAGCGCCGTAGGCGTTCTGGACCTTGGAAGCGTCGCTCATTCAGAAAGTCTCAAGCCAGGAAACCGGGTCATGGGCGGGCGCAACGGCTCTAAACCTCGACCTGACAATGTCAATTTACCACCGGCTGTCTATAGAGGCTTGCAGAGGCCTCTCAGAGCCCATTCCCAGCCGGGCTGCACCCCCTCACCCTTTTGAACAGCTCCAACCCCCTGGTGATCACCTTGCTCGGGCCCACCGCCAGCGGCAAGACCGCCCTGGCGCTGGAGATCGCCGAACGGCTGGATCTGCCGGTGATCAACGTGGATTCCCGCCAGCTCTACAGAGAGATGGATCTGGGCACCGCCAAGCCGACGGCGGAGCAACAGGCGCGGGTACCGCATCATCTCCTGGACCTGCGCAGGCCGGATCAGCCGATCACCCTGCAGGAGTTCCAGGCGGAGGCCAATCCCTGCATCAACCGTGAGCTGGAGCAGCGAGGTGTAGCCCTGCTGGTGGGCGGCAGCGGCCTGTACCTCAAGGCCCTCACCAGTGGCCTTCAGCCTCCGGCGGTGCCCCCCCAGCCGCAGCTGCGCCAACAGCTCACGGCTCTCGGCCAGAGCATCTGCCATCCGATGTTGCAGGCCGCCGACCCAGAGGCCGCCGCCAAAATCGCACCGGCCGATGCGGTGCGCACCCAGCGCGCCCTGGAGGTGCTCTATGCCTCCGGACAACCGATGAGCCGCCAGGCCACGGCCACACCTCCGCCCTGGCGGGTGCTGGAACTGGGCCTGAATCCCGCCAACCTGCGCCAACGGATCCAGCAGCGCACCGAGCAGCTCTACCGCGATGGACTGGTGGAGGAGACCAGGCGCCTAAGCGAGCGCTACGGCGTCGATCTGCCGCTGCTGCAAACCATCGGCTACGGCGAAGCGCTGCAGGTGCTCGCCGGCAGCCTGAGCAATTCAGAAGCGGTTCGGATCACTTGCCAACGCACCCGCCAGTTCGCCAAACGCCAACGCACCTGGTTCCGGCGTCAGCACAACCCCCACTGGCTGCCCGACCAGGCAACGCTGACGGATGCGATGCCGTTGATCGAGCAACATCTAAGGTGAAGGATGCAGACGTTGTATTAACTGAAGTTGTCTGCACCTGTCCCCGTCACCGCCTGAATGCCCCCACGTCCCCGTTTTGACCGTCGTGCCCCGGTTCGGGAGCTGCCCAACATCAACGACCGGATCAACTACCCCCAATTGAGGGTGGTCGACTCAGACGGCGCTCAGCTGGGCGTGATCAGCCGGGAAGAAGCTCTGGATGTGGCCCGCGACCGGGAACTGGATCTGGTGCTGGTGAGCGAGAAGGCTGACCCGCCGGTCTGCCGGATCATGGACTACGGCAAGTTCAAATTCGAGCAGGAAAAGAAAGCCAAAGAGGCCAAGAAGAAGTCGCACCAGACCGAAGTCAAAGAGGTCAAGATGCGCTACAAGATCGACCAGCACGATTACGACGTGCGCATCGGTCAGGCCCAGCGCTTCCTCAAGGCAGGCGACAAGGTGAAGTGCACCGTGATCTTCCGTGGCCGCGAGATTCAGCACACCGCTCTGGCCGAAACCCTGCTGCGGCGGATGGCCAAGGACCTCGAGGAAAAGGCCGAGATCCAGCAGGCTCCGAAGCGGGAAGGCCGGAACATGATCATGTTCCTCACCCCGCGCAAAACACCGCTGGTGAAGAAAGAGGAAAAGGAACAGGCCGCCAACAAGGCCGTGCGCACCATCCCGGCACCGCCCCGGCCCACCGCCGCCAAAGTGGCCAGCCCCCAGGGCTAAACCACAGGGTCGTCACCGAGCAGCAGACGCCATCCCTGGGCTGAGGCCTGGGGATTGAACGCGCTGCGGGCTTCACACATGAAGCCGTGGTCGGCATCGGCAAACTCCACAAAGCGCAAGCGCTGGCCGGCGGGATCGACCTTGCTCAGGGCGACCCCTATGGCTTCGCGATCTTCGGGAGGGATCAGCGGATCAGCCGTGCCGAAGACGCAGGTGAGCCGCGCCTTGATCTCAGGCAGCAGGGCCAACGAGGGTTCACCACCACCAGGCCGCATTCGGCTCACACCGGCACCGTAAAAGTCAAAGGCGTGCTCAACCCCGGGCAACGCGGCCGCCAGAAAAGCGGCATGCCCCCCGAAGCAGAAGCCCACCACATGGATGGCGGCCTGCGGGTAACGAGCCCTGAACCAGCTGACTGCAGCGGCGACATCAGCCAGGATCTGATCGCTGGTGGTGGCGTCCTTATGGCGGCGCCCTTCAGCCAGATCAGCGGCGGCGTAGGCCAACTCCAGATCAGGAGCCGTGCGGGAGAACAACGGCACCGCCAGGGCCGGATACCCCTGGGCGGCCAGGCGATCCGCCACGCTGCGCACCCAGGCGTTCACACCAAAAACCTCAGGCAGCACGATATAGACACGATTTGTTAACGATTTCAACTCAATATCGTTCGCGCTAGCCTGGGCTCCGCCCACCAGCAACGCAATTGCACAGCCCCACCAACGAGCTCAATCCAGCGAGACGAGGGGGAGTTGGGAATTGTCACAGGCCCACAGGACACACACCCAATTGTCACCAGGCAATTCACTCCGTATGGTGGCCGCATTCAGACCTGTCCCACTGGCGTGCGATTCCATATCCAGCAGGAGAGCGACATACCGGCATCAACGCAGCTCTACAACCAGATCTGTTTCGCCATCGCAGCGCGGCATTACCCACCGGGGCATCGCTTGCCAAGCACGCGCCAGTTGGCGATGCAGACCGGCTTGCACCGCAACACGATCAGCAAGGTGTATCGCCAGCTTGAAACCGATGGCGTGGTGGAGGCTATGGCCGGCTCGGGCATCTACGTGCGCGACCAGCAGAAGCCGCGCGAAATGAAAACTCCACCGCACATCCGCAACCGAGGCGTCACCGATCTAGACCGGGAAGTGCGCAAGTGCGTGGATGGCCTGCTGAATGCCGGCTGCACCCTGCAGCAAACCCGCGAGTTACTCACCCGTGAGATCGATTGGCGACTGCGCTGCGGTGCCCGCCTGCTGGTTAGTACCCCTCGTGAAGACATCGGCGCCTCGATGCTGATCGCCGAGGAACTCGAACCCTGCCTGGATGTGCCAGTGGAAGTGGTGCCGCTGGAGGAGCTGGAAAGCGTGCTGGAGAACTCCAACAACGGCACGGTAGTGACCAGCCGTTATTTCCTCCAACCGGTGGAGGAGCTGGCCAAGAAACACGGCGTTCGCGCTGTGGCCGTTGACCTCAACGACTTTCGCCAGGAGCTGGCCATGCTCAAAGAGCTCCGCCCTGGCAGCTGTGTGGGCCTGGTGAGCATCAGCCCCGGCATTCTGAGAGCCGCCGAGGTGATTCTCCACTCGATGCGAGGCAACGAATTGCTGCTGATGACGGCCACCCCGGATGTGGGCAGCCGCCTGCTGGCCCTGCTGCGGGCCTCGAGCCACGTGCTCTGTGATCGACCGAGCTTGCCCTTGGTGGAACAGACCCTGCGCCAGAACCGATCCCAATTGATGCGCATGCCCCAGGTGCATTGCGCCGAGAGCTACCTCAGCACCGATACGATCGACCTGCTCCGCAAGGAGATCGGCCTGCAGATCCCAGCGGCCGCCAGCTGACACTTCTGCGATGTTTGATCACATCCGTGCCGACCTCGCGATCATCCGCGAGCGTGATCCAGCTGCCCGTGGCTGGCTGGAAATTGTGTGCTGCTACCCAGGCTTTCAAGCCATCAGCCTGCATCGGATCAGCCATCGCCTTTGGACCTGCCGTCTGCCTCTGAAACTGGCTGCGCGCTGCCTCAGTCAAATCAGTCGCGCCATTACCGGCATCGAAATTCACCCCGGTGCACGCATCGGCCACAGCGTGTTCATTGACCACGGCATGGGGGTGGTGATCGGCGAAACCACAGAAATCGGAAACCGTTGCCTGCTGTACCAGGGGGTCACCCTGGGGGGCACCGGCAAGGAGCACGGTAAACGCCACCCCACTCTTGCCGAAAACGTGGTGGTGGGAGCCGGCGCCAAAGTCCTGGGAGCCATCACGATCGGCACCAACACCCGGATTGGTGCGGGATCGGTGGTTGTTCGTGACGTGGACGAAAACTGCACTGTGGTTGGCATTCCCGGACGGGTGATCCACCAGAGCGGAGTCAGGATCAATCCGCTAGCGCACTCAGCTCTGCCGGATGCGGAAGCAAACGTCATCCGCAACCTGATGGAAAGGATCGATCACCTCGAGAGCACGGTGAGGAACCTCAAACGCTGCCTACAGGAGGTGGCGGCTGGGCGACAACTCATGGAAGAGTGCTCTGGCGAAGCTCAAAATCTCAAAGATCGAGAAATTCTGGAATTTCTCGGAGACGCCTCAAGCGAGCGTTGATCACAATCTGGAGCCATTTGCACATCACACCTCTAAGAATGCAACCAGTTCGATAAAAGTACTTTTTCAAGGCAAAGATCTAGAAAGACTGCAAACCCAACACCTGTAACAAGGCAAAGGCAATACCAGCCTCACATTTACAGATAAATATTTTCAACGCGTCCATTTTAGGAACCATGCTCAATACCTTCCAGCGCAATCATCACCCTCCTAAAAATCAAACCAATTAGCAAAGAGGACGAACCTTACCTCAACTCAGCCAGCGAGAGATTCGACACTTCAACCAGAACCATCGGTACTTGGCCCGCAAAGACTTCACAGCAACGAAAAGCCGAGCATCCTCAAAAATGCTGCCTTCTTTCAAACCTTGAGCAAGGGCCTCGGGGGTTGTCTGCAAGCCACGCCAGAATTCCCAAAGACCATCACGATGCAAGAGCCGGCGTTGCTGTCGCCAAGCATCGCCCCAAGCTCGAGGAAGACCTTTGTTGCGTTGGTAGGCAGCACCGCCAAGTCGAATTTTTGATTGGTAGGAGGAAAAACGCCTGTACGGAAAGTGAAAGATGGATACCTGATCACTGAACTCAAGTGACCCCTGATGACCAAAAATTTCATGATTGCCTTGATCAACAGTTACATCAGCAAAGGCACGATGCATGCACTTAGGAGGCAAAGGACGGTGAAGCGCATTAACACTTTCACGCCAGAAGAAACAACTCTGTGAAGGGTGAGACAAACCATCACGACGCCGACCAGTCTCTGGGAGAACAGCATTAAAACGCTGAACAAACAACCCAGCTATGCCTGGAGCAACAGAATCCAAAAAGGATGGCGCATCTCCATCGGGGAACAACCAAAACTCATCAGCATCATTATTGATGACCCAATCAGCCCCATGATCTTGATAAGCAGAGCGAGCCATTTCCGTAACCCACTGTGCTTGATCATACGTATCAGATGCCTGCTGGATATAAGTAATAGGAACAAAACGGGCCAACCGCCGCAAGATCGCAGACGTTGCATCTGTGGACAGATTATCCATCACCAAAAAAGACTCAACACCCTGGGCATAGTGAAACAGGATATTTTCAGCAATAACATCCTCCTCGTTACGAACGAGAAGAGTCATCACCACACGAGTAGACATTCAGATCACACCAATGTCAATCAAGTAGACCCTGACTGCTGTGGTGCAGCTGGCTGGAACATGAACATTGAATAGATCACATTGCGACGCATATTGGTCATCATTTCAAGGAACATGTCGTAGCCCTCGTTCTTGTATTCAATGAGAGGGTCTTTCTGACCGTAGCCACGCAGACCAACGGATTCGCGCAGGGCGTCCATCGCCTGGAGATGTTCACGCCAAAGGGTGTCAATCTGCTGAAGAATGAAGAAGCGCTCGGCCTCCCGCATCAGCCCCGGGCGCTGTTGCTCAATCTGGCCTTCTTTGAGGTCGTAGGCATTACGCAGTTGCTCCTGAAGGAAGACCTTGAGTTCCTCCATGCCAAGGCCCTGCACCTGATCAGGGGTGAGATCCTCCAGGAGGTAGATGAATTCCTTCACCTTGCCCACCAGCTGGCCCAGATCCCATTCCTCCGGCGGCAGATCCGGATTCACATAGGCCTCCACGATTTCGCCCATGGTGCGTTCGCCGTAGCCGATCACCTGCTTCTTGAGGGCACGGCCATCGAGCACCCGGCGGCGTTCGGAATACACCGCACGCCGCTGGTTGTTCATCACCTCGTCGTACTCGAACACCTGCTTGCGGATGTCGTAGTAGTAGGTCTCCACCTTCTTCTGGGCCCCCTCCAGCGAGCGGGTAAGCATGCCGGACTCAATCGGCATGTCCTCCTCCACGCGGAAGGCATTCATCAAACCGGCAACACGGTCACCGCCAAAGATCCGCAGCAGGTTGTCTCCTAAAGAGAGGAAGAAGCGGGTAGAACCGGGGTCGCCCTGGCGGCCGGCACGGCCACGCAGTTGGTTATCGACACGGCGGGACTCATGCCGTTCCGTGCCGATCACATGCAGGCCACCGGCCTCGCGAACGCGGCTTTCCTCCTGCTTCACCACGGCGTCGTATTCACCCTTCACCCGGGCGATCGCCTCGCGCAACGCCTGAATCTGGGGATCCTCAGTGGGAGCTTTCTCCGCAGCAGTGGCGATGCGCTCCTCCAGCTCAATCACCGTGAGGGCACGGTCTCCCCAGGCCTTGACCAGATCACGCGCCAGCTGGCCGAGAGCTTGATCAGTGTCATCAGTGAGGGGGCAGGGATAGAGGCTCTCACCGCTGCGGGGCAGGGAAGGCGCCGCAGCATCAGCGAACCCGCCCGGAGCACTGCGCTGCAAAGGGACGGGCGGCTTGTGATCGTCCTCCGGTTTCACAAGACGGCCCAGCAGCACCTCCCGCAACTTCAAGCGGGCCATGTAGTCGCTGTTGCCGCCCAGGATGATGTCGGTGCCACGGCCCGCCATGTTGGTGGCGATGGTCACGGCGCCAGCCCGACCGGCCTGAGCGACGATCTCCGATTCGCGCTCCACGTTCTCCGGCTTGGCGTTGAGCAAGTTGTGGGGGATCTCCTGCTCCGCCAGCAGCGAACTCAGCAGTTCGCTTTTCTCCACCGAGGTGGTGCCCACGAGCACAGGCCGTCCGTTCTTGTGGATCTCAGCTGTTTCGTTGGCCACAGCGCGCCATTTGGCAGCCTCGGTTTTGTACACCTGATCGGCCCAGTCCTGACGCGCCCGGACCCGGTTGGTGGGGACGATTGTGGTTTCGAGTTTGTAGGTCTTCTCGAATTCGACCTCTTCAGTTTTTGCCGTGCCGGTCATACCGGCCAAGCGCGGATAGAGCAGGAAAAAGTTCTGATACGTGATCGAAGCGAGAGTCTGTGTTTCCGGTTGGATCTGCAGGGCCTCCTTAGCCTCGATGGCTTGATGCTGGCCGTCACTCCAACGGCGACCCGGCATCACCCGACCGGTGAACTCATCCACAATCACCGCTTCGCCGTCGCGCACGATGTAGTTCACATCCTTGACGAACAGCTCCTTGGCCTTGAGGGCGTTGGTGATGTAGTGAGCCCAGGGGTCCTGAGGGTTAAACAGATCCGCCACCCCCAACATCTGCTCGGCTTTGGCAAAGCCTTCATCGGTAAGTGTGCAGCTGCGCTGCTTTTCATCGACCTCGTAATCACCTTCTGGATCGATGCCGTCTTTGCCCAACTCAGCGGCGCGAGCCAGGGCATTGGCCACCTCGGCGGCCTGTTGGTATTTCTCCTGAGGACGTTCCACCTGACCAGAAATGATCAGTGGAGTTCGGGCTTCGTCGATCAGGATCGAATCCACCTCGTCGATCACGCAGTACTGAAACTCCCGCTGCACCACCTCCGAGATATCGGCGGCCATGTTGTCGCGCAGATAATCGAAGCCCAGCTCTGAGTTGGTGGCGTAGGTGATATCGCAGTTGTAGTTACGCCGGCGCTCCTCAGGACGCATGTCCTGCTGAATCAAACCGACAGACAAGCCAAGAAAACGATGCACCTGGCCCATCCATTCGGCATCTCGACGAGCCAGGTAGTCATTCACCGTCACGACGTGAACGCCCCTTCCAGTGAGGGCATTGAGATAGCTCGGAAGGGTGGCAACCAGGGTTTTGCCTTCGCCGGTTTTCATCTCGGCGATCTGACCTTCATGCAGCACCATGCCGCCAATCAGCTGGACATCGAAATGACGCATGCCCAGCACACGCTTGCCGGCTTCACGAACAACAGCAAAGGCCTCAGGCAGGATCTCGTCGAGGATCGGCCGCTGGTTCGCCAGACTGCCGGCATTGGCCAAACGCTCTTGGAAGGCAGCGGTTTTGCCACGTAACTCATCGTCGGAGAGCGGAGCGATCTCCTCTTCAAGCAGCTGAATATCCGAAACGATCGGCTGGTAACGCTTCAGCTTGCGGGCATTGGGATCACCCAGCAGGAGCTTGAGCATGGAAAGCAGCAACCGAATCGGGTGCAGCCTAATGGAGGCTCACTCGCAGAAGGCCCTTCTGGACTGGGTTCTGAATCAAGCGGATGAAGAGATTCGAACTCTCGACCCTCTCCTTGGCAAGGAGATGCTCTACCACTGAGCTACATCCGCAGGTGTCGACGCGGGCGTGTCCCTGACGACTTAGAGACTTTGCCTTACGGAGGGACCAATGGTCAATTGCCAAGGGTTCCCACCGTGAATTTCAACAGGAGCCGGCCATCTTCTGACGCAGCTGCTTCACCCGATCCCGCAGGTTGGCAGCTTCCTCGAAGTCGAGCTTCTTGGCCGCCTCCTTCATCTTGGCTTCGAGCTGATCGATCAACTCCGGCAGCGCCTCCAGCGCCAAGCCGGCATCGGGATCGTTCTCCAGAGCCTTAGCGGCCTTGCCGACCACCTCCACTAAATCCGCGTCAGGGCCGTCTTGCTTCAACTTGCGGCTCAACTCCAGGAAGCTGAGGATCGAGTTGCTGGCCTTCTTGCCCGCCGCCGTTGGCACCACGCCGTGCTTCTGGTTGTATGTCTGCTGAATCGCCCGGCGTCGTTCGGTCTCGGAGATGGCCTTGGCCATCGAGTCGGTCATGTTGTCGGCATAGAGCAGCGCCACCCCCTCCACGTGGCGTGCAGCCCGGCCAATGGTCTGGATCAGGGAGCGCTCAGCCCGCAGGAAGCCTTCTTTGTCGGCATCGAGGATCGCCACCAGGCTCACCTCCGGCAGGTCCAAACCCTCCCTCAGAAGGTTCACCCCCACCAGCACGTCGTATTCCCCCAAGCGCAGGTCCTGGATGATCTCGATGCGCTCGATCGAGTGGATCTCCGAGTGGAGGTAGCGCACCCGCACCTCGTTCTCCGCCAGGTAGTCGGTGAGGTCTTCCGCCATCCGCTTGGTGAGGGTGGTGACCAGCACCCGCTGGTTCTTCGCCGCCCGATTGCGGATCTCTCCGAGCAGATCGTCCACCTGACCGCTGGTGGGCCGCACCTCCACCACCGGATCGAGCACCCCGGTGGGGCGGATCACCTGTTCGGCCACCTCACCGCCGCTTACCTCCATCTCCCAATCCCCCGGGGTGGCGGAGACGAACACCGTCTGACGCGCCTTCTCCCAAAACTCGGCCCCCTTCAACGGCCGGTTATCCGCTGCGCTGGGCAGGCGGAAGCCGTGCTCGATCAGCACCTTCTTGCGGGCCTGGTCGCCGTTGTACATCGCCTGGAGCTGCGAACAGGTGACGTGGCTCTCGTCCACGATCAACAGCCAGTCGTCCGGGAAATAGTCAATCAGGCACTCCGGCGGCGTGCCCTCTTCGCGGCCGGCCAGATGGCGGGCGTAGTTCTCCACCCCGTTGCAGTAGCCCACCTGGCCCAGCATCTCCAGGTCGTACTTGGTGCGCTGCTCCAGCCGCTGCGCTTCAAGCAACTTGCCTTCGCCATTGAGCACATCCAGCCGCTCCCGCAGCTCCGAGCGGATAGCGCTGATGGCGGAATCCAGCCGGTCTTTCGGGGTGACGAAGTGCTTGGCCGGGTAGATGTTCACCACATCCATGCTCTGAAGGATCTCGCCGGTGGTGGGGTCGACGTAGCGGATCGCCTCCACCTCGTCGCCGAACAGCTCAACCCGCACCAACCGGTCTTCGTAGGCCGGGCCGATCTCCAACACATCCCCTTTCATGCGGAAACGGCCGCGGGCGATTTCGGTGTCGTTGCGGCTGTACTGGTTGTTCACCAGCTCCCGCAGCTGGCTGCGGATGTTGAGGGTCTCGCCCACCTCGAACTTCACCGCCGCCTTGAGGTATTCACTCGGAATGCCCAGGCCGTAGATGCAGCTGATTGAAGCCACCACGATCACGTCGCGCCGTTCGAAAAGCGACCGGGTCGCCGAGTGGCGCAACATGTCGATCTCCTCGTTGATCGACGCCGTCTTGGCGATGTAGGTGTCGCTGACCGGAACGTAGGCCTCCGGTTGGTAGTAGTCGTAATAAGAGATGAAGTACTCAACGGCGTTCTCCGGGAAGAACTCCCGCAGCTCGTTGCAGAGCTGTGCCGCCAGGGTTTTGTTGTGGGCCAGCACCAGTGCCGGCCGGCCGGTCTGGGCGATGACGTTGGCCATCGTGAACGTCTTGCCCGTTCCCGTCGCCCCCAGCAGGGTCTGATAGCGCTCGCCGCTGTTCACGCCCTTCACCAGCTGCTTGATCGCCGTCGGCTGGTCGCCCTTCGGCGAATACGGAGCCGTGAGGTCGTAGGCGGGCATGGGTGCGGGGCCAGACGGCGGCCGTCAATTATCGCCGGGGAGCAAGATGAAGCGCTGCGGCTCCCCAACCCGTGACCCCGATCCGGCTGGTTCACCATGCCCCCGGTGCCCCCGGCCTGCGTTGGCTGGGCCTCGGGCCGGATCTGCGCCCCAGCCGGGCCCTGCTCAAGCTGCAACGGCTGTTCGATCGCCACGCCTTCTGGGCCCGCGGCCGCAGCTTTGCTCAGCTGCGGCGCCTACTTGCCGGCAGCGATGCCGTGGTCAGCCTCTGGCGCGGCAAGCGGCTGGTGGGCTTCGGCCGGGCCACCTCCGATGGCTTCAGCCGGGCCGTGCTCTGGGACATCGTGGTGGCCGGCGATCTGCAGGGCCATGGCCTCGGCCGCCGGGTGATCGAAGAACTGCTGCACACCCCGCCTGTGGTGGGCGTGGAACGGGTGTATCTGATGACCACCAAGAGCGCCGGCTTCTACCGACAACTGGGCTTCCAGGATGCGAACCCCCAGCAGCTGATGGTGCTGCGCCGCTGAGGCATCTCAATCCAGTCAGGCCCGGTACGATCCAGATCCGTCAGATCAGCCGATGCCCCGGTCCGCGTCCCAGTCCCCTGACGACGCCCTGCAGGGCAATCTGTTCGGGGCACCTGAGCCGGCCGCACCCACTGCACCCACCAGCGAACCTGAGGCGGCCAGCCACGATCTCAGCGACGACGAGCTCGGCGCCGATGCCGCCGCCAGGCCCCGCCAGCGACAGGCCACGGCAAGCGAGGCCAGCAGCGACTCCCCGGCTGCAAACGATTCCGAACCCAGCAGCGACGAACCGGCCTGGGCCCACCACTGCCAGCTGGACCCGCTGCAGCTCACACCGATGCTGCGCCACTACGTGGAGCTCAAGGCCGCCCATCCCGAGCGGGTGCTGCTCTACCGCCTGGGCGACTTCTTCGAGTGCTTCTTCGAAGACGCCATCGAACTCTCCCGGGTGCTGGAACTCACCCTCACCGGCAAAGAGGGCGGCAAGGCGATCGGCCGGGTGCCGATGGCGGGCATCCCCCACCACGCCGCCGAGCGCTACTGCGCCGAACTGATCAAGCAGGGCTACAGCGTGGCCCTCTGCGATCAACTCGAAACCACCCCCACCAAGGGTGCCCTGCTCAAGCGGGACATCACCCGGGTGCTGACCCCGGGCACGGTATTGGAGGAGGGCATGCTCAGCGCCCGACGCAACAACTGGCTGGCGGCGGTGGTGGTGGAGCCGGCCCAGGGGAAACAACCGCTGCGCTGGGGCCTGGCCAGCGCAGATGTGAGCACTGGCGAGGTGCAGGTGATGCAGCGGGAGGAGAGCAGCGCCCTGCACCAGCAGCTGGCCCAACAGGAGGCCTCCGAACTGCTCTGGGCCGCCGCCCTCGATGCTGAACGGCCGGCCTGGTGCCCGGAACGGTTGCGGCTGACGCCGATGGCCAGCACCCCCTTCAGCCCAGCGGAAGCAGAGCGCACCCTGCAGAAGCACTACGGCCTCAGCAGCCTGGATGGCCTTGGCCTGCCGGAGCACCCCCTGGCCCTGCAGGCCGTCGGTGGCCTGCTGCGCTACCTGCAGGACACCCAGCCCCTGGAGGAAGACAGCCGCATTCCCCTGGAGGTGCCAACGATCGTGCACCGCGGCGATGCTCTGGTGCTGGATGCTCAGACCCGCCGCAACCTCGAGCTCACCGCCACCCAGCGGGACAACCAATTGCAGGGATCGTTGCTTTGGGCCATCGATCGCACCCTCACCGCCATGGGCGGCCGTTGCCTTCGCCGCTGGCTGGAAGCACCGTTGATGGACCGTCAGGCGATTGAGCAGCGCCAGGATCTGGTGAGCAACCTGGTGGGTGAACGCAGCCTGCGGCTGGCGATCCGCCAGCTGTTGCGGCCGATGGGCGACCTGGAGCGACTCGCTGGCCGGGCCGGAGCGGGCCATGCCGGTGCCCGCGATCTGGTGGCCATCGCCGATGGCCTGGAACGCTTACCCCAGCTCACCACTCGGCTGGACTCTGCGATCAGCGCAGGGCCGGAGTGGTTGCAGCAGTTGCTCAGCCCCGATCCAGCCCTGGCGGAGCTGGCCCAAACGATTCGCCACAAGCTGGTGGAGGCCCCACCGCTCTCCCTCTCCGAGGGCGATCTGATCCATGACGGCGTCGACCCGCTGCTGGATGGGCTGCGCAACCAGCTGGACGATCAGGACGCCTGGCTCAGCCACCAGGAGCAGCAGGAGCGCCAACGCAGCGGCATCAGCACGCTGAAGCTGCAGCACCACCGCACCTTCGGCTACTTCCTGGCGGTGAGCAAAGCCAAGGCCACCGCCGTGCCGGACCACTGGATCCGGCGCCAGACCCTGGCCAACGAGGAACGCTTCATCACCCCAGATCTCAAGGAGCGAGAGGGGCGCATCTTCCAGCTGCGGGCCCGGGCCTGCCAGCGGGAATACGAGCTGTTCTGCCAGCTGCGCGAGCAGGTGGGGGGCATGGCCGCCCCGATCCGCCAGGCGGCACGCGCCGTTGCTGCCCTCGATGCCCTCACCGGCCTGGCGGATGTGGCCGCCAGCGGTGGCTACTGCGCCCCCACCATCACCGACGGCCGAGGGCTGCAGCTCGAGGCCAGCCGCCATCCAGTGGTGGAGCAACGGCTGGTGGAAACCGCCTTCACCCCCAATGATGTGCAGCTCGGTGAGGGCACGGATCTGGTGGTACTCACGGGCCCCAACGCCAGTGGCAAAAGCTGCTATCTACGCCAGATCGGGCTGATCCAGTTGATGGCTCAGATCGGCAGCTGGGTGCCGGCCCGATCCGCCACGATCGGCATCGCCGATCGGATCTTCACCCGGGTAGGTGCCGTGGATGATCTGGCCGCCGGCCAGTCCACCTTCATGGTGGAGATGGCCGAAACCGCCAACATCCTTCACCACGCCAGCGATCGTTCCCTGGTGCTGCTCGATGAAATCGGGCGGGGCACCGCCACCTTCGATGGCCTCTCGATCGCTTGGGCCGTGAGCGAGCACCTGGCCGGCGACCTGGGCAGCCGCACGGTGTTCGCCACCCACTATCACGAGCTCAACAACCTGGCCACCGAACGCGACAACGTGGCCAACTTCCAGGTGATGGTGGAGGAAACCGGTGAGGATCTGGTGTTCCTTCATCAGGTGCAGGCCGGCGGCGCCAGCCGCAGCTACGGCATCGAAGCGGCACGCCTGGCCGGTGTTCCCAAGCCCGTGGTGCAACGGGCCCGTCAGGTGCTCGATCAGTTGGCGGCCTGACGATCAACTTGATCGATGAGTAGCGCCCAGGCTTTAATTGCGAGCAAGCAATAAGAAAGCGTGAAGACAAAGAAAAATCTCAACGCAGAAATTGCCACGGCAATTTCCAAATATCAGAGCAATCCAAAACAACTGCGAAGACTTACTCGTAGCCTTCGACACGCAGAGACGCGTAAGGCATGCCGACGATGCGCCAAAGCGCTTCTTAAACGCGATCCTCAATCGATTGATGCCATCACATCGCTAATTTTTGTCTACTCTAACGGCAGCGGTGATATAAAGATGCCCATGGATCTTGCCCAACAAAGATGCAGAAATAAGCCAGAATGCCTAAAAAAAATTTTAAATAGAGCAAGCAAGCATCTTAACTCTAAAGAGCGAAAAAAAATGAAAGAAGTCCTGCAAATTTATTATAAAAATTCAGCAGAGATTGAAAGGCGTCAACAAATTAACGCCCAGGCCAATTTGCGCCTCCTGAAACGCAGCGAAACCGCAAACAACAGCTGCGACGTGATCACGGTTGCCTCCAACGAGGGCCCGTACATAGCAGAATTCATCCATCACTACATTTATCAAGGATTTAGCAATCTATTTATAGGCCTCAACAACGACACCTCTGGCCATACAGGGCTTATCATTGCAGCGATTGCCAAAAGTTATCCACAAGTTCATCTAATAAATACAGACCAGGAACATCAACAAGGCCAACAACGAGGCTCTTACTGCAGGCTTTACGAAGAAGCCTCAAAAGTCACCAAAGCCTCCCATTGCATGGTCGTTGACGTTGATGAGTACTGGGTGGCCAACCCGTTCCACACCAAGATCGAACGGTTTTTGGCCGCCCACACAGAAACCGAAGCTGACGTGATCTCATCAAATTGGCTGCACTGCCATCGCGCCAACCTGTTCGACAATCCCCTGGATTTATCAAATACCCGGCTCGAACTCACCAATAAATTCAAAAGCCTGTTCCGCTATGGCATCCCTGTATCCGACCTTGGCGCCCACGTGCCCTATGTGCTCGACAAACCCAAAATCAGCCACATCAGCAGTGACGGTCAAGCCGTCGTCGACCAGGTCGTGAACGGAGTGCGGAAATTAGGAAAAAAAGGCATTCAGGCCTGCATCCACACCACAAACACAGGCTGGGTGATCCATCGCCACACCCGATCCGAACTGGAATATGCTTCCAAGTTGCTTCACCCGGATGTAAACGCGCTAGACAATCTATTCAAACCCAACCGCGGGGGATATCTCTTGCGTGAAGAAAGTGCCGATTCACGTCAGCTTGCAACCAATCTTTTCGGAACAAGCCATCAACCGCCACAGGCCTATCTGAAGTCCCTTGAGGACTTCATTGATCGCTGCGGAATTGACGACCTGATCACAGCTGCAAGAGCTGAAATTGACGAGGAACTGATCAAAAAGCGGATCGAAACAATGAACCCTGATCAGATCAGGAGGCGCCAGAAAGTATGGAAACGCACCTTCCGGGGCACCCGCTTCCTGAAAATGCTGAAGCAACGCAGCCGCAAAAGCAGCGGCGATCAGCGCGAAGCCTGAGGCAAGGCCCGCATCAGGCTGCCCATCTCCAGGGCTTCCAGGCCGTAGCTCCAGCCGAGATTGCTCTTGATGCCCGCCCGCTCCAGCGCCTGCTGCATCGTGTCGGTGGTCAACACGCCGAAGATCACCGGCACGGACGTGTCGCGCGCCACCGCAGCAACGCCCTTGCTGGCCTCCGCCACCACCACATCGAAATGGGGCGTGTCGCCCCGGATCACAGCACCCAGGGTGATCAGCACCTGGTACTGACCGGAGCGGGCCATCTGCTGGGCCACGATCGGCAGTTCGAACGATCCCGGCACCCAGGCCACGTCCAGCTGGGAGCTGGTCTCCGACACATCCACACCGTGGCGCTTGAGGCAGTCGAGACAACCGCTCAGCAGCTTGGCGGTGACCAGATCATTGAAACGGGCCACGACGATGCCGACGCGCAGCCCGGCTGCGTCAGAGAAACGTCCTTCAAACGTGGCCATTGGGAAGGTGCCGACTGAATCTCAGCCATCGTGGCACCCGCCAGGTTCTGCCTGAGGCTTAGCTCAGACGACGAAGAAGCTCACACCCCAGTTCAGCAGCACCAGCGCCACCCACACAGCACTGCCCAGCAGGATCAGACGGTTGGAGCGGCCGCTGTCCTCGCTGGAGGCATACAGCACCGGCACCGCAACGATCAAAGCGAAGGACGCCACCACCAGGGCCAGAACGGTCAGCGTGTTGATGAACTGCATGGAGCTGGAAGTCAGGAGTCGATTTTCACACGAGAGCTGTTGCTCCCGCGAGCGAGCGGAGCACTCTTCACACCATGAAGGGGAAGAGGCCTCCGCTCAGCGGAGATTCAGGTTCAGACGCGGGTTGCGACAGCGCTGCCGAGGGCATCACGCAAACCACGCACCACCGCCACCATCGCCAGCTCATCCTGCAGGCGGTTCACGGCAGAACCGACGCCCACGCCGGCTGCACCGGCAGCGATGGCCATCGGCAGCGTGACCGCCGAAAGACCCGAAGCACACAGAACGGGCACATCGACGGCGCGGCTGATGCTGTGGGCCGCCGCCAGGGTGGGGGCAGCCTTCTCAATCAGGCCCAGGTGGCCAGCACTGAAGGGCTTGGCACTGGTGCCGCCCTCGGTTTGGATCAGATCAGCGCCGGCCGCCACAAGATCGATGGCCAGCTGCTCCTGCTCATCCATCGGCAACACGTGGGGCACGGTGACGCTCAACACCACGTTGGGCAGCAGTTGGCGGGTGCGGCGGGTGAGCTCCAGCACCTCAGCCGCATCAAAGATCCGGCCCTGGGGATAGAAGGCGTCGTAGTTACCGATCTCCACCATCAGCGCACCGGCTTGCACCGCCGCGGGGAACTGCTCAGGCTCCACAGAAGACACGCACACGGGCACACCACCGGAGGCCTCGATCGCCAGACGCACCAGGGCGGGGTCGCAGGCCACGTCGATCAGATCAGCACCGCCACGCCCGGCGGCACAGGCGACCCGCTCCACACTGGCGGCATCGAAATTCATCAGGCCGGCGATCACCTTGAGCGCAGAGCGCTGCTCAAGGCTGCGCTGCAGAGAAGCGGGCAGCTGCTGAAGACGGGTCATGGGGGACTGGACAGCGATGCCCTGATTCTCACACCGTGGGGGAAACGCACCCCTGCTTCTTGGGCTGGACGTCCTGGCATGACCGCCTGCACCGGCGCTTGCTGATGCAGCCGCAGCTGCTGCCCCAGGGCAGCGCTCTGCTGCTGGCGGTGTCCGGCGGACAGGACTCCATGGCCCTGCTGGCGTTACTGCAGGATCTGGCGCCCTTTCATGGCTGGAGCCTGAGCCTCTGGCACGGCGATCACCGCTGGCACGACGGCTCCAGCCGAATCGCCGCGGAACTGAACAGCTGGTGCCAGCAGCGGCAGCTCCCCCTGCAGGTGGACCAGGCAGCACCGGGAGAGGTGCCCAGCGAGGCCAAGGCCCGGCAGTGGCGTTACGAACGGCTGGCACAACGGGGCCGCCAAGCGGGCGCCGATGTGGTGACGGGCCACACCGCCAGCGACCGGGCCGAAACGATGTTGCTGCAGCTGGCCCGCGGCAGCGACCTGGCGGGTCTGGCGGCCCTGCCCAGCGTCCGCTCCCTCAGGCCGGAAGGCCCCCGGCTGCGCCGGCCGCTGCTGCACCTGCAGCGCCACGACACCCTCAAGATCTGCCAAGACCTGGCCTTGCCGATCTGGGAGGACCCCAGCAACCAATCCCCCGCGTTCGCCCGCAACCGGATCCGCCAGGAGGTGCTGCCCGTGCTCGAGGAACTGCATCCAGGCTGCAGTCAGCGGATAAGCGATCTGGCCGAACGGGTGTCCCAGGTGCGGGACAGTCAGACGGAACTCAGCCGAATGGCCCTGAAGCTTCTGCAAACCGCTGCTGGCCTGGACCGCCGCGGCCTGGGGGCGTTGAGCTCCGCCAGCCGCCGCCTGCTGCTGGCGCAGTGGCTGCAGCAGCAGGGGGTGCCAGCCCTACCGGCCAGCCAGCTCGACGAACTCAGCCGGCGACTGGACAACGGTGCCCCCGGCGGTGCGGCCGATCTTGCCGGGGGCTGGCACCTCAGCTGGAAAGGGGCGGAGCTGGTGCTGCAGCAGCGCGCAGCAGAGCATTAACCGCCGCGGCCACCAGACCCGCTCCACCTCTGCTGCTCTCCAAACGAATCTGGACCAGGCCACTGGCCGCCAGATGCTTCTTGCTTTCCGCCACCCCCACAAAACCGACCGGCATGCCGATCACCAGGCTGGGGGCTGGAGCACCGGCGGCCACCTGCAGCAACAGCACCTCAAGGGCGGTTGGCGCACTGCCGATCAGCACCACCGGAGCCGGTGACGCCAGCGCGAGCGCGCGCCAGGCCTGTTCCATGCCCGCTGCCGTGCGCGTTGAACCCGCCGGTGCCGCCTCAGGTGCCCACTCCAGCACCGTGTGCACGGCAGTGCCGAGGGTGCGTTGGGCCATCGGGGCCACCGCCGCCGCCGCCATCGCGGTGTCCGTCAGGATCGGCGCCCCCTGCTTCAGCGCTGCCAAACCCTGCTCACAGGCCCCCTCGCTGAACCGCAGCAGTGTTCCCAATGAGAGATCGCCGCTGCTGTGCACCAGCCGTTCCAGCACCTGCTGTTGCAGCGGCGGCAGGCCCGTGTCCCCCAGTGCCGCCCGGATCCGCCGGATGCTTTCGGTGAAGATCGGGTGGTCCTGGGCCATCCACGCCATCATCGACCCATGCCGATCCATCTGCTTTGGGGTGATGACGCCGCTGCGCGGGACCGGGCCATCGATGCCCTGATCGGCAAGGTTGTCGACCCCAGCTGGAGCAGCCTCAACCTCAGCCGCCTGGATGGGGCCGACGCTGGTCAGGCCCTGCAGGCCCTCGAGGAGGCCCGCACTCCTCCCTTCGCCACAGGCGAACGGCTGGTGCTGCTGCAGCGCAGTCCGTTCTGCAATGGCTGCCCCAGTGAGCTGGCCGACCGGTTTGAGGCCGCCCTTGAGCTCATCCCCGACACGAGCCACCTGGTGCTGGTGAACCCAGCCAAACCCGATGGTCGCCTGCGCACCACCAAAACCCTGCAGAAACGGATCAAAAGCGGGCTCGATCACGAACAGAGCTTTCCGCTGCCGGCCGCCTGGGATGGCAACGGCCAGCGTCAGCTGGTGCAACGCACGGCCGAGGCCCTGGGCCTGAAGGTGGAGCCGGATGCCATCGATGCCCTGGTGGAGGCCATCGGCACCGACAGCGCCCGACTGGAATCGGAACTGCGCAAGCTCTCCCTGCGGGACACCAGCATTTCCGCCGCACGGGTGCAGGAGCTGGTGGGAGGACGCTCCACCAACGCCCTGGCCGTGGGCGATGCCCTGCTGGAGGGCAACCCCGGCGAAGCAATCGCCCGCTGGGATGCCCTGATCGAAGCCGGGGAACCAGCCCTGCGCATCGTGGCCACCCTCACCGGTCAGATCCGCGGCTGGCTCTGGGTGAGCCTGCTGGAACAGCAGGGGGAACGGGATGTGGCGGTGATCGCCAAGGCCGCTGGGATCGGCAACCCCAAACGCATCTACGTGATGCGCAAGCAGCTGCAGGGCCGCCCGCCCAAGCGCTTTCTCTCACTCCTGGGCCGTCTACTGGAGGTGGAGGCCCGGCTGAAACGCGGCGCTCAGCCGGGCGACGCCTTCCGCGACGGCCTGCTGGGCTGATCGCTGCCCGCCAGGTGAGAAAATCCAGCGTTGCTGAAGCCCGGTCCATGGCCCTCCTGGTGCAGAAATTCGGGGGCACCTCCGTCGGCAGCGTGGAACGCATCAAGGCGGTGGCTGATCGGATCGGACGTTGCCGGGAGGAGGGGCACGACGTGGTTGTGGTGGTCTCCGCCATGGGCCACACCACCGATGAATTGACGGGTCTGGCCAACGCCATCACCTCTGCCCCCACCCAGCGGGAGATGGACATGCTGCTGGCCAGTGGCGAACAGGTGTCGATCGCCTTGCTGGCGATGGCCTTGAACGCCCAGGGGGTCAGTGCGACGTCGATGACCGGTCCACAAGTGGGCATCGCCACGGAATCCACCCATGGCCGGGCCCGGATCCTCGGGATTCGCACCGACCGAATCCGCAACCGCCTCGGGGCTGGCCAGGTGGTGGTGGTGGCCGGTTTCCAGGGCACCAGCACCAGCAGCGATGGCCTCAACGAAATCACCACCCTCGGGCGTGGGGGCTCCGACACCTCCGCCGTCGCCCTGGCGGCGGCCCTTGGTGCCGATGCCTGCGAGATCTACACCGACGTTCCGGGTGTTCTGAGCACCGATCCGCGCAAGGTGTCCGATGCCCAGCTGATGGAGACGATCAGCTGCGACGAAATGCTGGAACTCGCCAGCCTTGGGGCCTCCGTGCTGCATCCCAGGGCCGTTGAGATCGCCCGCAACTACGGCGTGAACCTTGTGGTGCGCTCCAGTTGGAGCGATGCCCCCGGCACCCGGATCACCAGCCGTTCAGCCCGTCCGATCAGCAGCAGTGGCCTCGAGCTCGGCAGTCCTGTGGATGGGATGGAGGAAGTGGACGGACAGGCCGTGGTCGCGCTCTCCCGCATTCCCGATCAGCCTGGGATTGCCGCACGCCTGTTTGAAACCCTCTCCGAGGCGGGAATCAATGTGGACCTGATCATTCAGGCCACCCATGAGGGCAGCAGCAACGACATCACCTTCACGGTGGCGGAAGCGGATCTCGAGCTGGCCCGCGCTGTAAGCCAGAAGGTTCTGGATCAACTGGGCGGCGATCTGGCGTCCGAAGCAGGGCTGACGAAGCTGAGCATCAGCGGGGCCGGAATCATGGGGCGCCCTGGCATTGCCGCCGGCCTGTTCAACTGCCTGTGTCAGCAAGGCATCAACCTGCGCCTGATCGCCACCAGTGAGGTGAAGGTGAGCTGCGTGATCGACTCCGGCGCCGGCAGCAAGGCGGTTCAAGCCGTGCAGGAGGCCTTCGACCTGGAGGACTCGCAAATCCGCATCAATCCCACCGACAACGGCAACGGGGAGCCGGAAGTGCGAGGCGTCGCCCTCGACCGCGACCAGGTGCAACTCAGTGTTCGCCACGTGCCCGATCGACCCGGCACCGCAGCGGCACTGTGTTCAGCCCTGGCGGACAACAGCATCAGCCTCGATGCGATCGTTCAATCGGAGCGTCAGCACGACGACGGATCGCGCGACATCACCTTCATCCTGCGCAAGGACGACCGCGCCCGCGCCGATGTGGCCCTGGCCCCCCTGCTGGCCCAGTGGCCCGGTGCCGCTCTGGAGGATGGTGAGGCCATTGCCCGGGTGAGTGCTGTGGGCGCAGGGATGCCGGCAACGCCCGGGACGGCAGGGCGGATGTTCCGTGCGCTGGCGGACGCCGGCATCAACATCGGCCTGATCGCCACCAGCGAAATCAGAACCAGCTGTGTGGTGGCGGAAGAGGCTGGCGTTCAGGCACTCCAGGTGGTGCACGCCGGATTCGGACTGGGTGGTGAAGAGCGTCACACCGCCCAAGGCACCGCTTCACCGCACGACCCCGACTAACGGTCTACAACGGGGGGACTGGCCCCCCAACGCGTGGACGCCGATTTCGAGCAGCACTACCAAGCCGCGGAACGGGCCTATGGCCTCGGGGAGTACGCCGAGGCCCATGCCCTCACGTCAGCGTTGTGGGATCAACTCCAAAGCCCATCGAACGAGCACGACCCAGGCCTGATCTTGGGCTGGCGGGCGGTGGTGTCGTTGCTTTTGGGTCACATCCAGCTGCATGGTCTCCAGCAACCGGAGCAAGCCACAATCTCCTACGAACGGGTGCTGCAGGGTGACGTGGACGCCACCATCGCCGCCCTGGCGGAACAGGGGCTGGAGCGCTGCCGAGCAGAAGACACCGCCAGCGGAGCAGGTTCGACGCCAGCAACCAACGGCGCCATCCCAGACCTGCTCAGGGATCCCTTCCTGAGCACGGAAGCCGATCAAGCCCGGCCTGCAACGGCTGGTCTGGTCACCGCAATGCCGTGGTTGTCCAGTGATGAGGAACACCGGGCCGTGCCGACTCCGGATCCCTCCCCCACTCCGGTCCCAAGCCCAGAGCCAATGGTTACGCCGGAAGCCAGTTCAGACATCGAGGCGGAGATGGAGGTGGCGAACGAGGAACCAGCACGCAGCGAAGAAGAGCCACCCGTCGCCGTCGACCCCACACCCCAGGAGCCTGCGGCCACGAAACTTCTGGAACACTCATGGCTCCGCGTTCAACTCCAGCCCGACATCAAAAGCCCCACCGACTCCGGAGAGCCGATGGGGCTGATCAACAGGATCAAAGGGGTCTTCGTCCGATCAGCTGGCCGCTGAACGACGACGACGGGTGCGGCCTGCAGGCATCTCCGGCTCCGGGGAAGCAGGGGCTGCCTTTTCAGCCACCGGTTGAGGAGCCACTTTCTCCACCACTGCGGTGGCCGCCGCTGCACGCACGGGGGCAGGAGTTGCCGAGCCAGACCGGCCGTTGCCCTGGTTGGTCCGCACCGGAGCGGGAGTTCCACCGCCACCGCCGTTGCGACGGCCATAGGGAGAGCCACCGCCACGGCCACCGCGACCGCGGGGAGCCGGACGGTCATCGGGCTCAGCATCGGCACGACCCTTGTAGACCGGTGTGCCGCCAGGGGCCGGCTGCACCAGACAGAGGATCAGCGGCTCCACCTGCAGTTCACGGCGCATCCGGCGGCCAAGGCCCACCTCCACTTCACGCTGCACACCCATCCAGTCCACCTCCGGTGCCTTGCCACCGGTGTTGCGGCAGAGCTGCTTCCAGCGGTTTTCAAGCACCCACTTGATTTCGCGCTCCACCCACAACGACATCTTTCGGGCATCGGCTGTGGTGACCACGCCCCGCAGATTCACCCGCGGCGGAGCCACCATGGCGCCATCGGTGCTGATGGCAGCGAGGATCGTCACCACGCCGTCTTCCGCCAGCTGCTGACGTTCCTTTAGCACCCGGGCATCAACGATGCCATTGCGGGATTGATCCAGCAGCTCAATCCCTGCCTTCACGGCATTGCCTTTGCGGATCGAATCCGGGGTGAGCTCCACCACATCACCGTTGTCGATGATCAGGGTGTTGTCGACCGGAACCCCCATCGCATGGCCGGTGCGGGAGTGCTGCACCAGCATCCGGTGCTCTCCGTGCACCGGCACGAAGAACTTGGGCCGGGTGAGGGCCAGCATCAGTTTCTGGTCTTCCTGGAAGCCATGGCCGGAGACATGGATGCCTTCGCCCTTGCCGTACACGACCTTGGCACCCAGCATCATCAGCTTGTCGATGGTGTTGACCACGGAAATCGTGTTTCCCGGGATCGGGCTGGCCGAGAAGATGATCGTGTCGGTGGTCTTCACCTTCACCTGGGGATGCTCACCGCGGGAAATGCGGCTCAGGGCAGCCAGCGGCTCACCCTGGCTACCGGTCATCAGCAGCAGGGTTTCGCGATCGGGCACATCGTTGATCTGCTTGATCGGCACAAACAGTTCATCCGGCGCGCGCATGTAGCCCAGTTCCCGCGCCTTGGCGATCACGTTGAGCATCGAGCGGCCCAGCAGCCCCACCTTGCGGCCGTTCTTCAGGGCAAGCTCCAAAATCATCGACACGCGATGAATCGAGCTGGCGAAGGTGGTGACAATCACTCGCCCTTCGGCATTGGCGATGTGGCGATCCAGGTTGGGGAAGACGGAGCGCTCCGGCGGGCAGAAGCCAGGAACCTCGGAGTTGGTGGAATCGCTGAACAGACAGAGGACGCCCTTGTCACCGTGGTGAGCCAGGCGGGCCATGTCGAAGTTTTCGCCGTCGACCGGGGTGTGGTCGAACTTGAAGTCACCCGTGAAAATCACGGTCCCCACTGGTGTGGAGATGGCCAGCGAGAAGCTGTCGGCCATCGAGTGGGTGTTGCGGATGAACTCCACAGAGAAGTGCTGACCCACCTTCACCACATCGCGCGGACCGACGGTCTGCAGGGTGGTGCGGTCGCGGACACCGGCCTCATCCATCTTGCCGGTGAGCATCGAGAGGGCCAGCCGCGGCCCGTAGATCACCGGAATGTTGAAGTGCTTGAGGTGATGGGCGATGCCACCGATGTGGTCTTCATGACCATGGGTGACGATCATGCCGCGGATCCGCTTCTGGTTCTCGCGCAGGAAGCTGGTGTCGGGCAGCACCACATTCACCCCGTGCATGCCGTCGCTGGGGAAGGCCAGACCGGCATCCACCAGCATCAGGTCATCGCCGTACTCGAACACACAGGTGTTCTTGCCGATCTCGTGGAGACCACCCAGGGGAATCACCCGAAGGCAGGGCTCCTGACCCTTGCTGGATCGCGCGTTGTTGGCCATGGAAAACGATGTGTAAAAGAACGGGTTGCGTGAGCCGATAAGCCGGACCGGGCTAGGTCTGACGGAGGGCGGCCATGGCGGTGGAGAGCGAACGTTTCATGTCGTCAGAGAGGGGGCACAGGGGCGGACGGGGCGCACCGACAGACCAGCCATTGAGTTCCAGCGCAGCCTTGACGGGAATCGGATTGGTGGTGGCGAACAGGGCCTTGAACAGGGGAATCAACGCGTCGTGCAGGGCGAGTGCGGAGGCACCATCGCCGTTCAGATAGGCCTCGATCATGGCGCGGATCTCAGGGCCCGCCACATGGCTGCCCACACTCACGACGCCCACGGCACCCACCGCAAGCATCGGCAGGGTGAGGCCGTCGTCACCGCTGTAAATCGCCAACTGCGGACCGCAGGCCAGCCGCAAAGCCGTGACCTCTTCCGTGGTGCCGCTGGCGGCCTTGAAACTCACCACATTGGGGCAGTCCATCAGCCGGGCCACCGTGGCCGGGGCGATGCTGCAACCGGTACGGCCAGGGATGTTGTAAAGCATCAACGGCAGCTCAGGTGCCGCTTCAGCGATGGCCCGGAAATGGGCCTCCAGACCCTCCTGGGGAGGCTTGTTGTAGTAGGGCACCACAACGAGAGCGCCATCGGCACCGGCCGCCGCCGCTTCCTTGGTGGCCTCCACCGCTTCCGCTGTGGAATTGCTGCCGGTGCCCGCCAACACCTTGGCGTCACTGCCCACGGCATCACGAACGGCCTGCAGCAGTTGCAACTGCTCGTCCCAGCTGAGGGTCGGCGATTCACCGGTGGTGCCGCACACCAGCAATCCATCGGATCCCTGATCCACAAGATGCCGGGCCAGGTTTGCGGCAACGCTGAGATCCACAGCACCGCTGGCATCAAAGGGAGTCACCATCGCGGTGACCACACGGCCGAAGGGAGTTGGGGAGAGGGTGGCGGCCTGGGTCATCACTTCTGAATCAAGAGTTCTGCGATCTGAACAGCATTCAGCGCCGCTCCTTTGCGGATCTGGTCCCCACACAGCCAGAGCTCCAGAGCATTGGCATCACTGATGTCCTGACGGATCCGGCCGATCGCCACCGGGTCGCGACCGGTCACATCCGTCGGCATCGGGAAACGGTTCGCCGCCGGGTCGTCAATCAACTCCACACCAGGTGCTGCCGCGAGCAGCTCACGTGCCTCATCAACCGGGAAAGGGGACTCGAACTCGATGTTCACCGCTTCGGAATGGGCCCGCAGCACGGGCACTCGCACGCAGGTGGCGGTGAAGCGCAGATCCGGCAGACCCATGATCTTGCGGGTCTCGTTCACCATCTTCATCTCCTCCTCGCAGTAGCTGTTGGCCTGCAGGGGAGAGTTGTGCAGAAAGAGGTTGAACGCCAGGGAGTAGGGCAGCACCTCTCCTTTCGGAGTGCCGCCGTCCAGCACCGTCTGCGACAGGTTTTTCAGCTCCTCCATGGCCCGGGCACCGGCACCACTGGCGGATTGGTAGGTGCTCACCACCACCCGGCGCATCGCCCGCTTGGCCGCCAAAGGAGCCAAAGCGAGGGTGAGCAGGATCGTGGTGCAATTCGGATTGGCGATCACGCCCTTGTGGGCGAAGGCCGCATCGGGGTTGACCTCGGGCACCACCAGCGGCACACCCTCCTCCATCCGGAAAGCACTGGAGTTATCCACCATCACCGCACCGGCGGAGGTGATCGCCTCGCGCCACTGCTTGGAAACAGAACCACCGGCTGACGCCAGCACCAGGTCGACCCCCTCAAAGGATTGGGCCGAAACCTCCTCCACCGTGAGGGTGCGGCCATTCCAGGTTTGGGTCTGGCCGGCCGAACGGGCCGACGCCAGCAGCTTCAGCTCGCCAACGGGGAAACGGCGCTCCTCAAGCAGCAGCAGCAGTTCCTGGCCAACAGCACCGCTGGCTCCGAGAACTGCAACGTTGAGAGGGCGATTGGGAAGGGTCGAAGACAAGCGGTGGAGTGAACGATCTGAACGAAAACCCGTCGTTTCTCAGATCCGACATCACTGCGTAGAGAATGTGATGCCGATCGAGTGACGCACTCAGCTTACCGATCCAGCCTGAATTCACCCGTTGCATAAAGTGCTGGGCTGCCCTTTCCCTTCCCCCATGAGCGCTGCAGCCCTGAAGGTGACCACCGAAGCCCGCCCCAGCAGCCGCCTGGCGGTGACGGTCACCGTTCCTGGGGAGCGCTGCAAGACGAGTTACGAAGACGCCATCACCAGCCTCAGCCGCAGCATCAACCTGCCGGGCTTCCGCAAGGGCAAGGTGCCGCGCACGGTGCTGGTGCAGCAGCTGGGAGGCATGCGGATCAAAGCCACGGCTCTGGAAAAGCTGATCGATAACGCCTGGCGTGATGCCATCCAGCAGGAATCGCTGGAACCGATCAGTCAGCCTGATCTGAGCAGTGGTTTCGACGGTCTGCTGGAGAGCTTTGAGCCCGGCAAAGAACTCACCTTCACCCTGGAAGCCGACGTCGCCCCGACGCCGAAGCTGAAAACCACCAAGGGCCTGAAGGCGGAATTTGAAACCGTCGCCTACGACGCCTCACGGGTCGACGCGATGCTTGAAGACTCCCGCAAGCAGATGGCCACGGTCGTTCCGGTGGAAGGTCGTGCCGCCAAGAACGGCGACATCGCTGTGCTCGGCTTCAAAGGCACCTACAGCGATGACGGCAGCGAGATCGAGGGCGGCAGCGCCGATTCGATGGATGTGGACCTGGAAAACGGCCGGATGATCCCCGGCTTCATCGAAGGGGTCATCGGCATGAAGGTCGACGAGACCAAAACCGTGGATTGCCAGTTCCCTGACGACTACCCAAAGGAGGACGCCCGCGGACGTAAGGCCGCCTTCGAGATCGAACTGAAGGACCTCAAGACCCGCGAACTGCCCGAGCTGGACGACGAATTCGCCAAGCAGGCCAGCGAGCAGGAGACTCTGGCGGACCTGCGCAAAGATCTGGAGCAGCGACTCAAGGACGACGCCGAACGCCGTCAGACCAGCAACCGCCGCGATGCCCTCGTCGCCGCCCTGGTGGAGCAGCTGGAGGTGGAGCTGCCGGAAGCCCTGATCCAACAGGAAAGCCGCAACCTGCTGGAGCAGACCGCAGCCCAGTTCGCCCAGCAGGGCATGGACGTGAAGTCGCTGTTCACTCCCGATCTGGTGCGCAACCTGATGCAGAACTCCCGCCCTGAGGCCGAAGAGCGTCTGCGCCGCAGTTTTGCCCTCACCGCCCTGGCTGAAGCGGAGGACATCAAGCTCGACGACAAGGACGTGGACGCCAAGATCAAGGAGGTGAAGAAAGAGCTCTCCGCCGACGCCAAGATCGATCCCGAGCGCCTGCGTCAGGCCGTGATGGACGACCTGATGCAGGATCGTCTGATGGGATGGCTGGAGGAGAACAGCACCCTCACCGAAAAGGCACCGGCTGCGGATGACAGCAAGGCTGCGGCCAAGAAAAAGCCCGCCGCCAAGAAGACCGCGGCCAAGAGCAAGTCCAAGGCGGACGCCAAGGACTGAGCAACGCCCATAGATTGGCCCAACTTCACCGCATACCGATCGCGTGATCGACGCCCGCAGTCACCACCCCATCCAGAACCGCTGGCGGGCCGCCATGCCCGTCTCGGCACCGGGGCCGCTGCCCACGGTTGTGGAACAGTCCGGTCGCGGCGACCGCGCCTTCGACATCTATTCCCGCCTGCTGCGGGAGCGGATCATCTTCCTTGGCACCGGCGTGGATGACGCCGTTGCCGATGCCCTGGTGGCGCAGATGCTGTTCCTCGAAGCCGAGGATCCCGAAAAGGACATTCAGATCTACATCAACTCACCAGGCGGTTCGGTCACGGCTGGCCTGGCGATCTACGACACGATGCAGCAGGTCGCCCCTGACGTGGTGACCATCTGCTATGGCCTCGCCGCCAGCATGGGTGCCTTCCTGCTCTCCGGAGGCACCAAAGGCAAGCGACTCGCCTTGCCGAATGCCCGGATCATGATTCACCAACCCCTTGGTGGCGCCCAGGGGCAGGCGGTGGACATCGAGATCCAGGCCAAGGAAATCCTCTACCTCAAGGAAACCCTGAACGGGTTGATGGCGGAGCACACCGGCCAGCCGCTCGACAAGATCTCGGAAGACACCGACCGTGACTACTTCCTTTCTCCGGCAGAAGCGGTTGAATACGGCCTGATCGATCGCGTGGTGGACAGTTCCGGGGACGGAGGAATCATTACGGAGGGCTGACAGACGCCCTTCCGTTCTCGATCCTGTGTGTTCAGGGAGACCCCATCGGTTGATTCCTGAGTTGTTCTCCTGTGTGGTGCCCAGCGTTCGATGGCCAAGTTCGATGCCCATCTGAAGTGTTCGTTCTGTGGGAAATCCCAGGACCAGGTGCGCAAGCTGATCGCCGGACCTGGCGTTTACATCTGCGACGAATGCATCGATCTCTGCAACGAGATCCTGGATGAAGAGCTGGTGGATGGTCAGGGCAACCCCCGCCACAGCCACGAGCCGAGCCGAAAGGCCACCCCAGCCGCCCGCAAGAGCAGCAAACCGGCCCCGACCCTGGCCTCCATTCCTAGGCCTCAGGACATCAAGAGCTTCCTGGATCAGCAGGTGGTCGGCCAGGACGCGGCCAAGAAGGTGATGTCTGTAGCGGTCTACAACCACTACAAACGTCTGGCCTGGCAGGGGGATGGCCAGGGCGAAACCGAGGAAACGGCAACCCGGCTGCACAAGAGCAACATCCTGCTGATCGGACCCACCGGCTGCGGCAAAACGCTGTTGGCCCAGACCCTGGCCGAAATGCTGGACGTGCCCTTCGCCGTGGCCGATGCCACCACCCTCACCGAAGCGGGCTACGTGGGTGAGGACGTGGAAAACATCCTGCTGCGGCTGCTGCAGAAAGCCGACATGGATGTGGACCAAGCCCAGCGGGGGATCATCTACATCGATGAAATCGACAAGATCGCCCGCAAGAGCGAGAACCCCTCGATCACAAGGGATGTGTCCGGCGAAGGTGTGCAGCAGGCCCTGCTGAAAATGCTGGAGGGCACGGTGGCGAACGTGCCGCCCCAGGGCGGGCGCAAGCACCCCTATCAGGACTGCATCCAGATCGACACCAGCCAGATCCTGTTCATCTGCGGTGGTGCCTTCGTCGGTCTGGACGACGTGGTGCAGAAACGCATGGGCCGCAATGCCATCGGCTTCATGCCCAGCGATGGCCGTGGACGCAGCCGCGCCAACCGCGACCTTCAGGCCGCCCAGGTGCTGCGGCACCTGGAGCCGGATGATCTGGTGCGCTATGGCCTGATCCCCGAATTCATCGGCCGGATGCCGGTGAGTGCCGTGCTGGAGCCCCTGGACGAAAGCGCCCTGCAATCGATCCTCACCGAACCCCGTGATGCTCTGGTGAAGCAGTTCCGCACCCTGCTGAGCATGGACAACGTACAGCTGCAGTTCGCCGATGACGCCATCGAAGCGATCGCCCAGGAGGCGCACCGGCGCAAGACCGGGGCCCGCGCCCTGCGCGGCATCGTTGAGGAGCTGATGCTGGACCTGATGTACGACCTGCCATCCCAGACATCGGTGAAGGAGTTCACCGTCACCCGGGCGATGGTGGAGGAACACACGGGCGGCAAGGTTCTACCCCTGCCTGGCGCGGAACAACAGAAGACCGCCTGAAGTCTTGGCTGCCGCTGACCACCTGGAGGTGCCGCGTCAGCACGGCCTGTTCAACCACCACGGCATCGACCTCGGCGACGGAACCGTCGCCCACTATCTGGAAGGGCGTGAAATTCTGCGCAGCCCCCTGGAGGAGTTCAGCCAGGGGCAACCGCTGCGGGTGATCCACTACGTCAAGGCGTCTCCGCAGGGTGTGACCCTGCGCCGGGCCATGGGGCGCCTGGGAGAGCAGGACTACAACCTGCTGTTCAACAACTGCGAGCACTTCGCCACCTGGTGCAAAACCGGACGTCATCGCAGTGGCCAGGTGGACTCCGTGCTGGAACGAGCCCGCGACTGGAGCGGGCTGATGCCTTCGGCGCTGATGCGGGGCCTTGAGCTCCTGGTGCAACGGGGCCTGCTCGATGACGACGCCCGCGCCATGGCCAGGCGGGGTGTGGAGAAGCTGGAACGCCTGCGCCTCTCGCTTCTGCACAAGTTGGAGGGTCTGCTGGAACGGGCTGGAGAGGGAACCGATCGCAGGCTGCTGCTCACGGGCCAGAGCCTGGCCGATGAACTGACAGCCATCGAAGACCTGAAACAACGGATTGACACCCTGCTCCAGCAGCACCCCGCCCTTCCAGGCTCCGATTCCTCTGAGTAATCTCCTCTCAACGCTCGCGGCGCATGAGTTCGGCCTACCAGCCGCTGCATCACAAATACCGGCCCCAGCGCTTTGATCAGCTGGTGGGGCAGGAGGCGATCGCCGCCACCCTGGGCCACGCCCTCACCAGCAATCGGATTGCCCCGGCCTATCTGTTCAGCGGCCCCCGCGGCACCGGCAAAACCTCCAGCGCCCGCATCCTGGCCCGCTCACTCAATTGCCTGAACAGCGAGGGGCCCACTCCAGAGCCCTGTGGCACCTGCGAGCTCTGCACCACGATCGCCGCCGGCACCGCCCTCGATGTGATCGAGATCGATGCCGCCTCCAACACCGGCGTCGACAACATCCGCGAGCTGATCGAACGCTCCCGCTTCGCACCGGTGCAGGCCCGCTGGAAGGTGTACGTGGTGGACGAGTGCCACATGCTCTCCACAGCAGCCTTCAACGCCCTGCTGAAAACCCTGGAGGAGCCCCCGCCGCAGGTGGTGTTCGTGCTCGCCACCACCGACCCGCAACGGGTGCTGCCGACGATCCTCAGCCGTTGTCAACGCTTTGATTTCCGACGCATTCCTCTGGATGCCCTGAACAAGCATCTGAGCTGGATCGCCGCACAGGAAGCGATTGAGATCAAACCTGAGGCCATTCATGTGGTGGCCCAGCGGTCTCAGGGAGGCCTGCGGGATGCGGAAAGCCTGCTGGATCAGCTGAGCCTGCTGCCACCACCGATCGAAGCTGCTGCGGTGTGGGATCTGCTGGGGGCCGTGCCCGAACAGGAACTGCTGGAGCTGGTGGAGGCCATGAGCAGCGCCGAACCTGTACAGCTGCTGGAGGCCACCCGCAACCTGCTGGACCGGGGCCGGGATCCCGGGGCCGTGCTGCAGGGTCTTGCCGGAATGCTGCGCGATCTGGTGCTGATGGCCGCCGCTCCGGAGCGACTGGAACTCACCAGCGTGTCGCCCCAGTTCCGCGAGCAGCTGCCCGCCCTCGCCAAGACCATCGGCAGAGCCCGCTTGCTGCAATGGCAGGCGCAACTGCGCGGCACCGAGCAACAACTGCGCCAAAGCGTGCAACCGCGCCTCTGGCTGGAAGTGCTGCTTTTGGGGTTGCTGGCGGAACCAGCAACAACGCAACCGGCAGCAGCAGCAAGCCCACCGACAACACCAGTCGCCCCTCCTGCGCCCACGCCTTCCACCGCAGCCCCTGCAGCAACCCCTGCAATCGAGGCGCCCGCCCCCAGCCCAAAACCTGCCCCTGCGCCATCACCGGAACTGCCAACGGTGTCCACCCCTGCACCGGCAGCCAGCACCAACCTGCCCGAGCTCTGGCAGCAGATCCTGGGCAGCCTCGAATTGCCCTCCACCCGGATGCTGCTGTCGCAGCAGGCCCAACTGGTGCGCCTTGATACCAACCGTGCCGTTGTGCAGGTGGCAGGCAACTGGATGGGGATGGTGCAGAGCCGAGCATCCCTGCTGGAACAGGCCGTGGCCAAAGCGCTTGGAGGCTCGCGGCAGCTGGTGCTGGAGGCCAGCAACAGCGCCATGCCACCTCCGCTGGCAACAGCCCCGGTCACAACCCCCTCGATCACTCCACCAATCACAACCACCCCGGTCGCAACCACGCCGGTCGGGACAGCCCCAGCAGCGGTCGAGCCCCCAACTCCGGCACCCTCAGCAACACCAGCGTCAGCCCCGGTGCCAGCGCCAGAACTGCCGCACACCCAAGCCAAACCGTTGGACGCCAACCCGGCAGCTGCACCAGCAGAACCCAACCCTCAACCCAGTCCTCCCTCAGGCCTGGATCGTCAGGCCCGCAACCTGGCGGACTTCTTCAACGGTCAGGTGCTCGACGTTGACGACGTCAACTGAGTGAACGTCGATTCAACGACCCTCGCCCCGGTCATGCCGTTCAACAGGCAACAACCTCAGGCCTGAACCGGATGCTCCTGACCATGGCTGGTTTTGGCCCAGACCAAGCGTTTGGGGAGCAGTGACATCCGCAGCGTCACCCAGGGAATCACCACAAACCAGTGACCGAGGTAGGCGATCGCCACAAGGAGATTGGCCAGGCTCGCTGAGGGGATCTCCGGCCCTTCGCTGCCACCACGACAGCCGCGCCAGTAAGCCAGACCCGAAACGCTGAAGGCCACCACAGACAAGGGCCAGTAGACCGGCAGGCTTCGTGTGATCAGAGCCGTGCTCAGATCAGCGAAGGACACCACCGGCAGGGCGTACTGGAGCAGAAAAAAGGCCGTCAGATCCCAACGCTGGCGAAGACTGAGCTGAGCCGACGTCAGCACCGGCCAGTAATCAAAGAAGCGCTGCAATCCGCCTTCCGCCCAGCGCTGCCGTTGTTTCCACAGGGCATGGAGACCAGGAACAGCCTCTTCCTGGACCGGAGGGTCCCACAACAATCCCACCAAGGCCCCATGGGTCAGCAGGCGGAAGCTGAGATCCAGGTCATCGGTGACGGTGTCTTCGTTGAAACCACCACTGGACTCGAGCACGGAGCGCTTGATCAGCTGTCCGTTCCCCCGCAGTTCGGCGACGCCTCCATTGGCCAGTCGGCCCGACTGGATCACCGCATCCAGAGCCATCTCCATCGCCTGGGATCGGGTCAACCAATTGCGATCGGCATCAATCACGGCCTTGCGCAGCTGCACAGCCGACCAGCCACCCTCCAGGGCGTAGGGGACAAGGCGCTCGAGCAAGTCGTCCTGCAACTGAGCATCAGCATCAAGCACCAGCAGCCACTGACCTTTGAGGCAGCCCAAAGCGGTGTTGAGCGCACCCGACTTGCCCCCACCGGCATTGCGCTGGCGATGGATCACGTTCAGCTCAGGGTGCTGGCTGGCCAGATCGTCCAGCAGCTCAGAGGTTCGATCAAGACTGCCGTCGTCGATCACCCAGGTGGTGAGCTGCCCGGACGGATAACGCAGTGAAGTAAGCCGTTCCACCAAACGCGGCACCACCGCCTCTTCGTCGCGGGCGGCCACCACCACATCCAGGCTGGGAAGCTTCGTCCGATCAATCTCCGGCACGGACACCGATGACCCACGCATCAGTTGCCCGCGCATGACGGAACGGAGGCCATAGCCCCCAAGCATCAGGGCAAGACTGATGGCGGGCCAGAGCGAACGAGCGGAATCCAGCCAATGGGGTGCAGCTCCAGCACATCCACAGGCGAACAGGAACGCTGCCGATTTCACCCGACGGTGATCACCCGATGTGGCGTTCGAGCTCATCCAGCTGCCCAGGTGGGAAGGACTTTAGGGGGACTGCACCAGTGTTGAGAGTGGGCCGTAGACAGTCCCTGGGTAGTAATGGCTCAGGATCCGCTCCACGGGCCAGCCACGCCAGGCCAGATCAATGGCTCCAGCCTGCGACAAACCGGCCCCATGGCCAAAGCCACCACCCACCACCAACCAGCGTTCGGCCCCCTGAGGCTCCAAGACGAACAGGGTGCTGGGCAGCGTGCGGAGGGTCCGGCGAATGGCATCCAACTTGAGGATGACCGGAGCGGCGTCGCTGCTGCCTGAGATCTGCAAGGCCAGCACCCTGCCGCTGGCGCCCCGCTCCAGCACCTTTAATTGCAAAGGCGAAACCAGCGGGTCTGCAGCAGCTCCAAGGGCCTGACGCAAGGCCGGACCCGAAAGGGTTCGGGTCCAGCGGAAGCGGGGGTGGCGCTGGCCAAAGGCCCCACTGCGATCGGCAAGCAACGCTTCCACCGCCTTGCGCTGCTGCAGAGGCAAGGGATGACGGTTGGTCCAGCCCTCATCCCCATCCGGCTGCGCACGCAGATAAGTGGTGGGCTGCATGGCCCAGGCTTCCGGCCCGGCAGCCATCACCCCGCCATTGGTGGCGTGATACACGGCGCTGATCGGCTGATTGTTCAGGCTGAGCAACTTGCCCTGAGTGGCTGCAATCGCCTCGCGCACAGCAGCTCCCGCATGGCGGGGATCGCTGTAGACCTGACACTGGGTGTCGCTGCAGAGGTGATAGCCATCAACGCTGAAGCGATGGCTGTTGGCCAGAGCCCAGGTGCGCGCCAGAACGGTCTGGGCCTGCAACGCCGCCATCGGTGAACCGGCACCGATCTCATGGGGCACCACCCCCTCGAGGTAGCGCTCCACCGGCACCTGCTCCACCAGAGTCCAGCTGCCATAGGCATCCCTTTGCAAGCGGAAGGGCCCTTCAAAACGTCCACCCGCCCAGAGCAACCCATCCGAGGCCTCAATCAAGAGAGGTCCTTGCAGGGGGCGCTCACCCTCCAGCGTCTGCAACACCGGTTCGACGGTGCTGGTGACGATGCCTTGCCAATCGCGCACAGCAAGACCATCGGGAACAGGCGAGCCCTCCGGCGCCCACACCTCCCACTCCTTGGGATGGGCCACCTCGGCCGCAACTCCAAGAGCACGCCAACGGGAGGCGACACGATCCGCCGACTCAAAGCTGGCGTAGGGACCTGCAATCCGGCGGGCCAACTTGAGCGGACGGGCCAAGGCAACGCTTCGCCAGGTGATCACGAAACCTGAACCAATCCCTTGCTCCCCGGTGGCGTCGCGAAGGCTGAGCGATCCGGCAAAGGCACGCAGGTTCAAAGCAGCGGCGGTCGCCGTGGCACCAAGGTGATCCGCCAAGGCCACCCAGAGCACCGGTTCATGACCTTCAACCCGCGGTGGGTCAGCGACGGAACGGTGCGTCGCCCGTTGAACCGGTTCCACCACCGGGGGCTCAGACACGGCGGATTGCAGGCCATCAGCCTGCTCACGGGCGCGGCAGCCCAGGCCCACGCAAAGCAGCAATGTGAGCGTCAGGAACCGAATCATTCAGCAGGGGGCACGTCGGGACGTATTGTTGTCGTTTGTGTCCGAACGAGCAGACCAATGCCCAAGCTGAAGACCCGCAAAGCTGCCGCGAAGCGGTTCAAAGCGACCGGCACTGGCAAATTTCTGCGTCGTCGCGCTTTCCGGAACCACCTGCTGGACCACAAAACGCCCAAGCAGAAGCGTCATCTGGCCACCAAGGCCGTGGTGGACCGCACCGATGAAGAGCGCGTGACTCTGATGATGCCCTACGCCTGAGCACAGCTGCTCAGACGAGACCGTTCAACAAGACCTGATCCAACCCTTCCAACCTCATGGCCCGCGTCAAGAGAGGCAACGTCGCCCGTAAACGCCGCAACAAGATCCTGCGGCTGGCCCGTGGCTTCCGTGGTGGCAACGGAACCCTGTTCCGTACAGCAAACCAGCGGGTGATGAAAGCCCTCTGCAATGCTTACCGCGATCGTCGTCGTCGCAAGCGCGATTTCCGTCGCCTCTGGATTGCCCGCATCAACGCCGCTGCCCGCCTCAATGGTGTGAGCTACAGCCGTCTGATGGGCGGTCTCAAGAAGGCCGATGTGCGCCTGAACCGCAAGATGCTGGCTCAGCTGGCAGTTGTTGACCCCGGCAGCTTCACCAACGTCGTGGCTGCAGCCAAGAGCTGAATTTCCCAACCGTGAACCTGCTGCCCCAGACCTACCTGCTGGGCCTGGTCGGCCTGCTTGCCATCGTTGCGGTGGTGGTGGGCCGACAATTTTTTCGTGTGCGTCGCGATGAAGCACGCCTAATTGAGCTCGAGAAATCCGACACGGCCTCGTCTCGACAGGCGTCTGACCTCTACGAACTCGGATCCGTTCAATTGCGAAAGCGGTTGTACCCGCAGGCGGCTGCCACCTTGAAGCAGGCCCTAAAACGCCTGAGTGGTGAGCCGGATGAAGCCCGTGCGCTGATCGAAAACGCGCTCGGCTTTGCTTTGGCAGCACAGAAGGATTACTCCGGTGCCACCAAGCACTACAAGCTCGCTCTGAAGGCGAAAGCGGACTACCCCGTCGCCCTCAACAACCTGGCTTTTGCTCAGGAAAAGCTGCTGAAGGACGCTGAGGCGATCTCCCTCTATGAGCAGACACTTCAACTGGAACCCGACAACGCCACTGCGAAGAAAGGGCTGAAGAAACTCAAACGGCGGAACAGCTGAGTTCTTTCAGATCTCCTTGTTGCCTCACAAAAATATGGTCACCAGAGCGGCTGAACCGGGGGTTCTTCTTCACAGCCACTGGTCAAGGCCAGACGTCCACCCACTCCAGTGCTGGGATTGGCCACGTTGATCAGACGAGGTGCCTGCCAGCTGGTGGGACTGAACATCTGCAGGCCAAGGAAGACGCCACCAGGCTCAAGGCCAGCAATCAAAGGATCCGCCAAGGGAATGAGATCAAGCTGATCCGACCTGGCATGGAGATTGCCTTGTACCGGTGTGGTCACGGAGCCAAGGGTCATCGTGCCCCGAAGGTCCACCATCTGGCCCATGGCCGTCACCTGGGTGATGTCCAACGTGACATCAACGGTGGGATTGCCATCAAAAGGCTCAAATGTGCCGCACCATTGGCGGGGCAACGATTCCGCCAGCTTTGCAGCGCGTGCGACCGGATCGAAGCTCTCAACCTCGAGTTCATTGAGCTCCAGAGGAACCGCTAACTGAATCGGATCCAGAGGCAACTGGGGATTGGTCTGAAATGGAACCTGGCTGCCAGCCGGGAGATCCATGGCAAGCAGGAACGGCATGGAACACGATGGATGATGAAGGAACGGTAGGCCCTTTTGCTCAGACGCGTCATGGATTCGCCCTCCCCCAGCTCCGACCCCCTGACCATTGGCGGGCGTCAGTTCAACAGCCGTTTGTTCACGGGCACCGGCAAATATCCATCCATGGCATCGATGCAGCAGAGCATCGAGCGATCCGGCTGCGACATGGTCACGGTGGCTGTGCGTCGGGTGCAGACCGTTGCAACAGGCCATGAGGGACTGATGGAAGCCATTGATTGGCAACGGATCTGGATGCTGCCCAACACCGCGGGCTGCACCAATGCGGAGGAAGCGGTGCGTGTCGCCAGGCTTGGACGGGAGCTCGCCAAGCTGGCGGGCCAGGAAGACAACACCTTCGTGAAGCTGGAGGTGATTCCTGACTCCCGGCATCTTCTGCCCGATCCGATCGGCACCCTGAACGCCGCCGAACGCTTGGTGAAAGAAGGCTTCACGGTGCTGCCCTACATCAATGCAGATCCCCTGCTGGCCAAACGGCTGGAAGAGGTGGGATGCGCCACGGTGATGCCTCTGGGCTCTCCGATCGGCTCGGGCCAGGGGCTCAACAATGCCGCCAACATCGGCTTGATCATCGAGAACGCCGGGGTGCCGGTGGTGGTGGACGCCGGCATTGGTGTTCCAAGCGAGGCGGCGCAGGCCCTCGAAATGGGCGCCGATGCCGTACTGGTCAACAGCGCCATTGCCCTGGCAGGCGACCCCGCCGCCATGGCCGAGGCTATGGGCCAGGCGGTGATGGCCGGGCGGACAGCCCACCTCTCCGGGCGCTTGCCGCGGAGGGATCAGGCCTCTGCCAGTTCACCGACCACGGGCCTGGTGCAGTCACCCCAATGCAGTGAAGAGACATGAAGTGAGGTGAAGCCTGCTTCATAAAGGCTGGCAATGAGCATTTGGACTCATAAGGTCCGACCAGTCGCATTGGACCCATGTCGGTCACCACGGAAGACGGCGGTCGTCTCAACGCCTTCGCCAAGGAGCCACGCATGGAGGTGATGGACGTCGCCACCAGTCAGAGCCGCAACCGCAGCTCAATGATGATGCTGGTGAGCGGTGGATTGATCGTGGCCGCCATGGTGGCGGTGACCGTCGCCATCAGCTGAGACGGTTCACACTGAAAATCCCTGTAGTAGCTTGCCAGGACTGAGCATCACGCTCGTTCCAGCAGGAGTTTGGGGTGAAAGTTCTCGTTCTCGGCGGTGACGGCTTCTGCGGCTGGCCCTGTGCGGTGAACCTGGCGGATCAGGGCCACGACGTTCTGATCGTGGACAACCTCAGCCGTCGCAAGATCGACATCGACCTTGAAGTCGAGTCGCTGACGCCGATCGTGAGCATCGGTGAGCGCCTCAAAGCCTGGGAGGAAACCGGGGGCAAGCCGATGAGGTTTGTCCACATGGACATCGCCCATGAGTACCAGCGGTTGCTGGATCTGCTTCGGGACGAGCGCCCGGATTCCGTGGTCCACTTCGCGGAACAGCGGGCTGCCCCCTATTCGATGAAGAGCAGCGCCACCAAGCGCTACACCGTCGATAACAACGTCAACGGCACCCACAACCTGCTGGCGGCCATCGTTGAAAGCGGTCAAGACATCCATGTGGTGCACCTCGGCACCATGGGCGTCTACGGCTATGGCTCCCACCGCGGCGCCACCATCCCCGAGGGCTACCTCAAGGTGGAAGTGCCCCAGCCCGACGGCAGCCGCTTCGAAGAGGAAATCCTCCACCCGGCAAGCCCCGGCAGCGTCTATCACATGACGAAGACGCTCGATCAGCTGCTCTTCCTCTACTACAACAAGAACGACAAGGTCCGCATCACCGACCTGCACCAGGGCATTGTCTGGGGAACCAACACCGATGCCACAGACCGTGACCCGCGGCTCACCAATCGCTTCGATTACGACGGCGATTACGGCACGGTGCTGAACCGCTTCCTGATGCAAGCCGCCATCGGCTATCCGCTCACCGTTCATGGAACCGGGGGCCAGACCCGCGCCTTCATCCACATCCGCGATTCCGTGCGCTGCGTCCAGCTGGCGCTGGAGAACCCTCCGGAACAAGGGGAGCGGGTGAAGATCTTCAACCAGATGACCGAAAGCCATCAGGTGGGTGAACTGGCCAAGAAGGTGGCTGCCCTCACCGGCGCTCAGGTCAACAACCTGCCCAACCCCCGCAACGAGGCTGTTGAAAACGATCTGATCGTGGACAACCGCTGCTTCATCGAGCTGGGCCTCAACCCCACAACACTCGATGACGGCCTGCTGAAGGAAGTGGTGGAGATCGCCACCCGCTACGCCGACCGTTGCGACCGCAACCGCATCCTCTGCACCTCCGCCTGGACCAAAACCCAGGCCCAGGCCATCGGTACCGCGTCCTGATCGAGCTTCATCCTTGAAAGTCGCCTTCTTCACCGAAACCTTCCTGCCGAAGGTCGATGGCATCGTCACCCGTCTGACCAAGACGGTGAAGCATCTGGTGGACGCTGGCGATGAGGTGGTGGTCTTCTGCCCGGAAGGCTGTCCGGAGGAGTACATGGGAGCACGCCTGATCGGCGTGCCGGCGATGCCGCTGCCGCTCTATCCCGAGCTCAAACTGGCCTTGCCTCGGCCGGCGGTGTCCGACGCGATCGATGCCTTTCAACCCGATCTGATCCACGTTGTGAACCCGGCGGTGCTGGGTCTCGGCGGCATCTGGCTCGCGAAGAACAAAGGCATCCCCCTGGTTGCGAGTTATCACACCCACCTGCCCAAGTACCTCGAGCACTACGGCCTGGGAATGCTGGAGCCCCTGCTGTGGGAAATGCTCAAGGCCGCCCACAACCAGGCCCTGCTGAATCTGTGCACCTCCACCGCCATGGTGAAGGAGCTCAGCGACAAAGGCATTCAGCACACTGATCTGTGGCAGCGGGGTGTGGACACGGAGTTGTTCCGTCCCGAGCTGCGCAGCGCGGAATTGCGCCAGCGGCTTCTCGGGGGCCATGACGACCGTGGAGCGCTGCTGCTCTACGTCGGCCGCCTCTCGGCGGAGAAGCAGATCGAACGGATCCGCCCCGTGCTGGAGGCCCTTCCCGATGCACGACTGGCCCTAGTGGGCGATGGTCCCCACCGCCAACAACTGGAGAAGCACTTCGAGGGAACAGCCACCACCTTCGTCGGCTACCTCGCCGGGGACGACCTGGCAGGGGCCTACGCCAGCGGCGATGCCTTCCTCTTCCCCTCCAGCACCGAGACGCTGGGGCTGGTGCTGCTGGAAGCCATGGCAGCCGGCTGTCCGGTGGTCGGCGCCAACCGTGGCGGTATCCCCGACATCATCACCGACGGCGTCAACGGCTGCCTCTATGAACCCGACGGCACCGATGGTGGCGCTGCAAGCCTGATCGAAGCCACCCGCCGCCTGCTGGGCAACGACCTGGAACGCCAGGCCCTGCGCAGTGCTGCCCGCGCCGAAGCCGAGCGCTGGGGCTGGGCAGGCGCCACCGAACAACTGCGGACCTACTACCGCACGGTGCTGTCAGCGCCTCAACTCACGGCCGCCTAGCGCTGCCGGGTCCGCTCCCACTCCGCCAACACCTTCTTGGCCATGGGCAGAGCGTGAACCGATCCCCCTCCAGGGGTGTTCTGGGCAAAGGCCACCACAACGATCTTGCCGTCGGGATACGGGGCATAGCAACCGAACCAGGCGTGATCAGGCCCTCCGGTGCTGTCTTCAGCCGTTCCGGTTTTGCCAGCGGCCACAGGAATGCCAGGGCCATTGAGTCCGGCACCGGTTCCGGCCTCCACTACTTTGCGCAGGCCCTCCCGGATCGTCTGCAACGTTGATGGCTTCATCGCCACCTTGGTGCGGTGCTCCGGACTCATCCAGTCGATGTCACCAGCGGCGAGATGTGGCGTCACCAACCAACCGCCATTGGCGAACACCGCATAAGCGCGGGCCAACTGCAGGGGGGTGATCTGCACCACGGACTGACCGATGGAAGCACTGGCCATGTCCTCAGGGATCCAGGGCACCGTGCCGGGCTCCGCCCAACCCCGGCCACGATCAGCCCAGGGCTCATTTCCCACCAGCCCGACACTCTCTTCCCAGCCGATCTCAATGCCGGTTTTCTGCTGAAACCCAAGCTGATCAGCAGCCTGCTTCAACGCCAGGGACCCAACCCCGACGCCCACTTGATAGAAGAAGGTGTTGCTGGAAAAGCGCAGGGCATCGGCATAGCCGATATGACCGAAGCCAGCCCCGTTGTGATCCGGGAAGCAATGGCCGCCGTAGGTGATGCAAGCCTTGGTCTGCAGCTTGGTGTCGGGCGGAAATTTGCCGGATTCCATGCCGGCCATCGCCGTCACCGGCTTCCAGGTGCTGCCGGGGTCATAGGGATTCATGGCCCGGGACAACAACGGCTTCTTCGGATTGGAAAAGAGGGCGTCGTACTCCTTCTGGGTGGTCATCAGCTTGGAGAAGAAGTTCGGATCAAAACTGGGACGGCTGGCCAGAGCCAACACGGCACCCGTTGCGGCCTCCAGCGCCACCACGGCGCCACCAGGCTTGTCGGCCAGCGCCTGCTCCGCCACCCGCTGCAGATCCAGATCGAGGGTGAGCACAAGATCCTTTCCTGCTTGAGACGGTCGATCGCCCAGGTTGCGCTGCACCTCGCCCATGGCATTCACCTCGAGCATCTGGCCGCCCCACTTCCCGCGCAGATGGCGCTCATAGGCCGCCTCAACACCGGTACGACCAATGCGGTCGCGGATCTTGTAGCCCTTCTCCGCCAGCACTTCGAATTCGCTTTCCGTGATCGGCTGGGTGTAGCCGAGGGCATGGGCCGCCAGGGTTCCGTTGGGATAGGAGCGCAGGATGTCGACATCCACCTGGGCGCCCCGCAACCCCAGGGCCTGTTCCCGGAAGCGCAGCACCTGTTCCGGCTTGAGATCGAGGGCCAACGTGGTGCGGTAACCATCCCGATCCAGGCCCTTTTGCCGGCGCTTGTCGAGCAGATCAGGCTTCAGACTCAACAGCCGTGCCAAGCGATCCCGCAGATCAGGCCAGTCGTCATCGCTGACCAGACGCGGCTCGAGGTACAGGGAGTAAGTGAGTTTGCTGGTGGCCAGCACCCGGCCTTTGCGATCAAGCAACCGACCACGAATGGGCGAGCGAGGCACAAGACGGATGCGGTTTTCGTCCGCCAGTTCGCGAAAACGGGCCCCCTCCAGCAGCTGCATCCAGACCAGGCGACTGACCATGGCGCTGCAGAACAGCAACACCAGCATCAGCAGCACCAGGGGTTGCTGACGCAGACCGGTCTGACGCTGCTGGGCGGAACGGGTCATTCCTGTTGCGGCTCTGGCAAACGGCGGCGCAACTCCTCGAGGCGCTCTTCGATCCGCCGCAAGGTCGGCAGCAAATCGTCGGGGGCGTCCTGTTCAACCGGTGTCGGTTCATCAACAGACACCGAGACAGGCATCACCGGATTGCCCAGCCCGGGGCTCACGGCATCCAGCTGGTCTCGGACGCCCCGCGCCACGGGCTCCCCTTCCTGACGCAAATCAGCGATGGGGTCCTCCGAGCCAGCCGTGAACGCCTCCACCACCTTGCCGGGACCCCCCTGCCGGGCACGCTCCATCACGGCCAGCCCCACAGGCAGCACGTCCTGCATCAAGGAGAGACGCAACTGGTCGAGCGGGTTATCGGAGTTGGAATCAGCGGCCATGGGGCCAGATCAACGAACCCCAGTCTGTCCCGAAGGAAGCGCCAATGTCGGACAAGCCGAACGGTCCGCCGCCAGGGACCAGCCCATCACCCCACTCAGCACCATCAGCATCACCACAGGCACAAGGGCTTTCTGGGTGGTGTCCAGCAGGATCCACTCGCGCCAGGCACGCCAGAAGCGGCTGCGCTCAAAGCGGCGGTGCTCACGGCTTTCGTCGCGCTGACGCCGCCGGATCGCCTTGTCCACCCAGCGCTCGAAGGCCCGCTTCTTGGTGATCGTCATCTTGCGTTCCACCTCGAGCATCTGCCCGGAACCCAGCTCGGGATGGAAGGTGCTGATCAGCTCCAGACTCTTGAGGAACATCTCCACAGCGCCATCGTGAACGGCGGTGGCGTGATCATCCAGCTGGCCCCAGTCGAGTTCGGGGTAAAAACGGCTGCGGTTGGCCGTGATCTGATCCTCCGTCAGCTGACCGGGCTCCCGCAGCCAGCGATCGGTGTTGCTGTCGAACCGCCGCCAATAGAGGAAAGGGTTCAGATAGATCGTGCGGCCACCCAGCTGAATGCTGTCCTGCTGCAGCCGTCGCTGCAGCTGAACATCCTGCTGTTGTGTCGCCGTCATATCCCAAAGGCCGGTGGCCCAAGGTATCGGTGATGCAGGGCCGTCGCCAGCCGTGATTCAGCCTGCGGCCTGCGCAGAACGTGCGCCGGCATGGGGCAACACCTTGCCGCGGATTCGGTAGCCGCGACGCCTGAGAAAACGGCAGAGCGCGGCCTGCTCCGAGGGCACGCTGATGTCGAACTCAAAGAAATTGCTGCGTCCGGCGAAATAGCGCTTCAGATCAAGGTCATGGCGCTGCCAGGCCTCCTGCCAGTGCTGGCGCAGGTCCTCCAAGGTCAACGAAGGATCGTCATAGGCCCGACGCATCCGATCCAGATAGGCGCAGGCGTACTTGCCCTTGCGGTGGTTCATGCGTGAGTCCACCCAGCGGCTCACGTCGCGCGTGTTGTAGATGAAGCAGGAGCCTGGGTACTGCAGGTCCAACAAAGGAAACAGCCGGTAGGCGTAGAACTCACCACAGAGCTCCATGTCCGTGTAGCCGCAATAGCCATCCACACCATCCAGCAGCGGCTTGGAGAAGGTGAAGTTGGCCTGAATCCGACGGGCCAAGCGCCCCTTGTCGTAGTGGATCGAGCTGTAGCCGTTCTTGCGCAACAACTTGTGGAACGACCGCGTGCCGCACTTGTTGTGGCCAATCAAAAAAATGCGGCCTGGTTTGGGCCGCAACCAATCCCATGCCATCACTCCCACTCGATCGTGCCGGGGGGCTTGCTGGTGATGTCGAGCACCACACGGTTCACCCCCTTCACCTCATTCACGATCCGATTGGAGATGGTCTCCATCAGGTCGTAAGGGAGGCGGGACCAATCGGCGGTCATGCCGTCCTCACTGGACACACAACGCAGAACGATCGGCCAGGCATAGGTGCGTTTGTCCCCCATCACGCCGACGGAACGCACCGGCAGCAGCACCGCAAAGGCCTGCCAGATGTCGTGATACAGCCCTGCTTCCTTGATTTCCTGGCGAACGATCAGGTCGGCATCACGCAGGCAGTCCAGCTTCTCGTCAGTGACTTCACCCAAGATGCGGATGGCCAAACCAGGCCCCGGGAAGGGATGGCGGCGCACGATCTCCTCGGGGAGGCCGAGGCTGCGACCAACCTTGCGCACCTCATCCTTGAACAGCTTGCGCAGGGGCTCCACCAGCTTGAACTGCAGGTCTTTGGGAAGACCGCCCACGTTGTGGTGACTCTTGATCTTCACGGCAACCCGTTCGCCCGTCTTGGGGTCCACGTTGGTGCCGGCGCTTTCGATCACATCGGGATAGAGCGTGCCCTGGGCCAGGTAATCAAAGGGTCCGAGCCGCTTGCTCTCCTCTTCGAACACACGGATGAACTCGGTGCCGATGATCTTGCGCTTTTCCTCCGGATCGGTGATGCCCTTCAGCTTGCCGATGAACCGCTGGCGGGCATTGATGTATTCCACATGGATGTTGAACTTCCGATCGAAGAAGTCCATGAGGAACTCGGGCTCACCCTTCCGCATGAAGCCCTGGTCGATGAACATGCAGGTGAGCTGATCACCGATCGCCTTTTTGAGCAGGAAGGCGAGGGTGGATGAATCCACCCCACCGGAGAGCGCCAACAGAACGCGCTTGTCGCCCACCTGCTCCCGCACCAGGCCAACGGCCTCATCAATGAACGCCGCGGTAGTCCAATCGGGATCACAACCGCAAACGTGGTAGACGAAATTGCGGATCAGGGCCATGCCGCAGGTGGAATGCACCACCTCGGGGTGGAATTGCACCCCGTAGAGCTTGCGTTGCAGGTGCGCCACCGCCGCCTCCGGCGTGTTGGCGGTGTGAGCCAGACGCACAAACCCATCGGGCAGAGCCTTCACTGAGTCGCCATGGCTCATCCACATCGTCGAACCGTTGTCGACATTGGTGAGCAGGTCTGTGGGGTCGTCCACTTCCAGGGGCGCCTTGCCGTACTCGGCCTTGCCCGTGGCGGCTTCCACAACGCCCCCGAGCTGCTGCACCATCAGCTGCATCCCGTAGCAAACCCCCAGCACGGGAATGCCCAGATCCCAGATGCCGGGATCGCAGAGCGGAGCATGCTCGGCATACACGGAACTTGGGCCACCGCTGAGGATGATTCCCTTCGGAGCCATGCGTCGCAGCTCCTCGGCCGACGTGCTGTAACCGAGGACCACCGAGAAGACCTCGGTCTCGCGCACGCGCCGGGCGATCAGCTCCGAATACTGGGAGCCGAAATCAAGGATGACGATGGCCGGCTGACGCTGACCGTCGGACGAGGGCTGGGACATCGATCCTGGGAGGTATCGCTCGCGGACGAGCGTCAATCCCTCAATGTAAAGAAGCGCTTCTCCCCCTCCGGTCCCCACCAGCGCAGGGTGCGGCTTCGGTCGAACAGGGAAGCACCAATCCGCATCGACCAGGCGCCGTAGCGATCCACATAAGCCTGGCTGCGCCGCTCCACGATCGCGGCCAGGTGCTGCCCAAGGGCCGTGGCTTGGTCAGCCTCCAGTGCCTGAAAGGCCTCCTCAACGGATGCAGCACCCCGCAGTTGCAGCAACTGGGCCACCGACAGACCGGCATCAAGACCCAGGGCCACAAGCACCTCCAGACGGCCATCGGCCAGGTGGTGATGGGTGTGAAAGATGCCGCCGGCCAGCTTGATCAATTTGCCGTGGTAGCCGAGCAGCAGCAGATCGCGAACACCGGCCTCCGCCGCGGCCACCAGCACGGGCCCCACCCAGTTGCCCACCTTCAGCACGGGCCCCAGACCCTGCTGGCGGGCCAGATCCAAGCCGTTCTCACCGATCACCAGAACGAGGCGTCCCTGAAACGCCGCATCCGCAGCGAGCGCCCTGAGGTCTGCCAACACCTGCTGCAGTTGATCCGGTGCGGCGCTGCGCTGCACCTCCGCCTGGGTGCCGATCAAGGCCAGACCATCAACAACACCGAAGGCGGCATTGCTGGTGCGTTCGGCCAGGACGCGGCCCCTCGGAAGAATCGGCTGCACCAGCAAGCCCCGACCCGGCGGCACCAGGGGCAGCAGATTCCGCTCCAACAGCTCACGGGCAAAACCGGAGAGGCAAGCGTCCCCCTCAGCGCCAAAACGACCCACCCCTTCTCCGGCCTGCAGCTCGAGCACCGGCTGGGACGCAGCGATCCAGGCCACCCGCACCCAGACCTCAAGATCCCGCGTCAAATCAAGGCCAGGCCCTGGATCACAACGGCTGATACCCAGGGCCTCACCTGGTGCCAGAGGAGCCGCCGAGCAGACCGGCACCTGCATCGAGGGTTGATCTGACCCCTGACTCAACTGCTGCTCAGGCTCAAACGGCTTACCAAGCAACACCTGCAGGGCCGCCTTGGCCGCCGCCGCCACCCACACCGGCAGGGTCAATCCAGAACTGGAGGGGGCGATGGAACCGGACAAGCTGTTTTCTAGAGTCGCCGATTGGCATCCCCCGCGCCATGCAGGACAAGCTCACCCTGATGATTCCGGGCCCGACCCCGGTGCCGGAAACGGTGCTGAAGGCCATGGGTCGTCACCCCATCGGCCACCGCAGCGGGGAGTTCCAGGCCATCGTGCGGCGCACCACCGAACAGCTCAAGTGGCTGCACCAGACGACAAGCGACGTGCTGGTGATCACCGGCAGCGGAACCGCCGCCATGGAAGCGGGGATCATCAACACCCTCAGCCGCGGCGACAAGGTGCTGTGCGGTGACAACGGCAAGTTCGGCGAACGCTGGGTCAAGGTGGCCCGCGCCTACGGGCTGGATGTTGAGGTGATCAAGGCGGAGTGGGGTCAACCCCTCGATCCAGAGGCCTTCCGCTCAGCGTTGGAAGCCGACAGCGCCAAAGCGATCAAGGCCGTGATCCTCACCCACTCGGAAACCTCGACAGGGGTGATCAATGACCTGGAGAGCATTGCCCGTCACGTGAAGGCCCACGGCACGGCCTTGACCCTGGCGGACTGCGTCACCAGCCTTGGCGCCACCAACGTCCCGATGGATGCGTGGGGACTGGATGTGGTGGCATCAGGCGCGCAGAAGGGCTACATGCTTCCACCGGGCCTCAGTTTTGTGGCCATGAGTGCACGGGCCTGGGAGGCCTATGAGCGCTCCGATCTGCCCAAGTTCTATCTGGATCTGGGCCCTTACCGGAAAACAGCGGCGAAGGACAGCAACCCCTTCACCCCGGCCGTGAACCTCTATTTCGGGCTGGAAGCTGCTCTGGACATGATGCAGAAGGAAGGCCTGGACGCAATCTTTGCCCGCCACGCCCGCCATCGCGCCGCCGCCCAGGCAGGCATGAAGGCGATGGGCCTGCCCCTGTTTGCTGCCGAGGGTTGCGGCAGCCCGGCCATCACCGCAGTGGCCCCTGAAGGCATCGATGCCGAACAGTTGCGCAAAGCCGTGAAGGAGAAGTTCGACATTCTTCTGGCTGGCGGACAAGACCATCTGAAAGGTCAGGTGTTCCGCATCGGCCATCTCGGCTACGTCTGCGACCGGGATGTTCTGACCGCCGTCGCTGCGATCGAATCCACCCTTCAGTCCCTTGGTCTGCACAAAGGCAGCATGGGAGCAGGGGTTGCTGCAGCCTCCGCTGCTCTTAGCTAAAACACAGGTGGCGAGGACGATCTCGCCCCTTTGCGGGTGTAATTCAGTGGTAGAATGTCAGCTTCCCAAGCTGAACGTCGCCGGTTCGAGTCCGGTCACCCGCTTGAACAAATTTCAGACGCACATCAAGAACGAGACTTGACGAGCTGAAGAACCTGAGGCCCGGCAGATCCAGCACGGCGTTCGTGTCCCAGGGCCTGCAAAATCAACGAGCCTGCTTCATTGATGCGGCCATCTTCTGCACAGTGGCGGGCCTTGATAAACAAAGCCTGAGCTGCTGATTCATGGTCCTGACGTTGTTGAGCAGCCGTCTTTAATTGTTTTGTTTTCGTAAGCGTCAGGGTCAACGTTCGAATTCTCTTGTCATCAAAACAGTAGCTCTTATTGATATTTAGACCATCCCACGCGCGATCTGCACGATTGCCGATCAACTCCGTCGATTGCTCGGATTCCGATCAGGTACCCGGTTCCTCTGCATTGCCCCCCAGATCAGCAATCCGGTCACGCAGCTGCGAGCAACGGCGCTGATCACCTTTGGCTTCAGCGAGGGCAAGCGCGAATTCCAGTTTCTCGAGCTGATGACCACCTTCAAGGAAACCTGACCGGGTCCAGATGGTCATGCCATGCAAGGTGCGAGAGGCACAAGCATTGGAGGCAGGGATGGTGGTCGCCATAGTTGCCTTTCTTTTTATTTTGGCACCGCACGCCACCCCTACGCGACGTCGCGGCCCGCTTCTGTTTCGGCCTCCTGACCCCAGGCATGGTTCTGGGAGGACTCCTCAGCCATTTCAGGCTCTGGCATCGGAGCTGTGCTCTCCAGCAGCTCCCGCGTTTCCCGCAGCAGAGCTTCTACGCCCTCGAGAGTGGAGATCTCTTCGTCTGGAACAGCATTCAGATTCTGCTGCTGATGGCGCAGTTGGAGCTCGAGAGCTTCCTGACGCTGTTCCAGTTTCACCAAGCGCTGCGACAGAGCCGTGATGGTTTGAGCGAGATCTTCCGCTGTGCGGGTGATCCGAAAGGACACGGAGGACGTCATCACCGAAAGCTGATGGTTGCGCTGATGACAACACAGGAGCGCCGCTGTCTCAAGATCAAGCTGACATGACGCGATCGAGACCGATGCCTTCCTTGGCAACGCTGGCGCTGTACCTGCTGGCTGGAACCGCCATCGGACTGCTGGCTCTGTTCAGCGGCATTCCCGCCGCACCTCTGGCGGGAGCCTTGCTGGGTGCTGGCATCGTCAGCATGAGCGGCCAGCTGGAACCAGCCACATGGCCAGCGGGAACGCGCACGGTTCTGGAGATCGGCATCGGCACCGTGATCGGAACTGGCCTGACGCGAGCGTCCTTGGAGCAACTGCAACTCCTCTGGAAACCAGCGGTTCTGATCACCCTGGCACTGGTGCTGACAGGACTGGTCGTCGGCCTCTGGACCAGCCGCTTGCTCGGCATTGATCCCGTCGTGGCCTTGCTTGGCGCTGCCCCGGGTGGCATCAGTGGCATGAGCCTGGTCGGTGCCGAATTCGGCGTCGGTGCCGCGGTGGCCGCCCTCCATGCCGTGCGGCTGATCACTGTGCTGCTTGTGCTGCCGTTGGTGGTGCGGCTGATCGTCCCCTCGACAGCTGGAAGCTGATCGATACCTTGGGACCAATCCAAAACTGACGTCATGGGTCCCATCAGGTCATCGCTGGTTCTCTCCGCCGCGGCCCTGATCGGCGCTCTCAGCACCATGACCTCCCCCCTGCAAGCGGCCGAAGCCACCGAAGAGAAGGGGGCCAAGATCTATTGCTTCATGCGGTCCAGCGGCAACGACCACGAGGTGAGCTGGAATGCCGCCTACGCCGTGATCAAGCGGCAGCGCAGCGGCGTGTTCAAAACATCCCCGGAGCATGCCTCGGTGATGATTACAGAAGCCGTCGTCCAGGACCCCGGCAATTTCCCCGACTGTGGCCAGTTCCTTGGTGATCTGTTCGGTGGGAACACTCAACCAGCCACCGCTGCCGCCCTTGCAAACACCTCCACCTCCACCGAAAGCAGCATCGAGAGCAGCGACCACACCACGCGCTACAGCTACTGAGCCCTCAGGGCTTCTGGGGCTGATGCTTCTGGTTGCCGTGTTGATGGCGGGCTGCCAGAGCAAGCAACCCGCGACGCCTGCCAACACACCGACGCCGCTCGTCTCCAGTTGCCTCAGCGGGTTCCGCATGGATGACCTTGAGCTGATGGTCAAACGATGTGATGAGGCCATCGAGCAGACACCGGATCAGGCCGATCTGCATCGCGACCGCGCCCTTGTCTTGACCCTGCTTGGCGATCAAGCCAAAGCCTGCGACGACGTCACAACGGCAGTGTCGCTGCTGAAGCGGTCGAGCCAGCCGGTCGATCCGATGCTGCAGCACGAACTCCAGGTGCGTCAGAGCAGCTGCAAACAATCCCGCACCATGGCGGGGAGTGATTGACGTTGCAGCGACAAGCGCCGGGGCCCCAGCAACACCTCGATCCGTTCCGCCTTGCTCGCCAACAAGCCATCCACCAGCTGGTCGGCTGCGCCGAGTTGCAGCCAATGGCAGGTCAGGCCATCTCCCATTCCCAGACGATGACAGCGGTCTTCGGCTTGGTCGAGATCGCCTGGCGTCCAGGGGCGTTCCAGCAACACCACGTGACGGGCCCGGTGCAGGGTGAAGCCAAGGGCACCGGTGCCGAAGGTGGCCAGCAGACAATCGTTCTGACCCTGCTGAAACCGATCCACACTCTCCTGGCGTTCAGCAGGGCGCTGGCGACCGGTTAACAACTCGCCGCCAAGGGTTTGCTGCAACAGCTGCAATGGAGCCACAAAGCCACTGAACAGCACCACAGCCTCGCCTTGCCGGCGCAGTGACTCCACCAGCTGCCGGGCCGCCGGCAATTTGAATTCCGCAGCGATCTGGCGCATGGAGGTGAGCAGAGCCAGGTGCTCGGCATCCCGTCGGACCTCTCCGAGCTGAACCCGACGCCGGTAGTCATCCAGCACGAGCTCGACACGATGGTCGAAACCGGTGAGCTCAGCCTCCGACAGCGCCACGGGGTGAAGCCGTCGCTGCTTGGGAGGAAGGTCCACCACCTGCTGCTTGCGGCGATGCAGGATCAACGGTCGAGTCAAGCGCCGCAGCTCCTCAAGCTGACTGGCGCCGGACGCCTGCCAGCGTTTACCGGTTCGACCCTCCCGCCAGTGCCCCTGGCAATACCGCTCTTCGAACTGGCGTTGATCCCGAGCAATCGGATGGTCCATCGCCGCCAGCAGGGGATACAGCTGGGACGGGCGACCGTTCTTCATCGGGGTTCCCGTGAGCATCCAGATCGCCCGCAGACGGGGATGACGGGCCAGACGCAGCAAAGCGGCCGTGCGCTGCGCCTGAAGCGACTGGGCGTAGTGCGCTTCATCCACCACCAGGAGCGTTCCCGCTGGTGGCAGGGTGTCGGGAAGCCGAGCCCAGCTCGCCAACTCAAGCTCAACCCCGAGAGCCTCTGATTCCCGGCGCCAGTGGGGATGCAGGCCAACGGGAGCCACCACCAGCAACCGCAGCTCAGCGCAGCGCATCAGGGCACGGGCCGCCAACAGAGCTGTGAGGGTCTTCCCCAGCCCCATCTCATCGGCCAGAACGGCGCCGCGACGGGCCAGGAGCCAGCGGACCCCGGAGCGTTGATGGCGCAGAGGCCGACGACCATCCTGCAGGACTTCGTCGAGATCCGCTGCAGCAACTAAGGTCCGGTGCGGTGGCAGCGGCGGCAGCGGCTGCTGACACCAGTCGAGCCACTGCTGGAGTGCGGAGGTGACAGGAAAACGACGCCCCAGGGCCTGCTGAAGCGCATCGGCTGCAGCCAAGGGGAAATCCCAACCCTGGCTAGCACCGTTCCAACGCCCGCGTGGCTTGATCCGACGCAACTGGGACTGGGTCACCGCATCAAAGGGGCTGACCACGCGAATCAGACCCGCTGGGGACAGATCCAGGCAACAGGTCAATGTGGGTTTTGACGCCACCAACAGGCCCCCACAAACAATCACTTTAGTGAACCCAGATCAGCGCGCAAGCATTGAGATCAAGATTCACATCACAGGCTGAGAAATTATCGAAAATGCAGCGCTCGACACATTGACGGGCTTTTCGTTCAAGGCAGAATTCCCTCAACCGATGCATTCGGATGCATAGCAGGGACGCGGTTTTTCTCGACGAACTCTGTCCCAAATTACGCGTTCGAAGATGGCGACAGTCTCTTCACACTTTTACCGGCAAAAGTTGTATTTACTGCGGAAAACCTTCCGAATCAATTGATCACATTCACCCTCAGGCTAAAGGGGGTTCAAGCGTTACTGAAAACTGCGTACCGGCTTGCCTGTCGTGCAACGGCCGCAAATCGGACGCCGACGTTTTCGACTGGTACCGGCGACAGCGCTTCTATGACCCACGCCGCGCCATGGCGATTCGGGCCTGGATGGATGGCGACCTTCGGCTCGCCGTTCGCCTGCTGCAGTGGGCCCAACCGGATCAACCCATCAACGAGCCGGACGACATCTCAATCGCGGCTCAGGCGGCCTGAGGCTCACCAAACCCGACAGACATCCGAGGAGTGGTGACGCTGGCAGATGGAGGCCTGAACGCCTGGGTCTTCAGGCGCCAGCACCACAGCACCGGCGAGTAGGGCAGCCGTCAGGATGGCCCGGAGCACGATGGGCCCGGAACGGGAACGATGGAGAGACGACGACGTCACGACAGTACATTTGATCTAATACAGGTGTACTGATGCTTGCTGATCTTGTCAAGCGGTCGCAGCCGCTGGCGGCTGACACCAAGCTGCTGGTGCTGGGCGGCGGATACAGCGGACGTTGTCTGGCCGGGCTGGCTCGAGCCCTGGGAACACCGGTGCTCTGCACCCGCCGTTCCCAGAGCTCTCCCGAGGCGGATCTGCTCTTCGACAGCAATGGTCAGGACCGGCTCGACCCTGCCGCCCTGGAGGGCGTGACCCATCTGCTGTCCACCATCCCCCCGGATCGCGAAGGCAACGATCCGGTCTTGTTGAAGCTGCTGCCAACGCTCAGAAGCCTGCCGCTGCGCTGGGCGGGCTATCTCTCCACCACAGGGGTTTACGGCGATCGTCAGGGCGGTTGGGTGTCGGAACAGGACGACCCGGCACCAGCGCTGGACCGCAGCATGCGCCGCCTCAACTGCGAACAAGCTTGGTTGCGCTCAGGTCTGCCGATCCAGATTCTGCGTCTGCCAGGCATTTATGGACCGGGCCGGTCAGTGCTCAACGGCTTGCAGCAAGGGCGGGCCCGCTTGATCGACAAGCCTGGCCAGGTGTTCTGCCGCATCCATGTGGAAGACATCGCAGGGGCCTGCTGGCACCTGATGCATCGCGCCGGACAGGACGCTCCGGCAAGCCCGGGCAATGGAAGCATCGTGAATGTGGTGGATGACCTCCCGGCTCCCACCGCCGAACTGATGCGGTATGCGGCAGACCTGTTGGGTTGTGCCCTGCCGCCGCTGGAGCCGTTCGACCAGATCGTGGACAGCATGAGTCCAATGGCGCAGTCGTTCTGGAGCGAGAACCGCCGCGTCAGCAACCACAGGCTCTGCCATGAGCTCGGTTACGCGTTGCTGCATCCGAACTACCGCGTTGGGCTGCAGGATTGCCTGAACCAGGACAAACTCAATCCGTCTGACCTGCGTTCTCCCCCTCAATCAGCCAACGGTTGAAATCGAAACCCTCGCCTTCCTCAGGCAGGGATAGCCCCACATCCTCAAGGAAACGGGAGAGATGCAGTTCGATCCAGCCATTGCTCAGGCCAGCGGCCAATCCCACCAACAGACACCCCAGCAGCAGCAAACGCAGCACAGCGATGGGCCCCCACGATTCCACGAACCCTAGGCATGAGCTGGTGATCGCTCTCGGCGATCCCGCGGGCATCGGCATGGAAGTGGTGCTCAAAGCCCTCGCCTCACCCACGCTCCCCCCAGAGCTCCAACCCCTGCTGGTGGGTTGCCGACGCACGCTGATCAGCACCCACGCGCGACTGCAGCGGCAAACGAGCCACCCCCTTGCCAACCCCGCAGCCCTCAGGATCGACGACCAACCGCTGGAGGCCAGCGTTCAGCCAGGACAGCCCACCACCAGCGGAGCCGATGCAGGGTTTCGCTGGCTGACCCGCGCCGTCGAACTGCTGCAGGAACGAGGGTCCCGCGCCCTGGTCACCGCGCCCATCGCCAAACACCTCTGGCATGCGGCCGGCCACCGCTATCCCGGGCAGACCGAACGCCTGGCTGAGTTGGCTGGATGCCAGCGCTCCTCAATGCTGTTCACCGCCGTCTCTCCCACCACCGGCTGGCGCCTGAACACCTTGCTGGCCACCACCCACATCCCCCTCAGCCAGGTCCCTGAAGCGCTGACCCCAGACCTGGTACACCACAAACTGAACGTGCTGGATGGGTTCTGTCGACGCTTCACGAGCACACCCCATCTGCGCATTGCCGGTCTGAATCCCCATGCCGGTGAAGCCGGTCAACTGGGCCACGAAGAAGCCGAATGGATGCTGCCGCTGCTGGATCAATGGCGGAAGGACCATCCTCAAGTGCAGCTGGTGGGTCCCGTTCCTCCGGACACCTGCTGGATCAGCGCTGCTCGCGCTTGGCAGTCGCCAAACCAGCCTGGTCCTGACGGGATCCTGGCCTTGTATCACGACCAGGGGCTCATTCCCGTGAAGCTGCTGGCCTTCGACGCAGCGGTGAACACCACGTTGGAACTGCCGTTCCTACGCACCTCCCCCGACCACGGCACCGCCTTCGACATTGCAGGCCAAGGGATCGCCAGCCCTGAGAGCACGACGGCAGCCCTTCAGGCCGCCTGGGACCTGAGCTGACTCAGGCCGGCTTGACCCGCATCAGAACCTGACCGAATTCAACGGGCGTGCCGTTGTCGACCAGGATCTCCACCACTTCACCGCCAACCTCAGACTCCAGCTCGTTCATGAGCTTCATCGCCTCAAGGATGCAGACGGTCTGGCCGACATTGATGCGGCTGCCCACCTCAACAAAGGCAGGTTCGCCAGGAGCGGGAGCGCGGTAGAAGGTGCCCACCATCGGAGCCGTGACTTCGAGCAGGTCACTGCGGGTTGCGGTGGATGCAGGCGGTGCAGCTGCAGGCTCGGCGGGCGCAACAGGCGCTGGTGCAGCAGCAACGGGAGCGGGCATGACCGGGGCCATGACGGCCTGGGCCGGCAGGTTGCGACGGATTTCCAGACGGAAGTCGTCCCCTTCCAACCGGAACTCCTGGATGTCGCTCTCGCCGAGCGCCTCCAGCAAGCGGTGCAGTTGTTCATGATCCAGCTGCATGGTCATCCGTTTTCGCGCCCGAGGTAACTGTCGTTGCGGGTGTCCACTTTGATCTTTTCTCCCACAGAAAGAAAGAGCGGAACCATCACTTGCGCACCGGTCTCAAGAATGGCGGGCTTGGTGCCACCGGTGGCGGTGTCGCCTTTGACGCCAGGGTCGGTTTCTTTGATCTCCAGAACCACGGAGTTGGGCAGTTCAACCTCGAGGGGGGTGTCGTTCCAGGACACCACGTTCACCTCCATGCCCTCCTTGAGGTATTTGCGGCTCTCGCCGATCTGGTCGGCGCTGAGGCGGGTCTCCTCGTAGGTGGCCATGTCCATGAAGACATAGTCCTCACCTTCCATGTAGGTGTGCTGAAGCGAGGATTTCTCCAACATCGCCTGGGGAAGCATTTCCCCGGCGCGGAAGGTCTTCTCCAACACGTTGCCGGACTTCACCGCCTTGAGCTTGGTGCGCACGAAGGCAGATCCCTTGCCGGGCTTGACGTGCAAGAACTCGACAACACGCCAGACGGCCCCATCGATCTCAATCGTGGTGCCGGTGCGGAAGTCGTTACTGGAGATCATTCCCACCGAACGGTTCATCGGACTATACGGCTGTGCCAAAGTCCCGTCAGCACTGGGGTTCCCCCTTGGTCCATCAGCGTTTGAACGCCGTCCTTGCTGTTCTGATCAGCTTTGCTCTGATCACAATCGCCGCCCCTGCCTGGGCCGCATTGCCCCAGGGCAATGCTGTGAAGGACCCTGCCGCGATTCTTCGGGACGCGCTGCCCTTCGATCAGGACGACATCCGCGAACTGCAGCATCGGCTGGAACTCACCAGTGACGATCTGCGGGCCAAACGCTGGACAGCCCTCGGCAAGACGGTGTCACGCACTGAATCGCTGCTCAACACCCGCCGCGACACCATCCTGAACGCGGTCCCTGAAGCCAAACGCGGTACGGCTGAAGCACTGTTTGAGCGCGTGGATCTGGGCCTTGAAGACCTCAAAGAGAAGGTCAAAGCCACCGACAAACCAGGCTTCATCGCCGATCGACGCCGGACGCTGAGCTTCATCGGTGATGTGGAGGCCCTGCTGGTGCCCGAAGGGTTTGAACGGGAGATCCCCGCAGAATTTGATGCCCTGCCACGGCTGCAGGGACGAGCCACCCTCAACATCATCACCACCCAGGGAGAGCTGACCACCGTGGTGGATGGCTACAACGCCCCACTCACCGCAGGCGCCTTCGTGGATCTCGCCCTCAAGGGCTTCTATGACGGACTGCCCTTCATCCGGGCCGAAGACTTCTACGTGCTTCAGAGCGGTGATCCGGAAGGTCCGGAGATCGGCTACGTGGATCCAAAGACCAAGCAGGAGCGCCATGTGCCCCTGGAGATCCGCGTGCCGGGCGAAGACGACACGATCTACAACGAAACCTTTGAAGACGTGGGCCTGTTCATGGCCACACCAACCCTCCCGTTCGCAACCCTGGGCACCCTTGGCTGGGCCCATTCAGACCAGGCCCTCGACGACGGATCCTCGCAGTTCTTCATGTTTCTCTACGAGGCGGAGCTCACCCCGGCTGGTCTGAACCTCGTGGATGGCCGCAATGCAGCCTTCGGCTACGTGGTGGATGGATTCGATGTTCTGGAGGAATTGGGCGTCGATGACCGGATCACCGCCGTGAAGGTGGTGGAGGGAGCGGAGCAGCTCAAAGCCCACGCATGAGCCCGACCCTGGCGGAGCTGACTGAAGCGGAGCTGCTCAGGCGGCTGTCTCGCTTCGCTCCGCCCGATCAGCTCAGTGACGACACCGCAGCCCTGCCCGCCGACGCCCGGCCACTGCTGATCAACACCGACGTTCTGGTGGATGGCATCCATTTCAGCGATGCCACCACAACCTCCATGGATGTGGGCTGGCGCGCCGTTGCCGCCAACCTGTCCGACTTGGCCGCCAGTGGTGCCGTCGACATCGATGGAATCACCGTGGCCCTGGTCGCCCCAGGCCACACCCGTTGGGACTGGGTGGACGGGGTGTATCAAGGCATCAGTGCCGCCTTGGGGCAGTACGGCGGCGTTCTGCTGGGAGGTGACTGCTCCAAAGGAGAGCAGAGGCTGCTCTCGATCACGGCACTCGGCCGTCTCGGACCCCTGCGTCTGCATCGCAACGCAGCCCGCCCTGGCGATGTGCTGGTCACCAGTGGGCCCCATGGGCTCAGCCGACTGGGCCTCGCCCTCCTCCAGAACGATCCAAACGTGCGTGACATCGCTTTGTGCTCAACCCTGCGGGACCAGGCGATCGCACGCCACCAACGCCCGACACCTCGGCTGAAGGACGTCCAACAGCTGCTGGCCTGCAAACCGAAGCATCTGCCCTGGCGGGCCGGGGGAACCGACAGCAGCGACGGACTGCTCTCTGCCGTCGCAGGTCTCTGCAGCAGCAGCGGCTGCGGAGCGGTGCTGCACAACGACCAGCTTCCAACGGCCGAAGGCTGGCCTGAGGGAGCTCGATGGAAGGATTGGTGCCTCGCCGGAGGAGAGGACTTTGAGTTGGTGCTGAGCCTTCCCGAGGCCTGGGCCGATGCATGGCAGCGATGCATCCCCGAAAGCCAGCGCATCGGCCAGATCAATGCTGAAGCGGGCGTCATCCGCTGGGCCCACAACCACGAGCCAGTGGACACAAGCGGATTTGATCACTTCGGTAAGCCCTGAGCAGCCCTGAGCGACCCCCTAAGCGACCGTGCCTGACCAAAAAAAATCCCCCCCAGGTCGGGAGGGATCAAAAAAGCGATCAACGGGCGATCACTTCCAGTTCTTGGCCACCACTTCGGCGAGGTCAACAACACGCTGGCTGTAGCCCCACTCGTTGTCGTACCAGGCCAGGATCTTCACAGCCTTGTCACCCATGGCGTAGGTGAGGTCGGCATCAAAGATGGTGGACTCGTTGGTGCCGGCGTAGTCGGTGGACACCAGGGGCAGGTCGCTGTACTTGATGATCCCCTTCATGCCGTTCTCGGAAGCCGACTTGATGGCGGCCTTGATGTCGTCGACGCTGGCGGCGCGGGAGGGGCCGAAGGTGAGATCAACAGCGGAGACGTTCGGGGTGGGAACGCGCATGGCGAAGCCGGTGAGCTTGCCCTTCACCTCGGGGTAAACCAGAGCCACGGCCTTGGCTGCACCGGTGGTGGTGGGAACCATGTTCAGAGCTGCAGCACGGGCGCGGCGCAGGTCGCGGTGGCTGTTGTCCAGGATCCGCTGATCGCCGGTGTAGCTGTGAATGGTGGTCATCAGACCCCAGTCGAGGCCGAAGTTCTGATCCAGAACCTTGACGATCGGTGCGAGGCAGTTGGTGGTGCAGCTGGCGTTGCTGAGGATGTCCCAGTCTTCGTGGCGGTACTGGTCGTCGTTGACGCCCACAACGAAGGTGCCGACGCGATCACCCTTACCAGAGGCGGTGAGGATCACCTTCTTGGCGCCAGCCTGAATGTGCATGCTGGCCTTCTCATCGGTGTTGAACACACCGGTGGACTCGATCACCAGGTCAACGCCCCATTCCTTCCAGGGGCAGTTGAGGGGATTGCGGTCGGCGAAGAACTTGATCTCCTTACCGTTGACGAACATCGAGCTGTCCGTGGTCTTGATGTCGACGGAGGGATCGAGACGCCCAAGGATGGAGTCGTAGGTCAGCAGGTGGGCGCTGGTGGCGGGGTCAGACGTGGAGTTCATCCCCACGATTTCCAGGCCGGTGTCAGCACCCCGGCTGATCCATCCCCGCAGAACATTGCGACCGATCCGGCCGAATCCATTGATCGCAACGCGCAGGGTCATGGCAGAAGCGGCAAAGCCGCGCAAGGGTTTTGGCCGCCGATCATACAGAAATCAGCAGAAATACCCTGTTGCACCCCGCTTCAATCCGCTCGATCCGGCCCTCAGCACGGCAGACAAGCAGCGCCAACTGACTTATCTTTCTTGGGACTGAAGCCCTCCGTTGCCGCGCCTGCTCGACCGTCAGACACCAGTCCACTTCATCGGTGTCGGCGGAATTGGCATGTCGGCTTTGGCCCGGATTCTCGTTGACCGCGGTCACTTCGTCAGCGGCTCAGACCCGCGTGACAACGCAACAACACAACAGCTGAAGACCCTCGGGGTGAAGGTCTTCCGTGAGCAGGACGCCACCTGCATCGATGCCGTCACGGGAGCAACAGCCGCTGGCTCACCGGTGGTGGTGATCAGCACAGCCATCCCTGAGAGCAATCCGGAACTGCAGCGGGCCCGACAGCAGGGGCTGGAGATCTGGCATCGCTCCGATCTCCTGGCGGCTCTGATCGAGCAGCAACCCTCCATCGCAGTGGCCGGCAGCCACGGCAAGACCACCACCAGCACCTTGATCACCACCTTGCTGCTGGAGGCCGATCAGGACCCAACAGCTGTGATTGGAGGCATCGTCCCCAGCCTCGGCAGCAATGGTCACGCCGGCCAGGGGAAGCTGCTCGTGGCCGAGGCGGATGAATCAGACGGTTCGCTGGTGAAGTTCAGCCCCAGCCTGGGGGTGATCACCAACCTGGAGCTGGATCACACCGATCACTACTCCAGCCTCGACGAGCTGATCTCCACCCTGCAGCGCTTCGCAGGGGGTTGCGATCGCGTGCTGGCCAATCACGACTGCCCAATCCTTCAGGAACACTTCCAGCCAACGGCCTGGTGGTCCAACCAGAGCGCCGAATCCGTTGATTTCGCCGCCCTGCCCTTGAGCCTGGAAGGCGATCGCTGTGTCGCCCGTTTTTATGAAGCCGGCCAGCCCGTCGGCGACTTCACCCTGCCGATGGCCGGGCTGCACAACCTGAGCAATGCCACAGGCGCCTTGGCCGCCTGCAGCATGGAAGGTCTCCCCTTTGACCAATTGGTGCAGGGCCTCGCTGGCCTGAAGGCACCGGGCCGCCGATTTGATCTTCGGGGCACCTGGAAGGGCCGTCACATCGTTGATGACTACGCCCACCATCCCAGTGAGGTGCAGGCAACCCTGGAGATGGCACGCCTGATGGTGCGCAGTGGCCGCAGTCCACTCCCCACAGCACCACAACGGCTCCTGGCGGTGTTCCAGCCGCACCGCTACAGCCGCACCAGGCAGTTCCTCGATGGCTTCGCCAAAGCCCTACAGAACTGTGATCTGCTGCTGCTGGCGCCCATCTATCCCGCAGGCGAGCAACCGCTGCAGGGCATCAGCAGCAACGCCCTCGCGGATCGGGTGCGCCAGCTGAAACCGAATCTTGAAATCGCCGTCGCAGACAACCTCGATCAACTCACCGAGCTGGTGATCCAGCACAGCCGCGAGAACGATCTTGTTCTGGCCATGGGTGCTGGCGACGTGAATGGACTGTGGTCAAGGCTGACGTCATGACTCAGCAGTGCGATGCCCGCCTGCCGCAGGCCCGAGTCAAGCTGGCGGACTACACCACCTGGCGGGTGGGAGGAGCGGCCGAATGGCTGGCCGAACCCGCCAGCCTTGAAGAAACCCAGGCCTGGATCGAATGGGCCGCTCACCAGGGCATGCCCTGCCGCGTCATCGGCGCTGGGTCGAACCTGCTGATTCACGATGACGGCCTGCCGGGGCTCTCGCTCTGTCTGCGCAAACTTCAGGGGCTGCAGCTTGATGCCACCACGGGGACCGTGGAGGTGCTCGCCGGCGAACCGATCCCGTCACTGGCAAGACGCGCTGCCCGAGCTGGATTGCATGGTCTGGAGTGGTCGGTTGGCATCCCGGGAACCGCTGGCGGTGCGGCTGTGATGAATGCAGGAGCCCAGGGAGGCTGCACAGCGGAATGGCTGGAGTCGGTGCGGGTCATGCCTATGGAAGGGGGCAACTGCTTTGAGCTGCAGCGGGATCAACTGGACTTCGCCTACCGGCACAGCCGTCTTCAAGACGACAACCTCGTGGTGTTGTCGGCACGGTTCCGCTTGCAGCCCGGTCACGATCCGGATGAACTGAAGCGGGTCACCACGGCGAACCTCAGTCACCGCACCACCACGCAGCCCTACCAACAACCCAGCTGCGGCAGTGTTTTCCGCAATCCCGAACCGCTCAAGGCCGGACGGCTGATCGAAGAGCAAGGACTGAAGGGAACCCGGATCGGCGGCGCCGAAATCTCAACCGTGCATGCCAATTTCATCGTCAACAACGGTGATGCCGAGGCGAAGGACATCGCCCAGTTGATCCAGCTGGTGCAGGACCGCATCGAAGCCGAACACGGAATCCGTCTGCACCCCGAAGTGAAGCGGCTGGGATTCGCTTCGGCGGCTTAACCTTCCGGCTCCCACAGGATCGCCATGGCAGGGTTCGGACTCCCCAATTTCGGCCAGCTCACCGAAGCCTTCAAGAAGGCCCAGGAGATTCAGCAGAACGCTCAGGCCCTGCAGGACGAACTGGACGGGATGGAGATCGAAGGCAAGAGCAGCGATGGCCGCGCCAGCGTTTGGCTGTCGGGCAACCAGCAACCGCTGCGGGTACGACTGGACCCAGCCCTGCTGCAGGAGGGCCAACAGGCCAGCGAAACGGCCACCCTTGAAGCCCTGCAGGCGGCCTATGAGCAATCCACCGCCACGATGAAGGGCCGGATGGAAGAACTCACCGGTGGCCTGAATCTCAACCTCCCCGGGATGGGCGGCTGAGGCTGCTCTGCTCGATCAACGCGGCCTTGTACAGGGCATAGCGTTCCCAGTCCGTGGAAACGCCGCAGCCGGGCTCACCGCGATGCAGGCAGTCGCGGAAACGACAGGACCAGGGATCAAGTTGCTGCCGCAGCTCAGGAAAGAGAACCCCCAGTTCCTGGGGGTCATCCGGCAGATCGGGGCGGTTGAACCCGGGGGTATCAGCCACCCTCGCGCTCGGCCCCAGGGGAAACAGCTCAACGTGGCGGGTGGTGTGGCGCCCGCGCTGCAGTCGACCGGACACCGCAGCCGTGCGCAGTTGAAGGTCAGGGCGCAACTGGTTCAGCAGGCTGCTCTTGCCCACCCCGGAAGGCCCACACAGCACCGAAAGCTGCGCACCAGCCAAACGCTGCCGTAAAGCATCAATGCCCGTTCCGGCTGCACTGGACAACGCCAGCGGGTCATAGCCCCACCCTTTCAACCGGGTCACCAGCCGCTCGAGCGCTGCACCTGAAAGAAGGTCTGTCTTGGTGAGCAGCAGGATCACCTCCAGGCCGGTCCGTTCCGCCGTCAACAGAAAGCGACTGGCCTGATCAGGGTCAAAACTGGGCTGTTCCACTGCCAACACCACAGCCACCAAGGAGACGTTGGCCACCGGTGGGCGTGTGAGAAAACTGTGGCGTGGCTCGACCTCGGCCACCACGGCACGCCCCTGGCCTGGATCAATCGCCTCGACGCGAACCCGATCGCCCACATAAACGGCTTCACCCCGATGGCTGAGCCGGGTGCGACGGGTGCAGAGCAGCCGCCCTGGGCATCCATCAGGTGCGGCATCGAGCTCCACCTCCAGGTAGTTGGCCTGGAGCGCCACCACCATCCCGGATGCCACCGAACGGCCGGTGTCAGCCACCGCAGATCACCTCGATGGTGATGGCATCCGGCGTTTGATCAATGCACTCCACACGATGGCCTGCATCCCTCAGACCTGGAAGAACCATGGCCTCAGGCTCACCCCGATCGAGACAGACCTCCAGACAGTCACCGCTGCTCATCTGCTCGAGGGTGAGCTTGCAGCGAATGAAATTCACCGGACAGGGCGTTCCCCGCAGATCCAGGGAACGCCTGCTCATCCCTTCTGACCGAACAAGCGAGCGAACAGACCACTGTTGTGGTGGTGGTGTTGCTTGCCGCGGGCGGAATGGTGACCCGCCAACTGCTCGAGGAGCTCCCGCTCCACATCACTGATCCGCTTCGGCAGATCCACGGTGACCGTCACGCGCTGATCGCCCCGTGCCACTGGATTCCCGAGCTTGGGAATGCCCAGGTTCGGCAAGGTGAGCACCGTGCCGGGCTGGGTGCCGGCGGGGATGTCCAGCTCCTTGCTGCCATCAACGGTTTCCACCTCAATGGTGTCGCCAAGAATCGCCTGGAGGTAGCTGACCTTGACCTCCGAGAAGATGTTCAGGCCATCCCGCTGCAAGCGCGGGTGATTGCGAACGGTGAGGAACACGTATAGGTCACCGGACGGGCCTCCCCGGGGTCCGGCGTTGCCTTCACCGGTCACACGAAGCCGTGTTCCGGTGTCCACCCCGGCAGGGATGTTGATCCGCAGCTTCTTGCGCACCTGTTTGACACCCTGGCCACCACAGGACCCGCAGGGATCCGAAATCACCTGGCCCGTACCGCCACAGTTGGGGCACTCGGCGACCTGAGTGAAACTGCCGAAGGGAGTTCGGGTGGCACGGCGCACTTGCCCGGCTCCGCCACAGGTGCCGCAGGTGGTGGGTCCACTGCCCGCTTTGGCACCGCTGCCGCCGCAGGTGTCGCAGGTCTCCAGATGCGGGATCTTGATCTCCTGCTCCTGACCGAACACCGCCTGCTCGAAATCAATCGTCAGGTCGTAACGCAGGTCATCCCCCTGCTGAGGGCCCTGACGCCGCGGCCGACCAGCTCCAGCACCCCCAGGTCCACCGAAGCCCTGGAAAAACGTCTCGAACAGGTCCGCGAATCCGCCCATGTCCCCCATGTCGGGGGCACCGGCCGCACCGCCGAGGCCGGCCTCACCGAACTGGTCATAACGGGCCCTGGTCTGGGGATCACTGAGCACCTCGTAGGCGCGGCCGATTTCCTTGAAACGGTCTTCAGCTCCCGGATCCTTGTTGATGTCGGGGTGGTACTGACGCGCCATGCGCCGATAAGCCCGCTTCAGGCTGTCGGGATCCACATCCCGGCTGACGCCGAGCAGGTCGTAGAAGTCGGCCATCAGGCCTCCTCCGCCGTCTGATCCGGTGCCGCTGCAGCCTCAGCAGGCGCTGACGCCGGATCGGATGGTCCGGGACCCATCGACACCTTCACCATGGCGTGGCGCAGCACACGCCCATCGCGGTGGTAGCCGCGCTGGAGCTCCTCGCACACCACGTCCTCCGCAAACTCGCTGCTTTCCTCCCGCAGCACGGCCTCATGCAAGTTGGGGTCGAACTCCTGGCCAACCACTTCCATCCGGGCCACCCCCTGCTGCTTCAGCACCTCCACCAGTTGCTTGTACAGACCCTGGTAACTGCGATGCAGCGCCTGGGCTTCCTCACCTTCAGGATTCAGCTGCTGACGGGCCCGCTCGAAGTTATCGACGACGGGGAGAATCTCCGTGAGGGTCGAGCAGACCAGCTGCTGACGCATGTCGTCCTGGTCGCGGCTCTGGCGCTTGCGGAAGTTGTCGAAATCCGCCGCAATGCGCATGTATTGGCTGTTGAGCGTCTCGTGCTCCTGCTTTAACGCGCTCAACTCCTGCTCGAGCTGCTGCATCCGATCGGCCGGATCCACCGCTGCAGGAGCCTGTTCAGACGTCGCCTCGGGCGCTTCAGAAGCGGACTCCGGCGTGGCTGGAACAGCACCGGACTCAACGGTCTGGTCCTGCTCTGGGGTGGAGGCGTCGCCGCTCATGCTGACCGCTCAGGGATTGCTGTCTAGACATGTTGAAGGGCAACGCTGACCTCCCACAAGCTGCGGAAGCCCGCACCTCGTTCGCCATCCATGACTTTGACGCTGCCCACCCCCGATGCCGGCGACACGGCACGGCAGCGTTTCGCCCTTGAATTGCTGTTGCAGCAACCGGTTCCGGGCCCAGAGCAACTGCTGGCAAGCCGCAACCTGCTCAGCGACGCCCTCCCGGACGTCAGCCCGGATCAATGGCGGGCACTGCAGGCCATGCCGATCGCAATCGGTGCTGACCACCTGGACATCGCGATCCCCAGCCAGTGGCGAGACCAGGAATGGCAACACTTGATCGATCAGCTGCCGGACCAACACCGCACGATCCGCCTGCACCCCGCCATCGAAGCGGATCTGCAGCGGGCCTTAGCCACAGCAACGGACCAGCCAACAAAGGAACCAAACCCGCCAGCAGCAGAACAGTCGAGCAACCCTGCTCCGGCGGAGACAGCCAGCACACTCGATCTGAATGCTGAGTCCTTTCTCCACGACTTCAGCCCCGATGAGGTGCTGGAGAGCGAGGAAGACAGCGACGCCCAACTGGCCCGGGATGCCATTGATCTTGAGGCCAGCCTCAACGATGCAGAAGCCTCGCCTGTGGTGACGCTGGTGGACCGAATCCTGCTGCAGGCGATGTCAGTGGGGGCCAGTGACATCCACGTGGAGCCACAGCAGAAGGGGTTGCGTCTGCGTTTCCGCCAGGACGGTGTGCTCCAGCAATACGTGGAGCCGCTCCCCAGTCGCCTGGTTCCTGCGGTGACATCCCGCTTCAAGATCCTGGCGGATCTCGACATTGCCGAACGACGCCAGGCCCAGGACGGCCGCATTCGTCGCAAATACCGCGACCGGGTGATCGATTTCCGCGTCAACACCCTGCCCAGTCGCTTCGGGGAGAAGGTCTGTCTGCGCCTGCTGGACAGTGGAGCGACCCAACTGGGGCTGGACAAGCTGATCGACGATCCCGATGCCCTGGCCCTGGTACGGGAGCTGGGGTCCAAACCCTTTGGAATGATCCTGGTCACCGGACCAACGGGCTCCGGCAAGTCGACCACCCTCTATTCACTTCTCGCCGAGCGAAACGATCCGGGCATCAACATCTCCACGGTGGAGGACCCGATCGAATACACCCTGCCCGGCATCACCCAGTGCCAGGTGAACCGAGACAAGGGCTTCGATTTCGCCACGGCACTGCGGGCCTTCATGCGCCAGGACCCGGACGTTCTGCTGGTGGGAGAAACCCGTGATCTCGAAACCGCCAAAACAGCGATTGAGGCTGCCCTAACCGGTCACCTGGTGCTCAGCACCCTGCACGCCAACGATGCCCCCAGCACCATTGCCCGCCTGGACGAAATGGGCGTGGAGCCCTTCATGGTGTCGGCATCCCTGATCGGGATCATTTCCCAGAGGCTGCTGCGCAGGGTCTGCTCCCACTGCCGCGAGCCCTACCGCCCGGAGGAACGGGAACTGGGCCGCTTCGGGCTGATGGCCAGCCGGGAGGCGGATGTCACCTTTTACCGGGCGCATCATCACGGCCCCAACGAAGAGGTCTGCCCCCATTGCCAGGGGAGCGGCTACAGGGGCCGCGTCGGTATCTATGAAGTGCTGCGGATCCAGGAAGACATGGCCACCGCCATCTCCAAGGGCGCCAGCACCGATGTGATCCGCCAGCTCGCCCTGGAATCAGGAATGGTGACCCTGCTCGGCTACAGCCTCGAACTGGTGCGACGGGGCGAGACCACGCTGGAAGAGGTGGGGCGGATGGTGCTGACGGATTCCGGGCTGGAATCCGAGCGCAGAGCCCGCGCTCTCAGCACAATGACCTGTGAAGGATGCGGCGCCGGTCTGCAGGAGGGCTGGCTCGAGTGTCCCTATTGCCTGACACCACGCCACTGAGGAGCCGGTCATGGATCTGATGATCGAAGACCTGATGGAACAACTGGTGCAGGGCGGTGGCAGTGATCTGCACCTCGCCACCGGTCAACCGCCCTACGGCCGCTTCAGCGGTGAACTGCGTCCGATGACGGACCAACCCCTGGCCGAGGAGGACTGCAACAAGCTGATCTTCTCGATGTTGAACAACAGCCAGCGCAAGACGCTGGAGCAGACCTGGGAACTGGACTGCGCCTACGGCCTCAAGGGTGTTGCACGCTTCCGCGTCAACGTCTACCGCCAGAAAGGCAGCTATGCCGCCTGCCTGCGGGCCCTTGGCAGCACGATTCCCAGCGTTGAACTGCTGAACCTTCCTCCTGTTGTGCTGGAGACCAGCGCGCGGCCCCGGGGGCTTGTGCTGGTGACTGGTCCGACCGGATCCGGCAAGACCACCACCCTGGCGGCGCTGCTGGATCACATCAATCACACCCGCAGCGAACACATCCTCACGATCGAAGACCCGATCGAGTTCGTGTACCAGAGCGACAAAAGCCTGGTGCACCAACGCCAGCTGAACGAAGACACCCGCAGCTTCGCCAACGCCCTACGCGCCGCCCTGCGGGAGGACCCGGACGTGATCCTGGTGGGTGAAATGCGGGATCTGGAGACCATTCAACTGGCGGTGAGTGCCGCCGAAACCGGACATCTCGTCTTCGGAACCCTGCACACGAGCTCCGCCGCCCAGACCGTGGACCGCATGGTCGACGTCTTCCCACCGGAACAACAGACGCAGATCCGTGTGCAGCTCTCAGGCAGTTTGGTCGCTGTGTTCTCCCAGACCCTCTGCCGACGTCAGAACCCGGCAGAAGGACAGTTCGGTCGGGTGATGGCCCAAGAGATCCTGATCAACACACCCGCCACCGCCAACCTGATCCGCGAGGGAAAAACAGCCCAGCTCTATTCCCAAATCCAGACGGGGGGAGAACAGGGCATGCAGACCCTGGAGAAAGCCTTGGCCAACCTTGTGCTCAACGGGGATGTGTCCCGCGCTGAAGCGATGGGCAAAGCCAGCAAACCAGGCGAATTGCAGCGCTTGATCGGTGAAATCTGAAGCCAGGGGGTAAGCATCGATGGCCGCCTTCATTGCCTCCTACGCCGGGCCCACCGGACAACCACGAACGGTGACGATCAAGGCATCCAACCTGGCTGAAGCCAGAAAGCTGCTGCGGCGTCGGGGCATTCGTGCCGAAGAGCTGCGGACCGTCAGCCCTGGAAACACCCAGGACGGCAACGCTGATGGGGCCGACACGGCAGGTCTCAAATCGATCGACCTCAACCGCATGTTCGAGAAGGCGCCGGGCGTCAAGGAGAAGGCCGTGTTCGCCAGCAAACTGGCGGCCCTGGTCGATGCCGGCGTGCCGATCGTGCGCAGCCTCGATCTGATGGCGACGCAGCAGAAGCTGCCGATGTTCAAACGTGCGCTCACCAAAGTGAGCCTCGACGTCAACGAGGGCATTGCCCTGGCAACAGCCCTGCGCCAGTGGCCGAAGGTGTTTGATCAGCTCAGCATCGCCATGGTGGAGGCCGGGGAAGCTGGCGGCGTCCTGGATGAGGCCCTGAAGCGACTGGCCAAGCTGCTGGAAGACAACGCCAAACTTCAGAACCAGATCAAGGGAGCCTTGGGCTATCCCATCGCCGTGCTGGTGATCGCCATCCTGGTGTTCCTGGGGATGACCATCTTTCTGATCCCGACGTTCGCGGGGATCTTCGAAGATCTGGGCGCCGAGCTGCCGGCCTTCACCAGGCTGCTCGTTGATCTGAGCGCCCTGCTGCGTTCCTCGGCTTCGCTTTATGCGACCGGAGTGATCCTGCTGGCGATCTGGATGTTGAACCGGTTCTACGCCACCCACAACGGTCGTCGAACGATCGACCGCCTGATGCTGAAGCTGCCACTGTTCGGCGAACTGATCCTGATGACAGCGACAGCTCAGTTCTGCCGCATCTTCAGTTCACTGACGCGGGCCGGTGTGCCGATCCTGATGTCGATGGAGATCTCGAGCGAAACTGCCGGCAACGCGATCATTTCCGATGCCATCCTTGCCTCGCGGGGCATGGTTCAGGAGGGGGTGCTCCTGAGCAATGCGCTGATCCGTCAGAAGGTGCTGCCCGACATGGCCCTGAACATGCTGGCCATCGGCGAGGAAACCGGCGAGATGGACAAAATGCTCAGCAAGGTGGCGGACTTCTACGAAGACGAAGTCGGCGCCATGGTCAAGGCGCTCACCTCGATGCTCGAGCCCGCGATGATTGTGGTGGTGGGCGGAATCGTGGGATCCATCCTGCTGGCGATGTACCTGCCGATGTTCACCGTGTTTGATCAGATCCAGTGAGCCCTGCAGCGATGGCCTGGCCCGCCAGCCAACCGCCGCTCCAGCAAGCCTGAAAGTTGAAACCGCCGGTCACCCCGTCCACATCAAGCAGTTCACCCGCCAGGTAAAGACCGGGGCAGCGGCGACTCTCCATCGTGGCCAGGTTGACCTCCCCCAAGGCGACACCGCCGGCGGTGACGAACTCCTCCCCAAAGGGTCCTCGTCCCTGAATCGGCACACACTGCGCACAGAGCAGCTCCACCAATCGACGCTCCGCCTTGATCGGCAGATCCGCCCAACGGCGCTCTGGCTCCACCCCAGCCATGGTCAAAAAGGCTTGCCATAACCGCCGGGGCAGATATTCGAAGGGCTTCGCGGCTGCAAGGGTTCGCCGGGCCTGCTCCTGTCGCCATTGCTGAAACCGCTCGGTCAGCCCCGACCGTCCCAAGCCAGCGCTCCAATCCAATTTTAGCTCACCCTTGTAGCGGTTCTGATGCAGGGCCCTGGCGGCAAAGGCTGAGAGGCGCAACGTGGCGGGTCCACTCAGACCGCGATGGGTGATCAGCACCCGCCCGGTCTGGCGGAAGCGCTGATCGCCGAGCTTGAGATCAAGGCCCACATCGTCGATGGCAATGCCACTGCAGGCCGACAGGGCCGGTGCCTGCAGGGCAAGGCTGAACAGCGATGGCACCGGCGGCACCACCTGGTGGCCGAGGGCTGCCGCCAGGTTTCGGCCACTGGGATGCCCCCCCGTGGCCAGCATCAAGCAGCCCCCATGCAAAGGCTCGAGGCCGCGACCCTCGAGCACAAACCCCCCTTCGGGGTGAACGCGCACCTGCTGGACCATCGCTTTCGTGCGCAGCTGAACACCCGACGCCCTTGCCGACTTCTGCAGGCACTGAATCACGGCCTCAGAACGGTTCTGCTGCGGAAACATCCGTCCATCGGGTTCCTCCACCAGCGTGAGCCCATGCTCGTCAAACCAGGCGATCGCGTCGCCGCAGGCGAAGCGACTGAAGGGGCCCCGCAGAGGTCGACTGCCACGGGGGTAATGGGTTGCTAGTTCACGGGGGTCCCAGCAGGCATGGGTCACATTGCAGCGACCGCCACCGCTGATGCGCACCTTCTGGAGAGGCTCAGGGGTGCCTTCCAGCACCAGCACCCGCCGAACCCCCTGCTCAGCGGCAGTGATCGCCGCCATGTAGCCGGCAGGACCACCGCCAACAACAATCAGATCAAGCGGGCTGGAAGCGGAGGGCGACACCGTTGTTGCAGTAGCGCTTGCCGGTGGGTCGCGGTCCGTCATTGAACACGTGGCCCTGGTGCCCACCACAACGGCTGCAGTGGTATTCCGTGCGCGGCAGGATCAATTTGAAATCTACTTTCGTGGTGATGGCTCCATCCAGGGGCTGCCAGAAGCTGGGCCAGCCGGTGCCACTATCGAATTTGGCCTCCGACGAAAACAAGGCTGCATCACAACCAGCGCAGTGATAGGTGCCGGAACGCTTCTCCCCATTGAGCGGACTGGTGAAGGGGCGTTCCGTTCCCTCATTGCGCAACACGTCGTAGGCCTGGGGAGACAACCGATCACGCCACTGGTCGGCATTGAGATCCCACGAGGGATCGCCAGCTTTGGATGCGGCCAGCACAGGCTGAGGTCTCCAGAGACTGCCAAACACCCCTGCCATTGCCGCCAACAGCAACGATCGACGGGACAGAACGGCGACACTCAAGCTCATCGGTGCTGAAGCGGGAATCTCGGGCGGTTCTAATGGATTGATGACTGCCTCCGGATCCACCGCTGCCTACCGCTTCAGTGTGGCCCCGATGCTGGATTGCACCGACCGCCACTTCCGGGTGCTGATGCGGCAGATCAGCCGCAGGGCCCTGCTCTACAGCGAAATGGTGGTGGCCCAGGCGCTGCACCACAGCAAGCGACGCAACAAGCTGCTGGACTTCGATCCTGTGGAGCATCCGATCGCCCTGCAGGTGGGGGGGGACGACCCAGCCCTGCTGGCCGAAGCGGCACGACTGGCGCAGGACTGGGGCTACGACGAGATCAACCTCAATGTGGGTTGCCCCAGCCAGAAGGTGCAGGCCGGAAATTTCGGAGCCTGCCTGATGGCGGAACCGGATCTGGTTGCCCGCTGCGTGGAAGCCATGGTGGACGCAGGGGGACTCCCCGTGACCGTGAAGCATCGGATCGGCATTGACGATCTGGACAGCGATGCGCTGCTGACGAACTTCGTGGATCGGGTGGCGCTGGCAGGGGCCAGCCGCTTCGCTGTTCATGCCCGTAAGGCCTGGCTGGAGGGCCTTGATCCCAAGCAGAACCGGACGATTCCTCCGCTGCAGCATGAGCGCGTGGTGGCACTGAAGCAACGCCGCCCCGACCTGGTGATTGAACTCAACGGGGGGCTGGAATCCCCTGAAGACTGCCTTCAGGCACTGGAAGGGTGCGATGGCGCCATGGTGGGCCGAGCGGCCTACAGCCATCCCCTGCGCTGGACCAGCGTCGATGCCCTCATTTTCGGGGAGAAATCACGCCAGATCCTGGCGTCAGACGTTGTGAACGGACTGCTTCCCCATGCGGCCGCTCATCTGGAGCGAGGAGGACGAATCTGGGACCTCTGCCGTCACCTGGTGCAACTCGTGGAAGGCGTCCGGGGTGCACGGCACTGGCGCCGGGAGCTGGGGGAGAAAGCCCAGCGCCCCGGGGCCGATCTGGATGTGCTGCTCAATGCCGGGCAGCAGCTCAAGGACGCAGGGCTCTGATCAACGGCTGAGGTCAGCCCTCAGCTCCGCCGTAACCGGAATAGTCATCGCCACCGCCACTGGACGATCCACGGCGACGACGGCTGCGCCCTTCGTCGTAGGCATTGCCCTCCCCAGCGTTATCGCGGGCGCCATAGCTGCGGTCTTCCCAGCCCCGTGCACCGGAGGGACGATCACCGCCGCCGCCATAGCCGCCGCCGCCGTAGCCGCCACCACCACCGCGATAACCGCCACCGCCGTAGCCACCGCCGCCATAGCCGCCGCCACCACGACGGGGGGCGCTACCGCGGGGCTCCGCTTTGTTGATCCGCAGAGGACGGCCCATCAGTTCGGCACCCTGCAGCCCCTCAATCGCTGCCTCTTCGGTGGACTCGTCGGCCATCTCAATGAAGGCAAAACCACGCTTGCGGCCTGTATCCCGCTCGAGGGGCAGCGCGCAGTTGGTCACTTCACCGAACTGGGCAAACAGTTCGATCACGTCTTCCTGCTCAGCGCGGAAGGGAAGGTTGCCGACAAAAATGCTCACGTTTTGCGTGGACCGGGTACGAAACAGTGGACCGATGAGGCCTTGAACATTGCCATCGGGCCATGACTCCGGAACGAAGTGACATACCTCAGGCTGATCAAGCGTAGACCCGGTTATGGGTGAGAGTCATCCCACCGGCTGAGTTCCGTTGAAACGCTGTAACCAGCGCTGAAGCTGTTCATCAACACGCTCAAATCCTGTCCCCCCTTCACTGCGACGGGCGGCCACAACAGCACGGGGAGCCAAGGCATCGTGCAGATCCGCCTCAAAGGCCGGGTGGAGTTCCTTCCAGGCACTCAGATCAAGGTCCCGCAACAGACATCCCTGCTCTAGACAGCGCCGGACGACAGCACCGACCAATTGATAAGCCTCGCGAAATGGAACACCGCGAGACACCAGATAGTCAGCAACATCCGTTGCGTTAGAGAAATCCTGCTCCACCGCTTCATTGAGGCGCTCGACTCTGAAATCAAGGCCTTCCTCAAACAAAATCGCCATCGCCTCAACACAATCACGGGTTGTGCGGAAGGCATCAAACAGCGCCTCCTTGTCTTCCTGAAAATCCTTGTTGTAGGCCAGAGGAAGACCCTTGATCATGGTCAGCAATCCCTGGAGATGTCCGAAGACCCGTCCGGTCTTGCCCCGGACCAACTCAGGCACATCGGGATTCTTCTTCTGAGGCATCAGGCTGCTGCCCGTGGCACAGCGGTCGCTGAGCCGCACGAAGCCGAATTCCTCGGACGCCCAGGCGATCACCTCTTCCGCCAGACGGCTGAGGTGCACCATCACCAAGGAAGCGGCAGCGGAGAACTCAACGCAGAAGTCACGGTCACTGACCGCATCGAGGCTGTTGGCATAAACCGCTGAAAAACCCAGCTCCTTCGCGGTGCGCTGGCGATCAATCGGAACCGGCGTACCCGCCAGGGCAGCAGCGCCAAGCGGGCAGATGTTCACGCGTTTCCGCACATCCTGAAGTCGCTCACGGTCGCGCTCCAGCATCTCGACATAGGCGAGCAGGTGATGGGCGAGACAGAGCGGCTGAGCCCGCTGCAGGTGGGTGTACCCGGGAATCATGGTGCGGCGATGACGATCCGCCTGGGTCAGCAACGCCCCCTGCAACCGCTGCAGATCATGGTCCAGGCCATCCAGCCGTCGCCGCACCCAGAGGCGTAGGTCAGTCCCAACCTGATCGTTGCGGCTGCGTCCGGTGTGCAACTTCTTGCCCACGGGACCGAGCAAGGCAATCAGCCGGCGTTCCACAGCGAAATGAACGTCCTCATCAGCAAGGCCGGGCTGGAAACTGCCGGATGCCGCCTCAGCACGAACGGTCTCCAGGCCCTCCACCAGCTGCTCAGCCTCCGCTTCCGTGATCACTCCGACACTGGCGAGCATCCGGGCATGGGCGATCGACCCATCAAGATCCTCCTGAAGAAGAGTCAGGTCAAAACCGATGGAGGCGTTGAACGCCTCGATGAAGGGATGCAGACCCTGCTCAAAACGATCGCTCCAGGTGCCTGCTGCACCACCGGTCACCCCACCAGCCATCAAGTCATCCGTCGATTTCCTCAGCTTGTCAGGCGATTGACCGTCCCTGCACACTCGGCAACGTGACCGCCTCCGGAACTTTCAGCACCACAAGCGACGCGTCATCCTCCAGCTGACGATCCGGACCAATAAAACGGTCCAAGCGTTCAAACAGGCTTTCAAGTATTCCCTGCGCCCCCTGACCACTGCGGCAGGCCGTTTCAAGGGCACGAATCAGCCGCGCTTCGTCGAAACGATCGCCCGTGATCCCCGGTGCTTCGGTGACGCCATCGGTGTAGTAGAGCAACACGTCTCCCGGTTCAAGGCGAATCTCGCCAAGGGCGAACTCAGCTTCGGGTTGGAGACCGATCAGAAGCCCAGCCGCATCGAGCCGCATGATCACCCGTCGTTCAGCACGCCAAAGCAGGGGCGGGTTGTGGGCCGCATTGGCATAACGCAGCCGCAGCGTGCGCGGATCCAGGTCGGAATAAAACAGCGTCACGAACCGGTGCGACTGCGCCAGGTCTTCCTGCGCCAGCTGGTTGAGGTCGTGGAGAATCCGATCCGGTGGCAGACCGCTGAGAACCTCCGCGCGCAGCATCCCGCGCAGCATCGTCATCAGCAAACCAGCGGGCACGCCCTTGCCCATGACATCACCCATCACCAGGGCCCAGCGACCCCGCTCACGGCGTCGACCGATGAGTTCCGGTCGGGTGGGAATGAAGTCATAGTAGTCACCGCCCACCTGAAACGCAGGCCGACAACGCGCGGCCAGATCAACCCCCTCGATCACGGGGCAACGATCCGGCAACAACTGGGCCTGAATCTCTGCACCGATGCTGAGTTGTCGATCCACCCGCTCATGCCGGCGGGCGTCCTGCAGCATCTGGTCGTTTTCGATCGCAACACCAGCAAGATCCGCCACCAACTGAACGTGCCGACGGTGCACCTCGGTCCAGACCATCGAGCCGTTGCGGGCGTACACATAAAGGCGGCCCCGTGTCCGACCACGGGCCGTCAACGACGTGGCAAACAAAGCCGCTTTGGGAAGGCAGCGTTGCACCAGCCGGTCAAGCGCCAACAGCTGCTGATCGTCGCTGCCGAAGCCCACGGCAGAGCCGGGTTCAAAGGCTGCTAATCGCCGCAACAGATCCTGGGACGGCTCAGCTGGACTCCCCTGCAGCTGATCACGCCAGAGGCGACCATCCGACTGAAACGGAACAAGCAAGGCCCCCTCAACACCCACCAGACGCGAGGCCACAACAGGCACAAGCTCAAGAAAGCGCTGCAGGTTGGTGAAGCTGCGGAGGGCAAACCCCAGGGAGACCAACAGATCCTGATTACGGCGCTGCTCGCTGCTGAGGCTGTCAAACAGCTGACGCAACGAAGCCATGGCCTCGGGCGAGGGGTTCCCGATCCGCTGCGCAGAGCTGGGATGACGTCCGGGCGGCTTGCTGCTCAACCTCGCACCCCCAGGGTCCGCAAGGTAGCAACGCTTCAGCGTCCAGCCAGCAGAGCCTCAACGAATTCAAAACTGTTGAAGGGACGCAAATCGCGAATTCCTTCTCCAGCGCCGATGAAACGAATCGGCAATCCAGCCTCAGACGACACCGCCAGCGCGACGCCGCCACGGGCCGTGCCATCGAGTTTGGTGATCACAACGCCGGTGAGGCCGGCCGCCTGGGCAAAGGCCATGGCCTGGCGAAGCCCGTTCTGACCCTGACTGGCATCAAGAACCAGCAGGGATTCAACCTTCGCCTCCGGCGCCAAACGGTCGATGATTTTTCTGACTTTTTGGAGTTCCTCCATCAGGTTGTGCTTGGTCTGCAAGCGTCCGGCGGTGTCCACCAACAGCAGATCAGACTTGCGCGAGCGAGCGGCACCAATCGCGTCGAAGACAACGGCAGCGGGATCGGCATTGCTGCTGGGGTTGGACACCACTGGAACATCACTGCGCTCTCCCCAGACCTCAACCTGCTGGACGGCTGCAGCCCGGAAGGTGTCGGCGGCCGCGATCAGAGCCGAATAGCCGCTGCGAACAGCAAGATTGGCAAGTTTTCCAAGGGTGGTGGTCTTACCAACCCCATTCACCCCCACCATCAACCAGATGTTGAGGCGATCCCGTTCGGGCGCCAGAAGAGGAACACCACTGGCCTGGATCGGGGCATCCAGCAGGCCACGCAGCTGTTCCTTGAGGAAGCGAATTCCCTCGGCAGGATCAACCACCTCCTCATTCATCCGCTGACGCAGGGCATCCAGCACCTGATCGGTGGCCTGGACGCCGGCATCAGCCCGGAGCAACAGGGTTTCGAGATCGTCGAGAACCTCCGGCGTCAGCGGATCGTCACCGAGATTCTCCAGAAGGCTGGTGACAAAACCCTGACGGGTCTTTTCAAGGCCGCGGCGCAGCCGACCCAACCAATCGATTTCCTCAAGGGAAACCTGATCGACGCGACGGCCCTGGGCCGCAAGCACTTCGGCAGACCAGGTGAAGTCCTGATCAAAGTCACCCAACTGCGGCTCTTCTGAGTCGACAGCTGGCGCAGGGGTGGGAGCCGGCGTGGGTGCAGGGGGAGCCTCGAGAGCCCGTTCATCCAGATCCTGCTGACGCTGCTGGCGTTGAGCCGCGGCCTGCTCCAGCAGCGACAGTCCGGGGGCTGGTGCTGGAGTCGGCGTGGGATTTGGTGGCTGACTCGGGAGCGGGGACGGCGTTGGTAACGGTGCCGGTCCTGGAGTTGGGGTTGGTGAAGGTGTAGGCGCTGGTTCTGGACTGGGCGCAGGGGTGGGCTGGGGGGCCGCTTCGGCGACAGAGGCCGCGGCCTGTTGTTGAGCCTTCAGCCGGGCATAGGCCTCACGGGCCCAAACCAGAGCCTCATCCTCTTCCTCACTGGCTGCAGGAACTGGAGTCGGCTCCGGCGCCGCTGAAACGGGGGCATCAGTCCCACCAGCCATCGGTTCCGGCGTCGGCGCGGGGGTGGGCGTCGGCTCCGGCGTCGGTGACTCCTCAGCCTGTCGTTCGAACCAGTTGAACACCATCAGGCCGATGCTTTCGATTGAGCGTCATGGAAGCGACGCAACACACCATTGATCATCCGGCGACCCTGCTCATCGCTGTAACGGTTGGCCAGCTCAACCGCCTCGTTAAACGCCACCGGAGCGGGAGTACGCAGGCTTTCCAGGTCAACGACAGCCAACCGGAGGATGTCTCGATCGATCCGCGGAAGCCGGGTCAGTCTCCAGCCCTCCATCACCTGATCCAACCGTTTGTCGATGCCCTCGCGCTGGGTGAGCACCTTCTGAACCCGCTCCATGGCGCCGCGGCGAATCTGCTCCTGGTCGCCAAGCAGCAACAGCCGAGGCAACTCAAGACTGGCGGACAAACCATTCAGCACCTGTTCAGCGGAACTCAAAGAGGCGCGCAGATGGGTGCGGACGGTGTCATGGGTTCCTGATTCGCCCTGCTGTAGCTCGCTGTCCAGCAGAGACTGCTGCGCTTGATCGAGCTCTGAAGCACTGGCATCAAGCGACTCACGCCAGTGCTGGGTGAGGGTGTCGAGGGCCTGGTCCAGGATCGAATCAAGGGCCAGGTCAGCGACTGAGGCTGACTTCTGTTCCGGCACCTGACCAAGCACCAGCAAGGCCAGCTCGCGTGTAAGGGATCGTGTGGCCATGACTCAGCTGGAAGGAGATGCAGAAGCCCGTAACTGGGCCATGAGGCTGGAGAAACTCCGATTCACAGGAGCTTCACGATCATCGGGGTTGACGATGCCGGCCGAAATGATCGTTCGGAAAGCTTCTTCAACGCTGATCTCAAGCTCTCGGACGGATCCAGCTGGAACAAGGGTGTACCAACCGGTGGTGGGATTCGGAGCGGTGGGAATGAACACACTCAACAGGGGCTCCTTCAGATCGGATTGAAGGGAAGGCCCCACCTCCCCGGTGACAAAACCAACGCTGAACAATCCCTCCCGTGGGTACTCAACGAGAACAACACGACGGAAGCGAGAGGAGTTGTCACGGAAAAAGGTCTCAAGCAGCTGCTTCAGCGTCTTGTAGACCGATCCAGCCAGGGGAATCCGGCTCAAGGTGCCTTCACCGAACTCCAACAGCCAGCGACCAACGATGTTTCGGGCCATCAGGCCGATCAGAAGGATGCCCATCAGAGGCACCGTGAGACCGAGGGCCAGATTGATCAGATCCTGAAGCAGTGGATTCAGGGTGATGAACGGATTGAACTGCTTCGGAATCGAGGTCAGGAACGCCAGAACAAAGCGACTGACGATCGTTGACAGCCAAATCGTTGTCGCCAGCGGGATGACCACCAGCAACCCTGCAATCAGGTCGTTTTTCAGATCCTGCCGAAGCCTTGCGGACAGCGGCAGATCAGGTCTGGGATTGGACTGGACCAAGGAGCTACTGCGCCCAGCTTTGAGTGAAGTCTGACCAACCTAACCAGCGGTCAGAGCACTGCCGTGAACGCAAGGAGCGCAAACGCAATCGCAAGAACCACAGCCGTGATGGTTCCACCGATGAACCGCTGCTGGGATTCACGGGCCTGGCCAGCCTCAAAGGTCTTGAGCTGAGCCTCCATCTGGGCGATCTGATCGTCCACCATCTTTTGTGCCGCCCGCAGCTTGTCGTCCTCCGTAGCATCGGCAGCGAGCTGACCGGCCTGGGCCAGCTGCTCACCAAGGGAGGTGACCTGCGCTGCATCGGAGCGGAAGGCTCGAGCATCCTTCAGCGCTTCGCGGCCCTGGTCCAGATTGCGCTGACGGGCCAGGTCACCGGCACCCCCATCCAGGGAGATGGGCACGGCAATCACCATGCCGAGGGCCAACAGCGCAGAAAGGACGGCGATCAGCAGACGCAAAGGAGTGCGCTGCTGATGGGGATGATCCAGCCTTGATCCGACCAGGCAGATCAACAAACCGGCAAATCCCAGGGGAGCAAGGGCCACCAGCGGTCCGGTGACCTGCGGGCGTGGAGCATCCGCACCCCAGTCGACACCGACAAGAACAGCAAGCATCTGCAGGACGAGGATCACCACGAGGGTCAAACCAAGCCAGCGCAGCAAGGGAGCAACCCGTCCTGTCTCAGTGCCGGTCACAGAGAAGATGCTGATAAGCGCCCAACCTTAAGGTCGATGCAAGGGCATGTCACCGATCAACAAACTCGATTAAGCGAGGCTCTGAAGCGCCGCGCCGCTGAGGAAGGGTTCAATCCCGTTGGCATTGCCAGAATCCCGGGAAGTCCAAGGCTGCAGCTGCGCACCAACGCCCTGCAGCGCTGGTTGGACCATGGTCATCAAGCTGACATGGCCTGGATGGCCGCCCCCCGTCGGCGAGACCCCAGGCTGCTGTTGGACGGAGCCAACAGCGTGCTCGCCGTTGGCCTCAACTATTACGTCGACGCTCAACCCTCCCCCGGCTCCCTCAAAGTCGCCCGCTACGGCTGGGGGCGGGACTATCACCGGGTTGTTGATCAACGGCTGCGACGAATCGGTCGCTGGCTTACGGAACAACGGCCCGACTGCGGCTGGCGCGCCTGTGTTGACTCCACACCGCTGCTGGACAAGGCCTGGGCTGAGGAAGCCGGCCTGGGCTGGATCGGCAAGCACAGCAACCTGATTCACCCCGAACGGGGCTCCTGGATGGTGATCGGCCATCTGCTGACAACGGAGCCCTTGAACGCCGACCCACCAGCGCGCAGCCTCTGTGGACGCTGCAGTGCCTGCATCGATGCCTGCCCCACGGATGCGATCCGCGAACCTTTTGTGGTGGATGCAAGGCGTTGCCTGGCCTTTCACACGATCGAAAACCGTGAGGACGACTTACCGGAGAACATTCGCGCCGCCCTTGGACCGTGGGTGGCAGGGTGTGACATCTGCCAGGACGTCTGCCCCTGGAACCACCGAAGATTGCCCCAGAGCAGTGATCCCGAGGTGCAGCCACGTCCATGGCTGCTGAATCTGCAAAAAGAGCAGATTCAGAGCTGGGACGACAGCGTCTGGGACCAAAACCTGCGGGGATCGGCGTTGCGACGGATCAAACCCTGGATGTGGCGTCGCAACGCCGCTGCGGCACAACCGGATCCCACACCTACGATTTAACGACTCCACCCTCGCTCCAGTGCTGCGTCGAATTGGCTTGCGTCGAACGCTGGCGGCTGCACTGGTCGTTCTGGGGGGTTGGTTCGGCGCCCCAGCAGCCAACGCCCTGATCCCCTACGTCTATCTGCCCACTGAAGAGGAACTCAAGGGCTCATCGATCGGCATCGGTCGGACCGCTGCACAGCTGCTTCAGCTGGGGCAACCTGAACAAGCAGCAAAACTTGCAGCCCTAGCTGTTCAACTCAATCCAAACGATGAACGGTTCTGGTCGATCCTGGCGGAGGCTCAACTCCGCAGCGACGACCTTGAAGGAGCCAGTCGGTCTCTGGCCCGCTCCAAGTTTCTGAAACCAGAAAAAGCAGGGCTTTGGTTCGCAGAAGCAGCGATTGCCCTGCGGGCAGAGCGACCGGACGATGCCGTTCCCTTGATTACCCGCGGACTCCAACTGGATCCGAACAACGCTTCGGCCTATTTCGACCTCGGCAACGCCAGGATCATGCAGGGCGAACTACCGCTAGCCCTGAAGTCGTTCGAACAAGCCACAGCCCTGAAGCCGGAGTTCTGGGAAGCCCTGAACAACCAGGCCCTGGTGCTTTACGAAATGGGAGATCTTGATGAGGCGATTCGCAGGTGGCGCGCTGTTCTGAAAATTGAAAACAACGCCGAACCCATGCTGGCCCTGGCCACTGCTCTGCATCAACGGGGTGAGCAGACCGAGGCGATCCAGCTGGCTTCCACGGCGTTGGCCAAGAACCCCAACTACGTCCTGCCCCTGCATCAAGCCGAACAGCTTTGGGGTGTGCGCATCCGTGAGGCGACGGCAGAATTGCTGAGCGAGCCGCAGCTCACCAACAGCGTGGAACGAGCCCAAGCCAACGCAACGTGGAAGAAAAGCCAGTGATCATCTGTAGGCTGAGCGCCTTCCGGCCGGAGAGCGACAGACCGAATGGCTGAGGAGCGCGTTGAACCGATCGCCCTGCATCAGGAGATGCAGCGCTCCTACCTCGAATACGCGATGAGCGTGATCGTGGGTCGGGCGTTGCCCGATGCCCGCGATGGTCTCAAACCCGTCCAGCGGCGGATTCTGTACGCGATGCAGGAACTGGGGCTCACCCCAGACCGTCCCTATCGGAAATGCGCGAGGGTTGTCGGTGACGTCCTCGGCAAATACCACCCCCACGGTGATCAGGCCGTTTACGACGCCTTGGTGCGGCTTGTTCAGAGCTTCGCCAGCCGTCATCCACTGCTCGACGGCCATGGCAATTTCGGCTCGGTGGATGACGACCCACCGGCGGCCATGCGGTACACCGAAACCCGCCTGGCGCCGATCTCTCACCAGGCGATGCTGGAGGAGATCGGTGAGGACACGGTTGATTTCGCACCGAACTTCGATGGGTCCCAACAGGAACCCACCGTTCTTCCAGCCCAGCTTCCCTTCCTGCTGCTGAACGGCTGCTCCGGCATCGCCGTTGGCATGGCCACCAGCATTCCCCCGCACAACCTGGGAGAGGTGGTGGATGGCCTGATCGCCCTGATCCGCAAACCGGAGCTGAGTGACGAAAAACTGCTGGAACTGATCCCAGGGCCCGACTTCCCCACAGGCGGTGAAGTACTAATCAGCTCAGGCCTGCGGGACACCTACCTGCATGGACGCGGCAGCATCCCGATGCGCGGCGTGGCCCACACCGAAGAGGTGCAACCGGGCAAAGGGCGCCACAAACGCAATGCCGTGGTCGTCACCGAACTGCCGTACCAGCTCAGCAAAGCCGGCTGGATTGAAAAACTGGCGGAGTCCGTCAACGACGGAAAAATCGGCGGAATAGCCGACATCCGCGACGAAAGCGACCGCGAAGGCATGCGTGTGGTGGTGGAGCTGCGTCGCGATGCAGATCCCGAGAAGGTGCTGAAGGATCTGCAACGGCGAACGGCACTGCAGAGCAACTTCGGAGCCATCCTTCTCGCCCTGGTGGATGGACAACCCCAGCAACTATCGCTGCGCCAACTGCTGCAGACCTTCCTCGATTTCAGGGAACTGACCCTGATCCGGCGCACCAGCCATGCCCTGCGCAAGACCGAAGACCGGCTTGAGGTGGTGGAAGGACTGATCACAGCCCTGAACAACCTTCAGGCTGTGATCGCGATGATTCAGGAGGCGAATGACGCCGCCTCAGCCCGCGCCAGCCTGATGGTGCGCCTCGACCTCAGCGAACGGCAGGCGGATGCGGTGTTGGCCATGCCCCTGAGGCGCCTGACCGGACTCGAACAGGAAAGCCTGCGCCAGGAGCTGGATGAGCTTCGAGCGGAACGCCAACGCCTGAAGTTGCTCCTGGACAACCGGGATCAGCTGCTGGACGCGATGGTGACGGAGCTCAAGGCCTTGAAAAAACGCTTCAGCACCCCGCGGCGAACCCGCCTGGTGGAGGGCGGGGACGCCCTGATGGCCGAACGGGCAGCCAGCCAACGGCCGAACACGGAACTGCTGCGTCAGCAGGCCCTGGCTGCACTGCCCGGAGATGGTCGGGTGCTGATCCAGGCCGATGGTCAAGTGAAAATCGTCACCCCCCAGGTGCTGGGACGACTGCACCTCAATGATCCTTCCCCCATTGGTGATGCACCATCTCCGGCACGGGTGATCCTTCCGATCGAGCCACCACCACGACTGTTGGCGGTGAGTGCGGGAGGACGCATCGCCCAGGTGCGCTGGGAATTTGCTGGACAGCAACCCGGCCCGATTGAACGGTTCCTACCTACGGGCCTCGACGGCGACCCCATCGTTTCGCTGCTGTCGCTGCCCAGCCAAAACATCGACGACTTGAGTCTGGGCTTGCTCAGCAGCGATGGACGCTTTAAGCGGCTCCCCCTCAGCGAAGTGGTGGACCTTTCCGGTCGAGCCACCAGCGTTCTCAAGTTGAAAGAGGGAGTCGAGCTCAACAGTGCAGTGATCTGCCGCGATCAGGGAACACTGGTGCTGATCAGCGACATCGGTCGCCTGCTGAGACTGCAAGTCACAGAAGATTCACTTCCGTTGATGGGTCGATTGGCACAGGGACCCATGACCATGCGATTGCTCCCGGGGGAACAGATCGTTGGAGCCGTCTGCACGGAACAGGCACCACTGATGCTGATCACCAGGCAGGGAATGATCGGGCGAATCGACTGTTCAGGCCTGCGCTACAACCAGCGGGGCGATCTCGGCAGCATGGCGGTGCAGATTGATGCGGAATCTGATCGCCTGGTGGGCATCAGCACCGGAGCCCGTCTTGTTGGTGTACGCACCAGCAAGGATCGTCATGGGCGCCTGGATGCGGACAACATCAACATCTCAAAACCCGGATACAAACTCACAGAACAGGCATCTCTTCAGAAAGGAGAGGCGATCGTTGATGTGATCAACGCCATTCAACCGAATCCCTGAGCCCCGATCCGATCAGGAGCGGCAATTCTGCTCCAACCACTGGAAATAATCTTCATCGATTCCACCGGTCACATAGTGGCCGTCGAAACAAGACATCTCGAGATCCTTGATCTCAGTGTTCTCCACAATGCTTTCCAACAAATTCTCAACGGTCTGATAAACAACATGATCGGCCCCGAGAACATCTGAGATCTGCTCACTGGTTCGGCCGTGGGCAAGGAGTTCCGCCCGGGTTGGCATGTTGATCCCATAAACATTGGGATAGCGAACCGGTGGAGCAGCCGACGTGAACGTTACCTTGTTTGCACCAGCGCTGCGTGCCATCTGAACAATCTCGCGGGATGTTGTTCCACGAACAATCGAATCATCGACAATCAGAACATTCTTCCCGGCGAATTCAGTTCCGAGAGCATTGAGCTTCTGACGCACTGACTTCTTCCTTTCAGCTTGACCCGGCATGATGAAAGTGCGGCCGACATAACGGTTTTTGTAAAACCCTTCTCGATACTCAAGACCCAATTGCTTCGCCACCTGCATCGCCGAAGGTCTTGCTGAATCAGGAATCGGCATCACAACATCAATATCACCAGCCGGCAATGTTTCAGCAATGGTTTGAGCCAGACGATCACCCATCCGTAAACGCGACTCGTACACCGATATGCCGTTCATAACGGAATCCGGCCGCGCCAAATACACATACTCAAAAGCACAGGGAATCAAACGAGGAGACTCAGCACACTGACGCTGGTGCAAGTTCGAATCAGCGTCGATGAACACCGCCTCACCGGGATCAACATCGCGAACGATCTCGTAGCCACTGTTTTCAATCACCAGGGATTCACTGGCGACAATCCACTCCTCACGACCCTGGTCAGACAACCGCCTGCCGAGAATCAAAGGCCGAATTCCGTAGGGATCCCGGAAGGCCAGCATTCCGTGGCCCGCAATCAAAGCGATCGCCGCGTAGGAGCCCTGAACGCGGTGATGGAGTGATGCCACCGCATCAAACAACTGATCCGGTGTTAAATCACGTCCTGTCAGTTGGGATTGAATCTCCGTGGCCAACACATTGACCAGCATCTCCGTATCGCTGGTGGAATTGGTGTGACGACGATCAATCTTGAACAGATCCTGCTCAAGCTGAAGGGTGTTGGTGAGATTGCCGTTGTGAACAAACGTGATGCCATAGGGGGCATTCACATAGAACGGCTGAACTTCCTCTTCTGACGCAGCAGCTCCACGGGTGGCATAACGAACATGACCGATCCCGGCATTGCCCAGCAGTTTTCGCATGTCTCTTGTGCGAAAGGCTTCACGCACACGTCCCCTTTGTTTGTGCACGTGGAAGGTGTGATTGTCCATCGTGACAATCCCTGCCGAGTCCTGACCGCGGTGCTGAAGCAGAAGCAGATTGTCGTAGATCTGTTGGTTGACCGAGTCAACACAGAACATTCCGATAATGCCGCACATGATGAATCCGAAGTCAGAGAGATAAGGAAGAGAAACGACCGTCAGGCAACGCCTGACTCAATCACTCCGAATGCATCCTTCGGGGCAACGCATCACGGAAAACAGCAGCACAGCGTTGCACCTCAAGATCAAGCTGAACGGCTGATTCGGATCGGATCACCAATCGAGGCTCCGCAGTCACGCTGCCCAGCTGGGTGACGCAAAGCGCTGGCTTGGATCCGATCAACTGCTCCCATGCAGGGAGGGATGCTGCATTCACCGACACAATCACCCGGCTGCCACCTTCGGCGAACAGAACCCGCTCCAGGCGCGCTGAGCTTGTGGACAAGGTCACGCTGATGCCCAGATCAGAAGCGATGCAGGATTCGGCCAACGCCACGGCCAAGCCGCCATCACTGCAATCGTGGGCCGAGGCCAACAAACCTTGAGCAATGGCCTCACGCACCAAATGCCCCACCGCTGCTTCGAGGGCAAGATCGGGCTTGGGCGGTCGTCCGGCCAAGGAGCCAAGGGTCTGCTGCTGATAAGCACTGCCGGCCAAACCAAGGCTGGGATCGGCACCATCCTCTGGCGGAACACCGATAAGGAAAATCGCATCGCCAGGCTGTTGCCAGGCCAAGCCAGTCACACGGCTGATGTCATCCACACCACCAACCATGCCGATCACCGGCGTGGGGTGGATCGGTTGCATCGTGCCGTCGTCCTGTTTGGTCTCGTTGTAGAGCGAGACATTGCCTCCAGTAACGGGGGTGTTGAGGGCACGGCAGGCATCGGAGATCCCGCGGCAGGCCATGGCCAGCTGCCAGAAGCCCTTGGGTGTTTCCGGTGACGGGAAATTGAGGTTGTCGGTTACCGCCAGGGGCTCCGCCCCCACACAACTCAGGTTGCGTGCCGCTTCGGCAACGGCCGCCTGAGCGCCGCGTTCGGGATCCAGGGCAACCCAACGGTTGGGGCAGTCCACCGTGGCAGCAACACCACGATTGGATGCGGCCATAGATCCATCGCCTTGCTGAGGTCTCAACCGCACCACGGCGGCATCAGCGGCTCCAGACGAGACCACCGTGTTGGCCAGCACCTGCTGGTCGTACTGACGGTGAACCCACTGCTTGCTCGCAATGGTGGGGTCATCCAGAAGCTGAAGCAGGGCTGCCGCTGCATCACTCAGCTCCGGAAGCTCCTGCTCGGTCCAACTCCAGAGCGCCTGAAGGTCTGCCGGGGGCTCCTGCAACAGAGCATGTTTTTCGATTGGAGTGTCATCGGCAAGAGCCGTGGCCGGCACCTCAGCGGCGACGGCACCGTGATGCAACACCCGCACAATCGGTTCCTGGAGCACCTTGCCCACAACCGCCGCCTGCAGGCCCCAGCGACGGAAGCGCTGCATCAAGGCGTCCTCCCGGCCGGCCTTCACCACGAACAACATCCGTTCCTGGGATTCCGACAACAGGAACTCGTAAGCCGTCATCCCGGTTTCACGGGCCGGAACACGGTCCAGATCCAGTTCCACCCCCAGGCCCCCTTTGGCAGCCATTTCCGAACAGCTGCAGGTGAGACCAGCGGCGCCCATGTCCTGAGCAGCCACAACATCGCCACTGGCGAAGGCCTCAAGGCAGGCTTCGATCAGCCCTTTCTCCAAAAACGGATCGCCCACTTGCACGGCAGGACGATCATCCAAGGAATCTGCACTGAGCTCAGCACTGGCAAAGCTGGCTCCCCCCATGCCGTCCCGACCGGTGGTGCTGCCCACGTACACCACAGGATTGCCGACGCCGATCGCACCGGATTTGACGATCTCCTCGGTCTCCATCAGGCCAAGGGCCATGGCATTCACCAGCGGATTGCCGGAATAGGAGGAATCAAAAGCCACCTCGCCACCCACCGTCGGCACCCCTACGCAGTTGCCGTAATGGGCAATGCCGGCCACAACGCCTTCCATCAGGCCTACGTTGGCGGGATCCTCAAGAGGGCCGAAGCGCAGAGCGTTCAGCAGCGCAATCGGACGGGCCCCCATCGTGAAGATGTCACGCAGGATGCCGCCCACCCCTGTGGCCGCCCCCTGAAAGGGTTCGACGGCGGAGGGGTGGTTATGGCTTTCGATCTTGAAGGCCAACCGATGGCCCCCGCCGAGATCCACCACACCAGCGTTTTCGCCGGGTCCAACAAGGATGCGTGGTCCCTCCGTGGGGAAGCCACTCAGCAAAGGCCGGGAATTGCGATAACAGCAGTGTTCGGACCACATCACACCGAACATGCCCAGTTCGGCTCGATTCGGCTCGCGGCCGAGACGCCGACAGATCTCATCCCAGTCACTGGGCTTGAGCCCTTCCTGCTTCAGGGCTGCAGCTATGTCGTACGCAGGGGAGGAAACCACGAATCGCGGAGCACCTCCCCCCAGTGTTGCCGACCGCCCGTCAGACCCAGGGATCTTCGTCCTCGCGACGGCGGCGAGAGGGGGTTTCATCCCAGCTTTCGTCATCCCAGACTTCAGGTCCAGACACCTCTCTTGGTTCGTCCTCGTCGTCGGATCTGAAGCGCACGCTTTCCGATCGCAGCTCATCGATGGGCGAGTCGTCCAACCAACCCTCCAGGCGATCGCTGGCCCGATCACCCATGGAACGCAACTGGTCCCGCCAGTGTTGGGTGCGTTGGAGCAGATCGTGCCGAACGCTGGCGCGGGCCATGGGCAGATCGTCCAATCCCATCAGGCCGGTTTGGATCTGACCCGGTTGTTGATCAAGGATGCGATCGGGAGCCAAACGCCATCGGGAACTCCCCGGCAAACGCGGGTCGCTGCGGGCGATCAGGTAGTGAAGAATCGCGCCATCGGCAGGTCGAAAATCAAGGTCCACAACGCTGCCGATCCGCTCACCGTCACGGTCCAGCAATGCTGCATCCATCAGCGTGGGCAAGCGCTCCAGGGTCACCTGATCAGTAACCGCCGGCTCGCCACGGACAAACACCTGTTGATCGCTCAAACCACAACACTGGTTCAAACGCCAGACATCCCGTGACATGCGCAGGGCCGATGGACGGCTGACCCAGCCCAGAAGACGATGCACCGGCGGATGCATCCAGGCCATGACCCCAGGCCCGTGATCCAGACCCAGATCACAACGAACCGTATGACTCAGTAGATCACTGAGGAGCAGCTGATCCGGTAGCGACACATCAGGAACGAATCTGAACAGGCATCACCAGATAGGTGAAGGCTTCGGACGCTTCCTCGGAACGGAGCACAGCCGGCGTGGTGGGAGCGTTGCAGTGCAGAACAATCCGATCAGAGCCCATGGCTTTCAGGCCATCCAGCAGATAGCGAACATTGAAGGCAATCTGCATGGCGTCACCCTCCAAGTTGGAGGGAAGCGATTCAGAGCCACTGCCCACATCCTGCGCATCGGCACTGATCTGGACAACACCGTCCTCGGGCTGGCTGCTGAATTTCACAACGTTGTTGTGTTGATCAGCGAGCACAGCAATCCGCTCCAAAGCAGCGATCAGGGCGCGACGGTCCATTCCAAAGGTGCGGGTGAAACCGTCAGGGATCAGCTGGCCGTAATTGGGATAGGTGCCTTCCAAGGTGCGGCTGGTGACCATTTGATCGGCCGCAAGAAACACCACCTGGCCCCGATCACAGAACAAACTGACCGGTTCATCGGACCGCCAGGACGCCATCAGCCGCTCCACCTCCCGAAGTGAGCGCGATGGAAGTGTCACGGCGAAACCGTCGTCGTCCACCGCATCGGTCAAGGCCGCATCCTGCAGGGCATCTTCAACATTGAGCACGGCAAGGCGGTGACCATCGGTGGCAGCCGCTTCCAGAGCCCGCTGGTTGAACTTGAGATGCACGCCGGTGAGCAGTTGCTTCGCTTCATCAGCACTGCTGGCAAACAGGGTGCCTTTGAGAGCCTGCACCAAGCGTTCAGGTTGCAGCTTGAGCGTCATGCCGCTCTCCACCATCGGAAGATCGGGGTAGTCGTCGGCACTCATGCCGCGCATCTGATAACTGCCGCTGAGGCTGGTGAGCTGAACCTGCTCACCGGAATCGTCTACGGCGAGGGTGACCGGAGAATCGCTGGACAAGCGCGACACGATCTCTCCCAGCAGCCGGGCCGGCAGTGTGATGGCCCCGCTGGTTTCCACACTGGCGGCGAGGGACGTCTGAATTCCCAGGTTCAGGTCAAAACCGGTCAGGCTGAGGCGGTTGCTGCCGGCATCGGCGGTGAGCAACACATTGGCAAGAACCGGGTGCGTGGGGCGTGTGGCGACTGCACGGCTCACCAATTGCAGAGCGCTATTCAGTTCGGACTGTGAACAGACCACCTTCATCGTCCTGAAGACCTGAGCGCGCTGAGGTGTCCCACGGTTTCACAGGCTGAGGGGAAGTGCAATGGCCAACGGTTCGGGAGCCTCTGTTCGGCTGTTTGGTTCTTATGGATTTAAAAAATAAAAAACAAAAACAGCCGTCGTAGGGCCTGGGGAAAAGGGGGAAACGAGCTCAG